>NZ_NESS01000001.1 GCF_002128425.1 Gottfriedia acidiceleris
AAAAAAAAAACACAAGGTATTAACCTTGCGTTTCAGTTGTTCAATTTATTTTTGTTACTCAACTTCCTTCAAAAAGCTTTCAACTACTCGTATATACTCTTCCGGCTCTTCTATGTATGGCATATGTGCACTTTGCTCAAATACGTGGAATTTTCCATTAGGTGTTAGCTCACTGAAGTATTCTGTTGATTTAGGAGTTGCTTCATCGTAACGCCCACAAGTATAAATTGTTGGCACTTGAATGTCTTTTAATTTTGAAGTACAGTCAAAATCCTTTAAGTTTCCAGTAACATGAAACTCTGATGGGCCCCACATAATATTGTAAACTTCCGGATTTCTAAAGTGTGCTCCATCTTTCAGAAATTCAGGTTTCGGGTCTAGTCTGCAAACGAAATTTTTGTTAAATACTGCAGTTGCTTTTTTGTACTCCTCTGAATTTGTTGTTCCATTTTCCTCGCACTTTATTAATGTTTCTTGTACATCAAGTGGGAGTAGTTTTCGATTTCGATCCTGATCCTCTGCCCAAAGTGGAGCGCTTAAACAAGGGCTTGAAAAGATAATACTCTTCACTCCATCTGGTCTCGTTAAATAATAAGCTGCAGCAAGGGTTGTCCCCCACGAATGACCGAGTATATGAAACTCATCAAGCGAAAGTACTTCACGGATTTGGGCTAATTCTTCCACAAATCTATCAATATTCCATAAAGAAGTATCTGTTGGACGGTCAGACTTTCCACATCCTAACTGATCATAAAAAATAACTGGACGGTCCTCTGCTAATACTTGTAGACCTTGCATGGAATAATGAGATGAACCAGGTCCCCCATGTAAAACAACAACAGGAGTTTTAGATGAATTCTTATTATGAACTTGATACCACACTTTCCCGCCTGTTACTTCAATAAAACCCTCAATCACATTCATTTATTTCTCTCCTTTTCATTCAAAATAGTATATTTATAAAAAAGTTATTCTCTTTTAAATGCTTGGATAATTTGTATATTTATCTGAATTTTACCACATTTTTATTTTAAATAGAAAAACATTAAAATTTATCAGTTAATTCTTTCTTATACAGCTTCATTCCTGATAGAAGTTAAATAATCTACTACACTTTTAATAAGTCAGGAACTTTTACTTAAACAGCCTTTTTCAAAGAAATAGCGAATAGTCATGAATTATTCTTGGATGAAATAATATAAGAAAGTAATACACTTAAAAGCCAATGGAGGCGATTAGATTGGCATATGTTGAACTAGATTCTCATACAAAGCTCTATTATGAAGATCATGGAGAAGGTCAAACAGTTATTTTTGTACATGGCGTTATGATGAGTAGTAAGTTTTTTCATAAACAAGTTCCGTATTTTAGTAAAAATTATCGAGTCATTACTTTAGACTTACGGGCACATGGGAAGTCCTCAAAAGTTCAATATGGGCATACAGTGGCACAGTACGCTCGAGATTTAAAATGCTTTATCGAAAAACTAGATTTGAAGGATGTAATTTTAGTAGGCTGGTCAATGGGAGCTTTTGTATTGTGGGATTATGTTAATCAATTTGGGACTAAAAATATTAAAGGGCTTACAGTTGTTGATCAATCTGCATCCGATTATATATGGCCAGATTGGGAGTTTGGCGCATTTGATTTTACGATATTAAAAAATGTCATGCAATCCATACAGGAAGACCAGAACAAATTTAATAGCGATTTTATATATGGTATGTATATGGATCAACCTGATCCAAAAGAACATAAATGGATTTTAAAAGAAATGAATAAATTACCTGCAGCAATTGCAAGTACTATTGTATTTAATCAAACCGCAGTGGATTATCGGGATACTCTTTGTAATGTCGATATTCCAACTTTAATTTGTTTTGGTAGTCATGGATTTTTTCCTTTAGCAGCTGGTGAGTTTATTCAAAAAAATATAAAAGGTTCAAAATTTGTTCCATTTTATAAAAGTAGTCATCTTTTATTCTTGGAAGAAACAGATAAGTTCAACCAGGAGCTAGACGAATTTTTTAAAGAAGTTCAAAAACCTGGAAAAACAAAAACAAAATCTAGAAAAAAAGAAAAAAGAAAAGCAGGAAACTAAATAGAGAAAAGGAATGCAGGTTTTAGGAGCTAAAGTATTGAAATACTTGCCCAACCTGCTTTTCTTGTTTTCATAATCCCTGCCATTATCTTCACTTAAACCAACCTTTTTCTTTTGATTGTTTTATAGCTTCGATTCTATTTTTAACTTCTAATTTGTCCAAAATCATAGAAATATAATTTCTTACTGTTCCGGTTTTTAGACTCAATTCATCCGCAATTTCTTGAGTATTCTTACCATCAGCTACTAGCTCTAATACTTCTTTTTCTCGGTCAGTTAATGGATTCTCCTCGGCATATACATCGTCCATAAGTTCCGGGGCATAAATTCTCTTCCCTGCAATAATACTTCTGATGGAGCTTGCTAACTCTTCGCTTGGACTATCTTTTAATAAATAGGCTTTTACACCTGCTTTTAATGCTCGTTGAAAATAACCAGATCTTGCGAAAGTTGTTAATATAATAACTTTACAATCGAAAATTTTTAAGTCTTCTGCAGCTTCAAGTCCAGTTTTACCAGGCATTTCAATATCCATTATACAAATATCAGGTTGTAATTGCTTGACTAGTTTAACTGCTTCTTCTCCGTTTGAAGCTTGACCAACAACTTCCATATCATCTTCTAAATTAAGTAAAGAACCAAGAGCACCTAATAGCATTCGTTGGTCTTCAGCAATTACGATCCTAATCATTCTAGTTCCTCCACTTCAATTTGTTTTACATCTATTGGAACTTTCATAATTAAAGTCATTCCGTTTTCACAGTTTACCTCTAACGTTCCATTCACAAATTCGAGACGTTCTTTCATTCCAATTAACCCATATCCGGTTGTAAACTTATCCAATTTACAACCAACTCCATTATCTATAACGGAAAAAATTATTTCATTCTTCATTTGTTTAATTGAAATTCTACATAAAGTAGCATTACTATGTTTTACAACATTTGTTACGGCTTCCTTTAAGCACATACTAACAATATTTTCTGTCAGTAAGGAGACATTTGTCAGTTGAAGATTATCGTTACATTCAACTGTAATTTCCGCCGCTTGTAGAATTTGCTTAATCCTAATTAGTTCATCCTTAATTCGGATCCCTCTCATTTGAGAAACTATTTTTCGAACCTCATTTAAAGCTGTTCTGGCCGTTTGCTGAACATCTCTTAATTCATTTTGAGCTAATTCTGGATCCTTTATAATTAATTTTCTAGCTAAGTCACTTTTTAAGCCAATCAGTGAAAGTTTTTGACCAAGCGTATCATGTAAATCACGAGCAATTCTTTGACGTTCTTCTAGTTTTACAAGATCTGATATACGTTTATTTGCATCTACTAGCTTTTCTTCCAATTGCCCTCTTTCATTTCGACTGTAAAGACTAAATGGTAACAAAATGACACTAATCCAAGTAATGATAATAAATGGAAGTTGCCTAATTATTAATTCTTCTTGAAGTATAATCGTGATGTTGATTGATATTGTAGTGATTACTAAGTGAAGGATATATAAAGTTAAAAATGTAACTCGATTTTTTCTCTTTCCAATCATATATGCTATAAAAAAAGCAAAATATACATAACTAAAAAGTATATTCATTGAAGTGGATATGATGATTAAAATTGATGACCAAAGATAAATTGACCAGCCTTTTGATATGTACGCCAATCGATAGATTATAAAAAATGATATTGTAAGTAAAATTCCTATTATGATTCTTAAAGTCGAATGTGCAGAAAGAAAAATAAAATAAAATGGAGAAATTCCTAAAACTGTCCAAATATATGGTGAGATCCCAGTACTTTTTAGGAAAACTAAATATCTTTTAAACATAAATTTACCTCATTTTCAAACGTTTTGTGTCCTTTCTTTAACAATTTTATCATATTTAAGCAAAGGTAATCTTTATAAAAATGTAAATAAAATACATCGAAAGTTCAGACAGTGTCTGAACTTTCGCGATTTACTTTATAGATTGATTTTATATCTTTAAATCCTACAAATTGTTTTGTTTCTTCATCCCATAATCTAAATTTTAAAGAGGTTAAACTAGTTTTAAGTGTAATCGTCGGTACATTTTGTAATGGAAGCGTATTATTATGAACAGATTCTAAATTATAATTCGGTACTCTTGGACTCAAATGATGAACATGGTGGTATCCAATATTACCAGTAATCCATTGCAATAATTTTGGAAGTTTATAAAACGAGCTTCCTTCAACCGCTGCTTTTACATATTCCCAATTCGTATCTTCTTCAAAATAAGTGTCTTCAAATTGGTGTTGTACATAGAAAAGCCAAATTCCTAATACTGCCGAAATGAAAAAGATCGGACCTTCTACTAATAAATAACTTTTCCAACCAATTATAAGGCAAAATAAAGCTGAAACCCCAACAATTAAAATATTCGTTAAATATGTGTTTAGTCTTTCTTTTAATTTTGCATTTTTCGTATTGAATCGATTTGTAATTAACACGATATAAATTGGTCCTAAACCAAACATGATTAATGGATTACGGTATAGACGATATTGTATTTTTGTCCAGAACGATGCTTCAACATATTCTTCAACTGTTAAAACCCACATATCTCCAATCCCGCGTTTATCTAAGTTCCCACTTGTAGCGTGGTGGATTGAATGACTATGCTTCCACTGACTGAATGGAAATAAAGTAACAACACCCGTAATTGTGCCAAGAACTTTATTAGCTGTTTTATTCTTAAAAAATGATTGATGACAACAATCATGGAAGATGATAAATACCCTTATTAAGAATAGTGCAGCAACAATATCAATAAAGATTGTTAATACTACTGAAATCGAAATACTTTTATAAGCAAGATACCATAAAAATATAAATGGAATAAAAGTATTAATCATTTGCCAAATACTAGCTTTTAAATTTGATTTTTCATAAGGAATTATTTGTTTTCGTAAACTCTTTTGATTTTCTTTTGACATTTAGAATTTCCTTCCTAATGTTGTAACTTATCAATATTATATTATCCTAATTATATAAGTTAATTTGCCTAGTGGTAGTAGCAGGCGTCATATGAAAAAGATGACAAATGTCATATTAAATAAAACGTTTACTTTCAATGTTGATTTTATAAAGACACATTAATTAGAATGTTTAATTTTTTGGTAAAATATTATAGTTTTTTCATAAAAAAAAGTAATACTCAAATAGTATTACTTCAGAGTGTTGAAATATATTGTAGTCAATATAAAAAATACGAACATTTAATGATATTCGATGCAATTTGCAATATTTTTAAATATGATCTTTTAATCGTCTCTTATTGAAAGACAATTGATTTAATATATTTTTTTAACTAACTTGCATAAATTCAACACAAATTAACGTTATTATTATGACAAATATCTTTGAGGCTCAATATTTATAATGATTTGTAAGGTGTTGATTATCTATCACTTACAATTAGATTATTCTTTTTTATCTAGAAGTTGATTGGAACGAAAGGGTGCCAGGCTCCTATGGGATTAGCGGGAAGGCTAAAGACCACACAGGCTAATGTCGAGGAGGCTAAAGAATCTCGCCCCATGGAAAGCGAGCACACTGTAGTGGAAATCATGATCATACAACTTATTTATCAGTGATATAATTCCATCTTAATTGACAAAGTTCTTTTTCAACAGCGTGAAGTAATACTCAATTAGTATTACTTCTTAATCAGTTGGAACTCCATAACAAGTGATTTTTATGTTGTTGATACTTTTTTATTCTTTTTGATTTTACCAAAAGGTTTAAAATACGTAATGAATGTCATGAGTGCTAAACAACTTAAGTTAAATGCTCCAGTTATCATAATTGAAATCCAAGTTGATTCAAATTTATGTTCATTAAGCGCACTGGCCCCTAATGCTTCTGCGGTATTTACTAAATAGGAGAACCAATCATTAATTAAAAAGATTCCAATCAGGATAGTTAAGACAGTTAGAGCGAGTTTAATAACAACCCAATAATATTTTACTAATCCCCATTGAGTCCAAATTGAAAGTAAAATTCCAGTAATTAAAGTTGCAAGTGCAGGGTACTTTAGTAAATTTTCATCAATTATATGCATGCTCGATAATGTATAAATAAGTTGCTCTGAGTTTTGCGCATTTTTCAAATATAATCCTAATATGATTAAACTTAATGTACCTCCAAACCAAGCACATACTGCTAACACATGTACACTAACTAATATATTTTTTTTCGTTAAATTTATTTTCTTTTTAGCCACTATTTTGTTACCTCCGTTTTCATTAATTTTATACTTTTAATCATAGTGGCAAGATATAAAACTACCATTATCAATTTCTTAAATAATTCTTAAATCATTTTTGAATTGAAATATTGCTTCTTTTTATGACGACCAAATAAAGTTTCTTTCCTTCATTCATGAGCGGGTATAAAAAAAGAGCCATCCCATAAGCCCGTTTACAAACTGATGAGATCCCCCATTAATATACTAATTATTAATTTTAATCTTTGAACCGATATCCCGCTCCCCAAACCGTCTCAATATAATTTGGGTTGGACGGGTCAACTTCTATTTTTTCACGGATTTTCCGGATATGAACAGTTACAGTAGAAATATCACCAACAGTTTCAAATCCCCAAATACGATCAAATAATAATTCTTTACTAAATACTTTATTTGGATTGGAAGCAAGAAAAGTAAGTAAGTTAAACTCCTTCGTTGTGAATATTTTTTCGTCGCCATTAACAAGAACTTTTCTAGAATCCTTTTGAATCGTAAGTCCTCTAACTTGAATTTCTTCTTCATTAATTTGACCTTTACTTGCTAAACGTTGATACCTTGAAAGATGCGCTTTTACTCTGGCTATTAATTCACTTGGGCTAAATGGTTTCACGATAAAATCATCTGCCCCTAGTCCAAAACCTCTAATTTTATCTATATCTTCCGTTTTTGCTGAAACAATTAAGATTGGGATGTCTTTACTTTCCCGGATTTTTTTACATATTTCAAATCCATTTAATTCTGGCAACATTAAGTCAAGTATGATTAAATCATATTCCTTAGATAAAGCTTTTTGAAGTCCGCTTTTTCCATTAGATTCTATTTCAACTGCAAAATCATTTATTTCTAAATAATCTCTTTGTAATAATGCGATACTTTGATCATCTTCAATAATTAAAATCTTTTTCATTTTGTCACCTTTGATTTTTATTTCTTATTTAATGTAAGAAAAATAGTTGTACATCTACCAATTTCACTTTCTGCCCGTACTTCTCCACCGTGCTCTTCAACGATTCTTTTTGCAATAGCCAGTCCTAATCCAGTCCCACCTGTTGACACATTTCTTGATGGATCGGCCCGGTAAAAACGATCAAATATATACGGAAGTGCCTCTTTTGAAATTCCTTTACCGTTATCATGAAATTTTATCGTTATTTTTTCTTTGTCGTCTATTAATGTTATGGAAATTCTTTTTTCATCTTTATCCATGTATTTCAAACTATTTTGAATGATATTTGTCATTACACGTTTGAATTGTTCCCGGTCCATCAGAACAATACTATTCTTTCGATCCACATTATCACTATAAGTAATCCTTACATTTATCGGTTCTAAATCAAATTTTAACTCCTCGATACTATCGACTAAATAATCATGAATATTTACTTCTTCAAAATGAAATGGTACACGTTTTAAATCTAGCTTCGAATAAAGAAAAAGTTCATTAATCAAATGATCCATATCCAAGGTTTTCATATAGATTGTTTCAATATACCGCTCCATTTTTTCTGGTGTATTCGCCACGCCATCTTTAATCCCTTCAATATAGCCTTTTATTGACGTAATTGGTGTCTTAAGATCATGTGAAATATTTGCAATTAATTCTTTACGATTTTCTTCATATTTTTTCTGAATTTCTGCTGACTCTTTTAGATTTCGTCTCATTAATTCAAAGCTAACTGCTAATTGACCTAGTTCATCTTTGTTTATTGGTTTAACTTCAAAGTTTAAATTTCCTTCACTAATTTGTTTAGCAGCATTTGTAAGATTTTTTACAGGTCTTAGTATGCTTCTTGAAACAAAAAACGAAAGCACCCCATTTGTAATTGCAAAAATAGGGACAATAATTCCGAAACGGAAAAAATAAAAAGAATGTGGTGGATGACCATTAAATTTAGGTTCAAAAACTTTATAGTAAAATACACCGAGCATAATCTCGATAAGGATAAAAGAAATGATCGGAATAACAATCATTGCAATATTAGATAAAATTAACCGTTTTCGAATCGACAAAATATACTCCAACTTTCAGGCGAATGATGAACACTTACTTTAAGATCTTTGTTTGTGACATATTATAATTCAGAAAAATTAATTGCCTATTATTAAATTCTTAAATAATTCTTAAATTTTATACTACAATCTTCCAGAAAACTATATTTAGGTAAAATATAAAAAAGTGTGACACATAAACAAACGTCACACTGGTAATTCAAATAATGTTGTTTTAATTTTCTACAAGCTACCAATAAAATTCATTTTATCTACTTCCATCGAATCGTAAGCACCATCAATTAGTTTTCGAACATCCTGTAAAGTATTTTGCAAATTAACAGATGCCCCTTTTGTACCTGTGAATTCTTCTGCTACGAAAAATGGTTGTGTTAAATATGCTTCTAATAATTCACCACGTTTATAGGTCAATTTTTCATTTTCAGGTAATGAATCAATTCCATGTACT
The DNA here is from genome assembly GCF_002128425.1 of Gottfriedia acidiceleris. Classification (GTDB taxonomy): domain Bacteria; phylum Bacillota; class Bacilli; order Bacillales; family Bacillaceae_G; genus Gottfriedia; species Gottfriedia acidiceleris. Next base: position 8,827 of record NZ_NESS01000001.1, read on the forward strand.
GCTACTAATGACCTTAGCTCACGATATCTACGTAGTAATTTCTGAGCTGCCTTTTGTACTTGGTTGTGGGTTTGATCTGATTGATTATCTTCTAAAACTGTAGATGTTGAATGAATAGGATTAATTGCAGGGTATTTATGTCTGAAAGCTAAATCTGCATCAAACTGCCATAATGTTTCTAATGGTCCATATGGGAAATCTTCGTCCACCGCTTCTCCTTTTATATCAACTAAAAATGTAGTTACACCTTCAATACCTATATCTGATAATTTTTGTTGGAGACGGTTAATATCACCTGTAATGACGTTTGAACGATCCGCCGCGAAAGCAAACTCTACGTTTTTTCCCGCTTTTGCTATTGCTTCATACACTTCATCAGTTGAATGACATACTAAATTTACATCAGCTAGAATAGCGTCTATATCTGGATGCTCACCTTCTGGTTTTAATAGAATTGTAAAATATGAATCATTCTTTAATTTATAAAACATTTCTGCTAATACGACTAATTGACCCATGCCAGGTCTTGCAACCAAACCGACTGTACCACCTTTTACTAATGGAGCAAATAAATCAAGCGTTTTTATTCCCGTTTCAATCATCTCAATCTTCTCCCCTCTAATAATAAGTTCATCCAATGTACATTCTGCTAAAGCAGCTAATGCGACTAGTGTTTTTACTTCTGAGCGACCAATTGGAATTTTTCCAGTACATAAGTTTGAAACTGTAGCTGGTCGAAGTCCAACAGATTTTGCAGAAGTAGTCAAATTCGGTACTCTGCGACGTAATAATGCGACATTCAAGCGTAAATTTTCCATTTTTCTCCTCCTTTAAGTTTAATTTATTCGAATTTAAAGAAAAACGCAAGTGTTTTTTACTTTAAGAAGTAATTTTTTTACCCTTAAAAGTAAAAATAGGTATTTTTTAGTAAAGTCTCATTCTTTTTTTGAAAATATTTGGTACTTTTGATGATTAGGATAAGTAAAATTTACTAACTTTGAACATTAAAAAAAGAGAAGTTGATCATCCTTCTCTAAGATTCAACAATATTGTCAGGCTCAAATCTTTTATATAAGCAAACTTCCCTAGTTAAAATGGATATTTAACTATCAGCCCAAACAAAAAACATTAATTTTCATACTTTAATAAGGATAAAACTAAAAAGGAGTTGATAATATGAACTTTTTCCCTCAATATAGAACATTTCCAGGCTTTCCGGGACAACCGGGCGGATTCCCAGGGCAACCAGGTGGATTCCCAGGATTTCCGGGACAACCGGGTGGGGGGGGGCATGGCGGGTCTCAAGGTCAACCGACTGCACCACCTCCTTCATTCACGCCAACAATGTCTCAAGCTACAACATTTGCGGTAGATCCAGGTGCAATTTCTGGTTGTCGTTTTAGAAATACTTATGTATGGTTGAATAATGGTGAACAATTTTGGTTCTTTCCAACCTTCGTCGGCAGAACTTCAGTTGCAGGTTGGAGATGGATTGGCTGGAGATGGGTATTCTTTGGAATCGATACACATCGAATTAGATCGTTTACGTGCTTCTAAAAACTATAGCTACTTTAACAAAAAGCCTTGTGATTAAATATCACAAGGCTTTTTTAACGAAAGACATTTCCAAATTAGAATATACATGTACTTGATTTCTACCATTCAATTTAGCCAAGTACAGAGCTTTGTCGGCAAAATTTATGGCATCTACTAAGTCAATTGAATCATTTGGCACTAAATTTACCAACCCAATACTAGCACTTACAAATGGGGAAACTAATGACTTTTCATTTGGAATCTTCAAATCTACTATTACATTTCGAATTTTTTCTGCAATATAAAATGCTTCCCCTTCACTTGTTTCTGATAAAATACCAACAAACTCTTCGCCGCCATATCTTGCAGAGAAATCATTATCTCTTAATAAATTGATAGAAATGGCATTTGCTACAGTTTGTAGACATTTATCCCCTTCTAAATGACCATAAGTATCATTGAATAGTTTAAATGAATCAATATCAATTAACATTATTGCAATCGGAGTTTGATTCGTTCGAGCCTCATCCCATTTAATTTGAAAAACTTCATCAAAATATCGTCTATTTGCTAATCCTGTTAAACCGTCTGTAATTGATAGTTTATGTAATAAATGATTTGCTTGTTGTAATTTTCGTTCTGATTCTTTTTGTTCAGTAATATCCCTAAAAACAACCATCGTTGCTAGTTGGCCCTCGTATATTACTTTTGAACCAGAAAATGATAAATCAATTTTCAAACCATCTAAACGGATATAGCTACTTTCTTTATGATCTTGTATAAGATCACTATTAAGAAATTGTTGATAGCGACTAAATGAATCATTTAACCCTGTAGGTTCTATCAAATCAAATACATAGATTCCTATTAATTCAGAAGGTGAGTTAGCGCCAAGTAGATTAGCAGCTTTTTGATTTGCCAACTTTATTACTCCGTCTATTTGGACAAATATTCCATCTGGGGAAGTTTCTATTAATGTTCGATATCTTTCTTCACTTTCTTTAAGTGCAATCTTTAATTTGTCATTTTTATTTAAAAAGTGAATAAAAAAAGCCATGAACGTACCACATAATAAGATTGCTATTTCATAAACTGGCATCACAGGAACAATAGAGCTTGAAAATTTAATATGTTGATAGACAAAGAAAAAACTGCTTAGTAAGACTAAAAAAGAAATCATAGTAAACCATTTAGTCCAATATTGTTTAATCCATCTATTTAGAAGCCCGCTGACACCTGCATTAATTGTGATTGTTACACATGCATATATTGAACCATCGTTTACACCAAAATAAGAAAAGCGAAATGCAATAAGCATAATGCTAGTAATAAAGGCAGATCTAATCCCTCCAAAATATGCAGCAGATAAAATAGCAAGATGTCTAAAATCTAGAATGTTATTATGATAGACGCTCACTCCAAAAATAATTAAAATAATGCCAAATATTCCATGTAGTACACCTATAATAATTGGATACTCTTTTTTAAACTTTTGCTTTAAAATATTTTGAATTCGATTAAACCCAATTAAGAAAAATATTAACAATGAAAAATTAAGAAATAAATCTTTAATCATATTTACACCTTTATAAAATCATTATCTTTCTATAATATATAAAGCTCTAATTGGATTGTAGTTCGTCTTTTTTTAGATTTAAATTTTATTAATTTTTGTGTCTATAATAGAACTTTATTTTCAGTACTATTTAATAAATAAACCCATCATTAAAGTATTACAGTATTTTCCATTTATATAAGTATCTTCTTTCATTACACCTTCAATTTCAAATCCTAAATTTTTATATAATTGAATAGCTTTATGATTATCTTCGTTCGTAACTAATTGAATTTTTCTAGTTAGATTATTTTGTTTAGCCCAATCAACTAATGATTGCATTAATAACTTCCCTAAACTTAATCCCCAATATTTTTTTTTAATTACAATGCCTAGGGTACCAACATGCTTTGTACGTTCCTTTTGACTAGAATTGATTGAACCGATACTTATTATTTGATCATTGATCGTGCCTAATAATATAATTGAATTTTTTTCATTGAAAGTATCTTCTAAAAATGTTTGATACTCTAGTTCATTTCTTTGAAACTCATTTCCTCCAAATGATAAAAAATTCGTTTCTCCACCTACAATGTTATAAAAATCTATAATTGATTTAGCATCAGTTCCTGTTGCTTGGCGAACATTTACTATTTGTCCATTTTTTAATTTAAATTCAAACATTATTGTACTCCTTTACAAATTAAAAAATAGCTGCAAAAGCAGCCATATTAACTTTAAATTATTAAACTATTATTCTAAATACATTTTATCATATTACATTTAAAAATCCATTTTATTCTCAACAATCTTTCTTTTCTCACTAGTAAGAACAACTAAAAGAGCGCCACCTAATACTATCGTTCCTCCTAGCATTTGAAGTAAACTCATATTTTCATGAAATAGCATAGTTGAAAATGTGATTGTAACGACTGGCTCAACCATACTTAAAACCGCCCCTTTTGTTGGTCCAATTCGTTTTACCCCAGCAAAAAATGTCCCCATTGATAAGACACTCGATATAATTGAAATACCTAAAATTGAGATCCAACCAATAAAGTTAAAATGAATGTGAATGGTGCTTGTCGACACGCCAGTTAGTAAAAATGATATTGCTGCAAATAATGATATATAGGCACTTGTTACTAAAGGTGGTACATGCATCGAAACCCTCCCACCAACAATTATGTAGATTGAGTAAACGATTGCTGCTGCTAATGCTAATATGATTCCAAATGGATTTATATTTTCTGCAGGAGCTCCCAATACTAGTACAATTCCGACTAACGAGAGTAAAATTGAAATCGTTATACTTTTTGTTAATTGCTCTTTGTTTACTAAAAATGACAGAATTGCTACAAAAATGGGATATAAATAAAGAATTAATGCTGCTAATGAAGCAGGAATATATTTTACTGAACTGAAATAAAAACTTGATTGAAGCATATACAATACTCCACCTAGTAAAACAAACAATAATAATTGTTTTTTTGTAATTTTAACTAACTTTTTACTAACCACTAAGTAACTAAAGAACATAATTGTTGCAAATGTAAACCGTAAAAATAATAATGTATTTACACTTACATGTTGATCATAGGCATAGAGTGCAAAAATAGGCATTAATCCAAAGGCTATTGCAGATATTAAAATTAATAGATAACCAAAGTACAAAACATTTTCCCCTTTCTAGATTATTTGTCAGAATATTATAATTAATAGATAACAGTTTAACATAAAACTCTACCTCTATCTCTATGCAATAACAAATAAACATAAAAATTATGAAAGTTATATTGTTATAAAAAATATAAAGGAGTGATGAAAGTGGAATTATTTGGGATTCATCATGTTTCACTACTTACTACAAAGGCTGAAAAAAATTTCGAATTTTACACAAAGGTATTAGGGATGAGACTTGTTAAGAAAACTGTAAATCAAGATAACACTTCCAGTTATCACTTATTTTATGGTGATGCAAAAGCAAACCCAGGGACAGAAATAACATTTTTTGATATCCCTAATCTAGGAAATACATATCCGGGTCACTCGATCATATCTTCAACTTCTTTAAGAGTGGCCTCAACTGACTCACTACATTATTGGAAGAATCGCTTTAAAGAACTTAATATTTCACATGATGAAATCATTAAAAGAGCAAATCGAGATACACTCGCATTTCAAGATTATGAAGGTACAAATTTAATTTTAGTAGCTGATAATGGTGAAAAAGGTGTTTCTCCAGGTACTCCTTGGAATAAATCAGATATTCCAACCGAACATGGAATTCTAGGCTTAGGTCCAGTGACACTAACTGTAAAAGATTCGATTGCTACTAGTAAAACTTTAACAGATGTTTTAGGATTTAGATTTGTTGGCACTTACCCTTCAACAGAAGGAAATTTTGCAAATATAGAAGTTTATGAAACCGGATTAGGTGGTGCTGGTGCAGAAGTTCACTTAGAGGTAAGACCAGACTTACCGAGAGCTAGACCTGGACGAGGAAGTGTACATCATGTAGCTTTTAGGGTACCAAACGTAGAAGAGTATAATAAATGGGCTGACAAAATAAATTCACTTGGGATTACAAATTCAGGAAAAGTAGAACGCTATTATTTTAAGGCGCTCTATTTTAGAGAACCAAATCATATTTTATTCGAATTATCAACTGATACCCCTGGATTTGAAGTAGATGAAAATATTGATACATTAGGTGAACGTTTAGCATTGCCTCCATTTTTAGAGCCTAAACGGGCTGAAATCGAAGCAAGTTTACGTCCATTAGACTTTCATCAAAATTAATTTAGAAAAGACATTCGATAAAAATAAATAAAAAAAGGAAATCTTATAAGTATATTTACTTATAAGACTTCCTTTTTACTTAAATAAATAGATCTAATATTAATGTCAGTCCAAACGCTACAAACGAAAGAAGCGTTTCCATTACTGTCCATGTTTTGAATGTTTCTTTGACTGTTAATCCTAAATATTCTTTTACTAACCAAAAACCTGCATCATTTACGTGTGAAAACATTAGTGAACCTGCGCCTGTTGCAATTACAAGTAATTCTAAATTTACACCAGTCATATGTGCCACTACTGGAGAAACAATTCCAGCAGCTGTTGTTAAAGCAACCGTAGCAGAACCAGTAGCTATTCTTATTAACCCTGCTACTAAAAATGCAAGGACGATTGGTGATAATGACATTTGCTCAGACATTGTTGCAATGGCAGTACCTACACCGCTTTCAATTAGAATTTGCTTAAATGCTCCACCTGCACCGATGATTAATATAATTGAAGCTAAAGGAGTTAAACATTCATCAGTTAATTTTTTTATTAAAGTTTTGTCCATTCCTTGTCGATAACCTAGTAAATAATAAGCTGCAAAACAAGAGATTAATAGAGCAATCACGGGGCTACCTATTAAAATTAAGAATTTAGCAATTGCACTAGGCAGTGATAAGTATGGTGTAATTACTGTTAACACCATTAGTAAAACTGGAAGAAGTATGATGAAAAATGATACACCTGTACTTGGTAAAGCATTTGACTTCGTTTCAACTCGGATTAACTCTGGTTCGCCAATAGGAGTTACACGTTTGTGAATCCATTTTGAAAAGATTGGACCTGCAATGATTGCAGTTGGAAAAGCAATAATTAATGAATAAAGTAGGACACGTCCTAAATCAGCATTATAAATACCAATCGCTGTCATTGCACCAGGATGTGGTGGCACTAAACCATGTACAATCGATAAACCGGCAAGTACTGGGATCCCAATTAATAGAATATTTGAATTGGTAGATTTACGAATTGATATAACAAGAGGTAGCAAGATTACTAGACCAACCTCAAAAAATACTGGAATTCCAATAATAAATCCTGATAACAACATTGCCCACGGTAGGTTTTTCACGCCGAATTTTTTAATAAAGAAATCTGCTACTTGCATACCTGCTCCAGAATCAGACATCATTTTCCCTAAAATCGTACCTAAAGCTAAAATCCCAACAAGATGACCAAGAACAGCGCCTACTCCTGTTTCATAAGCAGTTACAATTTTATCCATTGATACACCAGAAAAAACGGCTAAGAAAAGGCCAGCTACTGATAAACTAATAAATGCATGCCATTTCCACCACGATACTCCTAAAATAACGATAACGATGGCTACTAATGTAATTCCGATCAAATATAAATCCATTTTTGCACACTCTCCCTTAGTAATCGCTTACATTTTATAAAATGAAGATGAATTACTGCGTTGAATCATTGTAGGTTACAACGTAATTTTGTTTTGCCGTATTATAGTAACCTTCGCTAATTTCTAAAACATTTCCATCTTCATCACTGGAACGACGAATTCTTTTTAATGTGGTTGTGCCTTTTTCTAAATTTAATATTTCACAAACATGATCCGGAGCAACTGCTACTGCAAATTCATCTCGGAAAGTTTCTAATCGAATATTGCTTTCTTCTAAGAAACGATATAAGGAACTAATCTGTATATCTTCTAATTCTTCATCAGTTATTTCAATTGAAATATAGTGCGTAAAGTGAATATATGGTTCATTATCCAGTAAATAAATTCGCTCAATTTGCACATATTTATTACCAAATAAAGAATAAGGTATAGAATCCTCTTTTATTTCTGGCTTTTTAATACTCAGCACTTTTTTAGTAATATGATGTCCTTCCTCAACTAAAATCTCTGTAAAACGTTTCCCTTTAGAAAGTTTCGCGCTCGTAACATTCGCAATAACCTTTGTTCCTTTCCCACTTTTCTTTTCTAAGTATCCTTCTTGAACAAGTTCTTTTATGGCATTTCTAATCGTAATTTTACTAACACTAAACTCTTCTTCTAATTGAGGTTCTGAGGGAATATTTGTGTGAATTGGATAAACTCCATGTAAAATTCGATCCTTTATCATTTCTTTAATTTGTAAATACAACGGTCCTTTTTTACGATTCACACTCATTCCCTTACCTCTCCTTTTTTAGCGCTTAATATCATCAATTGTTCCAGCCATAGCTGATAAAATCTCTGCTTCTGTTGACATTGGGGTATCCCCAACAATCGTACAAGCTAACATTCCTGCTGTAGCAGCAAAGTCAACGGTTTTTTCTGGTGAAAACTCAGTTAACACACCATGGAGTATTCCGCTAGTATAAGCATCTCCAGCACCAATTCGATCGTATACGGAAAAAGAAATATTTTCCGAGAAGTGAAACTCTCCATTAGTGAATATAAATCCACGTAATGAATGTGTATTGTCACTGTTAATTGCCCTGTGCGTTCCAGCAACTGTTTGTATGTCATATCGTTTTGCAACTTTAGGAATAAGATCTTTCAGTTGTGTTTCCCTAGAAGATTCCTCTGTCTCCATTCCTAAAACATACATCGCATCTTTTTCATTCATCATGACGATATCAGCTAATGCTAGCATTTCTTCATAATGAGGTTTTGCTTTACTATATCCTCCCTCCCATAAAGAAGGTCGGTAATTACAATCAAAACAAACTAATCCGCCATTTTCTTTTACTTTTTTCGCAAGAATTTTCATTGTTTCTTTTGTATCATCTGTCATCGCTAGTGTGATACCGCAAAAATGGATAACATCCGCTTGTTTTGCAATTAGATCAAGATCATAATCAATAAAAGATGCCGTATTAAAGCTACTTTCTAAACGATTTGTATAGGTTACACGACTAGAGCGTTGTCCAAAACCATTTTCTAAAAAGTACAGTCCAAGATATTTACCGCCTCTAGTAATATAATTCCGATTAATTCCTAATCGTTGCAAGAAAGCAATCGCAGCATCTCCTAATGGATTGTTCGGCAATTTTGTTACTAGATAGCCATCATGCCCAAGCTTAGTCATCGCGGATGCAACGTTTACACCAGTTCCTGAGAAAGAATATTGTAATGCGTTTGCCTGTGCCAGTAGTTCATACCCTGGCACTTGCAATCGCATCATTACTTCTCCGAAAGCAACAATTTGTTTACGCATATTTTTCAACCAAACTTTTAGTGATTGCTAATAATTTTCTTACATCTTCAGGATTAGTTTTTCCAGTTTCTTCATTAATAATTGAAGAATATACGTGTGGGATAATTTTAGGTACTTTTTCTTCTAATGCAATTTCTAAAATCTCTTCAAAATTGTCTAAATCTATACCACCAGTCGGCTCTAAAGCAAAACCTTCTTCACCACATGCCTTTGCTACTGCTCTGAACTCTTCTATGTGTTTTAATCCTTTCATTGGGAAGTATTTTAATGCATTTCCACCCATGTCACGAACTAACGCAATCGCAGATTTAATTGGTACAATCGCTGTTTCACTAGCAGCACTTACAGGTCCAGTTGAGATATTTACATAGCCTACTTTTCCTGTAGGAGATACTAGTGAATTTATCCAGCTATCTTTTTCACCTAAATTAGCACGTGTTGCACCTACTGCAGGAAATACTTGATTGATATGACTTCCTGGATAATGTTTTGCGATTTCTGCTACAACTGCTGCTTGTTTGTTATCACCAGCACCAAGACCAATCGATACAGCTTCATCAATTGCTACGCCGTATTCTTTCATTGCTGTAACAGCAGCATCTACAGTAGGGTAATCTTTTGAAAGAACACCTACTAAGACATGACCTTCTGCAGCTTCAAAAACTTCAACTGCATTTTCAATACTATTAGCTAATACATTTAATGCTACACGATTGTTATAAAAACGTTTTTCTATATTTGTCATTGTTCAGTTCCCCCTAATATTGCTCTTAACACAGCTTCAATTACATAAATATCATCTGATTGTAGTGGTCTAGGATCTATATCGAAAAAGCCTTGACGAACTCCGTAATCACGAGTATAAATCGCTATATTACCATTCTTTAATTTATCATTTACGTCTTTCGCTGTAGTTTTCGTTACAATCGGATCAATGTTGATTCGAGCTCTAAAAATAGCTCGTCCCGCTTCATCTTGTACAATCGTTACTTTAATACCATTAATCGATTCTAATGATTTCAAAACTTGTAAACTAGCTTTTTCATTTTCACTATTATCTTTTTTGACAAAATACTCATCCAAAGCTTGCAGAAGACCGAAAGTAGTTTCTTTACCAACTTTCATACTTCTACCGATACAATGTAATTGAATTTTTAACCAATCGATATATTTTTGCTTACCTGCAACAATACCTGAAGTAGGTCCTTCAATCGCTTTCGAGCCGCTATATATTGCTAAATCAGAGAATTTGACATATTTTTGCAAATCTTCTTCAGCGGCAGCATCTATAATTAAAGGTACATTATTGGCTTGTGCTACTTCCCATGCTTCTTCAACTGATATCATATTTTTTTGTACAGCATGATGAGATTTCACATATAAAATTGCAGCTGTCTTTTCATTAATAGCGTCTGCAATATGCTCAGCTTTCCCTTCATTTGCATAGCCAACTTCTACTAATTTACCTCCGCCAAGGAAAATCATCGTTTCTACTGGGGCACCGTACTGAACGTTATGTCCCTTTAGCATAATGATTTCATTTTTTGGAATTGGTTCTTGGTGTAATCTTTCGCTTTTACGTCTGTTTCCTTCAGTCACAATTGCCGCTACTGAAAGGGCAATTCCACTTGAAGCTGAGTTAACAACAACAGCCGCCTCTGATTTAAGATGATTCGCAATATGAATTCCAGCCTTATCAACTAAATCCGAAATTTCAACATAATTTTGACCACCAATTTTCATCGCTTCCATGACAGTGTCCGTTGGAGCGGAAACACCTAATATACTCATCCTACCACTTGCATTAATTACCCTTTTCAAACCATATTTAGCATTCAACGTGTTCTCCATTTATAACTACTCCTTTTACTACGATTTTTTGTTCAGCTTTACGCTCGTCTCCTTCAGAATCTAGTAAAGATGTCACTTCATCTTCAACAGTAAATAAAGTGAGGTTTGCAATATCTCCTACTGAAATTCTTCCAAGTTCTGGTTTATTAAGCCACTCAGCCGCATTAACTGTAACAGCATCAATAATCTCTTCTAGTGAATAACCTAAATATAAAAATTTTGATAAAACATGAGACATACTAAAAACTGGTCCATTCAATCGATTTTTTCGATAAATATCAGTACTAATCGTATCGAATTTAATTCCATGTTCTTTAGCTTGCAAAGCTGTTTTGAATGAAAAACTTGCATTTCCATGCCCAACATCTAAATGAACACCTCGGTTGATTGCCTCTAGAAATTTGGGAAGGGGTCTTCCGATCTCATCAAACAAATTATTTGCTTTACCATTTAAGTAGTGCGTAATAATATCTTTATTTTCAAGTAAGTCTAGAACATCATTAATATCTGGCGGTCCTGAACCAATATGAACCATAAGTGGTAAGTCAGTCTCATTAGAAAACTTACGGGCTATTTTTAATGGTTCTACACCATTCGAACCAACTACACTCTTGCTAATCCTTGCCTTCAGTCCGATGATAAAATCTTTATGTTCTGCAATTGCATTTTTCAGTTGATCTACATCTAACCAAGACAAATCAGATAACTCATCAATTCGTTTTAAGCCAATTCGCGAAATATTTAAAAATGCAAATACATTTGTTTTTGACTTTTTACAGCTATTTACCAATTTAGACAAATTATCAGCACCAGTGCTACCAGCATCAACAATTGTAGTAACACCTGTTTTATAGCCAATCTCGTCGACATCATCTCCATATGGCTCAAATTCTGCATATGCATGGACATGCAGATCAATCCAACCGCTGGAAACAAATACATTGTGCTTGTAATCTACTATTTTCTCACCACTACCGCATCCAGCAGCTACAATGTCTATAATCTTTTTATTTTCTACTATGATATCTACAGAATTTCCATCTAACATTTTTACATTCTGTAGTACGAAATGATCCTTCATTTCCCCTCATCCTTTTTAAGAAACCAACTAAATTGATTAATGTATTCGTTTTCATCTATCTTGTTTATTATTCAAATGTAGAATAACACCTAATTTTGCATTAGTCAATATAACGTTATAATGTTTAAATTATTTTTTATAAGATTTCTTTAAACATTGCTCCAATTCTACTATCTAAATTCGAATAAAAAGCATCAAAGGGTTCTAGTCATGACTTAATTCCTACTTTATATTTACCTTTTAAAATTTTTTTATTATATAAAAAAGCTTGTAGACATGGAAGACACTCCAAATTATCTACAAGCTAAAGATTTTCTCTACATATTTACTTTAGTAATGAAATAAACAAGATTCGATTTGTTAAAAAAGAGTTTCCAAAATATATTTATATTTGATACAACTCTTTTATCAATATTACATCTTTATCACCAATATTTTTCCATCAAAGCCTTTGACCATTCTGATTGTTTGATCTCTCCTTTAGGAAGAAATTCTTTCATTATTGGTTTGATATCAATGATTGGCGTACCATCGATTGCATCTAAACCTTTAACTGTTAAAATCCGGCCATTATGTTCTAAAAGTTCTACAGATGTTAGCCCTAATTTATTTGGTCTGTTTTTACCTCTTTGAGCAAAGATTCCAACCTTTGGATAATGAATATTATTTCTAGGATGTCTAGCATTGTATTGAATCATATCATCGCTCACTTTATCGAAATAAAAAATAATTTCTAGATGTGAAAAATCACTTATACCACTTAATGCTTCTTCATTAAACTCTTCAACTAACTCGATTTCAGAGATAATTGAACCCCAGTGGTCGTCTTCAATTTCTTTTCTAGAATTTTTAACAATAGCAATTGGATTAATTGTAAATGGCATCATTTAATCTCCTAACTTATTGTATTTTGTTTATATTATACTGAATTATTTAAAAATCCAGCTATAGAAATCTAAACACAAGGAAATATTATTCGTTCGGTAAGCATTTAAAAAAGAAAAAGTATGCAATAAATACACATACTTTTTCATGAGCCGTTTTTAATTTCTACCTTTCATTTTTAATGGAGCATTCTTCATCAATGGGAATGTTAAGGATTGAAGTGCCATGCCTAACAATCCAATGAATGTAAATAAATTGATCGGTTTAATTTTTATAATCCAAGTAAAAAAGTCTGAACTTATTCCATTTATAGATAGGAAAGTTAATAATATACTAAGTAAAACTAGTGCAATTAAAAAATAGAGTATTCCTAATCTCCTAACTAATACAGCAATAAAAGAAGAAAGTCCTAATATAAGAAAGCCTACCATAAGGTCGATCCAATAATACGTAAAGAAGTGATATTCTGATGAAACTAATTCAGCAGGATGATAAAAATGAAAACTATTTATTCCTTTGTCTAATAGTACTTTCATGATGAAATAGAGTATATTTAAGTAAGTTATACTTGTAATAACCATCACTACTGCCATCACATTATATGATTTTAAGAACTGGCTTCTTGTACTTCCTAATCCAATTGCAACTTGAAATGGAATGACCAATCCTGCAACCGCGAATGTACTAATCCCCCCATAAATCGGTCCAAACAGAGCTGCACCACTTTGTAAAGGGATTTTAAAAATTATACTAACGAATAAATAAACAACTGATAACAACAATGTAATTAAAGAAAAGATTTTGAAATACCATTTAAATTCATCTAAAACTAGTTGATAAGTACCGCGTATAGAGTTCATTTTTTCACCCCTTTATTTTTATTGATTGTTTTATTTATTAAATAGTCTTGTAAAGATGCTTTTTCAATTGTAAGATGATGCTCATCAGCGATTTTTTTCCAATCAGCTGTTAATAATTTATCAACCATTACTTTTTGAGTTGAACTAATTTTAGTTGATTCTAATATCGATACATTTTTAGTTACAAGGTTGATAGATTCTATATCACCTGAAAGTATAAATCCTTTTTCACGCATTACTTCCATTTGTTCATGAAAAAGTACCTTTCCATCATTTACTACTACGATCGTTTCACATAATGGTTGAATTTCTTCGATATGATGTGTCGAAAGTAAAATGATTCTCGGATTTTCTTCATAACTTTCTAATAATGCATCATAAAACTGCTTTCTTTTTACTGCATCCAACCCATTCGTCGGTTCATCGAGAACCGTAATTTTTGCATTGCTAGCTAATCCTAAAATGATTTGAGCCGCAGTTTTCATACCTTTTGAAAATTTCGCGATTTTTTTCTTCTTCGGTAATTCAAAAAGCTGAACTAAATGCTCCGCAAATTGCTGATCCCAATTAGGATGAAAATACCTTCCATATTTTAATAAATCATCTATTTTCCAATTGTGGCCAAACGGGTGGTTTTCTTGAATATAACAAATATTCTCTAGCGCAATTAAATTATTATATGGCTCTTCACCTAATACTTTTATTGATCCTTCGTTTGGTTTATTGTGTCCAGCTAACAAACTCATCAAAGTTGTTTTCCCTGCACCGTTTCTTCCCCATAAAGCAATAATCCTCGGTTCTGTTTCGATTAAACTAAAATCTGTTAGAACTGGAGTATGCTTATAGCCATAAGTCAAATTTGTAATTTCAATCACTTTTTACTCCCCCTAGTTAGTATCATTTTTTCTTTTTATTAACTCAATCACCATTTCTTCATTTAAATGAATTCTCTTTGCTTCTTTAAGTAAAGGTGCAACATAATCAACATAAAACTGCTGTTTTCTCTCTAAAATTAACTTTTCTTTCGCACCCGCTGAAACAAACATACCTACACCTCTTTGTTTAAAAATGATTTCCTTATCAACTAATGCTTGAAGACCTTTCCTTGCAGTTGCAGGATTAATATTAAAAAAGCGAGATAATTCATTTGTTGAAGGTACTTGTTCACCTTCTTTAATTCTTCCATCTATAATTTCATCCATAATCATAACCGCAATTTGTGAAAATATTGGCTGTGATTCATCTAATGTCGGTTTCATTAGCACCTTCCTTTCTAAGTTAGTTATTTAGTTAGTTAGTTACTCATGTAACTAACCATACTACTCTTTAAATCATATGTAAAGTGTTTTATTTAAGTACGCCTATTTTTTAACAAAATAAAAAAGCTTAATGCGATTATGCAATAAGCTCATGTTTAAAGAATATGTGTTTATTATTTATCAATAATTTTACCTGTTATACAATATTTACCTTCCAAATAGGTTAGAGTTTGATCTGATTGTAATATGGTCACACTTTGTGGGAGTTGGAGTTGGTGGAGTGAATGATTTATGTAAAATTACAAAATAAATGATAAAAAAGAAAATTCATATTACACAACTTGGAAATACTTTGTATATAACTTTTTACTAAATGTTTCATCAAACGATGAATTCTAGTATAATAGATAAGATGTAAAAATTTGTTTATGATCTTTGATTTAGAAAGGACTTTATAATAGATGGCAAATAAAGAATTAATTAATCAAGTTGCTAAACGCCGTATTTTCGGGATCATCTCTCACCCAGATGCTGGTAAAACAACTTTAACTGAAAAATTATTACTTCATGGTGGAGCAATTCGTGAAGCTGGAACTGTAAAAGCTCAAAAAAATTCAAAATATGCAAAATCTGACTGGATGGAAATAGAGAAGCAACGTGGAATTTCTGTTACTTCTTCTGTTATGCAGTTTGAATACGATGAAAAAATGGTATCAATTATGGATACTCCTGGTCATAATGATTTTGGTGAAGATACATACCGTGTACTAACATCAGTTGACTCTGCAGTCATGGTAATTGATGCAGCAAAGGGTATTGAAGCACAAACTAAGAAACTTTTCCAAGTATGTCGTTTACGTGGTATCCCAATTTTTACCTTTATGAATAAATTAGACCGCCAAGCTAAAGATCCATTAGAATTAATGGAGGAATTAGAAGAAGTTCTAGGTATGCCTTCTGTTGCAGTTACTTGGCCAATCGGTAGTGGAATGCAATTTGAAGGTGTTTATGATCGATTAGAAAATGAAGTTCATCTTTTCCGTAAAGATGAAGTCATTAAACTTGGTCAAGATGGAGTACACGGTCCTGAATTAGAAGCGCATTTAGAGCCTTCAAATTTAGAAAATTTACGTGATGAAGTTGATCTTTTAGAAGGTGCAGGAAATGAATTCAATATAGACTTAGTTCAGGCTGGTGAACTTACTCCTGTTTTCTTTGGAACAGCATTAGTCGATTTTGGTGTAACACCATTTTTAAATCATTTCTTAGATATGTCACCTGCACCAGGACCTCGTAAAACAATTAATGGTGAAGTTAATCCAACTGATGAAGTATTTAGTGGTTTTATTTTTAAGATTCAAGCTAATATGAATCCTGCTCACCGTGACCGTATTGCATTCTTGCGAATTTGTTCTGGGGTATTTGAACGAGGAATGAACGTAATGCTTTCTCGAACAGGAAAACAAATTAAATTAAGTCAATCGACTCAATTGATGGCTAATGACCGTGAAACGATTGACCGAGCATATGCTGGTGACGTTATTGGTATTTACGATTCAGGTACTTATCAAATCGGAGATACAATTACATCTAGCAAACAAAAATTATTCTTTGAACCATTACCAACTTTCCCACCTGAGTTATTTTTACGAGTTAGCCCAGTTAACTCATTAAAATCAAAGCACTTTCATAAAGGTGTAGAACAATTAGCTCAAGAAGGTGCAATTCAAGTTTATAAAAATGAATTTAATGAGGTCATTTTAGGTGCTGTAGGTCAACTTCAATTTGAAGTATTTGAATACCGCTTAAAAAATGAATATGGATCTGATATTCGTAAAGACCATGTTGATTTCAATATTGCTCGATGGGTTAAAACAGATGACGTAAAAGGACTTAAGAAATATCAAGATATGCGAAACATGCTAGTATTTGACCGTTTTGAACG
This sequence comes from Gottfriedia acidiceleris, assembly GCF_002128425.1. Taxonomy (GTDB): domain Bacteria; phylum Bacillota; class Bacilli; order Bacillales; family Bacillaceae_G; genus Gottfriedia; species Gottfriedia acidiceleris. Next base: position 25,813 of record NZ_NESS01000001.1, read on the forward strand.
TCCACTATTCTTATTTGCAAACGAATTTACTTTCAATCGCTTTAAGGAGCGTCATGAGGAATTAGAATTAGTTGAAGCTCTTGATGTTAATAATGAAATACAAGTTGATTAATAAAAAAGTGGATGTTTTTACATCCACTTTTTTTACGCAATAAATCATTCCCGTTCTTATCTAGCACTATAAAATCTTAATAAAAAAGCCGACTCTACTATTATTTCAATAGTTAGTAGGCATTTTCAATTAAATCTATTAATCTATTAAATTACATGTTTTTCTGTATCAAGATTAGCTTGCTTGTTTCTTGAAAATAAATTAGCCAAAGCTTCTGGCAGTGCGATCATTGCTGGTAAAAAGATCGGTAATAATATAAAGCAAAGTACTACTAGGCCAGTTATTACTGCTATTGCTAATTCAAACAATAAAAGGATTCCAGACGGCATTAGTGTAGCAAATGTCCCCCCAAGTATGATTACCGCTGAAATAATTACCCCACCTGTATGCTTAGAAGCTAATACGATTGCTTCTTTCGGTGACAAAAGAGTATATTTCTTAAATCTCATCATTAGGAAAATACTATAATCTACTCCTAAAGCTACTATAATGATGAAAGAGAAGAACGGAACAAATGAAGATATTCCTTCATATCCTAGCAAATCTATGAAAATATAGTTGATCATAAACATTGCACTGTAGTAAGCTCCTAAAAGTGATGCAGTGATAAATACAGGTGTCCAGAATGATTTTATCACTAGGAATAATACTAGTAATACCCCAATTATTACGATTGTTGTTGTTTTATTAAGGTCACTACTCAAAATATTGTTCATATCATTTGTTGTAGCACTTGGACCTGAAACACCCGACTTTGCATTTGAAAGCACTGTGCCTTTAAGTGCATTTTTAACAGCTGAATTGATTTTATTGATCGTACTTAAAGATTCTTTTGAATATGGATCATTCGTCAAAACAATTGTTAGTTTTGTAATCTTTTTATCTTTTGACATAAACATGTCTATTGATTTTTTAAAGTTTTCATCAGCTAATGCTTCTTTTGGAATAAAGAAAGTTTTATTTGAATTATATTGAGTTAAGAAATCATTTGTCTTTCCTAATCCGTCAGAAATTTTCTTTAATCCACCGTTTACATCAGAAAGCTTTTGCCCAAATGTACTAAATCCATTGATACCGGATACAAGCTGTTGTTGACCTGTTTTCATTTGGCCAAGTCCATCTGATACTTTATTCATATTTGTAACAATTTTTCCGATCCCAGATGAAGCATCGCTTAAGCCACTTTCAAGTTTATTCAAACCATCAGCCATTTGAGTTAAGCCATTACTCATACTAGAAAGATTACTGTTTGCAGTAGCAAAACCTGCAGTTACAGCATTATAATTATTATTTAAAGACTTTATTCCTTCAGGTGTAATTTGATTTAAAGAGGCAACTGTTTGATCGATTGTTTGCTTTAATGATTGGTAATTAACATCATCTTTTGAATTCGAATAGCTACTTCCTAGCGCTGTCACCATTGATTGCATTTGAGAAATTGCGCCTTTTAGACTAAGCAGTGCTTGTGCCGATTCTTGGTAATGAGTTCCTAATTCTTTATAACCCGATTGCATTTTCTCATAATTTTTTGCTAATAATGTTACGCCACTACTCATTTTTCTTAGATTCATTTCGATTGTTGCTATACCACTTGAGATCGTTTGAGATTTACTAGAACTATCACCGATCCCTGCTTGAATTTGTTTTAAACCACCACTTAAGGCTGTCACACCATTTTGTAGTTCTGTTGTTCCGTCTACCATTTGGTTAACCTTTGAAAAATCCGCTGATCCAAGCTTATCTTGCGCTAAACTTAATCCGTCGTGAATTTCGTTAACACCATCTTGAGTTTTTGAAATACCATCAGTCACTGTACCCATTTGGCTATCAACGTAAAAAATGTCAATTTGTTTGCTTTCAGGTTGTGTTACTGAAGATACTTGCTTAACACCTTTTATTTTCTTCAATCTTTGGGTAACATTATCAATTACCGCAAGTGATTGATTATTATCAAGCGCTTTGTTATTTTCAATAATGACTGTTGCAGGCATTGCCTGACCTTTACCAAAATGATCTGAAACGATATTAAATCCTTTTGATGAAGGATATTTATTTCCCAGTTCTCCAATTGTATCAAAATTTAGCTTTTCTTGATGAAAATACACCATTGGAGATAAAATCAATAGTATTACGACAATTGTTATAATCGGTTTCTTTATTGCAAATGCCGACGAATTACCAAAAAACTTGTTTTCTTTATGTCCACCAGCATTTTTTGATGGCCAGAAAAGTTTTTTTCCTAGTACCTTCATAATAAATGGTGTTAACGTCAAAATTTCTAGTAATAATATGCATACACCAATTACAACTACAACCCCTGATTTATAAATTGGAGATTCTGCAAATACAAGGGCAAGGAAGGCAATAAACACAGTTAGAATACTATAGGCAATTGTTTTACCAGCCGTTTTATATGTGTTTACAATTGATTCGTCAACTGAATGTCCAAGTGAAAGTTCCTCTTTGAAACGATTAAAAAGGAGTATGTTATAATCAGTCCCAATACCAAAAAGAATAAGTACTAGGAGCATTTGAGTAAGACTAGTAATTGGAAAACCAGCTTTATCGATTAATTGAGCAGCTATTCCCATTGAACAGAGATAAGAAAATGCAACCGCAATTAATGATACAAATGGTGTTACAATCGATCTAAATGCAAGAATAAGTACGACTAAAATAAAAATAACTGTCAACGCAGCACTTTTTTCGACTCCTGCCTGTGAAGCTTTTAAATAATCATTATTGATAAAATCTTCACCACTTAGATAATATTCTACTGGTACTTTACTTAACTTATTATCTATTTGTTTTTTAATATCATCTATTTCTCTTCCGTTCTTATCTAGCTTATAACTCACCATTAGTGTTGTACCATCTTTTGATACTAATGAACTTTTTACATTTGGTATACTAAAAGGATCAATAATTTCCGAAATTCTAAGTTCTTTACTGCTATCACGTATCCCTTTAACAGCATCACTAATTTTATCCATTTCATTATTCGAAATTTTATTTTTATCATAAAAAACAATCAGATTATTCGTTCCTTTTGCAGTATCCATTTTTTTGAGGATATCATCTGCCATTACTGAAGGTGAATCACTATTCGCTCCTTCCTGCCCTTTATTCCGCAGAATTGCATTTATATCTGGCTGAAGAACTGTTAACAATACTGTTGCAATTAGCCAAATTGAAAAAATGATCCAACTACCTTTTATGATTTTGTTCACACGATCCCTCCTACGTTAATTTATTTCTCTTTTTTTCCTTTTTCTTCATCAAGAAAGTACAGTACATCAAAGAATTCATAATTATCCATTCCATCTGTCTCCATCTTTTTCTTAACAGCTGTCACTAATAATTTCATTCCTTGCTGTACAATCTCTTGCTCATTAGAATCTAGAAGACCTAATGCACTATTTATTGACTTATTTGCAATTTCAGTAATGCTACCATTTATTTCATCCGCTATATTTTCAGGTAAAGAAATCTCGACGAAACGTTTATCTTTTGGATTAGGTGTTTTCAATAAAAGGCCTTTTGTAGTCAGACGCTCAACGATATCTGATACAGTACTTTGTGTCATTTTAAGATTTTTAGAAAGTTGTTTAATGCTCATTGTTTTATGAGCATACACTTCACCAATAACTCTTGCTTGTGGAATTGTAACGCCATGTTCCTCCGAATGCTTTTGAAGGCTTTTCATTAAAAATCGTTGTAAAAAATCGATTGATTCGCGGATAAATTCTGCTCGTTCTACCATTTAATCCCTCCAACATAATACTTCTAAAGCACAATACATCTTATACGATGTATCGCACAAGATTTATATTATTTGTCTTAACTGCATTTGTCAATTTAAATACATATAAAAGAATTGATTACATCTAATCTTAAGATTTGTATATTTTTGTAAAATAGCCAATAAAAAAAAGCAGTTGAATAGTTCAACTACTTTTATATGATTCATGCTTTTTTAGAGTTATATTGATAAGTCGTTTGCTGCTTAGGTTCTTTAATCGATAAATACACAGCTACAACAATTAGAATACTTCCTATGAAAAAAGAAGGACTAATTTCTTCATTTAATAAAAAATAACCAAATATCGTACCAATCAATGGTTGTAAAAAGAAAAATAATGATCCTGTTGAAGTATCAATATATTCAAATCCTTTGTTCCAAAGATAAAAGGCACCTGCTGTTGAAATTGTTCCTAAAAAAATGACACCCATCCAAATCCAAGTATTTGATGGTAAGTGAGTTATATGCTTACTTTGTTCAACAATCGTAAATGGTAATGTAAAAATGACGCCAAATACCGTCGCCCAAGTTGTTACAGTTAATGATGAATATTTACTAGTCTGAACTTTACTTAGAACTGTATATAATGCCCATGTAATTGCTGCACCTACTAATATGAGATTTCCAAAATATGCTCCTAAATTTGATCCACCTTTTGGTAGTCCAATTACGACGACCACTCCTATTGTAGCTAAAATTAACGATACAATCTTACGGCTATTAATCTTTTCTTTTAAAATAAAAAATGCAAATAATGAAATTAATGCAGGTGAAGCTGAAGTTATTAAAGAACCCATTGCTGCGCCTGAAAGCTTCGTACCAACAAATTGGAATCCAATTGAGCCCGTATAGCCTACTAAAGCTATAATTGCGAGAGGAAACAAATCTTCCTTACTAATTTTCCAGCTTTTTTGGAAAAGACTGATTACCCCTAATGTTAGTAAAGCTAAAAGAAATCTCATTTCCAACAATAACCATGGAGAAATACGATCTAATACTACTTTACTAACAACATAAGTCATACCCCAAATACTTGTAGCCAATGATAAATACAATGCTCCTTTAAAGAAGTTCATTTAAATCCCATCTCCTACTTTTTATTCCAATCATTTTTCGAAAGTTCAAACATAAATTCCGTTACATATTGGCCTTTAAAATAAGAATTTTCTATTATTTTTATTACATTAAATCCTAATTTTTTTAGTAATTTAATTGAGGATGAATTTTGTTCTACAGCTATTGCGTTTATTTTTTCTTTATTTAATTCATTAAATAAATAGTCAAGAATCCCTTGTAATGCTTCAAATGCAAATCCCTTATTCTGATACAATGGCTCCAATGTAAAACCGACTTCGACTTGATTTACAGGATTTGATAAAGTGTGTACCCCAATATCCCCTATAAGTTGACCATCCATTTTATTTTCAATTGCTACTTGAACCCATGAATCAGGTATATTCATTTCAGCTGATTTCTGTTTTTTTATAAAATTAGTTGCTTGTTCATATGTATAATTTTCCCAACCTTGATAAATCGCCACATCCGGATTTGAACGATATTTATAAAAATTGCTAACATCTTCATCTTTAAACCTTCTAAGCTTTAATCGACTAGTCTCTATTTCAAAAAATTTTAGTTTGCTCATATTTCACCTCTAATTTTTCACTTTTACATAATTGTAAATTCTATTATACTTAGAAAATTCAAAATAAACATAACTTTTTGCACTTTACTTTTTGATAAAGTTGAAACAAAAAAACTGATCAAATTGACCAGTTTTCAAATACTATTAATATTGAGTTAATTTATTCAATGGTGTTTGAATAATTAATGGTTTTTTTGCAGGATCTAACCATTTTAAAATGGAAACTACATTTGTTTTAGATGTAGCTGTGCATCCTGCAGTATATCCTGAAGTTCCAGCTATATGGAAAAATATTGCACTACCTTTGCCTGGGGTTCTCGCTGTATTATAGTTAATAACAAATCCATAATCATATTGAGAAATATTCATCTTTTCTGCAGTTTTCCATCTACCGTTATTTTCTGATGCTAATTGCCAACTATTATATAATTTACTATTTGAATCATCTACCCAAACATCATTTGAAGTAATTTTACGGTATGTCATTTTCGTACCTGGATTTGTATATCTACCGAATGCAGTTGTAATAGTATACTTCCCCTCAGGTGTTTCATAATCACCCTCATGCTTACTACTAATCATGCCGTTTTTACCGATCACACCTGAATATGTATGTAATTTTTTCCAACTTGTACCGCTTTTTTCAAATGTTTCAATTAGAGCATTTCTTGTACTTTCATTTTGTGCTGACACAATGATTAATTGCTTTGAAGTGCCTAAAGTTTTCATTTTATTGACAGTCGTGGTAGAAACTGTAGTTGGGGCTTTTTTAATATATTTACTTGAAACCCATCCAGTTTTTGTCCCACTTGTTATTTTATACCAAGATCCACTTGTGCTTGATATCGTAACTTTAGCACCTTTTTTAAGTGTCCCAATTACTTTATAACTAGTACTTGGTCCACTTCTTACATTCAAAACTGATGCTGTTACTGTGCCACTTATCGTCGCAGCTTCCACAGTTTTAATTGAATTCGGAGTAGTATTTCCATAGAATAATCCACTAGTTAATATTGATAATGCCAAAGTTGTTTTACAAATACTTTTAATCATTAAATCAGCTCCATTGTAAAGTAAATCTATATTCGAGCCTTAATTATACATAACTAATCTTTACATAATAAGGATATTTTTATTACAATTCAACTAGTTTTATAACATTTCTTTTAAAATTGTAGAAAATATTAAAATTTTTTCGATATTAAATTATAGTTAATATAGCAAAAAAAGAAGCCAAATTTCGGCTTCTTTTTTTATTTATTAATGTCCTACCATCATTGAAGACTTAGACTCATCTAGATCTGCTTTTGATGCATCTGCATCTTGCACTTTTGGTTTACGTAAAATAATTGCTAACAACGCTCCTACTAATGCAATACCTGATGCTAGTAAGAAAGTATCACCAAATGCTGAAATCATAGCATTTAATGGATTTGTTGTTTTTGCCATATAATCTTTTGTACTTGAAGTTAAAAATCCAGCCATACCTGCTACAGCAAATGATACCATTACTTGCTGGGCAGCTGCAGTTAAAGGAGTTACACGACTTACTAAATGTCTTGGTGCAGATTGTAATACGTGTGTATTAATCGGCATCATTGATAGTCCCATACCAGCACCCATCATAGCAAGTGTTAACATAATAAATGTATCTGATGAGTCTACTGAGATTTTAGAGAAAATGTAAAGTGCAGATGTGATAATTGTTAAACCAACTAACGCCATCGGTCTAGCACCGACTTTATCATACATCTTTCCACCAATTGGCATCATTAAAGCCGATGCTACTGCTTGAGGTAACATAATTATGCCCGTTTCAAATGCACCATATTGTTTAACTGTTTGTAAAAATAATGGAACAATTAGGAATGAACCAAATAATGCGATTTGCATAATCCATGTAATTAAAATACTTCTAACAAAATCAGACGATTTAAATACACGCAACTCAAGTAAAGGTTGTTTTAGGCGGAGCTCAACAAAGATGAAAAGTAATAATGCTACCCCACCAACAATTAAACCTGTTAATGTTTCTTTTGAAGTCCAACTTGTTGAACTTTGACTAACTCCGTAAGCTAACATTGAAAAAGCGATTGGTGCAATAATAATTCCTAATCCGTCTAATGCAGGTACTGATTTTGATTCAAAATTAGGTAAAAATTTAGCTCCAATTATTAAAGCAATAATACCGATTGGTAAATTAATTAAGAAAATCCAATGCCAAGTAGAATACTCTACAAACCATCCTGAGATTACCGGACCTAATGCAGGTGCAAGTAACATTGGAATTCCAAGCATCCCCATAATTGATCCGATTTTTTCTGGAGGAGCTAATCTAAAGATAATAGCCATACCGATTGGAGCAACCATTCCTCCACCTATTCCTTGGATTACACGATATAAAATTAACTGTTCAGGTGTTTGTGCCACCGAACAAAGCACTGAGCCGATCGTAAAAAATAAAATCGTTAATAAGAAAATTTTCTTAGCTCCAAATCGATCAGACATCCAGCCTGCAAGTGGAATTACAGCTGATAATGCTAATGTATATCCAGTAATCGTCCACTGCATTTTTGTTAAATCCGACTTAAAATATTCGGTAATTCCAGGTAAAGCTACGTTTACTACCGTACTATCTAAAATAACCATAATCATACCTACGATTACTGCCATCATTGGACCAATAATCGTTTTTACGTTAAACGGCGTGTCAGCCGAGTTTTGCTGATTATTCATAAATTATCCCCATTTCTACTATATATTGAAAAGCTGTATTGAAATTCGTTCAAATTTTCTATTGTATTCTATTTATTAGTGCAAAAATCCATTTTATGATAAAAGTGAAATTGAACAGAAAGTCTATCATACAAAAAAATAAATAAAATGTAAATAGTAATTGTCCTTAATACAAAAACAGTACTTGCAATAGGTACAGTATATGTGAATAATGTGTCCATTTCAAGTTTATTTTTTTATTATTTTTTTGATTTTTTGTAATCTTACATTGTGGCATCAAACTTAAATACAAAAATAAAGCAAATAAAAAATAGCCCTTATGATTCTATTCACTAAGGCTATTTTTTAATCACATTATTTTAATTATTTATTTTTAACATACTTCATCATTAGATGAGCGATTGTATGTTGCTCTTGCTCATCTGCAACATTCCAAAGGTCTTTTAAAATTTGTTCTTCTGCATTTTTTGGTTCAACTTCATTTGCTAAATAATTACCTAAGCGATATGCCATTTCAGAAATAGCACCTTCACCAACACCTTTGTCACCTGTTGCATCTAAACGATCACCTAAAAAATCTTTCCATTGATCCCAGTTATCTAAAATTGACATCGTTTTCACCTCATAAAATTAGTTGTTGAAGATTACATAAATACTATTTACTTTTTATGAAGAAATTATGTATGAATTATTATCCGGGCAATATTGTCAGAAAATTAAAATAAAAAAGAGCTAATTTCATTTAGTAAATAAAATTAGCTCTCTTTTATCATTTATTTTTTATTTTCGTTCATAAAAAATATCGCTAAAGTTCCAGGACCTGCATGGGCACCTATAGCAGACCCTATTGAATTAATGACAAATTCCTTACATCCAAAAGTTTCTGCCATGGCATTTTTTATTTCAATTGCTTTATCTAGATCGTCACCGTGAGAAATACCAATTAATTGAGTTGATAAATTTGTCCCTCGAGATTCCATAATTTCAAGAATTCTTTTTATTAACTTTTTAGAACCTCTAATTTTTTCAAGTGGTATTAATTTTCCATCTTCAACGTGTAAAATTGGTTTAATGTTTAATAAATTGCCTACAAAACCAGCCACTTTACTCAAGCGACCTCCACGAACCAAATATTGAAGGTCATCAACTGTGAAGATATGTTCTATATGCCCGATGCTTAGCTTTATATCATTAACAACCTCTTCTTTTGTAGCTCCGTTTAATGCAAGCTTTGCAGAATTAACAGCAATTAATCCTTGTCCGATTGATGCACTTTTGGTGTCAAATATCTCTAATTCAAAATTAGGAAATTCCTCGTCCAACTCATTTTTTACCATTACTGCTGATTGATATGTACCTGAAAGTTCAGAAGAAAACGCAATATAAATACATGGTGTATTTTCTTTTGCATATTTAACGAAAGTATTATAAATGTACTCATACGATGGAAGAGACGTTTTAAATACTTTTCCAGTACGCATTTCATTAAATAAAGTCTTTGAATTCAATGTAACTCCATCAAAATATTCTTTTTCATCTTCTGAATAAACTCGAAGCGGAATGACATCAATATTATATTGTTCTATGATCTCTTTTGGTAAATCAGCCGCACTATCCGTTATTATTTTTAAATTCATCTAATCATACCTCTGTTTCAAAAAATTGTTTTATCCTATTTAAATTGGTAAATTCTATTTTCTCACAAAATGTTTTTACAAAAAAATAAAATGTTTTAATATAATTTTAATAATAATATTAGCTATTTAAAACAATATACCTTCTTTTTTTATCTTGTTCACAAAAAAATATCAATTTATTATTAAAATTATTTATCTGGACAATAGCCATATCTAAATTCCGAATGATTTTTTACTTCTTCTTCTCTTCTTATATTGATTAATGCATACACAATTAATATCGCTCCGAAAACTTGAACCCATGTACCAACAAGTAGTAGCTGTTCTCCTAAAATAATATTATCATTTAATAACGATGCATTTCCAATTCCATCAATTAAGGCCCCTAAAGCGATTAATTCACTTCCATATGCTTCAATTTTGGTTAGATTTGTCCCTACTTCTAATATTCCAATTGCCTCGATATGAGCACCAATTGATTGAATAACACTTCCAACTGCATTTAATTTATGTCCCTCTTCCTCAAACCCTTGAAGTTCTAAAGTTGTACCGATTGTATTTGTAACGTTACCCGATGCTTGAATCCAAGCACCTACCATAATTGTTAATTCATGATCTATTTTTTCCTTGTTATACAGTTTTTCTCTACCGATTGCTTGAATGGAGTTTCCAAATGCTTCAATTGCATTACCTTTAGCAAATAAATCCCTGCTAAATTCTTCACTAATAATTTTTTTACTTGAAACACCAACTGCTGAGGTTAATGTACCAAATAATAAAAAATATGCTCCTATCAAAAGAAAATCCTCACCTGAATCGTTCATTTTGACACCACCTATAAAAGCATTTAAATCATATTATTCAGATTTAATTTAATTGACAATTAATATTGTTTTGATTAATATAATAACAATTAATATTTCGAAATTTAAAAGCTATGAAGAGAAAAGTAGTAAAGCTAAAGTTATTTACAGAGAGCTCCGTTTGCTGAAAAAGGAGTAATAATCAACTTTATGAAAAAAGACTTGGAGCTTCGTATGGAACTAAAGTTAACTTTAGGGATGGTACGCCGGGTTCTCCCGTTATAGAGATAGGGTATAAGCATTCGTGCCGTACCTGATAAGGTTGGTATGGTAACATATCAATAAACTGGGGTGGTACCACGAAGTTAACAAACTCTCGTCCTCAAGATGATCAAATCTTGGGGGTGGGAGTTTTTTTATTTGCAAATAGAAGGTTGTTAAAAACAAATAATTTCGAGGTGAAAACATGCATTGGGCATATAAAATCGCAAATGAATTAATTGAAAAATATCCAAATAAAAAAACTTATGTATGTGCATCTGGCATAAGCCCATCCGGGTCGGTTCATATTGGAAATTTTCGTGAGATCATTACAACTTATTTCGTTGTGAAAGCGTTAAATAAATTAGGAAAAAAAACAAGATTTATCTTTTCTTGGGATGATTTTGATCGTTTTAGAAAGGTCCCGAACAATATTGATCCAACTTATAATCATTTTATAGGTAAAGCTTATTCGAATATCCCCGACCCATTTGGCTGTCACTCAACATTTGCTGAACACTTTGAAAAGGAATTTGAAAGTTCTTTATCTGAACTAGGAATTGAGGTTGAGTTTATTTATCAAAGTAAAGAATACAAATCAGGAAGATACAACGTTGATATTATACATGCTATTGAAAAAAGAAAAGAAATTTATGATATTTTAATGAAGTTCAAAACAAGTATTCCAAATGAACACGAACGGAATGATTTTTACCCTATAACTCTTTACTGTGAAAATTGCGAGAAAGATGAAACTTCAATTACTCAATATAATAAAGAAAGAAAAATTTTAGATTATACATGTCAGTGCGGATTTTCAAATCAATTATCTGTAGAAGTTGCAAACAATATTAAATTAAACTGGAAAATTGATTGGGCTATGAGATGGATGAAAGAAGACGTAGTATTTGAACCTGGTGGAAGAGATCATTCATCTGAAACAGGTAGTTACACTGTTTCAAAAGAAATTGCTAAAGCCATATTTAACTATGATGCACCTCACTATTCTCCATACGAATTTATTGGAATAAAAGGTCAAAATCAAAAAATGTCTAGCTCCTCTGGTAATTTAATAACCCCTGCTGAGTTATTGAAAATCTACTTACCAGAAATCATTCTTTTTATGTTTGCTAAATATAAACCATTAGCTGCATTTAATATTGGACTTGATGAAGATGTGATTAAAAACTATTCGGAATTTGAAAGGTATCAATCAAATTATATTAATCAAACTTTACACGATTTAGATATTTGTCAATCAATCGAATTTGCACATCTTGCCAACATTAATAAAAAATATCCAAAGTTTAATCATGTTGCTAGCATTCTACCTCTCGTTAATTATAATGTAGAACTATTACAAGACATTTTCGTTAATAATGGAGAAACCTACCCAGCCAAAGAAATAGAGAAAATTAGTAATATGGCTGAATATTGGATAAAAAAATACTATCCACAAAAAAATATAATTATTAACGAAGAGCAAGCTATTGAGTTTTATCATTCTTTAACTAAAGAACAGCAGTATTGGTTGAAAAATTTATGTGACTATTTAATAAATAACGAACATCAAGATCAAACTGAATTAATAAAAGAATTATATTCAATTTGTTATCATGACGATAAAAAAGTAATGAAAGCAAACCAAAAATTTTTTTTCACGATGATCTATCAGCTAGTTTTAAATAGACCAAGTGGACCACCTATTCCATTACTGTTTCAAGCAGTGAGTAAAAATCACCTAATAAATTTATTAAACTTCAACAAGAGTTGATAAATAAGGTAGTTAAACTAAAATAGGACTCAGTTATATACAACCTGAGTCCTATTTTTTAATTTTTTATTGAATGCGATTTTTAAATGCTTCTTCAGTTACGATGTAATCTTCTTCTCGATCTTCATGTTTACGGTCTTCAGGAGCGACTAGTGTTCCTTTTGGATGAGTTGGTTCATGACCTTTTTTCTTGTGATTAAAAGCTTTACCTCTTGCCATTATAAATCCTCCTTAGATAAATCATCATTAATAATATGAGTATTTGAACTTTAACTTATTGATGGTAGATTATTACAAATGAAGAATTTTATTAAACTGATATTGATGATATGATAATGAAAAAGACTTAATTTATAGTTGAGGTAAATGATGAAAAAAGAATTTGCAATAAGTATTTCAAACCAAATAAAAAGTTGGATGACATCTAATAACTCTTTATATGATGTTGAAGAAATTCCAACAACTTTAAATACGTTACATAATTTTCAACAATGGACAAATGGTAAACCAATTGTTTCAGCCTTTCATTTAAGTAAAGTCGAGGAAGAAAGCTATTATTTACTATTAATCGACTGGCATCGAAATGAAAATTTCTATTTAGTCATTTATGTTGAAAATAAATCTACAACCGCTGCAGAAATAAGAGAAATTCGCGAGCAGGATGGACAATTTTCATTAGTTTGGAAATATAATCCATTGAAACGGGACGGTAAAAATGCTGAACGAAAAGCTTACTTCAAGCAAGTATTTGGTTCACTTCAGGTAGAAATACCACTTCCAAGTACAACTAATGATGTTGAACGATTTTTTAATGATGTCTACAAATTATGCAGAAATCGTCAAACAGCCGACCGGATTATAGATGTGTTTGATGTTTAAGGTAGAGATTCGAAAAAATTTGGAAAGAACTTTACCAATTTCATTTATGATCTTCTAAAACAACTTTAAATCTATGTTTAATCATCAATATTTACTTTAAACTGAGCAATATTTTTAAATTCGATTTTTACTTTTAACCAAAAACAAAACAAACCTAAGCCAATCTGAACTAGGTTTGTTTTTTATTTTTTATTAAAAAATCTAAATTGCTTTTACTAACTTATGAATTTAAATCTTAAACATTAACAGAGTTTTGAAACCTTGAACCCTTTTTTAATAAAAGAGGAGTCATTATAAAACCGATAATCATACCTGCCAAGTGACCAGTTAAACTTGTCGAAGGGATTATTAATGAGGAAAGTAATCCAATTCCTAAAAATGTTATGACAAACTTACGATCATCTGAAAATAGCATCTTTTTTCTAAATAAAGTAATAAATAAATACATTCCTAAAAAAGCATAGCCAACACCGGATGCCCCTGTCTCGACTGTATTAGGCGAATAGTTTAAGTTTATAATAAGTCCTGTAAGAATTACCGATAATAAATAAAAGACTAAAAATTTTACTGAACCTAACGCTCTTTCTAATGGTCTACCTAATATAATCATGAAGGTCATATTCATAAAAAAATGAGCGTAGCTTCCGTGCATAAATGCATACGTAAAAAGTCTCCATATTTCACCTTGTTTTACTAATTCGTGCTCATATCCACCTAAATTGATGATATTTTCAATCGTATATCCACCTGAAAATGTCGTAATGATTGCTAATATAGAACATAAACCAACCATAAAAGTTGTGATTGGATATTTCCTAATAAACGTTTTGAAGTCTTCTGTTACCAAAAACATCAATCTTCATCCCTTCTGAGAGCTAATATCAAGTTGTTTTTTTATTTCTTATTAGTTATTTCGACATTTTTCTATAAATTCCTATACTCAAATAAAAAAATCATACAAAATTTAGAAGAAGAAATGGATTGAAAGAGTGACTATGTATCCTACCCGTAATCTTTTACGCTCTATTCATTTGTTAAAATTATAGGAAAGTATTTTTCAATGATTTTTAATGGGATAAAAGTATTAATATATTTTGCACTTGTAAAAACAGCTACTAATTGATTTTTTGGTGAAATAATAATAAATTGGCCTCCATAACCCATTGCAAAATAAATCGTTGAATCAAGATCCTTTAACTCATTATTTTCAAGCACCCACCAGTGATATGCATATGAACCAACATGAGGATATGTATGGTACTTGGCTTTTGTTGATTTTTCAATCCACTCACTTGAAATAATCTGTCTATTATTCCATTTTCCTTTTTGCAACATTAAAATCCCAAGTTTTAGAAGATCATCTGTCGTTAAACTTAAGCCAAAACCACCAATATTAATTCCTTTAGAATCTTCGTGCCAAATATACTCTTTTATTCCTAACGGATCAAATAACATTCGATTTGCGAAAGTAGATAGTTTTTCATTCGTTACCTTTTGTATAATCGCACTTAGTACTTGGGATGCTCCAGAGTCATAAATCATTTTTTCACCTGGATTATTAACCATATCTTTCTCTAGTACATATCGAATCCAGTCTTTACTATTAATCATTGGGAATGGACGCCCACCCCATTCTCCCCACTCTTGCCAATCATATCCAGGTGTCATTGTGAGCAAATGTTCGATCGTAATTTCTCTTTTTTTCGTTTCGATATTTGGAAAATATTTAGAAATTGGTACCTCAACACTATCTATAAAACCTTTATCAATTGCAATTCCTATTAACATTGATAAAACACTTTTAGTTACGGAATTAATTTTAAATAATTTCGTTTCGCTTTTTGAATTTTTATAAAAGCTATATTTAATTTCTCCATTTTGATAAATCAGGCAAGTTGAAATGCGTTCTTTTTTTAACTCATTTTCGAAATTAATATCGTTCATCGAATTTGTTTTCAAATCATTTCTCCTTTAAAGTTGATTTACTATGATCCTTCTATTTTAATCATAATTCTAAATAGGTATATTTTCATTCTTTAAAGCCATTTTAAAGTTTTGTACGCCTTAAAACAAAAACGAGCTGCGACAGCAACTCTACTATAATTTATTTAACATCTTTATATTTACTATTTAATCAAAACAAGTTTCTTTTATAGGATTTTGATAATACTCAAACATTAATTCAATTTGAGAATCAGTATTTCGATTGAGGGAAAGGTCTGGTAAATGGTCTTTATCAAAGAAACCAATATCACTTGTTTCTGTTCCAGTTGAGGGATTACCTCCAACAATTTCGCATTGTATAAATAATTTGTAGTAGTGATATGAATGAGGTGGATGTTCGTGCTTTGTCATGTCTAAAACTGCAAGTAGTTTCTTTACTTTAACTTTATAGCCAGATTCTTCAAAAATTTCTTTTACTACATTTTCTGATGCTGATAGTCCAACGTCACAAAAGCCACCAGGTAAAGCCCATTTATTTTCTAGCTTTTCTTTTACTAATAATATTTTTCCATTTTTAAAAACGACACCTCTAACATCTAGCTTTGGTGTAGGATACCCCTGTTCATTGCGAAACAATCCCTCGATTTCTTCAATTTGTAATTCTGAATAATGATTTAAAATGTCAGCACTTATATGTCTTAGTTCTTCATACCTTTCTTTATCAAAAACATCTTTCGTAAAGGTCAATCCTGCTTGAGAAATTGCTTGGATTCTCTGCGCCCACTCTAGCCATTTTTTACTCATAGGAATCCACATCCCTTTTCTACTATTGGGTAGTCTAACTAATAATTTTATCTACTTTGTCCTACCGTTAGTTTACGCAAAATTCTCTGTGTTGACTTACTAAATGCCTATATAAAAAAAGAAAGCTCTAACACCTTAGGGCTTTCTTCTTAAATTAAATGATCGAATCTTTCATCGTTAAGACAACAGGACAATGGTCACTTCCCATAATATGGGAGTGAATTTCTGAATTTATTAGCTCATTTTGTAGTCTATTTGAAATAATAAAATAATCAATACGCCATCCAATATTCCGTTCACGGACTTTTGCCATATAAGACCACCAACTATATGACCCTTCTTTAGTTGGATTTAAAAATCGAAAGCTATCAATAAAGCCACTTTCTAATAATGCTGTCATTTTACCTCGTTCTTCTTCAGTAAAGCCCGAATTAGTACGATTTGATTTTGGGTTTGCCAAATCGATTTCATTATGTGCAACATTTAAATCACCGCATAGGATGACAGGTTTTTGTTCATCGAGCTTATTTAAGTAACGTTTAAAATCATTTTCCCATTTTAATCTTATTGGTAATCTAGCTAAATCCCGCTGAGAATTAGGCGTATAAACATTTACCATATAAAATTTCTCGAATTCTAAGGTTAATACCCTTCCTTCTAGATCTTCTTCTTTACCGTTAAATCCATAACTTACATTTAATGGTTTATGTTTAGTAAAAATTGCAGTACCTGAATAACCCTTTCTGACTGCAGAATGCCAAAATTGATAATAACCGTCTAATTCCAACGTTATTTGATCCTCTTGGCATTTCGTTTCTTGTATACAAAATAGATCCGCTTTTTGTTCATTAAAATAATCTAAAAATCCTTTTTGTACACATGCTCTTATTCCATTTACATTCCAAGATATTAGTTTCATACTTTTTTCTCCAATTTACGTTTAGGTTTCGGTTTTACTAAAGATGAACGATAATCAAACTGATGAATTTGCCCATGGTAAATTGAAGTTTTCTCATATAACTCTTCAAATGATGAGATTTCATATTCCTTCGTTAAATGAAGAAATATTTTCGCGCAAGCCTCAGCATCGGCTAATGCATGGTGGTGATGATCTAATACAATACCGAATTGATTTGATAAAGTATCTAATGTATATCGGGATTGTTTTGGCAATACCTTCTTAGCAAGCTGCAGCGAACATAGTAAATTATTTAAAGCTGAAGGTACACCATATCTTGATAAATTATCTTTTAATGCATAACCATCAAAAGGTAGATTATGTGCTACTAATGTTTTCCCCTCAATTTTATCTTTAATTGTTTTATAAAATTCTGGGAAAAGAGGTGCATCTTGTACATCTCTTGGTTTAATTCCGTGCACAGAAATATTCATCGAATAAAATTCTTCTTCAGGATTAATTAAGGAGTAAACTTGGTCAACAATTACTCCTTCTTCAACAAATACAAAACCGGCAGCACAAATGCTATGTCGATTATAATTTGCCGTTTCAAAATCGAACGCTACAAATGATTTCATATTATATTACTTCCTCTATTTATATTATTAATCTATTATAAACTTTTTTATAAAAAGATGCATTTTTAAAATAACGAAAAAAGTTCACATTTTCGTCATAATTTATTGTACAATATTTAGATTAATAGTTTACTAGTTAGTAAGAATCAAAGGATGTTGAAAATGAAATTTGTACAATTGATTGTTCAAATAAGCTTTCTTTACTTATTATTTTTTATTGGAAATTTAATTCAGCAACAATTACATCTTATTATTCCGGGAAGTATTATCGGTATGTTGTTATTATTTTGTTTACTATTTATACCTTTTTTTAAGGAAAAATGGATTCGAAATGGGAGTAATTTTTTAAGTAAGCACTTAACGCTGTTATTCATTCCAGCAACTGTAGGAATAATGAATTATTCTTCAATATTAAATTTTCACGGTTTAATTTCTATTATAATTGTTTTAATTAGTACAGCTGTTGTATTTACTATTACAGCAAGTATTAGTTCGTATCTTACTTCAAGAGCCCCCAAAAAACAAACAAACGATTTATTAATTGGGAGGGATACGAATGAAGGACATTAAGTGTTTGCTATTTATCCTCTTAACCATTTTGTGTTATATTCTAGCAAAAAAAATGTACGCTAAATTCACTTACCCGTTAATGATTCCGATTGTAACCTCTACTACAGTTATTATCTTAATTCTTGTAAATCTTCATATTTCATACGAATCGTATATGCTTGGAGGAAAATGGATTAATTTACTTTTAGGTCCCGCTGTAGTTTCCTTTGCCTATCCATTATACGAACATCGGGCAACATTAAAGAAACATTGTATTTCGATATTAGTTAGTGTAATTGCTGGAACAGTTGTCGGTCTACTTTCAGGCGTGTACTTATCATTATGGCTAGGATTAAAAAAAATCATTCTGCTTTCTTTGGCAGCAAAATCAGTTACAACCCCTTTAGCAATGGGGATTACTTCAATGATAGGTGGTATTCCGTCTTTAACTGTTGTATATGTAATGATTGCCGGTATTTCAGGATCAATGTTTGGTCCTGCTATTCTATCAAAGCTTAACATAGACCACCCTGTTGCGATTGGAGCTTCGTATGGAATCTCATCACATGGAGTAGGTACAGCGAAAGCAGCAGAATATGGTAAAATTGAACAAGCAATTAGTTCAATTGCAATGACGCTTAGTGCAATATTGGCCTCTATTCTTATTCCATTTTTAATAAAATTAATTCTAAAATAAAACTTCCCACAAGGTACTTATTTTCCTTGTGGGATATTTTTTATTTTCATCGATCAGAATTTTTCAAAACATAAAAAAAAGTGTCTCAAAAGTATGATAACTTATGAGACACCTAATTCAATATTTTTTTAATTTACCAAGGTCTTCCACAACATCCGCCATGCCAGCCCCATGGTCGATAATAACCCCACGGTCTTCCCCAGCCCCATGGACGGCCCCACCCCCACGGTCTTCCCCAGCCCCATGGGCCAAATGCCGCTGCACCAAATAAAAACGGAAAGAAGAACGGGAAAAATCTTTCGTCCTCTTGTTGCGGTACTCCGGAATATGGATAATATGGTTGCTCAATTTGTTGACGATAATCATACATTATAAATCACCTCCATACTATCTAATGTACGGAGATTTGGTCATTTAGGAGCAAGGCCATGTATCTAGGCAAAAGTACAAAATTGCCACTCTTTCCTTTCTCATATCACTAGATCATTTTGTACATTTCAAATTGAGCTATTTTTTCTTTCTTAAATTCTAGTTTCTGAAAGAAACTTTCTAGGCTATTGTTATTTGGTATTGATGTTGAGAAGGATTTTAAATTTAGATCAATGGCCGCAGTTTGTAATAAGTTAGTTGCTATTTTTTTATGACGGTAAACTTTATCAATTATTAGGAGGCTTATTCTACCATTTTCATTAACTGCTAATGCGCCAACTTTTTCATTGTTATCTCTAGCTATATAGTAACTAAAATTAGTTAGTTTTTCTAAATAATCAATGTCATTTTGCCAGTTTATATGATAGTCCCATTTCGTAATTGTTTCTTTGAAAATATTTAATTCAACTTTATTTATTTCTGTACTAGATTCGAATTGCATTTGTTGTAAACTAATTAAATCTGTTTTCGAAAAATAGGAAAGATCATAAATCTTTTCATATCCAAGTTTCTTATAAAAATTAATTGCTCGATCATTTCCAACAATTACTTCAAGGAATAGTTGTTTACATCCGTTTTTCTTGGCTTCTTCTTTGTGTAGTTCAAATAATTTTTGGCTAACACCTACACCTCTATAATCTGGACTAATAGCCAACGTTCCACATCGCATTGTTTTAATATTTTCATAGACTTTAATACCGCCTAGAATTACACCAACCGCTTCATTTTCATGAATTGCTACGAATGAGTGCTCAGGTTTATTACCTTCTGGACCAAAAAACAAATTTACAAATTGCTCCTTAGTATAATTGAATTTAACGATATAATCTGAAAAACCAATTGAAAATGCTTGATAAGCTAAATCAATATCTACTTCGCTACATCTAAAATAATTTATTTTTTCCAGCTCTATACTTTTTTTCAAATTCGTTTCCATAAATACACGTCCTTTTAGCAATATTATTTAGAAACTATTAGTTCATTTTCAGTTTGCTGAATTTGATCATCGTTAAAGGCAATTTTTTTCTTAAATAGTAAGTAACTAGTTACACATAAGATCATTATAATTAGGCTACCATGGAACAACCAAACAAGATGTGGCATTGATAAGACTGATAATAATGGTGAAACAGCTACAAAGCCAATCGTAAAACCAACCCTATTTAACAAATTTGCGACCCCGAAGATTCGACCTCTTATGGAATTTTCGGTTTTTTGAATCATTGTTGAAAAATAAGTACCTGCTGCATTATCAAAAAAGCCTGTAAAAAATGCAAATAAGAATACTACCCATAATATTTTATTCGATAAAAATAAAATGAAGCCTATTGAAGTTAATACTGATGTTCCATAATACATAAATAGATACTGTTGCTTTAACCAAGAGACTTTTGGAATTAACCAAGTCGAAAGGATTCCCCCAATACCCCAAGCTCCCCAAATTAGTCCTTGATAAAATGTTGCATGTTCAGAACTAATTTTTTCGGCTAATATTGGTACTCCAACATTATGAGAGCTAGCTGAGAATGTTTGAAATAGAAATACAATGAATACAAATACTAGTAGAGGTTTTATTAGCACATAAGTTTTTACTTCTTTCAAATCATAAAAAAATTGTTTCCATTGATTGTTAACATTTTTTTTAATCGTATTTTCCCATTTATAAAAGATTAGAACAAATGCGGATAAAAAATAAGAAAGGGCATCTATTCCAATGATTACACGATAATCTACAACAGTTGATAAGAATGCTGATCCTAAAAATCCAATAACCATACTAATTGCAGCAAGGCGCGAAATAAAAGCATTTATTTTTAAAATATTTTCTTCACCAAATATTTGTGGCAAATCCGCACTAAAGCTTACTGAAAAAAAGCTTCCTAATGCTCCAATGATAAATGCTACAATCGCAAACATGAAAGGTGAAGGGAAAATGCATAATAGTAAAATACTCATTCCTCTAGTAATATCGCTGAATATCATTAGCTTTCTTCGATTATATCGATCCGCAATTACACCAGAAAATAAACTTGTTAAAATCCCTCCACAAACACGAAGTGCCAAAACTGCAGCTAGCCATGATGTACTTTTAGTCATCGAGTAGATAACTGCATTCATTACTACCAATTCCATCATACTACCTATATCCGAGAACGCCTTTGTATATAAAAAATAGACTTTCTTTCCCATTTTATCCCTTCATTCAACAAAACTAAAATCAACACGCCTATTAATACATTGATAAACAAATAATTCTAATTTGGACAGAATTCATTGTTATTCCTCCTTTCAGTACAAAACTGACTATTAAGTTTATTTTATTGTATGAATAGTGTATGTTGTTTGCTTTATTTTTAACATAAAAAATTTTCTGAATTTAAACTTTAGGTAGGAAAGTATTCACCTTCACTACCTAGAATTTATTTTTTTATGACTATATAAGACATAATCATTTCTTCTGCGGCTTTAAATTGTGCCTTGTAAATTTCGTCTTCCTCTACAACTGAATAATGTAAACAAATGCCATCGATATTTGCCCAAAACAAACTAGAAATAATATCAGGGTCAATTGTATTCTTAAATTCACCAGATTTTATACCTTGTTTAATAATTTCACTTAAAAATAAACGGTATTGATCTTTGTACCTTTCAATCATAATGGCTTGTAGATTTTCATGCCTAGCTGAATTAATCCAAAACTCCATATGCACTCTAATCATATTTCGCCATTTTTCTGTTAAAGAAATTTCACTATACATTTGAAATAACTCTTTTAACTTATCTTTTGATGAACTAATATTTTGAAATCGTTGATTAATTTTTTCAAAAGTTTGAACTGTTCTTTCTTGCATTAAAGTTAAATATAACTCTTCTTTACTTTTAAAATAATTATAAATTAGCCCTTTACTCGTTTTAGAATAGGCAACAATATCATCCATTGTTGTCGAATGATATCCTTTTTCTCCAAAACATTTTAAAGCACTTTCAAGAAGGCTCTCTCTTTTGCGTTCTTTGTAATCATCTGAGACTTTTGGCACGTGAACACATTCCTTTACTCATTAAATATATTTAAACTGACTGTTTAGTTTAGTTTATCAACTAAATAATGGAATTTCAATTAAAATATTCAAAATAATCACGCGATTATTTTCTTATTCATAAAAAAAGTGACTAAAAGTACTTAAACTTATCTAGTCACTTTATAAAGAAAAAATTAGTTTTGTTCCAGTTTTGCTTGAACAGAAGCTAACTTACCTTCCATTGTACTTTTCTTGTCTCGACGATCATCAATTCGAATAGTCGTTGCAACTCTTGAAATTCCATTTTCAAATGGTACCTCATGCATTTCCTGTACAACTTTTAATAATAAAGGTAATTCGCCTTCAATAATTGTATTCATAGGTGTTAGTTGGTATTTTACTTCACCATTATACTTTTCTAAAACTTTATGTATATTTGCTACATATGCACTTACACTAGGTGTTTCGGTGCCGATTGGTACGATTGAAACGTCAATAATTGCCATTTTTTGTATGCTCCTTTTTTATCAAATTGTTACTTGTATATCCTAACATGTTTGTGATAAAAATGAAAAATTTAATGATCATTCGTCTCCTGGCAAAACTTTCACGGCAATGCCATAATAAATCATAAAATTAATATCCCTTTTCAATCTTCACTATATTCCTTAGTTTCTCGTTTTTTTCTAATGTTGAGAGTGTATCGACAAAACATCTTACTCCATCATTTGGTAAAGTAACAGCCGAAATATGTGGTGTTATTTTTACATTAGGCATTTGCCATAATTCAGAATCGGATGGAAGTGGTTCAACAGCAAAAACATCTAAAATAGCTTTTCGTATATTACCATTATTCAAAGCTTCCTTTAAAGAGTCCTCACACACAGTTGCTCCTCTACCAACATTTATGAAACCTACATTATTTAACTGTTTAAATGTATTCATATTTAATATATTTTTAGTTTCATTCGTTGACGGAAGAACACTAATAATCCAATCTGCATGATCTAAAATTTTAGATTCTTCTTGGAACGGAACTATTTTTTCAAAATATGGTTTTTGACTACCACTCATAGAAACGCCATATACTTTCATCCCTAAGCTTGATAAAACTTTTCCGATATAACCTCCAATTTCACCTGTACCATAAATGACTACTTTTTGATCTTCTAGAGATTTAGGGATATGAAACTCCCACTTATTTTCAGACTGTAAATTTGAAAATTGTTCATGTAATTGTGAATCTTGGAGAATGTAACTTAAACAATATTGACTCATTTTTGGTCCAAACACATCAATCGTTCGCGTTAAAAGTACGTCACTCTTCCATTTAATTTTCATGAAACTATCTACACCAGCTGCCAATGAATGGACCCATTTTATGTTTCCAAATTCAAAATTTGGTGTTGGACGAAAACCAACATATGTATCAGCCCATTCATAATCCTCTTTTGTTACTTCATCTTCAGGTAAAAAACGAAATTCTTTTGATAGATTATGTGATTCAATAATATCTTTAAGCCTATGATGAATTCGGCTAGTTACTAAAACTCTTTGAATTTCCATTGTCCTACACTCCTTTTTTTGTCCTAAATAAATTTTAGCATAATATTTTGAAAAGAATGAAAAGAAAACACTTCTAACATGACAAATAAAAAGATAGTAGGACTCTTTCTTCCTACTATCTTTCTATAAACTTCTTATAATACTTTACTTAAGAAACTTTTCGTACGCTCTTGTTTCGGAAAATCAAATATTTGCACTGGACTGTTTTCTTCTACTATGTAGCCTTGGTCCATGAAAATTACGCGATCACCCACTTCACGAGCAAAGCCCATTTCGTGTGTAACAATAACCATTGTCATTCCTTCTTTAGCTAGTTGTTTCATAACTTCTAAAACTTCTCCGACCATTTCAGGATCTAGGGCGGAAGTAGGTTCGTCGAACAACATAATTTTTGGTTCCATTGCAAGTGCTCTTGCGATCGCAACACGTTGCTTTTGTCCACCAGATAGTGAATCAGGATATACATTCGCTTTATCAGAAAGTCCGACTTTATTTAATAGTTCAAGTGCTTTCGTTTTAGCAAAATCATTCGGTCGATTTCTTACTTTTTTTGGTGCTAGAGTAATATTTTCTAAAACTGTTAAATGTGGAAATAGATTAAAATGTTGGAATACCATACCTACTTCGGTACGAATTTTATTTATATTTGTTTTTTTATCGGTAAGATCGACGTCTTCAATATAAACTTTACCTGCTGTTATAGATTCTAACATATTTAAACATCGAAGAAAGGTTGATTTACCAGAACCAGAAGGACCGATCACAACGCATACTTCTCGTGGTTGAATTGTAATGTTGATATCTTTTAATACTTCTAGTGAACCAAATGATTTTTTTAGTTTTTCTACTTTAATCATCCCGTAGTCAACCTTCTTTCAATGCGATTTAGTACAAAGCTTAAAGTTAATGTGAGGACTAAATAAATTACTGCAGCAGATATATATGGCTCCCACACTTTATAATATTGCCCTTGCATTGCTCTACCCCAATACATAAGTTCTGGTGCTGCAATAATAGCTGCAATGGAAGATTCCTTAATTAAGACAATAAATTCATTTCCAAGTGGAGGAATCATTCTTTTTACAGCTTGAGGTAAAATAACATGTTTCATAGCTTGTACATGCGTCATACCAAGGGAGCGAGAAGCCTCCATTTGCCCCTTATCGATTGATTGAATTCCAGCACGAAAGATTTCAGCTATATATGCTGCGGCATTTAATGATAGTGCAATGATTGCGGCCGCTATTGCGTTTGTCTCTCCTATAAATTGCGGAACGACCCCAAAGTGTATTAATAATATTTGTACAAATAACGGTGTACCTCTAAAGAAATTGATATACCAAACAAAAGGTAGTGCTAACCATTTATTTGATTGCATTTTACCTAATCCAATAAATAAGCCGATTATTGTACCTAAGAATATTCCTGCTAAAGATAAGCCAATTGTTAATCCAGTTCCTTTAAGGAAAAACGGTATGTATTCTTTTACAATTGCAAAATCAAATCCCATTTCTTTTCCCCCATTTAGATAAAATTGCGTAACACAAGTGCCTGTTACGCAATTTTTAAATTCCTATTTATTTTCTTCTGCTTTTAATGTTTCAAGATCTGGCTCTGATCCAAAATGATCTTTGTAAATTTTTTCATAAGTACCATTGTTTACTACTTCTTTAATTGCTTTATCAAGTTTACCTTTTAATTTACTTCCATCTTGAAGTAATAAACCGTAATATTCTGGTTCAAAGCTATTTTTATCATCAATAACAACTAGCTTTTTATCTGGATTATTTTTTGCGTACGCTTCAAGAACACCATTGTCCGCAACTACTGCATCAGCCCCACCATTTAGAAGCTCTAAAATTGCTAAATTGTTATTTTCGAATTTTTTTAGATTTTCATTGTTTTTACCATACATTTTTTCAACTGCTTCTTGTCCTGTTGTACCATTTTGAACTGCTACTACTTTGCCCTTCAAATCTGCGGCTGATTTAATACTACTCCCTTCAGGAACTAGAATTTTGTTAATTGAAAGAAAATAAGGTGTCGTAAAATCATATGTTTTCTCACGCTCCGCATTAATTGAAATTGAAGACATACCGATATCAGCAGTCTTGCCGCCAATTTCAGCAAATAATGGGTCCCATCCCGTATTTACAATTTTGATTTTCAGCCCAGCTTCTTTTGCAACTGCATTCGTAAAATCAACATCGAATCCTACTATTTTACCGTTATCAAGATATTCAAATGGTGCATAGGCAGCATCAGTAACAACTCTTAATGGTTTATCCTCTGTTCCGCTTGTTTTTGCATCCTTACCACAACCGGATAAAATTAAAGCTGTCGTCACTGCAAATGCAAACGATAGTTTTTTAACCTTTTTCATTTAAATACCCCCAATTATTTTTTTATGTAGTTAAATTTCTGATTAGATAAAATATATTGAAAATTTAATATATTTAGATTTTTAATTATTATATCTATTCTTGTTTAAATATGCAATACTATGTCAAATATTGCTAAATCCCTCCATTTTTAAAGAAAGTAAATTAAGATTCACATATTTATATAACGAGTTTACTAGTATCTAAATATATTTCATTCTAAAAAATTCTAGTCGAAAATTTTTCATTAATTGCTCTGAATTTTATATATAAAAAAAGGGCTGTCTATTTAGACACCCCTTCAGACTTCCTGCCAAGCGCTCTCTTTCTTCATTGCTTCACCTATTGAGCGGTGCTCATTTCCGTCTAAGGTAACTTCGCGCCTCGAAAGACAAGCGCTTGCAATCAGTCTGAAAAACAAATTTTTGGACTTTTCTACACACTATCTTTTTCATCTAACTTAATCCAATATTCTCCAAAAAGAAGTACCTTTGTACCTCTTATTTTTTTATGTACGCCCATTTATAGGAATTTTTCACTCCATATGGGTGATTGTAAACATTTTTCACAAATGATTTTTCCAAATATGCCACACCATTTTGATAGATAGGTGAAATGGCTGCGTCCTTTTCTAGCAATAGCTTTTCAGCCTCTGCTAAAGTCTTCCAGCGTGTTGGCGGGTCTTGTAGGAGAGTTGTTTTAGCTTCTGTGATCAATTCATCATACTTCGGATTCGAGTATCCTATATTATTGTTCGATACCCATTTATCTAAGAATGTCATCGGATCTGGATAATCCGCTCCCCATCCTGCTAGAGAGATATCGTACTCAAGCTTATCTTCCAGCGCAAATTTATTCTGTGCAGGTTGCATCTTAATGTTCACAGTTAAGCCAGGTAGATTTTTTTCAAGTTCATACTTCAAATATTGAGAAATTTTCTTATTATTATCATCTTCTGCAATCAGAAGATCTAAAGTAGCGCTTTGTTTTCCAAGCTCCTGCTTAGCTCTTTCCCAATATTCCTTTGCTTTCGTAATATTCGTTTTATTAAAATCCCCTGTTGTATCATGGAAATCTTTCCCATCTGGACCATATGCCAAATTTCTAGCGACAAAGTCGTAAGCTGGTGTTGACCCGTTATTTAATAGTACGTCTGTAATCCCTTTTTTGTTGTAGCCCATATCAATTGCTTTACGCGCATTCACGTTTTTTAAAATAGGATTTTGGTTATTTAGCTTTAAATAAATAAGCCTTCCTTCTTGTGCTGTTTTAAAATCTTTATCGTCTTTATACTTGTCCACAAATTCGGCTGTTAAACTTACCCTGTCTATTGCTCCCGTCTCATATAGATTGACAGCTGTTGAATTATCCTTCGCAATATTAAAATCAATTTCATCCAACTTTACTGTATCTTTATCCCAATATTCAGGGTTTTTCTTAAGTTTAAAGCTTTGTTCATGTTTCCATTCACTCATTTTAAACGGGCCGTCATAAACAACGGAATTCGCTTCCAGTCCGTATTTCTTGCCCTCTTCTTGTATAACCTTTTCATTTTGCGGCATGAACGGGGCAAGTGTGGTCAAACTTAGAAAATATGGCACTGGATTATCGAGTTGTACTTCTAACGTATGATTATCAATAGCCTTTACTCCCAATTGATCTACAGAGAGTTGCTTTTCATTTATCTTCTTTGCGTTTTTAACATCATACATAATGTAGGCATATCCAGAAGCTGTGGCCGGATCCAATGTGCGTTTCCAAGCAAACTCAAAATCATGAGCCGTCACCGGATCGCCATTAGACCATTTTGCATCACGCAGTTTAAATAGATAAGTCTTTTTATCTTTACTCACTGTATAAGATTTTGCAATTCCTGATATTGGCTGGCTATCTTTT
Organism: Gottfriedia acidiceleris; assembly: GCF_002128425.1. Classification (GTDB taxonomy): domain Bacteria; phylum Bacillota; class Bacilli; order Bacillales; family Bacillaceae_G; genus Gottfriedia; species Gottfriedia acidiceleris. Next base: position 54,284 of record NZ_NESS01000001.1, read on the forward strand.
CCTTGTCTATATAGCCCCTCCATAACATTGTTTAACACACTGAGAGTTGTAGAATCTTCCACTAGAGAGGAATCCATTGATGAAAGTTCAGATGTTTCCACTAAATGCAGCACTTGTTTTGCATGTGGCTTAATCGAGCCCTCGACTGTTGTTGCTTTGTCTTTTTGGGTTGCACATCCAGGAAGTGCAATACCTAAAGTAAGCAGTAAAGCTGTTAAACGTTTGGTTTGTTGATTCAATAAAATCTTCCTCCTCACATTCCTGTGTAACAGTTTAAATATTCTGTATATTTAACACATCACCTCTTTTAAATTCAATCTATCGAACAAAAAATGATGGTTTTTTTTATATTTGAAGGTCGTTACCCCTCTCTTCCTTACCCAAAAGATTACATGCTGCATGCAGGAACATGTTAACGCCAATAACAAGAGAATCTTCATCGATTGTAAACCTTGGATGATGATGTGGATACGTACTTTCACTTTCTTCTGCTCCTGAACCAATTTTAAAGAAGCAGCCATCCGCTTTTTGTAAAAATGCAGAAAAGTCTTCCCCACCCATAGATGGTTTGATATACGCAACAGATGCATTTCCATATAACTCGATAGCCGTTTGTTCTAGTACTTTTGTGACTGCATCATGATTGATAACTGGTCTGTACCCATATCGGTAGTGATAAGAATAGCTTGCTCCATTTGCCTCGCAAATACCTTTTACGATTTGTTCAATTCGCACCTCAGCATCGTTTCGCAATTTTTCATCAAAGCAACGCACCGTACCGACAATTTCAGCAGTATCAGGAATGATATTATCAGCGGTTCCTGAGTGAAATTGGGTAACAGATAAAACTCTTTGCGCAAATGCATCAGTTGCCCTCGAAACAATATGCTGCAAATTTGATATTATTTGTGCTCCGATTGCGATGCTGTCTACAGTTTCTTCCGGATGCGCGGCATGTCCGCCTTTGCCTCGGATTGTGATATGAAACGTATCAGGTGCTGCCATCATTGCTCCGTAAACGATACCGATTTTGCCAACTTCTAAACCGGACATGAGGTGCAAACCGATTACGTAATCAACCCCTTCCATTACGCCCGCCTGCACCATTTCCTCTCCTCCACCAGGAAATTGTTCCTCGGCATGCTGGAACAAGAAACGGATTTCTCCACTGATTTCACTTTTATGCTTTGCCAATATTTCAGCCGCTCCGAGTAAAATGGCTGTATGCCCGTCGTGGCCGCAGGCATGCATGACTCCAGGGACTGTTGAGGCAAACTCAAAGCTGTTTTCTTCAACAATTGGAAGGGCATCCATATCGGCACGGATTGCCAGCGTTTTACCGGGTTTTCCACCGACTAATCTAGCCATCACGCTATATGCGGTCGGGCGTGATAGCTCCAGATTTCCGAATGACCGCAATGTATCAAATACAAATTGAGAGGTTTTTTCCTCTTGAAAAGAAAGCTCTGGATATTTGTGCAGATGTCTTCTCCACTGTACTAGCTTTTCTTTTGAAATTTCTGCTTTAAATTCTACATTTTCTAAGGATTTCACTTAAACATCTCCTTTGCAATTATTTTACTGTTAAATTCTCTTTTATATAGATAATCCCCTTCTAATGTAGAAATCACATAAAAAAACTGCATGAGATGGGGAAATTAATGCTAGATATAGAATATATATTAGGTGGCACATAAATAGGAGGAAAAATATGCGAAGACCAAATGCATTGAAAATAGGGGATACAGTAATGATGATTGCGCCATCGAGTCCACCGAATATTGAAAATGTGATGAAGATGAAGTTAACATTAGAACAAGCAGGACTGAATGTTCTTATCGGTAATGGCGTAACAGAAAAGCGGGGATATCTTGCAGGAAGTGATGAAAACAGAGTGTCAGACTTACATAAAGCCTTCTCTGACCCTGAAGTAAAGGCTGTATTGTGCGCAACCGGAGGATATGGAAGCGGAAGATTGCTTCAAGATATTGACTTTGAGCAAATCAAAAACAATCCGAAAATCTTTTGGGGATATAGTGACATTACAGCTTTGCATATTGCTTTCCAACAAAAAGCAGACCTGGTGACGTTCCATGGACCTATGATGCAAGAATGCGGAGCAGATGATGTTCCAGCAGAGACAATAGGTTCTTTCAACCAATTATTAGAACCACTAAGTTTCACTTTTACCGCTTCGGAAGCAAATACATACCCAGCATTTTCATATTCTGTTACTGCCCCAATCACCGGTGGGAATCTAACAGTTTTAACAAGTACGATTGGTACACCTTATGAGGTGGATACAAAAGGTAAGATTTTATTTATTGAAGACATTCAAGAAGAACCGTACCGTATCGATCGCATGATTAATCAATTGCGATTGGCAAATAAGCTTGAGGGTTGTAAAGGGATTATCTTAGGAGATTTTAACGAATGCGGACCTCAAAAACGAAAAGCCTCCCTTTCTATTCCTCAAATAGTGCATGATCATATCATCCCACTAGGATTGCCCGTTCTAAGTGGATTTCCAATTGGCCATTGTTCACCGAATTACGGAGTCCCCTTTGGAGTACATGTCACAATGAATGGAAAAGACCAAACGATTTCATTTGAACCTGGAATACACATATAGTGGTAGTGATAATCTCAAATATGAATGTAAGTATAAATATAAAAAACCGGAAACACTAATTTGTTTCCGGTCCGGCAATAATTTTGACTTTATTTTATTAAAATAGAAATCTCAGAATATCCTTTGTTCGTTTTATGAACTTCAATTACTGCAGGCATTGCATCCTTTACATCTTGCACATGAGAAATTACGCCAATTAAACGGCCTGATTTTTGAAGCTGAATAAGTGTATCAATTGCTTTTGATAGTAATTCTTCATCTAGAGATCCAAATCCTTCATCTATAAACAACGTATCAATTGATACGCCACCTTTATGAGCTTGAATAATATCTGCCATACCTAGTGCTAAACAAAGTGAAGCATTAAACTGCTCCCCACCAGATAATGTTTTTACATCCCTAGCAAGTCCGGTATAGGAATCATAAACTTCTAATCCTAACCCACTTTGTTTTCTACCTTTTTCAACTGCATCTTTTCTTTGCAATTGAAATTGACCGTTTGATAAATGATCAAGTCGAATATTTGCCGAATCAATAATTTGTTCAAAATAATCTAATAAGACATACCGCTCAAACGAAATCATTTTATCATTATCGCCTTTTGTAACTTTATATAAATCAGTTAAACCTGCTAATTTTTTTTCAGTTTTTACAAAATCCTCTTGATAAATTTTTAAGTCAATTTTCAATTGACTCAATCGCTTATTTAATTCTTGAATACGTATCATCTCATTAACAATCGAGTCTAAATGCTGAGTAATTTCTTTTACCTTCATTTTAAGTTCACTTACATCTACTTTTTCCATCGATTGAACTTGTTTTTCAAGCAATTCTTTTTCTGTACTCAATCTTTGAAGATTCTCTTCGAACATTAATAAATCATTTCGATATTGATCGATCAATTGTATATATTCAATAGCACTCGTAAACTCAGATTCTCCATTAAACTCGTACTCAGATAATTTTTCATGATAAAGAACCGTTGTCGTTCGAATTTCGTCATTTAATTTTAAAATTTCATTCTCAAGATGAGTACGAGTCGTCTCTTTAACCGTCTTTTGCTTAGTTAGGATTTTATGTTCTTCTTCAATTTTAGAAATTTTAGCTTTTAATAATGCGATATTTTTTTCAATTTCATTTTTTTCCAATTGCCATTTCTCAACAGTTCTTAAAGATTCAGGTAATTTTGATTCAATTTGTACGATGTGAATCTTTAATTCATTTAGTTCATTCGTAAACTTATTCATTGACTCAGTCTTCTCTGAAACTTTTAAAGTTAGGTCCCTAATGAATTGTTCTTTTGTTTTTATTAAATTATTAATCTTTTCGAAAGCAGCCTTTTTCTCAGTCAGATTAGTTAATTTTACTTGATTATCGTTAAACTCATTAGCAAGAGCTTTAAGACCTTCATTTGTAAAATCAAATTGCCCATGCTCCTCAAAAAATGATTGTTCATCGATTTTTAATGAATTTTCTTTACTTTTAATTTCCCCTTGAATTGTAGCTAATTCAGTCTGAAATTGATTTACTTGCATTTTCAACTTTTCTACTTCATCTTCATTTACAGTTCCATTAAATTTAGCAAGAGATGGGTGATGGGTACTCCCACAAACTGGACATTGCTCTTGATCCTTTAAATCTTTCGCTAAAAAAGCGGCTTTTTGCTGATGCATTTCACTTTCAATTTTGTCCAATTCATTTTTCAATTTAATATGCTCTAAATTTTTTATACGACATTCATTTAGTTTTTGCTCTAATTCTTTTTTTGCAAAAAAGATTCGTTTAGCAAACCCACCTTTTAATGAAATTTCCTTATTTAATAAGGTGAGCTTAGCCCATTGATCATGAATACCTTCTAAGTCAATTAGTTGCTCTTTTAATTGAATTAATTCTTCATTCTCTTTCTTTAAACCATCTTGTAATGTCTTTTCTTCATTTTCTAATAATAGAAGCTGTTTGGACTTATTATGAAACGCTAATTTATGATTTTGAAACTGATCAACATCTTCTTTTAAATCTAATAAATTACTCAATTGGTTTTCTAAGCTACCTAATTTTTTTTGCTCTTCAGGTAATGTAGCTACTTCCGCAGAGATTTTTTCAATTTTAATGAGAGTTTCTTTTAAACTCTCTATTTCGAATAATAATGTATCGTTCGTAACTTGGAGAGAATTATTTAGTTTCTCAAGTTCAGTTTTTATAGGCAATACTTTTTCAGCATTTGTGGCTAATTTAATTTTTACTTTTTTATTTTCTATTTCTACCTCTTGGCCTTTTAACATTGTTAATAATTCAATGACCTCGTGTAAACGATCAATATTTTTATTATGTGTTTCTGCTGAAAATAGTTTTTGCTGACTAACTTCTAATTGTGATTTTTGTATTTTCTCATTTTCTTCAAGTCTTTTTAAATCATCAATTAAACTTAAAATATGTTCAGTTAAAATTTCATTCACAATATGAAGATTAATTTGAGATTCGTCGGAAATTTGAATCCCTTTTTCGCTTAATAAATTTTCAATTACTTCTAATTTAATAACGATTTTCTGCTTTAAATTAGTAAATTGACTTTCTATGCTTTTTCTAGCTAAATTCAATCTTTCAGTTACTTTTTCGAAAAGTTCGGTTCTGAAAATCTTACGTAAAATTTCTTCCTTTTCTTTTGTATCTGAAACTAATAATTTTCTAAATTCCCCTTGAGGAAGTAATACGATTTGTTTAAATTGATCTGCATTGATCCCTAATAATTCTTCTACTTTTTTATTAACGATTGAAGTTTTGTTAAATTCCTGACAATAAGGTACTTTTTCATCATTCTCAATTTTATAAAACTCGATTTTGTCGCCTGTAATACCTTTATTTTGTTTCTTTTGATGACCTTTTTGTCTAAAAATATGATAATGATTTCCTTTTAATTCAAATGTCAATTCAACACTAGTATATAGATCATCATCTGCAAAATGACTTCGAAGTAATGTTTGGTCATTCCTATTTTCACCACTTGCTTCTCCAAATAGTGCAAAACAAATTCCATCAAATATTGTTGTTTTCCCTGCACCTGTTGGACCAGTAATTGCAAATAATCCTTTTTCATTTAGTCGACTAAAGTCAACATGTACCTTATCCTTGTAAGGTCCAAATGCATGAAGTACTACTTTTAATGGCTTCAAATCTATTCCTCCCTTACAAAGATTTCGTGAATAATCTCTTTCATATATTCTTCATCTTCAATTTTCAAATCATCATTTTTCATTTCTTTATAAAAAGATTGGAATAACTCAAGTTGATTTTTTGATTGTTTTTCGACTACACTCAGTTGATTTGTTTTATCTGATTGTAGTGTTGTCCGCTTTCGACTTACATGCATTGCATTTGGATAAACGGTTCTGATTTGCTCCATCGGATGCACTACCATATGATCATCAGTTAATTTAACAAATACATAATCATGATTCACAGTATGCTGTCTGATTTCCTCGATCGTTCCTTCGATTGATCTTAAATCTCTTTTTGGATGAAAATCTTTCTTAACTACTGATAACTCACCGTCAGCTTTTAATTCAACAATTAAGCAACCTTTTTTATGGTTTTCTTCTGAAAGTGAGTACTTTAATGGTGATCCAGAATATCGAATTGATTGATTTCCTACAAAATGTGCACGATGTAAATGTCCTAGAGCTGTATAGTTAAAATGTTTGAAATTATGGTGTGATACATACTCAGCGCCACCTATAGAGAGCGTTCGTTCTCCCTCTGTCTCTTCATCTGAAGGCTCACCATTTTTTGTGACGAATGCATGTCCAACAAATACATTTCGTACTGAAGGGTCTAATTCTTCATCTCGAATTTTATTTATGATTGCTTTCATCGCATCATCATGTGAATGAATATCGTCGTTTTGTAAGTTATATCGTACAATACTTGGTTCGGCATATGGGATTAAATAAAAATGAACTTCACCATCATCATCATTCAATATAACTTTCTTAAATGGTGTTTGAAATTTTCCTACTAAATATAAACCTTCTTTTTCCATAAAACGGCTACCAAATTCAATTCGTTCAGCGCTATCATGATTTCCAGCAATTGCAAGAATGGGCGTATTACATTCAATTACAATCTTATGGAAAACGTCATTTAATAGTTCAATCGCCTCAGTTGGAGATATACTTTTATCATATAAATCGCCGGCTATTACAACTGCATCTGGCTTTTCTTCTTTAATGATTGAAATGAATTCATCTAAAATAAATCGTTGGTCTTCTGTCATATGTACACCATGTACAATTTTACCAAGATGCCAATCTGCTGTATGAATAAACTTCATTAAATACACCTCATTTATTTACTTTCATTGTTAGTAATTATTAGTACAGCTTTTCTATCTAATATTTTACATCAACATACGAACGCTTGTATGCATTTTAATCACATTAATTCAAAAAATGCATTATTAAGTTAAAATAATTGAAATACTAATAAATATGATTCAAAATAAACCTATCAAAGCTTAGGAGGCAATTATGGAAAAAATAGAAGATGTTAAAAAATATGAAGAAGTAATTAAAAGTGAAAAGCCTATCGTAGTGAAATTTTACGCAACTTGGTGCCCTGACTGTACACGTTTAGATGCTTTTATCGGTGACGTTATTGAAGAGCATCCATCTTTTACTTGGTACACAATGGATCGCGATGAATTTCCAGAAATCGCTAGTGAACAACAAGTAATGGGAATTCCAAGTTTACTTGTCTATAAAGATGGCGAAAAAATCGGACACTTACATAGTGCAAATGCAAAAACACCAGAGTCAGTTGAAGAATTTTTATCAACATTTGAATAATATAAACTTAGTTAAATCTTTATTATGAGACTGGGATTAACTTAAAATCTATATAAAAAATTTAACCACAAGGTAATGGATCCTTGTGGTTTTTCGTATGCTCTTTATCAAGTTTTTTTATGATTCTTTTGTGCATATCCTTTTTTCCTAGTTTACCATTTATAGTCAATTTGGACTTGATTTAGATCATATACATCTAATGAGGTGATTTATTGTGCTTAATTTCATTGAAGATGTTGTTCGCTTTCCAGAAGCACTAACCGGAGGAAGAACGATTTCTCGATTATTTAGAACATATCCGTTTAGAGTTTTACATGCAAGTAGTGTTTTAAACGGAATCGATTATGGTTTTTCTGATCAAGAAGGAATGTTTTTTAGAACAACGATTGATACAAGTGCTAAAATCATTTCCCCTTATGAAGTAGTTGTCAATATAACATATGGCTTTCGCTCTCGAGAATTCGATAAACGTACTGATGCTACAATTAAATATACTTTATTTTTAAACCAAGTTTATTGGCTTTAAATTTTATTCAAAAAGAAACACCTATAACATCTCGATTATAGGTGTACTTTTTGAATATTTAATTACAGCTGTTTTCTTTCATGTAAATTAATAAATACATTTTTACAAATACTGTACCATGCATATCCTACTAACCATCCAGCAATAATATCTGAAAAATGATGTACATGTAAGTAAATTCTACTCATTGATATTAAAAATATCATTAAAAGAACGATCAATTGAATCATTTTTTTGTGTTTCATCAACGCAGGTTGAATGACAATTAGAATAAACCCTAATGTTAGAAAGAAGGTCGTTGCCATAACTGCATGACCACTTGGGAAACTAAATCCACTTTCCACATAATACATCGAACTTGGTCGTGGTCTTTCATATAGATCTTTTAAAAAGGAAACAACCACTCTAGCTGTCAATAATGTAATAAGAAGCGATAAACCAGTCCAAATACGCTTACGTATAATTGAATAAACTAAAATGATGGCAGCAAATGTTAAATACATTTTTGAAGAACCAAAATCTCTTAAAAAATAACAAAATGAATCTAGTGCATCTGTTCGAATGAATTCAAAGAATTTAAACGCTGAATTATCCAAACTCCGAATCATTTTCGAATCATAAATAAGTCCTAAAATAACAAATAGAAAAATAGAAGTAAAAATTAGTATCCAATTATTTTTTTTCATACAAACCTCCAATATAATTTCCAATTAATGAGATTTAATTGCTTGTACTTTGGATAAACAAAAGAAAAACGACGAGAGCTCCCGTCGCCACTTTCATGACTATTCATCTTCCTCATCAATTTCATCAATCATACATTTTTCCAATAAGTACTCAAACGTAATATCCGCTAGTTCTTCAATTTCCTCTTCCTCAGGAACATACCCTCGCTGAATGAGCTGTTGATAGAAAAATTCTGCTATTTCTTCCGTATCAATAACTACCTCAATTTCTTTCACTAGCATCACCCCTTACTAGTTAATATGTGAAAAATGAGAAAATATGAAAAAAACCTTACCAAGCACAAAAAAATATTAATATGTAACCTTTAGCATAATACAACAATGACAAGCATATATTCAATTAAAACATGTTGAAGGAGCGATTTTAATATGATGAAAATGGACAAGCTAGCTAATTTAAAAGAAATTATGGTTAATGAAGAAATGTTTGAAGAAGCTGTTGAAAAACTGACGACAATTGCATTTTTTATTTTAATAGGGATAGGCATACCTTTTATGATTCATATAATTCTACAATTATTGTAGAATATCCTCTCTCTCAATTTGTTTTCTTCTCTGAGAATTTATTTAAATTTTTAAGCACTAAATCCATTACAATTTTGTATTCTTCGTCTTGGAAGATTGAATATAAAACAGCGTAATCATTATATATATCTAATAATCCATCAATAATTTCTTGTTTTGTTGTTTTATTTCTGTTTTTATTAAAATCATTCATTGAGCGAAGTTTTTCTAAGTCTAATTTTGTAATGCCATTTTTATCATTTCTTAGTTTCTTTAAAATTGCATTTGCAGTTTGTGCTGATGCAATTAAGGTTAAATCTGTTTCATCGGCTTCTAACCATTCTCCATCAGTAATACGCGCTAATTCATAGATTGTATCTTCCCACGCGTCATTTTTATATCGCCAAACTTCTGTACGATATCCAACAATTCGAAAGATTTCTTTTTCATATCCATTTACTTGAACGAGATCCCCAAAAGAAAATGAATAATTTACTTCTATCCATTCTTTCTCAAGTTTTTTCCCATCATATTCGTTGAGAAGCTGAAGAGTATTCTCAACATAAAGTCCGTCATGATTATTGACTTCATAAACAAAAACGCCATCCATCAGTTTAATATTTGTTAACTTTCTATTTTTATTGGCTAACCAAACAAAGATACCACTTAAATTTTTAAGTGAGTGGCTTATTAGATGTATTTATTTTTATCTCTTCATTTTTTATTTTTATAGTTAATTTTAGTAATGCTTCAGCAGCAAGTTTTGCATTAATCTTACCAATTTCTTCATATTTAAACTTATTCATGAAGAAACACCCCTCTATAGACTATTCAGAGTTCTAGTCTATAGTTCATTGAAGCAGTTGGTAAAATATATGTGTAAAAGCATAAAAAACAACTCATCTGATTTATATGAGTTGTTTAATAGTTAGTCTTATTTACTTTCAAATGTAAACATTTTAAAGCTATCTTCAATACGATGGTTAAAGCTTGTATGAGCTGCCCTTAACTGTTCTAAGTAATGTTCATTTAATGATGACCAAACTCGATCTCTTTCCTTTAAACTCTCTATGTAGTATTCACCAGTTTGTTCACATTGCTCCTCCACTCTTTCAATTAACTCAACTGAGGCTTTGAAAGGAGTAGATAATAACTCACCAAATTTATTTACCGTTTCTTCAAATAGGTTTACACTTAATTGAACAGCTGAAGATTCATCTGAATTTGCGATTCTAATTTTAGATGTTCTTACTTTTAAATGATGATTAAAGTTCTTTACTTCCCCAAATAAACCATTTACTGCATTACGATATTCCTCATTAAATTTCCTTGTTTCTTTTAACACTTTCATAAACGAATTAAACCTTTGTTCTCTACTCGCTCTTAAGTGATTAAAACTATCTTCATATTGGTCCCAAAGTGTATTAAAAAAAGGATCCATAAAATAATTTTCTACTTTCTCAGCTTCAATTTTTGGAACAACTTCCGCTTTTTGTTTTGAAACTTTCTGAGTCGTCAAATCTCTTCCTCCTCTTTTGATTTCGAATTTTTCTCTATTTTATCCTCTTTTTGTAATGGAGGAATGTAGAGCTCAAGAAAACTAGTGTACATTTTGAAAAATTGATCAAGCATTGATTGGTAAAGTTCGAGTTGTCTCGCGTTACCTCTTAAGTAAGCCTTCCCAGCTTCTGTAATTGAATAGCAGCGCTTAGCAGGTCCGCTTCCTTTTGTATCCCATTTTGATTGTACAAGGTTTTCTTTCTCTAGTTGTCTTAATAATCGATATAAATTTCCTTGGTCTAGTGTTTGAAACCCGAATGCGTGAAGCTTTTGAATTAATTCATATCCATGAAGTGTCATCCGACTAAGAAGTAGAAGAATAAAAGGCATAATAAAATTTTTTGAAGGAGCAATATTTTTATCTTTATCAATGTTCATTGGTAACACCTCTACATAAAATCTATAGGTGTATTTTACACATAGATGAATATACCGTCAATACACCAAATATAATTTATTATAAATTTTCTAAAAACTCCAAACATACCGTTTTTAACGTTAAATAATTTCGTAAAACCAATACCAAAGGAGTGATAAAATTGTACGTTACTAAGACTGAAAAGATCAAACTGTATTACGACCGGTTAGGTACTGGAGAACCTCTCGTATTAATTCATGGTCTTGGTGAAGTAAAAGAAAGTTGGATTAAACAATATGAGCTAGCAAATGAATTCGATTTAATTATTCCTGATTTGCGTGGCCATGGAGAAAATCATTTAACTGAAGGAATATCAATTAAGAATTTCGCAAAAGATGTCCTTGATTTAATGGATCAGTTAGAAATTGAAAGTGCACATATACTAGGCTTATCTATGGGTGGGACTGTCGCACAAGAGATTTACCGTCAAGCACCTGCAAGATGTCGCTCTTTAATTCTAGTTAGTACATTTCATTTTGCTCCTAGATTACTAGGTTTATGGTTTATTCATTATAAGGAGCTTCGATCAAAAATTTTTACACCACAACAAATAAGAGAGATGACAATAAGAGCGTGCCTATTTACATGGGAAGAAGAGTTATTACAACAATTTAAACAATATTATCGCCCAAATCCAGAAGGATATGACAAGTCAATGAGAGCCTGTTTTAACGTTGATAATAGAGAATTATTACCAAATATAAAAGTACCAACGCTTATTATTGGTGGTGAGTATGATACCATTACTCCTGTATGGGTCCAATTAATAATGCATAAAAGTATTCCAAATTCAAAATTAATTATTTTCAAAAATACTGGCCATGTAACCAAAATGGAAGCCGCAGAAAAATTTAATCAAACCATTCGCTCTTTTATAAATAAACAAGTACACGTAAAGAGTTAATTTGTTAACTAGAAGACTTAGATCAACTTATTTCGCTATCTAATCGTATTACATCTAATTGTACTATTCTAAAAAAAGCCTCCATATAGTTTACAAAAAAGGGAGGGGAGCAATATGTACGAAAATTGGCTCGATACATTATCTTCTAACGATTTATTTCTGACCATTCTATCAATATTAATTGGTGCGATAGGTGGCTATGCTAATATATTATTAGCAAATGAGGGCTATATTAGAAGTTATCGATTTAAAGATTCTGATGGTAGAGAACGATATTCATTAGGTTCTAAGAGAGAAATCATTCTTGGAGCTATGGCAGGTTGTGTATCATACCTTATTGCTGTTCTAACGACAACTGAACAAACTCCTGAATCCGTTATCATTTATGCTTTTATTTGTGGAGTTAGCGGTGGTGCGTATTTAGAAAAATTAGTTGATAAAAACGTTAATGATAAAATAATTGATTTTAGTTCGACGCTTGAAGAAATGGAGAAAGAGAAAAGTGAAAACAAAAAGACAAGTGCCCTCTCGATTCAGGAGGGAAATATGCATCAAACCGATACTGTTGTTGTCGATGAAATTGTCCAAAATAATGTTGATGACAGTACTAATGATGCGACCAATGAAGTAGTAGATTTTCATTACAATATTTTAAAGAAAAAATTAAAAAATGCAAGAAGCACTAAGGAAGCTGAAAAATACTTTAATGAATTAGTTAAATTGATCAATAACAGATAAATTTTAATATTGCATGATAAAAAAGTTCAGTCCTATCTTTTCGGAGATGGTTTGCTGAACTTTTTATTTTTTAAATTTAAGATTCTCAAAAAAAAATGACCTTACGTGGCTGTTTAATGGGAGATTTCTAGAGGGAATCGTTTAATAGAATGTTAGAATGTTGAATTAGATCCATTCTATTTTAATAGTGGCAATTTCCTTACTTTGAGTAGTATCATGACTTGAATTCATATTACTACTAAACCATATTTTATTAATAAATGTTTTTAAAAATTGGTTACATATTTCAGGATCTATTCGTTCTATATCGTCCAGAGTTTCAATTATCTTCTCTACTTTTTGATCATCATCTTTTTTGTTTCTTAAATTCTCTATTTGAGTCTGATAGAGTACTAATTGCTCGTTCATTTGATTCATTTGAACGATTAGTTCATTTTTTAATTCTTCGTATTCATTTTTAGTAATTTCTCCATCCATCCTCATTTCTATAACGTTATTTTGACGTTTTTTAATTTTATCCTTTTGTTTTATTAATGAGTCGAGTTCATTCATTAATCTCTGTTCTAGCTCAATTGTTTTTTGAGAATCTAGCATTTTTAGCGCGTTCTTTAGTTCTGATTTTTTTTCTTTAATGCTCTTTAAAACAAACTCTTCAACTAATTCATATTTATAGCCTCGATCTTTACACTGATTGTTTGATATTTTATATGAACACGATTTAATAAAATCAATATTTGAACTATCTTTTTGAATATATCGCTTCCTCCCACAGCAATTACAGTATATTAAATTTTGTAACCTGCGAACTGTTTTTCGGTTTTGAAAATAAACATTTTTATTATTTTCTAATATGTTTTGGACGGCAAAAAATTGCTCCTTTGTAATGATTGCCTCATGTGCATTTTCAATAAAAACTTCATCAATAATTTTATTATGAATACGTCTACTAGCTTGTATGACTCCATAATATACGGGATTTGTGCGTAATTGGCTAATATGTGATGTTGTAAGGATTTTACCTTGTCGACTCCTCCAATTTAATCTATTTAAATGCCTTGCTATTTCATTGACGGAAACTCGTTCTAACGTTTTATCGAATATTAGTCGAATGATCTTTGCTTCGTCTTCATTTATTTCTAATTTTTTTTCTGAATTTTTACGATATCCAAGTGGAGTCTTATTGCTCATTACCCATTTTCCTTGCTCCGCTGCCGCTAATCTACCTCTCGATAACCGCTTCTTTATTTGTTTATATTCAAAATTAGCCAATACTGCCTGAAATGAAAATAACATTTCATTCGTTTCCTGCGATAGATCTATTTTACCTTGTGGCGTTAATATTTTAATATCATTTAATAGTAATACTTGCTTGATTTGTTCGGCATGTGCATTATCACGTGAAAGACGATCTATATCCATAATAATTAAATAATCAAATTCATGAATTTTCTTTAGTAATATATTTAATTGTTCACGCTCTGTATTTACACCACTCGAAATTTCCTGATAAATGATATATTTTAAATTATGTTGGTTTGCAAGCTTAATCAAAGCATTTTTATGATTAAGTAACACTTCATCTACATCTTTTTGTTCTTCATTTCTTGAGAGTCTAAGATAAATAGCTGCTAACATAAAATCACCTTATTATGCATTTTGGTAAAGTGTTGAATTCCCAATAAAAATAGAAAGTTAATATTTGTTATCTTTCCGACAGTACCATATAACGTTATCACGACAATATCATCCACGTTATATTTGGGTTGTTTTTTCTTCGTCATACTTCTTACCTCCTTCTCCATTCGTCGTGACTAATTCGTTTTTACTGTATACTATGCAACCAATAGATAATTGTCTGTCATTTTCATCGTAAATAAAAAAAGGGATTAGCCTATTTTGTAGGTAAGAAATAAAAACGGGTAATAAGAGAACTAATTGAAAAGAAAAGACGTTTGAATTTTCTTGTTTATATAAAAAAAGATGCAACTTAGTTTACCTAAGTTACATCTTATTGATCTTCTAAATATAAGTTCCATGCTTCGTCAAAAACGCTCATCGATTGATGGAAAGTTCCATCAAACTCTAAATACGAGCTAATTTCGTCATAGCTTGAAGAATGTTTTGGAAATGAGTGATCATTAAAAAGATGATCTGCCAATATTCCAATTTCGTTAGGAATTTTATAGTTTCTATGCTTCATCATATAATGGTAAAATGACTTTCTCATGATTCTCCCTCAGTTTTATAATTTTTTTGTCTCTATTTCTAAAAATTGTTTCTTTATGAATGTACCTTATACAATAACAGAGTTATTTTATATTTTAAAAATACTCGTTCTAAGACGAGAAGTCAAAATAATTTCTTTTTAATAATCTCGGCTGCTTCATTAATTCATCAAATGTGACTGAAACCGGAAGTAATTTAGTTGAAATGAGAAACAACTGATCTTCTATCGATTTGACCATTTCTTCCTTTTGATAGGTAAATTTACACTGTTCGCAATGATATGATGGTACATCTGTAATTGTGATTGCTCGGGAACCATCAGGTAATTCCCAATGTACAACGGCTTTTGTTTCTTGTACATTGTCTTCCCCACACCAATCACACTTTAGTGTATTATTCATCTTTTTTTACACTTCCATCCATTTTTTGAATTTGTGATTGATATTTTTTCTCCTTTAGTTCATCCCTTTTTTCTCGTTTATTTTTCAATGAACTATGTGCTGGATCTGTTTGATATTGTTCTCTTTTTTTCATTCTTTCTAAATCTGAAGGAATAAGACTTTGCACCTGATCATTCATAATACTAGCAATACCAACTTTAGCTGCTTTATTTAAATAATCAGGGTAAACAAGTGAAAAATACTCTTCAGCTGTATCCTCTTTATAGTTTTCAGGCTCTGGATAAGATGTGATGACACCCTCAAAATTTCGTAGTACTGTTTTTTTGCTACTTTGTGAGACGATATAGTTTGGCTGAAGTGAGATTTTACCTCCTCCGCCTGGTGCATCTACTACAAATGTAGGTACTGCATAACCAGAAGTATGCCCCCGTAACCCTTCAATAATCTCCAACCCTTTTGCAACTGGTGCTCTAAAATGACCAATTCCTTCTGATAAATCACACTGATAAATATAATATGGTCTGACTCTAATTTTTACTAAGTCATGCATTAACTTTTTCATAATCGGTACGCTGTCATTAATTCCTGTTAGAATAACTGATTGGTTCCCAACT
Organism: Gottfriedia acidiceleris; assembly: GCF_002128425.1. Taxonomy (GTDB): domain Bacteria; phylum Bacillota; class Bacilli; order Bacillales; family Bacillaceae_G; genus Gottfriedia; species Gottfriedia acidiceleris. Next base: position 70,394 of record NZ_NESS01000001.1, read on the forward strand.
GGAACACCAGCATTCGCAAGCATTTCACATGCTTTTTTTGCTTCTTCTGTTACTTCAATACTCGTATTAAAATGTGTGTTTAACCATACTGGATGATATTTTTTTAATATTTCACATAAGTTTTCAGTAATTCTTTGGGGGAATACTACAGGTGCTCTAGTGCCAATTCTAATAATTTCTACATGATCAATTGCTCTTAAATTTTTTAAAATGTATTCCAAAATATTGTCATTAATTAATAATCCGTCTCCACCTGAAATAAGAACGTCTCTGACTTCTTCATTTTCACGAATATATGCAATTGCTTCATCTAATTGTTTTTTCGGTACTCCCATACCAATTTGCCCTGAAAATCGACGTCTTGTACAGTAGCGACAATACATTGAGCATTGATTTGTAACTAAAAAAAGCACTCGATCTGGATATCGATGCGTTAATCCAGGAACTGGACTATCATCATCCTCTCCAAGTGGATCTTCCGAATCATATTTTGTTTTATTTAATTCTTTACTAATTGGTACAGATTGCATTCTAATGGGGCAGCGTGGATCGGTTGGATTCATTAAAGAAGCATAGTATGGCGTAATATTTAATGGAATTGTTTTAGTTGATATTCTTACCCCTTCTTCTTCGTCCTTCGTTAAATCGATCACTTGTTTCAAGTCATCCAATGTTCTGACTGTATTTGTTAATTGCCATAGCCAATCGTTCCATTGTTCATCCGTAACATCTTTCCATAGAGGAATATCTTTCCAATGTCTTTGAGGTTTATAAAGCTGATTTTTCATTTATGGTCCTCCTTGTTTAATAGGACAATTTAAATTAAATAAAATTAAGTAGAAGTTTCTAGTTATATACCTACTTCTTTATATGCACTGAATAAAAAGTTGGTGAAAAGTGTAAAACTTAAAAACGATATGAATACCTTGCAAAAATCAAATAAACCGACTAACTAATTGTTAGTCGGTATTTGTGGCTGACGCTCAATATTTTTTAGCAAGTTACAAAAGACGCACCGATGATAATTAATAAAATAAACAATACAACGATTAACGCAAATCCTCCGCCGCATCCCCAGCCACAACCGTAGCCTCCGCCGTAGTAAGGTGAATATCCCTTCATAAAGATTGCCTCCTTCACTTAACTTTTAGAAATCACAATAAAGTATATGTAAGGTTCACAATCCTTGTTACATAGGCATTCGACTATATTTTAGGTAAATTGAATAGATCTTAGATTATGAACATTAAACAAATTTTTCTTAATATCAAATTTAAAAAATAAAAAAGTCTTGAGAAATCCTCTCTCAAGACTTTTTAACTTACTAATTAGAAGAATAGTGATAATATAAATGTCCATATACAAACAAACGCTAGTAAACCAAAACTATATTTTAATGTCATTTTTGTTAATGTCGATTCATTACCTGTTTCACCTACTGCAGCTGTTGCGATTGCAATTGATTGAGGTGAAACTAGTTTTGCTATTACCCCACCTGCAGTATTTGCTGATACTAATAAAGAAGGATTTGTACCTATAATATTACCGGCTGAAACTTGAATTGGAGCAAATAAAGTGTTGTTATTTACTACAGAACCAGTCATAAATACACCAATCCAACCTAAAATTGGAGATAAGAATGGAAATGCATCTCCTGTATGTGCAACTGCTTGACTTAAAGCACTTGTTAATCCTCCATACGTCATCAATTTTGCGATACTAATAATTGCACAAATCATAATGATTGGTATCCAAAATTCTGAAATTATTTTTTTAAGTAGAGATAAACCTTTACTAAAATTAATTGATTTAGAAGAGAAAATTGTAACTAATCCTGCTAATAATATTGCAGTACCTGTCGCTCCGATTAGATCAATGCTGACATTTATTGTAGAACCTGGTACAACGAATTTTATAACAGTAGAAGCTAGTGCTCCTCCTTCAACAAATAAACCCTTAAATGATTTTAAGCTCCAAATTAATACGAAAATTGTTAGTAAATAGAATGGTGACCATGCTTTAATCACATTAGCCAAAGAATAAGATTCAATTTTGAATTTTTTCCCATTTAGTAAGAAAATATTTTTAGGTTGCCATTTTTTAAGAAATAATGCTAAAACACCCATTGTTAATAATGAAGGAATAATATCTGCTAACTCTGGACCTAAAACGATTGTCATGATTGCTTGAGAAACTGTATAAGTAATAGACGTTACTAAAATTGCTGGGAAAATTTCTTTTATTCCTTTAAATCCATCTATTAACCAAATTAAAAGAAATGGAATGGTAAAATTAATAATAGGTAATGTTAGTGCTGTCATGATTGAAACTTTCATTGAAGTTACACCATGTAATCCAAATGTATCAATAATTCCTACTGGTATTCCAATTGCGCCAAACGCACCAGATGCACCATTTGCAATTAAACAAAGCATAGCAGCTTGTAATGGTTTAAAACCGACTGAAACTAATAATACTGCACAAATAGCAATCGGTACGCCAAAACCTGCAGCCCCTTCAAGAAATGCGTTAAAACAAAATCCAATCAATAAAAACTGGATACGTTGATCACTTGAAATTCCAACTATACTGCTTCGTAAAATATCAAATTTCCCAGATTCTACTGTTATTTTGTATAACCACACAGCCATTATAATGATATAACCAATTGGCCATAACCCTTGAATGGTCCCTTGAGTAACACTACCGATTGATTCACCGATTGGTAATTTAAAGATAGTCAGTACGATTATAAATGTAATTCCAAGGTTTAGTAGCGCTGCATAAATACCTTTCATTTTTAATACTGTTAAGCATAAAAGAAATAAAAGAATCGGTACAGCCGCAACTAGTGCTGAAATTGCAAGGTTATCGAATGGATTAAAACTATCTACTAACATTTGGTTTACTCCCTTGTTTAGGTTCTAAGATTTATCCATCAAATCTAGCACCTAATTATTTTGTTAAAAAACTTCACAAACATATATTTTTTATTATTGCCTTATAAAATGATTAATATTATTTCAAATGCGGTTATTATGTGAAATAATTCACAAATTGGATTAAAAAAATAAATTATCTACTAATTTACTCCGTTCTAATTTGTGAAGCATTTAACAATGTTGATTTTATACTAACTACTATTTCGTTTCAATCAACAATTTTTACCATTTATGGGGATTTCCTTTTTTGTTATGTATTTTCAAAATATTAGAGGGTAAATTACATAAATGGACCAACATAAATCTACACATAGAAGGGAGTTATAGTCATGTTGAAGTTCTTACGCATATGCCTTCTTTCTTTTCTAGTTTTCTTTCTAACCAGTTGTCAAATTATACCATCAGACCCTAGCCAAAGCCAATTAAACTCACTAAGTGAGCAAAATATGAGCTTTAAAAATAAACTTTTAAAAAACTCATTATTTTTCCTTGTAATAGGTGTTGATTCTCGAGGTGAAAAAAACTCACGATCAGATAGTATTGCGGTTGTTCAATATAACGTTGAAGATCGAACTTTAAAAGTTGCATCAATCTTAAGGGATTCATATGTTAAAATTAATGGTTATAAGTATGGTTACGGAAAAATTAATCAGGCCTATTATTTAGGTGGAGAAAAACTACTAAAAGAAACTATCTATAATAATCTCGGTATTCCCATTGACCATACCGTTATAATTGATTTTAAAGGTTTTGTTGGAATTGTAGATACTCTTGTACCAGAAGGTATAACTGTAAATGTTAGTGAATCAATCATTAATGATATGAACTTGAAAATGAAACCTGGAAGAAATAAATTACACGGTGAACAGCTCTTAAAATACGTACGTTTTAGACATGATCAAGATAATGATTTTGGAAGAGTTCAACGCCAACAAGAAGTATTGTTAAAAGTTGTAATTGCCGTTAAAGAAAAGTTAAATACTTTTGGAGGCATCGCTAGAGTCCCTCTTTTATTAGACGAAACAACAAAATATGTTTCTACTGACTTAAAGTTAGATGAAATACTTTCACTTACTTCTATTGCATTTTCTCAACCAATCGAAAAAATTGATCGCTTAAGTATTCCTGTAGATGCTGGTTTTACAAACGAAACTGTTAAACATTCAGGAGCAGTACTAAAATTAAACTTTTCAAAGAACAGACAAACAATCAAGCAATTTTTTAAAGCTCCTGCACCAGTCATAAAGAGTAAGAATAGTGATAGTAAAAAGTTAAAAAATAAATAATAAAATTAATTTAAGCAACTATAAAGATGAAAAAAGAGAAGGACTGGAGCCTTCTCTTTTTTGATGGAATTAATGAATTTGTTTTGATTATTACGTTACCTTTAAGAGAATATAAAACGTTGACTATATTCAAGTGAATTATTGATTAAAAGAAATAACTTTATATGTTTCAGACGAGTATTCCAAGATTGTTATACTAGCATTTTTTATTTCCAATTCAATATTAAATTCCTCTGAAAACTTTTTTACAATATTGCGAATCGTATTTCCATGAGTGACAATTAATACATTCTCATCGTTTTTATTATTTTCGATGATTAGTTCATTCAGCCCTTTTTCAATTCGCTCCCATAGCTCGGTGTAGCTCTCGGCATGATGGTATGGATCAGATTCTTTGATAAAATTTGTAACATCTTCTAGGGACCGATTTCTTAATAGTTCTCTAAAGGAAGAATAACCGTGATCAATTGCGACTTTCCCTAAGGCTACCGCTGAGTATTCGCCCTCAAAACTACCAAAAAAGGATTCTCGGAAGGCTTTTGTTTTTCTAATTACAGGGATTTCATAACTGTTCTGCTGTAAAATTAGTTCTGCCGTTTCAACTGTTCTACCTGAATCACTAGTATAGACACGATCAAACTGGATATGTGATAATCTATTTCCACATTCAATCGCAACTAGTTTCCCTTCTTCTGTTAATGGACTGTCGGCCCAGCCTTGCATTCTTTTATAACGATTTAAATAAGTTTCACCATGTCTAATTAAATATAAATGAATTCTATTTTTCATCTAATCACCCACAATGTGAATTTTAAAATCTAGTTAACAAGTTAAATATTGATTCTTATTTGCCAAAAACTTACCTAAATGAATACCACTAGCCGCTGCTTGAGACAACGAATGGGTAACTCCAGAGCAATCTCCAATTACAAATAAACCTTCTAAACTCGTTTCAAAGTTTGTATTTGTTTCAATAATAGGTGAATAAAACTTACCATCCATTCCGTAAAGAAGTGTATCCTTATCATTTGTCTCTCCAATAAATTCTTCCAACTGACTCAAAAATCCTTGTAATATATTCAAATATAATTTAGGTATTTCATTATTAAGGTCACCATAATCGGCATCTAATGTCGGCTTTATACTGTTTTTTTCCATTTTCAATTTAGTCGTAGGCTCGCCACTAATTAAATCACCTAATCGTTGAACGACGATTCGATCTGAACCTTTATTTATTTTTCCAATGATTTTAGTAGCGTAAACATTTGCTTCTTTTAGTGAAGAAAAATATTTAGGAGTGAATAAAGTAAAATTTAAATTAGTTGTCCCTGATTCTTTTTCCCTAAAATTTTGTCCATCAGGCATAACTAGCCCTTCTTGAAACTTTCGAACGATTCTACCTTTTGGATTCATACAATATGTAGTTGAAATCAATTCATCAAATTCAAAAGCAAGTTTCGTTTCAAATGTATCTTGTAAAATTGAACGAAGCTGTTGTTCCTTCATTTCGACTCTAATCCCTAAATCTAAACGAGTTCTACCTTGTTTAACGCCAAGTGATGTACACTGATCATTTAACCATTCTGTTCCGGATCTACCTGTTGCAAATACTACGTTTTCAGATTCAAATTTTCCTTTGTTAGTATTTAAAGAGAATAGATTATTCTCCTTTTTAATATTTTCAATATCAACTTCAAAGCGAATATCAATCCTACTAGATAACTCGTTATATAGTCGTTGGAATATTTCTGTTGAAAGACGCGTACCAAGATGTCTAACTTCAGTAGTTAACATATGCAAATTGCAATCCTCCGCTTTTTTAGCCAACTTTTCATTTACAGTCGAATATTTTTGTACAGAACTTCCACCAAAAAGGCATAATATTTCATCTACCTCTTTCATTAATTGTTTAAGATTTTCTCTGCCTACCTTTTGAGCTAAATCTCCTCCAAAATCACAAGAGAAGTTAAATTTCCCTTCTGATTTACCAAGTCCTGCAAACCCATAATATTTACCACAAACATCGCAATTGCATATTCCGCCTTTGTCTGTAGCACATTCCCTTTCCTCTAAAGATTTTCCTTTTTCAAGTATTAATACTTTTTGATTTGATTGTAATAATGTATATGCTAAAAAAATGCTACTTACACCTGAACCGATAATTGTAATATCATACATCTTTTTTCACCTTCTTGATTTTTTCACTTATTCTAATTGTACAATAGTTACTATACTTAAGTGAAATCCTCAAATTATAACTAACAGACATTATTATAAGAAAAAAAACACGCCTCTTAAGCGTGTTTAAGAATTTTTATTCTTATCCTTATCTTTAAACTCTAAAATGGCGATTACAAACATACCAAAGCTAATCATTAGTGATAAAACTTCGAAAGTAACTATACAAACCGCCTCCTTACTTTTAAGCCTTCCCGGAACCAAGTTTGTCCTATACATTCAACTATCACTTATTTTTTTCTTATTGTAATTTTTGAAAATACCCTTTAAAAAGGCTAATTAGTAAAAGAAAAAGCGGAATAATGCATTGAACAAGAAGTGCATAAAAAGGAAATGCAACGATTTCATAGTGGCTAATCTCGACCGTGCTAGGTAATGACCAAAAACAAAATTCAACAATTAAAATCCCTACTGGCCATACTACAGGACGGTAATCGGATATATTAAATAACTGAGCACTTGCTAGTACCGAAGCATAATAGAATATGGAAATTTTCACAAATGTTCCTAATATCCAAACAGCCATAAATATAGCCTCTAAATGTTCAAAAAAATTCGCAATACTAATGTACCTTGCTACATTCATCAATGGGTATACTTTATAGTCTGTCGATGTTCCAAGTACTGCATATGTCGACATATTTACGATTACTAAAGTAATCATTACTGCAAATACAGTTAACATCCCCGACTTTAGTCCTTTTTTAGAATCTCTTAAAAAAGGAAGGAGAAAAATAATTAAAAAAAATTCTGTAAACCAGCCTTGGAGTATAATTGATCCTTTTATCGAAGGCATAAGTCCATCTTCCATGATAGGGAAAATATTTTTGTAGTTGAAATCTGGAATTAATAACAGCAATAATAAAATTAGCGTTATGAGAAATATAGGCACAAATAACTCGGCCACTCTTCCTACTAATTCAATACCTCCTCGGATGGCAAATGCACAGACAAGTATCATAGATCCTGTGATGACAATAACTGGTGTATGTGGAAGAAAAGAGTCTACCACAAACTCTCCGTAGCTTCTTGTAATCAAACCTGTGGTAGGAATATAAAAAAACAAAAATAGTAATCCTATTATTTTCCCAATGTACTGACCTAAGATTTGTTGGCTAAATTGAATGACGGTTTGATTTGGATATCGTTTTGACAATTGATATGTGATAAAAACTGTAAAAAAACCGATTGAACTAGACCAAATAGGTGACAACCATAAATCCTGTTTGGCGTAATGAGCTGTAAAGCTTGGTACCATGAGAATAGCTGTAGCTATAATTGTTGGATAGATCATGAATGCTAATTGAAGGGATGAAATTTTTCCATTTTCCATGGCCGTCTCCTTCCAATAATGGTATGTATTTTCTTACGGCTGTATAGTATATTGACAGTTACAAATATTTTTCAAAAGGTTTAAAAATGGATTCAACCCATGTAATGGGTCCATCTAATTGTTGTAGATTAAACAAAGAAAAAATCCATCCTATAAAAAGTAACAAAATAAACCCAATCTTATCTTTTTTAGGAGATTGTTTCATTCTTGTCCATTCGAAAAAGAAAATTAGCGATACAACTACTGTTGTACCAATAAAAGCACCCCACTTCATTCTTTACTAACCTCTTTCTCAGGTATTGCTCCTGGTTTATTTATATAACCTTGTCTGCGAATGTTGGCATCGACATCAATTTTTACTGTTACTTTTGGAAACTTTTCTTCCCAGTGATTTTCGACTTTTTTCCACTCGTTCGGATATTCTCGATGATACTCCTCTGCGAAACCAATAATATCTGACTTTAGATTTTGTTGTGTTTTCTGAAGAGATTGTTCGATACTTTCTTTGATTTTATCTTGAAAAACTTTTTCTAGTTTCTTTTTAAATAATGCATTAGAATAATCTAAATTCGTTCCATTTTGCGCGATCGCTCCATTTGCCTCTACTTTTACGATCATTTTCCATTTATTATGTTTAATTTCTGGAACAAGCTTTGTATGAAGCACAACTGGATATAATGATACATTCCCTTTCATATCAGAAGATTCTAAGGTAACAGTAAATTCTTTCTGTTCATTTCTTAGCAACAATACTCCTCTTGTTTCTCTTTCAGTAAGCTGACCGATCATTTTATCCTTATTTAAAACTACGGTACCAATAATGACTGGTAGTTTATTCGATTGTATTTTCTCATCATCCTGAGGAATTGTTATCAAATCAAGCAACGGAATTGCAGCTGTCTTAGCTTTTCCTGTTAACATCTCTTCAAAAGACTGCAAAGTAACAAGCATTGAAAAACGGAATTCAGAAAGTCCCATTATCGTTTCTGCTGAATAGCGCTCTAAAGGTGTAGACACTTCGAGTATTTTCTTTGGATCTCCTTTGCTTACGAATAAATAGGCTCGTTCTCTTGGTTGAGGATGTCGGAGTAAAAAATCCATTTGCTCCTCTACCCCTTTTTTTGCTAATTGTTCACTAAAAATATATACTTCGCATTGTCCCCAAAATATTTTTCTAGGTAATTTAGCTTGGAGCTTTGAGATTGCGTCGGCAATATTTTTTCCTTTTTGAGATCTAACCAATGTAAGCGATGCTTGCTGATTTGCTCCTGCTTGTCCATTACCAGAGCTTAAATCTTTCGGTATAATTACTTGGATTGAAAGTTCAATTGTATTCTCGTCTATTTGATCAATCGCAGCGGCAGTGACGATTGCTAAATCATTAATTTCCAATCGATCCCAACAACCACTTAACAATAGAATCATTCCACATAAGGAAATCAAACAGAGTAAACGTTTCATTGTACGATTTTTCTTTTTTCTTACTTTAAAATTTTTCACTCTTTTTCGTTTCCTTTGTCTAAATTTGGTGATTGTCCTTCAGATTGGCGATATAAATTGGTCTTACCAGTTAGGTGAGGACGAGTATCCATCATCCATAATGGTGATCTCCATAAAACATCCTTAATTTCTTTGGCTTTTAGCGGTGCAAGTGGAGATAAATATGGTACTCCAAATGAACGTAAACTACATAAATGAATTACGATCAAGATGATTCCCAACATAATTCCAACTAGCCCTAATGAACCAGCAAGCAAAATCATGGGAAAGCGGAGTAAACGAATTGCAATTCCTGCAATATAACGAGGTAACATAAATGAAGCGATTCCAGTAATCGCTACTACAATAACCATTGGTGATGAAACCAATCCTGCCTGGACAGCAGCTTGACCAATAACTAGCGCTCCCACGATACTTACAGCTGCACCTATCTGTTTAGGCAATCGAACCCCCGCTTCTCGAAGTGCTTCAAATGAAACTTCCATTATCAGAACCTCTACGATGGATGGAAAAGGTATTGGCTCTCGTGAGGCAGCCATACTAAGTAACAAATTAGTTGGAACCATTTCTTGATGGAAAGTCATAATCGCTACATAAAATGAAGGAAGCAAAAGTGAAATTCCAAGAAATAAATAGCGTAGCCAACGAATAGCCGAACTAACAATAAAACGTTGATAATAATCTTCGTGAGACTGAATCAGCGAAAAAAAAGATATAGGAGCTATTAAACAAAATGGCGTTCCTTCAACTAAAATTGCTGCCCTACCCTCGAGTAAATTAGAGCAAACTACGTCCGGACGCTCTGTGGACAGAATCTGAGGAAAAGGAGAAAAAGGGTTATCTTCAATCATTTCTTCAATATATTCACTTTCCAAAATTCCATCAACTTCAATGCCACTTAATCGATTAGTAATCTCATTTATTAACGATTGATCTGCAATTCCTTCAATATAGGCAATTACTACTGTCGTATTCGTATATCTCCCAATTTTCAACGATTGCATTTTAAGAGAAGGACTTTTAATAATACGGCGTAGTTGAGATTTACTAATCTCTAAAGATTCATTAAATCCCTCTCTGGGACCTTTAATTCCTACCTCTGCTGTCGGTTCTTCAATCGATCGTTTTTCCCACTTAGCAAGCCCTAAAGAAAACCCTACACTTACTCCTTCAAATAAAAGAACAGGGTTTCCTGCTGAAATCGACTCAATACACTCCTGAAATGAATGAACTTTTTTCACTTTAGAAACTGGTATTTTTTCCTCAAATAAATCATTTACCGTTCGATTTACGCTTGATGTTTTTTCCATAAGTGGTATTAAAACAAAATTCTCAATTCCTTCTACATCTGATAAACCTTCGATATAAATAATCGTAGCTTTTGTTTTTCCAAAAAGTAAGAATGAACGAAAAATTACGTCAGAGCAATTATCATAGATTAAATGGAAGGCTTCAATATTTTGACCGTAACTATCAGAAAGGGGATCATGCTTGTCGATCTTTTCGTCATTGATTTTTGACTTGAACCTTTGAAGCAATTTATGTTTATTACGAATCAATTAAGTCTCCCCCATTATGTAAACATTTACCTTTACTATAATTTTCAAATTTTTACTAAATATACGGAAATTATTGGAATTTCCCCTGATTAAGCAAACTTATAAAAGTTCTCGAACTTAGTGAGCCATTTTCATTCTCTTCTCTTCATTTCCATGAAGATTATTTCATTGTTACCGTTAATCCAATTTCTTCCACAATCCTTTTTAGGTCTATTTTTTGTTAATAATTGGAACAATATCACCGACAGGAGGAATAGTAATGGATCATTTCGAAGCATTTTTGAATAGTAAGAATTGGATTGATAATGATTTAGATGCCAGATATATAAACATAAACCACCCTTATGCGATCTTAATTTCTGGAGAAGAAGGACAAATTACATTAAGAGGAAACACCGGTATTGATAATGGTCAAAACGGAGAAGAAATCTTCTCTTTTACGTCATTAAAAGAGCTCCAGGAGTGGTTTGAGGATAATATCGGGGAATGAATTAGTTGTATGAAATAAGTAATTATACTCATGCCAAAATCACTAATTATTGGCTGAGTTTTTTTTTACTTGAATTGATTTTAAAAAAGCAGTATACATAAAGGATATTGAAGCATTTGCAACGAATAATTTTCTTTGGAGGTGTTTAATATGAGTAGTAAAAATATTGAATTGAATTGTAATAAAGATGATTTATATCTTGAGGTAATCAACGAAATGAAAGGAATACAAATTCATTTGCTAGAAGAGATTAATAGGCTAAACAGCGAAGTTAATTTTCTAATATCAGTTGTACTACCAAATATAGATAGAGATAGTTTAAATAATGATCAATTGGCCATGTTCGGAGAGATCGTTTTGAATAAAAGAAGTTAAAGTCAATATTAAGTATTCCATAATGCTGTATTATATGAGATATGCTGTTTGTATTTTAATCTTGTTTCACCAATTACTTCTCTTTCCTCTTATATATATTTACCACTTTGTTTAGTCGTTGGATTGTTGAACATGAATCCATTGAAGTAGTATGTACCTTTTAAAGTAATGCTAAAAACAATATACTTTTTATTTCATTGTAAATCTATTTCTGTATTTAATTCAGCTAAATTACTCTTCAATCTTTTTAGAAAAAACTTTACCATTATTTAATTGACACCAATCAAGATCTGTTGTGTCACTGTATTTTGCGTTAAATTCGTCTATCGAAAGGAATATTTCAATATTACCTTTTTCAAGTTCTAAAAGAAGTGTATATGGAGTTAAACCGTAAACATTAGAAACTGCAATTAATTCACCTATATGTATTTTTTCTGAAAAATCAATTTTATCTTCCAACATAATCACTCCTTTAGAATATATTTTTATATTCTGCCCTTATTTCGAATTTATTTTGCAGTATTTTTCATTGATTCTGTATTGATCAGATTCATTTAACAAAATTAAAACCACTCAATAATTAACTTGAGTCATTTTTTTAGTTTTTAATACGACTTACTTAGTTACATACTTATAATGGAGGTCATGAGTTACTAAAATAGCTACATTATGTAATTTACTTACTCATAAGAGGTTCATGAGTTAATAAAATGGCTGAATTATGTATTTTACTAACTCATAAGCGGTTTATGAGTTATTTACCTATACCGACTATATAATTAACAAAAAAAGACTCCTAAGTAAACTAGGAGTCTTTACTTATTTCATTTATTCACTAAGAAAAACTGGAATAAATTTAAATTCATTTACATTAAATAACCCTTTGGTAGTAATTTTTATACTTGGTATAACTGGTAGTGCTAGAAACGATAAAGTTAAAAATGCGTTAAATGTATTGTCTGGCCTAATTTGTAGTAATGTTTTTTCAATTTGATGCAAACCAGCCTCTACTTCTTCTGAAGATTTATTACTCATCAATCCACCAATTGGTAATGATAATTTGGCCATTACTTTTCCAGAAGATACGACTACTATTCCACCATTCATTTCTTCAATTGTTTTAATTGCAAGATACATATCAGCATCATTCATACCGGCAACGATTAATTGATGTGAATCATGAGCAATGGTTGTAGCGATTGCTCCATCAATTAAATTTAAACCTTTAACAATTCCTAGACCAATCTCTTTTTCAGAATGGTAGCGATCTATTACTGCTATTTTACATAAGTTTTCGGCTACATTTGGAACAAAATAATTATTTTCATTTGATATTTTTTCAATTAAATGATTTGTAACAATACTATTTGGATTAATTTCTATAATATTGCCTAGCGTTTTAGAGAATGTTTTTAATTCAAGATCTTCAATCTTTAGATCTCCTAAGCTTACTTTTGAATCAATCAAAGTCGGCTCTTCATTTTTGATTATTTTACTAATTTTTTTGTTTTTAACGATAAACTCGTTTTTACACCATACGTCTGTAACATCTACTGATTCTAAGTTATTTAAAAAGACTAAGTTTGCTTCATAGCCAGGAGCAATTGCACCTTTTCGCTTTAATCCATAGCATGTTGCTGGATTTAATGTTGCCATTGAATAGGCAGTCACTGGGTGAATTCCATTTTCGATTGCTGTTCGAATACAAAAATCAATCGTACCCTCTTTTATGATATCGTCTAAATGTTTGTCGTCTGTGCAATACATAATACGCCCTGCATTTTGTTCATTTACTGCTGGTAATAAATCCTTTAGATTTCTTGCAGCAGACCCTTCTCTAAATGCAACATATAACCCGGCTCTAAGTCTTTCCATTACTTCCCTGACATTTGTACATTCATGATCAGTTGAAATTCCTGCATAGGAATATGTGTTTATTTCATTTTTAGTTAGTCCAGCTAAATGACCATCGATTGGCTTTTGATAAGCATGAGCTAATTTTAATTTATCAATCATTTGTTTTTCCATTGACATAACAGCAGGATAATCCATCACTTCTGCTAATCCTAGTACTCTTGGATGAGTCATAAATGGCTCTAGATGTTCTGCATATAGTATGGCTCCTCCACGTTCTAATGAAGTTGCAGGTACACAGGACGGCAACATTACTCTAACGTCTAACGGAATATTATCTGATGCGTCTAACATCATTTTTATTCCATCCACCCCAGAAACATTTGCGATTTCATGTGGATCGCAAATAACCGTTGTTACTCCATGTGGTAGCACAGTTCTTGCGTATTCACTAGGTAAAACCATCGATGATTCGATATGAACGTGGGAATCAATAAAGCTTGGTGATATATATTTTCCTTCAGCCTCTATTATTACATTAGCTTCATAATCACCTATTCCGACTATTACTCCATTTGTAATTGCAATCGAGTCTTCTATTATTTCTTTCGTAAAAACATTTATTATTTTTCCATTTATAATTAAATAGTCAGCCTTTTCAGCTTTAGTTGATGTTTTCATTTCGTGTAAGTTCATGTTTGTTTCCTCCTAAAAATTTAGGAGAGATTATGCAAAGGCATTTCTCTCGTAGTCAAACTATATCGGCAGCTTGGTAGATACTTTTGGACCGTTAATTTCCAAAATTATACGAGCGTATTAAGAACCACTTTACTTAAAGTGAATGAACTTAATTAGCTAATATTTAATTGTAAAAAACTATATTAAACGTATTCTATTAAATTTTAAGACTAAAAAGCAATAACTATTTTAAGAGTTTTAAATATAAAATAATTCATAATTTTCTCTTTAATGAATACTATTTTAAATGGAATTGTAGGATGGTATTCATGGGAGGTATGTAGTTTGAACAACGAGGTACAAAATCTTAATCAATTTTCATCCCATTCAAATAAAAAGGACGATTTTCATCTTTATTATAAGCAATTTGATTCGTTCCAAAGGCTTATAAAAAATAATGATTCACCATTAAGTTATAAACAGGATAAAATAAAAAAGCAAAATTTAGCTTTTATAAGACTCATAAATGTTTTACCTAAAAAAATAAGCTTAACTATTTACCTTAATCGAACTAAATTTATTTCCAGTTTAACTTATAAAGAATCAACTCAATATTTAACTTTACCTTCAGGGGTACATCTTGTTGAGATTTTTAAAACAAATGATCTATCAAAACCAATTTATTCTGAACAAATAACTTTACTTGCTGAGCAAAATTATACGTTTGCTATTGGTAATTATTTAGACCAAATCTCGCTGTTTTCATATATGGATAATAATTCTTTACCTAGAGGAGAATCTAAAATTCGCTTTATTAATTTATCCCCTAATTCACCAAATCTTGATTTCGCTGTGAAGTCTGGTGAAGGTGATGTTGTTTTTCCAAACGTCCCGTACCGGAAAGCCTCAGAATATCTGCCTATTTCGCCTATGACAGTTAATTTAGAAATACGATTAACAGGTACGAAAATGATTTTATTTCCCCTCTATAGATCAAAATTTGAAGAAAATATAGTATATGATTTAATTTCAGTAGGGTGTGTTGAAGAGAACCCCAAATTTGAAGTTATTACATTATTTTAGACTGTTCACTAACTTCTTATCTTTTATATAAAATAAAAAACTCGGACAGATGATCCGAGTTTTTTTATGCCTCTTTTGGCAATTTTATGTAAAATGCTGTCCATTCATCATCAGAAAAACATTCAATTTTACCATCGTGTTTTTCAATTATTTGTTTACATACAAATAAGCCAATTCCAGTACCATGATTTTTTGTCGTAACAAATGGTTCAAAAATTGTCCGTATGCTTTCTTCACTAATTTTAGGTCCATTATTTCTTATTTGAATTTCAATCATCTCCTCTAGATCTGAAACTTGATAATGAATTGTTTTTTGACCATCGTTTTCTGCCAAGGCATCGATTGAATTCATTAATATATTAAGTAAAACTTGACGAAGTTCATTTCTGAAACCCGGTATGTATATATCTTGTGAAATTCCTTCTTGTAAAATTACATTCGAATTTACAATACTTGGATATAAGAATTCGGTAATTTCTTTAAATAAATCATTAATTAAAAAGGATTCCACCATTTGGTCATGATCCTTTTTCGAGACATGAAGAAATTGATCTATTCTAAAGTTTAATTGATGCAATTCATGATCTATGATGTCTAAATACTTCAATTGTGGATGATCACCTTTAAGTAATTTTACAAAACCAATAATTGAAGTAAGTGGATTTCTAAATTCATGAACAAAACTAGCAGACATTTGTCCTAGAATAGTAAGTCTCTCTTTGTGAGTCTCGTCAATGAATTGTTTCTTTGCTTCGATATCTTGTGTAATGATATAAGAATAATGTTTTGCTGTAAAATAAATAAACTGGTCAAATACGTAGTTAATTTTATTGATAAGTGGCTGAAGTAAGCTAATACTTTCTTCAAATTCAGACAAATGTTTAAAGAGTTCACTTCTAGCTATATTTGAGTTATATACAAAATCTCCGATGTTAGCACTTGCTTTAGCACGCTCAAGGGCAATTTTATGTGCCAATTCTTTGACTTGATCCTCATTAATTTTACCTTCAATAAATAATAACGTAAAGTCAATCAATTTAGTTCCATTAATGATAATCTCGGATTTAAATGGATCATTATCGCTAATTACCGCTTGAGCGACCCAATTCTTTACTAATGTAGGCATACTTTCCTGTATGAAAGTGCTATACCTACTCTCTATTGACATATCAATAAGGAACACCTCCAATAAAAAATCTATTAATTAAATAGTAACAAATTTTTAAATATTCGTTAAGTAAAAAAATAAAAATTTGTCGAATTTATTACGACAAAGTAATATTTTTTACAATATTCTGATTAAGTTGTAAATTAAGTTTATGAATATTTCTTTCATTTCAGTGGAGCAACTGAACTTTTACGATTACCACTTATCTAATTATTAATAAACTAAAAGTATGCAAAAATGTCAATAATATGGTGTGTAGAATAGAATAAAGTTAGATACAATTAAATTAATAAACTGAAAGTAGGTATTTCTATGGCTGGAAATAAGGTGGAAGATTATTTAATTAAAGGTATCTATGGTGAAAAACAAATAAAAATTGAAGAACGAAACATTTTTTTAGGAACAATTCGTGAAAGAGTTGAAATTGCATTAACTACAAGTCAAGTAATGGCGAATACGATTTATCCGATCGTTGAACAATCAATAAATAAGAAAAATGTTACTTTATTATTAAATGGTACACTTCCCTATAATGCAATTTCGAAATATATTTTAATGGCAAAGAAAAAAAATATTCCATTTTCACTTGTCAATAATTTACCAGTCCCTACGCCGATCGGACTTGTCGTTACGCATAATAACGCAGTTGATAAAAATGAAATATTTATTAAAGATGAACTTTATAAATCAACAAATTTTTAATTTATACGGTATGTGAAATTCCTAAATATATTGATAAAAGCGCAGCTTAATTGTTTTACAATTTAAGTTGCGCTTTCTTCTTGGCTTTCAGGTTTTTTTACAGTTTCACGTGTTAATTCAATCGATTTAATATAATGTCCGTCTAACTTAAGTACTTTAAATGAACAATTTTGATATTTAATCGAATCTCCCTCTTGCACATCAAAATTTTCAGTTAAAATCCATCCACCAATCGTATCAACATCTGTATCATCAATGTCTAAGCTAAAAACATCATTAATTTCACTAATTAAAACTTTACCTGCAATGACGAATTTATTTTCGTTTACTTTACTTATGTCCTCTTTTTCATCAACATCAAACTCATCTCGTATTTCTCCAACAATTTCTTCTAAAATATCTTCAACTGTTACTAAGCCAGATGTACCTCCGTATTCATCAACTAAAATCGACATATGTATATGTTCTCTTTGCATTTTAACAAGTAAATCATGAACAGATATTGATTCAATAACTTGAATGATTGGTCTAATATATTGTTCAAGTGTTTTTACCTCTGCCTCCCCTTTGTGAAGAACAAAATCAGTAAAAACATCTTTAAAATTTATTAATCCAACGACATGGTCTTTATCTCCATCTACAACAGGAAAACGAGTATATTTTTCTGTACTCATAAAATGAATATTCTCATGAAAAGGTTCACTCAAGTCAATTGCAACCATT
The DNA here is from genome assembly GCF_002128425.1 of Gottfriedia acidiceleris. Lineage (GTDB taxonomy): Bacteria > Bacillota > Bacilli > Bacillales > Bacillaceae_G > Gottfriedia > Gottfriedia acidiceleris. The sequence continues at coordinate 88,325 of NZ_NESS01000001.1, forward strand.
TCTGTTCTAGGTACCATTATTTCTTTTGCTACTCGCATATTGAAATCAAATATATTGTTTACATACTTAAATTCAGATTGATTTATTTCACCACTCTTATAGCTTTCAGAAAGTAGAATTCTTAATTCCTCCTCTGAATGCGCAACTTCATGTTCTGAAGCAGGAGGAAGTCCAAATATTTTTAGGACCATCCTTGCTGAATTATTAAACAACCAAATGAACGGATATGTAATTTTGTAAAAAAGTATTAAAGGTGGTGCAAACGATAATGTAATTTGCTCAGCCTTTTGAATAGCAATCGTTTTAGGTGCTAATTCACCAACTACAACATGGATAAATGTAATAATACCAAAAGCAAGTAAAAAAGAGATTGTGCCACTTACTGCAGTTGGCAATTGCAAATCGTCAAGTAATGGATGCAGTAGGGCATCTACAGTTGGCTCACCTAACCACCCTAAACCTAAACTCGTTACTGTAATACCAAGTTGACAAGCTGAAAGATATTCATCAAGATGTGTTATTACCCTTTTTACAGCTCTTGCTTTTTTATTTCCCTCACCAATTAATTGATCAATTCTAGTACTTCTAATTTTTACGATTGCAAATTCTGAAGCAACAAAAAAGGCAGTAAATGCAATTAAAACAACAACTAATAATAACTTCGTACCAATTCCGAACAATTGAGTCATCCCTCCAATTGGAAGTGAAGGCCATCTTCATAATTATTATTTTTATATTGGCTTATCTTAGTATATTCAGTTAAAGAATTTGTTATCAAAATTTTTTTATTTAGGCATTTTAATAAAAATAGAAAGGATCATTGTTTTAACGAAGACCTTTCTAACCACATTATGCCTTCTTCTCTTATTACCATTCTTTACATTATTCCTAATTTCCTTCTCCGATAAGTGTCTTGCATTATATTCTATAAATCAACTTTATATTCTAAAATTTGTAGAATATTTTGCTAATAATATTCTAAAAAACCGCATTTCGATAAAAAGCAATACAAAAGTAATAAAGTTTACATTTTCAGCCATTTTGAATGGTTAGAACATATTTATTCGAGGTATTATAAGAACTTTTGCCGAGTCAACACTAGTTTTGTCAACCTCAAAGGAATGTGAAGTTTAATAAAGAATTTTTAATATATAAATTATTTGGAGGAGGAATAGCTATATGTATACAACTTCTCAAGTGGCAGAACAACTTCAATTAACAAATAAAAAAGTATTATTATTTTCAAAAAAAGGAAATTTAAAAGTTGAGAAAACTCATAATGGATATTTATTTACAGAAGAACAAGTCGAGCAAATTAAAGAAATTTATGAAGCTTCTCTGCAAACGGTTGAACCAAAACAAAATGAGACAGAGAACATTGACATAATAAGAGAATTAACTCAAAAATTAATAAAACTTGAAGAAAAAGTTGAAACAAAAGCAAATGAAGTCGTTTCAGTTCAAATTTTGGAACATCGATGTGAAATTGAAGATTTAAAAAAAGTAGTTGTTAAACTTGAAAATCAAGTAGAACAATTAAATGAACAAGTGACTTTATTAAAAGCGGATTTAGAAGATCAGAAAAAGATCATTACATTTAAACCAAAAAAACGTTTTGCAATTTTATCTATATTCGGCGGGGTCTGAAAATCAAGTTTTTGGACTTTGCTCATTCTTTGAAACGTAGAAGAATTTTCTTCTACGTTTTTTACATACTTAAATGATTGTTGGTTAAAAATAAATTTGTATGAAGGGAGGAATTTCTATGCAAAAAAATGCGCGTCAATATACTCAGGATGCAACTACTGAACTTAAACAAGCAATTGAATGTCTTCAATCTGCATTAGAAACCGTTGAAAAACCACAAAATCATGAAAAAATCGAACAAGCGCTTCAAGCTTGTCAAACAGCTTATAATCAAACGAATCAAGCAGCAGGTATTCTTGAACAAGAATAGTATGCAAAATGAAAAACTCAGGATTATCCCTGAGTTTTTCGCAATTATTTATCATAATACATTAATATTTCTTTAAATTCATTTGAATATTTTAATAGTTTTATAGCATGCTTAATATCCAATAAAAATGGTACAGCAATGATATCATCACTTATTTCAAAATATTCATCAATCGGTAAAATTTTAAACCCTGCACTTCTAGCAAACATATATAGTCTTTTATTTATTGTACCAATATACCAATCTGCGTTAGTATTATTGGCATGATCATAGCACGCTAGTAAAATTTGTTTAAAAAATCCTTTACCTCTATTTTCCCTTGTAATTAATAATTTACCAATTTCATAGATTTTTTCATTTTGAATATATTTTATATATTTGTTTTCGGAAAAATTATAATAATATTTGTTTTTATCCTCATTTTCAATATTGTATTTACTAAACTCGAGGGTACCAATTAACTTTTTATCCGAATTACAAATTCCATAACGAGTAACTTCATTACTTCTTACTAAGAAAGGTATTTCGTTTTCTTCACAAAAATCTCCCCAAAGCTCGTTAAATAAATTATTCTCTTCTTTTGTATGAATAACACGAAACACTCTCACTCACCCCTAAAATTCCTATATAAATATTCTTATCTTACGTCTATAAAACAACGTTTATACCAAATTTTAATATTGTCTCTTTAAATCTATTTAGTTATTTTGTTAAAAAAATATTTAATTGGCTGTTTATATATGGCTCTATTGTATGGTAAATTTTAGCTTTTGGCAACGCTTACATATCTAATTATGTATAATTTATGAAATCAAAATTATCTCATAATTAGTTTTGTAGTATAGATTAATACGATAATGTATGGTTTTAATCGAAATATTATTTCGTAATTTATAATAAAAACAATGTATCAAACTGTCAAAGAACATCCTATTTTAAAAATTATGCCCAATGCCTTCGATTGGTAAAGGGCATATACATTTTGATTAATTGATTTTCTATATTTAGTTTCAAATACAATAGAAATGTTCAAGTTTGGATTATTTAAGTTCTTCAAATGTTCTGTTTATGATATCTACTAACTCTCTTTCACCAACTAATTCATAAAAATCCTCGCCTTTTTTCTTAGGATAAAACTGAATATAAGTACCACAACCCGCTTCCAAAACTTTACGATGAACATTACTACCCGGATATAAGCAAATCACTTCATTGATCGGTTTTCGGACATATGTCATTTTACCGTTAACACGTTCAACATACTTTAGTCCCCAGTATTTATACATTTGTTCCATTGCCTTTGTATTGCCTACTGGTTGATAGATATTAAACATTGGACTATATTTAATTTCAAAAATGATCGACGCAACATATTCTTTATTTTTTTTACGATAAAAGTCTAATCTTATATCTGGTTTTTTAGATTCTTCACCACTAAAAAAATTGGTTCCTTTTAACAGTGATACTTGCGGACTTCCTTCGATAATTTCGTTATAAACTAAATTAATTATCCAGCCTTTATTTTCAAGGGACACAAATGCTCCATCCATTAACTCATCGTCTTTTATATGCATTAAAATCTGTTCGGCTAATGGTTCGGAATCATTTTTGAATTTTAACTTTAAGAAAATATCACATAATGAGAAAAAGACAAAGTATTCATATAGTAAAAAAGTTGGCTTATATACAGGTAAAAGCATTTGTTTTTTTCCATATTCCTTTACTTTTTTATCAAATAAGCTTAAGGAATGGATAAAATTTAAAAATACTTTCGATGGACTAGTTGGATATTTTGAAGTATCATCCGTCGCTATACGAAAAATCCCAATCGTATATTCTCTAAAATAAACTTCATAAAGTTTTTCCAAGGAATTCGTAATGCGTTCTTTTTCTGAAACACTTTTAGTTAATTTTTCTAATTCCATCTCTTTTAACATTTTTGATTGTCTATATTTAGCTTTTTCTCGATCAGTAATTGAGCCATTCCCTACAACATTCTGCATCATTTTTTCAATATCCTTCACTTGAAAATCAATTTGCTCCATTTTATCTTTGTCTTTTACTAATTCATATTTTACAAAGGTTAATAAAGTTTCAATTGTAAGTAGAAATTTACGAACTTTATTTTTAGCATATTTTATCTCATCTATATAATTCTCTTCTTGAACAACCGGTTGCATCGTTAAATTTGTTGCATTGGATATGGCAGGATGCAATAAGGTCCATCTAATCGTATTAAAATCTAATTTTTTCACTTGCCTTTTTAGTTCATATTCCTTTTTTTGTTTCCGCTTTAATTTACTAATAAATTGTTGAATTGCAACTAGTAGTCTCTCTTCATTTGCCTCGATAAATCGAATAATTGGCCAAAAATACATTGTTCCATTTTGAGTAAATGAAGCAGAAGATTTTTTAAAGTATTGGGAGTCATTCATTATTCCGTTTATTTGTTGATGCAAAGTTGAATGCATCCACTCTAATTGATCATAATCTAAATTTTTCGGTACTATTTTAATCATCCCGTAAAAGTGCTGTTCTTGATAAATAATACAAAATTCATAATATCCGCATCTCCATGGATACGCATTCTCAGTTTTACCATGTTCGTATATTAATATTTTTCGATTTTCAGATGTAAAAATAAACTGCTGATCATCTAGGTTTTCTTGTTGAAAATGATAAAGATTATTCCAAATGAAAGTAATTTTACCATCAAACTCACCATCGACTTGAAATAAAAATCGTTTTAGTTCCTGTATTTCATAGGCAAATAAGTAAGCCTCTTTTGGGTTCATTGTAAGTGCATCAAGGGATATTTTTTCCTCTTTTCCTCTAGTACCGACAAGTATTGCAATCGTAAATGGTAGATAAAGCGGCTCAAAAACTTCTGGACTATTATTAGTTGACATATCCATCAATCTCCAGCTGCTTTCTTTTCTTTTTCAATTCTTTAATAGAATACTCAAAATCAGAAATTGACCTTCCTAAATTAGATTTCATGACCATATTTAGTAGCCCTTCTTGTTCGTTCCCTTCACCTGTGCCAATTAATTCTTCTAGATTAGCAAATAATCCTCTAACTTTAGTTAATACGCGTTGCTTAACAAAGAGATCGATTGCTTCTTTGCGTTCGAATTGAATATGAGAAGGAAGAATAGGTATGTTAGCTAAATAATTTGATAAATCTTTAATCATACGCGGAGAGATTATTCGTTCACTGAGTGATTGTTCAACTATATTATTAAACTCATCAAAAAACTTTAATTCATCACTTGTAAGCTCAGATGCACTTATCGTTTTCTTTGTCCAATTACTATAGTTTTCAGCATTAATATAAATTTGTGGTACAGTTTCATAAATATTTTCGTTATTCATCTTTTCTGCATAATTTACGAAAGACGTTGATCTAAGTGAGATAATATTTACACGATCTAACAATCTTAAAGAAAACTCACTTGATGTTTCATCAAAGTTAACTGTTCCAACAAATATAATGTTATTTCCTATTCTTACTTTGGGCTTATAATATTGATTAATGACTACATTATGATCATGGAATAAGGTAATGACTCTCTTATCCTGAGGCATTTCTAAAATTGATAGAAATTTACTAAACCAATGTTCAATTTGAGAAAGATTCATTTCATCAAATATGACCATATACATCCTGTGTGGAAATTGTTCAGCCTCTATAAGTAATTTCGTTAATCCCGTCTCAGAGTCTATATAAATACCAGTAGTCGGATTTAAATAACCTAATAAATCATAATGCTCTCGATAAGACGGTGAGATTGGAACAAATAAAAGCTCTTTTCCAAATTCAAGTCCTAACGTTTCGCCATATATACGTGCTAATTGAGATTTCCCAGTACCACTTACACCACCTAAAATTGTTAGAGCCTGGAATTTACAACATATATGAAAATTAATAATATCTTTTTTTTCGTATAACAAGCCTTGCTGCAAACAATTTTGGTAAAATCGTTCAATAAATGCATTTTCAGTATCATTACTCCATTCAATTGGAAAAGCCTGTTTCTCGGTAAATTCTTGCGTATAAATTAGTTCTTTGCATTCTTTTTTAAAGTTTTTACACAACTCTTCCCACTGTTTTTCGGGAATAAAATAGATTAAATGATTTAAATGAATGAAGGAGTTTTTAAGTTCATCTTCATCATAATCTTGAAATGTAACTTCATTTTGTTTTTCTAAGTAACTAATATCATTCATCATCGATTTTAAAAACAAATTGCCATATAGTCTATTTTCATAAAAGACAAATTCCGGTTGATCAAAGTCATTAAAATATTTTGGTAGATGAATTGGCAAAGAACCTTTTATTAATCGGTTTTCGACCTCTTCGCGCTTTCCTTCCCCCCGAAGTTCAATGACAGGCAGTAGATGGTAGGAAGAGTCTCTTTTCCCATCAAAAAACTCAACTAGATCTACTGTAACTATTTCATTGGCATATTCAAGACGAAACATAACTAATTTAGAATCAAAAATCTTTTTTAATCCTGCAATTATGTCATCTTTTTTCTTACTTTTAATTAGTGGTTTTATTTTACTTTCATTATTTTTATTTGCAGTTGTTCCTACAAACAAAACATCTTGAGTTGAAAAACTAGCTTTTAATTTTGATGGAATTGGCGATAAGCACTCTACATAAAAACGAATATGATCTTCATCTTCATAATAAAGTAAGCTCTGCTTCTCTTGATCCACTACTCTTTCTGTAACAATTTTTCCAAGGAATAAAAAGTTATGAATTTTTTTCGCTAATTTCTGGGTCAATGCGCGTTTTAATTTCAAAGTCATTTCCCCCACTTTCCGACATTTCTCCTACATTTTACGTTCGTAGTATAGAAATTATGAATAATACGGCCTTTTTACATTTAAAAACACCCAGGTAAACCTGAGTGCTAGACTGCCCGCCAAACCGCTCGCTTTCTTCGTTGCTTCGCCTGTTGAGCGATGCTCATATCCGTCAAAGGTAATTCCGCTCCTCACCGGGTTTCGCGTCTCGAAAGACTCTGTTTTTTTCAATTTATCCCTTCTAGATTGTAGAATTTGTACTATAACATTAATTGATAATATACAATATCTAGCCATTGATTAAATTTCTGGCCTACTTTGTAAAAATGACCTACCTTTTTAAAACCTAATTTCTCATGTAATTTTTCACTAACTTCATTTCCGCTAGTAATACAAGAAATAATTGTAAAATGACCTAATTTTTTAGCAGTTTCAATCATTTCAGTCATTAATGCTTTTGCTAGCCCTTTACGACGATGGTCAGAATGAATATATACAGATAGTTCAACCGTGTGTTTATATGCATCTTTTTCCTTAAACTGTGTAAGTGAGCAATAACCAGTTACTAGACCATTTTCTTTAGAAACAATTACTGGGTAAAGTTCTGTATGGTTAGAAAACCATTTTAGCATTTCTTCTTCCGTTTTTACTTTCGTATCAAATGTGGCTTTAGTATTTAAAATTGCATCATTATAAATTGTTACAATTTCTAATACATCATCTTTTGTTGCTAAAAGTATTTCCATTCTACTTCCTCTTCTCACGTTTTTTCTTTCCATTCATTGTACTTTACTAAAAGTGATTTTCAACATTAGTATTCATCTTTTTCACATTTTCCCTACATCTAAACATGCACAGTGTTTAGGCTCCTTACATATACTGCGTTAGTCAGAATGATAGGAGGTATGAATATGAGTGAAAAAGAAAAAAACAACGCTCAAGATGAAAAACAAAGTCATTCATCTATTGATCTTCAACATTATTTAAAAAAGGTGGATGATCTAATAGATCAGTCGCCTATTAGAGGTCTTTTTGATGAAATTGATAAATTCTTTCATAAACACGGAGTTTTTTCTTCAATCGGTGTAGAGATCATTGAAAACGGTGAGGAATTAATCATTCAGGCAAGTATGCCAGGTGTAAGTAAAGAACAAATTTATATGGACCTTGAAGGTACAATCTTAACAATTGGCTTAAAAACTGATACAACAACTGAAGTACAAAATGATCAATCAAACTACTCCTATAAAAAATATTCTTATAGCCAATCCCAAAGGGTCGTTAAATTACCTTTTCCAATTAATGCAACAACTGCATCAGCATCGTACGAAAACGGTATGCTTGTTATAAAAGGTACAAAATTACCTGAATACCAAAAACAAATCTTTTTAGATTAAAAAATAAAACTGATTGAAACACCGACAACCGTAAGAGTATCCGATGTGGTCGGGTTTTAACCGACTTTTTTAGGTAGTGGTGATCAGATAATTAACTTAATTCAAATTAAACAAAAAAACTGAGTATCATTTAGAAACTCAGTTTTTTATTAAATAAATATATTTTTTTTTACTAAAAATGCAGCATTATTTCCCTGTCAATGTTTCGATATCAGATAAGATTTCATCAAATGGCACATTACTTACACCACTATAATCTTTAACGATTTTTCCATCTTGATCAATTAAATAAAATTTAGTACCATGGATAACTTGTGAATTGTTTTCAGGCTTCTTAACAATCGTTTTAAAATTTTCAGATGCAAATTTTTCAATCTGTTTTTGAGAATATCCCGTTAAGAAATTCCAATTACTAAAATCAGCATTAAATTTATTTGCGAATGTAGTTAATAATTGTGGCGTATCAACTTCAGGATCAATACTAAATGAGATGAAGTCTACATTCAACTTCTTCTCTGCAGCCTTTTGTTGAAGTTTTGCCATATTTGCTGTCATTGGAGGACAAACTGTTTCACAACTTGTAAAGATAAAATCTGTTAGCCAGACTTTTCCTTTTAAATCTTTTGTCCCAAAAGTCTTACCGTCTTGGTTAGTGTATGTAAATTTTTCTAAATCCCAATTTAAAGGATTATCAATTTTATTTCCACAGCCACTTAATAATGCAAGACATAAAATCATTATTAATGTCATAAATACCGTATTTCTCTTCATTCTTATCCCCCTATGTTGCATTGTACTTGTCCATTGTATCAAAAACAGGTAGTTTCTTTCTAATATTTTAAATTAATTAACATATATATTTAAAATTTTTCAAATGATACTTTTACAAAGTAAAGTTAAACTAAACATATTGATAAAGAATCTTGAAAGGATGAATGATAATGGCCAATAAAAAATATGAAAATTTAGACACGAGTTATCGTAAAACTTTTAAAGATTTTATCAAATGCGGAATAGAAAGAAGTAAGACAAAAAAGGATTATAGTAGTGTAATTCAACAATGTAGTCAGAAAAAAATCTCCTATTTAAAGCAAAATCGTGATGAAACAACAATTACTTGGATAGGACACTCTACATTTTTAATTCAATTAAAAGGAATCAATATATTAACAGATCCTGTTTATGCTAATCAAATGGCTTTAAAAAAACGATTGTCAAAACCAGGAATACTTATATCAGAATTACCTCCAATAGACATAATTTGTATTTCTCATGGTCACTATGATCATCTAGATTTTAATACATTGAGGCATTTCCCTAAAAAAACACTATTTATTTTACCAATCGGCTTAAAACAAAAATTTGTTAGTAAAGGCTTTAAAAATGTCCATGAAATGAAATGGTGGGAGACAAGGGGCTATTTGGGGATCGATATTTCATTTGTACCTTCTCAACATTGGACGAAGAGAACTTTATTTGACAGGAATAAGTCACATTGGGGTGGATTTGTATTCAAAACGTCAAATGAATGCATATATCATGTTGGTGATAGTGCTTATTTTTCAGGCTTCAAAGAAATCGGTAAAAGATTTCAAATTGATACAGCAATCATTCCAATCGGAGCATATGAACCTGAATGGTTTATGAAACACAACCATATGTCACCTGAAGAAGCTGTTCAAGCGTTTTTAGATTTAAACGCAAAGCTATTTATTCCAATGCATTACGGAACATTTAAACTTGCAGACGATACTCCTTTAGAAGCTTTAGAGCGATTATGTTCTGAATGGAAAAGGAAAAAAATAAAACCTGAAAAGCTTAAAATTTCTTTACTAGGCGAAACAATTCACCATTCAAAAGTTGGAAATAAAAAAGAAGAAGCCATTTATTAAGCTTCTTCTTTTCCTATGTTTAAAAATAAACTGTTGAATATGAAATCTATTCAGCATAAAAAACGAAACCTATAGCACCTTTTCCTGTATGTGTACTAATTACTGGAGTTGTATAATCAGTTTCATTTAATTCAATATTCGTTAGCTGTTGAATCGAATTTCTAAGATTCTCTGCAAGCTCTGGAGCATCTGCATGTGCAATTCCTACACCTTTAATCGCTTTTCCAAGTGTATCTTGTTCAAAATATTTAGTTAAAGTTTTTACTACTTGCTGATGGCTACGCACTTTACCAACTGGAGAATAAACTCCTCCCTCAAGTGATGCAATTGGTTTAATATTTAGCAATGACCCAATGAATGCTTTACCCTTACCAATTCTTCCACCTTTAACTAAATTTTCAAGTGTATCTACCATAATATATAAATACGTACTATTTTTTATTTCCGTAACGCGGTTAACAATGTCTTCAACAGTGGATCCGTCTTCTGCCATCTGTGCTGCCTCGATGACTTGAAAAGCCATTGCTCTTGTAATAAAAGCTGAATCAATTACTGTTACATCACCATCAACCATCCCTGCAGCTGCACATGCAGTTGAATAAGTACCACTTAACCCACTAGATAAGTGAATTGAAATAACTTTACTACCATCAGCTGTCAATTTTTCAAATGTTTCAACAAATGTTCCTACAGCTGGTTGGGATGTCTTTGGCAATTCGACTGATTGTTGCATTTCATCAATAAATTGCTTTGGAGATATATTAACTCCATCTAAATATGTTCCACCATTTATTTGAATTGTTAAAGGAATGACTGTTATATTTAAATTTTCAATTTCTTCTTTTAATAAGTCGGCTGTTGAGTCAGTTACAATCTTAATGTTTGCCAATCAATTCACATCTTTCTTCTCTAAAATTCTACAAATTTTGCAAAGCTAATTAATTATATCATTTTTATTTTCAGTTAACAGTAAATATTAAAGTTCCATTAAAAGTTCAATAATTCTTTGAAAATCATATTGACAAGAGGAGGAATTTAAGTTAAAGGTAGGGTAATAAAAGGATAAATTTTTCCAAAAAAAAAACTCGGTACTTTTACCGAGTCTTTTACTGATTTATTTGCCGTTCTTTTCGTCTTTGTCTTCTAAAAGATCATTTGTTAATCCTTGTGTAGAACGCTTAAATTCTCTAAGTGTATCTCCAAATGCTCTTCCGATTTCAGGTAATTTCTTTGGTCCAAATATAATTAAAGCTAAAATTAGAATTAATATTAAACCTGGAAAGCCTATGTTAGCCATTATTTTCCCCCAACTTCCATCCACTATTAATAAGTAAGTACCAAACTTTCCTTATATAGTAATATTGTCAAAAATTTGTTCATTCGTCAAATAATTTCAAGGAATTTTAATAAATTTTAATAACTTATCAAACATTAGTTTACATAATATTATTATCAAATTGATTTTTTTAAAAAATTTATATCAATTTTTCTTTAAACTGTAAATACTCTTTTTTATTACTAGGTACTACTAAAGCACCTGTTTGAATTTTTTCCTTATATTCATTAACCTTTACTAAAATTGGGTCCTCAACATTATTATCCGCCAGTATTAATTTTATACCATCTTCATTTAAACCATAAATTAACGTTTTACCACCATGAAATTCATTTGATTTTGTTTGTTTGGCTAAATCGTAAACTGCTTGATCAATTTTTTTTACAAGTGAGAAAAGAGTTACGTTTTCAGGTAAACCGTGTTTATACTCATTACGGTCAGCTCCTATTACCCATACTTCTCCTTGATTTGATCTCCTAATCTTTTTTGCAGTAGTAAATACGCCTTTATTTGTTAAACCCGTTACAGGAAAAATAATATCAACGTCTTTACTAAAAAAGTCGCCTGCTATTCTTGATCCTATTTTAGGATCGTTAAAGGTATTTGAATTCGCTGTTAGAACTTCAATTTCTTTATTTACTGATTTTACTCCAGAAATAAAGCCATATTTATATCTGTTAATAATTTCGTTGTCATCTCCACCGATAAATCCAATTTTTTTTGTTTTTGTTTTCATCGCTGCTATTACACCTGCTAAAAAACTTCCGTCTTGTTCAGTAAAATTAATACTAATTACATTTGGTTGGTCTACCCTTGAATCAATTAACCCAAATTTAGTACTCTTATAATTTTCTGCAACCTTATTCATTACTGTAGATAAATTATTACCTATTCCAATAATTAAATCATAATTTGAATCAGCCATTTTAGTAATTTTCTTTTCAAAACTTTTATTACTTGTTGTTGTAATGTATTTATAATTTTTATCTTTTTTTAAATTTTCCTCTTTTGCAAATTTAACAATACCTTTCATTGCAATTGAGTTTAAATAACTGTTGTTTTTTCCATTTGAATTTGAAACGATCCCGATTTTGAAAGTATTACTTGTTTCTTGATTATTACTGCAAGCCGAAATGACGACTGCAATTATCGAAATTAAGATTAATGCAGTCTTTTTTATATACAAATCATTCACCTCATTCGAATACAATTATTTCTAGTATTAATTTTCGATTATTCTTTTATTCGTTGAAAAGTGCATCGAAGAGGAAATTTGAGGTTGGAGATAGGAAAATAATATAAAAAACAGGTAGTATATCAGCTAAATTCACAATTTTAATTTTAAAAAGCCATTAAAGTATAAACTCATTTATATTTAATCGCTGAAAGCAAGTGTTGCTTTGTACTTCTCTCTTTACTATATACTTAAAATAAATTCATTCAAACGTACCTTTTACTAATACTTCCTTATCTTGCATCATGATTTTTCCTTTTGAAATAACTGCTTCTATTTCTAGTGTGGCTTTATTTAGGAAGACTAAATCTGCATCATATCCATTTTTAATTTGTCCTTTTTGTAATTTTAATATTTTGGCTGGATTTTTAGTTATTACGCTAATTGCATCTTCAATCTTGATGCCTTCATTTAAAATTGCGTCTTTTACTTCGTTATATAAACTGCTTACTCTTCCAACCTTCATGCCTCTTAATATCCCATTTTCATCAAAATCGGGTAGACTTCCTTGTCCATCTGATGTAAACGTGATTTGTTCAATGTTAACACCTGAATTGAGCATTCTTTTCAATCCTACGCTACATTTCACTTCACCATTATTCAAAAAGTGCGGGATCGAGCTAGTTGTAAAATCAATATACCCTCCTTTTTTAGCAAAGTTAATTCCTGCTTCAAATAAATAGCTATTTCGGTTGATATGTGTTGGGTAAAATTGAGTGATTGGTAGTTCGGTTTCTTCTACAATCTCCTCGATCATTGATAACATTTTTCTACTATCTCCTATATGTACATTCACAACGCCGGACTTTCCTGAAAGCAAGCCACCATTTCGAGCTTGTGCAGCTATTCTTGCAAATTCTTCTTTTGTCGGTTGAGATGATCGATGGTCAGAGATTGCTATTTCTCCTACACCAATAATCTTATCAATTAGGATAATGTCTTCTTCAATTTTATTAAATAACGTTTTGACAGGTGTTTGGTACGAGCCTGTGTAGACAAATGAAGTTATTCCTTCTTCCTCTAGTGCTCTGCATTTAGCTAGTAAGCTAGCCATTGTTCTTGTCGTTCCATCTGTACCTATTACTCCTACAACGGTGGTGATACCTCCTTTAATACAATTAGACAACAATAATTCTGGTGTTCTTGTTTTAAAGCCACCTTCACCTCCACCGCCTATCAGATGAACATGTGCATCAATGAAGCCAGGCACAATATAGTAGGCAGATGCATCCAATATTTGTATAGGTACAGAAGATGAGGAAATGTCTATTTTTTCATGAACAAACTCAAATTTTTCATTCGATATTAAAATATCGTTTTTACCTATTGATTTTGGTGTAAATATTTCACCATTTTTTATGAGTAACATATATACCTACCTCCGATTAAATAATTTTGTTTAATTTCAGATTACCATATATGTCTGTTTTTCGAAGAAACGTTGAAAATGACCTGTCAAAATTATACATACAGCTAAAAAATATTGAAAACATTAAATCTCTAGATTTGTTCATAATACTCTCAAGGATAAAAATGATTCAATTAAAATAGGAGGCATTTTTATGAGTAGATCAATGAAAGAAGAATTAGCAAATGCTATTACTCATGGGATTGGTGCATTACTGAGTATCCCAGCACTATATTATTTAATTAATAAGGCTATGAATAAAGGGACACCTTGGCATTTAATTTCCTTTACAATCTTTGGTTTGTCTATGTTGCTACTATATATTTGCTCAACATTACTCCATAGCGTCAGAGACCCAAAACTAATTAGGTTATTTACAATTTTAGATCACTCTGCAATTTATTTATTAATTGCTGGAACATATACTCCATTTTTACTCATAACATTAAGAGGAAAGATAGGCTGGTCCTTATTTACAATTATTTGGGGTTTGGCAGTTTCAGGTGTAATTTTTAAATTTATATATGTTAATAGGTTTGAATTATTTTCAACCATCGTTTATTTAATGATGGGCTGGCTAATGATTTTTGCAATTAAGCCTATTTATGTGGGACTATCTGGGATAGGATTTTTCTACTTATTATTAGGAGGGCTATTTTATTCGATCGGCACAATTTTTTTTCTAGTCAAAAGATGGCCATATAGTCATGCAATATGGCATTTATTTGTATTATTAGGTAGTGCCTCTATGTATTTTTGTATAGTTAAATTTGTTGTTTAAAAAAAGCGCTCCATTTTTAAATGAGCGCTTCAGACTGTTGACAAACGTTCGCTTTCTTCGTTGCTTCGCCTGTCTACGGTGCTCATTACCATCAAAGGTAACCCCGCTCCTCACCAAGCTTCTCGCCTCGAAAGACAAGCGCTTGCAATCAGTCTGATAATCAAGTTTTTAAGCGTTTTCGTTTATTTTTCAATAATCTCTTTAATATAGTTAGTTAATTCTTTTGGATCAGTTATTCCAATTTGTTCGGGATAAACTGGTGGATATACTTTAAGTGTAACATTTGCTGGTTTGATTCGATTACCATTAGCTTCTAAAATGTTATATGTCCCTTCAATTCTTACAGGAATAACAGGTACTCCTGATTTAGTTGCTAAATGGAAACTACCTGATTTAAATTCTCCAATTTTACTACTTTTACTTCTAGTACCTTCTGGAAAGATAACTAGTGAATGACCGTTTTTTAGTTTATCTATGCCTTCTTTTATAGCTTTAAGTGATTGTCTTCGATCACTTCTATCCATAAATACACTATGCATTTGTTCCATCCAATGTGGTACGATCGGTAGTTTCTTTAATTCGATTTTTGCAATAAATCCGATTGGCTTATTTAAATAGCCTAATAATAGTGGAATGTCAAAATTACTTTGATGATTACTCACAAATAGGACACCCTGGTCTCTAGGTATATTTTCTAACCCTTCAACCTTTACGTTACTACCAGTACAACCAATCATCATTTTCCCGAAATAATCAGGAAATTCGTGCATTCTACGATCTCTTTCATGTACAGGTAATTCTTTTGGTAATTTTTTTACTGATGATAATTTTAGCTTTGCTTCAATTACACCAATGACAATGCGTGTTGCAGCAAATATTGTGCGAAACATATTAATCCTCCGATAATTGAGTATGTTAATTATTATACAAAATGCCCAACCACTTGAAAAGTATTATTCATCGTGTTTGGCTTTTAAGAGTATGTAAGCATTTCGTACTAAAAATATATAAGTAGCAATTAAGGGATTGAAATCGTAGACAAGATACTTGAATCGAGTAGACAAAGCTAAATGTAGAAACAGTAAAAAACGTAAAATCAATTCGATCAACAGAAAAGGTAAAAAACTACCGGACAATTGTTAAAAGCAGTGGGCTGATTAATAGCGGTTCCAGGATTTATGACATAATCATACAGGATTATTTCAATAAGTGATCCATACCTCTAAGGTTTAGTCCTATCTATCCTCTCAAATACCTTCAATGTTTACTAAAACTAATAACTTCTTGAAAAGTTTAACAAAAACTTCCTGATTATGTTGTACGAGTTATGGCATTAGTTGAAATTAAAATTAAAGAAGATAGAGAAGTTATTAAACGAAAAAAGGGCGAACCAGGCCCTTTTTTCGTTTATTACTTATTAGTACGATAAACCATATTTAATGAGTTAAGATTGAAACGAAAGGATTTTCGTCTAATCTATTCCAGCTTACTGCCCCTGAAGTACTGAACGTTGGTCTGTAACCCGAATCAGCTGAAAGAGTGATGCTGCCAATACTTATATACTTATGAGCGTATGCACCGTATAAATTAAAATATTCATCCTCAGGAACTTTACTTTTAGTTTGCATTATTCTAAGGTACATTCTACCAGAGCCTTTGTAAACACCAGACGCACCACGTATGTCATATTTAGACTCAGCCGCATGCGCTTTCACATTAATTGGAATATCCTTCCTAGTTATGCCATTAGTATAATATCCGTCATAAAAACTATCATCTTCTGCCCAATATTCTCCGCTCCAAGTAAAACCAACAGTATCTGTCCATGTTTGATTCGGTGAAATACTCCACTCCCAGTTAATACCAAGTACATGACCAAATGTTTTGGTATCATCAGATCTGTAGTCATCTACCCACGCAGTCAAAGTAGCTCCATCCATATTCTCTGATTTTTTTTTACTACTAACACCCATTGTTGATATTGCTCCACTTTTTTCACTATTAACAAATTCATTTTCAATTTTTTTATAGTATGTAGCAAGCTCTTTTTCTTCTGAACTTATAGTGGGGTTAATACTTAGTTCGTTCAATTTTTTAATAATAACTTCTTCTTTATTTATTTTAAAATTTTCAAATTCTATTTTGCTTAATGGTAACATTAATGGTTTATTTGCATAAGAAAAATCAATTTCTCCATCAACAACTTTTCTTAAAAGTAATTCATAAGACTTAGTAGATGAACTACCGTATCTAACACTATCATTTTTTAAGATATTTTTTATTTCCTTAGTATCAAGTCTTTCAATGGTTTCAACATCGAATCCTTTTGATATTAATTTTTGTTGTTCCTTATATGTTAAATCAGAAACATTTTAGTGTCTGCATTAACAGTTGAAACTGATATAGATAATGCAATAGCCGTTGACAAGAATAAACCCGATTTTTTTCCTAACATTTCAGTACCTCCTTAATATATTGTAAGCGTGCTTACTCTATAAATTAAAACTCGATATTACCAATGCAAGCCCATAATATAAGAATGATAATAATTGAGAATAGTAGAGTATTAATATTTTCAATAATTTTATTTTCTTTTTTATCAATTATGTTTTTTAACATCTTTATTAATAATTTAAAAAATAAAATCGCTAAGAGCCAAACTATTAAAATAAGGTACAGCATATTTTACTACCTCCTTTTTTAGATAATTGTAAAATATTAAACTAAAAAAACATAATTTTTTTCAAGAAAAATGCAAAATTATTCTTAATTAAGAATTACCCTCTATTATATTTGCAATTTTCTAACAAAACATTCAATTTTTCTAATAAGACCCTAATATTTCCATTATTATCAGATCTTAATTCGAAATTAACTCCAGTTCTATAAAAAAAAAAGAACATAGGTGTTATTATCCCCTCAAAGTAGACAGTAAAAAGAATGGGTTCTAATATCTACGTTGGAAGGGCTTTAAATGGAAAGTGATATATGATGAATATTACTCATCATATTTGTTACGAACCCGCCTTCAGGTGAGAATAATGAAATTTTCTCATCATTATTCACTAATGTAGTGACCGATGATTCTGTTGTTATATCCTCAACAATCATTTGTCCAACTGGTTCAACAATTTTTGTTTGGGATGAATTCGAATAACCATTGTTCATCAATAATTGATGGCAAAGTTGCCAAGCCAAGTGATTATAAAATGTCATTTATGTTTACTAATATTCCTGTTTGAGATCTCCTTATTTCGCCTATATCCATACTTCCTAAAAATTTATGAGTTAAATCAAAAAAAAAAGAATCGGCTTTTATTTGCCGATTCTTTTAATATTGTGAATCTTTAGTTCGAAATTTTTGCGCCACTGAATTCTGCAGCAAGAACTTTAGCTTTTTCAATTGCATTTGCTTTAATTTCTTGTGCTTTATCTGGCATAGCAGCCATACCTTCTACGAATAATGTAGTTACATCAGTAACCCCAACAAAGTTTAAGATACTTGTTAAGTATGGGCTAGAGAAATTAATTCCAGCAGCAGGACCTTCTGAATATACGCCACCACTTGCTTGAATGTGTAATGCTTTTTTATTCTCAAGTAAACCAACTGGACCATTTTCAGTATATTTAAATGTTTTACCAGCAATTGAGATATTATCAATAAAGTTTTTTACAACTGATGGGAAACTAAAGTTCCAGAATGGAGTTACAAAAACATACTCATCAGCTTGAGTGAAAATTTCTAAGTTACGATTCATAGCAGCTAAAGTAGCTTGTTGATCAGCACTTAATTCTTCAAAAGCAGTACCGTTACCTAATTTGCCCCATGCATCAAATACATTTCCATCTAACATAGGAACATTTTCTTTAAATAAATCAAAATGAACAACTTCATTTTCAGGATTTGCTTTTTTGTACTCGTTAATAAATGCTTCCCCTACAGTTAGACCAAATGAATTTTCAATTGCATTTGGATTTGCAGTAATATAAAGTAATTTTTTCATCTTAACATCTTCCTCTCAGTTTCGTTTATCTTTAATTCGAGATTTATTATTAAAAATTAAGGGATAACCAAATCCCTTAACCTCATAATAATATCTTTAATTCAAGATGTCAATACTTTTTTTCATAAACAAAATATCTATATTTAATTTTTGATTTTTCATCGACTTGTACTTCAGATACAGATTTAACATTCCAGTCTTCCTTTGAAAAATTAGGGAAGAACGTATCCCCTTCAAAATTATGTTCAATTTCAGTAATATAAAGTGTATCTAAAAATGGGAATGTTAAATTAAAAATTTCCGCCCCACCGATAATAAATAAATCCTTATTTTTATTTTCTTCAACATAACTTATAACATCATTAATGACTGTAACACCTTCTGCTTGAAAGTCCTTTTGTCTTGTCACAACGATATTTTCTCGGTTTGGAAGTGGTCTACCAATCGAATCAAAAGTTTTTCTTCCCATAATAATTGTATACCCAGTAGTGACTTTTTTAAAATAAGCAAGCTCTTGTGGAAGATGCCAAGGCATCTTATTATTTAAGCCGATTACATTGTTTTCTGACATTGCAACTAATGCAGCAATCATACACTAACTACCCCTTTGATTGCAGGATGAAATTCATAATCTTCTAATGTAAAATCCTCAAATTTAAATTCAAAAATGTTTTTAATTTCAGGATTTAACTTCATTTTAGGTAAATTATGAGGCTTTCTTGTTAGTTGTAAATTTATTTGATCAAGATGATTTGTATAAATATGTGCGTCACCAAATGTATGTACAAAATCACCTAATTCTAAATCACATACTTGAGCAATCATCATTGTTAATAGTGCATAAGAAGCGATATTAAATGGAACTCCTAGGAAAATGTCAGCACTTCTTTGATAAAGCTGACAAGAAAGTTTTCCATCATTCACATAAAATTGGAAAAAACAATGACATGGTGCTAAAGCCATTTTATCAAGTTCTCCAACATTCCAAGCAGAAACAATCAGTCTTCGAGAATCTGGATTTGTTTTAATCTGATTAATCACTTCAGTAATTTGATCAATTGTTGAGCCGTCAGCAGCTTTCCATGATCTCCATTGTTCACCATAAACGGGACCTAAATTACCATTTTCATCTGCCCACTCATTCCAAATACGTACACCATTTTCTTTTAAATATTGAATGTTTGTGTCACCTTTTAAAAACCATAATAATTCATGAATGATTGATTTTAAATGAACTTTCTTAGTTGTTACTAAAGGAAAGCCCTCTTGAAGATTAAATCGCATTTGATAACCGAATGTACTAATCGTTCCTGTTCCAGTACGGTCTGTTTTTGTCATGCCATTGTCTAATACGTGTTTACATAAATCTAAGTATTGCTTCATATCGGCCTCCTAATTATGTATTATTCATTCTTAATGATGATCTTCACTAATTTCAATATAACCAAAGTGAAATTCTGATGATTTTCGAATTAATTGATTAAATCCATATTTTTTAAATCTTTCACTTCTAAAATGGTCTTTCAAAACTACTCTTTTTTTGGCAACGCGCTTAGCTTCGTTAATCACTTCATATGTCAGATCATCATATGCAGCTAAATTTTTCAATGCTGCAATCCCCGAAGAGGCTTCGATATTTTTTTCAAACATCGGATCAAAATAAACGATATCAAAAGATTGATCTGGAAGTGTCTTCAAATATGCTTTGTAATCTATATTTTTCACTTCAATTTTGTTAATGATATTCGACCAATCTAAAATGTTCTGTTTATTTGTTTTTAAACCTACCTTAGTCAAGTAAGCGATAATTTCGTTTTTCTCTAAGCCTATAACTTTTCCTTCGTCACCTACAACATAACTTGCAACAATACTATCTGAAGCCATTCCAAGCGTACAGTCTAATAGTGAATCACCTTTTGTTAATAAACAAGCGTCACAAAATGGATCATGTTCACCCTTTTTCAATCGTCTAATTCTAAAAACTGATGAGTTCGGGTGAAAAAAATATGGAATTGCTTGATCATCCTCATACCATTCTAATCTATTTTTACCTAATACTAGTATAGGTTTTTTAAATTTATCGTAGATTTCTTCAATGCTAAATTCTTTTCGGAGAATTAACTGTCCATTTAAGTCTGAAGCAATTTTTTCAGCTTCCTTTTCTAAATAAACATTTGGCCTTAAGCAAGTTGTAATAATCATACGTCTCCTTAATTAAGAAAAAAGAGGAAAAAAATCCTCTTTTACATTTGTGCAAATATAGATTGAATTCTAGCTTTAATATCTTCAGGAGTTGAGCCTTCAATTTGTTCGCGAGGAATAAATCCAACTACTTCTTTACCTTTAAATACTGCCATTGACGGTGAAGAAGGTGGGAAGTCAGCTAAATATTCTCTTAACGTTGCAGTTGCTTCTTTATCTTGTCCAGCAAATACCGTCATAACATTTGCAGGTTTCTTTTCTGATTCAATAACAGCTTGGACTGCAGAAGGTCTAGCAAGTCCAGCAGCACAACCACAAACTGAATTGATTACAAAAAATGCAGTATCATTTAATTCATTCATAAATGACTCTACTTCTTCCCCAGTAGTTAATTCTGTAAAACCATTTGAAGTTAGTTCTTCTCTCATTGGTTTTACGATCCCTTTCATGTACTCATCATATGCATTCATTAGTTTGTTTCTCCTTTTTCATTTTCTAATTTATTTCGTTCAGTCATTTGTTTCCATACTGAACCTAGTGCTTCCTCACCATTCTCAATTCGATGTAAAGCAAGCTGAACTTGTAATTTCACTTCGAATTCTGGGTCTTCTAATGCAGCTTTTAATGCTGGAATTGCACTTTCATCACCTAGTTCAAAAAGAAACATTGCTGCACGCCATCTAACTAATTTGCTTGGATCTTTTAATGCTTCAATCATAGATGGCATTGCTTCTTCATATCCTAAGTCTGATAGACAATCTCCAGCAATTCGTCTTACACCGACTGCCTTATCCTTTAAAGCCTCATATAAATAAGGTAACACTAATTCTGATTTTAACATACCTAAATAAGCTGTAGCTAATCTTCTTATTGAAACATGCTCATCTTTTAATGCGATTTTTAGTAAAGGTAAATCTTCAAGTGTAGGATCGATTTTTATAAATCTAGCATACCTTTTTTTCCAATCTTTTTCTTCAAAAATATCTGCAGTAAATGGTTCAAATTTAGGAACTTCTTTTTTCTCTACATTAGAAACATGATCCGTCATCACTTCGTTCACGATATTCTTTATATCGTTTTCAGTGTGAGTAGCAGTTAATTCATCAATAATTTCTTTTTCAATTGTTGATAATTCACCATAACGAATTCCATAATCAATCCACTGTCTTTCAAATACAACATTTGATGAAGATGTTGTTAATTTCATAATTGCTTCTTTATAGTATGGTGGTAAAGCTGCTCTTTGTTCTTCACCATTTACAATTAATTTCAATTGCATTGGAATATTATGATACATTTGAACAAATACTTGGACCTCACCAAAATGATTATCAATTATCGTTTCATTTGTAGCTTCATCATTTACTTCTTCACCAAATACATTTCTGACTTGAAGTAAAATAGTTTGCCAATTTGCATTTGACTTACGATCAATGGCAATGAAATCAGCAACATGATAGACACTTTTGATTCCTTCAATCCCCAATATTTCTTGTATTATTAATGGTGCCTTGTCAATATTATCAATAGAATAATGATTTCTACTTCCTGATGGCAATTCCTCATCTAATAACACTTTCATTGTATTAGGACTTGGTGTTGGTTCGATAGACTTAATTTTCATCTTAATCTCCTCTTCTTGTTATTTAGTCCATTCTATCAAAAAGAGGAAAATCTCACTATTGTAACGCCTTAACGAATTCTTCAAAGTCATTCGTACTTGATTCGACTGCGTTGTGAGCTAATTCTTCAGATCGACGAGTAAAAAGGTGAAATTTCTCAACTATTATTTCCGTCACATAAATAGGTTTTTCAGAATCCTTTACATAACTAGAGGTTTTAATAACACCTTCAATCGATACTTCCATACCTCTTTTTGCTTTTTTAGTAGCATACTCAGCAATTTGACCCCATAATTTTACTGAAACATAATTCGTTCTCGTTTTTTTCAGATAATCTGAATAAACATTCGTAGCAATATTAATAAAAGTTGTTTTCCTTCCATTCGGTGTAGTTTGTAAAATGGGTTCTTTTGTTAATCTTCCTACTATTACAACATTGTTTATCATTATTACCATCTCCTTTATTTTTTTCTACAATACAAAATTATTGTAAGTTCGTAAAAAAAGGAAAATAGTATTTTAAATAAACTTTTATTTTTAAAAATACATTATGGAATAAAAAATCTTGATTAGTAAAATGACATAATAATCCAAAACTCAAATTTAATAATCTACTTTAAACTTTCAACTAGATCACTTAAAACTGACCAACGCTCCATTTTCTGTTCTAACCCTGCTTCTTTCTCTTCAATTTCTTTAGAAAGTTTATAAGCCTCATCAAAATTAGAACCTACACCTTGTAATTTTTCATTTAGTGTCTCAATCTCATTTTCAAGTTTTTCAATATCTGATTCAATGCTATCCCATTCTTTTTGTTCTTGATAAGTTAATCGCTTTTTCTTCTGTTCTTTTTGATAAACTGGTTTTTCAATTGTCTCTTTTATAACATCGACTTCACGTTTTTCGTTAGATTGTCGTTCTAAATAATCCGTATAGCTTTCTAATGTAGATGAAATTTTTCCTTCACCTTCGAAAATTAATAATTTATTTGTAACTTTATCTAAGAAATAACGATCATGTGATACAGTAACTACTACGCCACTAAAATTCTCGATATAGTCTTCTAAAACTGTTAACGTATCGATATCTAAATCGTTTGTTGGTTCATCAAGTAATAATAAATTTGGAGCAGTCATTAACAGTCTTAGTAAATAGAGTCTTCTTTTCTCGCCACCAGAAAGTTTACCCAATTGTACACCATGAGATTGAGTAGGAAATAAGAATGTTTCAAGCATTTGTGAAGCTGAAATTGTTTTTCCATCTGGGGTATGAATGACTTCTGCTTCTTCCTTAATATAATCGATCATTCTCATAGTTGGTTTCACATTTTCTTGTATTTGAGTATAGTATGCTACTTTAACTGTTTGTCCAATTTCAATTTCACCTGAATCAACTTGTTCTTCTCCAACAAGCATTTTCAATAAAGTTGTCTTACCCGCACCGTTTTCACCAATTATTCCAATTCGATCAGTTTGAAGTAAAAGTAAATTAAAATTATCTAAAATCGTTTTCTCATTGAATGACTTATTAACATGTTTAAACTCAACAACTTTTTTACCTAAACGAGTTTGTTGAAAGTTCATCTCTAATTCTACTTTTTCTTGATTATTAAGTTTACCCGATAGTTCATCAAATCGTTGAATACGAGCTTTTTGCTTAGTCGTTCTAGCTTTAGCCCCTCTACGCATCCAAGCTAATTCTCTTCTAAATAGGTTGTTTCTTTTTTCATTTGTAGCTGCCTCTTGCTCTTCCCTGGCAGCTCTTTGTTCAATATAATACTGATAGTTTCCTTCATAGCGATAGATATTACTATTTGATAACTCTAATAATGCTGTTGTAACTTCATCTAAAAAATAACGATCATGTGTGACAAATAATACCGCATTTTGCAGTCTTTTTATGTATTCTTGTAAAAACACGATACATTCATAATCCAAATGGTTCGTAGGCTCATCTAAAATTAATAAATCACATGGATGTATTAATGCTTTTGCTAAGGCTACTCGTTTCTTCTGACCACCTGAAAGTAATGAGACATCTAAATTTAAATTTGATAAACCTAATTTCGATAAAATTGTCTTTGCATTTGCTTCCAGATCCCAACCATTTAATGTATCCATTTCAGCTTGTAATTTTAATAATTCATTTTGAAGGCTTTGATTTAATGGATCTTCTCCGAGTGCTTGTAATGTTTTTTCATATGATTTTACTAAAACCATTACTTTATCATCACTCTCAAATACTGCTTCGAGAATCGTTTGGTTTTTATCAAAGTCTTCATGTTGAGGCAAATAACTTATTACATAATCTTTTGGAGTCGTTATTTTTCCTTCATCTGCTGACTCGACCCCAGCTATAATTTTTAATAAACTCGATTTACCTGTTCCATTTATACCTAATAATCCAATTTTTTGACCTTCACTTACGGTAAATGAAATTTTATCGAATAAAGTTTTTTCTCCATACGTTTTAATTAAATTTTCTACACTTAAAATCTTCATATTTTAAAATTCCACTCTTTCATAAATTCATCGATGAATTTTTCTACAAATAGATGCCTTTCCTCGGCTAATTCTAATGCTGTATTTGTATTCATTAAGTCTTTTAGTTTTAATATTTTTTCATAGAAGTGATGTAATGAAGAACTTTTGTCACTTCTATATTCTTCGATCGTCATGTTTTCTCTTATTTTAAATTCTGGGTTAAACATACTACGACCTTTTTTACCTCCGTACGCAAACGTTCTTGCAACTCCAATTGCTCCAATTGCATCCAAACGATCAGCATCTTGTACAATTTTACCTTCTAATGTTGATGGAATAACACCATTCCCTCCTTTATAGGAGATATTTTCGATTATGTACATGATTGTATTTACGTTTTCTTTACTATTTAATAATTCATTTAGAACTGTTTCTAATTGAGTTTTCTGAGCTTCAAGATTATCATGTAATTTATCATCTATTACATCGTGCACTAATGCAGCACACTCTACGATGAATTGATTTGCATTTTCTTTTTGAGCAATATGTACTGCTAAGTTTCTAACCCGGTCAATATGATACCAGTCATGTCCAGAACTATCACCTTGATGAAGATTTCGAACATAATTTTCTAATTGTAATATGATTTCCTGCTGATTCATACTCGTACCTCCATAAATCGACTAGTGATATTATATCATTTTTCTATCACCGTAAAACATTAATAGGTTAAGAGGCAATCAAATTTATAAAAAAAACCTTCACTTTTTGTGGAGGTTTTTAGAGTGTAGATAAAGTCTACAATTATGATTTTATATTTCATTAATAGCTATCTAATTCTATTTTACGCTTTCAATAATTTCTCAATTGTCGATCTCATCTCTTGAGGATTTGTTTGAGGAGCAAATCGTTCAATGACTTCACCATTTTTATCAATAATAAATTTAGTAAAGTTCCATTTTATTGATTTTAACCCCATAATACCTGGAGCTTTTGAGCTTAAATATTTAAAAAGTGGATCTGCTTTGTCACCATTTACATCAATTTTTCCAAAAACAGGGAAGGTTACACCAAAATTTAATTCACAAAAACTTTGAATTTCTTCATTTGAACCTGGTTCTTGATTCATAAATTGATTACATGGAAAACCAAGAATCACTAATCCCTCTTCTTTATATTCTTCATATAATGCCTGTAAATCTTTATATTGAGGAGTATATCCACATGCACTTGCAGTATTTACAACAATAATCACTTTATCTTTATAATTTGAAAGAGATACATCTTCGCCTTTGCTATCTTTTACTTCAAAATCATAAATACTCATTTCACATTCCTCCTACTTCCTTATAATGTTAATAGTAATTATTTTCCATCAAAAAGTCTAATTCTAAATACTATATTTTGAAAAAAATCTTCAAACATATTAGTATTTAACTTATAGTTTAATTAAACTATTTTCTTCACCTTTAAATTTAAGAATGGAGGTAAGATTATGCAAGATTTAGGCTTTAATACATATTTAATTGATTTATTTGATTTGTCGTTTAAGGAACGAACGGGTAGCTACATTATTTTTGATGATGATATTACAATCATAGAAACAAGTGCAAGCCCTTCCCATGAGTATTTATTACAAGGATTAAAAGAGCTACAAATTTCATTTGACAGAATTAAACGTGTTATCGTAACACATATTCATTTAGATCACTCAGGTGGCGCTGGCTTACTAATGGAAAAATGTCCTAATGCAACTCTTTTTGTACATCCTAAAGGAGCTAGACATTTAGAAGATCCGACAAAATTAATTGCGAGTGCGAAACAAGTTTATGGTGATGATTTTGATCGATTATTTAATCCAATTCTTCCTATTGACTCTTCTAAAATTTATCAAGTAGCCGATGGCGAAGAACTTGTTATTAGTAAAAATCGTAAACTAACATTTTTACATACTCCAGGACATGCCAATCACCATATTTCAATTTTCGATTCTTCTAGTAAATTTATGTATACAGGAGATACATTAGGTATTTATTATCCACAGCTTCAAAAGGAAATAGGGACGTTTATTTTACCATCGACATCACCTAACCAATTTTCATCCGAAGCAACGCTAAGTTCATCAGAAAAAATTCAAAAGTATAATCCAAATGCTATTTGCTTCGGTCATTTTGGATTAACTAGAGATACAAGTTTCGTATATGAGTCTTTAAAACAATATTTAGATCGTTTTATAAAACTGACTGCTTCCACGCTTGAAGAAAATAAAGAGCAACCTTTTTATGAGAAAAGTAGGATTCTATCATCGGCACTATACAATGAAGTAAAGCACGATCTTCAAAATAAGAATATTGATGAGAATCATCCAGTTTTCGAGATTATTAAGTTAGATTTAGAAGTTTCAGCTATGGGATTAGTACTAGCTATGGATCAAAATTAACAAACTAAAAAACTTCAGCCATTTGGCTGAAGTTTTTGTTATTTTTTATTTTTTTTCATTGGTTTATTTTTGCTTGAAACTAACTTTTTATTTTGATTCGAAACTGGTTTCGTTTGTGTTTCATTCAATTGGTTTTCTTTCATTTCGAATTTTTGTATTTCACCATGTGAAACTATTAAATGTTCAAAAAACAATTTTTGAGTTCCTCTTAAGCTAAATAAATTCTTTTTCTCTCGAGGTGTTACTAAGTTTATGACAGTACCTTGTTTACCCATTCTTCCTACACGGCCACTTCGATGAGTATATTGTTCAACTTTTTCAGGTACATCAAGTGTTATGACATATGGCAACTCTTGTAAATCAATCCCTCGTGCTGCTACGTCAGTAGAAAATAGTAAAGTAGTTTTACCAACTTGAAGATCTTTTAAAACTCGGCTTCTTTCCATTTTCCCTAATTTTGAATGGAGTACCGCTGTTTTAATTCCTCTAAAATTTAATTTAGAAGCGAATCCTTCAAGTTTAAATGGATCATTACTAAATACGATTGCTTTCATATTTTGAACAGAACCAATTCTTCTAAGTAATTCTAGCTTCTCTCGTTCTTCACATGGAATAAACCCATGAACAATATTTCCTTCCAAGCTTTGCTCAATCGAAATTTCTTTTAGATTTGAACTAGTTTCTTTTGCAAACTGCATTGCCGCTGGTGTAATCGTTGCAGATAAAAATAATAGTTGGCGATCTTTCATTGTTGCTTTGACAATTTGCGGTAAATCATTTTGATCATCCGTTTTTAATAATTCATCTACTTCATCAAAAACAATTGTCTTAACACAATGCATTTTTAATTTTTTTTGTTTAATTAGTTGTGAGATTCGGCCTGGTGATCCAACGATAATTTTAGGCTTCTGTTTTAATTTTTCGATCTGACGTTTTATATCAGCTCCTCCAACAATTGAGGCAACCTTAATATTTGTATTTTGTGTATAGTCTTGAACAACCTGAAAAATTTGCATTACAAGTTCACGAGTTGGAGCCATAATAATAATTTGAGGATTTTCTTCCTTTTCATCAACCTTATTAATCAAGGGTAAAACATATGCAAGCGTCTTACCAGTACCAGTGGGAGATTGCGCTATAACATCGTTCCCTTCTAAAATCGCGGGAATTGCTTCCTCTTGAACTGCTGTCCATTTCGTAATATTATTTGCTTTTATTTTTAAGATTGTTTGTTCTGCTAATTGAAAATGTTCCATTTAAATCTCCTTTAATATTTGCTCATCGTACCATTGTAACATTATTTCTGTTATATGTACCAATTCTTCTATAAGATCGAAGTCATCTTCGGTCATTTTATTTTGAAATTTTATGTTTACTGACGATTCAATAATATTTTTATCTAAAATAGAGTGTTTAATGTTATAAACGGGAGTATATTGCTCTTTTGTCTTATTTTGAAATAAAAGTAGACTTCTTTGAATAATTTCGATTTCTAATGGTATAGGAAAAGAAAATTCAATTTCAATATAACATCCTACTTCAG
The DNA here is from genome assembly GCF_002128425.1 of Gottfriedia acidiceleris. GTDB lineage: Bacteria > Bacillota > Bacilli > Bacillales > Bacillaceae_G > Gottfriedia > Gottfriedia acidiceleris. The sequence goes on from NZ_NESS01000001.1 coordinate 117,439, forward strand.
TATTTCCATTAATTAATTCATTATATAAATCACTAGCTGTTGTTCTCATTGAAAATGTGCAACTTGTTTTTTTAGTCGACATGTTTAACTTTTTAAATTGAATTGAGAATACTCGATCCATTTTGGATAGATTAACCAAGTCATTTCTGTCGATGATTTCATATTCTCCATCTAAATCTTTGTCATATATAAGCCCTTCTACTATAACCTTCATATTATCAAAAGCGGTCGGATCAAACATTATACAAACTCCTTTAATTTAAAGATTCCCAAATTCGCTTATTTTCTATTATGTTTCATCATAAACGAACCACACAAAAAATAATCCGATAAAATCACCTTAATCAATTTTATCGGATCTAGATTTATTTAATTACTTCAAATTGGCTATTATAAAGGTTTGCATAGTAACCTTCTTTATCAATTAATTCATCATGCGTACCTTGTTCAATAATATCGCCATCCTTCATACAAAGAATCAAATCTGCATTTCGAATAGTCGAAAGGCGATGCGCAATCACAAAACTTGTTCTTCCTACCATTAAATTGTCCATTGCTTTTTGAATGAGTGCTTCAGTTCTCGTATCAACACTACTTGTTGCTTCATCTAAAATTAATATTTCAGGATCTGCCAAAATCGCTCGAGCAATTGTTATAAGCTGCTTTTGACCTTGGGATATATTAGTCACTTCTTCGTTAAGTACCATATTGTATCCATCAGGCAAGGCACGAATAAAATGATCAGCCTGTGCAGAAATAGAGGCATTTGAAACTTCTTCATCCGTTGCAGTAAGTCTTCCATACCTGATATTATCTGCAATTGTTCCATTAAAAAGCCACGTATCTTGAAGTACCATTCCAAATAGAGATCTAAGATCATCTCTTTTAAACTTCTTTATATTATGTCCACCGATTGTGATTTCTCCACTATTAACATCGTAAAACCGCATTAATAAATTAACGATTGTTGATTTCCCTGCACCAGTTGGTCCAACAATTGCAATTTTTTGGCCAGGTTTAACTAATAAATTAAAATCATGAATAATCATTTTTTCAGGTGTATAACCAAATGCAACGTGATTAAAACGAACTTGACTAGTTATTTCATTCTGCTTAATTGAAAAAGCATTCGTTTCTTCATGTACTTCTTCTACTTCATCTAAAAATTCAAATACTCTTTCTGCCGCAGCTGCTGTTTGTTGAAGTACATTTGATATATTAGCAATCTGAGAAATCGGCTGAGTAAATGATCGAACATATTGAATGAAAGCTTGAATTCCACCAACTGTCATAGATCCGTTTGCAGTAAAATATCCACCTAGTATACAAATCGCAACGTAACCAATGTTTCCAATAAAGGATGTAATTGGAATCATAAGCCCTGATAGGAAATTTGCTCTCCATGCCGATTTATACAACGCATCATTATACTCTCTAAAAGCTCTTGTTGAATCCTCTTCACCATTAAATGCTTTTACTATTACATGATTACCTAACATCTCTTCTACATGTCCATTTACTTTACCTAAATACTTCTGTTGATTAATAAAATGTTTTTGAGATTTTTTAACTATCATCATTACAAATACCATTGAAAGAGGCAAAATACATAACGCTACAATTGTAAGTTTCCAACTAATCGATATCATCATAATTGATATACCAATAATCGAAGTAATAGATGTGATTATCTGCGTTAAACTTTGGTTTAATGTTTGATTAATTGTATCGACATCATTTGTAATTCTAGAAAGAACTTCACCATGACTCGTCTGATCTAAATACCTTAAAGGTAACTTATGAATCTTATCATTTATATCACTTCTAAGCTTATATGTTACTTTCATCGTAACACCACTCATTACATAGCCTTGTAAATATGCAAAAAGAGAGCTTAATAAATATAAACCTATTAACCATAATCCAATTACACTAATTTTTCCGAAGTTAATTTTTCCACTACCACTAATTTGTTTCATAACTCCAGAAAAAATTTCATCAGTCGCTTTACCAAGAATTTTTGGACCTAATATTGTAAAAACCGTTGAAACAATTGCTAATAGAAAAACGAAAAAGATTGTTCTTTTATGGACTCCTAAATAACTCATCAATTTAGCCATTGAACCTTTAAAATCTTTAGCTTTTTGACCAGCCATTGGAATATTTCTTCCAAACATATGTCCGTGCCCACGACCACCGCTCTGATTTTGAAATATATTTTTATTAGAATTGCTCATGCTAATTCCTCCTTGGATAACTGCGATGAAGCAATTTCTAAGTATTCTGGGCAATTTTTAAGTAGTTCTTTATGAGTACCTTGACCTACAATCCTGCCATTATCTAAAACAATGATTTGTTCGGCATTCATAATCGTATTTACACGTTGAGCAATAATGATCATCGTACTAGTTTCTATATTTTCACTTAAAGCCTTTCTTAATGCCAAATCCGTCTTAAAATCAAGTGCTGAGAAACTATCGTCAAAAATAAGAATTTCGGGTTTCTTTGCTAGTGCTCGGGCGATTGAAATTCTTTGTTTTTGACCGCCAGAAACATTATCCCCACCTTGAGAAATGTCAGAATTAAAGTGACCTTCTTTTTGGGAGATAAATTCACTTGCTTGAGCAATCTGAGAAACTTTTTCCATTTCTTCATCAGAAATATTTTTATTACCGTATTTTATATTTGAAGCAATTGTTCCCGTTAATAGCAGTCCCTTTTGAGGTACATAACCTATTTTAGCTCTTAAATCTTTTTGGTTAACTTCTCGTAGATCAACACCATTTACTAAAACTTCCCCTTTGGAAACATCATAAAAACGGAGAATTAAATTTGCGATTGTAGATTTTCCCGAGCCAGTTGGACCGATAATAGCAGTTGTTTGTCCGGGTTTTGTAACAAATGAAATATGATTTAAAACATCATTTTCAGCACCTTCATATCGGAAACAAACATTTTTAAATTCAATTAATCCTTTTTTATCCGCATCAAAACTTTTATTATTTTCTGGATCGATAATTGATACATCGGTAGACAGTACTTCAGAAATTCGTGTAGCAGAAACAGCAGCTCTAGGTACAAGGATAAACATGATTGATATCATTAAAAATGCTGTGATAATTTGCATTGCATATTGCATAAATGCTATCATATCACCCACTTGCATATCAGATTTTGCTATTTGATGTGCTCCTACCCAAATGATTAATAATGATGAACCATTCATAATCAACATCATAGCAGGCATCATCATCGTCATCGTTCTGTTCACAAATAAATTCGTTTTTGTTAAATCGCTGTTTACGTCTTGAAATCGCTTTTTTTCATAGGAAGCATTTCCAAAAGCTCTTATTACCATTAAACCAGTTAAATTTTCTCTTGAAACTAGATTTAACTTATCAATTAACTTTTGAATCAATTTAAACTTTGGAATTGCAACCGTCATGATCGCCATAATTAAACTAAGTAGCACTATGACAGCAAGTGCAATTATCCAGCTCATCGAAGCGGATTTATTGATCGCCATGATGATTCCGCCGATCCCCATAATTGGTGCATAACAGATCATTCGAATTCCCATCATTAATAGAGTTTGAATTTGCATTACATCATTCGTACATCTTGTAATAAGAGAAGCTGTTGAGAATTTATCAAATTCATTGTTTGAAAAGCTTTCAATTTTTTTGAAAACATCTTTGCGTAAATTCCTAGCAACACCTGAGGCAATCCTTGAGGACAAAAAGCTGACTATGACTGTTGCTATTCCACCAAGCAAAGCAATTGCAATCATAATTAAACCAATTTTAACGATATATAAATTTCCTATTTTATGTAAATTAACCCCTAGTTCAGTATAAAATGCTTTCGTCATCAAAATACCACTTTGAGTAAGTAAGGTTTTATCGGACGAAATCGCTTTATTATGTGCGTTTATTATCGTATTTCCAGAAAGCTTATCAAACATTGGTTGCAACTCATATAGTTTATTCAAATCGATCTTATTTGAACGCTGTGAAGAACTATTATTAGTATGATTGACTTTTCCAGTAGATTCTTCTTGTATTAAAGTAAAAAGAGTCCAAGTAGCAACACCAAATGAATAATCAAGTTGGTTTTCTATTTTCTTATTTGTTTCTTTTTTGACATATAAGTTTTTATCTGCCTTTTTGTAAATACTTTTGTAAGTTTTACCTTTTTGGTTTTTATCCGATGTAGATTTTAAATCATAATGATTCATTACAATTTCTTTTTCTTTTTCTGTCATAAAGGTAGTCATTAGTTTCATACCTTTTTGACTAATTGCATCTGGAGCAACATGCAATATGCCATTTTGCTGAATGCCATTGTTTACGATTTCGGACATATAGTTAGGTAAGTTCAGATCACACATAGCCTGACCAAATAGGAATAATATAGCTAAAATTACGCTTGTACTAAATGCTTTTAAATACTTAGCTAACTTGATCAAATGAGCATCTCCCCTATTATGATGTATTTTTTGTTCTTAACACTAACTCATACTGAAAAAACTCGCATCAAATGCGAGTATATTTTTCAGTATAAAGTTATTAAGTTAATTAAAACAATCCTTTTGGACGACCTAGTTCATCTACGTCCATATTTAATGCTGCCGGTTTTTTCGGTAAACCTGGCATAGTCATTACGTTACCTGTTAGTGCAACAATGAAACCTGCACCAATTGATGCTTTAAGCTCTCTTATTTCTACTTTAAAACCAGATGGTCTTCCAACTAAATTTGGTTGATCTGATAAAGAATATTGAGTTTTTGCCATACAAATTGGTAGGTTGCCCCAACCATTCTCATTAAATTCCAAAATTTGTTTTTTTGCTTTAGGAGAAATATTCACTCCGTCTGCACCATAAACTTCTTTAGCAATTTTTTCTATTTTATTTTCAATTGAATCAGATAATTCATATAAATAATTAAATTTTTCTTTATGATTTTTTAACATATTAACAAGAGATTCAGCTAACTCTACGCCACCTTTACCACCATGTTCCCAAACTTCAGTTAAGACGATCTTAATACCGTTTTCTTGTCCCCATTGTTTTAATACACTTATTTCTTCCTCTGAGTCAGAAATAAATTTATTAATTGCTACAACAACAGGTACATTGAATTTGCGAACTGTTTCCACGTGCTTTTCAAGGTTTTGAATTCCATCTTTAACCGCTAAAGCGTTTTCATTAGTCAATTCGTTTTTATTTACTCCACCATGCATTTTTAATGCTCTAATTGTTGCTACAATTACGACTGCATCAGGTGTAACACCTAAAGCTCTAGTTTTGATATTTAAGAATTTTTCTGCTCCTAAATCTGCACCAAAACCAGCTTCTGTTACAACATATTCCCCTAATTTCATAGCCATTTTAGTTGCAATAACACTGTTACAACCATGAGCAATATTAGCAAATGGACCACCATGAATAATTGCAGGAGTGTGTTCAATAGTTTGAACAAGATTTGGTTTAATTGCATCTTTAAGTAATAATGCTAGAGCTCCTTCTACTTTTAAATCTCCAACTGTTACTGGAGTTTTATGTATAGTATAGGCAACAACAATTCGTTTAAGTCTTTCTTTTAAGTCTTGAACTGATGTCGCTAAACAAAGAACTGCCATGATTTCAGAAGCAACAGTTATATCAAACCCATCTTCTCTTGGAACCCCTCCAGTTGGACCACCTAAACCGACAACGACATTTCTTAAAGCACGATCATTTAAATCAACTACTCTCTTCCAATTAATTCTACGCACATCTATTTCAAGTTCATTTCCTTGATGGATATGATTGTCAATAAATGCTGCTAAAGCATTATTTGTCGTAGTAATGGCATGGATATCACCGTTAAAATGCAAATTAATATCGTCCATTGGTAAAACTTGAGAATAGCCTCCTCCAGTTGCACCACCTTTAACTCCCATTGTTGGTCCTAAAGAAGGTTCACGTAACGCAACCATTGCATTTTTGCCAATTTTGTGGAAAGCTTGTGCAAGCCCAACAGTCACCGTTGATTTACCTTCTCCAGCTGGCGTTGGATTTATTGAAGTAACTAAGATTAATTTACCATCTTCATTATCTTTTAAACGATCTAAAATTGATAAAGACAATTTAGCTTTATAATGTCCATAGTTTTCAACATCTTCATCAAAAAGATTTAAATTATCTGCAATTTCACTTATTTTTTTCATTTCTGATTCAAAAGCAATTTCTAAATCTGACTTAACTTGACTCATCCACTCATCTCCAATTGCACTTCATTATAATCTAAATTATAGCACAATTTTACAAAAAATTCATTTTCAAAAATTCGAAATTTTTAATCACTTCATCCAAAATTACTAATACTTTCTACTTATTGATGGTACCAAAAGTTACATACTAAAGGTAAGGCATTAAAAGAAAGGAGTGTAATTTTATGTATCGTCATAAAAAGCATAAAGAACAAAAACGTAATCACAATTTACCAAAGGATCAAAATGAAGAGTATAGTGCAGAGTTTTATCCCACAAGGAATGTATTTTATTCAGAAACAACTTCAGATAAATCTCATACCACTGGTATTGTAATTGGATACGTAGCTCTATTTTTTTCACTATTTTCGTTATTTTTAATGCCTGTATTATTTGGGATCGTTGGAATTGCACTAGGAATATACGCTGTAACTAAAGGCCATTCGACTTTAGGTTATACAGCAATTGGGTTTGGATTATTTTCGGTTATTGTAACTATTTTCTATAATTTATTAATCGTATTAAGTGCAATTCTTTAAGGATAAATTGAAAAAAAGCAAAAAAAGACCTTTAAGGTCCTTTCAGAATTATTGTAGACTTCATCTACATACTGAAAGGACCTTAAATGCCCACTTAAATTCCCGCTGACAATTCACTTACTTAAGTAGTGTATCAACTTACTTAATTCACAAATCAATGACAATCAATTTCTTTAAACTTGAACGACAGACCATTCGTCATCTTTCTTTGAATAAGTTAAATTTGCAAAATGATTTGTAAGGTCACGATACTCTTCAACGTTTTCTAAAATTTCATCTACTCCAGAATAAAAATCAACTCGGAAAATTGGTATTTCGATTACTTTTCTATTTTCAACACGCTCACTTAAATCAATTATTAACCCGTCCTCCATTAAAGGATATAAAGTCAACATTAATTTAATATTGATTGGATTAATTTGTTTTGAACGATTAAATATATTTAAACTTCTTCTCTGAAGTTGTGTAATTTTATATGATATTACATTACAGAGCATAAAAATAAAGTCATTAGTTCGTTTATAATAAACCTTTTGATACATTCCATCACTAATGTTCATGTAAGCAAAAGAATTGTTTAATCTTGGTATAAATGGTTTTTGTAATGGTTCTTTTTTGTGAGCAAGATAAAGTAATTCTGCAATTTCTTTAGGCTCAAGCTCGTCTAAATCCGCTAATTCTTCAAAATCGATCCAACAAAGGTCATCATGTTCACTATGTTCTAAAATAAATTGATTAATATATTCTCTTTCAACATAATAAAAAGAGGAATTTAAATTAAATTCGGACCATTGAATATCGTGTTTTAGCAAAAGAATGTTTTGAAGAGGAAAAGGAAGTCCTTGAACAAACTCTTTATAATTTATGCCAGATGTTATAAAGCAATGATTATGGTTATCACCATAAATATAGATAATCTCCTTTATTGAATCAATTCCCGCCAACGATATTGCCACCTTTAAATTTTTTCTTTATCATATCATACTTTATACTAAATTTATCATCAAAAATGATAAATTTAATTCTTTTTACCTAATATATTTTTACATTTTTTACCAAAATTTCGCATGTCCTATCTCAAAAATACTACTATACTGGAGGTCTACATAAAGAAGTAGTTTTTGTTTGAATTGGTTCTTTAGTAACAGAGCGAATACTCCATTCACCGTCATCATTTGAAAAATTAAATTTTACAAGAGTGTATGGTGGTTGTTGATCTTGTTTATATGCAACTAATTGAATTGTTGCTCCAAATACGTATGTACCATTATATTTCTTTTTTATATTCGTTATTGACGCACAATTATATTGTTCTCCTGGACCGAACATTTTATATAAACGGTTATTTATACTAGGAAATAAGATTGATAATACCGCGTCTTCTAATACTTCATTTTGTACTGCAACTGCATTTGCTGGTTTTGATGTTGCAATTAAGCACATTAATAAAATGATTATAAATCCTCTTTTCATATCTAATCCTCCATCTTAGGTTTTTAACAATTTTCTTAGTATCTATTCTTTACAATTATCTAAAAGGATATGAAAGCGAGTTTAAAAGCATATGGATACGTAAAAGCCGGAGCAACGAAAAAGAAGACCATGAAAATTCTATCTTTTCTCGGTCTTCTTTTCAGTTAATTACACTACTGATGATCCCAATAGTATTTGCTTAATATATCTGAGAGCAAGTCGATTGTTCTATAAAGTTCAGGCAATGTATTATCGACTCCTCCTACTTCAATTAATATTGAGTTTGGAGATAAATCTTGGTTATAAACGCCATTTCCTTGTTTATAGTTTTTACTAAATATTCCTCTTGTTAAACCTTTGTTAAATTTCATAATTTCACTATTTAAATTTTTAGCTAACGCTAAGTTCTTTCTATAATTTTTGTTTTCTACTCCAACAATAAAGTAAAGCTTTGCGTATTTTTGACCATTAATCTCAGTAGTAGTCACATTTTTTCTTTGATCATCACGATGTATGTCAATAAGATAATTTAAATCCTTATCTTGATTAATCGCATCTTGTACAACCAACCTAGACATTTTATATGAACTTCCCCAATTCCAATTTCTTTTCGTTAATTCAGCTCCAATATTTGTTTTATCATCAATCGCACCGATTCCATTTGCTTCTAAATTGTTTTTCAATCGTTCACCTAATAAGCTAACATTTACTTTAGGAGACGAAGCTTGATTTGGCGACTTTGCACCTGGTATTAAAGGTAAAAATGATTCCCAGCTATGTGTGTGGTAAATAAAAAAGACATCTTTTCCATTTGTAGTTTTTGATGGTGGATTTGTTGGATTTTTAATTGGTTCATTCACTGGATCTTTAACAGTTGGATTTTGGTTAATTTCGTCGAGTGTTAGGCTTGATTCTATTGGAAGATTCGTAAAATCAATTCCTTCGCCAGCAACTAAGATATTATTTTCGAATTTTGTCATACTTGATATTTCATGTACTAATAAACTTTTTGGATCGTACAGTCTAATATTGGTAATAAATGAAAAAAGAATATTTGTGATAGGTTGTCCATTTTTATTTGAATCGTCACCTGACTTAAAATGACCATTTTCATATTCAAACGCTTTGATAAATCCTTCATAGCTCATTTTTTCGAACCATTGATGAACATAATATGATTTAGTATTTTTCATTGATGTTACGAATAAACTTGCTAACAAAAATAATAAGACAATGCCTACAAAGACACTTGCCGTTACACGTTTAAGATTAATAGATTTTATATATATTGATTGTCTCATTAAATCACCTCTAATAAAACGTATGTACAAGCCCTATAAAATAGAATTAAAAAATTATTAAATCCTATTAATTAAAGTCTACCTATTTAAAGGAGGTTGAGTGGAACTAACTCATTTATACTTTTTTTAGAATTTAGATTAGTAAAAAAGAGATGCCTTAAAAGACACCTCAAAAAAAGTTCGTAATTAAATAAGAGAAAAGCTTTTTTAAATAGATTACATATTATTATTGTTGCAGCGATTAAATGCTGTGAACGGGTTTACAACGCAACTATTTCTTGCAGCTTCTAATTGAGTTTCACAAAATGAGCTTGTTGCTGGTGATACCATACTGTTATTCATATTTCTATTTCTATTTCTTCTACATCCACCACGTCTATTATTACTCATATTTCTGTTTTCATTTCTGTTTTCATTTCTGTTTTCATTTCTATTTTCATTTCTGTTTGAATGACCATTATGCATACTTTCACTCATTACTCTGTCATTGTCATGATGCATACTTTCACTCATTACTCTGTCATTGTCATTATTTCTATGGCAATCACATTCATTACAAGGTCTACGAACTTCAACAAACTCTCTCATATCTCTTGCTGGTGAAACTTCTTCTCTTTCTCTTTCTCTTCTACGATTGCAACCACAAAATCCCCACATTTAAGAACACCTCTATAATTATTTATTGTACATTTATAACATACGTAGAAATTTAGATATTGAATGTGTACATGTCTATATATGAACAAGTTTTTTATATTATTTTTCTATTATTCATCTCATTTCGGTAAATGAAATTTCTAAAATTGTCATTTTTATAAGAAATAGTTAGTTGTTTATCTTAAAATTTTAAAAAAAATGAGCCAAATAGGCTCATTTTATTTGTTACGGTATACATACTCATCTTTTGGTGGTTGAATCTCCTTAATCTTAGTGACGTCTAAATAAGGAATGTTTACTTTAAATGGTTGATAGTACATTTGTTGTATATTACCAGTAACTTCAATCCATTGATCATTTTTTAACGTTTGCCCTTCAGGTAAATCAATTAGCAATCCATACACACCTGAATCGGCAACACAGTGAATAATTCCAAATCTAAATAAGAAAACTTGATTTTTATTTAATCCTTTTTCATGATAAATAAAGCCTTTATAAGTTAACTGCTTTCCTAAATATTTTCCCGGCTCATCGTATAATACTTCCATTCCTTTAAGAAAGTCATAATCATTTAGGACAATGCTTTTTTTATTTATATATTCTTTTGATTCTTCTTTTATTAATTTTTGATATCCTTCTTGCCCATAGTAGACACTTAAATCTGGCTTTAAATATTGCCTTTGCATAAAAGGATCATTATTACCCGGTTCTGAAACAGGGAAATGAAACCCTTTTGCTTGAACAATCGTAGAATCCAATGTTGCAACTGGTAAAAATATACCTGTAAACAATGGAAAGATGAAAACTATGCCATTTAAAAACTTTTTAAAACCTTTTGCTTCTTTATGAACATGTCCATGTACACAAGTATGATCACACGTATGATCATGATGGTGTCTATGGTCGTGGTCATGTTGTTCATCCTCATCATGACTCGTTCTTAAAGTATGAATTACTTGAATTAAAGTTAGAAATGCAAATAATATCCCAGCTGTTAGAGATAAATATGAGTATTTCATATTAATATATTTTGAGATCGTACCTTTAATATGCAATTGCATTAAGAAGAAGGTAAATCCTAATAGTACATATGCTCTTGCCATATCGATTCTCCCTTAAATGAATAATGTAGTGAAAAAGGTTAATACAATTACTAATCCGATAATAGTGAATACATAGCGACTTTTGAAATGTTGGAATAACATTAATGTATTTTTTATATCGATCATTGGACCAATAACCATAAACGCAACGATTGAATTTAAAGAAAACGTACTTTGGAATGAAGATGCTACGAATGCATCAGCCTCAGAACAAAGTGATAAAATAAAGGCCAATGCCATCATTACTAGAATACTAGCAACTTGTCCATTACCTATTTTCATTAAAGTTGAAGTTGGAATGAATGTTTGTACGAATGCTGCAATAAATGCGCCTAAAATTAAAAACTTACCCATAGAGAAAAATTCTTCTATAGCATGTACACAAACACTCCATAATTTTTTCTTAACAGGTATTGAATGATCAACTGGAATTGTTACTAGATCGTGTTTTAAAGGATTTTCGATTTTTAAATATGATAATACGATACCAATTATATAAGCAATTATCATAGCAGCTCCAGCGCGATAAATAACCATTTCAATATTATTACCAAAAGCAATAAAAGTTGCAAACAATACAATTGGGTTAATAATCGGCCCTGTTAACATGAACGCAACCGCTACATAGTGTGGAACACCTTTTTTTATTAACCTACTTACAATTGGTACAATTCCACACTCACATCCTGGGAAAATAAATCCCAATAAAATAGCTACTAATACTGCTTTATATCTATTCTTTGGTATTAATTTATATAACATTTCCTCAGTAATAAATATTTGAATGATCCCAGATATAAAAACACCAATTAAAATAAATGGTAATGCTTCGACTACAATCGAAATGAAGATCGTATTCATTTGTAAAAATGAATGATAAAAATTCGTACTCATAATCTCTCTCCCATGTACTTTTAAAAATGAAAACTCACATAACCTCCGAATGACCGGCGGCTTTGTGAGTTAAAAGTACCTTTTTTTCCAAAATATTAGTGCAATTGTTGTTGATAAAATTGCAGATATACCAATTACAATTGGAAACGCATGTGGTATTTTTGCTAATGGAATATTATCAACGTTCATCCCATAAAAACTTGAAACCATTGTTGGGATTGATAAAATGATTGTAATAGAAGTTAAAAATTTCATTACAATATTTAAATTATTTGAGATAACTGAAGCAAATGTATTCATCATTCCACTTAAGATATTACTATAAACTTCTGCCATCTCAATTGCCTGTTTATTTTCGATAATAACATCTTCTAATAAATCTTCATCATCTTCATACATTTTTAATATATTCCCTTTAAGGATTTTTTGCATGACAATTTTATTCGATTTAAGTGAAGTAGTAAAATAAACAAGACTTTTTTCAAGGTTCAGCATTGTAAATAACTCTTGATTTCTAGTAGATTGATGTAATTCAGCTTCAATTTCATTTGTTTTACGATTAATTTGTTTAAGATAACGTAAATAATAAGAAGAAGTCGTATGCAATAGTTGAAGTGCAAATCTAGTCTTTTTAAAAGTAAAAAATCCTTTTACTTTTTGGTAAATAAATCGTTCAAAGATCGGATTTTCACTTAAACAAATTGTCACAAACGTGCTAGATGAAATAATCATCCCGATTGGTATTGTATCAAAAATTGTGTGCCCATTATCATCATGAGCTACAATTGGAATATCAACAATAATTAGAGTGTGTTCCCCTTCAACCTCTATCCTTGAACGTTCTTCATCATCAAGTGGGTCTTTAATAAAATCTAAATCTAAGTCTAATTTTTGAACTAGATATTGAATTTCTTGTTCTGTTGGATTGATCGCATTGATCCAACAACCTTTCTCAATAACATCGACTTGATTTAGTTTCCCTTGTGCATCTGAAAGATAAAAATTTAGCATCTTAATTCACCTCTAATTCTAAAACAAAAACTACACAATAATAGCATACGAAACATTTATATATGTTTCAACCTTTATTAAAAAGAAAGTCTATTTTCTAATAATCAAGCGCTTTCATCCGTTATTTTAGTGAGCATTTATATTATTCACAAATAAAGAAAAAGGTCACTTATAGTGACCTATTTTTTAGTATCCGCTTTTATAAAAATAATGCATATCACTTAATTCATCAATGTATTGATAAACTTCTAACTGACTTTGTAATTGCTCTTTTGTATGTATTGAATAATCTTCCGTATTCAATTGATTTTGAACGTTTGAAAGAGTATTAGATAGATCAGATTTTAATGCATCATACGACATAGAATACATAAAATTCATCCTTCCGATTGAAATTTATCATATTATATGTAATATTATGTAAAACAAATCATATTTTTTTATTTTCTACCTTTTGCCACTAATTTTTTTATTAAAAAATATACAACAAATAGGGCGATCGCTATAATGATTAGCATTGGGGTATATGGAGCTAAAACTTCTTTAGCAGTTTCCCAGTTTTTACCTAATTTCTCACCTATTTTGATAAATAGTATAGACCAAGGAATGATTGCAAGAATTGTATAAAGTGTAAATTTACTTATTGGCATCTTTGCTAATCCCGCTGGAATCGAAATGGCATGTCTAACAACTGGAATAAAGCGAGCCGTAAACACTACTCCTACGCCATATTTTGAAAACCATTTTTCTGCTAAATCAAGGTGATGCTTATTTATTAGAATATATTTACCATATTTTTCAATGATTGGTCGACCACCAAAATAACCTAACCAATATAAAAATAATTGTGCAATAGTCCCTCCTATAACTCCAGCTACTAAAGCACCTGCAAAATTTATATGCCCCCCGGCTACAAGATAACCAGCATATGCTAAAACGATCTCACTCGGAATAACTTCTATCATTAATCCTAATGCTACCCCTAAATATCCTAATGATGCAAAAAATTCTAATATTTGATGTATAATATTTGTCAATAGGATCCCCCTCCCTTAAAAACAACTTGTACTACAATGATAATACATAGGAAGATAAAATATGTCAAAATAAAGCAATACCTTGATGAAAGTAACATATTACATATAAAAAAGGCTGTCCAAGTCAGTGATCTGACATTAGAACAGCCTTTTATCATTTCTTAATTATTTAATTACAACGTTTTTGTAAGAGTAATCTGGTCCGAATGCATGCTCAATTATTCCAGTTACTTTAGGCTTCATAACGTATGCAATCGCACGTTGGTAAATTGGAAGAATTGCTGCATTGTCTTGTACTAAGATTTTCTCTGCTTTTAAGAATGCATCAGAACGCTTAGTTGGATCTAATAAGAAATCTGAACCAGCTTGTGCGATTAACTTATCATACTCTGAGTTAGAGAATCCCATTTGGTTGAATGGGCTTTGACTAGTCCACATATCGAAGTATGTCATTGGGTCTTTGTAGTCTGGACCCCATCCACCGAATGAGATGTCATAATCTTTCTTAGTGTTTAAGTCTAATTGTTGTGCAAATGGAACTGATTTAATGTTAATTTTTAAACCTGGTAAGTTTTTAGTGAATTCACCTTGTAGGTACTCACTGATTTTTTTGTTAGTTTCAGTATCAGAACCTAATAATTCGATTGAAACATCTTTCTTACCGATTTCACTTAATCCTTGTTCCCATAATTTTTTAGCATCAGCTGGATCGTATTTTACAAGTTTTCCAGAAGCATCACGGAAGTCTTTACCATTAGCATCTAAGAAGTTACTTGGAGCTAAACCGTATAAAGGTACTGAACCGTTATTTAAGATTACGCCTGTGATAGCTTCACGGTCAAATGCTTCATTTAAAGCTTTACGGATGTTAACGTTTTTAAGAGCTGGATTTTTCGATTCGTTTACACGTAAGAAGAATACAGTTGGCTCTTTAGTTGTTCCGTAGTCAGGGCTAGATTTATATTTATCAACAAACTCTGCAGTTAAACCAGCACGGTCAACTTCACCAGACTCATATAAGTTTACAGCAGTTTGTGGATCTTTTACGATTTTAAAGTTAATTTCTTTTAATTTTACGTCTTTAGCATCATAATAATCAGGGTTTTTAACTAACTTATAGCTTTCATCATGTTTCCACTCTGATAATTCAAATGGACCATTGAAGATTAACTTGTCAGCTTCTAAAGCGTAATCTTTACCTTGAGATTCAACATACTTTTGATTTAAAGGTAAAAATGTTGGGAATGTTACTAAAGAATCAAAATATGGAATAGCTTTCGCTAATGTAACTTCTAAAGTTTTATCATCAACAGCTTTAACACCTAATTGATCAACTGGTTTTTTACCTGTAGTAACATCTTCACCATTTTTTAATACATTCATCATGAATGCATATTCAGAAGCATTTTTAGGATCTGCAGCTCGTTTCCAAGCGTAAACGAAGTCACCTGCAGTTACAGGGTCACCATTAGACCATTTAGCATCACGTAAGTGGAATGTATAAGTTAAACCATCAGCTGATTTATCAAATGATTCAGCGATACCAGGTTGTACTGCATCATCTTTACCTAATATGTTTAAGCCTTCCATGATGTTACCTAAAACGTTGAAAGATTCAGCATCTGTAGTAGTACTAGAATCTAAACCTGGCAGTTCAGCTGCACCTAGTAAGTTTAATACTTGTGGTTTTGCTTTTGCTGTTTCTTTTTTACCATCATTTGAGTTGTCTGAATTACATGCAGATAAAAGCATGCTCACAGCAACAGATAAAGATAGAAAATACGATACCTTCTTTTTCATTAGATTGCCTCCCCAAAATTAAACAATTAAACTTAAAAACTATTAAAATATTCAAACAATTTTTATTGTCCGAATAGTTAATAACTTTTAACCTACTTTTTATTTTACATACTTTTTAGAAAATATCAACAAAAAATCGACATTTTTTTCAAAAAAATTAATAAATTTAAATAAATCTTTACTTTTTTGTAATTAAAACCTCATTTTCGAAACATTTTTTGCATATTAAACCAAAACTATTAATAATTGCCCCAATTTCATTAAATGATTAAAGTAGGACATATATGTATATTTTTTTGTTTTAATAGAGTTAAAATTTTTTCAAGCTCAATTTTAAACAGTAACCAGCAAAACAAATTGATCCGTCTTAGACACCTATTAACATTTACTTTTAACTATCTCTTATAATCAAAAAAGAAAATAAACCCCTGAGTTTATAACAGAAAAATTCCTAAAAAAGAGAAGGGATCGCCCTTCTCTTTTTGTGGATACTATTATTTACCGTTAGATGCCCATTTGTAAGAGAAATCTCCGCCAAATTTGTGCGCAATAATACCTTTAACTGAATCTTTTTGTAAATATGCACGACCACGTTGGTAAATTGGTGAAATACCAGCTTCATCCATAATTACTTTTTCAGCTTCTACCATATCATCCCAACGTTTTTGAGGATCTGCTTCTTTCTTAGCAGCAGTTACAAGCTCATCGTATTTTGGATTGTTGTATGCCATTTCATTGAATGGGCTGTTAGACAAGAACATATCAATGAATGTCATTGGATCTGGATAGTCCGGACCCCAACCTGAGAATGAGAAGTCGTAGTCTAATTTTTTCTCGTTATCAAGTTTGATTTCAAACGGTTGTGGAGCTACAGTAATTTTTAAACCAGGTAAGTTCTTCTCAAGCTCACCAGCGATATACTCAGCAGCTTTTTTGCGAGTTGTATCATCATAAGAAAGCATTTTTAACTCAAATGTATCTTTACCAAGTTCTTTTTTAGCTTCTGCCCATAATTTTTTAGCTTCTTCGACATTATATTTGTTAAAGTCACCATTATGATCACGGAAATCTTTTGAATCTGGTCCTTTTACCCACTCAGAAGGTACTAACCAGTATGCAGGTTTAGAACCATCATTTAAGATTGAAGATGTAATAGCTGATTTATCGTATGCTAAGTCAAATGCTTTACGAGCTTTAGCATTTTTAAAGATTGGTAGTTTTTCATTGAAACGGAAAAATACTAAACGAGCATCTAATTGAGTTTTGTATTCTGGGTCATTTTTATATTTATCAACGTACTCAGAATCAAGCATTACTTTATCAATATCGCCGTTTTCATATAAGTTAACTGCAGCAGAAGTATCCTTAACTACATTATATTTAATTTCATCTAACTTAACTGTATCCTTGTCCCAATATTTTGGGTTCTTCTTTAATGTAAAGCTTTGCTCATGCTTCCAGTCACTTAAAGTAAACGGACCATTGTATAATTGTGTATTTGCTTCTAAACCATATTGATCTCCTTTAGACTCAACCCACTTTTGGTTTTCAGGTAAGTATGTTCCAAAAGTTGTTAATTGTAAGAAATAAGGAGTTGGTTGTTCTAGCGTTACTTGTAAAGTTTTATCATCTAGTGCTTTCACACCTAATTGGTCTTTTGCCATTTTGCCATTGAAAATTGCTTCAGCATTTTTCACATAGTATAAAATGAATGAATATTCAGATGCAGTTTTTGGATCTACAGCACGTTGCCAACCGTAAACGAAATCATTAGCAGTTACTGGCTCACCATTTGACCATACTGTATCACGTAAATGGAATGTATATGTTAGACCATCTTTACTAACTTCAATCGAATCTTTATTAGCAACTCCATCTACTACTTCGTCACCTTCTCCTAAACGAAGTAAACCTTCATTTACATTGTTTAAGACTTCAAATGACATTGAATCGGTAGTTTTTGCTGAATCCATAGAAGGAATCTCAGTAGTTGTAGTTAACCTTAATGTTTGCTTCTTATCTTTCTGTGAATTAGTTGCTGTTTTTTCTGTGTCTTTGCCACAAGCCGCTAGTACTGTACTTAGTACCAATAAACTTGAAACAGTTGTTGCTAATCTACGCTTCATTAGAGCACCTCCAAATATTAGTGATTATTCATTATATAATTTACTTATTTTTCTGAAAAATCACTTATTACTTTTCCAATATACTACAAACTTTTCAGAAAAAAAAGTATTTTTTTAATATTTAATTTGTTTTTTGTTAAAATCTCTTAAAAGATTAGTTCAAATTTCATACTTTTTATTAATTTTAGTGTAGTTCAATATGATTGTATTACTATTCACATATTTTTTTGCTGCAAAAAAATGCATTTTTTTTAAAATTCTATGTCGATTCTACAAACATTTTATGAACTTCATTATTAGTTTCCATTCTTGCTAAATTTTGGGTTATAATATAACTTATCAATTTGAACATATCTATTTTTTATATCAATTTTAGGAAGTGAATGTATGATAAGAAAAAGTATCCCAAACCTATTTACTTTAGGGAATTTATATTGTGGATTTTTATCGATCGGCTTTGCAGCTAAAGGAGAATTTAGAAATGCCGCAATTCTTATTTTAATAGGAATGATGCTCGATAGTATGGACGGTCGAGTTGCTAGAGTTTTAGGAGTCCAATCACAATTAGGAAAAGAACTAGATTCTTTAGCTGATATAGTTACTTTTGGAGTTGCACCTTCCTATTTGGTATTTTGTACACAATTCTCAACTGAAGGTATCTTTGGTCTAGCAATTGCTGGTTTATTCCCACTGTTTGGCGCATATAGATTAGCACGATTTAATGTGACACCGATTTCGACATCATTAAAATATTTTACTGGGGTACCAATTACAGCAGCCGGTGGTCTTGTTGCCTTTTTAACCTTATTTGGAAGTCGAATACCACAAATTGTCATCATTACAGTTTTCGTAGCATTAGCATTTTTAATGGTGAGTAGAATTAAAATTCCGAGTTTTAAAGATATTCCGATCCCTAAATATGCTACAATTATTACGAT
This sequence comes from Gottfriedia acidiceleris, assembly GCF_002128425.1. GTDB lineage: Bacteria > Bacillota > Bacilli > Bacillales > Bacillaceae_G > Gottfriedia > Gottfriedia acidiceleris. The sequence goes on from NZ_NESS01000001.1 coordinate 136,572, forward strand.
TTTTTTAGGATACGCATTATATCTTGTATGGCATGCTAAAAAAGAGCAGTGGCCATTCTTTATTTATATAGCAATTCCGCTATACATCTTCTTTATTTTCTTTCAATTTTTCAAAAGTAAAAAGAAGCAATCTAGTAATGAAAATAAGAAACCACGTAAATTCCGTTTAAAAAGAAAGTCTTAATAAAAAGTATGTTTTGATGCATTTTTTTCATCAAAGCATACTTTTTTTGATATTAATTGGTTTAAATTTCATTTTCCTTGCACATTAATAATTACTGTTCTATAATGACAAAGGATTAAATCGTATTAATTACGATTTTGAATATTTAATTAAAATTTATCTATGTATTTAATTGTCTAATAAGAATTTATTTATATTTTTTTAATACATAAAAAGGAATGATTACGAATTAATTAAACTATTTTAATCTTTTTCGTTTATTAATAACCTCATTGCAAAATACTAAAATGATTAAATTTTTTAGGGAGAGAAAAAAATGAAATTTAAAAAATTAGCAATCACGACTTTGCTATTAACTGGCGCAGTTCTTTCAGCTTGCAATAAAGACGCGCATCAGCAAAGTACTAAAAATAAAAATAAACTGACGATTTATACAACCATTTATCCTTTACAAGATTTCGCTGAAAAAATTGGTGGTAAATATGTTGATGTACATTCCATTTACCCTACTGGTGTTGATACTCATGATTTTGAGCCAACTTCAAAACAAATTGTAAAAATCGCAAACTCCGATTTATTTGTATACAATGGTGCAGGTATGGAACCATTTGCAGATAAAATCAAAGATACACTTAAAAATAATAATGTTGCGATCTTAGAAGCAACAAAGAATATTGAATTAATAAAGTCAAACGAAGAAGAAATTGAGGAAGATGAAGACCATCACGACGTTGATCCACACGTTTGGTTAGATCCTTCTCGAGCAGAAATTGAGGCACAAAATATTAAAGATGAATTAGTTAAATTAATGCCAAAAAACAAACAGTACTTTGAAGCAAATTATGATAAAATTGAAACTCAATTTGATGAACTTGATAATGAATTAAGAAATTTAGTTTTACATTCAGCACGTAAGGATATTGTCGTTTCACATGCAGCTTATGGTTATTTGGAACAACATTACGGAATTGAACAAATCCCAATCACAGGACTTTCCCCTTCTCAAGAACCATCACAGAAGGATTTAAAGAAAGTTGTTGATTTTGTTAAAGAACATCATGTCAAATATATTTTATTTGAAACGTTTGCTACACCGAAAGTAGCAACAGTTGTTAAAAATGAAACTCATGCAGAAATCTTAAGACTTAACCACCTAGCAACTATTTCAGAAGATGATTTAAAGAAACATAAAGATTATTTCGATTTAATGCAAGAAAATATAGACACACTAGATAAAACTTTAAATAACCGTTAAAAAGAGGACCCAACAAATTGGGTCCTTTTTTGCTACTATTTATCCTACCTTCATCTCATCCGAAATGGTTTTAGATTTTCTCTTCATCTCTTTAAACATTACTTCAAACAAATATGCTCCAATCAAAGCTAGTATCGAAATTATGCTAAATGTCCATTTATACCCAATCCACCCAGCTAGTGGAATCGTTAATGGTGCTATAGTTCGTCCAAGTGACCATCTTAAACCTGCTGCTGCAAAATACTGTCCACGTTGATTTTCAGGAGCAATTTTTGCAATAAATGAGTTTTGATTTCCTACAACTAATATCTCACCTAAAGTAAACATTGCCATTGCAATAAAAATTACATAGGCTGATAGTGTGAATCCAAACAATAACATAGATAAAGCATAGCAAACAGAAGATGCAAAAAATAAAAATCTTTCATTAAACTTGTTTGCAAATTTCGTTATTAAAACTGTAAATAATGCTACGATTAAACCGTTTTCGGCTATGATCCAGCTAAATAACGTTTCACTATTTGTCTTTAAAGTAAAATCTCCAAAATTAAATAATGTTTGAACCGGAATACTTTCTTTTATATAAACCGCTAGTAATAAATCTAATTGAGTAAAAGTTTGAGAGATTAATATACCAGCTGCAACAAATAAGAAAAAAACCTTATCAGTAAAAATAATACGATAATTCTTTACTTGTTTAATTAAAACTTTTGAAATAGAAGCTTCCTTTTCTTGTCTTACAGAGTCTGGTAATGACTCCTTAATTAATAGTAGAATCATAAATGCAACAATTAAAAAAATAAATGAAGATGTGGCAAATAATAAAAATCTCGATTTGAAAAATAAAATCCCACCTATAATTGGACCGATCACAACATTAATATTAATCATTGTATAAAAAACCGCGAAGACTAAGTTTCTTTCATCTTTATCTTCAACTGTATCTGCTACCATAGCCGAACTTGCTGGATTATATAGCATTCCAGTGACACTAATAATTGCAAACCCCAAAAAAGTTAGCCATGGAGAATTTAAAATTGGTGAATTTGCAATTGTTAATAAAATCATTCCTCCAGCTTGAATAAAAGCTGAAATTACCATCATTCGTTTTCGGCCATACGTATCAGCCAAATATCCACCAATTAAATTTGCAAATACTCCAACAGCTTGAGAGCACATTAGTAAGAACCCTGCTGTCACTTTTCCCAATTCTTCAGCAAAATAAATTGCTAAAAAAGGTAAATACATCCAAAAGAATAATCCAAAGAAAAACTCAGCAACGAGTCTTACCTTCATATTAAAATTCCATTTAAGTATATTCATGCTGTCCGTCCCCCTAACTTACTCACTTTAACATAATTAAAAAATTGCGTAAATTGAATTTTAATTGGGACTTCCTTCGTACTACTAAGAAATCTTTATCAATAGCTTCCTTTAATTGATCTGTTAATAAACTTTTACTTACAGAGCATGTCTATTTTCCTAATATGTATCATACAATTTAGTACTACGATTAGGAGGACTTCCTATGAAATTCAACTTTAGTAAAGAAGCTCGAAATATAGCCTTTACATATGTCGGAACAGTGATTGGAGCAGGTTTTGCTACGGGTAAAGAAATTGTAGAGTTCTTTTCAATTAACGGGGTATATGGTGCAATGGGGATTGTTTTTGCCACTATATTATTTTGTTGGTTTGGAACTAAAATTATGACAATTGCTCATACATATAAATTAAATTCTGCTCAGCAATTTAATGTACTATTATTTGGAGAAGTCGGAGGAAATATTATTAATGGGCTATTATTCTTTGTTTTAATTGGCGTTACAAGTGTCATGCTGTCGGGTGCTGGAGCTGTATTTAAAAATTACTTACATTTTGATTCTTTTATCGGTTCAATATTTTTTATCATTTTGACTTTTATTGTTTTAAGAAGAGGGACAAGTGGTTTATTCAGTCTAAATAATACAGTAGTCCCAATTATGTGTGCTTTTATCGTCGCAGTTTTCATCAATTCACATTTACCATTTACAATGCATGAAATAACACTAGATCACATTTTACCTTCTATTAATACGCTTAACTTCACAGTGTTTACGAAACCAATAACATATGTTTGTTTAAATATGGCATTGGCTCAGGCTGTTTTAGTTCCTATTGGTTCTGAATGCAAAGAAAAATCTTCAATTATTCAAGGCGGAGTATTAGGTGGTTTAATATTAGGTACTATTTTATTACTAATTCACCTAAACGTTTCAGGTGTAACTAATTTTCAACAATATGAAATTCCAATGGTTGAAGTAATCAAAAAAATCCATCCAATTTTTTATTACTTTTTCCTAATGGTTATTTTAGCTGAAATTTTCACAACATTAGTTGGAAATATATATGGGATGTCTAGACAAATCAATTCATACATCCGATTAAATACAAATATAGTCGTTATTTTATTATTAATAAGCTGCTTGTTTATTAGCATTATTGGTTATGGACCACTATTAACATTCCTTTACCCACTTATCGGTTGGATTAGTTTTCTTGTAATCCTTACCTTACTAAAACCTAAAAAATCATCTTAATCGCAATCATCGCAAACTTCATAATATAAACCAAATTCAATGTGTAACTTTGGCTTCCATTGAATCTTAAACATCCTACTTTGCCAGCGTTCTAATACAAATTGAATTGAATTTTCATCATGATCGTTTATTAAAATCATTTGATGAACTTGTATGCTTTTTACTGAGAAGCGATTATCATTTTCGATATACCAATCAATCGTTAATTCATCGTATTCATTTATAATAAACTTAACATACGTGCTCGGTTTATCTTTCAGACTAATCTCACTATAGATCCCGTCGTCAGTCACAATAATCGGATATTCACCTTTATCATTTTTCTCTAATTTTATATGAAAGGTATTTTCTAAAAAACAAATCATTATGTCACCTTCTAATTTATGATATGTTGATAGTTTAACAAATAAAGACAGGAAAAGACAGGAATATGCAGGTTTAAGGGCATGTTAAGCTGGAAGTTTGTTTTCACATTGAAAAGGATTACTCCTAATTAAATGAGTAATCCTTCTTTTTATTTTCGATTGTATAAAGCTTTATATATAGACCATATATTTCTTCTTTCTTTCATTAAACTAATGAATTCCGGTTTACATTCGTCTAAACTGGTTAACGCTATAAGTTCGTTATTTTTCCATTTTGTTACAATACCTTCTGTAGTATAAATTAAGTATTGGTATTCTAGATAACTTCCTAACGTTGATAAGCTTATTTGTTCAAAAATATTTTCTGCAAAACTGTTAGAAAACGATACATATACCGGCCTAGTCCCTACTCGATCCAGGTCAAGAACATGTACAATTTTCCGATTACAATCTATACATAATGAATAAACGGAAGGAACAATTCCACCAGTTAGAAAAACTTGTTCATTGCTATAGAATTCCTTCACTATAATCCTCCTATTATCATTGTATATAAGTATATGCAATAAGAAATAGAATTGACTAGTTAAATTACATTATGCCTCACTTTATTTAATGGAATTTTGAATAAACATAATCTTCCCTGCTTCACTAAATTTTAAAGAAGCTTCGAATTCTTTACCATCCTTTGAAAATCCTTTAATAACTTCTGTAGTCTCACCGTTTAATAATTGTTTCATTAATGCCTTTGTAATTGTTTTTCCTAATATTTTTTTAGAAATTGTAACTTCACATTTTGTTTTTTGGAATTGATCACAGCCATAAAATGATCCTTTATCGATCATTTTTCCACCGCATTTAATACATTTTCCAACACTAGTTGATTTTTTCTTTGGACCAAACTTCGAATTTTGCATCTCTTCAATTTTAAACTCTGAAAAATTCCATATCTTCTCGTTTTCGTAAGCATCAAGAATTATTTTTTCGGTTAATTTTTTAGTTTGTTCCATAAACTCAAGACTACTTGCTTTTCCGTCTCCAATTTCACTTAATCTCTGCTCCCATTTTGCAGTCATTTCAGGTGAAGTTAAAATATTTTCCCCTAGAGCATAAATAATAAGCTTTCCTTTATCCGTCGCGAAAACTTGATTTTTCTTAACTTCAATATATTTTCTATTTTTTAAAGTACCTATTATACCAGCTCGAGTTGCCTCAGTACCAAGTCCTTCAGTTTTATTTAGAATTTTCGTTAATTCTGGATTATCTATATGTTTTCCGGCCGACTTCATTAATGTTATTAATTGTCCCTCTGTATATCTTTTAGGTGCTTGAGTTTTCTTTTCTTTTACCTCTACTTTTTTAACAATTCCTTCTTGCCCATTTTCAACAACGGGTAAATTTTGTTCTTCTGTATTTTTTTCTTTTGATTTTTCGAATATGACTTTACGCCAACCTTCTTGAACCATTATTTTCCCTTTTGAAATAAAAGTCGCTCGTCCGTCTACTAACGTATGAATTGTTGTATAGTCAAAAATAGAATTAGGATAATGTGCACTAATTAAACGATTTACAATTAGTTCATATATTTTCATTTCCTCATCATTCATTTTATCGATATTTGGTACTTGTTCAGTAGGGATAATTGCATAGTGGTCAGTGACCTTTTTCTCATTAACGAAGCGACTATTATTTATTATAGATTGATTAGGCAGAGGGAAGAATTTTGAAAATTGCTCAATATTTTCAAGTTTCTTCAATATATCTGGGAGCATCATTGCTTCTTCTTTCGTAATAAAACTTGAGTCTGAACGTGGATATGAAATATTCCCTTTGACATAAAGTTTTTGTGCGATCTCGAGTGTTTTTTGTGGTGAAAATTTATATTTACTGTTTGCATCAGCTTGGAGTGCCGATAAATTATAAAGAAAAGGTGGTTGAAACTCTTTTCTTTCTTGTTCTATATCAGTAATTTTTACGATTTTATTTTCACAAAAGCCAGCTATTTTTACTGCTAATTCTTTTGACATAATTTTAGACTCTGTTTCTTTATGCCATTTTCCAAAAAACTTTTGCTTTTCGAACTGAAATGTAGCAAAAACCTCCCAATAAGGTTCGGAATTAAACTTTTCAATCTCAAGTTCTCTTTTGACAATGAGAGCTAAGGTTGGTGTTTGAACCCTTCCTAACGAAAATACATCTTGAATTCCTTTTTTTTGTAAATGTAATGAATAAACTCTTGATGCATTCATCCCAACTAACCAATCAGCACATGCTCGGCTATAAGCCTCAAAAAATAAGCTTTTTGTTTCACTTTCATCTAATAGTTGACTAAATCCTTTTTTAACAGCATTTTCTGTTAATGACGAAATCCAAAGCCTTCTCATTGGTTTTTTATTTCCAGCTAAATTTAAAATAAGGCGAACTATATGTTCTCCTTCCCTTTCACAGTCTCCTGCAAGTATTATTTCATTAACCTCATCTACGTGAACTAAATTTTTTATGATTGAAAACTGATCCCATTTTCCTTTTGATACTTTATGTCCAAAGCGGTTAGGTATAATTGGTAAAGTATTTAATGACCATTTTTTCCATTTTTCATCATATTCTTCAGGTGATAATAACTCACATAAATGCCCAATTGCCCAAGTTAAATAAGCACCTTTAGGAAAAAACTCGTTTGGTTGAATGACTAAGAAACCTTTTTTCTTTTGAAACTTAAAAGGCGCTGCAAGCTTTAAACCTTGATCAGGCTTTTCGGCAATAATTAATTTCATTTTCTTCCTCACAATTTAAACTAATTTTTATATCACTCTATATGTTAGATATAGTTATTATATAACTTATGTAATCGTAGGGAAAGAAGGAAGAAACGCAAAAGGCAGTGCCAAAAGAATTCATTCTCTTGCACTACCTTTTCTTCTCTACTTGATTTACTCTTTTAACTACATACTGGATTACGTGGTATTTGTATAAATTCTATTTCTTCTAAAATTTTAATTCGTTTCGTTACAATTACAACATAGTTAGCTGTCCATATATATTTAGGAAAGTTATTTTCATCGACCATCATTGCTTGAAATGTATCATTCATCATTTCCTCAAATTTTACTTCTGTAATTAAATCATTATCAATTTGAAATTCAATCCATTCACAATGAATCATTTTCATCTCTCCGCTCTTTATAAAGTGAAATCAAGATTGATTCTTAAAAGTAATTTGAAACACTTTCTATGTTTGTAGTATAGCATGTCCTTTTCTATTTGTGAATTATTTCACAAATAGATATTTAACTTTTTATTTTATTATGAAATATATATGATAATTGAATGTATATTTTGATATTAAGCGCTTACTTGACTTATATTCTTAATAGTTGTATATTAATTTCAACATTTATTATAATAATATTAATAAATGGAAATTCTTTCGCGCTTCATGTGCAATGTTTTAGGAGGATAAGAAAAATGCAAGGAAAAGTAAAATGGTTCAACAATGAAAAAGGTTTCGGATTCATCGAAGTTGAAGGTGGAGACGATGTATTCGTACATTTCTCAGCAATCCAAACTGACGGATTCAAATCTTTAGAAGAAGGTGCTGAAGTTTCTTTTGACATTGTTGAAGGTAACCGTGGACCTCAAGCTGCTAACGTAGTAAAGCTATAATATAAACTTGACTACATAGAGGACTGATTAATCAGTCCTTTTTTTATTTTTTATAAAACTAAGAGATCACAAAAAGAATTATTTAGTTTACTGAAACAAAAAAATCCTCTCGCTTTTCATGATTCCTATTTTATTTGGGAATACTACGAAGTGAAATAAGGAGGGTGATTATGTCAAACTTTAATAATTTTGAGGATGTAGAAATGAAAGTTAAAGCTGCTCAAAGACTTGTTGGTTATGCAACAATGAGCATGGACGAGCAACAATTAACAGATGCAACAACAGCAATTAATCAAGCAAGAGAACAACTTGAAAAGATGAAAGGTCTTGCTACTGATTTAGATGATGAATTTTTAATGAAACAAGAAGAAGACTTAACGCAAGTAGAGCAGCAATTAAGAGAAGCTCGAATATAATGAACAAGAAGGTACTTTCATTAGTACCCCAGGCTGTCGAAAAGGTCGACAGCCTTTTATTTTGGAAATCATTCAAATACTGAATAATTATTTCGTCAAGTTATTCAATATCATAAAGGATGTATTTATCACTTTTAGCATGTCGATGTATTCTTTTCCTTTACTCTAATATAGAAAGGTAAAAGTTAGAGCGCAATTTCAAAAGAACTGAATGGACTTTACTGTTGAGGCTCGGTTATATAGGAGCTACAGAACCAGCTTTACTTTCATCAGTAGTTCAAAATAAAATATTTTTTTATGTGAAAGATCATTTTTTTAACCTGAATTAAGAGGATAATAAAAAAGAGTGTAGAGAATATTAGGGAGGTCTCTACACTCTGAAGATATACTTAAATATTACCTATTATTCATTTTCAAATGAAAGTCAATAATGCAGTAATATTTGGTAAACATTCTTTATCAAGAAGTATTTATTTTGATATTGGGGTTCTATATTTAATTTTTAGGTCTTGCTAATAATTTTAAGATTAATTTTTTTATTTGAGAAATTGATTGGAATGAAAGGACGCTCGACTCCTGTGGGATTAGCGGGAAGGCTGAGACCCCGCAGGCGCGCCGAGGAGGCTCAGGTCTCGCCCCACGGAAAGCGAGCATCCTGTAATGGAAATCAACATGATATTACTCATTTATTTACCAAGTTCTATTTAATATTTAAGTTAACAGTCAGAAGTTAATTGCTTACCGATCGTTTTTATTTTCTCTCCAATAGTACATTTATTAATACAAAATGATTGAGCGAATTTTTGGCTATGGTCTTTTCTAAAATGTTTATAGACAAAACAGCCATCGCAATACGTCTTCATTAAAGTATCTATTTCTTCCAAGATTTCTTTGCGTTCCAAGATTCATTTCACCTCTTCATGTAACTTCAATTGTACTTATTATCTTATTCCCTTTAAGTGCTTGCGTTGCTAGATTATGAGCTTCTTTATTATCATTACGTTTAATAAGTTCTAATTGTAAAGTTAATTTTAAGTTTTTACATTTTCGTTCAATTCGATTTATGAATCGTTCATGTTGTTCTTCAAAACAAGGCCAATCTCCATTTAACTGATTAATGACAACTTGTGAATCCCCTTTAATGTCGATTGTTTGACCTGTAATATTCATTTCCTCTAATAGTAGGATTGCATTTTCAATAGCAGCAAATTCCGCTTCATTATTTGTCAATAAACCATCTAATTTTTCATTAAACCTTTTTCGATAGTTTTTACCATTTTGACTAAAGTATAAGCATACACCAATTCCAGACATAGATGTTGATAGATCAAATCCACCATCAAAAAATATTGAAATATTATGTGGTTCTTCTTCGAGTTCTTTTAAGTATTTTATTACTTGTTTTTTTGTCCACTCTGTGTCGAATTGATCTAAAAAGATGATTTCTCTTGTTCTACCTGTACTTTCAAAATCTTCAGCTAAAAGTAGTGCCTCTTTTATTTGTAACCATTCAGTTTCAAGCGTAATTTGATATTTCTTTTTTGTTTGATACTTCCAAATGATCTTTAACTTCATCCGACACACCTTTTCTATCGTTTATTTTAGACTACAGATTATGGTTGAATATAAAATTAATTCATTTCATATTTTAAGTTTTCATTTTTTTGAATATATACTAAAATGGTACATATATAAGTGTTGGAGGTTTACTATGATCGAAGTTTATATTGACGGAGCTTCCAAAGGAAATCCCGGTCCATCAGGTGCTGGTATTTTCATAAAAGGAATTAAAGAACCTGTTTTTTTAAGTATTCCATTAGATTCAATGTCTAATCATGAAGCTGAGTTTCATGCATTACTACTTGCACTAGATTATTGTGTCAAAAATAATTTAACAATTGTTTCATTCCGTACAGATTCAAAAATCGTTGAAGAAAGTATTGATAAGAATTATTCGAAAAACGATTTGTTTATTCCTTTATTAGAGAAATCACTTAATTTAATTAATCAACTTGATCTTTTCTTTATTAAATGGATTCCATCAAGCGCAAATAAGGTTGCTGATGAACTTGCTCGAAAAGCCATAAAATAAAAAAGGAATGGACGATATGAAAAATAAATTAATCGCTTTTTCTTCTCTACTCTTTGTGTCCTTCATTTGGGGTTCTTCGCTTTTCATTGTTAAAGAAACACTTAAGTTTGTCCAACCATTTACTTTTAATGCATTACGATTTATTGTAGCTGCAATTGTATTATTTACAGTTCAGACTTTATTAAATCGAAAAAATAATAAAAGATATCGTGGGAAAGCTGGTTTTATTTTCCCAGGTATCGTTATAGGGTTATTTTTATTTCTAGGTTTTGTATTTCAAACATTTGGATTACATAATACTTCTATATCTAAATCAGGTTTTATAATAGGTATTAGTGTAGCGATTGTTCCTTTTCTTTTATTCTTTAAATATAAGAAAAAGCCTACCTTACGGGAAAATTTATGTGCAATTATTGCATTCATCGGATTATTTTTATTAACTCTATCAACAAATTCTAAGTTTAATTCCGGTGATATTATTTCCTTTTTCAGTGCGATTGCATTTGCTCTTCATATTATTTATTCAACAATCTACTCACCTAGTTATAACTCACTACAACTAGCAACTGTACAAATAACTTTTGTAGGTTTAGCCTCTTGGACATTTGCTTTAATCTTTGAGGATTGGCAGGTTATTTTCAATCAAGAATTATGGACAAATAAATTTTTTGTATTTTCGATTCTATCTACTGCAATTTTTTGTACCGCTGCGGCTTTCTTTATCCAAATGTTTGCCCAACGTACAATAAGTGCGACAGAAGTAGGAATTATTCTCGCAACCGAGCCAGTTTTTGCAGCGATTACTGGATATTATTATGGTGGAGAAAGACTACAAGAAATCGGTTTAATCGGTTGCAGCTTAATATTAATTTCAACAATCGTGACTCAAATTAGAACTAACAAAAGTAAAAAGCAATTATATAAAGAAGAAAAAACCATTCACAAAATGTGAATGGTTTTTTTTTCCCGCAAATGCCGTTATTCATTTATGTCTAAGTAAACCGAACTCCAAGGTGGATGTCCTCACAAGTAACGCTCATCCTCCTATATGTAGGCACGATGTTGTTACTTAAATATCGGTCTTCCGGTATACAAATCATTGGTTTAAGACATAAACTGACAACGCACACAGCAGGTTTTGTTTAATTTGTATTCTCATTCTATACCAACTAAAACTATTTTGCAACTAATTATTTTTCCTTATTCACAACATTTTCTTCATAAGAAATCCAATCACTAAAACTTCCTGGATAAAGTTTTACATTAGTATATCCAGCTTCAACTAATCCTAAATAATTTACACAGCCAGTTACACCTGAGCCACAATAAACTACTGTTTCATCGCCATTTTTAAATGGTTTAAATAGTTCTTGTAATTCTTCTTTTGTTTTAAATTCACCCGTTTCATTTAAAACATCTTTCCAAAAAGAATTTTTTGCTCCTGGAATATGACCAGCAATTCGATCAATTGGTTCAAATTCGCCAATATATCGTATAGATTCTCTAGAATCAATTAAATTGAAGTCCTCATTTTTACTATTCTTCTTAACATCATTCATAGAACTAATCATATACTCTTGTACTTTAATCTCAAATTGCTTAGGTAATACTTCTTCAATTTTTGCAGTTACTTCAAAACCGTTCTCCAACCATTTTTTATAGCCACCATTTAAAACAAAAGTAAACTGATGTCCAACTAAATTACATAAAAACCAACATCTTGCAGCATTATCATTCGTACCATCGTCATAACAAATAACAATCGTATCATGATCGATCCCCAGTTGGCCTAAAAGAATGCCAAAATCATTTAAATTAGGTAACGGATGTCTACCTCCATGCTTTTGTACAGGACTAGATAAGTCTTTGTTTAAATCAACATAACGAGAAAGCGGAATATGATTTTTCTGATACTCACTAAAACCATATTCAGGATTTGACAATTGAAATCGACAATCTAAAAATACAACATTTTTATTTAACCGCAATTTATTTGCAATGTTTACATCAATAATATTTTTCAATTTTAATTGTCCACCTTCATATTAAATTAATTTTTTGAATAAGTTTAATACTTTTTCGTCTACTACTACTTCATTTAAGTTTTCAGTTGCTTTAATCGTTTGTTGAACATCATTTTCAATTTGATTGCTACAGTTTTGCAATACAGAATTTAACGCGTCAACATATTGAATGTGATAATGCTCTGCAAATAAGCTATTCATTTTTGATAAATACTCTTTTAATGGTGTTCTCAATTCATTAATGCATTCATCAATCATCGTTTCTTTCATGTTTTCCACAAAAAAGCTTTTTGGATTTTTAAAGTAATTCTTTAAACTTTCAAATTGATCTACATTAATAAATTGATCAGGATTTTTTATCGAAACAGGTATAATCTCATTTATATCGCTTTTTTGAACGATAAATTCTGATTGTATAGAATGTATTTCATCAAGTACACGATCTTGTGACATTGAAATTTCATTCGTTAAAAACTTTTCCAATCTAAATCCTGTAACTCTTAATTCCTTTAAAATCTCTTCCAATACTTCATAAATAAATTCGCGAATTTTAGTTACAAATAATTGTTTAATATTTTTCGTATTATTATTGAAAATACTTGGATTAAAGAAATAAGGGAATAAATCACGCATCCTTAATTCAATACGTTTTTCGATAAAGAAAATTAATTGCTCGTTTTCTTTCATAAATGCTCTTGGTAAATTAGTAGGTTCTGCATTTTTAATCGCTTCTTTAACTTTTTTCTGAATTTGTACAAGTTCGCTGAAAAATTGATCTTTTTCACGTTTTATTCTTTCGAATCGATTAATCGTATCACGTAAGATTTTTTCAATTGTTAATAAGTCATTAATAAATGTTTTAAAGACTTCATTCGCTATTTCAAATTGGAAGAAATTTTGGATTTTCGTGTTTAGTTTCTCATAATTATGCTGGATTTCTAAATTTAACTCTGAATTACTATATCCCTTCATCTGAAGCATACTTGAAATAGCAAAAACAGATGGGAAACGTACTCCTAGTTTCGTTAATTGGTTTATAAAGAAATTTTGCACGATTTCAATTTCGTTTTGATCCTTCGCTAAGTCTGAAGCATTTAACACAAAGTAAACTTTATCACTATCAAAACTTTCTCTCATTCGTCCGATTTGCATTAAGAAAGACTCATCTTGACGTGTGAAAGCATGTTGATAATGTGCAACATATAAAATTAAATCCGCTTTTTTCAAATAGTCGAATGCTAGTTCAGTATGTCTTGAATGGATACTATTTCCCCCTGGCGTATCCACTAATACAATTCCACTTAACGTTATATCACAGTCAAAATATACTGTACTTTCTTTTACAAAACATGCTCTATTTTCTTCACTTATAACACTTACATACTCACTTAAGTCATATCGCTTAGTTGTACCGAGTAGACTTCTCATTTCTTCATAATTTTGACATACGCTTTCTGCATAAACAAAAGCATCAGTAGGAATTTTATCCTTTTGCTTCTTAATTAAATTTTGAAGAGTACTAAACCACTCTTTTTCATTTGCTTCCACACCCCATTTTTTGAAGAAATCAAGAAACTCTTCTTTTAAAGATTCTTCTGACTTATAACTCACATCAGCTTTTTTATTACCTGATTCAACAGTTGATCGTTTAATCTTACAAATTGCCGCTGTTGTTGGGTGTGGAGAAACTGGTAATACACGATCACCTAGTAAAGTATTTATATAGGATGTTTTTCCAGAACTAAACGCTCCGAATAAAGCAATTGTATATTCGTTTGATTTTATTTGTTCTCTTTTTTCTTTTAGAATACCGATCTTATTCTGGATAAATTTGTTTGATGTTAATTCGTCTAATATAAAATCAGCGACTTCATATTTAGCTTGTATTTCTTCGTTTGAATATTTTTTTGAATTAGTTTGTACAATGTCAGTAATAAGTTCTTCTTTTATTTCCGGCGCTTGAACAGTTAAAATTTTATGATTAATTAATTCACTTACTGATATTAAAGTAGGCATAATTTCCGGCAGGTCTTGTTTAAATTCTTGATGATTATTTAAAATCGTCTTAATTTCTAAAACCATATGTGAAATTTTTTGATTATTAAACTCTAATTCATCAAATCCATCTATTTTTGATTGCAAATCATTCTTTTGATTTTTTAATTTTACAATAGTTGCTTCATTTTGCACCTTAAGTTCTTTTGAAAGTGTGTAAATAAATTCGGAAATACTTTTACGATATACCGCCTTAATCCCTTCACTTACTTCCTTCGTATACTGTAATAAATAATTTCCGCCTGTATCAATCAAATGAGATGGCTTTGGACATATTACCTCTTCACTCAATTTAGGCTCTAAGATTTTATCATAGTCACTACTATCAATTTTATTATTTTCAATTTGTTTCACAGTTCGAATTGCCGCTTCTTTTACGAAATACTCAATTTGTTTATTCGTTAATTCTTGAACTTTGTGAATAAATTGACTTTTAGATTCATGTAAAGCATTTTCAAGTTTTTTTCTTGATTGAAATAATCCTTTATTTTGCAATGCTTTTTCGGATTCTAAATATTTTGATGCCAATTCTCTCATCTCAAATGGTGTAATGTTTGAATTAGTAAGAACTTGCTGTGTAGACTGCAAACAATTTTCCTCAAATGAAGAAACAGATTTTTCAATAACTTCTATTTCATTATTTAAATCATTATAAACTGATCTAATCTCATCAGCATTTTGATCGAGATCAATGTAATCGTTCTCAAGTTGTTGTATTTGTTCATTCATAATTGTTAAAAAGCTTGCATAATCATTTTCTAATTGAACTACATCTTGATGACTGTATAAATCATTTAAATAATTTACAAATTGATTATATTCATTATTATTAACAGATTTATCTCTTGAAGAAATATAAAATACTTGTAAGTTACCTAATCCTTGTTTTTTCAAGTTTCCAATTACACCATGTTTAAACTGTTCAAACGTCAATTCTGTTTCATCATGTTTATCAATACATGTAATAACCAAACAAACTTTATTATTTTTTTCAACTAAATTATGAATAAAATCGATATTTGTTTTCGAATGAACATGTTGATAATCCATCAAATAAAAAATACTATCCGCTAGATGAATGACTGAGTTTGTCGCCTCTAAATGATCCATATCTGTAGAATCAATTCCAGGAGTATCAATTAAAACAGATCCAGCAGGAATTTTAAAAATTTCTTGTGCCCACTCAAGCTCAATAATTGAACCACTATCAGAAGCTAACTTTTTTAGTTCATCTACTTGAATATCCTCTTGAATCTGATACATTTCACCATCTTTAAGAGTAATTAACATTTTGCTTTCGCCATTTTTTAATTTTACGACATTTGCACTTGTAGGAATTGGGCTTGTAGGTAGTTTTTCTACTTGTAAAAGATCATTTAGTAATGATGACTTTCCAGCAGAGAAATGCCCACAAAATACGTAATAGCTTTCTTTATTTTGTATTTTGTATGCTAATTTTTTTAATTGAAATAATTCCTTCGAATTTCCTTGTTCAGAAAGCAAATTGATACCTGAAGAAACCTTATTCAGTAATTCCCCTCTGTTAATCTTAGTGTTTTGCAACGTGATTTCCCCATTTCATTTCATACTAAAATCATTTCCCTAGCATTATTTTATCCCCATATATATTAATTTGGAAGAAGAATGTATAGGCATATGCATATAAAATAAAAAAACTAGGCAACATCACCTAGTTTTGAACTTGTTTAAGTACATATTTAGTTAATAAAAAGTATAAAAGAATTGTAGCTGACACAAATCCAAGAACCATTTGACGCACAACCTTTCGAAGTTGATAATGATTTTCATTCTACATTAATCATAATCAGTTATTTTCCATTTGTCAATAACTATTCGATTGATTGTAAAAGCGCTTTATTTTCTTCTCGGATTCTTACTTTTAATAAAATTAAATTACAAACAGAAAAGATAACTGTTGTAATATACGCATGAAACATAATTGGTATTACTAATAATTCAATTGTAACGATTATGTAATTTGGATGCTTGATATATTTATAAAGACCCCGTTTTACTAATTTTTCATTCGGTAAAATAATGATTTTAGTATTCCATCTTTCCCCTAACGATGAAATAACCCATACCCTTGCTAACTGTAAAATGATAAAAACGACGATAAAAATTGTAAGAAATCCAATTTCTACATATTGAATAAAATAATTCTCAATTAAAATTGATATAAAAAACATGCTATGTAATAGGATAAAAAATTTATAATGCTCTTGGCCAAATTCAAGTGCACCGCGCATTTTTAATTTTTTCTCATTATTCTTTGCTATACCTAACTCAATCACTCTTTGTATGATGATGAATAAAAAAATAATCTTTAACATTAGCATTCTACCCACTTTAACAATGATAACTCTGAACTGAATCCTGGTCCTAAAGCGCAAAGAAGACCGTATTCATTCGTTTTTCCTAATTTCATAAACTCACATAACACAAATAAAACAGTACAAGATGACATATTTCCATATGATTTTAAAATATTTAAGGAAATTTCAATTTTCGCTTCAGAAAGATTCAATGATTCGATATACGCATCTAATACTTTCTTTCCACCAGGATGAGCAATGAAATGCGTTATATTAGTTATTGTTAGTTCATTTTCCGTTAAAAAATTTGAAACAACAGGTTGTAACCAATTTTTAACGATCGATGGTATATCCCTTGAAAAAATGACAAATAAACCATCATTCCGAACATCCCATCCCATAACGTCTAATGAATTTGGCATTAGAGTTGAATTAGTTTGTTCAATTGACGGTAAAGATTTATGTATCGTTCGATTTTTCAAATCACTTTCATCGCCAATAACTAGTACAGCTGCTGCTCCATCGGCAAATAATGATGTTCCTATTATATTACTCTTGGAAAGATCTTCTTTTTGAAAAGTTAAACTACATAATTCAACGGCAACTAGTAAAATATTTGACTTTGGATGGGCTTTACAATAATCAAATGCTCTCGAAATACCACTAGCACCACCTGCACATCCTAATCCCCATATTGGTATTCTTTTAATAGAAGAACTAAATGGCAGGATATTTGCTATATGAGCATCAATTGTTGGAGTAGAAATTCCAGTTGAAGATACAAAAATAATTCCATCAATTTCTTCATATTTAACTTCTGAAGATAAAAATTCATTACTCGTCACACAATTTTTAATAGCTTCAATTGTTAATTCAATCGAGATTTCAGTGTAAGCCTGATTTTTTTGTTCAAAGCTATGCTCTTCGCTATACCAAGAAAGCTCCTTAGAAATAAATCGACTTTGAATCTCACCATTTTGAAATACAGATAATAAGCGATCAATTGAAGGGTATCTTTTCAAAAAAAGCTCTCGAATAAAAGGTACTACATTTTCCTGATCGATTTTATATTTAGGTACAGCTTTCCCAACAGATAAAATTAAAGGCATAATTTTCCACTCCTTATAGTGATTACCTTTTGTAATAAATAGGAAAATTATTCTTTCTAGCAGGAAAATTACAGAAGATTCATTTTGACCTTAATTTTTTTTAGGTAAAGCATTATTAGTTAGAAAATAAAAAAAAGACAATTCACTATTCATTCATGAACCATGAACAAATAAATAGAATTGTCTAAGCGTTTCAAAGGAGTTTTCTTTCTGTTGTGCAGTTTTAGTATATCCCATTTTACTCAAGTCTACATTCGCAATTATTTCCATTAAACGATTCTTAAATTAAACCCCATTCACTTTTAATTCATTATTATGACTTATTTACTTCTTCCAACTCATACAAATTTGTATATTTTGATTCTAAATAATCAACATAATATTTAACATTTAATTCTTCACCAGTGACATCCTTCAAAATTTGTTGCGGTTCCTTCATTGCGCCATATTGGTGAATATTCACTTTTAACCAATTAAGGATCGTTTGAAAATCATTCGTTTCAATTAATTCATTAAAATTCGGTAATTCTTTTTCAATTGTTGCTTTAATTTGAGCAGCATACATCGCACCTAATGCATAAGTTGGAAAGTATCCAAAATGCCCCATCGACCAATGTACATCCTGTAAAACACCTTCTCGATCAGTTGCAGGAATTATGCCTAAATACTCTTCCATTTTTTGATTCCAAATTGAAGGAAGTTCAGCAACTTGAATTTTGCCATCTAATAAATCTTTTTCAATTTCATAGCGAATCATTACATGTAAAGGATAAGTTAATTCATCAGCTTCAATACGAATAAATGAAGGCTTACTATTATTTATCACTTTATAAAATTCATCTAAAGTAACATGATCTAACACTCCATTAAGTTGCTCTTTTAGCTTTGGATAATTTCTTTTCCAGAATTCATAGCATTGTCCAATAATCTTTTCATATAAAAGTGACTGGGATTCATGAATGCCTAAAGACGCACCTTGAGCAATCGGTAAACCTTCCAAATCTTTGGAAATATTTTGCTCATATAGCGCATGACCACATTCATGAATTGTACTAAAAATGGCTTTTTCAAAATTATTTTCATGATATTTCGTTGTTACTCGAACATCACCTAAATTAAGAGAGGTAGCAAAAGGATGTGGAGTAGGATCTAATCTACCAGCATCAAAATTATAACCAAGAGAAGCTAATAGTTGTTCACATATTTCTTTTTGTTTTTGCATCGGAACGAATGCTTTCATCTCTTCTTTTTCAAAGTTTTTCCCACTAGTCGCTACGGCTTTAACAATCGGTACTAATTTATTTCTTACTTCTGAAAATACTTCATCCAGTTTATTTACAGTCATTCCAGGTTCATATTGATCTAAATATGTATCATATTTGCAGTCTTTGTATCCTAAATATTCAACAAATTTACGTTTAAACTCAATTATTTCAGTTAAATAAGGTTCAAATTTAGCAAAATTGTTTTCTTCCTTTGCTTCTGCCCAAACACTCTCAGAAATTGCTTGGCATTTAACAAAGGCTTCAAACTCATCAACAGGTATTTTCCTATTTTGATCATATTGCTTTCTTAAGTATTTTACAGTTTTTTCAACTTCTAAAGAACATTTACCTGCACTAATTGCTTCTTCCATAGTAATTAAATAGTGAGCCATATCGTTTGAAGTACTCATTTTAAAAACATCAGATGACAATTGACTAATTACATTTGAACGCTGACTAACAGCATTTTTAGGTGCACCTGTTCGAAGATCCCAATATAATACACTAATTGCTTCTTGAATGTTTAACATTTTCCTTACATACTCTAAAAACGAAGCCTCATATTCTTTTAAGCTCATCAAAACACCCACCTTTTAAAATTAAATTTTTCAGTCAGCTAAATAGTAACATAAAAAATATACGGATTAAGAATAATTATCTTATTTTTCAAATAATATTTCTCGACAAAAGGATATTGTCAAATCATTTCGTACATACTACTCAAGTCTATGTACAATTTTTTTACGATCATCACAAATTTACATCTCCAATATTCCTTGACAGGAATATTCCTAATGAGGTATATTCGATTTATGAATTCGACTTTAATTGCTCTTGCAGAGCCGAACCGGTTACAGATTGTCGAACTCTTACGTGACGGTCCTCTATCAGTCGGTGAAATTGCTGAAAGCTTAGGACTTAAACAACCACAGGTTTCAAAGCATCTTCGCGTTCTAAGTGAAGCTGGGCTTGTCGAAGTTCAACCAATCGCCAATAAAAGAATTTATAAACTAAGACCCCAGCCGCTAAAAGAAATGGATTCGTGGATTAAGTCATTCCGACACGTCTGGGAACAGAGA
Source organism: Gottfriedia acidiceleris (assembly GCF_002128425.1). Taxonomy (GTDB): domain Bacteria; phylum Bacillota; class Bacilli; order Bacillales; family Bacillaceae_G; genus Gottfriedia; species Gottfriedia acidiceleris. Next base: position 156,993 of record NZ_NESS01000001.1, read on the forward strand.
TTCGATCAATTAGACGATTACTTAAAAAAATTACAAGGCAAATAATCTTGCATAATCACTGCACACAATTCGATTAGTATTAACTATTATTGAAAGGAGAAGTACCTGTCTGGAGAAATCCAAAATTCGTAATAAAGTTGAGAAGTATACGGCACTATTAAAGGCGGAAAACAGACATTAAGCCGCCTAGCAGATTATTAGTAAATATAAAATAAATGGAGGAATTAATAATGAGTAAAAATACCTTTAATGTAGATGAAAAAGGATTAGTTTTAACAAGGGTTTTTGATGCGCCTCGTGAATTAGTATTCAAGGTTTGGTCAGAAGCAGAACATCTTAAAAACTGGTGGGGTCCAAAAGGTTTTACAATGGATGTAGCAATGTTAGAATTTAGACCTGGAGGTAAATTTCACTATAAAATGGAATCACCAGAAGGATTCATAATGTGGGGATTATTTGTTTTTGGTGAAATTATCGAACCTGAGAAAATTGTATTTGTTAATTCATTCTCTGATCAAGAAGGTAATATGGTTCGCGCTCCATTCTTTGAAGTTTGGCCATTGGAAATTCAAAATACTTTAATTTTAGAAGAAAACGACGGTAAAACAACTATTACTTTAAAAGGTTTTCCAATAAATGCAACTGATGAAGAAGTTGCAGCATTTATTGCAAATAAAGATTCAATGCAACAAGGCTTTACTGGTACTTTTGACCAACTAGATGAATATTTAGCTAAAACTTCATTATAAGATTAAAATAAATACCCTTTAGAGCTTGTAATAGCATTAAAGGGTATTTTTTACTGCTTTATTAATAAAAAACAACTTTCGTTTTAGCGATTAAATCATGTAATGTTTTCCGATCTTTTCGGAAGATAAAAAATAAATCAACAAGATACAAAATCCCAATTGCTTCTATAAATATTGGCAAATTTAGCTGACAAAAAAAAGCAAATATTGAGCGCAATGTCATTGTTTTGAAATCTACTAAGTCTTCAGTATCCTTAATAACCATAATACTTAATAATCTTTTTCCTATTGTTTGTCCGTTCCAGATATAAGTAGGTACTATAACATAAAATAAGAAAATAATTACTAGTGACCAAATTGAATATAGAAACAGTTGCTTACTACTAAACATAAATAAATCTAAAATGTCTTTACTTTCTAACCCAAGTATTAATAACCCCAGTTTAGAAAATAAAAGATTTAATGAGCCATCGATCCACGCTGCAAATAATCTTCTAATCCGACTTGCAAGTTCAAAATCCATCTAGAACCTCATTCCACATTTTTATAAAAAAAATGGATATTAATCGATATACTCTATTATATTTTGGAGATTTTATTTTTGATTAGTGATTTTTAACTATTTATTTAAATTATTTTATACAAGCTGCACAGTGTTTTTTTCACTCTGAGTACAGTTAACACACAAAAGACCACAAAAATAATTTGTGGTCTTGTTGATCATATTGGTTTAATATTAATTTTCGATTGTTTACCTGCAACCGTTTTCAATAATTTCTGTAGTTCTCTTAAATCAGTGTCCAACTGATGACGAATCTTTACTACTTCATGATGATTGTCATTATTTTGATTTTGAGCTTCTTGCAACTTGATTCGTTTTTCTTCAATATTTCGTTCTAATGATCTAGCTGTCCTAAAAAACATTCAAATTACCTCCTTTTCAAAAAAGTATGAACACGCTTTCATTTTTATCTATAATACTATAAAAAAATATCTTTAAGACCTTCTATAAGTGAATATTTTTTGAACTTAATTCCGATTACTTTAGATCTTCTATTTACCCTCATCAGATTCAACTCTACTTAACAAGTACTTATGAACACGCTTTCATTTTTATCTACTATACTATAAAAAACTAATTTATTAAATATCTAAATATGTCTATTTTTTGAACTTATTAAAAAAACATAAAAAATAACTTGGAATTACTCATTTATAAATGTTTGCCTTAATAATGAGTATTAGGAGGTTTTAATAACCTCCTTCCACTCGAATTATATTATGCTAAATTATATAACTTTAAGTATTTATCTTCTAAGTACTCAATAAAGTATTTCACATTTAAATCTTCACCTGTAACATCTACTAAAAGTTCTTTTGGTTCTTTTAGTTTTCCATATTGGTGAATATTAAGAGTTAGCCAATTAACAATTTGATGAATCTCGCCGCTTTTTAATATCGTTTCATAGTCGCTTAAATCCTGTTTCATTTTATGCTTAAACTGAGCTGCGTACATCGCACCTAAAGCATACGAAGGAAAATAACCAAAATCTCCACCTGCCCAGTGAACATCTTGAAGAACGCCTTCTCGATCGTTTGATGGTACAATCCCTAAGTATTCTTCCATTTTATCATTCCAAACTTTTGGCAAATCTTTTACTTGTAAATCACCATCAAACAGTTCTTTTTCAATTTCATATCGGACCATTATGTGTAATGGGTATGTACATTCATCCGCTTCGATTCGAATTAATGAAGGCTCACTATGGTTTATTGCTTTATAAAATTCTTCTACCTTTAAATTTTTAAAATAATCACCAGTTTTCGCAACTAAATTTTTATACTGAGTTTCCCAAAACTCTTTACTTCTTCCAATCATATTTTCAAAGAATAGTGACTGAGACTCGTGAATTCCCATTGATGCACCTTCACATAATGGTGTCCCTATTAAATTCAATGATAAATTTTGCTCATAAAGGGCATGGCCACATTCGTGAATCGTTCCAAATAGTGCACTCATAAAGTTATCTTCTATATATTTCGTCGTTACACGAACATCACCAGGATTCAATGTGATTTGAAATGGATGTACTGTTTCATCTAATCGTCCTGAATCGAAATTATAACCTAGTTTTGAAAGTATATCTTCACTTACTTCTTTTTGAATATCAATTGAAATTGGTTGTGACAATTCTTTACGAATTAGTTTAGTTTGAGATTTTGAAATTTTCGCTACTAATGGTACAAGACTTTCTCTTACTTTTCCAAAAACTTCATCTAATTTCCTAGTTGTCATACCAGGCTCATAAAAGCTTAATAACGTATCATATTTCTTTTCTTTGTAACCCCAATATTCAATGAACTGTTTTTTCATTGCTACAATTTTTTCTAAATATGGTTGGAACTTACTAAAGTCCCCTTCACTTTTAGCATCTTCCCAAGCATTTTCACTTAGTGAACATAGCTTTACATATTCTGCATATTCATTTTTAGGGATTTTACAATTTAAATCATAATTTTTTCTACATTCCTTAACAGACTTTTCAATGATTTCATTCAAGTTCCCTGTGCCTATTTCTTTTTCTAATAAATTTAAATAGTTTTCCATTGTACTGGATGTTGTCATTTCAAATACATCTGCAGAAAGTTGACTGATGACATTTGATCTTTGTTCGGCTCCATTTTTAGGCGCACCAGTTCTTAAGTCCCAGTACATAACATTAATTGCTTCATTATAATTTTCTATTTTCTTTAAATAGTCAATAAATTCTTCTTGTATTTTATTAATTGCCATTTTTACCCCTCATTTCTAAATTTTAGTATGTTAATTTCATTCTATCATAACTTTTATATTGAATTAATATTAAGAAAAAAAGTACTTACATTAACGAATATCCAATTTACTAAGTTTATATAAAAGACATCTTTACTAAAATTAGTGTACAATACAGCAAGGTGATGTTATGAAAATATTATTATTAGGAGCAACTGGAAGGGTTGGTTCTTTTTTAGTGGAGTTATTATTAGAAGCAAAATGTGAAGTAATTGCGTTAGTAAGAGATGAACAAAAAATAACGATTAATCATGAAGCTCTTACGGTTTTAAAAGGAAATACGCTAAATGAAAAAGATTTAAATTTAGCTTTAAAAGACGTAGATGGAGTAATTTCTACTTTAAATACTGAAGGTGAAAATATTTTATCTAAAACAATGGGACTATTAATTCCACTTCTTGAAATGAAAAAAATTAATCGGATCGTTACAATTGGAACTGCGGGTATTTTACAATCAAGAGTTGATCCAACAATTCTTCGTTATTTGAGCTCTGAATCAAAAAGAAAATCAACAACTGCGGCAAACGATCATGAAAAAGCGTTTAACTTATTAAATGATAGTCAGTTAAATTGGACGATTGTTTGCCCTACTTACTTACCAGATGGTCCAATAACTAAAAATGTTCGTGCAGAAAAGGATTATCTACCGATTGATGGTAAAAGTATTTCGACTGGAGATACAGCTTTTTTCGCATTTAAGGAATTTTTTGAATGTAATTTTAGTAAATCTAGAGTTGGGATATGTAATTAAAAAAAAGAACTCTGTCAATTAAGTTAGAATTATATCACTGATAAATAAGTTGTGTGATCTTGATTTCCACTACAGTGTGCTCGCTTTCCATGGGGCGAGATTCTTTAGCCTTCTCGGCCTTGCCTGTGGGGTCTTTAGCCTTCCCGCTAATCCCATAGGAGTCGAGCACCCTTTCGTTCCAATCATATTGAGCCTAAAAATGATATATGCCATTATAATGACGTTAATTATGTTAAATTTTTGAAAGTTATTTAATCTATCAATAAGAGACGGTTAAAAGATCATATTTTAAAATATTGCAAATTGCATCGAATATCATTAAATGTTCGTATTTTTTATATTGACGACAATATATTTCAACACACTAAAAAAAGCTAGCGATAAGCTAGCTTTTTTTATGATGGTTCAACAGGTAAGCTGTTTAAGATTTTTTCTTTCGTTTCACTGTTTAAATCATTTTCGATAAATAAAATGATTTTTCCTTTATCTTCGTGACTACGGATTAGTCGTCCAATTCCTTGGCGTAATCTTAGTAACATATACGGTTCATCGATTTCGATGTATGGGTTTTGTGAATTTTGACGTTTTGATTGGAATACTGGATCATTTGGCGGGAATGGTAGCGAGTGAATAATCACTTGACTCAGTGACATCCCTTGAATATCTAATCCTTCCCATAAATGAACAGCACATAAAGAAGCGTTAATGTCTTCTTGGAATTTTTGTACAATTGAACTAATTTCTTCTTCACCTTCAAAATATAAATTGAAATCTAAGTTTTCTTTTTCAACTTGCAGTTTAAATTTTTTCATTTCTTGAGTTGAATTGAAGAGAATTAATGTACTTCCTTGATTATCCTTTAACTTCTCAATAATCTTTTCATTTTTTTCCTCAATTTTGGTTGAGTCAAATTGATTTAACTCGATTTTCATTTGTTCTTCATAATCAAACGGCGAATTGACTGAAAAAGATAAGTAATCTTTTATACCTAAACTGCCAGCAATATAATCAAATGAACTATTTTGAGAAAGAGTTGCAGATGAAAATACAATCGGCATTTTTTGATTAAAGACTTTTTCTTGTAAAAGCTCATTTACAGCTTTTGGCATGATGACTAATGTTAATTCATTTTGATTATACTCAATCCATTGAATCGCAGTAATTTCATTAATAAATAAATTTAAGCAACGTTCAACATCATCTAAATGTTCATCAACAATATTTAATTGATATTCATCAATCGTATACATTTCACTTTCAAAGACTAATTCATCACCAATGCTACTAATTTGAGCCTTTAATCTCCTTGCTAATTTAATTAATCTTTCATTCATATTAAGTTTAAAACGTCTAGATCCTTCAACTTCTTCCGTATTGTTATCTAATTCATAAAAGAATTGATCGTAAGTTTCTAATGTATCTTCTAGTAACTGCTGGAAGCTTTCACGCGTACCTGATTGCATTAAAAATGATAAAAATGTATTTAATGTCTCTTGTTGCAGTCGATAGGTTAATGATTTTTGACTTGCAAATTCAAGTAAATGTCCCTCATCAAATACTACACAACTTGGGTTAGGTAGTAATGGTAATTGACCTTCACGTTTTCTAGATTCTACCGTCCAAATATGCTCCATATAAAATTCTTGTGAGCATACAATTAAGTCAGTTGCTTTACGATAATGTTCTCTAGATAGAGTTTGTCCACATCTATGTCTTTGTTCACAAGTAGAACAATCTTGGAAATAATCATAAGAAATCGTATCCCACTCTTCATCTGTTAAATCCTTATATTCTGTACGGTCTCCATATGGAGTGAATTTCTGTAGTGTTCCATAGTCATTTACAAAACTTGGTAAATTTTCATAAACCGATAATACCGCATCCGATACTTCAATTTCTGAGCGTTGTAAATCTAATTTTTTTAAACATAAATAATTCGTAGTTGATTTAGCTAGTCTAACATCAATTGATAAATTTAGGGCATTCGATAATTTTTCAATGTCTCCATTTTTCTTTACTAGCTGTTCGATTAAAGATTCATCAGCACATGCGATAATAGCTGGCTTCCCAGTATATCTTGCATAGCATAAACAATATAGCAAATAGACAAACGTTTTACCTGTACCTACACCTGCTTCAGCAAAAATAACTTTCTTCTCTTTAAACGCTCTTTCAACCTGATAAGCCATAAAGACTTGCTCATCTCTTAATTCAAAGCCTGCATCTGGTAATAAATCATAAAAAACGTCTCCAATCCACTCCCCTAGCTTTTCAATAAATTGGTCTTGCTTTCCTACCTCAAAAGGTAATTTAGTTGAATGACTCATTGCTACCCCCAAAATGTAAATTAAAAAGAAAAAGTCCTCTTGTGAGAACTTTAATTTTGAAAATTTATTCGATCCATTATATTATTAAAAAATTGTCTCTATCCGCTATCATACAAAAAATGTAAGGGAATGGCAAGGGAAATAAGGCAGGTTTACTTGAGTCATACAAGTTGAATTAGAAACGAATTAAATAAACCTTGCTTTAAATTCTTAAAGCTCGCCATTATCTCCCTATAGTTTTCTTTACCAACCCTTTGCTTGCTTTATCATTTCTTCAACGATCATTTGAGACTTTAATGCTTCTTCTCCATTAATCGATGGATTTTCATCAGAGTATATGCAATTGATAAAATGGTTAATACAATCCTCAAAACCTCTTTGTTTTAAAGTTGTGTCCCAAGAAGATGAAAAAGAATTATTTATTGAGTTATTTTTTTCTACTTCAAAGTTGTTCATATTTTTTACCCTTATAATCGAACCTTCAGTAATTAATTCTAATCGCTCAAGGTTTGTTCCTGACTTTCGATGCATTACTGTATTAATAGTAGTTCCTTCTATCGATTCATACTGGTGAGTTGCATACTCTAATTGATTATCAGAATTTAGTTGAACTCTACCATTAATGAAGTTAACTTCCCCATCTGCAAACCATCTAATTGTATCAACTAAATGTAAATAATCATCTAGCATCGTAAACTCGAAAGAATTTGATCCGATTTTATTCTCGCGATGCTTTTCAAATCTAATTAAAGCTATATTCTTTGCCTGTTCTTTTGCCTGCACATACATTGGACAGAATCGGCGGTTGAATCCAACCATAAGTTTTCGATTTAGTTTAATACTTAATTCAACTAATTTTTCTGATTCAGGCACTGTAGCTGCTAGTGGCTTATCAACATACACAGCTTTACCTTTATTTAATAAATACGATACTACCTCAAAATGTGAGCTAGTTGAACTATGTACAAATACTGCATCACTTTGGTCAGCAAGTAAATTCAAACTTTCAAAATCATGAATTCGATATTGTGAGCATATTTTCTTACGTTTATCTTTATTTGGTGAAAATGCTCCGATAAATTCCCAGTTTTCTTCTTTTGTAAGAATTGGTAGATACGCTTTTTGTGCAATATTGCCTAATCCTACCATCCCGATACGTGGTTTTTTCATTTTGATCAGTCCTTAATTGGGTTATTTTTCTAGATTTATTGTAACAAATTATCATTCTTCTTTTAAAAGAAATAATTAAATTTCTATTTTATCTAATACCAATAACATTCAAATTATCGGGAAATCTATAAAATGATGATAAAAATGGTAGTTTGGGGGTGTTTATTTGTACTTATACTCTTTAATTCAGACCAATTTTGATACGAATGATGATATAAGTGTTGTAAGAGACCTTTACTTACTTCAGCATGAAAAAAGTTTTTCCAATGATGAATTCCATGATCTAGTTACTCAATATAAAAGTACTGCAGAAACGAATTGGCATGTTGCACACTTACTTGAAAAAAATCATGGATTTAGAATTGTACCTTCAATAAATTTATGATGTTAACAAAGCTATCACAATTTTGTTCAAATTTTGTTCGTAAGATCTTTAACGAAATAAGTTATTATAAAAAAAAGTGCCCCAATCGTCTGAATGTGGACGATTGGGAACACCGTTTTAACATTTTTACTCTTCAATTCTTCTTGGAGGTCGTTTTCCAAAGTATTGATAATAATCTGTTTTAATAAAACCATTAAATAATTTACGTTTTTTTGTTGCTGGTTTACCGTAAAATTGTTCAAATCCCTCATGACTAGTTAGGACATACACTGACCATGTATCTAATTTTGTAAAGACATTCCCCATATCTGAATATAACTTTTCAACGTAAGGTCGATCGTTTAATCGCTCACCATATGGTGGGTTGGTCACAACATACCCATACTCAGATTTAGTAGTAAAGTCTTTTACTTGCATTTGTTTAAATGCAATTGAATCAGATAATCCTACTTCATCAGCATTCGCTTTTGAAACATTAATCATTCGATGATCTATATCTGATCCGATTATTTCAAGTTTTTGATCATAATTTGCTAAGTCTTCTGCTTCTTGTCTAGCTTCATTCCATCTTTTTTTGCCAATCCAATGCCAATCTTCAGACGCAAAGCTTCGAAACGATCCTGGAGCGATATTTTGTCCGATTAATGCAGCTTCAATTGGAATAGTACCAGATCCACAAAATGGATCAACAAATGGTAAATCAGCATTCCAATTCGTTAGTAATACTAATGAAGCCGCAAGTGTTTCTTTTAGTGGTGCTTCACCTTGATCTACACGATATCCTCTTTTATGTAAGCCTTCACGACCTGTTGTATCAATCGTTAACGTTACGATATCTTTTAAAATAGAGACTTCCACTCGAAATAATGGTCCATCTTCAATTAACATACCTTGAACATTTTGAATCGTTTTTAATTTATCAACAATTGCTTTTTTGACAATTGCTTGGCAGTCAGATACTGAAAATAATTTTGATTTATGAGATTTTCCTGTCACAGGAAATTGACCGTTTCTTGGAATAAACATATGCCAAGGTAAGGCTTTTGTTTTTTCAAATAACTCGTCAAATGAAGTTGCCTTGAATTCACCAACACGAAGTTTCACACGGTCAGCGGTTCTAAGCCATAAATTTGCTTTTACAATTCCATCTTCGTCTGCTTTAAATAATACTCGACCATTTTCAACTACAACATCTTCAAAACCTAGGCTTTTAATTTCTCTAGCGACTAGTGCTTCGATACCCATAGCTGCAGTAGCAATTAATGTATATTTCGCCATTTTACCACCTATCTCATTCAGATTAAGAATGAACTTTTCTTTTCTTATTTTCATTTTAATTCCTATTTTCATTATGAACAATTTACGTTTAAATTACAAAAAACTCTCCATATAATGAAGAGTTTTTAAACAGTTTCATCATTTCAAATGTTCTGTAAGCCATGTTCTGTACCATTCGTACTTCAAGCGGCTCTCGCCTCGTACTACAAGGTGGTAATCATCTATCTACAGAATAATCTGTCCCTTTCTCAGTTCAATTCCTTCGAAAGGATTCCCCTACCATAATTTGGGTTTCTCGCTCGTGGGGTTTACCGCGTTCCACTCCTCTCATTTCTTCGAGGACTACGTCACTGTGGCACTTTAAAGGTAGTAGAACCATATCCGTAAAGGACTTAGGTCCGTTCCCTGCCGTTAGCTGTCTACACAGCTACCCTATCTTATGACTTCGATAGGCACGAACACTACAGCCATCGCAGGACTGTGCGAGCATGGACTTTCCTCAACAACGTCAAGCGTTGCAGCGATTACCCGAACATATTGAAACGAACATTTATTAGTATAGTAAATTATACTTAAGTTTGCAATGCTTTCTTAAAATATAAATTTAGTTGAAATTATTCGAATAGTTTACTTCCAAAAACATGCTTCTCTAAATTTGATAATCTTTTTAGAACATCAGTATTCGTATTATTAAATGGTGATGGTGGAGGTGTAGCTGTGTTCTTTTGATCCTCCAACAATTTTTTATATTTTGCATTTTCTTGTTGTAGGGCTACGATTTGATTTTGAAACGATTCATAATCTTTAATGATAGTGTCTAAGTATTGATCCACTTCTTCTTGATTATATCCTCGCATTGAAACTTTAAACTCTTTATTTAGGATATCTTTTATACTTAGTTTTATTTTTGTTGATTCCATGTGTGTCACCCCAAAACATTTAGAAATATTTACCTTCTATTTTTTCAAAGTCTTTATAAATTGTCAATTATCTATTCTATATTTCCCTATATTTATTATCATCATTCTCATATGACTCTTCTGCAATCACTTGTAAATCGTCAAATGTGATAATTTCTAGAGGATAATTAAATAATTCATTTTTCTTTTGTGCTAAATCATTTAAATATCTAGGACTACCTTCTTTTTCATTATCGTAAAATAAAATACATCCGTCACTTTTGCTTACTAAAAATTCATTTTTTGCTTTTAACTGTACTGGAGATTCGTATGGTTTTCTTGAAATTGAGTCGACGTGATCTGCCCCAATTAAGATTTCATTATAATATTCTTTATTTGCATCATTCCAATTTTTCTCTTGATCTTCGTAAGGTGTAAAAATACCCAACTTCAATTCTGGATAATCAAGCTGAAGCTCGAATACTACTTCTGCAGCCCATAATTCAGTACCCATTTGCCCTGAAATAATAATCCATTCTAATTCATCAATAAATAATAGTATTTTATTTTTTATTGCTTTTTTTATGTATTTAACTGCATCATGTTTATTCGAAAAAATTCCTAATTCAAATGATTTATAACCAGATATAAGTAGTATTTTCATAATACCTCATAATAATAAATTAGGAAGAACTATAAGTTCTCCCACAAATTAAATTTTATTTTATTTAATACTTTGCTTTATTTCAACTATTTAGTAACAATTGAACTGCACATGACTAAAGTCACGAGATTCGTTCTTGTTTAATTATATGAAATGATTTTATCTTAATTAATATAGTAGAATAATCTGACATTTTTTTCAACTATACTGTATCCGAAGTCGAATCATCCCATGTTTAAAATCATGAATGTTTTCGACTAAATAATAAATTTATCTCGCAAAAATCATTTACTTAAAATAATATTCAAATGTAGAAATTTATATTGAGGGAATCTAATATTTAACTTTGCCATAGTAGTCATCGTTTTAGTGGAAATCATCTATTAAGACAATTTAAGATCAATATTTCAATATTTGATTGCTGCTCATAGAGGATATATTAATTATTCCCTTTTAGTCTAGTTAATATGTTAGGAATATTATTGTTATAATTTTTCGTCGAAATTTTAATTATGATAAAATTACATATAAAGCTTGTTTAAAACTCGTAAAAATGATTAATGTTAATGTAATTGTGAAAAAAAATAAAAAAAGTATTTTGTTCAAAATTATCCTCTCCAATATCTTAAATATACTTTTATGTCAACTTTTTTATTTTATTAGGTTTGAACATATTTCACAACTATAAAATTAACAAAGTTTAAAAGTTTAAATATTCAGATTTTTGAGAGTATATACAATGTTTGCCGAAAGCATTTTATTCCTTTAAAATGAGTTATGAAATCGTTTTAAATATAGATAAAATATAGATTATTGCAATTCAAGGAGTAAAAAATGATTAACAAAAATTCCCCAATACCAATTTATCATCAATTATTAGAATACATAAAATGTAAAATTGCATCAGGTGAATACCCAGCTGATGAATTGATTCCATCAGAAAGAGAGTTTTCAGAGAAATTCCAAATATCTCGTATGACCGTACGACAAGCATTAAATAATTTAGTTCAAGAAGGAATTGTTTATAGACAAAAAGGTAAAGGTACATTTGTTAGTCGTCAAAAAGTTGAAAAAAAAATTAGTAGATTAAATAGTTATACAGAAGAAATGATTGAAAGAGGTTTAAAACCAAGTAGTAGATTAGTTCAATTTGATATCTTAAATTCTGATAAAGTATTATCCAATATACTAAAAATAAAAGAAAACGATCCAATTTATTTTATTAAACGTGTCCGTTTAGCAGACTCAATTCCTATGTCTATTGAAAGTATCCACGTGTCATGTGAAATAGCTCCAAACTTAAATAAAAGTGTTCTAGAAAAATCATTTTTTGATTACGTAAATGCCAATATTCCTGATCCTATTCAATATGCCGATCAATCGATTCAAGCTAGAATGCCTTCTGAAGAAGAAGCGAAATTATTAGAAATTCCGTTGAATTGCCCCGTATTAGCAATTTATCGTACAACGTATTTAAGAAGTGGCAAAGTATTAGAATATGAATTGACAGTTTACAGAGCAGATCGCTACAAGCTTGTACATTCTTTATCTAGAAATGATTAAAAGTATAGTAATTAAAATGGTATTAGAACATAAAAAAGCCAGGGATCCCTGGCTTTTTTTATTTGAATAAAACCCCAATTTGTTTAAATAATCCACCTACTTGATTCATTGTATTCATCATTTGACCCGCAGTAGACATCATTTTTGGAACATCGTATGAACCCGAACCATTTTTGAATTGATTTAATATTGATGAAAATTGAAAAGATGATTGACCATTACTATTTTGCTGGTTTAATTTTTTTGGTTGAGTTGGATATGGTGTACTAGGAGCAAACATTGGTGGAGTTGTAAATGGTCCTTGTTGTAACATTTGAGCATGATGGGGCTGCATTGAATACTGGTGATTTTGAGGGCTAGTTAAATAGTTCGTTTGATTACCGAATAGTGAATGGTTCATTGGCATATGTGTATATTGGTTTTGCACCATTCCATAATAATTAGGATCATATTGATACCCTTGGTTATACGAAACAGTAGGATGTTGCATTGAAAAGTGTTGTGGTGCTGCATATTGGCCCTGACTCCATTGACCATAGTCACCAGTTTGGATTGATGGTCCCCCATAAGGAGATGGCTCAATCATCTGTGATTGTTGGATTGGTTGAGGTGTTTGTGGTTGTGTTGGTTGAGTTGGTTGTGTTGGTTGTGTTTGGTGCGATTGAACTGGCGGTTGTTGTTGTGTATTAATAGTAGGATTTTGGGAAAAAGGTTGAATTGTATTTCCATAGTAGCGCTGATCTTCATTAGATAATTGATTCATTTCTGGATAATTAAAATTCTCATCAATCATTTGATTTTGGTTTCTAAACCACTCAAAGCTATTATCTGAATGATTTGGAGGAAACATTTGAGATCTCATATTCTCACATCCATTATAAGTTTTCTCATTTATAAATATGTTACAAATGCCTATTCTGTTACTTCTATTATCTTATGCACTATTTGTCATAATATGTCGGAAGTTTAAATTTTTAAAAAAATTTAAATCTTAAATATTTATGGTACATTTTATTTAGCTATACAAGTTGTTAATTAAATTTTAATGTTGGAGGGGTAATAATGACTTTACAAGAATTAAAGAGCAAGTTTATTTCATCAAAAAGTTTCGAACCAACTGACTTTAATCAATTAATGGACTTTTTACAACAAAATTACCTAAATGGTGAGGTTACTATTCAACATTACAGAGAATTAATTAAAGAACTTGAACTTTTTGGCGCTTGTAAGCCAATTTAGAAATCGGAAATATTACTATTAATAAGAAATAAAGCGATACACATTTACTAAATTGTAAAAGTGTATCGCTTTATTTAATTCCATTTATTCTTTTATCCCTTCATTCAAATCAAACATCTACTATATCTATTTATTAAATATTAAATGCTAATTGTCTTCCTAAAAATGGTGTTGAGATCCAACTACCACCCTCTTTTGCTTGACTTACTTTCTTTTCAAAATGATGAAGATGCACTGTTGTTGACTGTACCTTATTTAAAAGTAAACTCTTTTCTTCATCACATTTTTGATTAATTCTTAAAGCTAAGGAGTGCTCAATAAATTCAACCTCATTTAAAAATTCATCAATTGCTCGAAAAAAATCATCTCTTTGAATTAACTCCATACAGTTCAACTCCTCTTCCTAATTTTCTAAATTTTCTTTACAGAATAAATTCAACAACAATTCACCTACCTCCTTCCCCACTGACAAAACTAGAACTATTTCGCTAAACAAAGTGAATAAAGGTATTTTCATCTATATTTTCGACAAAAAAACTTGTAACGGTAAACAGAATTGGGAAAGGTATTAACATGGAGGTGTTTCAAATGGCAAAAAACAAAAATGAAAAAAAGAAAAAACAAGAAAAAAGTAAAAGTCAACAAACCGGAAATCCAAAATTAGACGGTCCTAATTTCCCGGCTACATAAAAATTAGGAAACACTTGATTTAATCGACAATCGTTCTATTGAAAAATCAATTTAGAAGAAAAAGCTAGCATTTTTGTGCTAGCTTTTTTCAGAGTGTTGAAATATATCGTAGTCAATTTGAAAAATATGAACATTTTCAAAACGGACTAGCATTTCTATTGAAATATTGATTTCAATTTTAACAGCGAACCAAGCAACTCTTGCTTTATTAAAAAAGATTGCTTAAAACTATCTCCGCTTATAACCTCTTCATTTTCATACCATTCATTTGAAATTTTACTATTTGTATACCAATCATCTAGAGCAGTACGTGTGTGAGGAATTATTGGATAGACATCTCTTAATTTCGGATTATTTGAGTTTGGGATTCCAACTGACTCTTCGTAATCACTCCTACTGCCTGTGTGAATTGTTTTCTTCGCAAAATCGAAAAATCCATTGTGTAAATCTTCATGAAATAAAATTGAAAATAATTGTTTTCCAATTTGAATCCTTTTCGTTAAATCTTCAAATCGATATACAACAAGTCCGTATAGTTCCCCATTACTTGAAGGAAATATTACATAACTAAGTTTTAATTGCTCCTGAAGTTTATATGCTAAAGAATTAAATACTTCACTTTTAAAAAATTTATTTTGAATAACCGGTTTCTCAATCATATTTTGTTCGTTAATGATTAACGAATAGACTAGTCTTTTCTTATCTCGATCTGTCCAATATTTCTCCCATTCAATTTCCATAAAACTAGATACTGAAAAATATTTCAATAAATAAAATAAAGGCTTATTTTTTACTTTTGAATATTCAAAGAGAAGTAACTGTGGAAATGCATCTAAAAAAATAATCCAATTTGCTCGTTCATACGTCATAAAAAGCTGTTTTCTTTGTTTTGAACTTAGTCCATTAACGAAAATTTGGTTTTCCAAATCAGTCATGTTATATCCTGCATTCCGCGACACCATACTTGCAAGAAACGACCACTGTATTTCACTATGTCTTAAAAAATATTCTTGATATGCAATTGTCCTGGAAATATTATCTGCATTATATTTAACGGTTTCTTTCTTTATTAAATCAATAAGTTTTGCTTCTTCCTGAGATAAATTATGGTCTTCTCTTCTTTTTTTTATGAAACCTTTCCAGCTTTCATGGTTTGCATTCATTGACTCACCCCAAGCAATCTGGTATTTTTTTACACGAACATCTGTTTTAGTGCTATAATACAAATTGTATGTAAATTAAGGTGGAGTTGGTTTTATGACAATAATGTACCCAAATAGAAAAAATAATGTAGTTCAAAAAAGCCAAAAAAATAACGAAACACAAGTAAAATCAAATAATACTTATAGTAATCGCGGAAAGTCCCTTGAAGATGATTTAAATGCTACTAATACGTATTATTTATCAAATAACATTGCAAACATACATAAAAAACCAACACCTGTACAAATCGTAAAAGTAGACTATCCAAAAAGAAGCGCAGCAGTTATTAGAGAAGCCTACTTTAAGCAGCCTTCAACAACCGATTATAATGGCATCTACAAAGGGAAGTATATTGATTTTGAAGCTAAGGAAACAAATAATAAGACTAGTTTTCCTTTACAAAATTTCCATTTACATCAAATTGAACATATGGAAAATGTACTAAATCACGGTGGAATTTCGTTTGTCATATTAAAATTTTCATTATATAATGAAATTTATTTTATGAAAGCAACTGATATTCTTACCTTTTGGAAAAGGCAAACAGATGGTGGAAGAAAATCAATTTCTAGAGAAGAATGCAAAGAGTATGGAACAATACTTAAACCAAGTTATCCAATCATTGTTCCTTACTTAAAATGTATCGATGAACTTTTTGTAATTTAATATTTTAGTAATTTCATTAAGTTCATTTTGAAAGGCAGGAGAAACAAAAAAATGGCAAAAGAGTATAGTTCTCGACAAGAACGAAAACAAATGGAAATGGAAAAGCCTTCAAATGACAAACCCAAAAAACGTGAAGGTTTATGGAAAAAGATTACATTAACAATATTGACATTAGCAGTACTTTGTATTCTAGGGGGAGTTGGAACTTTCTATTATTTAATAAGTGATGCCCCTAAACTTGATGAATCAAAGTTAAAAGTACCTTTATCGTCTACGATCTTAGATAAAAATGGGAATGTTATTGCTGAATTAGGAACTGAACAAAGAACGAAAGTTTCATATAACGAGATTCCTAAAGTAGTAGAAGATGCTTTCATTGCTACTGAGGACGTACGATTTTATAAGCATAAGGGTGTAGATATCCGCCGTGTGCTTGGCGCAGTTTTAGCTAATATTACTGGTGGGTTTGGATCACAAGGTGGTAGTACGATTACACAACAAGTTGTCAAAAACTCATTCTTGTCTCCACAAAAAACAATTAAACGTAAAGTACAAGAATGGTATTTGTCATTCCAGCTTGAACAAAAATATTCTAAACAACAAATTTTAGAAATGTATTTAAATAAAGTATATTTTTCAAATGGTTTAAAAGGCCGAGGAGTTTATGGCGTAGCAAAAGCAAGTGAAACATATTTTAGTAAAGATTTATCGAAAATTACGTTACCTGAAGCAGCTACACTTGCTGGTATGGTACAAAGTCCAAATAACTTCAACCCAGCAAAACATCCAGCTGAATCAGAAGCAAGAAGAAATGTTGTATTAAGTCAAATGAAAAAATATGGTTTTATTACAAATGAACAATATGCTAATGCAAAAGCGATTCCAGAGAAATCATTAGTTAAAGTTCATGAAAGTGGTCAAACAAAGTATCAAGCATTCATTGATGTAGTAATGGATGAGGTTAAAAAATATGGTGATGCTGACATAAATACAGATGGATTAACAATTGAAACAACTTTAGATCCAAAAGCACAAGCTAAAGCAGATGAAATTATTAATCGAGGATCTGAATTCTATCCAAGTGATGATTTCCAAACTGGTTTTGTATTAACTGACACTAAAACAGGTGAAATTAAAGCAGTAGGTGCTGGAAGAAATACAACTAGTGGCGGTCTAAACTTTGCAACAGATATTAAAAGACAACCTGGTTCAACTATTAAACCAATCCTAGACTATGGACCTGCGATTCAATATTTAAAATGGTCTACTAACCATCAACTTGTTGATGAGCCATATCAATATTCTGATGGGACACCTATTCGAAACGCTGATAAATCTTATAAAGGTAAATTATCGATTCGTAAAGCGTTAATTGGTTCAAGAAATATACCTGCTTTAAAAACAATGCAACAAGTTGGTTTAGACAAATCACGTGAATTTGGTAACGGACTTGGGTTTAACTTCCAAAAGGACAGTTTTTATGAGTCTCATGCAATTGGTGGATTTACAGGTGTATCTGCAATGGAAATGGCAGGTGCATATGCAGCCTTCGGTAATGGCGGTGTTTATATAAAACCACATGCAGTTACGAAAATAATCTATCAAGATAAAACTGAAAAAGTATTATCTCCTGAACCAAAACAAGCAATGAGCGATTACACTGCATATATGATTACTGATATGCTACGTGATGTTGTTAAGGCTCCAGGCGGTACGGGTGGTAGAGCAAATGTACCTGGTCTTGATATGGCAGGTAAAACTGGTACTACAAACTACCCACAAGAAGTAAAAGACAAGTATGGCTTCCCTTCAAACGCTACTCGAGATAGTTGGTTTGTTGGTTATACTCCAGATGTTACTGTTTCAGTTTGGACTGGATATGAGAAAAATAAAGAAGGTCATTACTTAAGTAAAACTTCGACAAATATAGCTAAATATATTGCAAGAGATATGTTAGCGGCAACAGGTGATCGTTCATCTGAGTTTCATAAGCCAAGTTCAGTTGTAAGAGTTCAAGACGAATTATATATTAAAGGTGAAAAAATGGATGATCTGCCTACACCAGATACATTAGATCCAGCTAAAAGTGTTACAGCGAATTATGATGAAAAAACGAGCAGTATTTCGTTAAAGTGGCAGTATCCTTCTGAGCTACTTGCTTCTACTACTTTTGAAGTAAATTATGATGTAAATGGAGTTAAAGGCAAAACTCAAAAAGTAAATGGAACATCAGCAAAAATTAATGGTATCGTAGCTGGAAACAAAGTAAAGATTACGATCGTGGCAACTAATGGCGATACAAAGAGTTCTGCGGTTACAGTTACAGTAGACTTAACTACGACCGAAGAGCCTACTACCCCACCAGCTGATAATAACGGCAATGGTAACGACAACGGTAATGGTAACAGCAACGGTAATGGTAACGACAACGGTAACGGCAATGGTAACGGTAACGGTAACGGTAACGGTAATGGTAACGGTAACGGTAATGGTAATGGTGACGGTACTGGCACTGGTAATGGTGATGGTACTGGCACTGGTGATGGTACTGGTACTGGCACTGGTGATGGTACTGGTACTGGCACTGGTGATGGTACTGGCACTGGTGACGGCACTGGTACTGGCGACGGTACTGGAGATGGTAATACGAATCCAACTACACCTCCTACTACACCAGATCCGACTAAGCCAACTAAACCATCTAAACCTAATAATACGAATCCAACTTCGTATAACTCAGACTCATATTCTAATAGTCGATTTAATAAGTTGGAACGTAATATTATTGCATAAAATAAAAACCTCCTCATTTCCTGAGGAGGTTTTACTATTTAATTTAATCGGAAGTGACTTTCCTTGCCTTTTGTAAGTAAAGCCTAAAAATAGGCAATTTAACCCTAAATCTAAAAAAGCCTCCTCATCTTGAGGAGGTTATTTTTTGCTTATAATAAAGCTTTTCTATCTCAGTATATAAGCCAGAAAGTTGAATAAATGAGTGATAGTGATCAGGTTGATTTAATACAAAACTAATACGTTCGTCTAAATTGATTGGTTTAACCTTTAATTTATCTAACTCATGTAATAAATTATTTAAATTAAGCAGCATTTGGCCATTTATCCATGTAAGAATTGAAATAAAATTAGCTAAGCCTCTTATCATCGGCTCACACGCTAGTTTTCGATTCCTTTGTTTAAAGTAATTAGAAATATGTTCAGATTCCTCTTTCCACTCAATAATCATTTGTTTTATAATCTCATCACTTTCATTCGGTAAATTAGAGCTCTTATTAACTAGAATCTGATTGCTTTCATAGAAAAATGGTTTATTTTTAATTTTAATTTCTTCATTCATTATTTGTTCATTAAAATTTTCTTTATAAAATGGTGTAACGATAAAATCCTTATAAATACTGTTTGTCATTTACTTTCTTCACTTTCATTCGTTTTTTTCCTTCTCTACACATTTCAAGTAAAGGACATACCTCACAACTTGGCCTTTGGGCTTTACAATGGTATCTACCAAAAAATATTAAACGATGATGAGTTACTCCCCAGTCTTCGATCGGAACTTTTTTCATTAATGTCTCTTCTACATCTAAGACGGAATCTTTCCAACGGCATATAGCTAACCTTTTAGAAACCCTCTCAACATGAGTATCTACAGCTATTGCTGGAATATTAAATGCGACAGACATTACTACATTTGCTGTCTTTCTACCAACTCCAGGTAATTTCACAAGCTCTTCTCTAGTACGTGGAACTTCTCCATTAAATTCATTAATAATCATTTCACTTAGTTTCTGGATATTTTTTGCTTTGTTCCTGAAAAGTCCAATTGAGCGAATATCATTTTGTAATTCCTCTAATGAAACGTTTAAGTAATCTTCGGGTTTCTTATATTTTTCAAAAAGATTTTTTGTCACTTTATTTACTAAAACATCAGTACATTGAGCAGATAAAGCAACCGCTACTACTAATTCAAACGGATTCTTATGGTTTAACTCACAGTGTGCATCTGGGAACATATCACCTATTATTTTAAGCACATCATTTATTTGTTGTTTGTTTAACATTTTATAACACTCCTTACTTTACAAAAGCGAGGAGCATGTCCTCGCTTCAGATTTCCCACCAAACGCTCGCTTCCATCGTCATTTCGACTGCCTACAAAGTACTATTTAACCGTTTAAGGTAACTTCACGCCTTAAAACTCAAGTGGTTGCAATTAGTCTGAATATCAAATTTCGGTTCATTTATTACACAATAAAGCGAGGAGCAAGTCCTCGCTTTATTTTTCCAGCCAATTATAAAAAGGAATTGATCCTGTATACTTTGTTTCGTTTTGTGGTTCTCTTGTTTCTTTTTTTCGAAAATGTTTACTATAATTTATTGCTTGTTCTACTTGTCTAATTCCGTTTTTCTTCCACTCAAAAAGAATACGATCTATATAACGAAAATTTAATTTCCCACTAATTACTGCTTCTTTTAATGCAGTTTTTATAATTTTTTCATTATGATCATCTTGGTCCATCCACATTGTTAAAGTTTCAATCTCAAAAGGAGACAATAATCTACCAAATTCTTTTTCAAAAACTGAGTAAATTGATTCCTCATCTTGTTCAATTATTGAAGGAATTGTATGAGGTTCATTTGATTGTTGTGATTGTTGACCTTGTTGACCGTTCTGGGTAAAATCAACTAATTTTAACCATAATGGAGCTAGTGAATATGCCTCACATCTTAAATTGTGATGGTCAATTTCTTCCGTTATTTCTAATAAACCTTTTTTAAGAAGTTCTCGAATTACTTCCATGCATCTTTGTTCATTTATTGACATCATCATTGCTAATTGAGTAGGTGTTGGAAACGTATGACCTTGTTGTTGAAAAGAGTAAAGCTGTAGAATCATGACTAGTTCTTCTTCATTTATGTTTAAAGAAGAATAATGACTGAGAAGTATATTTGGAATACTAAGATTCCCAAATTGAATCCAGTTAAGAATGCTATTATTATTCACTTCGAACACCTCTAGCATAGTATAGCATGATTACATAAAATAAACAGTAAAAGAAACCCGTGAAATAAAAATAAATAGAGGCATGTAAATCACACCTCTATTTTAGTATATCTATTTGGTTTTTAAAAAACCAACTAATAAATTATTTAATTAAGGATATTGTCTGTTTAATAAACGTAGGAATGGTTTTACTTCATGCTCTTTGTGCTAAAATTTCATCCAAAAAAAGTTTAATGAAAAAAAGCTAAGCATTTGCTTAGCTTCATTGTTTAAAAATAATTACAACAAAAGTATAAGTTTCAAATTGTTTGAAATTAACTTAAGATACTTGCTTTCATAAATTGCTCAATGCGATCTAGAGCTTTATCTAACTGTTCTTGAGACGTTGCATAAGATAAACGAATATTGTCAGGTGAACCAAATCCTGAACCAGGTATTACCGCAACATTAGCTTTTTCAAGTAATTCAGTAGAGAATTCATCTACATTTTGATATCCAGCCATTTTAGCTGCCTCAGTCACATTTGGGAATAAATAAAATGCACCATTCGGTTTAATACAGCTAAATCCAGGAATTGAAATTAATCGCTCATAAGTTTTATTTAAACGATCTTCAAACGCTACTCTCATTTCTTCAACTGGACTATCACCTAACTCATATGCTTTAATCGTAGCGATTTGGGCCATTGTAGTAGGATTTGATGTAGAGTGACTAGCAAGATTAGTCATGGCATTGATAATTTCCTTATTACCAACAGCATATCCAATTCTCCATCCTGTCATTGAATGAGATTTTGATACACCATTAATAATAATCGTTTGCTCTTTAAGCTCAGGGCTTAATGAAGCAATTGAAACATGCTTTGCACCATCATATACTAATTTCTCATATATTTCGTCAGAAACGATTAATATATCATGTTTTAAACAAATTTCTCCGATTGCTTTTAATTCTTGCTCATCATAAATCATGCCAGTTGGATTACTTGGTGAATTTATAATGATCGCTTTTGTATTCTCTGTAATTGCTGCTTCAATTTGTTCAGGAGTTACTTTAAATTGTTGATGCTCGTATCCTTTAATAAATACTGGCACACCTTCTGCTAGGATGACTTGCTCAGGATAACTTACCCAGTAAGGTGTCGGAATAATTACTTCATGACCAGGATCTAAAATTGCTTGGAAAAGTGTGTAAAGTGCGTGCTTTGCACCATTTGTTACAACTACCTCTCCTGGCGAATAAGTTAATCCTTGATCTTTCAATAACTTATCACAAATAGCTTTTCTTAAAGCTGGTAAACCGTTTGAAGGAGTATATTTTGTTTGGCCTTTAAGCATTGCTGAATAAGCTTCTTCGATAATTTCAACTGGTGTATTAAAATCAGGTTCACCAGCTCCTAATCCTATTACATCAATCCCTTGATCTTTCATCTCTTTTGCTTTTGCTGTAATAGCTAGTGTTGTTGATGGTGTTAGTGCACTTACTCTTTTTGCTAGTTTCATCTTGTAAATTTCCCCCTAAATACTATAACGTTTTAAAAGCTCTCCATTTTCGAAAGCAGCGTAATAAAAATTATATCGGCCATTTTGGTCTATATATACTACTTCCCAAAGTGGTATTTTGTTCTCTATTCCTAACTTTACTTTATGTATTTTTTTTGGGTTTCTCTCACTGACTACTTTGTCAATGATTTGTTTTTGAGACAAACCTTCACTTTTCTTTCGTGTAATAACTTCTCCATCCTGTACCCACGCGATCATTTCATTATTCGCATCATCTTTGCCACTTACAACAATCGCTTGTTCTTTTCCATGAAAATAATCAGATAGTTCCACGGATTTTAAATACCCTTGTTTTAAAACAAGCTCTTCGGCATGTTTTTTATCATCATTTAGCTTTGAAATTGATGATTGATATGTGGCAATTAAAAATAATGAAAGAAAAATGATGCTTAATCCAAGGATGACTAACCATTTTTTCATATATACCTCATTTATGTTCGATAAATTGTAAATACCGCATATTCTTGATCTTCTTTATCAAGTGCAAGTCCAAACATTAAATCTTTTTCTTTTAAAGTACGATTTAAACTATCAACAATTTTGTATAAATCTCTAGTATATTCAATTTTTGTTGTTGATAATACTTCAATATTTGAATTCATGTTGCTCCTCCTAAAAATGTATTATAAATACATTACAATTTATGTCATTATACCACACGTCTAGCCTTAAATCCCCTACTATTCACATGCTAAATCTTGAAAAACTACTAAAAATCTTTTAATAATTCATCAATTGTATTTATTTTTATTTTATTTTTCGGTATTAACTTTAAAAATTCTGCTCCATAACTAGTATTTATTATTCGATTATCTAAAACAAATAATGAACCTTCGTCTTTTTCATTTCGAATTAGACGACCATAACCTTGTCTAAACTTAAATACTGCTAATGGTAAAGCCAAACTCGAAAATGAATTTTCTCCAGCTTTTTTTAATATATTTGATTTAGCAATGAACATAGGCTTTTCAGGGTTTGTAAACGGTAATCGTACAATGATTAAACAATCTAATTCTTCATTAGGTAGGTCAATTCCTTCCCAAAATGTGTTCGTACCTAATAAAATTGTTTGTTTAGATTGTAAAAATTGTTTTATTAACTTTTGTTTTCCACCAGGAGAAACACCTTGAGCTAGTACAGATGAATTCAGAGAATCTATATCTTGTATTAATTGATCATAAGTCTGTTTTAATAAATCAAAAGCTGTAAATAAAACTAATGTTCTACCTTTTATTTCGGAAACAATTTTGCGAATTGTATTCGAAGTTTGAACTGCATACTCTTCTTGTGTAATCTCTTTTATTCCCATTAAATCTGAAGGAATATATACTTTCATCCCTTGGGCAAAATCATTAGGGACGGGATATATTTTTTCAATGACATGATTATTTTCACTAATTCCTAATGATGACTTTATAAATGAAAAGGATGAATCAATCGACATCGTAGCGGATGTTAGTACGATTGAATTTCTTCCACTAATTAAATAATTTTGTATTAAATCTGCATTTTCAACTTTCTCACAATAAAGTATCGTAGTATGAAATGAACCTTTTGCTTCAGTTTCCATCCAGCATATATAATGATCATTTTTATCGAATAATATTTCATAAAGACCATTTTTCATGCTTTTTAATTGTTCAATAATCATTTTAAATTCTGAAACGATTGAACGATGAAACGCTGATACCTTTTTTTCATCAATCAAATTAAAATATTGCTCGCATCCCGTGAATAAAGTATTATTCACATGAAATAATCTATTAGCACATTCTTGAATAACCTTCCAATTTTGGCTTGAAGTGTTTTTATCACTTAGTGTAATCGACTGTTTAATGTTTTCTTTATCAAATTCATTTTGTTTACTTAAAATAAAATCACGTAATAATCTAAATAACTCTTCTGATTCATACTTAATTTCTTTTACTAAATGATCAGCTTTTTTCCACCATTTTTCACGATTGGGTATACCTTCATCAAATTTATATAATCGGTGAACAAGTTCATTACTATCAGTAGTACTTAATCTACTTAAATACTGATAATATTTTAAGCAAGAAAAAGTAATCCCAAAAGTTTTTGACGCAGTCTCTTCAAGAGCATGTGCCTCATCAATTACAATCGTTTTAACAGAATTAATTAGGTGATCTTTATTTTTTAAAGTTGATAATAAATAAGCATGGTTTGTAATAATTAAATCGGCTAACATTAATTGATTTTTAGCTCTTTGATAAAAACATTTATAAAACCAAGGATTAGTTCTTTTATTTTCACTTTCTTCGTTACAACAAACACGATCCCATAAATGTAAGCCACCTGAAGGAAGTGATAATTCATCTAATTCGCCATTTTCAGTTTCAGTTAACCAAACTGTAATCATAGCTTTAGATAAAATACTATCGTAATTATCATCAAATTGTTCGCCAACAATATATTCAAATTTTTGGAGACATAGATAATTTCTTTTACTTTGTATGGAAGCTATTTTTAACTGAAATGGCACTATTTTTTCAATTGTTTTTATATGTTTTTTAAGCAGTTGTTTTTGCAAAGAGATCGTACTTGTACTAATGACAACTTGTTTGCCAAATTGTTTTGAGAAAAATGCAGATGGAATTAAATAACCAAATGTCTTGCCAACACCTGTTCCAGCCTCAGCTAAAAGTATCTTATTCTGCCTATATGCATCGAACACGTCATGCATATAGGCAAACTGTTCGTCTCTTTTTATAAAATTTGGAATTTCCACAGCCATTTGATCTACAAGTTCAGTTTTTATATGCTCGTCGAATTCAACGAAATCTTCTTCCTCTTGTGGTAAACTAAAGCTTCTTCTTTTAAGAGCGATTCGTCTAAATTCTTCATAATCAACAGATACATTTAAAAATGATTCAGATTGCTTTTGAAGTATTTCCGAAATATAGTATGTAATGTCACTTTTAAAACTAGTACTAAGTTTTTCTAATATTTTTAGTGATGCATATGGCAAACTTTCAAGTTTTTTTAATAATATAGTTAATAATTCGGCAGTTACTTCTGCATCACTATCAGCTTGATGAGGATTTTCATGTTGAATATTAAATACTTTTGCTAAATCAGATAATTTATAACTAGTTAAAGTTGGATATAAAATTCTTGTTAACTCCACTGTATCAATAGCTAACGGTGAAATTTTTGGTAATCCAATTCGCTCAAATTCCTTTTGTAAAAAAGTTAAATCAAAATGCACATTGTGTGCAACGAAATAGGCGTCTTTAAACATCGGGTAAAATTCTTCAACTATTTGTTCAAATTGAGGAGCATATTGAACCATTTCATCTGATATTCCTGTTAGTTCAGAAATAAATGTTGGAATATTCATATTTGGATTAATAAAACTTGAAAACTGTTCGATAACTTCTCCACTTTCCAATAAAAAGGCTGCAATTTGAATAATTCGATCTTGACCTCTATTATTATTTCCGGTTGTTTCTAAGTCAACGACCACAAACTTATTCATATTTTGCCACCTCCAAATTCTCTATATAGATATTATTTTGCATAATCATATTAAACAATACAACCAACAAAAAAATCCCCTAAAGAAGGGGATTTCAAATTGCCCTCAAACGCTCGTTTTCTTCCTTGTTTCTCTTGTCAGTAATATAACTTTGATCCTCATCATTCAGCTTCATATTTCAATTTCAAAAGTTGTCAAACAGTCTAAAAATCAAAATATGGGCTATGTCCTTGTAAGCCCCATTTGTATTACTTAACTGTACCTGCAATTTCTTTGCCAATCATTTCAACAATTTCATTTGCATCATTTAAAATAGCAATCTTAGGCTCATGTTGATCTAGTTTTTCTTCCTCTACCTGACCATATGCAATAATAATTACTTTATCGCCTTCTTGAACCAATCTAGCCGCTGCACCATTAAGACATATTACACCACTTCCACGTTTTCCTGGAATTACATATGTCTCAAGTCGTGCACCGTTATTATTATTTACAATTTGAACTTTTTCGTTTTCAAGTACATCAACAGCATCCATTAAATCTTGATCTATAGTAATACTTCCAACGTAATTTAAATTAGCTTCTGTAACTGTTGCTCTATGAAGTTTTGCTCTCATCATTGTGCGAATCATGTCATTTCCCCCTAGTTGTTCAATGCTTAAATAGAAATAATAATATTATCGATTAGGCGAGCATTAGAAAATTTTACTGCTAACGCAATAATTACTTTTCCATTTATTTTATTTAAAGGCTCTAAATCTGGATAAGAATAAATACTTACGTAATCTACTGTTCCAGACGTTTGGCTTTGTATTGTAGATATAATATTTTGTTGCAGTTGATTTGGATTTAAATTCCCATTATTTATCTCTTCAACTGCTTTTTGTAAACTTTTATAAAGAACAGGTGCTTCTTGTCTTTCTTTGTCTGATAAATAGACATTTCTAGAACTTTTAGCTAATCCATCTTCTTCTCTTATAGTTGATACTGGGTTAATTTTTACAGGAATATTAAAGTCTTCAACTAAACCTTCTATTACAGCTACTTGCTGAGCATCCTTTAATCCAAAATAAGCCTGATCTGGTTGAACAATATTAAATAATTTTGTTACAACTAATGCGACACCATCAAAATGTCCAGGTCTTTTTTCACCACAAAGGACATCTACTCGCTTTGTTACTTTCATTGTTGATTTTAATTCATTTGGATACATTTCTTCAACTGTTGGATAAAAGAGGCAATCTACACCAGCATTTAGTGCAATTTTTTCATCTCTGTCAAAGTCTCTTGGATATCGATCAAAATCTTCATTAGGTCCAAATTGTGTCGGATTAACAAAAATACTTAAAACGACGATATCATTATTTTTTCTAGCTTCTTCTAATAATGATGCATGACCTTCATGTAAAAAACCCATCGTTGGAACAAATCCAATTGATTTTTCACTTTTTCTGTGAATTTTTAATTCATTTCGTAAATCTTTTATCGTGTGAAACACTTTCATTGCGAACTTCCCCCGTATAATGCCTTTAACTGTTCTTCTTTCATCGTAAACGAATGTTTAGTATCTGGAAATTGTCTAGTTTTAACTTCTTGTACATATGAAGCAATTGCATTTTCAATTGTTGTAGATACATTTGCATATTGTTTAACAAACTTAGCTACTCGACCAACACCATATGTTATTAAATCATGGTAAACAAGTACTTGACCATCTGTATCAACACCTGCTCCTATTCCTATTGTTGGAATTGAAAGATCCTTAGTAATATCCTTTGCAATTTGCTTTGGTACACATTCAAGTACGATTGCAAAAGCTCCAGCTTCTTCACATTTTTTTGCATCGTTAAACAATTTCATTGCACTTTCAGAGTCACGTGCTTGAACTTTATACCCACCTAATACACCTACAGATTGAGGAGTTAACCCTAAATGAGCTACAACTGGTACTCCAGCGATCGTTAATGCTTTAATTACTTCTAAAACATTTTCATCAGCACCTTCAACCTTAACAGCGTGTGCATCTCCTTCTTGCATAATGCGACAAGCACTACGCAAAGCCTCTTCTTTAGAAAAATGGTAAGACATAAAAGGCATATCTGTTACGATAAACGTATTTTTTGCCCCGCGTTTAACAGCTTTTGAATGATGAATCATGTCATCTACAGTAACTTTAATTGTAGAATCATATCCTAGGACAACATTCCCAAGTGAGTCACCGACCAAAATCATATCTACTTCACTTGCTTCTGCTAATAGTGCTGAAGGGTAATCATAAGCTGTGATCATAACGATTGGGTCATTATTTTGTTTCATGTTTAAAAAATCTTTTGTTGTTTTCATCTTTTTTCCTCCTTTTAAATGAAGAGGAAATGGGGGCTACAATAAAAAACCTTTGCTCACAAAGAACAAAGGAAAATTGTAAACCGTCTCATTCCTCTGTCCCAGTCCCTATAGGATCAAGGCAGACACATTTTTAGAATTGTATTTTTAAAATTTGGTGTAGTTCTTCTTAGGATACTAAAGTTTGATTGACCCTATTCAGATACCACCCTTGAAGCATCTGCATATCCTGCGACCCTTCCACTACAGTTTATAGTAAGAATACTAATTAAGTAAAGAAAAAACTTGGTATTATTTACAAATATAAGTGACAATTATTCAGTAAATAAAATAACTCTCTTTCTAAAATAAAAAAGAGAGTTGTTTTACATTATTTATTTATCGAAATATCCGCTGAATAAATTGTATGAACATTACCTAAGTGATCTTCAATCAATAATTGACCTTCATCTGTAATTCCAATAGCATTACCTACAATTTCTTCGTTTAAAGTGGTTGCTTTTATTTGTTTCCCTAATGAAATCGCATAGCTTTCCCATAGAATCTTTATCGGTTTAAATCCTTTTTCTAAAAATATCTCGTAGAACTTCTCAAATTCAGCTAAAATAGCTTGAATTATATTCGCTCGCATAAAGGTTTGTCCTTTTTCAATCCGTAAAGATGTAGCGATATCTGACAGTTCTAATGGGTAATCTTCTTCAACTTGATTTACATTTATCCCTATACCTATCACAACACTCTTAATGCAATCAGCGTCTCCTTGCATTTCAGTTAAGATTCCACAAACTTTTTTATTATTGATTAAAATATCATTTGGCCATTTTATATTAGGTTGTAAACCGGTCACTTTTTCGATTGCTGAAGCAATGACTACAGCTGTTAATAATGTTAGCTGAGGTGCTACTCTTGGTGAAATAGCCGGTCTAAGGATAACACTCATAGCTATTGCTTTTCCATCTGAAGTTAACCAGTTTCTTTGTAATCTACCTCGACCTAATAATTGACGCTCAGCCAAAACAATTGTACCTTCAGGAGCATCATTTAGCACTAATTCATTAGCAATCGTTTGAGTAGAATTAGTCTCCTCTTGGTATACGACAGTTCTTCCAAATTTCTTTGTTTCTAAACCAAGTTGAATATCAGTTGGAGTTAATCGATCTGATTTGCCTGTTATTTTATAACCAACCTTCCTAACTGCTTCAACTTCAATTCCCTCATCTTGCAATTCTTTCATATATTTCCAAATTGCAGTACGTGAAATTCCTAATTCATCACTCAAAAATTGACCTGATAAATATTCATTACTATTTTCTGTAAATAATTGGATAATTCTTTCTTTTACTTTTGAAGCCAATTTATGAACCACTCCTTAACAGCAAGTTGGTTATTCTCAAGCTGGTTCTCTACTACATGAAATTCTATTTCACTTAATACTTCTTTTAACCATGGACCACCTTTTAATTGAGACCATTCTAATAAATCATTACCAGTAATACATAAATCTGACTTTGAATAGATCGGTAATTTATTATATAAAGCCTTTAATAAGTCCTCATCAAATTCATTTGCATCAATATTGACAATGACACATTGTAAACGCTCATATTTTATTGCATCCGTTAATCCAACTTGATATAACTTTGTATTGCTCCATTTAATTTTCGTTTCATTTAACAAATTATAAACTTTCAATATTTGTTTTATGCGACTATTGGCCATCTTCCAATTTCTTAAAACCTGTTCTGGGTTGTCAAAATTACATTTATATAATATTAGCGCCCAAATCTCTTCAATTGTTTTTAATGATTGGATTGGAAGGTCTAATAGTTTCTTAAACTGATTTGTATATTTTTTTAAGCTAGGAAGATGATTTAATAAATGTGTTTTTGTTAATAGTTCAATGCCTTTTTTAGGAGACTTTCCTATTAACATTTTTTCTATTTCAACCGAAATACGTTCAATTGCTATATTTTCAATTAGATGTTTATTTGATTTGATAGCGTTAAACGTTTCATCTTGTAAACGAAAATCTAATTGACTTACAAACCTTATACCTCTTAGCATTCTAAGGGCATCTTCTTGAAATCTTTCCTTAGCTTCACCGACACATCTAATTAACCCATCATGAAGGTCAATTGCACCATTATAAGGATCTATTATTTCATTATTTGTCGTCATAGCGATGGCATTCATTGTAAAGTCTCTTCTTTTTAAATCTTCTTTAATTGATTTTACAAATGTAACTTCCGATGGTCTACGATAATCATGATATGTTGACTCTGTTCTGAATGTTGTTATCTCATATGGCTCACCATTTTGTATGACTAAAACCGTTCCATGCTGTAATCCGGTAGGAACGGTTCTTGGAAATATTGACATAACTTCTTCAGGCAAAGCTGAAGTTGCAATATCAATATCTCCAATTGTTCTATTTAATAATTTATCTCTTACACAACCACCGACAAAATAGGCCTCGTAACCATTTTTTATTAATATATCTAAAATCGGCTTTGCTTTTTCGAATATTTCCATATTATTTCATTCCTAATAACTCATTATAAATGGATAAATATTGTGAAACGATTTTATTTGATTGAAATCTTTCTTTCACAATTTCAACCGCGCGACTTGATATGCGTTTATATAGTTCTTCATCTTGTAATAAGTTGAGCGTATAATAAGCTATTTGGTCGATATCTCCTAGTTCACAAATATATCCGTTTTCCCCGTGTTCAATTACTTCTGGAATCCCACCAACTCTTGTACCGATACATGGTACTCCACAAGCCATCGCCTCAAGTAATACTAAACCAAAGCTTTCTTTTGACGAAAGAAGTAATTTTATATCACTCATAGAAAGTAATTCTTCAACATTCTCTTGCTTTCCTAAAAATAAAACATCTTTCTCAATTCCAAGCTCTCTTACTAATTTACATAAGCTTGAGATTTCTGGACCATCTCCTACTAATAGTAACTTGGATGGAATTTCTTTTCTTACTAAGTTAAATACATCTACTACATCTTTTGTTCGTTTAACTTGACGGAAATTAGAAATATGTATAATGACTTTTTCATGTTCTTGTATTCCATACTCTGCTTTTAACTTCCGACAATTTCGTTTGTAATACACTCTTTCATCAATAAAATTATACACAGTTTGTATTTCTTTATCAGGGTTAACTAATTCCTCTGTTTGACGTATTAAATCATTAGAGACCGCAGTTACAACATCTGATTTTTCAATTCCGAATTTAATTAACTCTGTTAATGATAGGTCATAACCAAGAACTGTTATATCCGTACCATGTAATGTCGTTACAATTTTAATATCATGATGAATCATTTGTTTTGCTAGAACAGCACATATCGCATGCGGAATCGCATAATGTACATGTAAAATATCTAATTTTTCACGGTTTGCAACTTCAGCCATCTTACTCGCCAATGCTAAATCATATGGTGGATATTGGAAAACTGAATATTGATTTACTTCAACTGCATGATAATAAATATTAGGATATACTTTATTTAAACGAAACGGCATACTTGATGAAATAAAATGAATTTCATGTCCTAGTTCTGCTAATAACTTACCTAGCTCAGTTGCAATCACACCAGAACCGCCTACTGAAGGATAACATGTAATCCCAATTTTTAATTTCATTTTATCTCTCCTAAACTTCTTCATTTCTTCTTAAACTAACCAATCTACATTTAAAAGGAGCGGTTTCTTTGTCATAAATCCTTCTCCATATGGGACTCCAGCCTCTTTACCAAAAAGTTTCTCTCTTGCAATTACGCTATTTACATAGTCGTTTGTTAAAGGCGTAATTACACCATCTGGCCCCGGAGTAAATTGACTTTCATACGCTTCTAAAGCTGCTCTTTTGACTTCTATTGTTTCTGAAACATCTACAATAAAATTTGGTCGATGAAACCCATTTATCATATATTGAAAAACATGTTTAACCTTGTGAGCATCATGATTTGTATTTACATTAAATTTTCTAATCCCTGATGAAAATACGGCTTCTTCTACTATTTTTGTACAATTACCATGATCAGGATGACGATCTACTTCATATGGTGTGAAAATAATACTAGGCTTCGTCATTCGAATTAAAGCAGCTACTTGTTTAATCGCTTCCTCAGATAAGTATAGCCCCCTATCTGGTAATGATAAATTAAAACGCTTTGAAACTCCTAAAATCTTATCTGCTTCTTCGGCTTCTTTTCTTCTAATAAAAGTATCCCCATTTGAAGAGAGTTCCGCTTCAGTTAAATCACAAATAGCAACCTTATAACCTAACTTAGTAAATTTAGCAATCGTGCCTGCCATACCAATCTCAACATCATCTGGATGTGCCCCAAATGCAAGTACATCAAAATATTCCATTTATCTCACTCTCTTTCAAACTAACTAAAAAAATTCACAACTGCCTTAGCGGTTTGAATATTCGTTACCACTTGTACATGAAAAAATATCTCAAAGTCTTAATAACGCATTTACATCTGGTTCATGCTGCTCCCGCAGTTAATGGATCCCTAAAAAAGAAAATTGCGTCCATTTTCTCTTTAGCTATTAATGCACCAATTTCATGATTTCCTCCGAGTGGACCAGATTGAAAGCGATCAACTTTTAAATTTGTATTTTCCATTACACGTAGTCCTGTAGTACCTGTTGAAAATAATTCATGTTTTAAAAAAAAAGATTCATTTTCTTGAACAAAAGTTACTAATGCGTCTTTTCTCTTATCGTGATCAATTAGAGCTATTTTCACTTACGACACCACTTTTAGTCCATAATATTTTCTAAACCATAGACAAGTTCTGAAAGTCTCATTACTTCCTCAACTGCTACTTTAACACCAGACATAAAAGAAGCTCGATTCATTGAATCATGTCGAATAGTTAATAGTTGACCATCACCGCCGAATAAAACTTGTTGATGCGCAACTAATCCAGGCAATCTCACGCTATGAACTCTCATACCATTTAGATCAGCACCTCTAGCACCTGCTTCAGTTTCAACTTCATTTGGATGTCCTTGTACTTTAGATTCACGAACTTCCTCAATCATTTGAACTGTTTTAAGAGCTGTACCTGAAGGGGCATCTAATTTTTGGTCATGATGAAGCTCAATGATTTCGATATCTTTAAAATATTTCGCTGCCATTTGTGAAAACTTCATCATTAATATAGCACCAATTGCAAAATTTGGCGCAATAATACAACCTAGCTCACTATTTGAAGCGATCTCTTTTAAATCATCAAGCTCTTCTTTTGTAAAACCAGTTGTACCAATTACAGGACGAATACCATTTCTTAAAGCTAAAAATGCATGCTTTTTTCCAATTTCAGGTGTTGTTAAATCGACAAGTACATCAAAGTTTTCATTTTCGATACATTGTTCTAATGTTTCATATATTTTTGCTTCACCTTTAAATCCGGCGTTAACCTTTTGGATTTGTTCTCCACCCAATTTATAATCTACTGCGGCTACAAGGTGAAAATGCTCAGTTCGATCAATTAATTGTAAAGCTTCCATTCCCATTTTACCTCTTGGTCCCGCTAATACTACTCTAATTACTTTTTCCATTTTAAACTTCCTTCCTCGTCCAACGATCTTTATCTCGAGTATTAAACTTCTTCATCACAATATCATGTGCTTCTTGTAAGTCTATATTTAGGCTATTTGCTAAACAAATCATCACAAATAATACATCACCTAGTTCTTCTTCTATTAGCTTTTCTTTTTCAGTTTTTTTCTTAGGTTTTTCACCATAAGTATGATTAATTTCTCTAGCTAATTCACCCATTTCTTCTGTTAACCTAGCCATCATTGCTAAAGGACTAAAATACCCCTCTTTAAATTGACCTATATATGTATCTACTTCATTTTGCATTTCTTTCATCGTTTTTTCGTGCATACTATTATCAACTCCTCAAATTAAATCTTATCGAATTGACCACTTTTTGACAAATTATATATTATTTTACTTGAAAAAAATAGAAGATAAGATAAAAATAAGAGTTTAGGGTAATTTTTTTAGTATGGAGGAAGTATATGATTTTTAAATTGAAGTTACGCAATATCTTATTTATCATTTTAGGTTCTGCAATTTTTTCATTTGGAATTATGAACATTAATATTCCAAACAATCTAGCTGAAGGTGGCTTTACTGGAATTAACTTAATTCTTTTAGCCGAACTAAATATTCCAGTTTGGATCTCAAACTTGGCCTTAAACGTCCCTTTATTTTTTATTGGTTGGAGATTACTTGGTACAGTGACAATGCTTTACACAATCATTGGAACGGTTGCAGTCTCTTTTTTCTTGAAACTATTTGAGAAATTTACTTTCAATATAGATGTTCATGGCGATTTAATGTTAGCTTCATTATTTGCGGGTGTATTTATTGGTGTAGGTTTAGGAATAATTTTTAGATTTGGTGGAACTACAGGTGGTGTCGATATCATCGCTCGTTTAGCCTATAAGTACAAAGGTATTAATATGGGAAAAACGATGTTTATTTTTGACTTTGTTGTCATTACGCTTTCACTTTTAACTTACTTAAAAGCATATGAAGCAATGTATACTTTAGTCGCAGTTTTTGTCGGAGCAAGAATAATTGATTTTATGCAAGAAGGTGCATATGCAGCACGTGGAGCAAATATTATTTCTGAGAAAAATGATTTAATTGCTGCTCGTATTATGAAGGAAATGGAACGCGGAGCAACTTATTTAAAAGCAACTGGAACATTTACTGGAGAAAGTAAAGACGTTTTATTTTGTGTCGTGCCAAAAAATGAATTAGTTCATTTAAAAAACATCATTCAGGATATTGATCCACACGCTTTTGTAGCAGTTACAGAAGTTCATGATGTGCTAGGTGAAGGCTTTACATTAGATGAAAATAAAGTTCCTCTTCACCCATAAATCTAAAAACAAAAAGAGGTTCTTGGCATTGATTGCCAGAACCTCTTTTAATTTTATATTGATATTAATCATCACTACGTGACATACCAGTATAAATCAATATTAATCGTAATAATTCTGCTACGGCTACTGCAGCCGCTGCAACATATGTCAATGCTGCTGCATTTAAAACACGTTTTGCATAAACATGCTCATTCGAGTTGATTATGCCCAAAGTTGTAACCTGTTTCAAAGCTCTACTTGAGGCATTAAATTCGACTGGAAGTGTAACAACTTGAAATAGTACACCTAGTGCTAATAAAACGATCCCTATTAATAATGCACCTGTTAGACCAGACAACATGCCAATTAATATAAATATATAAGAAAAATTGGAACTAAAATTTGCAACAGGTACTAATGAATGACGGAATCTTAAAAAGCTATAGTCATTTGCATCTTGAATTGCATGTCCTACTTCATGAGCAGCAACTGCCGTACCCGCAACTGAATATCCATGATAATTTTCAGAAGATAATCTTACAACTTTTGCACGTGGATCATAATGGTCAGATAAATATCCTCTAGTTTCCTCAACCGCCACATTGTATAATCCATTTTCATTTAAAATCTTTCTCGCTACTTCTGCACCCGTTAAATGTGATGTAGAACCAACTTGGGAATACTTTCTAAAAGTTGATTTTACCCTCATTTGTGCATATAAAGGTACAATCAACAAAATTAAAAAGTAAATTAAATAACTCATTGTAATTCCTCCAAGGAGTGTGATTTTACGATATTGTAATAACTTTTAGAGAAATTTGTCAATCATTATGTTCTCTTCTTTTTTTGTTTTTATTTCGATCACCTATATATTTTCTCCAACCGACATAACTTAATGTACCCACAATAATTACTCCCGTTGTAAAAATTGTCCAAATGGAAACAGGTGGAATAATTGAGTTACCTTGATCAAAAATGAATAATAATTCACTTTTTGTCTCATCCAACTTTTGTTGAAAAGCTGGTATTGATTCTTGATTAATTCGATAATCATCTAAAAACGAAACAAGTGAATTTATTTTTTTTACTTCATCATATGGAAGATCCAAGATTAGACTTGGATAAATAATCTCAAATTGGTGCAAGAATTGATTTAATTGCGTTTCATATGCTTCAGAATTACCTCGTTTATATGCGGACTTCATATTCTGTAGTGGTGTCATAACCGACTTTTTCATTTCTTTCCACATTGGCTGCATTGTCGTTTCTCCAGCATCAATCAATAATCTTAAACCAAGTACATCGGCAACTTTTTCTTGTGGATCAATTGCATCATTTTTTAATGATACAAGCGCATTTTGAAAAGTAACTGAAATGGTTTCTAACTCCTTTGGTGTCAAATCCTTATTCTTTTTAACTGACGCCATGTACTTTGATTCAAACTGTTCGACTAAATTAGCTCCATGTACATAATCACCATCTTGTACTAAAGAGAGTGATTTTTCAATTAGTGAAGTTTCTTGATCTATTTTAGCGTACCCTTTAACAGTATTAAATGAAAAGAAAATAAAAAAAACGCTTATTCCCGCAATTAATTTTTTCATCAAATCCCTCCCTCATAACTACTAATAATTATGAGAGAAAGGACAAGATTAGAACTTGTTCAAACACGAGCCCTATTTTTTAAAATTAACTGGTAATAAGCAATTAAAATAACAAATATAGTTAACCAAAATGTAAGTAAAGCTATCCAAATTCTGTAGTCAGAAAGCATATAGTATTCTGGCATCGTTCCAAAAACATAGTCTAAAATAAGATCTTGTAAGACCCAAATACTCGCTACTGCCAATTGCCATTTTTTAACTTTAAATGTCGGCGCATACAAAGCAGCTTGGATTGCCATAGCTCCATGCGAAAAAATTAATAAGTATGCAATCGCATCAAGTCCACCTGATAAGTAAAGAACCATTCCATTCATTAAAACTGCCCAAATTCCATATTTCATCAAACTTACATATGCTAATGCTTCTATCAACCCATTCTGTTTATTAAGAATGAAAAGTAACAATACAATACAAAAAAATAATGATGCAGTTGGACTATCAGGTACAAATATTTTTAACCAACCAGGAGTAAGATCAAGTTGAGATCGATACCAATAGTATCCATAGATTGTTCCTAGTACATTTATTATGAATAGAGCAATTAAGTTAGGTTTAAGGCGTAGCATACTGAAAAGTACGTTCACTATTTCACTTCATCTCACTTTCATTTTTGAGATTTAATAAATTTATAACACAAAGTTCACAATTTATATGTATCATCACATTTTTAACATGTTATTATTTCAGTATACAATAAAACATAAAAAAAGAGTCGAAAATTCGACTCTCTTTTAATTACTCTGTTTTACCTGCTTTTGATACGAATTCAGCTAGTACTTTAAGTTCTGCGTCAGTACCTTTAAATACACCAGCAGGCATCGCTTTTCGACCATTTCTTGCGATATGAGCGATTTCTTCAGGTTTTAAACCATTATTTTGAAGGCTTGGAGCTGCTGCTCCACCTTCAAGATTATCACCATGGCAAGATACACAAGTATTTTTTTGCAATAGTTTATATGCTGGATCTTCTTTATTTAATTCAACAAAAGTACGGATTTTACCTTGTTCTTTTTGTTTTTTCCAGTCATGGTGAGCTGCAGCTTCCCATGTTAAATAAATTACACCAGATAAAGCTAATAGCATAAAGCCTGTAGCTAGTGGACGCTTAATTGGTTTTCTATGTGGACTACGATCTAAGAATGGCGCTAATAATAGGCCACCAAATGCTAATCCAGGAATTACGAAAGCACCAATAACGTTATAGTCACCAGAAGCGTAGCTATATTTTAAGAATTGATATAAGAATAAGAAATACCAGTCTGGTAATGGCGTATAGCCAGTATCAGTTGGATCTGCAACCCTCTCAAGTGGAGATGGATGTGCAATTGTTAATGTTAAGTATCCAATTAAGAAAACTGCTCCTACCATCCATTCTTTTAATAAGAAGTTTGGCCAGAATGCTTCAGTTTTACCAGGATATTCAGAATAATCCTTTGGAACATTAGGTTTTCGTCCTGCCATTGCAGGTACACGTGAGTCACCTACAAATTTCATTCCTTTACCGCGATGCATGTTCTCCCTCCTTTATTTCGACACACTTTAGTCATTTTTACTAAAGCCCCATGCACTAAATCTTATAGTGGACCTGAAATACCTTGCTTACGAATAATTAAGAAATGGGCACCCATAAGAGCAAGTAAAGCACCAGGTAAGAAGAATACATGGATTGCGAAGAAACGAGTTAATGTTTGTGCACCGATGATTTCCGGATTACCTGCAATTAACGTTTTCACTTGCTTACCAATAAATGGTGTTTGTTCAGCAATTTGCAGACCTACTTTAGTCGCAAATAACGCTTTCATATCCCAAGGTAATAAATATCCTGTAAAGCCTAATCCAAGCATTACGAAGAAGATTAAAACCCCTACAACCCAGTTAAGCTCACGAGGCTTTTTATATGCGCCTTGGAAGAATACACGTAAAGTATGTAAAAACATCATAACAATTACTAAACTTGCACCCCAGTGATGCATCCCACGAACGATTTGTCCGTATGCAACGTTGTTTTGTAAGTAATAAACTGATTCCCATGCATTTTTGATATCTGGAACATAGTACATTGTTAAGAACATTCCAGACAAAATTTGAATTACTGTAACGAAAAATGTTAATCCACCGAAGCAATATACGAATGCTGAAAAATGGTGTGCTGGATTAACGTGTTCTGGTACTTCGTGATCAGCGATATCTCTCCAAAGAGGCGTAATTTCTAATCGCTCATCTACCCAGTCGTAAATTTTGTTAAGCACGATTATTTACCTCCTGTATTTGGTTCTAATTTACCAAGATAGAAAGAATCACCTTTCACTTTTACTGCATAGTTGTCTAGTGGACCAAGCGGTGGTGTACCTTTAATGTTTTTACCATCCTTATGGTAACGACCGCCATGACATGGACAGAAGAATTGATTTGGAAAATCTTTATTGTCGTTCCAACCAACTGTACAGCCTAAATGCTTACAAGTAGGTGATAACGCAACGATGTCTCCATTTGAATTCTTGTACACCCATGCAATGTGTGACGCATCAGATTTAACCCAACCATCTACCTGCTTGACTTTAAAGTCAAAGCGTTTTGGGTCAGTCGTTAAATCTTTAACTAGTCCAACTTGCACCAATGCTCCAGCTTCTTCTTTTTGTAAAACTGGGTCAATGGCAAAACGAGCCAATGGCATAAGCATTCCTGCCGCCATAAAGCCGCCTACACCTGTTAAAGTGTAGTTTAAAAACTGGCGTCTTGAAACCTTTTCACTCATGAAAATTCCCCCCTCTATCACAAGTACTCCTGTACGGACAACAGCTATAATAATAAAACTAGGACACTTTCATAATATAATAACAAATTTAGAAGGTCAATAATATCCTAATAATAATCATAGTAATAATGTTGTTTTTATTTTTATCCCCATATTTTAGAAAATAATGCATTGATGTGAGATAATTGTTTATCTACAATTACTCGTTGTGATGATTCATCTAAGCTATTGATATTTAAATTAGGTAACCAAATTAATGATTCATCCATTTCAGATTCTAACTGTCTCCAATCAAAATCACACGTTAAGTAGAAAACATGCTTAATCCCACTAGATTTAAACTCTTCATTCCAACCTTTTAATCGGTTTATTTTATTAGATTCTTCAGGTAAATAAGTAAATTCAGGAGCAATGACTACTCTGCCTTTATATGTACGTTCAATTTCCGATGTAAGTATTATTAAGTCCTCTCTTTGCTCGGCTAGACCAATATTTTCTTTTTTCAAAGAAACAGGACAAAGTGGAATAATGATCGTATCGATGTACTCCAAATTCTCAATTACTTGATTTAATTCATTAGTAGTCCATTTCATCAAAATTACCTCTTTCTATTAAAATAATTTATTTATAATTGTGAAATTTTTGTGAACAAACATCTATTTTCCATTTAACCATACAATACTATTTTAAGAAAGAAAAAAAGTCCGTTAATAAAGGATTTTTCACTGAGTTTAAAAAGTATCTTTGTTCAATTCTAAACTCTTATGAACAACAATTTACTGAATAATATTACAAAGTTGTGAATTTAGTTAATCTAATATCTTTCCATTTGGAGAAAAAATTTCTATACGATCAAACAATATTCCTAAAATCTTTCTGTTTAAGTGACTTTTTTACTAATCTAATTTTATAAAAAATTTTTTGAGTAATCAGCTAATCTTTACCTTACATACTGTAATTTTTATCTCGTAGAAGTTGATTGGAGATCTCGTCCCATGTGTATATGCGAGAAGGCTGAAGAGCCAAATGAAACATATGTGAGGCTGAGAATCAAGTATCTTACCACAAGCATAAGCAAAGATCCTGTAGTGGAAATAAACCTGACACTCCTTATTTATCAATAAAATTTAATTGTGTTCAATTACCAAAAACAACAGTAAAA
Organism: Gottfriedia acidiceleris; assembly: GCF_002128425.1. Lineage (GTDB taxonomy): Bacteria > Bacillota > Bacilli > Bacillales > Bacillaceae_G > Gottfriedia > Gottfriedia acidiceleris. The sequence goes on from NZ_NESS01000001.1 coordinate 198,334, forward strand.
AAGCCCCCAAAAATGAGGACTTTTTTCAAGTTTACATTAAATTAATGAATTCAGTTGCTTAGTTAATTCTTGGAAAAGCTTTTTGTCTTGTTTATCTAGAGCTTCATCAATCATTTTCATCAATCTGTCTTTTTGGAAATTAATAATTGAATCTGACAATAGCTTTTCAGCAATTACGCGGTCTTTTTCGTTACTATTTAAGTTTTTTGGTATATGTGGGTTCTCTTCTAAAACTGAAACAAACATCGGATATTGAAAAGAAGATTTAAAATTGAGCTGGATATAAATATCCTCATCCCTATTTAGTCGAATATCGTGAAATGATTTCTCTGCGTCCGTCGTCATTACATTTTGTTTATAAAAATGAAATGGGACTTCTTTAACACAGTTTGTCGACATCACTAATCCACGTGGACAATATTTAGACTGCTCTACGAAATGAACCTTTTTCATTAAATAATCATGGCTCATTAGGTAATTTAAAATCCAAACACATTCTCTTTGCTTTAACTGAAAATTACTTAGAAACCACTTAACAAAATCTTTCTTCTCATTCACAGATACAGGGGTTGCCATTATTAAATCCCTCCTCTGTCCTTTAAATTTGTCCCCTTTTCTGAATAAAGAAAACTACAGAATTTCATTTATTCTTTCAAGACGCTCTCTTACTTCTTCTTGTAGATATTCATCGTCTACAAGTCTACTGTAAACCTCTTTTGCTTCTTGTACTAAGCCTTCTTCAAACAATAGGTCTCCGTATTCCTTTAAGAAGGAAATTTCCTGGTTAAAGTCATTATATGCTAGACGATATTGTTTTAATGCCAATTCATAATTTTCATTTCCATAATATGCTTTGCCTAAGTCCCAATTAAAATGAGGATCTGAAGCTCCATGCTCGATTGCTAGTTCAATTGTACTAATTATGTCATCGTAATCTTCTTCTTCAAAAAGAATTCCGACTAATAACTGAACCGCCTCGATAAGCGAAGGATCATAAATTAATGCTTCCTGTAAATGTTTTTTACTTGCATCTAAATTCTTCAATTTACGAGCTAATTTTGCTGCTGATAAAAGGCATTCTACATTCGTTTCATCAACAAGTAAAGCTTTTTGTAGTGTTTCATAACCTTCTTCAATTTGTCCTTCAAGGTCATGTGCTTTACTTAGCCATAAATGTGCTACTAAGTATTCAGGATCAAAGAAAATTGATTCTTCGAATACTGGAATAGAGGCTGCATAGCGTTCAGCTTGAAATAACGTAATGCCATATCCTAATAATGTATGGAAGTCTTTTGTTTTCTGGATCCCTTTCTCATAATAAGAAATTGCATCTTCCCATTCACCTTCAGCACTTAAACATTCAGCAAGCCTTAAATCTTTATTCACACCACTTACTTCAATTTCTTGATTAGTAAGTTTTTCGTAAAATGGAATTGCTTTTTTATAATCATATTTACTAAAATAATACTCCCCTAATGCAAAATCTACTACAGGCTCATTAGGTAAAATTCTTTTTGCTTCAAATAATTTTTGTTCAGCTACTTCATCAAGACCTTGAACTTGATATAAGTCAGCCATTAATAAAAGTGCTTGAACTCGACTCTCACTATCTTCCCTTATTGCTAGTAAAATTTCTAAAGCGTCGTCTTCTAAATCAAGATCCAATAATATTTCTGCATACATTATTTTCAGTTCATCATCGTCATCATATAAGTAAACTAAATCTTCAATGATATTTTTCGCATCTTCCACAAATCCTAATGATTGAAAAAGAAGTGCTGCTTCGTATTTTTCTTCATCGTTTGCAGTTTTTAAATTCTTTCTTAATAAATCTAATCCCTTTTCTGTATGACCGTTCTCTATTAACTGAACAGCTTCGTATAAACTCATTCTTACACCTCATATGACTACTTAATTAAATCATTTAATTGCTCTTTAAAGTTTGGAAAAGATACAGCTATACATTCTGTATTCTCAATAATTGTATCACCTTTAGCAAGTAATGCAGCGATTGAAAGCATCATTCCCATTCGATGATCTCCATGTGAATTTACATTAGCACCTATTAAAGAACTATTTCCTTGTATAATCATACCATCTTTTGTTGCTTCAATGCTTACACCAAGATTTGTAAGTTCTGTTACAACAGTCTGGATCCGATCAGTTTCCTTTACTCTTAATTCTTCAGCATCTTTAATAATAGTCTGTCCATCTGCTAAAGCTGCCGCTAAGGCCAAAATAGGTAACTCATCGATGCATGTAGGAATTTCAGCCCCACCGATTACAGTTGATTTCAAATTGGATGATTTTACTCGAATATTCGCAATTGGTTCTCCGTTTACAACTTTTTCGTCTTCTAATGTGATATTGGCACCCATTCTTTCTAAAACAGTTAATATCCCTGTTCTAGTAGGATTGACCCCTACGTTTTTTAACAATATTTCGCTATTAGGAACAATCGACCCTGCTACTAAGAAAAATGCTGCTGATGAAATGTCCCCTGGTACAATAACATCTGTTGCAGTTAATTCTTGATTTCCATTAATTGAGACTGAGTTTCCATCTACTTTTAACTCACAACCAAATGCCTTTAGCATTCTTTCAGTATGGTCACGAGACTTTTCTGGTTCAGTCACAGTCGTTGTACCTTTTGCAAATAAACCAGCTAGTAAAATTGAAGATTTCACTTGTGCACTTGAAACAGGAGAAGCATAAGAAATACTATTGAGTGAACCTCCTCTAATAGAAATAGGTGTATATGTAGCGTCTTCACGTCCATCTATAGAAGTTCCCATCATTTTTAAAGGTTTTGTAACACGCTTCATTGGTCTTTTACCAATAGATTCATCACCAATAATAACTGAATGGAAAGGTAAACCACTTAATATTCCCATCATTAATCTTGCTGTTGTTCCCGAATTTCCTACATCAAGTACTGCATGTGGCTCCTTAAGTTCTTCAATTCCTTTACCATAAACGACTACTTCATCTTCTGATACATCGATTTGTACACCTAATTTTCTAAAACAAGCAATCGTGCTTAAACAATCTTCACCTAATAGAAAGTTAGTAATTTTTGTAGTCCCTTTCGCTAATGATCCAAACATAATTGCTCTATGAGATATTGATTTATCTCCTGGAATTGTAACATCACCAACTAAACGGATTGTTTCTAACTGAGTATTTCTCATCATAATCACCTTATCTAACCTTTCTATATGTATTTACATTCCATTTTTTATTAAATCAAACCTTTTTTTTCACTGAAATTCTATTCGACGAATTGTCCTATGTTTTTCATTTTTAATGATCAAGTAGCCTAATTTAGAAAAAGAAAATGATATTTTGATTTAACATTTGATCAAAACACCATTTTCAGGTAAGAATTATGAAATTATTTGTTTTAAAAAACAATCTAAATTTTCTTTTATAAAGTTTTCCTCTAATTCAATAATCACTGGATTACCAAAACTTTTTAATAAGATATATTTTATTTTCAAATCTATATTTTTCTTATCTTGTTTCATTAAATTTACAATAGGTTCTAATTCTAAATTTGAATAAACAGGATAATTTAATCGATTATACCACTTTAATATCTTATTAAATTTTAAGTCAATCTCAAAGATCTGTTCACTCAAATAGATTGAAAATAAGGTTCCAAATGCGATTGCCTCACCATGAGTTGTTTTAGCATAACCTAAATAAGCCTCGATTGCATGCCCAAGTGTATGGCCTAAGTTTAAAAATGCTCTTTCACCATTTTCTCTTTCGTCCTTGGATACAATTTCATTTTTTACACTTATTCCCATTGTCACACATTTCTCAACTAACTCATCATCTAATTCTTTTAGTGAAAGAATATTATCCATTAACCAATTCAAATTGTCGTTAGAAGAAATCATAGCTTCCTTACTAATTTCAGCAAAACCTGATCTCCATTCTTTTATTGGCAAAGTAGTTAAGAATCTTAATTCATACAATACTAGTTCCGGCTGATAAAATGCACCAACAATATTTTTAGCTTTTGGAAGATTTATTGCTACTTTACCACCTATAGCACTATCGTGGGCTAGTAAAGTAGTTGGTAATTGGATAAAACGAATACCGCGCATATAAGTTGCTGCAACAAATCCTGCTAAATCACCAACTACTCCGCCACCTAAAGCAATTATTAAACTATTACGATCTAATTGGACATCAAAACAGTAGGTTAAACAATTTTCGTATATTGCAAAACTCTTACTTTTTTCACCATGTGGAATGATAAATTGTTCTACTTTATTTGCTTTACTAGAATTAAGTAGTACTTCTTCTAAATAAAATGGGGCAACTTGATCATCTGTGATAATTAATATTTTTGAAACTTTAGGTACTAAGCTGTCCAACATTGACTGCAGTCGACTTAATACTCCATACCCTATACAAACATCGTATTGTTTAGAGCTTGTTTTTACAGTTATCACATTCATTAAAAATTCCTCGCATACTCACGGAAATCTTCAATATTACGTTTTAATCGCTCAAGTTGATCTGACTCAAATTGTTCGATAATTGCTTTTGCAACTTCCCAAGCAACAATATGCTCTGCAACTACACTTGCTGCTGGAACAGCACAGCTATCAGAACGTTCGATACTTGCTTCATAAACTTCCTTTGTTTCAATATCAACGCTCTTTAACGGCTTGTATAGCGTTGGAATAGGCTTCATTACAGCCCGTACGACAATTGGCATACCAGTTGTCATACCGCCCTCAAAACCTCCAGCACGGTTCGATAAACGGTAGTAGCCTTCTTCTTGTGAATATGCAATCTCATCATGAACTTCACTACCTGGTAAGGATCCAGCTTGAAACCCGATTCCAAATTCTACACCTTTGAAGGCATTAATACTTACGATTGCACCTGCAATTTTTGAATCTAGCTTTCTGTCATAATGAACGTAGCTACCAACACCGGCTGGCATACCTTCAACGACAACTTCTACAATCCCACCAACTGAATCTCCATTTTGTTTTGCATCATCAATTAATAATTTCATATTTTCTGTAGCTTCTTGGTCTATACATCTTACTTCTGAGTTTTCAGCTCTATTATGTAAGTCTTCTACATTTTTATAGTCTAAATTTTTTGCCTTAACTCCACCAATTTCAATAACATGGCTTGCAATAGTGATTCCTAGCTCACTTAACAATTTTTTTGCTACCGCTCCAGCTGCAACACGTACAGTTGTTTCACGAGCTGAAGATCGCTCTAAAACATTTCGTACATCTCTAAAGCCATATTTTATAGCTCCATTTAAATCGGCATGCCCTGGTCTTGGTTTTGTAATGCTTCTTTTTCCTTCATATTCTAGATCTTCTAAAGGTTCAGCACCCATAATATTAGTCCAATGTTTAAAGTCGTTATTTTCAACAACCAATGCGATAGGAGAGCCTAATGTATAACCATGTCGAACACCGCTAGTAATTTGAGCAGTATCCTTTTCTATCTGCATTCTTCGACCTCTTCCATATCCACCTTGACGTCTACGAAGTTCAACATTTATTTCTTCTGCTAAGATTGGTAAGCCTGAAGGAACGCCTTCAATAATTGTAGTTAATTGTGGACCATGTGATTCACCAGCTGTTAAATAACGCATGTCAACACCTTCTCTTTATGTAAGTTTAAAATTATTTAGTTACTACTATACCACAACCTAATCTGAATTTAACATAAAAAAAGAACCATAATTTGGCTCTTTTTTTGATTTTTTGTAAAAAAATGAATTATTCAATGCAAAAAAAATTTTCTGCGCTGATTTTTGTCTAATATTGCAAACCCAAGACCATATCTCCAAATAAAACAAAAAAGTCAGCAATTATGCTGACTTTTTTCTCAACTATTTAAAATTAGTATACCCACTCTTTAATAAGCTTAGAGTATTCAACTAATTCATTTTGATTGAAGAAAATACCGATTTCACGCTCTGCACTAGCAGGAGAATCTGAACCATGAATAATGTTTTTACCTACAGTTGCAGCATACTCACCACGGATTGTTCCTGGTGCTGAATCTTTTGGGTTAGTTGCTCCCATCATTTGACGAGCGGTAGCGATTACATTTTCGCCTTCCCAAACCATAGCGAATACTGGGCTTGAAGTGATGAAGTCTACTAATTCACCAAAGAAAGGACGTTCTTTGTGCTCAGCATAGTGTGTTTCAGCTTGTTCTTTACTCACTTGCATTAATTTAGCTCCAACTAATTGGAAACCTTTTTTTTCGAAACGTGAAACGATTTCACCAATTAAGTTACGTTGTACACCATCAGGTTTTACCATTAAATAAGTTCTTTCCATTATGCTCTACCTCACTTGATTTCAATTATGTATAAACAACACAGTAGAATAGTAACATCAATTTATAAAATTATCAATAGTTTAAAATCTTGTTATATTATAAAAATTGAAATCGCTTCCAGATTACTTAATAAATATACCTGATTAACAAGAAAAAAGCCAAAAGAGGCAGTTGTAAATGCACTAGCATTTTCCCTGCCTCTAGTTTTTTCGATTTCCAATATTTTTAGCAATTAATATTAACATTTCCTTTGCTTCGCTATTAGGAAGGCTATCGATACTGTTTAAAGATTTTTGTAAATAAGCTTCACTAACTTTTCTTGCTGCTTTAATATATGTACTTTTTCGAATTTGATTTATAAGAGGCTTAACAGTTTCCGGGTTCATTCCTTCATAAACTGATTTTATTTTCTCTTTAAGAGCTAAATCTTTCATCGCAAACAAAACAGGTAATGTAATATTACCTTGAATTAAGTCACTACCTGATGGTTTTCCTAATTCTTTCTCAGAAGCCGTAAAATCAAGAATATCATCCATAATTTGAAAAGACATACCTAGATAGTATCCGTAATCTTTTAAACACTTTTGAAAAGCTGGAGAGGCTCCTGATGCAATTGCTCCAATTTCACAACTTGCAGAAATTAAAAGCGCAGTTTTTCGTTTAATTCTTCTTAAATAACATTTTAAATTTTGGTCAAAATTATATTTATCTTTTATTTGTTCAATCTCACCTAAACAAATCTCTAAAATAGTCTCAGATAATTTTTGATGGGCCAATGGGATTTCGATTTCTGACATACATTCCAATGCTTTTGCAAATAAAAAATCCCCTGCATACATAGCAACACGATCATTGTATGTTGAATTGATTGTCGGTTTACCTCTTCGTAAACTAGCTTCATCAATTACATCATCATGAACTAATGATGCCATATGTATGATTTCCAAAGTAGCTGCTACATTTTTAATCGATTGAAGGTTATATTGTCCAAATTTAGCACTAAGCAATACAAATACTGGTCTAATTCTTTTACCTCCAGATTCAAGCAACTGTACAGATGCATTTTTCAAAATTGGCTGTGAAGAATTGACTAATTTATGAAGTGTGCTTTCAATCTCATTAATGTCCTTTTTTAAATAAGAATATTTCCATTTAACCTTCATTCCGTTCACCTTACTATTCATCCCATTTTCTTGCTTTTTTGTAACTAGCTTTTTGGTTTAACTCCTAAATGCATTGCTGCTACACCAAAAGTATAAGGTTTAATTTTTATTTTTTCTAAACCTGCTTTTTTGAAAAGCTTTGCAAGTTCATTCATTCCTGGAAACGTGCTTGCACTTTCTTGTAACCAAGAATATTCTTTAAAACTTTTAGCAAATATTTTCCCAAAAATCGGCATGATGTATTTAAAATACGCTTTATATACATGTCTAACACCAAATGCAGTAGGTTGTGATGTCTCTAAACAAACAACTATACCTCCAGGCTTTACGACTCTTGTCATTTCCTTCAACACTTGATAATAATCTGGAACATTTCTTAAACCAAATCCAATTGTAACGACATCAAAATAGTTGTCCTCAAATGGTAGCTCCATCGCATTTCCATGAATTAATTTTACTTGATCTAGATGCATATTTTTAACTTTTTCTTCACCGATTGAAAGCATATTTTTACTAAAGTCTAATCCTACTACTTCTCCATCTTTTCCAACAGTATTAGCAAGTGCAATTGTCCATTCACCAGTACCACAGCAAACATCAAGCGCTTTCATACCTTTTTGAACATTCATAATTTTCATAGTTTGTTTGCGCCAAGCAATATGTCGTCTAAAACTAATAATACCATTCATTGTATCATATTTATTGTAAATCTTTTCAAACACGTCATGTACGCGTTCTTCTTTTGATTGAGTCATATAAACCCCCACTAAACTAATTACGATTACTTCTATGTTGATTAATTTTGTAATTGTATTATTTTTGATAATTCTTCTTTTGTTTCAGCAAAATTAACAATACCCATTATTCTCTGAAATTGCGTAATAAAATCAGAGTAGTTTTCAACTGTAGCTCGTTCTAATTCTTTTTTTAGTCTTGACACTAAACACTCTTGTTCAATCTGTTTAATTGATTCTTCAGCTGATATAAATTTTGCAAAATGAACAAGTATTGTAGATTCGATTACAGTTATACAGTTGAAAAGGTCTTCTAAAGTACTAAATTTTTCGTGAACTAGATTGATCTTCTCTTCATTCATTTCTTTAACAGCATATGAAAGTTCTCGAATTAAACCAATTTCCCCAGTTTTAGAGAGAGCATCATAGTATAGACCACTATATAAGTCTCCTTCTAAAACGGTTAATTGTTTCTTTTCACGATCCATTGGTGTACCTTTAAATGCGGATACCTTTTCGTGTGTATCTAATGCAATTTGATGAATCATCAAGGCTTTACAGTAATGTACAATTTTATCACTCTTAAAATTGTGATCTTTTAATAAATTTATTAATAAAGTAACTTTTACATCATCAATTGTCGGCTTTGAAAGATGTTGATTTAAATATGGGTGTCTAATCGTATGTAAGATTTGAGTAATTACTTCATTTTTTAACTCGTGAATACTATTCATTATTTCCATCCATTCCATTTATTACTGATTTTTTCATTATACCATAAGTATTTTAGATGGTATAAGTTGATTGCTCAATCAACTTGCATATTTATAATGAATATTTTCAAAAAAAGAAGGACTTCCGGCTTTCAGATTGCTTGACAAACGATCTGACATTCGTCAAACCATGATTACGCTACTCGTGCTATATAACCCCTGCGCACTGGAAAGACCAAATATTTTCAATCAATCCGAAAAAACTGGAACTCTTAACGGACTTTGTCTTAACACTGAAATAAGGATGTCCTACTTTTTTGATTATTTGGTTTTATTTAGTCGAATGAATCATTGCAAGAATTTCATTTCTTCCTTGCACATCCTCTTTAAGTGAGCCGCGCACTGCAGTTGTAACAGTTTTTGAGCCTGGTTTTCTTACTCCACGCATTGACATACACATATGTTCTGCTTCTACAACTACCATTGCTCCGTGGGGCTGTAGTACGTCCATAATTGCATCAACTACTGATGCAGTTATGCGCTCTTGTAACTGAGGTCTTTTAGCTACTGTTTCAACAGTACGTGCTAATTTACTTAAACCAGTTACTCTACCATTTCTAGGTATATACGCTACATGTGCAACTCCGTAAAAAGGTAATAGATGATGCTCGCACATTGAATGGAATGGAATATCTTTTACAAGAACTAATTCTTCATGATCTTCACCAAATACTTTATGTAAATGAGCTTTTTCATCTTGGCGCATACCAGAGAATACTTCAGCATACATTTTCGCAACTCGCTTTGGCGTTTCGTAAATTCCTTCTCTATTTGGATCATCACCGATAGCTTCAAGAATTAGACGAACCGCTTGTTCAATTTTTTCTAAATTAACTTCATTCATTAATTGATCCCCCATGCTAAAAAAAATTCTAATATTCACTATCAGATTCGTTTTATTTTAACATAATTCTTTTTTTATAGGCAAAAAAAAGAAGGATACTTTCTTTTAGACTACCTAAAAACAACGCTTTCTTTGTCCAAAACTAATTGTCAGTCTAAAAAACCATTGTAATAGCTCTACTTCAGGCCTCATTTGCTAATTAATATTTAAAATCAACTTTTTGGACTTTTCAGCAAAAAAAAGAAGGATGCTTTTATTAGCATCCTTCTTTTTCGCTTAAATTATGTAATTATTTTACTGCATCCTTAAGCGCTTTACCAGGTTTGAAAGCTGGAACTTTACTAGCTGCGATTTCGATTTCCTCGCCAGTTTGTGGATTACGTCCTTTACGAGCTGCACGCTCACGAACTTCAAAGTTACCAAATCCGATTAATTGTACTTTATCCCCGTTTTGTAACGCACCAAGAATTGATTCGAATACAGCGTCTACTGCTAAAGTAGCTTGTTTTTTAGTTAATTCACCAGCTTCAGCAACTGCATTGATTAAATCTGTTTTGTTCATGTCTTTCACCTCCTCCCAAAATTTTAGAAATGTTTCTTAATTTCATTTGTGACCAAAATTTTAAATTTTATACAACAAATTCCAATTAATTTCTTTGTCATGCCTTATATTATACGATTCTACGGCTTTTTTCAATATGTTTTATAAGAAAATGTTGGAATTACTCGAAAACAGGTGGTGATTTTTCTGAAAAATTCATATTTCATCCTCAATTTTGTTATAAGAACTCGTAAAACTACGATGATTACTGAATTTATCGGCATTTTTTTAATTTTCTTGATGATTTTCACTAAATTTCTTTCTGTTGAATTTTGTCGAATAATATTTATTTCAACTTACTAATTTTCTATGATTTTTAGCGGAATTTCATGTCCTTATATAAAATATGACGAAAAGATTTAAGAAGATTAATTATTATTTTTTACAAACACAAAAAAATCAGATGGTTTTTTACCATCTGATCAATTAATGATTAAAGAATAATTGCAATTAAGCCGCCACTTCCTTCGTTAATAATTCTTTCTAATGTTTCCTTCAATTTATATCTCGCATTTTCAGGCATTAGTGAAAGTTTCGCTTGGATGCCTTCACGCACGATTGAACTTAATGAACGTCCAAATATATCTGAGTTCCAAATTGATAATGGATTATCTTCAAAATCTTGCATTAAGTATTTAACAAGTTCTTCACTTTGTTTTTCAGTTCCGATAATCGGTTCAAAAGTTGACTCGACATCTACTTTAATCATATGAATAGAAGGTGCTACTGCTTTTAATTTCACACCAAACCTTGAACCATGGCGTATAATTTCTGGCTCATCTAAGCTCATGTCTAAAAGCGAAGGTGCAGCAATTCCATAGCCGGTTTGTTTAACCATTCTTAAAGCATCTGCTACTTGATCATATTCTTGTTTTGCATGAGCGAAATCTTGCATTAATTCTAATAAATGATCTTTACCGCGAATTTCTACTCCTACAACTTCTTTTAAGACTTGATCATATAATTCATCTGGTGCAGATAAATCGATTTCCGCGACCCCTTGCCCCATATCTATTCCAGCAAGTTGTGCCTGTTCAATAAATTCATAATCACTAAATTGGCCAACTACATAATCTACATCTCTTAATCGTTTTATATCTTTAACTGTTTCTTGAATTGCTTCTTGGTAACTTTGGCGTAACCAGTGATTTTCTTTTAAAACTAATACCCAGCTAGGTAGGTTTACGTTCACCTCAAGAACTGGGAATTCGTATAGCGCTTCACGAAGTACGTTTAATACATCCCCTTCGCGCATCGCTTCAACACTAAGTGCAATTACAGGTATATCGTACTTTTCAGATAGTTCCTGTCTAAGTGCCTCAGTATTAGGATGATAAGGCTGAGAAGAGTTGATTACCATAATGAAAGGCTTTCCAACTTCTTTTAATTCATTAACTACTCGTTCCTCTGCTTCAATATAATCATATCTAGCAATTTCTCCAATTGTGCCATCAGTTGTTACAACAACACCAATTGTAGAATGCTCTTGAATAACTTTTCTTGTACCGATTTCTGCCGCTTCATTAAATGGAATCGGTTCTTCATACCAAGGTGTGCTAATCATTCTAGGACCATTTTCATCCTCATATCCTTTAGCCCCTGGCACACTATAACCAACGCAATCTACTAATCGAATATTTACATCTAACCCATCCGCTACATGAATTTTTACTCCTTGATTCGGAACGAATTTTGGTTCAGTAGTCATTATAGTTTTACCTGCAGCGCTTTGAGGTAATTCATCATGTGCTCTAGCACGATCAGCTTCATTTTGAATATTAGGAATTACAACTGCTTCCATAAAGCGTTTAATAAATGTTGATTTACCAGTACGCACAGCACCTACAACACCTAAGTAGATATCTCCTCCTGTGCGCTCGGCAATGTCTTTAAAAATATCTATCTTTTCCATGTGTTCCCCTCCCGATTTATCAATACATGGGAATAATTGACTTGAAGTAGTATACCTATGACAATATCATTCTATGATGTTGTCCTAGTGAGTTATGACAAGATTTTTTATTTTTTCTTTTTATTCACTTGGGATCAAATAAAAAAATCCTTCGATAAAATGTATTCTTTTATCAAAGGATTATGATTTATATTATTTATTTTTGTTCTAAAAATACTGGTTGTCCATCTTTAATCGTATACGGAAGTGAGTATGCAGGCACGATTGGTGAGTCTTTTACTAAAATAGAACGAATATCTTCACCGAACTTAAAATTTTTCGCTTCATTAATTTTTGCATATAAATCAGTTGAATAGTCTACATAGAACTCACCATCATTCCCCATAATAATTGGTAAGTTCTTATTGCTATATGGACTGACTACGTACGGTTCTTCCTTGAAACCCATCTTTTTATAGTTTAATAGAAAAACTCCATTAGCCAAAGTTTTCTTGATTGGTGGGTAAGAATGTTTATCTTTATATACTTGTACTCTTAATGAAACATCTCTTAGTTTTTCTGCAATTCTAAGATCGACTAATTTAACAGTCGGATTCTTTTCTGCATCTACTAGTACGTACTGAAAGATACCACCATTTTCATAAGAATTACCTGGTGCATCACTTAAATAGCCAGGTGTCAGTTTTGTAAAATCAATCGGATATTTAATATAAATTGGTGTATTCATATCCTTGTTTTTTATAGGTAACATTCCTGAATTGTTTTCTTTAAATTTATTAACTGCAGTTTGAACAGCTTGCAATTGATCATCATATGGTACTTGATTTTGTGCAAGTTTATCTTGTGGATATAAACAGCCACTTAATACACTTATGACAAAGCACATTAGAATGGAAAGAAATAGCTTTTTCATGTTAGTCCCCTTTATTCTCATTAACTAGGCCAGCTTAATACGATATATGTAATTAAAATCCCTGAAATAATTAAAGACATATATGCAATGAATGCTGTTATCATTTTTAAAAATTTTATTTTTATTTTGTTTCTACTCAAGAAAATTAAAAATAATGATAAAAGCATTAGTCCGATTCCTACAAAAGAAATAATTTCATTAATATGTGCCGCGTTCATTATGTTCCCCCTATGTATTTTCTACCATTATTATAGTATCAAAATAATCACATGATTTGAATTAAAATCTTTTTATTCCTATTAAGTCATTATCGACTTATTTAGTACTTAAATATACTCGTCTATTATTAATTTAAATCTAGCTTAAAAAAATACATTAGAACATATTCACTAGTCTCAATCGAACAAATCCCATCAAAATACCTCCTTCTTAAATACCAAGTATGAAGACTCGGGACCATTTACATTTTTAAAGTGCAAAATAAAAAGAAAGAAAAAGTAAAAATATACTCCTTCTTTCTTCTGAAGCAAACTGGGGCAATTGCTTCGTAAACTTCCTCGACTAACACCCACCAGAATACATCCGGTATAAGTCTTTCTATATTATGCGAAAATGTATGATTATGCACTAAATACATCGCTGAAGAATAAGCCCAATTATTTTTGTTTAAACATATTTGTTAATGATTGAAAATCTAATGGCATATTATTTGTAACAATTGCTTGCACGATTTTATCTTCTTTCTCCTTAGAAACTTGACGACCTGTCATCAATGCAATTTGACGAACTAATTTTCTAACTGTTGCTTCATCTTTAAAGTTTGCATCTTTTACTGAATCAGCGACTTTAAAAATATCTGATTTGCTTACATTAGCTTTCTTTTCAATCTTATCGAAGAAACCATTTGGATTATTATTAGTCACCATTCAAACCTCCTTCTTTTCTATACAACATATGCTATGCAAAAAAAGAAAAATGGTGAAACGCCTATTTTAGTCCACAAAAGAAAAAGCACTAAAACAAAGTTTTAATGCTTTTATACTATTTATAAACACTTAAATATTAATTAGTCAGTAAGATCGCTTATATAATTTGAAGTACTTTCACCTTCGTGTTTTTTTACACGAGACATAAGTGCATCAACTGCTAATTTTGGATTTTTATTTTCAAATAATACTGCGTGTAATTCATTAACAATTGGCATTTCTACATTTACTTGTTTTGCTAATTGATATGCAGCCCTAGTCGTGCGAACTCCTTCAACGACCATACCCATATTATCTAGTACTTCGTCTAAAGATTTGCCTTTCCCTAATAAATTACCAGCTCTCCAGTTACGGCTATGGACGCTCGTACAAGTTACGATTAAGTCGCCCATTCCTGTTAAACCAGCAAAAGTTTGAGTATTAGCTCCCATAGCCTTACCTAAACGAATAATTTCTGCAAGTCCACGTGTCATTAAAGCCGCCTTCGCATTGTCGCCATATCCTAGTCCATCAGTAATACCAGCAGCAAGTGCGATAATATTCTTTAATGCTCCACCAATTTCTACACCAATTACATCTTCGTTTGTGTATACACGGAAATAACCATTTGAGAATAATTCCTGAACAATTTCCGCATCTTCCATATTTTTCGATGCCGATGTTACAGTTGTTGGATGTCTTAAAGCAACTTCTTCAGCATGACTTGGCCCTGATAATACTACTACCGATTTTAAGAATTTCGAATCAATTTCTTCAGAGATCATTTCTGAAACACGCTTTGAAGTGTCTGGCTCAATCCCTTTACTTGCATGGATTATTGTAACCTTATTCGTTAATTCATTATTTAATTGTTGACAAACTTCTCTTATTGCTTTAGTCGGTACAACAAGCAAAATATAGTTAGCTCCATTTGTAGCTTCCTTTAAATTAACTGTTGCTTTTAAATTTTGAGGTAAATTAATTTCTGGTAAGTATCTTTTATTAGTATGCTGTTCATTTATTTCATTAATTTGTTCGGATTTATTTCCCCATAAAGTAACCGTATGCCCATTATCTGCTAAAACCATGGCTAATGCAGTTCCCCAACTACCTGCACCTAATACTGCGATTTTTTCCAAATCAACACTCCCCTTCATAAAGAATCCATATTTTACATCAAATTACGCTCGTGCACGACCAATAATCTTAATTGGAGATCCCTCAAAATCAAAAGCATCTCTAATGCGATTTTCTAAGAAACGCTCGTAACTAAAGTGAAGTAATTCAGGATCATTTACAAAAACAACAAATGTTGGTGGCTTAATTGCTACTTGAGTTGCATAATATACTCTTAATCTTTGTCCATTATGTGTAGGTGTTGGATTCACTGCAATTGCATCCATAATAACATCATTTAGTACATTTGTTGGAACACGTAAGCTATGGCTTTCACATGCTTTATTAATCATTGGCAATAAAGTTTGAGTTCTTTTCTTCGTTTTAGCTGATAGGAATACAATTGGTGCGTAGTCTAAGAATTGGAAATGTGCTCGAATGTTTTCAATGAATTCATTCATCGTTTTTTCATCTTTTTCTACTGCATCCCATTTATTTACAACAATAACAACTGATCTACCAGCTTGATGCGCATAACCAGCGATTTTCTTATCTTGTTCGATAATACCTTCTTCACCATCTAATACAACTAAGACGACATCTGATCTCTCGATTGCACGTAAAGCACGTAATACACTGTATTTTTCCGTACTTTCATAAACTTTACCTTTTTTCCTCATACCAGCTGTATCGATAATGACATAGTCTTGGCCATCTTTTGAATATGGTGTATCGACAGCATCACGTGTAGTTCCAGCAACATTACTTACAATTACACGTTCTTGACCTAGTAATGCATTTACTAAAGATGACTTTCCTACGTTTGGTCGTCCAATTAAACTAAATTTAATTGTCTCTTCATCGTAATTATCTTCTTCTTTTTCAGGGAAATGTTTTACAACTTCATCAAGTAAATCACCTAGTCCTAAGCCATGTGAACCTGAGATTGGAAATACTTCACCAAATCCTAATGCATAGAAATCGTAAATATCACTTCTCATTTCAGGATTATCGACTTTATTAACAGCCAATACTACCGGTTTTTTTGTTTTATAAAGGATTTTAGCAACTTCTTCATCTGCCGCTGTAACACCTTCACGGCCATTTGTTAGAAAAATAATAACATCAGCTTCATCAATTGCAATTTCAGCTTGTTGACGAATTTGCTCTAAAAATGGCTCATCGCCAATGTCAATTCCACCTGTATCGATTAAACTAAATTCTTGATTTAACCATTCTCCTGAACTGTAAATACGATCACGAGTAACACCTGGAATATCTTCTACAATTGAAATTCTTTCTCCCACTATCCTATTAAAAATAGTTGATTTCCCTACATTCGGTCGTCCAACTATTGCAACTGTCGGTTTAGACATTTAATTCATCCTTCCTAGCATAACTATGTACCATTTAAATCTTCTAAATGTGTTTTAGTTTAGTTTTAAAAATTGATTTATTTAAATAACTTATCTATTTTAACAAAAAATACAAGAAAAGACCAATACACTTCAACTTTTTAGTAATTTTCTATTTTTTAGACTTATTTTTGATACGTAAATTGATATGAATTGAATTGCTGACATTAATAAAATTGAAATTAATAAAGTATCAAACCAATTTAAATCTCCTATTATATATTTAAAATTAATCGACTTAAACGTAATATAATTAAAAATTTCTCCCTGAACTAGACCAATTGTGATATAACGCATTTTGTCATAATAGGATTTACTTAAAAAGAAAGTAAGTAGTATTACTAAAAATGAACTAATTATCATCTCATTCATAAAGAAGCTTGCAGGATCATAAACCGAGAGCAGTGTAACAACACTATATGTCATGCCTATAATTAAGCCTTTAAAGAAATGACCTATTTGTTCAATTAAATTTAATAAACTAATTATGTAGCTTATGAGAATAATGATAATCATATATGAAATATTTATTTCAATTGAAAATACATCAATTGTGTAAGCAGAACAGCTAATTAATATTAGCACTCCTGATAAATACAATAAATTATACTTAATTCGATCTCGATAAATCAAAAGAATTAAAACAATAATCCAAGAAGCAATGATAAATAGACTACCTTGCACACGAAAACCTCCTAATAGTTCTAGTATGTAACAATTCATACGCAAAAATAATCAAATAGAAAAGAAAGTGTATAAGAAGTTGCATTTAAAACGAATCTATAAAAGAGATTTTTTTGGAGGTGAAACGAGTGGGAAAAGATCGTCAAGAAAAGAAACTGCGACAATCTAGAAGAGTTGAATCTGATCGAGATCAAAGTATTCATAACAAAGGTGCTACACGTTTAGACACACCTGAAGAAGCAAGAGCAGAAAATCAGCATAACTAAAGTGTTCTAAATAAAAATCCTTCAGCGTAATAACTGAAGGAATTTTTATTATTTTTTAAATTTATTTAATTTATCACCAAGAAGTTCGCTTAATTGGAAACCACTTTCACTTGGTTGAACGTATTTCGCAATATCCTCTTGAAGTTCAGCTTCACCAGCTTCTTTAATGCTTAATGATAAGCGTTTTTCAGTAGGATTAATATCTAAAACTTTAACTTTTACTTGTTGACCAACTGTTAAGACTTCGTTAGGATTTTTAATATGTTTATCAGCAATTTGAGAAACATGAACTAATCCTTCAATTCCATTTTGAACTTCTACGAATGCACCAAAGTTTGTTAGACGTTTTACAGTCCCCTCAACAACTGCTTCGGCTTTAATGCTTGGATTTAATTGATCCCATGGTCCTGGCTGAATAGCTTTCATTGATAAAGCAATACGGTTTGTATCTGTGTCAATTGAAAGGACTTGAACTTTTACAGTATCTCCTACAGCTACAATCTCTTCAGGCTTTATAACTCGTTTATGAGACATTTGAGATACATGTACTAGTCCATCAACTCCACCAATATTAACAAAAGCACCGAAATTTGTTAGTCTTTCCACTTTCCCTTCAACGATTTGCCCAACTTTAATTGAAGAGTATGCTTGACGGCGGTTTTCAACCTCATTTAATTGCTCTACAGCTTTATGAGATAAAATTACGCGATTCTTTTCGCGATCTAGTTCTTCAATCACTACCTCAAGTGATTGACCAACATAGCTTCCTAAATCCTCAACGAATTTTTTTGAAACAAGTGAAGCCGGAATAAATCCACGAACACCTACGTCGGCAATTAGTCCACCATTTACTTGCTCTGTAACGATTACTTCAAAAACTTCTTTGCTAGCTAATTTTACTTCTAATTGTTCCCAAGCTTTAACAGAATCTACGGCACGTTTAGAAAAAACAACTGTATCTTCCTCAACTTTAATAACTTTTAATTCAATTTCTTGCCCAACAGTTAGAGCGTCACTTACATTTTCAATATGTACGTTTGAAATTTCTTTTATTGGAAGAATACCATCTGTTTTTCCACCGAAACCTACGATTGCTTGCTTATCTTCAATTTGTTCTACTACACATGAGATAATTTCCCCAACTTCTGGCATTACTTTTTCAACCATGTCATATTCCTCCTTATGTTTTAAAAATGGATAGACCAATTATGTATTATCCTCTTTTACCTTCTAATAAATAGGAAGAAAAGTCAAGAAATCTGATGACTAATTCTTCTAAATATTTTTTATTTTCCCTTCAACAATCGTTAAGATATCATTTACTACATCATCAATGTTTTTTGAAGTTGTATCTAATGAGATCGCATCATCAGCTTTTTTCAATGGTGAAACTTCTCTTTCTGAGTCAATTCGGTCTCTTGTTGCTATTTCAATTTTCAATTGTTCTAAATCACTTTCAAAACCGTTATTGACATTTTCAATATGTCTTCTTTGAGCTCGTTCATCAACAGAAGCAATCATGAAAATCTTAACTTCTGCACCAACTAATACATGCGTTCCAATATCTCTTCCATCCATTACAACTCCACCATTTACGGCATATTCACGTTGTAAATCAACCATTTTTTCACGAACTAAACTATGTTTTGCTACAAATGATACGTTTCTAGTTACTTCTGGAGTTCTTATTGGCTCTGAAACATCCACATCATCAATGAAAACTTTTTGAGTACCTTCTTCCGGGATTAACTTAATCGTTATATTAGAAAGTAAGTTACTTAAATCCATTTCATTATTTACATCAATATTGTTTTGAATCGCTTTAAAGGTTAAAGCACGGTACATTGCACCAGTGTCTATATATACATAACCTAATTTTTTTGCAACAATCTTTGCAACTGTACTTTTACCAGCAGCTG
The DNA here is from genome assembly GCF_002128425.1 of Gottfriedia acidiceleris. GTDB lineage: Bacteria > Bacillota > Bacilli > Bacillales > Bacillaceae_G > Gottfriedia > Gottfriedia acidiceleris. The sequence continues at coordinate 217,978 of NZ_NESS01000001.1, forward strand.
CAGGACCATCTATCGCTATACTAATTTTTTTACTCATAAGTCCTCCTACATAAAAAAAGTGCTACTTCAATAGCAACCTTTAATCTTATCATGTCCTAAAAAAATAAAAACAAATAAAAATAAAGCAGGGTACCCTGCTTTATTTAATATTACCATATGATTCCGATGAATTCATCTATTTACCTATATGATTATATACTTCTCTTGTTACGTCCTTAGCTTTTTGTGTAACTCCTTCATACAATTCAATTTTCGTTAAATAGACAGAAAGACTAGGAAATGATAAAGCGTATTGACTTATGACTAAACAAAATAATTGAATAATAATTAATTTAAATAATATTCTTTCGATTCTTTTCATTTAAAATCATACCTTTTTTATTACCAGTATGAATACATTCAATTAATTTTATACACAATTTTGAATTTAATTTTAAATCATCTAACTTTTAACAGAATTAGACTTAACAAAAAAAACGTGCTATGCACGTTTTTGAGAAATGTATAAATAAGTAAAAATTATTTAGAAAATCCTTCAAGAATATGATCTACTTCGGATGCTAACATAACAGTTAGTTTAATTCTTGCCTTTTTACTATCATAATCTTTACCTAAAATAACACCTTTATTAACTAAATCATAGGCACTTCCATAATAATCATACGTCGGGTATACTTCGCCTTCTTCAGAACTTGTTGTGATGACAACTTTAATGCCATCTTTAACAGCTTTTTCAATTTCTTCAGTCATATGTGGAGAAACTTGTCCTCTTCCAACGCCTTCAAGAATAATACCTTTAGCACCATTTTCAACAGCTGCTTTAATTAAATATCCTTTTGCTTCAATATAACATTTAATTATATCAACTTGAGGTAACTCACTTGTAATTTTGTATTTATCCTTTAAAACCGGTTTTTGATAGATATGTACTTTATCGTTATCGATAATACCTAGGTATCCGAAACCAAATACGTTAAACCCTTGAATATTGGATGCATGTTCTTTTTTAACATATTTTGCAGTAAAAATACGTTCATTAAAGACAACAACTGTACCAACATTTCGAACAGATTCGTCAGATGCAGTATAAATTGCATGTCTTAAATTGATAAAAGCATCGGTACCTAATTCACCTGGTGATCTTTGCGAGCCAGTAATAACAACTGGACGTTCATCGTCAATTGTTAAATCTAAGAAATAAGCCGTTTCTTCTAACGTATCAGTTCCATGGGTAACGACAACCCCATCGATTGTTTCATCTTGATAGTATTCTTCAATTTTATTCTTTAACATCATCCAATGTTCGAAGCCTATGTGCATACTTGGAACTTGGAAAAAAGAATCAACAATAACGTTTATATCTTTTGGTAAATTGAGCATTTCTGCAATTTCTTGACCTGACAATGCCCCAGAATCTAACTTACCTGATTCTGCATTTGGTTTACTAGCAATCGTTCCACCTGTTGTAATTAATACTACTTTTTTCATTTTTTGCACCTCATTTCACAAGAAATTATAACATTTTAAAATTCTTTAAGTAAACAGAAAAAAGTTTGAAATTTTTAAATAAAAAAACGTAGCATAGCTACGTTTCACGACGTTTGAAAAAAGAAGTTATCAAGTAAACAAGTAATGTCATGTTGATTTCTACTACAGTGTACTCGCTTTCCATGGGGCTAACCCTGAGCTTTCTCGGCGCGCCTGCTAAGGTCTTTAGCCTTCTTGATAATCCAATAGGAGTCGAGCACCCTTTCGTTCCAATCAAATTTCTTTATAAAAAATAATAATCTTAAAAAACAATAGAATAGTTAATTGAACGATAATTAATTACTAGATAAGTGGGAAGCGATTAAGTCACCGTGAAAACGACCATTTTCTATAAAAATTTCGTTAGCATTGTTTCCTGCAGCAATTACCCCTGCGATATAAATGCCTTCAATATTTGTTTCCATCGTTTCTGGATTAAATAGTGGTCTTCCTGTTGTATCGTCAACTTTTACGCCCATACTTTTAATTAATGTATGATCAGGATGGTAACCTGTCATAGCGTAGACAAAGTCATTCTCAATCTCAAATTTTTGCCCTTCTTTTTCGTATACTACTGATGATTCTTTTATTTCAAGTAGATTTGCGTTAAATTCCATTTTAATTGTTTCAGAACGGACAAGTGCCTCGAATTCTGGTAAAACCCATGGTTTAATACTTGGTGAATAAGAACTACCTCTATAAAGTACAGTTACATCCGCTCCACACTTTTCTAGTTCTAGTGCTGCGTCAACACTTGAGTTTTTACCACCAATAACGGTGACCTTCTGATTAAAATGTTTATGCCCCTCAAAAAAGTAGTGTGAAACTTTATTAAGCTGTTCACCAGGTGTTGATAAATAGTTTGGTTGGTCATAATATCCAGTTGCTACAATAACTGCTTTTGCTTCATAACGTTTTTCTTCGCCGTTTATTGTAACTGAATCGATTATAAAATCACTTTTCTTACTAACCGTTTTTACTTCTTCAAATGCATTAATTTTTATACTATTTCGTTTAACAACGTCACGGTAATATGCTAGAGCTTGGTGTTTTTTTGGTTTTCTACCTTCAATAATAAATGGAATATTACCCACTTCTAATTTTTCACTTGTACTAAAAAATGTTTGATGTGTTGGAAAACGACTGAGGGTATGAACTATATTTCCTTTTTCAATTATTAATGCAGATATCCCCTTATTTTTTAAAGCTAGATAAGCTGCAATACCACAGGGTCCTCCGCCAATGATCAGAACTTCAACTTTTTCCATTTGAAACATCTCCAATAATCTAGAGTCTTAGTTATATTTACTATTTCTATTTTACGTAAAATATTCAATTTGTCTAATAATAGCTAATCAAAAAAAAACAAGATGGGAATTTCCCATCTTGTTTTTAACATCGAATATAATCTTATACCCAACCTCTAAATCGGCTAGCTTCAGCCATTTTACGCGCACCAACCATATAAGCAGCTAATCGCATATTTACTTTTCTATTTACACTTGTTTCATAAATATTATTAAATGAACGTACCATAACTTTTTCTAATCGATCTTCTACTTCTTCTTCAGTCCAGTAGTAACCTTGGTTATTCTGTACCCATTCAAAGTAAGAAACAGTTACGCCACCAGCACTAGCTAGTACGTCTGGAACTAATAAAATATCGCGCTCCGTTAAAATCTTAGTAGCTTCAAGTGTTGTTGGTCCATTTGCAGCTTCAACTACAATACTTGCTTTAATATTATGAGCATTATCTTTTGTAATTTGATTTTCAATCGCTGCTGGAACTAATATATCACAATCTAATTCTAATAATTCTTTATTTGAAATTGTATTATTAAATAGTTTAGTAATTGTACCAAAGCTATCTCTACGATCTAATAAATAATCAATGTCTAAGCCGTTTGGATCATGAAGTGCACCATAAGCATCAGAAATACCGATAACTTTTGCGCCAGCATCATGCATAAATTTCGCTAAGAAGCTACCTGCATTACCAAATCCTTGGATAACAACTCGTGCACCTTCTAAGTTAATACCTTTACGCTTTGCTGCTTCACGAATTACAATTGTTACACCTTTAGCCGTAGCTGTTTCTCGACCGTGAGATCCACCTAGTACTAATGGTTTACCAGTAATAAAACCAGGCGAGTTAAATTCATCTATTCTAGAATATTCATCCATCATCCAAGCCATAATTTGTGAGTTCGTAAATACGTCTGGAGCTGGAATATCTTTCGTTGGTCCTACGATTTGGCTAATTGCACGAACATAACCGCGGCTAAGTCTTTCTAACTCACGGAATGACATATCACGTGGATCACATACGATTCCACCTTTTCCTCCACCATAAGGTAAATCTACAATTCCACATTTTAAGCTCATCCAGATTGAAAGTGCTTTCACTTCATTTTCTGTTACATTCGGATGGAAACGGATACCACCTTTAGTTGGTCCTACTGCATCATTATGTTGAGCTCTGTAACCAGTGAAAATTTTCACTTGTCCATCATCCATGCGAACTGGAATTTTTACAGTCATCATACGAACTGGTTCTTTTAAAAGTTCATACATTTCATTTGAATATCCTAATTTTTCTAACGCTTCTTTAATAACTACTTGTGTAGGCGCTAGTACATCTAACTGTTCTTCAGTGTTGCTATTTTTCTCTGTAGATTTCTCGGCAACCATTGTAAACCCCCTAGAAATTTGAACTATGAAAAGTTTCATTCATTCTGAAATTAGTATACAACTTTCCATCCCATTTTGAAAGTTATAAACACATAGAAAACAAAATATAATATTCGTTTAATGTAAGCGTTTTCTAAGGTCATTATACTCCTATTTCCAAAAATTGAAAAGGAAAGAATATGAATAAATACGATATATTAATAAAAAATTTACAAAAGTAAAACCTCTCGTAATAAATTACTGAGAGGCTTTATTTTTAACGAAATAAAAATGCAGTTGTTCAATAGCATTTTCTGAGATAAGTTCTTTACCATATTCAATAATACGGTAAATTGTTCTTGTGGAAGGATTACCATATTCAGCTAAAATCGCATAAAATGTTTCACGATCTAGTCTTCCTATTTCATTCTCCTCGAACTTTAAGTAAAACGTATTTTCAAAAGAGAATAGTCTCCCACCTAAAGCATTACATGAAACTAATTTTTCAGAAAGTAGGATTAGATCATCTAAAGTAGAAAACTCGTACAATATATGTTCACTTTCATCAAGGATTACTTCCATCGAGATAAAATCGTCTTGAAATTCATCTTCCTCTTCTTCAATTTCATCGGATTTTGTTACAATTACAACCATTCCTTGAGCTTGAAGTGAGAAAACTTCAACGGATACTTTTCCATCTACTTCGAAACCTAGTTCTACGCTAGCTTCATGCATCATATCTTGAAAAAGCTGTTGAACTTTTGGTGCATTGTACCATAAGTCTTCTTTTGTCAGACCACGTTCAGATAAATCATCAGATGTAAGAAAAACTTTTATTTTATTGTAGTTCAACCGTTCCAACCTCATGAACTAGCCTCCTTGCTGCATTTACCATAGTACAGTTTATGTTTTTATATAATTTTGGTGATTCTAAAGTCAAAATTCATTTATAATTAAAATTCTGCTTTAGCCATTCATCCCAGTTCGATTGCTGAGAGCCTATATAAAATTCCTGTATAGTATCCATTATTGGACTCTCACAAGTTGAAACTGCATGTCCACCAATTCCAATAATGATATCAGGACTAATTTTTTTGATTATTATGGCTAGATCAATTGTTTTCTTTAAATTTTCTTTTAAAGTACAAGACATGATAAATCCGGCTGGTTTCACTTCATTAATTACTTGTTCAACATCATTTGAATCAATTGATGCTCCTAAATAAATAACTTGAAAACCAATTCTTCTTAAATAAATCGTAAAAATTAATAATCCTAGTTCGTGCTTTTCTTCTGGTCCACAAACCGCGATTAACTTTGGTAAATGTTTATTGTTTGGTAAATTTTGATAAATCATCCCTAATCTCGTTCTTAAAAAAGATGTTGCAAAATGTTCATGGGCACTTGTAATTTCACCATTACGACATTTATCCCCTATTAAGATGAATACCTTCGAAATAATTTTAAATAATACTTTATCTACAGAAAAAAGACTAAAAGCATCATTTATATAATTGTGTGCTTCACTTTCTTCAAAAGATAATAATGAAGAAACAATTCGATTCACTAGAGCATCTGATTGTAGATTTTCATTAAGAGAACTGTCATTAGACGATTTATGCTCTTTTGCTTCATATAAATTTATGGCTTGTCCAATAGTAAAACCTTCATTAACTTTTTGAACGAGCCATTTTAATATATATACATGTTCCTCTGTATAAAGTCGATGGCCTGCATCGTTTCGTACAGGACTAATGATATTATATCTTCTTTCCCAAGCCCTTAATGTACCTGGTAATATCCCAACAATGTTAGAAATAGCTTTAATATTGTATTTTCCTATTTGGGCCAATTTTCTTTCCTCCTGCATGTAAACAAGACACACTTATTTCATAACTTCAAAATTTAAAACTGTTATTGTGTTTTGTTTTCGAATTCCTTTATTGTTATGTAGCTCCAAATATACCGTTTTCTGATTTCGATGTACATTTAATTGACTTCTTTCAAACAGATAAACTTGAATACTTTCAAAATTACTACTATTACTATCCATGACTTCAGTATAACTTGTTAAAATACTTAAGTAGTCTTCATATCGCTCTTCAAGTGCAAAGTCTAAATGATCTCTTTTTGTTTTTACGTCATCTAATCCAACAATCGAAAACTTTGTACCATTTTCAGTCTCAAATAAAGCACTTGTATTTTCTAAAATTGTAACTTTACAATCTAGTAATAATGCATTTAGATCCCTATAGTTACCACTATAGTCAAGATCATTCCACAAAAAATATACAGGAGCCATAGAAGATAAATAGTGAATCTTTTCTTCTTTATATTTTTTTGATTTCTTTTTTGAGTAACCGCTTAAGAGAATTAGTGTATTCTGATTGCAAATTTTTTCAATCTCTCTCAATTTAAAAGGAATATCACCTATATTTGGGATCCATATAAGTTGAATTGACTGTAATGAATCATCTAAATGTTTTATTTTAATTTTTTTATTAATAATTTCTACCTTACTTTTTCGATTTAACAATAGAATAATTGCTACTATTAATATGAAACCGATTAATGATAATAATTTTATTTTAATTTCCCCCTTGTTACTTAACCCATCAACAAAGTAAAACTCATCTTGTTTCTCTGATTGTACTTCACTCTAAAAAATCAACTATTTATTTCTCTTTGTTACAGTTCCAAGTGCTTTTATTCATTATACAAAAACTAGTAGAAATTGAAAAATTTTAAACAACAAAAAACTTATATCCACTCTCAATAAATGGGTATAAGTTTTTAAATTTGCGTGAAATGCAAAATTTGATTTAATTTTTTCCATAATACACTTTACAGTATCATTAAATTGGACCGTAATTACATGATGGTTTTGAAGCATTCGATCATAGTGAATTTGCCAATATTTCGAATTTCAATTTCTTTGTCTTTACTATATTCCTTGACATCATTTATCTACATCGATATTTAAAGGAATTTTTAATATTTGCCCAGGTTTCACTTCTATTCCTTTTAAATGATTTGCATCTTGAATTATTTCTTCGCCATCACGATTACCATAATATTTCATTGAAATAGTAAACAATGTTTCTCCTCTTTTTACTTCGTGATTAATTTCTTCCACCCCTACAGTTTTACTAGAATCTGTTTGAGGTTTCGCTTCATTTTTTAACTCTTTTTTGATTGGAGCTGTTTTCTGAGAACTATTCTGTTTTTTATGCTTTTTTAAATTATTAGTATCTGCTAGTTCAACTTTTTCAAATTTATTAGAAGGAATGATTAAACTTCCTTTTTCAGTAAAAATTTTATCGTATTTACTATGTACAAACTTAACTACTCCAAATGGTAGCATGATAAAGATTATAACTAAAGCAGTGATTAAAGGATATTTTATTTTCCACCAAGGTCTTCGTTGATCTTCTTTTATTTTCATTGTTTCACTTCTTGGTGGTAGATTTAACAAATCTACTTCTTTTTTTTGATTATTTATTTTCTTATTTTTTAATTTCTTATTTTTATTCTTTCGACTTAAGTCAGCTATACTATTATTCTGAAGCTCATTGTTCATTCTTTGTCTTCACTTTCCAAACTTAATTTCATATACATTCCTAAAACATAATCTAAGATAAAATGTGCGATAAATACGATAACAATATTATTTGTTTTCAAATATAAGTAACCTAAGAAAAAACTTTCAATTAATACGATTGTAAGTAAGATCGGTTTTTTCACATAACGAAAATGAACTAAAGCAAAAACAATTGATGCAATTATTAGTCCAAATTTAGCTTGAATAAATCCTCTAAAAAATAATTCTTCTGATAATGCGATTATAATACAAAGTATTGTCATTTCAGGAACTGAAAGTGACGTAAAGAATCTCTTATTAAATCCACCATCATCCAACAAACGCTCTGGAATCGTATAATTTAATAAAATATTAAAAAGGACGAGTGAAAATCCAGCACCAAATCCATATAAATATGTTTTATAACTTTTAAATAAATGTAAATCATCTATAAATTTTTCTGGACCAATAAAAAAAGTAATACACAAAATAGCGAACACTAAAATGATTAACTGCGTACCATATACACTTTTCTTTAAATAGTTAACAGGAATTTCTTGACGGTTTAATTCACTTTCCATATAGATTCCTCACAGCCCCAATTTATTTCTTAATTCTTGTTCCCATGAAAGTACGTTAGTTTTTTCATCTTTCACATAATCAGTTGAACAATAATCATCAAATGATATACCACAAATGCTACAGCAATTTATTGGTCTTTGTTCTAAAATTTCATCAAATAGTAATAAATATTTTTCACGATAACAAGTCGATGAAGATAGAAAATCAATCATCGCTTTGAGCTTTAAATATTTTACTTTTTTCCGCTCGGAAATCAATTCTTTAATCGATTCTAATAAGCCGTAATTTATTTTTTCTAAAGATAAGTGTTCATTTACGATTAGATTAAATTTAACCATTTCAGAATAAAGAGTGGTCCACTGTATTTCACTAAATTGAAAAACTGATTTCCAATTTGACACTAGCGTTTCAGTCAATTTGATCGAATTTTCTTCTAATCTTTTTAAATACGCTATAAAAGACTCAACTTGATTCACAGAAAGAATTTCGTCATCAATTAGCCTTATTGGTAACTCATGATCTTCCTCACATAAGATTAGTATAGCTATGCTTGGCTCACCATCACGGCCAGCACGCCCAATTTCTTGAAGATAATTCTCAATGTTTGACGGATACTGATAATGAATTACAAATCTTACATTTGGTTTGTTTATCCCCATACCAAAAGCACTTGTACAAACTATGATATCTATTTGGTTTTGTATAAATTGTTGTTGAATCAAAATTCTTTGCTCATGTTCCATTCCACCGTGATAATAAGCAACTTTGCAATTTAATTTTTCTCTTATGGTATGTGAAATTTTTTCGCAAGTAGCTCTTGTACCACAATAGACGATTCCCGGACCCTTTAATTTTGAAAGATGGTCAGTTAAAGACTTGAGCTTTTCTATTTCCGAATCTACTTTTTCAACTTGAATTGCAATATTCTCTCTATTAACCGAATTAATATATTTTTGAACATGTTTTAAATGTAAAGTTTCAATTATTTCTTCCCGCACATTTTTGCTAGCTGTAGCGGTTAAAGCTAAAACTGTCGGATTATTTAATTTCTGCTTTATTTCCCCTAAAGTTTTATATTCTGGCCTAAAGTCATGCCCCCACTGTGATATACAATGTGCTTCATCAACAACAAATAAAGAAACTTTAGACGCTGAAAGCTTTTGAATTAAAAAGTGATTTTGTAACATTTCAGGCGAAACAAAAATAAACTTATAGCTGCTTATATTATTTAATAAATATTTTTTTTGCTCAAAACTTCTAAAGCTATTTAGTGCAATGACTCGTTTATCTCCAAAAGCTTTAATTTGTTCTACTTGATCCTCCATAAGGGACAGTAATGGAGAAACGATTACTACAACGCCAGGCAATAGTAGCCCTGTTAGTTGATATAATAATGACTTCCCTCCACCTGTAGGAAGCATTGCTAATACATCTTTTGAGTTTAACAGGTCATTAATAATTTCTTTTTGGTTACTACGAAAGGTTGAATAACCGAATTTTTCGTATAGGACTTTATTTAGGTTCATGTAAATCACCCATTCTTGCAAGAGTAATACGAATTTGAAAATATGTTACCTCATTTAATAAAGCTTCTTTAATAATTTTTAATTTCCTTGTATTTAGTTCAATAATTTTATTTTTTATTAATGTAAATTGTTTTGTCGTAATAAATTGATTAATTGGAAATAATTTATCACCTAATACACACTCAACAATATGATCCTCTATTGTACTAATCTTCAAATTTCGAATTGCCGCTATTTCTTGAATTGTTTTACCCTCAGTAAATAATCGCTTCGTTTCAATTGAAGTATTTGTAATATTAGTGCTATTATCTCCATTAACAAATTTACTTAAAAAAGGATATTTATTTTTATGTTCAACTAAAATAGTGATTATGTGATGCAGAGTATTAATCGATTTAAGATAAATTTTTTCAACACTCTCTTTGCGTTCAGATGCAATCTGTTCTAAAGTCATTCCGTAAGCATTTGCTCCAGACAATCGATTGACAAATAGTAATGCGTCTTCGTTACTTAAATTTTCTAAAATTGTATGTAATTCTTTGTAAAATTGATTAACTAATTCGTTTTTATTCCCATTAAAATTAAGAATCTCATTTTTTACCCAATCTTGTATATCTTGGTCTTGAATAACCGCCCTAAAATATTTTAAATTCATATTCAAATTGGAAGCTGTTTGAAAAAACAATGAAAATCTTTTCCAAAAAATCTTTTGAATACTAGAAAACCTTAGACCGTTTATATATGTAAAGTCCATAAACTGGAATTTTTGATTTGCTAGATAAGCTTGACCATTTTTATTTAACAAATAGATATTTTTATTTTCCGACTGACTTATGTACCCTTTAAACTCTAACCCATTTATGATTTCTTGCATATTCTGATGTGTAAGGAAATGAAAAAGTCCGAAAAATGATGTGACATGATAAAAATGAGAATCTTGAATGATTTGAGCACTTTGTTTACCCTTTAATAAATGCATCATACCTTGGATCGTTCGTTCGCCATTATATCGATGAAGTAAAAAAAGGATGATTTCTTCCAATATTGATAGTTTAGTCATCTTAAACCTCTCAAATAAAATTATTCCATTAATATATTTGAATATTTTTTCGAATAATAATTAGTAGTACAAAAATATTTGTGCATTTTTTCTAAATAGTTTTTATTTCTTCTAGCTTATCATATGTATCAATAACCAAACCATTTTAAACATATAAAAATCATGATTTATTTTATTTGGGATTTCATCATTTCTCGTTTTTTTCAAAACCTTGTACAATTATATTGAAAAGTTTTGGAAACCGTTTTAAAATGTTTACAGGTACATTACAAAAATAGTATCTGTAACAAAAACAGGGAATAATTTGGGAGGTCAATACAATGGCAAAATATACAATCGTTGATAAAGACACTTGTATCGCATGTGGCGCTTGTGGCGCAGCTGCACCTGATATCTATGACTATGATGATGAAGGGATCGCATACGTTACTCTAGATGATAACCAAGGAATCGTTGAAATTCCAGACGTTTTAGTTGATGACATGATGGATGCATTTGAAGGATGCCCAACAGATTCAATCAAAGTTGCTGACGAAGCATTCGATGGCGACGCTTTAAAATTCGAATAGTAAAAACTGCGACGATGTTATTTCGTCGCTTTTTTTATTTTTATGATTGCTCAACCTTCTCATTTTTACAGTCATTTAGAGAAAATAAAAAGTGTCTACTAAAATTTAGTAGACACTTCATTTATTTATACGTTATGAACATTCATTCTTTGAGTTAACCAAACCTTTAATTTAGGGTAAATTACTAAGAATAAAATCATGATTAACAGACCTTTGATTGCATTAAATGGCATAATTGATGTGACAATTACTTCATTTGGTAGGTTAAAATTCATAAAATGTGCATATGCAGGTAATAACACAAAATAATTTAAAAGGCTTAAAATTCCAGTCATCACTACAGTACCAACGATTAATCCAAGAGTTAAACCTTTTACTGAACGATACTTTCTAAAGAAATACGATGCAGGTAAAATGTATAATACTCCGGCACTAAAATTAGCAAATTCACCTATAGGCACACCAGTCATACTACCATTAATTACGTAATGAAGGATGTTTTTTATTAACTCTACACCAATACCAGCGACAGGACCAAAAACAATTGCTCCTATTAGTGCCGGAACCTCACTAAAGTCGATTTGAAGCCATACTGGAAATGCAGGAAGTGGAAAATCCAGCATCATCAGTAGATAAGAAATACTGCTAAGCATTGCTACTACTACCATTTTATTTACTTTGTTGCGTTGTTGCATAATACCTCTCTCCTTTTTCCCGATCATATCAAGAAAAATGAAAGGTTCGCTTAAGTAGCGTTATTATTTGCAAATACTATAATAAGTCCAAATTAAAAAATGAAAAATAGTATAAAATTATGCAAAAAATAAAATCCCCTATTTTTTGAAATAGGGGAGAATTTTCAGTACGCCAAATAAGCGTTCAAAAAGAAATATTTTTTGAACTTGCGAACCTCCATCTTCTCCCATCCAGACTATACTGTCGGCTCTAGAATCGCACTAGATCCTGCCCAAAAATCAGGCTCGCGGGCTTATAAGCAATGCTTAATTACCGCCGGTGGGGAATTTCGCCCCGCCCCGAAGATAGATCGTTTATTAAATTACAGTTTAATGTTACTAAATTAAATACAGTTTGTAAATAAAAAACTCCAACTAAACATTTAGAGCATTATCTAAGTTTTTTTGACAAAAACTTACTAATGAATCGTCTTTTTGATCATTTGCGTATAACAACAGCACAATTGTTGTATAGACGGCTCTAAACTGTGCTAGTTTCTTTGATGTTTCTGATACACTACCATAAATCTCATAAAACGCACTTCTCATATCGTATGGAATTAGACTATAAATAATTGATAAATCTAATTCACGATTTCCGATATGAGCATCACCCCAATCTATAATTCCTTCAAGTTGGTTTTGTTCATTAACAATCATATTCTTGAAATGTAAATCACCATGAACAAGAACTAAAGGTGTATCACTTCTAATTTCAACTAAGCTTTCAATATAATCATTAATTTTCTGTTCATTTTCAATTAATTTCTTCTGTAATGCCTGTTGTATATATTTTTTAGCCTGAGGTTTACGAAAGTTTATATCTAATCGCCTCAACTCATCATTAGGTAAATTAATATCTTTTAATTCGTCGAATTTTATTGAATGCAAATTTTTCAAGAAATTTGCGATTGGTTCGATCATTAAAATTCTTTCAGTTCTATTTAATTGAATTGGAGATTTTCCTGAAATAAAATTATATCCTAAAAATGGCCAAGGAAATAATTCAGATGGCTTACCATCAAGTATAGGTATTGTTGTCTTCAATTCAAAATAATGATATATAATTGGGAGTAATTTTCTTTCAACGTTTAAAATTGCTACAGCTATTTCTCTTCGCGGAAATCTTAATAAAATTTCATTATTTAAACAAAAAACAGTATTGTCAAAGCCTTCTCCAATTTTTTTTATTACGTTTATTATTATTTCAGGGAATTGTTTCTTTATTATTTCTTTTACTAATCCCTCTTCCATTACAATTGCTGGATCCCATATATTAGACATTTCTTTCTCCTTAAAATCAAAAAATAGAACTTCACATATAAATGTACTTTACCAAATTTATTAGTAAAATACATTTAAAAAGGAAGTTCTAAATCCTATCGTTTTCTAAACGCTAATTGTTAAACTATAAATTCAAATAAACTTATGGATTTGAAACTATTTTTAATTCATGAAAATCTTTATCTGATATTATATCCTTTAATTTTTCTCGATTCCCTCCGATAAATAAAAGGCCAATCGTTAAAACAAAAACAACAATCAACAAACATCTCCTAAGAAAATCAAACATTATTTGCCTCCTACTTTGAAATGTGGAAAGTCTTTAATCCGCCCAATAACTCGTAGACTAACAACTGGTAATTCATTAACAAATCTTTTCAAGTCCTTTAACACTTCTTTATGTATATTACTTAAGAAGTAATAGAGCAAATCGAAAATGTAAACGCCAAGATAGACTTTTACTAAAGATACACTCAACCATTCTATGATTGAAAAAAGTTATTTATACAAAAAAAATAGCGATTGATTAGAAAAATTTAACTATTCAACCGCTACTTTTTTATTTATTTTTTATCCGTTCGAAATACGATCGATCCTCTTTCGTATTCAACATCCTTAATATTTAGACGTGTGTTAATTAACCTAGCAAGTGCAAAGAAATAATCCGATAATCGATTTAAATACAAAAATACAGGAAGATGAATGTTTTCTTGCTTCATTAATGTTACGACAGTTCGTTCTGCACGTCTTGTTACTGCTCTAGCTTGATGAATGATTGCAGCAGGTTTTGACCCACCAGGTAAAATAAATCGCTGTAATGGAGGAGTTGCTTCCATATACTCATCGATTAATGTTTCAAGATCTTCAACCATTTTCTCAGTTGTTTTAAAAGGAATGCTATCCTTTACTACTGCCAAATCTCCACCACAGTCAAATAGTTCATGTTGTATTTTTTGAAGAGCATTGTAAATATCTTTTGTATCTTCATGATCTAAATATGTCATTGCGTACCCAACGATTGTATTTACTTCGTCAATTGTTCCGTAAGACTCTACCCTTAAATCATCTTTATCTACTCGTTTACCTACTAAGCTAGTCTGGCCTTTATCCCCAGTTTTTGTATAAATTTTCATGAAAAACATCTCCCTTTTTCAATTTTAATTTACAATACATTACTTTTATAAATAATGACCTTTTTATTTGTTTCGGGATTATCTAAAATTTGAAAAGATGTGTCATATAAACCTTTTAATAAATCTTCACTTAAAACTGAGTCTGTTTTTCCTTCGATATACATTTTTCCATCTTTTAATCCTAATAATCGATCACAGTAAAGACTTGCCAAATTTAAGTCATGAAAAACAGTTACAATTGTTTTATTCTCATCTTTTTGTAATTCCTTTAAAACGTCTAAAATTTTAATTGTATGCATTAAATCTAAATGGTTACTTGGTTCGTCTAAAAAGATATACGGTGTTTCCTGAGCGAAGCATTGAGCAAGAAATACTCTTTGACGCTCACCACCACTAATTTCATTTATGAAGCTTTTTTCCATCTTCTTAGTACCAGTCATCATCATTGCATTATTAACCGCAGTTTCATCGTTTTTGGACCAACTTGGAAAAAAGGAAGACGAATGAGCAAGACGTCCAAGTTTAACTGTTTCTTTTACCTCATAAGAATATGTAAAGGAATTTTGTTGTGATAAAACAGCAATCTTCTTTGCTATTTGTTTATTAGACATACTAGATACAAATTCTCCATCCAACATTACATTTCCTTTAGAAGGCTTAAAAAGTCCACAAAGAATATTTAAAAACGTTGACTTTCCACTCCCGTTTGGACCAATAATTCCTAGCCATTCTCCTTGATTAATAGAATATGACAGTTCATCCAAATCATTATGAATTCCATCATATGAATATGAGATATCTTGACATTTGATCATACATTTCCCCTATTTCTTTTCAAAGATAGTAATATAAAAGCAAATATTGGAGCACCAATTAAAGAAGTAATTACTCCGATTGGTAACTCTCTTGGGGCTAAAATAACTCTCGATAATATGTCAGACCCAATTAAAAATATTGCTCCATTTATCATCGATAAAGGAAGTAATTTTTTATGTAATGGTCCTACAAGTATTCTAGTAAAATGCGGAACAACTAATCCTACAAATCCAATTGTTCCAGAAACTGCTACTGCTGCACCAGATAAAATACTACCTGTTAACAAAATTAAATAAGTCGATTTTTTTACATCTATTCCGATATGTTTTGCATTTGTGCTACCAAATGTCATTGCATCTAATTGCCTATTTTGACTAAATAAAATTAAAAAAGAAATGATTAAAAACGGTAATAAACTAAGAGAGTACTGAATGCCTCTCCCACCAATATTACCCATTAACCATCCAATTACTGCACGTAATTCATTATTTGAAAATGTAATAAATAATGATAACAATGCAGAACAAAATGAACTAATTATGATTCCACCTAATATGATTGTCTCTACATTAAGAGATCGATCTAGTTTTCTAACAAATAGTAATAATAATATAAGTGTACCAAATCCAAATAATATACTAACAACAGGCAATGTAAAATAGGTTACAAAGGGTAAGCTTATTTGAAAAAATAAAACAACTACCGCTCCCACAGAGGCACCTGAAGAAACACCTAATGTAAAAGGATCAGCTAATGGATTTTTAAGTATCCCTTGAAATGCTACACCTGCTAATGAAAGACATGCACCTACTAAGGCAGCTAGCATTACTCTTGGCACGCGTATATTCATTACGATAGTTTGTATATCAGCTGGGACATAATCAGTTTTAAATAGAGCATCTGAAAAGCTAGACAGAATAGAAGAAAAGGGAATCGATGTAGACCCTATCGAAACCCCTAAAATAAATAAAAAAATTAATAAGATAATTGGAAATAAAAAGATAAAATATGTATTATTTAAAAAGCTCTGGGTAAACCGCCTTTGCAATTGCTTCGACTCCCTCTGCAAGTCTTGGACCTGGTCTAGATGTTGTATCTGCATTTATATCATATACACGTTTATTTTTAATTGCATTTACTGTTTGCCAGTTTTTTCTAGCCATTACAGTTTTTTCCAAATTTGGAACGAAATCTCCATAAGTTGTTAAAATCACATCAGGATTCGCTTTGATCGCTGATTCCTCACTGTACTGTACCCATCCCTTTTCGCTTTCAGCAATGTTTTTAGCATGAATAATCGAAATCATTTCATTTAGGAATGTACCTTTACCTGCTGTATATATTTCTGGAGGACCAGAAATTTCTAGCCAAACCTTTGGATTTGTAGATGCTTTTGCCGTTTTTTTGCTAATTTCATCTAATTTAGTTTTCATGTCGCTAATAACTTTTTTAGACTGCTCCGTTTTTCCAGTTATTTCACCAACTTGTAAAATTGTATCATATACATCATTAATAGTTGCAGCGTTTTTAACGACAAAAACATTAATTCCCGCTTGTTTTAACTGTTCTAAACCGTCAGCAGATATTCCTAAACTTGATTCATGTGCTAAAACTAAATCAGGTTTTAAAGAAATAATTTTTTCAACATTATATGTCATATCGGCATTATTTCCGCCGACCTTCTCGATTGTTTTTACTTCTTTTGGATAATTGTCAAAATCTGTTACGCCTATAACATCCTTTCCCTCTCCAATAGAAAACAAAATTTCAGTATTACTTGGAATTAGTGACACTATTTTTTTAGGTGCTTCTTTAAAACTAATTTCTTTGTTCGTTGCATCTTTAACTGTCATTGGAAAAGTTGCTTGTTCACTTTTACTTACATTCGATTTTTTTTGTGTCGTATCATTATTACAACCAAATAAACCTAAACACAATAACATAATGATAAAACTTGATAAAAACTTCTTCATTTAAATCCTCCTAATATAATCGGAAAGCATAAAAAAACCCCATTCTTTTTGAACGGAGCTGAAACAACATAAATATACAAGAAGTCTTGCAACTGCTGCTTCAAATTCTTACTCCCCGAAGAATTGAACAAGGATGAATTTAGCAGGTCTACTGACTTTGTTTCAACCTACTCCGACCTTCCCATTCTTAAAGAACAGTGGCTATTCGTTTCGTCCACATTACAGTTGCGGGGACAGTTCTGGATTAATACCAGATTCCCTTTTAAGCAATACTTGCACTAAACTCATCAATATTTCATTAATTCAATCGTAAGATAAATTGGGTAAGAATTCAATTATTTTATTTATGCGTTTATTATTTTACTAAATTTTTTATGTGTTTTGTAGAAATCTCTTCTCAATACATAATGGAAATATGTTTTATATGAAACAAGATTACTCTACATCTTTTTTGTTCATTCGTAAATTATGCGGTATTTTAACTTTAAATGTCGTTCCCTGTCCTACATCACTAAAGACTTGAATAGATCCACCATGTGCTGTTACAATATTTTTAACGATTGATAAACCTAGACCCGTTCCACTTCTACCTCTTGTTCGAGCTTTATCGGCTTTATAAAAACGTTCAAATACAAATGGTAAATCTTCATTTGAAATTCCTGCACCTGAGTCAATAAAATTAAATATAGTTGATCTTTCATTTTGATTTACTGAAACAATTATTCTTCCATTTTCATTCGTATGTCTTATTGCATTATCTATTAAATTTGTAAAAACTTGTTCCATTCGATCCTCATCTATGTAGATATTTAAATGTGGAACGTTGTCGATTTCACCAAATAGCTTAATATTTTTTTCCTTTGCTAAACCTTTAAACTTGCGTAAGATTCGATCGATAAATTGTACAAGAGGAACAAACTCTCTATTTAATTCAGTAAATCCGTTTTCCATTCTTGCTAAATCTAATAAATCATTGACTAATCGACCCATTCTAAGTGACTCATCATAAATGATTTGTGACAATTCTTGCATTTCTTCTTTGGATTCTGCTACACCATCAACAATCGCTTCGCTATAACCTTGTAATAAAGAAATAGGCGTACGTAGTTCATGAGAAACATGAGCTATAAAATCTTTTCTCATCTTTTCTAAACGTCTTTGCTCTGTAACATCTCGAATCACCGCTACAACGCCTCGTATATTTGTTTGATTATAAAGAGGCGACATTAATACTTGCCAATTACCTTGATCAAAATTCAATTCGATAAATTGCTTTTTCTCACTTTCGACTACTAATACAAATAAATCTGATAGTTCCTTAGTTAAAACAAGGGATGAGGATTCTTCTAACTGATCATCATTAAGCATTTTCAAAAAGCGTTCAGCTGGTGGATTTGATGTCACGATTTGCCCTTCTTTATCAATCGAAATTACACCATCTACCATACTTGTAATAATATTAGAAACTTTCTCCTTCTCTTGTTTTAATGCATTCATATTAAAATTTAATTGTTTACTCATCTTGTTAAATGAATACGCAAGCTCTCCAATTTCATCACTTGAATGGATTGGTACTTTCACATTAAAATTCCCTGAAGTCATACTACTTACAACTTCTTTCATCTTTCTAAGAGGTGCTGTAATTTTAGAAGAAAGAAAGAATGAGAAAAATGTTGTTAATACGATACCAATCGATGCTGCAAGCAAGACAAAATTAGTCGTTTGGTGAATCATTACTTTAACAGGTTGTAATGTTTGGTATATAAATACAGCTCCATTTTTTGAGTTTGTATTTATTGGAACACCGACTACTAACTTTTCTCTCTCACTATTTTCACCATAAACAAGTCTTTTACTGACCTCTTTATTCTCATTTAACGTTTGATTTAAGATTTCATCATTTTTTATTTCTTTAAAAGGTAGCTCCTGTATTCCATATGTATTATTTGAATACCACGGCTCTTGACCGTCAATAGAAATGATCACTCTCGAATATCTACTAACAATATTATTTGATAAATACTCAATATTTGAGAGTGGTTGACCATTTTCTATTAATTGTGCAATTTTCGTGGCATCATCTTTCATATTTTGTACTTGAAGGTCAATGTAAAATTTTTCAAAGAATCCTATTAAGACAAAGGTCAAGAATGATAACACAAGTGAAACTAGTAAGATAATTGTCAGCCAAAGCTTTCCAACTAAACTTCTTACAATCATTACTCCTGACCTACTTCAAATTTATAACCTACACCCCAAACGGTGACAATCATTTTAGCGGCATCCTCAGAGCTTTTACTTAATTTTTCTCGTAGTCGTTTTACATGAGTGTCTACGGTACGTAAATCTCCGAAAAAATCATATTGCCAAACTGATTTTAATAATGTTTCACGATCAAATACTTTGTCAGGTGCCTTAGCTAAAAACAACAGTAGTTCATATTCTTTTGGTGTTAAACTGATCTCTTCCCCTTCAACAATTACTTTATGAGCATCATTATCAATCGTTAGATGAGGAAACACTACGATATCCTTCGCTGAAGAATTGTCTGAAGTAAATACTGGTACTGGTGAAGAACGTCTTAATAGAGCTTTAACACGAAGAACTACTTCACGTGGACTAAATGGTTTAACGATATAATCATCTGTACCAACTTCAAAACCTTGAACTCGGTTTGTTTCTTCACCTTTTGCCGTTAACATGATAACAGGCGTTGTTTTTGTTTTTCGTATTTCCCTACAGACTTCAATTCCATCAATTTTAGGCATCATCAAATCTAGTACGATTAAGGAATAATCATTCTTCAATGCTAAATTTAAAGCATCTTCACCATTTTCAGCTTCATCAATACTATATCCATCACGTTCCAAATACATTTTTAATAATCGTCTAATACGATCTTCATCATCTGCTATTAGTATTTTTATATTTTGTTCCATAATTTCGACCCCCTCTTCATAATTTTACATAATAAAAAACGTATATTCTAGTATAATTTGTGAACATTTTTACATAATTCTTAGAATTTATTATTTCCATAAAATAGTGAAAAAAAACTTGGAAGCAAGAGCAAGAATATTTAGAAAGGAAATAGGAAATGAAATTTAGAAATAAGTTTAAGTTCAAAAAAAAAACCTATAAAGGAAAGATTATTCCTTTACAGGGCTTTTTATTAATTACGCGTAGGAGTGTAAGCCTGCAATGATTAAGTTAACAGCAATTAAGTTAAACATAATAATTGCAAATCCTAGTACGGCTAACCAAGCTGATTTTTCACCTTGCCAATTTCGTTTGAAACGAAGATGTAGGAATACTGCATAAAATAACCAAGTGATTAATGCCCAATCTTCCTTTGGATCCCAGCTCCAGAACTTTGTCCAAGCAATTTGAGCCCAAATCATGGCAAAAATTAGTCCACCAAGTGTAAATACTGGAAAACCAATTGCTACTGCACGGTATCCGATTTCGTCTAATAATTCACTATCGACTTTTTGTACAAAAGGCTGTAAAAATGCGCCAATTCGTTTTCTTAAAATTAAGCGAATGATTGCATATAATGCTGCTCCAGCAAAAATTGACCAAATTACAGTGTTTAATTTTTTAGCATTAACCATTGCTGGCATTTCTGCCAGTGCTTCAAATTTATCTTTTGTAGTTAATTCACCTTTATGTGGACCAACAAGTGATGGAAGGTTATAGACCATTTCTTCTTGTGCTTTATCTTTATTAATCCAATTATATTTCGCTTCGTAACCAGAGGCAGTAAAAGCTGTTGAAATAACGACGAAACCAACAACAGTTACTAAGAAATATAAAACTGCTTCTAACCAAAATGTTTTCTTCGTTGAAACTTTTTGATCGATATTTTTAATTAAATAAATTAGTCCCGTAATAAAGCTAATCGCTAAAATAGCTTCACCTAAAGCTGCTGTCGTTACATGGATATGTAACCAATAGCTTTTTAAAGATGGTACTAATGGTTTGATTTCATGTGGAAATACAGATGCATATGCAATGATGATAATTGACAACGGTAATGCAAATAGTCCAATTATATTTAGGCGATACATAAAATAAATCATGATAAACGCTAAAATTAACATCATTCCAAAGAATGTAATAAATTCAAATAAATTACTTACAGGTGCGTGTCCAGCAGCAATCCATCTTAAAATAAAATAAGTAATTTGCGATAAGAATCCAATTAATGTAATTGTAATACCAATTGTACCCCATCTATTAGGACCATCATCTTTTGTTTTCATCGAGCCACCAAAAAAGAAAGTAGCTACTATATAACAAATAAACGCGGTAAATAAAAAATTACTACTTAGCTCGTACATATTTTCCCCCTAATTAAACACTTTTCTCAACTTGTTGATCAATCGGCAATTCTATTTTTGTGTCTCCAAACACTTTCTTTAATTCCATCTTTAAACCATAATAATTTTTATTTGTAAATGCCGCAACCCAAACTTCCCCATCTTGATTCTGAATCCAAACGCGTCGGTGATACCAATACATACCTTGAATTACACCGATCATAAAAATTGCTCCTCCAAGCCCTAGTAACCAAAGAGTTAAATCTTTACGCACTGTTAAACCAGTTGAATCTTTTGTTTCAATGCCGGCAAATGACATTTTATATTTGTTTTCTCCATTTGGTTCAATATTTTGCTTGATTGCAACGAATGCTACTTCACCCTTTGGTGTTTTTGGCGTAGTCATTTTAAATACAAACGCTGGATTGTTTGGCTTTCTCGTTTTTGTATCAGGTTGACCATCAGAGTTAAAATAAAAATCTGGAAAATAATTTTTAAGTTCTACTTTATATCCATTTTTCAAGTCATATACTTCTTTTGGATTTTGTAAATCAACTGTTATTGGTCCTAATTTTTCACCTGTTTGTTTATTTTGTAATGTAAATAAGAATGCACTAAATTCACCGATTCGATAATCTACTTGATATAGAGCGAAGTTTTGGAACTTAAGAGGTTCATTAACTTTAATACTATAATCCTTTACTTTTTTAAGATTTGGATCTTCCCCTGGTATTAAATTTCCTTCGCGTTTATACAACGTAACATCGGCTTGATAGTTTTTTGGTATTTTATCATTTCCAAAGCGCTCAATCGCTTTTTTATAAACTTTACCCTCTTTATCTTTATCATACGTTTCCATATGGAAATCATTTAATTTAATATAATAGTTTTGATTTGTGCCAACGACAGGTTTTAATTCGCCTTCTTGAACCCAAAGTGCCTTATCCATATACATTCCTGGTACATATCTCATCATTACCCCAATAAGGAAGATAATCAAGCCTATGTGGTTTACATATGGACCCCAACGAGAGAAACGACCTTTTTCTGCTAAGACATTGCCGTTTTCTTCACGAATCTTATAACCTCTTTTACGTAAATTAATTTTAGCCTTTTCTATTTCGTCTTGTATCTGATCAACTCTACTAATTCCAAACATTTTTTGTCTTTTTAAAAAGTTTGGATGTCTAGTAACAGTTTGTTTGTTTAGAGCTTTATAGAGTGGTAAAATTCGATCCAAACTACAAATTACTAGTGATATCCCAATCGAAGCAACAAGTAACATGAACCACCATGAGTTAAACGTATTATCCAAACCGATTGCATCATAAATTTTACCAAAGATTCCATATTCATCTTGATAATACGTTGCGGGATTTGCAGTAGGCGGTAGTAAATCTCTTTGCGGAAAAATAGTACCTAATGCTGCCGCTACTAGCGTAATTAGAATGATGACAACAGCTACTTTTACAGATGAAAAAAACGTCCATATTTTATCTATATAAGTTTGATTATTAACGACTGATCTTCTAGCAGTCCCTTCGTAGCGCATATCTAGTAGTTCGGTTGCTTTTTCATCTTGAGGTTTACCACATGATTCACAAATTACAGTACCTACATGATTAAGATGACCACATTCACATTTAAACGTCTCCATTTTATTTCCCCTTACTAATGTACACTCATCATTTTGGTAATATTTCTTTAATATAACTTTCAAAAGAGTTTGGCGTCATTTGACCAGTTACAATTCTCTTAATTGTCCCATCCGGACTAACAAAAAACGTAGTTGGTAAAGGGTTAACACCATATATATTTAGAACCTCTTGATCTTTATCTATTCCGACTGGAAAATTAAGATTATAATCGCTTACAAATCGTTCTACTGAAAACTTCGATTCATCTGCATTCATTGCAAGCAACTCGATACCTTTCCCTTTATATTTCGAATAGATTTCATTCATAAAAGGCATTTCTCGCTTACATGGTTCACACCAAGTACCCCAAAAATTAACAATTACACCTTTTCCCTTTTCACCTGAAAGAGTAAATTTTTTACCGGTATTCAGCTCCGTCATAGCAAAGTTTGGTGCTTTACTTCCTTTAGTAATAACTTCATCTTTCTTAAAGAAATTTATGTAAAAAGTATAACCAATTGCACAAACCAAAACTAATAGGATAATTGTTCGAATTAACGTTCTATTTTTCTTCATATATACAGTTCCTCCCATATGATAGAATATCATTATTTCCTATTCTTGAATAGAAATTTGATACGTTTCAAAAAAGACTAAATTTTCAATCTTTTATCCTGCAATATAAAATGTTAAAACAAAGAAAAAACTCGGTATTTACCGAGTCGTAGTGTAAAAAATAGGATATCAGACTGAATTAAAACACGCTTCCTAAAAAAATGTTAACCAGATTATGAATAAGTACTGTAAATAGGCTAGGTAACTAAATAAGAAAGCAGTATTCAACTGGCTGACTAAAACATTAGCGTGGCTTTGCTGAAGCCATTGCTCTTAGTTTTTTTACTTCATGAGGTGATAGTTCTCTTGCATCACCAGGAGTTAATCCACTTAAATCTAAAAACGCATAGCGTTCACGTTTTAATTTCATAACTGGTGTACCAATCGCCTCAAGCATTCTCTTGACTTGACGGTTTCTACCCTCATGAATGATTAGTCTTACAATTGCGGTATTTTTGCTTTTATCAAGTGAAATCATTTTAACTTGAGCTGGAGCCGTTTTCCCATCCTCAAGCACAATACCTCTTTCTAATTTACGTAACCCCTCTTTAGATGGTATACCTTTTACTTTTGCAATATATTCTTTATCTATTTCATATTTTGGATGTTGAAGTAGATTTGAAAATTCTCCATCATTTGTTAATAAGATAATTCCAGATGTATCAAAATCCAATCTACCAATTGGATAAATACGTTGTTTAATCATTGGAAAAAAGTCTGTTACAACTTTTCTTCCTTTATCATCCGACACACTTGATATTACACCTGATGGTTTATATAAAAGGAAGTAAACTGGTTCTTCTTTATCAATCGGAATCTCTTCCACCTCAACACGATCGTTGCCACTTACTTTTACACCTAACTCAGTAACAACCTGACCATTTACTTTCACTTTTCCTTCTTTAATTAACTCTTCTGCTTTACGACGAGAAGCAATCCCCGCTCTAGCAATAACTTTCTGTAATCTTTCCATTCGATCATTTCACCTCTTCAACCATCATACAGATTTATACAATTGAAAACAAGTGGCAGCTAAAAGGTTTTTTGTGTATAAAGTACGTTAAACACCAAATCTAAGCCCTAAATCCATTATTCAACTCTAGCCCCATTGTCATTCTTCCCCTTATTCTCTTAATCCTTATTGCTTCTCTCTATATCATATTTTAAGGAAATCTATCATATAATTTACTAGATTTGCAGAAATGAGGTAATAAATATGAATTTAACTTTAAAACACTCCTCAGCTTTTGACCGCTCTAAAATTATTACGCCAGGTAGTGTGCTTATTACTAAAAAGAATGAAACAATCTATATGCTTGTTTTAGAAGAAAATGAAGACGATTTTCCATATGTACTTGTCTCATTAACTGATGCAAGACTAGTCCAAAATTATGACATTATGCCAACCCTAGGAGATATTGAAGATTGGGTTGGTGAAGTCACAATGGTAACTCAGAAAAACAAACTATCCATTACAATTCAAGCAAATTACTAGTTTGCTGTTTAATCTATTAAGAAGCAGTCAATAATATAATAAGTAAAATGAAAAAGGAGCTTACTATATGAATTATTCTTTTAATCCAGCAGTAAAATATAATTCAGTTGGTTCGTTTAAATTAGGTGATGTGTTTTTCACATCCGATAAACCTTCAAAAGCATACAAATTAATCTATGACTCTACAGAAACTAATTTCCCTTATATTTTATTATGCTTAGATGATGCCATTTCAATTCAAAGCTTTGATGATATTCCGACAATTGAAGATATTGAAGAAAATATTGGAGAAATTAAATTCACCGTTCCAAAAGAGAAATTACTTCTTGTAATCAATTAAGTTGTTTTTATTAGTTAATCAAAAACGCCATCAAAATTAGGATGACGTTTTTTTTCATGTTGTTTAATAAAATTTTTTCATTTGCACTCACTTAATTTTAATTGCAGTTTCACTTTTTTTATTTGCGCTCTTTAAAACAAAAAAACGCCATCAAATAAGATGACGTTTTTCATTATTAAGCAAATACGCTTTCCAAAGTTTCGTCTGTTTGCTCGCTCCAATATTTTAACCATTTTTTTGCGCCTTCAAGGTCATGAAGTTTTGCTTGGCCGCATTGAAGCTCATTTGCTGCAGGTACTTCTTCAACTTGCTGTCCAAGTTCAGCTGTTTTGCGTAATAATGTGATTACTTCTGAAATTGTAGGAGTACCAGCGATAATTAAATAAAATCCTGTTTGACATCCCATTGGTGATAAATCAATAATTTTAAAAGGGTCACCAGCAGGTACTGCTTCACGAACGTTCAAAGCTAATAAGTGTTCTAAAGTGTGAATTGTTGCCGGTTTAAGTGCTTGCTTATTTGGTTGGCAAAAACGAATATCATATTTTGTAACAACTCCGTCTGTGCCAACTGCATGAGTACCACAATGTCTAACGTAAGGAGCAACAACTTTTGTGTGATCTAATTCAAAACTTTCAACTGATGGCATTTTTTATTTCCTCCTAAATTACTTCTCTCTATTTTTTTGTAGCTTCAACGATCCATACAAAATCATTATATTGTTCGAATTTCACTTCAAATCCATTTTTTTCAAAATGTGAACGAACAACTGGAATCAATGGATAATATTCTCTAATTAAATCATCTCTTAGATTGATATAATTTGCATTTTCTGCTTTTGTAATTTCATTCTTATACTCGTTTTCTGTTAAAAACATTGTATCTGCAAATACGATTTTCCCACCTGAATTCAATAATGAGCTATATATTTTAATAGCTTCATATTTTTCTTGATCAGTTAAATGATGAAAAACGTATGAACTTACAATTGTATCGATCCCGTCCTGTGGTTTAGGAAAATCAATTAAATCTCCGTCGTGAATCGTAATATTCTCTCCTAATTTCTTTGAGGCAATAATTCTCATCTCAGGAGATGGTTCGATTGGAAATACAGTTTTTCCTTCATCAAGAAGTAACTTTGTTAAATTCCCTGTACCGATTCCAAATTCAAGGACGCTGTTTCCACTTCTATTAACAATTTCTTTAAGTATTTCATCATAACGTCGAAATGCTTCTTTATATTCTGGGTCGTGGCCTTGAACAAAAGAATCGTAACTATCTGCCCAACCAGTAAAAACATCTAAAAACTCTCTACCCATTTATCTCACCTTTGATGTTTGAAATATTAATGCTTGTTCTAGGTCTTCGATTAGATCTTCTAAATCTTCTAGACCGACCGATAATCGAATTAATTCATCAGATATTCCAGATGCAATTCGTTTTTCCCTTGGGATCGAAGCATGCGTCATTTTTGAAGGGATACCTACAAGACTTTCAACAGCTCCTAGACTCTCAGCTAATGTAAACCACTTTAATTTACTTACAAATTCTTCTGGATCTAATCCTTCTTTTAATTCAAAAGATAACATGCCACCAAATCCACTGCTTTGTTGTTTTGCTAGTTCATGATTTGGGTGAGTCGATAATCCAGGATAAAAAACTTTATTTACATTTGGATGATTCGATAAGAACCTCACAATTTCATGCGTATTTCTTTCATGCTCTTCCATTCTTATTCCAAGTGTTTTGATACCGCGTTGTAATAACCAGCTATCGTTTGGTCCTAAAACTCCACCAATTGAGTTTTGATAAAACGCTAAATCTTCAGCTAGCTCTTCTTTATTCGTTACAACAATTCCCGCTACTACGTCACTGTGTCCTCCAAGATACTTAGTTCCACTATGAACTACGATATCAGCACCTAGTAAAAGAGGTTGTTGCCAGTATGGCGTAGCAAAAGTATTATCAACAATCGTTAATAAGTCATATTCATTTGCAAGTTTAGCAATCGCTTTAATATCAGTAATTTTTAATAATGGATTACTAGGTGATTCAATGAAAATTGCTTTTGTATTTGGTGAAATCACATTTTCAACTAAAGTTATATTACTTGTATCAACAAATGTAGCTGTTATACCTAAATTTGATAATACTCTTGTAAGTAATCGGTAGGTACCACCATAAACATCATCGCCGACTACGATATGGTCACCAGTCTTAAATAAACTAAACACAGTATGAATAGCTGCCATTCCAGATGCAAATGCAAATCCTGCAACACCGTGTTCAATATCTTTCATTAGCTCTTCAAGAGCATGTCGTGTCGGATTGCCTGTTCTGGAATATTCAAAGCCCCTATGTTTGCCAACAGCATCTTGTTTATACGTACTAGTTTGATAAATCGGAACACTAACCGCACCAGTTGTTTCATCTCTACTAATTCCCCCGTGTATTAACGCCGTCTTTTTCTTCATGTTTTATCCCTCACTATATATGTTTTTACTTAAGTATCTTTCACTACTATCTGGGAAAATCGTTACGATTGTACTCCCTGGTTTTGCTTTTTTTGCTTCTAATAAACTTGCATATAATGCAGCTCCTGAGGAACTTCCAACTAAAAGTCCTTCTTTCGTTGCTAGTTCTTTTACTAAACGAAATGCGTCTGAATCAAGTACTGTATAAATATCATCAAATAAGTTTGTATCTACAAATGCAGGAATGAACTCCATTCCAATTCCTTCTGTATCATGTGAACCCGGCTTTCCACCATTTAATATTGATCCTTCTGGTTCAACAATGACTGTTTTTACATTTTGTAATTTATCTTTTAAATACTGAGCTGTTCCAGTAAATGTTCCTCCACTACCAGCTCCAGCAACAAATACATCTATTTTTCCATCGAGTTGGTCAACTAACTCTGGACCTAATGTTTTGTAATAGGTTCTTGGATTCGCTTCATTACTAAATTGTGAAGGTACAAATGAATTCGGTATTTCTTTTGAGAGCTCATTTGCTTTTTTAATTGCACCCGTCATTCCATCTTCTGTCGGGGTGTTCACAATTTTAGCTCCAAGTGCTTTCATTAACGTTTGTTTTTCTATACTGAATTTTTCTGGAACAACAAATATAACATTTACGCCATATTTTATAGCTGCTAGTGCTAAACCAATTCCTGTATTTCCGGCGGTTGGTTCAATTACTGTACCACCTTTTTCTAATTTACCTTCATACATTGCACTTTCTATTAATTCCATACCAAGTCGATCTTTTACACTTCCACCTGGGTTACAGAATTCTAACTTTGCAAATAGTCTTGTTCCTTTTGGTAAAGGGAATGTTGTAATTTCAAGCAATGGTGTTGATCCGATCAGCTCGTGTACTGATTTTACAACTTTCATAATTTCAAGCTCCTTTATGTCACAAAAAGGTTAGTTTCTTCCAATCCATTATATGCAACATGGGTAAAATTGAATGTTGTCTTAATACCAACTATTCTTATTGGTATTATAAGATATTAATTTTAAATGCGCAATAAAAAAAGTACTTTTATCTTAAAATTAAAAGTACTTTTTTATAAAAAACTTTTTAAAATATTGATCGAATAGGTTGAGTTAAGCAAAGAACATCGTTACAAAAATGATTGAAAAAATGATACTGATTGCATCTGCAATTAAACCTACTTTTAATGCATCACCCATCTTACGGATACCAACCGCTCCAAAATACACCGTTAATACATATAGCGTTGTATCTGTACTACCTTGCATAGTTGAAGCTAGTCTTCCGATAAAGGAATCAGGTCCATATGTTTTAATTAAATCCGAAGTAATACCTAAAGCAGCCGAACCAGAAATAGGTCGAATAATTGCCAGTGGAAAAACTTCTGCAGGAATACCTAGTGAACTTAATAACGGACGCATAAGTTCGACACAAAACTCTAGAGCACCTGACGCTCTAAAAATCGATATAGATACTAGCATACCTACTAAAAATGGTATTAATTGCACAGCAATCGTTACACCTTCTTTTCCACCTTCTACAAAAGATTCGTACGTCGGCACTTTTTTCAACGTTCCATGTATTAAAATAACAGCGATAATAAATGGAATGATATAAAGTGATATCGTATTCATATATCCCATTTATTTTCTCCCCTTTCGATTTCGCCTACTTGCAAAAAAACTATTTACAGCGAGTCCCCCAATAAATGAAACTACTTGCGCTAGGATTGTAACTCCTACTATTTCAGTCGGATTTGAAGAATGATAAGACATTCTAACTCCTATGACAGTTGTAGGAATTAAAGTGATTGCACTTGTATTTAAAGTTAAAAATGTAATCATATCATCACTTGCTTCACTACTATTTCTATTTAATACTTTTAATTGTTCCATCGCCTTTATACCTAATGGAGTTGCAGCATTACCTAAACCGAATAAATTGGCCACCATATTTGACATAATATAACCAAGTGCTGGATGGTCTTTAGGAATTCTCGGAAATAGGAATGATAGAAATGGTTGAAATAATTTCGAAAGAATTTTTAATAATCCTGATTCTTCTGCTATTCGCATTAATCCTAACCAAAAAACAAGAACACTAACTAATCCAATTATAATAGTGATTGCTTGTTTTCCTCCGTCAAATACTGCTTTATTTACTTCATCCATTGTGCCGTTAATCATGGCAAAAATAAAACCAATTATTGTAAGAGCAACCCAAATGATATTAACCATCAGAGTGCTCTCCCATTAAGTTTAATAGAACTTGTTTTCCATTTTGGATTATTTCTTTCGTAAATACTTTGACTTTACTATCACTATAAAAAATATTTCTAAATCCAATTTGTTCACCTTCTAATTCAATAATCGCTTTACCAACAATTGCATTATTAGCGATTTTTTTCTTCGTCGGCTTTTGCATTTCAATCGTTATTCTTACTTGATCACGCTCTTTTTTTTCTAATGGGTAGGAGAAGTCATTTTTCAAATAAACATGCCCTTTATATTTTTTATTTGTTACTTCCTTAATTCCACCTTTACTTAATACTTTCGTTAAAGGATAGTTACTGAAACCATATTCGAATAGTGACATATGATCTTGCCAATCTTGCCCATCATCTAGCGTTACAACAATTAAATCCATTCCATTTTTAGAGGCAGTTGAAACAAGTGTTCTTCTTGCTTTTTTAGTAAATCCAGTTTTTCCTCCAGTACTATACTTGTACATAAAAGTTAGCAACTTGTTTTTATTCTTCCAAACATAATCCCAAGATTCTGCCGTATTTGGGGCACGGTGTACTTTCGTACCTGCAATTTTTGCATATTTAGGATTTTGCATAGCGTATCTCGTTAATAACGCCATATCATAAGCAGATGAGTAATGCTCTTTCCCTTGCTGATCAAGGCCTGATGGATTGCTAAAATATGTATTACTCATTCCGATTTCTTTTGCCTTCTCGTTCATCATATAAACAAAACCTTCGATGCTACCTCCTACAGCTTCAGCAATTGCATTAGCCGCATCATTCCCAGACCTAAGCATTAAACCATAAACTACATCTTCCAGCTTAATTTTTTGTCCAGGTTTTAAATAAATGGATGATCCTTCAGTTTGTACTGCTCTTGAACTAATTGTTATCGTATTTTGCATTTTACCGGATTCTACTGCAAGGATTGCAGTCATTATTTTTGTAATGCTGGCGATTCTTTCAGAGTCATGCATTGCTTTACCATACAAGATTCGTCCAGTTTTTTGATCCATCAAAACTGCATTTCTAGCACTAACTCCTCCAAATGCTTCAACATTATTCGTCGGAATAATAATTCCGATTAAAAATAAGCCGATTATTCCTAATACTAGCCATTTTTTCATCTTTCGCATCAACTCCACAGTTAGTCCTAATTAGTACAAGTTTACGAATTACATTATAAAAAAATGACTTTTTTTAAGAAAAAAAGTGCTGAAATTGTTCAGATATACCACCTGAGCAATTTCAGCACCTACTATTCCTCGCCAATTAATAAAAGGGTTGCCATTTTAATTGACTAGCATATTCATATCGATAATTTACATCTGGCCAATTCACTATGTTCCAAAAATTTGTAATGTATGAGTCTTTATCAAATTTATACTGTAAATAATAAGCGTGCTCCCAAACATCTAAAACTAGCAATGGAATTGTATCCCATTGAGTAAAGAATTGATGTTTTTCAGTTTGAAGAATCTCCATACGATTAGCTCTTGGAACCCAAACTAAAATCGCCCAGCCGACACCTTCCACTTTTTTAGCAGCTTGTGTAAAATGCTCTTTAAATTCTTCATAACTTCCGAAGTCATCTTCAATTTGTTTTAAAAGAGCTCCATGAGGTTGCCCTCCACCTGATTTACTTAAATTATTCCAAAATATAGTATGCAAATAATGTCCGGAACCATGAAATGCAAGCTCTCTTTCCCAATGCTTTAATAAATCATATTTCTTATTTTTTCGTGCCTTTTCTAATTCAATTTCAGCTTTATTTAATCCGTCTACATAGCTTTTATGGTGCTTATCATGATGTAGCATCATAATTTCTTTTGATATATATGGCTCGAGCGCATTATATGGATATGGTAAAGGTGGAAGCTCATGTTTACCAATCCCTATTCTCTCTTCGACTTCTATTACCCGATACGCATAGCTATCATCATATTCCTCTTCATTTAATATTGAAATTAATCGTTCTTGAATATCATCTACATCCATACTAATTTCATCTAAAAAGGAATTTTGATCTACATAATGTCCTTTTGTCCCCATTCTGTTTAACAATAATTTAACTTTATATTCTAATAGTTCTTTTTCTTGAATATGGTCAAATCTTTCAGCTAGCAACTGTAATACATTCGCACACCAGACTTCTACCTCCTGAAAGTAAGTGACGAGTTCAGATTGATTTAACATCATACACCTCCATCAGAGAAAATAAATTTCTCTTCTACTTTCCATTGTATGATATTAAATTTATAGCTATTACCGGTATTCACGCGTTTTACTCGATTAATGGAATACACTTAGTTAAGATATTAATTCCACATGC
This sequence comes from Gottfriedia acidiceleris, assembly GCF_002128425.1. Classification (GTDB taxonomy): domain Bacteria; phylum Bacillota; class Bacilli; order Bacillales; family Bacillaceae_G; genus Gottfriedia; species Gottfriedia acidiceleris. The sequence continues at coordinate 250,920 of NZ_NESS01000001.1, forward strand.
TCTTATATAAAATAATTAGTTCTGCTTCTCTAAAACATTCTGATTTTCCGAGTAAAACTCCATTTTTAATGAGATCACTTTTTCCAATTCATAAACAATCATCATTAAACTAGCTCTAGTCTCAAACTCATCTCTTGATTCAGGTAAAGGCATCTTTCTAAAATCATTCATCATATGACTAAATTCCCCTAATAATTCAATCCCAGTAGATTTTTCTTTTAAGTAAACACCTGTGTCCTCAAAAAATTCTGCGATAATTTTTGCATGTGGATAATTTAACTCAACCTTTTTTAATAAAGGGATGATTTGATTCGATATAATTTCAAATTGACGTTCTCTCATTTCAAAATAATTAATATAATACAAATTCGTTTTTATAAAACTATTTTCAACTTGCCTATAAGCTAATGTTTTCGCTGTTTGTAAAAGTATTTTTGTTTCATAAATTAACTCATTTTGTGAATCTTCATCTTTACCCTTCATTTTTAGCGCAATACCTAAAAGTAACATTTTAAAATTTTGCTCGATTTTCTTTTGAGATTCGATCATCTTTTTTTCAATACTTGGCATATATGTATTCATTATTAAAGCAATTAAGATCCCAACTGCCAAAATTTCAATTTGATTAAATAAAAAAGAAATTGATTTATCAACACTCACATAAATTTGTAAAACAATCACTGAGCTTGGAATGATTCCCTCTTGTAACTTTAATGTAACTAATAATGGGATTGTTAATAGAAAATAAATGACAACTGTTAATGGCGTATAGCTTAAAAATTCAAACATCATCCATCCAATTAACATTGCAATAACTGATGCAACAAATCTTTGAATTGCAACAATAAATGATCTGCGTTTTGTATTTTGAATACTTAATAGTGTAACTACAGCCGCAGTACTGTAATTTTGTAAATGTAGAGCTTCTGCAATTAAAAGGGATATTCCACTTCCAATTGCTGTTTTGATTGTCCTTTGTCCAATTGAATACATTTGTTTCATTTTTTGTCCTCTTCTCTTACAAAGAAATTTCAATTGTATTGTAACGTATAGTTCATAATAATTTCTAGAAATATCCATTTTTTGATTTTTTGCACAAAATGAAAAGACTAGAAAATTTCTAGTCTTTTTGTCTTATTGTCTTATTGTTACTATTTACATTTAACTATTTTCTAATTACTGTTTGTATTGTTGCATAAGTTTTGTTGAATAATCTGTTTCATAATACTCAAGTTCTTCACGCATTTGTTGAAAAACTTTTTCTAATGACGAAAATAGATCTTGGACTGTACCTGGCACAGCTTTATAAAATGTAATTGCTTGATTACCAGTGTATGCTGCACGACTATTTTCATACCATGCATCGTTTTTAGGAGAGAAGAATTCTGCAATACATCTGTGATAAATTTTATGTAAAGTATCTTCGGCTGTTGCTTTATGGAACTGCCCACTTAAAATTTTCTCACAAACTTCTTTAGCATCCTCACAATATACTGTAATTCTACGTAATGAAGAAAGTATTTTTTCTAAGTAGTTAGTATCCACTGCTTGGTTTTCATGTTGAAATGACGGTAAAGAATTCTTATTTAAAAACAAATTACACTCTAGACCAACAATCCCTAATTGATTACCTACAATTTTTAATTGATGCTCTACCATCTTATTCGACATTTTTTTCCCTCCGTTAAATTAGATCGATATTTCTATTTTATCTGAATTTTGTTTAAGACTTCTCGCATATCCTACCAATTTATCAAAATCAACACCTTGTAACTCTTTTGAGAATTGATCTAATTCATTAATATATATTCGCTTTCTTCCTCGATAATCAGGATTTTTAATAATTAGAGCAAGTGCCACAATATCACGAAAATCTACTGATTGATCGCCATTTTCATATAATCTAGTTGTCTTTAAATCACTTACTTCAGAAAGTTGTTCTTCAAAGAAACGAACATATAGGACAGAAGTTACAATTTTTTGGCCATTATATTCATATTCAACTTCAGAACGATTAAAAAAATCTTCCGAAGTATTTGGTTGAGCCTTTACTAATTCATACCCATGACAATTATAAATTAACAATTCTTTCACCCTCCAAGATTTCCATAGTATTAGTTTAACATAGGATGATGATAGATTTGCAGAATTTTTTAACTAATCTTGTTTTTCAAATTTGCTAAAAAATAAATCTGCTTCTTCCTCAACCTCTTCCATTTTTAAATCTTGTGGTAGTGGAGGTAATTCTTTAATGTTTTTTAGACCAAAATAATCTAAAAACTCAGAAGTAGTACCATATAAAATTGCACGTCCAGTCCCTTCAGCCCGTCCAACTTCTTTAATTAAATATTTTGAGACAAGAGTTTGAAGTGGTTTTTCAGTCTTAACTCCACGAATATCTTCAATTTCTGTCCTCGTAATTGGTTGTTGATATGCAACAATCGCTAAAGTTTCTAATGCTGCTTGTGACAATGAAGAGTTTGATGGACTTTCAACTAACTTTTTGAAAAATTCTCCATGTTCTCTCTTTGATGTAAGTTTATATTTATTAGCTAATATTCTAATCTGTAAGCCTCTGTTAGGATTTTCATATTCTTTTTTTAGACTCTCAATTAATTCTATAACATCTGTTTGATTTAATTCTAAAGTCTCTGATAGCTCGACAATCGATATTCCTTCATCGCCAGCTACAAATAAAAGTCCTTCTAGAACTCCTACTAAATTTTTTTCCTGTTCCATTACAAGTACACCTCAGCTTGCTTATCTTCAAAAACCTCCCGTGATGTAAGAAAAATTTCTGAAAAATTTTGTTCCTGTTCTACTACAATGTCTTTTGTTTTCATTAACTCCAAAATCGCTAAAAAAGTAACTACAATACTTTCTTTATCATTATATGGAAATAAACTGATAAAATTAGTTCTCTTTTTTATACTTTTTAAGTAGTTAATAATTTCATCCATTCTTTTTTCAATCGATATTTCTTCACGAACAATTTTAGTTTGAAGTGGTTCTTGTAGCTTTTTACGTTTAAAGAGCTTTTGAAGTGCACCAAACATATCGTAAATCGTAACATCAGTCGGCATGACAATATCTTCTGGTCTAGGTCCATATTCGGACAAATCGACTGGATTTCGGGTGAAAATCATCGCACGTTCTGATTCTTTTTCCTGAAATACGATTGCTGCTTCTTTAAATTGCTTATATATAATTAATCGATTCATTAATTCTTCTCTTGGGTCTTCTTCTAGTATTGCATCCCAATCAGCTTGCTCTTCATGATTAGGTAAAATACTCTTACTTTTCATCGCAAGTAATTCAGCTGCCATCACTAAATATTCACTTGCAATATCCAATTCTAATTCTTTCATTGTATGAATATATGAAACATATTGATCTGTTATTTCAGATACAGGTATATCATAAATATCAATTTCAAATCGTTGAATTAAATGAAGTAATAAATCTAATGGCCCTTCAAATGCATCAATTTTAACTTCATATTGCTTCACAAACTACTCACCAACTTACATTTAAAATAAAAATATACTCTATAACAGTATAAAGTATTATTTCATAAAACTATATAACAGAAAAGGTTTTTTCATCGATGAAGTTACTTTCTTCCTAAATTTTTAGTTTTGCGCCTATACCATTTTCTATAAATTTTCATAAGATATCAGTGCAAGAAGAATTATTTTTTTGGTAAGGAGGTAATTTCATGAGTAGAGGTGCTGTTTCTCCAGAGTTCGGCGGTTTCGGCCACGGCAGAGGCTTTGCTTTAATCGTAGTATTATTTATTTTATTAATCATCGTTGGATGTGCTTTCGTCTGTTAATTTAACCCCGTGAATAAACAAAACGTGAAAGTCTAGACATTTGTTCTAGGCTTTCTTCTTTTTAAATAATTCTATTTCTGATAAAATTTTAATAATAAAGAGGTGAAAAACTTGGTCCATTACAATAAAAACGAACGATACATAAAATATTTATGTCATTTTCATTTTGATCAAGATTTTTTTGAATGTCATGAAATTCTTGAGGAACAATGGAAACTTGAATTAAATCATCATTATAAAAAGGTTTGGTTAGGTTTAATCAGATTATCGGTAGTGTTATATCATTATAGAAGAAGAAACTTTACTGGTGCTAAAAAATTATTACGGCACGTCAATACCTTTTCGAATGATTCTAATTTATTAGAAATGGCAGGAATTGATCAAATTCGCTTTCAACAAATGATTTCGGATTTACAGTTAAATCTTCAAAACGAAACGGCATTTCACCCTTTCGATCTCCCAATAAATGACCAAGAACTGATTGAGAGATATCAAAATCAAAAAGAATATTACTCGTCTTTTACGGAAGATTTAATTAATAAACATTCTACAAGAGATCGAACAGATGTTATTTCGGAACGATTAAAGCAATTAGAATTACGAAAAAAGATTTAGAGGTAAAAGAAAAGGTGCTAAAAAATTGAGCACCTTTTTCATTGTGTCGAAATTGAAGTTGAAAAGAAGGAATATACTCAAAACTGCTTATTGTTGTTTTGTACTTACTCATAACAATCTTTAGTGGAAATACACGACATCACTTATCACTTTTTTCTATAGTGCAAAAAAAAGTGCTCAAAAAAAATTGAGCACCATTTCTATAATACTTTCAAACTAACATGACAATGTTCAATAAATGAAGCTACTTCTTGTGTTGTTACGATCGTATAATCTGTATACTGAGATCTAATAGCGTCGTAAAGTGAAGTTGCAATACCTTGATTTCGGAATGAAGGGTTTACACTTAAATGTTTAATCATAATAACCTTATCTGGTAGTAGTTGTATTCCAATAATCCCAACAATATCGTCTAATTTCCAAAGGAACAAATGATTATCTTCTTTAGTTTCATAATCTTTAATCGTATTTACTAAGCTCTTCACATTCTTTTCATTCGGCATAAACGAAAGCAGGCCCATTGCAATTTTCTCATATGTTTTCTTATACCTAATTAACATGTTAACCCCTCTTAAAAATTATTAAAACTCAAATTAACTTCTAAACCAATACATAATATATGATTGAATATCCCTCTATAGTACGGCAATTATTAAAATTCGTTCCTAATATATCAATATTTCAAATATATAATTCTCACATTTTTCTGTCAAGTCAGAAAACAAGAGATAAGCAAAAACAGGATAAATGGTACAGGAGAAAGATTTAAAGGATAGATAAGGCTTTTAAGATTTAGAGTACTATGTGTTCCCCTTCCCATCTTAACTTATAGGCTTTTGTCACCAATTATATAAATTTGAATACAGTAAATTTTAGTTAGATTTAAATAAAAGGGTGATCATTGTGAGGTTGGATTTAGATTACACATCGCCAAGTATTCAATATACTTATGATATAAATAAAAACCATGCATTTGTGAAGGATAGTCAAAACTTTATAAATCAATTAAGTGTTAATGATTTGAATACTTTGGATAATTTGTCTTTATTGGATATTTTTTTAAGTGTAAATAATGTTGTAGAGCCACATTATCATCAAAATTCATCAGAATTAGTCTATTGTATTTCAGGAGCTGCAGTTGTATCGATTTTGAATCCTTATACAAAGCAACTTTTAAATTTTCCAATTACTCCTGGTCAAGTTGCAAACGTACCACAAGGCTGGTGGCATTATGAAATTGCAACTGTGGACAATACTCATTTATTAGCAATATTTAATGCACCATCCCCCGACGTAATTTTATTCTCTGATTTAATGAAATTTACACCTTCGAATATCGTCTCACATACTTACTGTCTTGATGAAAACCAATGGAAAAATGCAACAGCAACTTTACAACCTTCTATATTTATAGGACCACCAAAAAACTGTAATCGACAAGTTCAAAACCAGCATGAATTTGCAAATCAGCAGAATCATACTAATTATCAAAACTCCTATTATAACCAAAGTTATTATCAACAGCGTTTTTAAATGCAAGATAAAAGGGAGACCAAGAAGTGCAATTAAATTTGGAAAACTGCAAAAAGGTATGAATCAAGTGTAAATAGATTAAAAGAGTCAAATTTATAGAAGAAGTAACATGAAATAGAATGTGAAACAATTAAAACTAGACATAAATCCAATTTAATGTTCAATAAATAGTTCGAGCTGTTTATCGAATAATTTCTTTGTTCAATCAACAATGAGCCACAGAGGAATTTTCTTTGTGGTTTTCTTTATTTGAGATCTAATTTTGACAGACCTATTTTGATTTTGAGTATTCCTTGTTCCAAACTTCTTGTATAACCTTTTGAAACCTAGTTTATTTTAGCCATTTCTTTCACTACTTTCTTTAATAAGAAAAACCACATTTTTATTCATGTCTGTTATTCGACATGAAATATTATACAACATTACATCAAAAATAGAGTTCCAACTTTAGTTTTCAACTCACTTTATTAGGAATTAGCTAATATTTAAATTAATACAAAAGTTATCGCTTTTTGTTCCATTGGAATAATATTAATTTTATTTATTATACTTCCGCTTACAGGGCATCTTTTTGGTCTAAACGAAAAGAAGAATCCACAAATTTCTGTTGAACAACTTTATTGGAAAACAATTGAATCCAATGACAATTATTATGGAATAACTGGAATAAGCTTTAATATAGATGATCAGGAAAAGGTTTTTCTTGGAGCTGCTAGTTATGAAGATATCTTAAAAATAGTAAATTTTTCGATAAAAATAATTCAAAATTAACTTCAGAAAAAACTGATGATGCAATTAGAGTTTACATAAAATTTTATAACAAAACGTTTTTTGATATTTCAACAGAGAAGTAAGCTTATAATGGTAAAAAATCTACTTTTTACTTAAATAGTGCTTTAAAAGCAGAATTAATAAAATTATTAATTGAATTGAAAAATAATAATATGTATAAGAAATTTTATATTAAAGAAAATATATCCATGATATATTCTATAGTCGGGCTTGTATATGATATCCATTAAATTTTTTGACCTTAACAATTCTAGAATTTTAAGAATCATTACTAATAAATATGCTTTAGTCATGTGGTAAAATTTACTAATTCTATATTCTTTGAATAAAAGGAAAAAAAATATTTATGTAAATAAAAAGTAGACTAACAGAAATGCTAGTCTACTTTTTATTGATTTTATCTAAAGTACTCGGTCAAACACTTAAACCTATTCTTCGTCCCAAACCTTAACTTCTTGCATAACATCGCCATTACGCATTCTTAAAACTGTATCCATACCTTCGATTACTTGACCGAAAACTGTATGTACTCCATCTAAATGTGGTTGTGGCTCGTGAACGATAAAGAATTGGCTACCACCAGTATCTTTTCCAGCATGTGCCATTGATAAAGCTCCAGCTTTATGTTTTAATGGGTTACCAACAGTTTCACATTTAATTTTGTATCCTGGGCCACCTGTTCCATTACCATTTGGATCTCCACCTTGAGATACAAATCCAGGAATTACACGGTGGAATGTTAATCCATTGTAGAAACCTTGGCGAATTAATTTTTCAAAGTTTTCAACTGTACCTGGTGCATGCTCTGGGAATAATTCGATTAGAATTTGTTCACCATTTTCAAACGTAATACTTGCTTTTTTCATAATAAAAATCCTCCTTATGTATGTACAATTTCATAAGACTTTAATTGTCCTATATTTTTCATTACTGAATAAACTAGTAACGCTGATATTATCATACAAAAAACAAAAAGTAATGACAAGTTTTCGAAAAGTACTATAATAGTGTTGTAAGATGTAAAATTTGGATTATTGTAAAGGGAGTGTCTCTTTGTTAAAACGAAAGTTATTAGCGTTCACCATATCAATGGGATTAATTGCTATGCCATTATCGGTATTAGCTGATTCAGTTCCTGGTGATACGATTGTTACTCTTGGACAAAATTTGTCTGAAACGCAAAAGAAAGCATTATTAGCTGAAATGGGTGCACCATCTGATGCTAAAATTGTGACTGTTTCGAATCAAGAGGAGCATAAATATTTAGATGGTACTGTACCTAGTGCTCAAATCGGTACACGAGCTCTTTCATCTGCTATGATTACAATTGGTGAAAAAAATACAGGCATTGTTGTTCAATCAAATAATATTTCATGGGTTACTAACTCAATGTATACAAATGCTTTAATCACGGCTGGATTAAAGGATGCAAATATTGTTATTACTGCACCATTTGAAGTGTCTGGTACTGCTGCTTTAACTGGGATTATGAAGGCATATGAGCTAAGTTCAGGAGAAGTTATACCTGATGATGTTAAAAAAGTAGCAAATGAAGAAATGGTTAAAACTGCTAAACTTGGTGATTCAGTAGGTAATGAAAAAGCTGTACAACTAGTCACTAAAGTGAAAGAAGAGCTTGCTAAAAATCCAAACATGTCAACCGATGAATTAAAATCTTTAATTGATCGATTAGCAAAGGATCTTGGTATTACATTAACTGCTGATCAAAAGGCTAGTTTAATGGCTTTATTTGAAAAAATGAAAGATTTAAATATTAATTGGGATCAAGTAGGAAACCAATTAACAAAAGCAAAAAATAAAATCTCAGGATACTTAAATTCTGAAGAAGGTCAATCTTTTATTCAAAAACTGAAAGATTTCTTCTCCGCATTATTTGATGCGATTCTTTCATTCTTTAAATAATATTGTAACAAACCCGGTTACTTAAAAAGGAACCGGGTTTCTTTCTGTTGAAATAACAATTTATCAATTAATTGTTAGATTTATCATATTTATTGACCTAAAGGACAGATTAGTTTTCATGAAAAAAGAATTTTTTGGGGATTCAACCGAATATATTAACATTCCTAAAGATTGTTAAATTGAGGAGTTGTAAGTATGCTTTTTTTAGGGATTCTTTTACTAATAATTGGTTTATTAATGCTAATAAGCCCCTATACTTTTTACCTTATTACAGAAAGTTGGAAATCGCATTATGTTACAGAACCATCTTCTCTTTATGTGTGGAGTACACGTTTTGGAGGAATAATGTTCACTTTAGTTGGAAGTGGTGAGATAATTTCCTCATTTATTTAAATAATAAAAATTGACATGAACTAACGTATAGCATTATTTATTGAAAGAAAAACTAAGGCCATTTTTTTAACAGTGCCAAATTAAAAAGAGGGCGCCCATTTCTCAGTTAATCTAAATCCTGAGATTGCACCCTCTTTCATTTTACAATCATTTTGATCTACCTTTTCCTATATCCTTTAACTTGCCAAATTAAATAGTAGCATCACCGATTGTTTTTCCACCTTTATTATGTTGTTTTTCACTAGCTTTTGTTCGAACAACTAGGTGCCAGAAAGCTCTGCCGTCAAATGGTATAAATGGCCAAAAGTAAGGTGTATTTAAAGTATTTAGACTTGCTAAAAACAGAATAAACAATGTCGAACCAATCATAAAGCCTTTAATACCTAATATTGCTGTTAATATTAATATGAAAAATTTGGCCAGTTTATTTGCTAGTGCTAGCTCATAACTAGGTGTAGCATACGATCCAATCATTGACACAGCCGTATATAATACTACTTCTGGCTGGAATAGGCCTACATCAATTGCGACTTGTCCAATTAATACCGCTGCAATAATACCCATTGATGTTGACACTGCATTTGGTGTATGTATACTTGCCATTCTTAGGAATTCAATCCCCATATCAGCTATGATTAATTGCAAGTAAATCGGAATGTTACTTGTTTCTTTTGGACCAATATAACTTAATGATTTAGGTAAGACCTCTGGGTAATTACATAATAGTAACCAAAATGGTAATAAAAAGACTGACATAAATATTCCAATATAACGAACCCATCGAAGAAATGTTCCGACAGAAGGAGTCTGTCTGAATTCTTCAGCATGTTGCATATGGTGATAATATGTTGCAGGCGTAATGATTACACTTGGAGAAGTATCGACAATAATACATACATGTCCTTCAAGAATATGGTTTGCAACAACGTCAGGTCTTTCCGAATATCTAACTAATGGAAATGGATTATATCCTTGTTTTAAAATAAATTCCTCTAATTTCTTATCTGACATTGTAAGGCCATCAACGTGAATACCTGTAATTCGATCTCGGACTTCTTTAACAAGTTCCGCGTGTGCTAAACCTTCTATATACGATAAACATACATCTGTCTTTGAACTTTCACCTACTTGAAGAATTTCATTTCTTAAATTCTCGTCACGTATACGTCTTCTTATTAGACCAGTATTATTAATAATGTTTTCAGTAAAGCCGTCTCGTGAACCACGTACTACTCGCTCGGTGTCTGGTTCTGTTGGACCACGACCAGGATAACTCCTTACATCTACTGCAAGTCCTTTATCTTCTCCATCAACTAATACTACAATCAAACCAGATAATACTTTCTTTATAACATCTTCAAATGTTAAAACAATCTCTACTGATTGATGGACAATCGTATCCTCAATATTTTTAAACATTGATTTGTTTTTCTCGACTTTTTCTAGCCCAATTAAGTCATCTAAGAATCTCTGAATAAAACTTGTATCCGTTAATCCATTAACATAATATAGATTAACTTCAACTTTATTTACAAAAATCACACGTTTTCCAATATCAAAACTTACTCCATAACCTATTCGATCACTTATTGTATGAGCATTTGTAACTAGTTTATTTGTAAGTTTTGTCGGCTCTTTTTTCGTAGTCAGTGGAGTTCACTCCTCTCGAGGATATATTCAATTGCTTTTCTTGTAATGGGTGAACCAATTTCAATATCATCTCTTCCACCCATTTTTCCAATATCTCCGATGCCTAAAATGAAAGGGATATTTAGTTGATCTAAATTATAAACGGTGTCTCCATTTATTCTTCCGATTTCAATATCAGGTACTCCATACTTATCAACACCGTATTCAGTTAAATTTCCTTCGTTATCAATACTTACATCCACTTTTGTCCATTCTTGATGATGTGTATTTGATGCTACTGCTAATGCAGCAATAACTTCAATATGTTTATCACTCGCTACATATTTTAATGCTTTTTCTCCAGGACCTTCTCCCATAAAGCCACTGTCATCAAACAATACAAATACTGGTTCTTTTTGTGCTTGCATTATGATTTCAACCATTCTTTTTCCAGAAAACTTAGTGGGATTACCTTGCGATTGTGATATTGTGCATCCGCCAAATTGTTTTGCCAAATACTCAATACTCCGATGTGCATATACATCTCCGTCGGTTACGATAATGATCCTTTTCTTTTTCATAAATTAACCTTTTGGCTTAAAAATAAGAGCTATTATAAATGAAAATAAAATTGCTGCCGAGATTCCAGATGAAGTTAGGGAAAAAATCCCCATTCCAATACCAATGAAGCCGTGGTCATTTGCTTCTGCCATCGCTCCATGTAATAAAGAATGGCCAAAACTTGTAATTGGAACGGTTGCACCTGCACCAGCAAATTTTATTAGCTTATCGTAAATACCAAACCCATCTAATATTGACCCAATTACGACAAATATGCACATCACATGCCCTGGAGTTAATTTTGTGAAATCAAATAATAACTGGCCAACTACACAAATTAGACCTCCTACTATAAAAGCATTAACAAAATCCATCTGAACACCTCCTAACAGCTTTCGAAAACGACAGCATGTGAAATAGTTGGAATTGATTCTTTCTGTTGTATCATTGTTGGGCTTAAAAGAGCGCCCGTTGCTGCTACTAAAATTCGTTTATAAGTACCTTTATTTAATTCTTCAAATAAATGACCATATGTTACGACCGCTGAACAAGCACATCCACTACCACCAGCAAAAACTTCCTGATTTTCTCGATCATAGATTAACAATCCACAATCATTGTATTTTCCTGCCATATCGTATCCTTCTTCTCGAACAAGTTGTTCACAAATTGGTGCGCCTACAGCTGAAAGATCTCCAGTTACGATGTAATCATAATCATCAGGTGTCGTATTTGTATCCTTAAAGTGTTGTACGATTGTATAGGCTGCGGCTGGTGCCATCGCAGAACCCATGTCAAATGGATCTGTCAACCCTAAATCCTGAACTGTACCAATTGTTGCGCATTTTACTTTAATTCTGCTTTTTTTATTTGAAAGGAGAACACTTCCTGCTCCAGTTACTGTAAAAGTTGCAGAATCTGGTTTTTGTCCACCGTATTCTGTAGGATATCGATATTGTCTTTCGGCAGTAGCATTATGGCTACTTGTTGCTGCCAATGCCATTTTTGCGTAACCACTATCGATCAACTGTGCACCAAGTGCAGCCGTTTCCATTGAAGTTGAGCACGCTCCAAACATACATAAAAAAGGAAGTTGCAATTCCCTTGCCATAAAGTTCGCAGTAACATTTTGATTTAATAAATCACCTGCTAAGAATACATCAATATCTTCTACGTTTTTGTTTGCCTTTTTTAGTGCAACTGAAATTGCATTTCTCATTAATGCTCTTTCTGCTAATTCCCAATTATCTTCATTACAATGAAGGTCTTCATAGGCATAATCAAATTTGCCTGCTAACAGTCCCAAGTTTTCTCTCGGTCCTACAGCGGTTCCAGATGCTTGAACATAAACACCATTTTGAAACTCCCAAGTTTGTTTACCAACTAAAGCCATTTGTACTCACCTCCTAAAAGAATACTTTAAATGCGTATCGTATCATTCCTACGATGTATGCTGAAACAACTCCATAAACGATTACACAACCAGCTAGTTTAAACATATTTGTTGCAACCCCTAAAACTAGCCCCTCACTTCTATGTTCCATAGCAGCACTCGTCATAGAGTTGGCAAAGCCTGTAACTGGAACAGCCGATCCTGCACCAGCAAATTGTCCAATTTTGTCATATATACCTAACCCTGTAAGTAAGCTAGAAATTAAAACAAGTGTAGCTACAGTTGGATCACCTACATTTTTATCTGTAAAGTTAAAATAATTTATATAGATTTTCGTAATACACTCACCTAAAAAACAGATTAATCCCCCAACTAAAAACGCTTTAATACAATTTTTTAATACCGGCTTTTTTGGTTGGTATGGTTTTATATTCTCTTTATAATTAGCTTTTAATTTCCCACTCATTTCATCCATCCTCTACTCTATAAAATAAATCCAATGAAATAATGATCCAAAAACTTTACCTAGTGCGATTGCCATTAATAAGTACACTATTTTCTTTTGAATACCAATTCGTTTTGCTAAGATTGGAAAAACGTTTAAAACCTCGGTTAATGCTGCAGCTAACATTCCAATAAATATCCCTGCTAATAGCCCGATAAAAACTGAAAATATACTCGGTAAATTAAAAACAGTATTTCGTAAACTAATCCAGCAGCCAAAAATTGCTCCTAAAATAACAGCAAATTCATAAGCACGAATTTTTTTAATCGTTTTCGTTAACTGTGTTAGTCTCGGAATAATTCCAATTACCGATAAAAATGCTACAAAGCCAGTACCAACAGCAATACCTCCTGAAAAACCTACAAAAACGATAAACAATTGTCTAATCATCGGTATTTACACTTTTGTTTGGCTTTTTATTTTCGTTTATTAACACATATTCATCCATTGAGCGTTGATACTGGAACATTTCGACTTCAAGAGGACTCGGCTCTTCGTTTAATCTAGTCTTAAACCATTGATTAAAAAATAAAATCATCCCAATTCCTAGCCCAAAAGAATAAGGTACTTGAAGTAATAAAGGTTTATGATTATGTTCTCCAGTAATCATATAGTAAATTCGTTGTTGAACTTGCTGCATGCTAACATCTTCATGAAAATAAATAATGGCTAATGAAGAACCTGTAAATAACAAAATCCAAACGAAACAAAAAAGAAATATACGATCCTTTGAAATTTCATTTTTAAGTTCTATTATGCACATAGTCACTCCAACAAGCTCAAACGAAATTTCGGGTTCAATTTCTTGAATTAATGGTAAAAGCTCTAGAATATCAATAACAGTATGTGTACCATCCTCCTTTTTAGATTCATGTACAATGATATTTTTAATTGGGGTTAAATCAACATTAATCCCTTGTAATCGTGCAATCTCTCCTAGATGTACACTTTTACCTACTTGTACAACGATTCGATTAAATAATTTAATATATAACACCTTTTTCATACTTTCCCCTCTGTTTCAAAGCTTTATGAATTCAATTACAACTAGTATGTGAAAACTTCCCAAAAATATAAGTAAAGGAAGATTGATATGAGTAGATCGGTAAGTAAAAATAGGAAAAGTTGGGCGTCAACACGATTGAAGGAATCCATCTAGTTCGGGATTTCAGCTGTTTATAACTTTTGAAACCAGTAATTACAAAAAAATTAAAACAACATAAAAAAAGCTGAAAAATCGTAATGTATTCACTACGATTCTTCAGCTTAATAATGACTTAAGGGATTTTATTTAATTTTGTCTTTCATTTGTTGGAGAATCTTTTTCTCAAGTCTTGAAACTTGCACTTGAGAAATTCCTAATCGTTCAGCAACTTCTGATTGAGTTTGATCTTTATAATATCTTAAATAGACAATTAATCGCTCTCGATCATCTAGTTGTTTTATCGCTTCTTTTAATGCAAATTTTTCAAACCAATTTGTTTCATGGTTATCTGCAATTTGATCCAACAATGTAATAGGATCACCATCATTTTCATACACCGTTTCATGAATTGATGATGGAGCTCTACTTGCTTCTTGAGCAAGTACAACATCCTCAGGTGTAATTTCCATATGAGTAGCAATCTCATTAATTGTAGGCATTCTTCCAAGCGTTTTACTTAATTCTTCTTTTGCTTTTCGAATCTTATTATTTGTTTCTTTTAATGAACGACTTACTTTAACCGTTCCGTCGTCTCGAATAAATCGTTGGATTTCTCCGATAATCATCGGAACAGCGTATGTAGAAAATCGTACATCATAAGATAGATCAAATTTATCTACCGATTTCAATAAACCGATACAACCAATCTGAAATAAATCATCTGGTTCATATCCACGGTTAATAAAGCGCTGAACAACTGACCATACCAGTCTCATGTTGTGCCCGACGATGCTGTCTCTAGCCAATTGATCTCCAGCCTGACTACGCTTAATTAACGCTTTTAATTCATGATCCTTTAACTGCGCACGGGGTTGATCTTGCTTGACTTCTACGTCCATAGGCGATTCTCCTTAATTACTTAAAACATTGCTATTTGATAAGTACTTTTTAACCGTAATCGTTGTACCAACATTAATAGTGGACACAACTTCGCATTGATCCATAAAATTCTCCATAATCGTAAATCCCATGCCAGATCTTTCTAAATCAGGTTTCGAAGTAAATAAAGGTTGCATTGCTTCATCTAAATCAACAATACCAATCCCTTCATCTCGAATTGTTAAAGTAACTGTCTGATCTTCAAGAAGAACTGAAATGTATACGATACCTTCTGGATTATTTTCATAACCATGAATAATCGCATTTGTAACGGCCTCAGATACTACAGTTTTAATTTCAGTTAATTCATCTAAAGTAGGATCTAGTTGGGTAATAAATGCAGCTACAGTTACACGAGCAAATGATTCATTTTGACTTAATGCAGAAAATTGAAGGTTCATTTCATTTCGCATTATGCCACCCCCAATACATTAAGTCCATTTGACTCATCATCAGCTAAATGAACAATCTTAAATAAACCAGACATATCAAATAACCGTTTAATTGATGGAGAAATTGAACATACAACCATTTCTCCACCTTTATTTCGAATAACTTTATATCTACCTAAAATGACACCTAAACCAGAACTATCCATAAATGTTAAATGTTCAAGATTTAATAAAATATGTTTGATAGTCTGTGCTTCTAATACCTCATTTACTTGTAAACGTAAATCCTCAGCAGTGTGATGATCTAGTTCCCCTGCAAGTCTTACACAAAGGATTGCATTTTTCACTTCAAGTTCAATATTAAGACTCACTACAATAACCTCCTTATTTGACGGTTATTGAAAGTTTCGTTAAAACTAAACCGAATTCCTTCATGCATGACAAAACTAGTGGTAATACGCCAAATCTTTTAGTAATACTCGAAATTAGTCGGAAAAAATCAGTTGAAACCGCCAACAGTACGCTTAAATAAATCATACCAATTAGCTTTACTTACTGTTTTATTAGCAACTAAATCTGTTTTAGATAAAACTTTACTTCCTTGTTTTAATACTAAAACTCCTACAACTTGGCCTTTTTTAATTGGTGCTTGAAGATTTTTGTTAAGCTTAATATCTTTCGTAATTTTATTCATCGCTTCACCCTTCTTCAATACAACTGAAACTGGGCTTTTTGTAATAACATTTACATCTTTAGACTTACCTTTGCTAATATTAAGTCTTTCAATATTCTCACCTTGTTTAATTAATTGCTTTACTTGATATTGATTAAATGCATAATCAAGCATATTTGTCATTTGTGCATTTCTTTCTTTTGAAGTTGGTGCACCCATAATCACGCTTACTACTCGCATGTTGTTCTTTTTAGCAGTTGCTGTTAAACAATATTTTGCTTCTGCAGTAAATCCAGTTTTCAATCCATCCGCTCCTGGATAAAAACGAACTAATTTATTCGTATTAACTAACCAAAATTGTTTTTCAGTATCTTTTCTCAAATAATCTTCATAAGTACCAGTGAACTTGGTGATCAATGGATATTTTAAAAGCTCTCTACCCATAATTGCCATATCATACGCCGATGAATAATGACCAGGTGCAGGGAGCCCAGTTGGATTTTCAAAATGTGTATTTTTTAATCCTAACTGTTTTACTTTTTTATTCATTAAAGCGACAAATGCCTCTTCAGTCCCTGCAATTTTCTCTGCCATCGCGACTGAAGCATCATTTCCTGATGCAATTGCAATCCCTTTTAGCATTTCTTTTACTGTCATCTCTTCACCAGGTTCTAAAAAAATTTGTGATCCGCCCATTGACGCAGCATGTTCACTTGTCATTACTTTATCATCTAACTTGAGTTTTCCTTTATTGATTTCTTCCATAATAATAAGCATAGTCATGATCTTAGTCATACTTGCTGGTGGAAGTTGTTTTCTAGCATCTTTTTCATATAAGATTTTTCCAGTATCTTGTTCAATAATTACGGAAGATAATGCATTTTTTGCCAAACTTACATCATTATTTTGTGTCTCTCTTGCATTTACTTTTGGTAGTGATAAAGAAAAGATCATAACACTACTTAAAAGAGTGAGTAATACCTTTTTCATCTATAACCCTCCATTCTTTTCATACATATTTTTTCCAAATATAAGTAGTTTAATCAATCACAAAAGAAAATATTAGAAAGAATGGAACTATTTACATACATGAGAACATATGATATAAGTAAAGTGTATTAATCATACCCATACACTTAATACACTTCATACACTTAAGAAAATATTTGAGGTGGTGATCTTTTGATTATTATTTTAGACCCAAGAAGCCATTTACCCCTTTGGGAGCAAATTGTTCTACAAACAAAAGAACAAATGCTAAGAAAGATTTTAGTAAATGGAGATAAACTTCCTTCTGTACGTGAATTAGCAACCACATTGGTGATCAATCCAAATACTGTAAGTAGAGCCTATCAAGAACTAGAGCGTACTGGAGTCATTGAAACGATAAGGGGTAAAGGAACATTTGTAATTGGTTTAACGAAAGAAACTGTTTCAACAGATACCCTTTTAAAATATAAAAATAAACTTTCAAATTTATTAATTGATTGTTTATCAGATGGCGTAAAAGAGGAAGAAATAATTAATTGGGTAAAAGAGTTTTATTCTAGTAAAGGAGCTGAATAGTTTGCTGAAAATCAATCAATTAAGTAAAAAACTCGATGAACATGAAGTGTTAAAAAATCTAAACTTTCAAATAGAAAAAGGTAAAATCACTGGCCTAATCGGTAGAAATGGAGCTGGTAAAACGACTCTTTTAAGGACAATCGTTGGAATTCTATCTCCAGACGAAGGCTCAATACTAATTGACGATGTAGAGATTAACGAATCACCTATTACTAGAAGACAAATAGCATATATGAGTGATTCTACTAATTTCATTAATCAATATAGTGTGAAAGAACTTATTACGATCTATGAAAATTCATATCCAAACTTTAATAAACACAAATTTCTAGAAGTATTAAATAAATATAATTTACCTAATACATCTCTACGTAAATATTCAAAAGGGATGAAAACCTTAATCTATTTATTATTAACTTTTTCTACAGATGCAAAATATGTCATTTTAGACGAACCAACTAACGGTCTAGATCCAGTCGTTAAACGAACTGTTTTGCAATTAATAATTGAATATGCAAGCACAAACTCAGTCGGAGTTATTATTTCATCTCATCATCTTGCCGAGCTCGAAAAAATAATTGATCAATATTTATTTATTAAGGATGGAAGAATTAATTCAATTTCTACAATGGAAGAAAGTAAGAGTCAATTTTATAAATTACAAGTAGCATTTGAAAATGGCTTACCTAAACAATTTGAAGACGACCCTTCTATTTCAGTATTCTCAAAAACAGGCAAAGTAGCAATCATCATTATTAATGGAAATAAAAAAGAATATATTAAACGAATGGAAAATGAAAATCCGCTTCTTTTAGAAGAACTTCCATTGACATTAGAGGATTTATTTTTCATAAACGATGGAGGGGAATTATATGTTTAGTAAAGCATTGTGGCTAATAAATTCTAAACAATCTAGACTTGCACTTATTTTATTATATCTTGTCTATCTGATCATTCTTCCATTTAGCTATTACAATAACACCGATGAATTAAATCAAGCATTACTTACACATCCAAGTAATCCTTACCTATATATAACTGACTTTAGTATGCTAGCATTTATTTCACCGATCATTGTATTAATATTAAGTATCTTATTAATAGGAATTGGACGTAATACAGGAGGAATTGATTTTCAATTTTCTCTTCCTTACTCCCCAAGACAACTTTATCTATCAAAATGGATGTTTGGAATTGTTCATATATTTATGGCGACTGTTGGTTTAATTATTTTAACTCTATTAATCCATTACAATACTAATCTTCACAAGTATATTGATGCTTCATCATTTGTGACTATTTTTTCTGTCATAACTCTTTTTACGATTGCTTTTTTTACAATTGGTCTAACGATTGGAACAATTACAGGTCATTATTTTTCTCAAACACTTTTCACAATTTTTACGATTTTCTCACCTAGTATTATTTATTTTAGTGTCTATTCAAATTTAAAAGGCATCTTTAACTATGAACTACCTTACAATAGCTTCGAAAAAACGATTACTAGTTGGTCCATTCCATATCAAGCTGGCCCACTATCAATTTCAAAGGATTTTAATGAAGAAATCGTTCACTATCCAACTGTAGACTACGGAAATTTAATGATCATTATCCTTTATATCGTTGCATTTTTAGTAATCGGTTTACTATGTTATAACAGGAAAGCGAATGTCAATAATGGCAAATTATTCGTCTATAAAAAATTCGGTTTATTCGTAAATGTCTTCTTTGTATATCTTGCGGCAACATTAATCGCTTTACTAACATCAACAATTGCAAATGGAAATAATACGATTATTTACGTGATTGGATTAATAATTGGTACCGTTGTAGGCTATTTCTTCTATAAACGATTAAATAAATTTTTTGATTAATGTTTGTCTAAAACTAAAATTCAAAAACCAACAAAATAAAAAGCGCCGGTTCTCAATAAAAGAACCAGCGCTTTTTTTATGAAATAAAGTTTAAGGCAAAACGAACAAAGAATAAGGCTGAAATAGCCACCATATATGGAGTGATTTCAGTTTTCTTACCTGCTGCCATTTTAACTAATGGATAAGCAATAAAACCGAATGCAATTCCGTCAATAATACTATATGTTAAAGGGATGAATGCTAAAATTAAGAAGGCTGGTATTGCCTCTGTAGGATCATCCAATTGAATATCTGTAATGTGTTTAACCATCAATGAACCGATGATGATTAAGATTGGTGCAATCGCTGATGTTGGAATGTATGCTATTAATGGCATAAAGAGTAAACATCCTAAAAATAAAAATCCAGTTACAACAGAAGTAAGACCTGTTCTACCACCAGAACTAATACCTGCACTACCTTCTACAGCAATAACCGTTGGGCTAGTTCCAAGTAATCCGGATAAAATAATACCAAACGCAGTTCCTTGAACAACCTTTTGTTGCTTATGCTCTTGGTTCATCATGCTTAATTGACCATGAATAATACCGATTGATTCAAATAATACTACCATCGTTAACGAAAATACTGCAATCCAAAATGGAAAACTCAATAGATGAGTAAAGGTCAGTTGTCCGACAACTTCAGAAGCAGATTTCATTGTGATTTTTGTTGTATCATGTGCTTTTTCAATTCCACCATGT
Organism: Gottfriedia acidiceleris; assembly: GCF_002128425.1. Classification (GTDB taxonomy): domain Bacteria; phylum Bacillota; class Bacilli; order Bacillales; family Bacillaceae_G; genus Gottfriedia; species Gottfriedia acidiceleris. The sequence goes on from NZ_NESS01000001.1 coordinate 271,430, forward strand.
AAAATGAATGAAATGATTGTACCTAAAATAACCGTAATTAAAAAGTTTGCAGGTACATTTTTAATAAATAGATAAATCGCAATACCTAGTGTAATAACTGTTGCTAATACATCTACGTTTGTAAAATTAGCAATCGATACAAACGTACTTTCATTTTTTACAACAATCCCACCAGCTTGAAGACCGATAAACGTTAAGAAAAATCCAATTCCAACTGTAATTGCACTTTTTAGCGATAATGGAATCGCAGTTGTTAATTTCTTAATTAATTTTGTGAATGATAAAATTGATAATAAGATCCCACTTACAAATACAACAGCAAGTGCTTCTTTCCAATTCATTCCCATTTCTCCAACCATTGTATAAGTAAACAATGCGTTGATGCCCATTCCTGGAACTAATACTAAAGGTGAATTACTCCATAATCCCATCATAACGCTTCCAAAGAAAGCTGACAGAATAGTAGCAATCATTGCACCTTGGAACGGTATACCTGCATCATGCAAAATTGTACTATTAACGGACAAAATATAAACAAGTGTTAAAAATGAAACTGCACCTGCAATCAACTCCGTTTTAATGGTCGTACCGCTACCTTCAAGATTAAATTGTTTGTTCAATAAATTTTTCAAAGAAATTCCTCTCTTTTAGTGTCTCCCTCTCCCACCCATGCAACAAGGCACGATTACAATTATACTAAATTTTATCCAATAATTAAACAAGAAAATAATTTTCTTTAGTATTTGGAATTACAAGTGCGCCTGAGATATTATTTAGTGTTTAAATAAATATTAGGCATTTCCATAATAATCAGCAAGATAGATAAAACCTTTTTTTCGAAGGATATAATTTTCTTCATTTAAAGAATAACATTTTGCATGTTCTTTTCTTAAGTATCCCCTATCCCCTTGATTATGTTCTTTGTCATCTACTATTTCAGACTTTATTGCTAAAATTGGATGACCATTAAAAAATATATAAGTTCTCAATGCAATAGATGGTGAAGTATGTAAAACAAAAAATAATATTATTGGAAACAATATTACAGGACCAAACATTAGAATTATTTCCTTCCAAGTTGTTTGTCTCATTTTTGCACCCTCATTCTTAAATATAACCTATTAATAATTCTTTTTTTAAATTAAGGTATTTGACTATATTAACATCTTACTCGTAACGCAATGTGAAATTAATCTTGATTCTATAAATAGTAATAATTAACGAAATTATTAATAACCAAAAGTAAAAATCGAAATCATGTTCTGTCCATTTTGTAACTAACACTAAAGTAAATAGAATAATCAATCCTATACTTATCCATACATCTGTAAATATAATCTTTAATTTTTTCATGGTTGCTTCCTCTTTATTATCATGCGATTTATTTTTAGGATTTTTAATGAAAAACTCCACTAATTTTTTATTATAAGATTTGAATAAGCTATTTTTAGATTTTTCTTTTTTCAATAGGTTTAGCAAAGATAATAGAGACTAAAAATCCTACAAATCCTCCACCAATAGAACCGGCCAATGCTGAGTTAACCTCGCCATGAAATAAGAAAACTCTTACAAAAAAATACGATATTGCAAATGAAATTGCGTATATCAAATATACATAAATGCTCTTTTTAGAAATCATATATTCCTCCATCAATCTTTTGAGTGCTAATTAATTTATTCAACGTTTATTTTAATACACCTTTAATTATTGAATTTTTAAAAATAAGAGCTGGTGATCAAACCTGCTATTGATAAATTAAGTTTTTTACAGTTTCATAAATCGTTTTTTTATTGAACACTAATTACAAAAATAATAAAAAAGAAGAGGATTAAGCTCTAAATACAACAGGGCTTAATCCACTCTAGTTAATAAAAGTAATTAAATTCAATTGATTTTAACTGAAAAAGTGGTTTTGATTTGTTTCCTGCAAGTTCTTTTTCGATAGTAGTGACAATTTGTCCTTTTTTTTGTGAGGGAATGTATAATCCTCCATCTCTTACTCTTGATCCATTTCGGGCAATTAACTTTGTACCATGAAAATAGTCTTATTGCTATTTTTAAATAATTTTTAACAAAATAGTTGAATTTAATATTAATAAGGAGTAAGATGTTTGATGTATCAAACATTGATATATCAAACATCTATTTCTTATCATTAAAGGAGGTATAATATTGGGTAATTCATACACTATAGGATCCTTAATTTTATATAAATTACACTTTCTTAACAAAGAAATTAATTCGAAATTTCCAGGATGTACAGGTGTTAGTCAATCTAGACTAGAATTGTTACAACAACTTTATCAAGAAGATGAATTAAGTCAACAAGAACTTCAAAAAATACTTGATATTGATAATGCTGCAATAACTCGACACTTAAAACAACTTGAATCAAGTGAAATGGTTGTTCGTCGTAAAAAAACAAGTGATAACAGGGTTACACTTGTAAAGCTTACTGAATACGGTCGGCAAAAAATTAGCTTATTTCAAAAAGAAAAAGACCTATTTGTAACATCTATGTTAGAAGATTTTAACGAAGAAGAAAGAAATCTATTACTTGTTATGCTAGACCGTTTAGAGAATAATATACAGAAAATATAAAAGGAGTAAATTTATCCTATGATATCAACACAACTTACAAACAATTTTAAAGAAATTCTAGAAGGACGAAGAGCAATCCGTAAATATGATCCTTCTGTAAAAATTAGTAAAGAAGAAATGACTGAAATACTAACGGAAGCAACGTTAGCTCCTTCTTCAGTCAATATGCAACCATGGCGATTTTTGGTTATAGATAGTAACCAAGGGAAATCAACGCTTTCAACACTCGCTCGTTTCAATCAATCACAAGTAGATACATCTTCAGCAATGATTGCTATATTTGGTGATTTAAATAACTTTGAATATGGAGAAGAAATTTATAGCAAAGCAGTTGAACTTGGTTATATGCCTAAAGAAGTTAAAGAAAGACAAATGAGTGCTCTTACAGCTCATTTCTCAACATTAGATTACCAGCTTAATAAAGAAACTGTCTTAATTGACGGTGGACTAGTAGCTATGCAATTAATGCTTGTGGCTCGTGCTCATGGATATGATACTTGCCCAATCGGTGGTTTTGAAAAAGATAAAATCGCAGAAGCATTTGGTTTGGATAAAGACCGTTATGTTCCAATTATGCTTGTTTCAATTGGAAAAGCTGCTGATAAAGGATATAAATCCGTTCGACTACCAATAAACAAGATTGCACATTGGAAGTAATAAAATTAATGAAAAGGTTGAATTCAAGAACAATGAACCTTTTCACTAAATTAATAATATATTGAAAGTTGAGGAAATTATTGTGATTATTATTCATGCTGAATTTCATATTACAAAAACAAAGGAAGAAAATTTCTTAAAAGAAATAAGTGAACTTATTAAAAATTCAAGACAAGAAAATGGAAATATCTCTTACAATTTATATAAAGAAATAGAAAAAGATTATGTATTTACCATGGTAGAAGTATGGAAAGATATGGAAGCAGTTGAAATGCATAATACAAGTGAACATTTTAAATCTTTTGTTTCCAAAGCCAAGGATTACTTAGTGGCACCACTTAAAGTAAAAGTATTTGATGGGCACCTTTTAAATGATTAACTAACTTCTTAACAATTAAATTTAATTAATTTTTATTATAGATAAATCAATTAAAAACAGTAAGCTCAAAAAAAGTAAATTAAAAAATGTTTATTTGATAAGGAAGATATATATGAAAGTATTAGCAACGCTTTTCACTTTATTTGTGGCAGTTGAACACATATATATTATGTTTTTAGAAATGTTTTTTTCAACAAGTAAGCTAGCACAAAAAACATTTAAAATGACTGAAGAATTCCTTCAAAATTCAAGAGTTAAAACATTATTTGCTAATCAGGGGTTATATAATGGTTTCTTAGCAGCAGGTTTGCTTTTTGGGTTATATTTTTTCCCTGCCCCATATAATACTATGATTCAGCTATATTTCTTAGTTTGCATTATAATCGCTGCCTTGTTCGGCGCTATTACAGCAAATATAGGAATTTTGTTTAAACAAGGGTTACCTGCTATTTTGGCTGTAGTTTTCATATTATTCACGTATTAAATTTTCTATTTCCTAGTAAGAATTTAAAGTATTTGATAGGAATTGAACAGTGCTGATTATAAAACTCTTAATCCAAGTCATTTTATTAAACGCAACTTTATGTCGTTTTTATAAGGTTGCGTTTAAAATTAAGTCCTAGATACATTTTGATATCCTCATATAAAATTCAACCTCAATTTAATTATTCCTCCCAATTCATGTTCAATAAAAAAATCAATAAACTACTACAGTTACAAATCATAATATTAAAAAAATCAGCGTAAAAATTAGTCTGATATTAATGAAATGGATTGAAACAAAAGGTTCTCAACTGCTATTTGCCCCGTTGAAACCGAGCATCTGTAAGTAAAATAAAAAAGCTATTCTCATGCTAAGAGAATAGCTTTTAAATAATTTAAGCTTCCATAATTAAATCGTAAACTAATGTAGGTTCTTCTACTTTTTCAGAAGAAATTTTAATGTTTTCTAGTAAGTCTTTTTCAACTTCACTAATATCTTCTGTGCTTGAATATACAGTAACTAATGAATCACCTTTTTTAACTGCTTCGCCTACTTTTTTGTTTAGCATTAATCCAACAGCTAAGTCAATAACTGATTCTTTTGTTGCGCGTCCTGCACCTAATTTCATAGCAGCCGTTCCAACAGCATCCGCAACAATTTGTGATACATAACCGTCTTTTTCAGCTACTACTTCTTTTACATATTTTGCTTGAGGTAATTTTGATGGATCATTGACAACTGAACCGTCTCCACCTTGAGCTTCTAAAAATGCTTTAAATACTTCTAATGCTTTACCATTTTTCATATTTTCTAGAAGTTTAGCTCTTGCTTCTTCTAATGTTTCAGCTTTTTTAGCTAATACAACCATTTGGCTACCTAACACTAAGCATAATTCTTCTAAATCTTTTGGACCTTCACCTTTAAGTGTATCGATTGCTTCTTTCACTTCTAATGCATTTCCAATCGCAAATCCTAACGGCTGGCTCATATCAGAAATAACTGCAACAGTTTGTCTTCCAACATTGTTTCCAATCTTAACCATCGCTTTTGCTAAATCGCGTGCATCGTCGATATCTTTCATAAATGCACCTGCACCTGTTTTAACATCTAAAACAATTGCGTCTGCTCCAGCAGCGATTTTTTTACTCATAATTGAACTTGAGATTAATGGGATTGAGTTAACAGTTGCTGTTACATCACGTAGTGCATATAACTTTTTATCAGCAGGTGTTAAATCTCCTGTTTGTCCGATAACAGCTAATTTAATATCATTTACTTGTTTAGTAAATTCTTCTTCTGTTAATTCAACATGGAAACCTTTTACAGCTTCTAATTTATCAATTGTACCACCAGTGTGACCTAAACCACGTCCGCTCATTTTGGCAACTGGAATATCTAAAGAAGCTACTAATGGACCTAATACAAGTGTAGTTGTATCACCTACTCCACCAGTTGAATGCTTATCAACCTTTATTCCTTCAATATTAGAAAGGTCAATTGTATCACCAGAGTTTACCATAGCCATTGTTAGATCACTGTATTCTTTTTCAGTCATTCCCTTTAAGAAAACTGCCATAGCGAAAGCACTCATTTGATAATCAGGTACACTACCATCTGTGAAACCTTGGATTACAAAATTAACCTCTTCTGTTGTTAATGTTTTTCCGTCACGTTTTTTTTCGATTAAATCTACCATTCTCATTTTTGGAACGCCTCTTTCTAATTTGTATATATTACTTCTAATGAAAAGTGACTTCCACATAATGTAGAAGTCCTTTTATATTTCGTTAACATTATTAACCGATTTTACGAATAATCTCTTTTACTAATGATAAAAATGAAGCTCTTACTTTTTGTGTTGTTTCAATAACTTCTTCATGGTTTAAAGGTTGATCTAAAATTCCAGCTGCCATGTTAGAAATACATGAAATACCAAGTACTCTTAATTCAGCATGGCGTGCAACGATTACTTCTGATACAGTTGACATCCCTACAGCATCAGCACCTAATGTTCTAAACATGCGAATTTCCGCTGGTGTTTCATAAGATGGTCCTGTTAATGCAGCGTAAACACCTTCTTGAAGTTTTACAGCAACTTCACTTGCAGCTTTTTTTGCAAGATCTCTTAATTCACGGTCATACGGATAAGACATATCTACAAAACGAACACCTAGCTCTGGATTATTAGGTCCAATTAGTGGACTAGTTCCAGTAAAATTAATATGGTCTGTAATTAACATCAAATCTCCAGGTTCGAATGAAGTATTAACTCCACCTGCAGCATTTGTTACGATTAATTTTTCAACACCTAGTTCTTTCATGATGCGTACAGGGAATGTTACTTTTTCCATGCTATAGCCTTCGTAGTAGTGAACTCTTCCTTGCATTGCTACTACTTCAATACCGTGTATCGTTCCAAAAACTAGTTGTCCTTCATGCCCTTCTACTGTTGATGTTGGGTATTCAGGAATCGTATGATACGGTATTTTTTCTTGGTTTTCTATTTCATCTACAAGAACTCCTAAACCTGATCCTAATATCAATCCAATTTTAGGCTGTCTGTCAACTTTACTTTTAATAAAATCTGCGGCTTTATCGATATTTTCTTTATTCATATGTAACTCCACCTTATCTCAATTTTTCAAAAAAACTTGATCCATGTGATGGCATTGCAACTTTAAAGTTTTCTGCAATGGTTGCTCCAATATCAGCAAAAGTTTTTGGTATTTCTAATTCTTTACCTTCTGAAAACTGTTTACTATAAACTAATAACGGAACATATTCTCTTGTATGATCTGTACCAGTATAGGTTGGATCATTTCCATGATCAGCAGTAATCATCAATAAATCATCTTCTTTTAATAATTCAAATACTTCAGGTAATCTTGCATCGTATTCTTCTAATGCTTTACCGTAACCTAGTGGATCTCTTCTATGACCGTATACAGCATCGAAATCAACTAAATTTAAGAAGCTTAAACCAGTGAAGTCCATTTTTAATGTTTCAACTAATTTATCCATACCATCCATATTTGAAACAGTACGTAATGCTTTCGTAATTCCTTCACCATCGAAGATATCAGCAATTTTACCAATTGAAATCACATCAAAATTCGCATCTTTTAACTCATTCATAACTGTACGTCCAAATGGTTTTAATGCATAGTCATGACGATTTGGTGTACGTTTAAAGTTTCCAGGCTCACCTACAAATGGTCTCGCGATAACACGACCGATCATGTATGGATCATCTAATGTTAATTTACGTGCAATTTCACAATAACGATACAAATCCTCTAAAGGAACAACTTCTTCATGAGCTGCAATTTGTAAAACAGAATCAGCAGACGTATAAACGATTAAATCGCCTGTTTTCATATGCTGTTCACCAAGTTCTACTAAAATCTCCGTTCCAGAAGCAGGTTTATTACCAATTATTTTACGGTCAAAATGAGTTTCTAATTGGCTTATTAATTCTTTAGGAAATCCATCTGCAAAAACTTTAAATGGCTTATCAATGTGAAGACCCATGATTTCCCAATGTCCAGTCATTGTGTCTTTTCCAACTGATGACTCTTCCATTTTTGTATAATAAGCAAGTGGCTTATCGGCCTTTGGAACCCCTTTCAATTCTCTTATATTACTTAATCCTAGTTTTGCCATGTTCGGCATATGTAATCCATTCATTTCTTCTGCAATATGGCCAAGTGTATCTGAACCAACATCATTAAATTTTTCTGCATCAGGAGCTTCCCCAATCCCTACAGAATCCATAACAACGAGGAACACTCTATTAAATTTTCTATTCATTTGTTTTCCTCCTAACTCATCGAAACAAATTGAAACCTAAATGATAGCGTCAGATGTCTGACAACTAAAGTATACTTATTGTCCTAATTCTTTTCAAGAATTATATTTTCCAATTTGTGTCTATTGATACTATAATTCCCCAGAATACTGCTAATTTGACAAAAAATAATTCATAATTATATTCTTTTTTCTAGTCGCTAATAAAAATGATATGCTAAAACCCTCTCTTGCATACTGTATAGAAAAATAAAAAGCCCAAGCTTTATTAGCTGGGCCTTTTAGTGTATTAAGCTGTTTGATTTTCTGAATTTGCAACTTGCTGTTTTTGTGCTCTTTTAGCAACTATTGTACCAGCTACAATTACGATTGCAGTCATGACAATTTTGAACGCTAAAGCAATTGTATTATTTTCAAAAACATCCTTAATCATCTTTTCATGAGTAATCATACCAGCTGCAGTCCAAGCTAAAATAGCTGAACCAATTGTTGTAATAATTGGGTATTTGTTCATAATTTTCATTAATAAAGAGCTTCCACCAACAATAATTGGAATTGAAATTAAAATACCAATTACGATTGCAACTATGCTACCATGTGATACACCAGCTAATGCTAAAACATTATCAAGACTCATTAACGCATCAGCAATGATGATCGTTCTAACTGCTCCCCATAATGTTGCACCACTTTTAACTTCGCCGTGTCCAGAGTCATCGACTAATAATTTAAAAGCAATCCATAATAACATTAAACCACCGACTGCATAAATAAAAGGAATTTTTAATAAATACACGATTACTGCTGCAAATAATACGCGTAGTCCAATTGCCCCTAATGTACCAAATAATACTGCTTTTTTCTTTTGGTCTGCTGGTAAGTTTTTCGCTGCTAATGCGATTAAAATAGCATTGTCACCACTTAATAACAGGTCGATAAAAATTACATTCAATAGTACGCCAATACTTAATCCGTCAAATAAATCCATGACTCTTCCCCCTTATGAAACTACTATTTTTAATTAAACAACCTGTACTTTGTGACTACAAAATAAAAAGACCTTTGCCAATAGTTGTAGTTCTACGGCAAAGGTCTTGCTGAGCATACATAAAGTATGCCAACAAAGCCGATGAGAATTTCTTCTCATGTAATGACGACTTTGTTTCAGGATCTCTCCTGACGCTACTCCCCTTTGGAGTATTCGATTGTTTATTAATAATATAATAGTATTCTAGCTAGTCCATTATGTCAATAGATTTTTAATTCGTTTTTAATTATTAGTTTTATTTTTTTTATGGTCTAATTATAAATTTTTATGATTACTTTATCAATGTAAATAATTAACTTATTGCTTTGTCAAAATTTTAGGTCCATTACTTGTTATCGCTAAAGTATGTTCATATTGTGCTGAATTTTTTCCATCTCTTGTTCTTGCTGTCCAGCTATTTGAATCCATTGTTGAATGCCATGATCCTAAATTAATCATCGGTTCAATCGTAATGACCATCCCTTCACGCAGTCTTAAGCCTTTACCTGCCATGCCGAAATGAGGAATATATGGTTCTTCATGAAGAGTTGGTCCTATGCCATGTCCTGTAAAATCACGCACTACAGAATAACCTAATGATTCTGCATAAGATTGAATCGCAAAGCCAATATCACCAATACGATTTCCTACTACAGCCTGCTCTATACCTTTATATAAGCATTCTTCAGTAACTTTTAATAAGTCTTTGTTTTCTTTAGAAATATTTCCAACACCGTATGTCCATGCTGAATCAGCAAGCGCGCCATTTAAATTTACTACCATATCAATCGTTACAATATCTCCATCTTTTAATGGTTTTTTACGAGGAAATCCGTGGCAAATCTCGTCATTAATTGATGCGCAAGTTGCATATTTATATCCTCGGTAACCTTTTTGCTCAGGTTTCGCTCCATTTTCAGCTAAAAACTTTTCTACAAATTGATCGATTTCCCAACTCGTAATCCCTGGTTTAATCATTTTTGCAATTTCCTTATGTGTAGCAGCTAATAATTTGCCTGCTTCATTCATTAAGTTAATTTCACGTTCAGTCTTAATCGTAATCATTTATTTCATCCTTTCAAATCGGCTTAATTCAGTAAGTACATGATTAATTTAATATATTATGCTTTTCACAATATAACAATCATTTTCCAAGAAAAAAGAGCTTAATTTAAGCTCTTGGGTGAAACTCCTTATAAACATCCTTAAGTCTATTTTTTGTAACATGTGTATAAATTTGAGTTGTAGAAATATCTGCATGTCCTAGCATTTCTTGAACTGATCTTAAATCAGCGCCATTTTCTAATAAATGCGTTGCAAATGAATGACGCAATGTATGTGGAGTTAATTCATGTTGAATATTTGCTTTTTCAGCTTGTTTTTTTAAGTTTTTCCAAAATCCTTGTCTTGACATTCTATTTCCATGATGATTTAGGAAAAATGCATCATTATTTTTTTTACCGATTAATTCTTTTCTTGCTAATTTTAAATAATTTTCAATTGATTCAATCGCAAGTTTACCTAAAGGAATAATTCTTTCCTTACTTCCTTTACCTAAACAACGTACAAATCCCATTGTTAAATTAATGTCGGATAGATTTAATGATAATAACTCGGACACTCGCATGCCAGTAGCATATAACAATTCTAACATTGCCTTATCCCTTAAACCAAATGTAGAATGATCAGGTACTTCTAATAAAGCCTCTACTTCCTGTAGTGATAAAACCTTTGGAAGTGCTTTTGGCGCTTTTGGAATTTCTATTAATAGTGAAGGATCGTCTTTCATCCCATCCACCTCACGAATTAAAAATTGATGAAATGAGCGAATTGTTGCTAATTGACGAGCCATTGTTCGAGCCGTTAAATCTCGTTCTTTTAAATATTTTAAATAACTAACAATATGTAACCTAGTTATATTTGAAAGACCATTTATATTTTCAACAACGTCCAAATATTTTCCGTAGCTTTCTAAATCCTTACCATATGATAGAATTGTATTTTTAGATAAACCTTTTTCAACTTGGATAAAATGGATAAAATCCTCAGCTGCAAAATCAAATTCTTTTTTAATAGGTGTTTTATCAGTCGTTGTCACATTTCATTACTCCCCGTTTTGATAAAACCGTACCAATTGGTTAAAAGCACCATCCTTTTGATGATTGTCCACCTTTAACATTGAGCCTTCTGGTCGGTCATATCGATGCATATTTTCATATTCAGAATGAATCCATTGAATAGCAAAATAAAATAAAATTGTACATGTAATGAATAAGATTGCAACTTTTATTACATTAAAAACAATACTTGCTCTTTTTTTCATATGACCACCACCTTTTGCTAGAAGTAAAGACATCATTACTACATACTATGCAAAAATAGGACAAATCATACTTCAATAAATAGTAAAAATCAACATTAATCATTACCAGTCTATTTTTTAGAACATGAAAAAGAGCAGACTCTTTTTATTGAACTGCTCCGTCTTTTTAAGAATCAAAAATAAAATGATTTTAATTAAATTAAAATCATTTTACTACTCTTCGTTTTGATCATGGCAACGATGACATACACCATGAAATGATAATCGATGATCTTTAATTTTAAAATTCCAACGTTCTTCAACTGTCTTTTCAACTTCACTTAATAGATTTTCATGAATTTCATCTACTGCTCCGCAAATCGTGCATATTAAATGATGGTGAAAATGTTGTGCACCTTCATGTCTTAAGTCGTATCTTGAAACGCCATCACCAAAATTTATTTTATCAACAATTGTTAACTCAGTTAGTAATTCTAACGTACGATAAACAGTAGCAAGTCCAATTTCTGGCGATTTTTCTTTCACTAGGAGGTAAACATCTTCTGCACTTAGGTGATCTTCTTCGTTTTCTAATAAAACACGAACAGTGGATTCCCGTTGTGGTGTTAATTTGTATCCTGCTAAATGTAGTTGTTTCTTTATTCGTTCAACTCGTTCTTCCATTCTTTTCACTCCCTCGCCACTTGATAATAATTATAACAAAGAAAGAGAAAGTGTCAAAAATTATTTGTTAATTTTTTGAAACAATTATTTCTGAGATGGCTTTTAAAAAATAAGTTGAACCATATGCCTCAATAATACTTGCAATACTTAAGCAAACAGCAACAAGTCCAAAAACAATAGAATACGAGACTAACTGTTTCATAATTGGTTCATTATCATTTTTAATAAACTGTTTACGAAGCATTCGAATAGAAAGCTGAACTGCTAAAACTGTTAATAGTATATATAATGGTAATACGATAACATTTTGTGGAAAAACAGAAGAAAATGCTAATAAAATACCATGCCAACCTAATTGATTGACTAAAAATCCAACTGTAAATCCAACTACCAACCCTTTCATAAATAATAAAATAAGAATGATTGGTAATCCGATGATTGAAATACCTAAAATCCAAATCAATGCTAAAAACTTCAAATGAGTAGAATAGCTAGAAAGAAACACTTCATTTCCGCTAATATAATCCCCATTATTAACTTGTCCAAAAAAATGTGTAATAAAGGATAGAATATCCTGCTTTTGACTCACATTCATACTATTTACGATGACTGCTCCAAATACTACACCAAAAAGTAAGATCACACTAACAAAAATATAGAGTGACAAATAATCTTTAACATGTTTTTTCATCGTTGATTTGACTGAGCTTCTTGTCATGATATCATCTCCTGGACTATATTCTCTCTTCATTTTATGAATGGACAATTAATTTATTCTATTAATTTATAAAAGTTGAAAAATTAACTAAAATATAAAAAAGCTGTTAAAGTCTGACACGGACTTAAACAGCTTTGTTTTAATTTAATAATTCAATTTGTTTTTTTATGATTTGACCGATCGATTTTGCAGTTTCTTCATTATTTCCATAAATAGTTGAATGTGTGTAGCCTTCTAATGTTTGACGGTTACCTTGATTCGTTGTTTTACAATATTCATTATGATATTTTTCAACTTTATGTAGTAATTCCTTTTTTTTCTTCAGGTTAAGCTGTAAGCCACTTTGATTAGAGGCTGTTAATACAAGTAAAGGAATATTCATTTTTATTTTCAATGAGTCCTCTATCCGTAAGTTACTATAATTTAAATTTTTCCATTCACTGACAACAGTCTTCCAATGCATATAGCTCTTAATGGAGCTAATAATTTCGAACTGATTATCTGGAGCAGTTTTTATTATTTTATTAATTAGTTTATTTGGAATTGCCTTAGTAAGATTAAATTGATTCGCTCTCTTCATCATTAACGCAAATTGATATAGTAATTTATCATATAATTTCTGCTCATGATCCTCTAATGTCGGATGTGTAGGATCGAGTAAAATCATTGATTGAATAGCATTCGGAAAAAGCCGAGATAATTGGAATACAATATATGCCCCTAGAGAATGTCCTACAGCAATTAATGGATTTTTAACTTTTAATGCTAATAAAACATCGTAGCATTCAAAAGCTTGTTGCTCTGTTGACCGTTCTGACGTCCATATTCCACTTTTTCCATAACCTAAGCGATCGTATGTTATAACTTTTGCATATTTACTCAATTCTTCTTGTAAATACTTCCATTGATGAAGAGTATGCATCATTCCACATTCTAAAAGAACTGTAACTTTGCCCTCTCCTTTTACTCGAACGTGATATGTGCCAAGTTCACCAGAAACAAACAATATTCTCACCTTCATCGTCTTTGATTAGTTGTCTTATTTTATTCATTTTTCCTAATTTCTATTTTATCTTTAATTTATGCTTAATAAAAATGCTGTTTTTCGATAAATACATTAAGAACGTCAAAAAAAAGACGTTAAAAAAATTAACGTCTTTAATCGTTATAGATTTTAAATTGTTTCTTTTTTTCCTTCGTAAGCTTCTTTTACTTCTTCATAAAATTGAGCCTGAGAAGCATAAAAGTAAGGAGCTACATAAAACAAAGCAAGACCAAAAGTAATGATAACTAATAGACCCCAACCGATGAATGAAAGTCCTAATAAAAAGAATTTCCATTTATATCCATCCATCATTCTTCTACTTAATGTAATCGCATCTAGGGCATTCATTTCTGGATAATCTTTTAAAATATATCCAACTTGTGAATAAGAGATCCCTTTAATAATTCCAGGAACTATTAGTAAAAGCGTCCATAGTACTGTAAATAAAGTTACTAAAAATCCAACTATTATTGCTCTTATAAATTGATGTCCACTTTTAAAATAGTAAAATAAGTCCGATATGCTTTTTTCCTCATCACGAATCAACTTTAAAAAGTAAACAATTAAACCATATGCCAGTAAAGTATTTAAAATTGCATTAATAATTTCGATTACTGTTTGGATTCCACCAGGGATTAAATCTTGTTGATCCAAATCTAAAAATATACTTCCTGTATAATGATGATTGACTGACCCATTAAGTAACATATAAATAAGTCCTTGTATTACCCCAAAAATTACTAGCGTTAAAATCGCTTTTCCCCAATTACCAGATAAACGATTTTTAGCTGTTTTTTTTATTGATGAAATTCTCATCTACTCATCCTCTCAAAAAAAGTCACTTTATTTTAACATGTTTATTACCATATTTTGAGAATTATTTTTAATTTTATTTTAATTTTGTTGTAATAATTGTAAATATTGGACTGCAAAACATGTTTTCGCATCATGGATTGAACCTTTTTTTAGCTCTTCTAGACACTCATCTAATGTTAGCTCAAAAATTTCGACAAATTCATCTTCGTCTAAAGCCGCACTATTTTCTAATTTCTTCAAACCTTTTGCTACATATATATGTATATACTCGTCTGCAAATCCTGGTGAGGTATAAAAAGATTGTATGTGTTCCCACTCAGCTGCTTCATATCCAGTCTCTTCTTCTAGCTCTCGTTTAGCCGTTACAAGTGGCTCTTCGCCTTTTTCTAATTTTCCAGCTGGAATTTCTAAAAGACTTCTTTCTAGTGCTTTTCGATACTGCTCGACAAATACGATCTTGCCTTCGTTTGTAATTGGAATAACTGCTACTGCGCCGGGATGCTTTACGATTTCACGTGTACTTGTATTTCCATTCGGTAATTCTACCTGTTGATGATAAAGAGATATAACTCTTCCTGCGAATATTTTTTCTTCTGCTAGTGTTTTTTCTTCAAATTTTTTCATTTTTTTCATCACCTTGTTCTAATTAATATGGTTGTCACATACATTTTATCATTTATTTCATTAAAATACTTTCTGAAATGAGGTAGTCTGATGAAAATGTGTATGACGGAAAACTCTGTTGTCCTTGTAGGCTCCAAAACAGAAATTTTAAAAAGCCTTGAAGTTATTAGTATGCAATATAAAACCGTCCAAGAATGGATTCAAAACTCTAATGGCAAGTTTCTCTATGTTGTAAAATAATTCTGTTTTCCCTACAATTAAATTTGGAGGGATTTATATGAAAAAACGTAAGATTGGTTCTACTTTATTAGAAATATCCGAAATTGGTTTAGGTTGTATGTCTCTTGGGACTGAAGAGAATGAGGCGATTTCAACAATTCATGCTGCAATCGATGCTGGAATTAATTACTTTGATACTGCTGATTTATATGATTTCGGTAAAAATGAAGAAATCGTTGGAAAAGCTTTAAAAGGTCGTAGAGATCAAGTGATTATTGCAACGAAGGTCGGAAACCGTTGGAATAACTCAAACGATAATAAATGGTATTGGGATCCATCAAGAGCATATATTAAAGAAGCTGTGAAAGACAGTTTACGTAGATTAAAAACAGACTATATTGATTATTACCAACTTCACGGTGGAACAATCGAGGATCAATACGAAGAAACTGTTTGTACTTTTGATGAACTAGTAAAAGAAGGCTTAATTCGCCATTATGGAATCTCTTCAATTCGTCCGAATGTTATTAATCGATTTGTAAATGATTCATCTATACAAGGTGTTATGATGCAATATAATGTTCTAGAGCGTAGACCTGAAGAATTCTTTCCGCTTTTCGAAAAAAATAATATTTCTGTCATTGCACGTGGTTCCGTAGCAAAAGGACTATTAACAAGCAAATGGGAAAAAAAATTATCTAATAAGGGTTATATGTCATATTCAGAACATGAATGTAACGAAACAATTCACAAACTTAGCAGGCTTCTTGATGAAGAACAATCTTTACATAGTTTAGCTTTACAATATGTTCTTTCTCATAAAGTAGTTTCATCATTAGCGGTTGGAGCTAGAAATAAGGAACAATTATTAGAGAATATTAACGCTTATTTTGCAAAACCATTAAATTCACAACAAATTGCCCAAATAAAAGAAATTTCACATCTTACGAATTATGAGGAACATCGTTAAGCCACTCCTTCCTTTGGAAGGAGTCTTATTTCTTCCATTTACTTGCTTTTCTATCAATTTCATCTAAAAATTCTTTTCGACCTCTTTTATATTCTGATTTGTTTTTAGCAAGTTCTTTTTTTAATTTTATATATTCCATTGCTTGATCAGTATGCGCGATCATATATTCCCTAAATACAATATTTCGTTCAACCGCAGCATTTCCTTTTGCATATACTTGAATATGAAAACTACAATAATCATCACATTTTACAAAAAATCTTCTGTCTTGCTTAGATTGATCCCCCATTTGTTCGTAACCTAACGTTTTTAGTACATCACTATATTCATCAAACTTTTTTAAACATTCTACTACAATCATTAAATCAATAATTGGCATCGCAAACATATTCGGAATTGAAGTACTCCCTATATGGTAAATCGCTGCTTTCTCTGGTAATAATAGATCAATTGCCTTTTTTTCTGACTGAAAATCCTCTTCCCAGGAAGTACGATAAGGTACAATTTTAATATTCTTTTCCATTGTGAACACCTACACTTTTTTTCATTAACTTCCTTTTTATAGCATTCGTTAAAGGACACTTAATTATTGAAAAAGATATTTGGGGTAATAGAGTTTGAAAATAGACTTTTTCTCTCATGACATTTCTCCTATTTCCTAATCCCTAAATTCAAACTAATCCAAATTATACCCCCTAATCCCATTTACCCTATTCACACTAAAAATGTTCAAAAATCATTATTAAATACTAAATTAAATTTTGGTTAAAATACTCACAATTTCTTCTTTAATTGGTTTCTTTGAATTATAATTATTTTAGTTACTAAGATATTTAGTTACGTTAACTTTTTTAGTACTGCCTATATATTAAGGAGAGAATGAAATGTCAGAAAACCCGATCGTCCGAAGTGAATTTATTCCGTCTCTAATAATGGAATTTAGAAAATTTAGCACTTCAATCGTTCTATTTAATGAAGGGCTTGCCTCTAACCTTCATTTAAATGCGACTGATTTACGATGTCGAGAATTACTTTGCCACACTGGTCCTATTACAGCTGGAAAGTTAGCTCAATTAACACATCTAACGACAGGTGCTATAACAGGTGTGATTGACCGACTCGAAAAAGTCAATCTCGTTGAACGAATTCAAGATCCAAATGATCGTAGACGAGTAATTATTCAACCAGTGTATGATCGTGATGATGAATTAGCAGAGCTTTTTAAACCATTATCTGACTCTCTTTCTAATATTTTTAACCAGTATGACGATAAAGAGTTAACATTATTATTTAAATTTTGGAATGATATTAATGAGTTAATTCCAAAAGAGACTAAAGAATTAACTAAGGGGGAAACTTGATGGTTTCAAAAGAAAGCAAGGTTGGCTTTGTCGTAGCAGGTCTATTATTAGGAATGCTGATGGCGGCTATGGATAACACAATTGTTTCAGCTTCAATGCCGACAATTGTTGGAGAACTAGGTGGTTTAGACCAATTTATTTGGGTAACCTCAGCCTATTTGGTTGCTACAATGGCGAGTATGCCGATATTTGGTAAGTTATCAGATATGTATGGACGTAAACGATTTTATTTATTAGGACTTTTAATTTTCTTAATTGGTTCTGCATTATGTGGAACAGCAAACAGTATCGTTCAATTAAGTGTTTATCGTGCGATTCAAGGAATTGGTGGAGGTTCACTAATGCCAATTGCCTTTACAATTATTTTTGATATTTTCCCACCTGAAAAACGTGGAAAAATGACTGGTTTATTTGGTGCAGTTTTTGGTCTTTCTAGTGTATTTGGGCCACTTTTAGGAGCATATATTACTGATCAAATTGATTGGCGTTGGATTTTCTACATTAACTTACCTTTAGGTATTATTTCCTTATATTTAATTTCTCAGTTTTATAAAGAAAATCTGCAGCTTAGAAAGCTTAAGATTGACTGGTTTGGTGCAATTACACTTGTTGGTTCAGTTGTCAGTTTAATGTTTGCGCTTGAACTTGGTGGAAATGAATATGATTGGAATTCTGGTCAAATTATTTCCTTATTTGCAATCTTTGCAGTACTGTTTATCGCATTTATTCTAATTGAAAGAAAAGTCGAAGAGCCAATTATTTCATTTAGCTTATTTAAAAAGCAACTATTTGCGGCAACTCAAGGTGTTGCATTTTTCTACGGTTCTGCTTTTATTATTACGACTGTATTAATCCCACTTTTTGTTCAATCAGTTTATGGTGGTACAGCTACAAATTCTGGTATCATTCTTATTCCAATGATGCTTGGTTCAGTTGTAGGTAGCCAAGTTGCAGGTCAATCAGTACGTAGATTTAGTTATCGAAGTATTATGTTAGTTTCAGTTGTTTTATTCTTTATTGGAATGTATTTATTAAGCACATTAGATACAAATACAGCCAGGTCAACAGTAACGTTTTACATGATTATCGCTGGTCTTGGAATGGGTTGTTCCTTCTCATTATTAAGTATGGCAACTCAACATAAAATCGAACCACAAAAACGAGGTATCGCTACTTCAACAAATACGTTCTTTAGAACATTAGGTATGACAATTGGTGTAACGATTTTTGGTACAATTCAAAACCACGTTTTTAAAGATAAATTAAGTGATTTACTAGGTAATTTAGGTGCATTTGGCGGAAAAATTGACTCACGTGCATTATTATCCGCTGATGCAAGAGCTAAAATTCCACCAGAAGTACTTCATAAAATCTCTGAAGCAATGGCACATTCTGTTGCAACTACTTTTAAATGGACACTAATTCCGATTACTTTAGGATTTATCGCGATTATATTAATGGGTAAAGAAAAGTTAACTTTTGAAGTAAAAGAAAATAGAGCGAAAAAGGCGCAATAAAAATAAGCCAAATCCGATTTAAGTTGGATTTGGCTTATTTTTTTCTTTAAAAAACTAATTATTTTTACATTTTTCAACATTTATTTACTTTTATTTATTATTTTAATCATTCGAACTTTAAATTTGTCATCTATTCTTATAGAGTAATAGATTTATATGAGGAGATGATCAAAAATGAATGGGAAAAAATTAATTTTAGCAGCAATGACATCACTAATGGTATATTCAGGAGTTAGTCAAGTTTCAGCACAAACACTTTCTGAGAACAAGAATTCGCTAAAGTCATTTGGTCCAAAAGGATTTGACCTTCAAGCGCACCGTGGAGGACTAGGACTTACAGTTGAGTCAACTTTAGCTTCATTCTCTCATGCACTTGAACTCGGCGTAAGTACTCTTGAGCTAGATGTACAAATAACTGAGGATCATCAAGCTGTCATTACACACGACCGTAAGATTACAGGTAACAAATGCTCTGACACTAAACCAGCATTCGTTGGCGATACTGAGTACCCATACGTTGGCAAATACATAAAAGATTTAACGCTAGCTCAAGTAAGGACGCTTGATTGTGGTTCAAAAGGTCTACCTCAATTCCCTGGTCAGCAACTGAGTCCCGGTGCTCACATGCCACTATTAACTGAAATATTTGATCTTGTAAAGCAATACAAAGCTAAAAAAGTGTGGATGAATATTGAAACAAAAGTAGAAGCTGGAGCACCTGAACAGACAGCTCCTCGCGAGGAATTCGTTCAAATTGTTGCCAAACAAGTTCGTGAAGCCGGCATGCTAAACCAAGTGTCAATCCAAAGTTTTGACTGGGGTGCGCTCAAGCGTATGCATGAAGTTGAACCTCGATTACCTCTTGTTGCGCTAACGAACGGACCTGAATTTCTACAACCTGGCAAACCCGGTAAATCCCCTTGGTTAGGTGGAATTGATATTGATGACTTTGATGGGAATCTCGTTGCTGCTGCTCATTCATTAGGCGTAGACGCAATCTCTCCAGTACATGGTTTCCCACAAGATGGCAAAATAACTGACGCGAACTATTCGCCTTATATTACTAAAAGTATGGTTCAAGAAGCTCACCAGTTTGGTATGAAAGTTATTCCATGGACAGTTGACGACCAATCAACTATGCAAAAGTTGATTGATGATGGAGTTGATGGAATCATTACTGATTACCCTGACCGACTACGTGATGTGATGACTCAGAATCATTTTAAGTTACCTAAAAGCTACTCTGATAAGTAATCCACGGATTTCTTATAAATACTCTATTAATCTCTCAATATACAATTTGTGATAATATTTAAAGAAATTCTCATATAAAAAATAAATTCCTGTTAGAACTAAAGGCTGTCTATTTAGACAGCCTTTAGTGAATCAAATACAACTAAAACCTGCTTTAGTTGTATAGAATAGTCTGAGTTATATTCGTCCTCAAACTATCCCCTCCTACCTTTTTTCTTAAATAATCAAATTCCATCATAATTAAACTAATGTAAAAGTTTGTTCAATAAAATAGTTAAGTATTCAACCATAGATCAATTTCCTTAGAAATATCCTGTGATTTAAGTCACAAATAATGATTATATCCTGCCCTATAATAAGGTTAGTAAAAGTTAGGGGGATGAATGATGTTTTGTAACCAATGTGAACAAACTCCGAATGGCGGTTGTAAGATTGTCGGTGTATGTGGAAAAGATGAAACAATTGCAAGTTTACAAGATACTATCGTTTATGGATTAAAGGGAATTGCAGCTTACCGCACACATGCAGCTCAATTAGGGTATACTGATCCATTTGTTGATCAAGTAACACATGAAGCTTTATATATGACTTTAACAAATTCTAATTTTAACTTACAAGAACACATTGATATGGCTATGAAAGTAGGTCAGGCAGCCATTCGGGTAATGGAGCTATTAGATGAAGCTCATACAAAGCATTTTGGAATTCCTGAACCTGTACAAGTTACTTCTAATAAAATCGAAGGAAAATGCATTGTAGTGACTGGTCACAATTTATTTGCATTAGAAGAATTGTTAAAACAGTCAGAGGGTAAAGGTATAAATATTTACACCCACTCAGAAATGTTACCAGCTCACGGTTATCCAGCATTGAAAAAATATACACATTTAAAAGGGAACATCGGAAAAGCTTGGTTTGATCAACGTCGGTTATTTGAAAAATTCCCTGGAGCAATTTTAGCAACCACAAACTGTGTGATGCCAATAAAGGGAAGTTATGCAGATCGTTTCTACTCATATGAAGTAGCTGGATTAGAAGGTGTAACAAAGATTATAGGGGAAGATTTTTCCCCATTAATTCAACGTGCATTAGATCTACCAGAAGCAAATATGGAATCAAAAGAAGTAATGACAACTGGTTACCATCACGAAACAGTTTTGTCTATAGCTCCTGAAATTGTAGAAGCTGTAAAAAATGGGAAAATTCAACGGTTCTTTGTTGTAGCAGGATGTGACGCCCCAGGAAAAGGTGGAGAATATTATCGTGAACTTGTCACTTCTTTACCAAATGATACAGTAATTTTAACAACATCTTGCGGTAAATTCTGTTTTAATGATGTAGATTACGGTACAATAACTGGTACTAGCATTCCTAGATTTATAGATTTAGGGCAATGCAATAATTCAATTTCCACAATTAAAATTGCGGCCGCTTTAGCAAAAAGCTTTCATTGTAGTGTCAATGAATTGCCAGTTAGCATTATACTTTCTTGGTTTGAACAAAAAGCTGTAGCCATATTATTAGGGCTATTTAGTATTGGCATCCAAGATATTCGAATCGGACCAAAAGCACCTGACTTTATTAATGAAGGAGTTTTAAAAGTATTAGTTGATGCATTTGGCTTAAAATTAATTACTAATGCAAAAGAAGATTTGAATACTATTTTACAAGGATAATTTCCTAAATGAACAAAGAACTTCTCTTACATGGGAAGTTTTTTTTATGTTTATTTCTGTTTCAATGTTCTTATTTCTACTATAAATAAATGAATAAGATGAACAACTGAGCTCAAAGTATCGATCATCTCGTTTTTCCCGTATTGATTGAATTGTTGCTAAAATGTAATTATCTGTAACGCCAGAACATATCATCTTCCTTAAGTCATTCCCTTCTATAGCGATTTAGCCTACTACCACATCAAACTTTTCTTATTCTATATCCTTAGAGTTCTATGCTTTTGAATAGCATGGTATTATAGTAATAAATGTTTTCTTGATAAATACAATGGTGTTCAACTTTAACGGAGCGGAGATACTTTGATGGAAAAAAATATCAAAAGAAAAAGTGACCTTTCAATCGTTTCTGAAGACTTGGCTTCCTTATTACAGTCAATCGGAACGACTCGTTCAGTAAAAAAAGGTACCTTCTTATTTCAAGAAGGAGAAGATGCGAAAGAATTGTATATAATTAAATCAGGAATGATCCAAATAAGTAAGCTAACTATATACGGTGATGAATTAAATCTTCGCATTTGTAAAAAAGACGACTTAATTGGAGAATTAACTCTCTTTTCAGAGAATCCGAACTATATGCTTAGCGCTTACGCTTTAGAAGCAGCAGAAGTGCAGGTTATCCCTAAAGATATCTTAGAAAAAAAACTAATTAACGATGCTCCATTGACATTTGAATTTATGAAATGGATTTCTACTCACCTTAGAAAAAATCAATCAAAGATTCGTGACTTAGTATTAAATGGTAAAAAAGGCGCACTTTATTCTACACTCATCCGTATATCAAACTCTTATGGAGAGTTACAAGAAAACGGAATTCTTCTTAATATTCACCTTACCAATCAAGACCTGGCTAAGTTTTGTGCTGCTACTAGAGAAAGTGTTAATCGGATGTTAAGCCATTTAAAGAAAAATAATGTTATTAGTTATTCTTTCGATGGAAAAATTATCATCAAAGACTTACAATTTCTTAAAAATGAAATTGGCTGTGATAACTGTCCAAAAGATATTTGTAACATAGATTAGTACTCTTAGTACTCTATAAGACTATTTATAAATTAAGTTATTGCATGTGTCTTTATATGAATTTATTAAAATCGTTTTATTAAATAGCCTTAACTTAGGTTCAAATGTTTTAAATAAATTATTCATCCTAGCCTCATTTGTGTGATATACTTCACAACATTTCTTTCGATGGATTGATAATATTTACTTAGTAAATTTTATTATTGATCCATTGAAAGGGGCATCATTATATGCAAGGTTCTAAAATTCAATTACCTCTTCAAACATCAAGTCTCATCGTGGGGTTCATGGTGTGGGTACTCATTTCTTCACTAATGC
Source organism: Gottfriedia acidiceleris (assembly GCF_002128425.1). GTDB lineage: Bacteria > Bacillota > Bacilli > Bacillales > Bacillaceae_G > Gottfriedia > Gottfriedia acidiceleris. The sequence continues at coordinate 294,970 of NZ_NESS01000001.1, forward strand.
CAAATATTCGGCAAGATATTGAATTAACAAATGGTCAAGTCGCACTAGCCACGGCCATCCCTGTAATCTTAGGAAGCATTCTACGTATTCCAATCGGGTATTACACAAATCGATTTGGAGCCAGACCCATTTTCACAAGCTGTTTTCTTGCTCTTTTATTTCCTGTATTCTTCATTAGTCATGCCGATTGTCTTTTAGATTTAGTTATCGGAGGATTGTTCGTTGGAATAGGTGGGGCAACCTTTTCAATCGGAGTAACTTCACTGCCAAAGTATTACCCTTCACATAAACATGGTTTTGTGAATGGAATCTATGGATCTGGTAATATTGGTACAGCCATTACTACTTTTTCTGCACCTGTTTTGGCTAAATCATTTGGCTGGGAAACAACGGTCAGATTTTATTTAGTATTATTAATTGTGTTTGCCCTATTAAACTTTCTGTTCGGTGATAAAAGTGAGAAGAAAGTAAATGTTCCGATTATAAAGCAGGTAAAAGAGGTTTATCGTAATTCAACTTTATGGGCACTTAATTTATTCTATTTCATTACTTTCGGATCATTTGTTGCATTTACAATCTATTTACCAAATTTCTTAGTTAATAATTTTAATTTAAGTCCTGTTGACGCTGGTATACGTACAGCTGGATTCATTGCTCTAGCAACATTTTTCCGACCAATCGGTGGCCTTCTTTCAGATAAATACAATGCTTTCAATATATTATTGTTTGTCTTTGGGGGGCTAACATTCTCAGGAGTTCTATTATCTTTTTCGCCTACTATTAAACTATACACAGTAGGAGTTTTATTAGTAGCAGTTTGTGCAGGGATCGGAAACGGTATAATTTTTAAATTAGTACCACTCTACTTTACAAAACAAGCCGGAATTGTAAATGGTTTAGTTGCTGCTATGGGAGGTTTAGGTGGGTTCTTTCCTCCATTAGTTTTAACATCTGTGTTTAGCTTGACAGGACATTATGCGATTGGATTTATGGCATTATCTGAGTTTGCGCTTCTCAGTTTTGTTATTGTTGTATGGATGACTTACCGTGAAAAATTGAAAATGGAATATAAAATACTAGAAAATATATCTAAGCAATGATGGTAACAAGTGAACAGGGAGTAATTCAAAAAGTAAATCTTTTGTTGATTAAAGGAACGGTGGTCTAATTACTGTAGACCACTTTCTTTTTTGTGTGATTAACTATGCTTGTCATACTATTCCCACACTTACCTGTAATAAATGTCACATGAGATTTCTACCGTTTCTTCTATAATAATAGATGAATCGAACGTTAGTGATAAAGTCACAGGAGGAGAAACTGATCATGTTAACTGTTAAATTACATGCTATTAGCCCTGATAAATCTATCGAACATACCCTTCATATGAATGGGTTTAGAATACAAGACGGAACGTATTTTTACACAAACAGTAACATTAAATTAGAAGGTGTCGTAGATTCCAACAAAGGATCTTTAAAAATTAATTTTTCTCCACAATTAAATCTAAAACAATATACAATCGTACACGATATTATTAAAAATCTTATTCTAGTTCTTAATGCTAAATATAATGATTCTCAAAGTTTATTAGGCTACTTAATTAATGGAGAAGGAGCTTACATCATTACAAATTGGAATTATTGGGTCTCCTTTCTTCAAAAAGCGAAACTACATAGTTTAGAAGGAAAAAAAGTACGAGTATTCGATGAAACAAAGAAAGAAATTGCCTCTGGTATGTTTATAAGCTACATAATGGATGAACAAACATCATCTATTTCAGAATGTACTTTGATTACACATTTTGGTGAGAGATCCTTTAAAGGAAGCAATTTATTAATTGAAGCAACAAACGAGTGGTAACTTAAAAACTTAATCTATTTTAAACATAATATAACTAGTAAAATCATAAGTAAAAATCCCCCAGTTTTTTTAAACCCAGGGATTTTTATTATTACTTCCATGCATACATTCTATCTGTTAACCTTGATTATTTTTGATATTCTTGCTTTCTCCATTTTAAGTAAGTTAGAAAGCAAACTATAGAAGAAAGAACGCCTATAACAGTAAATAGCTTAACATGTTCATATTTTTCTCCATAAAAAGACTCGATCGTCCATTGAAGCATCACCACGTTAACAAATAGGGTTATAAATATGATTATCCAATATTTTTTATGAACCATGACGAACTTTCCTTCCTACTGCGTAAACAACATCATTTATTACTTCTAATTCTATCAGTGGTAATTCACGCTGAGGTGGGCCAGCTAGAGGCTGACCATTATTCACGCTAAAAAATCCACGGTGACAAGGACACAATAGCTTTGATTCTTCCTTATCATAAAAAACAGGACATTGTAAATGAGTGCATTTATTATTATAAGCTTTTAGTTTACCATCTTTTGTGTGTACTAGTATCGCAGGTTCATCAGCTGTTGGATAGTTAAAGTTCATTGAACTATCTTTTGGTAATTCTTTTAATCTTATAATCTTTTTTCTGTTCGAATCATCTTTCTTATTATTGAGGGCAATAGCTGAAAATGGAACAGTTGCTAATCCTAGAGTAACGGAAGCACCTACAACGGACTTTAGAAAAGATCTTCTATTTAATTTTAAATCTTCATTCCTGTTTAAGTTATCGATTAAGTTAATCATATCATCTTTTGTTTCTATTACATTTCGTTTCCCTTTACTATCTTGAGGCATAGGTACGTCTCCTTTCGCCTTACATGATCTTACTTACGTATACACTCCAAAGAATTCTGGAACGTATTCCCACTTATTTCCTTCTTGTGGTTTTTTACCTTCAACTAGGTTCATCTGAGATCTTTTTCTACGCAGCTGCTGCATTTCATCAAAATCAATAAAACGAATCGCATCACTAGGACATACAGAAGCACACATTGGTGCAATATCGTATTTTGAGCGATCGTAGCACATGTCACATTTGTACATTTTATTTTCTTTAAAATCGAACTTAGGAATACCAAACGGACATCCAAAAGTACAATTCCTGCAACCTATGCATTTCTCTTCCATAGCTGAAAGAACTACACCTTCTTCAGTTATTTGAATGGCATTCGCGGGACAAACACGTGCACACGCTGGATCTTTACATTGCATACAAAGCATCGGAAAGGTTTGACGACTTTCCATGAAATCAACATATTCTACATAGTTTCTTTCTCTTGCGTCATGATCACCGCATTCTCGGCAAGCTGCTTGACATGAACGACATCCAATACATCGCTCAAATTCTAAATACATGATTTTATTCATCAATCCCGACTCCTTGCTAAAGTTATTTATATTTCTCAATCTTCAGTGAGCATACTTTAAATTCTGGCATTCTCGAAATCGGATCTAAACATGGATTGGTTAATTGATTGACCGCTAATTCTTTTCCCCAATGATATGGAACAAATACCGTATCCCTTCTCGTTGCTTTTGTTAATTTCGTTTTAACTATCATTTGGGAACGTGGTGTTATTAACTTTACAAGCTCGCCATCTTCTAATCCATATTGGCTTGCAAGTGCCGGATGCATCTCAGCAAATGGCTCAGGACATTGTTCCATAAGAAACTTGACTCTTCTTGTTTGAGCACCAGATAAATAGTGAAACACTACCCTTCCTGTAGTTAAGAACAAAGGATACTCCTTCGTTGGAATTTCACCTGCTTCCTTCCATTCTACAATTGGTAGGTTTGCTTTACCGTCTGGCGTTCCAAACTGGTCTATAAACATCGTTGGAGTGCCCGGATGGTCTTCGGAAGGACAAGGCCAAAATACTCCGTCTTCATTATCAATTCGATCCCATGTTATTCCGTAATAGTCTGCTTTCCCACCTTTAGTGGCTAATCGAAACTCTTCAAAAACTTCTTTGGCATTTTGATATGAAAAATATTTACCTTTGCCCATTCGTTCTGCAATTAAGCTCACAATCTTCCAATCTGGCTTTGATTCACCTAAAGGTTCTCTTACTTTACGGATTCGGATTACTCGACCTTCGAGGTTTGTTGTTGTTCCTTCATCCTCTGCCCAAGTAGTAGCTGGTAATACTACATCAGCAAACTCTGCTGTTTCAGATAAGAAGAAATCACTGACAACTAGAAAATCCAGCTTCCTAAACCCGTTCCAAATATGTTCAAGATTCGGTGCAGAGACTGCTGGGTTACTACAAATAACATGCATACCACGAATGTTACCTTTCTGAATTTCATCGAACATTTCATATGCAGAAACACCTGGCTTTGGCATTTCGCTTGGATCGATTCCCCATACTTTTGATACATACTTCACTGCTTCTTTATCTGTAAGCTTTCTATATCCTGGTAAAAGGTCGGCTTTTTGCCCGTGCTCTCTTCCTCCTTGACCATTTCCCTGACCCGTAAAAGTAGCAACACCAGAAGCAAATTTACCTATTTGTCCCCTAAGCAGTGCCATCGATGTATAAAGTGAAACGTTATCTACACCTTTTGACTGTTGTTCTACACCTCTCGCAAACATAACAACTGATTTTTGAGATAGTCCATAAATATGAGCAGCTTTTACGATTTTTCCAACCGACACGCCTGTTATCTTTGAAGTAAATTCAGGTTTGAACTTTTCAACTGTTTTCTTAAGTTCTTCAAAATTATTACATCTCTCATTTACATAGACTTGATCTACGTAGTCATTTTTAATGAGTAGATGAAGTATTCCGTTCGCCAATGCAGAATCTGTACCTGGCTTAAGATCCAAATGTACATCTGCAACACGCGCTGTTGGAGTCTCCCGTGGATCTGCCACAATCAGTTTAGCTCCCTTGTCCTTTGCTCTCCACAACCATTGGATGCTCGTTGGATGACACTCAGCGGTATTTGAACCAGCAATAAAGAAACAGTCTGTATGTTCTAATTCAGTCCACGGAAGGGTTGAACCTCTGTCAGTTCCGAGTGTCTTAATGAATCCCCCTGCTGCAGAGCTCATACAGAATCGACCATTGTAGTCGATAAACCTGGTACCAAGACCAACTCTCGCATATTTACCTACTAAATAGCATTTCTCATTAGTCATAGATACTCCACCAAAAACAGATAAAGCATCTCTTCCACTTTCTTTTTGTATTCGCTTAAAGTTTTCTTCAATAAGGTCTAGCGCTTCATTCCAAGTAGCTTTAACAAATTCTCCGTTTTTCTTAATAAGTGGAGTAAGGATTCGTTCATCGTGCTCAACAGTTTGGTATGCGGTTACCCCTTTTGGGCACATTTTTCCTTTTGTAACTGGCCAGTCATACCTTGGCTCTACCCCAACTACTTTTCCTGACTTCTCATTCACACGAATATGCATTCCACATTGCATTCCACAATAACAACAATGGGTAGTAATTAACTTTTCTCCCGGTTTATGAAGGTTTTTAACACCTTCTTTGACAATGTATTGGCTCATTCTTCATGATCCCCTTTGTTATATAAATTAATATTTTCTTGTACTTCCTCTGGAAAACGATAATAATCATCTGATCTGTTTTTACTAAAACCAGACATTTGAATTCCATTTAATGTAGATATAGGATCACCACTTTTAAGATGTGGCTTTGAATTTAGCTGCTTCATGACTCTGATTCTTCTTCGACATGGTAAACAGTAGTCTGAGAGATAACTTCTATCTTCAAGTTGTAAATCAAAGCTTTGGGCAGCTAATATATCTTTTACATCGCTAATTTGATCATCAGAACTATAGAGTTTCCCACATCTTTTACAAGGCCTTGTATACACCATAAGTTCTTGTTGATAGTTCATTGGTACTGCTGTTGCTAATGGACGGATTGGTAAATGAAATAACTTTCCGAATGGAAAATAGATAAGTAAAATAACAACTGTCAATTGGTGAATAAGTGTTAAGTAATGGTGCAACCAACCATCTAAAAGTGAATATGAAACAGTTAATATGAGTCCTGACACTGTTACAGCTAGCAATAAATATAAAGGTAATAAATCAAATTCAGCACGTTGTGTCACTTTTACATCTTGACTCACTATTCTTCTTGCGATTGCCATGATTACACCAATAAGTACCATAACAGCTGTAATGTTTAATCCGTTGTAAACCATTTCAGCGAATATACCGTGTGCTGCCATTGAAATGGTATCAACACCCATAACGACAATTGTGTAGGTATTTGGATCTACAAGTTCAAAGTGCATCCAGCCAAATGTCAAACCAAAGGTGATTGCAAAGGAACCAATGCATCCCCAAGAAATTAGTAAATGTTGTACACCTCTGTAAATACCTCTTTTAAAAATAAATTTCTGTAAGAAAATATTTTCAAATGCTGTTTTGGCGATAGATGTTAAATTCCGTTTTTTTCTTGAATTTTGTTTTAAATTTTTCAAACTACGCTTTATGACCTGGTTTGTTGCTGGCCTGATAAGCCATGCAGACATCCTAATCGTTAGGCCTACTGCAAAAATGAGCGAAGAAATAAAATAACCCATTAATGCCATATCGAAGTGTAAAAACCGGTCCGTTCCAACCCACGTTGTAAAGAGTAGAAGCAAAATAATAAAAAATGAATACATACTGCTTTTTGAGTAAAATGAGCGCTCGAGGGAATTTCTCATATCATGTTCAACCTCCATGTGAATTTTTTAACATCGAAGTGTCTGTTTAATTGATAAAATTGGATACATGATGAAGTCTTCTTCTTTGTCATAATTGTACAGAAAGACTAATTCCAAGACTGTGAAATACATCACACAACTGGCTCTTAAAATTTGTAAAATGCGGGGTCAATTTGTTAGCTGATTGGGAGATTATCGATCCATTTAAATGTTATAAGGGATAAGGATTGAAATATACAAAAATAGCGACTTCAATTAGCAGAAGTCGCTTTTCTATAATGAACATATAAATGGGCAGTATGTGCAAAAACAAAAAAACTAGTATTGCACCCTTATTATCTCATCCTGAAACACTTTAAGGGTTTTCTGTTATCTGTTTCATTTAAAGACTTATAATTGAAGTGTAATAGATTAATTATGTTTGAGATTAATTTCTATATAGACCTATTATATTATAGAACTTGAAATAAAGGCTTTGTTATAAAAAATTGTTGCTAATCTTATTGAACTAACTGATTCGTTAGTTCAACAAGATTTCTACAAATTCATTCATGGTATCCATAATGCAAGTTCCTAAATATATCTTAAAAAAGTGGAATTAAAAAAGCTCTATTACATTAATAAAAAATTAATCGTAATAAAGAGCAATTTAACTACCTACTTATTTCTTCTATTATACTTTCATCATCCTGGTAATAAAAACAGTTAATCCTTTATTCCATCTAAAAATTATGTTATGGATTAACATCTACACCAAATGGACCATCTCCTGTTCCTATAAAAGTTTCAGCAGAGTTAGAAGGTCCACTATATACTCCTAAATTGTCAGCATTCTCGTCAGCCACGTAAATTTTGTTTGTATTTGGATTAATACCTACACCACGTGGGCCAAGACCTGTATTTAAAGTAGCAATAACTGTATTACTATTTCCATCGATTACTGAAACAGTAAAAGCGGTTTGGTTTGCTACATATATACGGTTTGAATTTTTATTTACACCTAAAGCAATAGGTACTGTACCAACTGCAACTGTTGTTAAAACAGTATTCGTATTTCCATCGATTACTGTAACATCATTGCTACCTGAATTTGCAGTGTAAATTCGATTCGTGTTTGGATTTACTCCTACATCTTCTGGTGCAGTACCAACTGTAATGGTAGTTATGACTGAATTTAAGTTTCCATCAATTACACTGACATTATCACTAAACTTGTTTGCAACGTAAATTTCATTCGTATTCGTATTGACTTTAATACCAGATGGTCCATCACCTACTGTCAGTGTCGTAATTAATAAATTTGTACTTCCATCAATTACTGTAACATTATCTGACCCTTGATTCGAAACGTATAGTCGGTTTGTAATAGGATTTACAGCTACTTCATCTGGACCAGTTCCTACTGGGATTGTAGCTATAACTGTATTTGTATCTCCATCAATTACTGAGACATTATCACTTGCAAAATTAGCCACGTAAATTCTGTTCGTAACTGGATTTACGGCTACACCTCTTGGGGTTGTTCCTACCGGTACTGTAGCAATGACAGAATTTGTATTTCCATCTATGACTGATACATCGTTACTATTTGTGTTAGATACATAAATTCGATTAATTGTTGGTGCGAACGCTGGTCCAGTTGCTCCTGTCGCTCCATCTACTCCTGTTGCTCCTGTTGCTCCTGTTGCCCCATCTGCTCCTGTCGCTCCCGTTGCTCCATCTGCTCCTGTCGCTCCCGTTGCTCCATCTGCTCCTGTCGCTCCCGTTGCTCCATCTGCTCCTGTCGCTCCCGTTGCTCCATCTGCTCCTGTTGCTCCATTTGCTCCTGTCGCTCCCGTTGCTCCTGTTGCTCCATTTGCTCCTGTCGCTCCCGTTGCTCCATCTGCTCCATCTGCTCCTGTCGCTCCCGTTGCTCCATCTGCTCCGGTTGCTCCTGTTGCTCCATCTGCTCCTGTTGCTCCTGTTGCTCCTGTTGCCCCATCTGCTCCTGTCGCTCCCGTTGCTCCATCTGCTCCTGTCGCTCCTGTTGCTCCATCTGCTCCTATTGCTCCTGTTGCTCCTGTCGCTCCTGTCGCTCCCGTTGCTCCATCTGCTCCTGTCGCTCCTGTTGCTCCATCTGCTCCGGTTGCTCCGGTTGCTCCGGTTGCTCCGGTTGCTCCGGTTGCTCCTGTCGCTCCTGTTGCTCCATCTGCTCCTGTTGCTCCTGTTGCCCCATCTGTTCCTGTCGCTCCCGTTGCTCCATCTGCTCCTGTCGCTCCCGTTGCTCCATCTGCTCCTGTCGCTCCCGTTGCTCCATCTGCTCCTGTCGCTCCTGTTGCTCCATCTGCTCCGGTTGCTCCGGTTGCTCCTGTCGCTCCTGTTGCTCCATCTGCTCCATCTGCTCCCGTTGCTCCATCTGCTCCTGTCGCTCCCGTTGCTCCATCTGCTCCTGTCGCTCCCGTTGCTCCATCTGCTCCTGTCGCTCCCGTTGCTCCATCTGCTCCTGTCGCTCCCGTTGCTCCATCTGCTCCTGTCGCTCCCGTTGCTCCATCTGCTCCTGTCGCTCCCGTTGCTCCATCTGCTCCTGTCGCTCCCGTTGCTCCATCTGCTCCTGTTGCTCCATCTGCTCCTGTCGCTCCTGTTGCTCCATCTGCTCCTGTCGCTCCCGTTGCTCCTGTTGCTCCTGTTGCTCCATCTGCTCCTGTCGCTCCCGTTGCTCCTGTTGCTCCATCTGCTCCTGTCGCTCCTGTTGCTCCATCTGCTCCTGTCGCTCCTGTTGCTCCTGTTAATCCTGTTGCTCCGGTTGCTCCATCTGCTCCTGTTGCTCCTGTTGGACCTGTGATCCCTGTCGGCCCTGGAGGAGCTGGTGGAAATGGACCAGTTGGGCCTGGTGGGGTTGGTTGCCCTGGTGGGCCTGGTGGAAATGGCAAATAGATACACCTCCATAAAATTATTGTCGTACTGTTTATATTATTTAATAGAGTACAAGCCTGTTTGGATTTTAATACTATTACTATTAATTTTTGTAAAAAAACTCTATATACTAGATTTCATTTTTATAAAATATAGTATTTTTGATTTTTAGTAATAGTTTGTACAGTATTTTTTAGATTTTTTTGTGCGATGTAGTAGTTAAATTCCATGTCCCTCTCCAATCCTTCGTTTACTCATCTACAATTTGTACGTTCTATGCCATCTTCATCGTTGCTATAACACTATCGCCAATTTTAAGTGTAGCGTGTCCCTGTTTTCCTAAAATATTTTGAATAGTAAATCCGTCTTTCCTGCCATATAGAGCAAAAAAATAGACTACCGAAGTAGCCTATCTTTGTACAACTAATACATGCGCTAGCTGAATAAGGAATAATATCTTCTACCTTCATAGGTTAGTACGTTTTTATACTACCAGTTCAGTTCATTTCATTAACTAAGAGTTCTAAAAACTTACCCGATATATCTTTTTTAGAATTTAAGAGTAAATATAGATTCTATTGGGAGCATCCTCTGGACTACTATCTGCATCATAAGCCCCCAATTGAAGTTTGTACCTTACCTGGATGAATAGCAGTTACTGAGATTGGTTTATCCTCTAACTCTTGATTTAAACAAAGTGTAAGCATATTTTGTGCTGCTTTAGCGATCCTATATGAGTAAGAAAACTTCCCTTTTGGAAATTCATCTCTGCCCATTTTAGATAACGAACCTAAACGTGATGAAATATTAATAATCCGTGGATTTGTAGACTCACTTAAAAAACTTAATGTTGCTTGAACAGTTCTAACTACCCCTAAACAATGAACATTGTATAGATTCATTAATTCTTTTGTGGTTACATTCTCAATTTCATATGTTTCTCCTGGAATACCTGCATTATTTATTACAATATCAAGACTGTTGGTGTAAAAACTTAGTCGAGAAGCTATACCTTTAACACTTTCATATTTACTAATATCAGCGTATATGGGATGACATTTTTCTTTAAACAATTCTATAAGGAAAGTTAGAGATTCCTTACTTCTTACAACTGGAAAAACCGTATGACCATTTTTATGAAATACTCGTACTAATTCTAATCCTAATCCTCGATTTCCTCCCGTAATCAATATATTCATTAAAATTCCTTCCTTTAAGATTAACATCATAGCCTAATACATTCGTCTGAATATTATACTTTTTCATATTTAACTATCCTTACATTCAATTCAATAAAAAAATCGACTTTGCCAATCGTGTCGTTCAATTAACGAATTCGTTAGTTGCAGAATCCATTACTTTATAGCAATGTAAATTTCAATCTCTCCGTTAAGATCGATTGCTAATTTCAACAGTCCTCACCCTTTCAGAATCCCATTCTTTAATGATTTCATAAATATATTTATATACATTCTTCGTATCATACATAAAATCGGTAAATTTTACCAATTTTCACTTTAAGTAATTCCATATATTTACTGAGTATTCCTGCCTAATAAAAATTGCCACAAATGTGAACAAGGAAATCTTAGTTAGAAGTTGAATTTATAAAATTAAAAGTAATATAGGAGAATAAAAAATGAGTGATAAATTCAAGAAAATAATAGATTGGGTCGAGGATATAAAAGTAAGAAATCAAAGTTCGGCTTCAGCTTTAATAATTATGAAAGATAATAATATCGTACTTGAAAATTATAATGGGTTTCACAGTAATACTGATCTTTCTAAACCAGTATCTGCAACATCTCAGTTTAATGTTGCTTCTGCAAGAAAAAGTTATTTAGGATTAGCAGTTGCATTTGCGCTATACGAAGGTAAAATTAAAAACCTTGATGATTTTGCTATTGAATATTTTGATGATTTTGATGAAGAATTACTAGGAAAAACAACTATTAGACATTTAGTTACACATTCACATGGTTTAAGTGAGACTGATGAAGGATCTATTTTTAGAGAATTTGAACCAGGTCAAGGGTGGGCTTATAGAGGAATTAACGTATTAATGATGACAAATTTAATAAAAAAACTTTATGGCAAAAGCTTTCCAGAATTATTAAAAGAAAGAGTCTTTACACCACTAGGATTTAAGGAAACAAGTTGGGAAACAAGAGGAAATAAGAATTTAGTAAAAGTAATTGATAATCCTAACAAAGAAGCTATATTTAAATTAGGAGATTCAAAGGATGGTTCCGAGTCTAACCTTCATGTTTCCACTAGAGAATTTACATTCTGGGGTAATCTTCATTTGAACAAAGGAAAAATAAATGGAAAGCAAATAGTCCCTACAGAAGTTATTGAAATAGCTACTCAAGTTCAAAATCTTAATTATAAAAATCAAGATTTACCACAAAATGGGTTATTTTGGTATGTTCAAGATACATCAAGCAAAAATAGCGAGATTGGTGATAGAGTACCACAAGGATCTTATCAAATTTTAGGTATAACAGGTCCAACTGTTCTAGTAATTCCTAAATATAATGTGGTTGTTGCTAAAATGTATAACAAAAAATATAACTATGGTGGAGATAATTACCTCTATTATTTAAGGGAATTTAGTAATTTGATAGTTGATACAATTGCGGAATAGTACAAAATTATGAACTAACTCATGTTTAGTTGTACAAGATGAACAAAAAAATCCTTCCAAAATGGAAGGATTTTTTTAAGTTACTTTAATCCATGAAAGTCATATTTCATAAAGAACTTGACTGCCAAATCGGCAGTCTTTTCTATTTGAGATCCAGTTTATTTTTTTGCACAAAGTCTTTCATATACACTCTTTTTTGTCTTTCAAGCATAACTGCCATTTGTTCTGTCCATCGGTCTTTTCTTTTACCGCCGGTTCTTTGTTCATAATAACTTGAAACTACTTCATCGAACTCTTTTAATTGCTTTACATAGACTTCTTTATCTTGCTGATATTCGTTCTCATGGTAAATATGTTCGTACGGTAATCTCGGTTTACGGTCTGTAATTTTTTTCGGATATCCCACTGCAATCCCAAACAAAGGTAAAACTCGCTCAGGCGTTTTTAACAATGTTTTCACTTCTTCAAGGTTATTTCGGATTCCTCCAATATAACAAATTCCCAGCCCCATAGATTCTGCTGCAATTACAGCATTTTGTGCGGCTAAAGATGCATCAATCAATGCAACCATAAAATTTTCAGTGCTTTCTATTGATGGAAGGACACTTTTCATTTCATTTTCTCCTATAACGGAATGGCGGTAGAGATCAGCGCAAAATACGAAAAAATGACCATTTTTCTCAACATACTCCTGGTTACCAGCTAGCTCGGCTAACTTTTTCTTACGAAGTTTATCTTTTACACCGATGATTGAGTATGCTTGCATATAACTAGAAGTTGCGGCTGATTGAGCACAGGAAACAATCGTTTTTATTTGTTCATCCGATAGAGACTTATCCTCAAAATCACGGATAGAACGGTGTTCAAGTATAATCGATATTACATCATTCATGGAATAATACTTCCTTTCTGAATTGCAATGTATATTAGGCTCACCTCTTTTATATCAGTAACTTTTTTCTAATATTTACTGATATAAAAGAGAAGTATCTATGTAGATTTGTTGGTTTGTGCAAAGACACTGTTTACTGCGATTAATAAGATTAAAACAGTAATAAGTAGCACTCTACTAATAATTATCATAATTAATCTGTCCCAAACAACATTTTTTAATAATTGATGGGTACTTAATTGAGAGATTGTGAAGAAATGTATTTACACTTAAGCATGCGTGAGTTCAATAAGCATCTTTCAATTTTATAGTTGTATTCCTAATTGTTAATTTTGCTTAAGTTTTTTCTCATTAACTTTATTTTCAATTAAATCCCAAATGATCTTGGTTAGTATAAAAATAGGAAAAAATTGAAATGACATAATTTTTAATTCTACCTTTCTGCCTTTCGTTTTCGTTTCTTCAATAGGAAGCTCAATCTATATTTAGATCTAATGAATTATAAAAAAATCCTCTTCTTATTCTACTAATCAGCCATTTACTTGAAAAAGAAAAAAGCTCTACCGGAGCAGCTTAAAGGTTGTTCAAATCATCAATTTACTTTAACAGAGTTAAAAATAAAAAAACTAATACAAGAAAAAAGCCCCTACAAAATTGGGACTTTTTTTACTCATCTTTTGCAACTCCACCAACGGACCAATTTTCTTTTTGGAGTTCGTTTATTAAGATTCTTACTTGTGTTGGCTGAACATCCAATGTACGACAAACAACTTCATTAATTTCTCTCATTAATTGTTTTTTTAATTCTGGACTTCTACCTTCTATTAATTGAACTTGGATGATTGGCATTTTGTATTACCTCGTTACTTGTAATGACATTGTCTCGATTCCATCAAAACGTGCTTCTACCGTATCTCCTTCTTCAACATGGATCGCTTCGGTAATACCACCAGTTAAGATAATCATTCCTGGTTCAATTTGTTCACCGTTTTTACTTAGCATCTGCACTAACTTTACGACAGATTCTACAGGATGATCTAGTACATCAGAGCTTACACCACTTTGTACTTTTACGCCATTTTTATATAATTCAACATTAATTTCATCCCAAGCAGTATATGTAGGTGAATATTGTTGTTTACCAATGATAAATTTTGATGAAGATGCATTATCTGCTACTACATCTGTTAGTGTAAATGAGAAGTTTTTATATCGACTATCGATGACTTCTAATGCTGTTACAATATACTCTGTTGCATCCCATACATCTTTTGCTGTTACATCTTGTCCGAATAATGGCTTGTTTATCATAAATGCGATTTCTGGTTCAACCCTCGGGTGGATTGATCCTTCCATCTTTAATTCATTTTCTTCTAATTCCATCGATTTTGTTAAGCGTCCATAAATCGGCTCTTCAACATTAACAGATTTTTGTTTAGCAATACTTGTTAATCCCATTTTCCAACCAATTAATGGATCACCATTTTTAATCGCATGATCAATGCTTAATTTTTGAATTTCATAAGCATTATTAACGTTTAATTCTGGATGTTCAATCGTAATTTTATCCATTTCTAGACCGTTTTTTTGGTGCATATATATTTTATTTGCGATTTCTGTCATCATAATTTTCGTTCGTCTCCTCTCAAAAAACAGACAATTTTTTATTTGCTAACATACAAGCAACTTCTTGAATCATGTCTTCTTGACCACCGACTACTTTTAGTTTTCCTAATTCAATTAAGATATCTCTTGCATCAACATTCCATTTTTTAGCTGCTCGATTTGCATGTAATAGAAAACTAGAATACACTCCTGCATAGCCTAAAATTAGACTACCTTTTGTAATCTCTTGTGGTGTTTGTAAAATTGGTGCAACAATGTCCTCTGCTAAGTCCATCATTTTATAGAAATCAATTCCTGTCTTAATTCCTAATCGCTCTAATACACCAATTAACACTTCAGTTTGTGTATTTCCCGCACCTGCACCTAAGCATCGTGCACTTCCATCAATTCTTGTAGCTCCTTCTTCAATTGCTACTAGTGTATTTGCCATCGCTAGAGAAAGATTATTATGTGCATGGAATCCAACCTCAATATTAAGAGACTGACGTAAAGCAGCAATACGTTCTTTTACTTCATGGGGAAGAAACGCTCCTGCAGAGTCAACCATATATACGACATCCGCACCATAGCTTTCCATCAATTTGGCTTGTTCTACTAATTTTTCAACTGGTGCCATATGGGACATCATTAAAAATCCGACAGTTTCTAATCCAAGCTCTTTGGACATAGAAATATGTTGTTTCGAAACATCAGCTTCAGTAACATGTGTAGCTATACGAGCCATTTTTGCTCCGATATTTGCTGCCGTTTTCAATTCTTTCACCGTTCCAATTCCAGGTAATAGTAAAACAGCAATCTTTGAATGATTACATGAATTTACCGCTGCTTCGATCAATTCAAATTCATTTGTTGTTGATAAACCATATTGTAATGAAGAACCACCTAATCCATCTCCATGTGATACTTCAATAAAAGGCATTTTTGCATCATCAAGTGCCTTTGCAATTCGAACGACTTGATCTACTGTATATGAATGGGCAATTGCATGGCTTCCATCTCGAAGTGCTACTTCTGTTACAATGACATTTTTATCAATCATTCCACTCCCTCACTTTCTTTAAACTGTTTTTACCACTTCATATTGCGCAATCTCTTCTGCTACTTTTACTGCTGATGCAGTCATTATATCTAAGTTCCCTGCATAGCTAGGTAAGTAGTCACCAGACCCTTGAACTTCTAAATAAACTGTTACAGTTGAACCATCTATAATTGGATCCATTCTTAAACGATATCCCGGAACATACTCTTGAACCTTTTTCACCATTTGTTTAACAGATTGGACCATGCTTTCATGATTAAAATCTTCATTCGTAACCTTACAATAAACTGTATCTCTCATCATAATTGGTGGTTCTGCTGGATTTAAAATAATGATAGCTTTTCCTTTTTTAGCTCCACCAATCTCTTCAAGTCCTCGAGCCGTTGTGACAGTAAACTCATCGATATTAGCACGTGTACCAGGACCAGCACTTTTTGAGCTGATTGTTGCAACGATTTCTGCGTAGTCAACTTCTGCAATTTGACAAATTGAATGAACAATCGGTATTGTTGCTTGCCCTCCACAAGTTATTAAATTGACATTTTCTTCTACTATATGTGAACCTAAATTTACTGGGGGTACAACAAATGGCCCAATTGCAGCCGGCGTTAAATCGATGACGCGCTTCTTTAATTCCCCAAGTACTTTTGCATGATGAAAATGAGCTTTTGCAGAAGTTGCATCAAACAATAGATCAGCCAGTTCATTTCGTTCAATGAATCCCCTAATACCATTATCGATTACTTCTATTCCCAATTCCTTTGCACGGTTTAACCCATCCGATTCTGGATCAATTCCAATCATCGTTGTTAATTCTAGAAATGGATTATTTTGTAATTTCATCATTAAATCTGTTCCAATATTCCCCGAACCAATGATTCCGACTTTTAACTTATTCATATATTCACCTCGTTTATTTAAATGAAATCGAGACTTCACCTAATAATGGAAATTTCGCCGTAAACAGATCACCTGCATTTGCATTAATTGCAGCTGATAAAGCTCCTGATAAAATAATTTCTCCTGCATTTAGTGAGATGCCAAATTCACTTAATTTATTGGCTAACCATGCTACACAATGAATTGGGTTTCCTAACACTGCTTCTCCCTTACCTGAATTCATCAATTCTTCGTTACGATACAATTCCATCGTAACATTCGGTAAGTCGATTTCCTTTACATCGAAACGTTCATTACCAAGTACAAATAAACATGATGAAGCGTTATCGGCTACTGTATCCTCTAATCGAATTTTCCAATTTTCGATTCTACTATCAACTACCTCCAATGCAGGTACAATATAATCAGTTGCATTAACTACATCTTCAAATGTAATATTTGGACCGATTAAATCCTTTTTTAAGACAAATGCAATTTCAGCTTCTACTTTTGGTAAGATCATATTTGCAACTGGAACTTCACCGAAATTAGGGATATTCATATCTGTAAGTAAGTGACCGTAATCTGGTTCATCTACTCCTAATAGCTCCTGCATGGCAATCGAAGTTAATCCAATTTTTTTACCGATAATTTTCTGCCCTTTTTTCAATTTTTCTTCGACATTTGTTAATTGAATTTGATAAGCTTGCCTCTCAGTTAATCCAGGGTAAATCTCAGTCAAAGCTTTTATACTAATTCCACTCTCCTCTGCTTCTTGTAGCAGTATTGTTAGCTCGTCTACACTAGTAATCTTCACATTCTTTGGCCCCTTTTTAATTTTTATAATTTAATCGTTATATTCGATAATTCACTATAAAACTCAAAGCTATGAATTCCACCTTCACGACCTAAACCGCTTTGCTTCATTCCTCCAAATGGTGTACGTAAATCTCTTAAATACCAAGTATTTACCCAAATAATTCCTGCTTCAATTTGATGAGCAACACGATGTGCTCTTCGCAAATCATTTGTCCAAATTGTAGCTCCTAAACCATAATGTGTATCATTTGCCCATTCAATCACTTCTTCTTCCGAATCAAAAGGCATAACTGTTACGACTGGACCAAATATTTCTTCTCTTACACATCTAGAGTCACGATTTAATCCAGTAATGATTGTCGGTGAGATAAAGCATCCTTTTTCAATTGATGCTGGTCTATTACCGCCAGTTAAAATAGTTCCGCCTTCTTCTTTGGCGATCTCGATATAAGATAATACTTTTTCATAATGTTCCTTACTAATAACCGCACCAACTTTTGTGCCTTCTTCAAACGGATCACCAATTTTTAATTCATTTGTTTTCGCAACAAATTTTTCAATAAATTCATCAAAGATTGATCTTTGAACGTAAATACGAGATCCACATAAACAAACCTCTCCTTGATTCATAAACGATGATTTTAAAGTTGTTTCAATCACTTCATCTAAATCAGAATCTGCAAAAATAATGTTTGGATTTTTCCCACCAAGCTCAAACGATAATTTTTTTAACGTTGGAGCTGCTGCCTTCATAATTGCTGAACCTGTTTTTGTTTCACCAGTAAATGTGATGGCATCTACATCACTGTGCTCTGTTAAAGCTGAACCTGCCGCGTTTGCTCCAAATCCGTGTACAACATTTACAACTCCGTCAGGTACGCCTGCATCTTTACAAATTTCAGCTAAAACTGTAGCTGTCATTGGTGTCCATTCTGCTGGTTTCATAACTGCTGTATTTCCAGCCGCTAAACATGGTGCAAGCTTCCATGTTAATAGTAATAAAGGCAGATTCCATGGGTTTATCATTCCGACTACACCAACTGGCCTACGATATGTATAATGTAAGGCAGTTTGATCTTGCATATGAGACTCAGAGCTTAAAGTTGTAATATAATCAGCAAAAAAATAAAAATTATGAGCCGATCTAGTAATATCAACTTCTAAAGCAAGATCATATGGCTTTCCAGTATCCATTGCTTCTAAAGTCGCTAATTCTTCTTTTCGTGCTAGAATTCCGTCGCCGATTTTTCTTAATACTGCTGCCCTTTGATTGCTAGTAAACTGTTTCCACTCACCTTTTAACGCTCGTTTTGCTGCTCTCACCGCTAAATCAATTTCTAACTTGCCTCCTTCAGATACAGAACCTAACACTTCTTCGGTTGCTGGATTAATATTTAAAAATGTTTTTTGATTAAAAGAAGGAATGTATTGTCCATCAATAAAGTGCTTACAATCGATCGGTAATGTTTTATTTTTCTTCTCAGTAACTTGCATAATAGGCACCTACCATTCTAATAGAATAAAAGGTGACACGAGTGTCACCAAATTTTTCAATCCTCTATTTCTACAACCATTTCAATTTCGATCGCTGTGTTATGTGGAAGCTGTGCCATCCCAACAGCTGACCTGGCATGTTTTCCTCTTTCACCAAACACTTCTACTAAAAGGTCCGAAGCTCCATTCATCACTTTCGGATGATCATAGAAATCTTCTGTACTATTTACAAAGCCTAATATTTTTACAATTCGCTTTACTTTCGAAAGCTCCCCTAATTCGTACTTTAATACACTAATTAAATTTAACATTGACTCTCTGGAAGCTGCGTATCCTTCCTCGAGTGTTAACTCTCGTCCAACTTTGCCATGGTATTCGTCTACACCTTGCCCAGATGTAAATAGTAGATTACCAGTACGAACAGACTTTACATAATTACCTGATGCCGGTCTAATTGCTTTAAGTGCATAACCTAAACTTATTAATCTATCTTCTGGAGTCAATACTTTGTTTTCCATGAAGTAAATCTGCCTCCTTAATATTTAAAAATTTCAGGGCATTTTTTCCTAAAATAGCCTCTTTCATTTCTTTGTTAATATCCATTTGATTAATGACTCTTCCAGGTGGCGTTTCTCTTAATAAGAAAGGATAATCCGAGCCCATCACAATTTTGTCATAGCCGAATCGGTTAATTAAAAATTGAATATTGATTGGATCATAGTGAAGAGAGTCAAAATAGAAATTACTTACATAATGACTTGGTGGATAAGCAGTTTTCCGCAAATGCGGCCATACCTTCCATCCTTGATCTAATCTAGGTAAAATAAACGGGAATGAACCTCCACCATGTGCAAAACAAATCTTTAATTTTGGATATTTTTCAATCACTCCACCAAATGTTAAGCTAGCAGCAGCTAAAGCTGTTTCGCTCGGCATTCCAACTGTGTACATAAAGTTATGATCCGGAGTACGATCCTTTGCTAATGTTTCCCACGGATGAATAAACAATGGGACATTCCATTTTTCAGCCATTTCAAAAAATGGACTAAACTCATCACTGTCTAAATTTGTTCCATTTACATTTGTACCAATTTCAAGTCCACTTAATCCAAGTGTATGAATACAACGATCCATTTCTTGAATGGCTACTTCAGCGTTCTGCATTGGAACTGTCCCTAATCCAATAAACTTGGAAGGATTCTTTTTAACTGTATTTGCTATAAAATCATTTTGAATTTGAGCCATTTCCAATGCAGCTTGAGCTGGTGCCCAATACGAAAATGTAACTGGAATTGGTGACAGCACTTGCATTGTTACATCTTCATTATTCATGTCCTCAATTCTCTTCTCAGGACTCCAAACTTGATCAGTTACTTCCCTAAATACTTTTCCTTTAACCATAATATTGGCCCCACATGAACATGTCGGTTGTAAAATTGGCCATCTTTCATGACCATATTTTTCAAAAAAATTCGGTAAGTCCTCAGGAATTATGTGTGTATGAAAGTCTATACGCATACCCATTCATCCGCTTCCTCTTTCATGACATGACCACAGTTTTTACATGTTCTTAATTCAAGGCTAGCATTGAATTGTTCAATTGCTTCTTTCACTTGCGTACCAATATCCGTTAATTGAACTGTCTTTTTATGCATTTCTTCATTACACTCATCACAGAACCAAACAAAGCTTTCTAATTCACCTTCTGCTCTTTTTCGTTCAAGTACAATTCCATATGAATCTTTTACTCTATGAGGTGAGTGTGGAACAAAAGAAGGCAGCATAAAAACTTCACCTTCTCCAACTGTTACAACTTCACGCTTACCATCTGGCGTAATACACTCAACATAGCAATTGCCTTTAATTTGATAGAAAAATTCATCTGCAGGATCGATATGGAAGTCTCTACGTTTATTTGGTCCTCCAATAATCATTGCAGCATATTCTGAATCTTCCCAAATAACTTTATTATTAACTGGTGGTTTTAATAGCTCTTTATTATCCTCAATCAGTTTGAAAATATTAAAAACTCGACTTTTAAGATCCATCTCTAATCCTCCCATTAATTCATTTTTATTTGAACTTTAGTAAGCGCTATCATTATGCATTAATATAACCAAGCTGATTTGAGACTGTTTTAGCAGTTTTCATAACATCTTGAATCATTCGACAAATGTCTTGGCTCATCATATACGAAACTGGTCCAACCATATTTAATGCTGCAAAAGTTTGGCCAGTATATGTTTGAATTGGAGCTGCAATTCCGAATAATCCTAGATCATTTTCATTGTTGCTAATGCTATAACCATTTTCTCTAATCGCAGTCATTTCTTTTTTTAGTGCATCAATATTTGTAATTGTATTTGTTGTATAAGATTTAAATCCTCTTTCAATTGTTGTTTTTAAATAGGCTGGGTTATATGATAGTAGAATTTTACCTGTACTCGTACAATATGCAGGGCGTTTAGCACCTATAAATGTCGGGACGGGTATCGAATGTTTTGAGGAAACTTTTAAGACAAATCTTACGTCCCCTTTATCGAACATTCCGATATGAACTGTACTATCGTAATTTTTTAGTAGATTTTCTAATAATGGAATCGCTTCACTATATATGTCCTGTTGGTACATAACGTGATTACTCCACTCAAGCAACTTCCAACCAAGTCGATACTTTTTCTTGTTGTCTTGAATTAAAATCCCTTCAGCACAAAGAGTTCGAACTAAATGATGGACTGAGCTTGCATTCATATTTAATTTTTCAGCTATTTCTAAATTACCTAGGACTGGTTCTTCTTCTGTAAAGCAATCTAATATTCTAGAAATCTTTTGAACTGAAGAGATCATTAGATCCCCTCCTCTTTGATGCTAAAAAATTTCATATAATCCCTGCTTTCTAAAATTAATCAGTTAACTTTAGAATTCGCTAGATTAGTCGATACTCCTTTTAAGTTTTTTGCTCCATTTAATGCATCGTCTACCATACTAAATGTTTTCTTACGTTTCATTTGGTTATAGTAAATTGCTCTTTTTCGAATTGGATCACCAGTATAATATCGTTCATACTGAAGTGCTCTTTGTCCAAAAGCTTCTCCACATAAATCCCATGCAAGTTTGAATAATTGAACTCGTTCTAAAGAGGATACACCTTCACGTCCAACATAGTATTTATCCATCGCATCTCTTAACTCTGGATGTTCAAAGTCTGCTTCTGTTGGTGACATTAATAAGCCGCCTGCACCAATTGTTTGTATCACTTCAATTGCTCTTGGGTACATAGTTGGAAGCAATCCACGAATTGTCTCAAGCGGTTCCCATGCCGGTCTTACTTCCCCTGAAGGTAATGTCTCATACTCTGTTTCAGAAACTCGAAGTAAAGCGCGAATTGTTTCAACTGATTGTAATAGTTCACCTAAGTCATTTTGGACATTTAAATAAACATCTACTCCAATTGAATCAGCTAACTTACAAGCTACCTCTACTGCAAAAGCTAATTTTACATAGCCTCTCACGCCAGACTGATGAGCAGGCTGTTGTGCAATACCTGTTTTTGGATACAGATTATTTGCAGCTTCAACATTATTATGAATAAATACACGATTCCAAGGAATTAACACATCTTCAAATACAAGAACAGCATCCATTTCTTCAAATCTAGATGCTAATGGATGATCAAAGAAGGACCTTTTACCATCTTGCATTTGCTCTCTACATAAAATTTTTAATCCTGGCGTGTCAATTGGAAGTGCAAATGCTAAAGCATATCGCTCATCACCTTGGTGGAATCCAGGAAATGAATAAATAATGACTTCATCTGTAATTGGTGCTAATGTTGCAAGCATTTTAGCCCCTCTAACTACTAATCCATCAACCGTTTCTTCAACAGCACCTAAATGTGTAAATAGATCTTTTTGTTCATAAGATGGCTTGCTACGATCATTTTGTGGGTTAATAATTGCGTGAGTTAAGAAGATGTCGTTATCACGAACAAATTTGAAATAATTTTGGACATTTTTTGACCACTCTGGATTATATTTATCTAAAAACCACGAATTACTAGCCATTGAAGTTAAGACAATGTTCAAGAAATCTGGTGTTCTTCCCATTAAACCAAATGTTGACTTTGCATATGCTTCGAACAGATCTCCACGCTTTTTAATATCTTCAGATGACTTAGGCACTAAAAATGCATTAGAAATTCGCTCACCAGTTTCTTCACAAATATGTGTGATTTTGTCTTGATAAGCTGGATCGAACTGCATATCATATAATTTTGCAATCTCTAGAATAGGTTGTTTAAAAACTGGATGGTTTACGATATCTTCTACTTTTTCTCCACCTAGCCATACCTCTGGCTTTCTAGATCTTAGTCCATCAATATATTGCGCTCCTGTACGAATACCCATTTAATAATTCCTCCACTCCGATATGTAATTTTTTTAACATTTGTTTTTTAAATCGAATTCGGAAATTTTTTAAAGCGCTTTCATAAAAGTCAATTTCACTATTTTAAATTCTTTGCACCACCTACTACTATTTATTTAAGTTAATTTCACTATAAAAAATTATAAAATTTTGAACAATCAAATAATTTCACAATATGAAATCCCTTATAAAAAAATGATTTAAATTTATTTTTTTACGTGCAAAAAAAATAAGACGCCAATAAGCGTCTTATTATTTAAAGTCCTTCCAAGAAATATTACTTTCGTTTAATAACTCTTCAAATGTTTTATTTTTCTCACGTAATCTCTTTTCTTCACGAATACATGCTTCTTCTTCTTCTTTTTGCTTCGTTTCATTTTCTTGCAATTGTTTTTTTGTATTTTTTAATTTTTGAAGAACTTCTTCATTCATTAATGATCCTAATGATATTTTTTCTTTCTGTTCGTACGTCGGTTTTACAGGTTGCTGTGGCTTTCTTTTTTTCATTTTATATCACCTTCCATTTCCATTATTTTAACATGAATTTATAGTAGAAAGAGAAGTATTTCAACTTTGCTTTTATTATAAAACTACTATTTACCTTTCTTGAAATAAAACAATAGGATGCCGCAGCATCCTATTATTGATTTTATATTAAATTAAAAATCTGCATTACCAGGAGTACGAGGGAATGGTATTACATCACGAATGTTCTTCATTCCTGTTAAATACATAACAAGTCGTTCAAATCCAATTCCATAACCAGAATGCTTTGTACCGCCGTATTTTCTAAGCTCCAAATACCACCAGTAATCTTCTTCATTCATACCAAGTTCTTTAATTCGCTCTACAAGGACGTCTTCTCGTTCTTCACGTTGACTTCCCCCGATTAACTCGCCAATTCCAGGAACTAGTAAGTCTGTCGCAGCTACTGTCTTGCCATCCTCATTCGCTCTCATATAAAATGCTTTAATTTCTTTTGGATAGTCAGTTACGTATACAGGACGCTTGTAAATTTCCTCACTTAGGTATCGTTCATGTTCAGTTTGCAAATCCGTTCCCCATTCAACTGGGTATTCAAATTTCTTACCAGAGTTCTGTAATAATTCAACTGCCTCGGTATAAGTAACTCGACCAAAGTCTGATTCTAATGCATTCTTTAATCGATCAATAAGAGTTTTATCAATAAAGCTATTAAAGAATTCCATTTCTTCAGGTGCTTGTTCAAATATGTAATTAATAACATATTTGATCATATCTTCACCAAGGTCCATGATATCCGGTAATTCTGCAAAAGCAACTTCTGGCTCGACCATCCAAAATTCAGCGGCATGTCGTGCAGTATTTGAATTTTCTGCTCTAAATGTCGGACCAAATGTATACACATTACGGAACGCAAGAGCGTAAGCTTCTCCATTTAATTGGCCACTTACTGTTAAGTTAGATTCTTTACCGAAGAAATCTGCACTTTCATCTACTTTTCCGTCTTCGTTTTTTGGAAGTTGGTTTAAATCCATTGTTGTTACACGGAACATTTCTCCTGCGCCTTCTGTATCACTTCCTGTGATAATCGGTGTATGTACATATACAAAACCTTTTTCTTGGAAGAATTTATGAATGGCATATGATGCAAGAGATCTTACTCTGAAAACAGCTGAGTAGGCATTAGTTCTTGGACGTAAATGAGCGATTGTTCTTAAATATTCAAGAGAATGTCTCTTTTTTTGTAATGGAAAATCTGTATCTGATAGTCCTTCAATAACAATTTTTGTCGCTTTAATTTCAAAAGGTTGTTTCATTTCCGGAGTTGGAATAAATTCACCTTCTATTAAAACAGTAGAGCTAATAGGTAACTTCGTAATTTCTTTGAAGTTATCAAGATTGTCCTCAAAAACTACTTGTACACTCTTAAAAAATGTACCGTCGTTTAACTCCATAAAGCCAATCGTTTTAGAATCGCGAAGAGTGCGAATCCATCCTGAAATTTGAACAGTTTTGTCTTTAAAATTTTCTTGATTTCTGTATAAATCTTTTACTACAGTCTTGATCATAATTAGCCTCCTTATGTTAATTTTCCAATAAAAAAAGCCTTCTATCCCTATAAAAGGGACGAAAGGCTAACTTCCGCGGTACCACCCAAATTGTCAAAATATGACCAACTTTAAAGCTAATATTGCTTATCCCAGTTAATAACGTGCTGGTAACGTCTAAGCCTACTTAAGTTATCCCTTTCGGTTAGAACTCAAAGGTGTTCTTCATTCATGCTTCATCACTAGGCTTCCACCGTCCCTAGCTCGCTATCGAGTATAGCAAAAACTACTTTCCTTTTCATCGATTTAAAATATGTAGTTTTTAAAGGAATTTTTCTTGTATAATTTATCATAAATCATAATCTTTTGTCTAGTTGTCCCTAAAAATATATTCATTGGAATCTTTATTTTCAAACACCTTAACTCAATTAAATCTATTTGATTCACTACAATTTCCACTTGAGCTTTTACAAACTCATTCCTAACCTGCTCAATTTAAAAAATGATTGACCAATTAGTCCATCATTTTTTACAACTACCTAACTATTAAAACTACCTAAGATCATAAAATCTACAAGAACTCCACTAACGGGATTTTCTAAAACCTAATACACTAATTCCTAGTACGGATACACCACTACTATTCGTTACATTAGCAGATACATATTTTTCAGTAACATTCTTCTCTCGCATTTGCACTCTCAGTCTTGCATTTATATTAAGGGTTGTAGAATATACGCTTGCCACTGCATAGTCGATCGCTGTTAACAATGGATTACCCGTGGCTAACCCTTTGTCTGTAAAATATAGTGTCGCTTCACCATTTACGTCCTGATTGTCCAATACATTACTCTATGAATAGTTCTTTTGTTTGTTACTTTTATATACCTTGATAATTTTTTAAACACAAAAAAGAGTTTACTTACATAAGTAAAACTCTTAATTAAAAATGTATTATTCATATATTATAAACTGTTTTCTTTCTTCTTCAGAAAGGTCTTTAGGTTCTAATCCTCTTTCATTACAATATTTAAACAATGCCTTAACTTTTATTCTAGGTTCATTTTTATAACTCGGTTCTACATAAACTCCATCAGGGAATCCTTTTTCAAACTTATCAATTTTCAAATTAAATATCATTTAATCAATTCTCTTTCAATATTGATAGTGATATTGAAATTATATCATAGGCAGGTTATTTTGTTTGTGAACAAAAAGCGACAAAGTTAAGAAGGTTTTCTTAGAATTTTCTTTGCATTTTAGCAAATTAATTGATTTAATTGTCAAAATCCATTTACAAAATTTTCTTTTTCCTATGATACACTTTACTAAAAAGGAGGGCTTATATTATGGCTGGAGCAGAAGAATTGTTAAAGGATAAATTTGTTTGTTCGAAATGTAAACATACACACGCTAAAACTAAAGAAGTATCAATGTCTGGTTCAGGTTTAAGTAAGTTACTAGATATTGACTATAATCATTTTTTATTTGTTTCTTGTTTAAATTGTGGTTTTGTTGAGATTTATAATCCTTCAATCTTAGAAGGAAAAACCCGTGGTGAGTTAACTACTATTCTTGATATTCTTTTTGGATAAGTGAGTGATGGTCCTAATATGATGATTTGGCTTGTTATAGCAGTACTTTTTCTCATTTATTTTATTGGAGTTGGCTACTATTTTACCCAGCAAGTTTTGTTTATGAAAACAAATTCACTTGAGTTTATTTATCAGCGCGAGTTGGAAAATTTCAGATTTGATGAAGGAATGTATCGTTCTGTTCAAAAACAACCCTTTTCTGTTCAATCTCGTTATGAGTATGAATTAAAGGGATACTTGTTCGAGGCCTTTGATACAAATAATTGGGTCATTATTACACATGGTGTAACAGTTAATAAGAATAACTCAATTAAATATGCTGAGCTATTTTTAAAGCTTGGCTTTAATGTACTTACTTATGATCATAGGCGACATGGGGAATCAGGTGGACATACAACTAGCTATGGATATTATGAGAAATATGACTTACAAACTGTTGTTCAATATTTAAAGGATTTAAAAGGGGAGATTGTTCTTGGCATTCATGGGGAGTCAATGGGAGCTTGTACAATGCTTCAATACGCTGGTTTTGTTGAGGATTCTGCAGATTTTTATATTTCAGACTGCGCGTTCTCTACATTTGGGGAACAACTTACATATCGTTTGAAAGTGGATTATAAACTTCCCAAATGGGCAATCCTTCCAGTTTCTAGCATTTGGTTAAAGCTTCGGAATGGATTTTTCATTAAGGATATTTCCCCTTTAATAGCAGCACATAATATTAAAAATCCCGTTTTATTTGTTCATAGTAAATTAGACACTTATATTCCATTTACACATACACTTAAATTATTTCAAGCAAAAAATCAAAATGAGCGAGAACTATTCATTGCCGAAAATGGTGCACACGCTATGAGTTTGAATGAAAACAAAGATGAATACTATTCAATTGTTTCATCTTTTTTAAATAATATTGGCATTGAACACAATTCATTATAAAAACTGGACAGAGCGTTTCCTCTGTCCAGTTTTAGTTCTTAAAGAGATGCCTCTAAAATTTTTAATGCATCTTCTTGATCTAATTTTTTAAAGTTACCAAATGGACCATATTTAACCGTTTTAGCAGCCATTTCAGGTAGTTGTTCTTTTGTAATACCGTACTCACTTAAACGACTTGGCGCACCTAATGCGTTCCAGAATGTACGTAAAGCTTTAATACCAGCTAGTGCCCATTCTTCTTTTGACATTGATTCTTGTCTAATGTCAAATACTCTCTCTGCAAATTGACAGAAACGATCAACATTTTCGCTCATTACATATTCCATCCAATGAGGGAAAATAATTGCTAATCCTCCGCCGTGTGGAATATCTGTTACTGCAGAAACTGCATGCTCAATATTGTGTGTAGCCCAATCACCTTGGACACCCATACTTAAGATTCCATTTAATGCCATCGTTCCACTATATAATAGTGTTTCACGCGCTTCATATTGATCCAAATTCTCTACTGCCATCGGAGCAGTTTCAATAACTGTTTTTAAAATTCCTTCACAGAAACGATCTTGAATTTTTGTATTCGTTCCATGGTGGAAATATGATTCAATAACATGTGACATAATATCCACTGATCCATAAATTGTTTGATCACGAGGAACTGTAAATGTATTTTGAGGATCTAAAATTGAAAACGTTGGGTAACTGAATTTACTTCCCCAACCTAATTTTTCATTTGTTTCCCAATTTGTAATAACTGACCCAGCGTTCATTTCTGAACCAGTTGCTGCAAGCGTTAATACTGTTCCAAATTTTAAAGCATCCGTTGGAACTGCTTTACGAGTAATAACATCCCAAATCTCGCCATCAAATTTCGCTCCAACAGCAATAGCTTTTGTGCAATCGATTACCGATCCACCACCAACTGCTAAAACAAAGTCAATTTTTTCGTCTTTACATATTTGTATACCTTTATGAACAGTTGATAATTTAGGATTTGGTTCAACTCCACTAAGTTCATAAATCGTTTTGTCGGTTTCTTTAAGAATATCTACTATTTGATCATATAGGCCATTCCTTTTAATACTTCCACCACCATATACAACTAAAACATTCTTTCCAAAGTTAGCAGCCTTTTCTTTTAACTTTTGTACACTATCTTTACCAAATATTAATTCTGTTGGATTTGCAAATGTAAAAAAATTCATATGTAGCCCTCCTTTTGTTCAAGCTTAATTTTAACTTAAACAATCGAAAGGATGCATCTTAAACGACTTTTGTTTCGAATATTTTTTTATTTATTGGGAACACTAAATAATCGTATGAATGATTCATTATAAATCTAACTTTCTCATATTTAAATCCTACTTTTTCATATAATCGGCGAGCAGAAGGTTTGTCTTGATCAACATTTAATGAAACTCGTGCAATCCCCTTGTTTTTGGCAAAAGAAAGTAATCCTTCTAATAATTCAGTACCAATTCCTTTGCCTTGATAACCTGGATGCACTGACAATGTATCAATATAAAAATCTTCATCATCTGCTTCCTTATCTACTTTAACATTTTGGATATTTAAATTACGACTTATTATTTCAAGCATTTCACGATCAAGTACTGATAATTCCAAGGAATGGTAGGCTATAATCACCCCTACTACTTTCCCATCCATTTCTTTAACTAAACAATTATGGTAACTTAGTCTATTTTGTTCAGATTGAACATAATATTCTAAAATTGGAGTTGCTTGTTCATATGATGATGTCCCTGTTAACATAAATACAATATCTTCAATCGCTTGTACAATTAGAGGGACAATTTCTTTTGCATCTTCTCTTTTTGCTAATCGAATCATGAATTGTCACTCCTTAACTTAAATTTTTCTTAGTTATTTTTAATATTTTTTAGTAAAAAAAACAACCTTACTATTTTACACTAAATCCATGTTAATTTCATGTAAAAAATTAATATTAAATTAAAATTCCCCTTTCAATTTAATATAATTGTAATATATAATAATTTTAAGATGTGTAGGAGGCAAATAATATGTCTAATGTTCAAATTAAGGTTTTAGATAATGGTCCTTTACGTGTAACTGGTACTGTTGAGTTAGTTGACGCTGAAGGGAATACATATCCGCAAAAAGCGGCTTTCTCATTATGTCGATGCGGCCTGTCAAGTAAATTACCATATTGTGACGGTACTCATAAAGGAAAATTCGAATCTGTCGTTCGAGCTCCTAAAGAATCAGAATAATTTTATTTTTCTGGCGCCGATTATTGAGCAGTTCTAAATAATCGGCTTTCTTTATGCCCTCATACCTTTATTACATTTGAAACATTCATAAAACTGTTCTAAGCACACTTACATTAAGGGAATGCACTTTAGGGGGAAACAATATGAAAAAGGTATTAGCTTCAGTCATTTTATCTGCAGCATTAGTAGTACCAGGCGTAACTGCATATGCAGCACCTGATGCAAATGAATTAAAAACTTATTTAGTTAGTATCGACCTAACTCAAACGCAATTAGAGGATTATTTAAATTCTTACTACGGCGAGTCAATCTCTGATTTCGATTCAGTTGATGAGTTAAAAGATACTTTAGGCGAAAGACTTACACAAGAATCTTTAGACGATCTTCTAGATGAGTACGGTTACACTGAAGATGAAATTATCGATCTAGCAGTCTACTATGATGATATGGACAAAAATGCATCATTACTAGATACGTATTATTTTACTTCTGATATCGAAAACTTAATTTATTTAGATGAAGATGAGTCAGGTAGTGAAGAAGAAGATGACTACCCTTCTATGGAAGATATTACTTCTGCTCTTTCTGAGGTTGGTATTACTGAAGCAGAGATGAATAACTTATCTGCATACTTAGAAAAAGTTGTGAATGATGATCCTGCTGTTGAAGCAAAATTAGAAGCTTTAGGAGAACGTGCATTTGCTTTAGAAGAAAATTATCCTGAATTTTTCTCAATGGATACTGAGGCTACTCCAGAAGAATTACCAGCTGAACTAAAAGTAGAATTAATGAATATCGTAAAAGAGCTTCAATCTACTTTAAAAATTGATATTAAAGTTGCAATTGAACAAAATGGCGTTAAAACTCCTTTAACTTTTGCTAAATTACTTACAATGGATGATTCTATGGAGTCTATGGAAAATGTAAAAGTATATTTAGAGATTTATGATAACGCTGGTAATCTATTATTAGACGCTTTATTTTCAGCAGATGAAGTAATTGGTGATGATGAAATAGTAGATATCGTTAAAGATACTCAAAAAGCAATTAAAAACCCAAAGCCAGCAATTAAGAACTCAAAACCTACTGTTACTGTAAGAACAGAAAATGGCGGAAAACTTCCAACTACTGCAACTCATACAACTGAATGGACAATGGTTGGTGTGTTAATGATGTTAACTGCTGTTGTTCTACGTAAAAAGGTAATAGTTAAACGATAAGCTATGAATCGTAAACGAAAAGTTCTACTTATTTTTACAGCACTCCTTTTTATTGTCGGATTATTTTTTGCTACAACAAATGCTTATTCTTTAATTAAAACCTATGTACTGTATAAACAGTCAAAGGATGATTTCAAAAAAGAAATCAAAGCAGAAACAGCAACTAAATTGAAGCAAATTAAAAGGGATGAACCGCTTTACAAGTCTTATCCTAAATTTGGCGATGAAATGGGTTCATTAACGATTCCTCGAATTCAAGCATCTCTACCAATCTTCCACGGGACAGATGAGGATGAGCTTTCAAAAGGGATCGGTCATTATGCTAAATCTGTGATGCCAGGTGAAAGAGATAATAGTGTTCTTGCAGGACATCGAGATACTGTATTCCGTGAACTTGGCAAAGTAAAAGTGGGCGATCCGTTAATAGTTAAAACTTCGGCCGGTACATTTACTTACAAAGTTCATAGAATTCGTATCGTTGATAAAGATGATCGCACTGTTATTATCCCGAAACCAAGACCAACTTTAACGGTAAGCACTTGTTATCCGTTTAATTTTATTGGACATGCACCACAGCGTTATATACTTGTAGCTGGTTTAGTCAAATCAGAAGTAAATAAATAAACAAAAAAAATGCTTACTATATAGGTAGTGAGCATTTTTTTATTAGTAGTTTCATATTTTTGGTTTAATTTTCTAGTGCAGCCCAAAACTTTTCGTTATTTAAATTGCGAACACTCCATTGGTAGTGTCCATCACTGCAAGATTCCGAAAAGAAATTTGCCGAATAAATACTATAAAAAAGAACGTACAAATGAATTGTACTTCTCACCTCTTCGCCTAATTTATTAACTACTTTATTTAAATATTTTTCTAGCTTTATTTCACCCAATTCATCATATAAATCAAATAAAATCCAGCTTAATGCAACATCAAATAAGGGGTCTCCATATAACGTCATTAATCCAAAATCAATTACACCAGTAATTTGACCATCCGAATTTACTAATAGATTTGATGGATAATAATCACCATGTACTAATGCATAATTTCCTTCATATCCAACTGAAAATGCATCCACTAATCGATTTAATTTCACTTCGTAGTCATATACATCTCTTTTCAAATAACGATCTACTTCCATATTCTTTCTTAATAACGATTGTTTTAAAAAATCGTTCCAGTCCTTTGAAGAAATTTCATAATCACTTAATAATTTGATGCCTTTAAAACGATTTTCTAATTTAATCCTTTGAATACTTAATATTGTAGATAGATAGTTATCAAAGAAACAATCTAATTCTTTCTCATCATAATTTGATAAATCCTTTTGTATATTTCTGCCTTCAATTCGTTTTTCAATTGTTAAAACAACGTCCTTCTCTTTTATAATTTCGTGAATTTTTGGTAATTCAAAATTTGCATCATTAGAATTCATTGACTCATAAAATTGTTTTAATATTTCTAGCTTTGGATATGCTGTTGGTTTATATAGTTTTAAGACTCTCGCATGATCATAGGAGTAAACTTCTGCTTCTTGTCCCTTTCCTAAAAAATTCGCTTCGCTTATATTGTACTTTTTCAAAATGTAACCCCTAACATTTTGTGTTATCATCTTTTAATCCCCATTTTCCCTTTTTTATCTTTTTTCATTCCTATTTCCATCTATTCCCACTTCTTCCAAAATAGCCTACTATTTCTTATACAGCAACCTGTATTAGCTTCCTTCCTACTCTTCTTTCGAAACCCATGAACCTTGTGCTTTTCGTATGTAGAGGATTTGCCCAATATGATAAGCATTATGAGTACATAAATTTGATAAAGCTGCCCACCATATTGCATCTACTGGAAAATTTGGAATTTGTTCATAAAGCTTTGATTCATCTGCTTCTTTTATAGTTTGCTGCCAATTCGCTAAATTCTCATCTAACTGTTTAACAAGCTCCTGCCAATCTTTTCTCGTTAAATTTTCCACTCTTCGAAAAGTTGAAGCATTACTTTCGATCACTTCAGTTGGTATTTCCCCTTTAAATCTTCTCAACCATCGTTCATTATAGAAATATAAATGGTATACGATTTCACCGATCGTATGAGTAGAATCATTTTGTCTCCAACTTATATCCTCTAAACTTAAGTTTTCCAATGCTACACTTAAAGGTTGAATCCAGCTTTCAACATTACGACAGACTTCTAATTGATCTAATATAAACTCTTTTTTACTCATAGATTATTCTCCCTTATTCACTTTATACTTTACGATATGTACTTTCGTGGTTATTACTACATTCACCTTTATTACTTTATGATTTTAGCTTATAAAAAAATGCACTACTTTTAAAAAGCAGTGCATTTTTTGTAACGGTATAGAGCAGATGTTTGAAGCATAACGATTAAATCTAGCACTAATGAACTCTGAATATATTAATTGTTGCTCCAGCGCCTTGTAACAGCTTAACATCTCCAACAAAGTCAAACAGTTGAAGTGAAATTGTATCTCCAGCATCTAATGGTAAGATCATTTGACTACCATAAATGGATCTATTCACTTCATTTACGATTGCTGATGCATTTATAGGTCTACCATTTACTAATATTCTTGTAGATACATCTAATAGTGCATTTAAATTTACTGTGTAAGTAATAAAGTAATTACCTGGTGCTTCAACTGTTAGTCGATCATTTGCTCGATCAATTGTAATTCCTTCACCTAAATATTGAAATGATGGAAAAGTTACAAGTGTACCTTCTTGTATAATGGAAACTGTTCCACCACTATTAGTAACAAATGCAAAGCTTTCGCCAGGAGGTATTGGTGGAAAATGATGTCTTGGCGGTCTTGGATATCTCATACTATCACCTTTTCTTTTTATTAGACATAAATCCTCTTAGGAGTAACAGATTAAAGGCTTGTCTATTTTGTTGATATATTTTATTAATATGAGAGTTTTTTCTTTTCGTTACAGCATATCCACTAGTTTTTTATTTTTTTTCAATTTTAATAGATTAAAAAACTTAGTCATCTTCAGAGACTAAGTTTTTTTAAATCATATAGTATTGCGAATTCTAAGATCTCTCTAGTACATTTACAATCCGATTTAATAGTTCATTTTGCTTCTTTAATTCCTCATTTCGAATTTTAAATAATTTATAGAAATAGGAGATTGCTACTATAAGACCTGCAGGAATTGCAATATAAAAAAGCGTAATAATGATTGGAAATATACTTAAGGTTGCATCCATTTTAACGCTCCA
Organism: Gottfriedia acidiceleris; assembly: GCF_002128425.1. Lineage (GTDB taxonomy): Bacteria > Bacillota > Bacilli > Bacillales > Bacillaceae_G > Gottfriedia > Gottfriedia acidiceleris. Next base: position 329,573 of record NZ_NESS01000001.1, read on the forward strand.
CATCCTTTATAGTTTATATTTAGATTATGTTAGTCCACACAATTTTTATGTCTTTAAAATAGGAGAAAGGAAAAATTAGTCTCTACATGTTTTGATGTGTTTTTAGCAATATCTATTGTTTTATAAACAAAAAAAGAGAGCTCAAAAGTGCTTTGACTTTTGAGCTCCCTCTTTTGCCAGTCGACAAACTGAATTTAATTAGCTTTGTTTCAGTTTTTGTTTTTGGTCTAAAAAATGATAAATTGCATGGGCTACGCCTGCTTCTTCATTTGTTTTCGTAACAAATGTACACTGGCCTTTTAGCTCTTCTTTGGCATTTCCCATTGCTACAGGAAAACCTACTCGATTAAACATAGAGACATCATTGAAACTATCTCCAATTGCCATACTCTCATTTAAATCTACTCCAAGAATTGGTGCAAGCTTTAATAATGCCGCTCCTTTACTTACATTTGCTGCATTAATTTCAACGTTATTTGAGCCTGACGAAGTAATTAGTAGCCCCTCTTCTTGCATTAGTTTAAGACGAATGCGACTAATAACCTCTTCATTATTGGAAAGAAATAATATTTTATATACATCAAGATCATTAAAATCTTCAATTGAAGAGTACGTTCGAACCTTTCTTAAAGTAGCTGTCACTTTGTGTGTCTTGCCAGTTTGCTTATCAGTAAAAAATTCATCATATAGTGTATCTCGACACTTTGTAAATGATCCTTCACTAGTACTAATAATAAATGTTTTATTTTCTGCTTCACATATGCTTAAGGCTTTTGCGAAAATTTCTTTATCCATTGAATCGTTGTGCAAAATTTTCGCCTCATAATCATATATTTGAGAGCCATTTAAACAGACGATCGGACAAGTTAGACCAGCTTCATCTAATACTTCCTTCGCGCTTTCATACATTCTACCTGTAGAAATGACAACATGGAGTCCTTCCTTTTGTGCTGCCCGGATGCTTTCAATATTTTCCATTGGTATTCCATTTTTACCATTTACCAGTGTACCATCCATATCAATTGCAATTAATGCCATGTCGTTCTCTCCTTTTCTACTATTCTCTTATAATCTGAATGCTAACTATTCACTAATTCTACTAATACATTCTTATTACAGTTTAACTATTTCTATTTTATGAGTTCATTCTATATTATTATAACGCAAAAAAAGACCTTCTGCATTTCAGAAGGTCTTTAGACTGCCTACAAAACTTTTTCTTTAACCTTAATAGAGCTTATAACTCAATCTCAATAATCTCTTTACCAACTAAGCGTGCTCCTTGTTTTGCTACGACAATTCCACTTGTAGAAGTGAATACGTTGTTTGCTACAATTTTATCCATTACTTGATTGATTAATGTTGGATTAACTGGAATTGTTGGATTGTCTACTGTTAGCGTAACAACCTTTTCGTTTTCATTTAAAAATTTTAGTTCTAATGTTTGAATCATATTACTTTCCTCCTTTTTTATAGACTGTTTAAAAGTAGTCCATTGCTTAATACTTCAAGCTCTACTAATGGTAGATCTTGCAACGATGCTAGAGCATTACCAACTTCACTTAGCTTCACTAAATCAACATCAACTCGGACATTTTTATATGCCTTTTTCTTGATAATGATTTTTCCTTGTGCATCTTTTCCTGCATGTAAATTTACATACAATGTTAGTTGTTGAGTAGCTATTTGTGCCATTTTCAACTCCCCCTTTCGATGTATATGTACAAAAAAAGGGTGGTTTTTTCGTTAATGGTTAATTATTTTTCAAGATCCAATTTTCACGTCCACAATATCGCTTAATAACAGCTCCATATATCCAGCTTGTTCTTCATAAATGGATAGCCTATTTTGGTGCAAATTAATTTTCCCTATTTTTCCTTTTACATTATGGTGATAGTGATCTTTATAATAAGTAATTTGTACACTTTCATCTTCGTGAATTGCCTGTTGAAGATGACGGTTCATTTCCTCTAATAGTTGTTCATCTACATCTTTTTGTTGTTCATAATTTTGTGATACTTTCCAATCGCGAAGCATTTTTACATGTTCTGGTAACATCATTGACGTCCATTTAATCGTGCCACGGTCACGAATCATCGGCATTCTTCTCCTTTTCTTTTCATTTTATCAGGGCTAAAGGGCTAGTGGCTTTCACTTGCAGGGGAATGAATGGTAGAAAGGACGAAAGGAAATTTTTTAACCTTTATGTCCACCTACCAGCTTGCTTCGAGCAAGTGCTGTTCCTCCTTCCGCATAAGAAACAGCCCAGAGGAGCGAAGATGATCCATATTTTTTTCGGACTGCGTCCATCACATATCCTAATTTGCGCTTTTGAGGTTTTTTCTGATCAAACAAATTTAACTGCATGATTTCATCACTTACAATATTCGAAAGAGAAATGAGAATTTGCCGAACTGTCTTCCCTTCATAATATCGATCGAATAGTTTTGTACAGATTTCATACAAATCTGAAGTAATATTTGTCGGTTCATCCATTGTAAACGCATGAGAAAATCCTCCACCGAATTCTTCACGACTATATCCAATTCCTAATGTAATCGTACGCCCTGCCTTTTTAGCATTACGAGTTCGGCGTGCAACCTCTTCACACATTTCACGAATAACAAATTTAATTTCTTCGACTTTCGTATAATCTCTCATTAATATTTGGCTTTTACCAAAACTAATTTGTCCGTTCATTATTGGCGCACCTAGCTCAGACAGATCTACTCCCCACGCATGATGATATAGTTGATTTCCCATCACTCCGAATTTCTTCTCCAGCAAGTGAAGAGGATATTTTGCTAACTGTCCGACTGTAAAAATACCCATTGTATTTAAAGTTCGCTCGGTTCTTTTACCGATTCCCCACATTTCACTAAGAGGACTCACTTGCCATAGTTTTTTTTCTACATCTTCATACGTCCACTCCGCTATCCCATCTTTTTTTCCTTCTAAATCTAAGCAGAGCTTCGACAAAAGCATGTTCGGTCCAATCCCAATCGAACAAGGTAATTGAAATCGTGCCATAATCTCAGCACGAATTTTTTCGGCAATCTCCCATGCATCCCCCCATAGTCTCTTCACTCCATCCACCTTTAAAAAACATTCATCAACACTGTATACATGTAAATCCTCTAAAGGTACAAATTCATTTAATAACTTTACTATGTTTGTTGAGATTTCTAGATATTTGGACATTGAAGGATTTACAATTTTAATTCGCGGATCTTTAGGTATTTCAAAAACCCTTGATCCTGTTTTAATCCCAAATTCCTTTTTTAATCGTGGGGAAGCCGCAAGTACGATACTTCCTTCTCTCTCCACATCTCCAACAACTGCTAAATAACATTCTAATGGATCTAATTCGAGCATGACCGCAGAACAACTTGCATAAAAGCTCTTCATATCGATGCATAATATCCGATGATGTGGTAACTCTTCATAACAAATGCTCATACATATCACTCCGATTTTCCAAAAAATAACAGAACTAATGTTCTTATTTTTATTATAAACATATATTAAACGAATATACGTTCGATTTCAATAAATTTTTTTACTAGGAACAATACAATATTTTGGCTATACTAAAATTAGCTTAAGGGAGGAAAAACTAAAGTGAATGGACAGTTTATAAAGCAGATGATTAAACGAGCGCTAATGCAATATAGAGGAGAACACGAACAGTGGATTACAGCTGATATGCTAAATCAGCTGTACGATCAAATTGTTACCGAACAATTAAATGATGATCGCGAATTACATGAATTAGTACAAGATATTGTTTACGAATACGTAACGAATTATGCCTAAGCAATCGAAAAAACCCGAGAAAGAACATTAAGTTCTCTCTCGGGTTTTATGAATAGGTAAATGAAATTTCACTCGTAATGCCTTCTTCTTCATCAAAACCAATAATGATTTCCATTGAATGCGATGAAAAATGATGAATCTCGTCTAAGTAAAAACCAATTGCGTCAGATATTTGTTGCTCGAAATAGATTAAATTCCGATGATTAGCTGATACTTCACAGCTTACTCCATCATCTTCATTAAATTGAAATTCAATTTGTACGCTTTCTGGTCGAACCCCTTCCAAATCAGCCGCATATACACAAATCGAATTAGCAACATCTTGTTCATCAAAAAAGATTTTCACAAGTCACCTCACAAGGTTAATATTGGTTTCTACGAAAGATTCGCTTAATAAACCAAATTATAGCTACTATTACTAAAATATCTAATAGTAATCCAAAAAATGAAAAACCAAAGTGCTGACCACCATAGTAGCCACCAAATGGGTTTAGCATCGAGCCAAAAAGAGATCCTAACCCAAATGCACCTGCATACCCTAAAAAATTCCTCCCAGGGCTTCTATAAGATCGATAGCTCGACCTAGGTGCTGTTGGTCGATAGCTTCTATTCGAACGATACGATCTTCTAATTGCAAGTTGTTGAGTAGAAGTTTGTTTACTAGTAACAAATGTATTAGTATCTATCTTATTCGTTTGTGTGTTATAAGTACTACTTGCATCTACTGGAAACGATAGAGCTAACATAAATAACATTAAAAAAATTGATATTAGCGAATTTCTTTTTTTCAAAATTGACCCTTCTTTCATCATCACATCTTTCTTAGTATGGATTATTTTAATAAAAAAATGTGATAATTAAAGGTCTATAACCATTTAATACTTTGTTTTGTAAACAACTGATCCGCTAATAGGTGAGAAAAATAACCGACTGTACCAGCTAACCATAATCCATTTACATTTAAGTCTTTTTGCAGCAAATAACAAATTCCACTCCAAATAGCTAAAAAGTAAAGAGAATGAGTTGGTCCACGATGCTTTAATCTCGATGAAACAGCAACAAATAATCCAAGCGCAAAGATTGACCAATAACCATAAAAGAAAAACCAACCAATAACTGCAATTAATATGCCTGTTAACATTAAAATTGTTTTTAAATTCCGTAACCAACTAACACAAATAATAAATAATACGAGAATACCTATTGCATAAATCCATGAGCCAGAATAAATTAACTTCCCTGTTTTCACAACAATAAATAATGTAACTGCTAAAAATAATAAGCTGAAAAGAACTTTTAGCGGCATTGAAACTTTTTTTGTTAATGAACCATTATGATGATCTAAATCAGGAGCCAAACTACTGATTGCACCAACTATAAGTGGGACGGTCATAGAATCATTCTTTGTTGCATACATTGTGACACCAGTTGCAAATAATCCTACAATTACATGACTTTTTCCATCCAAAACGCTTACCTTCCTTATCTTACGTACTCTTACTTTTATTATAGTCGGATAAGGTTAGTTTTCATATTAATAAATTAACAAATGATGGTAATTTAAGAAGAATTAATGTCTCTATATTCATTGACGATTGTTCTTTTTTCTGACAAAATATAGGAAGCTCAATATAATAAGAAAACTCGTCAATTGAGCCTTTTAAGCGAAGACTAAAGACGTAGTTGTACATACACTTTATTCCTAGAATTGGCTACTAAATATCAACATCGCTGCCAATTTATACTTTTAAAGTGTAATAAAATACTTTCACAGTTTGCTTTGGGGGAAATTATGCAAGAAAAAGAAATGAGTGTCATTGACCATTTAGATGAGCTTCGAAATCGAATAATAAAAGTTATTGTCGCATTCGTTATTTTTTTAGGGATTGGATTATATTATACGAAAGCTATATTCAATTTCCTTGTTCAAGATTTGCATGGAAAGCTTCTAGCGCTAGGTCCAAGTGATGTCCTTTGGATTTATTTAATGATTGGTGGAGTATTCGCGATTGCGTGTAGTATCCCTGTCATAGCTTACCAAATATGGGCGTTTGTAAAGCCAGCCTTGCATGTAAAAGAACGAAAAAGCACAATGCTTTACATACCAGCTTTATTCATATTGTTCGTTTGTGGATTAGCATTTGGCTATTATTTCATCTTTCCAAACGTTTTAAAATTTTTACAGGATATCGGAGAAGACTTAGTAACAGTTACATTCACAGCTGAGCGCTATTTTAGCTTCTTATTTAACTTAGTTGTTCCTTTTGCGTTTTTCTTTGATTTACCAGTCATTATACTATTTTTAACGAGTATCGGAATCGTATCACCTGCATTTTTAAGAAAATCTAGACGTTTTGCATATTTTATCCTTATTATTATCGGAACAGCAATTTCACCGCCTGATTTTGTATCTGATATGATGACAAGCTTACCATTGTTAGTTATATACGAACTAAGTATTCTTGTTTCATCAATTGCATATAGAAAACGTATTAAACGCTTACAACATGAATCAGAATAAAAAACACAAAAAAATGGACAGCAATTAAGATGCTTGTCCATTTTTTTGACTAACTTCATAGTAAAATATGTGATGTATACAAAGTAACAACTAAACCTGAAAAACTATAAATTAACGATGCTTTAATAGCAATTTTTCTTTGAAAATCTTTATGTAAATCATTAAATTCTAAACCAGCAGCACGCAACCATTGATACTGCTGCAGAGGAGTATAGCTTACTTTTTTAGCTGTTTTCCAATAAAGGAAGATCGTCGTAACGAATCCTACCATAATAGCAATATTACTAGCCGATGAATCCGAGAGAACACTAACAAGGAACGTCAAAATTACTTGTACAATTAAAATAGCAAAAACGTAAATGAACTTTTTCATGTTAATCCTCCTTATTTAAGCTTATTTAAATTATAACAAAGATGTATTTTTCAGAATAGTAAAAATTTTGTAGAAAGCATGGGTAATTAGAACTAAAATGATAAAAAATGGATAAGAGAAAGTGTATAGTAATAGGAGAAAACGTTAATAGATCTTAAAAAATCCTATTCCCTTCTTCCTATTTAAGTTCGTACGTTCGACTTTAAACTTGCACTAAACGAACGTTAGTTCTATAATAAGTATAGAAAACAGACTCCCATATATATGAGAATCTTTAAGTTAAATTAATTTAGTTTGAGTTGATATCTTCTTTCGATTTCGGCACGATGATGATTGTTTCTCCTTTTTTAGAGAACATATATTGATCACGAGCGTAGTTGGCAATGAAATCCGGATCATTTAATAGTCTAATCTGTCTATTTAAATCTTTTTCAGTTTTAGCCACTTTTTTTTGTTCGACCTGTAATGTTGAAAGTTCATGTTGCTTTGCCAAAGCTACCTTGTTTTGACTAAACATATATATTCCAGACGCGACAATTAAAGACAAAAATAATATTGTCAAAATGATTCGATGGATTCGTATTGTTTTTCTTTTTTGAGTCTGCGGAAATTGATTACGAGAAGGCTTGTTTAATTCTTCTCTTTGTGGATTATATAATTTTCGTGCTTCTGCCTTCACGTTAAAAACCTCCCTTTAAAAATATTATTCTACTCTAGTTTAACAATTAATATCTTTTTAGAAAAGAAAAAAAAGGTAAAACAAGTAAAAATTTGACTATTTTACACAAAAACACGTCTTTTTTGTCGAGTTCTAGTCATGTATTTACCGATAAAAAGATACTATTAATTATCTTATTTTCTTATTTTTTGAATATTTTAAATTTTTTTAATAAAAGTGGTTGACGAATATTTTCCCATCATGTATATTAAATATAAATTAACTGAATATTTAAACAGTTAAATTTTAGTAATCATGTTATACACATCCCCCCAATCCCTATCACCCAATTAGATAGGGATCTTTTTATGTTCAAAATCACAAGCCAACAAATTACCAATTTAGGGAAAGTTGGATTATAATACTTTTTAAAGGAGGTACGAGAAAATGCAAAAATTAGAAATTGGTGCTGCCCAAGATGCACTTCAAAATTATATAAATCAAACAGTCTATTTACATTTAGAAACTACAAATGGTGCATATGCTAATCACTTTAATGAAAAAGTAATGACAGTAAATGCCTTTATCAGAAATACGAAAGTCGTCATTAGTCGTGCTACAATCACAGGCAAATACCCATACCGAGTAGGATTAAAGCTTGAAGAGGGCTGGGTTGTCGCAGAAGGATTAACTGATTTTGAAGTTGATGACCAAGGCCGCCTCCTACTAGCAGGTCATAATGAGGATGGAAAGCTTGCAATTGCAATACATTTAAGCTATACGCCATTTTAAGAGAGGAGCACTAAAAATGAGTCAAAAACAAGAAAAAGTATTACTTGTGTTCCCTCACCCTGATGATGAAGCTTTTGGGGCTGCTGGAACGATTTCTAAATTTACAAATAAAGGGATTCCAGTTACATATGCTTGTTTAACTTTAGGAGAAATGGGACGAAATATGGGGAATCCATTTTTCGCAACAAGAGAATCACTTCCTACAATACGTAAAAACGAATTAATCGACGCTTGTAGAGAAATGGGAATCCAAGATTTAAGAATGCTAGGATTCCATGATAAAACAATTGAATTCGAAGATCCTGAAGAAGTAATTAGTCCAATAAAGGAAATCATCGACGAGATTCAGCCAACATTATTAATTACTTTTTATCCAGAACATGGTGTCCACCCAGACCATGATGCAACTGCAAGGGCTGCAGTTGAAGCAGTTCGTCGAATGGATAAAGAAAATCGTCCAACAGTATGGTGTATTGCAATTACAAAAGAACGCTTTGAAGTTTTAGGGAAACCCGATATCGTGAATGATGTAATGGATGTTGCAACTCAAAAACTAAGAACATTGAAAGCACACCGCTCTCAAACAGAGTCGATGCTAAAAGACGTTGTAAAAATCGAAAAATTTGAGGATATACCAGATGATCGATTAAAATCATTTTTTGCAAAGGAATCGTTCTATACCTATCAATTTGAATAACCAATATAAGAAGGTAAAAACCTTATATATGTAGAAAGAAAAAGAGATTAAACTATTCTGGAGGCAAATGAAATGTTGAAAATGAAGTATTTAATTTTATATGTTTCAAATCTAGAAAAATCTCTTACTTTCTATACTGAATCTTTAGGCTTTCCTATTCGCGGAAATCATGGCACGTATGTAGAATTAGATACTGGCAATACTGTGCTAGCCATGATTGAACGTGACAATGTTCAAGAGCTTACAGGATTAACATTTAAAAGTACTGAGGCATCTTCTCAAACCTTTGAAATCGGATTTGTTACTGATGATGTCCATGCTACAATAGAAGATTTACGAACAAAAGGTGCAGACATCATCAAAGAACCAATTACAAAGCCATGGGGTCAAACAGTAGCATATGTAGCTGATCCAGATGGTCATTTTATTGAAATATGTAGTTCAATGGACTGAGACTGTTGACAAACGCTCGCTTTCTTCGTTGCTTCGCCTGTTGAGCAGTGCTCATTACCATCTAGGGTAACTTCGCGTCTCGAAAGACAAGCGCTTGCAATTAGTCTGATAATCATGTTTGGAACTTTGTCTACACACAGAATCCATCTCTAAAAAAGAGATGGATTTTTTTGCTGTTTACACAAAATTTCTAGTAGAACTATTACGACTAAACTTATAAATAGCAATTAAGAAAAATGCAGCCGCAAAAACTAGAAGGATTAAAATGTTTAAATATAAGCTTCCTAAACTACTTCCTTGTTGTAACTTCGTCAATGTCTCTAACGTCCATCTTTGAGGAAGAAAATCTGCAATTCTTTGCATTGATGAAGGCATAATCTCAATTGGCCAGAAACAACCAGAGAGCATGACAGTTGGAACAACGATTAAGTTCTGCAATGCTCCAGATGATTTTGAACTATTAGAGAACGCCACAATCATTAAAGAGATCCCTACTGAGACTAAAGCAAAAAGCATCATAACAATTGCCGCTTCCCAAAACGGAATATGAATATCGATATGAAACACTTTAGTCATAAAGAGAAGCGTAATAAATACTTGAATAGTCATTACAATCATATTTACTACAACATTTGAGAAAATATATTTTCTAGCATTAATTGGTGCAGACAAAAGTCTGTAGTAAATTCGATTTTCTTTTTCCTTTAAAATAATTTCAGAAAGATTCCCTGCAGACATTAACATAATCATGATCAAAAAGCCTAAACTATATGTGGTCATATTTTCAGATTGAGATGAATCTGATAATGTTTTTGTTGCTACCTTGAAGCTTGCGTTTTGGTAGTTGGAATACATTTGATTAAATTTATTTTGGTCTGTTTTTGCGACTCTACTAATTGCTGAAACATTGTCGATATAATTGTATAAATAAGATTTTACAAAGCTCGTAATTTGAGCACCTTTTATAGAAGATATTTGAATATGATCTGGATTACCAGAACGTACACTATCTGTAAAACCATCATGGAACGAAATAACACAATCAAGTGATCCTGAAGCGATCTTATCATTGGCATCAGAATTGTCTATTATTTCTATACGAACGTTATCTAAGTGTTCTAAAAACTTAATCGTATCATTTGCAATATATTGATGATCTTCATTAACAATTCCAACGTGAACGATCGTTTTATTAGAACCACCATAGGCTAGAAAGGAAATAAAAATACCAATTAGAGGTACTAAAATATACATAATAATATTTTTCTTATTTTTAAAAGTAGCTCTTAAAGTATTCGAGATTAGCCAAAAAACTGACTGCATCCTACAGCCCCTCCCTTCTTTGTAGAGAAATAGATGCAAGAAATAGGAATAGCAAAGAAAAACCTATATTAAAGACAAGCGCCGGGATAGCAGCTGACAAGTCGTTTGCATAAATAATTTTTGTAATTGCAGTATTAACCCATGTAAGTGGTGAAAGTTGAGTAATGGTTTTTAAAATCCCACTAGTATCGCCCAATTTAAAGTAAGCTCCACCGAAGAATGAAGATAGCTGCACAACAATCATGATGATTGCTCTAGAAGATGCATTTGATTTCGTTATATAGCTTACAACCAACCCTAAACTAATTGATAGAAGGACTTCCGTTAGTAAAACAAAAAAGACTAGTAATAGATGGCTACCCCAGTTGGCTTTAAAAAAGAATTTACTGAAATAGACAACTACAATAATGCACAGAAAGTTAGCAACTAAACTTCCAAGTATTTTCCCAATGAAAATCTCAAATTTAGAAATAGGAGAAACGATTAATCGATCAGCAGTTTTTCTAACTCTTTCTCCTGTAATCAATTTACTTGCAGACATAGTTGCATAAAGAACAATCATAGTCGTCATTGCAATCGCGTAATAATCCATTGAACCTGGCTGTTTATTTGATGCAATCGACGTATCCTTAATATAATCATCATGAGAATTACCTAAAAAGACTTCTTTAACTTGAGTTGGATCTATTTTAGCAACTTCAACGCTAACATTATATTTATCTACAAATGAAGTTAACATTCCTTGAATAACACTACCCTCAACACTGTTTCCTTCATTAATATAAAGCTTAATTCCGTCATCTTGAATAGAAATATAGCCATCATAATGATTTCGTTTAACTTCTTTTTCACCATTTGTATTACTCGCAGCTTTTTTAAAATGAATTCCAGACTTTTTCGTACCTTTTATTAATTCGTTAAAGTATTGCGAAAACTCACCAGTTGTAGATTGATCTTTATATATAACATGCACATCCTTAATCGGGACAGATGTTGAAAAAGCATTTGAAAGTGAAGTACCTAAGACAAGCATTAAAATGATTGGAAATGCTAACATAAAAAATAGGTGCCTTACATCTCGAAAGTCACGCTTAATTTCCATGAATGCAATATTAAAAATATTCAAGCCAATTGCCTCCTTATTAAATAATTTTCCATAAAGTTAATCACGTAAATTTCTACCTGTTAATGTAAGGAAAACAGTTTCTAAGTTAGGCGCATTTTCCTGTAACGAACTAATTTCAATATCACTATTAATAAAGTGCTGAATGATTTTATTTAGATTATTCACACCATTATCTGAAGTAATCGTAATAACATTATCTAAAATATGAACATTCTCAACGCCGTTAATTGCTTTTAGCGCCGTAACATCAATATTTTCAGTCGTTTTAACTTCAATTCGAATATCCTTTGTATTTGTAATAATCGATTTAAGCTGTTCCTTCGTTCCTTCAGCGATGATTTTCCCATGATCAATAATCGAAATACGTGAGCATATTTCTTCAACTTCTTCCATGTAATGGCTCGTATAAATGATTGTACAACCCATTTTATTAAGCTTACGTACACTATTAAGAATATAATTTCGTGAATGTGGATCAATCCCAACAGTTGGTTCATCCATAATAATAAGCTTGGGTCGGTGTGCAATAGCGCATGCAATATTTAGTCTTCTCTTCATTCCACCAGAGAAATTTTTTGGATATTCCTTAAATTTATCTTCTAACCCTACAAATTGTAATGCTTCTTCTACTCTTTCATTTAATTCCGAACCTCTTAAACCATAAAGTCCAGCGAAAAATCTAACATTTTCATAGGCAGTTAAATCTTCATAAATAGCTAAATCCTGAGGTACCATTCCAATATTCATTTTTGCGAACTTACTATGCTTCTTACTGTTTTTACCCAGAATTTCTACAGTACCTTGATTACTTCGAAGTAGCCCTGAAATAATATTAATTGTCGTACTTTTTCCTGCCCCATTTGCTCCAAGAAATCCAAAAATTTCTCCTTCTTCAATGGATAAAGACATATTATCTACTGCTATAAAATCGCCAAACTTTTTCGTTAAATTTTTTATCTCTAAAACTTTCATCCTCTCACCTCTTAAGCTTTTTAGTATGATGCTATTATAAGCAAAAGAGTGAACCAATATCAGTGTATTAGTTCACTCTTTTCACATGAGAATATTCATGTTTTTATTTAGGCAAAATCAAGATGGACTTAATAGAAATTCAGATCACATGATGAAATTATTAGATTGGAAGCAAAGTTGTAACTGAAAAACCATCATGACCATCAACTATTATTTTCCCGTTTATAGCTGCTGTTCTTTCTTCCATCCCAATGATACCTAAACCTTTTTTAATTTTCACTTTGCCTTTACCATTGTCTTTTACATTCGTTTTAATCATTTTATTCATGACATGTATTTCGATTGAAACCTCTGTAGCACCTGCATATTTCATCGTATTTGTTAAAGCCTCAACTACATTTTCTTGAATTACTTTCCATTGAATTGGCGTAATAAGATCGAGATTTCCTTTATAGACAAACAATGTTTTTAAATCATGCTTAGCAGAAAATTCATCTATGAATAATTTCATATAATGAATTCCCATTTGTTCAGTTGGTGGCTTCATATTTTTTAAAGTGAGTCTTATGTTTTCAATACCATCCTTTGAAATATTAATCGCATTTTGAAGCAACTCTAATGCTTTATCTTGATTAGTACTCATTAAATGTTTAGCTGCTTCCATTTGATATAGCGCACCAGTCATTGAATGCCCTATTTTATCATGTATTTCTTGAGAAATACGATTTCGTTCCTCTAATTTAAAGGTATATTCCGATTGCTCAATAAACTCATTATGATTATTTATCTTTTTTGAAAGCTTTTGAATTGTACTCCTCATCTTGTCAATTTGATCTTCTTTAAACCGTAACCTAGTGTTATACAAATTAACAATTGAAAAGACGATAAAACTAAATAATGCAATTAATCCATAAATAGGTTGTAAAGAATTAGGTAAGTAGAAAATTGGCAGTAGTGCAAAAAAACAATCAATCCATTTTTTCGAACTAAAAAAAGAAACGAGCTCTAAAATAGACATTGGCAGTAATAAGAGAAATAATGGCTGAATCTTTAAATTGGAATAGACAATTAAACAAATTGATAAGATTAGTAAAAGTTTTATCAACAATCTATTTTTTATTAAATAAAGACTAATATTTAAACAAAAATAAACAAGTAATGCAAAAAGTACCCAAGAGAAATTAGGAATTGCTTTTTGAATACAAATTAAAGCTATATACAAGATAACAGAGAGCTTATTTAAAATAATCCAACGCTCCATATGTAACACCTTCGCGTTAATCTACTTTCCCAGTAATATAGAAAATAGCAATTTGTGTTCGATGTTCTAGCCCTGTTTTTCCGAGAATTGAAGTAATATAATTAGCAACTGTTCCTTCAGAAATATAAATTTGCTTAGAAATTTCTTTATTAGAAAACCCTTTTGCAATTAAAGCCATTACATCTAACTCTCTTTGAGTAAACAAACTCGTATCGATTTTCGTATCTGCTGTATTCGCATTGCTTGTTAAATTCGTTCTAATTTTATCAAGTACTAAATCTTGCATAATTGTATTTCCATGATAAACACTTTTGATCGCTTCTCGAATTCGTTCTGGTTCATTATTTTTTAATAAATAGCCCTTTGCTCCATTTTTCACAGCATCAATAATGTACTCATCATCATCAAAAGTCGTTAAAATAAGTGGCTTCGTTTTAGTTTGCTCAGAAATATGCTTCGTAGCTTCTACACCATTCATATTTGGCATTCGAACATCTAAAAGTGCAACATCTACTTCATTATTTTGACAATATTTTAACGCTTCATTCCCATCATTTACGGTTTCTAATACTTCAAATTCTTCATAAGAGCTCAATATGATTTTAAGACCTTCTCTAATAAATGAATTATCATCAGCAATAATTAATTTTATTTTCATTTGAATAGAGGGAGAAAATTTCTACCTCGTTTTCACATCCTTTATTCCACGAATTATATTTCCATTATATACCTCTTTTGGCTAAATACTATGAGAACATAATTAATCTTATTAATTTGGAAGTTTGAAGAAAAAAAAATCCCTAAGCATATGCAAAAGGGATTCAATAACATTACTTATTTTCAATTAATACTTTACCAAAATGTACTTCATTATTTTCAAAGTAATCATGAGCTTCTTTCACTTGATCAAATGTAAAAGATTTTGGATTGATCAGTGGCTTTAGCTTACCTTCCTCAACTAGTGTAGCAATTTTATTTAAAATAGCACTATGTTCTTTACGCCCTTCCTCAGTTTTTTGAGTGAGCAGAATAAAAATTACATGTAAAGATAAAGATTTGTTATGTAAAAGTGTTAAATCATGAGTCGAACGTGCAGCGATTGCTAAAACAGTTCCTTTTGGCTTAACTGCGAAAAACGATTTATCTAAGTTTTCATTACCAACAGTATCAAAAACAAGATCAAATCCTTGCCCATCAGTTAGGCGGTTTACATATTCTTGGACAGTCTCTTCCTTGTAATTAATAACGTAGTCTGCACCTAGCTTTTTAACTAAATCAGCTTTTTCATTCGACGAAACAGTTGTAGTAACAGTAGCCCCAAAAGCTTTCGCCAACTGAATAGCTAGATGACCAACGCCACCTGCCCCGCCATGAATTAAAATATGATCACCTTGTTTTAAATTACCTCTGTCAAAAAGTGCTTCCCATGAAGTAATAGCTGTTAATGGTAAACTTGCCGCTTCTTGAATTGGTAAATTTTTTGGTGCTTTAGCAATAACTGATTCTTCTATTAAAAAATAATCTGAAAGAGTACCACTAAAGACATTTAAACCGAAAACAAAATCTCCAACTGAAAAACGTGAAACATTTTCACCAACTTCTACAACTTCACCAGAAAAATCACTATGTAAAATCATCGGAAAATTAGGGTGGAACGCATTCGGTACAATCCCTTTTCTAATCTTTGTATCAATTGGATTGATACTAGTTGCAGAAACTTTAACTAAAACTTGATGACCAGATGGCTTTGGAATTGAAAGTTCAACATTTTTAAACTCAGAGCTATCTCCATATTGATGAATGACAATTGCTTTCATAATAGCCTCCTCTTTCGAATTAGAAAATATTTTTAAGTCATTGTAGCATACATTACGTCGAAAAAAATACAATTTTGACCTCAAATTGAATCATAAGGTTTTGATTATAATGGTTAAAAATTTATAATTTATATTGTTTTTCTACGATGTTTCAGTATAATCAATATTAATCTTTTAATCTTATTCATGGAGGAAATGACTATGGTAAACAAATTAGAGGAATTAAATGAGAGAAATACGTTAAACCATAGAAATATTGTAAAGTATGTAAAACACGTCTTTGATGAGTTAGACTTAAAAGTTAAAAGATTTCGTGAAGAATCAGCAATTAAGGCAGCTTATCATGCAAAACCAGATTTAGAAGAAGAAAAATTGTTTTATAATAATATCCACCATATGAAGACGTTACTAATTGACGTATTAGAACGTACTACTGAAGATCTTGAACATACTGGAGATAAAAACTGGAATAAAAACTTTAAAGATGGCGTACATGCTTAATTTTAAATAAAAAACGTATTTTCTCTAAAAATAAAAATAAGGATAGGAGGTATTTGAACCTTCCTATCCTTATTTTTTATTGCTGCATATCCAGCTTCAAATTTCTTACATAATTTTTCAATACAAAAAGTACACTTTCATCAATAGGAATATTTATACCAAATCCATCACTTTTTTCAAGTGAAACAAAACCATGAAGCAAACTTCTTAAACCTCTAACCGCATGAATAAGTTCAATGTCAGTTAAATTATACGGTTTCAATACTTCGTAGATTAAGTTCAATATTTTTTTCCCAGTTAAACGATACTCCTCCCCTGGTGTTTGTGACGGAGATAAGGTAGCTTTATATAAACCAGGATGAGTTCTAGCATAATCAAGATAAGCAAAAGCTAATGCAAAAATTGCTTTCTCATTATTTTTTCCTTCTACTGATTCATAAAGTCTTTCATAAAGCTGTGTAATCCCATGTAATGCAATACTATTTTTTAATTCATCCAAATTCTTAATATGATTATAAATCGATGGTGGTTGAATCGTTAGCTTCTTTGCAAGATAACTAATCGTTAAAGCCTCCCACCCTTCTGTATCGACAATTTTAATAGAAGTTCTCAGTAATTCATTAAAATTCAATCCAATTCTTGGTGACATTTTACGATATACTCCTTTACTACTGCTTTTTAAGGGCACGTTCAATCGCTTCCAGTGGATAACTTAACATCGTACCATGACCGACTGCTAATAATGTAGGTTTTAATTCACTAATTTTCTTAGCACTATTTAATGCAGCATCTTTATTCCATGTTGCCATAGATGGAAAAGGAAATAAAATTCTTAATTGACCGGAGATCGCAAAACCACCTCTTAATGAAAAAGCATCACCAGCTATAATGGCATTTGTACGCTGATCTAAAAATGCCATTGAACCAGGAGTATGACCTGGAACTTCAACTGCTACTAAAGACCCAATCATATCACCCTCTTGTAGTAAACGATCTGGGATGGTTTGGATATTTTTAGGAACGCCACCTTTTATAGGAGTATTTGGTTCACCAGCTTCTAAACTAGTGTCTCCTTTTAATAATTTTGCATCTCTTTTTGAAATGGAGACGACTGCATCAGGAAGTAGTGATTTTAATTGATCAAGCGATCCAACGTGGTCGCCGTGAGCATGAGTTAATACGATGTTCGTAATTTTTTTGCCTATTTGATTAGCTGTCTCAATAATTTTAGTCGCACTAAAAGATAACGCTGTATCAATTAATGTAAGCTCGTTTTCTTCTTCAACTAAAAAACAATTTACTGGAAAGAAATTGGGTAAAAAGCTCAACTCATAAAGATAATTATTTTTCGTAATCTTCATATTATACCCTCCTACTAATAAAAACTAATACCTTTAGTTTTATAATACTAAAGGTATTAGTTTTTGTGAACAAAAATTCTAAATTTACATAAGAATCGTTAAAATGACTAAAAAACCCTTCCATCAAAGATGAAAGGGCTACATTATTAAACAAGGCGGAAATTATTTTCTACTTAAATCCATCTCTTTTAAAGAAACAACTTTTGTTTTATGTTTGAATTTATAACCTAACCAAACAATTAAAAACACAGGAATTCCAATGTATGAAACAAGTACACCTTGCCAATCAATTACATTACCAGTGAAAGCTTGCCAGTTTTGAGCAAGTACAATAAATAAACAAGCTAAGAACGCTAAGATTGGACCTAGTGGGAACCATTTTGCGCGATAAGGTAAATCGTTCAAATCCTTTCCTTGAGCAACATAAGCTTTACGGAAACGGTAATGAGAAATCGCAATACCTAACCAAGCAAGGAAACCTGATAAACCTGATAAATTTAATAACCAAGTATACACTTGACCTTCACCGAAAAATGAAGATAAACAAGCAAGTGAACCAACTGCAAGTGTTACATATAAAGCATTTGTAGGAACACCATTTTTATTTACTTTTGTTAAGAATTTAGGAGCTTTTCCTTCGATTGCTAAAGTATATAACATACGAGTTGAAGCGTAAGTTCCACTATTACCTGCAGATAAAACTGAAGTTAAAATAACTGCATTCATTACAGATGCCGCAAAAGCAATACCTAATTTTTCAAAGACTAAAGTAAATGGACTAACAGCCACGTCGCCTCTCATTAAATCAGGATCTGTATAAGGAATTAATAAACCAATTACTACAATAGCTAAAACATAAAATAAAAGGATACGCCAGAAAATTTGACGGATAGCTTTTGGAACATTTTTTTCTGGATGTTCTGTCTCCCCTGCTGCAACACCGATTAACTCTGTACCTTGGAATGAGAAACCTGCAACAATAAAGATAGATAATACACCTAAAAATCCATTATGAAACGGAGCATCTCCAACAGTAAAGTTTTTAAATCCTGCGTGATGTCCACTTAAAATTCCAAAAATCATTGCAATACCGACAATTAAAAAGACAACTACGGTTACAACTTTAATTAATGAAAACCAAAACTCCGATTCACCATAGCCTTTAACTGAAAGTAAATTTAAACCTAAAATAATCACTAAAAAGATTCCGCTCCATAAAACAGCTGGAGTATGTGGAAACCAATATTTCATAAGCATTGCTGAAGCTAATAATTCAAAAGCTAAAGTGATTGCCCAGTTATACCAATAATTCCAACCCATAGCAAAACCAAATGCTGGATCAACATAGCGAGATCCATAAGTACTAAATGAACCAGAAACTGGTAAATAAGTCGCCATTTCACCTAAACTAGTCATTAAGAAATAAACCATAATACCAATTAATCCGTAAGCTAAGATAGCTCCACCAGGACCTGCTTCACTAATTGAAGATCCACTAGCTAAAAATAAACCTGTCCCAATTGAACCACCAATTGAAATCATCGTTAAATGTCTTGCTTTAAGGCCCCTTTTTAAAGAACCATCGTGAGTATTTGATACTACTTTATCATTTTTAGGGTTTGTTAGTCCCATCTTGTTTGCCTCCTCTTGATTCTTGCAATCTTATCTTTACGCGAGAATATGGGACGGTATAAAAGTGTTGTATGATGTGTATTTTACTCAGTATTTTCGTCAATATGTAAAGAATGGAAAATCTGGTAAAATACAAAAAAACACGTGAAGCAATGTTCACGTGTTTAAGACTCAATTATATGTGTCAAACAGCATCAACATCTCTTCAATAGCCCTCCACAAGAAATCTTGTGACAGTCCTACGCTTATTCAGCAATAGGCCCAGTAATAAATTAAAATGGTTAATTTATTACTTCGGCAGTTTCACCTTTTATTACTTTTCACAGGTACCATAAACCTCAAAGTAACGACTAATCAAAACTGCGCCTCTATCCATACGAGATAAAGATTATATTAAATTAATTTTTATAAACTCAATATACAATCTATTAATCTAGTTTGTCAATAGATTTTTCGACAAAAAGAGACTCTTATTAAGAGATGTATTTTTTGATTTTCTCTTCAGGATGCTCATGTCTTGTACCTAGCACTTATGTTTTTGTATAATAATTTTATGTAATTCAAAGGAGGAATTTTTTACATGACAATTTATAAAGCATTGACACTTGCGGGATCTGATAGTAGTGGTGGAGCTGGATTACAAGCTGACATTAAAACGTTTCAGGAACGTAATGTTTATGGCATGAGTGCAATTACAACCTTAGTAGCGATGGATCCTCATAATCATTGGCATCATCAAGTATTTCCAATTGAAATAGATACAATTGCAGCACAATTAGAAACAATCGTTGTTGGCGTGGGTATTCAAGCAATGAAAACTGGTATGCTTGGTTCAATTGAAATAATTGAGTTAGCTGCAAAAACAATAAAAAAACATAATATTGATCGAGTTGTTATAGATCCAGTTATGATTTGTAAAGGGAATGACGAGGCTCTTCATCCAGAGACGAATGATGCATTAAGAGAAATTTTAGTTCCACTTTCAACAGTTGTAACGCCAAATTTATTTGAGGCAGCACAATTAGCTAATATGCAGCCAATCTGCACTGTTGAACAAATGGAGGAAGCAGCACGAAAAATCCATGCTTTAGGTGCTAAATTCGTTTTAGTTAAAGGTGGAAGCAAAATTCAGCATGAAAATGCAATAGATGTATTATTTGATGGTGAAAAAATTGAGCATCTAGAATCTGATAGAATTGAAACTACATATACTCACGGTGCTGGTTGTACTTATTCTGCAGCGATTTGTGCAGAGCTAGCTAAAGGCGCAGAACCAAGAGAAGCAATCTACACTGCAAAAAAATTCATTACCGAAGCAATTCGTCACTCATTCCCACTAAATCAATACGTTGGCCCAACAAACCATATGGCTTATCGATTACATAGTGAAGGCTAAGAGTAATTAATAATTAACAAGGATAAGGATTTTTTCCTATCCTTGTTTTATTTTAGAGAATATAAGAATAACAAGGGGCAATCCTGCAAGTTCTTCCTTATCACTTAACCATTCCCTTTAATGTCTTAAATAAATCTCTTCCTTTGAAATAAATATATCTTTCCCATTTGGACATCAAGCCATTTCCATTTACTATCTGGATCAAGTGTTGTTTATGAAACTCAGCAACTCGTTGATTATGTTTCGTATGGAAAGTGTTTAAACGCTTTTGAAGATCGTGTGCATGTTTGTTTTGACCCATATAATCCTCTCCTTTTTAGTTAATACCATTTTAAAATAATTAATTTATAAATAACTAGAGCATTCGTTTTATTTTTTCTATGCGATTTCTACTCTACTTCCTATATTACCTTTTCACTGATTCAGAACACCAACTTAAATTACCATAATTTAACATGTTTTTATGGACCGCGTGTTATTATATATAGAAAGGGAGTGGATTTTATGAGAATAAATATTTTCAAATTAACGATATCATTTATGCTTCTTTCAGTAGTTGGTTGTGAAAAAAATAATGACGAAAATATTCAAGCGATTGCATATACTAGCTTAACAAGAAGTGAACAGGCTGCGTTAAGTGATAAACATGGAGTCGTTAAAAAAGTGGAAACCATACCTAATGAAGCTACTATATTTAATAAAAACTATCATAAAGATAAACTATATTCTGTTACGTTTAATGGGGATAATCCTGAAGAGAAAATCGTTATCTATATAGATACAAAAGACAATAAAAAAGTCGGAATGATTGGTGAAAATTAATTTTTTATTGGGCTTTAATAAAAATACTAATCATTTAATCCTTTTCCTTCGAGAATTTGATCAATGTATTTTTCAACCCTAGACGTTCGGGTTTTCGATTGTTTTGGTTGAGAAAAATAAAAAATATAAGCTCTTTGACGACCTGGAGTTAATGCTTCAAAAGCAGTTTTTAATGCCGGGTTTTCATCTAATTTAAGTTGTAATTCTTCAGGAACTTCATAATCTGAAGTCTTTTTTAATTCCACTTGCAAACCTGCTTTTTCGACTTCAATTGCTTCTTTAATATAATCTTTCAATGTGCTTTCCATTTCAATTATTTCTTGAACACTTGTAAACCTAATCTGACGTGCCGACTGTACATTCTCTGTTTGTTGAATCAGAATGCCTTTTGGATCTTTTAACAGTGCACCTTTATGAAACAAAAGCGCACAATATTCTTTAAAACCATGAATTAAAACAATGTTTTTATTATCAAGTGTGTAGCAAGGATGCATCCATTTAAAATCTTCAGTAAGTTCACACTCAATTACGATTTCTCTCAATTTATAAAATTCCTCTTGCCACTTTTTCGCTCTTAATAAAAATGCTTCTACTTTAGGATGCATATTACTATTAGTCATAAGTTAAACACCTCTCATTAATTCTTCATGCCACTTTTATAGCATTACTAAATATAAATTAATCTAAGAATTTTCATCTACTTCATCAAAAATCTTTGCTTAAATTTTACTATACATGTTTTTATAAAACCACTCGAATTGGCTAAATCGACCCTATTGTTGTACCTCATTCCACTTTTTCAACTTATTTAGCTAGTTTGTTGACCAGTTAATTCCCTCTGAAATAATAAATTTAAGAACTTATTCTTTAAACGGATGCAAATTTCCTTCAAAAAAAAGAACAGTTCAAAGGTTTCCCTTATCCCTGTTCTTCATACTCGTCTAAGTCCTTAGTACTGATCCCAAGCAACAACTTCATCTAAAGTTAAACGAACTTTTTCGAAGCCTGCTTTAATTCCTTTTCCAACTGAAATTAACATAACTGGTTTGAAGTTTGCTGGTACATTGAATGCTTCTACAAACTTCGCTTGGTCAAATCCACCCATTGGAACTGTATCTAAACCTTTAGCTTTTGCTGCAAGCATAAATTGCATTGAAACTAAACCACCATCAACCATAGCAATTTTTGTTGCAATTTCTTCTGGTAAACTACCATAGTTTTTCACGATAGATCCTACATAGAAATCTTTCACTTCTTGAGTCATCATACCTTTTTCAACTAATTCATCATAAATGCGATCAGCATTTTTATATGCTTCTGTATCACCTAAAACAGCGATTACTGCAGATGCATCTACAACTTGTTGTTGATTGTTTGCAATAGGTAATAATTTTTGCTTAGTTTCTTGGTCCTTAATAACAAGGAATCTCCAAGGCTGTAAATTTGAAGAAGATGGAGCTTGAATTGCAATTTCTAATAACTCTTTAATTTCATCATCAGACATTTGGAAGCTTGGATCATAGTGACGAACTGATCTTCTTTCTTTTGCCACAGTATAGAAATCCGTACTATCAAGATCTTTTGGAGCTTCATTACCAAAATCAATTTCGTTTACTTTATTTAAATACTCTTCTTTTTCAGATTTAACTTTAGACATATTTAATCTCTCCTTAATTAACTGTATTGTTCACAAATACAGTATATGACTTTAACTGTATAAAAGTCAACTACAGTTTATAAAAAAATAAAATCGAAACAACCTAGTTTCGATTTTTATTTTACCTATTTTCTTTTGGTAATAAGTCTGCAATTGTTTTCTTTGCAAGACCCTCAACAAGCCAGCTTTCCATCTCATCCTTTAATTTATATAAAGCAGAACGTGTAGATGGTGTAAAACATTCCTTACTATTTACATCTAAAAAACCTTTCGAATATGGATCTGATCTCATCGCATCATAAACATCTTTTAACGTAATTTCATTAGCACCTCTGGCTAAATAATATCCACCATCTCGTCCTTCTTTAGCTGAAATAATGCCTGCTTTAACTAAATTGGCAAGAATTTTTCTTAAAAAAGTAGACTGTGCTTCAAGTTTTTGAGCTAATACTGCGCTTGGACAGATTCCGTCTTGCTCCGCTAAAACTAGTAGAGATTGCAGTGCTAGTCCAAACCATTTCGTACTAGAAACCTTATCTTTCAAGATCATTCACCTCATTTACTAGTCTAAACTATTTTTTGAAAAAGACAAGCGAAGTTAGAAAAGCCCTCTGACTTTCCTAATTTCGCTCTTAATTATGGTTGGTAGAGATTTTAGTTACAATAATATTCGTAATGATCAGTTCTTTTGACATTTCACCATAGTAAATTTAAACGGAGGTTTATTTTCCATATTCTTATGTGGCTCAACTATTTCCGAAACTTCTATCAGTCCATAGCTTCCAAATTCTTGTTTGATCGAGTCAGAATCATAAAAAAACATTTTTACCCCTTCCATTATCTCGAAATAGTCTTTACCTAGTTGTTTGCCCTTTCCAAACATTGGAGCATCTTTTGAAATAGTAGTAAAAACCATGTAGCCATCCGGTTTTAGCTGATTATAGCAATCTTTAATAAACTTCTCTCTATCATGTTTATTCAATAAGTGAATAAGTGCGTAACAAAATATACCGTCATATAATTTTTGATCAAAAGGCATATCGGTTACTGAACCATGAATAATATTAAAATTAAACCCATTTTGTCTTGCCAATTCAATCGCTGTTTTTGAGATCTCAATACCTGTTACATTTATTCCGTTGTCAGTAAAAATCTTTGCGTTTCTACCATATCCAATCCCAGGAATTAATAAATCCTTAACTTTCTTTTCAAGGAAAAAGTCCTTTGTCGAAATTGCGGAGTCTGAAGGTTCATACCCCCACATCATTTGATTTTCTATAAAGCTGTTTTCCCAAAATTCTGCCATTTCTAAATCCCCTTTCAAAACCATACAATCTATTTACCTTTGTATTTATGTGATTAAAAAAAGAAAGACCCGAGGTCTTTCTTTTTTTATTACTATTTATGAAGCATTACTCTTTGCCATTTCTTTATCTGATAAACGTTCATTACCCATTAAGAAAATTGAAATCAATGCTAATCCTACAGGAACTAATGTCCAAAGGAATGTATGGGCAATTGATGTTGAAAACACGTCAGTAATTTTTGTCAATATTGGTGCAGGAATCAATTTGGCAGCTTCAGGAGTAAAGGCTTGATTAATATTTGAAAAATCCTGAGGTGCACCACTTTTTGCAAATGCATCAGCAATTTTATCTGTAAATACATTTCGTTGAATAACACCAAAAACAGTAATACCAACTGTCATTCCTAAGGCACGAAGGAATGCGTTAGTTGAACTTGCTGAACCACGATTTTCATTATCAAAATGATGCATCGCAGACATACCAAGCACTGAGAATGATGCCCCTACACCAAGTCCAACGATGACCATATAGACGATTACTTGGAATTTAGTCGTATCAGGAGTTAACGTACCTAGACAAATAATACCAGCTAAAAGAAGCACAACTGATCCGACCATTATATTACGATAACTAGTTTTATTCGCTAAAGCCCCACCAAATGAAGCAGAAATACTCACACTTACCATCATTGGTAATAAGACTAAACCAGAATTCGTAGCTGTTCCACCTTGAACAAACTGGATAAAAATCGGAATGTAAATTGTTGCAGCGATGAATGCCGCTCCATAAAATAAGCCAACAAAGTTACTAGCAGCAAAAAGACGATATTTAAACATATTAAACGAAATAATCGGTTCAGCTGCTTTACGTTCAATTAATAAAAAGACAATAAGGAAAACAGCGAATCCAGCAAATAAACCTAAAATTTGAGCTGAATCCCAAGCGTATTCCTTTCCGCCTAGCTCAAGTGCAAACATTAAACATACGATACTAATAATAAATGTTGTTGCTCCCCACCAGTCGATTTGTTGCTTTGTGTGGTTTTTTGACTCCACATAAAAATAACTAATTAGTCCAAGTGTTAAAAGTCCAAAAGGAATATTAATATAGAAAATATATCTCCAGTCGATATAATCTGTAATATAAGCACCAATTAGTGGTCCAAGTACACTTGATAATCCAAAAACTGCACCAAAAATACCGCTCATTTTACCACGTTTTTCAACTGGAAACACATCCCATATAATTGAAAAAGCAATTGGCATTAAAGCACTTCCACCAATACCTTGAATTGCACGGTAAATACTAAGTTGAATAATAGAAGTCGCTGTTCCACAAAGAACGGAACCTAAAATGAATAATATAATACCTAACATAAAAAATCTTTTTCTACCGTACATATCAGAAAGTTTACCGAAAATTGGCATCCCAGCCATTTCTGTAACTAAGTAAGCCGATGTTACCCAAACAAATTTATCATAGCCACCTAAATCCTTTAATATTGTAGGCATTGCCGTCGATACGATTGTATTATCAAGGGAAGCGAAAAATATCCCAAGTAACAACGCAATCATAACAGGAACCAGTTTTGTTTCCCTTTTTTGCATGACCATCTCTCCTTTTACCTTTTAAACAAAAAATTTAATTTTATTAATGATTTGTATTCAAAGCTCTAAAATCAGTCTTTATTAATGTATAAAATAGCATTACTTAATAGACCTAAACCTATTCCAATTCCAAAACCAAGAAATCCTCCTACGATTAAATGTGATGTAAAATAACCGACACCTAAACCAATCGTTATTCCTAAAATTACAAAAGCAGCATAAAAAATTCCTACAGCTTCCTCATGTCTCATAATATATGATCATTCCTTCCATATAATTTAACTTCAAATAAAATAATGAATGTCTCCACAAATTAGTTTATTTAATTTAAAGCTAATATAACATTGTTTCGTTACTTTAACAATATATAAATTTAAAAATAATGTTGTATTTTTATAAAAAACAGTACTTCTTATGTAAAACATGCTACATTCCCATTAACTTTATTGTATGAAAAGGAATACAACAACGTTGCGTATAAAAGTGAAAAACAAAAAACAAAACATTGTTGTGTTGTTATAGATTTAAATACTTAACTTCATTATTTGGTCCAAACCATTTTATTCAAATCCATTCAACTAGCCTGACCTTTGCTCATTATCATTTTATAACAAAGACCAAGTGCACTTATTAAGAAAAGCCAGGCCGCAAAATGAAACATAAATTGAATGTCAATTGATTCAAGTAAAGTTCCTACACCTATAATACAGATAGCTGTTACAAAAGATGTCCAAAATAAGTAACTTCTATAAAAATCAGATGAGGCATTAATAAATAATTTCTTTTCAGCGATTTTAAATAACGCAGTAAAGCCTCCAAATAAAACTTGCCCAATATAGACAATCTTTATATTATCGATCAAAGGCAGTGAAAAAAATAATAAACAGCAAAATAATGAATGGAATATCATTAATAAATATGGTGAAACCCGGTCAACGAATCGCCCACCAAAGTATACTACCACACTCAAACTTAATGAAAAAAGCCCATATAATAAACTAAATACGTCATACGCATCCCCTATATTCCTTAAGAAGAGGACATAATAAGGAAATACTAAGGAGCTACTAAATCCAATAATACTAAGCAATGCGATTAAAAAACGGTTCATAGGATTATTCCCCATAATTTTCATAAAAAGTATTCATAAATACACTATTTGGATCAAACTCTCTTTTCTTTTTGAAAAAATCTTGAGTTTTTGGATATGCTGTTACCATTTGTTGCTTAGTCTGATATGGATAATAAGGTAAATAATAAGTTCCTCCATGCTCCAAAGTTATATCAGTCCACTTCTGAATGACCTCTTTTGTATATTGAACTGAATCTTTATCTTTACCGTGTTGAATTAAAACAACGAAAGCAAACATATTATCTTTCGCATAATTCATGACTGTTTCATCATCTTTTTCAACGTATCGAATCGTTATGTTTAATATGTTTAAATTTTCATATTGTAAATATTCTCTAAGTTCATCAATGTATCGAACAAATTCATTTACGGGTACAAAAAATTCTTGTAAAACCTGTGTATCTTGACGGTCATCGAATTCCATAAACTTACTTTCAGAACGCATGACATTATTACGAGTTTCATAGTTTCCATTTAAGGAATGAATAAAGCGATATTGAAAACCCCAAAAAAGATCTTTACCAATATCCGAAGTTCTGGACATACCTAATGCAAACTTCGGTAATAAAGACGAATGATCTTCCTTCAATTCTTGATCCGAATCGGACATTTTACGAGATGCTTTCATATAATTAATTGCATAAACCTTATTTAAAAAGCTATCTGGTGCTACAGAAATTCTAGCAATATGCATCCTTGCATTTTGGTTGTTTAAAACGTTCTTGTTAAAATAATTTGGATACTTTTTATAGTCCATCGTTTTTGTTTCTATTTTGTATAATTCATTATCTGTTAGTTGAAACTCTACTTCTAAAATAATTCCAAATAAACCATAGCCACCTAATACATAAGGGAATAATTCTTTATTCTCCGTGCGGCTTACTTTAATTACTTTCCCTTCAGGCGTTAATAATGTGAACCAATTAACAGTACTAGCTAATGAGTGATTCCGAATGTCACGACCATGTGCGTTCACACTTAATGAACCACCTACTGAAAATATCTCTTGTGACTGAGTTACCTTTAATGCAAGATGATAAGGATTAATCGCTTTTTGTATATCTCCCCATGTTGCACCACTTTGAACAATAACTGTCTTTTGAACAGGATCCACTTTTTCAACTTTATTAAATGTCTTTAAATCGATTACCACTCCATCTTTATAATATGTATGTCCACCTTGACTATGTCTCTCACCTGCAATTGAGACTGTCTTCCCTTGTTTTTTTGCATCGATTACAATTTTCTTTAATTGATCTACTTCCTTTCCTTTGACAATTCGATCGATTTTAGTAGGAAGAAGATGGCCAACATCATCAATCACTCCATGCTTTAATGGAACAGGTTTATTCCACAGAGTATGAAAAACTGTAACAAACACTGTTAAGAGGAGTATTCCTACAAATATTCGTTTCCCCATTTGCTTTTCCTCCTAGTAGATAAAAATTAAGCATTAAAAAAGACGTGCTTACAATAATGTATACACGTCACGTCTTATTTTAACAATACGTCCTGTACTAAATGATATAGATTTTTGAAGAATGTTTGAAAAGTACTATTCAAAAATCAAATCAATGAAGTTTAACAGAACTGAAAAAAAAAACATAAAATAATGATTAGCTAAACCAACCAATCATTCGATTCACGTCCTTTTCCTCTAAATGTCTTACCTGATAAGTACGACCATATTGGCTTGAAAGAATCGTAATGTAAATAGATTTTAGTTTTACTCTTTTTTGAAGGAAACTTTGTTCACCAATCAGTACTTGTATTCGCTCTTTTGGCAAAATCGCAGTTGTTCTTGAGAAATAACCAGACTGAATGATCACAGTTCGATCTAATAATGAATAGCCTGCATTTCTAAATCCTAATTCTCCAATAAATACACCGATTAAAACAATGCCATAAGCCCAAAATTGAACAAATGGAAGTAATACAATTCCACTTGCTATTAGAAGAAAAGTAATGATCATTCTTGAATAATACGTTTTCCGAGCTCTTTTTGGTGCTCGGTTTGATATTTCATCATAGTTAATAGAAGGAATAAAGTTTTTTAGAAATAAGTGCACATCTTTCGTTTTTATAAATGGATGTAGAACGTGTCTACCTTGTTCCTGCTTATCCCCCATTCCTACAGCCTCGACGTAAACTGTAGAATAGCCAAATAATTGACGAATGATCCCTTCTTTTATAACTACTCCTTGAATTCGCTTTAACGAAACTGTAAATTCATTTTTTTCAAATAACCCTCTTGTAATAATAATTCGCTCATCTCTTCTTTGGACAGTAAAGTTTGCAAATTTTAATATGTATCTAATGGTTGAAAAAATTAAGGAAAGTAATAAACTACCAAGAAATACAATAAAAAACATCATATAGGTGAATGTTTGTATTTGATTATAAATTGCCACATAAATACTATGTGGGAGTAAATCCTCGATTTGTGAAAATAATGATGCTAAAACGGCAAAAGCTAGTCCAACTTCGAAGGAAGTGATTCCAGCTAAAAAAAGTTTTCTCGTTTCAATTGTTAAACTTATATCAACTAATGGCACTGCTTGTACACTATTATCCTCAGCTACAACCAAACCTACTTTTTTCTTTTTAGAGTTTAATACTTCATTTTTTAATGAAAGTGCCACTTCCTTAGGTATTGCATTTAATATACCTTCAGCTTTTTTTCCCCCAGCTGTTTCAATTCGTACGCTCACCACATTAAAAAGCTGTTGAATAAAACCAGCATTAATTGAAAAAGATTGAATACGTTCTTTTTGAATAAATGTATTTTCGATTACAAATAATCCCGAACGAATTCTAAATTCATCTTCAGTTATATAGTAGGTAAATCGATACCATTTAATGATTGCTGAAGCAACTGGAAAAACAATCAAAACAATAGCAAACAAATATTGAAACATTGACCCTTTACCACCTGAAACTAAAAGTATAATAAGTGGTATTAGTACGTTTTTAATTTGTTCTAAAAATACGGTAAGTATATAAGCTGGATGTTGTCTTTTTGGCTCAAACATCGTCATCACTGATCCTTGCTAAGTAGATAATTTTATCTCTAAGCTTTTCTGCGACATGGTGTTCTAAGCCTTCAATCTCATGTGTGGTGGCAGCCGTGGAAATATTCACTGTAGATAAACCGTATCGACGCAGTATTGGTCCTACTTCTGTCGTAACGTGCTGAACTCTGACCATAGGTATAACAATTCGTTTAATAACAAATATTCCTTTTTGAATTTCTAACTCATTTTCATAAATCTCATAAGCGGTATATTTCAATTTAAGTGTAGGTAAAAATAAAGTTAAAAAAATAATTAACGCTATAACGACACCTATAGTAATCATTAAAATAAAGAATGGAAGTGAAAAATATCTCATAAGAAAATAATAGATAATTGGTAATGCAACTAGAGAGATACTAACTAATAGTGATGTAATTCTCCATACTGACCTCATTTTAGGTGATGGTCTTTGTGATGGATTTGCTCTCATTTAATCACCTTTTCTATCTCATTAATCTATCACTTACTATATCATACCATGATACAAACTATTCACAAACCTCCTATTTATCGACAAAGTTTAAAAAAGGTAATTTTTCCCATAATTAAAGAAAAAAATTAATCATTTGACTAAGTAATTTCATTATGGTTTGAATATCTTCAAGCTGACTAATCAATAAAAAAAGGCTATCTCATTAAGTCTAACTAAAAAAAGACTTATGAGAAACCTTCTTTCAATCGTAATAAATAGTCTCAGATTCTCTAAAATTTACAATTACCTTTGCCTGTCCTTCTACAATCTTAGCAAATTCGTCCATAGGAGTATCATACTTAATATAGATTCTAGGTAAAAAATAGACCTCATTCTTTGTTCCTTTTTCAGTATAATATTTTGGTTCGGTCGCTACTGCATAAGTATAGTACTTTTTCGTTTCTTCAATTACTTTTTTATTATAATTGCCATAAGGATACGATAGAGCAATGACAGATTTTCCTGTAATTGATTGGATCTTATCTTTGGAATCTTTCAACTCATGCTTATAATCATCTATCTTCCTTAAATCAGGATGAGTTGCACTGTGCGATTGGATTGAAAACATCCCTGAATCAGACATCTTTTTTAAATCAGTGCTAGAAAGACGATCCGGCCATCCAATATAATCGGAAATCGCAAATATAGTTGCTTTTGGTGTAAACGTATCCGATTTCAATTTTTGAAAAATTTTTACCACATTTAAGTTATTTTTATAACCGTCATCAAGCGTAATAAATATAGGTTTCTTTACTTTATTACGATCTCCCCATTGTTCAAAAGTTAGAAGCGTAAATCCATGATCACGTAAATAAATCATTTGTTTTTCAAAATTTTCTGGTGAGACAAACAAGTCTTTTACTCCGTGTCCAGTAAACTCATCAATGGAATGATAAATTAAAATTGGAATTTTGTCTGCAGCATGTATTTTTTCTGGCAGCTGTATCCACAAAAATAGACATAGAAAAAATAAAGTTATCTTTCGCATAAAATCCTCCCTTTTCTTTTTACTATTTAGTGTTCCAATTTCCATTTTAACTATCATTATTTCTAGTATTTTTATACTATTAAGAACTTAATTGTCGCACACAATAATTTAAAGCCCGTTACTCTTTTTGTAGTAACGGGACTTTCTATTTAATGGTTCATTTTAGAAGGATCAATTTGTATAAATGTTCCTTCAATCAGATCGAGATCATAAGTTTGCCCGAATCCAGCGATATATCGACCTTCTATTGGTGTAAGCTTGAATAACGACAGATAAATTCCTCTTAAAACTTTAATCATCTGTTCTCCGTGATTTTCTATAAACTTATCAAATATGTGCTCTTTGTCTACATTACCCACGTATTCAGGAGTACATTTATAACGAATGCGTTCTCTAGCAAATAAAATTGGAGAAGTTGCTTCGTCTGCAATAATCATCACACTAATAAACTTATTGTTTTCTAAATATTGAAAATGAGCTGCAATTCTACTAATGAAAATATAGAAGTTACCTTCGTAGATTACAAAAGGTGAATAGCTAACATGCGGATCCCCTTTATCATCTATTGAACTAATTATCAATGTTTTACATTCAGATTGAAGTTTTTCATATTTTTTAAATTGAACTTCTAATTGTTTTTCCATAAGCATCTCCTTAAAAAAATATTTTCGCCACACTTAAATGATAACAATTATCATTCTCATTATCACGATGTTTTCTGAATATTGCATCAAATATAAAGAGCCTTATTATTAAATTAAGGCTCTTCAATAGTTTAAAATTTTAAGTCAAAAGTAAGAAATCCTTTTTTACCCAAACATTCATGTCGTCAATTTTATAAAAAATTTAACAATTATTTCCGTGAAAATATTCTGAGACTTCAGCTTCTATTACAAATCCACTTTGTTGTAATGTGAAGTAGTATGTTGCCTCTATCATCGTCTACTCTTATCCGGTATGAAACAGATTTTCTATTTATGATCTACTAGTTTTGATAAAATACTTCATTATTCATCTACGCCACACCAATCTAGTAAAGTGTAGGCAATTACCTCTGCACAACGAAATAATTCATCCAAATCAATGTATTCATTTGGATAATGTGCAACCTTTGTTTCCCCTGGTCCAAACACAATAGTAGGTATTTGTTTTATTTGTGTAAATAATCCACCGTCCGTACCCCATGGAGAGGCTTCTATAATCGGTTCATTTTTATAAACTAATTGATAGGATTTCTTTAGAGATTCCATAAATGGATGCCCAAGATCGATACTACCAGGCAACCACCTAGCTCCAAAAAATTCAACCTCGACCGGATTTTCAATAAACCAATCATCAATTAAAGAGAGTGTTTTTAGCCACCTAGTTATTTCAAGTTTAGCTTCATCTATTGTTTCATTTGGTGAAACACCTAGCCTTCCTTCAAGAGTAACTAGATCCGAGACAGAGGATGGCCAAGTACCCCCATTTATTTTTCCGATATTAATTGGAATTGGAATCGGCACATTTTTGTATAGAGGATCATCTAGTAATCTTGTATTTCGAACTTTTTCTAATTGATTTATATGATTTATAACCATTAAACTTTTTTCTATTGCACTAACACCTTCATACCTCGTTCCACCGTGAGCAACTTTTCCTTTTACTTTTACTCGAAACCAAACACTGCCTTGCTGATTCGGAAATATTTTCATTTTAGTCGGTTCTGGAATAAGGACAGCATCTGCAACGTATCCCCGTAATATTGTTGCTAGCGTACCTGCTCCTCCGCTTTCTTCATCAATAACACTTTCAAAATAAATATCACCTTTTAAAGGTATATTTAATTTTTTAATTGCCTCAATCGCAAATAATGCAGCGACATTTCCGCCCTTCATATCTGTAGTTCCCCTGCCATATAAGCGATTTCCTACGATTTCACCGCTATACGGATGGCGTTCCCAACTACTTATTTCACCTTCAGGAACAACATCAATATGTCCATTTAATATAATCGATCTACCATTTCCTGTTCCCTTTAAAATTGCAACTATATTCGGACTGTTTTCAAATGAAGTTCGTTCTGAATTAAAATAGGATGATTTATTTAATTCCTCAATTGACGGCTCAAAACGGTCAATCACTAATCCAAGATTCTGTAAATAATTTGAGACTATTTTTTGTGCACCAGCTTCATTTCCTGAAACACTTTTTTCACGAACAAGATTCTGAAGTAATTCAATTGCATTGTTCTTGTTTTTATGAATGTAGTCATTAATCTTTGTTTTTAAATCCAATTTTGATCACTCCCAACGATGAACAATAACATTTGGGTTCACAAATAGTGGGGCACCAGTTTTTTCAATCACATCGCTGACTAAATATGGAGACATTACTTCATTTAACCAAAGCTCTCCACTTTCTTTTTTAACTTCAATTACGGCCATTTCAGTAATAATTAAATCCACGCAACTTGGAGATGTAAGAGGAAGTGTACATTCAGAGACTATTTTGGGGTCACCATTTTTATTGGTATGGTTCATTAAAACAATTACTTTTTTGGATTTTTGAGCTAAGTCCATTGCTCCACCAATTCCTGGCACTCTTTTACCAGGAACAATCCAATTTGCTAAATCACCATTTTTACTGACTTCGAGAGCACCTAGTACTGTTAAATCTAATAAACCTTTTCGAATAATCGCAAAGGCTATACTACTATCAAAATAACTGGAACCTGGAATTAGTGTTACAGGTAATCCTGCAGCATTACATAAATTCTCGTCTTCTTCACCTTTTTGTGGAGTAGGACCTAAACCTAATACGCCATTTTCTGCATGGAACATAACATGGCAATCATCTGGTAAGTAATTTGGGATGAGTGAAGGAATTCCGATCCCAAGATTTACAATCATACCGCTCTTTACTTCTTTTGCTGCACGTTTTGCCATCATTTCGCGAGGATTTATTTTTCCCAAACCCACTTCCAATTCACCCCTTCCGATTGAACGATGTGATTAACGAAAGCGCCAGGTACAATAATTTCTTCAGGTTCTAATGCTCCTAAAGGAACAATTTCATCAACTTCTGCGATTGTGATTTTTCCAGCCATTGCTACATAAGGATTTGTATTGCGGGCACTTTTATCAAACACTAAATTCCCAAACGGGTCTGCTTTTTTCGCATAAACAATTGAAACATCTGAAATGAGGGGAGTTTCAACTAAATACTCTTTACCAAATACATTTACTCTCTGTTTATCAACATCAATTACACTATCAATCCCAATATCTACTAAAACGCCACCTAATCCAACGCCACCCGCTCGAATCCGTTCGATAAACGTACCTTGAGGGCTGAACTCAATTTCAAGCGTACCATCTGTCATTTGTTTTCCCGCATTCGGATTTGACCCAATATGCGAAGTAATCATTTTTTTCACTCTTTTAGCCGTCACTAATTGACCGATCCCCACATCAGGAAACCCTGTGTCATTTCCAATTAAAATAAGATCTTTAACATCCTTTTCTAAAATGCCCTTTATTAATGTTGGTGGGTTACCGATTCCGCCAAACCCACCAAACATTAACACCATTTCATCTTTAAAATAAAGCAGAGCTTCTTCAATACTAATGATTTTCCCGAAAGTATTGATTGCCATTATTCGATCTCCTTTGCTTCTTGATTTAGCTCTTTAAACACTTCTCTCAATAAAGTTAGCAACTCATCTACTTGTGCATCAGTAATGACTAAAGGAGGAGAAAGCAAGAAACTATTTTCAGATCTTCCATATGGGCCACTAACGGATGGATAGAGTAATAATCCATGCTTTTTTGCAATCTCAATTACACGATTTGTTACACTTTTACAATCAAAGAAATCTTCCTTTATTTCTATACCTATAAGTAGTCCTTCACCCCTGACATCGAATATAAAAGGATACTCTTTCTGCCATTCTCCTAGTTTTAATTTAATCTTTTCACCTTGTATTTTAGAATTTTGTACTAATCTATTTTTTTCTACATAGTTTAAAACGGCTAAAGCTATACTTGCAGAGAGAGGATTTGCACTAAACGTATGTCCACTCATAACAAGTCGACTGCCTTCTAAAATAGGTTGCATTACTCGATCACTTGCAATCGCAACAGCAATTGGCGTATAACCAGCCGCCAATCCCTTACCAAGGACTAATAAATCGGGGACACAATTCCAATGATTTATACCGAACATTTCACCAGTTCTACCTATTCCCGTCATTACTTCGTCCGCAATAAATAGTACATCGTGTTTATCACAAATTTCTTTAATTTTTTCATAATATCCTTTTGGGGGAGTTAATGCAGCTCCTGCCGCACCAACAATAGGTTCAGCTATAAATGCCGCTACATTTTCAGAACCTAATTTTTGAATTGTACGATCAAGTGCAGTTGCACAAAGTAAACCACAATTTCTAGGCTCTAATTCAAATGGGCACCTTTTACAATACGGCGCTTCAACCATTGGATAATCCTCTAGTAAACTAGTAAACCGTTTCCTCCTTAAAGGATGTCCTGACATAGATAAGGATCCAATCGTGATGCCATGATAGCTCATGCTTCTTGATATAATTTTCGTTTTCGTATGAATTCCTCTTTCTTGGAAATGCTGAATTGCCATTTTCATAGCTGTTTCAGTTGCTTCAGTCCCACTATTAACAAAAAAACTCCAGTTTAAATCTCCAGGTGCTAGCTGACCTATTTTTTCAGCTAATTTTTCTGCCGCCTCACTCGTAAACTGTGATCTAAAAACAAACGCCACTTTAGAGGCCTGCTTTACCATGTCATCAATTATTTCCTTTACACCATGACCGATACTTGCCGCAACTGCACCCGAAGAACCATCAATGTATTTCTTTCCTTGCTTGTCCCATAGGTAGATAGTTTCTCCTCGATCTATTGTTGGATAACTTTCACCTACAAGCGGTTTTATTAAATAATCTCTTTTGGTCATACTACCCCACCATCTTTCACTGAAATCTCATTAATATATATATAGTTGAAAGCCCGTGAAGTTAGACTAATGAAAAAACAATAGGATTTACTTCGGATAAAATCATGAGGTGTATAGATTAAACATTAAAAAAATAAATAAGCAAAAAACTGCTAAATTTACGTTGATGCAACTGAAAAAGACCACAAAAATGTGGCCTACTTTTCTTAATGTATCGAACGCATTGAGTTAGTTGAATTAAAAATTTAAAATAGCATTACAAATATTAGTACCAACCAAAACCTAGGATGCCAACTTCCAATCTACTCTCATTCCATTCTAAAATCCCTTCTCCTACTCCAACACCTTGTTCTATCATTTCTTTTTTATAAAACTTCATAATTTTGTTACGTTTAACGTTATCTTCAGGTAATTCAACAATTAAGGATTGAGCGTATGGTCCACCTTCATTTTTAAATCGTTCTTTTTCATCTAAAATCCCGACTACATTCACCTTTACTGCACCAAGTTCATAAAGTTTTTCAACAAAACTAATTGCATTAATTGTTTCACCAAATCTATTAGTTGCAAATGCAGACGGGTTATTATTTCTTCTAAGCCATTCTAGTGCTTCAAATATTTTCATTTATATCATTCCACCTTTTGTGATTTACACGTTTAAGTTATGACTTTGATATGAAATAACAATCTATACCTCAAATGTTACTAAAGCAATGAGTTAGTTCAATAAGAAATCCTATTAAATTACTAAAAATATTTATAAAAAAACTTTTTTGATGCTTCGTCTAATTTTCTCAGTAAAAGTTCTTTGCATCGTTCATCATCTTTTAATAATGAGTCTACAAATGGTTGATTTTTAAGCATTCCTTGAACTCGTGAGTTTCTTGAAATTATTTTTTTATTTTTATCATCTTCCAATAAAGCTGAAAACCAAGGCAAATATGATAGCAAATTGATATTCTGCTTCATTCTTTCATTTTGCTGCATATTAAACACCTTATAGGTGGAGGAAGCAGGTGTTAACATATCCCCAATAACATCTAATATAAATTCTAAAATAATACTCATCTATTCCAAAATCTCCTTATACTATTTTTAATTTATAATAGATTTAATAACTGATAGGAACCGATATTCCACTGTGTTTGCTCTAAAACTAAAGAATTCCATTAGTTCAATAAGGAATAATATGTTTCATTTGTAAGCAGATAAAAATTTATCTTCCAACTCATTAAAAGTTAAACCTGTTGTTTTTTCAAAACTTTTTCCAAAATTTCCTGATGAGTTTGTTGAATTAATTATTTTTTTTAAAACTCCTTCTCCATAATTAGCTACGAGGAATTTTATTGCAAAGTAACTCTGCATATATACATTAGTCCCATCTTGAAATCTTGCGGTTTGCCATTTTTCGTCATTAACTAATTGTTCAAAAGATACTACTTTGAAATTTGAAGGTTCTACTATTGTTTTATCATTACCGATATATTCAGAGATACCTTCGTTAAACCATAATGGATAAGCCGAAGCACCAGCTTTTGTACCTACTACCTTTCGACTAAATATATAATGGGTGTACTCGTGCAAAATAGATTTTTGAAAGAAATATAATGGAGTTTCCTTTCTTTCTAAAATCGCTTCTTTATTGTCAAACTTTATTGCTAATAATTTGTCAAAATCGGAATAAATCCCCGACACATCAACAAGCCCACTTAACTCCTGCATTTCTTTCTTATCTTTAAATACGATTAGATCAACAGGTTTTACTTCTACTGTTCCAAATACTTCTTTATTTTTATTTATCGCCCAATTTAACGCTTCCTTCGTAATTGGAATAAGTTCTGAAAAATCATTTGGATAGTAAATAGTAACATTATGAAATTTTTCTTTTAATCTAGTTTCTTTAAACTCCTTTTCATTTTTACCCTCAAAATTCGCAGTCAGAAACATTTTAATTGATTGAACAAATGGTAATTTTTCTTGAGCTTTGTTCTCTAAAGTTTTATGAACATACATACCCAAGCCAATTACAAATAAAAATACAATAAATAATATACTAGATAAAGTTATACCGAAAATTTTAATAAATCTTTTCATCTTGCTAAACCTCGCTAGTTTCAATGATATTAGAAATAATAATTGTAAGAATATTCCCATTTTATCATTAAATTTAAATAACCTGCACTAGATTCTAGTTAATTAAACCAAATTGTCAAGCTCTTACTTATGCAACTAAACTGTTTATTAGTGCAATAAAAAATGACTTACAAATCGTCGATCATGTTGTTCAACTTAATAAGGTTAAGAAGGTTTAAAATAAAAATTCCTAACAAAAATAGATATGCTATGTAATAAAGTGGAAAAAAAGAAAGCACCTAACAATAGTGAAAGATAGTGGAATTTGGATGCAAAATGATAGTCATTCCCTATGCTTAAAAAGTATAAGAGTAAAACAATGATGAAGTAAGTAAAAACGAATGCCTTAGATAATAAAAATTGTTTCAATGTCATCTTTTTCATATATACAACCTCCTATCAAACTACTTACTGGACAAATTAATTTTACCATATACTGGAAATTCCGACTTTTTTTTGAAGGCTCTTATTAAACTAAGAATGCATTAGTTTAAAAACAAAACCTACATTCCACTTTAACTCAATCTTAAATAAAAAAGAGCTAAAAGAAAATTCCTCTCTTAGCTCTTTTTTCTATAATCATCTAAGCCATCTCTATGAACAGCTTTTGTCATTTTTTATTTCCAAATTTCATCATAAAATAATAACTAACCCTAGGGAATACAGAGTAAAGTTTTGCTCCAAATCCCATCCAGGAAGGTAAATCAATTTCATGTACATTATTTCCAATTAAAGAAATAACCTTTGAAGCAACTTTTTCAGGGTCCAGCATCATTTTACGAACGGACTTAGCATACGAACCTGATTCATCTGCTATTTCAAAAAACGGTGTATCCATCGGACCTGGATTTACATTCGTAATATAGATACCATCTTTTTCAACTTCCTGTCTCAATGCATTACTGAATCCTAGCACTGCATGCTTAGAACCTGCATATGCTGCAGCCTTCGAAGTTGCAATCTTACCAGCTATAGAAGCGATATTAATAATATGTCCCTTCCCTTTTAGCTTCATAGACGTAAGGGCAAGCTTTGAACAAATCATGACTCCAAATACATTCACATCAAACATTTGCTTCATATCTTGAAGTGACATTTGTTCAACTGTTTGAAATAGACCATACCCTGCATTATTTATTAAAACATCAATACCATCAAATTGCTCTTCGATTTGCTGAAATGCATCGTATACTGCATTTTCATCTGTCACATCTACAACAAAATAATGACATTTAACTGGAAAATCTTCTTGTATTTTTGCCTTTAAGTTTTTTAGCTCTGTTTCTCTTCTAGCAATTAAGACGATATTAGCGCCTTCCTTTGCTGATGATAAAGCTAAATCTTTACCAAGACCACTCGAAGCACCTGTTATTACTACCGTTTGGTTACTTAACCTCAAAAATTTCCACCTCTATTATTGACTGACTGAATGCTCATTCGTTTTATACTCAAGTATACCATCATTTCGTTCATTTAAACTAATAAAACCTAAGTTTTCCAGATAGTCTAATTGACCAATTGTTTCAGATAAAGTAAGAGAAAGTTGTTTTTGATAAACCTTTGGAAATAACATTTGGCAAACTTCATATGCAGTTAACGGTTGTTGTTTTATCATTTCATATACCTTTTCAGCTCTAGCCTTTTGCTTTTCTAGTCTAGTTTTTACTAGCCCTTTAATATCTGTAACTGGTTCGCCGTGTCCAGTATATAATTTAGTAATCGGAAGCTCTGCAATTCTTTGTAAAGAGTGATTGTATTGAAGTAATGGCCTTACGCGCTCGGTTTCACCATTCAATGGAGGCTCGATGATAGGGTTTGACGAAACCTTATCTAGTAATAAATCTCCTCCAATTGCAATGCCATCATCTTCACTAAATAAAAAAATGTGAGATGTTGCATGACCAGGTGTGTACAATACTTTCAACCCAAAAATACTATCAATTATATCGCCTTCATCTATAATATGAGTTAATGAACGCTTACTAGTATATGGCATTTGCTCGGTCGTACGCGGCATTCTTTTCACATACTCCTCTGGAACGCCGTATAATATTGCATTTTCAATAAAAAACTCATTATAGTAATTTAAAAATGATTGTTCTTGATTTAAATACGGAATATTTCGTTCATGGCCTAAAATTTTTACATCCTCATTAAACTCTTCTAATAATCCTGCATGGTCCGGATGATGATGAGTCAAAATGACTTGTTCAATATCTTCTAATTTATAACCTATTTTATCTAATTCACCTTTAAGTGCATCTAATGTATCTGGTGTATTTGTTCCCGTATCAATTAATGTCAATAAATCTCCTTCAACTAAAAAAACATTTACCGTATTCATAGCATAAGGTACCGGGAGTGTAATTTGGTAAATCTTATCCTCAGGGATCATGTTAATTCCTCCTTATCTGAATCTTCTTACATTTAATTCTAATATACATTTAAAAAAATACAAACAAAGATGTATTAGAATTTTACATAAAGGTAAAATCAAAATCAAAAAGTGGAGCTGACAGAGGGATCGGAAAAGATATTAAAAGTTACAAAACTAAAAAAAATTTCCCAATTACTTCTTTTCTTGGTAATTTTTTGCCTGTAATTAAAAATTATTTAAAAATATTTTTAATAAAATAAATAAAAGCAATATGTCAACAAGGAATATAGCATTTATTTCTCTAATATAAATATCTATTACAATATAGGTGAGGTGAATGTAATGTTTCTAGGAAAAGTTGCGTTTATTGGTGCAGGGAGTATCTCAGAAGCATTAATTGCAGGATTAATTGATAGTGGGTATATTGAGAGTGATCAAATTGCAATCACTAATAGGGAGGATTTAGAGCGTTTAGATAGTTTACATACAAAATATGGTGTATTAGCTACTACTAACCGTCAGCTAGCAATCTCTGGTTCAAGTGTAATTTTTTTAGCGATAAAGCCTAAAGATGTTGCAGTCGCTCTTGATCAAATTAAAAGTTTTTTCAATGAGAAACAATTAATTATTTCCTTGGTTGCAGGTGTTTCAATTAGTACAATTAAGCAGTTACTAGGAAATGAAAATTTGAATATTGTTCGAGCAATGCCAACTACGTCTTCACTCGTTAGAAGATCTGCTACAGCACTTGCTTATCCAGATGAAGTTCCTTTTGAAAAAGTGCAAACAGCAAAAAGATTATTTGAGCGAGTTGGTATTGTCGCTAAAGTTGAAGAAGACGAATTACATGCAATGACTGGATTATTTGGTAGTGGCCCAGCTTATATTTATTATGTCGTCGAACAATTTGAACGAGCTGCAATGGCACTAGGTATACATCGTGATATTGCCAAACCATTTATTCAACAAACTTTACTTGGTTCGATATCAATGATACAAGAAACGAATAAATCTCCATTAACTTTGAGGAAGAAAGTTACAAGCCCAAATGGCACTACTCAAGCCGGAATATCTGTTCTTGAAGACCGTGAAGTTGCTAATTCATTTTTAAATTGCTTTATAGAAGCAACTGTTCGATCACGTGAGATTCAAGAGGAATATGAAAAACTTAATAAAATTTAAATAGCTTGTCATGACTCTCTTCTTTAGGTAATAAAATGATACAGGTAACTGTGTTGTCCTAAGGGGGAGAGTTTTCTGATGAAAATAACGAACAGTAGAGTATTACGAGCAAGTATTAAGCGTATTCTCATCACTATCGCTTTAATCATCACATTAGTTTTAATAGTTGGCTTTCTAACAATCAGTTATGTTGTTGGCAGTTCAATGGTAGAGGCAAAGGGAAAACCAATTAACTACCCTCAAAAAGTATCAACTCTCCTACTATTAAAATTCGATTCATTGAAGAAAAATAAAGAATCAAATCATGAAGTACATAAAAAGTTGAATTAAGGGTTTAACGCGTCCAAGTTTGTTAAACTGGCATCAAAAATAAAATATAAAAAAAGAGCTTATTGAATAAAAAGGCAAGGGACTATCTATTGATCCCTTGCTCTTCTTTTTAATCATTTTTGAGTAGCATGACTTGTTGCCACTTCTTCATGCATAATATGAAACTCTTTTTTAATAATATCTTTTTTCAGCTTAATATAATCGTCTTCACTAATTGTTGGTGGTAGCGTAATTAAAATTCTTCGATAAACTGAATCACTATCTAGTGTAATACAGCTTTTCAAACTAGAATATTTATTTACAAGCTTAGCTAATCTTGCTAATGCACCTTCATGTTCCATCGTACTAACAGTTAATGAGTAACCTCCGTCCTTCAGTCCCCATGCTTCTTCTAATAATTCAAAAACTGTTTTATGTGTTAAAATCCCTACAAATTCATTTAGATCGTTTACAACTGCTAGATATGGAAAACGTTTAATCGCAAAGAATACTTTGAAAAATGGTGAATCCTCAAGTATTGGTGGACATTCTTTGCGAACAAAATCATTTACTGTTTTGCCTTGAAAAGACTCGTTGTCTACTAAATACTCAGCTAGATCAACACGATAAAGATTTCCAACATACTCTTTATCATTTTCGCTTAATACTGGAATACATCGATATTTTGTTTTCTTTAATAGATCCCATGCAAACTGCGCTTCAGTCGAAACCATACAGTGAACTACATCATGTTTTTTTACGATATTACCTTTAATTCTCAATAATAACCCTACTTTCAAAATTTATTTTACTAATCAATCTTAATTTTTCTCTTTAAAAAACCCATTTTCTTAAAATAAAAACTCCATCAAGTCGCATGATTTGATTAAAAGCACTGTTAACAAAAATAGATTCGATTAAAAGCCGCGCTATCCCTAAGATTGAAATTTTGAAAACCTCCTTATTCGTTTCTCAGTGTAGAATCTTTGAAGTTTATTTATGTGGGAATCTCACGGATCTTAACTTAATAATTAACAATGTCTTTTAAAACGCTCTCGAAGCCTTTCATAATTAATTCGCCCTTTCTCAAAATGTACCTTTTTTGTTTTATTAACTTATTCTAAATTTTCAAATAATTTTATAATACTATTTAAAGTCAACATTATTTCTATATTTTTATAAGAGAAATTCATTCCGTAATAATAAAAAAGAAGAGAATTACATCTCTTCTTTCATGCTGATGAAAAAGACCTTTGTCAATTAAGATGGAATTTTATCACTGATAAATAAGTTGCGTATTCTGATTTCCACTACAGTGTGCTCGCTTTCAATGGGGCGAGATTCTTTAGCCTCCTCGGCGTGCGCCTGTGGGGTCTTTAGCCTTCCCGCTAATCCCATAGGAGCCTGGCACCCATTCGTTCCAATCAACTTCTTAATAAAAAAGAATAATCTAAATGAATTACCCTTTATTAATCTAATTGTAGGTGAAAGATAATAAACGAATTTCAAATCATTATAAATATTGAGCCTCAAAAAAGATATTTGTTATAATAATAACGTTAATTATGTTGAATTTTTGCAAGTTAGTTAAAAAAATATATTATCAATCAATTGTCTTTCAATAAGGGACGATTAAAAGATTTTATTTAAAAATATTGAAAATTCCATCCAATATCATTAAATGTTCATATTTTTCATATTGACTAATTGAATATAACTTACTCATAACATCTTGTAATGTATATCAACCTCACTCATCTTCTTGAACATGAATTTGAAATTAATTAACTAGTTCCGTTTTAACCCCATGAAAAAAGAAGAGAATTACATCTCTTCTTTTTTCGAAATTATTATGCTTCTTGTTTTTCTTTATTTGTCAGTTCTTTTTTTAATAAATCAATTTTATAATCAAATGATTGAAGATCAAATTCTGAACGAACTCTTAGCTCTAGATCACGAATTTGTTTTTCAAAGTAGTTGAAGTCAATTGATGGCATT
Source organism: Gottfriedia acidiceleris (assembly GCF_002128425.1). Taxonomy (GTDB): domain Bacteria; phylum Bacillota; class Bacilli; order Bacillales; family Bacillaceae_G; genus Gottfriedia; species Gottfriedia acidiceleris. Next base: position 374,295 of record NZ_NESS01000001.1, read on the forward strand.
TTACTACTTAGTAAATGGTGAGTTTCATTTATTTTTTTTGTTGCGTGAGCCATGTTTTGGCGAGACATTAAGTGATATTTTTTCGTATGAAGCTCTTTTAACTTTTTTTCAATTTGATTAACTTGCTCATGCATAAAACTAATTTCATCTTCTGTTTTAGCGATTAAAGTAACAAACTTTTCAGCTTGTTCTTTATAAAAAGCAAGATCTTCAGTTGCACGTTTAATTAGCTCTTCTGCACCAGCTTCATTTGCAACCTTTAATTGCTCTTCACGTTTTTGCACCATTTGAAGTGCTCCTTCACGTTCGACCTGGAATTTTGTTCGTAATGAGTAATGTCTTTCAAGTAATCCTCTTACTTTACCTAATTCACTTTCAGATTGTTTAATGAAGTAATTCAATTGTGAAATTGGATTTTGTTGTTCTTTCTCATCTAATAAACCATGTAAATCCGCTGAGATTTGATTTTTAATACGAGTAAATAAGTTTTTCATAGTCATACACTCCTCTTATTTTATAGGGTTAAAATTTTCATCATAAATATTAAATTCATCATCTTTAAGTTTTTTTTGATTTTTATAATCTTTATATAGGTAATAAAGCAAAATTGCTGCTGCTGCACCTATTAAAGAAGGAAGACCACTTATGGCAATCGATAAACCGATTAAACCAATAATTGTCCAGATGATTTTCATAAAAATTGAATCTGTTTTCATAAACTTTTTAAAACTGAAATATGTGATTACTAACCCAAGTGCTAAAGTAATCAAGCCACCTAAATTCGCTAAAGCAACTCCAATTAATATTAGTACGAGGATAAAAGTTAAGAACTTCTTCATGACCTCGTCGCCTCCTTTCAACTTATACTCCTATCTTATACAAGTTTTTATATTGGAATAATGGCCTGAGGAATGGTTTTATATCAGACTTAAGAAGTAGAAGAGTAGAATAAACAAAAAACCAGATCAATTTGGATATTCCATTGATCTGGTTTTGACTAAAAATTAGGAAGTTTAACTCCTGCTTTTAATTGTAATAGTTGTGATACAGTAACAAACTGATAGCCTTGCTTTTGAAGAGCCGGAAGAATTTGCTTCAAGGCATCAACTGTTTGGCTTCGGTCCCCACCGTGATCATGAAAAAGAATAATATCTCCTTTTTTAGTATCTTTTAATACATTTGATACGATTTTATACACACCAGGATTTTGCCAATCGTACGTATCTTGATGCCAGGACCACATAACAGTTAAATAACCGAGTTCATGTACAGTATTAATCGAACGCTCACTGTAATATCCAAATGGTGGTCTAAATAATACAGGTTCAACATGCGTTGCAGCAATAATCGCATCATGTGTTTTATGCAATTGGTCTCTTATTTGCTCATCAGTTAAATATTGAAGTCTAGCATGAGTGTATGTATGATTTGCAACTTCATGCCCCTCATTTATTTCTCTCAATGCAACTTCAGGATTTTTCTCAACTCTCTCTCCTACTAAAAAAAATGTTGCTTTAGCATTATATTTTTTCAATAAATCTAAAACTGCAGGGGTATATTCATCATTCGGCCCATCATCAAATGTAATTGCTATTACTTTCTCTTTTACAGGTACCTCCCAAATAGCAGTACCTTGCTTTTCGTAGTAATATCGATTTTTACTTTCAGCTGATGCATTAATAGAACTATAAAAAATAAGTTGGGAACTAAAAATAAATAAAAGGATAACTTTTAACTGTTTCAAAGCCATGACCTTCCTTTTACACAGAATACTTATATCATGTCTCTAAAATATTCTTTTATGTAAACTTCTCAACTTTTTAAAAGCACTGTATCTTAACTGAAATTTTTATTCGAATTTAACATACGCACTGAAAATCATTCATTTCTGCTTATTTCATATTCATCAAAATCATTCGCTATATATGTATGATCAAAGATTTCACGTGCTTCATTTAATAATTTTGTAGAAGCATCCCCTTGATATCTTGCACTTATATGCGTTAAATAGAGTGTTTTAATCCTCTCACATTTAGCAACGTTTGCAATTTGAGTACTCGTAGTATGGAAATAATCATATGCATGAGCTGTTTCATCATCTGCAAAGGTTGATTCATGAATTAATACATCCATACCTCTTGCAAGTAAATTACTTTTATCAGTTATACGAGTATCTCCTGCTATTGCAATTCGTCGACCTTTTTTTGAAGGACCAATAAAATCCTTACCGTTTAAAATTCTTCCATCATCTAAAGTTACTGTTTTTCCTTCTTTTAGGAATTTATAAACTGGACCTGGTTTTAAGCCAATTTTCTTTAATTCCTCTACATTCAACTCTCCAGGTAAATCCTTCTCAATAATTTGATAACCAAATGATTGAATTCCGTGTTCAAGTTCTACTGCTTGAACAATAAATTGATCATCTTCAAAAATTATTCCTTCCGAAGTTTCAACATAATGAATCGGATATTTTAAATAAGTACCACTAATCTTAAAGGAAGTCTCGACATATTCCTTTATTCCTTTAGGTCCATAAATGGTTAATAAATCTTCCCCACCTAAAAAAGTTCTACTACTTAATAATCCAGGCAATCCAAAGATATGGTCACCATGGCAATGTGTAATAAAAATTTTCTCGATTCGTCGTGGCCTAATTGACGTATGTAATATTTGATGCTGTGTTGCTTCACCACAATCGAAAAGCCAAGTTGCTCCTCTTTCTTCTAAAAGCTGTAATGCAATACTTGTTACATTCCTACCTTTCGATGGCATACCTGCTCCCGTTCCTAAAAATACAAGCTTCACGTTTAATGCCTCCATCTTAATCATTTCTAATTGTTACAGTACCACTAGTATATTAAATTGCCAACACTTTAAAGAATGATTTATGAATTGATTGGGAAATTTACACAATAGAACTTAGTTTTTTAAATATATTATATGGAGGAAAACAATGCGAATACGTTTTTTCCAAATCGCTACAATCTCACTAATAGCTTGCCTTACATTGACCAGCTGTGCTAATCGAAATAATAATATAAGTGCTTCAGAGAAAGAAAAAGAAAATGATTTTAAAATCGGAATTGTTATGGGTAAAACTGAAATACACGATAAAGGATTTAACCAAGCAGTTTGGGATGGGATTAAAGAAACAGGAAAAAAACATGGTTGGAAGGAAAATAAAAATTATGTAAAAACGGATGCCCTAACAGAGAAAGAAGCAAAAAAAGAATTATTGAAGTATTCAAAGAAAAAATATGATTTAACATTTGGTGTAGGCTATTCTTTTCAAAAAGCAATCGCTGAAGTTGCAAGTAAAGAAAAGAAATCTGACTTTGTCATAATTGACGGGATCGTTGAAAAACCAAATGTCGTAAGTGTTACCTATCGCGAAGAACAATCAGCATTCCTCGCTGGTATTGCAGCAGCAATGAACACTAAAACACATAAGATTGGATTTATTGGCGGTACAAAAGATCAATTTATAAAAAGATTTGAATATGGTTTTAAAGCAGGTGTTATGTCCGTCGATCCAAAAATTAAAGTATTGACGAAATTTGCAAATTCATATAATAAACCTGCAGATGGAAGTAAATTAGCAAAATCCTTATACAATGATAAAGGTGTAGATATAATTTTCCAAGTAGCAGGAAAAACAGGCTTAGGAGTATTTACTGAAGCTAAAAAATTAAAGAAAAATGGTAAAAAGGTTTGGGTAATTGGTGTTGACCGGGATCAATATAAACAAGGATTACCGGAAAATGTCACTCTTACGTCAGCGATTAAACGAATTGATAAAGGTGTAGATGAAGTAATCACAAAGTCATTAAACGGGAACTTTCAAGGTGGACGCATATTGAGATGGGGCATAAAAGAAAATGGCGTTGATCTTGCAAAAACAGATAAAAATTTAAATAAAGATACAAAAGAACAAATTGATTTATATAAAGCAAATATAAGAACAGGACATATCGAAGTACCAGAAACAAAAAAAGATTTTGAAAACTTCTCTCCTACAAAGCCTGAAAAAGCAGAAATTAAAAAGAAAAAAGTAAAAATTGGTAAATAAAAAAATCTTGTCCAATTATATGAATATTCTGCATATAGTATAGTACCAACAAAAAAAGTTAGGTGTGATACTATGTCAATTCGAGATTTCATATTACTCTTCTATTGTTTTATCATCTTTTTATCTGTACCAATCGGATATAAGTATGTTTCAAAGAAAACAAAAGAAACTGGACAATTTTTACCGTTTTTAGTAGTATCGCTTGCCCTTGTTTTAGCAGACGGAATCCTTTCAATTTTAGTTTGGTCACTATTTACATCACAAATGGACACTTTCATGTATATAGGTGGATTACTTACTGGAATGATTTTCACATCAATCTGTGGACTATTACTGTTATCTGTTTTACTTTTAAGAAGAAGACATTTTTTAAACTCATTTGTTGATCCAAACACTGCTAGAATCGGAACGAATCCACCACCTAATGATCAATCTAACAATGACTTAAATGATTTTAAGGAATAGAGCTCTCATGCTCTATTTCTTTTTTACTTTTTAAATCAGATATTTCCTTAAAAAAGTTTCGTAATTTGAAGCTAATAAATTGAGATTTAGATCTAATTTTGTTTATACTTTCTTTAATTGATTTAGGAGGTTTCAAAATGAAAGTTACAATTTATTCGGACTATGTATGTCCGTTTTGTTATTTAGGTAAAAAACCACTTGAGGACGCTCTAAAAGAAGTTGGCGATGTAGAGCTTGAATGGAAACCATTCCAATTAAGACCTGAGGGAACTGAACCGTTAAGTCCAAATAGTTCATATATTCAACAAGGTTGGAAATTCGGCGTACAACCACTTGCTCAAAAACTTGGTGTTGAGATGATTTTACCGACAATGGATCCTCACCCTTCTACTAAAATAGCTCATAGAGGCTTTTTATTCGCAGAAGAAAATGGGAAAGGTTCTGAATATGCTCAAGCAGTTTTAGCAAACTTTTGGACAGAAGGCAAAGAAATTGGCGATGTAAACGTACTTGCAGATATCGCTGAAAATCTTCGCTTAGACCGTTCTCAGTTCATAGAAGCTGTTTCAAATACAAAGTATGATTCATCAATCCAAAACCCTAATTTTATTAATGCAGTACCTACATTCATAATTGGTGATCAAGTTTTACAAGGAGTTCAAAGTAAAGAAGCATTTATTCAAGCTTTGAACAACCAAAAACTAGTCGAGCAGTCTTCATTAAGTTGCGACATTGATGGAAACTGTTAATAATACCTAAACAAAAAGGATGTCCTGTATGTCGAATTACTGACTTTTAGGACATCTTTTTTTCTTGTAAGTTTTCAATTTGTTCTCAATAAAGAACATTTACCCAACAAATTAATTCTTAACTTCTTTAACTTGGTTCCAATCGATTACAAACGGATTACCAGCTAAATTTTTTCTTACTTCATTATCCATACTCAGTTGATTATTTATTACTTCTGATTGAATTATTTTTTCTCCATCCGCACTTCCATCATAATACAACGGTTTCTTCTCCATGATGTCACCTCCATTATTTATCAAAAGATTGTATTCGCTTTCTAACTAGCAAATTCCTCTATATATTTGGAAAATCACATATCTTTTTACTCAATTTTTATTTTTTATAAGCATTTTGTAATACTTAAAATTAAAAAGTCTATGAAACTCGTATCTCTTTCTTTAATATTTTAATTTTTCTTACTATAATTACAATATAAATCTATTTCGAAAGGTGTTTTTCCCATGATAAAAGTTGGTATTATTGGTCTTGGGGCAATTGGCCAAAGATTAATTCCTTTATTTTCAAACCACCAAGAAACAAAAATAGTAGCAATATGTGACACATTAGAAGAAAGAGTTTTTAAAACAAGTAGTCAATTAGAATCAGTTTTAACCTTTACAAATCATCATGAGATGCTTGAAAATGCTGAACTTGATCTCGTTTATGTTACTGTACCTCCAAAGTATCACTATTCGGTAGTATCTGATGTAATCGCAAAAGGAATTAATGTCCTTTGTGAAAAGCCTCTAGCAAATTCAACAGAGGAAGCTCTAGGACTTTATACTCAAGCAAAAGAAAAAGGTATTTTTCATGCTATGAACTTTCCATTAAACTACAATGTTGGTAGTAAGTCTTTTGCTAGCCTTATTCGATCAGGATATGTTGGCGACTTAAGAAGAATCGAATTAAAGATGCGTTTTCCAAATTGGCCAAGACTTTGGCAACAAAATGAATGGGTTGCTACAAAAGAACAAGGAGGTTACGTACTAGAGGTTGGTGTGCACTACATTCAACAAATTCAAAAGATTTTTGGTAACATGACAGTCAATACGAAGCATATACAATATCCCGCTGACCCTATTGCATCCGAAAATGGAATTATCGCCTTTTTAGAATTAGATGATGGAACTCCTGTGTTAATAGATGGCTTAAGTCAAATTGCAGGTGAGGAAGAAATTAAGTTCACAGCATACGGTTCGAAAGGAACTCTTTCTTTAGTAAATTGGGCTAATTTAGAAGGAGGAAAAATTGGAGAACCAATTAGACACATAGAATCTGATCAAACTTTAGAAGATTCATTAATTGAAAATTTAGTAAAAGCTCTAAAAGGTGAAGAAGCAACAATCATAGATTTCTCAGAAGGCTACAAAGCACAAGTAGTTTTGGAAGCACTAAGAGGATAAGTCATACATAAAGGAAAAAGGTGCTCTCTTAGTTGAGAGCACCTTATATTTGTAGACAAAGTACTAAAACCTTAATTTATTTTACTGGAATCCAAATTTCAGTATAATAATCTTCACTAAATGGATTTCCTTCCGGATAAAGTTCAAATTCTGGGATTCCAGCATGTGAATAGCCGCTTGAAGGAAACCATTCCGAAAAAATTTTCTTCCATGCCGATTGCATTGCATGTGGCATTGCTCCGTGAACACCAAATACAGCCCATTTTGAAGCTGGAATTTCATGATGATAAAAATCTTTTGGTGCATCTCCTTCATATTCAGTTGCAACCCAATATTCTAGTAGATTTTTTGATTTTTGCTCCTCGCTCATCATACACACACCTAAAACACCTTTAATGTCACCATTGTTAATTTCGTACAACCGATCACTCGTACCATTTGCATTAACCTCGTCCCACATTTTAGGGATCAGTTGTTGTTGTTGATCATTCAAATAAGAAAACTCTTTCTTCACTCCGACTACTTGAAAAGCACTTTTTTCTACAATATTAAATTGCATTGGTTCTACTCCTTTCAAACTCACCTGAATAACGAGGCGGTTATACGATTTTAGATTTCCAATAAACTTTCTTGCGTCACTTGGTGTTACACCATGCTGTCTTCGAAATGCTTTTGCAAAAGCTTCAGGAGAGTCATACCTATATTTCAAGGCAATGTCAATTATTTTCCGATCAGTAGTAGTTAATTCATTTGCCGCTAATGTCAACCTTCTTCGTCTTATATATTCAGCTATATTAATATCAGTTAAAATAGAAAATGTTCGCTGAAAATGAAAAACAGACGAATTAGCTTGTTTAGAAATTTCTTCTATCGATAACTCGTTTAGTAAATTGTCTTCAATATAATCAATTGCCTTTTGTAATGATTCAACCCAAGCCATATGACTCCTCCCTTAATTACATCCTATCAAGATAAAATTTATTAATCCTGACTTTTTATGCTCTTTTGTGACAGATAAATAATCAATTAGCCTCTTTTCGATCAGCCAATGATAAAATGATAATTGTAATAATAATACATAGGCTACCAATCCAGTCTAGCATTTCAAAATTTACTCTTAACCAAATTACTGATAGTACAGCTGCAGATAATGGTTCTACACATGCAAGTAAACTAGATTCTGAAGCATTAATAAACTTTAAACTCTCTAAATAGCAATAAAAGGCAATTAATGTTCCAAATATAACAATAAAAATGACTGCAAAATATGCACTCATCGACCAATGACCTTGGAAATTAAAAGGTGAATGTATAAAGCTAAAACAAATCCCACCGATTAGCATTCCCCAACCTACTACGATCGTCGATCCAAATTTATTTAAAAGATTTTGAGGCTGTAAAGAATAAAATGCTAAAGCAAAAGCTGAAGCTAGCCCCCAAAATAATGCCCAACCAGTAATAGACAATCCTTTAATCGTTCCATGAGTTACTAACAAAAATGTCCCTGCAAGCGCTAAAATTACAGCTAGTACCTCTTTTATAGTTGGTACTTTTTTGAAACGCATTGCTAAATAGCATGTAATGATAACGGGCGCCAAATATTGTAAAATTGTCGCTGTAGCCGCATTTGAGGTTTTTATTGCGGCAAAGTATGTATATTGAACTGCTAGCATTCCAAGAATACTAAATAACAATAAACTTAAGACATCCCTCTTATCCTTCCAAATTTCTGTTACATTCGTTTTTTCTTTCAGACTAGCAAAAATTAGTAGGATAATCCCTGAAAACAATAATCGAATAACTACTAACCATTCAGGACTAAAATTATTTCTTTGAAATACAAACTGTGCAACTGTTCCAGATATTCCCCATAATATTGCCGCAGTTAATACGAGAATAATTCCCTTCGTTCTAGAATTTGTTAAGGCAATTTTATCTGCACTCATTTTAACTCCCTCCTTTCAAACAACAAATCAAATTTACGTTAATAGATGAATCGTATCACACTTTAAATATTTGAGAATATATCAATCAAAAAATTTTTAATTTTCTACAATTAGATTAATTGAGAAATTGCGTTTAGAAATTCCTTATTTGGAAAAATTGAACATATATGAATTTGTAATAATTAATTTAGGAGACAAGTCTATGAATGAGGTATATGAATGTATCATAGTAGGGGGAGGATTCGCCGGTTTACAGGCATCAATTCAGCTTGGTCGATACCAAAGGAATGTACTTGTAATTGACTCAAATTATGGACGTTCAACTTTATGTAAAACATATCGTAATATTTTAGGATGGCCTGAAAGTATTAGTGGGCAAAAGCTAAGACAACTAGGAAGAAATCATGCAAAAGCATATGGTGTATCATTCACCCAAGATAAAGTAATAAGTATACAAAACGTAAACAATCAATTCTTAATTGAGACGAAAGCAGGAGAATCTTATACTGCCAAAACAATTTTACTAGCAACTGGACTGATTGATCGAATTCCTCAAATTAAAAACTTAATCGATTGTCTCGGATCCACAATTTTTGTTTGTCCAGACTGTGATGGTTATGAAGTTTTAAATAAAAGTGTTTTAATACTTGGATCTGGTGATGTTGGTGCTAATCTTGCAATAACATTAGCTTATTGGTCAAAACATATTACATATATTAATCACGATGGACATCACTTAAATTCCGTATTAAATGACCAATTACAGAAAATTGGTATTCAATATAGAAAAGAAAAGATTAAGGAAGTTATAAAAGAAAGCGATTCCACTTTTAAAGGAATTTGTTTACAAAGTGGTGAAATAATTTATGGAGAACGAGCTTTTATTGGTTTTGGTGGAAATGAAGTACAAAATAATCTTGCTATCCAATTAGGAGTAAATCTTTTAAATAATAAGCATGTCATTGTAGACCCACGTACAAAGGAGACGAATATTCCAAATGTATGGGCAGCTGGCGATTTAGTAGCCCATTCTCAACAAGTCACAATAGCATTGGGCGATGGTACCCAAGCAGCTGTTTGGATTCAAAAAAGATTATTAGAAATGAAAGTAAGAGATTCATAAATAACTTACAAAGACATGATCCGTTATTTAACAAAGTTACTATTTAAGTTCAACAAAAAAAGTATTACATCATCAAATGAAGTAATACTTTTTTATTGTTTTCACTTAACAAATCGTTTTAGAAAAATACTTTTATTAAAGTATACATAGTAACTATTGCTAAAATAAACACCAAAATGGGTATTAATATGCGAATAAACGTTGAAGGCATTCGATATCTTCTATAAGTATCCTCTATACAAATAATACATAGTAAATAAATTAATCCTGAAATGATTGTTCTAGCTAAATCAAAATCTCCAAGTGATTTGATCGTGTGATTAATATGTTGAAATATATAAAATTGTACAAGATTAAAAATTAAAAATAAAAGAAAATAATAAAATACACTTAATATATAAGTGCTAAATTTTATTTTTTCACGCTCAATATTTTGACGTTTTCTAAAAAAACGTTTCTTATGTCGCTCTTTCCTCGGTATAAATTGTTCTTCCATTTTAGTACATCCTTAGTTTAAAAATTGAATTATTTAAATCAAATTCTTACCTATATTGTACCTAAACATTCCATTATTTAAAAATTTATAATACTTCTCTTCAAAATTTACTTCTAACTTAATGAATTATGAAAATAATTATACCAAATTTCGTTGAATAGGATTACTATTTTTTTCCAAAAAAACATAAAAAAGGTGTACCTAGATCTAATCTAAGTACACCAGTCCTCATCTTATTTTTTATTTTGCGTGTAAATATGAATTGCATCTCTTAAAAATTCAGCAGTTCCAGGTTGTTCCTTATCGTAATGTACTCTAAAGCGTTCATCGTCTACATACATTTGTGCTAAACCTGCGTGCGCTTCCTTACTATAGCTACTCCAATAAAACGTTAACCATTGTTTATGCAGATCGGCTGCTTTTTGTGCAATTTCACTTGATGGATCACCAGTTTTAAATGCTTCAGCTAATGTTTTTGCTAATTCTTCAGAAAGTCGAGTTACTTCTTTATGATCTTCTTCTGTCATATTCATTACTTTTTGATTTGCTTTATTAACAGCTTCATCTCCGTATTTTTCACGTGCTTCTTTTCCATATTTCTTTTCATTCTCTTCTATCATTTCTTTCTTAAAGCCTTCAAATTTTTCTTTATTCGACATTGTAATTCTCCCCTCTGTTAGAGCAATTGACTTTTCTACATTTGAAATTAATAAATCCAATTGCTTTCTTTTATCAAGAAGCTGTTCACGGTGCTCGTTTAATGCTTTGGCACTATTAAAATTAGGTGATGTAATAATTTCTTTAATGTTTTCTAAATTCATACCTAGTTCTCTATAAAATAAGATTTGTTGTAAACGATCTACTTCCGCTTGACCATAAATCCGATATCCTGATGAGTTAATTCTTGCCGGCTTAAGAATCCCAATCTCATCATAATATCTTAGAGTCCTAGTGCTGATTCCTGCTAGACGTCCAAGCTTTTGTACTGTATATTCCATTTTGCGATAACCTCCTGACATCCTTACAATACACCTTTACGCAACGTTAAAGTCAATTCTATAATTTATATTTTTCAAGAAATTTTTTTTGATTAATCTACACGTCCCACGAAAAGTTAGCCTGTTTGGTTGGCAAAATTCATTTAAAAGCATAAAAAAATCCCCTCTGATTTAGGGGATTACAGTGTATAGTGTGTAGAAAGTACAAAAAATTATTTACCTGTAAATACTTTCATTCCATTGATACCATCAAATGGTTTCCCACCAGGAGCGTGCAGATGACGAACTGCTAGTTTAAATCGCTTATTTGAAGGTATTTCTTGTTTAAAGGTTAACAAGAATGAATTGTTATCTCCTTGTACCTTTGTAATTGTAACTTGGTTATTTGATAAAGCATTTCTTGCATTAAATTGGCTCTTGCTTCCTAGTGATGCAATACCTGTAGGGATTTTATCAGATAAACTTTGAATCCAATAAACTGATGCTTTAGTTCCTAAATTAATATCAACTTGCGAATCAAAAGTTACTAATATCTGATTGGTCGAAACCTGGAAAATATCAGTTAGTTTAGGTATTTGATTAACAGTTTGGTTTGGCTTATATCCTTCAATTCGAAGAAATTCCTTTTTGGAAGTAGCATTAACCTGCTTATTTCCTGGAAGAATAGAAGACATCACAATCAATAAAATCATAATCTTATAAAAAAATTTCATTATAATCTGCCTCCATTTATATATATAACAATTTTATAATTTGATGTTTTGGCAAAATATATACTTAGATTTTTTTAATTTTATTAGTTTTTCTTCCTATAGTAGACGTGCCTGAACTTCTATAGATGGAAAAGGTAGTTAAAATAAGGCACCCTTTTTATGAATAATGGTTATTAAATAAAAAAATTGATTTATATCTAAAATAGTGGCAAACTATCTATAAAGACTTTAGAGAGAATTATAGGTGTAATTATGATTGAAATTAAAACTTCTACGTTGAGTGACGGTGAATTTAATCGAGGTGTCTTTGCAACACGTGATATTGCAAAAGGTGAGCTAATACATGAGGCGCCAGTTATTTCTTACCCGAACGAAGAACATGAGCATATTGAGAAAACTTTATTAGCAGACTATGCATTTGAATATGGTATAAATCATTCAGCGATTCTTCTAGGATACGGAATGTTATTCAACCATTCTTATGATGCTAATGCAACTTACGATATTAACTTTGATAACCACACATTTGATTTTTTCGCTTATAAAGATATTAAAGCTGGCGAAGAAATTTTAATTAATTATAATGGTGAAGTAGATAATATGGATCCACTTTGGTTTAATAAAGATTATGAAGAAGTTATGAGCAAAGAAAAAGAAAAAGAAAAAGAAACCAATTAATTCAATTGAATTAGTTGGTTTCTTTTTTAATTTTAAAGATTAATGGCACCATAAATTAATGCACCAAGTACTACAAATGCCGGATGAATTTTAATTTTTTCCATTAAGAAAAATGTACAAACTGCAATAAAAATAACTTGGAATGCTCCAATATTGTAAAACGAATCAGAAAAAGATTGATATGTAAGAAGGCCTAATAATACAACAATTGTCGGTTTTACATATGCTGTCATCCTCTTTACTCGAATTGAATCTCGATTTTTATAAAGTAACCCAATTAAAAAAATCATTAGTAATAAAGAAGGGACTACTGTTGCAAAAACTGCTATAAAAGAACCAAAGACTCCTCCAATTTTGTATCCAATATATCCAGCCATTTTAGTTGCAATAGGCCCTGGAAGTGCATTTCCCATTGCAAATGCTTCATGAAATTCCTGTTGAGTTAACCAATGTTTTTGTATAACAACTTCATTTTGAATTAATGGGATCGTAGCAGGTCCTCCACCATATCCTAAAAGATTCGTTATAAGAAATGAAAGAAATAATTTCCAATAAATCATTCGTTTGTACGCCCCTTCCTCGACTGATCGTCATTTGAGGAAGCTGATTTTACTGGTTGGCAAATTGCAAATACTAGTAAACCACCAATTATAATGGCTGGATGTATATGTAAAAATTGAATTAGAAATAGACCAACTACTAAATGAATTAATATTGTTGGAGTTTTCAATCCCTTTTTTGCACTCTGATAAAATTGCCATGTTAATACACCTAACATTACTCCTACGACAGGTACAATTGATTCCTTCATCCCATTAACCCATTTAATATCTTTAAAAGACGATAATGATGTTAAAAGAATAATCATTAACAGAATTGTCGGTAAGATTGTTGCAATGATTGCATTAAGCATTCCGCTTATCCCACCAATACGATAACCGATATAACCTGCTAATTTTGTATTGATTGGACCCGGGAGCATATTCCCTATTGCTAATATTTCAGAAAACTCTTCGTCTTTCATCCATTTATACGTATCGACAACTTCTTTATAAACTAGAGGAATCGTAGATGGTCCTCCACCATATCCTAAAATACTACTTCGAAAAAACGCTACGAATATATTCAATTGTTTCATTAAATCTAGTCCTTTTCATATTTACCAACTTGCAATACAACCATCTGTTCTTGATTCCGTACCACCCATTAGAACGCCTGAATCTTCATTTCTCCAAATTATTTGTCCACGTCCGAAACTTCCAGTATGCTTTGCAACCTTAATTTCATGACCTTTAGAATGTAGCTCTTTTATCATCTCTTGAGGAAAACTAGGTTCGACTTCAACTATTTTCCCTTCGATCCATTGCCATCTAGGAGCATCTAGAGCTTCTTGTGGATTTAAATGAAAATCAATGCTATTCATAATTACTTGTACATGGCCTTGAGGCTGCATATAACCACCCATTACACCGAATGGTCCAATTGCTTTATTATTTTTTGTTAAAAATGCCGGAATAATCGTATGATATGATTTTTTCCCACCAATTAATGCGTTAACATGTTTTTCATTTAAGCTAAAATCATAACCTCTATTTTGCAATCCAATTCCAGTTCCAGGAATTACTATACCTGACCCAAAGCCCATATAATTACTTTGAATGAAGGAGACCATATTTCCATCTCCATCAGCTGTTGCTAAATAAACAGTGCCACCACTAGGCGGTCTCCCTGGTAATGGCGTATGAGCAGTTTCCGTGATTCCTAAAAAGCGTTCTTTTCCATATTGATCACTTAATAAACTTTCAACTGAAGTCTTCATAAACTTTCGATCTGTTACATATTCTTTTCCGCAAGCAAAAGCTAACTTCATTGCTTCAAATTGTTTATGATAGGTAGATATATTCTCTTTTTCTTCAAACAGATCATTTTTCAATATATTTAAAGCCATAAGCGCGACAATTCCTTGACCATTAGGTGGAATTTCCCATACATCATAGCCTCTGTAATTTATACTTATTGGATTTACCCATTCCGGTTTAAAAGACTCTAAATCTTCTTTAGTTAAAAAACCACCATATTGATTTGAAGAAGCAATCATTTTATCTGCAATTTCACCTTTATAAAAATCTTTTCCATTTGTTTCGGCAATTTTTTCTAAAGTTATTGCATGATCAAGTGATGACCAAATTTCTCCTATCTCAGGAGCTCTTCCTTTTGGAGCAAACGTGTCAAACCAAGCAGCAAATTCCTCAGAGTTTAACTCCTTTTTGTATATTTCATAAGCCTTTTTCCAAAACTTACCTAATGTTGGTGAAATCGGAAAGCCTTCACGTGCATATTCAATTGCTGGCTGTAGCACATCCTTTAACGAAAGCCTTCCAAACCGATTCGATAGTTCCACCCAAGCAGCAGGAACACCAGGGACAGTTACTGGTATCCAACCATATTTAGGTATTTTTTCATACCCTAAATTTTTTATTTTCTCAATCGATATATTTTTAGGTGCTGGTCCACTTGAATCTAAACCGTATAACTTTTCGTTCATCCATACTAATGCAAAAGCATCCCCACCAATACCGTTTGAAGTAGGCTCTACTACTGTTAGACAAGCAGCTGTAGCAATTGCAGCATCTACTGCATTACCGCCTTTTTTTAAAATATCTAGGCCCGCTTGTGCAGCCAATGGTTGGGAAGTAGCGACCATTCCATTTCTAGCATACACCACATTACGATGTGATGAATAAACATGCTCATTCGCTTTCATTTTTGTAAACATATACTTTCCTCCTTGGCTTTTTGCAACAGTTACATTGGATAACAAAATAACTTAAACTATAAATTCGACAATTTTTTGAATTCCCCTACTTAACGATCAATCTAAATAAAAGAATCTATTAGAATTAATGTATAGTTCAACTAAATGTCCTAATTTTCGCTTATATATTAGATGCTTGTCCATTTCAAATAGAGGCTACTTTGAATACATTATTATTAGGAGGGGATTAGTTTAATGTTGAAACTTTATTTAGATCCAGGTCATGGAGGCACTGATTCAGGTGCAGTAGGCAATGGCTTAAAGGAAAAAGACCTAACCTTAGATATCGCATTAAGAATCAGAGATTTATTGAAAAATTATAATGATGTAGAAGTTAGAATGAGTAGAACTACAGACACCGATCGTTCTTTAACTGAACGTACGAATGATGCTAACGCTTGGGGTGCAAACTACTTTTTATCTGTTCATATTAATTCATTTAATGGATCTGCATCAGGTTACGAAGATTATATACATGATAGTTTGTCAGATACATCTACTGCTGCAAAGTATCGAAACGATTTACATGAACAAATCGTAAAAGTAAATGGTCTAACTGATCGTGGAAAAAAGAAAGCTAATTTTCATGTATTACGTGAATCAAATATGCCAGCGATTCTGACTGAAAATGGATTCATTGATAATGCAAGTGATGCTGCAAAGCTAAAGGACCCAAATTGGCGTCAAAAAGTAGCTCAAGGGCATGTAAATGGATTGGTAAAAGCATTTAACTTAACAGCTAAGGCTAAGTCTGATATTCATAGAGTAATCGTCGACGGAGTACAAATAGGAGCATATCAAGATGATCAAAATATACTAAATGCAGTAGCACAACATCTTCCAACAGCAAGTAAAATTATAATTGAAAAAGTTTAAACGATTACATTATCAAAAATAAGATTTTGAAGACTGTCTAATTACTAGACTGTCTTTTTTTCATTCAAAAACAAACTTTTTAGGTAATTGAAAAGGACCTTCGTTTGAAAGTCCAGTAATATTTACTCTGTAGATTTCAATATATCTAATATATTATTTGAGTCAATTTTCTTTTTTTGTCTACCTAAACTAATAACTTGTTCACCATATTTATTTTGCAATTTATGTAATGTTTCATATAATGGTTCTTGTTTGGCATCCTTTTCAAAAGAAAATAGGTCCAGTTGCTTTGATATTTCATCTTTTGGATTTAATTGTGATGCAGTTACTCCAATTAACCGCAATGGTTCTCCGTTCCAATTTCTTTTCCAAAGATCAAATGCTTCTTTAAAAATTTCATTAACTTGTTGTACAGGTGTAGACAGTGTTTTACTACGATTTATTGTTTTTCGGTCACTAAATCGAAGTGTAATTGTCACAGTGTCTGCCACTAAACCTTTCTTAATCAAACGTTCAGCTACTCGTTTTGATAGGGCTTCAAATTTTTCTGCAATCATTGGTTCCTCAAAAACATCAAATGAAAATGTCGTTGATTGGCCAATTGTCTTATGTGAAAGCATACGACTAGGATCGACTTCTCTCTCATCTATTCCATTTGCCTTATTTCTTAAATTTTTACCGTTTACACCTAATAATTCTTGTACTTGTTTTTCATTACTTTTTGCTAAATCTTCTATTGTAATAATGCCAATCTCATTTAACTTTTCTTCTGTTTTCTTTCCAACTCCATGCATCTCTCCTACTTTTCTAGGCCATAACATAGTCGGAACATCTCTTTTTCGAAGAACAGTAATACCAAGTGGTTTTTTCATTTCTGAAGCAGTTTTCGCAAGAAATTTATTTGGACCAATACCGATACTGCATGGCATGTCCAGATTTTCTAACAACATAGACTGAATCATTTCAGCTATTTCAATCGGATGACCTAATTTCTCATCACAATCAGTTATATCAATATAACCTTCATCTATTGATGCCACTTCAATTTTAGGACTTATTGTACCTAATTTTTCAAATATTTGCCTTGATACTTTTCGGTAAGCTTCGTGATTTGGAGTTTTCACAATCATCTCAGGACATTTTTTTCGAGCTTCCCATAAGGGCATTGTTGCCCGAATTCCATAAGCTCGAGCTTCATAGCTTGCAGTTACGATAATTCCCCTGCGCTCTTTTTCATTGCCTGCCACAACTACTGGTTTACCTTTTAATGATAGATCATTCGCTATTTCAACTGAAGCAAAAAATGAATTCATATCAACATGTAAAATTACTCTTCCGCTCTTTGGTGCCCATTGATTCATTGCTACACCGTTGCCAAAAACTTATAAAAATCAATAAATAACAATTATTTTTATAGATTTCGTTTATTTCCCTTTTTTACGTGTCCGATTTTGCGTAATTAGGCTACTTTCGTTTGGTCTAACACTCCAAGGGCGTAAATTCGGATACAACGAATCCTACATACAATAATGACGTCTAGGTATCAGTTACTAATTTATATCGTGACAAGTTGATTGCTGCGTTTAAATCTCGATC
Organism: Gottfriedia acidiceleris; assembly: GCF_002128425.1. Lineage (GTDB taxonomy): Bacteria > Bacillota > Bacilli > Bacillales > Bacillaceae_G > Gottfriedia > Gottfriedia acidiceleris. Next base: position 392,262 of record NZ_NESS01000001.1, read on the forward strand.
GATTTCATGACCGCATTCACATTTGTATAGTCGGTCTGATAGTTTTAAATCATTTTTCTTATTTCCACAACTTGAACAAGTTTTAGAAGATGGGTACCATTTATCAGCTTCAACAAATTCGATGCCATATTTTTCACATTTATATTGAATTTGGCGTTTGAATTTATAAACGTTGCTTCGCGACTGCTTTTGAAAGGTGCTTATTCTTCATCATTCCTTTGATATTTATAGCCTCCATTACGACGCGATAAGGTTTGGTTTTCACGATTTCGCTCTTGGATTGATGAAGATGGTTTAGTCTGATATTCGTCAACCTTCTATAGAGGTGTTGTATTTTCTTTTCGATTTTTATAATGTTGCCTGTTTTGACGAAACGGTTTCCCTCCTTATTCATTTCATATTTACGAGAAATTTGACTTTGTAACCTACGTAGGCTTTTCTCTGCCTTTTTAACAGTAATCGTTTTGTTGATATTTTTCTTCTTGGTTCCATCTGAACATACGGCTAAATCTTTTATCCCCACATCAATACCAGGTGAGACATTTGTCAGTTTTACTATTGGTTTTGATTTTTTAACTCCAACAGATAGATACCAGTATTTTCCATCATTACTAATTCTTAGATTATAGTATTTTTTATCTGATATACGTTCAGAAACTACAACCCAACCAACTTTTTCAATCAAAACTTTCTTTCCTTTTACTTTCAACTTCACATTATCGTTATAAAAAGATGGTTTTGATTTTCTTTTACTTTTGAATCGTGGTTTATCTGCTAACCCTTTTAAGAACTTTTCACACGCATTACAAAGATCTTTTATCGCTTGTTTTGTAATATTATTCGATACTTCATATATCCAAGAAAATTCTTCAGTTTGTTTTAAACCAGTCAATTCTTTTCTTAACAGGCCATCAGAAATAAACTTCCCACTGTTTTTATAACTTTCTTCTTGCTTGGACAATGTCCAGTTATAAGCCCATCTGGCAGTTCCCACTGATTTCCATAATTGTATTTCTTGTTCTATAGTTGGTCTTAATCTTACTCTTTTCGCAAGTATCAATGTTTTATTCACATTATTAAAAGTTTGTTCAGTTCCACCTATCGAATCAACTTTCAAATTACTCACCTCATGTATTCTATATAAACACAATGAGTGATTTGCATTTAGAACAAATTGTGATATTTATATAAATTTTTATAAATTTAAATTAACTGTTGCTAACCTCCTATGCAAGTATAATATCATTTTTTTATATTTCCTATTTACGTGTATTAGTGTTGAATAAAGGTAAAACTTAAAAAACTAATTTCTAATTATTATAAACGTTTTTTGTAATAAAAGAGAAAAGCTATGCAAAATAAAATTCAAAAAATATCTACGAATTTATGGTTTTATACACAAGCCAAGGAAGCAGTAAATTATTACACTTCTATATTTAAGAATTCAAAAATAGAAAGACGCGCTATGGAAAAGAAAGAAATGACCCAAACAGTATGGAAGAAGGCTCTGTTATGGACCATCCAATTTAGTTTAGAAGGATTAGATTTTGTTGCGTTAAATGGTGGACCTCATTTTAAATTTACAGAAGCAATTTCATTCATCATTCATTGTGACTCACAAGAAGAATTGGATTATTATTGGGAAAAGTTATCAAAAGACGGAGATAAAAATGCACAAGCATGTGGTTGGTTAAAGGATCAAATTGGAGTCTCGTGGCAAATTGTTCCGACCATCTTACCTGAACTATTAAATGACTCCAATCCAGAAAAGTCCGAACGAGTAATGAAAGCAATTCTCCAAACTAAGAATAGCGTAAATTACATAAATGTGTTTTGATTACTCTCAAGATTCCTATTTACTTCTCATAAAGTCTAAAAAGAGATAAAATAAACCTATCTATTTGTATTTTTTGAAATTAATGGAGGTATTTTCTTTTGAGTAACGAAAATCAAACAATGTATGATTATATAGGGAAAGAAAAATTAGAAGAGCTAGTGGATACTTTTTATTCTTATGTTTCAAAGCATGAAAGACTTTCACCAATTTTTCCTGGTGACTGGGAAGAAACAGCACGAAAACAAAAGCTATTTTTAACACAGTTTTTAGGTGGACCACAATATTATAGTATGGAACGTGGTCATCCGAGGATGCGCGCTCGTCATTTGCCTTTTCCAATTACAATTGAATTAGCTCATGACTGGTTGGATTGCATGGGAAAAGCTATGGATGATGTCGATTTAGATGAAGAAATTAAAGAGCCATTATTACAACATTTAAGAAATGTTGCTTACCATATGGTGAACCAAGAATAAATAATCATTAGGGGATATATTATGAGCGAGAGGCCAATTATTTTATTTGATGGTGAATGTATTTTTTGTAATGGAGCTGTTCAATTTATTATTAAACATGACCAGAAAGGTTATTTTCATTTTGCGGCACTACAATCCACATTTGGCGAAAAGCTTAAGAGGGATCACCCTGAACTTAGTTCAATTGATTCAATAATGCTTGTACAAAATGGAAAAATAAAAATTGAGTCTTCAGCTGCACTTTCTATTGCAAAAAATTTAGAAGGTTGGCCAAAATTATGCTATGCCTTTATGATTATCCCTACAACAATACGTGACTATTTTTATAGCCTAATCGCAAGAAATCGTTACAAATTCTTTGGAAAAAATGAATCTTGTATGATCCCATCAAAAGAAATTAAGGATCGATTTTACTTATAATTACCTAACAGTCTTCTTCAATTGAAAGAACCATAGAGGATAATCATTTCCCCCTGTGGTTCTATTTTAGTTTCATATTTTAATTTGAAGAATTACCTTCGAGATTCTAAAGTTACTTTTTTATTAGAACTCTTGTTAAAGCGAGCCCTATAAATCCAACTCCCATCCCGATTAACCAACCTGAATGTTGTTCATGTAACAAACTTCCTATTCCTCCCCCAAGAAACATACAGCCTACAAAAACGATACCTCCAATACCAGCACCTCTGCTACTCAAATTATGACCATCCTCTCCAAATAAATGTTTCTTCTATATTTCTGATTAGTTACTTTTTTGTATTTCTCTATTTTTTATTTAGCTTTTTCCTAAAAAATTCCAGTTATATTTTCTAATTTATTAGAATTTTATTACTATTTAATGACAAATTTTATATAATAAAATCAGACGTTAAGATTTTTTTTGAAATGATTTATAGCTTCTAAATCGCAATTTTTAACGTCCAACAAATTTGTTGAATCTTACCCGGAGAGTGATTAAATTTGCAGAAGCACAGACGCAGAAACACACCAGCATTTACTGTTTTAGCTTACTTTACTTTAGCTGCAGGAGTATTTTTATTTTGTATCGGACTTTACAATGCAGATATGGAATTAAACGAAAAAGGTTATTATATTGCAGTTATGTTGTTAGTAGCAGTAGGCTCAATTTTAACCCAAAAGGTTGTTCGTGATAATGCAGAAGATGATGATATTATCGCGGAGCAAGAAGTTCAATTAAAGATGAAGTTAGACAGTTCAACAAAGAAAGAAACAAATAATTTATAAAGAAAACTCGTCGACTGACGAGCATTTTAGGTGGAGGCTTAAGGCGTAGTTGAACTTATACAATAAAGTGTAAAACAAAAAGGGGATCACAAAAAGTACTTTGACTTTTGTGATCCCCTTCCTTATGATAATAAAGTTTTTATTCCCATACTCGTTTAAATTTAAAGAATTCTTGAATATAGCCATAAAGTGAAACAGGCGACATAATCATTTGATAGCATAATAGGAAGAACAGAAATCCTATACGATTATTTCTTATTCTTAAATTTAAATTACGGAAAACATAGTTTTTCTGGTAAAAATATAGAATTGAATAGCTAATAAATGTTAAAGGGAGAACTAATAAAGTCATTGGGCCAACAATAATGTTAATTCCAAAAAACGCTAATATTAATCCTGGAATCCAACATACTGTGTAGATAAAATCTAAATAAACCATCATGAGATTAATGCCAGTTAAATACTTAGTATAAACTTGTGGTTGTTGCCATGGTTTTATTTCAATTAGTCCTTCAACCATACCTCTTGCCCATCTAGATCTTTGTTTAGCAAAATGACCAAATGTTGTAGGTGCATCAGTAAATGCTACTGCTAATGGTTCAAAGTACACCTTCCATTGCTTCTGTAACAGTCTCCATGTTAAAACGATATCTTCTCCAATTGCATCTGGCCAACCTTTTACTTCTTTTACACAATCAGTTTTATATAAACTAAACGCCCCTTGAGCAACAAGAGTTCCTTGATATAATCCCTGAAGTCTTTTTATGGAAGCAATTCCTAAGAAATAGTCCCACTCTTGAATCTTCGTCCAAAATGTTTCGCGACTATTACGAACTAACATTGACCCAGCAACAGCACAAACATCTGAAGGACTACTTATCATTCGTGAAACTAAATATCTTACAGCAGAAGGATGAATTAATGTATCTGCATCTAGCGTAATAACATAAGGTGTTTTTACATGCTCTAATCCCAAGTTAAGTGCATGAAACTTACCTGGCTTTGGCTCATGTAGTAACGTAATATTTGAATTTAACTCTTTTTTCGCTCTCATTACTTCACAATCTGTACCATCGGTTGAATTATTATTAATAACGATAACGTTTATTTTACCAGTATAGTCTTGGATTGAAATATATTTTAAAGTATTAAAAATAGCGCCTTCTTCATTATAAGCAGCTACTAATACTGTAACTGAATCACTTGGAAATTCATTTTTAAAATTCGGTTGTTTATCGAGTAGTAAACTTATTACTAAGAAAGTACTCATATAACCCGGAATATAGGCAATACCAGCAATTATGATGATTGCTCCTGGCATAGTAACAACTTCAGATAAATCGTTCACCCAAGGAATTGATAAATAAATCGAAAAAAGTAACCAAGAAAATGAAATAAAATGGCTAAACCAAAATTTCCTATTTACTGTAAGGTAGTAACGGGTGCTTTTTTTTTGTATAGGAGACAAGTTTGGTTTCAATAGCCTTCCCCCTTTTTATGAAATTAAATTAGTAAATAAATTATATCACTATAATTTATTTTAATATGCAAGCAACTTCTGGTAAAAATGAATAATCTAGAAAATCATATATAACACTTAAATACTTAAAGATGACCAAATAAAAAAGAACTGAAATTATATCAGTTCTTTATCATACAAGTATTAATTTTTAAAAGATAAACCCTTTTCTTCCAATGCATTTTTAATTGTCTTAATCGTCTTCGGTCCCATCCCATGTAATTTTAATACTTCAGCTTCACTTAATTGTGTGAATTGCTCCAAGTGTAAGTAACCTGCTGCGGTTAATGCTCTAATAGCAGGTTTTGCTAATCCATTTGGAAGTGGATTCTCACTCATATATAAACTCCTTCTAATTAAAATCTTATGTCAAGCCAATTAATTATGTCGTTTTTCATACATTTCGTGATCATATGATTTACATCCTCATATTTAAGTAATTTTATATCATGATTATTTGTTGATGATAAAAAATCAAGTTGCCCAGCAATTGGAATGACTACATCCTGTTCCCCATGTAAGAATAAAATAGGCTTTTTCATATTATTATTTTTAAATTTCGGATCATATTTTACAAACGTTTCCAATTCTTTATCATCCAATGGTACTCTTCCATCTTTTATACGAAAATCCTTCTCAGAATAAATAAAAGAACTTGATCCATTAATATTGATTAATCCAGCATAACTCGTATTTAAAAAAAACATCCCACTTGCAATAAAGCCCCCCATCGAGCTTCCGAACAGAATTGTGTTTTCTTTTTGTAAATTAAGCTGATGTATTATTTCATCTTCTTCATCAATTGTTTCAAAAATCGTTTTCCAAAAATATGTTTGTAAAACCTTTTGATCGAAATGGTTATTCAGTGCTTGTCTCGAATCATGGTATTTAATTTCGGGCATAACAATCTTAAATCCTAATTCAGATAGTTCTTTACCAAGTTGTATTTGTGATTCAATTGTTGAGCCCCAACCATGAAACATAATGATTGTTTCTTTTCGACTAAATATATTTGGGTTTATTACATAATAATTAATCATTTCCCCACCTAAATTTTTATATTTTCTAAGTAATATTAAATCATTCTAATAATAACAAAATTATTTGAATTTTGAATTGCCATATTAAAGAAAATACTATAAAATACTTTTGTTTGTATACAATGATATTATCTTTAAAATAAATTTTTGCCTATCTACTTTACGCGGAAAAAATCGAGGATGTGTATGATCAATGGTTCAACATTTAAACTTAATAATTAATCACTATGGTTATGTAGGCATCATTTTAGCATTAACAGGAGGAATTATTGGATTACCGTTACCAGATGAAATTCTGTTAATTTATATAGGTTATAATGTATTTCAAGGTAGATTGTCATATTTACCTTCAATTGCTTGTGCGATAATCGGAATTATTTGTGGAATTTCTTTGAGTTATTTACTTGGATACATATTTGGTTTGCCTTTACTAAATAAATATGGACCAAAAGTATATATTACTGAGAAAAAAATTGAAATTACTAAAAGTTTATTTTCAAAATTTGGACCATATATTCTTATTATAGGATTTTTCATACCTGGAGTCAGGCATTTAACTGCTTATTTTGCAGCCATTAATAAATATTCTTTTAGAAAGTTTGCAACGTTTGGATTTGTTGGAGCAATCCTTTGGGGTTTTACTTTTATAACAATAGGAAAAATATTTGGTGTAGAATGGGATAAAGTAGCGTCTATTTTTGCAAAGTATAGTTTAGTCATTTTTCCAACTGCCTTATTGATTGCGATTGTATTCTTTTTCCTATGGAGAAAGCGATTAACTACAAATTAGAGTTGGCTTTTTAAACTTCTTAACTATTAAAAAGACGAGACAAATAAGTGTCTCGTCTTTTCAAGCTGTTGAAAAAATAATTTGTCAATTAATTGTTGGATTTATCATTGATAAGTAAGTTGTGTGATATGATTTCCACTACAAGGTGCTCGCTTTCCATGAGGCGAGATTCTTTAGCCTCCTCGGCATTCGCCTGTGGGGTCTTTAGCCTTCCCGCTAATCCCATAGGGGCCTGGCACCCTTTCGTTTCAATCAAGTTCTTTATAAAAAAATAATAATCTTAAAAACAATAGAATATTCAATTGAACGATTTCCCTTAAATAATTAAAATTGTAAGAAATATATGATAACGACTTACACATCTATTTTAATAAAAATGACATTAATTATGTGAAAAATGCTGTATTTTTTCAATATTGACTATAATTTATTTCAACATTTTGAAAAAAACGAATATATCATATTAATATGAATCGAAATACCCCACTCATTACACACTAGTACAGCTAAAATAAATCAGTTATTTTTAAAATTAAAAAGAGGATGCCTATTTGTCAGTTATTCTGACAGATGAGACAGCCTCTTTTTTACTTAATTATTTTGCAACTTCTTCTACAATTGCGACAACCATTTCAGCAGTTTTTACTAACTCTTTAATTGGCATTCTTTCATTTGTCGTGTGGATTTCTTCATAACCGATTGCTAAGTTTACAATTGGGAAACCGTGACCTGCAAATACGTTCGCATCAGATCCTCCACCACTTTGTTTTAATGCAGGAGTACGTCCAATTTTTTCTGCTGCACGTTTTGCAACTTCAACAACGTGGTCTCCTTCACCAAATTTAAATCCTGGGTACATAATTTGAACTTCTACTTCAGCACGTCCACCCATTTCAGTAGCTGCTTCTTCAAAAGCAGTTTTCATTTTAGCTACTTGAGCTTCCATTTTTTCACCGATTAATGAACGAGCTTCAGCTAATATATTCACTTGATCGCATACGATATTTGTTGCACTACCACCTTCGAAACGTCCGATATTAGCAGTTGTTTCTTCGTCAATTCGACCAAGTGGCATTCTTGCAATTGCTTTAGAAGCAATCGTAATTGCCGAAACGCCTTTTTCAGGTGCAACACCAGCATGTGCAGTTTTACCATAAATAGTAGCAATTACTTTAGCTTGAGTTGGAGCTGCTACGATAATGTTACCTACTTCTTCATCGCTATCTAATGCATATCCGAATTTAGTTGTGATTAATTTTGGATCCATTGCTTTAGCACCATGTAATCCAGATTCTTCACCTACTGAGATAATGAATTGGATTTCACCATGCTCAATATTTTGTTCTTTAATGATTTTTACAGCTTCTAAAAATGCTGCGATACCAGCTTTATCGTCTGCACCTAGAATTGTAGTTCCGTCAGTAACGATGTATCCATCTTTAATTGATGGTTTGATTCCTTTACCTGGAGTTACTGTATCCATATGACAAGAGAAGAAAATACCGTCAACGCCTTCTTTAGTAGCAGGAATTGTAGCAACAATGTTTCCAGCACCGTGACCTGTAACACCCATTGTGTCATCTTCAAAAACATTCATTCCAAGGGCTTCTAATTTTTGTTTTAAAACCTTTGCAATTTCAGCTTCAAATTTAGTTTCAGAGTCTACTTGTACTAATTCTAAAAATTCATCGACTATACGTTGTTCATTAATCATTTGTGTCATGCCTCCAAATAGTATATGTAAAAAAATGTCTACAAAGGTATATTACCATGTTTTTTAGCTGGGCGCTTTTCATTTTTGTTTTTTAGTACTTCTAATGATTGAATAAGCTTTTTTCTAGTTGTCCTTGGATCAATTACATCGTCGACTAAACCGTATTTTGCAGCAACATAAGGATTTGAAAATTTCTCTTTATATTGATCCATCCATTCTGATCTTATCTCATCTGGTCGATTACTTTGAGAGATTTCTTTTCCGTATAATATATTTACAGCACCTGCAGCACCCATTACAGCGATTTCAGCGTTTGGCCATGCAAATACTAAATCCGCACCAATCGATTTACTATTTAATGCAACATATGCTCCACCAAATGCTTTCCTCGTAATAACAGTAACTTTTGGAACCGTTGCTTCAGAGTACGCATATAAAAGCTTAGCGCCATGCCTTATTATACCTCCATGTTCCTGTTTTACACCAGGGAAAAACCCAGTCACATCAACAAAAGTAATGATTGGTATATTAAAACTATCACAAAAACGAATAAATCTTGCTCCTTTATCGGCTGAATGTAAATCTAGTCCTCCAGCCATAAATTTAGGTTGATTACAAACAAGTCCTACTACTTCACCATTTAATCTAGCAAATCCTACAACTAAATTTTTAGCGAAGTCTTTTTGAACCTCAAAAAAGGAATCATCATCTACAATCATTTCTACTATTTTTTTTACATCATAAGGTCGACTACTTTCATCAGGTATTAGCTCCATTAAATCATCAATATCTTTTTCAGTTTTCATTTTAGTAGGTGCTTTTTCTTCCCAATGAGCCGGTAAATACTCCACTAAATTTCTAACAATCTTAAGGGCTTCATCTTCTGTCTCAGCTTGAAAATGAGCATTTCCACTTATCTCATTATGGACTTTAGCTCCACCTAAATCCTCTGAAGAAATTTTTTCACCTGTTACACTTTCGATTACCTTAGGTCCAGTTATGAACATTTGACTAGTTCCATTAACCATTATGACGAAATCAGTAATTGCAGGAGAATAGACAGCACCACCTGCACAAGGCCCCATTATGACTGAAATTTGTGGTACTACCCCAGAATAAATTGTATTTCGATAAAAAACATGCCCATAACCATCTAAAGAAAGGACACCTTCTTGAATTCTCGCACCACCTGAATCATTTAAACCAATAATCGGAGCCTTGCACTGTACTGCCATGTCCATTAATTGACTTATTTTTTTCGCATGCATTTCACCTAATGCTCCACCGAATACAGTAAAATCTTGCGAAAATACAAAGACCGTTCGATCGTTAATTTTTCCATACCCTGTCACAACTCCATCGCATGCACCATTTTGTTCATCCATACCAAAATCTGAACAACGATGCTGAACAAAACTAAATAACTCAACAAAGCTTCCTTCATCTAATAGCATGTCTATTCTTTCTCGTGCAGTAAACTTTCCACGTTCATGTTGCTTCTGAATCCGCTCAAAGCCTCCACCTTGCTCTATTTCAGATTTCTTTTCATATAGTTTATAAAGATCATCATACTTGCTCATTCATATCCCCCCCTTTTTTTGAACAATTTCGATTAATACTCCGAATTGTTTGGGGTGAATAAAGGCAACTTTTGAACCATCATTTCCATTACGTGGTGAGTGATGGATTAAATTGAATTGGCGTTTTTTTAGTTCAAATAGTGATTTTTCGATGTCATCTACTTGAAAAGCAATATGATGTAATCCTTCTCCTTTTTTTTCAATATATTTATGTACAGGATTCGTTATTGTAAGTGGTTGGATTAATTCGATATTAATTTTATTTGTTTTAAAAAACGCTACTTCTACACCATGATCATCTACTATTTCACGATATGAGTATGATAAACCTAAATCACTCTCATACTTTTTAATACTCTCGTTTAAATTTTTTACACAGATTGCCATATGATCTATATTTGTGAACATTTTTTGACCTCTCCTTCAAATCAATGCTTTTCTTAAATACATATGCTAAAATAGGACAAGACTTGTATTAATCTTATAAATAATTATTAATCAACTGTAATTCTTAATTTAAGGTGGTAATCACATGAGAAAAAAAACACAAAAAGTAGTCGTTATGATTATGTTAATTTCAATGCTTGCTACTACTTTACTTGCAGGTATCGCTTCTTTTTTATAAAAAGACAAATAAAATGTAAAAAGAGGATTCATCATCAAGATCTTGAAATTTTGATGATGAGTCCTCTTTATTATCTGATCGCACCTTTTTCACGAGCTAGTTGTTCAAATGAATTTGATGATGTTGTTATGAATACTTTTGTACCATATGGAATTTTATCAAAAAGTTCATTCACATCATTTGTATACATTCTTACACATCCATTTGATATATATTTACCAATTGTGGAAGGGTCATTATTACCATGAATTCCATAAATTGATCCATCAGTACCTAGTGCATCAAAACCAATCCATCTAGTTCCTAAAGGATTTTTAGGATCGCCACCTGGAATATTTTTTTTGCGCCAATATGGATTTTTGGCTTTATATGTAATATTAAAAATACCTTCTGGCGTTAAATCTGCTGTTTTTCCGGTGGCAATTCGATAGACCTTTAGGACTTTACCGTCTTCTATATATGCTAAATTATTTACTTCTTTATTAATGATAATAAATGGTTCACCTACTCTTGGGTTTTGTCCAAGTGGCCATACTGGACCTATTACTAAAAGTAGTGACAGAACTAGTTTAAGCAAATAAAGCAACTCCTTTCAAATTTACTTAGCGTATTTTCCCTTAAACTTTGATTTCATAATCAAAAAAGTCTCCATTTCATTAATGATTGTTAATACCGCTGCTCTAGTTTCAAAATCATCAGATGTTTTCGGTAGTGGCATTGCACGAAACATATGATAGATTTCTTCTAGCTGATGTAGGCATATAACCCCACTTATAATTGGATTTATCGAAAAGCTTAAATCATTAAAAAATTTGGATAAAATATGAGATTGTTCGTTACTCACTTTAATATCACAAACCGTGTCAATAATACGGTGGATAATTTCAAGTTGCCTCTCTCTTAATAAAAAGTATTCATAATCTTCATCATTCGAAGATTTAAAATAATGATTATCAATTTCTAATTTAGAAATTCTTTTCGCTTCTTGAAGCAATTTTACTGTTTCATCGTATTCTTCTAAAAAACACTTATTAGCTGGTTCTTTTAAATAAATAGAAATTTTCTCAAAAATAAAACAAAATTTAGAATCAATTTGTACTTTAAAGTTTTTTATTTGATCATCTAAACTAGGCATATATAAATTACAAAGTAAAGCTACACCAATTCCTATTACAATTACAGTTAACTCATCTAATATTATTGGAGCCGTAATGTTTTTTAAACCATATAAATGTAACATGATAACTGCACTAGAAATGACTCCTTCTTGAATTCTAAGCTTTACTAAGCTTGGAATAAAAAATAATAGTAATAATCCAATCGCTAACGGTGTATATCCAAATATATGAAAGAAAAAAATACAAAAAAGGATGATTAGCACGCATGCTGAAAACCTTCTCAAAGCTGTATCTAATGAACGCTTTTTGGTTGTTTGTATACATAATATTGTTAATGTTCCAGCAGACGAGTAAAAATGAACTCCCACAGATTGTGCTATAAAAATTGCAACCGCACTCCCTAACGCCGTTTTAACAATCCTTGAACCAATCCTATACATAATATCACCTATTGTTTATGTTTTACTTTATGATGTATTTGATTCATTGAACAAGATAAAGTTAAGAAAAGATAAATAATCAGGATTGATAAAAAAGATCGTTGAGCCCACAAAGAGAATGTTCTACTTTTTCAGTTAGACCACATCCTCTTATACTTCTAAACAATATATTTAATCTCATAATTACGCTTAATATTAAATAGATTGGTAAAAATATCATTATTCTAATAAAAGGTGTGAATTTATGAGTTCAAAATATTGCCATGAATCACGTTCAGCTTTAACTGTTCGAGTTTTCCCAACTGACTTAAACAATCACCAAACTTTATTTGGAGGAAAAATTCTTGCTGACATGGATATGACTGCATCGATCACCGCTGCTAAACATTCAAGATTGAAATGTGTAACTGCTTCAATTGACCATGTAGACTTCTTACACCCAGTTACAGAAGAGGATTGTATATCTTATGAATCCTTCGTCGTAGTGACAGGAACATCATCTATCGTAATTTTCGTAAAAGCGATTGCAGAGAACTTGATTACTGGAAATCGCCGAGTAGCTGCTACTTCTTTTTTAACGTTCGTTGGAATGAAGGATAATAAAACTGTACCAGTACCATCCATCATTCTTGAAACGGAAGAAGAACGAGAACTTGCTGAAATAGCAAAAGCAAGAATCGAAAATCGTAAAAATAATAAATTAATCAGCAAAAACATTGAAACGATTATCTCTACGAAACCTTTGAAGTTAAAACAAAATGATGATTAAAATTAAGTGAAATTAAAATTGGTTCTACACAAAAAAAGAAACTGAGATATTCTTCAGTTTCTTTTTTGTAGTTTTATTTTTAATGCGAAGAAATACCAGATACACCATGGCCCGTATTAGACTTCACGAGAATTTCATCAAATTTAGCTTCATTTTCTTTCTTTCTAGAAAGAATTGTACCTAAATAAGCAGCTATGAATCCTAATGGAATTGATATAATGCCTGGATTTGTTAAATTTATTAATGGATCTCCAACAAAGATCGCTTTTCCTTCAATTGGGCTCCAAATATTTGGACTAATTGCCACTAGAATGATTGCAGATATTAATCCAGTTAGCATACCGGTAATGGCGCCAGTCGTATTAAAACGCTTCCAATAGATTGTAAATAGTATAACTGGTAAGTTCGCACTTGCAGCAACTGCAAATGCTAATGATACTAAAAATGCAACATTTAATGTTTGTGCAAATATTGCAAGTAAGATAGAGATTAAAGCAACTCCAATCGAGGCATATCTAGCCATTGAAACTTGTTCTTTTTCAGTTGCTTTACCTTGTTTTAAGATTTCATTGTAAAAATCATGTGCAAAGGCAGATGCAGCAGTTAATACTAGACCAGCTACTACTGCGAGTATAGTTGCAAAAGCTACAGCTGAAACAAAAGCAAATAAAAAGTTACCACCTAATACTTCAGCTAAAAGTGGAGCTGCCATATTTCCTGCTGGATTTGCCTTAATAATCTCAGAATTTCCAACAAATGCAGCTGCTCCAAATCCAAGGAAAATTGTCATGATATAAAATGCTCCGATTAACCAAGTTGCATAAACGACTGATTTTCGTGCCGTTTTCGCATCTCGCACTGTAAAGAAACGAACGAGTATATGGGGTAATCCGGCAGTTCCAAGAACGAGTGCTAAATTAAGCGAAATTGTATCTAATCCATTTGTATATTTTACACCTGGATTTAAAAACGTTTCCTTTAAAGGAGTTGCAGTTCTCATTTGGCTAAACATTTCATTAATATTGAAATTAAATTTAGCAAATACAATGATTGAAATGACTAATGTACCAAGCATCAGAAGTATTGCCTTTACGATTTGTACCCAACTAGTAGCCCTCATACCTCCAAATATTACATAAACAGTCATTAATATTCCTACTATTAAAACAGCAGTCGTATAATTAATTCCTAGCAATAATTTAATCAGTGCACCAGCACCAACTAATTGTGCAATCATATAAAAGATCGAGATCGTCATTGTGTTTAACGCTGCTATCCCTCTTACTTTTCTTTGATCAAATCGTGCAGCAATCATATCTGCTAACGTGTATTTTCCAAGATTTCGTAAAGGCTCAGCTACTAAATATAAGACAACTAAATATGCAACTAAAAATCCAATACTATAGAAAAATCCATCGAATCCAGTTAAAGCGATGGCACCTGCAATTCCTAAAAAGGACGCTGCTGACATATAGTCACCTGCAATTGCAAAACCATTTTGCCATCCAGTCAATCCACCACCTGCTGTATAAAAATCTTTCGCATCCTTCGTTTTTTTAGAAGCGTAATATGTAATAACTAGCGTTCCTAGTACGATAATTAAAAATAATGTAAATGCCGTCGTATTCAAATTTCCTCCCCTCCTTTATTTAACTGCTCCAATACTCCATCTGCCATTTTGTCAAAGGATTCGGCTTTTTTACTGTAAATCATACATAATACCCATGTCATAACAAATTGAGCGAATGCAAACAACCAAGCCCATGTGACCTCTCCAATTGCTTTTGTATTAAGTACTTTAGAATAAGAAGTCATCAAAGGTAATGCAATGTAAAAACAAAAAAAGAATAAAGACATTGGTAAAATAAACTTTCTTTTTGCTTTCAATAACTGTTTAAACTCATGAGATTTTGCAACTTCCGAGTATGTGCTCTGACTTATACTCGTACTAGAATTTTGGTCCAAATCCATCTAGTTCTCTCCCTTCAAGTTTTTATTTCTAGAAAAAAATGAAGATATTATTTCAAATAAAATGAAAGAATATTCAGAAACTAAGATAATTTTATTTCATTTTGATACACTTTAATAAATGTTTTCGATAGACAAGAATTAACAAGTTCTAATTTTTAATGTTTTTTTTGTAGAATTTGAATACGAGATGAAGTTGAAATACAAAAAATATACGCTGAGTTACAAATCTAAAACATATTTAGACAAATTCAAGATAAATCAATGACTTTTTTTGTCATTAAAAAAATCCCTCTTTTCAAATGAAAAGTAGGGATTTTTCACATTATAAGTGATTAAATGGCTTATAAAACTTTCTCAAGGAATAACTTTGCGCGGTCAGTTTTTGGTTTTGTAAATAATTCGATTGGAGTTGCATCTTCAACTAGATTTCCTTCGTCTAAGAATAGGATTCGATCTGCAACTTCCTTCGCAAAACCCATTTCATGTGTAACGATGACCATTGTCATACCTGTATGAGCTAATGATTTCATTACTTCAAGTACTTCTTTTACCATCTCCGGATCTAATGCTGATGTTGGCTCATCAAATAACATTACTTTTGGTTCCATTGCAAGTGCTCTTGCAATAGCTACACGTTGTTTTTGACCACCTGACAGCTTAGGAGGGTAGACGTTTGCTTTTTCAAGAAGTCCAACTTTTTCAAGAAGTGCCTTTGCGTTTTCTTCTGCTTTGGCTTTACTCATACCTTTTACGTTAATTGGAGCATACGTAATATTTTCTAGAACTGTCATATGTGGGAACAAGTGAAAATGTTGGAATACCATACCTACATCTTCACGGATTTTCATTATATTACATTTAGGATTAGTTACTTCAATATCGTCCATCCAAATTTCACCATATGAAGGAGTTTCTAATAAATTCATACAACGTAAAAATGTAGATTTACCAGAACCAGATGGGCCGATTACAGCTACAACAGATCCTTGCTCAATTGTAGTTGTTATTCCTTTTAATACATGAACATTTCCAAAGCTTTTATTTAAATCAGTAATTTTAATCATTTGTACGCATTCTCCTTTCAACAGATTTACCTAGAAGTGACAGTAACATAATGATAATGTAATAGATTGCAGCTACAAAGATAAGTGGCTCCATAAATGAGTACGTCTCTCCACCTACTAAGAATGCTCTTCTCATTAAATCAGATGCACCAATTACTGTTACCATTGCTGATTCCTTCGTTAAAGTAATAAATTCATTCATCAATGCTGGTAAAATATTTTTAAATGCTTGAGGTAAAATAATTTTTGACATCATTTTACGGTAAGGGATTCCTAAAGCTGAAGCAGCTTCTTGTTGTCCTTTATCAACTGCTAATATACCTGCTCGGATAATTTCTGATACATAAGCTCCTGAATTCAATCCAAAAGCTAATACCGCTGCTGGAAACTTCTCGATATCGAAACCAATTAATTGTGGTAGACCATAATAAATAATCATTAATTGCAAAACCATCGGTGTTCCACGAAAAATTGATGTATAAAAATCTGCTATTACAACTAACCATTTTGCACGGCTAATTTTCATTAGTGCAAGTAATATTGCTAAAACAAGACCTAATAAAATTGAACAGACAACTACAAGTAGTGTTAATTTTAATCCGGCCAATATATATGGAATTGAAGGAACAATTTGAGTAAAATCTAATTTCATATTGTAGTACTCCTTTACTATTTGACTTTTAAATTACAAAGTTTATTCGACAAAGTCTGTTTAGTTAAAGAGCACTGGTTTAGAAACCAATGCCCTTTGTTTCATATAATTCATATCCAATGGATTTTTCATATTCAGTTAATGCTTCATCTAAGATTGCTAACCCATCATCAATTTGACTCTTTGTTACAGTTAATGGTGGAATCATTCTAATTACTTCACTGTTGTTTCCACAGAAGTAGAATAAAACACCTTTTTCTAAAGCAAGATCAAGAATTTTAAATAATCCATCACCGTTCGGTTCTTTTGTAGCTGGATTAATGATTTCAATGCCGATCATTAAACCAATTGAGCGAATACTTCCAATTACCGGATGCTTTTCTTTTAATCCATTTAGTTTTTCTACTGCGTAAGCTCCAACTTCTTTCGTATTTTCTAAGAGCTTTTCTTCTTTAATAATTTCTAAAACAGCCAGTGCAGCTGAACAAGCTATTGGATTTCCACCGAATGTTGTTCCGTGACTACCTAGTGGCCACTGTTTCATTAGTTCATTTGATGCTACAGTCGCACTTAAAGGAATACCATTTGCAATACCTTTCGCAATTGCCATGATATCTGGCGTTACATCAAAAGTATGTGCAGCAAACCAATCCCCTGTACGTCCAAATCCTGTTTGAACTTCGTCAAAAATTAATAAAATATTATTTTCATCACAGATTTCTCGTATTTTCTTTAACCATGCTTTAGGTGGTACTATATATCCACCTTCACCTAGAACTGGTTCTACAATAACTGCAGCTACTTCTTCTGGAGTTACTTGATGATTAAATAATCGTTTAAAATCTTTTTCTAATTGCCCTACTACATATTGTTCTTCATCATAACCTTCTGGGCATTCTGAAACATTTGCATAAGGTATTTGATAAGAGCCTGATGGTTGTAAAAATTTTCGATACTTACTTTTGGATGTCGTAACACTTAGAGCCCCCATAGAACGGCCATGGAAACAACCAATAAATGAAACAATATATGGACGTTTAGTAGCATGTTTAGCTAGCTTAATAGCACCCTCAATCGCTTCAGTTCCACTATTACCAAAAAAGAAAGTATCTAAGTTACCAGGAAGAATTTCAGCCAACTGATCTGCTAGCTTTAAAATCGATTCGTAAATAATAACCCCCGACGGACCATGAGCTAAAGAATCAGCGCCATCTTTAATTGCCTGTACTACTTTCGGATGACGATGTCCAACATTAGTCGTAGCAATGCCAGATGTAAAGTCTAAATACTCTTTACCATCTACTCCATAGTAGTAACAGCCTTCTTCTTTTACTACCGGTAAGTTAGGATGATCCTTTGCCATGCTTGGTGCAAGACGTAAAGGCATTTTTTCTAATAAGTGACTCCAATCTTTCTCCATCAATAATTCCTCCCCTGATTACAACAACCTTATCATTTTCTTTATCTTCTGCCATACCTAGCTTTATCATTTAATCTATTAAACTCTTATCTTAAACATTTGTTACTTCAATTCACCGAACCATTTTTTAATTAATTTATCAACAGTTCCATCTTCCTTTAATTCAGTAAGTGCTTTATCAAATTTAGGTGTTAATTTACTTCCTTTTGGAAGAGCTACTGCTGAACCAGATTGTTCGAAGAAATCTTTAATTAATAATCCTTGCATTTCTGGTAATTTATTTAGATAACCACTTGCTACAGATTGCTCGATAACAACAGCATCAAATCTTCCAGCTTTTAATTCTTCTACCATTTCAGGAATACGATTACGGTTTTCAACTTTAAATCCAACCTTTTTAGAAACTTCAATAGCTTTTGTTTCTTGAATTGAACCAGCTTGTACACCGATTGTTTTACCTTTTAAATCTTCAACACTTTTAATGTTTGAATCTTTATTTACAACTATTTCATTTTGATCTGTGAAATATGGTTCAGTGAAATCTGCATTTTTCGCACGCTCAGGTGTCTTTTTCATACCTGCCATTATAAAATCTACTTTATCTGCATTCATTGCAGTAATTAATGAGTTAAAATCAATGTCTTTTACTTTAACAGTGTATCCAGTTTTTTTACCAAGCGCTTTAGCTAAATCGACATCAAATCCGACTATTTTGTCATTTTTTGTATCAATAAATTCATAAGGCTTATAATCCGCACTTGTTCCTAAAATTAAGGTTTTATCATCTGACTTGTTACAAGCAGATAACATTCCAATTGATAATGCTGATGCAGCTAATACTCCGACTATTTTTTTCATTAATGCTTCCCCCTTAAATTTTTGAAAAATTCTAACTTATTATTTCTATTATCTTTTTAAGTATTCTATTAAACAACTATTTTTTTTGAATGAATAATTATTCTACAAAATGAATTTTAACACATACTAATAAATATGCAACTATATTTTTCAGTATTTCGACAAAAAAATTTGATATTCCTTAACTTTACAAGGATATTATAAAAAAAATTTTTTTATTAAAATTCATTATAATTATATATTTATTCAAACAAGTGAATAAGAGTATTGTTATTTAACTTTTCAAATCTTTCAAAAAGTTTTCGACAAATCTCGCAAATCACTACATTTTTCACTACCAAACATATAAATTCCCCTAAATTTAATCGTTTTCATACTTATTCATAAAAAAAATACCATTTTAGAAATGATATTTTTGTATAAATGACTACAATATTCATTTATAAATTATTTTATTATACTAAAACTTCCTCTTTGATTACTACATTAACAACCGATTTTTCCTTATAATAAAAGGAATAATGATGATTTTGATCGTTTTTTAATAGTATAGGAAGAAAATAAGGAATACACTCTCCTACTCCTTGATTGTTTTCATCTATTACCCAATCAATTTTTTTCCAATCTAAAATCCCTTCATTTGTTTTTAACGGTGTATCATATTTTAAGCTACTAGAAACCTCAGCTAGAAATACATACATACCCCCGAAATCCACATCTTCTTCATGCCAAGTCACTTTACCTTTATAAGTTATATCTTTCAACTCAATTTGTATTCCTGTTTCTTCTGCAATCTCTCTTTGCACTGATCTTTCGATTGTTTCTCCTTTTTCTATTTTTCCACCAACACCATTCCAAATTCCCATTGTAGGTGCATTTATACGATTTAACATTAATAGTTCATCATTTCGTTTGATAAAGCATAAAGTATATTTCACAATTCCCACTTACCTTTCAAACAGATTAGTAAATTTTATTTCTATTAATTATGGCATAATTTGCTATTAATTTGTTTACAAAACAACTTTACTAATTATTTAGAATATTTTAAAATTTAGTTAATATATTAGTACAACAAAGGAGAGGTGTGTTGTGGATCAATCAAATATTATCGATATAAACCAATATAGAAAATTAAAAAAACATAAATTAGAATCCTTCGCTTTTCGAGTAAAATATGATGAAGCAGCATATAAAGATGCATTAATGTTACTAATTTTCACATGCGCTTTAGCTGCATTATCTTTCTTTTTTATATTTTATTTCATATACATGGTAGTTAATTAAAACGCTTCATATTAAAATAAGTTTACATAATATTATTATGCACAAAAAAAGTACAAAAATTTATGGAATTCCCCCCCATAATTTTTTGTACTTTTTTTATTTAAATTTCTTCACAATATTGATCGAAGTAATTTTGAAGTTTTTGAATTACTTGCATTGGGTCATGTCCTTCTATTTCATGACGCTCAATCATCGCAACTAGTTCACCGTCTTTTAAAAGTGCAAATGACGGAGAAGAAGGTGCTTTACCAGTAAAATATTCACGAGCTTTCGCAGTAGCTTCTTTATCTTGCCCTGCAAACACAGTTACTAATTGGTCAGGTCTTGCATCATAGTGCACTGAATGTGCTGCTGCAGGACGAGCAATACCGCCAGCACAACCACATACTGAGTTTACCATTACAAGTGTAGTGCCTTTCTTTTCTAATGCTTGCTCAACTTCCTCTGGTGTTTTTAACTCTGCATAACCAGCCGCTACGATCTCTTGACGTGCAGTATGGACAACATCATTCATAAAAAAATTAAAATTCATATTCATTTCATCTACTCCTTACATGCTTTTTTTCATCTTACCAATATAGCGGCTAATAATTCAAGCTTTTGAACCTGCTAGTTTTATTATTTCAAATTAATCCTTTATTGTCTTAATTATTCATTCACTAACTCTACAATTACATTTGGTAAATGGGCTAAAGTAGATATGGCATATTGGTAATCTTCATTTAACTCTTCAACAACTCTTATGACGGTTACAAATGGATTTTTTATGACAAACTGATCAATCTTTTCCACATCTCCTGCAATAAATAAAACTTTAGCATCAATTTTATTTTTTAATCCGATTGAATGTAATGTGGATAATACATTTTTCATTAGCTCTTCTTCTTGCTCGCTAGCACCTTCTAATATTATACAGTCCCAACTTAATAACTTAAGCTGATCAAAAAGAAGTTCGTCCATATCTCTCCCTCCATATCGCTTGTTTATACAAATATATGAGGGAATGAACGAAAGCATACTTTTTTAGTATGAAATGAAAAAACTCTAATAGTTACGCTTCGCCAATACCGAACGCCAATATTAAAAAGTAAAAGAAAACAAAAGTGATAATATTTAAAAAAGCACCAAGAATGATATTTGTTATTTTTTTTGAAAGGAATGCAAATATTACCCCTGTTATTGATAAGATGCTGAAAAATAAAAGGAATATACCCAGGTAATTAGTGTGTTCATGGATAAAAAGAGATATAACTATACTGATACCAACCATCATCAAAGAAAGCCAACCATATTTATTCAATGAAACTCCCCCATCCTGCTATTATTCTTCTTATATTAAATGTATCACATATTGAATGGTAATAAATGGAAAAATAGGAATTAATATATATTGCTTTAAAGCTTTTAATATTAGTAGAAACAAAAAAGAACGCTTTAAAAGCGTTCTTTTAAGAATTAACAGTTAATTTTGTATCCGTTTTAACCTCGACTTCTTTTCTTTTTTGAAAAAGTCTATTTACAAAATACATCAATGGAAAACTTACAAAAGCGATTGCACTAATAATAACAAATCCACGACCACCATTTTCATATCCGAAGTAAGCTAATAAACTTCCTCCAAGCGCAGGACCGAAAACAAAACCGAGTTTTGAAAATCCCATTGCCCCAAAATAAGTTCCCTTTAATTCTTCAGGAGCAAGCTGATCGACAAATACATCTGTAAATGTAAATGCAAATATTTCTCCTACAGTTAACACAATCATTACGATTGCTAATAAGTAAAAATTAGTAAATAAACCAAATCCAGCAACAGCTAAACTAACAATCACATTTCCAATCATCATTGAGACAGTAGGTGAAAAATTTTTCATTCTACTTACAATTGGAAATTGAAGTATTACGACAGTAACAGCATTAATTGTTGTTAAATACGCATACAGTTTAACTCCATTATGAAACTGTGGTGCATTTGCAAAGTATTGAGACATTGTTGAAAAGCTTTGTGAATAACCAAGACCATAAAAGCAGATTGTTAGAATCGTTAGAGCAAAGACGATATCCTTTTTTAAAATTGAAAACGACGCCTTCATCGAAACTTTGTTAGTTGAAGCAGGCTTTCCTTCTCCAATTTTATACTTTGATAACATAAATAATAATGTTAAACCATAAAAAAAGTACACAATTCCAGATAATACAAATGGTAATGTGCTTTTAGAACTTCCTAGATATAAACCAACTAAAGGACCTACTGCAACTCCAACATTAATAGCAGCATATCGCAAATTAAAGACTAACAGTTTTGATTTTTCGTCGGTTAAATCAGAAAGTAATGCTCTTGAAGAAGGTTCGAAAAATGATGAGCAAATATTTAAGATCGAGTTCAGCACGAAAAACCAGGCGAATGAATTTCCTAGTCCAAAACCAACTAATGTAATAGACCATAAGAAAATACTCGATAATAAAATAGTTTTCCTTCCAATACGATCAGAAAGACTTCCTCCTATAAAGCTGAAGAACACTCCTAAAAAAGATGAAACCGTTAACATAATCCCAACCATTGCAGGTGAGATATGTTTAACTGAAGTTAAATAAATAGCTAAAAACGGCATACTTACTGTGCTAGCAAATCTAACGAATAAAGTTCCAATAACGATATTCCAAGCAACAGGATGTACGGCAGATAAATTTTTAAACATCTTATCCCCCCTATTTCTCTAAGATGTCACATATTTGTAAATTATCTTACAAATATTACAGTTTGTAAAGGTTTTAGTTCAGGGATCCAAAATGAATTGGGGGCTGAGTATAGTATTTAAGAAAAGCGTTAAATGCTTGAATAAAGGCAATTCTAAAGGTAATGAATGGTATTGCATAAAAGGCATGAAAAAGAAAGCTCTAAAGAAGAAGATTGCCATCCTATTCCTTATTATTTTTCATATTCCTGTACAGATTGTTTTTTAATATAGCCATGAATCGGTTATTACTATTATCAATCACTTCGAAACCGTATTTGCGATATAAGTTATGAGCATCTCTTGTGCCAAGCATGAATGTTCGTACAGTTGATAGTTTTTCATAACTCATGATTTGTTCCATTAGCCATTTTGATAAGCCTTGTTTACGATATTCAGGAAGAATAAATACGTCTGCTAAATAAGCAAATGTTACGCCATCTGATACTACTCTTGCGAAGCCAACTTGGGTTGGTTCATTTTCTTCTGGATTACCCTTGTAAACACCAAAACAGAAAGATCCATTGATAAATCGATCAATGTACTCATAAGGAATTTCATTTGCCCAATATGAATCTTTGTCTAAAAAGTTATAAATTACCTCTCTGTTTAATAATTCTTTATTAGTTGATATATAATAACCGTTTTGTTCAACTAGCATAAATTCACACCCCTTTTATTTTATAAAATACAGAATTTTATAATTATTCTATCACAAAATACAAAAAAACCTTACTCCGTTGTTTTGGAGTAAGGTTTAATATTATTAATATACGTTCGTATTTTCTTTTGTAGTATTTTCTAAAATTTCTTTTACTCTTCCTAAGAATTTACCACAAATGAATCCGTCAAGTACACGATGATCAAGTGATAAGCATAGGTTAACCATATCGCGAACGCCAATCATTCCGTTTACTACAGCAGGACGTTTTACGATGCTTTCAATTTGTAAAATTGCAGCTTGTGGGTAGTTAATAATACCCGCGCTTTGAACACTACCAAATGATCCAGTGTTATTAACTGTGAATGTACCACCTTGCATTTCGTCTGATTTTAATTTACCAGTACGAACTTTTGTAGCTAATTCAGTAATTTCACGTGCAATACCTTTGATTGTTTTCTCATCAGCATTTTTAATTACCGGAACAAATAATGCATCGTCTGTTGCAACAGCGATCGATAAGTTAATATCTTTCTTTTGGATGATTTTGTCACCAGCCCACATTGAATTAATCATTGGGTATTCTTTAAGTGCTTGCGCTACAGCTTTAACAAAGAATGCGAAGAATGTTAAAGAGAAACCTTCTTTTTTCTTGAAAGAATCTTTAATGCTGTTTCTGTAATTAACTAAGTTTGTAACATCTACTTCGATCATCATCCAAGCGTGTGGTGCTTCATGTTTACTGCGTAACATATTTGTTGCAATTGCTTTTCGTACACCTGTAACTGGAATTTCAATATCACCAACTGCTGTAGGAATAACAGGTGCTGGTGCTGCAGCAGGTGCTTTAGCTACTTCAACAGCAGGAGCAGTTTGTGCTACAGCTGGTTGAGCAGGAGTTTCAACTGCAACAGGTGCTGGTGTCGTTTGAGGAACACCATTTGCGATTGCATTTAAAACGTCTTTACGTGTAACGCGACCATTATTTCCTGTGCCAGGAATTAATGAAAGATCAAGATTATTTTCTTGTGCTAAACGAAGTACAGCTGGAGAAAAACGTACTTTACCTGACTCATCAGTTTTAGCGATTGTTTGAACTGGTGCAGCAGCTACAGGAGTTTGTGCCGGTGCTGGTGCTACTTGTGCTGGTGCAGCTTTTTCAACTGGTTTCGTTTCTTCGATTGTTGTAGCAGCTACTTCACCAGAAGCACCTTCCACTTCAATCGTACAAATGATTTCACCAACAGCTAAAGTTTCACCTTCATTTGCGATTAACTCTTTAATCACGCCAGAAAAAGAAGATGGTACTTCAGCATTAACTTTATCTGTCATAACTTCAGCAAGTGGATCGTATTTATTTACTCGATCTCCTACTTTTACTAACCAAGTACTGATTGTGCCCTCTGTTACACTTTCACCTAATTGAGGCATTTTAATATTTTCGATCATCATTATGTCCCCCTTTTTCAAACAGTGCCATTAAAATGCTGCAAGTTCTCTAGCCGCTTTTTCTACCTTATCTGGATTAACCATGAAGAATTTTTCCATTGTAGGAGAATAAGGCATTGCCGGAACATCAGGGCCAGCAAGGCGAGCGATTGGCGCATCTAAGTCAAATAAGCAATTTTCAGCAATAATTGCTGCAACTTCGCTCATTACACTTCCTTCTTTATTATCTTCAGTTAATAATAAAACTTTTCCTGTTTTAGAAGCAGCTTCGATAATAGATTCTTTATCTAATGGATAAATTGTACGTAAGTCTAAAACATGAACAGAAATGCCATCTTGAGCTAACTTTTCAGCAGCTTGAAGAGCAAAATGTACACATAATCCGTAAGTGATGATTGTGATATCTTCACCTTCACGTTTTACATCAGCTTTACCAATTGGAAGTACATAATCAGTCTCAGGTACTTCACCTTTAATTAAACGATAAGCACGTTTATGTTCAAAGAAAATTACTGGGTCATTATCACGAATTGCTGCTTTTAATAATCCTTTAACATCATAAGGAGTAGAAGGCATTACAATTTTCAAACCTGGTTGACCTGCAAATACCTTCTCAACAGATTGAGAGTGATAAAGTGCACCGTGAACACCGCCTCCATAAGGAGCACGAATTGTAATAGGACAAGTCCAGTCATTGTTTGAACGATAACGAATTCTTGATGCCTCAGAAATAATTTGGTTTACTGCAGGCATAATGAAATCAGCAAATTGCATTTCAGCTACTGGTCTTAGTCCGTACATTGCAGCACCAATACCAACACCCGCAATTGCAGATTCTGCAAGTGGTGTATCTAATACACGATCCTCACCAAATTGATCATACAGACCATGAGTCGCTTTAAATACTCCACCTTTTAATCCAACATCTTCCCCTAATACAAATACCTTTGGATCGCGTTCCATTTCCTCTTTTAACGCTAAAGTTACTGCATCTATATAAGAAATTACTGCCATATTGTCCTACCCCCTCTTATTTCTCTTCGTAAACAAACTTCAATGCGTGCTCAGGTGCAGCATATGGAGCGTTCTCTGCATAATCTGTTGCTTCATCAACTGTTTTTTTCATTTTAGCATCCATTGCTTTTTCGATTTCTTCAGTAAGTACTCCAACTTCACGTAAATACGTACCAAATGTATATAAGCAATCTTTACTTTTAGCTTCTTCTACTTCTTCGCGTGAACGGTAGATGCGATCATCATCATCACTAGAGTGTGCAGTTAGACGATATGATACAGCTTCAATTAAAGTAGGACCTTCTCCACGACGAGCTCGCTCAACCGCTTCTTTCGTAACACGGTACACTTCTAATGGATCATTTCCATCTACAGTAAATCCTGGCATTCCATATCCAATTGCACGATCTGATACTTTTTCACAAGCTAATTGTTTTTCTATAGGTACTGAAATAGCATACTTATTATTTTCACAGAAGAAAATTACTGGTAGCTTATGTACTCCAGCAAAGTTAGCTCCTTCATGGAAATCACCTTGGTTAGAAGAACCTTCACCAAATGAAACCCATGATACGATATCTTTACCTTCCATTTTAGCAGCTAATGAAACACCTACTGCGTGTGGAACCTGTGTAGTAACTGGTGATGAACCAGTAACGATACGATTCTTCTTTTGTCCAAAGTGACCTGGCATTTGACGTCCACCAGAGTTTGGATCTTCAGCTTTTGCAAAACCTGATAACATTAATTCTGTAGGTGTCATACCAAATTGTAAAACAACACCCATATCTCGGTAATAAGGTAATACATAATCTTTTGTATTATCTAAAGCATAAGCCGATCCTACTTGTGCTGCTTCTTGACCTTGACAAGAAATAACGAACGGAATTTTACCAGCACGATTTAATAACCACATACGTTCATCAAGACGACGTGCTAATAACATTGTTTCATACATACTTAAGACGTCATCATTCGATAAACCAAGTTGTTCATGACGGTTTGAAGTTGTAACCTTTTCCATAAAATATCCCCCTAAATTTTAAATGTGGAATCTTTTGTAACAGCTCTGTTTGGCATATGACAGTTATCTGTTATGGTTAAATTAAAACCTTTTATGATAGTTGAAATATGACACATGAGCTAAAAGTTTATAACTAGACATATTGTGAACTTAAGTCGCGATCAACCACGACAAGCATAAGTCGAATACCGATAGAGGCTCTAGAAACCTTTATTGGTATTCGGCTTATAACATGGCTGGGGCGAACATCTGTAAAGAACACCACAATATGAGTTAGTAGAGATGAAATGTAGAGAATTAATCTCTACATTTCAATATTTTAAATTAAGAATGTATTGCTAATCCTTCTACAGCAAGTGCTGCTTCACCAATAGCTTCTGATAATGAAGGATGAGGATGAATTGTATGAGAAATTTCCCAAGCAGTTGCATCTAATACTCTTGCTAAACCTGCTTCAGAGATCATATCAGTTACGTGAGGTCCAATCATATGAACACCTAAAAGATCATTAGTCTCTTCATCAACAATTATTTTTACAAACCCATCATGTTCACCGTAAACTAAAGCTTTACCGATTGCACGGAATGAGAATTTTCCTTTTTTAACTGTATAACCTTTTTCTTTTGCTTCACGTTCAGTTAAACCTACAGATGCAACTTCTGGATTACTATAAACACACTTACTAACCATTGTTGGATCTAGTGGAAGTGGTGTTTTACCAGCGATATGCTCAACTGCAATAGTACCTTCTCTTGAAGCAACATGCGCTAATTGTAAGCCACCAATTACATCACCGATCGCATAAATATGTGATTCTTTTGTTTGGTAATTAGCATTTGTTTGGATAAAGCCATTTTCAACTACGATGTCAGTATTTTCTAATCCGATTCCTTCAACATTCGCTTGACGACCAACAGATACTAACATTTTTTCAGCAGTGAAAGATTTCTCAGTATCTTTATGAAGAGCATTAATTCTTACACCGTTATCGATTACTAAAGTTTCAGCTAAAACTTTAGCATCAGTAACTAATTTAATACCTTTTTTCTTTAATAATCTAGTCATTTCTTTAGAAATTTCTTCGTCTTCTAAAGGTAAAATAGTTTTACTATACTCGATTACTGTTACATCAACACCAAAATCTGCTAACATTGAAGCCCACTCAATACCGATTACACCGCCACCAACGATAATAATTGACTCAGGAAGTGACTCCATTTTTAACGCTTCATCAGATGACATTACATGCTCACCATCAATAGTTAATCCAGGTAAAGACTTTGGTCTTGAACCAGTTGCGACTAATACGTTTTTAGGAATTAGCATTTCGTTCTCGCTACCATCGTTCATTTCTACTGAAATAGTTCCTGGCATTGGAGAGAAGATAGAAGGTCCTAAAATACGACCTAATCCATTGTATACATCAATTTTCCCTTGTTTCATTAAGTGTTCAACACCTTTATGAAGCCCGGCAACGATATTTTCTTTTCTTTGTTGTACTTTGCTAAAATTTAATGTTACGCCTGATGTTTCAACACCAAACTCTTCACTTTTCTTAGCAGTTGAAAAAACTTCCGCACTACGTAGTAATGCTTTACTTGGAATACAGCCTGCATGTAAGCAAGTTCCACCTAGTTTATTTTTTTCTACTACCGCTACTTTTAATCCTAATTGAGAAGCACGAATAGCAGCTACATAGCCACCTGTACCGCCACCGAGTACGACTAAATCATATTCTGTTGCCATGATGAAATTCTCCTCACATTTATACTAAAGATTTAACTGCAAATTCTCCAGGATAGATTTTTGCTTCTTCTTCTTCTCGAAGTACGCGAAGTGCACCTTCACAAAGAGCTTGAAGTTCATTTTCACCTGGTAAAACAATTACACGTGCCATCCATTTAACTCTTTTTGTTATTTCATTAACAATAAAATCACTATAAGCAATTCCACCTGTTAATATAATTGCATCAATATTGCCTTCAAGAACAGCTGCCGCACTTCCAATTTCTTTTGCGACTTGGTAAGCCATTGCTTCATATACTAAAGCAGCTTTTTCGTCACCATCTTCAATCATGTTTTCTACTTTAATTGCATCAGCTGTTCCAAGATAGCTAACTAACCCACCTTGACCAACCATCATTTTTTGAACTTCGTTAATATAGTAGTCACCAGAGTAACAAAGTTTTATTAAATCACCAATTGGTACAGTTCCAGCTCGCTCTGGACTGAAAGGTCCTTCACCATCTAAACCGTTATTTACGTCGATAACACGTCCTTTTTTATGAGCACCAACACTCACACCTCCACCCATGTGGGCGATAATAAGGTTTAAATCGTTATATGACTGTTCTAGCTGTTTTGACACTTTTCGTGCTACAGCTTTTTGGTTTAATGCATGGAAAACACTTCTTCTTTCCATAATTGATTGTCCGCTGATTCTTGCAACTGGCTCTAATTCATCTACAACTACTGGATCAACGATAAATGCTGGAATGTTTAGTCCTTGCGCAATCTCGTTAGCAATGATACCACCAAGATTTGAAGCATGCTGACCACTATAACCAATTTTTAAATCTTCTAACATGATTTCATTTACTGCATAAGTTCCACCTTCGATTGGTCTAAGTAATCCACCTCGACCACATACAGCACTTAATTTAGAAATATTAATACCTTCTTTGTGTAATACCTCTAAAATCACATTTTTTCTAAATTCATATTGATCAATTATTGTTTTGTATTTATTTAATTCTTCATCGTCATGGCGTATTGTTTGTTCAAAAATTGGCTTTTCATCATCAAATACACCAACCTTTGTGGATGTGCTGCCAGGATTAATTACTAAAATACGATGCATTGTCAACACTCTCCCTTCTAAGTTTACCTTACCTTTATAACTAGAAAGAAAGAGGTACTATTATTTCACTCTTTCTTTCCATCTAAAAAATAAAGGAATTTTTAATTAAAATTTATTTCAATTATCTTCTGCTTAAGATGTTATGACCATTTGATAAGAATTGGCTACGAGATTTTGCCATTGTAGCAATACGCTCTTCAGCTAAACGGTCAGCAGCTAAATATGTTGGAATACCGTCACGTTTTGAAATTTCGATAACTTTTGCAATGTTATCATATAAGCCTTCAACTTTTTTCATTGCACGGTCGTAGTTATATCCATATAACTCATCAGCAACGTTGATTACTCCACCAGAATTGATTACGTAGTCAGGAGCATAAACGATTCCTAATTCATGGATTAAATCACCATGACGTGTTTCTTTTAATTGGTTATTTGCAGAACCTGCAATAACTTTCGCTTTTAATTGTGGGATTGTTTTATCGTTAATTGTTGCACCTAATGCACATGGTGCATAAATATCACATTCTACTCCATAAATATCATCTGGATCTACAGCTGTAGCACCAAATGCTTCTACTGCACGTTGTACAGCTTCTTTGTTGATATCCGTTACGATTAATTGAGCACCTTCTTCGTGTAAGTACTCGCAAAGGCTGTAAGCAACATTACCAACACCTTGTACTGCAATTTTTTTACCTTCTAAGCTGTCAGTACCAAATGCTTCTTTTGCAGCAGCCTTCATACCACGGTATACACCAAATGCAGTAACTGGAGATGGATTACCCGAAGAACCGAATGATGGTGAAATACCAGTTACATAATCAGTTTCTTCGTGGATTAAATCCATATCTGCAACAGTAGTACCCACGTCCTCAGCAGTAATATAACGACCATTTAAGCCTTGGATATAACGACCAAATGCACGGAACATTGCTTCGTTTTTATCTTTACGTGGATCACCGATGATTAC
This sequence comes from Gottfriedia acidiceleris, assembly GCF_002128425.1. Classification (GTDB taxonomy): domain Bacteria; phylum Bacillota; class Bacilli; order Bacillales; family Bacillaceae_G; genus Gottfriedia; species Gottfriedia acidiceleris. The sequence continues at coordinate 423,380 of NZ_NESS01000001.1, forward strand.
AGTTTTTCCTCCACCTAAGTTTAAGCCAGCAGCAGCATTTTTATAAGTCATACCTTTTGCTAAACGTAGAGCATCTTCAATTGCAGCTTCTTCTGATTCGTAAGTCCACATTCTTGTTCCACCTAATGCTGGACCTAATGTAGTATCGTGGATAGCAATAATTGCTTTTAATCCTGATTCTTTATCTTGGCAGAAAACAACTTGCTCATAATCATAAGTTTCTAAGTATTTGAAGATTTCCATTTAATAACAGCTCCCTTAAAATGTGTAAGTTTAGTTTTTAGAATTACATATAGCTAAAGCTAATGAATATAATTTTGTCATTGCAGAGTCTGAACGCGATGTTAAAACAATCGGTGCTTTTGCTCCAGCAATAAGTGCAGCCACTTCTGAGTTTGCCATAAAGACTAATGATTTATATAAAATATTTCCAGTTTCTATTGTAGGTACTAATAAAATATCAGCTCGCCCAGCAACTTCTCCAGTTAAGCCTTTATGTTCAGCTGCTTCAACAGAAATGGCATTATCAAGCGCTAATGGTCCATCAACAATACAATTATTAATTTGTCCTCTTGTATTCATGACAGTTAGTGATGCTGCATCTAGTGTTGCTTGCATTGCAGGATTTACTACTTCAACAGCTGCCAGTACAGCAACTTTAGGGGTCTCTATTCCTACTTTCCTTGCAATTTCAACACTGTTTTCAATAATTTTCACCTTTTGATCTAAAGTAGGTGCAATGTTCATCGCAGCATCCGTTACGATTACTGCATTTTCTCTACCTGGTACGTCGAATATTGCTACATGCGATAAAACATTTTTATCTCTTAAACCATATTCTTTGTTCAATACTTCTTTTAGAAGAACTGACGATGAAAGATTACCTTTCATTACAATTGAAGCTTCACCAGAGCGAACAGCTACAACTGCATTTTTAGCAGCTTCTTTGTTTGAATGAGAATGAACAATTTTTAGTCTTTCTGCAAATTGTTCGTTTTTTAATAAATCTTCATACATTTCATAGATAGCTTGCTCGTTTCCGAAAAGTAAAAAATTTGCTAAATCATTATCTAACGCAATTGAAACTGCTTCTTTTACTTCGAAGTCTTCAGCAACAGCTACAGCTACAGTTTGCCTCGAATGATTTTTCGCGCGTAACATTATATCTTTTAAATTCATTGAAAGCCCTTCCTTTCATCCCCCTGCACTTTATAAAGCAATTAGCGTGCCAACTTTTCAAAAAGGATCGAACTATTTTTAAAAATAGTTGAAAAGCCTTACATTTCCAACATTCTAGTACCAGGTACTAGTAACACCAATAAATCTATTCTACAACAATATTTTGAAAAATGACAGTAATTGTATGCAAAAACATTCATAGCACGCAAATTATTGCGTGCTATTTTTTGCAGTGTGGTATTTTTCCAATTTGTAATATAAATTTCTTACTGATATTCCTAGCTCTTTTGCTGATTTTGTTTTATTCCCATTATTTTTCATTAAAATCTTTTCAATAATTTCACCTTCATAACTTATAACCATTTCGTCAAGGGAGGTTATTTCTTCAGTATGAACTTCGTTATGATTAACTGATTGTTCTTGTTTAACTTGTGCAAGCGCTGATAAATGTTCAGGTAAGATTTGTTTTTCATTAAATTTCATGAATATAACCGCTCTTCCTAGAACATTTTCCAATTCCCTAACATTACCAGGCCAATTGTAACTTTTTAATTTATTTAATGCTGATAATGAGATCCCCTCAACATTTCGACCGTAGTCTTGATTAATTTTTGCTAATAATCTTTCTCCAATCGGTAAAATATCTTCAATTCGGTCCTTTAGTGCAGGAATAATAATAGGAAGTTTATTTAATCGATAATAAAGGTCTTCTCGAAACTTTCCATCAATGATCGCTTCCTCGAGATGAACATTCGTCGCAGCAATCACACGCACATTAATAGGAATAGACTTTGTCCCACCAACACGTCTTATTTCTTTTTCTTGTAGGACCCTTAATAGTTTGGCTTGCATCGCAGGTGATAATTCTCCAATTTCATCTAAGAAAATACTACCATTATTAGCTTCCTCAAAAAGCCCTCTTTTCCCACCACGTTTTGCTCCAGAAAAAGCACCTTCTTCATAACCAAATAATTCACTTTCCAGTAAAGTTTCTGAAATCGCAGCACAATTCACTCGAACGAATTTATTATATTTGCGATCGCTTTCATTATGAATCGCATGAGCAAACAATTCCTTCCCAGTTCCAGATTCCCCACGGAGTAAAACGGTTGCAGGAGTGCTCGCAGCTAATTTAGCCTGCATGATCGCTAAGTGAATTCCTTCAGATTCACCAGCTATATCCTCGAATGAATATTTCGCCTCTAATGTTCGAATAATTTGACGTGCTCTATGTAATTCATTCGTTAGCTGTGATATTTCAGAGACATCATGGATTACCCCAACACTGCCTTTTAATTTTCCGTCTACAATTACAGGAGCTACATTAACTAGTACATCACGATTTTGCTTTCCGACTTTCATGCGTACTCCACGAACTGCTTGTTTTGTTTTTAACACCTTTAAATGAACACTTTCACCTTCAGTAATATCAATCGTTGCATGCTTACCAAGAACTTGTTCACTCGATAATCCAGTCAATCTTGTGTATGCTGGATTAATAATAATTCCATTACCTTTTTCATCTACAACTGAAATTGCTTCATCCGAACTTTGAATGACTGCTTCAAGCATGCTGTAAACTTCTTTTAAATTCGTAACCTCTTCTGCTAAATCTATTACCTCAGTATCATCTTTAAAAACAGAAATTGCACCTTCAAGTTCACCATCTTCTCGAAAGATAGGAATACGGGTTGTAAAAATCTTGCTTCCATTAATTAAAATATGCTCTTGATTAATTTCCTTCTTTTTCGTTTGAAGAACTCGGGGTAATTTACTAGTTGGGACAACATCTAGTATATATCTACCAATCGCAGTATCTTTATTAGTATGTAGCATTCTTTCTGCAGAGCGATTAAATAAAAGAATTTTTCCCCATTTATCAACCACAATCATTCCATCGTGAGTATTGTCCAAAATTAGTTCCTGTTGTCTTTTTTTATTGTTAATTAAATTAAAAAGAGATTCTTTTTCTTGAACAAGATCAGATATCATTTTTGCAACTGAACCTGGGATCGCTAAAGTATGCTTAGCTTTATACTCGACTATTTCCTGGTAGATTGTTTCATCTCCAGTAGTATTTATGACAACATCAATCTCATCATTTAAATTCGACTTCCAATCTTTTAGTATTGGAATATGTAAGCTTTTGGCAAATTCTAAACCTTTAGCCTCTTTTATCATATCTACTACTGCAACAACATGAAATAAATCAGAATGTGATAGAAGTTTTAATACTGCTGTGCCTCCAGTTCCCATTCCGACGATCATTACGTTTTGTTTCATCTTAGTTCACCTACTAATTTCAACAAATTATTAAACACATTAGACTATTATATATATAAAGTCATTCTTTCGTCTATTTCAAATGTTTTATAAGGCTTGACAACACTATACTTGTATAAGATTATGAAGAAAGAGAAATTCGTAATTTTATAATTTATTGTTACTTTTATCGGAGGAATTAATAAACATGAAAGAATCATTTACACGTATGTTAGCATTCGTTGTGATTGTTGTACCAATAGCTTTAGCAGTTATCGGAATTAAATTACTTCGTGATACGGTATTTCTAATCCATTCTTTTGGCATTCCAAATCTTCCATTGCAATTATTACTCGGCCTTGTATCATTAGGTGTCGGTTTTTATTTAGTCGGAAGCTTTGTCTTATTTAGAGATCGTAAACGAAACAAAGTTCAAGGTAGATTTTTAAAAAGATAATTTTCTCATTAAAACCAAAAGATAAATAACAGAACAAGAAAAAGTGCTTACTTGTGTAAGCACTTTTTTTATTTACTAAGAAATTGACTTCTCACCCGGAAAGCTTGTTCTGGATAGTCAGTAATAATCGCTGTACAGTTGACTTCAATTAATCGTTTCATTACAGCTGGTTCATTGATTGTATACGGTCTTACAGCTATATGATGTTCCATTGTTTCTTCGATTTGTTCATCAGTAATAATTCGAAAATTTGGATGAATTGCTTTTGCTTTATAATCTTCAGCAATTTTCCATGGTTCTTTACTTCTTCGATTATATAGAACTGCAGTTTCAATATCTGGTGCCATTAAGTGGAATTTAAGCATACTTTTATGATTGAAGGAAGATAAAACGATTCTTTTTTCATATTCATATGAACGGATTAAATTTATTACTCGTTCTTCAAGTCCATGGTATTCGATTTTATCATTTTTTAATTCAACATTGATACTAAAGTTATTCCCTTTTGCCCATTCAAATACTTCTTTTAAGGTTGGGATCGTACATCCCTTAAATTGTCGTTTAAAACGATAACTAGCATCAAATTGCTTCAATTCAGCTAAAGTATAATCTTTAACGAAACCTTTACCATTAGTTGTACGATTTATTGTTTCATCATGAATAACGACGATCTCACCATCTTTTGTTAAATGTACATCTAATTCAATTCCATCTGCGCCTAAATCTTCACACGCCATAAATGAAACCATCGTATTTTCTGGATAGGTTCCTGCAGCACCTCTATGACCAATAATATCAACCACTCAAATTCCCCCCTTGTTGAGAAAATATGTACTTTCTTCTTTTTCTTATTGTATACTAATTTTACAAAAACTAAGGAGGATTATTATGCGACCCTTGCAAATTTCGCCTGAAACGGCAATTTTACTTTCTAAGAAATTAAACGTTCCTTTAGAACAAATTATGCACATGCCACAGCATATATTAATGAAAAAGTTGATGGAATTGGATTTGTCTAAGAGCGAAGAAGCATCTAAGGATAACGAATCTAAATAGTAAATTAGCATTAATAAATTTAATTTGAACTTAAAGTAATGAAAGAAGGCAGAAGTTTATTCGTCTTCTTTTTTTATGCACTTTTTTATTAATTCCAACTTTAAATTACATTCTTATGTAAAATTGTACAAATAATTAACAATTATGAGCTAATTTTAATTTAATCTTCCTTTCATATTAATTAGTTTTCAAGTAAAATGTAAAGTATTGTGTATATTTTATAACGAAAAGTATTTATGGAGGTATTTTTAAATGTTACCTGATTGGTTAATTGGTTTTATCATGGGGATGGTAGAAGGATTAACAGAATTTTTACCTGTTTCTTCTACTGGTCATATGATTTTAGTTGCTGATTTATTAAATTTCACAGGAGAGAAGGCTTCATTTTTTGAAGTAATTGTTCAACTTGGTTCAATTCTAGCAGTAGTTGTAGTTTTTTGGAAACGACTTTGGTCAGTCCTAGGAGTTAAATCAGATGGTTATAGACAAACGAACCTCAACTTAATTCATATTATTATCGGTGCAATTCCAGCCGGGATTGTAGGGCTTATATTCCATGATTTCATCAAAGATGTATTATTCTCACCTAAAACTGTTGTAATCGGATTAGTAGCTGGCGGTATTTTACTAATTGTCGCTGAGAAAGTCTCTAAACATCCTAAATCATCTGATTTAGATCATATCTCATATAAACAAGCTTTTATTATTGGATGCTTTCAAATGTTAGCTCTATGGCCAGGATTTTCACGATCAGGCTCTACAATAGCTGGGGGATTATTATTTGGTTTAGATCGAAAGACTTCTGCAGAATTTACTTTTATTTTAGCAGTACCGATGATGATTGCAGCAAGTGGTTTAGATTTTATTAAAAATATCGATATTTTAAGTGCTTCAGATTTACCATTATTCGCTACAGGATTCATCACAGCATTCGTAGTCGCATTACTTGCGATCGTTTCTTTCCTAAAATTATTAGAGAAAGTCAAACTAACAGGTTTTGCAGTTTATCGTTTTATAGTTGCGATTGTTTTCACGATTGTATTTATATTCTAATTAAACGACCACTTATACTAAGGCATTAAATTCATACTCAAAAAGATAGGACAACCAAATTTGTATGTCCTATCTTTTTTTATTTCTGTTCGCCTTATTTTACAAATGGAAAAAGGCTATTCGTACAACGTATACGAATAGCCTTTGTATATATGTTAGTTATTTAAAATTAAAAATTGTTGTCTATTGGCGAAAGCCCTACCTCTCTTTCGCAATTCGGCTCCAGGGCCGTTCCATTAGGCAGCTTGTTTCACAACAATCTTCACTAACAGACACTACTACTAATTTTTAAATAAGGTTGAAATAGCTGACGCGTCATGGAATACGTCCAATTTTCTTCCAAATTTAGTAGTAATAATATCGTTTTCTAAATGTTTCAGTGGCGCATTAAATATTATAGCATAATACAAATTATTACGCAAACCAATTTTTATTTTATATACAAGCTTGTGCAAAATAAGGAAAAACATTCAGCAACATAAAGAAAACGTCGTCTACTGTAGACAACGTTTTCTTTTTACATATATAAGTGCTAATGCGAAAAAATACCGAAGATCTCATAAGAAGTTATTCGCTAAGAGAAATGTCTGTGGAATCACTGTCAGAAGTTAATCGGAATTGAATTTTTCATGAGTAATTTGTACTAAAAATAAATTAAGAAGCTTTATGCTCTAAACGTAATTTATCAGCAACCATAGCAATAAATTCTGAATTTGTTGGTTTTGCTTTTGACATTGAAATTGTGTAGCCAAATAATGTTGAAATACTATCGATATTTCCACGGCTCCATGCTACTTCAATCGCATGTCGAATTGCACGTTCAACTCGGCTAGCTGTTGTGTTAAACTTTTTAGCGATATCTGGATATAATACTTTTGTAATTGAACCTAGAAGCTCAATATCGTTATATACCATCGAAATCGCTTCACGTAAGTACATATATCCTTTAATATGTGCAGGTACGCCAATTTCATGGATGATGCTTGTGATGCTAGCATCCAAGTTACGTGGCTTGTTTTCGTAATTTGTAACTAGAGAAGGTGAATTACGTTTAGTTACCGCACTACCTTTTCCAACTACTTGACGGATATTACTAATTAAATGCTCCATATCAAATGGTTTTAAAATAAAATATGATGCACCTAGGTCAACAGCTTTTTTAGTAACATCTTCTTGACCAAAAGCAGTTAGCATAATAACGTTTGGAATTTTTTCAACTAAGCCAGTGCGTAAGCGATCTAAAACCGCTAATCCATCTAAATGAGGCATAATAATATCTAAGACTAGTACATCTGGCTTTTTATCCTTCACTAGAGGTAAGCAGTCTTGTCCATTAAACGCAACTCCAACCACTTCCATATCTGTTTGTGCGTTAATGTAGTTTTCTAACATAATAACAAGTTCTTTATTATCATCAACTAATAATACTTTAATTTTCTCCACGCCCGTTCCTCCCTACATCCTCTATAGTGAATTTCATTACTTATTACCGATAATTTCGACAATAAAAATTTATTTCCTGTTTTTATTATAAATTCTGAATATTTTTATTAATATAGATAGTTTTCTTCAATTTCTTCTAGCATTCGACGATTCAAATAAAAACCACTATGTAATAAGTCGAATTATACATATAATTCATTATATAAAAAATGAAATAGTATGTAAATTTATAATTTTTAATATAAATTTACAATTCTGTAACATTAACCGTCATATCAATCATTTTCTACATTAAATTTTTTTTATTTTTCGATGTTACTAATAATATATTACCACTTTTTTCCAATTTTGACTTATTTTTAATAAAATTTAATAGGTGTATCTTTCAGCGTTGAAATTTTAATTACGAATCAATAATGGGTATTTTAGATTAATTTTTATATGCTCATCTCTTGATGAGTATTAAACACTCGTAGGAGATGCAAGAAGGCCGATCTGAGCCCCTTAAGGAATGGAAGTATTAAGTAGGCCGATATCACCTCACAGACATCTTGTAGTGGAAATAAACATCACATTACTTTTTCATAAAAAATACACCTACATTAATTTGATAGGTGTATTTTTTAAATCACGAAGCCTTTTTAGTTTGATAGTCATAAATCGGTACTTTAGCTTCATCAAGCATCCACTCAATATGAACTCCATATCCACTAGTCGAATCATTTACAAAAACATGTGTAACAGCTCCGATTAATTTTCCATTTTGAATGATTGGAGAGCCGCTCATTCCTTGAACAATCCCACCTGTTTCTTTAAGTAAACGTTTATCGGTAACTTTTAAAATAATTCCTTTAGTTGATGGAAACTTTTGTTGAATACTACTTACAATTTCTATGTCAAATGCTTCAACTTTATTATCGTGTATTACGGTAAGTATTTTAGCAGGACCTTTTTTCACTTCATTTGATAATGCAATTGGTAATGGTTGAGACATAATCCCATTGTCTATTTTGTTGTTAACTTTACCGAATATGCCAAATGGACTATTAGAAGTGATATTACCAATCGTTCCGCGATCTAGAGCAAAATGCGCTATTTTTTCTCCTGGTGAACCATCTGCACCTTTTTCAATTGCAGTAACTGTTGAATAAACAATATGTCCATCTTCAACTTCAATAGCTTTTCTCGTATCACTATCAGAGATAACATGTCCTAATGCTCCATACTTTAATGAATTAGGTTCAATGAACGTCATCGTACCAATACCAGAAGCTGAATCTCTTATATATAATCCAATTCGATAGCTATTATGACCTTGATCCCGAATAGGTTGTAACATTTTAGTATAATACTTACCCTCTCGTTTTACAGTGATTTTTATCGGCTTTCCATACTTTCCTGCTTTTTGAATAAACGGTAATACATCTGACATTTTTTCGATTTGTTTACCATTCATTTTTATAATCATGTCTCCAACTTTAATACCGGCAATTTCACCCGGAGACTTTTGTCCTGAACTAGTATTTACTAAATGATGTCCAACGACTAAGACACCTACTGAATTAAGCTTTACTCCTATTGATTGTCCCCCTGGTATTATTCTTAAACTGTTTAATACTTTTACATCCACCTTTTTACTTGGTAATTCGTTCATACCAAGTGCTACATTAACAATTTCTTGTTGATCCTTATTTTTTATGGTAGATGAAAACACACTATTTTGATTTATATTAAACACGCCAATACCAACTATAAATAAAAGGAGAAGAATTTTTATTATTCGTTGAACATTTATATTTTTCACAAGCGAATCACTCTCCTTAGCGCCAAATTTCATTTTTTTAATTCGTGGCTATGTAGTTAATGTTAGCTTTGTAAGAGCAAAATATGATTGTAAAAATATGATAGATACTTTAACGTATAATGTTGTATTAGTATGTTTCATTTAGCATTTTCCAATTACTAATTTATCAATAATTCCCATAAAAAAAGAGAATATTTAATGTATAGAAAAAAGTTTCTATTATTAAACATTCTCTTTTTAATTCATTGAGATTGGTATTTTGCAGAAGCTGCCTGATTGATCAATTCTTTAGCGTGTTGAATCGTTACATCTGTAATTTCAACTCCAGCGATCATCCTTGCAATTTCATTAATTTTTTGATCGTTTTGTAATGGTGTAACAGAAGTTTTCGTTCGATTTCCAACAATTAATTTGGCGATAAATAAATGTGTATCTGCCATAGAAGCAACTTGCGGTAAGTGAGTTATACATAGTACTTGAGAATCGATAGATACCTTATGTATTTTTTCCGCTATTGCTTGTGCTACTCTTCCACTAACCCCTGTGTCAACTTCATCAAATATAATTGACGTAATCCCTTGATGCTTTGTGAAAATGCTCTTTAATGCTAGGAACATCCTTGAAAGTTCTCCACCAGAAGCAACTTTTGCTAACGGCTTTAAAGGCTCACCTGGGTTTGTTGAAATATAAAACTCAACAAAATCAAATCCATCCTTTTTAAACTTAATATGTTTTTCATCCATTATCGGATCTGATTCTTGTCCTTCTTCAACCTCAAACATTATTTCAAAGGTTGTCTTATCCATATAAAGTTCTTTTAATTCTTTATGTATATCAGCAGTCAATTTAATCGCTAATTCTTTTCTTTTATTCGAAAGAGTCTGACCAGCTTTAATTAGCTTGCTTGTAACATTTTCTAGTTCTTTTTGTAATTTCTCTATATGCATATCCTTATGTTGAATAGTATCCAACTCTTGTTCGATATCTTCTGCATATTTTAAAATATCAGTAACGCTGTGACCATACTTCTTTTTTAACATAGAGATCTCGCTTAAACGAGTTTCAATTTCATTTAGCCTATTTGGATCATATTCCATTTGTTCAATGGAATCACGTAATCGATACGAAATATCCTCTAATAAGTAATAGCTACTACTGATTCCTTCATGCATCTCTTTAATGTCATTATCAATATTCGTTACTGACTCTAAAGAATACATACATGATCGAACTGAATCTAATCCTGATCCATCCTGCGATAAACTTTGATATGCTTCAACTAAAGACTTATAAATACGTTCAAAATTAGAAATTTTGAGTCTTTCTTCCATCAACTGATCGTCTTCATTTTCCATCAAATTCGCATTTTGAATTTCTGATAGCTGAAATTGAATTAAATCTAACCTATGCGCCATTTGTTGTTCGTTTTCAGTTAATTGCTTTAACTGTTTTTTTAAGTCTGTATAGTTACTAAATATATTTTGATATTCAGTATACAAAGGAGCAATTGCTTGTTCATCATATTGTTGTAACATCGGTAAATGATGTTCTTGGTCCATTAAATCTTGGCTCTCATGTTGCCCATGAATATCAACAAGTAAGCCACCAATTTCCTTAAGTATAGAAGTTGTAACTAATTTACCATTGATACGGCATACACTTTTACCCGATGAAGTAATATCTCTTTTTAAAATAATCATTTCATCTTCAATGTCAAAGCCTAATTCTCTGCATCTAGAGTAAATTAGATGATTCTCATTTTCAATGTGAAATAAGCCTTCAATTTCTGCTTTTTCAGTATCATATCTTACGAATTCTGCAGATCCACGACCACCAAGTAACAGACCAATGGCGTCAATAATTATCGACTTCCCCGCTCCTGTTTCACCACTTAGTACAGTTAAACCCTTTTCAAATGAAATGGAAACTTCCTCAATGATTGCAAAATTTTTAATGATAATTTCAGATAACAATGAGTTTCTCTCCTCTTTTTAAAACCATTCTCCTATTGAAGCATGTCAATAAATTTTTCTTTTAAATCCTCAGCATCTACAGGTGTACGACAAATGATTAAGATCGTATCATCACCACAGATTGTACCCATAATTTCTGACCAATCTAAATGATCAATTAATGCACCAACTGCATTTGCATTACCTGGCAAAGTTTTCATTACAATTAAATGACTAGAACTATCAATTTTAATAAATGAATCAATTAACAGTCTCTTTAATTTTTGTAACGGATTAAACCGTTGATCTGCAGGTAAGCTATATTTATATCGACCATCAGATAACGGGACTTTTACTAAATGTAGTTCTTTTATATCACGTGAAATAGTTGCTTGGGTTACTTTAAAACCTAAGTCTCTTAGTGATTGTACTAACTCGTCTTGTGTTTCGACTTCATTTTTTGCGATAATTTCTCGTATTTTTATATGACGCTGACCTTTATTCATAATACACCTCTTTGCAAATTCCGACAAATATCTTACTTACAGATTATATTATCTAATCTATTGGTTATTGTATATATTTTTTTAAACGTTTTCATAAAATGCATTTTTTTATCAAAAATTTTTCTTCTTTCTCAGGCTTCGAATCCTATCTGATTAATTACTTAATTTGAAAAAAGGAGAAAAAGGAAACCTATTTGGTTTCCTTTTTATTATTTTACCTTCTTTAATTCACTATGTGCTTCATTTACAATTTCCATTGGTAATCGATTTAACTCGCTTGTTCCAATTTCCTTTGAACCTTCCCAATGTAGATGAATTAAAAATTCAATATTACCGTCTCCACCAGTTATAGGCGAAAAAGTTAAAGCTTTTATATCATATCCTTGGCGTAGCGCAAAATCGATCATCATTTCGATAACTTGTTCATGCACTTTTGGATCGCGTACGATACCCTTTTTACCAACTTGTTCCCTACCAGCTTCAAATTGTGGTTTAATCAACGCGACAACATCACTTGAAGGTACTAATAATGTTTTTAGAACTGGTAAAATCAAACGTAATGAAATAAAGGATACGTCAATTGAAGCGAACCCAGGTAACCCTTCAATTAAATCTTCTGGTTTAACATATCGAAAATTTGTTCGTTCCATTACAATTACGCGTTCATCTTGCCTTAATTTCCAAGCAAGTTGATTGTATCCAACATCAAGTGCATATGATTTTTTTGCCCCATTTTGAAGTGCACAATCCGTAAATCCACCTGTTGACGATCCAATATCAATCATAATTTTATCTTTTACTGATAAATCAAATGTGTTTATAGCTTTTTCTAATTTGTATCCTCCACGGCTTACATAAGGCATAACCTCACCCTTAATTTGTAAAGGGAGTTCAATATCTATTTTTTCTCCAGGCTTATCTAATCTTTGTTCGTTTGTATAGACAAGTCCTGCCATAATTGCTCTTTTAGCTTTTTCACGTGTTTCAATTAAACCACGATCTACTAAAAGTACGTCTACTCGTTCCTTTTTCGCCATTTAAATGTCATCCTCTTAATTATTACAAACCATTTCACGGATTTTCTTAACCGATTCATCTTTTGTTAAATGAATTTCTTCAAGTAATTTATCAACATCACCGTGTTCAACAAATAAGTCCGGAATACCGATACGTTCTACGCGGACGTTTTGAAAATTATTTGAACTTGCAAATTCTAAAACAGCACTTCCAAAACCACCTTGTAATACCGCTTCTTCAATCGTTAAAATCGGTTTTCCATCCTTAAAGATATCATTTAACATTGCAGTATCCATTGGTTTAATAAATCTCGCGTTTACTACTTTAACTGAAATATTTTCCTTCTCTAACTCATCAGCCGCATCTAGAGCCATTTTAATTGTTGTACCAAAAGTTAAGATAACTGCATCAGATCCTTCTTTTAATACTTCCCATGATCCAATCGGAATTTCTTTTAATTGCTCATCCATTTGTACGCCTATACCATTCCCCCTAGGGAAACGCAGCGCAATTGGACCATCTTCGTATTTAATTGCAGTGTTTACCATATGTTGGCCTTCATTCTCATCTTTAGGCATCATTAAAACTAAGTTTGGTATATGACGTAGAAAGGCAATATCAAACACACCTTGATGAGTTTCGCCGTCAGCACCTACTAATCCTGCACGATCGATTCCAATGAATACATTTAAATTTTGTCTACAAATATCATGTAAAACTTGGTCGTATGCTCTTTGAAGGAATGTAGAATAAATCGCTAAAAATGGCTTCATTCCTTGCGTAGCTAATCCAGCTGCTACCGTTGCCGCATGTTGCTCTGCAATACCGACATCAAATATACGGTCAGGTAATTGAGCTTGGAAATTTTCCAATTTTGAACCTACTGGCATTGCAGGAGTAATCGCTACAATTCGCTCATCCTTTAAAGCTAATTTTAATACAGTATCACTAACAAGTTTACTCCAGGCTGGTGGTGCTTTATCCGGCTTTATTAACTTTCCAGATTCAACTTTATAAGGACCTGTGCCATGCCAAGTTCCAATATCATCACTTTCTGCTGGCTTATATCCTTTTCCTTTTTTCGTAAGTACATGTACTAATACCGGACCTTTAGTTTTCTTAGCATATTCAAGAGATTCAAATAAGTCTTCAAAATTATGACCATCAACTGGTCCAAAATAAGTGAAGCCCATTTCCTCGAAGAACATCCCTTGTGTAACTAAGTATTTAAGGCTATCTTTTAATTTTTTTGATGTACTTGAAAGTTTGTCTCCAATTCCAGGAATTTTTTTAATTACACCTTCAAGTTCACCTTTAGCCCAACGATATTTCCCTGTTGTTCTCAGTCTTCCTAAAATGCTATGTAAAGCACCTACGTTCGGGGCAATAGACATTTCATTATCATTTAATATAACGATGACATCTTTTTGCTCATGGCCAATATGATTCATTGCTTCAAGAGCCATCCCACCAGTTAATGCACCATCTCCAATAATCGGAATAATGTACTCACCTGTTTTTTTAATATCTCTAGCAATAGCCATCCCCATTGCCGCAGATAAAGAAGTTGAACTGTGTCCTGTTTCCCATACATCATGCTCGCTTTCATTTCGCTTAGGAAAACCACATAATCCTTTAAACTGTCTTAGTGTAGTAAATTCTTTAGCTCGACCAGTTAATATTTTATGAACATATGATTGATGTCCTACATCCCATAAAAATTTGTCTTTAGGCGAATCAAAGACTTTATGTAATGCTATCGTTAATTCAACAACTCCTAAATTTGGCGCAATATGACCACCAGTCTCAGAAAGCTGTTGAATAAGAAATTTACGAATTTCTTCACTTATTATTTCTAATTCACCGTTCGTTTTATTTTTTAAAAAGCTCGGATTTTCAATTGTCGTAAGATCCATCTTGGATCACTCACCTTCCTAGATGTTAAATCTATATAAATAATTCATTATTATGTAATTTTATCTATAAAATGATTTTACCATACTTGTAGTTAAACGCTAGTTTCTTAAATGACTAACTCTTAACACCATGTATCATAATACCATTTTTATTAAAATCTGTTTAATATTTTTTATTTTTATAGAACAAAATTATAGATATTTTCCACAAAAAGAAAAGAAAGCCGCTAGCACATATGTGTTAACGGCCTACATTTCTGTATATTTTATTAACAACATTAACACGATTATAAAGTAGTTACATTATACATAAATGAATAAATGTATTCAATGGACATGGAATTAATTACAAATCAAGTTTAAAAACTGCGATTTTCCACAAAATCACAAATTGAGATTAAGTAGTCATCTTTAATCCCACATGCTCGAACATGTTGCTTAGCTTCTGTAATAAATGTATGCAGTTTTTCTTTAGCGCCTCCAACTGAATATAACTTTACATAAGTAGTTTTATCATTTTCTATATCACTACCAACTGGCTTACCAAGAACTTCTTCATCACCAATTACGTCTAAAATATCATCTTGTATTTGAAATGCGATACCGAGCTTATAAGCAAATTGCGTTAGATGAGATAATTGCTCAGCTGTTGCTTTTGAAATAATTGCACCTGCAATTACTGGATACATTAGCATTTTACCCGTTTTTCTTTCATGGATATATTGCAATTCTTCTCCACTAAGTTCTTTACTTTCACCTTCCATATCCGCTACCTGACCGGCAACCATCCCTTCAGGACCAGCAGCAATCGCTAATTCACTAATTAATTGTAGCTTCACTTGATCAGATACATGAAAATCATTCATTTCAGTAATTAATTTAAATGCGTATGTCAGTAAGCCATCACCTGCTAATACCGCAAGATCTTCTCCAAATACTTTATGATTTGTCGGTTTTCCTCTTCGAAAATCATCATCATCCATACATGGTAAATCATCATGAATTAATGAATAAGTATGAATCATTTCTAAAGCACAAGCAGGTTTTATCCCTATTAAAGGATCATTACCAAATGCATCTAAAGTTGCAAATAGTAAAAGAGGTCTAATTCTTTTCCCTCCACCTTGCAATGAATAGGACATAGATTCTTTTAATTTTTCTGGTGCTTTTAATCTTTCAACTGATTTGATCATTTCATCATTTACTATTCTACTGGAATACTCCATAAAATCTTTGAAAGTGTTCATATTATTCCTCCTCAACAGTAAAAGGAGTTTGTTCACCCTGTTCATTTAATATAGAGGTCATTTGTTTTTCAACTTTTGTAAGCTTCTCTTGGCAAATTTGAGATAGTTTTATACCTTCTTGAAAGTATTCGATCGCTTTTTCAAGTGGTACGTCACCTTGCTCTAATTTTTGTACAATCATTTCAATTTCTTTTATTGCTTCTTCAAAAGAACGTTCATTTTGTGACAATTGATTCACTCTCCTTTTACTTCAAGTACTTCACAATTTAATTTCCCATCGGTCATTTGTAATTGGAATCGGTCTCCCTCTTTTGCCTGTTTAACCGATTTCATCAATTCATTCTCATTTTTATATGCTAATGAATAACCTCTAGCCATAACTTTTAATGGACTAAGTGCATCAAGTGTATGAATTATTCTTTCCATTTCAAATTTCTTCTGGGTAATAAGGCGATTAAATTCTTTTTGTAAAGCCATATGTAATTGCTGATGTTTTTGCTTTTCAAACTGAACTCTATTACTTGGATGATGAATAAGTAATGACGAATTTAGTTCTTTATGCTTGTTTATTTTAGACTTAACAATTTCATTTATTGATGTAAGTAAACGCTCATTTATCCGATCAAATTGCTCTTGTTTTGGATGAAATAGTGAATTAGGATATCTAAATACATAAGCATCTTGAACTGCCTTTAATTGCGCTTGTTTTCGTTCAATAATCGTATCCATTGCTTTATTAAGTCTTGATTTACGAACAGTAAATTGCTCAAGTATTTCTCTTTGACTTAATGAAACTAATTCTGCTGCAGCTGTTGGTGTAGGTGCCCGAAGATCAGCTACATAATCCGCAATCGTAGTATCCGTCTCATGACCTACTGCAGAAATGATTGGAATTTTTGATTCAAAGATTGCTCTTGCTACTTTTTCATCATTAAAGGCCCAGAGTTCTTCAATCGAACCTCCACCTCGTCCAACTATTAACACATCTATTTCTTTCATTTTACCTGCAGTTTCAATTGATTTCACAACCGATGCTGGCGCACCTTCACCTTGTACAAGAGTCGGAATTACAACTATTTTCCCAATTGGGTATCTTCGTTGAATCGTTGTAATAATATCTCGGACTGCCGCACCAGTTGGTGAAGTAACAACCCCGATTACACTAGGAAAAGAAGGAATCTTTTTCTTAAATTTCTGATCAAAGATTCCTTCTTCTAATAGTTTTTTCTTCAATTGTTCATAAGCTACAAAGAGACCGCCAACCCCATCAGGTTGCATGTCTCTTATGTAGATTTGATAGCTACCAGATCCTGGGTATACATTTATTTCGCCTTGTACAATAACCTGCATACCATCAGTTGGTTGAAATGCAATATTAGCATTATAGGATTGAAACATGACCGCTGCAATTCTAGCACCATCATCTTTTAACGTAAAATAATAATGGCCGCTAGAAGAATGACGTTTAAAATTTGAGATTTCTCCACGGAGAAGTATATTTTGTAAATTACGATCCGCTTGAAATTTTGCTTTTAAATATTTAGTTAATGCGGTAACAGTAACTGGTAGCTTTTCCGTCATGCATAGCCCTTCTTTCATTCTTACAAAGCAATAAGATTAAAGTTTAACACTCAAATTTAATTTATTATCAATTTGAGAAGCTGCTTTTAACGTATTATGAAGTAGCATTGTAATTGTCATTGGTCCTACCCCACCTGGTACCGGAGTAATATAACCAGCAATATTTTTAACATCTTCAAAATTTACGTCTCCACATAATTTGCCATTTTCATCTCTATTCATGCCGACGTCAATAACAATTGCTCCCTCTTTAACATAATCAGCTGTAATTAATTTTGCTACACCAATTGCAACAATTAAAATATCAGCCTGCTTTGTAATATTTTTTAGATTAGTAGTACGTGAATGTGTATAAGTAACCGTTGCATTTTCGTTTAAGAATAATTGTCCAACTGGTTTACCTACAATATTACTACGTCCAATAACAACTACATGTTTACCACTAATCGGAATATTTGTATTTTCTATTAATTTTAATATACCAAAAGGAGTACAAGGTAGTAATGAATCTTGATTAGTCATCATTCTTCCAATATTAATTGGATGAAATCCATCAACATCTTTTAATGGTGAAATCGTTTCAATTACTTTCTTTTCAGAGATATGAGCAGGTAATGGCAACTGAACTAAAATACCATGAATTGACTGATCATCGTTTAATTTGTTTACAACGGATAATAACTCATCTTCAGTAACTGTTTCAGGTAATTCAATTACTTCAGAATACATCCCTAATTCATTACATGCTTTATGCTTCGAATTCACATATGTTCTTGAAGCAGAATTATTTCCAACTAAAACAACTGCTAAACCTGGTGTAACACCTTGATTTTTTAATTCTGAAACACCATTCTTTAATTCCTCACGAATTGATACTGAAATTTCTTTACCATTAATTAATGTTGCTACCATTTTAATTTCCCCCTATGCATATAAACAATCTATCTATTTAGAATTTTGATAATACCGCATTGATAAATTTACTAGAATCATCATCACCGTAAACTTTTGCAATTTCAATCGCTTCATTGATTGCTACACTTTTTGGAACATCCTCTAGGTAATTAATTTCTACTAAAGCGATTCTAAGGATATTGCGATCAACGTTACCTAAACGATCAATCGTCCAGCTTTCGATATTTGAAGCTAATTGTTCGTCAATTACTTCTTTATGACTAACAAAATTCGTTACGATTGCATCTAAAAATGCATCTTGTTTTTCTTCAGCTTCTTCTAATACATGCTCTAATGCATCTGAAGCATTTGCTTCACTTAAATCCATTTGGAATAATGTTTGTAATGCAAGTTCCCTTGCTTTTCTACGTTTCATCAAAATAATAAACTCCTTTAAGCTAAATTCAGCATTCGTTGCATAGGTAATAACGAATTCTAATTTTGTATAGTAACACGTTATTTTACCATTTTTTTTAATAAGTTCCAACGACTGTCTGTATTAACTCTAATTTTTATTATTATTAACGTTTCTAAGCAAACTCAATACTTTAAACTGTTTTCTACATTTTAACTTAAAATCAAATAAAATAACAGAATAATGTTTGTGTTTTTTTAAAAAAAATTACTTTTTCTTACTTTAAAATAATATTTAAATACCAAAACACGAACATTCAAAAAGATAGATTGTGAAAATGTGGGGTTAAAAGGTTTGTAAAAGTTTTTAAGAATTAAAATAAATTTCCAATTACTACCTGATTTTAATGTCTTTCGATTAGTTCCTGACTCCCAATCCATTCTTGTTCCAGTATGCTATATAAATACGTGTCTCTCCAGCCGTCTCTTAATAATAAATCTTCACGCATTTTACCTTCTAAATTTAATCCACATTTTTCAAGTACTTTTGCTGATGCAATATTTCTAACATCACATGTCGCAAATATACGATGCAGCTTAAAATTATTAAATCCAAATGAAATTACTTCTTTAGTAGCTTCACTAGCAAATCCCATGCCCCAATAGTTAGGATGAATTATATACCCTATTTCACCTATCTGATTTATTTTATCCCTAATATTAAACTCTATCGATCCTATTAATTCATCGGATTCCTTTTCTATTATTGCAAATACAAATCTAGTCCTATTGATTTGTTTCATATCTCTTAGTATGTTTTGAACGAATTCCTTCGTCTCAATTTCTGTATTCGGACCCCATGGCTGAAATTGACATACAACTAATTGTGATGCATATTTATGTACTTGCTTCCAATCGCTTTCAACAAATTCACGTAATATTGTTCTATTTGTTCTTAAATTTAAAATCATATTTTCACCTATTTCTATTTAATTTACAAATAAAATTTTAACATATTTCGAAATATTTAATAAAAACATTTACATAAGTTCAGGACTAAGGATAAACAAGAGTGAAAAAAACATAAAACTTTGAGGACTGCCCTTACTTCTTATCAAACAAAAAAAGAGCCTCTATTAGATAGAGACTCTTTTTACAATATTAAAGTTCAATTGGAGCTTCTTGCTCAGGTTTCGTATCGAATTGAACTCCTACAACGTGAACATTTACTTCAGATAATTCAAGGCCTGTCATCGTTAATAATGCTTGACGAATATTGTCTTGTACATTACCTGCTACAGTTGGGATTGACTTACCAAATTTAACTAGAATGTATACATCGATTGTAATTCGATCTTCTGATAAATCAACTCGGACACCTTTACCGTGATATTTCTTACCGATAATTTCAGAAATACCAGATGCTAGGTTTCCACGCATGCTTGAAACACCTTCAACTTCAGCAGCTGCAATACCAGCAATAACTTCGATTACTTCAGGTGCGATTTCTACTCGACCTAATGTCGCAGTACCCATTTCTAAAATTTGATTTTCGTTCATACAGATCCCTCCACTTTATCCTTTAACAAGCGCATGCTCCTCAAGGAATTTAGTATTATACTTCCCTTTTACGAAGATTTCATTTTGCAATAAATTTAAATGGAATGGAATTGTTGTGTAAATTCCTTCTACCACAAATTCTTCAAGTGCTCTTATCATTATAGCAATTGCTTCTTCTCTTGTCTTGCCATGCACGATAACTTTCGCAATCATTGAATCATAATATGGCGGAATTGTGTACCCGCTATATACAGCAGAATCTACACGAACATTCGGGCCACCTGGTGGTAAATACGTAATGATTTTACCAGGAGACGGCATAAAGTTCTTATCTGGATTTTCAGCATTAATACGACATTCAATCGACCATCCTTTTAAAGATACGTCAGATTGAGTTATTTTTAATGGATGACCTTTAGCAATTAATAATTGTTGCTTAATCAGATCAATACCAGAAATATATTCTGTTACCGGATGCTCAACTTGAATACGTGTGTTCATCTCCATAAAGAAGAAGTTTTTAGTATGTGGTTCATAAATGAACTCAACCGTACCAGCACCCCAGTAATTTACTGCTTCAGCTGCACGAACAGCTGCTTGACCCATTTTTTCACGAGTTTCTTCGTCTAAAACAGGCGATGGAGCTTCTTCTACTAATTTTTGAAGACGACGCTGAATTGTGCAATCACGTTCTCCAAGATGAATCGTATTACCATGTTCATCTGCTAAAACTTGAATTTCAACATGTCTAAAATCTGTTATATATCTTTCAAGATACACACCTGGATTACCGAAAGCAGTTTGAGCTTCTTGTTGAGTAATTTGTATACCTTTTTCAAGTTCAATTTCATCTTTTGCTACACGGATTCCTTTACCTCCGCCACCAGCTGTAGCTTTGATAATAACTGGATAGCCGATTTCTGCAGCAATCTTTTTACCATCTTCAACACTTTGAATAATACCTTGTGAACCAGGTACTACAGGTACCCCTGCTTCCTTCATTGTTTCACGAGCAACGTCTTTTGTACCCATTTTAGAAATAGAATCAGCCGTTGGTCCAATGAATTTCACATTGCACTCAGTACATAATTCTGCAAAACTAGCATTTTCTGATAAGAAACCATAACCAGGATGGATTCCGTCACAACCAGTTAATTTTGCAATACTAATGATATTCGTCATATTTAAATAACTATCTTTTGATAATTTAGGACCTACACAATAAGCTTCATCAGCCATTTGAACATGTAATGCTTCTTTATCTCCTTCAGAGTAAATAGCAACTGTTTCAATTTTTAATTCTTTACATGCTCGAATAATTCGAATGGCGATTTCTCCTCGATTTGCTATTAAAACCTTTTTCATTTCTTCACCTTCTCTAGTAAAGTACTGTTAATTTTGTAGATATTTAAGCCTTTACCAAGAATAATGGTTGACCGTATTCTACCAATTGACCACTTTTAGCAAGTACTTCAACGATTTCGCCTTCAATTTCAGCTTCAATTTCATTAAATAGCTTCATTGCTTCAACGATACAAACGATTGAATCGTTTGTAATGCGATCGCCAACTGAAACGTATTCTTTTGCATCAGGAGATGGAGATGCGTAGAAAGTACCAACCATTGGTGATGTAATCTTATGTAAATTACTTGTATCTTCTTTTTCCACTACAGGTGCAGCAGTTTCTGCAACAACTGGTCTTTCTAATGTCGCAACTGGAGCAGCCGCAACTGGAGCTGCCTCTTGGTGTACAACTGGAGCAGATGTAACAACAGTTGTTTGTCCACCTTTTTTAATTTTAACGATCGCACCATTATCCTCAAATTCGAATTCATTTATTGTTGACTGATCGATTAACTTAATTAACTCTCTAATTTCATGAATTTTCATTCTGTTCACCCCTTAAGACATATAGTCTAATCTTATAACCTAATACTAAACTTTTCAACAAATTATTTTAACCAAAGTAATTCCTAATTATTTTTAGCTAATTTACGAAGAATATTTATATATTATTCCTTACCAAAAATAATTCAATATAAACTATTATAACAGGGAAAATCAAAGACAGAAAGGGATAGGGAATTAAGAAGAATCCTAAAATTCACAAAAATTAATTATAAGCTTATTAATAAAAATGAAGAGCCAGTAGAATAGACTTCTACTGGCTTTGTACATAAAATTATTTAACTTGGAATTTTACTACTACAAGTTTTTCACCTAAAACACTTCTTGTCATTTGGATGATGTCATTCGCTGCTTTTCTGCTTGGTTTTGATGATGTTACATCTACTTTTACTTCATCTTTGTCAGAACGAACTAGTGCATCTTTATAGCCAGCTTCTTTAATCATAGTTTCTACATCTGATTCTAATGCAGTTAATTTTTGAAGCTCATTCATATTAGTGAATGCTTCACTTTTCTCTTGTGCTGATGCAGTTGCTGAGTCAACAGTAGCTTTGTATTCATCAATTAATTGACTTCTTTGATCTTCTTGTTCCATACGTTGTTTTAAGAATACTTCACTCGTAGAATTTTCTTGAGAAGTAGTTTCTTTATCGTTTTGTTTAGTAGAATCTGTTTTCTTCGTATCTTTAGGAGTTGAGTCTAACGAATCTGTATTAGTATTATTATTCATGTTCATAAAACTTGTTGTTTTTAAATTATCAGGTGTCGTAACATAATAAACAGATAATACAACAACTAAACTTAACATTGTTAATAACCAAATTGTTTGTTTTTTCATTTAACTTTTACCTTCTTCCTCTTATTTTTTAGGTTGTACAGAGACACGATAGCTTGGTACATCAAGTAATCGTGTAACAGCTTCTCTAATCATTTGTTTAATTTCTAGATTTTGTGCACCTTTGGCTACAATTAAGACTCCTCTAATTCTTGGCATTTCAGTTTCGACTACTACTGGTTCTTGTTTATCTCCGTTATCAATAATGACTACTTGCTCTTCTTGTGATTGATCATCAATATTTCGTTTTCCACCTTGTTTGTCTGTTTCATCAGTTTCCTGAGAGCGATTCGTTTTATTTGTTTGATAGACTTTCTTTTCACTACCTTCAAGATTTACTTCTACTTTTACATTACTAACACCGGCCATATTATTTAATGTGTCTGTTAGCTGTTGCTCATATTTTTTTTCAATTTCTTCTATTTTGTTTGATGAGGATTTTCCACCACCACTTCCAAGAGTCTCAACAGCTGGTTCATTATTTTTTGGTGTTCCACTCGTTTCTTTCGAAATAGGTGAAAGCATCGAATTCGTAGTTTGATTTGTATTAGCAAATAGACTGCTTGCAATCATCCAACAAATCCCGAGTCCCAGTAGAGCTAGTACATATTTTCTCGTCAGTTTAAATGGACTTTTTTCTTTGTCAGAAGAGGTTTTTTCATCGCCATTTCCTTTTAGAAAGTCTGCTAATTTTATTGGTGGAATCTTTTTCTTCATTTGTCATTACTCCCCTCCTTCCATTTTGAGTTCGATTTGCTTGTCCTCAAGCTCCCATTTATTTGCTAAAAAAGTTTGTAACTCTTGTTGTTTAATTTTTTCATCGTCTGTCTGAACTGGCTGATCGGTATTAATCGATACTTCTTGAACAGGTTCTACATTGCTTGTCTCATCTTTTTTAGGGCTTACGTAAACGATTACTTTAGATAGATCTTTAGCTGTTTTTACTGTATTTACTCCATCTTTTACTTGTAAATCTACATTTGTGATTACCTGTTCAAATTCTTTTGTAAAGCTTTTTTCAACATCCTTTTTCATTTGGACAGCCATTTGTTTTAATATATATGCACGTTCTGCTTCTTGTATTTCATTTTTCTTATTATTTATTTCATTTTTTATTTCGCCATTCGCTTCATACGTTTTAGACTGGTATCCAGCTAGTACTTCTTTTATATTTACTCTGAATAATTGAAAAATTGGTTGGAGCATCATGACAATTAATAATAGACTCGCTACAAATCGTACATATTTTGCTAAGCCGGTATTTGGAATTAACATCATAATGATGGTTGCAACTAATATATAGACGATAATATTTGAAACCCAGTGTATAAAGAATTCCATTTTTTCACCTACCTAAACATGACGACAATATTTCCTGCCGCTATTATTAATGTCATACTTAAGAAAAACATTAATGAAACAATTGATAAACAAACAAATAAATAAGTTACACTTTTTCCAATCGTATCGATCGTGCTAATGATATTTTTACTTCCAACTGGTTGTAAAATCGCCGCTGAGAATTTATAAATTAAAGCTAAAACTAATATTTTAATAGCCGGGAAAACAACGATTGCTAATAAAGTAACCAAACCTACTATCCCGACAGTATTTTTTAATAATAAAGACGCACTAATAACTGTATCTGTCACATCTGCAAAAACTTTACCAACAACCGGAATAAAATTACTAGTCACAAATTTAGCTGTTTTAACCGCTACCCCATCTGTTACTGCAGTTGTCAAACCTTGTACACTTAATACTCCTAAAAAAATAGTTAAAAAGATTCCTAGTACTCCTACAGCAACATTTCTTATTAAAGAAGCTAATTTTGTCACCTTTAACTCATCATTTATAATGCTTACAATACTTAAAATTGTAGATACAAGAATTAAAGGTAGGACAAAATACGTCACTAGTAATCCACTTGTATGCATTAAAAAAATTAAGATTGGATGGAAAACACCAACAGAGATGACACCACCTGAAGTTGCAATTAAAGCTAGTAAAATAGGAATTAAAGCTCGTAAAAAGTCAATCATAACTGTAATGGCATCTTGGGTGGCCTGTGTTGCAATATAGAAACTATTTAATGCAAAAACTACAAGTACTAGAAAAACAACATTATCGGCAATTTTACTGACTGTACTCTTTTCAAATGCATTTTGTAATGATTGGAGTAAAGAACTAAAAATAACTAACATAATTAAAATCCCTAATATTTTTCCATTACTTAATAACTCAAAAAATATATATTTACCAAATGCAATAAACCATTCTTGTAATGAAAATTTCTTTTCTCCCTTTATAAATTGGATAAAGTCCCCTTTTTGACTTTCTGGTAAAAAACCACCATATTTATGAACAACTTCATCCCAATATTGTTGAACTTCATCGATCCCTAATTTTTGTATTTGTTCATTTACTATTTCAGCAGGTGGAGGAGCAGCTTGTACAATTCTTGGTACTAAAAAAAAGAGAGTAAAGAAAAGAAGAAAAACCTTCATCCTTTTTGACATAATGTCCTCCTTTCCTTACATCTAAGAAACTTTTGGTAAAAAGCTTAAAATTGTTTCAATTAATGCTGTTAAAATCGGAACTGCAAGAACCAAAATGAGTACTTTTCCCCCTAATTCAATCTTGGAAGCAATTGCCCCTTGTCCTGCATCTTTCGTAATTTGAACTCCAAATTCAGCTATGTATGCGATCCCAATAATTTTTAATAAAGTTTCAACATACACATTTTTAATACTCGCTTGATTTGCTAGTTTTTGAATTTCATCTAATAAGAATTGAACCTTATCTAACAAAAATAAAAATAATACACAGCTTATAAAAACAGTTATTGCTAATGTAAAATTATTCATCTTAAATTGATTTAATAAAAGAATGACAAATGTTGCTGCTAACCCAATACCGACAATTTGGATGATTTCCAAAGACTCTCACCCCTAATCTAATGAAATAGAAATACATCCCTAACTTTATTAAACAGATCACCAGCTTTAGTGATCACTTGAAGAAATACGATAATGAATGCAGTAATAATTGTCCATGTAGCAAACTCTTCCTGTCCGGCTTTTTTTAAAACTGCATGGATAATTGCAGCAATTACACCAATCCCAGCTATTTGAAACATCAGTGCATAATTTGTAATCAATTTAAATCCCTCCTACAAGAGTAATATAACTATTAATATTCCGCTTAAAACTCCTAGCATTTTGGACATTCGTTCATAACTGACCTGCGAATCGATTGCTTCCTGCTCTTCTCTTTCTAAATGCTTTAATGCTAAAATGATTTGTTTTTGTTGTGAATATTTATCATGCATACCAATCGTCTCACCAAACTGTAATAATACTTGTATGTCAGACTCTTTAATCGAGACAGTTTTAGCATATTTCATTAATGAATTTTCCCAAGCTTCTTTCGCTGAAAATGCACTAGTTTCTAGTTGAATAGCAAAATCCTTTAAACAACTATTAATCGGTCCTTTTAATTGACTAGCAATTCTCCTAAACGCTTCTTGCAGAGGCAATTGACTATACATAACCTCTGCTTCAAGAGATTGGAGAGCCAACTTCCATCCCCTTAATTCTTTTGTCCGTTCTGTTAATCTACCTGCGAAATAAAACCCAAGCCAACTTGTTGAAAAAATGATAATAAGTGCTCCAATCCATCTCATTTAAAGCACCGCCCTCGGATGAAATAAACTAGCGCTATCCTTATTTTTAATATCTGTAACAGTACCAGGTGAGGGAAAACTTGAAATTTCGATAAACCGTTCAAATGTCCCATTTTGAAACAAAGGTTGAAGAGAAGGGCGTTTTCTTATTTCCTCTAGTGAATAACCATGGACCGTCACTATTAATTGAACACCGGCAAAGATCGCTTCTAAAATTGCATCTACATCTTCCTTTTTTCCAATTTCGTCTACAAGAATGACATGAGGACTCATCGACCTTACAAGCATCATCATTCCTTCAGCTTTTGGGCATGCATCTAATACATCGATTCTTTCACCAAATGTATATTGAGGTACCCCTTTAACTGAACCTGCTATTTCAGATCGTTCGTCAACAATGCCAACCTTCCCAGGCCTTATTCCCCTTATGGCATCACCTTGACTCACTACTCTTGCAAAATCTCTAAGTAATGTTGTTTTCCCAGCTTGTGGCGGGCCAATCAGCATTGTATTTTTCCATCTTCCTTCATAAACATACTTTACAAATGGACTAGCTATTCCAACTTTTTCTTTTGCAATACGAAAATTATAAGAACTAATATCTCGAATCATTTTAACCATTCCGTTTTCGGTTACAACTCGACCAGCTAGCCCTACTCGATGTCCACCTTTGATTGTGATATAGCCTTTTTTCAATTCTTCCTCAATTGTATAAATTGAAAATTGACTTAGCTTTCCAAGAATCTGTCCGCCTTCTTCTTCTGTTAAAATATAAGGTATAAAATTTGACTGATTATTAGAAATCACTTCAACTGGACGACCGACCCTTAACCTTAATTCCTCTACATGATGTAGGTCACCATATGAACGCTGTAGCTTTTCTTTAATTAATGTAGGCAATACATTGAAAACCTCTTCCATAAAAGGTCACATCCTATCATTTAAAAACTGCCAACAATATTAAAAACACACCGCAAACTACTAAAACTAATCGAATCGGATCTAATTTAGATGCAACACCTATAATTCCAATAGCCATTGTTGAAATGAGGATAATAGGCCCAACAGTTGCCAAAACACTATTTACTGCTAATGCTTTCTTAATATCGTTAAAATACAAAATTGTAAAAGCAGCAATCAATTCTACACTTCCACCAAAAACTCTGAGCATTCCCATACTTAGAACTGCTCGATCCATTGAATCAATCCAATCCTTCATAGATACACACCTTTTTCATTCTTTTTTATTACTAATATGCTGAACATGTCCATTTCAGAAGACAAACATTAATTAGAAGGCACAAAAAAGAGAGAAGTCGGATAACTTCTCTCTTTAGACTTACTTATGAATGATTGATGTGGATCTGACAAAGTAAATATGAAAATAACTTACTCCTGACAGGTCTATGAGTAAGCAAAAAACCAATAATATAAAATTAACTATTTACTCATAAAGGGTTCATGAGTAACAATTTAAGCTAAATAATGAAATGAACTTACTTATAATAGGCTGTAGTGGAAATCAACATGACTACACTTACTATAAGGCAGAATACATTCTTCGTTGTTTTAATATAAGATTCTAAAAACCAAATTAAAAGATAATATAAACAAAAAAGATTATAACCATAATAACTTGCAATACCGCTTTTGCTAATGAGCTACTAATAAAAGAGACAACTGTCGCCCATGCAGATTTTATTGATTCTTTCGTATTCTTCCCTTGTAATTTCTCAGCTATAAAAACAGAAATGAATGGGACAATAATTAAGCCAAAGGGAGGAAAAACAAACGAACCAACGATTACAGCCAAACAACCTACTCTTTCACCAGTTTTTGTACTGCCGTATTTTTTTAGAAAATATTTATTAGCTAGAATATCCGCTAGAAAAATAACAGCTGTAAAAATCAGCATAATAATCCAAAACGACATATTTAAATTAGTTTTATTAATACCAAAGTAATAAATTAAAAACCCTACCCATAATACTGGTACCCCTGGAATTATTGGTTTGATTAGCGCAACAAACGCCAATGCAAAACAAATGATAATCAATGTCCAAAGAACAATTGATGTAACCATTTCATCACCCTTACTTATTTAATTTAGTTAATAAGAAAAAGAGACACTCTTTAAATAAGTGCCTCCATTTTTTACATTTAATTAAGCTTTTGCACGTGAAACGTAGCTAGCTTCAGTTGTGTTAATAATTAATACTTCGCCTTCATTAATGAAGATTGGTACTTGAACTACTAAACCAGTTTCCATTGTAGCTGGTTTTGTAACGTTAGAAGCAGTATCACCTTTAATACCTGGTTCAGTTTCAACTACTTTTAATTCAACTGTGTTTGGT
Source organism: Gottfriedia acidiceleris (assembly GCF_002128425.1). GTDB lineage: Bacteria > Bacillota > Bacilli > Bacillales > Bacillaceae_G > Gottfriedia > Gottfriedia acidiceleris. The sequence continues at coordinate 452,504 of NZ_NESS01000001.1, forward strand.
AATTCAACACCTAGAATTTCACTTTCAAAAGTCATGATATAAACTTCCATATTTTCTTTAAGGAATTTTAATTCACGTTCAATATTTGCTTCTGGTAATTCAATTTGCTCATAAGACTCATTGTCCATGAATACATGTTGGTTACCATTTGCATATAAATATTGCATTTTACGGTTTTGAATATGTGCTTTTGCTACTTTCTCACCAGCACGGAATGTTTTTTCTTGTACAGCACCAGTACGTAGGTTACGAAGTTTTGAACGTACGAATGCAGCACCTTTACCCGGTTTAACGTGTTGGAAATCGATTACTTGCCAAAGTCCACCGTCAGTTTCAATTGTTAAACCTGTACGAAAATCGTTTACTGAAATCATTAAATATCCTCCTAAAAAATGAAATGGTCCTATAAGTATGTATTGTGTAAAAAAGAACCATTTCTCTTACCATGAATTTCTTTTACAACTTTATATCATAAAGTAAAATACGCTTTTTGTGTAGTTCTAATTTCTAATCTAATGAAAACTTATAAAATGATTAGATTTTTTGGTGAAGACATTAAGTTTTCGTTACCACCAGTTTTAACGATTAAATCATCTTCTATACGAACTCCACCTAGATTTGGAATGTAAATACCTGGTTCACAAGTTACGATCATATTTGGCTCTAATACAGTATCAGAACGGAATGATACGCCAGGTCCCTCATGTACTTCTAAACCAATACCATGACCAGTTCCATGTCCGTAATATTCTCCATAACCTTTTTCCGTAATATAATCACGAGTTAAAGCATCCGCTTCTTTACCAGTGATTCCTGCTTTAATCCCGTTAACACCACGTAATTGAGCTTCAAGAACAATTTCATAAATTTTCTTCAAATCAGAATGAGGCTCACCAACAGAAACTGTTCTAGTCATATCTGATACATACCCTTTATAGTATGCACCAAAATCTAGCGTTACAAAATCACCTGTTTCAATTACTTTCTCAGATGCCACACCGTGAGGAAGAGCAGAGCGAGCACCAGAAGCAACGATTGTATCAAATGATGATGAAGTAGCGCCTAATTTACGCATAAAAAATTCTAGCTCATTAGATACTTCTAATTCAGTTACACCCGGACGGATAAAACCTAAAATATGATCAAATGCAGATTCCGCAATTTTAGCAGCTTCCTTAATGATTGAAATCTCTGCATCGGTTTTAATTAAACGTAATTTTTCAATTAATCCACTTACAGGAACTAATTCTGGTTTTACAACTTTACGGTAAGAACCAAATTCTGTAAACGTAATATGATCTTGTTCAAATCCGAGTTTTGAAACACCTAATTTTTCAGTTAAGGCTGCAACTTCAGCGGGAATTGAACCTTCATGCTTAACAATCTCATAACCTTCACATTGGCTAGTAGCTTGTTCAATATAGCGAAAATCAGTAATGAATAAAGCTTTGTCCTTAGTAATTAAAGCAACACCAGCAGAACCAGTGAAGTTTGTCATGTAACGTCTGTTGTATGTACTAGTTACTAATAATGCGTCTAATCCTTTTTCTACTAAAGTTTCACGTAACTTTTTAATTTTTTCCATTGTTTTTCTCTCCCCTACTAATCTTTTGTAACGCACTTAAACCTAAATCATATCCATACACACCTAAACCAACGATTTGTCCTACAGTAACTGCAGCTAAAACTGAAGTATGTCGGAACTCTTCTCTTTTATGTATATTTGAAATGTGTACTTCAATAGTTGGTACGGTAATACTTGCAATTGCATCACGAATTGCATAACTGTAATGAGTAAATGCGCCAGGATTAAAAAGAATTCCCTCATAGACATTATTTGCCGCATGCAGTTTATCGATTAATTCACCTTCATGATTCGATTGAAAGCAATCAATCGTATCCCCATTTTCATGTGCAAGTGATGATATATGATCCTCAATATCCTTTAATGTAGTTGAACCATAGATAGAAACTTCTCTCTGACCGAGCATATTTAGATTAGGTCCATTCAATAATAAAAACTTAGCCATTTTAAAAGTCTCCACCCATCATTTTGTGCATATTTATCCCAATCACACATATCTTGGAATACCCAAGGTTTATTTTATCATAGTGCAGACTATTTTGAATAGCCACGCAAATATGCCTTTTGCTCTTGAAATGCAAAAGAAACAGAATATGCAATAAAAGTTCCGTATAAAATGAATAAACAGATGGTAGTAACTGTCGTATCAGACGAGTAATCCTTAATTGCTTTTAAATCGAAAGCTATTTTACCAAGAACAATAAAAACAATAACCCATAGAAGCAATCCAAAAAATATACCTGGAAGAACTCCGTTAAATTTTCTGCCGATAAAATAAAATATAAACGCAATAATGATTGAAATAATGCCTATACCAACAATAGAAATTAAGTTTTCAACATAACCAGTTGCCCATTTTCCAAGTTTAATTCTTTCTAAAACAAAATTTGGACCAATTTGAGTAAAGTCGAAATAACTAAGAACTAACAAAACAGTAGACCAAAAAATACCTCCGAAAAACCCAATACTAGCAATCTTATTAAAGTGCTTATTCTCGTTCGATTCAGTCTGACCACCTTGCACTTGATTTTCAGTTTGACCTTGATCGTCCTGATTTTGACCTTGGTTTTGATTGTTTTCTTTACCCTGCATTTCCTTTTCTAGTTCTTGATCCTGACCTTGTTGCTTTTCTTGTTCTTTATCTTTGTCCTGCATTTAACATTTCCCTTTCCATACATTGCTAATTATCACTTAAGTATTATGTCCAACAAAGAAATTTTTAATGTGATTCTGATTTTTTATTAGAAAATTAAAAATATTGTGATTATTATTTAGATTTTCCTACTTCTTACTTGCACCATTATTATGCTTACATTTACAATAGATAGTAATAGATAAAAAACAAGTTTAGGTTGGTGCAACATGAGAGAGAAAAATAAAGCAGTTTATGGGGGGCAAGCAATCGTAGAGGGCGTAATGTTTGGTGGCAAAACACATACAGTCTCTGCAATTCGCAGATCAAATGAAGAAATACAATATTATGAAGAACCGATACATATAAATCGGACAATGCAAAAATTAAAGAAAATACCTTTTGTCCGTGGTGTAGTCGCGATTATACAAGCAAGTATTAACGGATCCAAGCATTTAAATTACTCAACTGAAAGATATGGTATTGATCCAGAAGATGATGAGAAAATTGCAATTGAGCGTGAAAAACAAAAAGGTACGCTTGCAACTTATCTCGGACTTTCATTATTAGCTGTTTTATCCTTTTTAGTTGGAAAAGTTATTTTTACACTTGTACCGGTTCTACTGGCAGCAACATTGAAACCAATATTTGAAACTGATTTTCAACAAGTCGTAATAGAAAGCATCTTAAAACTATGTTTTTTATTAATTTATATTTACTTAGTTTCCTTGACACCATTTATAAAAAGAGTGTTTATGTACCACGGTGCTGAGCATAAAGTGATTAATGCATATGAAAACAATATTCCTTTAACGATCGAGGGAGTCCAATCACAATCCCGACTACATTATCGTTGTGGAAGTAGCTTTATCCTATTTACAGTAATTGTTGGTATGTTCATTTACTTCTTAGTTCCAACAAGCCCACTATGGTTAAGAATTGTCGATCGACTTTTATTAATTCCAGTCGTTATAGGCGTTTCATTCGAAGTTTTGCAATTAACAAATAAAGTTCGATATATTCCTATATTAAAATGGGTAGGTTACCCTGGATTATGGCTACAATTATTAACAACTAAAGAGCCGTCCGATGATCAAGTTGAAGTATCAATCGCTTCATTTAACCGACTTTTAGAAGTGGAAAAAAATAACAAGATATAATTGACAGAATTTTATAAAAAATATCAACTTATTGGATAAAATGTAATAAACTATAAGAAACAATATTTTTTCTAATACATTTAATAACTAATTTACTCTTCACATAGGAGGTGCTTAAAGTGAATCAAAAAGTGTACTCATCAATATTTTATGGAATAATAGCATTAGCACTTTTTGGCTTAATTGCTCAGTTGATAAACGATCCAGCAAAATTATTACAAAGATTTTTATTTATAGGATTAATCCTTTTAATTATTTATTTTATTTATAGAGTTTTTTCATCTTCAAACAGTCAAAGAAGCCATCAAGACTCCTATCGTAAGGCTGCAAAACAAACTATAAAAAAATATAACACACAAAAATCTAGCTCGTTAAAAAAATCGATTAACAAATCAAAGCCCACTTCAAGAAAAAGTACCTCCAAGCCTTTGTTAAAAAAACGATCAAAGGATTCAAGTCACTTAACTGTGATAGAGGGTGAAAAGGGCAAAAAGAAAGACCGTGCTTCCTACTAGCACGGTCTTTTTATTTATTCGAATTTGATTGCGCTTCATTCGACTTTTGAATATCTTTTAATGCTTCGATTCGATTTTTATCTTCTTCAAAGAACTGAACAAGTTCGCCAATTCGATCAATCGCTTCCCAACTCATATGATGTTCCATACCTTCAACATCTTGATAAATTAAGTTTTCATCCACACCAATAATTCTTAAGAATTGCTCAAGTAATACATGGCGATAGACAAGTCTTTTCCCCATCTTTTTACCTTTTTGCGTTAGGATTAATCCTCTATATTTTTCATAAATTAAGTAATCGTCTTTATCTAGTTTTTGCACCATTTTAGTTACTGACGATGGGTGCACAGATAATGCTTCAGCAATATCAGATACACGAGCATACCCTTTATCTTCAATTAAAAGGTAAATTTGTTCAATATAATCTTCCATACTAGGTGTGGGCATGTTCTTCCTCCAATACAGTCATTCAAACTTTATTCCGTTACAATAAGCATCAAATAAAATGATACAATACATATACCAAAAGTGCAATTAACAAGAACACATTTAAATGATAATAGATAGTCATTCTGTATAAGAGTATGATGAAAATAATAAGAGTGTACCTATAAAATACAGATCCACTTTATTATGTAAAATATTGAATTTCTCCATTAGGAAAATACTTATTTATATAACCAGAAATTGTCTCTTCAATTGAAGCAGCTTCTTCTTTTTGATAAACATATTTTCCAATTCCATATTTCCCCCATTTATATTTCCTTTTCTCTTCATCCATTTCAAGTTTTGTATTAGGATACCTTTCTAAAATCACCTTTTTTGCAGGCTTAGTAAAACGATGCTGTATAAGTTCAAACGTCATCTTTTCATTTGCCAATTCACCTAATGCATCCTTTAATCGAATAAAAAGCTCCTTATAGCCTTCTTCCCAATCCTCATGCATATAAATAGGTGCAACAATAAAGCCAAATGGATACCCTGCATATGCAACTTTTTTCGCGGCTTCAATTCTCTCATCAAATGAACCAGTTCCAGGTTCAAAGTTTTTTATAACATACCTAGAATTTATACTAAATCTAAATGTTGTTTTTCCATTATGCTTTGCATCAAGTAAATGATCTACATGTGGAAATTTCGTTACAAATCTTAAACGACCGTATTCTGTTTCACCAATGAATTCAATCGTTTTCTTAAGGGAATGTGTTAAATAATCAATACCAACAATATCAGAAGTACACGCCGCTTCAAACCTTGTAATCTCCGGTTCGTGTTCCTTCATATACTTCTTTGCTTGCTCAAAAATATCTTCTAAATTTACATAAACTCTAATATATGGCTTAGAACCAAGCGTTGTTTGTAAGTAACAATAATGGCAATGCCCCATACAGCCTGTTGCAAGAGGAATTGCATATTCCGCTGAAGGTTTAGATGTTTCAAACTTTAAAGTCTTACGCAGCCCAACTACTAAAGTTGACTTGGCTATCCGGTATTTTTCCACATCATTTTCACCAGGTAAATTTCGAATTTGATTATGGGATGTTGTTTCTCTAATATCTAAACCCATCTTCTCAAATTTCTCCATTAATTCCTTTCCTAACGGATACTCTAAAGCTTGGGGCTCAAAATAAACAAGCTTTGGTATAAAGGGCTTCATTTCATCTACTCCTTCTCATCATTTTTTGATAGTATTAACACCGATAAAAATTAAAACAGTGGAAAAGGTAGGAAGTTCTCTTGTGATGCTCCTTTAGTACGAGGAAAATAGGCCGGTTTTTAGGGTATTTTATTGCATGATTTTTTTAAATTATGTAGGATTTAATTAAAAAAGATTCTTTTTTTTTGAAATTAAGTTACATTCGGATACCCAATTGTATTTTTCACTTTTTTATTTGCGTTTTTCGAATTTTAATTGCACTTTTTAATTTGCACTTCTACATTTAATTGCTCCTCTAGAGTTTTTATTTGCACCCTTTCCTCCTTAAATAGCACTCGGGTTTTATCTAATAAACATCTTCTCTCGGTGCAACAAAAAAAGAAAGCCAAAAAGGCTTTCAATAAAATTCTCACTATATATTACTTGCGCAAATTCCATTCCTCAGTACTATACTTAGTAGCGGCTAATTCCTGTACTTCCTTCTCTTGAGCCTCTGTTAATTCATACGGCACCAACTCGATATCTAAGCCAATTTCGAAGCCTTTTTCAAATGCTTCATATAAGTCAGCCATTGTTTTAGGAGTAGTACTTTCTGCATTGATCCATGTTGCACGATCTAAGAAGCGTTTTTTCATTCTCTCTCTCACTGCGTCCGAAGAGAAAATATATAAGTCATATAACATATCAACATCAATATTTAAAGGAATTGATCCGTGCTGAAGAATTGAGCCCTTTTGTCTAGTTTGAGCACTTCCAGCAATTTTTTTATCATTAACGACAACTTCATACCATGATGGAGCATCAAAGCAAACAGCACTTGCTGGGTTTTTTAATTGATTTTTTTCTTCTGCAGTTTTTGGTACAGAAAAAGAAGCATCTAAACCAAGTAGCTTGTACCCTTCTAAAATTCCCATTGAAATAACTCGATATGCTTCTGTAACCGATACAGGCATATTTGGATAACTTTCAGGGACAATTACACTATAAGTTAATTCATCATGATGAAGTACGCTTCTTCCACCAGTTTGGCGTCTAACGAAATCACCGTTGTATTTTTTTAATGCTTCTAAACTTATTTCTTGGTTTTTTTGGAAATATCCGATTGTTACAGTAGGATTTTCCCATTCGTAGAAACGTAGTGTTGGAAGAAAACCTTCTTCACTTTGCCACTTGATTAAGCATTCATCAAGAGCCATATTATAGCTACCTGATTTTACTCCGCTATTAATAAAATTCCACTTTGTCTTTGTCATGTTGAAAATCTCCTCATTTTTCGATTAAATTTTTACTTTTTAATGAAAGTTTCTTGCACAATCCTACTAGAGAATTATAATAAGATAAGTAGGTAATTGAAAGGTGTTGAAGAATTTGAGTCAGTTTTTACCAATAATTTTTGTCGTACTAGGTATCATTGTATACTCAACAGTTATGTATTTCTACCAAAAACGTTTAATTAAAACGTTAACTGAGGAAGAATTTCGTGCTGGCTACCGTAAAGCTCAACTAATTGACTTACGTGATCAAGAAGATTTTAAGAACGGCCATATATTAGGTGCTCGTAATATTCCGTTCGCACAATTAAAAACACGTTCAAAAGAAATTCGTAAAGATCAGGCAGTATATTTATATGATCAAATGGGCGTTCGTCCAGGACAAGCTGCACGTATTTTACGTAAACAAGGAGTAACAGAACTTTACCAACTTAAAGGCGGATATAAACTTTGGTCTGGTAAAATAAAAAAAGGTTTATAATCTATTTTTACTTTAAATGAAAAAACTACTTCATTTTTGCGAAGTAGTTTTTTGCGTTATGTAAAATAGTTTACCATTTATTCTTTATGAGTTTTTGGTTTAGCATATTTCTCGCCTTTTGTATCTACCTTTATGGACTCGATGATTACTGGAGTAACAGGTTTTTCCATTGAATCCACTTCAACTGCGTCAATTTTCTTAACAATATCGATCCCTTCTGTCACTTTACCAAATGAAGCATATTGCCCATCAAGGTCAGGTGTATCGTTTGCCATTATGAAAAATTGACTGCCAGCACTATTTGGATCACCAGTTCTTGCCATAGAAAGTACGCCTGTTGTATGTTTTAAGTTATTTTTAAAGCCGTTTGATGTAAATTCTCCATCAATTGCATAGCCTGGACCACCGCCACCAGTTCCTTCAGGATCGCCACCTTGAATTACGAAGTCTTTAACAACTCGATGGAATGTTAATCCATTATAAAATCCTTTGTTTGCCAGTGAAATAAAATTATCTACAGTGTTTGGTGCAATATTAGGATATAATTCAGCTTTAATAACACCGTAATCCTTTACCTTAATCGTTGCCACTGGTAATTTCTCATGTTTATTACCATTTGCAGACCTTTCATCATTTTTACCACATGCTGCTAATAAGCTGATTGTTAATACAAGACAGCTTATTAAAACTGCCCTAATTGATCTTTTTATCATTTTTCCTTCTCCCCCTCTTTCATTTTTTATTTTACCAAATATGACCATTCATTTACTATAGTTTCGAAAAATTGGGAATTTTTACACAGTCTACGTTAAATCACTATATAAAACAAAAACTGCTATTCAACATGAAATGAATAACAGTTTCCTTTCTGATTTATCCAACTCGTTTAGATGGCTCATCGATTTTATTTTTTGCAAATGGAAACCACCAATTCCATTTTCCAAATAACTGCATTAAGCTAGGCACTAAAACTAAGCGAACGATTGTAGCATCCAAGAAAATGGCTATAGCAATCCCAATTCCCATCTGTTTAACAGGTACCATATCAGTAAAAGCAAATGCTCCTGTAATAACTATCATAATTGATGCCGCTGATGTGATGATTCGGCTCGTCGATACTAATCCTTCTCTAGTCGAATAAGTATTATCCCCCGATTCATAATATAACTCTTGCATTCTCGACATTAAAAATACTTCATAGTCCATGCTTAAACCGAAAACTAATCCAAAGACAAACACTGGCAAAATCAACATGATATCAGATTGAGGTAATCCAAAATTACCACCTTGGAATAACCAGGTAATGATTCCAAACGTTGCACTCAATGATAATACATTCATTAATATCGCTTTGATTGGAATGATAATTGACCTAAATGCAATCATTAATATGATAAAAGTACTAACCATAATCACGAGTAAACCGTATACAATGTTATCTGTAATCTCATCAAATAATTCTTGTTCAAATTTCACTTGACCGCCAACAGTATAATCAAGCCCTTCAATTTTGCCATTATATTTCTCTTCAAAATCTCTTACCCATTGCTTCCCTTTTTCTGATTTAGGATCAGAGTTTAAGAATACTTGTATATAAGTTTTATTCTTTTTAATATAAGCATCAATCGCAGGCTGGATTTTTGATGCATTAGGTGATTTTAAAGCAGGTAATAATGCTTTAGCGTCTAAATTAACTGCATTCAACACACTTTTAACTTCATAAACATTTTTGTCATCTTCAAGCTTTTTCTGAATCTTATCTAATGCGTTTATATTATTTTGCTTTAAGAAATCAGTATTGGATTCTAAAACAATTGATATCGTCCCATGTTTTTGAGCTTCGGGAAGAAAAGCTTTTTGATATTTTTCATAATTAATTCTCGACGTTGCATCCTTCGGTAATGCATCGATTGTCGGTATATTTAAGTGCACATCCCGAATTGGAATGACGAAAAGTCCTAAAATGATTAATGATGTTAGTGCCATTATGATTGGTCTTTTCATTACGAAATTAGCAAATTTTCGCCAAACTGCTTGTTGTTGGTCTTGGCTACGATTCGCAATCGATTTTAACGTACCTTTATTAATATTTTTACCAAGAGCTGAAAGTACTGCTGGTAGTAGTGTTAATGATAAAAACAGACTTACTAAAACAACAACTGCACCACTTATTGCGACACTTCTAAATAAATCAATATTTATGAAATAAAGAGCTGACAATCCAATAAATACACAAATACCAGAAAAAATAATCGCTCTACCCGCAGTTGCAAACGTTACACTAATTGCTTCCTTCACTGTCTGTTGATTCTGTAATTCAGTTTTATAACGACTAACGAATAATAACGCAAAATCGATTGATAATGCTAATCCAATCATCGGTGCAACATTTAATACAAAGATTGATAAATCAACATGCTTACCTATAAAGAATAAAATTCCAAATGTACTTAAAATACTAATCATACCGATTATGATTGGAATAGCAGATGCAACTAAACTTCCGAACGCAAAAAATAGAACGATAAACGCAATCGGTACACCAATCATTTCTGCTTTCTTTAAGTCTTCTTGACTAGTTTTATTCATTACATCACTAATAATTGTAAATCCAGTTGTTCCTACCTTTACCGTATCATCTGAAAATGACTCTACTTTTTTGGCAAATTTATTGTTTAGATCAACAAGCTTATCGTGATCCTTCTCACTGTATAAAAGAGATAAGTAGGCAATATTATCTTTTTTCATAACAGGATTCATTAAAGGGTGATGAAATTGTTTTATATTCTTTTCTTTTTGAACTTCCTTCACAATCCGTTGTATATCAGATTGGAATTCGGCGCTTGTGGCACCCTTTTTTCGCTCAAGTAAAATGATGAGTGAATCTGGCGATTGCTCAAATTCTTTTTCAAGTACATTCTTAGCTTTTTCATACTCTCCAGGTGTTCTAAAACCATCTCCATCTAAAATGCCAGGTAAATGCTTTGAATAAATACCTAAAATAATTGAAAATACAGCTAAAATTACAATAACAATATATCGGAATTGATAAATCGATCGACCCACCTTTTTCCAAGCACTATTTTCACTTACTGTACTTTTCATTTTTACACTCCTTATTTACATATCCTACCAATATCTTATCAAACTGATTTAAATTCGCCTATTTATTTATATAGTTTGAGTCAGAAAATTTTTAAAGAAAACTAACCTAGTGGTAACCATTAAGACGAAGACAGAGGGCTAGTTGTGCTTTATACTTAAGAATTGGCCATCACTAACTACTTCGCTGTCATTTTTACTTTCTTAATCTGTAAAAAAACGCTCATAATATAAATCAAATAGATTTATATTAGAGCGTTAAAATCTTGAAACTATGATTGCAACGACTATTCCGATTAATGCTCCAACAACAACTTCATAGGATGTATGACCTACTAATTCATTTAAGGCTTTATAGTTTTTTATTCTGCCATGAAAAAAATCATTTAATAACTTCGCATGTTTACTAACTGCTAATCTTACCCCAGATGCATCGTACATTATAATAATCGCAAAAATTGCTGCGATGGCAAAAGTAACTGTTTCAAACCCTTCATTTAATCCTACACTTAATGCTAATCCTGTCACAGTCGACGAATGTGAACTTGGCATCCCCCCAGATGCAAAAAACTTAGAAATATCGAAGTCTTTTTCTTTAAATAAATGGATAATAACCTTTAAAAACTGAGCAATAAACCAGGCAATTACAGCTGTTATTAATGGTGCGTTATGAAATATAGTCAAAACGTCCTCCTTAGATTTAAATAATTGTTATTCCATTATTATCTTTCTTAAATAATTGTATATTCACCAACTACTAACAAGAGTTAGATAATTTTTTAATATTTAAATACGAAACAGAAATTTTTCCTTTTACCATTATTATTAGTTAAATGAATTAATTATAATAATGATTTTTAAAAATAACTTTTATTTAATATTTTACACGTAAATAGTTTAAGTCTCCCCCTTTTACTAATTACCTTTTAATTCAATAAAAAATTAAGAAATATATAAATTTTTAATAAATTATCATTTTTGAAATTGACAATCCATATAATTCTGATAGACTTAGTTGTAATTAAATTCTAGGAGGAAGCTCATGAGCCAAACCAACGACTTAAAACCCATCATTGAGGTCGTGGAATCGTTACTTAATGGTTTAAGATTTGGAACAATCACATTAGTCGTTCAAGATGGGAGAATTATTCAAGTAGAAAAGCAAGAAAAAATACGATTAAAGTAAATATGTTCCTGCTGACTAGAAAAACTAGAGGCAGCTCAAGTCTACGTATGACAAATGTAGATTTGGGCTGCTTTTTCTTTTTAGGATAACTTGGCTTCTTTTAGTCAATTGGAGGAAAGAAAATGAGATTTGAAAATTGGAACGTAAAAAGTATTCCTGATTTTTCGATTGATAATGAAACAAAAGGTGCACTTGAAGTACTCGAGTGGGCTTACAAAACCTATGGTGATGATCTAATTTATGCTTGTAGCTTTGGGATTGAGGGGATTTTATTAATTGATTTAATTTCAAAAGTAAAACCTGATGCAAAGGTTGTTTTCTTAGAGACTGGTCTACATTTCAAGGAAACTTATGAATTAATAGACCGCGTGCAAGCTAAATATCCAAGCTTACAAATTGAAAAGAAAACACCAAGTCTATCTTTAGAAGAGCAAGCGAGTATTCATGGAGATGAGTTATGGAAGCGTGAACCGAATAAGTGCTGTAATATTCGTAAAATCTTACCACTACAAGAAGCTCTTAAGGGTGCGCAAGCTTGGGTGTCAGGCTTAAGAAGGGAACAATCTCCTTCACGACAAAAAACAGAATTTCTTAATCTAGATAATAAGTTCAACCTGATAAAAGTTTGTCCCTTAATCCATTGGACTTGGAAAGAAGTTTGGCGTTATGTATATTACAAAAATCTTCCATACAATCCGTTACACGATATAGGGTACCCGAGTATAGGTTGTGAGGTATGTACATTACCTGCTTCAAATTCTTCAGATAGTCGATCTGGTCGTTGGTCTGGATCACAAAAAACTGAATGTGGGTTACATGATTAGTTGTCTATATTAGATGCTAAAAAAAGAAATTTTATTCTTACTAACTATTAAATTAGGAAAATATAAGGAGTGTATTGAAATGAGTTTACCCCCTCATGGCGGAGTCTTAATTAATCGATTTAATTCAGAAGTAACTTTTAAAGATGGTTTGAACGAAATTCCTTTAGATTTAATTGCGTTAAGTGATTTAGAGCTAATTGGAAATGGAGCTTATAGTCCCCTTACTGGATATTTAGGAAAAGATGACTATGAGCAAGTCGTAAGCACAATGAAATTAAAAAATGGAACCGTATGGAGTATTCCAATTACCCTTCCTGTTAGTGGACAAATAGCTAGTAAGTTAAAACTAGGAGAACTAGTTAAACTTACTTGGGAAAATAAAGTGTATGGTTTGTTAAAGATTGATGATATTTATACACCTAACAAATTACTGGAAGCACAGTTTGTTTATGGAACTACTGACACAAACCACCCTGGAGTAGCAAAAATGTATTCTCGTGGTGATGTTTATTTAGGTGGGGAAGTAACTGTTATTAGACAAATCAATCGTACGCAATTCACTGAACATTATTTAAGTCCAAAAGAAACGAGAGATAAATTCGCATCATTAAACTGGAAGAAAATAGTTGGGTTTCAAACTCGTAATCCAGTTCATCGTGCCCATGAATATATTCAGAAAACTGCACTTGAAATCGTGGATGGCTTGTTCTTAAACCCATTAGTTGGAGAGACAAAATCGGACGATATTCCTGCCGAAGTACGAATGAAGAGCTATAAAGTATTACTCCAAAACTATTATCCTACAGACCGTGTATTTTTAGCTGTATTCCCTGCCGCGATGCGATATGCAGGACCAAGAGAAGCTGTGTTCCATTCAATTGTGAGAAAAAATTACGGCTGCACACATTTTATTGTCGGTCGAGATCATGCTGGTGTTGGTAATTATTATGGAACTTATGATGCTCAAAAAATCTTTCAAAAGTTTTCACATGATGAATTAGGTATTAATCTCTTATTCTTTGAAAATAGTTTTTATTGCTCAAAGTGCGAGAATATGGCATCCACTAAAACATGTCCGCATAGTAGCGAGCATCACGTAACATTATCGGGTACGAAGGTTCGTGAAATGCTAAAAAAAGGTGAAATTCCTCCTTCTGCTTTTAGTAGAAAAGAAGTTGTTGAAGTACTTATTGAAGGTTTAAAAGAACCTGAATCAATTTCTGTAGAATAGGAGAAAAGATAAATGTCTAAAAATATCGTTTGGCATCAGGCTAGTATTTCAAAAGAAGATCGTCGTCAAAAAAACAATCACCACAGTTGTATTTTATGGCTTACTGGATTATCTGCTTCAGGTAAATCGACGATTGCTAACGAGATTGCAAAAGCACTATTCCATCTTAATGTTCAACAATACGTATTAGACGGTGATAATATTCGTCACGGTTTAAACAAAGATCTAGGATTCACTGATTATGACAGAACTGAAAACATACGACGAATTGGTGAAGTCGCAAAACTCTTTGTAGATAATGGGCAAATTGTCTTAACGGCCTTTATTTCCCCTTTTATTGCTGATAGAAATATAGTCCGGACATTGGTCGAACAAGATGAATTTATTGAAGTTTACGTAGAATGCTCCGTAGAGACTTGTGAGAGTAGAGATCCAAAAGGACTTTATAAAAAAGCAAAAAATGGTGAAATTCAAAACTTTACTGGCATCAGCTCTCCGTATGAGGCGCCAATAAATCCAGAATTAATATTAAATACCGATAAACAATCCGTTCAAGAATGTGTTGAAACAGTACTTCAATTTTTAAAGAATAAAAATTATATTGGGTAAGGTGATGTTCGATGGCATTTGAAAAAATATGGAAAGACAATCTTAAGTTAAATGAAACTGAAAAAAAGAAACTCGTTAAAGATGGACTAAAAATTTATGATGACATCCCCTACTATGCTGAAAATGGGTTTGAATCAATTCCAAAAGATCAATGGGATTTATTCAAGTGGGCTGGATGCTATTTACAAAAACCAAAAGAAGCTGGATATTTTATGATGCGTGTTAATGTTCCGTCTGGCATATTAACTCATGAACAGCTTATAACATTAGCAGAAATCGCTCGTGATTATGGTCGAGATGTATATGATATTACAACCCGACAAGCAATCCAATTTCATTGGTTAACAATTGAACAAATACCAGATATTTTTACTCGTTTAGAAAAAGTTGGTCTATCTAGCGCTGGTGCATGTGGTGATATTACACGTAATATCGTTGGAAATCCACTTGCAGGGATCGATCCAAATGAATTATTTGATACTACCCCTATTGTGAAGGAGATTTATGAATTTTTTCAGTTTAATGAAGAATTTTCTAATCTCCCTAGAAAATATAAAATGTCGATCAGTACAAATAAAAATAATGCATCAAATGCAGAAATTAACTGCATTTCATTTATTCCGGCTATTAAAGAAATTAACGGCAAAGAAATTTCTGGTTTCCACTTAAAAGTTGGTGGTGGTCTTTCTTCAGCTCCACATTTAGCTCAAGAACTGGATGTATTCTTGTTACCAGATCAAGTGAAAGAAGTTGCAATCGCCGTTACAACAATCTTTAGAGATTATGGCTATCGTGAGAAACGCCATCATTCTCGTTTAAAGTTTTTAGTCGCTGATTGGGGCGTTGAAAAGTTTAAAGAAGTTTTAGAAGGATATACAGGTAGGTTATTAACGAAAGGAACTGGCTTTGAAGAGTCATGGAATGCAGGATATTTTTATGGAGTTCATCCACAAAAGCAAAAAGGACTAAATTATGTCGGATTAAGTATACCTGTTGGAAGATTGCATTCTAAGGAAGTTTTTGAGTTAGCTAGAATTGTTAAAAAATACGGTAATGGTGAAATACGTAATTGTAATTCACAAAATTTAATTTTGCCAAATATTCCTGCAGAAAATATTGATGAATTATTGAAAGAACCAATACTTGAAAAGTTCACACCAATCCCTCCAAAATTTATTGGTTATTCTGTTGCTTGTACAGGAAATGAATACTGCAATTTAGCTTTAGTAGAAACGAAGGCTCGAATGAAAGATACAGCTTCTTATTTAGATGAAAAAATTACTTTAGATGTACCTGTTAGAATTCATATGGTTGGTTGCCCTAACTCTTGTGGTCAAAGAGCAATCGCTGATATAGGACTTCAAGGAATCAAGGCACGTAATGAGAAAAAAGAATTAGTAGAGGCTTTTGAAATCTATGTAGGTGGTACATTAGCAAACGGTGGTAAATTAAATGAAAAATTAAAAGGGAAGGTTGAATCCCCTGCCCTTCACCTAGTATTAGAAAAATTCTTGCAGCACTTTAGCGAAAATAAACTACCTTCTGAGCCTTATTTAGATTATGTATCAAGAGTTGGGATCGAAGAATTACAAAAATATTTAACATCCATTCTTGAAACTGTTAATGCATCTTAAAGAAAGTCGGTGACATATGTTTTTATATCGATTTGAAGCATCAATCGAAAATCGGATCGTTCCTATAGTTATATTAGCAAATGATGATGAAAAAGCATTTAAACTAGTTGATACAGAACTTGAAAAGTTTTATGTTAAGAAGCCGGACGTTAAAGAACTACTAATGTATGAAAAAAAGAAAGTTAGTCAAAGTGGTGGATTTGTTTTAGATTTAGAAGTTTTAAGTAAACGATGATGATGAGGTGTGTGGAATGATTGGAAAAGTTTATTTAGTTGGTGCTGGACCAGGAGATGTTGATCTAATTACAGTAAAAGGACTAAAATGCATTCAAAATGCAGATGTCATTATATATGACCGACTAGTTAATAAGGAACTACTAGAGAATGCAAAAGAATCGGTTGAGTTAATATACGCTGGTAAACTCCCAAACTACCATGCACTAAAACAAGAAACAATCAATGCTTTCTTAGTAAAGTATGCCAAAAAAGGAAAAAACGTAGTTCGATTAAAAGGTGGAGATCCTTTCATTTTCGGTCGTGGTGGTGAAGAGGCGACATATCTTGTAGAACGTGGTGTTTCCTTTGAAATCGTTCCTGGCATTACTTCAGGTATAGCAGCTCCAGCTTATGCTGGTATACCTGTCACCCATCGTGATTATAGTAGTTCCTTTGCTTTTGTAACAGGTCATTGCAAAGAAGAAGATACAGTTAAATGGGCTTCTTTAGCAAAAGGCATTGACACACTAGCAATTTATATGGGAGTTAATAATTTACCCTATATTCGTCATCAACTAATTTCAAATGGAAAACATCAAGACACCCCCGTTGCGCTGATTCATTATGGTACTACTGAACAACAGCGAACTGTCATTAGTACATTAAAAGATGTAATATCAGACGTTGAAAAAGAAAAAATAACCAATCCTAGTATGATAATCGTAGGAGAAGTAGTTAAATTACACCATCAATTACAATGGTTTGAGACTAACTATCATTCAATGACTGAGCATAAAAACATTAACTATTCTAGTCTTTAAATTTTCTCCTAAAAGGAAGTGGGGTGCTTTAGTATGGATGCAATCTTATATGTATGTCATGGAAGCCGTGTAAAATCGGCTGTCCATTCAGCCATACAATTTGTTAAAAAAGTACAACAACAAATTGATTGCAAAGTTCAAGAAATTAGTTTTATTGAACTCGCAGAACCATCAATTTCAGTAGGATTAGAGAATTGTTTGCGTAAAGGAGCAAAATCGGTAACAGTCTTGCCGGTTTTACTCCTTTCTGCAAATCATGCAAAGGTGGATATTCCTCTTGAAATCGCGAAATTTCAAAAGGAATACCCACATATAGAAATAAAAATAGCTAATCCAATCGGAATTCACAAAAACATGATCGAATTAATCCAAAAGCGAATAAATGAAAAGGTTAAGCATTTAATAAAACCGACTAAAATATTGCTAGTTGGACGAGGAAGTAGTGATCCATTAACGATTAATGATTTCAATTCAATCGTTAAACTTCTTGAAGCAAATTTAAATCATCCTGTTCTACCCGCTTTTATAGCAGTTTCAAAGCCATCGATTCATGAAGCTTGGAATCAACTATTGGCTAAAAAAAACCATCAAGTAATAATCATTCCGTATTTATTTTTTTCAGGAACTCTTATGAATGAATTAAAAGATAAAATAAAAGCGCTACCTCTAGAAATGCAAAATAACTGGATATTATGTGAAACCCTAGGGTACGATTATTTAATTACATCTATTTTTACTGAAAGAATACTAGAAGCTCAAACAAAGGAATTATCTACTGCATCAAAATAAAAGCTCTTGTTTCCTCAAATGGATACAAGAGCTTTTATTATTAGTTTATTTACTTTCAACTTTCAAAAAATTTGTTGGTTGGTACGTTGGAAGTGTTTGTAAAAAACGATTAATTCTTTTGGTTGCTTCAATTAATTGATTTAATGAAGTTGCATAAGAACATCGAATATACCCTTCCCCACATTCTCCAAAAACATTTCCCGGGACGACCGCTACTCTCTCATTTAATAATAATTGTTCAGCAAACTCCTCTGATGTTAAGCCAGTATTCTGTATTGATGGGAATACATAAAAAGCTCCACCTGGAAGATGGCATGACAATCCTATTTCCTGAAGAGATTGCACAAGGAAATTACGACGTTGCATATAACTGCGTCTCATTTCTTCTACATCATGATCTCCATTTCGAAGTGCTTCAACTGCAGCATGCTGTGACATAGTTGGTGCACACATAATTGCATACTGATGAACTTTAAGCATATGGGAAATAATGTCTGATGGTGCTGCAACAATCCCAAGGCGCCAACCAGTCATAGCAAATGTTTTAGAAAATCCAGAAATTAAAATTGTATGGTCTCGCATTCCATCAATATTTGCAAAGCTTGTATATTCGCCATCATAAACAAGTTCAGCATAAATTTCATCAGAAATGACAAGTAAATTATGCTTTTTAACAAATACGGCTAAATCCTCTAATAATTCTTTTTCTAGTAAAGTACCAGTTGGATTATTAGGATTACAAAGCAAGATCGCCTTTGTTTTTGATGTAAGTTTCTTTTTCAACGCTTGAAGATTGATTTTAAACTCTTCTTCTCCTGTTGTTGCTAAATGAACTGGAACACCACCTGCTAGTGAAACTAAAGGAGCATATGAAACAAAGCATGGATCAATGACAATTACTTCGTCTCCAGGATTTAAAATTGTTCTTAAAGCAATATCAATCCCTTGACTTGCCCCTACAGTTATAATTAATTCATCTTCAGGACTATAATGCACATCAAATTTCTTAGCGAAATAACGACTTACTTCCTGACGTAATTCTAACAGTCCAGCATTTGAAGTGTATGCCGTATGTCCTGTTTCTAACGAATAAATACTTGCTTCTCTCACGTTCCAAGGCGTGACAAAATCAGGTTCACCTACCCCAAGTGAAATGACATTATCCATACTAGCCGCTAAATCAAAAAACTTTCGAATCCCTGATGGTTGTAGTGTAGTTACTGTATTTGATAAATTAAATTTACTCATGGCGTGATCACCATACGCTTATCGCTTTGTTTTTGACCGTATACGATACTATCATGTTTATAACGTTTTAAAATAAAATGGGTAGTCGTTGATAAAATAGATTCTAAAGTTGATAATTTTTGGGATACAAATGAAGCAATTGACGTCATTGTTTTTCCTTCAACTACAACTGATAAGTCATATGTTCCTGACATTAAATAAACTGATTTTACTTCCGGGTATAAATAGATTTTTTCAGCAATCTCATCAAATCCTACCCCGCGTTTTGGTGCTACTTTCACATCAATCATAGCAGTTATACTTTCTTGAACTGGCACTTTACCCCAATCAATCAGCGTAATGTATTGAAGAATAACACGATCGTTTTCAAATTTTGTTAAAATATCAGCTACCTCATCTTCTGTAGCTCCAATCATTTTTGCTAAAACATCATTACTTAAGCGTCCATTTTGTTCAATACACTGAAGTAACTGTATTTCTTTTTCTGTCATATTCATATACTCCTTATGTATTCCATTTCCTGGAATTACGTTAGATATTGATTCTTTTCATCTATATTTTAATAATTAAGTTAGATGACACTTTTTGAGAAGAATTCTTCATAAATAACTTTTACTGCTTTTTTCTCATCACATGATTTTACTCCAAACATCATACTTACTTCTGAAGAACCTTGGTTTATCATTTCAATATTTATTCCCGCATTTGCTAACGCTTTACTCGCTCTTGCAGTAGTACCAACATTATGCCGCATTCCCTCACCTACTAACATGATTAAAGCAAGGTCCCTTTCAACGACTACATGGTCTGCATCTAATTCATCTTGGATGCGTTTAATAATTTGAACTTCTAATTCAACTGGTAATTGATTTTGACGAATAATAATAGAAATATCGTCGATTCCACTTGGCTGATGCTCATATGAAATTTGATAATCCTCAAGTATTTGCAATAATTTACGCCCAAATCCTATTTCTCTGTTCATTAAATACTTGCTTATATAAATACTACAAAATCCATTATCACTCGCGATTCCAATTAAAGGACCGTTTGATAACGTACGTTCCTTAACAATGCGTGAACCTGGAGCAGTTGGATTATTTGTATTTTTAATGTTTACTGGAATGCCAGCTTGAAAGGCGGGTATCAATGCTTCGTCATGAAATACGTTAAAGCCTGCATAAGATAACTCTCTCATTTCTCGATAAGTTAATTCTTTAATTTCCTTTGGATTATGAATAATCGCTGGATTTACAGAAAAAACTGCATCAACATCTGTAAAGTTTTCATATAAAGTAGCTTTAACTCCATTGGCAACAACAGAACCAGTAATATCTGAGCCACTGCGAGAAAATGTAACGATATGTCCATCTTCTGAATATCCAAAAAATCCTGGGAATATAAGAATTCCAGATTTTTTTCTCAATTCAAGTAAGTTCTCATAGCTTTTCGCTAAAACTTGGGCATGTCCTGGTTCATTTGTAACAAACAAACCTGCTTCTTTTGGATTAATGTAACTTGCCTCAAGTTCTTTAAACTGAAAATATGAAGCTACTAATTTAGCACAATTATCTTCCCCACATGCCATAACAGCATCCATATATCTTGCAGGATGATCCTTTTTACTACTTAACGAAAGTTCGATACCGAGTGAAATTTCATCAATAATATCCGTAGATAAACCTAATCCATTTGCAATTTCAGAATACCTTTGAATAATTTGATTGAATTCTTTCGAATAGTCCTTTCCCTGTAGAGCAAGTTGTGCGCAACTAATTAGTAAATCGGTAACTTTGATATCATCTGGAAATCTTTTGCCTGGTGCAGATACAACGATAATTTTACGTTCAACATCTGATGTAACAATCTGAAATACTTTTTCAATTTGTTCCGAAGTGGCTAATGAAGATCCACCAAATTTTACGATTTTCATTTTTATTACCCCTAATTTAGTTAATTTTCAGTTAAAAATAATGTTACAATTATCCTCCTTATGTGAGAAAAAATCAACACCATTTCATAAGTTTTTTTGGTAGATTTTAGTATCTCACAAAAAGAATTTGGTGTTGTTGTGGGTATTTATTCAATCTAGTGAAAAGAATAGCGGTATGAAAGTGTTGATTCTTTAGGTCAAGTTTAGGATTATAAGAACAGGGTTAAGTGCAGAATCTAATTTCTGTTTGTCCCTCCAGATCACCTTATTTTTCTTTTAGGCTTGTTTTACTGTTTTATTGCATTGTATAAAAATGCAATTAAAAATAATTTTAAAAATGTTGAAAAAATAACTCAATAAAACAAACTATATTCTTCTAAAAATTTTTACTGCTCCAATAGAAAACTCCCTATTTTAACAAATAGGGAGCTTTTTATGATAAATCTAGTAATACAATGAAGTTGGTGTACTCGTTTTCTATACTAGAAACAGATATCGTCCCACCTAACCGATTCGTTATTGACTGAGCGATTGATAAACCAAGTCCATAACCTTCCGTTTTTTTTGCTCTTGATGGATCAGAACGGTAGAATCGATCAAATACTTTTGGCAAATCTCCGGCTGGAATTCCTTTGCCACTATTTTTAATAGAGAACTTCACTTGTCGTTTTAATTTTGTAAGTGTAACTTCAATCTGTCCTTCTTCATTAGTGTATTTGACTGCATTATCAAATAAGATCATCATTAGTTGCTTAATTTTATCTGGATCACTTTCTAACATAACATTTGATTCAATGGAATGATTTAAACTAATTTTCTTATCCTTTAATACCGTTTCCATTGACATCATTACTTCATGTATTTCCGTACTGAGATCAAAAAGCTTTATATTAATCTCATCAATTGCTTCTTCCATTTTTGTTAAAGTTAACAGGTTATTAATTAGTTTTGTCATTCGATCGGAGCCAACTTTTATATGGTTAAACCATTTTTGCTGATTTTCAATTGTTTCTTCCTTATTGGCCATAAGCACATCATAATTAGCATTAATAATAGCTAACGGTGTTTTTAATTCATGTGATGCATCCGCTACAAATTGATTTTGCTTTTTCCAAGCTTCGGCAATCGGTTCAATTGCTCGATTTGCAAAATAGCCACTTATAAAATAAATAGCAAAAAGCGTGATAAGTCCAACACTTATTAATGTTGTTAGAAGTTTAAATAATGCCTTATGGGACTCGGTCACGTCTAAAAAATTTATTAAGGTCACTTTATTTATGATTTGTGGTTTTTCATTGGATTGATTAACAATCATCTCTGCTGGTTTAATTACATACTGCCATTTTTTACCATCTAAAGTGAAAGTTGAAAAGTTCTTTTTATTTTCCAAAGCAATTTCTGTAGCTTTTTTAAACGTTTCTGTAGGCATTGAAATAAATGAATGACCTTCAACAACATTTCCATTTGAATCAACTTCCACACTAAAAGACACTGAATCTCCTAGCGAAATTTTTTGTGTAACAATTCCACCTGTACCAATAACATTCGTTATTTCTTTCTTATTTTCGACCTCTCCTTTATTTTTCAGCTCAGAACTTATTTCTTTATTTTTTATCTCTCTTTGAATCATAATTTGTTTTTCAGTCTGTGCATCTAGCTTTTTTTTATTTTCATTTTGAATATTGTTGTAAGTCATTATGTAGATGATCGTAAAAGCCACAACCATGACCAATGAAATAACTGACATATTAATAAGTAGAAATTTATTACGGAGTTTCTTAAACATATTTGTCCCCAGACTTGCTATTTTTCAAAAAATAACCCGCACCTCGAACCGTTCCGATTGAAACATTTGATTCAACCTGTCTTAGCTTTTTTCGTAAAAGTGAAACCTGTACCTCAACATGACGATCATCGGTATCTGTGTCGTAGCCCCATAGCTTCTCAATAATTGTTTCTTTAGAACTAATTGCATCTTTTCGGTTAATGAGCAGTTCTAATAGTTGAAATTCTTTTAAAGTCAACTTAACTTCATTATCTCTACTGCATAAAACTAACATCTTCTGATTAAGCGAAATATCTTCATATGTAAGAATACCATCTCTTATTAATTCGGTTTTTCGTCGTCCTAATGCTCTTAGTCGAGCAAGTAATTCATCCGTGTGGAATGGCTTCGCTAAATAATCATCCGCACCACTGTCTAAACCTCGTATTTTGTCAGTAATATCCCCCTTTGCTGTCAACAAAATGATAGGGGTCTCGATTCCATTATTTCGTAATTCTATTAAAACTTGAATGCCATCCATTTTTGGAAGCATGATATCTAGAATAATAATGTCATATATATTTGATAGTCCACAGTCTAGTCCAAACTCACCATCACAAGCTAAATCAACGCTGTAGTGATTCTTCTTCAAGACTTGTGCAATAGCTTCAGCAATATAAATTTCATCTTCAACCATTAATATTCTCATAATAAACCTCTTTACTTTTAATTCTTTTTGAAGCATCCCCAACAAATGAGCTGTACACTTCTCATCTGTTGGGGATGTATTAAGTATATACTGTAGTGACTAAATTCATTTACATAATTAAAGCATTTTTATACTTCAATCCTCATTAATCAATTTTCTTTTTTACATTAATTGATCCATCTTCATTTTTTTTAATTATTACATCTTCTGGAGCTTTCTCAGTCCAAGTCTTCCCTCCATCTATAGAAAACTTCACTTTTCCATTTTCTTTTTTCGTCATAAATGGTTTTTTCATTTCTGGCTCACCATCAATCCATGTTTTGCCACCGTCTTTAGAATATTTTGCTACACCATTTTCTTTTTTTACAATCAGCTTCTTTTTCACAAAAACTGACTTATCATCTTTGTCTACCATTTTGAAATTGTCTGGCGCTTTATCACTCCAAGTCTTCCCACCGTCTTTTGAGAACTTAAGCTTTCCATCCTCTTTCTTTACTATTACACCTCCTGAAGGTGTAGTATTTGTATCACCAAAAATAAATGATTCCTTACCATTTGCATCTTGTATTACTTTCCCCTTTTTAGGAGCACCTGGAATCCAAGTCTTGCCACCATCAGTTGAGTGACTAATTACTCCATTTTCATTTTTAACTAACATTTTAATTCTTATTTTCTCATTTTGTTGAGAAACAGAAGCTTCATTATGTTTTGTTTGAGCTCCATCATTATTTGCAGCGTATGCGGCTCCTGAACCGATACCTAGAACTAACGCGCCACAAACCGATGCTACAACTGCCTTCTTTTTTGTTGTATTTAACAGCGTATAAATCTTTTCTTGCATTTTTATTTCCTCCTAAATTCAAATTTATGTAAGCAGCTGACTTACAATTATAATAGTAGAAGACAGACCTTTAACGAACCTTAAACGGTTTACTATTTCTTATATTTACTTTTTCTCTCAGCTAACCATTAACTAACCTAGCTTGGTTTTAATGCTCTGCTCAATCCTATTGATCTTTCTGAAGAGCATATTGAATTTTTCAACCATCAAATTTAACTGAAAATTCACACTAGAGTAAAGAAGCTTTAACATTTCTTCCCTATTCTTAGTAAGTAACCTACTAGCTAATTAGGAGGGAGAAACTATTGAATTGGAACGCATTGAAAAAAGCAGTTCTTGCTTTTGTTCTTACGACTACTTTATCTGCAGGGGTATTTATGGTCTCCGGTAATCCGGCTGCTAGAAACATTCCTATTAACACCAAGAATGATAAGAACCGTTTCATTCAAGTACAATTACTTGGTATTAATGATTTTCATGGACAATTAAATACGACCCGAAAATTTAAAGGTAGGAATGTTGGCGGAGTAGATTATCTTGCCGCATATTTGTTACAAAAGAAAAAAGAAAACAAAAATACAATTTTAGTTCATGCCGGTGACATGGTTGGTGGAAGTCCTCCAATATCCTCATTTCTTCAGGATGAACCTACAATTGAAGTATTAAACAAGATGGGTTTTGACTATGGGACTCTAGGGAACCATGAATTCGATCGTGGTGTGAATGAAATGATGAGGTTAATCCAAGGAGGATTTAATCAAAAAACCGGTTATTTTAAAGGGGCAAATTTCCCATATATATGTGCCAACGTAATCGAGGATCAAACTGGTAAGACAATTCTGCCCCCATATAGTATAAAAAATATTAACGGCGTACGGATTGGATTTATCGGGGTCGTAATAAAAGATACTCCAAAGATTGCACCGCCAAACAAAACAGCTGGAGTAAAGTTCATTGATGAAGTAAAATCAATCAATAATTCAGTAGAGGTACTTAAAAAACAAGGTGTAAAAGCAATCGTGGTGCTTGCTCATAATGGTGGAAATCAGTCCAAAGCAAATGGAAATGCTACAGGTGAAATCGTTAGAATGGCAAAAAAAATGGATGATGAAGTTGACGTAGTTATATCAGGACATACACATACTTATCTTAACAAAGAAGTAAGCGGAAAACTAATTGTTCAATCCTACTCCTATGGAACATCTTTCTCCGATATTCAGTTAAAAATCGATCCTATTACTAAAGATATCGTAGACAAAAAGGCAAGTATAAAGATGGTCTACCAAGATGCGATTAAACCAGATCCTGAAATAAAGATAATGATACAAAATTATGAATCTAAAATTGCACCTATCGTAAATAAAGTCGTTGGAAAAGCTGCAAACGACATTTTAAGTAAGAAGAATCGTAATGGAGAATCTAGTTTAGGAAATATAATTGCAGATTCACAACGAATTGCAATGAAGTCCGATTTCGCATTTATGAATTTTAGTGGAATACGTGCTGATCTTCCAAAAGGGGATGTAACTTTGGATGAATTGTTTACGATTCAACCATTTAAAATTAAGCTCGTTAAAATGACTTTATCTGGTGAACAAATCCGGAAACTTCTTAATCAGCAATGGCAGGAACATGGAAGTGTTCGAATGCTACAAATCTCAGGCTTAAAATACACTTGGGATAGTACGCAAGATTCTGGGCAAAAAGTTATTAATATCATGCGAACAAATGGTACACCAATTAATCCACAAACTAGATATACTGTCACTACAAATAGCTATCTTGCAAATGGCGGTGACAATTTCTCGGTACTACTAACAGGGAAAAATAAAGTGGAAGGTCCAACAGATCTGGAGGCATTAGAAGATTATGTGAATGAACAAAAGCAGCCATTGTTCCCAACATTCGAAGGTCGGATTAATCGAATTAAATAGATTTTTAGAAAGCCCAATGCTTTAAATTCGTCCATAAAAAAAGTTCCCTTCTATGAGGGAACTTTTTGATTTATGCTTTAATATAACGTAATACAGGTTTACGAGCTGCTAAAGTTTCGTCAAGACGACTTACAACAGTTGTATGTGGAGCCTCTTGTACGATTTCTGGATTTTCTTCAGCTTCCTTAGCAATTGTAATCATTGTATCGATAAATGAATCTAATGTTTCTTTTGATTCAGTTTCAGTTGGTTCAATCATAATACATTCTTCCACGTTTAATGGGAAGTAAATTGTTGGTGGGTGGTAACCAAAGTCTAATAGGCGTTTAGCGATATCTAAAGTACGAACACCTAATTTCTTTTGACGTTTTCCACTTAATACGAACTCATGCTTACAATGACGATCGAATGGTAGGTCAAAATATGGTTCTAAACGACGCATCATATAGTTAGCATTTAAAACTGCATCTTCGGTTACTTGTTTTAAGCCTTCTGGACCCATTGAACGAATGTAAGTATATGCACGAACATTAATTCCAAAGTTTCCAAAGAAAGGTTTTACACGACCGATTGACTCTGGACGATCGAAATTTAATACATATTCTTCTCCAACTTTTTCAACGATTGGTGCTGGTAAGTATGGGATTAAATCTGCTTTAACTCCAACAGGACCAGAACCAGGGCCACCGCCACCGTGTGGACCAGTGAATGTTTTATGAAGATTTAAATGTACTACATCAAATCCCATATCTCCTGGGCGTGCTTTACTTAATACAGCATTTAAGTTAGCTCCGTCATAATAAACTTTCCCGCCTGCTGCATGGATGATCTCAGAAATTTCATAAATATCTTCTTCAAATAGACCTAATGTATTTGGATTCGTAAGCATTAAAGCTGCAACGTTTCCATCAACTACACGACGTAAATCATCTAAGTCAACTAAGCCTTTTTCATTTGATTTAACCGTAATTGTTTCGAAACCTGCAACAGTTGCTGATGCTGGGTTTGTACCGTGAGCAGAGTCAGGTACGATTACTTTTGTACGATTGAAGTCACCTCGGCTTTCGTGATAAGCACGGATAATCATTAAACCAGTCCACTCACCATGTGCACCTGCAGCTGGTTGTAAAGTTACTTCATCCATTCCAGTAATTTCTTTTAATTCTTGTTGAAGCTCATGCATTAATTCTAATGCACCTTGAACAGTGTATTCATCTTGAAGTGGATGAACATGTGCAAAACCCGCCATACGTGCGACAGCTTCATTAATTTTTGGATTGTACTTCATTGTACAAGAGCCTAGTGGATAAAAACCAGAATCTACACCATGATTTCTTTTTGAAAGCGCTGTATAATGACGCATTAAATCTAATTCAGATACTTCTGGTAAATTTGCTTTTTCTTTACGAACATAAGCCGCTGGAATTACTTCCTCAATATCGAACTCCTCAACGTCCATCGTTGGAAGACTATATGCGATACGACCTTCTTTACTCATCTCAAAAACTAACGGTTGATCCTTCAGCATGTTGCATCCCCTTTCCGTCTACTAATAATGCTAGTTCTTCTACAAAAGTATCAATATGTTGTTTAGAACGTAATTCTGTTACTGCGATTAACATATGATTTTCCATAGTAGGTTCAACTTTTGCTAAGTCATAACCACCGATAATTTTCTTTGTAAATAAATGTTTATTAATTTCAGAAACATTTTGTTTTACATCGATTACAAGTTCGTTAAATGCTGCGCCATCAAATACTACTGAAATTCCATTTTCAGCTAATTTCTTTTTCATATATTGAGTACGCCAAATATTTTGAGTTGCCATTTCAACCGCACCATTTTTACCAAGAGCTGTCATTGCAACAGAAGCTGCTAATGCATTTAATGCTTGGTTTGAACAAATATTAGAAGTCGCTTTGTCACGACGAATATGTTGCTCACGCGCTTGTAATGTTAATACAAATCCACGGCGCCCTTCACCATCAACAGTTTGACCAACTAAGCGACCTGGCATTTTTCGCATTAATTTAGTCGTAGTTGCAAAGTAACCGCAGTGAGGACCACCAAATTGAGTAGGAATACCAAAAGTTTGCGCGTCACCAGCAACGATATCTGCTCCGAATTCTCCTGGAGGAGTTAAAGCTGCTAATGCTAATGGATTACTTGAAACTACGAATAAGCTTTTTCCTGTATGAGCAATTGGCTCGATTTGATCTAATTCTTCAATTTGTCCATAGAAGTTAGGATATTGAACAACAACACAAGCTACATTATCATTCATTTCATTTTTAAGCTCTTCTATATCAGTTTTTCCATCTTTAAGTCCAATTTCAACTACCTCTAAGTGTTGACCTTTAGCATAAGATAAAATAACTTCACGTGATTGTGGGTGTACAGCTTTTGAAACTAAAATGCGCTTTTTACCTGTATGACCAGCTGCTAAAGTAGTTGCTTCAGCAAGAGAAGTACCTCCGTCATACATTGAAGAGTTTGCTACATCCATTCCTGTTAATTCACAAATCATCGTTTGGAATTCAAAAATTGCTTGAAGTTCACCTTGTGAAATCTCAGGTTGGTATGGTGTATAAGCAGTATAAAACTCTGAACGAGAAATAACATGATCTACAACTGTTGGTAAGTAATGATCATAAACACCAGCACCTAAGAAAGAAACATACTCTCTTAAGTTAGCGTTTTTATTCGCTAATTCACTTAACTCCTGAATTAAATCAGATTCAGATTTTGCTTTTTTAATGTTTAATAAGCCATTAAAACGCACGTTTTCAGGAATATCACTAAATAATTCATCAACTGATGAAACACCTACTACTTTTAACATCTCTTGACGATCTTGCTCTGTCGTTGGTAAATAACGATGCATTAAGGTAATCCCCTTTCTCCCCCTAGTTACTTCTTCTCTCTTTTGTAAAATGGTTTTGAAACTACAACAGCTTTTAATTTTTTATTTCGAATTTCAACTTCAAGTTCAGTACCTAAAGCAGAAAATTCAGATTTAATTAATGCAAGTCCAATATTTTTCTTTAATGTTGGAGATTGCGTACCACTTGTTACTTCACCAATTACTTCCCCATTTACATATACAGGATAGTGAGTTCTTGGAATACCTTTGTCAATCATTTCAATTCCAACAAGCTTACGAGGTACACCTTGCTCTTTTTGATTTTTCAGAACTTCTTTACCGAAGAAATCTTCTTCTTTATTTAATTTCACAGCAAAGCCGATACCAGCTTCTAATGGAGTAATGTCTTTTGTTAATTCTTGACCATATAATGCTAGAGCAGCTTCGAAACGAAGTGTATCACGAGCGCCTAATCCACATGGTTTTAAACCGTCTTCTTTACCTGCTTCTAAAAGTAAAGTCCAAAGTTTAGACGCATCTTCAGCAGCTAAGTATAGCTCATATCCATCTTCACCAGTGTAACCTGTGCGTGAAACTAAAACATTTAGATCACCAATTAATACATTATCTTTGAAAGTAAAATACTTAATATCAGTAACATTGTCATTCGTTAAACGTTGTAGGATTGCAACAGATTTTGGCCCCTGAAGAGCTAATTGTGCAACTTCATTACTTTTATTAACTACTTTTACATCGCCTTCAACATGTGAAAGTAACCATGCGAAATCTTTTTCAATATTAGACGCATTTACAACTAATAAATAGTGTTCATCATTATACTTATAAACTAGTAAGTCGTCTACCGTTCCAGCATTTTCATAGCACATTGCTGTATATAATGCGCCTTCTTCATTTAATTTTGAAATATCATTTGTCATCATTTTTTGTAAATATTTAAGACTATCTTTACCAGTTACTTCAATTTCTCCCATGTGAGAAACATCAAATAAACCAGCTGCTGTACGAACAGCTTCGTGTTCTTCTTTAATGCTCGAAAATTGCACAGGTAGCTCCCAGCCACCAAAATCAATTGTTTTACCACCTAACACTTTGTAATCTTCAAACAAAGGTGTGCGTAATAAAGTCGTCATGTAGCCATTTCCCCCTTATCTACATGCTAGCATGATGGAAAACTAAATTAATAGTTCGTCCAGCTAACCATTAAATAATTTACATATTTTGTATATTTTCGGAAAAACTAGTAGAAAACAAGAAAATATTATCAAACTATATTAGTTAACTGTTTTTTCTTAACAATATGAGTTTTTTGTTTAATAAAAGAATAATAAATTTTTACTTTTTTTCTACACTATTATCCTAACATTAAACGACAAGTTTCAGCAATATCGAAGTGAATTTTTTTAAAAATAAAATAACGAACATTATTTCAGTTATTTTACAATAACGTTCACGATTATCCAATATAAAAATGAAATAGGTGTGATTTACATGTCAATTGAGATTAAATTCCATACAGAGTGGCAGGAAGAGTTCTTAGAGAAGCTTGAAAATGATGGACCATGGTCAAATTGGGAGAATTATAAGCTCGCCTTTCATACGTCTACAAAATTAGCAATTCCATCATTTACGGGTATGATTGCTCCTACTCATTTACCAAATTTAACTCCATTACCTCATCAATTAGATGTAGCTACGACTGTAATTGAAAAAATGAATGGAAAAGCTATATTAGCTGACGAAGTAGGATTAGGGAAAACAGTAGAGGCAGGTTTAATTTTAAAAGAATACATGATTCGTGGTTTAGTTAATAAAGTGCTTATTCTAGTTCCAGCATCACTTGTATCACAGTGGACCTTTGAATTGAACACAAAATTCCATATCCCTGCAATCGCACAACAAAAAAAGAATTATGTATGGGATAGTTGTGATGTTGTTGTATCTTCAATCGATACTGCAAAAAGAGATCCTCATCGAGAAAAAATATTAAGTATCAATTATGATCTCGTCATTATTGATGAAGCTCATAAACTTAAAAATAATAAAACAAAAAACTATGAGTTTGTACAACTTCTTAAAAAGAAATATTGTTTATTGCTTACAGCTACACCTGTTCAAAATAATATAGAAGAAATTTTCCATTTAGTTTCTTTACTAAAACCTGGCCATTTAGGTAATAAATCTAGTTTTGAAGAATATTTTTCTGCTAAGAACCGCTCATTAGAACATGAAGACTTATTACGAGAACTAATAGGAAAAGTAATGGTTCGAAATCGTAGACAAGATACAGGAATCGAGTGGACAAAGCGAAAGGTTGAGACAGTATTAATTAATTTTAATGAGGAAGAACAAAAACTATATGATTTAATAGATGAATGGCAGAAGTCACAATATACTGGGGTAACCTCAGCATTCTCCTTTTTAACATTTAAGCGCGAAGCTTGTAGTAGTCGTGAAGCAGTTTATGTATCAATGAAAAAAATGCTTCAAAGATTTGAAAAAGAAAATATTGATATTAACGATCCATATATCGAGAAAATTTTTCATCAAATTAATCTAATTACATCTAATTCAAAAGCTAATAAAGTAGTTGAACTAATAAAAAAAATAAATGATAAAGTAATTATTTTTACTGAATATCGCGCAACTCAGTTGTATTTACAATGGTTTTTAAAACAAAACGGCATTACATCAGTTCCATTTCGCGGTGGCTTTAAACGAGGTAAGAAGGACTGGATGAAAGAATTATTTAAAAATCGAGTACAAGTTTTAATAGCAACCGAAGCTGGTGGTGAAGGTATTAACCTACAATTTTGTTCAAACATGATTAATTATGATCTTCCTTGGAATCCCATGAGATTAGAACAAAGAATAGGACGTATTCATCGACTTGGTCAAACAGAGGATGTAAGTATCTATAACTTTGCAACTGTTGGCTCGATTGAAGAACACATACTAAGACTACTTTATGAAAAAATCAATTTATTTGAGCGTGTTATTGGTGAACTGGATGATATTCTAACCAGAATTCCTTATAAGGATTTTGAAGCTCATATGAATGAAATATTTATTAACTCTAAAACTGAAGGCGAAATGAAAATTAAAATGGAAAATTTAACGTCCATCATCCAATTACAGCAACATAAACAAGTAGGTGATAGTTATGCAGCAACATGAAATCCATGATTATATTGAATACTTTTTCAGATATAATGATTGTGAAATCGTAAAGAAAACGCCGACATTTCTAGAAATACAATTAACAATTGAGATGGATAAAAAATTAATGAATCGTCCTTTCTATTGGCATTATTTAGAAAAAACAGGCGGTATTCCAAATCCAATGAAGTTAACACTAATTACAGATAGTGATAATGCACCTGAAGATCTTAAAGGTGAACAAATACATTTTGGTTCGCCTCGTCTTCACCAAATTTTCTCAATCGTTAATGATCTAGGACAGTCAATTAGACTTTATGAAGAAACAAAAGCACCTATGGGCCAACAAATTGCATTACACCCTTGGTTAGCTGTTAATTATCAGGTTTCTTTTACTTGTGATCATAAAAAAGATTATTTATATTCTTTTGGAATTCATTTAATTACCGGAAAAATTATAGAAGATTTTCATACAAAACTTGAAAAAATCCAATTCAACTCTAAAATACCTGATTTTTGCTATTCCATGTCACCTTTGATTAAACCAATAAGTGGATTAAATCGAATGGAACAATTACTTCGAAACAAAATTGAAGAAGAAGATACGGTATGGGCCGAAGAAGCAAAAAATAGATGGCAACATGATTTAGATTTATTAAATCAATTTTATGAAGATGATGAAGAAAAGCCTGAAAATTATCATGTAGAATACAATGCACTTAAAGAACTTTATGAGCCGATTATTCATGTTGATGTCATTAATGGTGGACTTTTTTATTTATCACCAAGCACAATGAATAAATTAAGTTAAAGGCTTGCGAGTGAGGATTAGGTTCAAGAGGGAGATCCTAATGGGGATGTCCCTCTTTTTTGCTCTTCCTACTTTTAAAAATTATTAGCAAAAAAATAAGACTGACTTCTTAAATTGAAATCAGTCTTATTAATTAAATACTTTTCTTTTCTTTGTCTTTACGATTTTGAATTTTTTTCATCATTAAAGCTAGGCTTAATGGTAGCATTCCAAACATGTTAGTAGAAAATGGAGCTTTCAACTCTTCTTTTTCTTGTTTTATTGAATCACGTTTCTCTTTTGGTTGATCGATATAATTAATAAATTGTTCTGTCATATATTTTACATAATCATTTGTTTTCAAAAGAAATCACCTTACTTTCTTATCACTTATTTCTACTATCTCCTCCTTTTGAATAATTTAAACAGTCAATGATTTCCAACGCAATTTCAATTGGTGTTAAATTATTCGTTGAAATTACATAATCTGCTTTTTTATATTGTGATTCTCTCCTTTGAAATAATTCCGTCAATTCTTCTACCGATCGATTTACAGCATTGGGTCGATTAGAATCCAAGTGGATTCTTTCGTATATTATTTCAATTGGCGTTTCAAGATAAATTATTTTGCCAGTTTCTTTCATATACCCAATGTTTTCATCACGTAGAATGATTCCACCACCTGTTGATGTAATCATTTTTTTTGATGGTAAATTTTTTAATACTTGCGTTTCTATATCGCGAAAACCGCTTTCACCAAACTCATTAAACAATTCTGGTATGCTTTTGCCTGTATAAGTAACAATTTCCTCATCTAAATCAATAAATTTTTTGTTTACTTTTTTAGCTAATTCTTTTCCAACAGTCGTCTTTCCACATCCCATAAAGCCCACTAAATAAATTGATTCCATTTCATCCTCCAACTTAATCTACCCAATCAGAAACTTGGTTTGTACTTCTTTTAAATTTAAATTGAACTACATGTTTTTTTATTTTTGAATTACTAGTAGTAAAAGTCACATGGTATTCATCATTTGTTATTAAAGAAGTATTCAATATAATTTTTGTATTATTATAATACTTTATTGTATTTCCTTGAAGTGGTAAATCACTATGCTTTAAATCGTAAACTGCTTGTGAATATACACGGTCTAGTTCGTTTTGATTTTTCGTATAAAAATAAAAAGTATTAAACGACTGAAAGATATCTATTTGAATTAGAAAAAAAACAAGTAAAATATTTATCATAAAGATTGTATAAGGTAAATACACTCCATTTTCACCAAGTATTTTAAATTTAATTGATAAAAACTCGAATAGTTTTTTCATAAATTCCACCATTTAAATCGATTACTCTTACTAGGATTTGACTTTGGCTTATTTGTACAAACTTTATATCACTTATATTTTGTAGTACTATTTCATGTCCTGCTCCAAGCCTTTGTCGCCGAATAATCGTAGCATATTTGCGATAACTAGTCGTAACTTGATTAAACTCCTCAAAAAGAAGCATGTCTGGATAAACTGTAAAACTTATACTTTTGTTTGCCTCTTTTTGAACTTCTTTAATAAAATTATCTAATTCTAGCCTATTTAAGGATTCATAATTGTAATTTCGTTTAACAAAGCTTTTCAAACTGGAAGTTGATATAGAAATAATAATTAAAAATAAAACAAGTGAAAAAAGTGTTTCAAGTAAAGTAAATCCTTTTTCATCCTGTAATTTCTTCACATATTTCACTTTCCTTATTTCGATCAGTCCATGTAACACAAATCGAATTTGAATAATTTTTAGTGTATATTTTTACTAAAAACTCTTTATCATTCTTTATATATAAACCCTCTTTAAAATCTTCTCTGTTAATAAAATAAAGATGAACCATATCTGTTAATAAATCATCTGCCATATTGCTAATCGTTAACTCATCTTTTTTTTGTAAAAATAATGACATGGAAGGAACGATCGTTATACAAAAGATAATTAATAAGTTTAAAGAAATAACTGCCTCGATATATGTAAAACCTTTTTCATTTCCGATCATATTTAAATCGACCACTTCCTAAATAAAAAGTAACAATGTATTCAGCTTTTTTATATTTAATTGAAATCGTTCCTGAACTAGAGATATTACCGTCAGAGTTAAATCTTAAAGGAGGTTTTAAAGTAAGGTTAGTAATTCTAATTGATTGATCAAAATTTCGAATGACTACAGGGGGATTTAGCAAATTATCTTGCATTTCATATTTATTTTGATAAAAGATGATCCTAGTAGGAATTTGTTTTATTATTGCGTTCCTTTGTGCAAGGAAAATATCATTTTGAAGCATTTGAATAAATAATGTTAGCTTTTGTTCATCTTCAATCTTCTTGACTTGATTGATTGGCAAAATTAATAACAATATCATAATTGAAAGGACTAATAACATCTCAACAAATGTAAAACCAAACGAATTACCCAACCTTTTTTTAAGGTATTGATACTGTTCCAGTTGCTTTGTCATACGATAATTCAACTTTGTTATTGCATTTATAACTTGTTATATAGCCCTGTTCTTTTAAGACTGATAAACTTTCAGGTAATTGTTCATTTTCTAATCTATACGATTCAACACTTGACTGAACCATTTTTTGTAGTGCAGAACATCCTTTCGTTTGAATCGACTGTTGCTGTTTTCCTAAATTCGGTATCACTAGCAATAAAAGAAGTGAAATGATAAATAAAACAATTAACATTTCAATTAAAGTAAAGCCTTTTTCATTCAAACTAACTCCTCCTAGATATTATTCATCAATTGAAACATAGGAAATAAGATGGCTATATACAGTGATAGAATACTTGATGAAATTAGGATTAATATAATCGGCTGTATGATCTTTATCGATCGGTGAAAGTAAGCTTCGATACTATCCTTTAAATAATCAGCATAATCAGCAAGTTCTTTACTAAGAGTACTATTGTTCATGCCATGTTCAATCACAAATATAATATCTCTATGAAATGCACGTTCATTTTCAAATGCTTTCTGCAAAGAAATTCCGTTTCGAATTTGATTATAAAAAACCATAGCCTTTTCTTTTATAAATGACCTACTATCATTATTCTGCATCGTTTTTAGCGCATCAATTATAGGAAATCCAGCATGTAATAAAATACTTAACTGCATTGAAAATTCATAAGTATTCATTGTAATTAAATACTTCCTAACTAACGGAATTTGAAGTAATTTATCCATCCGTTCGATTGTATTTAATTTATTAATTGCAAATAAGTATCCAAAAACGATCAATCCAATTAGGAAAAGTGAAAAAAACATAATTGAAGGTAAACTTTTTATAAATTGTAGATAAATGAAAATAAAAGAGTTCTGATTAGAATGGAATGTAGAGAATAGCATTTCATATTGAGGAATGATTATATTTCTAAACAAAAACAAAATAAGCAACAATATTGTAATTAAAAAAATGGGATACCCCATGATTTTTCTTATGTAGGCTCTATGCTGAATCTTTTTTGTAAGCATAAAACTTCCTTCACCTAACGCTAAGGACAAATCACCATGCTTTTCTGCATAATACAAGTAAACGAGTACATCTTGATGAAGGCCTAACATTTTAGCAAAATCAATGAATGATCTTCCTTCCACCAAAGCTATTTTAGCTTTATAAATCAATTCTTTTAGGTCATCTGGGAATTGAATCGTTAAGAATTCAATTGCTTGAATTAGAGGATAACCTTTTTGTAGTAGTTCTCCTAATATTTTTAATAGCTTAGCTTGTTCAATATAAGTTAACTTTCTTTTTATGAAAATTTTACCCATAGATTATACTTCGATCCAAATGCTTATTATCAATAAAACCTAAGGCATACCCTTTAATAAGTTGATTATTTAATGTAGATAATTGAACTTCTTCTTGTATCCCTCTAAATTCATTAATAACTGAATTTAGAGCATTACCATAAAGCAATTCATATACCCCTAATCTTCGGTGACTTCGATTAACAAAACAATTTGGTTCACAGTCACCTTCACAAAAACGGCATTTTATTGGAACTAATCTTTGAGAAACGATTGCAACCATTGCCTGAAATAATTCCTCTTTTGGAATTCCAAGCTCTAACATTCGATATAATGCACCTTTTGTGTTATTAGAATGAATTGTCGTTAATACTAAATGACCTGTCAAAGCTGCTCGAACAGCAATTTTCGCAGTCTCTTCATCTCTAATCTCTCCTACCATTACAATATCTGGATCAGATCGAAGAATAGCTTTTAATCCTGTTGCATATGTTAAGCCTGCTTTTTCATTAACCTGGACTTGAAAATATTCATCAGATTTCCTTTCAATCGGATCCTCTAAAGTTATAATATTTCTTGCTATGTCTTTTTTAGCTGACTGTAATAAGGAATACAGCGTTGTCGTTTTCCCGCAACCTGTTGGTCCTGTAAACATCATTAGTCCATGTGAATGATGTAATAAAGACAAAAGTTTGCGAGTTGTAGATGGGAATAAGGAGAGGCTTTCTATTGGAGCAATTTTTTGTTGGGGATGAATACGAATAACCATAGATTCATCAATAATCGTTGGTAAAGTTGCTAAGCGAAGTGATAATAAAATTTCATTTATGTTAACAACTAAAATTCCAGTCTGTGGCCTTCTAACCTCTCCTATATCCATACTCCCTAAAAATTTTAAATGCATGATGATCCTCTTAGCATTCTCTTTATTTATTCGTTGAATAAGTTTTAACTCACCATCAACACGAAATAAAATTTGTACATCATCCTTTTTTGGTAATAAATGTATATCCGAAGCTCCAAAATGGCAAGCTTTTTTTAAAAGTTCTTCGACCATTTTTTCTACTGATACCATTTTTATTCCCCCTTTCTATATGAGCAATTATATTTTTGATTCCCCTGTCTATCAAATCATGATATTTATGAAACTGAGCGAAAATATAAAATTTAACTAATATTTATTTACAAACTAAAGTTAATTTACCAAAATAACGTACAAGAAAATCAAATATATATCGAAAAACAAAAAGTATGTTTTGGAATCAATGTATAGAAAATCATTAAATAAGAAAAATAATATCAGATATGGTTAATTACATTATCTCCTGAATCAATTTAGAATTGTATTAATACATTGTTTACAATTGTAACTTTCTTATTTTATAATAATGAATGGGTAGAAATTTTTTATGGGGGGATTTAGGATGGATCGAATGTTCCGCGTTCTAGGATTTTGGACAGCTATATTTACGGTAATGTTCTTTGTTGGACATATGTCAGCAGCTGCACTTATTTTCGCATGTCAAACAGCATTTTTCGTAGTATTAGGCTATCTAAAGCTTTCTGAGCGTATGTACATCTATATCTTTGGCGCATACTTAACTGTGTTCTTTATTGGATTTACATATTATAGTACGTTCTTATTAGTACCGGGCTTTAGTGAATAATAAAAAAACCAGTCATATGACTGGTTTTTTTATTTGTATTCATTTAATGAAATCAATTCATTCAACTTAGTTTGATCGTTAGTTGACATACCTTTTGTTTGTAATAGCCATTGAAATGAATCGCTAATTCCCCCTGGCATAATTAAAGATTGTACAGCTCTATTTCGTTTATATTCACTTGAAAATGGGTTTGACTGAGCATGTGGAATTAGCCAATTTAAAATACCAAAATCTAATATTGCATCTCTTTGATTAGAAAAGTATAGATTTTCAATATTATTCTGTAATCCGATTTTTTTTAATTCATCCCAGTGAATGTGAGTTGTAATGTCCATATACCCTAAATTCTCTAGTATATTTGATTTCATTTCATGTTTGTAATAACCACGCAAACTCCCCTTAATTCGATGGGGTGCATCCCATTCTTCCCTAGTAAAACCATAATCAACAGTTAAAATTATCCCTTTACTTATTTTCGTTTGTAAAAGATCATAAACTTTTTCCATACCAACAGGAATTTCAACTCTTTGACCATTTGTTCCGACAAAATTGTATCTACTTAGAAAATCACTTATTTCATTATCTTTTATTTTAACGAGA
Source organism: Gottfriedia acidiceleris (assembly GCF_002128425.1). GTDB lineage: Bacteria > Bacillota > Bacilli > Bacillales > Bacillaceae_G > Gottfriedia > Gottfriedia acidiceleris. Next base: position 492,044 of record NZ_NESS01000001.1, read on the forward strand.
TTTTCTTTCAGATTATTTTGTTCATCAATTATAATTACAACCTCATGCCATTCGTTTTGATTAAACTCAACTAATCGAATTGGTAAAGCGTCAAACAATTCGTTTGAAAATACCATGCCATTATTAATCTGCTCGATTTCTAATATATTTGAGAAGTATTTACAATTCAAATGGTTCGCTAATGATTCTTTTTGTAATTTACGATGATATTTACTTGCATCAATAATATAGTAAGTTAAATTGTGATATATTTCAGACTCATTTTTTTCACAGTATGAAAGAAACGATGATGCGAATCTGCCATTTCCACCACCAACTTCAACAAAAAAAGGGTCAATTAGCTTATTCTTAACAAACCGACAAAATGAAGCTGCAATTACTTCTCCATATACTGAACCTACTGAGCTTGAAGTATAAAAATCACCTTTTCGTCCAATTTTTTCATTTGCCATTTGGTAATAACCTTTTTCAGGATCATAAAGCACTAACGAAATAAATTGTTCGTATGTAATAAAACCTTCTTTGCTATTATTTATCGCATTAAGAATTATGTTTTTCATCATATTACCTTATAAAAATGGATTATGTCTTTTCTCATCACCAATCGTTGTCGTTTCTCCATGACCACTACATACAACGACATCATCAGGTAAAGAAAGGAGCTTACCTTTTATACTTCTGATCAACTGGTCGTGATCCCCACCTGGTAAATCAGTACGTCCGATGCTTCCTTCAAATAATGCATCCCCAGAAAAAACTGTTTTTATTTCTTTACAATAAAACGAAACACTTCCTGGTGAATGGCCTGGAGTTTCAAAAATTGAAAATAAGAAACGACCAATTTCCATTTTGCCTTCTTTTTCAATCAAGTGATCTGCTTCCCTTGCAAAAATTGACTGATTTCTCATAAATAATTCAGAACCATTTTTTTGACCATCTGTTAACCAATCAGCTTCATATTTATGAATATAAACGGGTATATTATATTCATCACGCACATCATCAACAGCCCCAATATGATCAAAATGGGCGTGGGTTAAAAGGATAGCTAATGGCTTTAATTTATTTTCTTCAATAACATTAAAGATTACATGCGCTTCTTCGCCTGGATCAAAAATAACAGCTTCATTCATATCATTACTTAAAATATAACAATTAGTTTGTAATGGACCTAATGGTAATTGTAAAACATTCATATTTATACCCTGCTTTCTTTTTTAATCTATATAATACTATATCATAATTTTGTTTCAGCTCTTAATTTCAAATAGACAATTGTTCATAAAAGTTTTACAATAATAATGATGTGATAGCAAACAGGGGTTGCTTGAAGAAATTTATAGGGGGTTTACAATGGGTACAGTTATTATTTTTATACTAGTTGCTATTCTATGTGTTCCAGCTTTACTTGGATCATTAAAGAACAAGAACTTTTTAGCCGTGTTTTGGTCTGGTGCTACATTAGTTTTATTTGCTTGGTTTGCCATTATGACAATTTTACATAACGGTTATCCACCAGCGCACTTATAAAATTTATTTCCTTATGTAACGAACAAATTTCTACATATAGAAAACATGTTCTTAAATAAAAAAGCTGACAAAATTGTCAGCTTTTTTATTTTATAGATGAATGGTTTTTATTAAAATTTTCTAAATTAAATAATGACGCCAATAGTATCGGAAACGTCTCAGAAAAAATAGATTCAAACATAGAGAGTGGCAATGGATTTATTCCTTTACCTAATTCAAGTGTAAATCCTGGTTTCCGAAAATCTTGTATATACCAATCCTTATAACCTGCATGGCTATCAATTGTTTTTACAGCCTTATAGGGACTAACACTAGAAAAATAATTAGCATAGACTTCCGAGATAGGTGGTTCAAGATTGTCATAACCCCAATAAAATTCTTTACCTTGGGTATGCAAAGCCAAAATAAGATCAAACTTTCTTTCGATTGCTAAATTACTCATTGCGATTGATTCTGGTTCAGTTAATGGAGCATCTCCTGGGTAATCTCTTGGAGCGAAAATTTTTTGTTGTTTTCTTTCTTTTTCTAACTCCCAATTCGCAGGAAATTGATTGTTTAAATCAACACCTCTAATATTCGCTTTCCATCCAGTAAAATCATCTTTACCCTCGTTAATTTTATTAACAAATTCCATAAACTCACTATGTTCAACAACTTCATGAATAACTAAATTTACCCCATCAGGATTAACCATTGGGACAATCGACAAAGTGTTTTCACTAAACAGAGCTAATAATTCTTTATGAAATGGTAATTCCTCCATTGTTAAAGTGTTACATATCCAATAAAGCATTTTCATGATTACACACGTGGTGATCCATTCATTTGCATGAAACGAACCATTCCAATGTACTTTTCTATGTCCAGTTCCAATTTGTATCTCATATATAGGCTGATTTAATACGCTCCGCCCAATCGTATTTAAACGAAGAAACGGAAATTCTTGAACTAACAAACTAATATCTTTTGCAAGTTCATTAAAATCGTATCTTCTTGGATGAAAGGATATAGTCTGATTGTTTTTATACAAGATTTTCACCTCATCAGTTATTTTCTAGTAAATTGTATGTAGTTAAAATAAAGAAAAGCACTTCCGTTTAGGAAGTGCTTTTCTTGTTTATTCAAACTTTGTATCAGCTTTTTTATATTTAACCTCATAGAAACGAAGTAAATCTTTATAAATAATTGAGTTTGAATACTCAAGTGATTTATTTGCTTTTGCTAAGTCTTCTTTAGGTGGTTTTTGTCCTTTTAATTCTTCACCAGTATTTGGATCATACATCTTCTCACCAGTGTAAATATATTTATCAGTAACAATTGTACCATCACGGAAAACTACAAAGTCTTTGTGTTTAGGAGAGAAAATATCATTACCAAAGTTGATAGATGTTTTATTTGGATCTTCACCTAATAAGTTTAAAATTGTAGGTTTAACGTCAATTTGACCTGCAACTTTATGAACTGTTTCACCCTTAGTTTGTCCAGGTAAGTGGATAAAGAAAGGAACTTTTTGTAATTTAACATGTTCTGCAGGTGTAATGTCTTGTCCTAATACTTCACTCATTGCACGGTTATGGTTTTCAGAGATACCATAGTGATCACCATACATAACAATGATTGTATTATCATATAAACCTTTTGCTTTCATTTCTTCAATGAAATGTTTGATTGATTCATCTAAATAACGCACTGTTGTCACATAGTTATCAACAGTTTGGTCTCCAGTTTTTAAACGTGGAATCATTAAATCCTCATCATTCAATTCAAATGGATAATGGTTAGTTAGTGTAATCATACGGTTGTAGAACGGTTTAGGCTCAGATGCCATTTTGTCTACTGCTTGTTCAACGAAATATTTATCTTTTAGTCCCCAACCAATTGAAGTGGCTGCAGATACTTTAAAGTCAACTTCATTATAATAACGATCATAACCTAGACTTGGATACATCATGTCTCGGTTCCAGAACGATTTATTATTTGAATGCATTACTGAAGTGTAATAATTTTGGTCTTGTTTAAGAATCGCTGGTGTAGCAGTAAACGTATTACTACTGTTTGTAAAGTATACAGCACCGCGATCTAATGGGAATAAACTGTTATCAATTAAGAATTCAGCATCTGACGTTTTACCTTGTCCAGTTTGGTGGTAAAAATTATCAAAATAATAACTTTCTTTAGTAAATTTATTTAAGAAAGGAGTAATTTCCTGTCCATTAATTTTTCGCCCAATTACGAAATTTTGTAATGATTCTAATGAAACTACTACTACGTTTTTACCTTTATATTTACCATGTAATTGTGCATTCACACCAGTATCATTAGCACGAATAAAGTTTTCGATTCCTGCTAATTCACTATCATCAGCCATCGCTTTTTGAGCAGATGTTTTTGACTGAATAACCATATCATATAAATGGTAATTGTATAATCCTAAGAATTTAACAATGTACTCTCTATCAAATGAACGCGTTAATAATTGTGGACGTTCAGTTTCTGCTAAACCAAGGTTAATTAAGAAAACAGCAACCGCTGCTAAGAAATAAGCTGTTCTAGCTTTTCCTTTTATGTTACCAGTAGTAAAGAATTTTTTACCCCAGAAATAATTAACCGCAAGCAAGATGTAAATATCAGAAAAAGCAAAAATTGTTTTAAAACTGATCATTGCTTTAACACTTGATCCTAGATCCCCAAAGTTTCGTGTCATAAATAAAACTGGTATCGTTACGAAATCGTCAAAGAAAGAATAATAAGCTGTATCAGCTATTAATATAAAGGACATGATTATAGTAATCCAAATAACTGCTCTATTTCGTTTTGGTCCTTTTGCAAAAAGAGCTATACCTATAAAAATTAATAATGAAGATATAGGAGCAATTATTAAAATAAATTCTTGCATTGAATTTTCAATTTCTAAATCAAAATAAAATTGGCTTAGTAAAGTTGCTTTAATCCATAAAAGGAATACAGCAAGTAACGGGAATCCAAAGTTTTTAATAAACTTTTTCCACATATTCTGTTCCTCCTCTTGTTAAGACTATTAATCTATTTTATCTAATTATAAAACAATGTTTGGCATTCACATATCTATTTTATTGGCACTTTAGTACCAAGAATTTTCGAAATGATTCATACAATTATTAGCTACTAAATGTATGATCAAAAAAATTAATTTGACGTAACCTTAGGTTTTTTTCTAACGTCATTCAATTTATCATAAACTAGTTCCTTCGTCAAATAACTAATTTTTTTATCAATTCAATACAATAAACATAATAAGGTACTTCAATTAGAAGTACCTTAAATTTAAGTTAAATTTCATTAGTAATAAATTTTTTTACTAAATATGCTGCTCCAATTGCTCCTGCATCGTTCCCTAACTCGGCAATTGAAAGTTTTGTCGAATCACGTACTGTAGTAAAAGCAAATTCGTCAAAATATTTCTTTAGTGGTTTTAATAACAATTCACCTGCATTTGATACTCCGCCACCTATAATGATATTTTCAGGATTCAATGTATTTCCAACTCCCGCTAAAACTAAAGCAAGATATCTCATTACATGATTAACGATTTCTTCTGCAACCTCATCACCATTTGAATAAGCTTCAAAAACATCTTTTGCAGTAATTGGAGAACGATTCGACATGTCTTTTAAAACTGTCTCTTTTGTCGTATTTTGTAATTTCTCATTTGCGATTCTTGCAATTCCCGTAGCTGAAGATATTGTTTCTAAGCATCCCGTTTTTCCGCAGTTACATAATACTCCATTTTCAAGTTGAACTGTTATATGGCCAATTTCACCCGCAGATCCACTAATTCCATGTGCAACATCTCCATTTACAATTACGCCTCCGCCGACACCTGTTCCTAGTGTAACCATTACTACATCTTTTGCTCCATTACCAGCACCTTTCCACATTTCGCCAACAGCTGCTATATTTGCATCATTATCAACGATTACAGGAATACCGGATTCTTTTTCTAGAATTTCTTTTAAAGGAAAGTTAACCCAACCTAAATTTACTGCTGCAAATATAAGTCCATCTTCTAATCGAACCGAACCTGGAGCTCCAATACCAATTCCAGCGATATCTTCCTTTGTTTTATTCATCTGTTTGAGCTTTTGTTCAATTGCAATTGTAATTGTTTTAGGAATATGCTTACCACTGTCAGATTTATCTGTTGGAACTTCCCATTTATCAATGAATTCCCCGTTATTTGTTAATAATGCTAATTTTATGCTTGTACCTCCTAAATCTACACCTACAATCATTTTAGCCATAATGCCTTCTCCCTTCGCAGTGAAATCGTTTGCAATATTTTCTTAAAAAAAACGATTTCTTCAAACCGTTTTATTTTTTATTTCATCCATCTCTTTTTTTAATATCATGGTTGCTACTTGTAAGTCTTTACTTTCTAGTATATTCGCTAAAAATAATTCTTTTAGCTCATCTTGCATTAACATCAAATCAGCTAATCGATCACCTGTATATATAAAGGTGCCATAATTCTTTAGAAATTGTTGAATATCATATACGGATTTCATACTTATCTCCCATTATTTTGTCTTTCTAAATATGTAATAAGTATAAGTTGGAAACGATTACTCGTCAATGTGAAATACCAAACAAACCATTTATTATATAGGCATTTTTAATTATTTTTTGGCTTCATAACCTCTTCTAACACTAAATCATTTTCATAGAGATATGTAGCGTATTTTATTCCGATATATCTTATATGCCATGGTTCATAATTGTATTCAGTAATCTTTACTTTGTCCTCTGGATAACGAATAACAAATCCAAATTCATGTGCATGGTCTGCAAGCCAAGTTCCTTCTTTCGTTTCTCCAAATTCTTGTTCAAGCTTGTTACCGAAGCTTGGGGATGATACATCTATTGATAAACCAGTTTGATGTTCACTTGTGCCAGGAACAGCACTAAAAGATTGAGTCCAATCTGCACCATGAATTTGTATATAATAATTATACAAGCTTCGTTGTCGATCAAAAGAGCGATAGGCAGAAACTGGAGTAAGCTGTATACCATCTGATTCTGCTCTTTCAAATAATTTTTCTAAAGCATGAGCTGCCTCTTTCCTCATTAATGTCTTATCTTTGTTTACACCATGTAAAGGAACAATCGGATAAACTAAATCTGGCGGTTCATACCCCTCTGGTAGCTTTCTTTCTTTATTAACTAATACTAAATTAGATGTAGGATTCTTTACAGCTAATAAACCATCCTCATCTTCGCTGGCTGTATCATCGTAATTAGGAAATTTCAACGAAGTCTCTTTAGTCTTTTGATTATTAAAATAATGTTGGTTTCTAAAAAATAGAGCTAGTCCAATAATAATTATAAATATTATTAAAACCCATGAGTACTTACCTTTTATCTTTTTCAAAATTACCTCCTTAACATCTTTATTGTTACTTTTACAATATTAAAAGATGGCGTATTTTTCAAATAATCTACACATTAAAACCTCTTTCATTGAAAGAGGTCTTAGTTGTTCAAATTTATAAAATAGGCTCCATCGTTTTTCTTAATGTGTCTACAGAGTTTTTAAACTGACGTTGCTCTAATTCATTTAAATCTAGTTCAACGATTTCTCGAATTCCACCACGGTTTATTACTGCTGGAACGCCAATGTATATATCATGTTCTCCATATTGTCCATCTAAATAAGCAGAAACAGTAATAATACTATTTTCATTTTTTAAAATCGCTTTTGTTAATCTAACTAAGCCCATTCCAATTCCATAGTATGTTGCACCTTTTTTCTTTATTATGTGGTATGCAGCATCACGTGTATTTAAAAAGATTTCATCAAGCTCTCTTTGACTGTATTTTGGATTTTTCTTTAATACATGGTGTACAGGAGACGTGCCAATAGTTGTTTGAGACCAAACTGGTAGTTCACTATCACCATGTTCACCTATTATATATCCATGGATATTTCTTGCATCAACATTAAAGTAATCACCAAGCATATATCTAAAACGTGCAGTATCTAAACTTGTACCAGATCCGATTACTCTTTCTTTTGGTAACCCTGAATATTTCCAAGTCGCATATGTTAAAATATCTACTGGATTTGTGGCAATTAAAAAGATACCATCAAATCCTGATGCCATTATATCTCCAACGATTCCTTTAAAAATAGCGCAATTTTTTGCAACTAAATCTAAACGAGTTTCTCCTGGTTTTTGAGCTGCTCCAGCTGTAATGACGACTAAACTCGCATCTTTACAATCACTGTAATCTCCAGCCCAAATTTTTGTTCTAGAACTTACAAAAGGAAGACAATGGCTTAAATCCATTGCGTCTCCTTCCGCTTTATCCTTATTTAAATCAATCATAACTAATTCTTCGGCAACACCTTTATTTAACATACCAAAAGCATAGCTTGCTCCAACTGCGCCTGTTCCGATAAGTGCGACACGATTTACTTCTTTGTGTAACATAATATCCACCTCATTTGTGTTATAAAAGTGTAAGTAATTGGGACTTCTTTATTATATATGTATTATCACTCGAAGTTTGTGAAACATTTTACAAATTTGTTACAATGTTAGTTGTGTACAAATACATTGTGTGTAAATACATTGTGTGTAAATTTGTCTTTTTTAGGCAATAAGTCTATTTCATAATTAAGCTTTACCTATTTTTAAACAATTCGTGTCACATTATGCACTTATTAAATTACTTCTATTATTCTTGATTCTGTTAAAACTAAAGGTATTTTTACGTCATGTTTTTCTGTAGGTAGTTCATCAACGATTTGAATGTCATAAGCTATCGCTAAGAGTTGTTTATTATAATCTTCTAAGTATCGATCATAATAACCACCACCATATCCTAAACGTTCACCATTTTTTGTATATGCTACTCCAGGAACAATTATTAAATCAATAAATTCTTTCCTAATTTCCTCACATTTTTCTTCAATAGGCTCTTGTATACCAAAATACCCTTTCTTTAAATCATCAAAAGATTTGATTTTGTAAAAATGCATTTCTCTAGTTTCATGGTTGCATTTAGGTACAACAACTGATTTATTCATTTTCCAACAAGCAGTTATTAAATACTTTGTATTTATTTCATGTTCCATTGGCATAGTAGTTGCTATAATATCTGCACTCTTCAATTTTTCTGTACTTAATAATTTTTCTATAATTTGTTTTGACTTTTTGTCTCTGTCTAATAATGAAATTTTTTTCAAATTTTTCATCATAGAATTCCTAATTTCTTTTTTTCCCATAACTTATGGCCTCCTTAGGTCAGGTCAAGTTTTATATAAAAAATGTATTCTAATTAAAATTATAAGTTTTAAAATAAAAAAAAACAGTAGGAAAATTCCTACTGTTTACTTTGTTTCGCGATGAACTGTAACTTTTTTAAGTCTTGGGCAATATTTTTTAAGCTCAAGACGGTCTGGGTTATTACGTTTATTTTTAGTAGTGATATAGTTACGATCTCCGCATTCTGTACATGCTAATGTAATATTTACGCGCATTTATTTTCCCTCCTGACATAGTGACATAATCAGACTTGTATATAATAACATTCTTTCGCGATAATTTCCATAGTTTTTATTGATTCAATGCATTTCTTTTGATATTTTTTTTATTGAATTATGTACAAATCTATTCTCATAATTCAGAGTATATTTTTGAAAGACTGCTTGATGATGTAATACACTGCCCTGATTGATTCGAATATTAGAACTAATTGACACATATGGGCCAATTACACAGTTCTCTTCAATCGTAACATCATTCCCAATAATAACTGGAGAAACAATCTTAACATTATTATTTATCGTTACATGCTCACCTAAAAAGATTCTTGGTAATATTTGAACAGCTGGAATAGGTAAGTTTAATTTCTCTTCAATCCAATCTACGTTCAGCTTTGCAAACCTTTTAGGAGTTCCGTAATCAATCCAATAACCTTCTAATTGAAAAGCATTTAAACTAATATTATTTTTTAACATTAAAGGAATTAGATCATTACTAATGTCAAAATAACGATTTTCTGGAATTTGAAGTAATAATTCAGGATTCATAATATATATTCCAGTATTAACTAATTTACTAATTTCACTACCTTCATTTGGCTTTTCAATAAAATCGATTATTTGTCCATTTTTTACTTTTACATTTCCATATGATCCACATTTTTCGACTTGTTTTACAAACATAGAAAATCTACTTTTACTTTCAATATGAATTTTTAAGGCATCTCTAATATCAGCGTCAAATAAAATATCACCGCTCACTAATAGAAAGGGTTCATTAAGAAAATGCTTAGATAGTCTTAAACAACCAGCTGACCCTAAACTTTTTTCTTCTATAATATAATCAATTGAAACATTTTTTAATTTCATCGCATTGATCGTCTCAATAATTGCTTGGGACATATAATGAAGCTGAATGATAAATTCATTAAACCCAAGTCTTGTTAAATGTAATATTAAATGCTCAATTGCCGCTCTATTTGCGATTGGTAATAGTGGCTTAGGAATGTTGTTAGTAATTGGTAAAAGCCTTTGACCGTATCCTCCAGCTAAAATAACAACCTTCATTTATTACCACCTCAATATCTTATACTAGTTAAAGAAGTATGCTTTATATTACATAAATATGACAAAAGGGCCTTCAGGTAAATTTTGTCTGAACACCCTTTTATCTTATTTTACTGTTTTAAAAAAAGTCTTATTTTTTATTGATTTAATAAATAATGTTTACCTTTAACTAAATAATAAATATTCTCCGCAATATTTGTTGCATAATCTGCAATTCTTTCAAGATATCTACAAATAAATGCCATTTGCATGATATTCGATACATGTTCAGGAGAATTTGCAATGCTCGACATTAGTGTTCTAACGGTTGTTCCATATAATTCATCAACAAGATCGTCAATTTCACCAATTTCTTTTGCAGCTTGTAAATCTTCAGTTCGGTATGCTTCTGAGGCTTTTGTTAACATATCTAAGCCAAGTTCATGCATCTTTTCTATATTCTCTAAAGGTAAGTTTTCTTGACGACTACGAATACGAATTGTCGATTTTGCGATATTTACTGCATAATCTGCAACTCGTTCAAGATCATGAGCAATCTTTATAGCAGTTAAATTTCTTCTTAAGTCAACAGCAACCGGTTGTTGTCTTGTAATAATAACTAAAATTAATTCATTAACTTCCTTTTCTAATTTGTTGATGCGATCATCTTCGTCAATTACTTCTAAAGCTAATTCAATATTTTCAGTACGAAAGGCTTCCATACTTTTAATTACTGCTTTTTTTGTTTTCTCAGCCAATTCGATGATCATTTCTTGTAATGATTTTAAGTCTGCTTCAAATTGATTTCTCATCTCTTTTCACCTGTTCCCTTCTATTATCCGAATCGTCCAGTAATGTAGTCTTCAGTACGTTTATCTTTAGGTGTTGAGAACAGTTTATTTGTATCTGAGAACTCAACTACTTCACCGCTTAAAAAGAAAGCAGTTTTATCAGAAACACGAGCTGCTTGTTGCATATTATGCGTAACAATAATAATACTAAAATCTTTCTTTAAATCATGAATTAACTCTTCAACTTTTAAAGTTGAAATAGGATCAAGTGCTGACGTTGGCTCATCCATCAAAATAACATCTGGCTCGATTGCTAGACAACGTGCAATACATATACGTTGTTGTTGCCCTCCTGAAAGACCAAAAGCATTCTCATGTAAACGATCTTTAACCTCATCCCAAATTGCTGCGCCTTTTAAACTTTTTTCAACTATCTGATTTAATGTAGCTTTATCTTTAATTCCATGTATTTTTGGTCCATATGCAACGTTTTCCCAAATTGATTTAGGGAATACGTTTGGTTTTTGGAATACCATCCCTACGTGTGTTCTTAATTCTTCAACTGGATAGTTTTTATCGAAAATATCTTGTTCGCGGTAAAGAATCTTCCCTTCTGTACGAACTGAAGGAACTAACTCAACCATACGATTTAACGTTTTTAAATAGGTCGATTTACCACATCCACTAGGTCCAATAATCGCAGTAACTTCATTCTCATAAATACTTAAATTTATATTTTTTAATGCTTTATCTTGTCCATACCATAAATTTAAATCTTGAGTATCATAAACAATTGATTTTTTTAAGTTTGTATTTGTCTCAAGTATATCTTCGTTTTTAATTGTATTCTCTCTATTTAATGTCATTGTCATAACTTTCGATCCCCTCTCATCCTAAAGGAAGCTTTCTATTTTTGATATATAAAATATTAACTAAACAATAGATAAAATTTATAATCGTTGAAATTCAGTAATACATTACATGAATAATCATATTCTCAAACTATTAAACCTGTTTTAACCGAATGTAAAGATTGTGTAAATAAGTTCAAAAGGTGAAGGAAGAGGGGGTTTCCAAATAAAAAAGAGAAGGGGCCTCACCCCTTCTCTTTTTTTATTGATTTTTATTTTGAGTATCTTGACTATCTTGATTGTCTTGATTATCTAAACTGTCTTTTGGTTCGTCATTATAAATTGATTGTCTTTCTTTTTTCAATTTAAAGTATTCATCCATAATATCTCGGCCAATGTATTTATTTACTGGCGCTTGGTCAGTTTGTAACCAAGGAACTACTACTACAAAGGCAATTTCAGGATTGTCATACGGAGCATATCCCATCAATGTTTCATTATAAGTTTTTTGTGGCCCATTGTATTTTTTACGATCTGGACCGTCGTATACAGATTGGGCTGTACCTGTTTTACCAGCTATTTTATAGTCGACGCCTGTGAAGTATTTGTGAGCAGTACCACCAGTCTCATTATATACTTTGATTAAACCTTGTTTAACATGATCGATGTATGATTGTTTCATATCAATTCGATTTAATACTTTAGGCTTAATTTCTTGTCTAATGACACCAGTATCATCCCCGATTGAAGGTTGTCTCAATTCTTTCGCAACATGTGGTTGAATTCTGTAACCTCCATTTGCGATTGTAGATACATATTGAGCTAATTGAAGTGGCGTATAAGTATCATACTGTCCAATCGCCATATCAAGAAGGAAACCTGGGCTTTTGTCTACACCTTTAAATCCAATAGCTTCATTTGGTAAATCTATTCCAGTTTTAACACCTAGTCCGAATTGACTGAAACTATTTCGGAATGTATCAAACGCTTTAACGTCGATATCTAAAGGCTTATTCTGAACGTAATTTGCATGTCCAATAGCCATAGCCGTTCGGAACATATAAACGTTTGAAGAATACTTTAGTGCATCTAAATCATTAATCCAACCGAAGTTTTTATATGACGCTTTAACTGGTGTACCTGCAATTTTAATCGGTGTATCGAATTGCTTTTGACCTGGAGTAATTGCGCCAGTTTGATAACCCGTTAAAAGAGTTGCACCTTTTACTGTTGAACCCATCTCATAAGATGAAGTAATGTTTCCTGTTGCGTAATCTACAACTTTATTTTTTCCTGTCTTTTTGTCTTTAACAATTTGCTTTCCTGACATGGCTAAAATTTCACCCGTTTTCGGGTTAATCATCGTAACAAATGCACGATCCAAATATCGACCATTTGACGTTGCTTTTGCTTGTAATAGCCTATCTTTTATTATTTCATCAACCTTACCTTGAAGCTCAATATCAATTGATAGGACTAAATCACTTCCAGGTTCCCCTTCAGTAATTACTTTCGTATCCACAACATTTCCATTTGAATCGATAACATTTTGTGCCTTACCTTTTGTACCACGTAAAACATCTTCATATTGCTTTTCTATATAACTTTTTCCTACACGGTCATTACGATCATAACCACGTGCTAAATAATAATCTACATTTTGAGCAGGTAAGCCTTCTTTTTCAGAAGTTATATTACCTAAAATTGTTCGGAACGTATCACCATAAACGTATTTTCTTTCCCAATTTGTCGTTACATCTACACCCGGAAGCTCGTCCAAATGTTCACTAACTGTCGCATATTCTTTTTCAGTTACTCCCTCACTTTTTATTGTTTGTGGAGTTAGTGCATAACCGACACTCATTTGCTTGTAAATCGCAAGTATTTGCAAGTCATTTGCACTAAGTGAATTGATATCATCTGCTGTAATTTTATCAAGCTGTAAATTATAGTAGGCTTTGTTGTAAGCAGCGTCATCATCTTTATTTTGGGCTTTTAGTGTTTTATTTTCTTCTTTTGATACTAGCTTTTTTGCATCTTTAGGATTCGTTAATAACCAATAATCTTTTTTATCTCGTTCAGTTATTTTATTAGTTGGCATCTTTAGATAACTTTTTAACTTTGTAGCCATTGTTAATAACTCACCAGAAGTTGTCCCTTTTTTTCTCGTATACGTAATTGTACGTAAAGGCGTATTATCTACGACAACCTTTCCGTTACGATCTAAAATTTTCCCCCTTGGCACAGCTTGATCAACGGTCATATTTTCTGTTCGCTCTAATTCTAATTTATAGTCTTCACCTTTAACAATTTGCACAACACCTAATCTTAGAATTAAAAAAGAAAATAAGACAAACACAAGAAAAAATAGTACATTCAGTCGTGTGGGTAGTGTGATTTTATATTTCTTTTGTTTATTCATTTTTTCTCCTCTTTTTTCTACAATTACTACATATTAATATTTTGTTGAACTGGAAATGGAATCGCAGCTAAGTTTTTGACAATTTAGTGACAATACTTAAGCATGCTTATATTCTAATTTCCTCATTACGAAATAGACCAAAAAGTGTCCTGTACCAAATAAACACATTAATATTGGAATAACTTGTTCTGGTTGAAATATTGAAGTACATACAATGAAAACTGCAATAGAAAACATTCTACCGCTATTTAAATACACTTCACGTATAACGATATATTCCACCCTATATTCCCTGGCCTTATACGATTTTCCTATTATATCATATGTTAAAGATAAGTAAGGTACTAAAATGATTGGATATGCTAAAGAAATTATTGCACCGTATATCATTAATAATGGAAATGTAATTTTAAAAGCGATTACAAAAACAGCGCAGAATAGTAGAAAACCACCTATAAATATAGCTTTCATTCGAAAATTTTCTTTTATAATTCTTGTAACAATATAGTAGGTAATAAAGCTAATTAACGATGTAATTAATCCGTATTTCCCTAATGCAAATTCACTTCCGGTAGATAAGAAAATATAAATCGAAATAACAAACATAAAAATCCCTTCACGAATCCCCTGAAAGAAATTAGCATTTGTTACTTTCCGCCAATTGTCATTTAATTTTCTTTCTTGAATGACGCGCTTAATATTGAATTCACTATCAAGTTCCCGTCTAATTAAGAAACAACTTAAGACAACTGCACATATAAATAAAATAACTGCAGCGAGAAACACAAAATGATAACCTTTATTTCCGATCATTGAAGAGATAATCGCTCCAGCTATAAATGGGCCAAGCATTCCCGTAAATGAATTAATTAGCCCTAAAAAACCATTAAAAAATTGTCTAGTTTCTGGTTCAGTAACTTCAAACGTTAATAAATTAAATGCTAAATAGTAACAACCATTTCCAATTCCTAAAATCGCTCCAATCAAAATTGTTGCTAATAATGTCTTCGTTTCAAATAGTAAAACGACTATGTAGAATATTGCTAAAAAAGAAATACCCACTCTTAAAATGACAACGCGATCAATTGTTTTAGCTAATCTACCTGCTATTACAAATGTAAGAGCTTGAAAAAAAGCGATCGAAAATTGATACGAAGCAATTGGTAAATAACTATTTGATTGCTTCCACAAATAAACATTTACAAATGTGCTAGATAAAGCTGTCGCTAAATTTAACAATCCACCAACACTTAGTAAAAGAATTAAATCTTTATTTAAATCTACGTCACCTATTAAAAATTTCCACTTACTCATAATATACTCTCCTTTGTCTCATGAACTAGTTTTCCGAGTAAATGAAAATTTATCCTTTTTTTAAACAAAAAAAAACACTACTTAAATAAATTAAGTAGTGCCATTTTTTGTTAATTATTTAGCAGCTTGGTATAATTCTTCTACTTTTTCCCAGTTTACTACATTCCAGAATGCACCAACGTAGTCAGGGCGTTTGTTTTGGTAATTTAAGTAGTAAGCATGCTCCCATACATCTAAACCTAAGATAGGAGTTTTGCCTTCCATTAATGGTGAATCTTGGTTAGCTGTGCTAGTCACTTCTAATTCACCGTTGTTTACTACTAACCAAGCCCAACCAGAACCGAAACGAGTTAATGCAGCTTGAGTGAAAGCAGCTTTTAACTCATCTAAGCTACCGAATTTAGCGTTAATTGCTTCAGCAACTTCACCAACTGGAGTGCCAGTTCCTTCTGGAGTTAATAAAGTCCAGAATAAGCTATGGTTAGCATGTCCACCACCATTGTTACGTACAGCTGTACGGATACCTTCTGGAAGTGCATCTAAGTTTGAAATTAATTCTTCAATTGAAGAAGCAGCTACTTCTTTACCTTCTAAAGCAGCGTTTAAGTTTGTTACATATGTATTGTGGTGACGAGTGTGGTGAATATTCATTGTTTCTTTATCAAAGTGTGGCTCTAATGCATCATAAGCATAAGGTAATTGTGGTAATTCAAATTTTGACATTTTTAATTTCCTCCCAAAGATAATAGTGAATTTCAATTTAAAGTTATCAAATAAACTGAAAGATTTCAATAGTAATGCTCACAAAAGGGAAAGAAAGTAAAAAAGATTAATTTTTGGAAGTAAAAATTTTGATTAAATGATGTAGTCATAGAAGATTTAATATCATCATTCGTTAATTTAAAAAGTAAAAAAGTCTTCAACATGATAGTTGAAGACTTTTTTACTTTTAAGGAGTAAGAGGGATTCGAACCCCCGCGGGCTGTTACACCCCTGTCGGTTTTCAAGACCGATCCCTTCAGCCGGACTTGGGTATTACTCCATAATAAAATATTGGTAGCGGCGGAGGGAGTCGAACCCACGACCTCACGGGTATGAACCGTACGCTCTAGCCAGCTGAGCTACACCGCCAAACTATATAAATGGCTCCGCAGGTAGGGTTCGAACCTACGACCACTCGGTTAACAGCCGAGTGCTCTACCACTGAGCTACTGCGGAATAATTTGCATTGTCCTTAAGACAATATTTAATTTATCATCTTTCAAACGAAACGTCAATACTTTTTATTATTTTTTTTTATTTTAATTTATAAAACTATTTTTTAGTGAAAATAAATTGTTTTTTTTAAAAGCCAGACTTAAATTCTTTCTCTCCCTATCCTTCTCTTATCATTTTAATTAAAGTTTAATATTCAATTTCAAAAAAAAGATTATAATATACAAAATAGCCCGAAAGTTACTTAATAAATTTCGGGAAGTGAAATAACATTAAAATAAGAAAGGATGAGTTTATGAATATATTTAAACAATTTTGGTTTAGTTTATACTCTCCAAAAACAATATCAAGATATAGACTCCAAAAAATCGGTAAAACTATCTTTTTTCTTTTCCTACTAGCAATTTTATATACTCTTCCAGGTTTCTTTTCATTTGAAAAAAATGTGAAGCTTCAGGTGAACAATGTATCTGATTTGCTTAAAGATAATATTCAGTCGATTTCTTTAAATAAAGGATCTTTAACAATTAACGACAATACGCCATTCGAACGAAATATCGGCGAATATAAGTATGCTTTTTATCCAAATGAAACGGTTATACCTTCAAAATTAAAAAATGAACAGTTTGCCGTTGTTGTATTAAAAAATAGAGTAGTTATTAAAAATGATAAAGGCGAGCAAGATTACCCTTACCCTTCATTAAATTCTACTGAAATAAACAAAGCGGACGTTTCGAAATTTATTAACAATATAAAAGAAGCTCTTCCAGTATTTTTAATTGCATTATTTTTTCTATTTTATTTAGGGTCATGTATTTTCATATTTATAGTTGCTACATTATTAGCGTTTTTAACAGCTTTATTTAAGTCAACTAAGCATTTGCCGTTTAGACAGCGCTTTGCAATGGTTTCGTATAGCTTAACATTACCTACTGTCATCTATTTGTTGCTAGGATTTTTGAAAATAAATATTCCATTTCAAACGTTAATTTTTATTTTGATTACAGTTGGTATGTACACATTAACAATTAATAATTTACCTTCCAAAAAATAATGTTTACTGAAGTGTGATTTTACACTTCTTTTTTTTGTTAAAAAATTTATAAGTACAATCTCCTTAGTAGGAATATTCGTTGTGGACAAGCATATAGTCTACAAAAGGAGTGATTATTAATGAAAAAAATAGCTTTTTTACTCGGTTCTTTATTGCTTGCATATATAATATTCTTTGATCTACAAGTAGGGACAATCCCAACTAAAAATATTGCTACAGTAGCAAAAGCATCAAAATCAGAAACAAAATCAACTTCACTTCCAAAATATGAAAAAATTCAAGTGAAAAACGGTGACACTGTTTTAGGAATTATCGAAGATCTTAACCCTGATTTTAACCAGCCAATCAGCCAAATCACAAAAGATTTTAGTGCGTTAAACGATGGACTATCACCTACTAAAATTCAAAGTGGAAAATCATATAAATTCCCAATTTACTCTTCCAAAAAGTAAAATTTGTGTTATATTTCTTTAGAACCAGTTGATAAAATGAGTAATCATGAAGAAAATATGATAATGTAGAGATATAAAAAATAGAAATAAGTTATTTTTGAAGGAGCGAGTTACTCGTGAACGAAATTACACATAGAAGTAAAACACGTGCAGTTAAAGTAGGTAATGTAGTTGTTGGTGGAGCAAATGAAATTTCAATCCAAAGTATGACAACAACAAAAACACACGATGTTGAAGCAACAGTTGCAGAAATTAAACGACTTGAAGAAGCTGGATGTCAGATTGTTCGAGTTGCAGTACCAGACGAAAGAGCTGCAAATGCAATCGCTGATATTAAAAGACAAATTAACATACCACTTGTTGCAGATATACATTTTGATTATAAATTAGCCTTAAAAGCAATTGAAGGCGGAATAGATAAAATAAGAATTAATCCAGGTAATATCGGTCGTAAAGAAAAAGTTGAAGCAGTTGTAAATGCTGCTAAAGCAAAAGGAATTCCTATTCGTATCGGTGTTAATGCTGGTTCATTAGAAAAACGTATCTTAGAGAAATATGGTTACCCAACTGCTGATGGAATGGTTGAAAGTGCACTACATCATATTAAAATCCTTGAAGATTTAGATTTCCATGACATCATCGTCTCTATGAAAGCATCAGATGTAAACCTAGCAATTGAGGCTTATGAAAAAGCTTCAAAAGCATTCAATTATCCCCTACATTTAGGTATTACTGAATCAGGTACTTTGTTTGCAGGTACAGTAAAGAGTGCTGCTGGTTTAGGTGCTATCATTA
Source organism: Gottfriedia acidiceleris (assembly GCF_002128425.1). GTDB lineage: Bacteria > Bacillota > Bacilli > Bacillales > Bacillaceae_G > Gottfriedia > Gottfriedia acidiceleris. The sequence continues at coordinate 511,040 of NZ_NESS01000001.1, forward strand.
GTAAAGGGATCGGAAATACTATGCGTATCTCTTTAAGCGCAGATCCAGTTGAAGAAGTAAAAGTTGCAAGGGAATTACTTAAATCATTCGGTTTATCATCAAATGCAGCGACATTAATTTCTTGCCCTACATGTGGTCGAATCGAAATTGACTTAATTAGTATTGCAAATGAAGTTGAAGAATACATTTCAACTCTAAAAGTACCAATTAAAGTTGCCGTACTTGGATGTGCAGTAAACGGTCCTGGAGAAGCACGTGAAGCAGACATTGGTATTGCTGGAGCTCGTGGTGAAGGATTACTATTCCGCCACGGAGAAATCGTTCGTAAAGTACCAGAAGAAACAATGGTTGAAGAACTAAAACGTGAAATCGACATCATTGCAAAAGAAAAACTAGCTGAACTAGAAGCAGCAAAAGGTTAAAAATAATGAAAAGGTTAAGGATTCTGATCCTTAACCTTTTTTGTTCTTCCTATCTTATTAAATCGAATAATCTTGTGGGATAAATACCTTCAATTCATTAGGACGAACAAATACCCTTTCTCCTAGTTGAATATTAAGTTCGTAGAACAATTCGTTCATGAGTTCGATTTCAACATAATCATTTGTATCCTCCCGTAGGACTTCCACATATACTATCGGTCCTACAGCATGAATATGCGTTACGATTGCACTGATTGAAGTTTGATTGGTTTCAAATTTTTCGATTGTAATTTGATGAGGGCGCACATAACCTGTAACCTCGTTATGTTCTTTATGTTCTTGTTCAACTAATTCTGGTAATGGGATTTCTAATCCTCCACTTATTAAGTTTCCCTTATTTATCCTTCCATGAAACAAATTAACTTTCCCAAGAAAATCATAAACAAACGGACTTGCTGGGGTATGATAAACTTCTTCAGGTGTTCCAATTTGTTCAATCGTTCCACCATTCATAATGACAACTCGATCTGCAACTTCAAGTGCTTCCTCTTGATCATGTGTTACAAATATACTAGTAATATGAATTTCATCATGGAGTTTACGTAACCATCTTCTTAAATCTTTTCGAACTTTTGCATCTAATGCCCCAAATGGTTCATCTAATAATAAAACACTTGGTTCAACAGCCAAAGCCCTAGCTAATGCAACACGTTGTCTTTGTCCACCAGATAATTGAGAAGGAAATCGATTAGCAAAGCTTTCTAATTTTACTAATGATAGTAATTCCATCACTTTCTCATTAATTGTTCTTTTAGAAGGACGTGTAGCTCTTGGTCTTACTTTTAAACCAAATGCGATATTATCAAAAACGGTCATGTGCTGAAATAAAGCATAATGCTGGAATACAAATCCTACATTTCTTTCTTTTACCTGTACATTTGCTACATCCTGATCTTCAAAAAATATTTCACCCAAATCTGGATTTTCTAAACCAGCAATTATACGCAATAATGTTGTTTTACCCGACCCAGATGGACCTAATAAAGCAACCAATTCTCCTTTTTTTATCTTTAAATCAATTCCTTTTAAGGCAGTTTCATTATCATAGCTTTTTATTACATTTGAAACTTTAATTGACATATAATCCTCTCCTAATGTTTCTCTTCCTTTAGAACTTTCCATTCAATAATATTTTTTATAATTAATGTCAGAATCGCAAAAATAGACATAAGTGACGCAACTGTATAAGCTTGTGGAAATTGGTACTCATTATATAAATTTTCAATATGAAGTGGCATTGTAATTGTTTCTCCGCGAATATGTCCAGATACAACTGATACAGCACCAAATTCTCCTACCGCTCTTGCATTACACAATATAACCCCATACAAAAGTCCCCATTTAATTTTCGGAAGTGTCACCTTCCAAAAAATATGCCATCCATTCGCACCAAGAGTTAGTGCAGCCTCTTCTTCAGCACTTCCTGTTGCCTGCATAACTGCAATTAATTCTTTTGCTACAAAAGGCAATGTGACAAAAATTGTTGCTAAAACAATTCCTGGGGTTGAAAAAATGATTTTCAAATTATGTTCCTTTAACCAACCACCAAAAATCCCATTATTCGGACTAAATAAAAGAACAAATAAAAATCCTGCTACAACCGGAGACACTGCAAAAGGCAGTTCAATTAAAGTTAATAATAAATTTTTTCCTTTAAAATTAAATTTCGTTGTAGCCCACGCAATCGAAACTCCAAAAATCGCATTTAGCGGAAGCGTAATAATCGTTACCATAAACGTCAATTTAATTGCTGCTAATGTCTCATCGTTTACAATCGTTTCTTTATAAACTCCAAAACCATCTTGTAACGCCTTGATAAAAATTGATACTAATGGAAGAAATAAAAATATGGCTAAAAAGAGAATGACAATACCGATTAAAATAATTGGTACTATATTGAAGCTTAATTTTGATTTTTTCTCTGTACTAGCATTCACTTCTATTTTTCTCTCAATCTTAAACTCTCTTTCCATTCTTAACCTTTACCCCCTTGAACAAAAGCACGATTTGCGTATCTTTGAAAAATACTAATGATCAATAAGAGCAAGAAAGAAGTTACTAATAACACAACTGCAAGTGCGGTTGCACCTGAGTAATCATATTGCTCTAATTTTGTCATAATTAACAAGGGTGTAATTTCAGTCTTCATCGGCATATTTCCAGAAATAAATACTACAGACCCATACTCACCTAATGATCTGGCGAATGCTAAAGAAAATCCAGTCAATAATGCTGGTAAAATCCCTGGGAAAATTACTTTCCAAAATATTTGAAAACGGTTTGCACCTAGACTTGCCGCTGCTTCTTCAACATCTTTTTGAAAATTTTCAAGAACTGGTTGAACCATTCTAACCACAAATGGTAATCCGATAAATGTGAGAGCTATAATAATCCCGAGTGGTGTATAAGCGATTTTGAAAGAGAAGAACTTTCCAACCCAACCATCTGGGGAATACAATGTTGTTAAAGTAATACCAGCAACTGCAGTCGGTAATGCAAAAGGTAAATCAATAAAAGCATCTACGATTCGTTTTCCAGGAAAACGATAACGTACAAGTACCCAAGCAACTAATAAACCAAAAACAGCGTTAATAATCGCAGCAATAAATGCCGTTCCAAAACTAACTTTATAAGACATTAGTACTCTATGCTCACTAACTATTTTTATAAATTTAGCCCAACCTATATCGAAAGAATGTAAGAACAGCATCGAAATCGGTAGAAAAATAAAAAAACTTATATATAATATTGAGAATCCAAACGTTAATCCAAATCCAGGTAGGATTCTTTTTCGCTTCTTAAACAAGTTGTGTCAAACCTCCTTAAAATAAAAAATCAAAAGAAAACTCGCCAATTGACGAGCCTTTTAGGCGAAGACTAGAGACGTAGTTGCACTTATACTTTATTCCTAGAATTGGCTACTACGCCTGTGTATTCTTCTTCGTTGCCAACTTTCATAAAGTGAAATAAAGAAGACTTGGCCTAAGCATTAGAAAATCGTCCTATAAATTCCAGCGTCCTCCATTTTTTTCAATTTCGTAATTATTGATAAATTTGGTCAAATACTCCACCATCATCAAAATGCTTTGATTGAGCTTTACTCCATCCTCCGAAATCTTTATCAATTGTTAACAATGGAAGGTTTGGATATTGTTTACTATATTTTGCGAGAACCTCTTTATCTCGAGGACGATAATAATTTTCTGCAATGATATTTTGCCCTTCTTTACTATAAAGATAAGATAAGTAGGCCTTAGCCACTTCTTCAGTCTTCTTTTCCTTCACATTTTTATCAACAAGGGCAACAGGTGGCTCAGCTAAAATACTAATCGAAGGATAAACAATTTTATATTTCCCCTCACCTAATTCCTTCACTGAAAGTAATGCTTCATTTTCCCATGCAATTAATACATCTCCAATTCCTTTTTCAACAAATGTAGTTGTTGAACCACGTGCGCCAGTATCTAATACTGGAACGTTTTTATATAATTTTTTCATAAATGCTTTTACTTTTTTCTCATCACCATTATATTTTTTGTCTGCATAGCCCCAAGCAGCTAAATAATTCCACCTTGCACCACCTGAAGTCTTAGGATTTGGAGTAATTACTTGAACTCCTTTTTTCGTTAAATCATCCCAATCCTTAATATTTTTTGGATTTCCTTTTCTTACTAAAAAAACAATTGTTGATGTATAAGGAGTTGAATTGTATTCAAATTCTTTTTGCCAATTAGGGGATATTAGTTGTGCCTTTTCATTGATCGAGTCAATATCATATCCAAGAGCTAGTGTAACTACATCGGCATCTAAACCGTCAATTACTGCCCTAGCCTGTTTACCAGAACCACCATGAGACTGTTTAATTGTAACTGTTTGGTCATGTTCTTTTTCCCAATACTTACTAAAAGCTTTATTATAGTTTTCATATAATTCACGAGTTGGATCATAAGATACATTTAACAATTCAACATTTTTATTTGCCGCTACAGTATTAGTAGTCTTAGATTTATCGTCCTTCAAAGTCGCATACAATACTCCGGAAACTGCCAATACAACAACTACCGAGCTAATAATCCATTTCTTTGCCCCCACAATGATTTGCCCCTCTCAAATTCAATTTTCCGATTTTTATTTGTACCCTTCTCGACATTTCAACACATTAAAATCTCCCCTTTTAAGGCACAAATATAAAGAAAACTCGTCGATTCCTTAGCCTTTTAGGTAAAGGCAATAGACGTAGTTGCACTTATACTTTAATCCTAAAATTGATAGCTACATCGAGTACTCATCATCGCTACCAATTTATCCTTTTTTAAAGTGCAAAAAGACCCTTAACTAATGAAAAATAGTTAAGGGCCTTTGGTCTTCCAATCAGCCATATTGATTTTTTATATAAGGTTAATAATAAACATACTATTCCTATGTGTCAACTATGATTTTAGAAAATTTTAAATTATTTCTCTTATTATTCACTTTTTATACAATCCTCATTGTATACTCATTATATTTACTATTTAAACTAAATTTTATGGAGGATTTCATGTTAATCGAGTTATATTTTAAACATATCGGTTTAAAAAAAACCGAAACAATTTCATATTCCTCATTAAAACAAATTCATAAGCATCATTTACTTTCCATACCATTTGAAAATATCGATATTATTTCTCAAATACCACTCTCAATGAATCCTTCTCAAATTATGAAAAAAATAACGACAGGCAAGCGTGGTGGGATTTGTTTTGAAACGAATTCATTACTTTTTTCAGTCTTACAGGAATTAGGTTTTAATGTATCATTAATTTCAACCAAATTTTGGAATGAAGAAAAACAGTGTTGGAATCCTGAATTCTCACATTTATCTCTATTAGTAAAAATTGATAATCAATACTATCTTGCTGACGTAGGAATTGGTGGCGGTTTTTTGGAACCACTCTTGCTTCATGACCATTATGAATACTCAGATCTAAATGGATCCTATCGAATAATTGAACAAGACAATTCGAACTTTATACTTCAAAAATTCAATGAAACATGGAAGGACTTACTATTCATTTCAATTATTCCGAAACAGCTAAAACAATTCGAAGAACAATTTAACTACTTACAAACAAGTAATGAAACAATTTTTACCCAACATAAAATAGTCAACTTATTAACGAACGAAGGAAGGATTTCCTTATCAGATTATCAATTAAAAGTAACTAAAAATCATAGAATCTGTATAACTGAAATAAAAAATCAAGATGAGTGGCAAACAATTTTTAATAATCTATTTAACCAAAAAGCAGAAATAAAAGGTTAAACAATTCGGCAAAGCTTTAAGCATTCCTTCCCTGCCCTCTTTGCTCCCCAAACTTCTAATAAAAATAGTGAATTTTGCACAAATTAACTATAAACGAAGAGAAAGGAGCAAATAATTTGAAAGATCGCGAAAAGCAAAACAGCATTATAAGGGAAAGAAGAGAAGACGAATTAAATAATATAAACGAGAGCAATAAAAATAACCAGCCACTTCCTCAGCCAAAGGATATTGAAGAAATAGAATATTAAAGAAAAAAACCTTCTAATTTAGAAGGTTTTTTTATCATTTCATTTTACTAATCATATGAATCACTTCTTCCACTATATAAGGCACTTCTTCAAATGCATTTCTCATATGTAATCGCTCAGTTAACTTATGAGCATCTTTTCCGAACGGTCCGATATTTAACACAGGGGCATTTAATTTTTCCATTAAGCTAAAAGGTAAAGTATAACTATCTCCCCATACTGGCGTGTTTGACTCGAATGCTGTCCATCCGCTCGAAGAATCACTGTAATTAACATAACTTAAATCACTTATTCCATTAAAATAGTGAATACGTTTTACTGGTAGATTAAACTGATTCATAGCGACATCAGAAGAAAACTTAATACACTGCTCCACTAACTCATCTCCAGTAGAATTAACTGCTGGATAGTAAGGTGGCGCAAACAAAATGATAATTGCAGGTGCAAGCTCCTGACATTCAATCATTAAATTGTCTGCGATTCTAAAGGATTTCTCACGATCATCCCACTCACTATGCGAATTAACTTCCTTTTTAAGGTTCAATACATATTCCATTCCGAGCTTTTCGATAGCATATTGATACAAGTCTTTATATTGGATAACTTTTACTTTACCAATCGGATTTACGTTTTGTCTTTTACATATATTTTCATATTCAAAACTACATTCTTCAGCAGCTTCGTGTGCTATTTTTTCAAATAAATTAAAAACGTCGGAAGCGTTTCTTTTCATTAAAAATACATTGTATAACGCACATGAACGAAAAGGCGTTTGAGTCGAATACTCTAACCTCAAATCCTTCTGCTGCAGGGTAACAGGTAACGGAGTCTTCTCGCCAAAATCAATCTCTTGAAACTCCTCATTCCACTCCATTTTTCTAGTTAAAAAAGAAGCAATATATGGAGATGTTATGCCACTAAATGGTTCTCCAGCATGAGTTTCTTTACCATAAAATAATGCTGCTGGCATTATTTTACCGATTGTACCAGAGTAAATATAATACTTTGGATCTCCTGGTTCTTGTGTAAATACGGGCTCACCATTTAAAAATAATTTATAATTTAAATCATATTCTTCCTGAAGGTTTACAAGTGTTGAGACCGCATCACGCATTCCAGCCGAATTTACCTCTTCATCAGGCACGGTTAATAATAAAAGATTAATTGGCCATTCCTCAATACTAGCTTTCTCAATTATACTCATATGCATCGCAAGTCCCATTTTCATATCAATCGAACCACGACCAAATAAATATTCACCAGAATTCAGATCACTTTGTACTTCTTTTGATAATTCATTTAACCGTTCATGAAATGCCTTTGTTAATTCCTCTGTTTTTGTAGATAAATGTTCAAGCTCACCGTATTCTTCTGTATTTACGGTATCAAAATGACTTATAAGACAAATCGTATTTTTTACATTTGGACTTTTATATAATGCAGTTAAAAATTTCCGACCTTTGTCTGAATCATGTAACTTCAATTGTTGTGGTAGGTCTTTAAAATGTTTTAAAGTAGATAGCTTTTTAAATAAATTAATTGGAAATTGCCGTTCCCCATCCGTAAGCGTTATACTTTTCCAACTAACTAGTTCTGCAAGTAATGTTTTCAAGTTTTCAGGTGAATTCCATAACATATTATTCATATTCTTCCCCCATAATTAGTTTGTAGTTTAAGTTTCAATAGTTCTTTTCCAAATGGGTAATTCACAATATCTCACCTATTCTATAAATTTAACTTAATACCTTTTTTAATTTTAGAAACGGTCAAAAATAAAAAACCATCTATTTCTAGATGGAAAAGTTGACTTTATAACATACTCAATTAATATTGAGCACCATTTATATTCCAGAAAATAAAAGTACACATAAAGATTAGTCCAAATAAAAACATTAATATAAAACCCGATAGTTTTGCTAATCCTTTTTCTTCCTTAATAATTGCTATTACACCAGTAATTAAGCTCGCGAAAAGACAAATATAATAAATATAAAATGAAATAACCTTTATGATATTGATAGTTTCAATTGTAAATGCAAAAATTGCACTAATTAAACTACCTAAAACAAAAAAATATGCTAACTTACCTATTTTTTGACTAAACTTAATTACTCCATTTGTAATAATTCCAAAACAACTAATTAGTGAAAGCCAAAAAACCCCTTCTAAAATTCTTCTACCAACAATTGGAAAAGGCTTAGCAAAATGTCCTATAAATGAAATAAATATAACAAATAATAATAAGAAGACATTTCTTTTATATTTTTTGAGCTCCTGCAAACCACTCAGCCTCCTAGGCTATAAGTTTATTAAACATGTTGCCCTAATGCATACTATTCAACAATAGACGGAATTCCCCTCTATTTAACGGATAAATTAATGAATTAAAAAAAAGAACAAAAGTTCCCGTTTTATGTCGAAAAAATTAAAATAAGTCCTCATTGCAAACGTATGTTCTTTATTTTATAATTTATTTACTGATAGAATATGGTCATGGATAGACAAGCGTTCATTGCTACCTAAGTCATATTTCTCTCAAATTAACAAAATTAATTTCAAACAAGGAGTGAAGTGGACATGTCATTACAATTAATCCCTTATTTAATCATGGATGGAAATGCTCAAGAAGCAATTAATTTTTATGAAAAAGCGCTTGATGCAAAGTTATTATTTAGTCAAACTTATGGAGAAGTTGATGGTGATTCAGAAGGAAAAATCCCGTCAGAAGCTAAGAATTTAATCATGCACGCAACGATCCAAATCGGAGAATCAGTATTAATGCTTTCAGATACTTATCCTGGTTACCCGTTCCAAAGTGGAAACCAAGTAACAATTTGTATTTCTACAAATGAAATTGAAATTTCAAAAAGATTTTTTGAAGGACTTTCAGATGGCGGCGAAGTAGAATTACCATTACAAGATACTGGTTTTAGCCCATGCTATGGTAAAGTAGTCGACAAATTTGGTGTATTATTCCAAGTATTTACACACCCTGCTGGGCAGAAATAATTTCTCAACTATTCGTGAATAAATTGTTTGTTTAATTTACATAGTTCTTAACTTCCCTAAAATTCTCAGTTAGGAATTCATACAAAATTTGGTGGCAAAAAAAAACGACTCGGTCATATGTGACTGAGTCGTTTTATAAATTATATTCTTCTTTGGATATACCTTACAACGTTCGTAACTAATTTTCTTGGCATGAGTCGAACAGAATTTGTTAGTATTTTATTTTTCATTCCAGGAATCACAATTGTCTTTCCTTCTCTAAATCCTTTATATGCTACTTTAGCAACATCTTTTACATTCCCTACTCCACTTTGGAATAAATTTGATTCATGCATATTGGCACGTTTTCCAAAATTCGTTTCAGTTGCACCTGGACAAACAGCAGTTACTTTAACATTTGTTCCTTTCATTTCATTCGAAAGTGCTTCTGTAAAAGAAAGAACGTATGACTTTGTAGCAAAGTAAACTGCCATTAAAGGTCCAGGTTGAAATGCTGCAGTAGATGCAATATTCATCACTCCACCTTTATTTCGTTCAATCATACCTTTTAAAAACAGTTTTGTAAGATGTGTAACTGTACGTATATTTAAATCAATCATGTTTAACTCTTCATCTAAATTGGTAGTAGCAAATTCCCCAAATAATCCAAACCCAGCATTATTCACTAAATAGTCGACTTGAATATTTTCAGCAGTTAATTTCCTTTGTAAAGAAACTATTTCATCTTCCTTAGATAAGTCCTTTGAAAATAGATGAATCTTTACTTTCGACTTTGATTCTATTTCATTTTTTACTTTTATTAAATTATCAATCGATCTTGCTACTAAAACTAAATTGAGTCCATCTTTTGCGAAAAAAATAGCTAGTTCTTTACCAATTCCTCCAGATGCGCCTGTAATTAATACGGTCTCATTTGCCTTCATCGTTTTTTCTCCCTACTCTTTACACTTATATTATTTATCATTTAATTCTAATTAAGATTATACGTTTAAACATTTAAACATATATGATGAAATATACTATACCTTATAAATGAAAAAAAGACAATAATATAGTGTCTTCAGATTGTTGAAATTTAAATTAGTCAATTTTGTAGTGGAAATCAACATCATAGTGCTCCCTTTGCGAAATTTGGTTATTAATTCGACAAGGGTATTTTCCAACGGCATGAAGACATCAATAAATTATCTTTAAAATTTACAAATCTAATTACTTAAATTCTGAAAGCATACTGATCTTAATTAACAAATTCCTTTTAAATAACTTGAGAGTCTACTAATCTTTTTTTAATTTTTCATTTATTTTATCAAGTTCTGCCTCAAGTCTCTGCATTTGAAGTCTATTTTTCCTAGTAGATCGAAAAATAAATAAAACAAAAATAATTATAGTAACTGGTATTAAAAATACAATCAACTGAAAGATAAAATCTCCTATAGCCATACTTTTTACTCCTTTGTTTTTTCAAGTGCATTAAAATAATATATCACTTTTAATTAAAGTATAAATGGTTTTGGAAAATTATGTAATATATTTAAAATAAATATTAAGTTTACTTATTCCTAAAAAAAATAGAGAGTACCATTTGTACTCTCTAAAGATATATAAAATTCAACTACATTCTGGACAAAGACCGTATATTTCAAATTTATGACTTTGTACTGTATAACCAGGTAAATCAACAGATAAATTGTCCATAGGGCATCTATAAATACTTTTTGTATTACCACAATCTAAACAAATAAAATGATGATGATGCTCTGATGAAGAACACTTCGATCGAAAACGTTTTTCACCATCTAGTTCTGTAACTTCCACTACATCTACTTCAATAAATGTTGATAAATTACGATAGATCGTATCGAAGCTAAGTCCTTTGTATTTATCTTTTAAAGCTTGTTGAATATCTCTTGCAGTTACATATTTATTTTGCCTAAAAATATATTCAAGCATATCATATCGTTTAGGCGTATTTTTGAAGCCTCTTTCTTTTAATAATTTTGATGCATCTGCTAATTTCATTTAATCACTACCTTTGACTTGTTCTTAATTTCTTCAAACCTAAAGTAAAAATAAGAATAAGGATTTGCAGGATCACAATCGTACCACCAGGCGCGAGATTTAAGTTATAAGAAAGCAAAATACCTGCAACAACTGAAAACTCTCCAAAAATTATTGAAAAGAAAATTGTTTGCTTAAACCCCTTCGAAATTCGTATGCTCGCTGCCACTGGTAAAGTCATTAAAGAAGATACTAATAAAACGCCTACAACTCTCATAGAAATGGATACTACTAAAGCCACTAATAATATGAACAAATAATGAATCCATTTTGCATTAATACCTGAAGCAACTGCATATTCCTCATCAAATGATAATAGGAACAATTCTTTATAAAGCACTATGATAGATATTACTACAAAAACAGCTATAATTATGACAATAATTAAATCTTCCATTGAAACGGCACTAACACTACCGAATAAATAACTAAATAAATCCGTATTAAATCCATTAGCTAATGAAATTAAGATGACCCCTAATCCCATTCCTCCTGAAAGAATGATTGGAATTGCTAACTCTTGGTAATGTCTATAAACACTTCTTAATTTTTCAATTAAAAATGCTCCTGCAACCGAAAATGTCATCCCCATAAATAAAGGGCTAATAAAGCCGGAAGAAAAGAAAAACTTTTCAAGTAAAAGACTTGCTGCTACTCCTGATAATGTCACGTGACTTAATGCATCAGAAATAAGTGATAATCTTCTAAATACGACGAACACACCTAATAATGGAGCCATAACTCCAATAATCATACCAGTAATTAATGTATTTCTCAGAAAATCATAATGAAAAAAATCCATCATAATCGATCTCCTCCATTCTCGTGATTGTGAGTTAGTACATGCACAGAATGGCCATATAAAAGAGATAGATCCTTCTCAGTAGCATCTTTAAACTTATCTCGACTACCATGGAAGTGTAGTCTTTTATTTAAACATGCAACATGTGATACTTTATCAGTAATAATGCCTATGTCATGTGAAACTAATAATAAAGTAATACCAAGCTTATTATTTAAATCGCTAAGTAATTGATAAAAGCTTTCTACATTTTCAGCATCTACCCCAACAGTTGGTTCATCGAGTATTAATAGTTCTGGATTACTTACAAGTGCACGCGCAATAAAGACACGCTGTTGTTGTCCGCCTGAAAGTTCGCCGATATTACGATTTGCAAATTCATACATTCCAACTGATTTTAAAGCTTCAGCTACTTTTTGTTTATCCGAATTTTTAAAACCGTTAAACAATCCAATTTTAGAAACAAGACCTAACGATACTACTTCAAAAACGGATGCTGGAAACCCAGAGTTAAAGCTATTCGCTTTTTGCGATACATAACCAATCTTATCCCAACTTTTCATTTTACGAATATCTGTTCCGAAAATCTCTATTTTTCCTTCATCTGGTTGTTGGATACCTAATATACACTTTAGTAAAGTTGATTTACCACTACCGTTCGGACCAACTAAACCTAAAAAGTCTCCTTTTTTTACTAGAAGATTAATGTCTGATAATACCTTTTGACGTTCATAACTATAAGACAAATCTTCAATTTTTATGATATCTTGACTCATTTATTTAAACACCTTCATCTATTTAGGAATAATTACGTTTTACTCAAGTTCTTAGTATAAGAGAATAATTCTTATTTGTAAACAAAGAAAGCTCGGCAAAATGTTTAGATTAATTTCATCTTTAACAAAGTTTATATCTCTTAATTTTCTTAAGAAAATCTTTAATGTATTTTTAATAAATAAGTCTTATCACTTTGTGACGAAATATACAATATGCTACAATTAACGTATAAATATAGATAAAGAGGTGGTTTTTTGAACGCAATTACACATCGTAAGCTTTCAAACTTTAAGATTATTAGACGGGGGTTTTTTATTACATTAGGGGCTGCTTTGATGGCAGCATGCTTAAAAGCATTCTTTATTCCAACTGATATCATTGATGGTGGAATCGTAGGTATCTCTTTGATCCTCTCCCATATTACTTCGATTAATCTCGGTATTTTTCTATTCTTGTTAAACTTACCTTTTGTAATAGTAGGTTATAAGCAAATTGGTAAAACCTTCGCTATCTCAACTTTATTTGGTATCACTGTACTTTCAGTTTTCACCTCTCTTTTTAAGGACATTCCTCATTTAACTAATGACCCTTTACTAGCTGCATTATTTGGTGGATTAGGTTTAGGAATTGGCGTAGGCTTAGTAATTCGTAATGGTGGCTCACTTGATGGGACTGAAATTATAGGAATACTATTAACAAAATCATCACCATTTTCAATCGGTGAGGTTGTTATGGCATTTAATGTATTTATTCTTGGAAGTGCAGGATTTGTATTCGGATGGGATAATGCTATGTATTCATTAATTGCCTATTATGTAGCATTTAAAACAATTGATTTAACAATTGAAGGGTTCCAGGATACTAAATCTGTTTGGATCATTAGTGATAATGATAAAGAAATCGGTGATGCATTAAATGCCCGATTAGGTCGAGGAGTTACATATTTTCACGGTGAAGGTGGCTTTATGGGTGAAGATAAAAAAATCATCTTTACAGTCATTTCAAGACTTGAAGAAGCAAAATTAAAATCGATTGTTGAAGACTATGATGAAAATGCCTTTGTAGCAATTGGAAATATAGCCGACGTTAAAGGTGGAAAGTTTAAGAAGAAAGCAATCCATTAATAGTAAACAATTAAGCTTGAATTCTGTCATGAATTCAAGCTTTTCTATTTTAATAGTTTAATTGAATCAGTTATATCTATCTTTCCAAAGCTGAATACTGCATTTTTTTGAAACCTCAAGAAGAGTTATTTTCCTCGTTACCAATCATACTGTTAAACTAATGCCAATCCTAATAGCCTATCCTTTCCCTAAAGCTGTTTTACATATTATTTTTGAAAAATTATTTGAGATTAGTGTCTTGTGCTCATTATTTATAATGACCTCTCATAAAATTTATTGATGAAATATTTCACCTAAGAGGAGGTTCAGAATGAATATTATCCAAACTCTCATAAATAAAAAGGTTAATAGTATAACGCCAAAGGATTTATTAAAATTAAGCCAACAATATCAAGTGTATATTACACCAGATCAAGCCAATAAAGTGGCTGCAATATTAAACGGAAAAAATTATAATATTTATGACGCTGAACATAAAAAACAAATTCTTTCCCAAATTGCAAATGTTACCTCTAAAGCCACTGCACAACAAATTGATATTATTTTTCAAAAGTTAACTTAAGCTTGATTAAAATGTTCATTAAAAAGCTTTAATTTATAACTCTACTCATTTCACAAATCATATAATGCTCATACAAAGAATCACCTAATTATTCTAAAACGAAATGAGAGGGATTAATATGGATTTACATGAGCTACATTATGAAATTATTTATTTAGACAAAGAAACAGATGACGAAGTGAAATTCAAACACATGTTTCATATGGATGATTTAAGCCATAACTTAGCTCTTAATATCGCTAGTAGTTTAATCGAACGTGATAAGGCACATGTGGTCTATATTAAATTAATGCATTTAGACGAACATGATCATGAATTAGTTAGTAATGTTGTCACTGTGAAAAGAATTATAGATGGGAAAATAATTGCTTCATATTTGGATAGTAAGTTAAAGAAGGTTGTAGAAATAGAATTATAAAGTAAAAAGAATGTCCCCAAGCAATTTTGTTAGGGGACTTTTTTTATATTAAGATTTCAAATATATTGAAGTGAATAAAGCTGAAGTTCGAACAATCGAAAAAAAAACAAAAAACCAGCCTATTACTTCTATTGGACTGGTTTCTTTGAATTATGCTTTTATTAATTCTTGAATTAAGTTTTCATTGAATTCTTGATTGCGTAACATTTCAATTTCTAATTTATATGGAGCAACTTTATTGTTTTTATCTTCACCAACATATGGAGTTTCTAAAATTTTAGGAATGTCCATTAATTGTGGATGATGAACAATATAGTTTATTGCTTTGAACCCGATTGTTCCAAATCCAATGTTTTCATGTCGGTCTTTTCGACTCCCCATTGGATTCTTACTATCATTAATGTGAAGTACTTTTAACTTATCGATTCCAATTAAATGATCGAATTGCTGTAAGACTCCATCAAAGTCATTAACGATATCATATCCAGCGTCATTAATATGGCATGTATCAAAACAAACTGATAGTTTATCGTTGTAGTGAACGCCTTGCATAATTCTCGCTATTTCTTCGAATGATTTACCACATTCCGATCCTTTACCAGCCATTGTTTCAAGCGCAATTTGTACTGGAGTTTCGGCAGTTAGTACTTCATTTAAACCTTGAATAATTCTTTCAATACCAGCATCTTCACCTGCTCCTACGTGAGCACCTGGATGTAATACGATTTGTTTTGCTCCTAATGCTGCTGTACGGTCTATTTCTTTTTGTAAAAATTCAACGCCTAGTTCATATGTAGCAGGATTTGTAGTATTTCCAATATTAATAATATATGGTGCATGGACAATGATATCAGCAATTCCATTTTCAGCCATATGTTTTAAACCTGCTTCAATATTTAAATCTTCAATTGCTTTACGACGTGTATTTTGAGGTGCACCTGTATACACCATAAATGTATTAGCACCATAGCTTGCTGCTTCTTCACTAGCGGCTAAAAACATCTTTTTACCGCTCATTGAAACATGAGATCCAATTCGTAACATTATTTCAACTCCTAGCTTAATTAATCATACTTACCATTTTAACATGAAAATCGACCATGGTTAAATGGTAAGTATGCCTGTGAAAAGAAAAAGAAAGGAAAATTATTCCTTTCTTTTTCAAACTATCTACTCGTTTTTCTTTTCACTTTATTTTTAAATGATTCTCTTTGTTCATTTAGTTTACGTTTATAGCCAGGTTTAACTTTAGATGGCTTTTTAATTGCTTTATTAGCAACTGCATCTAAATTTCGATCTGTTTTTTTACGAAGCTTACGTTTTGAGCGTGGACCTAAATCAACCCACTCACCTTTTTTCAGTTCACGATGTTCAAAAGTAATTCCACGTTCCTGAAGCTTGTCTAATGCTTGATCATCTTCTTGGTCATAGATTGTAATCGCAGTACCTGAGAAGTTTGCACGACCTGTACGACCTACACGGTGGACATAAAAGTCTAAATCTGATGGTAGTTCAATATTTATTACATGACTTACCCCTTCGATATCGATGCCTCGGGAAGCTAAGTCAGTCGCAACAATATATTGAAATTCTAAATCTTGGATTTGCTTCATCATTTTTTTACGTTCACGAGGACTTAAATCTCCATGAATTTGGCCAACTTTTAAGCCATATGATGATAACTGAGTCGCAACTTCTTCAGCTCTTTTCTTCGTGTTCGTAAAGATAATTGCTAAATACGGTTGGAAACTTAACAATATGTCTTTAGCCATTTTAACTTTATCTTTATGTCGACTTGGAACAATGATATGCTCGATTTTTTGAGCTGAAAGTTGATTCGGATTAATATGAATATGTTCAGGATTTTCCATATACTTTTTCAAGAAAGGTTTAAGTTTCTCAGGAATTGTCGCAGAAAATACAAGCATTTGTAGTTTCTTTGGCATTTTTGATGCAACTTGGTCTACATCATGGATAAATCCCATATCTAACATTAAATCCGCTTCATCCACGACTAAATATTTCGTAGTATGAACTAATAATACATTATCATTTACTAAATCTTTAATACGTCCTGTAGTTCCGATTACAATATGTGGCTGTTTCTTTAATTTTTCAACAGTACGTTTGTAGTCAGTTCCTCCAACGAAGTTTTTTGCAGTTAATTGTTCGTCTTCTGGGCAGCATTCAATGATCGCCTGAACATCATTATAAATTTGAGTTGCTAATTCACGAGTTGGAGCAGTAATTACTAATTGCACTTGTTCTAAAGATGGATCTAA
This sequence comes from Gottfriedia acidiceleris, assembly GCF_002128425.1. Classification (GTDB taxonomy): domain Bacteria; phylum Bacillota; class Bacilli; order Bacillales; family Bacillaceae_G; genus Gottfriedia; species Gottfriedia acidiceleris. The sequence continues at coordinate 528,107 of NZ_NESS01000001.1, forward strand.
TGTATTAATTGTCGGTATTAGGTATGCATGAGTCTTTCCAGACCCTGTTTGCGATTGACCGATTACACTACGTCCAGTTTTAACTTGAGGGATAATCTTTTGTTGAATTTCTGTTGGTTCTGTAAAGTGTTTCTTCTCTATCGCTTCCAAAATAAATGGTTTTAATTGATAATTTTTAAATGAAATTGCCATATAACTCACCTTCTTAATTTAAACTTTCTATGTAATGAGGAATCAATATCCTCGTACAAAATAGCTACAATTATCTATTATACAATAGATTTACCCAATAAGGCTATTTCTAATTTTTCTTTTTTCTTTATTAGCATTTAAATTTTTATTCTGTCCTATACTAACCTTTTCAAATTATGTGCATAGCCTAAGTAATAAAGAGCATTTTTGAAAGGAGGTATTAGATTGGGATTACTTGATAAGTTTAAGAAAAAAAATAAACAACCTTTTCCAATGAACGGACCAAATTATTATAATAGTTATCAACAGCCTTATCAAAATTTACAAAATCCATACGGTGCAAGACCAAATTTTGGTCAACGATATCCATATCCCCAATCACCGCAGCAACCTTTTGGGCAACATCAGCAACAGTTTTATCCACCTGTGCAACAAATTGTTGGGCAACAAGGACATTATCAGCAACCAATTTCATATCAACCACAGTTAAACGCGCATCAACAATATATAAATCAAAATAAAATTTTACAACCTGTCCCTTTTCAAAATCAGCCAACTATGCAGGCACAAGGCAGTAGTAATTATCAACAACAAGAACCACAAAATCAATACCCAATGACAGGGCAACCACCCGAAAAAGAAGATGATGGAAGTCCAGGATTTTTCTCGCGTTTAATGGGTGGAGACACATCTATTACAGGTGTCATCGGTAGTATGCAAAAAGCTGTTCAAGCAGCTCAACAAGTCACGCCAATGATCCAACAATACGCTCCAGCTATTAAAAATTTCCCTTCAATCTATAAAATATTTAAGGCAGTAAATACCGACGAACCGATCGACACAAAAAAAAGTAAAAAAAATGAATCAAACGAAATAATTGATGTAGAGCAAACACAAGAAGCAAAACCTAAAAAAAGAAAAAAAGCTCCTATTAAGTCAGAATTAGAACCTGCTCATATTATTGATGAAACTGTATCAAACGTAAATCCAAAACCAAAATTGTTTGTGTAAATTTTCTTTTTCTTTGTATAGTACCATCTCCCTCCTTTATAATAAAAATGACAACAATATTATAAAGGAGGGGCTACTCCATGAAAGTTATTAAAGTTACCCCACGAGGCTATTGCTATGGAGTTGTAGATGCAATGGTCATTGCTAGAAATGCAGCTAAAGATCCATCATTACCAAGGCCAATTTACATACTTGGTATGATTGTTCATAATAAACATGTTACAGACGCATTTGAAGAAGAAGGGATCATTACTTTAGATGGTCCAAGCAGATTAGATATTCTAGATAAGATTGATAAGGGTACTGTTATTTTTACCGCTCACGGAGTTTCTCCAGAAGTAAAATCAAAAGCAATTAAAAAAGGACTTATGACAATTGATGCGACATGTCCAGATGTAACTAAAACACATGATTTAATTAAAGAACGAATGGCTGAAGGCTATCACTTTATTTATATTGGTAAAAAAGGACATCCGGAACCAGAGGGCGCAGTTGGAATCGCCCCATCGATTGTTCACTTAATTCAAAATAAATCTGATATTGATGCTTTGGATATTCCTACAGATAAAATCATCATTACAAATCAAACAACGATGAGTCAATGGGACGTTGTAGACTTAATTCAATACGCTATAAAAAAATATCCGACTGCTCATGTTCATAAAGAAATTTGTATGGCAACTCAAGTACGTCAAGAAGCGATTGCTGATCAAGCTAGCCAAGCAGATTTAACAATTGTTGTAGGTGACCCGATGAGCAATAACTCAAACAGACTTGCACAAGTTTCGCATGAAATTGCAGGAACAAAAGCATTTCGCATTTCAGATATTACTGAACTTCAATTAAAATGGTTAGAGGGCGTTGAGACTGTAGCGGTTACGTCTGGAGCTTCTACTCCAACACCAATAACACGTGAAGTTATCGCATTTCTAGAGAAATATGATCCAAACGATGAAAGCACTTGGGATACAAAGTCATTTGTTGAATTAAGTAAAATACTACCAAAAGTTAGAATAAAAGACTAAAAAATAGGACTTCTGGATTTTTAACCCGGAAGTCCTATTTTTTATTTCAAACTTTTAAATAAATGTAAATGGATCAGTATGGATTGTTGAAGCGATAATTTCACAAGCCATGTTTTTTTCTTTTAATTTATTATCTAAAAGACGTTTTACTCCAAATTTCATTACTTTTTCAATATTATGACCTGCATCAACTATATTTAAATTAAGCATTTTCCAATCCTGTGCCACATGGTAATAAATATCACCACTTAAATAGACATCTGCACCATTTCTTTTTGCATGATAGGCAAACTTGTTTCCGTCTCCACCTACAATTGCAACTTTTTTTACTCGATCTTTTAAGTTCCCTACCACTCTTACACCTTGTAAATCTAATTTTTCTTTCACATAATGTGCGAATTCTTCTAATGATATTTCTTCTTTAAGGTTCCCGATTCTTCCAATCCCGAATGTTTTACCTTCATTTTCTAAAGTGTATGTATCATATGCTACTTCTTCGTAAGGATGTGCTTTTTGCATCGCATTAAGAACAGGTTTTAATTTTAACTCTGGAACAATTGTTTCGAGCTTTACCTCGTTGACTTCTTCTAATTGACCCTGTTGCCCAATAAAAGGTGTTGTCCCTTCTAACGGCATAAATGTTCCCGTCCCATCCGAACTAAACGTACAATGACTATACTGACCAATATGACCAGAACCAGCATCGCAAATTGCATTTAATACAATATCAGCATGTGTTTTCGGTACAAATACAACTAACTTAATTAACTTTTCTACATATGTAGGAGCGAGAACACTTGTATTTTCTAATTGTAAAGCATCAGCTAAAAAATCACTCACACCGATTTCTGCAATATCAACATTTGTATGTGCTGCAAAAACAGCTATATCATGTTTAATACAAAGTTCCACAATTTTACCCGGTTCACTATCTGTATCAATCTTTTTTAAAGGTCTATAAATTATAGGATGGTGAGCAATAATTAAATTTGCTCCTATAGAAATTGCCTCTTCTACCACCTCTTTAGTCACATCTAATGCAACTAATACCTTCGTCACTTGTTTTGATAATGTACCTATTTGTAGACCATTTGGATCACCTTCCTCAGCTAAATGCTTTGGGAATAGTTCTTCAAATTGCTGTACTACTTGAAAACCATTTATTGATTTCATGAAAGCACCTCGTTTATCCACTCAAGTTTCTGTTCGACTTCTTTAATTTTCTGAACTGATTCCTCTGTTTGTTTTGCTGATTCAAGTTGAGTTAAAATTCTTTCGAAATTATTTTTTTCATGTTCCCATTTCTTCTTAAATGCATCATTTTTGTTTTTAAGTAAGTAAGGTCCTATAAATAGCTCCATATCTTTCTTCTCACCGTATGCACTATTTGAATTTGATTTAGAAGCTACTAGAATTTCATAGATTTTTCCATCCTCTTCTAATATATCTTCTTCCATAAGCGAATATCCTTCTTTATCAAGCCAATTTCTGATTTGATGTGCACCAATATTTGGTTGCAACACTAATGTTTCAACACCTTGAAGTTTTTCTTTCCCCTTTTCTAATATACTAGAAATTAAAGAACCACCCATTCCAGCTATTGTTATAACATCTACTTCGTTTGGTACTAAAACCTCTAGCCCGTCTCCCATTCTCGCTTCAACAATACCTTCTAAACCACTTTGACGAATCGTAGAACGTGCCGAATTATATGGCCCTTCAGTAATTTCCCCTACAATTGCTGAGTTACATCTTTTATTTAAAACTGCATAACAAGGTAAATAAGCATGATCTGACCCAATATCAGCTAATTTTGTGCCCTCTGGTATGTAATCAAATACTCTTTTTAAACGCTTTGATAAATTAACTTCATTCATAAAAAAATCACCATTTCATTTTATTTTCATAACAACATTTTACACTATAGTAGCCAAGAAACCAAAAATGACCCCTTCTTGTGAAGAGGTCATTTTTATATGCTTGCTTATTTTTTCTCAGATAACCATTTAGCAACAGCATCCAATTGTGGTCCTTGTAGTAAACCAGCTGGCATTCCGCCTTCTTTACCGTTTTTAAGAATGTCTTTGATTTGATCTTCTGAGTATTTAGAACCTACTTTAGTTAAGTTTGGTCCTACAACCCCTTGTAATTGATCACCATGACAGCTAACACATGTTTGTGCATATATTTCATCTGGCTTAGTAGAAGCTGTTTGCTCTTGTTTTTTGTCACCATTGGCAATTTCATCAGCTTGTTTAGCACCTTTTAATGAAATAATTAGCATGACTGCGATTCCTAATGCTGCAATTAACGCAAAAGGAATTAATGGATTTCGTTTCATTATGATCCCCCTTATGTAACCCCTTAAAAAATGAAATAAATTACTATAACATTATTATTGTATACGATTAAAAACAATAAAAAAAGTATTATATTGGATAAATTTAAAAATTGTTAAACGATTTCAAAATTATATAATCCTTCTTACTATAAAGAATTATATTCGTTCTTGCATAATTGCAAATTATATTTGTATAAACTCACCTCTAATTAAATGAAATAAGTAAGTTTTTTTAAGAAACCATTTAAAACCATCGTCACCTATTTTATTTTCCATTTGATTCTAATCATTTTCACAAAAAAGCTTTGCATACGAAACTAAATAATTGCTATTACGATATAGGTAAAATGTCTTCTTTATATTTAGTAGTATTGAACTAATTATAAAAATTATTAAAAAAGTAAAGAAAATGAGTATTTGCAAATTTAAAGACAATTCTGTAAAATAAAGTAAATAGATATCCAATAGTTTAAATGATTGCATTATGATTAGCGTCTCCATAATTTATAATAACCATTTTTGCTTAAATTATCCTTTGATTCATCTTTAGAATAAATTGTTAAAAAATCATTTAAATATTTTTTAACTGAATCAGATTTCCATCTCTATTTTTGGTCATCTAGATCACTATTACTTAATATGTAGCATAGCACTACAATTATCTATTTAGTACGGACATTCGATATATTTTGACAAAATTTTTATTGTGACATATTTACTAATTAAAACGTTTTCATTAATTTATTCAAAACAAAAAAGTTTACCCAATTAAGGATAAACTTTTTAAACATCCTATTCTAAGAAATCCTTTAGACGTTTGCTACGGCTAGGATGACGTAATTTACGTAAAGCTTTTGCTTCAATTTGACGAATACGCTCACGTGTAACTCCAAATACTTTACCAACTTCTTCTAAAGTACGAGTACGTCCGTCATCTAAACCAAAACGCAGGCGTAAAACATTTTCTTCACGATCTGTTAATGTATCTAGAACATCTTCTAATTGCTCTTTTAGCATTTCGTATGCTGCATGCTCAGCTGGAGAGGTTGCTTCAGAATCTTCTATGAAATCACCTAAATGTGAATCATCTTCTTCACCGATTGGTGTTTCTAATGAAACTGGCTCTTGAGCAATTTTAAGGATTTCTCTAACTTTTTCTGGTGGTAAATCCATTTCTTCACCAATTTCTTCAGGAGATGGTTCGCGACCTAAATCTTGAAGTAATTGACGTTGCACACGGATTAATTTGTTAATTGTTTCCACCATATGAACTGGAATACGAATCGTTCTTGCTTGGTCAGCAATTGCCCGAGTAATCGCTTGACGAATCCACCAAGTCGCATATGTACTAAATTTATAACCTTTACGATAATCAAATTTTTCAACGGCTTTGATTAATCCCATGTTACCTTCTTGAATAAGGTCTAGGAACAGCATACCGCGTCCTACATAACGTTTTGCGATACTTACTACTAATCGTAAGTTAGCTTCTGCTAGGCGTCGTTTCGCTTCTTCATCGCCTTCTTCAATTCGCTTCGCTAAATTGATTTCATCTTGTCCAGAAAGTAAATCAACTCGGCCAATTTCTTTTAGGTACATACGTACGGGGTCATTAATTTTTACTCCAGGAGGAACACTTAAATCATTTAAGTCAAATTCTTCTTCCTTTTCTAATTGAGCTCCTCTAGGTTCATCATCAGCGTCACCAACAATGTCAATTCCTTGTTCACCTAGTTGCTCATAAAATTCTTCAAGTTGATCTGAATCAATTTCAAATCCGTTTAAACGATCTGCAATTTCTTCATATGTAATTACACCACGTTTTTTACCATTTTCAATTAATAATGCTTTTACTTGATCAAGTGTTACTTCTGTTTCCGTATCTTTAGAACGAGCCGATTTATCAGCCATTTGTTCCCCTCCTTCGAAAAGTTCGCGAATCATTTAACATATTTCATACTAGATCTTAGCTGTGTGATTTGTTGGAGAATCGTTGCAGCTTTTACAAAATCTCCTTCACGTTCAGCTTTTTTCAGATCTATTTCTTTTTCTCGTATACGTTGTTGTTTATCATAGTTGTTTAATGCATCTAAATAATCCTTTAACTCTCGCTCTGTTAGTTCAGGTGCTATCTGTAAATTGACAATTTTTGAAACTACTTCAAGTAACCTTTTTGAAGGAAGGTAATTCATAAATTTACTAATATTAGACTCATTGCCCTCTTCATAATAAGCATAAAGATGGATTATAATCTCGGAATAATCATTATTGTAGAATAGACCCTGATATTGCTGTCTTACTTTTTCAGCCACATCACTGCTATTTAACATATGAGCTAAAAGTAATTGTTCAGCTCTTACATGTGCAGGAAGAAGTGTCTTAGTAGTAATATCGCGTTTGATATCAGTTTTTACTTCTGTTACATTAGATATACGATTTGCCTGATTACTATATTGTCCAAATTCCTTCTTAAGTACTTCAATCGAGATAGAAAACTCTTTTGAGAGTTGATTTAAGTAATAATCTTGTTCGATCAGTTGACTTAGTTTAGCAATTTCTTGTAGCATTTCTTTTATATACTGAAATTTAACAGTTTCATCTAAAAGATTTTTTCCTTTTCGATGATATTGCATTTTAAAACTCATTAATGATACACTAGCTTCAATAATAGAGGTATTAAATTTTTCTGGACCAAATTTTCTTATATACTCATCGGGATCTAAGCCATCAGGCATTTGTGCAACCTTAATTGTAAATCCTTCTTTTTGAAGAATTTTTGCTGCTTTTTCAGTTGCGTTTATACCGGCCTGATCTGAATCATAGCAAATAATAATTTGATCAACAGTTGTTTTCAAGGCTTTCGCTTGATCCTCTGTCAATGAAGTTCCCATGGTTGCAACTGCATCATGGACACCAGCTTTAAACGATGAAATGACATCTGCAAAACCTTCCATCAAAATTGCCCGATTTTGCTTTCTCATGACATTCTTTGCTTGGTAAAATTGATATAATAATTTTCCTTTATGGAAAATTGAAGATTCAGGACTATTTAAATATTTTGGTGATCCTTCACCCATTATTCTTCCACTGAATGCAACAATTTTTCCTTGATGGTTATGAATTGGAAAAATTAATCGATTTCGAAATCGATCATAGTAATTACCATCACGTTCACTTCGAACAACTAGACCAGCTTTTTCCATGACCGGCATTGGATAACCACGTTTTTCTAACACCTTCGTAACAGCATCCCAAGAATCTAAAGCAACACCAAGCTCAAAATGCTTTATTTCCTCTCTAGAAATTCCTCTGTTAAGTAGATATTCTAACGCTTGTTTACCTTCTGTTGTGTTAACTAATAGATGATGATAGTACTTTTTGACAAACTCATGAGCTTCAAGCATAATGCCTTGCTCAGTAGCTTGTGGATTCTTGACTGTGTCAACTGTATCTGAAGGTAAAGTGATATTAGTCTTTTTTGCAAGCTGATGGACAGACTCTTGAAAGTTAAGTCCTTCAAGCTGCATAATGAAAGAAATCGCATTTCCTCCAGCACCACATCCAAAACAATGAAAAATTTGTTTTTCAGGAGACACAGAAAAAGATGGTGTGCTTTCTCCATGAAAAGGACAAAGTCCAAAATAATTTCTTCCTTGTTTTTTCAGAGGAACATACTCACTTACTACATCAACTATGTCAACTGACTGACGAACTTGCTCGACAAGTTCATCGGGAATTCTGTTTCCCATACTGACAGCTCCATATACTATTTTATTCGATAAAACTCACTGTATTCCTTCATGATTCGACAAAAATATTTCCATATATTGAAACTTAAGTTAATTCACTTTATTAAGTTATATATGAACAAATAATTATCTAAAAAGAAGTGCTAACAGTAGTTCATAAGCATTGCATCCAACTGCTAGTTCTGGTTTTATATAACCCATTTATTTATCGCTTATGATTAATTTCTACATGTCTTTTGTAATTCCTTCAAAACATGTATCGATTTATGTAGTTTTATTTCCATCCTTTAATAAACTAGGAAGCACATATTCATAGTTTATTCGTAAGTATAAAAAGTTAAACCTATTATTAGTTCATTTCATACAATTTTTTATTATAATCTATTTTAATTAGGAAATCTAGCAATAAGTACTAAAGAATTTTAACTTTTATATATGATCGTAATTTATCTAAATTCCTATTTAAAAGATGAAAACACATTAGATTAAATCTAATGTGTCAGTCTAAAAAGTAATCAATTTAAATTCAAAAAATTATCTTATCTGCTTACTTTGGTAATAATAATTTAAAATTACATTAGCTGATTCTTCTACTGCCTTACTTGAAACATCTACAACTTTACAGCCAATTTGTTTAACAACATTATTGAAATGTTTTAGTTCTTCTTCAATTCTTGTAATATTAGCATAACTAGCTCCGTCGTGAAGTCCTAATGAAATTAATCTTTCTTTACGAATATGATTTAACTTTTCTGGAGAAATCATTAGACCGATGCACTTTTCTTTTGGAACTTTAAGTAGTTGTTCTGGTGGATCTACTTCGGGAACTAAAGGCACATTGGCAACTTTAAATCCTTTATGAGCAAGATATTGTGATAAAGGAGTCTTTGATGTTCTAGATACACCAATTAAGACAATATCAGCTTTTTCAATACCTCTTGGGTCTCTTCCATCATCATATTTAACAGCAAATTCAATTGCCTCAATGCGTTGGAAATAATCTTCATCTAGTTTACGAACAACACCAGGTTCATTTCTAGGTTCAAGTTTATGAATCGTTGAAATTTTATCGATTAATGGACCGATTAAATCATATACGATTACTCCAGCACTTTTCGCTTCTTCTAATAATTTCTTTCTCATATCAGGTTTTACTAATGTAAATACAATAATACCATTATTTTCTTTTGCTACTTGAACGATTTCAATTAATGTTGCATTATCTTCAACGTATGGTACACGTCTAATCTCGAATTTTTGATGAAATTGACTAATAGCCGCCTTTACGACATGCTCTGCTGTTTCACCAACAGAATCTGATACAACATAAACGATTGAATTGCCCATATGTTCACCTCTTAACTTTACTAAAACATATCATTGTTCATTAAGTCTACAATCGCACGAGTAAAATTTGTTTTTGTAAATCGACCAATTACCTCAAGTCCATGCTCACTTTCACGAACAACAGGGACAGCATCAATTTGTTTTTCAATTAAACTCTTTGCTACATTATAAATTGTATCATCTTTATAGCAAATTGTAATGTTTGGCATCCTCGTCATGATAATATCTACAGGTAATGTATGCAAATCTTTATTTCCTATACTTGCACGGAGTAAGTCTTTTCTCGAAAGTACTCCTATTAAAACCGAATTTTGATCAACAACAAATAATGTTCCTACGTCTTCAAGAAACATTGTAACAATCGCATCATATACTGATGAACTTCGATCTACTACAACAGGAATCGCTTGAAATTCTTTTACAGTCAATTTTTTAATTCTTTCAATGACTTGTGCACCGCTTGTTCTTCCTGTGTAATAATATCCTACACGTGGTCTTGCCTCTAAAAAACCAGTCATTGTAAGAATAGCTAAATCCGGGCGAAGCGTAGCTCTTGTAAGTGCTAGCTTATCAGCAATATGTTCACCTGTAATTGGTCCGTTATTTTTTACAATTTCAAGTATTTGAGTTTGTCGCTTTGTAAGTTCGATTTCCCTCACCCCTAACTATCCAATATGTTATACTCTCTAATAAATATTATATACTATTTTTACAATTTAAAAAAGAAAGAAGGAAATAGGTTAGCCTATTTCCTTCCTTAGGTTTCTGAATCTTTATTATTTTTCAGAAAATTATCCATATTTTTTAATTGCTCTAAAAATTTACGTGACTTTAAATAGATCCCACTATATTCATCATAATAAGAAAATAAAATTTGTTGTAAGTTTTTCTTTGTAGCTTCACTAACCTCAATTTTGCCAAGTCGATTTACATCAAAATGATAAAATAACCTCATTAACTTTACCGACTTCTCAGTAACTGAAAAAGCATATGGATCAGTCTGTTTACAGCGCTGACATAAAAAGCCACCTTCTTTGACAGAAAAGGCTACAAATATATTTTCATTGGCACTACATCTACAGTTCACACATTGATCAAAAAACGGGTGATAGCCTAATACAGGTATCATTTTCGTCATAAATAAATAAGTCAAAACTTCAGCGTCTGCACCCTCATTCATATGCTGTAGTAATTGAAGAACCAATTCAAATAAATACGGATTATTTTTTTTCTCTTCTACCGCTTTATCTGTAAGTTCTACAACAATCGAAGCATACGCAGTTGCAACTAAATCACCTCTTAATTCACGAAATGAATCAATCAGTTCTCCTTGACTTAATGTACCTAATCCAGAGCCTTTTTGAATTAAAAACGACCCATATGTAAAGAGTTGTGTAACAGAAGCAAGACGACTATTCGTCTTCTTTGCTCCTCTTGCCACAACTCCTATCTTACCTAATTCTCTTGTTAAGAGAGTAATAATAACATTTGATTCTCCATAAGCGTTTGCTCGTAATACAATTCCTTCTACACGCTGTAACAATTAACTCACCATCCAATTGGATGAAGGTTAAGTATGTAGGGAATCAATATCAGCTATTTCTTCATCAATGTAACTTTTCTGATCCGCATGTTCCTGTTCAAGCTGCTTAAACAATAAATATGTCTCAACATTTCCAGTTTTAGAAAAGACATCCCAGGTAAAATTCAACATTGAGAAACCACCTTTCAAGAATAGCTACTACTCATTGCTCATTACCTATAGCCAATTACTTTCCCTGCTTACTTATAATGTGACCTTCTCTCCCGATTTTCATGTGTATAAAATTTATTAAAACAACAAATAAAATGCTTGCAAAATCAAAAGAAATATGATTAGCTTTTTTTGAAAAAATGGTAATATTACTAGACCCCTGATTCTAAGCCATAATTCCTTGATTTCTGCCTTTAATACTCATCCTCACGGAAACCTAAATCTCTTAATTGAGACATACGGTTACGCCAATCTTTTTGAACCTTAACCCATAATTCTAAGAATACTTTTGTATCAAGTAAGTTTTCTATATCTAAACGAGCACGCTTGCCAACCTCTTTTAACATGCCACCTTGCTTACCGATAATAATTCCTTTTTGTGAAGATCTTTCAACGACAATTGTTGCATTCACGTATATTGCATTTCCTTCTGGTCTTCTTTCAATTTGCTCAATAATAACAGCAATTGAATGTGGAACCTCTTCTCTAGTTAAATGCAATACTTTTTCTCTTATTAATTCTGATATGATAAATCTTTCAGGATGATCTGTTACTTGATTTGCTGGATAATATTGTGGACCTTCTGGTAAATAAGTTTTAATAACTTTTAATAAACGATCGACATTATTCCCTTGTAATGCTGAGATCGGAACAATTTCAGCAAATTGGAATAAATCTTTGTATTTATTGATTAATTCAAATAACTGATCAGGATGAATTGTATCAATTTTATTAATGACTAAAATGACTGGACTACGACTTCCTTGCAGCTTCTCAATAATGAATTCATCTCCACGACCAAATCCTTCATTGGCATTTACCATAAATAAGGTAGCGTCAACATCCTTAATTGACTCTTGAGCTACCTTTACCATAAAATCACCAAGTTTATGTTTTGGTTTATGGATTCCTGGCGTATCAATAAAGACAATTTGTGCATCATCTTCCGTAAAAACGCCTTGAATTTTATTACGAGTAGTTTGAGGCTTATCGCTCATTATAGCTATCTTTTGACCAATTACTCGATTTAGGAATGTACTTTTCCCTACATTTGGTCTACCTATAATTGAGACAAAACCTGATTTATAACTTTCTTTATTCATTCAAATCCTCCGATGTAAATGCTCCTGGCAATAATTCTTTTACTGTTGTTTCTTGGATTGCTCCATTTAAGTTTGATAAATATACTACTGTATCTGGTCCACAAAGTTCAAATAAAACTTGACGGCATGCTCCACAAGGAGCAACAGGCCCCTCAGTATCAGCGACTACTGCTATTGCTGAAAACTCCGTAATACCATCTGAATATGCTTTAAATACTGCAGTTCGTTCTGCACAATTCGTCAGACCATATGATGCATTTTCTATGTTACAACCACGAATAACTTGACCATCCTTTGTGAGCAATGCTGCACCAACTTGAAATTTCGAATATGGTACATAAGCGTTAACTCTAGCTTTTATCGCTTCATTTATAAGTTGTTGTTTATCCATTTATGTAGCCTCCTAATATCGCCCGAACACGAAAGTGGGGTCTTATTAACGTAGTATAGTAAAATACGGAAAAAATAGCAAAGCACCTATAATGATTGAAACAATTGCAGCGACTAACACTGCACCGGCTGCCACATCCTTCGCTTTTTTTGCTAAAGGATGTTTACTAGGTGATGCTAAGTCTACAACTGCTTCAATTGAAGAATTAACAAGCTCAAGCGATATGACAATTGTGATAATAAGCAGAAGGATTAACCAATCAATTCGACTAATATGTAAATAAAATGCTAAGCCGATTGTAATGAGTGCTGCAAATAAGTGGATTTTTATATTTCTTTCTTCCTTAATGACTTGAAAAATACCACTAAATGCAAAACCAAAAGATTTAAATAATGCCGCTCTTTTTTTAGAGTCTTTCAAGGCCATATTTCTCTAATATTTCCTTTTGTTTTGTAAACATCACTTTCTCCTCGGCATCATTCATATGATCATAACCTAGTAAATGTAAACATCCGTGAACTGCTAAAAAACCTAATTCACGGCGGAACGAGTGACCATACTCTTCAGCTTGTCTCTTAGTTGTAGGAATTGAAATGACAATATCACCTAAAGTACGTGGTAAGTCAACTCCAATGATTTCTATTTCACCTTCCCCTAATTCTTCCATAGGAAACGAAATAACATCAGTAGAACGGTCTTTTTCTCGATACTCTTTATTAATTTCATGAATTCTTTCATCATCTACAAATGAAACTGCAATCTCAACTTCACCCGTTACGCCTTCATATTCAAGTGCACACTCTAGTAAACCTTTTATATCAGATTGCTGTTCTTTAGTCACTTCATTTGTTTCATCTATAAAATCAATTTCTAATTGAACCATTTTCTCACCTTATCTTTCATCTGGATACTGTATTCTTGAATGGAAAGTTCCTTTTAAAGTCTCACACAATGATTTCTCAACAATATATAATTCTTTTAAATTTAATTCACACATTGCAAACTGACCATCATTCAAACGATCGTTCATGATCGAAGAAACTAATGCCTCGATTTTTTCCATATCAGGGTCTTTTAACGAGCGGACTGCGGCTTCAACACTATCAGCAATTCCTACAATAGCTGATTCCTTTGAATGAGCTTTTGGACCAGGATATCTAAAGTCACTTTCTATCACATCTGGATTCGTCTCTTTTTCCTTATAATAAAAATACTTTAATAAAGTTGTACCATGATGTTCCGCTGCAATATCAATAATATCTTTTGGCAAATTATATTTTTTTAGTATTTGTACACCATCACTAACATGCTTTAAAATGATATCTTTACTTTGAATCGGTTTAATACGATCATGAGGATTATGACCACCCATTTGATTTTCTATAAAGAATCCTGGATTTTTCGTTTTGCCTATATCATGATAATATGCTCCTACTCTAGCTAACAAACCATTTGCTCCGATCGCTTCACAAGCACCTTCAGCTAAATTCGCAACCATTATACTATGATGGTATGTACCCGGAGCCTCTAATAATATCTTTCTTAATAAAGGATGATTTGGACTACCCAGCTCAACAAGTTTAAATGAGGACACCATTCCAAACGAATCTTCTACAAAAGGTAAAATCCCCATCGTAATGACACTTGATAAAACGCCGGAAGTAAGCCCCATTAATAGATAGATTCCAATTTCTACTGATGAATATTGTCCATTTCGAATTAAGATTAACGAAAACAGCGTAGCAATATTAACAAGCGAAATCAAAAATCCAGCATGGAGAATCATTGAACGCTTATTTTTAACCTCATTTAAGAATAAAACAGCAATTGAACTAAATAAAATATAAATTCCTGTCGAGTAATTAATGGCGCCATTGACATCTTCGTTAAACATTAGGCTGCCGCAAATGGAGAAAATAATCGACGAAACCATTAAATATCGATTACCTAATAAAAACTTTATCAATAAAGTCCCAATAGCTACTGGAGCTACATATACAAGCCCTGAAAATTCAACCTTTTGAAACAAGCTTACAATTTTCAAAATTAAAATTGTAAAAATTACGATGCTATAATATGTAACGATGTATATATTCCCTTTTTCTTTTAAAGTTGCCGTTTGCTTCAATACAAAGTACGCCAATACTCCAATTAATAAAATTAATCCAATATACGGTTGAATCGATTGTTTGTTTTTTATTAAACCAACTAGTTTTAATTGATCATATTTTTCTTTCGTAATTGTTTCTCCGGCTTTTACTAAAACTTGTCCTTGTAAAATATAGACACTATCTACACTTTCACTTTCTAGACGTTTTCTCTCTTTTGTCTCCTCTGCATCAAAAAAGTAATTTGGCACAATCGCAAATTCACCAATTGAGATCATTGCATCTTTTAGTGAAGGATTAACGCTTACATATGATAATTCTGTTCTTAACTTACCACGAGACTCTTCAATTTGGTTCGTAGTAATTTCTTCAGACATCACATTATTAATAGCCGTATTTAACGAAGCTTTCGTAATATTTAACTGTTCTTCTGACGATTTAACTAAAGTACTAAATACACTATCTTCTAAGTTTTTACGAATATCGTCAGGCAGTTTTTTCTTAACATCGCTTGTTTCTTTATCAATTAATGCTTGTCCTTTAAGAGTATCATTCTTTGCATTTTCATTTTTTACTTCTGCTACAATATCAAAAATTGAATTTACTATGTCAATACGTTTTTGTGTATAACTTTCCTCATATTTATATACATCCTCAACTCTTGCTGCTGCCTCTAGTCGCTTTTTAGCTGTAGCTCCTTTATCCTCAATCGTGATAGGTGAATAAATATTATCATCAGCAATTGATAATAGCTGAATGTCGTATTTTACCGGTCTCACATGACTAATTAAAAGAAGAAAACTTATTAAGCTAAATGCAATGGTACATAGTAATATGACAAGAGTTTGATTCTTAAAACGTTGAGTTAAAGCTTGCAAACTATTCATTGTTTCCCCTTTCTAGAAATGCACCTCATCATAAAAATACGAAATGACCCTATCAATGTAGGGTCACTACGAATCATTCTTTTGCTAAATCATAAGCTTGAATAATCTTTTGTACAAGTGGGTGACGAACTACGTCAGTTTGTTCTAAGATCGTCATACCAATGCCCTCAACACCTTTAAGTGTATTTTGAGCTGATATTAAACCAGACTTTACGCCTTTAGGTAAATCAATTTGTGAAGGGTCACCTGTAATAACCATTTTAGAGCCAAATCCTAAACGGGTCAAAAACATCTTCATTTGAGCCATTGTCGTATTTTGAGCTTCATCCAAAATAACAAAGGCATCTTCTAAAGTACGTCCCCTCATATAAGCTAAAGGTGCAATTTCAATTGTTCCTCTTTCAATTAAACGTACAGTATGCTCTTGTCCTAAAACATCGTGTAGAGCATCATACAACGGTCTTAAATATGGGTCAACCTTTTCCTTTAAATCTCCTGGTAAAAATCCTAAACTTTCTCCAGCTTCCACAGCAGGTCTTGTTAAAATAATTTTACTTACTTTATTATTTTTTAATGCTTGAACAGCCATGACTACTGCAAGATATGTTTTACCTGTACCAGCAGGTCCAATTCCAAATACTAAATCATTTGACTGAATAGCACGAAGATAATGTCTTTGCCCAAAAGTTTTTACTCGAATCGGTTTTCCTTTTGAATTCCTAATAATTTCTTCGTCATACAACCTAGCAAATGATGACAACCTTCCTTCTTTGGCCATCTGAATTGAGTACGTTACATCCCTTGATGTAATACTCACTCCATTTCGAATAACCTCTAAAAGAGCTTGAATGATTTGCTCAACGGTTTTCACATCTTCATTCGTACCTGAAACTTGTACAGATTGACCACGTGACACAATCTTAACATCAAGCAAATTTTCAATTATTTCTAGATGCTTATCGTTTGTACCAAATAAGGCAATTGCTTCGTTTGGATCCTCTAGTTGTTGATTAATCGTTAGTAGTTGTTCTGGCATTACTTTAGTCCCCTTGAACAATAGTTTTCGTTTTAGTGATATCTTCTAAAACTTTATAATACATTCTTAAATTAACTTTACCATTGTCTATTGACTCGTGCAAAACTTTTTCTTGTAAAATCTTGGCATCTGGACTTAACTTTTTCATTAATTCCTTCTTACCAATTTGTTTTCCAAGTTCAGCAGCTTGTACTTTAGAGTATGTTCTAACATATTTTTCACTTTCCAGAATTGTTTTTTTACTGAAATAGATCGGCAATTTCCATTTTAAAAATTTAAATTGATACGAACTACTTTCATCTTCAAAAGATTTATATTTATTCTTATCAAAACCCCAAAATTTTATTTTAGTTTCCTTAGTTCCAATATAATAACTTGTTTTTCTTTCTCCTGTAAGCACCGTAAACGGAGTATCTAAAGGAACACTAATAATTTCCTCTCTCCAAACTTCTCCCATGATTTTGCCAACAGCTGGCACTAAAATAGGATGTTCTTCCGTTCCGATTATTCCAGATACTAATATCTGACCTTTTTTCACAAAGTCATTCTTTACTACAAGAGGTTTCCCTTTTTCAACAAACATACTTGAAATAACTGCTTCTTCACTAGCGATAATATGGCGTGGACTTAACGCCTTCTCTGGCTTAGGTATATGCTTTTCAACTACCTCAAAATGAAAGGTAGTCCCATTTAATTGCACACCAATCCAGGTTAATGTTGGATTCTCATCTTGTAGCTTTTTCTGGATAGACTGCATTCTAGGTAAAGTAAACTGTGAGGCGCCAGTCTTAACACCCATCGCAGTTAAATCTTTCCGAAGTTTATATTCAACTTCTGGTGAAGCACCCTTTATATCTATTCTCCAAACCATATTTGAAAGTAAAAATAATACTACTAAAAAGCCAACAACACCCACAACAAATCCAAAATACTTCCATGCTCGTTTAACTTCAAAAGGCAGCCCCTTCCTGCCAATAAAATAAACCTTATATTCTTTTTTTCGAGGAATATTCTTTATACGTTTATAATCTTTCAACTCAATTGTAAAAGTAATTGAATTTGTTCCACTTTTCTTCACATCCCGAAGCGGAATCCCTTTACGCATACAATCATTTAAAAAACGTTCTGGTCCAAGCCCAATCACTTTTACTTGAACCATCCCCGTAAGATTTGAAGTCCATTGGTTTTTCATCCTAAATCCCCCATGTTCATTAGACTGATCATGGTGTATGTTCTAGATGCTATTCATTAATAAAATACACATGCTCAATTTCGCCTTCCAACAAAATCTCCTCAGGCAACATCGTCTTCAAAACAAAATCTTTCCCCTTAATCAACAACTGCCCTTGCTTCATTAACAAACGCAATTCATTATCCGAATACACAAGTAACCCTCTATGGTTTTCAATATAAATATGTAGTTGACCTAACATCGTAATACGTGGCAATTCCAAAAGCACATCTGGTGGTAAGTCCATCTTACTTGACATCCATGTTTTTAAATTATGCGCTAATCTTTTCAAGATAGACTCCTCCCCCTTTCATATCATATTTATGATGAATTTTGAGAAGGTATGATATAAAAAGAAAAAGGTAATTGAAATTTAAGATGAATATTTAGATTAGTGGCTGTCATGCTTTTATGAGGGATATATTGATTTTGGTATTGGCTCTTTCATGATTTGACGAAGAATTAGATAAGGTTGATTTGTGTTCATTAGAAGATATTATGTGGAGCGTGGCAACGTTAAAAGTGATTAGGTTGGGGAATTTGTATCTTGTATGGGCTATTAGTCATTAGTTGATTTGTACACTCTAAATGGATGTGGGTTCCGGAAATAGGAATACGATAGTTGATCTTTGATATTTCATTTGATTAAATTATTGCACACCAGCTTTACAATAATTCCGCTCATTCAAAAAACATAATAAAATCCCAAAACGATGTAAGAAAAGCTCTCATTTTCACTTCAAAAAGATCTAAAACCGGATGAAAAGGAACCAATTTGATTATTTTTCTGATTTTATTTGCGATTACTTGAATATTAAATTGTGAATTTCAAAATTTAATTGCGATTTCTTATTTTTTAATTGCGTTTCTTATTTTTTAATTGCGTTCCTCTTTTTTAATTGCGAAATCCGAAATTTATTTGCCATACTTTAATTGCGTCTTCACTATTTTTCATTTACAGCCACTCAACTCAAAAACAAAAAAAATAAACGCCTATAAATAGACGTTTATTTTAACAGACTTGCTACAGCTTTATTCACAGAAGAGCCATCAGCTTGTCCTTTTACTTTAGGCATAACTGCACTCATTACTTTCCCCATGTCAGCTTTTGATGTAGCACCGACTTCTGAAATTGTAGCACGTACAATTTCAAGAAGTTCATCTTCAGATAATTGTTGAGGCAAGTATTCTTCTAAAATGAGTAATTCTTGCTTTAATTTATCCACAAGGTCATCACGACCAGCTTTTTCGAATTCCAGGAGGGAGTCTTTACGTTGTTTCACTTCACGAGTTAAAATCGTTAACTCTTGATCAGCTGACAATGTCACATTATTCCCTAAGTTAATTACTTCATTTTGTAATGAAGCTTTTACCATACGAATAACTGATAATTTGTCTTTATTTTTTTCCTTCATCGCTTGTTTCATATCTGAATTCAAACGTTCGAGAAGACTCATAGTAACACCCTCTCTTAGAATTTACGTTTTCTTGCTGCCTCTGATTTTTTCTTACGTTTTACACTTGGCTTTTCATAAAATTCGCGTTTTCTTGCTTCTTGAAGCGTACCAGTTTTAGAAACTGAACGTTTAAAACGACGAAGAGCATCTTCTAAAGATTCGTTTTTACGAACGACTGTTTTAGACATCTTACTTTTCCCTCCCTCCAAGCTACCACTTACAATCAATAAAACACTGTAAAAAAGAACACTTTTCCACATGTCTTTTACGATTATAATACATAAACTATTGATAGGTCAACAGGTAAATGTCAAGTTTGAAACTTAACACACTTCGCCATTAATACGAATCAATAGCCTTCTGTTGCTACGTTTCCTTGGACAATCGTGATTCCATTACTTGTACCAATTCGAGTTGCTCCAGCTTTAACCATTTCATTTACACTTGCAATATCACGTACACCACCAGATGCTTTAACTCCAATATCAGGTCCAACTGTTTTTCTCATTAATGCCACATCCTCTACAGTTGCACCACCAGTTGAAAATCCTGTAGATGTTTTAACAAAATCAGCCCCGGCCTTTACAGAAAGTTTTGAAGCCATTTCTTTTTCTTCATTTGTTAAAAGACTTGTTTCAATGATTACTTTAACTAATGCTTTGCCTTTTGCTGCATTAACAACTGCTGCTATATCTTGTTCAACTGTATCATAGTCTTTATCTTTTAATGCCCCGATATTGATAACCATATCGACTTCCCCGGCTCCATTTTCAATCGCATTCTTAGTTTCGAATGCTTTCGTTTCTTTTGTATTCGCACCTAAAGGAAACCCAATTACAGTACAAACTAAAACCTCAGAGCCCTTTAACAAACTTGCGCAATGACTTACCCAGGTTGGATTCACACAAACCGAAGCAAAATTATGTTCTTTTGCTTCTTGACATAATTTTTCAATTTGAGCTTTAGTTGTTTCAGGTTTTAAAACTGTATGATCAATCAATTTATTGATATTAGTTGACATTTTGTAGTGCTCCTAACTAATGTTTTTTCAAACCTCTTCTTTCAATAGACACTGAAGTATCAGCAATTATTATTTGTTATTTTAAATTTAATTATGTGAAGTAGAATCTCTGTACTAAAAAATTAATAACTAAATTGGATTCAAAAAAATTCAAATGCATCAAAATTAAATAGATGCATTTGAATTTTTTTCAACAGTTTTATGATTGTCTTTTACTTTAAGCATCATGAAGAATGAGACTGTAATAAAGAAAAAGCCATACAAGAACATGAACTTGAATCCAATTAAATCCATTATTGCACCTAATAATGGTGGTGACACAATATTGGCGATTGATGAAAATAAATAATATAAACCTGTGTAAGTGCCAATAAATCCAATCGGTGCCATCTCTGCTAAGAAAGGATACGAATTAATGTTTACTAATGCCCAAAAACATCCCATAATCAAAAAGACTATTCGAATGAAAAGTAAATCCTTTAAGAAAAATAAAACAATAAATCCAAAGATAATTCCAAAAATACCAATTAATATGCTGCGTTTCTTACCAATTTTTGTTCCAATGAACCCAGCAGGAATTGCAAAAATTAAAAAAGCTAATGATATAAAAGCAAATGAAAAAGCCGCTGCACTAACTTTTACCCCTAAATAAACTTCTCCATAACGTGTAAAAAAGGTTTCAATTCCATTAAACCCCGTAAACCAACTCAGAATTGCTAATAAAAGAAATAATGCACTTTTATTCTGAATGGCTGAACGGAAACCTTCTCTTAATTGTACCTTTTCTTCAGCCTGCTCATAATTTAGTACATCTCTTTTCTCTCTTATAAAGAAAAAAAGAATTAGAAAACTAAATAACATTAAAAATCCTGCCAAATAAAAAGGAAATCCTTTATTTAGATCCCACAAAATCGAGCCAATAAAGAATGCAATTAAAGCTCCAATTCCACCCATGAAATTAATTACACTATTCGCCTTACTCCTTTGGTCAACTTTTGTTAAATCAGGCATAAGTGCTATAACTGGCGAACGGAAAATACTCATACTTAAATTCATAAACACAATAAAAAAGATTAACATATAAAGTGTTTGATGAACTGGAATTAAAAAGGTAAATAATGCTGCAAGAGGCATACCAACCATTAAAAATGGCATTCTTCTACCAAATCGTGTATCTAAACGATCACTATACATTCCAACTGCAGGTTGTAAAAATAATGCAAAATAATTATCAAAGGTCATAATAAAACCGATTAATGCAGATGACTTTAAATAATCGCTTAAAAGTTTTGGCATAAAAGCATTATAGACGGACCAAGTAAGACTGATTGCAAAAAATCCAAATCCTAAAAGCATTATTTTTTTGTAATTTAGTTTAGTCATTCGAATTTCTCTCTTCTTATCTGTCTAAAAACATTTACTAAATGAGTTCGATCCAATGACACAATCATTCCCCCTTATTCTCAGTATAGTAAGCACACCAATCAAATATTTACCCTTTTTTCAATTTTTATAAAATATTAATTTTTTAATAAATGTTCATAAAATGGGTTGATTTACCGACAAAAAAACCTAGCGTAAACACTAGGCATTTTCTTTAATCATCTTAATAATATAAAACTTACAACTGGCTATAAATCCGCAACAACTACCAATTAAAAAAGATAATAAGCAAATCATTATTCCTCAAAGAAACTCTTTTACTTGCAGTTTACATTCTTTCTTCTAAAGCTTTCGCGGTACTACTTGTTACTACTTCTTTCTCATCCTTCAATGTACCAAAAATCCCATCAAAAATAGGTGTCGATACGCCATACCAAAAGTTTTCATTTTTAAAATGATGCAGAATATGTAGCTTTTTAATCTGTCGTCCTACTTTCGTTATTGGTTTAATTGGCCTGTGAGCTACATAATGCTTCCATTCGTACACTAATAACATAAAAACTAAACCAGAACCAAATGCGATGGTTTGAATAAGATCTCTCGTTATCAAAAAATAAATGATACAAAGTGATCCTAAATTCGGAATGCTATACCATATCGGTAAAAATAATAATTTCAAATCATCTGGATTCGTATGATGATCGTAATGAATTCGTTTCATAATTTTAAGAAATAGTTTATTTTTTGGTGCTTTTATGTGAAAAATGAAACGATGAGTTACGTACTCACTAAACATAAAAAAGATTAAACCTATAATGAAAATTAACACAGTAAGCCATGATAAATGAAATCCTATACTATAAATAATTCCAACTAAAAAAAGTAACCCCATCACAATAATATCCAAATGAAGAAAAAAGTCTCGATATAGTCCCTTCATAATTCCCCCCCTTATCAATACCTAAATTATCTTAATATCAAATTTATATTTCAATGAGATTTATGAAATTCCTTTTTAAGTTTTTTGAGCTGATTATTAATTTTGAATAAAGCACTGGTCAGTGAGGATAATAAAAATGATAACCAAAAATACGTAAAAGGGAGATCTATATGGAAAAAAGGAGATATTATGTATCCGTTCAAGCAAAAACAATTGTTCCAAATCAAGGGGACGCACCTTATGAGTTAGAAATCGATGCTACAATTGATGAAAAACATAGACTCGAAAGAATTTTTCATGAAATAGACAATTACGATGAAGCTACTGGTGTTCAAGCAGCATTTTTACCTTCTTTTACAAGTGGTAGTCAAGAAAAAAGTTTAGAATTATACAATGGATATGACTATTTTTTAAAACAAGCCTATGCGATGATTTATGAATTAGGTACTGAAGAAACACGTGCTCATATAAGCCAAATGAAAATTTTAAAATAAAAAGAAAGCTCATTGAGCTTTCTTTTTATTTTAAACATCAATTACTTTTGTTTTTGCCATTAAATCATGTAGTGTTCTTCGTTCAGAAGAAAAAATGAAAAACGGATCAACAAATGCAACAAAACCTACAACTAATGAAAAATATGGTATTTTTATGTATCCTAAAAGGAAAAAAATTTCTCTTATTATCATTGTCTTTAAATTTACTTCTTGATCATCGTTCTTAACGATTGCAATATTTAACCAGCGCTTTCCTACTGTTTGCCCTTTCCAAACAAATGTAGGGATTAATATATAAAATATAATGACACTAATAATGGATAGTAGAGAAGTTCCAATATCAAATTTGTCTACTCTAGCAGGATTAAAAAATGTTGAAAACTTTGTCATTCCAGTAATAATCGATATGGCAAAAATAAAAAGAAAACTTATAAATCCGTCAACCAATATTGCTAATAATCTACTTGATCTACTTGCTAATTTAGAATATGATTCCAATAAAATCCCACCTTTAGTTTCTAAGATGTCCTTAACGACAGTTTAAATTATACAGAATTTTTAATTGGAAAAATATAAAAAGCCTGATAGAAGTACCTATCAGGCTAAGAAATATCGATTAAACTTTTTTATGTAGATTCAATTATACACCTGGAGCATCAACTAGTGTCCAAGTAACAATTGCTTCATGGTTCCCTATCGTTGCTGAACCACCAGGAATTTGTAATGTAACATTATTATTTACTGCTCCATCATTAACATCAGGATTTGGGCCTAACCATCTTGTTAACCAAGTACCAAGTCCCGTACCAGGTTCTGCAGTAACTACTGATGATTCAGTTAATCCATCTGTATTTAATGTAATCGTTTGAGCAGGTGTTGGGCCAGTTCCACTACCTGGAGTTACAACTGATCCATTTTTAAATGTAAGAACCGCTCCGGGCAGTGATTCACTTGCACCGTTTGTAAACTTACTAGCTTTTGCTGTCACTTTCCACCCTTCACCAGTACCTCGGCGATCAGAAACTTGAATAAAAGGCTTTTTTGAAGTAGAAGAATAAACCTGATCACTAGTTGAAACTTCTTTCGAACCAAATTGAACTGAAGAAACAAAGTCTAAAGTTAACGGACCTGTCTCACCTGTAGGAGGATCTGTTGGATCAGTAGGACCAATTGGTTCTAATGGAGTTGATGGGTCGGTTGGATCTACTGGCGTTACTGGACCAGAACCTTCTGTAAAATTAATACCTGCTTTTGAATTTGCTTGAGACGTAACAGCTGCAAAAGATGTATTTGCCGCTCCTACAAGTGTTGAAAAACTTACTACGCCAATTGCTACAATTTTTGAAACTTTCATTTAATCAAAACCCCTTAAAAAAAATTCTTCAAATAAAGATGCCTTCAAAAAAGAACTAAACATCTATCTAGAAGTTACAACCAATTATAGTAAAGTAAAATACAATTGTCTGTGAATAATTTGTGAAAACATTCACTAAATTTTTACTTTTAATTTTACAAATCCCATAAATATAATAAATTTAATAGAGTAAAAAATGAACATTTAGTGAAATATTTCACGTGATTTCATATTTTCTATTTCGAAAGCTCCATTTTCCCGATTAAAATTCACTATAAAAAAAGAAGCCTACTTAAATATAAGTAAACTTCTAAGTTAAAATTCCATTGAAAAATTACTAAAAATTTGGGAATAAGGAAAAAAGTCTTTTTCTCCTATCTCAAAAGTACTTGATACTCTTAGGCTTTCCCTACTTACTTTTAAGTGTTATTTCCCATTCTATACCTGTATTGATCCCATTTTCATCAGTAAAAGAGCCTTGATTTACAGCAACTGCCATTTGATCTAGACTGTTTGCATATAAGATTGGTTCTCCAATTGCTACGTCAGCAAATGATTTCCCATATTTTACGGCTTGTTTGTATATTTTTCTTCCCTGGTGTGTAATCAGTACTTCGACAAAGTCCCCATGTGAAACGCCTTGTTTAAGAAAATCTGATCGACCAATATTCGACCAAATACTACCATAACGTACATCAAGTATATCAATTGTTCCGGTTATCGAATTGTTTTCACTATGGCATTCTTTAATTGGTAATTTTATGTAAGAATTTGAATCTACTTCTGGTCCAATATTTTCGAAGTCGATTACTCCAGAAGCTAATCTTGCACCTGTGAAGGCAAATATATCTCTCCCATGGAAAGTATAGGATTCACTTGAATTTGGTAGTCTATTAATTTCTTCGTCAATGACTCTTAATTGGTTGATTCCATATATTTTGCCAACATGTGTTAACGTTCCGTTATCAGGTGTTATAATGAAATGATTTGTATTTGTGCGAGCCACTATACTTCTACGGTCCGATCCTACACCTGGGTCTACAACTGAAACAAATACAGTTCCGACTGGCCAGTAATTCATTGTTTGTACAAGTCGGTATGAAGCTTCCCAAATATTGTATTGAGGTATATCATGGGTCAAGTCGTAAATCTTTATATCTTGATTTACACTACAAGAAACACCATACATAGCGCTAACTGCTCCATCTAGTAATCCAAAATCTGACTGAAACACTAATGCATTTCCCATCTAGACACCCCTAATTGTTCGAATATTTAAAATTAAATATAAATTCAATTTATTATTTAGTCAATGATATTATTCGCATTTTATTTAATGAATTTAATTATACGTTTGATTTTCTACATTCATAAGGTTTGAATGTATAGCTTTGGTAAATTCTAATTCTTCTAAACTTAATGACCGTTGCGACGTTTCCCAAGCATCAAAATAAAAAAGATATAGTTGTTAGATACTATATCTTTTAATAACATTAGAATTTATACGTTATTAGTATATAGTTTTGAAATGCAGGCATATCAGCATTTAATACTACTTTTAGTGTCCCCTAGGTTTATATAATAATGTATTCTAAATTAAATAATTGAGGGACAATTGGAGGGGCTTTTTAATTTAAGTGGACAGGCCTTAATGAAACATTTAACTAAACTCTTCTATATAAATAGGAGTCTTTGGTAAGTTATTGTAGAATTTAAATTCCAATCATACATTAATTAATAATGAAAGTAATTAACTACTAGTTCTAAGGGGTTTGTTTTTTTAAGAACATATTACTAGATTCTAAATAGGAACCGCATAGTATATGCTCTCTATATTTAATTATCAAACAATACCAACTAAAGAACTAAAAATGAAGTTATTACACACATGAAAATAGCACGAACTATTTTATCATAGGAACCCTCCCTCTACTTTAGTAACACTTTAATTTAATTCAAAAAGGTAATTTAGTCCTCCATAACGAATATTTATTATGTGGCTAAATATAGGGAGGCTATTTCTTGTACACGTTTATTGAATTTTTATGTCTAATAGGAATCCTATTTTTTATTATTTTGGGGATTATTTCTTTCTTTAAAGTGAACGGAAAGTCTATAAAGAATTTTATTATTACTGGGGCTTTATTTGTTTTATTTATTGTTACATCTTTTACAGATCCCTCAAATGAAACAGAACATATAGAAGCAACAGAAAAAGACACAAGTACGAAGCCAACCAGAATCGTTAATAAAACTGAACACTCTAAACTAGAATCTGGTCAAATAGAAAAAACAAAATTATCTATACCTAAAAATAGTTATAACTTAATTAAATCCAGTAAGAATAAAGTAGAATGTAAGTCGAAATCTGATAAAGAACCTATTATAGAACCCCAAAAAGGGAAATTAGAAAAAGGAATATATAAAATTGTTTTTATGGTATTCGGGTTATTTTGATGTGCGTGTTTTAAAAATGAAGTTAGGGGCTATATGGGTGGTTTTAGTTACCACCTATATAGCCCCTTAATATCTATCTATAGCTCTATTTAAATAGGGTGATTTATTTTTTTGGAGTGAAGAGTTGAATTAATTCTGCGCAACTAATTTTCCTTAGTAGATCGAAACTTGCCCAACTACAAACACGATCCTCCCAAGCTACTAAGCATTGATTATCTTTAGTTTCCATAACCGTTCCCACAGCACCATCTAAGCTAAACATAACATAGTTGCCTATCGAGAACATTTTGATCACCCCAATCTAAATATAATTCCGTGCCCACCTTTCGGATACTCCCATTTAATATTTTGATGAGGACAGCCTATTCTACAGCTTCCGCATTCATGACATCCCTCGTATCCAACATGCATTCGAATATTTTCCCATTTATAAACTTCTGCTGGACAAAATATTGTACAGATTTTATCAGGACATTTTGTCATACAAATATCGGAATCTAATACAGTTAAGTGCGATTTTGTATCGGCATTAAAACGAACGAGATACTGCTTGTCTTCGATTGTACTTTCTTTTTTTGTCTCACTCATTTATTTCATCACCTTCCATGCTTTGTATACATCTTTCGCAAGCTTAAGTTTAGCCTTTGCTCCTCCTATATTACTCATAATATTTTTTTGTTTTTCCCATTTAGATTTACCATCTACAGTAAACATTTGGCTAGCAGACTTATTTAATAGAGGGATATATTGCTCGAAATATTGAGGGAATTTTTCAAAATGATGTGTTGCATCTTTATATTTTTTCAAATCCTGTCCTACGAAGCTATTTAGTAATTTATCGGCATATGGCTTTAAAGCAACATCAGAGTAATTATCAATCGCTTTTGCTTCGATAATGGTCTCCGCTGCTAGTCTTCCAGAAGTCATTGCCATATTTGAGCCTTCACGATGAATTGCGTTTACTAACTGTGCTGCATCCCCAATTACCAATACGCCATTTCCTACTAATTTAGGAATCGATTTGTACCCACCTTCAGGAATTAAATGAGCGAGGTATTCTTGCGGTTCGCTTCCTTGAATATAAGGTCTAATCATCGGATGATTCTTAACGTATTCAAGTAAATCATATGGTTTTATTTTATTTTCAATCATTCCTGATAATAATGTACCGACCCCAATACTAAGTGAATCTTTATTTGTATATAAAAATCCTGTGCCAACTATGCCTTTTGTTGCATCTCCAAATAACTCGATTGCTACCCCTTGGTTTCCTTCAAGACCAAATCGATCTTGAATAATTTTACTATCGAGCTTTAAAATTTCCATTGTCGCCAAAGCGACTTCATCTGGTCTCCATTCTTTATGGAAACCTAAAGATTTTCCTAAAAGCGAATTCACACCATCAGCTAGCACAACAACATCTGCATATAAATCACCATCTGGTCGATCCGTTCTTACACCAACAACAACATCATTTTCCACAATACACTCAAGAACAACCGTTTCATTGATTAATAACGCACCTTGTTCTACTGCTTTTTGAGCGAACCATTGATCAAACTTTGAGCGAAGAACTGTAAAATTATTGTAAGGTTCTTCAGCAAATTCAAGTCCTTTATACCCAAAGGTTGTAGCGGATTGTTTATCAAGCATCATAACTCGTTGCTCTACAATCACACGTTCAATTGGTGCATCCTTCCAAAATTCAGGTATAACGTCCTCCATCATTTTACGATACAATACGCCACCCATAACATTTTTCGAACCAGGATATTCTCCTCTTTCAATAAGGACAACATTAACACCATTTTTTGCGAGCTCGTATGCACATGAAATTCCTGCTGGGCCTGCTCCCACAACAATTACATCAAATTTTTCCGGCATGATCGTGATTTTCCTCCTTTAAAGAAAAACTTTCTTGGAATTGGTTAATCAGCATTGGTACAATTTCAAATGCGTCTCCTACGATGCCGTAATGACAAGATTGAAAAATTGCCGCATTCGGATCTTTATTTATCGCAATAATGAGACCTGAATTTTGCATCCCAACAATATGTTGTATTGCGCCAGATATCCCAATTGCAAAATAAATTTTTGGTGTAACCGTTACGCCAGTCTGACCTACTTGATGGTGATGTTCAACCCAGCCAGCTTCAACTACATCACGACTTGCTCCAACAGCCGCTCCAATCGTTTCAGCAAACATATGAATCAACTGAAATCCGTCTTTACTACCTAATCCTTTGCCACCCGCAACAATAATATCTGCTTCGTCAATCCGAACCTTCTTAGTTGTTGCACGTACAATTTCTAATACTTTTGTACGAATATCTTCTTCTTTTAAATCAATTTCCTCTTCGATCACAACTCCCTCAGCACCAGGAATAGGAGCGAGCGCTTTCATTACCTTTGGACGAACTGTAGCCATTTGAGGTCTATATTTCTTACAAAGAATAGTTGCCATTATATTCCCACCAAATGCAGGTCGACTAGCTAATAATAGTCCTGTATCTTCTTCAACATCTAATACAGTTGTATCCGCTGTTAAACCTGTAGGTAGGTCAGTTGCAACCGCACTTGCTAAATCCTTCCCTTTAGAGGTTGCACCATATAATAAGATTTCGGGCTTATATTTGTTACAGCATTCAAGTACTGCTTTCATATAAGATTCCGTACGATAATCCTTAAAAATTGGGTCATCATATACGTAAACGATGTCTGCACCGTATTCAAATAACGTAGGGGCTAATGATTTCACATTTTCACCAATTAATAATCCCGCTAGTTCACAACCACGTTTTTCTGCTAATTCTTTTCCAGCTCCAAGCAATTCAAGTGATACAGGAGCAATGACTTTATCGTTTTCTTCAATAAACACCCAAATACCTTTGTACTCTGAGAAATCCATTTATACCCCTCCTTTCACTTCAAATAACTCTTTCTTTTCATTTAAAATTTTCAGCAATTCATTTACTTTTTCTACTGAAGTTCCTTCAAAAATCGTTCCACCTTTAGCCTTTGGTGGAGCCCATACTTTCGATACAATCGTTGGTGAACCTTTTAAACCTAATTGTTTAATATCAATATTTTCTAGATCCTTCACAGCCCAAATGGTCGGATTATACCTTGCAGCTTTTATCATATTTGTAAGCGATGAATAAGGAACTTCATTTATTTCCTTCTCAACTGCAAATAAACAAGGCAAACTCGTCTTAATGACTTCATGGCCATCTTCTATTTTCCGATGAACAATTGCATACCCTTCATCTTTATTAATTTCTTGAACCTTTTTAACTGATGTTAACGGTGGAATATCTAATCGACGTGCGATCCCTGGTCCAACTTGTCCAGTATCACCGTCAATTGTCATCTTTCCACAAACGATTAAATCAATCGCTTGAATTTGTCCTATTTTCTCAATCGCCTTTGTCAATGCATAACTTGTCGCTAAAGTGTCTGCCCCAGCAAATGCACGGTCTGAAATCATATACCCTTCATCTGCACCGATTTCAATACATTTTCGAATAGCTTTTACAGCAGGTGGTGGCCCCATCGTAATAACTGAAACTACTCCACCATATTTATTCTTAATTCGAACAGCTTCCTCCACAGCATGGGCATCATACGGATTTAAAATTGCTGGAGCACTTGCACGGTCCATCGTATTCGTTTTAGGATTCATCTTAATGATTTTCGTATCTGGTACTTGTTTAATACAAACCACAATATGTAACACTTTTTCACTCTCCCTTTTTCTTCCCGTCTCCCATAGTTAGTAAATGTACATGTTGTTCAAATATATTATTTTGATTGAAAAAATATGATAGAAAGCAGCTAAAAAAAGAGAAACGAAAAAAAGAGACATTCACAACATAATAGTTGAAAATGTCTCTCAATATAATTTAATTTCTTAACCAACTAATAGTTGGATAGTTATGCCTGAAGGGTCCTTCGTAAATGTAATACCATTTTCTACAAATACTGTTGCTCCCATATTCTTTAAACGGTTTACTACCACCGTTTTTTCTTCTTCACTTGGATACAACAATGTAAAATTATTTAATCCAGCACTACTGTCAGAAGGTGCAACGCCTCCTGCACTATGCCATGTATTTAAACCGATGTGATGATGATAACGTCCTGTTGAAATAAATAATGCCTGGCTTCCATATTTCGTTACAACATCAAATCCAAGCCCTTCACAATAAAACTTCTCAGTACTATTTAAATCAGAAACTTGTAAATGGATATGCCCCATAATTGTTTTTTGTGGTAGTCCAGTAAAAACTTCATTTTCAGCAAGTGCCAAAAGCCCCTCTACATCTAATCGTTTACTATCCATTACGACATACTCATTATGCCATTGCCAATTCTCTGATGGACGATCTGCATAAATTTCAATACCATTCATATCTGGGTCCGCTAAATAGATTGCTTCACTTACTAAATGATCCGAACCACCTTGAAGTGGATTTCTAGTTTCAATCAGGTGCTTCAGCACAATACCTAAATCTTTTCGAGTAGGTACTAATAAAGCAAAATGATATAATCCTGTATTTCGTTCATTTCTAGGTGTAACATTTTCTGGCTGCTCTAATTTTATTAAAACATTTACCCCATCTGCTGTTAAACTAGCCTTTGTAGTTGAATGCTCCAATACTTTTAAACCAATAACCTCTTCATAAAACGCTAGTGAACGTTCTAAACTTGCAACTTTTAATTCAACTGTTGGAGCATAAACTTTTGGCTTTTGATGAAAATTCATTTTAATTTACCTCCTCTAGAAAATAGTACAATTATTGTTAACACTAACAGAATGAATGGAGCCATTGCAACACTCATGCCTTGACCCGCATGTAAATGAGTAAATACAGCTCCAACCATAATAATAGCCAAACCGGCAGAAGCAAGCTTACGTAAAATCAATTTCCAATAACCAACTAATAAACCAATTGCACCTAACACCTCAAATGAACCAATCGTATACATCATACCTTTTGAATAACCATAAACCTCTTTAAAATCATGTAACATCTGAGTATTTCCACTTAATTTCACAAAACCTGACATAAGAAACGCTATAATTAAAATCCCTTGAATAATTCTAATAAACCATTTCATTTAAAAATCTCTCCCTTTTTTGTTTTTTTACTGAACTTATATTAGGTACAGTTATTTTAAGAGCTTTTTACTAAATTCGATTTTAAAAACAGTATTCCAATTACTGTTCTTAATTCGAAGACAGTAATGAATAAAAAAATAGTGGTTCATATTAGTTGGTTACTTTTTGTAAGTAATTTTGATTTAAGTACAGTATATGCGATAACTGTTCTCATTTCAAGTACATTTTTTGATTCTACCATTTTAATTGCGTTCTCCCTCTAACAGCCCACTATCCTGAAACAAAATAAAAATATCGTACATCCAAATGTACGATATTTTCAAAGTGATTCGATTGTTTTATGACTGGCACGTCTTACAAAATCCGCCAAAGTATAGTTACATAAAAAGCCAAGTAAGTGTTCTTCTGCTTCAATTGCAAAGTCTGAAAATACATTGTTCATTACACGTCCGCTAGTACAGTCAGATGTGGATTCAATTAGTGCGGTTGATAGAGGTTCTGTCATTTGTAGCGCAATATAGACTTGTTTTAAGGTAATTTCCTCAGGTGACTTCGCTAATAAATAGCCGCCATCTCGTCCTTCTCTTGCTTCTACTATTTTTTCTTTTACGAGGGGAGCCATTATTCTTCTCATAAATGAAACACCTGATCTAATATGTTTTGCGATTGCTTTACTTGGTGTAACCCCTTCAGTTGTTGCTAGTAAAACTAATGCCTGAATAGCAAATCCGAACCACTTAGGTGTAACGGAGTTTTTACAACTTGACATAATTATCACCATCCAGTGATATTATTATCACCCGTTTTTGTATCCCTTGCAAGTATATAGTAGTTTTTAGTCTTGTTTATGTTAATAGATAACGATTCACTAGATGAAAACAGTTGTTTTTAGGCAATAAAAAAGGATAGAAAGTTTGCTTTCCATCCTCATTTTTTATTTAACGAGCATATCCGCCTAGGCTTTGTTCTGCCATTTGAACTAGACGCTTAGTAATTTCCCCACCAACTGAACCGTTAGCGCGTGAAGTTGTGTCTGGTCCTAAGTGCACTCCAAATTCAGAAGCTATTTCGAACTTCATTTGCTCAATTGCTGAACTTGCATTTGGTGCAACATATTGATTTGAAGATCTTCTGTTTGCCATGTTGTCGACTCCTTTGTCTATTGGATGCTCTGATGTTGTTTATCAGATTAAAGATAGTATGATTCTAAAAATTTATTCTATACATTTATTTACAAATTATTTTCTTTTTACCAGAAGTACTTCTTGTTACCATATGAAGTTTTTGTGTATAAATATTTCCAAGATCAAAAACTTGTATTATGCCTTTAGATTTTCTATAATCTTAGCATACTGTATATAATTAAAACACAGTTTACAAAATGAAAACGTCTCGTTATTTCTATATATTGAAAAAAGGTTTTTAGGAGGAAAATTTTATGATGAATAATCGTTTCCAAGATAAAGTTGCTAAGAATTTAAGTGAAATACCTTTATCTGTATTAGACTTAGCACCGGTTGTGGAAGGAAGCACTCCTGCTGATGCTTTTAAAAATAGTCTTGATTTAGCACAGCATGCTGAAAAATGGGGATATCACCGTTACTGGTTTGCCGAACATCATAATATGCCAGCTGTTGCAAGTTCAGCTACTTCAGTTGTAATTGGACATATTGCAAGTGGAACATCAACGATTCGAGTTGGTTCTGGAGGAATCATGTTACCAAATCATGCTCCTTTAGTCATCGCAGAACAATTTGGTACATTAGAATCACTACATCCAGGTCGTATTGATCTTGGGTTAGGTCGTGCCCCTGGTAGTGATATGTCAACAACAAGAGCGCTACGTAGGGATTTACGCAGCCATGAAGATTTCCCTGCTCAATTAGAGGAATTACGTAATTACTTTAATCCTCCAGGAGGATTAGGCAGTACAACGGTTCAAGCCGTACCTGGCGAAGGTTTAAATATACCAGTTTGGTTATTAGGATCAAGTGGCTTTAGTGCTCAGTTAGCTGCTGAATTAGGATTACCATTCGCATTTGCAGCTCACTTCGCACCAGACTATACAGTTCAAGCAATGCAGTTGTATCACAATAACTTTAAACCTTCTAATATTTTAGATGAACCATATGCAATGATTGGCTTAAATGTTGTCGTTGCTGACACTGATCAAGAAGCAAAAAGACTTTTCACAACTCAGCAACAATCATTTTTAAACTTAGTTCGAGGTGGCAAACCAGCTCTATTAAAACCACCAGTTGACGATATGAATGAAATTTGGAGTCCATTTGAAAAAGAAACACTTGAAAATCAAATGAGACTATCTGCTATTGGTGCAATCGAAACGGTTACTGAAAAGCTACAAGCAGTTTTAAATATGACAAAAGCTGATGAGATTATGGTTAATGGAACTGTTTTCGATCATGCGGCGCGTTTACATTCATATGAATTATTAAGTAAAGTATCAAATAAATAATAAAAAAGGAGAGTATATGACGCTCTCCTTTTTGTTATATGTAAGCTTATTAATCCTGCTCCTTTAAAGCTTCTTGTTTAACTCTTTGTAAAAATTCATGAACTACCTTTAAATTATTCCCCTTTGGATTTCCTAGCTTCAACATTGCTCGTCCGATAAAATTGACACCTGCATTCGTGCCTTCATAAATAAATTTTGTATGTGTATCGTCGATTTTTTCTAATGTAAATGTCAGATTTGTTGCAAATGCATTTGCTAAAACAAAATGAATTTGCTTTTTTTTATATGTTTCAGTATCTTCGTATGCTAAAGTTTCAACGATATAAGATTCTACACGTTTTCCTTCTCTATAGCTTTGTTCATGCTTTGCACCTACTTCAGTTTCATTTTTATCGATTAAATTATGCTCTTCAACTTTCGGCATTATTTTCTTAATATTTCTATCTAAAAATAGACACCATACTTTTTCAATATTTGTATCAATAACAATGTCTTCTTTCCATTTAATCATTATTTGTTTTCTTCCTTCCTGAAGCAATTATTTTATCTATTTCGTTTATTTTTAAAGTTAATACTCAATTTCTACTATTTTTTCGTTTAAATTTCTTTAAAAACCTTGGTGAACACCACAATTTCAAATATTAGTTCTATTATACCGAATTATGTTTTCATATCATAAAAAAAGCCCTCTCATTTAATGAGAAGCCTCTGATTTTTATTTTATTTACCTTAAGCTTTTTCGATATTTATATTGATTCCATTGGAAATGAATATAGCATCCAATGCAAAATCCATTGATTGCAATAAACGATGCTAATGCGACCATAATTGAAAACACATAAAATAATATGTTCCAACCAAATAATGCACCAATAAACGCTAGTGATAGGCAGGTTACTGCAATTGTTTGATTAAAATTTTGTTGTACTTTATCCTCTTGTGGATAGCTCGATGGTTTCTTTTTTAAAAATCGTTTAGCAAATTTTATGATTGGATGGAAATCGAAAAGCAATCCACTAAGGCCACTAATTAAAGGAATAAGTAATAGCCAGTACTGACCAGTGATCCAAGTTAAAATAACTGAAATAAAGATTGTCCATTGATTTGTACGAACTAGAGGTAATGGAATTGTATTTATTTTTGGATTAGACATACCAAAAACCAACCTTTCGTATCGGAATAATTAAGTATAATCATAATATGATTTCAAAAACAATACAATCCATAAATCTGAAAAAAATTAAATTTATATTATAAAAACAAAAAACGATCTAAATGATCGTTCAAAATAAAACATAGTCAGTATGGAGGCCTAAGTAAGTAAAAACAATAAGATTTAAAGAACTTACTCATAACTGGTTCATGAGTAAGTAAAAAAGCTTAATATTGAAAAGTACTTACTCGTAACTGGTTCATGAGTAAGCAAAAAAGCTAAATATTGAAAAGTACTTACTCATAACTGGTTCATGAGTAAGTATTAAAGCTAAAAAACGAAAAGTACTTACTCATAAAAGGTTCATGAGTAAGTATTAAAGCAAAATATTGAAAACAACTTACTCATAACTAGTTCATGAGTAAGTTTAATAGCTAAAATATAAAAAGAACTTACTCATAACTAGTTCTTGAGTAAGCAAAAAAAACAAAATAATGAAAAGAACATAATAATGTCGA
This sequence comes from Gottfriedia acidiceleris, assembly GCF_002128425.1. Taxonomy (GTDB): domain Bacteria; phylum Bacillota; class Bacilli; order Bacillales; family Bacillaceae_G; genus Gottfriedia; species Gottfriedia acidiceleris. The sequence goes on from NZ_NESS01000001.1 coordinate 564,656, forward strand.
TGACAAACCATTTTTCAACAGTCTGAAACGATCTAAATGATCGTTTTAGTTTTTAATTAATAGGTGCTCCATATTGAACAGGATATAAGCTTCCTTTATAAGCGAATGATATATTTCCTGTTTCTTCTGATACTACTAACGCAAGTGCATCGCTTTGTTCTGAAATTCCAACTGCTGCTCGGTGCCTTGTTCCAAGTTTTTTATTATCGTATGTAATTTTTGATAGTGGAAGTACATTACCAGCGGAAATGATCATGTTATTTTCAATGAGTACTGCTCCGTCATGTAATGGGCTACCTGGATAAAAAATTGATTCTAATAGTGCTGGAGATAGTTTTGCACCGACGTGGATCCCAGAACTCATTAATTCTTCAAGTGAGTCATTTCTTTTTACAACAATTAATGCGCCATGTTTACGTTTGGATAAGTGTTGAACTGTGATTGTCAATTCATCAAAGATATCAGTATATGGAGATAGATATGAATTTAAATAAAATGAGGCTGCGTCCATTTGTAAATTATTAAAGACTCGATGGATATTTTCAAATTCAGTTAATATGCCGCATCCTTTATTTTCAATTCTTCCAATCATGCCTTCGATTTTTAAATTAAGTTGAGTTAGTGTTTGAGTTATATTTTTTCTTACAGTAGGGTTTAATTGAGACTCGAATTCATCCATTCCAATGTCATCTCTCTTTCGAACCGAATTACCTCCACTTAAGTTTCCCAAAGGTCGCTATGTTATACGTATTATCCCCCTTGGTTTTGAAACAATAAAGATTGATAGTCCGTAACGAGTTGATTATCTTGCTGCCCATGCTTCTACTTCTATTTTAATATCTGGATTTGCTAAAGCTGAAACATAAGCATAAGTTGTTGCAGGTGGGTTACCAGAATGAAATTGGCTCCAACAGTCTAAAAAGAATTGGCGATCGATTTTCTCTGTTAGCCAAAAGTTTAGTTTGAAAAGATTACTAATCTCAACTTTTTCACTCTCAAGGATGTTTTTTATATTCTCAAGTGCATTGACGAATTGGCTTTCGATATCATTTGGAAATTTTCCGTTTTTGTCGTTTCCTACTTGACCTGATAATACGACAAGCTCTGCATGTCTTGGGACAATTGTGACATGACTGTATTGTCCAACAGGTGCTGCAACTGTTTCAGGGTTTACTTTTTTAATTTTCATTTTTATTTCCTCCTTTTTTCTTTCAAAAAACCTCAAATGTATTAAACATTTGAGGTAGTCATTTTATATGTATACATATTATCTTAACAATTCTATTACTCTGGCCAATCCTGTTGGTGTTATTGAAATATTAAATAATGATGCAATTTCTTTTTGATCTATATCACTCTTAATCCAAGTTAAACCGTTGATAAATCCTTGCAATTCTAGTTCAATTAATGCAGGTTCGACATCATCAATAGCTACTCCTACTTCATTATGAAGCCCTTTTTCAAAGTCTGGCTCTTTTTCTTGAAGTTCTTTAAAAATAGCCAATAGCATTAATCCTGCATCTGAAATCTTACTAGCCAGAAAAAACACCACCTTTTTAGACTATTTATTCGACAAAAGGTGGTAATTTCCTTTTTTTACTAATTTTTCTACTTATTTAATAATTTATTTGTTCTTTCAAGGAGCTTTTGAATATCCATTGGCTTTACTTGATTATTGTCTAGTTTATATTTTTGTTTTAGTAAAATGATTCTTTTTACACTCTCATTTATACGTTCTTCTGAAATTGTTTTGTTTTTAACGGCTGTTTCGATTTCTTTATAAACAGCTTTTACTTTGTTAGGATCATGAGCAACCATAATGATATCACTTCCAGCTAATATGGAAGTCACCGCTGCTTTTTCCAAATTATAATTTTTACCAATTGCATCCATCGTCATATCATCCGTCATAACTACTCCATCATATTTTAAATCGTTTCTTAACATAGAAGTAATGACCATTTTAGACATTGAAGCAGGGTATTTAGGATCGATTTTTGGTAATAAAATATGTGCAATCATAACAGCATCTGCGTTTTGACTGATAGCGTCTTTAAATGGTATTAATTCTAATGATTTTAAATCTGTATACGATTTGTTTACAACCGGTAATTCTAAATGTGAATCAACCGAAGTATCACCGTGGCCCGGAAAATGCTTTACAACCGGAATGATCTTTTCTGATTGAATTCCTTTCATTGTTTGTATTCCTAAATTACTTACAGTTGCTGGATTACTACTAAATGAACGATCACCAATGACAGGATTTTTAGGATTACTATTTACATCTAGAACAGGTGCAAAGTCCATATTTAAACCAAAAGCTTGTAGCTGTTCTCCTAGTATCTGACCAATTTCAAATGAGAATTGTCCATTATTTTTCTTTCCAATTATTTCATTTGACGGTATATGGCCAAGATTTCCTGGCAAACGTGACACCCTTCCACCTTCTTGGTCAACTCCGAATAAAATCGGTAAATGATTATTTCGATTAGCAGTCTTTATTGAATTTACAAGTTTAACCGTTTGACTGTTATTTTTTAGATTTTCATTATAAAAAATAAATCCACCAATATGATATTGTTCTACTAGTTCTTTTAAACTATTTGAGTAATTTGGTCCGTAAAAACCTGAGATAATCATTTGGCCTATTTTTTCTTGAAGTGTCATCTCATTTAAAAGTTGATCTACTTTAGTCCCAGTGCTAGGAATAAGTTGGTCAATAATTGATACTGAAGTATGATGCACTGTTGGATTATCTTTTTCACTAGTTGGTCTTGGTAATATAAACTTGAGTTCAATGTGATTAGGTAGTGCATAAACTAAAATAATTTGATCAACTTGTTGATCTTTATAGTATCTAATTTTACTTGGCTTATTTAATTGTTTCATAATATCGTCATAGTGAATTTGTTGTAAATTAGCATCATATGAACGCACTTCATAAACTCGATTTTGATGATCATATCCTACTGCAAATTCCTGTGATTGATAAGTTAAGTACGTACCATTAGCAACTTCATCTTTTTGCGTAGATTCCCCATACTGCTCCGTTATATCTTTTAATTGAGTTTTCCCTACTTCTATATTTTTTTCGTTTGGAATTTTTCCTTGTTTAGCACTTGAAATTATCTTATTTAAAATTTCTTCTGTTGAAAGATGACTCGAATGATTATTATCCGTTTCCGTTTGATGATTTGTATTCGTATTTGGCTTCGAATTTGATGAATCTTGGAAAACTTTATCTTTCACTGCAAAGTAAACACTTGTACAAACAATTAACAATAGTATTAATAAAAATACAGTTTTTTTGATAATATTCTCCTCCTAAACTATTATTTTTCCCTTTTAACTTTTACTTGTATTTCCATTAGTTAAGTGGGCACCTTCTAACGAATAGGTGCATACGATGAGAAAGATTAACGAGGAGGGACTAATTAGCATGACCAGTAAAAAATCCCACGAAATGATTCAACCTATAAACTACAAAAATCAAAATATGGATCAAAATATGAATAATCCTTATTATGATTATCACCAATATTGGTTTAACAAATATCAGTCATATCCTATTCATCAACAGCTTCATTCATTTGACCAATCTGACCTTTTTTATCGTCAGCATGCTCAAAACACTTTCGTTTTAGTTCACGGCTCATGGGTTGATCCATTCTTCTGGCACGGAATTACACGAGAACTACAAAAAATGGGACATATTGTTCACACGCCACAATTGCCAGGGCATGGTACAGATAAAGATAAAAATGTAAACCATGATATGATTACCAAACAAGTTGTTCATTATATAACGTCTAATAAGCTTAATAATATTATTTTGATCGGTCACAGCTTTGGTGGTACTGTCATTCAAAAAGTCGCAGAACAGCTTCACGACCGAATTAAACGATTAGTTTTTTGGAATGCTTTTGTTTTAAATGACGGCGAAAGCGTGGCTGATCAATTTCCACCACAAGCGCAAAAATTCCTTTTAGACTTAGCACAGCAATCTTCTGATAATACAATCAACCTACCATTTCAATACTTCCGAGACGTATTTGTTAACTTGACTGATTTACAAACGGCTCGGCAAATTTATAACGCGACAACACCTGAACCAGCAACTCCCCTAGTCGAAAAACTAGATTTAAAAACGTTTTACCAATTATCTACCCCAAGAAGCTTTATTAATTTACAAGAGGATACAGTAGTACCCGCAGGCGAAAACTCTGGTTGGTACCCTCATATTGCTAGTAAATTAGGAGTTTATCGTTTTATACAAGGAAGTGGCGATCATATGTCAACTGCAAAAATATACCCAAGAAGAATGGCACAGTTAATTTTAAATGCCTCACGAGACTAAAAATAGACTTTACTAGTTTATGATTGTAACACTTAATTTATTTACCTTTAAGTGAAGTGAACTATGGATAGCTTCATTTAAAGGTAATTTAAAATAGATTTAATGCTATTATTATATATTTAATATTTTTGTAACATGTAATATACTAATAGTATGAAAAATTTTAATATTATATTATTAGGAGAGCGAAATGAATAAATTTAAGAAAATCGCAACAGTAGCAACAGCTACAACTTTATCAGCAGGTATTCTATTAGGTATGCTACCTACAGAAACTCAAGCAGCAACTAATACTAAAGTTGTCCAAGCTCAAAATGACTTAAAAAAACAAGTAAACTCATACATTAAAGTACTTACAAACTTAAAAAATGAAATCTCTTATACTGATCAGGATGTATATTATTTTTACAAAGAATTACAAACTGATGTAACTTTATTTAATAAGTACGGATATACAGGTAAAGACGAACTAGTGAAAAAAACTACTAATTTTAAAACAAGAATCGATAAAGGACGTAAAGATAATGCATCAGTAGATATGAAAAAAATAACAGCACAATTTAATACATATATTAAAAAAGTAGATTCAAAGGGTGCTAAAACATACTTTACTACTCAAAAAAATAAATTGACGGCAATTAGAAATTACCAAAACCACACATATGATACGATCGAATCGTATGCATACGATATCGAAGATCAAATTTATAAAGAAAATGAAATTTATATTCGTAAACAATTACCTCTTGAATATAAAAACTTTGTAACTGAAACTGACTTAGCAAGGCAGCATATTGATGGATACAATAATAAAGAAGAAGAAATAATGAACTATGCTTATGATGTTCTTAATATGGATTTCCCAACATACCATCAAATTCAAATTGATATTGAGAATATGATTGAGAAATATAATGATGATTATTATGATTATCCAGATGAGATTGATGAGAGAGATCAAGAGAACTTATATTATGCAATTGAGAAAAGAGATGTTGTACGAGCTAAAACTGCTCTTGTAAATTCAACTGCAGCTCTTAAAAAATTCAATGTAAAATATGGTAAATTTGAAGTTGAGTACAACGCATATAAAACAAATCTAACAGTTAAATTCGCTAATAAAGTAAAAGCACCTGCTACACAAAAATAAGATAAGCATCTAAATAAAAACAGTCCTTTGTTTGAAAATCATCTTTTCCAAAGGACTGTTTTTTATGTTTAACTTGATTCAATTTTTCTTGTTTCGTTTTTGTTCTACGCGTATTTAAATCTAACATTGCAAATGGACTCCTACTTAATTCAGGATTTCGTTTACCTTCTCTAATTAGTTTGTCTCGTAATTTTCTAGATTTTGATTTGCTCATTCTTCTTTCCACCTCTTTTAACTTGATCCTTCTATTATATACATCTCTTCCATGTTTTCCACTATCACTTCACAATTTATTTTTTTGAAATTGGAATAAAGTGATTAAATAAACCGACTACTTTTATATCCTTGTTTAAAGCTTTAACCTCGTAAACTGAAAAAAAGACATAATCTTTTTTAGTTGTAACATTACTAATAAGTTTTTCCCCTAATAAGTCAATCCCAAAATCAACATATTTATTTTTTGATTCCAATTTAAGTTGATCCTTTGCCCAAGTAACAAACTCTCCCTTTGATGGATTTGTTTGAGCAGAAATAATTAAACAAATTGCGAAAACCCCGATAACAAGTAATTTTTTCATAAAGTCACCTTTTCATTATTTTTACTCTTTATATGATAAAGGATATTATCGAATTGTCCATAAAATATCCATTTTTTATGAATAAAATGTTTAAAGGATATAAAAAAGGGTCCTAATTGGGAACCCTTAAAGTAAACCAAGTTCTTAAATTTTTCAGTTTGAAACTTATTTACTTAATGCATTACTTACTATTTTTGAGTCTAAAAATGGAATCACGGAAATAATTTCGCTAATGCCATGTTTTGATATAGCATCTAAAGCAAGTTCATTAAGTAGGTCACCTTCAATAAATGGACAGATTGGTGCTAAAGACTTAATCCCATTTAACACATAACTCTTTCTTGTGCATTCATCAATTATTTCGTCACTAATAAATGGTGCCATTGATGCTAGTCCTTTTATACCATTCATTTCAAACTCTTTCTTTGCACATTCATCGATTATTTCGTCACTGATAAATGCTGCCATTGATGTTATTTCTTTTATGCCACCTATCTCAAACTCTTTCTTTGCACATTCATCGATGATCTCGTCGCTGATAAATGGTGCCACCTGTGTTAATCCTTTTATACCATTCGTTTCAAACTCTTTCTTTGCACATTCATCAATGATTTTGTTACTAATAAATGGTGCCACCTGTGTTAATCCTTTTATACCACCTGTTTCAAACTCTTTCTTTGCACATTCATCAATTACTTCTTCGCTAATAAATGGTGCCAAAGTTGTTAAACCCTTTATTCCATTCGTTTCAAACTCTTTCTTCGCTAATTCGTCAATTAATTCCTTACTAATAAACGGTGCAACCTGAGTTAATTCTTTAATTCCTTTTGACTCAAACTCTTTCTTCGCTAATTCATCAATTACATCTGTACTAATATAAGGTGCCATACGTGATAATTCTTTGATTCCATTCGAATTAAATTCTTTCTTTGCACATTCATCAATTATCTCTTCACTAACAAATGGCGCAATATCTGATGCATCAATAATTGTAAGATTCTTCTCAACGTTTCTAAAAACGATGTCTGCTTGATCGATATTAAGAATCGGAGCCACATTTAAAAAATCTTCTTTTTCCACTTCTAACTCAAATGAAGAATCAGGATTATCTTTTTCTATTAGATTATTGATCAACTTAATCCCTTTTTCATTTCCTAAAATTTCATCAATACTTACATTAAAAATCTCTGCAAGCTCGGGTAATTTTGAAATATCTGGCATCGTCTCTCCCCGTTCCCAGTTACTAATTGCTTGAAAGCTAACACCTAATTGATCAGCTAGCTTCATCTGTGTAATCTTGTTTGCTTTTCTTAATTGAGCGATTTGTCTACCTACTTTTTTCATGTCAAACATTTCTATCACCTCTATTTAAAAGTTAATTTCATTGTATCTAGTTATTTGAATAGTTAAAATCAAGCGTTACTTGAATTGATAAAAATGGACTCAAGTAATAATTGAATTTATAAATTAACGGCAATTTTATTTACCTTTAACGTAATTAACCGAATGCTCAATCTATTATAACAATTTTATAAAAATTTGAGGTATTTGAATTTTCAAGCAAAAAAAAAAAAAAAAAAAAACAACCCAATATGAGTTGTCTTCAGAAATATCATTAAGATTAATCTTTTGTAGTCCATTCGTAAAGTGCTTCAAAATTTAATTTTTCTAACCAATGTCGTTCCGCTAAGATAACTGGGTGAATCAATATATCTTTCCGATTTGAGTCATCACAAAAATTAAATAATTTATCTTTATAAGGTTCTAGTAGCTCTAGAACTTCTTTTATTCGCCATTTAAATCGTTTACTTGAACCCCAACCTACTATAATAATGTCTGCGTTACTAATCGCTAATTTTATTGCTTCATCATTATATTGGCCAACTTCGCATTCTTTCCCTTTTAGCTTTGTTGAATCCGGTTCCATTAATGCAAAAAGATTTACTAGTTCTAGCGACCCAAAGCTACCTTTCTTATAATCTATAAAAAAGTTAAGACATCTCGCCAATATATAATCACACTTAAGATGATTTGCTCGACAAGGATTAAGTAATACAAGTGTAGCTTTCTTTTTTGATTCATCCCAAGTTCTTGTAAGCGAATATCGCATTAATTTATTTTGTTTATCGAAGACCGCCTTCGTATTAATCTGCATGGAATGACAGTTTACAAAATCCTCAAATGACATATACTCACTCTTTTCATCATTAATTAAAACAAAATCAACAAGGTATTATATTCCGTTTAATCGTCATTTGTACTATATTATTAATCTAAAATAAATAATCATTACATTGTAACTATAAAAAAATTAAAATTTTAGTAGCTTTCTATTTACTAATTTATATTTTCCTTGTACGATAATGGATAATTTAAACAGTTCATATTAGGAAGGGGCTATTTTTATGATTAAAGGAATTATTTTTGATTTGGATGACACATTACTTTGGGACCAAAAAAGTGTTGAAGTTGCATTTGCAAATACATGTAAACTAGCTACAGAAAAATACGGTATTGATCCAGCTGAATTTGAACATGCCGTTCGTGATTCGGCTAAAAAGCTTTATGAATCATACGATACATACGAATTCACAAAATTAATTGGCATAAATCCATTCGAAGGACTATGGGGAAATTTTGTAGACGATCATGATCAATTTCCAAAAATGAGAGTGAATTCACCTACCTACCGAAAAAATGCATGGACACTTGGTTTAAAAGCCTTTGGAATTGATGATCCAGAATTTGGTCAATTATTAGCAGAAACATTCCCGGAAGAACGTAAAGGTAACCCTTTCGTATACGCTGAAACATTTGATGTGCTTGATACATTAAATGAACAGTATAAACTGCTCTTACTTACAAACGGCTCCCCTGATTTGCAACATACGAAGCTTTCAATTACACCAAAGATTAAAGAATATTTTGATCAAATACTAATCTCTGGAGACTTTGGAAAAGGTAAACCTGATCCAAGTATTTTTGAACATGCCTTATCATTAATGGAACTTTCAAAAGATGAGGTCATTATGGTCGGAGATAATCTTATGACTGATATTCTAGGCTCAAACCGAATTGGTATGAAAAACGTATGGATCAACAGGCATAATAAAGAACGAAATGAAGTTGTTCCTACATTTGAAATTACTCATTTGGAGGAGCTTTATCCAATTATTGATTCTTTGAATAAGTAGGTTTTGTTTAAAAAATCTAGTGGTCCATTTTATGGGGACTTACTAGATTTTTTTATTGATTGGAATTTGGAATAGATTGTAATTACTATTCAAGCAAGTGCAAATAAATTTGTGGAAATCGCAATTAAAAATGGCAAATCTGCAATTAAATTCCAGGTATCGCAATTAACTTTACTTACTCTGCAATTAAACTATTGTTGCAAGTATTAAAGCAAGTTCAAATAAAAACTCGGAATCGCAATTAAAAATGGCAAATCTGCAATTAAAATTCAGGAATCGCTATTAAAAATCTGTAATAGCAATTAAAAGTATGAAAAACGCAATTAAACTAGAAATATACCCATACTACGATCGGTATAACGAGCTACTTTTCACTTTAAACTGGTGTCTTTAAATGAATCTCATAATCTAGCCGGTCAATCTAGTCAAAAAATCAAATCAAAGGATGCAATTTCAGTTTTTAACATCAACATTTTTATATAATTATTACGATTTTGACTAGATATACCCGTTATTTATGTCACTTTTCTTAAAAAACTTCTCATTTGAAACACTGCTCGTCCTATAAAAATTTTTTACTATCAATTTTATGGAGGCTAACTAATATTGTCAAAACAAAATGGAATTAGCATATCTAAAAGTACTTCACCGGAGAATAGAAGTTATATTTTAAATAGAGCTAAGAAGTTACTTGGGAAAAAGGTTTTTTTGGAGACTTTTTTGTTTAATTATAGAGGAAGATTAGTATCAATTAACGAAGACCATTCATTAAATATTATAATTTTGGCTTCGGATGAAGTTTTTAGGCAAATTAGAATTGATTTAGCGTTGGTTATTGAGATTGGTAAATTATCTTGTAAAAGTGTTTCTTCACGAAAAGAGCATGGAGATATTACAAGTGATGAGACATGGCGCGCGAAGAGACACTATATAACGGTAACTGAAAGAACGTCTCCTCAAGCACAAAACAGGATTAATCGTCTTGCCAAAGAGTTTAAAGGCGAGGTAGTCATCGTAAAAACGCTAATTTATCATTATGTAGTTTGTATAAGTGATATTCAAGATTCATTTTTAACTGTCCGCCAACTCATCGATTTTGACCCGCATTTTGCTATTGAGTTTAGGATTGATAAAAATATTATTTATGATATTGTGGATTATCCAATTTAATTTTATAGCTAAAATAAAAAGTACTTTCCAATATAAATTAGAAAGTACTTTTTTTATCGACTCGAGATTAACATATTGTATTGCTACTTGATCTCGTTAAAGCTTGTTGTAAGTCCGCTACGATATCTTCCCATGCTTCTAAGCCAACAGACATGCGTAGCATATTTTCTGTGATGCCCATTTTTTCTCTTAACTCTTTTGGAACGACTGCATGTGTCATCGTCGCCGGGTGTTGAACTAATGTTTCTGTATCGCCTAGACTTACTGCTATTTTTATCATTTTCAAATGGTTAATGAATTCCTGTGTTTCTTTCTTTGTTCCGTCAATTGTAAAAGCGAAGACCCCTCCACCTTTTTTCATTTGCTTACTTGCAATAAAATAATTTTGATTTTTAGAATCCCCAGGATAGAATACATCCTTTACCATTGGATGAGATTTTAAAAATGAAACGACCTTTTTTGCATTTTCACATTGACGGTCCATTCGAACTGCTAGTGTTTTTAATCCTCGAAGCAGCAACCATGCATCAAATGGTGACATAATCGCTCCTATATCTTTTCTTATAGGAGTCATTCGATCAGCTAACTCTTTTGTTTTGCAAACAACAATTCCTGCAACCACATCTCCATGACCACTAATATATTTCGTTGCACTGTGGAGCACAATGTCACAGCCTAGTGTTAATGGCTTTTGTAAATAAGGTGAGCAAAAAGTATTATCAACTACTACGGTAATATTATTTTTCTTCGCAACTTCGACAACCATTTCAATATCGATGACTTTCATTGTAGGGTTGATCGGTGTTTCTATAAATATAACTTTCGTGTTTTCTTGGATTAAGTTTAGGATTTCTTCTTCAGTATCCATTTCACAAAAGTTATGTTCAATGCCAAATTTACTTTCAAGCATTTCTAAAAAGCCATATGTACATCCGTATATGCCTTTTGAACATAAAATATGATCTCCGGTGCTAATTAAAGAGAAAATTGTAGCAGATACGGCAGCCATTCCAGAACCGAATGCTAACGCTACTTCTCCCTCTTCTAACGCAGCCATTCGTTCTTCCAAAATTTGAACGGTTGGATTTCCTAACCTTGAGTAAATAAAGTCATCTCTCTCTCCAGCAAAGGATTGTTCTCCATGTTGTGCAGTTGGAAATGTATAGGTAGACGTATGGAATAATGGAGGAGTTAAACTCCCTTGATACTCACTAGTTTTGTAGCCTTCGTGAATCAACTTTGTATCAAACTGATTTTTCTTCATTTCTAAATATCCTCCTTAATTAAGTGCCGTGTTGATCTAATGTTAATTAAAGTAAAAAATCTAAAATGAAAACCCTTACAAATTATTCACTTAAACTACTTCTATACATAGGAATGTAATACCTTTAAAGAAGTTGCATTAAACCTATAATATATTTCGGAACAAATAAAAATGAAAAAAATAAAGTACTCTCTAACTAGTAGAAAGTACTTTTTTCTTTTAAATCGATCATTCAATCATTTCGTTAATCTTCTAACCACTTCAGAATTTCATCAATTCCAATCGCTTCTTCAACTTCTGGAAATTTCTTAATAAAATTTAAATCGGTATCATTTGGTATCAATTCATCAAATTCGTTTGGGTCATGGACGCTCATTGACTACACCTCTTTAGTAAATTTTATTTAATTTTTGTATTGTTAACTAACTTACTTAATAAAATACATATCCAATTTTTAATGAAAGAAGTACCTTCGATTAACTTAAATAAATTATTAATAATAATAGTTCGTAGTATTTTTATTTTTTCCTCTTTTTTTATCGTAAAAAAATCTTGTGCTTTACTTAACAAAATAGTTCATAGTCTAGCACAAACTCTTCCTTTCGACCATCTAATATTATATCTATTTAATTAGATGTATTTTATGCTCATATTTATTACCGAGTCTATGTAACGAAGATTTTCTACAACATTTTATTACTAATAATAAATTCATCCCTATAATTAATTCTTCTATTTCTAAATTTAATCAAAAATAAGCACTATTCAATTCATAACTTCTTCTCCCAAACTACCCTTTCCACTTTTTCCTCCGAATTGATCTTAAAAGTAATACAAGCCATTTCGAAAATTTCATTTATGTAGATCTCGGTCCAATAAAGTAGGTGTTATCTCAGATAGAAATAACATCTACTTTTTATTTACTTTCCTAAATCCTCTTACTTCACCATTCCATTCCGAAGTGCTGTTACGACAACTTGAGTACGGTCTTCACAACCAAATTTTTGTAATATACGATGGACATGTGATTTTACAGTACCTTCCGTTATAAATAATTTCTTACCGATTTGATCATTTCGAAGTCCATAAGCCATTTCCTGGAGAATTTCTTGTTCACGTTCTGTTAGTTTTTCAATTAGTATTGATTCACCTTCTTTACTAGGCACGGCAAATCTAGAAACAATCGCTCTAGAAAGTGCATTTGCTGCAAGAGTTGTTTTAAAAATAGCTTCACCCCGATAGGATGAGCGTATCGCATCAAGCATTTCCTCAACATCAGCATCCTTTAATAAAAATCCTACAGCTCCTGATCGAATTCCTTGATAAATATATTCTTGATCATTAAATGTAGTTAAAATAACAATTTTCGTCGATGGTAATTGTTTCATTATTTCTTTTGTAGCATCTATACCTGAAAGGTTAGGCATCTGTATATCCATCAGAATGACATCTGGGCGTTTTTCTTTTGCTAATTTGATTGCTTCTTTTCCGTCGGATGCTTCACCGATTAAATTCATATCATCTTGTAGATTGATTACATAGCTAAAGCCTTGCCTAATCATCGTTTGGTCATCAACTAGCAAAACCTTTATTTTTTCATATGACATATTTTCTCAACCCTTCCTTCGTCACAATGGTATTTTTGCAACGATTTCGAAACCATGTGGAAAAATAACCGAATAGGAAAGACTACCATTCATTTTCTCTAGTCTTTCTCTCATTGATTTTAATCCAAATCCTTCACTAATTTTTTGAGCATTTTCTAAATCCCCATTATCCCTAATGGTCATATTGATGCCTTCAGATTCCTTTCGAAGCAAAACATCAAGTTTTGTAGCTTGAGAATGACGTATAACATTTGTAATTGATTCTTGTAAAATTCTAAACAGGATTTTGTATACTTCGACGCCTAATTCAACATCACCAATTTCCGCTTTAAAGGAATATTGAATATTTGATGAAGACTCCATATGTGTCAGTAAGGTTTCTAATGTACAAATTGCAGATTGAGGAAGATCGTCAGCAAGTGAATGAACAGATTTACGTATATCTTCTAAACCTTTTCGAGCAACTACTAACATATCCTTTAAACTTTGTTCGGCCTGATTTGGATCCTTTTTTATCATATATTGTACAGCTTGCATTTGAACGATGATTGACGTTAAACTATGTCCCACCGCATCATGAATATCTCTTGCAATTCGATTTCTCTCTTCTAGAATTGCATTTTGCATAACAGTAGAAGACGCTTCCTGTAGTTGACTGTATGCTTTTTCTAAATTAACAACATGTTGTTTGTTCAATTCATACATTTCATTTCGCTGCATTCTACTTCGAATATTTAAATAAATAATAATTGAAATCAAAATATAGGTTAAAACGTTTAATAAGTCCTGGTGTCCGAATCGCGTATAGATTAAAGCTATGACAATCATAACGATTATTGATGTAATCGGGGTCCTCGATAAAGAAGACCGAATAATCGTTACGTGAAACATAAATGCTGAAAAATACAACACATTGATTTCTTTAAACATAATTAATCCTATTGATGCTTCAATCACCATAATACTAAACGCAATAACTAAATTTACATTCGACCATTTATATTTAGGAATCAATAAAATACATGTTAACGTAACCCAAATCGTTATATAAAGTGCCGTTTTAAGAGGTGGTCCACTAAATAATTTCCCAGTGCTCATGAAAATTAAAATGATCGTAGCACCTATGATTGGTCTTAATAAGAAGACATTGTTCTCCTTCAAAATAAACTTACTCCTCTCATTTACCCTAAAAAATTCACTTTTAATTTTAATCAATATTCTTCCTGTTTTCCTCTATCTCTAGTTATAGACTTTATGAATAAATTTCTATCAAATAGAAGACGATTCAAAAGAAATAATAGAATATCATATAAACATACAATACAAATTAAGGAGAAAAACAATGAATCAACAATATATGTTTATCGGAATCATTATTTTACTAATAGTTTATCGCATCTTTAAAAGGGTTCGTCGAAGTTTCGGATGGCAGCAATTGAATAAAAAGAAAATGCGTATAAGTACAGTTATATTTTTTATAATTGGAACATTAATACTAGTTCAAGGCGGATTAAAACCAATTATTTTAACATCAGATGTTGTTGGTATTTTAATCGGAATAGGACTTGCTTATTTCGCTTCAATTAAAACAAATTTTGAAATGAGAAATGGAGCGTGGTTCTACAATACAAATATTTGGATTAGCAGTACTGTTACATTACTATTCTTAGGTCGCTTCGGTTATCGAATTTATGATATTTATTCAATTGAAAAACTACATGGATTACAAAATGATGGATTGTCTAACGGATTACAAGCAATGGCTTCTGGATGGTCTGCTGGACTAATGTTAATCATGTTTGCCTATTATATTGTCTTCAATTTATTCATGATTCGAAAAGAGAATACACTTGCTCAAGCAAACAACGATTTTCCTATTGAAGGTTAATGACTGTACACCTTCGCTAAAAAAGTTCTGAATGGTGAAAATATGAAAACCCACAAGGAAATTTTTATACCTTGTGGGTTTCTTTAATTATTTGGATTTGTTAAAGTAAATTGTTGATTTTAACAAAAGTATAAGACCACATAAAATTGAGGTCTTTGCTTTTTCTTATGCAACTAGTCGAGTAGAAAGGAGTCTTTTTACCCTATGGTAAATCGAACTCCATCCCCTCTCAGAACCACGCTTAATGTACACGGCTCCTCCGATCTAACTTGATGAATGACTAGAAACACTTCTATTAAATCCTTGTTAATCCGATGTATAGCTTATCGATCTATTCGAATACTTGGCGAAGCTCAATCTGTCCTTCTCCAAGACCATGAGGATCTGGCGCGCGCATCGCCCACTCGATGGCTTCCTCACGAGATTTCACATCTATGAACCAGTATCCTGCAATCAACTCATTGACTTCAGCGAAAGGGCCCTCTGTAATGGTCGGCGGTTCTCCCGGAACAGGGTAAGTAATACGAATACCGTTAGAGCTTGGATGGAGTCCACCGACTGACACCAGAACTCCAGCTTTCTTCAGTTCTTCATTGTATTTCTTCATCGCAGCAAACATCAGCTCCATCTGCTCCGTTGGCATTGTCCCTGCTTCAGAATCCTTCGAAGCCTTCACAACCATCATAAATTTCATTAGTAATTCCTCCTCTGGGTTAAAGTTCTGGAAAGGGTATTTCCATTAATTTGTCATCCTCACTACTTCCTCTAACATAAAAAAATAATAGCATAATTAACTAATTCCTTATGCAACTATAATGCTATTTAGTTGAACAAGAAAATCAACATTATTTTTTAACAGAGCCTATTATTTATTACTTAAAGCAAAATCCACAGCACGTTCTGCATGAATTCTTGTCGTATCAAAAACAGGAATACTGACCTGTTCTTGAGAGACTAACATTGTTATTTCAGTACATCCTAAAATAACTGCTTCCGCTCCTCGTTCAATTAACTGATCGATGATGTTTAAATAAACTTGCTTAGATTCCTCTTTCACAATTCCTAGACAAAGTTCCTCATAAATAATATTATGTACAAGTTTTCTTTCAGCTTCATTTGGAACAATAACATCTAAACCAAACTGCTCAATTAATCTTCCTTTATAAAAATCATGCTCCATTGTAAATGCTGTTCCTAACAAAGCAACTTTTTTAATCCCGTTATTTACAATTTCTTTAGCAGTTGCATCAGCAATATGTATTAAAGGAATTTTGACGGATTCTTCAACTTCCTTCGCCATCTTATGCATTGTATTTGTACAAATAACAAGACAATCTGCTCCACTAGTCTCAAGTTTTTTAGCAATTTCAATCATAATTTTCGTTAACTCATCCCATCGACCCTCAAACTGAAGCGTTTTAATTTCTTGAAAATCGACTGAATAAAGTAAGCTTTTTGCGGAGTGATGACCGCCAAGTTTTTCTTTCACACGTTCATTCATTATTTGATAATACAGTAATGAAGACTCCCAGCTCATTCCACCAATCAGTCCAATTGTTTTCATTATCATTCAACTCCAATTTCTTTTTAAATTTTTACTCATCTGTTCATCAAAAAATCAAGACCTATTATTATCTCTTAGTTTAACAAGGAAATTTATCGAGAACTATAGAATAGTTTAAGCACAATATTATGAAGTAGGAGAGAACAAGATGCATATTGAAAAAGAAAAAATATACCCTAATTGTCCATTTATTACTAGAATAGTAGAAATTGGTGGCCAAACGAAATCCCAGCTAATCCAGAAACTACAACAAGCCTCTATTTCAATGAACGAATATGGTGAGATGCTATTAAAAGATAATCACTTTACAATATCAAATACAAATTACAGCCTTCAAACAGTTGAACTAACGGTTGGCGATCTTGGATTTTTAGAAGGAGCTACAACACCTCAAATTTATAAAAAAGCAAAGGAACTAAATTTGGAATTGTGCCCTATTGAGCTAGGACCTTATCTAAGACTGTCGTATTTAGATCAACCAGAAGGTTACTCAGGGAATTCTGTAAAGCAACATCAAGCTCCATCCGGTTCAATCACAATTGCATCTGAGGCACTATCTGAAGATGAAGATTTTCCGAAAGGTTTTTACATTAGACGAATTAATGGTGTACTATGGCTTCGCGGATATCATGCCGATCATCTACACGTTTGGAACAACGATGATCATTTTATCTTTTGTCAAAAATAGTGATTAGTTTGCTTTAGATAATCTATCAATTGCTTCTTGTTCTGTTGAAAGAAAAAATACATTTTTTCCTTTATTACACTCATAAATGAAATCTTTTAGTGCTTTACTTGTATAACTAGAAAAGTCACCTATAATCGCAAACTTAATATTGTAGTTAACGAACTTCTGAAGCACCGCACCTGCAAGTTTTGTACTAAGATTGAAAAAATCTTCTGAAATCGCTTCTTTGTTAAGTGCTATACGATTACTTTTATGATCATAACTTATTGTCATAATAAGGTCTAAAGCACTTTGTTCATTCATGAGTATTACTGAATCTGGATTTGCGATTGCAATAATATGTCCGTTTGCTTTTAATGTTTTTATATTCATCTAAATCTCCTTTTTTATAGTTGGCTGTTTTCGTAAGTATTGTTGCTATTAAACTATTTGTAAAGACACTCTAAAGAGTATCTTATTTTTCCATAGTGGATTATCAGTAACTACAAATGAATTAAATAAAATGGAGAGCCTGATAATCGATTATATAAATAATATTAATTTTACTTTTTCCTTATTGAACGAAAATTAATTCTATACACATAAACACCGTTCGGATATAGAACGGTGTTTATTTTCTTCATCTTATATACATTTTTACTTAATTAACCAACAATAAAGTCGTTTTAAACCAAGGGGTCTTGAAATTTTGTTTTATTTGAATATATTATTTTGTCAAAATACGCATTAATACATCTACATCTGGAAGACCATACTCATCATCCACCTCGTCCTGACTGAGAAGACTGTTGATAATGGTAAAAAACCAGGACATCATTCTTCGTGGTTCCCCTTGTGAAAACTCACCTAGCTCCTGACCTTTGACGAAGATAGGAACAAGTGGATCAATGAGAACATTAGTTGAAACCTGTTTAAAAATCAAAGAGACCTTTTCCGGGACATCATCTGCCTTGCGAGCCCGTTCCATTAGCATAAATGAATACATATTGTTTTCATCCATCATATTTTTTGTTAAATTTCTAATTTGTTCGAAGGGAGTTCCAGGCAAATATTGAACATTATTTATTTCTCTTTTTGCTTCTTCCATCAATTCTTGAACAATCGTTGTAAAAAGTTCCTCTTTAGAATGGAAATAGCGGTAAATAAGTCCTTCGCTAATACCTGCTTCTTTTGCAATGATGCTTGTTTTTGTTCCCGTATACCCACGTCGAGCAAACACTTTAAGTGCCGCCTGTTTTATTTGCTCACTGCGTTGATCACGGATTTGATCAAACTGTTCTTTGTTTAATGGAGACAATCGTTCCAACCTCCAGATCTTTCAAAAATGTTATGTTCATTATACCATTATTCTCTAGAAGTTTTAGTCAGGAGTTTTTAGTTAAAGGAAGAACTCTAGTTATCAACTCCTCAAGAAACTGATCGGCACGAGCAAAGCATGCTAAATGACCAGCGTTTTTGATTAGAACAAATTCCTTTTGAGGAGCTTTTATCTCATTGTAAAAAACTTTTGCCAGTTCAGTTGGAGTGATAATGTCGTTATCTCCATGAAAAATAAAGACTGGAATCTCAAATTTCATCCCTAAATTTTTAAAATCAAAGGTTTTTATTTCATCATATAAATGGTCAATCGTATAGTTCATACCTTTAAAGATATAAATTATATCACTCAATTTATGTTCTGGAGAAGAGAGCATAGACGGTAAAATTAAGTCTGTAATCATATTAGGAACTCCATTAATAGCCTTTACAAGAATTCGATTTCTCTTGTCAAAGTCCTTACGACTCCACTTAGATTGATCTGTTCCCATTTTTTCAATCAATTGAGCCCCCTTCGTATTTCCTGCTGTGCGGACAGCATTCATTGCTATTTCATGCAAAAGATTATTTGAATCTGGGGAATTCTGATCTGTCCCTACATATGCATAAAAAAGTTCCGGTCGAAGCATTGCCATTATAACACCAATTAGACTTCCTACAGAGCTTCCGATGAGAATGGCTTTTTGATGGCCTAGCCTTGCAGTCAAGTATTCCGTCAACTCTACCCCATCCTGAGCAAGACGATTAAAAGTGATGGTTCCACATCCTTCTTTTCCATTTTTGCCGAAAGTCTTTCCTGCGCCACGCTGATCCCATTGAACGACAACAAAGTGCTTTTCCCATGAACGTAATAATGGACTGAAGATGGAATACGTAGAAGCTGGACCGCCATGAATTAATAATAAAATGGGGTTGTTCCGATTCTCACCGCGAATACTAATCCATTGAGCAATGCCACCAATATTAACATAACCGCTTTCGACGATGCTGTTATCTGTATTAATCTGAAGTACTTTAGTATTCTTTCTTTGATTTCGTTTTCGCAAAAGGAGTTCTAGCAGGATATTCGTTTTGCTCATGTATACATGACCTCTTTTCTTTTTAAAATGAGTGAGTTACTCACTCATTATTTATAATATTGAAGTATATTCATTTAGGTGTCAAATTATAATTTTTTCTTTACCAAGATTCGCTCAAGATTTTCAACTAACACATTGCATTAGTTAAACAACATTTAGCTGCAAATATGAGTTTTTTTATTCCAGTAAATGGCATAGTAGTTAAATAAAGAACTGTAGTTAAATTTTACGCACCCCTTCCCTATCGTTGATTAAGAATTGGGCTCATTAAAATGCTAAGTATATTTTCACTGTTCTTTTAATCTGGAATTTACAAAGAAGGAGGATATACAATTGAGTAAAAAAGAAATTTTGCAAAATGGAGTCAAGCAAGTTTTTTACGAAGAAGAATGGTACCCACCGATTTCAGAAGCGTTAAAGAATCTTACTGCTGCACAAGCATGTTGGCAACCAGAAGGAAATACCAGTAATACAATTTGGGAAAATGTAAACCATTTACTAATCTTTAAAGAGCGTTTACTCTCCCGCATACATCAAGATCATACATTTGTTGCTCCCAAAAATAATGATGACACGTTTGTCCAAGGTAAACCTAATGATGATGATGCTTGGGAACAAACAGTTAAGCGAACACTTCAAGCTCATGATGCCTTGCAATCTACATTAGCATCCCTTCAAGAAGCAGAACTAGATCAACCAAGACCTTCTCTACCAGTTTGGCAACAATATCAGAATATCCTTTTACACGATGCTTATCATACTGGACAAATTGTACAACTTCGTAAACTCCAAGGTTCATGGCCAGCTAAGCGCTCATATTTATAACGATGATTAAATACTTGAGTTTCACAATTCAAAGTAGCTTACACTAAAAAAACCAATTTCTCAGTTAAATTGAGAAATTGGTTTTTTTGTCACTCACTTATGCTATTTTAAATTGGGATTTAGATCACTATACTCCAAACTGCTTTATATGAGATCAAGGTGCTTATAAATTCCTTGCCCCCTATTCCCCGGAGCTAAATTTACTGAAAAAAGGATGAAGATGAGTTGTACATTTCTCTGGTCCATCAATAACAGCAATTAATCTATCCTTAGCAAAAAGCTGTTTATATAAAGAGTAGTAACAAGCCTCTTTTGTACACAAACCCTGTAAAATTAATAGTCTTTTTTTAAAACCTAAAAATCTTTATAGTAATGAGTAGTTAATCATTCAACCTATTTAAAGAGAGGAATCACTATGAAAATCGATACACCTACTATTCCCAAAGAATTAATATCTAAAAATTTTTATGACATTTTTTATGAAGAGGATCCAGAATTAGGAATGTGTGAAATCTCTGGCTCTGTTTTTGAAAATGAAGTTGTAGATCGAGTATTTTTATATAAAGCGGTAATCAAGAATTGCAAATTCACCAATACAGATTTTAGAAGTATCAGTATGACTGATGTATATTTTGAAGACTGTGATTTGTCAAATTGCAATATGAGAAATTCTTCTATTCACAAAGTTGTATTTAAAAATTGTAAGTTATTAGGTGCAAATTTCACGGAATCTAGCATTGGGAATGTACAGTTCGAAAATTCTGTTTTAAATTTGTCACTATTTGGAGATTCAAAGCTAGAAAAAGTAATTTTTCGAGACTCTGTTCTAAAAAGTACCGATTTTTATGAATGTAAATTCAAGAAAATTGACTTCAATCGTTGTAATATTGATGGAGCAAATTTTGAACAAACATCTCTCAATGGGATCGATATTAGCTCTTCTACTTTTAATGAATTAACAGTTTCAATAAGTAATTTAAAAGGTTGCAAAGTTTCATCAAATCAAGCAGTTCAATTTGCATCATTGATGGGTCTCAAAATTGTAGATTAAAAGTTGAGTATTTGATTAAATCTAAAGAACTATAGTTAGATTTACTGTTTTAAATCCTGTTAGATAAGGAGTGATAAAAACATGGATCATATTTCACCGAACAAAATAAAGATAAAAGGAAATATCTGGCCTAAAAATACTATAGCGGCTGGTTATCGTCATAGCGTCGGACTTAAATCGGATGGCACGGTTACAGCTGTGGGTGATAATAAATATGGAAAAGTTGATGTAAGCGATTGGCGAAATATTGTAGCAGTTGCGGCGGGTAACGCTCACACGGGTAATTCTCATACCATTGGGCTTAAATCAGACGGAACTGTTGTGGCTGTGGGATGGAATAAGCATGAACAATGCAATGTAAGTGAATGGCGTGATATTGTGGCGATTTCGGCCGGTTGGCGTCGTTCAGTCGGGCTTAAATCGGATGGTACGGTTGTAGCTATAGGCCGAAACAATGATGGTCAGTGCAATGTAAGCGATTGGCACAACATAGTGGCAACAACGGCAGGTGACTGGCATACTGTTGGACTTAATTCGAATGGCTTGGTTACAACCGTGGGTAATAATCGGTATGGCCAATGCAAAGTAAGTGAATGGCAAGATATTGTGGCGGTTTCAGCGGGATATCTTCATACCGTCGGGCTTAAATCAGATGGCACGGTTGTAGCTGTCGGATTGAATAAGGATGGCCAATGCGATGTAAGTGGTTGGCACGACATAGTGGCGATTTCGGCGGGTAGTAATCATACGATTGGACTTAAATCGAACGGTTCTGTTATAGCTGCGGGGTTGAATAGGCATGGTCAATGTAATGTAAGTGACTGGTGCGATATTGTAGCGATTTCGGCGGGTTGCACTCATACTCTCGGACTTAAATCGGATGGCACTATGGTTGCAGCGGGTAGTAATGAATTTAGCCAATGTGATGTAAGTAGCTGGCACGGTATCAAACTGCCGTAAAATAGTTTTTATAGCAACAATTAATAATTTTCTGAAAATAACCCTTCTCCTCTACTGTTAATAATGATATATTTTTTTCTATAAGGTGTAAAAAATATCCAATTTTCTAAGGGGAGATTTATAAATGAAAAAAACAGCTCTTTTAGTAATTGATGTACAGGCTTTTATGTTCTCGGAATCTAATCCGGTATATAACGGGGAAACATTATTAAATAATCTAAACAAATTGATTGATAAAGCAAGAGCTACGAATACGCCAATATTTTATATACAGCATTCTGAAGAAGGTTCTCCACTTGAATACGGTACACCTGGTTGGGAAATTCAGTCAGATATTGCTCCAATTGATGGAGATATCATTATACATAAAACAACACCAGACTCATTTTTTAAGACGAATTTAAAAGAAGAGTTGGCAAAACTGGAAATTAATCATTTAGTCATGGCGGGAATTCAAACGGAAATCTGTGTTGATACAACGACTAGAAACGCCTTTGGAAATGGCTATGAAGTTACACTTGTTACGGATGCTCATAGTACATGGGATTCAGATGGGCTAACGGCTGAGCAAATTATTAAACACCATAATCAGACTCTGCGCTGGCTAACTGATCCTAAAACTACTAGTGATGTTGAATTTTAAAAAGGCAGCTTTTTAGCTACCTTTTTTTCTTAACAAACGCTCACTTTCTTCTTTGCCTCGCCTATCTGCGGTGGTTTTAAGCCTTAGGTAAATTCACACATCGCAAGGCAAGCGCTTGCATTCAATCTGAGTTCATTCTGGAGGGATAACTTTGTTTTCCTTTAATTCTTAAGTATGCGAAACAATTATTTCACAATCTCCATCTAAAACAAATTCCCCAAATCCAACAGGAATGATGAAGTTCGAGCCTTTTGATAAACTATATTCTTCTCCACTATGAATCAGTTTTCCATTACCGTTTATTACACTTAAAAGTAAATATTGATCATTATAAGTTAAATAAGCTTTTCCATTAATATCCCATTTATATACGGTGAAAAATTCCGAATCTACAAATGTATTAATCTTTATATTTTCTTTTTCTTCCGTCTTAAATTCCACTTTTGTTTCTTGATGAGGAACTGTTGTTACATCAATTGCTTTATTTAAATGAAGCTCTCTTAAATTTCCTTCATGGTCTTTTCGATCATAATCGTATACCCGATAAGTTGTATCAGAACTTTGTTGAGTTTCTAATACGAGAGTTCCTTCACATAATGCATGAATGGTTCCGCTTGGGACATAGAAAAAATCACCTGGCTTAATTTTTACTCGTCGAAGTAAATCTGACCATTCGCCTTCTTTAATTTGGCTAATTAGTTCTTCTTTTGTTTTGGCATTATGGCCAAATATCATATGTGCATCTTCTTTACAGTCAAGAATATACCAGCATTCTGTTTTCCCAAGATCACCATTTTCATTAACTTTTGCATAAGAATCTTCAGGATGTACTTGAACAGATAAATCCATATTTGCGTCTAATATTTTCGTTAAAAGTGGAAAAACCTCTTCCTTTGGATAACCAAATAATTCGGGTTGCTTTTTCCATAATTCATTTAATGCAAGACCTGCAAATGGACCATTTTCAATAATGGAAGCACCATTAGGATGAGCTGAAATTGCCCAGCATTCACCTGTATTTTCATTTGGTATATTATAGTTAAAATCTGATTTTAAAGCTGTTCCTCCCCAAATTCGTTCCTTAAATACTGGTTTTAAAAATAATGGTTGCATGCTAATTTCCTCCTATAAGCTATTTAAACTAGTGCATTTTTATTTAAAGCATTATGTGCAAGCATAAGAGCTCCGGTAATTCCAGCACGATCTCCTAAGCCTGGTGGTACGATATATTCAGATAACTCTGGTAAACTAACATAATGACAAACTAGTTCATTTAAATATTTATAGATGCTATCGAAAACTTGCTTTTGATTCATAACTCCCCCACCAAGAACAATCTTCTTAGGTGATAAGATTAAAATATATTGCATAAGTGCTTGTGCAATATAGTAGCCTTCTAAGTCCCAAACCTCTTCTCTATTAACGAGGTTTGAACCAATTTCTCCCCAACGAGCTTCAATAGCTGGACCAGCAGCTAACCCCTCTAAACAATCACGATGATAAGGACATTTACCTTCGTACTGATCTAATGGATGACGCCTTACTAAAATATGTCCCATCTCAGGATGAGTCATCCCTTGAAGCAATTCTCCATTAACAATGGCGCCAGCCCCAATTCCAGTACCAACAGTAATATAAAGACAGCTATCTAAACCTTTCGCTGCTCCAAAAGTAGCCTCACCTAGTGCCGCTGCATTCACATCCGTATTAAAACCAATTGGGACTGAAAAATGCTCTTTAAACACTTGAAGAAAAGGATAATTCTTCCACGCCGTTTTTGGTGTTGAAGTAATATTTCCATAAGTTGCACTTTCTTTATTTACATCGATTGGACCAAATGAAGCGATTCCAATTGCTCGTATTGGAAACTTATCGAAAAATTCAATCACCTTTGGGATTGTTTCATCCGGTATAGTTGTCGGAAGTTGAATTCTCTCAATTAAGTTTCCATTTTCATCTCCAACTGCACAGACAAACTTTGTTCCCCCTGCTTCGATTGCACCTAACATAAACTTTCCTCCCGTATAAACTATTTTTTATATTTCCTTCGAGTGAAGCGCGGCCTTTGTGACTGGTTTCTTCCAAATCAAATAGAGAATTGGAATCATTACTACATATATAATTGGAAAAAAACTAAACGAAATTGGTAAAAGTGAATCGAGATCAAAGTATTTCCCCATTACTAGAAAAATAATTACCCCGATTATTCTTCCGATCCCAAGTGGAATTTCGCGAATAATAATATAATCCAATCGTTTATTCTTATAATTCGGATCTCTTTCAATTGATTCATAAATCATCGCGTTCATTGATGTATTAATCATATTCATTGCAACTGGAGAAATAATACCGAAAATTATTAATGAAATAAGGAAAGGAAGTGATGAAATTAGAATAGAGCTCACCAATATACCAATCGACCCGACAGCAAAAATCTTAATACGATCGTTTTGATTCGTTAGTTTCGCTAAAAAATAAAATGCAGCAACCGCCACAAGCTGTGCACCGGTATTATAGATTCCAAGATTTAATTCCCCGCCAGCTATTTTGAACGTCATCATAGTAATTAAAAAGGTTGTGTACACCCCAGATACTATTCCATCTGATAACATGACTAAGTACATCTTTTTCCATTCCCTAGAAGGACTTTTTATAACCTCCCAAAATTGACTTTTAGAAGAAATAGGTTTTCCTTTTACCTTTAAGGATGTTAAAAAAGAAATAAAGAAGAATACGCAAGTACCAGTAAAAACGGCATAGTATCCCATCATTCCATTAAATTGAGAGATTATGATACCTGACAGGAGCGGTGCGATTACTCCTCCGATTGTCATTAAGATTCCTTGAACATACAAAAACTTGTCTCTTTGTTCATTTGTCGTTAAATCTAAAATGGCTAAATGAACTCCAACATAGTACAAACTCATTGCTAATCCATTTAAGAATCCTAGTAATAAGATATGCTCGTTCAAAGTTGAATGGTAAAATAACATGATTAAATATGTTATTAAGTAACAGATAAAACCTAATCGCATCGTAATCATTGGACTCGTTTTTCTAGCAATCCATGCACAAATACCAAAGCAAAAAATAATGGCAACTGACCAATATAAGCTGAAATAGGCTAGTAGAGAATAAGTTTTATCAAGCTTCCATAAAAATACACTTTGAAAGATCCCCGATAACGCTCCTCCAAAAGTAAAAAAAGTATTCATCAATAAGTAGAACTTTAATTCTGCCGAAAAAGATTTAAAAATTTGAAGCATTAATAATTTCTCCTCTATTAAGAAGGGCTATTTACAAGGACGACTAACCGCCTTCGATTCCTTTCCTTAGCAACCTCTGAATTTAAGTTTAATAGCTTCCAGCTGTTATTCTTTTTCATCGATTTCACCTTCCTAAAAATTTATAGATAGAAAAAAGGATGCATAAATCAAGTTTCGTTTACCCCACATTCCACAAAATTTCATTTCGTTAGATTTGGTGCAAATTTCTTTTCCTTGTTTTATGTCATCCTTTCTACAAACGTATTGTTTATAAATAAGTTAGTGAATCTACTATTTCTTGAAGGCTTAATTCAACACATGCCATTGAAGTGTCTGCCACACCGTAAAACATTTTTACAACGTCACCTTCAACTAGCGCTCCACATGAAAAAACTACATTTCCGAAGAATCCTTCTACTTCATAATCTGCTTCTGGTTGAAGTATTGGTTGGTTAGAACGAGCGATAATTTTAGTAGGGTCCTCTAAATCTAGTAAAACGGCACCCATGCAATAACGGTGATCTTCAGTCGCGCCATGATATAATTCAAGCCAACCTTTTTCTGTTTTAAAAGGAACAGCTCCTCCTCCCATTCGAGCACTATCCCACATTCCTTCTCTTAGACCTAATAAATGTTTATGATTTCCCCAATGTAGTAGATCCGGAGATTCAGCAATCCAAATTTCTGGTTCACCGATACTTTTCGGTACCGGACGGTGAAGTGCATAATATTTCCCATTAATTTTTTCAGGGAAAATTAATACATCTTTATTTTCAGGTGCAAAAATCATTCCATGATGCTCAATTGAGACAAAGTCCTTCGTTGAAACCATTGACTCACCAACACCTACTGGAGAAACGGCACTAAAATAGATATAGTATGTATCATCAATTTGAGTAATTCGTGGATCTTCAATCCCGAAAGATTCTAATTCATTTGAAGGATAAATAAATGGTTTTTCATCAATGGTAAACTGATGCCCATCTTTACTACGAGCAATCCGTAAATACGAAAGTGAAGTTAAGTATTTAAAGCCTTGTTTATCACTATTTTCACTAATCGTACGTACATCTGAAAAATCGTATTTTGAATCATTTACATTAAACTCTAAAATTTCAAGTTCATTTGTAGTTGGATTAAAGACTGGTGATTTGATAATGTTAGGATCTTCACTAATTGGGCGTTCTGCAACACGTAGGAGCATGATAATTTCATCATTAAATTTTGCGATTCCTGCATTAAAAGCTCCAATTACTTCAAAGTCAGGACGATGGGGTTTTACGTTTTTCGGTGTTACTACTGGGTTTTCTTCATATCTATATACATTCATTTTTATTAGCTCCTTTGTTGGTGTTTGATTAGTACTTATTGTTCGAATTGTAAAAACGGATCAACCATCGTAATTTTTTGGGCATCTGCATCACTAATTCCGGCATAAAGTTCAGCCGTGCCATTGGTATTACGAACTAATCCCCCGCTGAAGACAACATCAATTAAGTCTGGACGCTTGGAAGGACCAGGTAAAAAATTACTTCTTGTCGCAATTAATTCCATCTTTGAAAATGATCCTGTTTCTGGATCAAGACCAAATATCATTGGATAATAATGACGATTACCCTCTTCATCAAAACTAGCAATATGACCTAACACACCAATCGTTCCATTCGATAATAGATGTGCTTCATTTGCTCCTCCCCACTGCTCATCAATAAATTGATTTTCAAGTAATGGAGCATTATTGATTACATCAAGTGTTAAATCAGAAAGTGATTGAATCTTTGTCCAACCAATTTTTCCTCTACCACCTTTTTCACCCTGTGGTCTAGTTAATACACCAATCGTTCCATCTTTCAACTCAATTAAACGTAGATCTTTCATTCCATCAGGACCTTTTGCAAACCTCTCTAACTTTGCAATTGAATCACCTTTGTAAAAAACTGTTCTCCATCCTAATTGCCCTTCTTTTTCTGGATGTGGAAAGATTTGCACTCCCCCGATCACTAGTTCTCCGGCGATTCTTGTAAAAAATGGATCTTGTAATTCAAGAATAGGAGACTCTTCTCTACGTACCCACTCTCCATTTTTTTCAACGAAGAAATAAACAACTGAATGCTCACTATCACGAGATTCGACCCGGCCAGCAATAACTAGTTCACCTTCGTCTTCAAAAGGAGCACTGATATTATAAACATCATTATTTCCAACTCCAGTAAAAACGATTTTTTCTGGAGTTGTTGGCTGCTTTTTGGTTGTAAATTCAAGAATTAACTCTTCGCAAGTTTGAACATTTTGCATCTGATTAAATGTCATTCCTCTAATTCCCCTTTTAAAATTAATGCTTCATTTGGTAAAGCTTTTAGATCCTTAGTAATCCCTAAATCCATACGCTGAGAAGAAAGTAGTAATTCAAATTTTAATTGTCTATAAGAATCTAACGTTATTGATTTTGGTTCATTTGAAAAATTTAAAATTACAATTATTTTTTCATCTTTATATGATCGAATATAATAGAGTAAATCTTCTTCATACTTTAATAATTCGTACTGACCTAATTGCAATGAAGTATACTGGCTTCTTAATTTAAGCAAGCTCTTATAAAAAGAAAGCATTGAATTTGAATACTGCATTTGATTTTCAACATTAATATCAAGAGTTTGACTTGGGATTGTAATCCATGGTTCAACAGTTGAGAAACCAACATTGACTTGGGAGTTCCATTGCATTGGTGTTCGAGATTTATCCCTCGATTTCTCATTGGCTACTTTTAATGCTTCATCTTCTGAATTTGTCGATTGCATTTTTAATTCGTATGCGGTCAATCCTTGAACATCCTTCATTTTTTTTATGTCATCAGTAGTCCAATCTCGCATGCCAATTTCATCACCATAATAAATAAATGGGACACCTTTAGCTGTAAGCATCAAAGTAGCAACTAGCTTTGCTCGCACCTCATCTCCGCCAAATCTTGAAGTAAAACGGGACATATCATGACTTGAGAAAAACAGTGTAGGAAGTTGGTTTTCATCATAAGCTTGTTCCGTTTCATATAATTGTTGAAAAATCCTATTTGGATCAAACTCTGAAATACTTCCAATATTAAAATTAAAAACTACGTCTAATTTATTAACACCTGAGTAGTCTTTAAGAATTGATAAATCCTCTGATCCAACTTCGCCAACTAAAAACTTATCCTTATAGCGATTTACAAACTCAGCTATTTCAGAAATGATTGATAGGACTCCCTCTTGATCTTTATCATGCAAATGAAGTTGCTCATTCTTTTCAATTTCATTTGGATTATCTTTGAACGAATTATTTACCTTTAAAAAATTGATGACGTCTAAACGAAAACCATCTATTCCTTTTTGAAGCCAAAAGTCCATTACATCAAACATAGCTTTTTTCACTTCAGGATTTGCCCAGTTTAAATCGACTTGTTCTTTTGCAAATGCATGATAATAATATTGGTTTGTGATTTCATCATATTCCCAAGCTGTCCCACCAAAGAATGATTCCCAGTTATTTGGTTTATCTCTCCAAATATACCAATCTCGTTTTGGATGATTCTTAGCGGATTTTGATTCTTTGAACCATTTATGATCAGAGGAAGTGTGATTTAAAACTAAATCAGCAATAATACGTATTCCTCGTTTATGTGATTCTTCGATAAATAATTCGAAATCCTCCATTGTTCCATAATCCGGATCAATTGAATAATAATCTGAAATATCATATCCATTATCAACCTTAGGTGATGGATAAAACGGAGTTAGCCATATTCCACCAATTCCTAATTCTTTTAAATAGTCGAGTTTTGAAATGATACCAGGAAAGTCGCCAATTCCATCTCCATTACCATCCATAAAGCTCGGCATATAAATTTCGTAAAAAGTAGTTTGCTTCCACCAATTTGCCATTTTGTTAGAACTCCGATCCATGAATTACTTAAGTGTAAATTGCATACCTTCTTTAAACTTTTTAGCAAATAATAAGAAGATAATAATGATAGGCATGGTTAGTAATACTGCTGCAGCATACATTGGCCCTGGGTAACCACCGTAAGGTCCAAACATTTGAGATAATAAAACGTTTAGCGTCAGCATATTGTCACTTTTTGCAACTAGCATGTCCCATAAAAGCTCTGTCCATCTTTCCATAAATAAGAAGAGGAAAATAACAGTTGTGATTGATTTGGACATCGGCAAGACGATTTTAAACATGATTTGCCACTCACTAGCACCATCTAATTTAGCTGCTTCTATAAATGTT
The DNA here is from genome assembly GCF_002128425.1 of Gottfriedia acidiceleris. Classification (GTDB taxonomy): domain Bacteria; phylum Bacillota; class Bacilli; order Bacillales; family Bacillaceae_G; genus Gottfriedia; species Gottfriedia acidiceleris. Next base: position 595,529 of record NZ_NESS01000001.1, read on the forward strand.
TCTGGAATAGCTTTGAAAAAGTTTGTGTACATAAAGACTGCCCATAAGCTCATTGCTTTTGGCAATATCATCCCCAAATATGAGTCATACATCCCAATTTTTTGAATGACCAGGAATGTAGGGATTAATAAAATAATCGCAGGGAAAAACATTTGAAATAAAATAAAGTTATTAATAAAGTTTCTTCCTTTAAAAGGAATTTTAGCAAGTGCGTATGCTACCATAACTGCTGTCACCATCATTAATAATGTAGATGCAGCTGATACAAAGAAACTATTAAAAAAGGCATTGATCCATGGCCTTGGTATTGCTGATTCACCACCAGCTAATAACCAGCTATATGATTTCAAAGTAAAACCGGTTGGAATTAATTTTCGGTCTACTTGACTCCAATCAGCGAATGAATTTAAAACCATATAAATATATGGAAAAATCATAACTAGTAAGAGAATTGAGGCAATTAGGTAACGAAACCATAGTCTTTTTTTCTTAATTCCAACCATTTCGTTTTCCCCACATTTCTAAAAGTTTTCGAATAATAAAGATTGATATAAATGTTACTACAGAGGCAATTATCGCAATGGCAGATGCATAACCAGCTTGAAGATTCGAGAATGCTCTCGTAAAGATTTCCATTTGCCATGTATTCGTTGCGAAATTCGGACCCCCACCTGTTAATTGATATACCTCTGTGAAAATACCAAATGTTACACCGATTGCTAAAATTAATACTGTAAATAATGCAGGATATAATAAAGGAAATGTAATTTTCCAAAAACGCTGCATTGGTGTTACACCATCAATTAATGCTGCCTCATAAACTTCTTTATCGATACTATCAAAACCTGAAGTTAAGATTAGTGCATAGTATCCCGTAAATTTCCAAGCAATAATTACCGCTACAGTGAATAAAGCACCAAACGGCGACCCTAACCAGTTAATATCTAAACCTAATGAATTTCTTAAGAATTCGTTAATCGGGCTGTTGTATGATAATAGCCCTTTTACAATTAATGAAGAAACTACACCTGATGCTAGATACGGAAGAAAAAATCCGATTAAAAATAACCCTTTAAACTTTGGTAAACCTTGAACGATTAAAGCTACAATGATTGAAGATGCTACAACCATCGGTACAAACAGTGCCATAAACTTGAACGCAACGAAAAATGCGCTTTGTACTCCTGGACTCTTAAAAGCTTCTGTATAATTTTCGATTCCTACAAAGCTAAAAGTAGGAGCGATTAAATTCCAATCAGTTAGTGATAGAAACAAAGACCACACTAGAGGAATTAGAAAAAAAACTATTGCATAAATAAGATAAGGACTGGCAAATAGCCAGCCCAACCTTCCTTGTTTCGTGCTCATTACTTAAGAGCCCCCTCAATAGCCTCTTTCATGTCTTTCCATGCAGATTTAGAATCTTTTTCACCTTTTACTACAGGATTGAATGCATATTGGCCAATATAAGTTTGAATATCATTGTATTTTGCGTTATCCATTGGCGGGATCGCATTAGGAACGGCTGCTGCATATGGTTGTAATGCTGGATTTTTATCAAAGAACGACTTAAATGTATCATTTGTTGTTAAATCATCACGTGCTGGTGGTAAGTTCGTTTTCTCAAGCCATTTCAAATCATTTTCAGGATTTGAATACACCCAGTTGATAAACTTCATCGCTGCTTTTTGTTGTTCTTTTGTAGCAGAAGCATAAATTACTAAGCCTTTTGTATCTGCAAATGTTTTAACATTTTCAGTAGACATACCATCTGGAACCGGTGGTGTAGATAATGTATATGACTCATTAAACTTCATATTAGGGAATTTATCTGCCCAATAAGAGATTGTCCAAGGACCAATATCAGTAAAGATTCCTAATCCAGTTTCAAATGGATCTTTTGCTTGTCTAGTTAGTAATGCATTTGATTTACGTAAGTCATTCACGAAATCAAATACTTGCTCTCCGGCTTTCTTATCACCTGTAAAGTTAGAACCTTCTACGAACTTGTTACCTCCAGATGCTGCATCATATAGCATGAAAAAGTCGAACCATCTTTTCCAAGCTGTAGGATCTGCAAGGTCTGCTTTAGCCCAAACATATTTATCTGGATATTTTTCTTTTAACTTTTTCGCAACCGCTAACATTTCATTGTACGTTTTAGGTGCCGTGTTAAATCCTAATTCTTTTAAAATATCTAATCTCCAACCAAATAACATTGCATTTGAGTAGATTGGTACTACGTATTGGTGATTGTCAGCAAACTGCCAACCTTTCATTGTATCGTTCATATGACGATTTTCTTTCACTTTGTCAAAGCCATCTAATTCATCTAAAGGAACTAGTGCTTTACTATCAGCCAACTGAGCTGCAAATCCTCGGTTAATATTTTCAGACATTGTTGGAGCGCTTCCACCTGCTATTGCAGATTGAATACTAGCTTCTGATGTTGGACTTTCCTTCATCGGACTTACATTTACTTTGATATTTGGATTCTCTTTTGTAAACTTTTCAGCTACTTCTTTCCAATAAACTTGTTGAGTTGGATTTGGTGCAGCCCAAAATTCAATCGTCGTTACACCATCTTTTGCTCCACCTTTTACTTCCTTGTTACCTGTAGAACATGCAGATAAACCAGCTACAGATAAAGAAGCTGCTAATAAGACTGATGATACTTTTTTCATTTTCATTTGGTATTTCCTCCAATGATTAAGATAGAATCAAAACTCTTTTTAAAAGAAAAACACGTTGACTATTTTTAATACACTTATGTAATTCATTAACCTGGAAGCGCTAACAAATACTCGAAAAAAAGGTATAATAGTTGTTAGGTCATTCATAAAAATAGTTATTTGTGCCCTTTATTCAATTAATACTACAAATACACAAACAAACATTACTACAACATTACAAATATATGTAATTGCTAATTTGTAACGTTATTAACAAACTTATAAGCTGATTATTTCACCTAACATAATATTAGTCAAGTGAATTTTTACTATTTTCATAGTTTTTTAACAATAAAATTAATTAAACAACATTACAAATAGTTGCATTACTAGTTTTGTAACGTTACAATAAACTTACAATAAATTTTAGGATATAATTTAGATAGATTATTTAGGGGAGAAATTTATAAATGGAAAAGAAAGTTACAATGCAAGACATTGCAACACGATTAAACATCTCAAAAAACTCCGTATCGCAGGCTTTATCCGGAAAACCTGGCGTTAGTGAAGAAACAAGAAAGCTAATTCAAGATACTGCAGATGAATTAGGTTATTCCTATTCAACTATTCGTACCCAAAAACAAGTAGAAGAAAAAACAATAAAAACCATTGGATTAATTGCTTCAGATCTTGCGTTTTCTTTAACTGGATTTTTTGGTGAAATTTATTTAAGTATTCAAAAAGAATTAAAAACTAAAGACATAAACTTTTTAATTGAATCAATCGATCAGCATTCGGTTGAAAATTTAATTATGCCTACTTTATTAACGAATCAAGAAATTGATGGATTATTGATTTTGTCTCATATTAATACAGACTACACTGCAAAAGTTATAAGCTCCGGTATTCCTACCGTTTTAATTGACCACCATGAACCATTCCTTCATGCTGATTCAATTTTAACGAATAATCGCTTTGCAGCATTTACAGCTGTTGAGCACTTAATTAAATTAGGACATAAAGAAATTAGCTTCGTTGGAGATGTAGACATTTCACCAAGCTACCAGGAAAGATTAGAAGGATATTTTTTAGCTCTAAAAAAATATGGAATAGAACATGATGAAGCCCTACTGTTAAATCACGCAAAAGAAGAACAGGCTCATATTAAAGATTCCCTTGATCAATTTTCAAAACAACCTACTGCCTATTTTTGTGTAAATGATGGACTTGGTTTTCTAGTTCAAACTGAATTACAACAAAGAGGATTCAATGTACCAGATGATGTATCTGTTTGTAGCTTTGACAATGGTCAGCTTTCTCAAATTGCAACACCAAAAATGACGACAATGGATATCGACCTAAACTTCTTCGGTAAAAAAGCAGTTGAACAATTATGCTGGAGAATTGAAAACAAAGACGAGCCAATACATGAAATTTTATTACCTACAAGACTAATTATTAGGGAATCAACTGGTGAGTTAGGAAAGCGGGAATGATCGGGTTTTAGAATAATGGGAACTTAAAGAATACAAATGTTTCGCTGTTTTGACACGTTTACTTTATTTTTGGGTAAACGTGTTTTTTTATTTTTTGGTATTGTTATTGGTTTGATTTTGTTATTCAACATAATGCAATATAGTTGAAGAAGGTTTATGCTTAAAATCTTAGAATTCTATATAATAAAATATGTTATCGCGTAATTGGAAAGGTGAATTTGATGTCTAAAGAGGGATTAAAAGCTGCTATTGAGTATGGAGAAAAACTCCAAGAGTTTGATAATATTAAGGAAGCAGAGAAGTTCTTTTTGAAGTATAAAGATGATTTACTAAAACAATTAGAATTAATTAGCCAAGAATCCGACATTTTTAAAGCTGATTATATAATTGTAAGCTTAAAAAATTTGGAAAAATGGTATTTTGAGTTATATGAAAATAATGAATTTGTTAAGTTAGGAATAAATAGAAATGAATTTGAAAAAGTAATGGCAATTTATTTTGGAGAAGTAGTTGTACAAAATCATAAAGAAGCAAAATGGGAAGTAGTTGAATTCCCATTTGTACCTGGAAAATACACATTTGGAGTAAGTAAAGACTTTTGTAGTATGACTTTAGGTAATGGGTTTATTGATCATTACAATGAGCCAATTAATAAAAGAAGAAACTCTTTATTTAGAAGGTATAATCATTATTTTAATGATTAAAACGATATACTTATTCAACTAACGCATGCTTATCTGTAGTATCGTTTTTACCCGTATTCAACGTAAATAACGATATAAAAACAGCCTATTTTCTATCTTTGTTTACTTATTATATTTAATAATTAATTATAGTTTTCAACGTAAACAACGATAGGACTTTACTTGGAGAGGTGGGTATGATAGGCTCGTTTGCCTGATGAAACCTCTTTAACAAATTTGTTTGGAATGAGGTTAAAACCAAGTATTTGGGCAGTTATATTGAGATGTCTTTGGTTTGGCGGGTATTCAAGTAACTGTGAGTCTTTGAATGACGCAAAAATTAGAGCTGAAAAAGCATCAAAATTATTAATACAATATGCCCAAGAACATTCGCATATTGTATTGGTTGGCCATGGATTTTTTAATCTGTTGATTGCTAAAGAACTTAAAAAGAATGGTTGGATAGCAAATAAAAAAACAAGTTCGAAACATTGGCATACAACTACATTTTCAGTCGATCGTTAATAGATTTTTATTTTTAACAACAAGGGGTGCTTCGGCATCTCTTTTTTGATTCAATAAATATCCTTTTCCTCCACTCACATAAAATGAAAAAGGAGAATGAATTCATTATGAAATCATCCTCCAAATAGTTTGAAAATACTTATAGTGACTCCTCATTTACTAGCTAAACGTTTTTCAAAATTCGCCTTAAACAACAGAATAGCATCAATATTTACAGCAAAATCGTGGTCACTGATATTAAAATTAGTTATAAACTCGTCAGACCTTTCACGAACCATAATTGTCGGACGGTTATTTTCACCAATCGATTCCGCCGTTACACCACTTCCATAAATATACCAGTTAGTTTCAGTTGGCTTTTTATTTGCATTTTTAGATAAGTCATTTTTTATTATTTCGCATAAATTATCCATAAAATCTTCATTAAGATTAATGACTTTTCCAAATTTACCCTCAACAGTTAAATCAGCATCTCCATACCATATATTCCTACTTGTTCGCTTTCCGTCTTCTGAAGTGTAAGTTTCATCATACAAAATCTTCATTTTCATTACCACCCCGTTAAAATATAATTTCTTAAGCCTATTTTATACTAATTAGAAATTGTAAAATAGCTTGCAGTTAGTCACACTATACTTTAGGATTGTCTAATTTAATTCAAAAAAAACCAGTTTAATTTAAAATAGCCTATTTATTAATAAAAAGGAGCCCACCAACTCAATCCACATCCCTTTAACTAGTAAAATATTAAACTAAATTCTCCAAACGCTTATTTAACCGATTTCTCCAATCTTCTGCTAACTCAGGAACTTCCAATATCGCTTTAATCCCTTCAACGTCTTTTGGATGATGGAAATAAATCTCATTGCAATATAAAACCGAAACTTTGTTTTTTTGAGTTTCGATTAATTCTATTTTTGAATCTTTTCTGATCGTTCCTTCTTTTAATACACGGCATAAGTAGCCTGTAAAACCAGTTTCTACGATTCTCTTAAGTGCTACATTCGTTCTCCTTGTAATTGTGTCACAAGGTATTCTACTTTGTGTAATTTGTATGATAGCATCACCAATTTGGTAGATATCGCCAATGCATACGTCCTTTTCTAGCATATTTGTAACTGTAATATTCTCTCCAAATGCAGAAAGTGGTAAATTTATATTAAACTCTTTTTCCCATAGCTCGTAGTGCTCATATGAATACACACATACAGCTCGATCTGGGCCCCCATGATGCTTTAAGTCGGCAACTCCATCACCTTTAAAGCCTTCTTTGGATAAGTAAACTTCTTCTATTTCCTTTTTACAAATCCCCGTTATCATCTCTTTGTTTTCGCCGTATTCCATTTTACTCGGTAATCCTACTGCAAGATTAATTAACTCAACTTTATTTGCCATACTTTCCACCATCTCCTTTTAAGGTTTCTAATGGTAAAACTCGGTTTTATTTTATGTAAACTAGAATTCTGGAATTAAAAGGAAAAATCTCCTACATACAGATTATATACTAATTAAGAGACAATATAAATTTGCAAAATTATTTTTGTTTCAACTGTACTACTAAAAGCATAATAAAAGAAATTAAGACCATTGAAAGCACCCATAACCAAGCCATTTTCATATTTCCAGAATCAATTGCTAAATAAATTGCCGTCGGGACAGTTTGAGTTACACCTGGTATGTTTCCAGCAAACATAAGTGTAGCACCGAACTCCCCTAGTACTCTAGCAAAGCTTAGAATGCTTCCTGAGATAATGGCTTTTAATGAAAGTGGAATTGAAATAAAGAAAAAAACGTTCCATTCATTTGCTCCACAAACTCGAGCTGCCTCTTCAATCTCGTTATCTACACTTTGAAATCCAGTTTTTGCCGATTGATACATAAGCGGAAATGCAACTACAATTGAAGCAATTACAGCGGCCCACCATGTAAAAACAATTGGCTGTTTAAATAGCCATTCGATCATTTTTCCGACAAAGCTTTGTCTTCCGAAAATGACTAATAGTAAAAATCCTACAACAGTAGGAGGAAGAACTAAAGGTAACATTAAAATTGTTTCTAGAAGTGTTTTACCTTTAAAAGATTTCATAGAGAGAATTCTTCCAGCTATAGTCCCTAAAATAATAACGATAACTCCTGCGACGATCGTAACCTTAAGGGAAATCTTAAGGGGTATTAAAAACTCTTCTAACAATTAATCTCCTCATTTCAAATCATTTTTCATCTATTTCTTAAATATTTTACCTTTTAATCCTCTATGAAATTATCTCCTGTAATTTCATTTATCAAGAAATCTAAATAATTCTCTTCATCCTCAAGAAGGAAATAGTGATACTCTTTCAATCTACTCTCTTCAATCTCAACATGGCTTATCACACATTTAATATTCGATAATAAATCAAGTAAATCTAGATCATCCTCACTTCTTATTAATACTACTTTTGGGTAACTTTCCCTTTTATAACCTTCAATAAAAATAATATCAGTAGAAAAAAAGCGATATAATTCAATTGTTTTCTTTAAATTCCAATTGATTGAATTTGTTCTTAATTGTAAGACTCCATCACCTTCAACGCTAGAAACGATTGCTCCTGCATTCAAGTGACGAATACTGTCTTTACGATTTGTTTCTAAATCAGGAGCACCGCCATGCCCGTGATGTTTTATAGTAGCAGCTAATAATCCTTGATGATTTGCCTGTTTGATTAGTTTTTCAGTCAGTGTTGTTTTCCCACTATTTTGATAGCCTACGATTTGTATAATGGAATGTTTCTTATTCATCGCTCTCAATTCCTTTTTATGAAATACTCTTATTATAAGGAGCCCACTTTAAAAAACACCATAAATACAAAAATCAATTTAATCGATTTTGATTCATGGTTGAGTAGTTTATTTCAATTACTAGTTTCGAACTTTCTTTAACTAAAATTTAGTTGTAGATGTGCACAAAAGTTTTTTTCTTTAAATTTTCTAACCATTGTTTTATGATAAGAAAAACAGAACTAAGTTAAGGGGTATTTGTAATGTCTAAAGTCATCCATGAATTTAATGACTATATACGAAAACTGCGTAAAGAGCTATTTGGTAAAGGGCCTGAAAGAATCCATACTGTTTTTGTTGAAAATATGGCTGTTTCAACTTTGTATGGAAATCTTACTCCTACCGAGCTATTTATCGCTCAAACTTCTGAAGGGCGTGATATCGTACATAATGCTAGAACTAAGATGATTCAAGATGTATATGCGAAAAATCCTCCAGTTAAGTTAGAAGAAATCGTTGATGCTAAGTTTATCAATCTTTTCTCCGATATGAAAGTTGAAGAAGATATTGCGATTTCAGTATTTGTGTTTGATAAAAAATTGGAAAACTTAATTGATTAAATAGGAGATGCTATTAATTAATTAAGCTTATGTTCCAATCTTATTTATGGAAAAAGTCGCCGCTTTTACCACCTGTTTTTTGAACTAAAAACGTTTCCTTTATGACCATACTTTTATCAACGGCTTTACACATATCGTAAAATGTAAGGCCTGCTACACTTACAGCTGTAAGTGCCTCCATTTCGACTCCAGTTTTCCCACTGCATTTCACTGTAGCACGGATGATTAAATCGTAACCATTAGGTGCCTCTACATATTCGAATGTAAAGTCAGTCCCAGAAAGTGCGATTGGGTGACACATTGGAATAATGTCTGAAGTTTTTTTAGCTCCCATAATGCCAGCAATTTGTGCAACATTTAGCGGATCACCTTTTTTAATTAATCCATTTTGAATTGCTTCATACAATTCCGTTGAAATCGAAATTGTACTTTGCGCAATTGCTGTTCTAGTTGTAATGTCTTTTTCTGATATATCGACCATTTTAGGTCTTCCTTCTTTATTCCAATGGGAAAATTCACTCATGGGAGTTCCTCCTGGTAATTCTTAAATTTGATTGTTCATTTTTTCAAATCCAGTCATTCGGACGATTTATATTCTTAAAGATCATATCGTCACTTGAAAATTGGACAGTCATTACATGCACTTCACTGAATAATAACTGAACTTTTCGATTGTTTTTATCTAAAATCTCTTTCATTTTTTCGATGCTATTCCGATGATAAAGCGCAAATAGTGGTTGTAGTTTATCGGACTGAATCGGTACGATTGCATCAACATTCGTATTTTCTGCCTTGGCGATCATATTTTTTACAAAGTCAGCTGTAATAAAAGGTGTGTCACAGGCTAAGACAAAATACCAGTCATAGCGTGGTCTGTTTGAAAATGCGTTGTACATCGCATACAAAGGTCCTTGGTATTCTTCAGCTTCTCCTTCAATGACAAAGTCTAGATCATTTTTACTAAAATACGGAACTAGTTTTTCGTTTGTTGAAATGATAATAGGTGAAATAGAATTTTCCTTTAAGGCTTCTACACTATATTCATACAATAATTTGTCTTTATACGTTTCAAACATTTTTGGTTTACCGTAACGGGAGGATTTCCCACCTGCTAAAACGACGCCAGCTATGTTCATTGTCTATTTAATTCTTCCACAAAATGTTGGCATGTTGGTAAAATAAGTTTTGACATTGCTAGATTTACTGCGTTCTTTGAACCTGGAATTACGTATATCGCTTTATCATGAAAACTACCTGCGATTGCTCTACTAAACATAGCCTTTGCACCGATTTCTGAGTAACTTAATGAACGGAACAGTTCTCCAAATCCTTGCATTTCTTTATCGAGCATCTTAGAAATTGCTTCATATGTAACATCTCTTTTCGTAAAACCAGTACCACCAGTTATGATAATAATTTGAATCGAATCATCTTCACTCCACGTTCTAACAATCGAATCGATTAATGCTATTTCATCTTTTGTCATTTTATAATCATGAACAATATGATTTTTCTCATTTAACAAAGCTTTAATTAGTTTACCGCTCTCATCAGTTTCAACAGTTCTAGTATCACTAACTGTTAAAACCGCAGCTGTAACAACCGCTTTTTCATTATGTTTATGCATCATTCCACCTTCTTTCATGCCTAATTAAATCCATTATCCTCCACTTACTGGTGGAATAAATGCGATCGTATCTCCATCGTTTACAATTTCTTCATCTGTTACAAATTCTTCATTTATTGCAGTCATAATCTGATTCAGTTGTGGTAAATCATAGTTATTCATAAGCCAGTCTTTTAACTCTTTTACGTTTATCCCACTTTTATCAGTTACCGTCAATTCATCAGTACCAGCTTTCTCACGTAAATGAGCAAATAATAAAACTTTAATCATTTGAATTCCTCCATATTTGGTTTTCCTTTTTCGTATGGTGTATTTTCTAATTGGTCACCGATCCACATCGTACCATCTTCCCAAAACTCTTTTTTCCAAATCGGAACGATTTGTTTAATTCGTTCGATTGCGAATTCATTTGCTTCGTAAGCAACTTTACGATGCGGAGAAGAAACTGCAATGACTACAGCAATATCGCTAATCTCTAATCTTCCTACTCTATGAGTAATCGCAACAATTGCTTCTGGCCATTTTTGCTTGATTTCATCACCAATTTGGGCAAGTTTTTTTACGGCCATTGTTTCATATGCTTGATACTCTAGCGACAAAGTCTTTTTTCCTTTTGTTAACTCCCTGACTGTACCAATAAAAACAGTAATTGCTCCTGCATTTCTACTTTTTACTTTATCTGAAACTTCCTCAACAACAATAGGTGTATCGACAATATTAAATAATGTTTGTTCCAAGTAAACCACTTCACTTTTCTTAAATTAATAGAATACTACTGCTTATTTATACGCTGGAATAAATTCATACCAAGGCCATTTACTTCCTTCATGGCCTTCTAATAATAGTAAGTCGACTGACATACCTTTTTCATATTTTCTAGTTCCTCCAGGTAATACAATAAAAGCATCTGTATAAGCTAACGAAGATACAGCGCTCGACTTATCAAAACCTGCTGGAATTGCTGTTAATTGACCTTCTTGATAAACAATTTTTCCTCTTACAAATCTTGTAAATGGATTTGGTTTTGGAAAGTTTTCTCCTAAAATTGCACTTACTCGTTTAAAATGTGGTGTTTCGTTAAATAAATAAGTTTGGATAATCGGTCTCACAAATAGTTCAAATCCTACAAAACAAGCAGATGGATTTCCTGATAAACCGAATAATAATTTATTTTCAAAATGCGCTACTGTTGTTACACTTCCTGGACGCATTGCGATTTTATTAAATAAAACTGTCGCTCCTAATCTGGCGTAAATATCTGGTAAATAGTCATAATCACCGACAGATACACCACCTGTAGTAATTAAAATATCAACTTGCTCTAAGGCATTTTTAACTTCTGAAAAACAAGTATCCAAATCATCACTAAACTTTCCTAAATATTTAGGAATCGCACCTGCTTTTTGAATTTGAGCGAGAACCATATAAGAATTACTATTGCGAATTTTACCAGGTTCAAGTTCTTGATCGACATCAAGCAGCTCACTCCCTGTCGCAATGACTCCGATGACTGGCTTCTTCGCAACAGGAACTTGGCTATATCCAAATGTAGCAAGTAAAGCGATAACTCCAGGGTTGATTTCAGTTCCTTTTTTAACAAGAATATCACCTTTATGCGTTTCTTCCCCTTGGAATGAAATATTATCGCCTTTTTGATAAGAACGTTTAATTTCAATAAACGTTTTACCTTCAGTTTTAATCTCTTTCGCTAATTCAAGCATGACAACGGCTGAACAACCTTGAGGTATTTGAGCCCCGGTCATAATACGAACAGCCTGCAATGGCGCTACTTCACTTGGAAAAACTGAACCGGCTCCAATTTCTCCAACTACTTCAAAAATTGTTGGATTTTCATTGCTTGTAAGAATAGTATCTTCAGCTCGAATCGCAAAACCATCATATGGAGAGCGGTCGAATGCAGGTATATCCTGATCCGCTTTAATATCATCAGCTAATAGTCGTCCATATGCTAAATCAATTGATACCATTTCTTGTGATCCATGTGTAGCAAAATCCATCACTTTACGAACTGCTTCTTCTATTGGTAGTGGAATTCGTTTTTCGACCATTCTTTTCATCCTCTCACTATTAACCTAATAAACGATAATATAGTTTTTTAGCTTCCTTGATATCATTTGTGCCATGAACAAAAACCCTTCCATCTTGAAAAACAACAAATCGATAATCCTCTAATTGACAAGAGATCAAATACGGATTCCGCCCTACTTTTCCGTGTTGTTTTAGTTGATTTTCTAGTTCATTAAAATCATAATTTTTAGTCATTGAAGGTCTAATTTGAACCGTGTTTCGCCCACAAAGTGTACTAGTTTTCGTTTGATTTTCAAAAGATAAATAAGGATACGTCCTATTTGTTCCACATGAAAGACAATCATCTGATTTGAGTTTCGTCACTTTAAATGAAAAATGTTGGTTATTCCATAAATCAAATGTAAGGAATTTTGGATTAATAGCTGAAACATCCTCAACTAGTAGTTTTAATACTTCCGCAACCTGGTATGCTGACACCAATTGAACGGCTGGACTAATAATCCCTGCTGTATCACATGTCGCTCCAGGTACTGGTACACCTTTTAATATGCAATTTAAACATGGGGTTTTACTTGGTAGAATGGTGCAACACATCCCAAAGCTCCCAATACAAGAGCCATACACCCACGGAATTTCATATTTCTGAGATAAATCATTTATGATAAAGCGAATATCAAAATTATCTGTTGCATCAATCATAACATCCGTGTCCTTCAAATAAATGTCCATATTATCTACACTTGCATCCATTACTAGTGCATTGATGTTCACTTCTGCATTTATTTTTTGTAGACGACGTTTAGCGGCAATTACTTTCGGCAATTTCTCAAATGCATCTTCTTCACTATAAAGTTGTTGCCTTTGCAGGTTACTCATTTCAACATAATCTCGATCAATTAAAGTTAACTTTCCAATTCCCGCTCTTACAAGTGCCTCAGCGCTAGCACTTCCTAATGCGCCTGCCCCAACAATTAAAACATGTTTCTTTCTAATTAATTCTTGTCCTTTTTCACCGATTGGAGTAAAAAGCTGCTGACGTGAATAACGTTCTGACATAAGATATCCTCCATTTAAGAGCAGGATCCTTGCGATCAGAGAAAAAAGTTTTCTCCGAGTATCCTCACCAATTTTTCTGCTTTTCTTGGTTTTCCTGTATTAAATAAAGCAGCATTAAGAAATCCTCATCATATAAGGAGTTCTGAATGCTGCTTAATTTCCCTGCTAAACGAACAGAGATACCAATCATCACTTTCTAATTATTGGTTAGAGCGCTATACAGAAATTGCATAAACTCCAAACCTTTTATTATTGGTAATGATTAACCACCTATATGTGACATTTCAATTTTTTGTGATGATTTATCATTCATTTTTTTTGTATTACTTAATCGTTCATCTGAATAACGATCAGTTCGATTGCTCCATATAGAAAGAATCGTTTCTTTAATTTGTTCATCATTTTGATTAGACCTTACCAATTCTTTTAGATCATAACCTTTCGATGCAAATAAGCATGTATATAATTTTCCTTCTGCAGATATACGTGCTCTTGTACAAGTTGAACAAAATGAATCGGTCACTGATGAAATAATTCCTATTTCATCATCACTATCTTTGTAACGATATCGATTAGCAACTTCTCCTACATAATTAGCTTCTGTAAATTCTAAAGGCATGATTTCATTGATCATATCGATAATCGTTTGTTTTGCTACTACTTCATCAAGCTTCCAGCCGTTATAGTTTCCAACATCCATGTATTCAATAAAACGAAGAATATGTTTTTTCTCTTTAAAATATTGTGCCATCGGGATAATATCTTGTTCATTCTTTCCTTTTTGAACAACCATATTGATTTTAACCTTCATACCAATGTCAGCAGCGGCTTGTATCCCCTCAAGTACAGACTTTACATTTCCGCGATTACCACTCATATATGAAAATCGTTCTTCATCTAAAGAGTCTATGCTTACTGTCACTCTTCTTAATCCGGCTTCATATAAATCGTTTGCAAACTTTTTAAGTAATGTACCGTTCGTTGTTAAAGCAATATCTTCAACACCATCTATTTTTTTTAAACGTTCAATCAGTTTAGGTAAATTTTTACGTAATAAAGGTTCTCCACCAGTAATTCTAATTTTCCTTACACCTAAAGATACAAAAATACGCGTTAATCTCTCAATTTCATCAAAGGATAGTATTTTATCTTGTGATAAGAAAGAATAGTCCGGACCAAAAATTTCTTCTGGCATACAATAACGGCAACGAAAATTGCAGCGATCGGTAACAGATATACGTAAATCCTGTAAAGGTCGTTGATGTTTATCCAATGCAACATTTTTCATAACCATTGCCTCACTTCTTTTTATTTCTTAAATGATCTATTCAAGTTTCTATTTTATAATTCGCTTTGAATGAGTATAAACATTGAGTGACTGATTTCGAATAAATCCAACTGTCGTAATACCTAATTCTTCAGCTAATTGCAGAGCCAATTCAGTTGGAGCAGATTTAGTCAGAATTACCTCACACCCAATTTTAGCGACTTTTAGTAAAATTTCAGACGATAAACGACCACTAAAAACAATAATTTTATCGGAGATGCTTATATTATTTTTCAAGCAATACCCGTAAATTTTATCTAAGGCATTATGACGTCCAATATCCATTCTATTCAAAACAATCCCATTTAAATCACATAAAGCAGCATTATGGACTCCACCTGTACCGTGAAATAAAAATGCAGATTGTTGCATCTCATTCATTAATCGAAAACAATCTTGAAATGATAGTTGAACATTCACTTCTTTCATTGTTTTTGCAGTCAATGCATCATTTACAAAAACAAATCCTTGTCTACTCATTCCACAGCATGATGTAATATATCTTTTATTTTGAATATCTTTATAATATGGATTAATATTTTTTGTTTTTACATGGACAAATCCTTCTTTTTCTTGGAACCATATGTTTTCAATATCCTCGTATTTTCGGATGACCCCTTCGGATGCTAGAAATCCTACGACCATATCTTCAATATATTCTGGGGTACTGACCATCGTAACAAATTCTTGTCCATTGATTTTTACTGTGACGGGAAATTCTGTGACAACGCTGTCTTCAATATCGTTTGTTTCACCATTTTCAAAGCGGAGAATTCCTCTTCTCACTTCAGTTGGTAGCATCGTTATCGATTCCCTTCTTCCTGAAATAATATCATCTTTTTCAAAAAATATTCATTTAGATATAAACCTATCAATTAGTTTTTTAATTAAAAGGTTCATCTCTTATTATTAAACTCTTTTCTATGAAATACAAATTGTTTTTTCTATTATTCTTTTAGACCTTTTCCCATACCTTTTAGAAAGTTAATACCAAAACCAACTGCACGATTTACATCAGGATCTTTTAAAACTTTTACTAAATCAAGAATTCCTATTTTATCATCCTTATCAAGATGTTTATTTCCTTCATCGATTCCTTTTGTTACGGAATTGATTAGCTTTGTTGTTAACTCCGGGTCCACACTTGAAAGTGCTCCAGCAGCTCCCATTAAGTTATTTATGATATTCGTTACTGGCTCGCGGTTCATTTGTCCTAAAGCAATTTTTGCAATTTTCTCTTTTGATTTTAGCATTGAATTAGCAGCTTCAAGGACACCCGTGTCATTTAAATCAGACACGATGTTTAAAATTTTATTTAACGAATCTTCATTTTCTGCTAATAGAAGTTTCAAATCCTCTAGTTTCTGTTGGTTTTGCTCTTCCTTAGTTGGAACGTATTTTTGAATGGTCGTGATTGGTTGTGCCATATCTATTCCCCTTTATTTTGTCGTTAAGTGGACGTATCCTTCTTGCTCCCATTTACGCTGTACCTCAACTCCATTTTGAGGGTTTCGCTTTTTATTTCTTGGGTTTGATTTTGGCAACGGACTTTCACCTTCTACACGTAGTACTTCCATTCGTACTTTCGTTTGTTTATAAGCCGGTGTATTTGTACGGTGATCTTTTGCTGGACCTGTTAAGAAATTGATTGCAGATTCTTTACTTGTTGAATTCATCGGTAAGAACAACTCATTTTTTTGTACTCGATCAGTTACTAGTGCTGGTAATTTTAGCGCTCCATACGGCGATACTAATCGAACTAGTGAGCCATCTTTAATGCCACGTTCATTCGCAAGCTCTGGTGACACTTCCACAAAAATTTCAGGCACTTTTAATTGAATACCGTATGATTTATTCGTCATATTCCCTTCATGGAAATGTTCAAGCATACGACCATTATTAATTAATAGGTCAAATTCTTCTGGAAACTCAGTAGGTTCCATCCAATCAGATAAAACAAATCTTGCCTTTTTATCAGGGAAATTAAATCCATCCTCATAAAGCAGTGGCGTACTTGCTCCGTCTAAGCTTCCCCAAAGGAAACTATCCCAGCCTTCCATCACTTCGTAGCTAGCTTGAGAGAATAATGGTGCCAACCTTGCCATTTCAGCAAATACATCACTTGGATGTTGATAATTCCAATTTGCACCTAATCGGTTTGCAATTTCTTGGACAATCCACCAGTCAGCCTTCGATTCACCAAGAGTTGGTAATGCTTGATATAATCTTTGTACTCGACGCTCAGTATTTGTAAATGTTCCTTCTTTTTCAAGTGATGGCGCAGCAGGTAAAATAACATCTGCATATTGCGCTGTTTTTGAGAAAAAGAGATCTTGTACAACAAAGAAGTCCAAATCTGATAAAACTTCATCCACATGATTTGCATTACAATCAACAAGCGCCATATCTTCACCAACTAAATACATAGCTTTCATTTCGCCTTTTTCAATTGATTGAAGCATTTGGATATTATCTAAACCAGGTTTTCCAGCGATTTCAACACCCCACGCTTTTTCAAACTTCATGCGTGCCGCGTCATCCGTTACATGTTGGTATCCAGGAAGCCAACCAGGAAGTGTACCCATATCACATGCACCTTGTACATTATTGTGACCACGAAGCGGATAAGCGCCAGCACCAGGACGTCTATAGTTTCCTGTTGCAAGTAATAAGTTCGAAATTGCAGCAGATGTATCAGAACCACCCGTATTTTGAGTAACGCCCATTCCCCATAAAATACAAGTTCCATCAGCTTCATGAATCATTTCAGCAATTTGAATTAACGTTTCCTTTGAAATGCCAGTTACGCTTTCGGCATATTCAAGTGTATATTTTTCAAGTACAACTTTAAAATCTTCAAAGAAATGAACATTCTCATAAATGAATTTTAAGTCGTGCCAGCCTTGATCAATTATATATTTTGTTACAGCCATCAGCCATACTTGGTCTGTACCTTGCTTTGGTCTAATAAAAATGTCAGATCGTTCTGCCATTTCATTTTTACGTAGATCCGCAACAATCAATTTTTGTCCATGTAGCTTATGTTCTCGTTTAACTCTAGTCGCAAGTACAGGATGTCCTTCTGCTGGATTCGCACCGACGATAATAACTAGTCCTGCTTTTGCGATATCCTTTATCGTTCCTGCATCTCCACCCATACCAACCGTACGGAATAAGCCATCTGTCGCTGGTGATTGACAGTAACGTGAGCAATTATCAACATTATTTGTTTCGAATACTTGTCGTGCTAACTTCTGAATTAAATAGTTTTCTTCATTCGTAATTTTCGAAGATGAAATAAAACCTACAGAGCCTTTACCAAATTCTTGTTTAATGGAACCAAGTTTACTTGCAACTAAATCAAGGGCTTCATTCCAGCTCGCTTCAAGAAATACACCATTTTTTCGAATTAATGGCTTTGTAATACGCTCTTTGGAATTAACGAAATCCCAGCCAAATTTACCTTTTACACAAGTTGAAATTGCATTTACTGGTGCATCAGAGCTCGGTTGAATTTTTAAGATTTTACGATCCTTCGTCCAAACCTCGAATGTACAGCCAACACCGCAGAAAGTACAAACTGTTTTTGTCTTTTTCGTACGTGTTTCGCGCATTGCCGCTTCAACTTCAGAAACTGCGAAAATACCACTATATCCAGGCTCTACTTTTTTAACTAAATCAATCATCGGATCAAGTAATTCGTCATTTAATCCAGTCATAAACCCAGCTTCACCAAGCATTGATTTTTCCATTAATGCATTACAAGGACAAATTGTTACACATTGTCCACAACTAACACATGAAGATTCATTAATTGAAACACCTTTATCCCAAATGACACGTGGACGCTCTGCCTCCCAATCAATTGATAATGTCTCATTTACTTGTAGATTTTGACATACTTCCACACACTGACCGCATGCAATACATTGATTTGGATCATATCGATAAAAAGGATGTGACAGATCTACTTCACAAGAAGCAACTTTTGGCTTGTAAGGATACTTTTGGTGTTCAATGCCCATTTCTTCAACCGTGTTATGTAGCTTACAATTTCCATTGTTATTATCACAAACTGTGCAATATAATAAATGATTTTCTAATAAACGATCCATTGCTTCAGTTTGAGCTTCCTTCGCTTTAGGTGAAGTCAATTGAATATTCATTCCGTCAATAACTACTGTTGAACATGAGCGCTTTAGCTCACCATTAATTTCTACAATACAAGTATCACAAGTTTGAATTGGATCGACTTCAGGAACATAACAAATTTGCGGATGACTAATTTCATTTTTATTGATGATTTGTAAAATTGTAGAACCTTGCTTTGCGATTACTTCTTTCCCGTCAATCGTGATTGTAACCATGTTATTTTTCACGGTTTTCCTCCCCTTTTTTCCATAAAAAAATCCACCATGAAATACACATACCTAATAAAGGTTTTATGTCTTCATGGTGGAATAGTTTATTAGCAAATCGTACTAACATACCAATCCATTTTTTTGTTTACTAAATTGATAGAGTCATAACATTTTCCATACTATGATTCCATCTCAATAAATTTATTATAATCTTAAATTGATAATTAAACAATAGATACACGGTATGAAAGGTAAAACGCTTACAATATTATTATTTACTTACCGCTGATTTTAATTTTTCAGCGTTTTTATTTAGTTTATTAACTGCCTCACTATACTCTTCTTCGAGTTCATCTATAATATCGGCAATTGAACTGATTTTTGTAATTGCCCCAACACCATGACCAGCAGACCATATTTCTTTCCAAGCCTTCGCATTTGATTCATTTTTCATTCCATCGAAATCGACTTTATCTTTCTTTTTCAATGTTTCAGGATCAAGACCAGCCTTCACAATACTAGGAATTAGCATATTTGCTTTTACACCAGAGAATGCATCAGTCAATACGATATCATCTTGCGTTGCATCAACTAACATTTGACGGTATTCATCATTTGCTAAGCTTTCCTTCGCAACGATGAAGCGTGTTCCCATATAAGCTAAATCAGCACCCGCAGCTTGTGCAGCCAATATACTTTTACCAGTAGAAATACCACCCGCTAGCACAATAATGCCGTCCCAGAACGTACGAACACTATCAACAAACGCAAATCCATTTAAATTTCCAGCATGACCACCTGCACCTGATGAAACTAAAATTAGTCCATCTACACCAGCCTCTGCTGCTTTTTTAGCAAACTTAATATCACTCACATCTGAGAATACAAGTCCACCATAACTATGTACAATATCAACCACTACTTTTGGAGAACCTAATGAAGTAATGACAAGCTCAGGCTTATGTTTTTTCAACAGTTCAAGCTCTTCTTGTAATCTGCTATAAGAGCTATGAACGACCATATTCATTGCCCATGGTGCTATTTTACGATCTGGCTCATTTGCGCGCGCCAAAGCAAGATGATCATTTAATTGACTCATCCATTGATCAAGTACCTCAATCGGGCGAGCATTCGGTGCTGGAAATGACCCAATTACACCATTTAAGCATGCTGCCTCTACTAACTCAGGACCAGAAACTAAAAACATAGGTGCAGATATAGCTGGCACTCTCAGCTGACTCCACCATTTTTCAGGAATTTGTTTACTCATTTACATTTCCCCCTACCCTTAACGGAATATTCTGATTATTATTAATGATACATTAGTAAACTATTATTTTCAACTCTGTCTCTCATAAAAAAGCATTTTGAAAGCTACACGAAATGGCCACGCTACTAAATTTAATTTTCAAATATAATAAAGTGAATAATAAATAAAGAGTTTTATAAACTTGAATACATTAATAGAATGTTGAATTGAACAATCACACTTTTCATTTTCTTCATTAGTAGATAGAAATTTATTATTAGAATTTCAGTGACCTAATTCCTCTTAACTAAAAAAAGGAAAAAATTTCTACATCTAAACAAATTGTGACAGAGTTCGACCGAAGAAAATTGTAGAATAGTCACATATAATTAAATAATGTAATATAATTGTAATATTGCGATCTGAAGTTAAGTAAACATGGATAGATGGACTAGGACTACTTGATTATGGGAGGAATTGTTTTGGAAAGCACTTTAAATGTTAAAGGAACTAATATTCAACAAAGAAGATCATTTAAACGGTCTTTACCGTGGCATTTCATTACGCTTGGGATCATTATTATAATTGCACTTATCATTGCATTCAGCTATCAAGCTACCCATTTTAATGCTCAAATCAAGATAAACGGCATAAATATAGGTGGGCTGAGCGCTAAACAAGCACTTAATAAATTAAAAACAAGCGAACATAAAAACATCGTTTATGTAGGCGACTTGCAAATCTTGGATAGTAAAGATACAAAGATGAGCTTTACGGAAAATGATCTGCCAGCGATTAAAAAAATAGTAAAAAACCAGCGGACGTTTTTGCCTTCTTCAAAAGAAAAAAATTTTACTTTAATGCCAAGTAAACGTAATGAAGATCAAATTCATACAATGAAAAAACAGATTGAAGATAAACTTCTCACTCTTAATAAGAGCTTAAAAGCTCCAAAAGATGCGGCTGTTCAATTGAAACAAGGTAAAATTATTGTCTCTAAAAGCATTAATGGTGAGCAATATGATGTCGATCGTCTATTAAAAGACTATAAAGGACAAGAATATGCTAGTATAATCCATCTAAAACCTGTTTACATACAACCTATCAAAGAAGATAATCAAATAATAAAAAATGAAAAGAAAAAACTACAGGCACTCCTAGGACACACAGTTGATTATAAGGTTCAAGATAAAACTTATTCTTTAAATGCTAGCGAATTAATTAAGAATGCCTCTGTCTCAAAAGATATGAAGATAACGATAGACTCAGTTGGTCTGAAAAACAAGATTGCTGAAATAAATGATTCTCAATCTACATTAGATAAAAATTTTACATTTAAAACCCATTCAGGATCAGTCATTTCAGTTAAAGGACAAGGCTATGGCTGGGCATTAGATCTTGAGAAAGAATCAAAACAAGTTCAGGCGGCTTTTGAATCAGGAGAAAAATCTATTTCTGCTACTCATACTTTAGGACATGGCTGGAATAACGAAGGTTATGGTTATACTACGACAACAAACAATGGCATTGGCGATACTTATGCCGAAGTATCGATTGCAGAGCAACGTATTTGGCTTTATAAAAATGGCCAATTGGTTGTCACAACAAATGTCGTTACCGGTAAACACATTACTGGTGAAGATACATCAAAAGGAGTGTGGTATATCCTTTATAAACGGACACCATCTATTCTCAAGGGCTCTCACGTAGGTAGTGGGTCTTATGAAATTAAGGTCGATTATTGGGCACCATTCACAAATAGTGGTCAAGGTTTCCACGATGCTAGCTGGCGAACTAACTGGTCAAGTAATGCCTTTTTAACTGCTGGTTCGGGTGGCTGCGTTAACACACCACCTAGTATAATGAAAACTGTGTTTGATAATCTTAGCACGTATGAGCCGGTAGTAATCTATTAAATAAGAGCAGTCTATATATGCTATCCACTCACCTTTTATAAAAAAACACTGGATCCCTTTGGGAATTCCAGTGTTTTTTATAGGATATTAGTTTAATATTGTTACTTTTACTTGTTTTCTTCCGAAATTAATCGCATCTTGTTTATTTGCTACAAAGACATCAATTCGATTTCCTTTGATTGCTCCTCCAGTATCCCCAGCGATCGCTTCACCATAACCTTCTACATACACTTTACTTCCAAGTGGAATTACATTTGGATCAACTGAAATGACTTTTGTATTTGGATTCTTTTTTAAATTAATTCCAGTAGCTGTAACCCCAGAACACCCTTTACAAGAAGCTGTATATGCAGTAGCTTCCACTGTAACTACTTTAGAGCCTTTTGATTTTGGAGTAGATGCATTTTCTTTTGGTTTAGATACTTCTTCTTTTGGTGCAGGTGCACTTTCTTTTGGTGTAGATGCTTCTACTTTTGGTGCAGGTGCACTTTCTTTTGGTGCAGATGCTTCTACTTTTGGTGTAGCTACTTTTTCTTTTGGTGCAGCTACTTCTACTTTTGGTGTAGATACTTCTTCTTTTGGTGCAGCTACAATCTTTTGTGACACTGTTTCTGATGGCACATTTGAAGTAGTTTCTGTTTTTGTTGCAGTATTTGCAACTTCAGATGGAGCAATATTTTTTACACCTTCAAAGATTAATAGATTTAATCCAGGGTGGATAAGATCCGTATGTAAGTTGTTCCATTCTTTAATTTGTGAAACTGTTGTATTATGATTTTTTGCAATATCCCATAAAGTATTACCTTCTTCAACTAGATAATGTTTTTCTGGTGCAATCGTTAGTTCATCACCAGGATGAATAAGGTCTGAAGTTAAACCGTTTAACATTTTAGTATTTTGTACAGAAGTATTATTTGTACGAGATAGGTCCCAAAGGGTATCCCCTTTTTTTACTGTGATCGTTGCAGCCTGTACATTAGCACTTACAGTTACTGAGAGTACAGTAGCTGCTGTAATCGTTATTAATTTTTTAAGCATTTCTTTTACCCTCCATGTTCCTTCGTTTGCTAATTTAGACTAATCGTAACATAGATTTTCGAGAAAAAAGTAACAGGGAGATGATAAATCATTTACTTTCACAGCATGTTTATTACAGTGATATATCAAAAATTATGGAATTATCGGCAAAAAAAGCATTTCTTCAGCCTCTTTTCAAGTTTAATCCCCCGTGGTATTCGGTTCTAGCTCATTCTTTTATAGACTAAATGAATATTACAAAATATGACTAAAGTAATTACATAAGTTACATATATTAATTATTTTGAAGAATAAAAGCCGTCTCTTCATATAGACGGCTTTGTTGATCTTAGTTTTGTTCTATTTAAATGTAACTCCAGCTAATGCTACGCCAATTTTATTTTGTGCATCTGTAAGAGTACTTGAAGTTGATGTATACCCGTTCATTAGAATCGCAAAATACAGATGTTCACCATCTTTAGTAGTCACATAGCCTGACAGTCCGCTCACACCTGTAAGGGTACCGGTTTTAGCATGCATATTATTTTCAGCAAGTGTTTGTACCATTCGGTTTTTCAATGTGCCATCAACGCCTGCAATCGGGAGAGACTGATAATATACACCAAAATTAGGTTCTTTACTCATTCCTACAAGTAAAGATCCGATTTGGCGGGCAGAAATCATATCATATCTACTTAAACCAGATCCGTCTACCATTCTATATGTTGGCTCAATACCGAACTTAAGTAAGTTGTCTTTAACAACTTGTACACCTGCAGAAGAGCTTCCTTCCCCTTTCTTTTCCGCTCCAAGTCGCTTTAGAATCATTTCAGCATAGAAATTGTCACTGTTTTTGTTCATATAGCCAAGAATATCCCTTAACGGAGGAGATGCTATTTGAGCTATTTTCTCACTTCCTTCTGTCACAACGCCAGTCTTTACCACTACTCGCTTATTTAATTTAATACCCTCTTTTTCCATTTCTTCTTTAATAATTGTACCTGCATACAAAGATGGCTCCTCTACAGCGATCTGTTCATTATTAGGTTGTACACCTAAAGGTAGGTCTCCTTTTAAGTGAATTATGTTCTTGCCTCGTTCTTTTTCAATTGCAAATGTATTCTTTGCATCAGCTGATACTGTTTTCGATTCATTTATAATTTGCACATACTCGGTTTGAGGTTCTAAATGATAGGATACTTGTTTCCCCACTTCACTAGGTTGATAGTTTACTAGAACTGAACTCCTATTAATTGATAACGCACTTATCGGGGCATTGTATCCATATGTTTCATCATCCCATGCCCATCCAGTTCCAAGTCGCTGTGAGTCATACTGGCTTTCATCAATTATAATATTACCAGTGATTTGAGTAATTCCTCTTTTCTTTAAATCCTCCACTAGTTTTGCAATCTTTGTACCGTCTTGTTGGCCAGATGGATCTTCTGACTGCAGTGTTGGATCCCCGTATCCTTTAATAATGACATCCCCTTCTACTTTTCCATGCTTATTTGGTTGCGCAGTTAAATAAAGTTCCGTTTTGAATACATAGTCAGAACCGAGTTCTCTTAGTGCAGTAGCTCCCGTCAAAAGTTTCATATTTGAAGCAGGCGTAAGTAGATCATCACCATCTCGTTGATACAGCACTTCTTCCCCACTCTTACGGTCAAGTGAACCAACAACTATACCTGTAGTTACACCTTTTAAATTTTCTTGATCCAAAATAGGATCTATAATGGTAGAAAGTAAGAATGTATCAGCTATTGTTTGTGCTCCTTCACCTATTTGATTTGGATACTGGCTCAACAGAACAGCAACCGCATCTTGAAATGCTGTGGCTGAAGATGATGTGCGAACACCGTTTAAGAAAATTGAAAACGCAAGCTTATCACCATTTTGATCTGTTACATAACCTGATAAACTATTTACTCCGCTCATAGAACCAGTTTTGGCGTGTACATTTTTTTCAGCACTCGTTCCGATCATTCGTGATTTAATCGTTCCATCAACACCTGCAATTGGTAATGACCGTTCAAATACATCCTTATACTCTTGTTTAGACACATAAGTTAATAATTGTGCCATTTGCTTTGGTGAAATTAAATCCATACGCGATAAACCGGATCCATCAACCTGTCTATAGTTTGTATCAATTTCAGCTTTTTTGAGAAATTCCTCAATAACGTCTGCTCCTGCATCAAAGCTCCCCTCATTTTTAGCAACTACTCCTAATGCTTTCAAAAGCATCTCCGCGTAGAAATTGTCACTTTGCTTATTCAACTGAACAATCAATTCACTAAGGGGTTTGGAGTTATGTACAAGAATCGGAGTACCTGTTGTCATTTTAGTCTTTTCTACTTGCACTTTTTTCTTTGTTATGTCAATTCCTTCCGTATTCAAAGCTTTTTTCCAAACATTACCTGCAAACAGAGCTGGGTCGTCTATCGCTACATCTTCAGTATAGGCCGATGAAAGTTTACCAATCGTACCACTAATAACAATTGTATTTGTTCCACGAGGTCGATCGATCGTAATGTTATTTTTGCTACCATCAACAATTTGCGCATTGTTTTGAACAGTTACATAATCGGTAATAGGATTCATCCCTAATGAAGGTGATTCACCAGTAGCACCATCTGGAGTAATAGAAAGACTTATCATATTTTCATGCACAGCTAATGCGCTGATTTGAGCATTATATCCATATGATTCATCGTCCCACATCCATCCTGCTCCAAGTCGGACGTCATCATAGTAACTATCATCTACTAATAGATCTCCACTAATGGATGTAATACCTTTCTTTGACAGTTCCTTTGCCATATTTTGCATATCCACTTCTGATAAGGATGGATCACCGTACCCTTTGACAATTACATCGCCATGCAACACTCCTTTTTTGTTAATTTGACCAGTCGTGAACACTTCAGTTTTAAATTGGTAATTAGACTTAAGTTTATCAAGTGCTGCTGCAGTTACAAACAGCTTTAAGTTAGAAGCCGGTACAAATGTTTTTTCCGCGTCGTATTGATCCAATATTTCTCCTGTTTTAATGTTATACACTGCAATTCCTGCATGCATACCGATTGTGCTTGAGTTTTTTGATAAATCAGCGACTAGACGATCAATTTGCGGAATGGTCTTGACTACAGATGTAGTTTCAGAAGACTTCGCATATGCTGGTAGCGTGAAAACTTGAAAAGCCAATACAGAACTTAACAATAGTTTGCTACCAATCCGTTTCATTTTTCTCATCAATACTCTCCCCTTTTGTTTATAGTACAACTATAAAGATTCAAAATTTTCCAAATTTACCCTTTATATTTATCGAAATAATTTAAAAAACCCAACAATTTATCTACGGAATATTCCTAAACTAAGGCTTTTAATCTATTAAGCTCGTAAGTAATTATTTCAAAAGTAAAAGTTCAAGAAGAACGATCCCTACTACTAATTAACGAAAATAATGCATAAAAAAAAGACCTACACTAAGTAAGGTCCTTAATACTAAATTAAACGCGATACTCATCAGCACGCCAATTTTTAATATTTTGTTTAATCTCTTTCGAACTCAGCCCTTCAATTACCGCTCTTTCACTTAACTCTACAAACTCCTCATCACTTGCAAATCGCAAAGCAATAATCTGACCCATTGTAATATTAGAATTTAAAGGTTTACCTGTTAAAGTATAGTGACGAAAATTTTCTTCCATTCGAATGACACGATCTTGAACTTTGTTGGAATAAAGTCTTGTTAAAAAAAATGAAATAACTAATAAAAGCGAAGTGACTAAAATAAATACCGCTAACCAAACATGATCGCTGTTTTTAATCGAAAAACATAGATTAACGATTGAACCAATGATTGTAATTAACGCTAATGGTGCACCAAAAAAGTGGAAAACTGGATGATATCTGACGTGATGATCTAAGCTTTGCTGTTTCATATGTACATCTCTCCTCTAAATATGTTTTATGTACCTTATTCTAACATTATTATTCTAACTGCTCATTTATCATTAATTTTTTATTTACAAAAAAAATCTAGTGAGTCCTAAAGTCTCACTAGATTTGAATCTATATTATATCCTTTTTTCGGACACTACTTCGCATATTACACTATACATATTTTCAACACTTTTTAGCAATTCACTTGATCTCTTCCATTATGCTTTGATTTGTATAATGCTCGGTCTGCTTGCTTAATTAAAATTTGATAATCTTGTTTTGTTTCAGCAATCAATGATGCTACACCTATACTTAATGTAACTAATTTTTTATCTGATTGCTCATGTTCAATCTTTAATTTTTTTATATTTTTACATATTCGATTGCCTATTTTCATTGCATCATTCAGATCAGCTTTCGGTAACAAGATTGAGAATTCCTCTCCACCATACCGTGCAACTATACCGGATGCGCTTGTCGTCTCTAATTGTAAACTTGCTGCTGCTTTTCTTAAGCATTCATCACCTTTTGGGTGACCATATAAATCGTTATATTTTTTAAAATAATCCACGTCAATCATTAATAGTGTCATTGGTATTGATGATTGATAGGAATTGGAACATCCCTTTAAAAGTTGTTTTTCAAAGTATCTACGGTTATATAGTCCAGTTAGACTGTCAACATTTGCGATATTTTCCATTTTCTTTAATTTAATTTCTGTATTACGTGTTTGATAAGCTATAAAGTAACTTAATAATAATGCTGGAACAAACATTAAAACCCACAACCCAATCGTTTGAAGTAACCTTCCTAATACAATCTCACCAATCGGTGTTAGCATCCATTTATCGATTATATAAAAACTAATACCTCTAAATAAAATGATAATAGGAGTCAGAAAAAAAATTCTTTTCTTTTCATCCCATTTTTGATAATTCATATAAAATCCAAAAAATAAAACAAACAATAGTAAAAGTGAGTCAATTATGTAAAAATCATTAAATCCATTAATAAAATAAAATACGATAATATCGAAGAAAAACATTGTAATTAAGGTAAGATTCCCAAAAAAGATTGCTGCGATTTCCATTCCAAGAGCTCTAATTTGAATATTCATTCCATGATCTGTGATAATTGGGAAATCAATTAATAAAATCGTTAAACCGCTCAATAGAATCCCAATAAAAAATTCTTGTAACTTCGATTTCCCTGTAAACCTTTGTCTTGCTCCTCCCCATAATATGGAAGAAGTTAGATAAAAAAAACTAATGATGATTGCATGGGTTATAAAAATATTTTTAAAAAGCATAATCCCTCCAGGAATTACCTTAAAATAAATAGGAATTATTCGAAAAACATTGTCTTTATACAATTAATGAACTTCTTTGAATGAGGACAAAATAAAAATAGACATCTTTATGTCACCTATGACCTTAAGACGCCTATTAAAAAAATCTTTGCTTCTTAATAAAACCTCTAATTATTTTACACAAATCTATTCAACAATTCCGCTATGTAGTATGTCTAAATCAACACTTACTTTTATTTTCGCATTAGGATACTGTTTTTCCCACTTTTTCAAATCAAAATCTCTTTGGTGGGCTTCTAATTTTGAGCCTAAACCAAGTGGATCAACATTATTTTTTTGAAGTATTGATATTAGCTCCTGACCATTTTTTTCAATTTGTTTTTCTAACTTTTTATTAATTTCTTTAATATGTTTTGGAAACATGATTGGTTTATCACCAGTATATTCCTGAATTCTAGCATTCATCTTCAATTTAATAGTAAATTCAGGCATATTTTTTTTAATTTTAATATCAACTTTTTTTTTCGATTTTACATTATCAATTGCTATATAAACTCCATCTTTGAATTTAAACTGGTGCAACCCTTGTTTATAGGATTCCATTATACTTTTAAAAATAAATACGTATTTCCAAGGAATAGTTGTAACCATTTTGTCGCCTTTAAAAAGAGCAATCCCAGATATTTTAATCTTTTTCTTATCAATTTTTAAAATTGGAAGATAGGGATCCTGACCTATTTCAAAATATTGATAGACAAATGTTGAAAAATCAGTATAAGGTAATGGACCAGTTTCTGAATTATGTAATAGCATATCGTGGAGATATAGTGCTAGATTTTCTTTTTTATACTCCTTTAATGATAGTAAATCAAATGTTTCTCCATCTACTATAGCCAATTGCAATAAACTCCCTACAACTGGATCACGATTAAACGTGTCGATGATTGGGAAAATCCCATTCTTTGCAAAATTCATACTGAAGGCAACAAGCCTAAGCTGGCCAGATATTAACCTATATCTTACTTGACTATCCAGTTTAGTCCTTACTCTTTTTATTGTTTCTCCTTTTGCAGAAATCACGTCAAAATCTCTCGAACCATTTGAACGAAAATTCGGAAAAATCACAGTTCCTCTATACTCGGTTGGCTTTGTTAAATCAAATCCTGTTCCTTCTATTAAATTTAATTCATTAACATCTGTAGCAGGAACAAGTGAACATCCATTTAATAAACTAATTAAACAAATGATCAGATAGACGAAATACTTCATAATTTTCTCCTAGGTTTTATAAAAGTGTAAATAATCGCGAAAAGTGGGATATAAATATAAAAAAGCCACATTGAGATTTTACTTGTATAATCTGTGAATAAATTGATTTGGTAACGAGTTTCCATCAATTGACAGACAATAAGACTAATAACACTAATAAAAATTAATGTATATTTCTGTTTACATTTAAAAATTAATTTTAGTCCTCTACTGGTGCTCCATAATAATGTAGTTAAAATTGAGATCACTTTAACTAGGAAAGTAGAAATTAAAATATATTCAAACCTTTCTAAAAATGGAAAATGAATTAATTTAGCTATATAAATTCTTGCCCAGACTACATGTTCTATTTGTTTCTCACTTAATAGTAAAAATGTTGTAAAAGCAGATAAAGTAAAAATTAAAGTTGAAAAAGCGACTCCCCATTGAGCATATTTTTGAGAAGAATTTCCATTGCGAATAAAGGGATATACCATCAACAATATTTCAAAACCTGCCATCGTGTAAACCGACTGTTTTGCAGATAATAATAAATCTTTAAACGAATGATCAAAAACAGGAAAAATATTATCCAAATGAACATATTTAAGTGGCAAATGAAATAATAGCGTGTAAAGAAGTGCAGTGAAAATTCCTGACAAGAAAGCAATTCCAACAACAACACGAAAACCACCTGAAATGATGTAATAACATAACAAAAGAATAATTATAGCTAATAACCATGTTGAGAGCGTCGGAAACATCCATACTTGGACTATTTCAATGTATAATCTTAATACAGAAATACAAGCAATTGTATAATAAGCCATAATGACTAAACTAAAGGCTGATCCGATTATATGACCAAAAAACTGCTTATGGGCATCGATTATATCTCCATTTGCATTTGTTAATAATTTAAACATTAACCATACAACGATATGAACAAAAAGCCCTGCAATTATGACACTTATCCAAGCATCATAGCCTGCATCTTTAGCAATAATTCGTTGAAACCCTAAAACACCCACGCCAATTTGTGAGCCAGTAATAATAAAAAACAGGAGATAGGGAGAAACCTGTTGTCTTCTATAAACTGTCATAGATCAATCTCCTCATAGATTATTCATCAAAGTCACTAGGTGGACCAGGACGTTTTATATCATTTGTTGCTCGAAAAAGTTTAGCTGGTCTCAAATTCGTCGGTCTTTTTGTCTGTTTAGCAAATGGCATTCTAAACCACAAGTCATAAAATGCAGTTTTTCTTAAAGGGTAAGTGCCCAAATATGGTCTACCTAAAGACGTCAATCTAAGTAAATGAGCAACTAAAAATACAAACCCCATGAAAATACCTAATAGTCCAATTAACTGCGCCATTAATACAACTGGAAACTTAATAAACCGGATTGTATTATTAAACTTATAAATTGCAGATGTATAGGAAGCAAGTGTACCAAGACCTACTAAGATTAAGAGAATATTACTTGTTAGCTTTGCCTCAACTACTGCTTGACCAATTACAATCCCACCAACTATCCCGAGCGTTTGGCCAATTTTTGATGGCAAACGAAGACCAGCTTCTTTCACTAACTCAATTGTAATCTCTAAAAATAGGACCTCAATAATTGGTGGAAAGGGTACGGAAGCTCTGGATATAACAAGTGATTCGAGTAATCGTGGTGGAATAAGCTCGTAATGATAGGTCAAAATAGCAACATAAAAAGGCGTAATAAATATCGAAAGTCCAAAACCAAACATTCTAAGAAAACGGAAAAACGTTGCAAGCACCCAATTAACATAATAGTCTTCCATTGCTATAAAAGTTTCGTCAATTAAAGCAGGTGTAAGAAGAACATTTGGTGAACCATCCACAACTATGGCAATTTTCCCTTCAGTTAATCCTCCTACTGTTCGATCAAGTCTTTCAGTAGGAATTGATTGTGGAAAAATAGAATGCGTGTTATCCCCAATCATAGACGAAATAAAAGAACTATCAGGTATATGATCATATTGGATATCTTTAATCCGTTGTATAACTGTATTAATATTTTCCTCATCAGCAATTCCACTTAAATAGATAACCGCAACACTTGTCTTTGATAGCTCTCCAACTTCCAATTCCTCCACATGAAGATCAGAAATTGGTAATTTATTTCGAATTAAATTTATGTTTACATCCATATCTTCTACAAATCCAACTTGTGGACCTAAAGTAGTAGCTTCCATTATAGGTGGACCAATCGTTCTTGAAACATTATTCGAAATATTAATAAGTAAACATTCAGTTTTATTCTCACCATACTGAATTGCAGTATAGCCTTTTAGAAGTTTACTTATGATTTTAGAACTATCTGAAGTAATCGTAAGTTGTTGGACAGGAAGCTGAGACATCAAATCTTCTAATGAATAGTTCTTCGTCAAATATGGAAGTACTTGTTCATGCATAACTTCAGACCTAATTAACGTTCGGAAAAAATAAATGCTATAGTAACTATCATTCTCTAGATCACTTGAAGTTCTAAATTTAACGAAATCATTTGATTTCGATAATTCATCAATCCAATTTTCTTTTGAGGAATCTCTTTTCATACCATCTTTATAAGTTCTCATACTGTTCCCCTATTTTGATTTTATTTTATGATTTGAAAAAGGGATGGAAATTATTCTAATTAATGGTAAAAAATTACATCGTTTAACTAATTGAACATCAAAAAACCTTATTCTTCAATCAGAATAAGGCTTTTTGATGAAATTAGTCCCTTGATCTCACAACTTAAGCTGTTACGTCTCGCTTTGAAAATACAACTAATGATAATCCTAGGAAAATTACAAAATAAACTAATAACATAATTACTGAAAATGTCATCGTCATTCCTTCTACTAGTGGAGTACCTTTAACGTACTGCATTAAATCTGTATTGGCAAATAAGATATACTTTGTCCAATCAAAAAATCCAGCCAAAATACCAGTCACTGTACTTCCAACTGTTAATAATAAAATTGAAATACCTATTGCAATTGTATTGTTCCTAAACACAGTTGAAACCATAAACGCCATCGAAGCTAGCATAAATGTTTCGATGAAGCTCATTACGTAAAGTTTTGCAGAATAGACAAGTCTACTTTGCTCTTCAACATGACCATTAACATATGCTAAATATGAAGTATTTCCACTACCTGCACCGAATAGTGCTAAACCTAATAAATTCGAAACAAGAAATAATATAAATAACATAGCAAAACCAAATAGAATACTAGTTAAATATTTTGACATAATAATTTTTTGTCTTGAATACGGACGGATCAATAATAGCTTAATCGTACCCCAATTAAATTCACTCGCTACTATATTAGCAGAAACGATAATCGTAAATAGTCCTACTAATATAATCAAACTTGATGAAACATCCATAAAAGTCCAAACATTCGTCTTTTCATTTGGTGAAATATTATGCTCTATTCTGTACTCATTAATTGCAATATTTCGTTCTAAAAATGGTCTTTGAAGGTCATCTTTATCACTTAAACCTTTTAATTCCTTTTTGTATTCTGCAGTTTGTACTTGTAGTGTTTGCTTCCAATTCTTATCTGCATTTTGATTTTTTTTATGTTCATAATATTTTACAAATGAACCTGTAGCTCCTACTAGTAAAATAATAAGAGCAACCATCACAATTGTACCTGGTCTTTTAATAATCTTTATCCATTCATTTTGAATCAATTTTAACATGATTTAAGTTCCTTTCTTTTTAAATTTCTAAGAAACAATGAGACTTCTAAGGGTAGTTAAACATTCGTAATTTCTAAGAAACGATCTTCCAATGTTTTTGCATTTGCCTTAAATCCATATATGCGAATGCTATTTTCGACTAATAATTCTATTACATTCGGTACGTCTTCCCTTGTTAATTCAATATGTATTTCTCCATCGACAATTTGAACATTATGTTTAGATAGCACTTTAAGTGCAGTTTCATTATTATTCACTTCAATTGAATATGTTTGAACATCTTCAGTTGTAAGCTCTGTAACAGTCTGTACATCTATTAGCTTACCTTGTTGAATAATACCAATTCGATCACACATCATTTCCATTTCTGCTAATAAGTGACTCGATACAATAATGGCCATTCCTTTTTTCTTCGTTAGAAGCTGCAGGTGGTCCCTCATTTCACGAATACCCGCTGGATCAAGACCATTCGTAGGTTCATCAAGAATTAAAACCTTCGGATCATGTAGTAAACATTGAGCTAAACCAAGACGCTGTCTCATACCAAGAGAATACGTTTTAACTTTTTGACGAATAGCACTAG
Organism: Gottfriedia acidiceleris; assembly: GCF_002128425.1. GTDB lineage: Bacteria > Bacillota > Bacilli > Bacillales > Bacillaceae_G > Gottfriedia > Gottfriedia acidiceleris. Next base: position 629,702 of record NZ_NESS01000001.1, read on the forward strand.
TTAAACCTACTAATTCAACAACTTCGTCAATCTTCTCTTTTGTGACATTCTTATCCATTCGAGCATATTGCAGTAAATTATCATAACCACTTAGGAATTTATACAATTCTGGATTCTCTACAATTGCCCCTACATTCTTAATTGCATCTTCAAAGTTGGACTTAATACTATGACCATTAATGACAACGTCACCTTCAGAAATATTCATCAAACCAACCATCATCCTGATTGTAGTCGTCTTACCAGCACCATTTGGGCCTAAAAATCCAAAAACTTCGCCTTCAAAAATATCAAAGCTTAAATCAGAAACAATCTTCTTCCCTTTTATTTCCTTTGATAAGTTCTTAATTTGTACAATTGCCTTTTTCATTTCGTCCTCCTTATTTCCAATATTTTCTAAATTTCTAATGACATTTTAACAAAACAAATTGGAGAACAAAACGGTCTAAAGTCTGAGTTTGTTAAAAAATGGAAGATAATATTACAAAAATATAAAAAATATTACATTATCTGCAGTTTCGCCACCGTTTTTTGAAATATTTACTTCTTAAGAGGGTTTAGTAAATTTAGAAGAGTAATTTTAGGTAGCTTATCGTGGTATATATCAAGGAGATCTTCACACATTTATTAACTTAAATAATCCATCTTTATTAATCTATAAACATAGATTATTCCATGAAAGTGGCAGTACTATTAGTATTTTATCCCTATTCTCCTGAAAAAAAAAAGCAGTTTTTTCCTGCTTTAAAACTACTCTAATAATAACAATATTTTTATGTTTACTTTAATATTTTAAAATCATTCTTGGGACGTTTTATTTGTACTTGCAACTTTTTTAAGATTTTCTAAACCCCATTGCGCTTACCGGATGTACAATTGTACTTTTCTATGCAATATTTAGTTTTATTTGATTTAGAACGGAAAATGAATCGTTATTATTTAGCTACTCTTGAAATATGTGTGATTGTTTTTGATAATTTAGTTCTTGCGGAATCTGAGTATTCATAAGATACAGCTTTACCGTAATAATAAACGGAATCCTTTGTTTGATATACTTTTGTTGTATAATATTTTACTTGTGAACCTTTGTATAAAGCGTTTAGTGTAGCAGTAGCAGCTGCTTTAGACCAAGGTTTTTTCAAAAACTTTTCTGGTATGTACGCTGATGCAAAAGAATATGTCCAATCACTTAATGATCTGATAACTTTACTAGAACCATTAAACTTATCTATTAATTTATAATCAATAGAAGTTCCTTCGCCAACTGCTACACGAGATTGTTTTTGGGATGACATTGGTATACCTTCTTCAACAATTGTTTTTGATTTAAACTCACCACCTTGATTATACTCAACAACCTCAGTAAAACTAGATACAATTTCTTGTTCTTGTGTCTCGTCTACAACTTCAAATTCATTAATTACACTCTCAGGATTTTCTCCATTAGTAATATCCTCTGCATTTGTTTTAAAAGGTGCTAAACCCAATAGTAAAAATGTAGTTGACATTGCGATTAACTTTTTTTTCATAATTTTTTCTCCTTTCAAAATAAAAAGTTTAAAGTATAATTAAGTAAATTAATACCCGGTTAAAAAATAGTAAAAGGTGGTATGTATTTTGAAAAAGCCTATATTAATAGTTGTAACGTCAATTCTAATAGTTTTATTGTTTTTAATCATAAACATATTTGATGTACTCAACGATCCTTCTCTTATCAGACAAATAGGTTTTGTATTTTTTACAATGCTATGGATATATGGGTTATATCAAAATAGAAAGTCATTTTTAAAGATAGGTGCGATGATTTTCTGTTACTTTTTATTAATGTTTTGGGGCAATGTACTCTGATAAATTAACACGATAGTATCAACAATCACGTTATAGAGCGCTCTATAAATATTCTAATATAGTTCCAATAAATTCTTTACATAAATAGTGGAAATTCAGTGAAATATTGGTGTATTTTCTGTTAACTTATTTGAGTTTTTCCATTTTTAATTACCTTTTTCAACTTACTTTTTTTCCATTAATTGTTACTAAATTATGAAAAATGTTGTAAGTTTCACCTTTTTTGTAACTTGTTCAGAATAAATTCATAGTCACTCATGTCTCAATGTATGAAGCAAAATGACAGCAAGAAATAAGCCTATAGATTTCAAAAAAATGATAAAAATAGCCTTATCCCTTAAATGTGGGATAAGGCTATTTTCTAGGAAATCAACATTGTTAGCTTTTTGAAATAGAAACTAAAATTTTATACTTTTTGTGGTTGATTACAGTATGATCATGTTCGTAATAATTGCGGTGGGTACGGTCACTTCTCATATCTACAATTACAGAATTTGAAAGAACTTTTGTTACAATTCCTTTTACTAAATTCGGTTTGATCTCTTTTACATTTTCCTCTTTTGGCATAAATTCGATTTCGTCACCTGGTCTTACATAATATTTATTCATTGTTATGATTGTTTTATTATTTTTGCACATATGTTTATCACCTTTTTATTTACTTTTATTCAATTTTACAAAAATATCTGAATATTCAAAAGTGAACTGGATACTAGATTTCATCGTGACGGTGTACCTAAAAATCGGTGTATAAAACAGTTCTAGATAACTAATGCTATTTTCTTTATGTCGGGATGCTTTATTAGTTAGATAGGACTTATTTAGAAGAATTGTAGGGAATTAAGATAAAACAAAACCCACCTTATATTGGTGGGTTCGATCATATTATTTAACAAACGTTCATAGTTAGTTGTACATTCATATAAAATTAATATGAAATGAAATTAATTTGCGCGGTTCAATTCTTCACGAAGTCCGTTGCTAGCTAATTTATCCATATTCAAAAGCAACGTTTTAACTTGTACAAAATCTTCAGCACTTGCTAGTTCAAAGATTGCAACTAGATTATTGTTATTGTCTTTCGAAACCTTCATTTTGTATTTACGTTTACGGAATAGTCGTTCTACCTTTGTTCCACGAGCTACAGAAATTCTGTAGGTGTCATTATTATAGACTGTACCCGCATCAAATCCATTATAAGAAAAATTTGTATAATCATCCGTAGGTAAAGATACATCGATGTCTAATTCTTTGTTAAGAATAAAATCTTTCAGTAGGTCTAGTTTTGTCATTTTTAATTCCTCCTTAGCCATAATGGCTTCTCTTGTAGTCGGAAAGTCAACCTCTGAAATATTAAAGGTCAGAGCTCACATAAATAGCTCTTCTTCCTATTCAAATTACCATTTACCTCAGAATGAACTTGAATATGTTTAATTTTATCATAATAGTCCAAAAACATATAATAGTACCTATTTTTTTATAATATCAATTCCTACAACTTCATTTACTTTCAATTAATTTGACCAGGTTATTATCAAATAAAAGGCACCTTCTTCTTAAAAAAGGCTACCTTTCTTGGAAAACTAAATTGATTTCTACTAAATATAATCACTGAAGCTCTTCAAGTTTTTATAAAATTAAATTTCATACTTGGTAGAAATTGTCTTAGAAGTTATTGAATATGTTGACAGAATTCCATCTTTATTAACCTTAATACCATGTAATAGTCCACCATATGCAGCTGCCCCATCTATACAAATCTTCGTTTTACAAGGTGAATACCATATATCGAATTTACCTTCAGTCTTGTGAAGGATTGATGTTGGAGTATGGCCAAAAATAAATGTTTTGCTTGTTTCATTTTTTCCGTAATGGAACTCATCGCGAATCCAGTAAAATTCCTTGTCTGTCGTTTCTTTCCAATCTTCAAGGTTAAGATCGACTCCGGCATGAACGAATACATATTGTTCCCATTCGAAATACAAAGGTCTTGATTTAATAAATTGCAGTTCAGATTCAAATTGCTCTTTCATTAATTCTGCTACTTCATTAGGACCTCTTTTATTTGTAATTTCAAATTTAAAAAATGAATGAATTGTTTCTATACCACCTTGACCGTAATAATAAACTTGTTTAAACTCAGGTTGCTCAAGCCAGTCCAATAACATTTGCTCATGGTTTCCTAGTATAACAACTGCTCCATATTCTTTTTCTAATTGCATTGCTCTTAACAGTACCTCGTATGGATTCTCACCACGATCTACTAAATCCCCAAGTAGTACTAGTCTTTCATTATCTAGATTCCATTCTTTAAGTAATTTTTCTAATTCATTTATGCTGCCATGAATATCTCCAATTGCAAATACTGTATCCTTTTCCATACATCCAACCCTTTCTGTAAGCCTATTATTCCCACTAAATTATTTAAATAATATAAATAGTTTAACAAATGTAAATTACTTAAGTAAGTTATCCGTCTTATTACTTTTTTTAAGTAATAAAATTTTATTTAATTTGACCAATTATAAGTTAGGATAGTTTTTTTACGATAGGGAAAAATGAAAAGGTAAAAATTTGGTAAAGGGGATTTTTGAAATGAGTAATGAGAATAAAGATTTGAATAACAGTGACTTTTTTATCGCAGATTTAACGAGTGATGCTAAGAGTAAGATTGAAAATTTGGAAGAAGAATTGGATATTACTTTGGTTGCTTATGATTGTAAGAAGTGAGTTTTAGATAATAAGGTAAAAACGACTGCTATTATTAGTCAGTCGTTTTATTTTGATAGTAGAATTTATTTTATTTCTTTTACAAAATAGAAGCTTGTCCCATTATCTTGCGGAATAAAACCTTGTTGTGCCAAACTATTTTCAACCATGTTTTGCTCTTCTATAGTAATATTGGTAACTATATCTCCACTTGTAAACCATTCTAAATAATTTTCTTCTTCAGAAATTATGTCATATCTTTTGGTTAGGTTAAAGTAAGAAATTGTTGAAGAACTTCCACTTTTATTACTGGATACCGGACTAAGAAAGAATATTAACGTAAAAACAATCACTATGAAAGTTAAAAGAAGAAATAACAGTACTCTAAATAAATTTCCCAATATACTCTTCTCTTTCTTAAAAATACTATTCAAATAACGACTAAATCTCAACGTATACTAAGTTAATCCAAAGTGAAGTAAATAGAATTAAATTCAAACTTAGACCAATATTTAATTTTTCATTCCATCTTCTATTTTTTGAAATGATTGAAATCATAAAACTTAGTAGGCTTAATAAAATACTTATACAATTTAAACTTATAAATATGTTGAAGTTGTTAAATCCGTTGAAGGTGACATTTAAAATGAAAATTATATAACTAAAAATAAGATAGTAGAAACTTTTCAAATTCAATCCACCTCCGAGAAAAACTTTTTGTTTTTTGATTATATTAACATATTAATTTCTGGTAAAATGTTCTAAGTTTGAAAAATGTATGAATATGAACTAATTATTAATAAAGGAGAATCCAATATAATATGGTTATAAAACAATTGTTTGTAGGAAGAGTAATCTAACAATTAGATATTGAATCAGATGAGGGTTGACCATATACTCCATAGTCGAAAAGGATTTAAAAGGTGAATTGGAAGCAAATCAGGAAGTTATAGTTGAACAACGTATTGGTTATGAAAGTAGTCACGAAGCTATAAGAAAGATGGAAGCCGATGATGATTTTTTAACTCCTGAAAATTCATATGTTTTTGCAACAAGTAATTTAAAAGAAAAAGAACGATTTAGAATAATCGTTCCATTAAAAGGTAATGTAAAAATTAAGGGTAAACATGATCGATTTCCAAATGAGGAAATTTTAAAAGATTTTAAAAATACATTAAAGAAAAACGAATTATGATTAATGCTCACTCTCAATTATTGCAGGTTTTTTTGTTCATATAAAGATTTTCTAAGATTTCTTTGTTTAATAAAAGATTCATCCAATGCATCTCTCATCAATTTATATGGATATGAGTTCAATTTTACTAATGGAGTCTCATTTAGCTCAAGATTCAATTGGAGTAAACTAATTGTTTCACCCTCCTCAGCCAAGTAATGAATAATATGTTCAGCTTGGTAGATCATATCATTCATTTGGGAAATAATACTTCGATCGCTGGTAGCTGAATATTGAACATCACCTAATTGTTCCATGTAAGAATCTATTTTCTCAATATCGAATTCGTTTCCAAGAAAGTTACCCACGATATTTTCCCTCATTAACACTTCAAAATTTGTAAAATCTTTTTTTACTAGACCATATATAATAAAACAATATCTAGTTACATTATTCATTACCAATACACATTTTTTACGGCCAATTTTAAAGATATTAGCATGCCAGCAAAAAAGTTGATTCTCGTTTGTTAAATCTGGTTTCACTACTTTTATTTTCATTTCATCTGAAAGTTTTTTTGTTATTTGAATGTACATCTTACATGGTCCTCTTTATTTTTATTTTTAGTTATATCCTCATCGGATTAAAGTAAATCCAGTATGTAATTATTTTACTTAAATTAATCACATCTTCAAAGTCTATAGATGTCTTTTTTTCCAACCCTGTCATTTATATGAAAAGTACTCAAAAATTTCATTCTAAAAAAAGAGAATTAAAAAATGATTCTCAAATTGTTCGCATATGATAATAGTTTGATAATTTTCCAAAATAATTCCAAATACTTAATAAATTATATTGATTCATTAATTTAAACTTTTCTTCAATTCGCCATAAATAGTCTTTTTTAGATTAATTACTTTTGTATTCGATTTTTAGAATTTCATTACACAAGCCTATAGTCTTTCTAATTGTCGAAAAATAAATGTGTATCGAAGCCCATGGTTATGGCTGATTTTTTATAGTAGCATTAGAGACCTCAATGTTCTCAATAATAAACAATAGGGGTGATTTTGTGCTTAATAAAAAAATCTTATCATTAGTTACTTTAGGTTTATTAGTTTCACCATTGTCTTTAGGAACTGTTAAGGCAGAAGGAAACGGATACAATTTATCAAAGAAGATGATTGAACATCAGGTTAAAAAACCCCTTCAAAAAGGAATCCTAGATTTCCATACGTTTAATCAGCTTGGAAAAGAACTAAAATCTCGATCTTTATCAGTAAAAAGCTTTAATAAAACGGGTACTATGAATAAAGATAATGTCACTAGTTCAGAAAATGATATTATTTATGAAACGGAATATAATGATGACTTTGCTTATGCAGATAATACATCATATGAGAAAATCTTGATTGGGCAGTTACTTCCTTTGTATGATGTAGATTTACATAAAGTAGTCGTACCAACTGATGGACTTTTAATTGTAGCTGGGGCAACTAACTCTATTAATATTGATCTTTTATTTGCAGCTGTAGAAAAGGATTTTGTTGAGAGTAATAAATTAGTATACTTAGGTTCGGAATTTGACGAAGACGGGGCTGAGTACCAAGCATATCAAGCAAAAGCTGGTACTTATTATGTAGGAGTTATGGATTATGATAATGTAGACGATATTGACAATAATACCGAATATGACTTATATGCTATCGCAACTGGATTCGTGGACAATATTGCGCCAAATAAACCAATCGTAAATAAAGTTGATAATAATGATAAAGTTGTGACTGGTAAAGCAGAAGCTAATTCTACTGTAAGTGTAAAGGTAGGAAGCACTCAAATAGGTACTGCTAAAGCTTCATCAAATGGAACTTATTCTGTAAAAATACCAACACAAAAAGCTGGAGTAACTTTAAGTATTTACGCTAAAGATTCTACGGGTAATACTAGTGCAGCATCAACTACTAAAGTTGTTGATGTTATCGCTCCAGCTAAACCTGTAGTAAATAAAGTAGATAATAATGATAAAGTTGTAACTGGAAAGGCAGAGGCTAATTCTACTGTTACTGTTAAAAGAGGATCTACAGTACTGAAAACTGCAAAAGCTAATTCGTCTGGAAACTATTCGCTTCCTATTGCTGTTCAAAGTGCAGGAACAAAGCTGACTGTAACCGCTAAAGATGCTGCTGGAAATGTAAGTGTAGCAACAACTGTAACCGTTGTAGATGTTATTGCTCCAGGTAAGCCAAAAGTTAATAAAGTAGATGATAACGATTTGAAAGTAACTGGAAAAGCTGAAGCCAACTCAACCGTAACCGTGAAAGTTGGAAGTAAAGTCTTAGGTTCTGCCAAAGCTGATTCAAAAGGAAACTTTACAGTTAAGATCAAAGCGCAGAAAAAAGGAACTACTATTGCTGTAACTGCAAAGGATGCTGCTGGAAATACTAGTCAAGCAACTACTTTAAAAGTTGTAAGTCATTAAGCCAGATCATCGAGCCAAGGATTACTTCCTTGGTTTTTGTTTTTTTAAGTAGCTCCAGATTTTGCACTTATTCCTTCTTTTTTTAAAGGTAAAATTGATACTAATTATTTAAAATATATTTTTTGATAAATACTCATCAATACTTTCCCTATAAGTCTCGTTGAATTCATATAAATAATTTAATTGACCTACTTTAAAAATATAAATCACTCTTTTATCTTTCGTTTGATATTCTCTTATATGCATATTATTTATAATTTTAGTTTTAACCTTTTCCCCACCTTCGTAATCTAAGCCATTTGATAAATAAATACTTATGGTAATTTCATTTGAAAGATGCACTTCAATATGTTGAGAAAGGAAACCATCATCTATTAGATACACACCTTTTACTTCAAAATCGGAAGGAATCAGAATCGCTTGGTTACTATTTAATTTTTTACTTATTTCATGCTCCTTTATTTTTATCTTTGTTTCATGGTTTGGAAGGAAAAATAATATGTATAAAATCATTGATGTACAGATTACTACAATTGAAATAAAAGAAAGGAAAACTAACTTTAGCATTACAAGCCTCGCATCATGATTAGTATTTGTGAAAATAGTAACATATTAAATTGCATCTTAATTCAAGTAATTTCGAAAAAAATATGAAGATTTTATTAGGTATCGTTTCTCCATTCTCTTGAAGGTTTTTTTCTATTTGTAAGGTAATCGATGATAAGGCAAGTTCAATAATTGTTCCTATAAAATTCACCAATCGTCCATATATTACTAAAAATATAAAACTAAAGCTTGGTAAAATAAACATGTACCCTAATAAAAAACAGGAGGCAACCCATGGATAAACTTATAAAGACATTTGTTATTTTTGCTTTATTATTTTTAGTAAGTGGTTGCAATTCAACAGATAAACCTAGCGTATTAAAGGGTACTTTTGTATGTAAAGATTTGCCTGGAGTATCACTAGTATTTGATCCAGATGATTTTAATAAATTTTATTATTATAATCCGTATTCTAAAAATTTTAAAGTGGACTCTGGAAAATATTCAAAAAAGGCTAATACAAAATCCAAATACATAGTAAATAGTATATATTTTCATGATATAGTAATTAATTTTAAGAACGAGGGATTTAAATTTAAAATCAATGGAAAAAACTATTATTTTAAACAGTCAAGTAGCACCCCGATAGTTAAAGAACAATAGAAACGCTTAAACCATTCATTGTAGTTGTTTTACAACAATAAAATAAAAAAAAGAGAATCAAATGACCCTCTTTTAGTAAAAGTTATGGTTGTAAATTCATACTATACAACTTACTCATCTCCAAAATTTGCTCCTGAACTTTCTCAATCACTGAAGGTGGACTTATTACCTGAGCATCCCTACCCCAAGTTAAAATCCAAGTAATCAATCCATCACTAATTGCAGCTTTTGTAGTTAATATGAAATGCTCCTCATCCACTTGCTGAATATCAGCCTTTAATCCAAATCGATCAAGTACTACATTTAATAATCCTTTTTTAAACTTGATTTTTACATAATCAGGTTCACCGGCAAACATATTAAAGACTGTACTCAAGTATTCATCAACTTTAAAGCGTTCATCTTGAAATTTTTCATCTGTTCTATTAACTTCACGCATTCGGTCTACGCGGAAATGTCTAAGTTGATCATCAGGTAAGCTTCTTGTTATTAAGTAATAGTAGTCATTTGACCAAATTACTGCGAGTGGTTTAACTGAGTACTCTTTTCCATCATGGCTTAGCTCAAATTCTTTCTTAAAGTTGTATCGGCCATATTGAAATGTAAGAAGTTTCTTCTCAGCAATGGCTTGGTGAATTTGATCGATTGAAAAGTGAATTCGGTTGCTTTCACTTTTAATCGCTGTGTCTGGAATAATGCCATTATGAAGCTTTTTCGCTTCGTTTTCACTTGTCAGTTTTTTTAATTTATCAATGATCTTTTTTGTTTCTTGTTTGTTTAAAAATCTTGAAGCTGTAACTGCATCTACTAATAAGCGGAGTTCATGTAATTCAAATAGTCTTTCTTGGTGACTGTATGTGGTTGCCTTACCATCTGAAGCGTTTTCAATTACATCAAAACCAACATCCACTAATACCGATATATCTTTTAAAAATGTATTTTTACTATACGAAAAATCCTCTTCTCCTACTGCTAATCTCTTTTTTATTTGATCAAAGGTAAACTCACGATCAATATCTGTTTTACTTTCTAATAGTTTCATTAGTTTATAGAAACGTTCACGGTTTTCCATGGATTCCTCCGTTTATTTAGTAAAATTCATAAGATGTATTTTATATGTAATTAATTTAATTTTAACATATTTAATTGGTAAAAATTATAGTTAAAAAATACTAGTCTATTTTCTCTAGTAGTTCTATTAAACTGATTTACTATTTCATCATAAATTCTAGTAAACAAAAGTATCCAATAGGTAGACTTTTTTGATGTAGTCTACTCTATTGGGTACTTTTTAAGGTGCAGATAATTTTTTTATTAGTTTGAAACTAATCCATCAGCGTACGTCTTTATAAATTGTAACAAATTCTCTATCGGCTATTATTAAGTCACTTGGAGTTTTTAAATCGGATAGTGTAATTTGGCGTTTTATGCTAATTGGGTAGTTCTCTTCAGAATTCCATGAAGCGTAATACTCGATTATACCACTTTCATTAACAGCATCTTTAATATATTCATATAAAATCTTTAAACACTTTTCCTCTTCTGGAGTAGTTTTCCCTTTTTCTCCTTTAAGCGGAATTTGTGTAGAGACCATACCTACTTGATATTTATATTTAAAATGATTGGAGAAACTAAAAAATTTCTTTTCTTCTGGGTCATAATTTCTCTCCAGAAATAGATGTGTAAAATCTAACTCATTTGCATAAACATTAGGAGAAATAGCATTTTGACCAAAGACACCATCTTTCAATGGTATTGGTGAAGAAATATAATGATACTGTGTCATAAAGCCCCCCTGTTCTAATTAACCGGCCCTCCATGATTTTTAGAGATAGACTACGTATCTTTTTTAACTTTAACCTCGATAAAGCCACTGATTTAGATATCCCCTTACCAATAGATACGTCTCCCGCTGCCTCACCGATAATAATCATGCCTCCAGTTGAAAAAAAATATTTATTGTTATGTGAAAATTTTATCATACTGGTTTATCGAAAAAAGTGTTGTTTATGTTAAAATATTGAATTTTTTTAAATTGTCTACATCAAACAACACACGTTTTATTCTTTGTTTAAATAATTTATCTAGTTCAAAAGTCATCGTCCAAATAGACTAAAAACGAAATAAACGTGATATGACAAATCGAACAAGCATACATATAAAATATTGATTCCCAAATTTCACCAAATTACATATTCAAAAAAATTGGACAGGAGGTCAGGAATGATTGAATTTAAACAGGTAAATAAGTTTTATGGCGATTTTCAAGTCTTAAAAGATATTAATCTCACAATTAATAAAGGTGAAGTTGTTGTCGTGATCGGTCCATCTGGTTCTGGTAAAAGTACTTTGTTGCGCTGTATCAATCATTTGGAGGCAATTAATGATGGAACACTTACAGTCAGTGGGATTTCAGTTGGGGATAAAAAAACAGATTTGAATAAGTTAAGACGTAATATTGGAATGGTGTTTCAGCATTTTTATTTGTATCCGCACAAAACTGTGCTTGAAAATATCACTTTGGCTCCAATGAAAGCATTGGGCCAATCTAGAGAAGAGGCTGATGAAACAGCCAAACATTTTCTTGAAAAAGTTGGCATTTTAGAGAAGGCCAAGTCTTATCCTTCCCAGCTTTCCGGTGGTCAGCAACAGCGTGTAGCAATTGCTCGCGGTCTTGCGATGAAGCCGGATATTATGCTTTTTGATGAACCTACTTCAGCACTTGATCCTGAAATGATTGGTGAAGTGCTAGATGTTATGAAGGCCCTTGCTAGAGAAGGCATGACGATGGTTGTCGTGACTCATGAGATGGGCTTTGCAAAAGAGGTTGCCGACCGAATCGTTTTTATGGATGAAGGTCGCATATTAGAAGAAGCAACTCCGGCTGAGTTTTATGAGAACCCACGTGAAGAACGGGCTCGCTTATTCTTAAGCCGTATATTAAATCATTAATAGGAGGTAATGGAATGTTTCTAAAAAAATTCATGAAAATGGCTTTAGTTTCAACAACGGCCGCCTTAGTTCTTGCAGGTTGTGGTGGTAAGGATGATTCGAAAAGTAAAGATGCTCTTGCACGTATTAAGGATGATAAGAAAATTGTTTTTGGCGTAAAATATGACACTCGTTTATTTGGCTTGAAAAACCCATCAACAGGTAAAGTAGAAGGATTTGATATTGATCTTTCCAAAGCATTGGCTAAAGAAATGTTTGGCAATGACGTTAAACCAGAATACATAGAGGTTACATCAAAAACTAGGGTTGGCCTCTTAAATAATGGCAAAGTTGATGCGGTTGTCGCGACTATGACCATTAATGAAGAACGTAAAAAAGAAGTAGATTTTACTGATGTGTACTTTAATGCTGGACAATCTTTACTTGTGAAAAAAGGTAGTAAAGTTCACGGACTTGCTGACTTGAAAAAAGGTACAAAAGTGCTTGCTGTTAAAGGCTCGACTTCAGCTGTAAATATTCGCCAGAAAGCTCCTGAAACGACAGTACTTGAATTTGAAAACTATGCTGAAGCTTTTACAGCTTTAAAAGCTGGTAAAGGTGATGCCTTAACGACTGATGATTCAATCCTTTACGGGATGAAAGAAGAAGATCCTTCATTTGAATTAGTAGGTGGAACATTTACAGAAGAGCCTTATGGAATTGCGGTTAAAAAAGGAAATAAAGACCTTGTCGATGCATTAAATAAAGCATTAAAAAACCTGAAAGCTTCAGGTAAATACGATGAAATTAAGAATAAATGGATTAAAAAATAATTATTGATGTTGGGAGCTGCAGAGTCCGTATTTTTACGGGCCTGCTTTTCCTGATAATTAGGAGGAAATCCTTTGATTGATTTCTCGATACTAACGGATCATATGGAGTATTTTTTAGAAGGATTAAGAGTAACCATTTTAACTAGTTTAATTGCTTTATTATGTAGCTTTATTTTAGGAACAGTCATTGCTGTTATGAGAATTGCTCCAATTAAACCGCTTAACTGGTTAGGTTCGATCTATGTTGAGTTTATCCGTAATATCCCTGTACTAGTGGTTGTGTTTTTCACTTACTTAGCCGGAAGCTTTAGCGGGATGATTGCAGGAACAATCGGATTAACCATCTATACAGCTGCCTTCATATCCGAAGCAATCCGTGCAGGTATCCTCTCTGTTCCAAAAGGACAAATGGAAGCTGCCCGCTCAACAGGGCTGAGTTACGGACAGGCAATGAGATTCATTATACTCCCCCAGGCAATAAAAATCGTCATCCCTCCCCTTGGCAACCAATTTCTAAATCTAGTAAAAAATTCATCATTATTAGCAGTCGTAGCTGGTGGAGATTTAATGTATCAAGGCGATCTAATTTCTGCAATGACATACGTAACGTTTGATACTTATATTTTTGTAGCACTATTTTATTTAGTCTTAACGATTCCTTTAAGTATTGGTGTAAGCTATTTAGAAAAACGCTTGGCTAGAAGTAATTAAGGAGGTGCATGGATGGACTTTCTGCAGCCGTTCGCAGATGTATACACACTAGATCATATCAAGTTTTTGCTAGAAGGATTTTGGGTTACCCTTAAAGTCGCTGCCATTTCAATTGTACTTAGTTTTATTATTGGTGGGTTGATTGGTACGCTTAGATATACGAAGATTCCTGTTGTTACTCAATTACTAACCGCGATTGTTGAAATAATTCGGAACCTGCCTTTGCTACTGATTATTTTCTTTACTTATTTTGCTCTACCGGAAATCGGGATTGAAATGAAAATAATCACAGCCACAATCGCAGCATTGACGGTTTTTGAATCAGCAATGATATCAGAAATTATTCGAAGTGGCTTAAACTCGATTGAAAAAGGACAGATCGAAGCAGCACGTGCATCTGGACTGAATTATATCCAGACATTGCGTCACATCGTTCTGCCCCAAGCATTGAGACGAATGGTTCCTCCCCTTGTTAGTCAGTTTATTTCTTTACTTAAAGATACATGTTTAGCTGTTGTGATTGCGTTGCCGGATTTATTGCATAATGGACAGATTATTTATGCGCAGAAGGAATCTTATGTGATCCCTGTTATGGTGATGGTTTCGTTGATGTATTTTGTTGTTAATTATGTTTTGTCGTTGGTTGCGCGTAGGTTGGAGATCAAGCAGTCTTAGGAAATCCGGTTCTTACATTGGGCCGGATTTTTTTACATTCTCTTTTGTATATAGCTACAAAAAACTACATCTTTAATTATTAGGAGTGTCAAACAGAAGTGCAGTTTATTTTTTTGTTTTAACAATCTGTAAAGAAATTTCATAGTTTATTCACAAAATAAGATAACTAAATAATGAATTGATAGTTAAAATTAACTTATCTTTTATTGAGGAGAATATATTATGAAAAAGAAAAAAAAGATAATGATTCCTTTATTAATAGCTACTGTATTCATAATCACTTCGTACACCTATGTAAAAATAAAACTACATTTAACAAAAAATGCAGTTGAGGAATATCTTATTAAGGAAAGAGGCATAAAAAAACAGGAGATAGAAGAACTTCACCCAGTTTTTGATTGGATTAAATCATCCGGTGATCGAAAATGGTCAGTTCGTGTGAAAATAAAAGGCGATAATGAATATTATGGTTATTATAAAGATAGTAAAAATAATAAAATAATTTTAGATCCACTTAGATAATAAAGAGCATCAAAACTTGTGAAAAAATTAACATAAACTTTTACAAACGGAAATGCCCATAATTTTTCTCCTTGATTTAATACTTAGTTAGAATAATTTGAAATACTTTCTCTTCATATATTATGAAAGTCAATTTTATATTTTGCTCTTTATCAAGATACGTTATCATATCTCCTATTTCATCAATCGAGCGAATGTAGTTATTACCGTATTTACTTTTAATAGTAGATACATCGCTTCCTATTCCAATACCTTTATCCGTTTTTAATTTAGGATCTTCAGAAACAATACTATTAATTTTAATGTTTTTAGTTCCAATATAGAGTTTCTTAAATTGATAGTTTCTATCATTTTCAACAGGAAGTATTACTACAATGTCTGTGTGTTTAACTGTTCTTCCATATTTACTTTTTAGATCTACCAATAGTTCCGGTGTAACTTGTTTATTAATCTTAATTTCATTTATTCCTTCATTTTTTAGTGAAGTACTTTCTAGTAGTCTATTTTTTACTAAAATAGTAGTACGCTCAACAATGAAAAAACCTACTAATAGCAATACAATAATTCCAAATAGTACAGTAATATACTTCCAGGGGATCAGTTTAAATAATAGGTTCCCTAGAATTAGTAATAAAATTAAAACTAAGATTTTTATTATCATTTTTTTATTCTCCCAAACTTTTACGAAATGTAAGTATTCCATGACCTTTAACTACAAGAAAATAGAGAAGGCTTCGCATATTTTTTTCACGAACTTTTTAGTGTACTTTTTAAAGTTCTCTCTCCCACATCTTTCAGTTCTTATTTATTCATCTTGTGATAGATGATTTAATGAATCCATTTTTAAGTTTGCTAAACTAATTGGATTTTCACTATCAGCATCGATCAACCATTGATAAACAGGAATCATATTCATATTATTTCCCCAACTCTTCTCATAGAGTATTAAAACCTCATTTTCAACAAAAAAATCTACTTTAAGATTCACACTTGGTTTAAACTCAATAAACGTTTCTGCAAGTTCTATTAATGCATCTATTTTTTCTTCGGTTATACTATCAAAAGTATAAATTCTCGCAAAAATAAGATTTCGATCATCATCCCAGTCTTTTAAAAAGACAGGATGTAAATCTTTAAAATCATTAGGTGTACCTGCACGATTAACATCTTCTAACACCATATAACCAATTAAACTAGTAAATAAATTTATTTCTTCTCTTATGGCAAATATCATATGATTTTTACAATTTAATTCTAGTTTAAGTAAATAACAGCTTTTCTCCAAAAGTCTCACTCCTTTTTGGTAAGTAATTAAATAATAAGTAAAGTTTACTAACTTGTGAAAATGTTAACATATTAAATTCTATTTAACTCACTTCAAATGTGATAATAAATTGAAGAATTAAGAAATAAAAAATGCAGTCTTCAAAAATTTGAAGACTGCAATGATACTTTAATATATTTCTGTGTTCTCTGAACTTTCATTTTTAAACTTATGAAGCTTATTTTTCACACGCTATTAAATCTTTATCTCGATCCATTTTTTTATTTGCGTCATATAGAGCTTTTGATGCATACGGTTTATATTTAGTTTTACCGCCTTTATTTTTAACGGATGAACTACGGGCAACTCCACCCTTGTATACTTTGTTCAATTCAGTACAGTTCTTAAATGTTTTCACAGCTGCACTAGCATCATCAGTTGAAATAATTGAATAACTTTGAATAAGTCCAATTGTAAGAATACCAATAACAAGTTTTTTCATCTGTAATAACTCCAATCTATTTTTTTGTTACGAAAGCAACCCAATTCTTAATCCTATATCATTTTAACATAGAAAATGTTGTTATTTCGGTAAAAATTAACCAGATTTGTTCAGGAAGTATTTACTAAATATAATAACTCTAACCAATAAACAAGTAGGACTTTAGATTATTATCAATTAATTAAAATGGTAAAACATTCATATTTTTGTAATATTTTAGTAAAAAAATACAGATTACTCTCTGCTAATATTATTTTATAGAGATACTTATTGAGAAATTTTTTAAAATTAATTAAAAGTTTCTCAAGTGGTCATTTTCTCTATATAAAATCTCAGTGGAAAGGTTAAGGTGGATTCTGAATGAAGAAAAAATTTATTTCAAGAAAGAAAGAATGGTATCTTTTTGTAATCATATTATTGGCATTGGCGATAACATCAATTCCCATTAAATCAAATGCTGAAAATATAGATTCGACAAACACTTTAATTAAAGTATTATTTAGACAAACTTATAAAGTTGATTGGAACGTGGTTTCAGAAAATGAAAAAAATAAAACAATTAATCTAATTTCTAGCGGAGATACTGGTTGGAGTTACAATCCAGATGAGGATATTTTTGAGCGTTTTGTTTCTCCAGAAAATGTTGAAGTTTCAATAGAAAATAGCGAAGAATCGAAAATTGCAAATAACAATGGAGAAGTAGTTTTAAATGGTGATGGTAAAAAATTAGTAAACATTTCAGTAGATGGAATCGATGATGATTTAAGTCAAGTTGTTGATTTTTCTCAAAATGAAGTAAGCATTATTAAAGAAATGGATATCTCTCAAATGCTAAAAGATGCAGAAAAAGATCTATATACAGAAGAACCTAGTTCAAAATTAAACGCAAGAGCTTCTTCTACCAATCCTTATTGGGAAATAGGAGAAACAGGACACTACGGTGATCGATTACATTGCAATCGTTTTAATGGTCCTTTAGGAAATGGAAATACTATCCAAATCATTATCCAGTAGCAGCAATAAATTTTATTATGAGTGACTGTGATTACTCACTAGGTCGAAGTAAAAGATGTCTAGCTGATTATACATCTAATAAATATTGTGCTGCCAGCCCAAGTACAAAACAGGGAAAATGTTCGACTTATATTGGGCATTATAATAAATTCCATAAACATTAAAAAGGAGAAATTATTATTAAAAAGCACTTTAAATTAATGCTAACTGTTTTACTCTTGATAAGTTTAGTATTCAATATTTGGTTATTAAAAATAATAACTCCAAAAACAGTCTTATCGATAGATAATAAGGCAATCATTAATGAACAAGAGTTATTAAAATCGTTAGAAAAAAAATATAAATTTCACGAATTAAATTATCAAGCAAATTCGTATATCATTGAAAAAGAAGCACATAAAAATAATTTTTCATCTCCAAATAAAATGGAATTAAAAAAGTTAAATAAAAAATTCCCTGAAATGAACATAAAACAATCGAATAAACAACCATATTATGTGTATCATTTATTTAATCTAAAAAATAATGATTCAATAATAAAAAAATATTTTAAAGATAAATACCAATTAGAAGCTCCAAAAATGTATCAATTACTAGTTTATCAAACAATTAATCATAATTTGGCCACAAAATTGAAAAATGAGTTAGAATCTGGAAAAAACGCAAAAATTGTTGAAAAAGATCTCAAAATTAATTTTGAAAAAACTAATACTGTTCATTTAGATTTTCTTCCATCTAGTACCTCAAACGATAATTCAAATACCTTAGAAATTGATGATTCTAAAATAGGCAAAGTTTTTCATCTTATGAATGATGATGGAATGACAATTATATATGTTTCTAAAATTATGGATTACGCACAAAATCCAAAATTATTTAGAGACATGTATTTTGCTAATAACTACCAAACTATTAAATCTAATTTAATTAATAAACTTAGCTCTAAATATGAAATAGTAACCCAATGAAAGAATCGTTCATTAACGTAATCCCACAGTGATTGACAATGAATAGATATACCTCAAGAGAAAGACATATTGTGTTGAGGTGGAAAATGAAAAAATTATTTATATTTATATCCCTAAGTAGTATCTTCTTTTTTTCGGGATGTAATATTGAAAAAAATCTAAAAAGTACATCTTTAAATTCAATTACAATAAATAATATAAAAATATATGGTAATATCGACGATGTAGATCTAAGTAGGTATGTTAAAAGTAATCGATTTTCAAGAGGCAATGCAAAATATTACTTTGAAAATTTAGTAATTGATGTTAATAAAAAAAATCAAGTAAATTATTTATTCGGATTTTGTAGTGAAAACAAGGTAATCATAAATGGTAAATCCAATTTAAAATATATTAGTGATATTACAGATATACTTAAGCATAATTACAAAGAAGCTTGGCAAGATAGAGAGCAAGAACTTAAGTATCATAGTTACTATGATAAAAATCAGAAAATAATCTTCAAAGTAGTTTATAGTATAGTATCAAAAGAAATAGTTTGGGTTGAAATAAAATCAACTGATTAAGCAGAGTGATGAAAAAAGAAGCTGACTCAAAAGGTCGTTGATGAACGACTTTTGGAGTCAGCTTTTGATTTTCCTTAATTCTATTAAAACATTAAAGTAGAGTCATTCCGACGCTCTCTTACATTTGTTTATACATCATAATTTACAATATACTGCTGCTTTTTCGTGTTGTAATACCCTTCACTATATTCGATTAAATCAACTACTTCATTATAAGAATAACGTGAGCGCTTTAATAAAGAAGTACCCTTTTCAATTTGTAATCGTTCCTCGACGTGAGGAGGCGCTATCTCAACTGCAAACGCATCTCGAAATTTCTCTAAAGATACACCTTGTGTTTCAATCAATCCATACAAGGAATGAACATTTATGTCTGATAGGTCGATTCCATCCAATTGTCTAGATTCTAGATAATGTGTGTAGTGAATATAGGGTACTTCATCTAGATAATAAAGACGTTCGATATAAAAGCACTTCTCGCCAAATAAATGATAAAGCTCTGTGTCCTTTTGATTATGTATGATTTCTGCGCACAATAACTCTTTTTGTATTTTATGTCCTTCATCTACTAATACTTCTGTAAAACGCTTTCCTTTTGACAACTTTGAGGTAGAGCTGTTGCGTAGGACTCTTGTACCTTTCCCACTCATTTTTTCTAGAAATCCGTCTTGAACAAGCTCTTTAATAGCATTGCGAACTGTTATTTTACTTACATTGAATTCACTTTCCAGTTGTATTTCTGAAGGAATATTTGTATCAACAGGATACAGTCCATGTAATATTCGATCCTTTAAGATATCCTTTACTTGTAAATACAATGGTCCTTTTTTTCGAGTTACACTCACTTACATTCACTGCCTTTCTCATCTCCCACTGAATCATTCACCGTACGGATTATATCACGTTCAGATGACATTGTATTGGGTACTAAATAAAAAAAGATGTTCACGGTTAGTCAATTTAAATGATAGTACAGTGCACACCCTTAAACTTTTTAGTAATTTTGTTCTTTACAATAATTCTTTATTAATTCTTTCATTCCAATATTATCAGTTCCTGGGATCATACCGATAGCTCCCATACCATATCTTTCATGGTAATTTTTTGAAAAAAGATTCTTATCCTTTACCTCACCATCTGTAACTGGAGTTAAAATATAAACCTCAGAAACTACTTTTTGATGTGTTTCACATGCTAGTATTCCATCCCTATATTTATGCATTTCTCCTAAGGCAGTTCCAAGGTTATGTTCACAACGATATTTTGGATCAAATAGATAGACTTTCTCTTTCAATTCTAGAAATATATCGGGTATCATTTTTTGAGTGTAGCTGTAGTATGGTTTTGTATTCCATTGAATACTTTTTTGATAAACTAACTTCCCATTTTTTAACATAATTTCGCTTTCACGATTTTGAGCTAAATTAAGAAAAAAACCGTTCGTTTCAAATCTAAATAAATTAGATAGGTTATCAATCATATCTTCTTCTCGAAGAAATTTTACAAGTTGTAAATAAGCCCATATTTCATAGAGCTCATATGTACTTTTTAAAGGTATATTTTGCTGTACATCCCACTTCAAATTTCCAAATTTAAAAAATTTATTGAACCATTGGTAAAACATACGATATTGAGGATGCTTTCGAAACACTTGAGTTACTTTTATACTTCCATTGATTGGTTTAACCGCTTTGATAAAATCCCAATTAAACCAATTTTGAATGATGTAATTATACTTTTTAGCTTTCGTTGAGATAGAGTAATCATCTATTTGCTCGTATTTTCTTAAAGCAACACTTAATTCATTTAGCATTTTTACCAAGGCTTGGTTTTCATATGTAGCATACGTTTCATATGTTTGATTGGCATGAATTAACATATTAGGAGAAGGTTGAATAATTCCCTTTTTATCAAACCATTTTTCTACTCCGGTACTAACAACCTTCACTTTTTCTATTTTAATAAATTCCTGTTCCCTAATTAACTTTCTTAGAGGATTCTTCTTAATGTTAAGAAGAATATTTCTTAGTCCATAGAAATTTTTTTCAATATATTGCCACTGTAGAAAAGAGATGTCCCTTTTTCGTTTATCAGTTGAAACACTTTTTTCCAAACCAGACATTTCAAAACACAATTCTGCTTCATCTAAAATATCTTCTAACATGATAGAAAATTGTTCATTTGTTAATTTTCTATCGTCGGGATAAATGTACTGCTTAATACTCTCATCATTTACTGTAAATAAAACCTCTCCACTATAAAATGGGATTTCTACTATACCTTCCCATCCGTGATCCGTTTTGTTCAATGGAATTGACACTCTATTTAATAAAAATTTAAATGAATCACTTAAATCTGCTTTCCACTTATAACTCATTCCTTCAATTAAATAAGCATCGCTTAATAATATCCACCCGTTGTCCCAAATATAAATATTAACGCCAGAACTGTGTAGCTCCATATAACTCCAGTTCCCTTCTCATTCTCAATAAATGTTTATTCGTAATACTATTCTTTAATAAAGTGTTTTCAGTCCATTTAATTAATGTTTCTATTAATGTTGAGATGCTTTCGTCACCCTTAATTTTCGGTAGAATCTTTTCACTTATTACAACATCAAATGCTTCTAGGATATCCATTTTAAATTCATCTTCAAGTCTAGCATTTGCATATAATTTATTTAACATCTCATTAATTGAACGATAACCAAAATGAAGCTCGTATGGAATTAGGAATTGATATAATTCAGTTAAGTACGTCCACTCTTGCTGTAAAACACTTCTAAATTTTGTATCTTTACTCTCCCAATAATCAGATAAATGAATATCAGAAAGTGTCATGACAAATGCTCGGTCAAGTACTTTATCTGAAATACTATGCGTTGTTTCATCTACGTTTATTGTTCCTATAATATATACATTATGTGGAATTTTAATTGACTTCGGAATATCGGTCTCATTTTCTTCATTATGTAGATGAATAGGTAGCCTTGATTCAACTGCACTTAAGTAATCACTTAAATAGTACTCTACCTTTGCTAGATTCATTTCGTCTAAGACAATAAAATGTGGTTTATGTTTTTCTTGATTAGCTTTTAAAATCATATTTAAAAAAGGTGTAGAAATATATCTTTTTTCAAGATTACTATAATAACCAAATAACGGAGAAGAATCCATCCAATCAGGTCTAACCGCTATTAACTCATAGTAAGGATTTTCGTCTTCATAATTTAAGCCATACACTGCATTCCCGTATAAACGACATAACTGTGTTTTTCCCGTCCCTGAGATTCCATTTAAAATGACAAAATGTTTATCTTCTAAACACGTTAAATTAAGATGAAAATCTCGAATGATAGACTGAGAGAATGTTAGAGGCGATTCCTCAGCTTTTTGAAGAATATTTGAAAGCTCAAACGCTGGACTTAAATTTTCTAATTGTACGTCATCAACGTCATCTTCTTCGATTAATTGCTCCACTTCTAATTTAGGCAAAGTAAAAGATCCCTTTACATCCGCAAAAATTAGTGCCGCCTTAACTAAGGTTGCCTTAACATCTGTGATTTCTTCTTCAAATCTACCTGTAATTTTATTATAGGTTCCTACTATAATTTGTCTTCCTTCTACAGCAAATTGATGTTCCTTAAGAACCGATTCAGCTTTCCTTTTTAAATCTTCATTACTTAACCCTGTTCTTTGGTAAAAACTTATATTCTGTCTCCATTTACCATTCGTATCCTCCACAAGCTTCCTTAACATAAAAGCTATTAGATTATTACCATTTACATTTACTAATAATGATTCCTTATAGTCATACTGAGAATATGATAAACGCTTACTAAACTCAATCGTCCCTTTTGTTATAAGTTGCTTATGTTCATAGAGCGAAAAAACTTGCTTAAATTTTTCTCTTTCTTCAAATTCAATTGTATATTGATTATTAAATAGATTAATACTTATTGGCTCTGTTGGTAGTGATATCTGATTACCAATTTTCATTACTTCTTCGTGAATATTTTGTTCAATAAACAGATATTCATATATTGGCTTAAGTGAATTTAAAACAATTGTAAGTTCTTTTAAGATAAAATCTTCATTTTCAATATCTGATAAAGAATAACTTTTTCCGAATGATAATGTCGGTTTTTTCTTTTCTTTAATTAATTGTTCAACCTTACTTACGAATTCACTTTTTTGAATTATCTCCCCACCAGTCATTAAATCAATATCAGATGATAATAAATCGATTATTTCCAGTAATCCTTCGATTTTTTCATTTCTTTTGTAAAGCTTTAAGAATGGATAAATCTTGGAATCTAATTTAATGAATACTTTTTCTTCTTGTAAATTACATTCCAGTTTTAAAAGATTACATTCTTGATCTAACAAATCCTTTTTAACTAGCTCTACAAAGCCTCGAGTACCATAAGATTGCTTTTTTTCGGAGTAATCTGGATTCTTTAAATCTGCCAACGTTGTTCTTAAAGTACCTTCATAACCGTGTATGTAATAATCTTCTAAAAAAGTAAAACTATCAATATTTTGATCGATAAAACTCTGCATTAATCCCCTAAGTATTGGTTGAACTTCGTTAAGTATTCTTTCATTTCTTTTAATAGGCTCTTCATTAATAATTGTATTTATTTCTTCAACTTTAAACATTGGTACACTCCTTTTTGTTAGTTCTTAGAAAATGCAATATTTTAGTGGAAGTTTCAGAACTGCTATAAAGTTTCATTTAAAATATAATCTTTTCTACCTTTAACCTCATTCAAAATATTTAAATCAGCCATTTTTATCCCTTTCTTATTCAAAAATAAGTTAAACTCTTCAGTCTCATAAAATTTAGCCAATAAGATTCCTTCTTTATTATAGAGATAAAGAATCGCTTCTTGTTTCCCCTCATCACTTTCTGGATAATAAGTTGCCATAACCTTTGAGATTCTCTCCCAATACACACAATTATTTTTAATACTTTTTTCCTTATTTACTCTATATCTTCCTTTAAATCGATACAAAATAATGCCTAAATTATCTGTAGCTTTTGCAAACAAAGCATGCTCTTGATTCCATTTACTTAGTCGTTTAAACTGATAACTCTTGTTTTCTTCATTACTTTTATTTCTTTCAATAAAATAACTTTCATCTTCAGATAATCTATTATCCCAATCGATATTTGGTACAAACTTTAGACCTTTAATATCAATATCATTCTCAAACTTATGTGCCGCTCCACTGCCTTGAAGACCTTTATAACCTGATCCGAAACAATTACAGCAATCAACTATTCTTCTAAATGCTGTTTCATCATCTGCATCTATGTACCCTCTTTTAATATATGTATTTGGATTCATCTCTTTCTCCAAATCCCAAGGCACAAACTTCTCTTGAAGAGAAGAAATCATAAGATTAATTTCCTTAACTATCGCATCAATATCTTCATGTAATTTATCAATTCCATCTTTCATTTTTACCCTTTTAATTGTGAATCCCGTTGCATTAATAATATCTTTTTCTCTTGTCTGATCCAATTTAATGTTTAATGCATTTTCATGATGTAATTCATCAATTTCCACAATTAATTTAAATTGAGGAAAATATATATCTGCTAAAGCATATTTACTTTTAGCATATGATTCATTTCTCCAGATATATTGTTGCGTTACCATTTTTACATCAAAATTGTTTATCAAGTGCCATAAACGAGTAACTACGTAATTTTCATCGTTTTTTTTGTTTGTTTTTGCTAGTTGCTTTTTTATGTATTGGTATTTTGAATCGTTCATATAAGTCACTCCTTAAAATCTCTTTCCTAACTATACTATATCTTATTTGGTGTAAAGAAAATTGAATGGGTATTTAAATAGGGGTCTCCGTCATCTCTTTCTAAGATATGGAAAAAAATTGAATCTACTATATAAAAAAGCTACTTACTTTATATCCCCTAGTCCACTACTAGACGACCCTCAACTTAAACATGCGATTGCCAGTCACACAAAAGGCTGCCGATAAAATCGGTAGCCACCTTTATTAAGTTATTTTCTTTACGTTGATGAAAAGTTTACTTTTTGCAATTTCTTCCGTTTCGTTTCCATAACCATCCCGAGCGTCGAATCTGGCAAGTAGTCGATGGTGTGTGGAAGAAATCTCCAGAGACTCAAAGGCACTATATGGTTAGAGCGGTTGTCGATTATGAAACGTCGGCACCAGTTATTACTTCTCCGACGAATGGAGCATATACGCACAATGCAAATGTAACCGTACAAGGCCAATCTGTCCCGGGTGTCAATATTCTTATTGATTACAACGGGAAAGAAGTTGCGTCTGTTTAGACAAATGAGGAAGGAACATTCACAGTTAACATTACACTTGTAGATGGAGATAATATTCTGACTGCAACAGTTGCGAATGAATGAGGAGAAACTGTTCCTTCTCAACCGGTTACGCTGATTCTTGATAAGAGTAATTGATAGTTTTAGGGGATATTTAACTTAGATTGTACTTGATCGAAGTTGCTAATAAGAAGTTATTAGCAATTGGTTCTTAAAGTGAAGGTTAGTAAGATTATCAAAAAAATTAGCCCTCCATCTAAAGAAAAGATGGAGGCTTTTTTAATAAGTTATTCAAATTATAATAACAGGATAGCTCTAATGCAAAAATAACACGGTGACCTACACACTCATCTTTACAAAGATTTTTTCGTCCTACTATTTTGGATTTCATAACTTTTGAGTTGTTCTAGTTCGATCATTGGTTTGTTTGGCATTAGCAGTTCTCCTTTTTGACGTAAATGGATAAAACATAAAAAAATGTGTACAAATTTGTCTGTACACATTTCTTAATTAGTATATTTTGTTGTTCTCCTATAGAACTAGCTATCTTTCATTCTGAGTGATTACTCTGGTTCATATAAATATAGTCCAATTAAATATCTAGTATCGAATCCTCTTTTATTTTAATTTTATCTATAATCGAATTGTTAAATGTAAAAGCATCGTTACTATAATGAGCTCTTCGATGACAATTTGGACATATAGCAGCTACATTATCTGGATGATCTGCGCCACCATCAGATAAACGAAGTAAATGATGTACTTCTAAGAAGGGCTGACCTTCTGCATTATTGAATGGGGCTATTTGTTCACAAGCCTCACATTTACCTTTAGCTCTTACTAGAGCATACTTTTTAATAGCTGCAGCTCTCTTTCTTATTATTTGTTTTCTTTCTTTTATGTCCGATACTTCCTCTTTAGATTCCGATTGAATTGCTAAGTTTCTTAATTCAATTAAGTTATTTAATTTTAAAATTTCATCATTTTCATCAGCATCGTATATTATACTATCTATTAGTTCAAATTCAAAAACAATGACTTTTCGGGTAACTCCATTTTTATCTGGTGCATCTTTATAATGAAATCCCAATAATTCAAGCTGTCCTTTATATTGATACATTCCATTGTTTTCATTTTTTTCAAATAAATATACATCTTTACCATTCTTTATATGATCTTTCAGTGCTAAATTACCTTCTTTAAATTCCTGTGGCCCTGTTTGACCCTCACCAGTATAAAGGAAAATAGAATCGTTTTGCCAACCATCTTTATATCCATACTCATTCCCTCTTTTTCCTGAAAAGATTAGTATCACTGGATACTTCCTAGATGGAGAAATACCGCGTTGCCTATTTCCACCATAACTGTCATGTATTTCAGACCTCTTATAATATTTATTTAGAGAAAATGGCAATATCACAGTTGAATCTATAGTTGTTTTTCTTAGTCCCCATTTTCCCGTTCCTTTTCCATCAATTGAGTAAAAAATATCTTTTTTATCTCCTGGTCTTCCTTTAAAAATATCACAATCACTTGAGTGTAAATATATATTCTTTCTTATTTGCGCTTTCCAGTCTGTATAATTTTCAATCTTAATGTTCTTATTTTTTTTTACTTGTTCATAAATTTCTTCCAATGTACCTTCTCCATTTAAGGAGTTAATTGCTATTACAATTTCTTTTACCCAGTTATATGTGTTAAACAAAATATAGCCCACCCTAATCAATTAAATAAAAATTCTAAAAATACTAAATACCCCTAAAACATTTTATATTAATAATTAAAGTTTGTACATTTTGTGAATTTTTTACTTTATTATAAATTATTTCCTTAACGAAAAAGTGTACAGATTTCTCTGTACACTTCAGACTGTAGACAGTTGACTTTTGTTTCTATAAGTATATAAGATAACTAAATTTTGTAATTAATCTTTCAACAGTTGGAAGATCCTCTAGAGCCCACACAACTTCTTTTAAAGCATGCAGGTACGCAAAAAAAAGAAAACAACTTTAAATTGTTCTCTTTTTCTATAAATATTTATACACAATTTCGTTTTCGTTCTTAACAATGTCACACAAGAAAAAAGGGGTTCCCCCATCTATCAATGACAAATCAAACTCTCGAATTATTCATCAAACCCATAAATAATTACTTTGCATTAGCATCCGGTTGATGAATTCCAAAAATATTACCTTCAGTGTCAATGAAGTAACCTTGCCATGCCATTCCAGGCAGTGCATATTTAGGCATTGCTACTTTGCCACCATTTTCAACAATTTTAGCTTCCGTAACGTCGTAATTTTCTACTCCCATGGTACATGCATATCCATTTAATGGTTGGTTTGCTTCAGGAGGAGCACTTTGGCGCTGCATTAAGGCCCCATTAATTCCCATTTCGTCCTCATTGCCTGTCACTGCACCAAAGTATGGCATTCCTGCATATTCACTCCAATCTTGAAACGTCCAACCAAATACCTCTCCATAAAACTTCTTTGCACGTTCCATGTTATCAACATGAATTTCAAAATGAATTAATCTTCCCATATTTCCCTCCTATGTTTTACAAAAATTTTCCTTAACTCATCTAGTATGTACACATTAGTTGCTTATTTATTATTATATTGGATATGGAAAAAAATTCAAATTGACTAAGAAATATTTCTTTTATCATTTATTCGATATCATTCTAAATTACTTAGTTTTATCGTTAATATCAGCAATGACCTTTATACTGGTAATTGATATATTATAAAATCAATTTTTCAACCGTAGGAAGGTCAGCTGGAGCCCACTCAAGTTCTTTTAAATCAGTAATCTTTTTCCATTCTAACTCCGCATGTTCATTCGCGACTGGTGTACCACTCTTAATCTTTGCCTCGTACGTTATTAAATTTACAATTATTTCAGGGTACTCATGAATGATGTCCTCAACTAACTTAGAAACAGATATTTCACAGCCTATTTCTTCTCGTATTTCACGGACTAATGCCTCTTCAGGTCTTTCATCCTTTTCGATTTTCCCACCAGGAAATTCCCAGTAATTCGCCATGCTCATTTCTGGTGAACGTAAGGCACATAATATTTGGTTTTGATTATTTCGAATGACAGCTCCAACTACTTTAATTTGTTTTTTCATTGTTTTCTAGTTTCCTTTTTAATTCATAATATATTTATTATTAGCACCGTGCATTAAACAACTATAGTTACAATGATACTATTTCCCACTTTTATCTAAAATTCGAATTGCATTATCAATTTTAGCTAACGTCTTAGCTATTCCAAAATCTAATACTTTTGTGTGTAGCTGAGTGGATTTTCTTTTATTTTTTCGTTTTAATCCCATAATGCTCCTCCTTTCTTCTTGATTTTTTTATATTTTAACAAATTAGAATTAAAGATCTATGCAAAAGTAAGGAGATATTGGGAACTTTTTAAATATCACGTGTTTACTTTCAAAAGGTTATACCAAATTACTTACATTATTTCTTCCATTAAAAAACGCAATCCCCATAACTGGATTACGTCTCTCAATTTTCACGATCCAGTAGATCGATAATGTCTCACACCAATTTCCCATACTACTAAACAAGGTATGATAAAAATGATTCCCGCTAAAGGAGCTAACATATATAAATATGCATTCCCCTCCGTTTTATCTAGCAAATACATTAATGGTAAGTAATTAACACACCCAAACGGAATAACAAATGTAAAAAATTTTGTTACCCATTTCTGATAAATATTTAATGGATATTGCGCCATCTCTCTTCCGCCATCTGTGAAAATGTTAACCACCTCAAGACCTTGAATTGTCCAAAAGCACATCGTTGCAGCAAGGATAAAGATTCCGGTAAAAATAAAGACCCCGCTGATGATCATCAATATTATCGTAATCACTTTCATACTGCTCCAATCAATCGAAAGACTACTGATCGCCCATATCAAAACAATTAAGCTCTGAACCAATCTTCCAATTCTAGTAAACTCAAATTTGGAACCTAAAACTTGAACAATCGTACTTCTTGGACGAACAAGTACTCGGTCAAAACTACCGTTAACGACAAGACTTGAGAAAGAATCAAATCCACGAGCAAAACATTCACTTAAGGCAAAGGCCATATGGATAATCGCAAAACAAAGCGCAACTTCATAAAAAGTCCATCCTTTTATTTGACCAAACCGTTCAAATAAAAAGTAAAGACCTGCAAACATCGAGAAAGGAATTAAAAACTGTCCGGCTGTTAAAAGCCAAAAGGAAGTGCGGTATTCCATTTGTGATTTAAAGAGTATCTGAAGATATTTAAAATATAGTCCCATACTAGGTCAACCTCCTTGGACCACGACTCTGCGTAAGGCTTTAGTGAAAGCGATTCTTCCTAGCCAAACTAGTAAAACTAACCAAAAAATTTGTATGACAATCCCGATTAAAGCTTCATTTTGAGGTATATTACCAGAGTACACTCGAAACGGAAAATCAGCTGTCCATCTAAATGGCAGGAAATTAGCAAAAGTTTGAAGCCACGCTGGCATTAAAGGAATTGGAATTGTTAATCCAGAAAAAAATTCACCAATTACCCCAAACAGTAGCAAGGAGCCTATAGGAGACATTGTCACAAAGACTGAAATATAAATGAACATAGAAATCGAAACAAGAAGAAGTAAGCCAAAAATAAGGGCAAATAAAAATAACACAAAGGTTAAGACACTTGGTGGTAACGTCATTTTATAAGGTTGAGGTAATAAGAATGCAACAAGTAGGATCGGGAAACACCGTAGAATTGCACTCGATAAACGTTGGGCTAAAAGTTTAGCATACCAAAATCCATAGATTTCGCATGGTCTACAAAGTTCATAAGCGATATTTCCAGTTGTAATTAAATCGAAAAGTTCGTTATCTCGAAACCATAGCATGATAAAAGCTAAGAAAGATTGTTGTAACCATAAGTATGTAATGATTTCTTTTAAGGAAAGAGGTTGAGATTGTACTGTTTGACTGTAAAAAGCTTCAAAGATCATGATGTACATAAATCCCCAGAAAAATTGTGTCGCTACCCCTGCCAATGCTGCTGCACGATATTGCATTCCGTTCATTAAACGTAGTTTTAAGACAGATACATATGGCCTCATATTTGAAACTCCTTATACAAACCAACAATAATTTCTTCAATCGGTTGAGCCTCAATCGTCACATCAAGTAGATCAACCTTACTGGATAAACTGGAAATCACGTCAGATATTTTAACTTGTTCAGTATCTAAACTTAAAATTGCCCGTTCAGGTGCCCATGAAATCATTGTAGTTCCAGGAATTTCAAATGGATTATGATCCTCCAGATAATCTACAGTAATCGTTTTATGCGTTCCAAATTGTTTTCGTAATTCACTCAAGTTACCATCGAACAATAAACTTCCTTTACCAATTAAAATGACCCGATTTGCTAAAGCTTCAATATCATTCATATCATGCGTCGTAAGAATGACGGTAACGCCCTTTTCTTTATTAATTGTTTTAATGAACTCACGTACGGCTATTTTTGAAAATGCATCAAGCCCAATAGTAGGTTCATCCAAAAATAAAATTTTAGGACTATGTAATAATGAAGCAGCAATTTCACAACGCATCCTTTGTCCTAAGCTTAATTGTCGTACAGGTGAATGAATAAGACTTTGTAAATCGAGTGTTTTAACAAGTAGGTCAAGAATATCTTGATATTCGTTTTGAGGAATTTTATAAATATCACGAAGAAGCTCAAACGAGTCTATAACGGGAACATCCCACCACAATTGAGAACGTTGCCCAAAAACAACACCAATATGTTTAACATAGGAAGCTCTTTCCTTCCATGGAGTGTATCCCATTATGTTGCACGTTCCTCGATCTGGGACCAATATTCCGCTCATGATTTTTATCGTCGTTGACTTCCCTGCGCCATTCGGACCAATATAACCTACGATTTCCCCCGGTTGAATGGAAAAGGAAATATCATTTAACGCTTCAACAATCGAATGCTCTCGATAAAAAAGCCCCTTCACTGCCTGCTTCACTCCAGATGAACGTTTGGCAACTTTGAAAGATTTACTTAAACCACTTACTGTAATCATATTTCGCCTCCTAACTTTTTGACTGGAAGAAAAATATTATCATCATAATATCGGCACGTCAATATTTTTTTCAGTTAATTCTTTATTTTTTAAAGAATGTAAAATCGATAATGATCGCAACTAAAAAAGAATGAAATCAATTGATCTCATCCTTTTTTACTAAACTACTTATACATCAAATACTTTTTTCGAACTTTCTTAAATTCATCCAGATCCTTCTGGTATTTATTCATGATTTCCGCAACGGAAGCTCCTTCAAGAATCATTGGTCTGACCCAGTCGTTTCCGATTAATTTATCGAAATAGTTGTTTGATAGAAATTGAAAATCATTCGGGTACATATCATAAATCGTTTTTATGATGTGTAGACCTGTTGGGACTGCTTCAAATTTATCACGGTCTGTGACATAGATTTCAACACCATGGCTTAGTATATTCGCATGTTTTGAGAATGTTGGTATAAAGGATGCAGCTCTGAATTTCACACCTGGAAGGCTTAGTGCATTCAATTTTGCTGCGAGATCTGTACTGTTAATAAATGGTGCGCCGATTGTTTCAAACGGCTTAGTTGTTCCGCGTCCTTCTGATAAATTTGTACCTTCAATTAAACCAGTTGCTGGATAAATAAACGTTGTTGAAACAGTTGGCATGTTAGGTGAAGGTAAAACAAATGGTAGTCCCGTTTCATCGTAATCCATGGAGCGTTTCCAGCCTTTCATTTTGACAACTTTTAGATCTGCTCCAATTTTAAATTCTTTGTTGAAGAATGTAGCTAGTTCTCCTACTGTCATTCCATGCTTTGTTGGAATTGGGTACATCCCAACAAAGGATGCGGAATCAGGTTCAAGAACAGGGCCGTCAACTAAAAGTCCACCTAGTGGATTCGGACGATCAAGTACTATTATTGGAATGTTGTTTTCTTTTGCCGCTTCCATTGCATAAGCCATTGTGTAGATATATGTGTAGTAGCGTGTACCCACGTCTTGGATATCAAAGAGAAGTACGTCTACATTTTTAAGCATTTCAGGTGTTGGTTTTTTTGTTTGTCCATAGAGGCTGTAAACAGTTAGTCCGGTTTTTTCGTCAATATAAGATGCGATCGTACTCCCAGCCTGAGCATCACCACGAACTCCATGCTCAGGACCGAATAATGCTGTTAGTTCAATATCCTTATCCTCATGCAGCAAATCAACAATACTGTTTAGGTTTGAGTCAATGCCTGTAGGATTCGTAATTAAGCCAACTTTTTTTCCTTTTAAAAGTTCTTTCTGGTCATTTAAAAGGACCTCAATCCCAGGAATTACTTTATTTTTTTTCTTTTCTTTTTCATGATTTGCGTAGACATCTTTTACTTTAGGCCACATACATAGTGAAAGAACTAGAATCATAATCGACAAAAATACTCGCTTCAATCTATCCCTCCTCTTATACTGGCTCATTTTAGCTGCTTCCCTGAACGTAGATCGAGCCCGTAGCCAAACGAATAAAGATTTTCTCCTGGATGAGTGACAGATGGAATATCAACAGGTAATTTTCCTTGTGGATTTGATTCACCAAAGATTGTTCTAATACCGGCTTGAATATTTGGTTGTCTGTATGCACCATTTGAATAACCTTTATATCCATAAATAGCAAGTACAGCTTTTGCTTCTTCAAAATTTGCAGCATCATACGGATTTCTCATGCTCATTAGCACAAACTTTTTATGCTTAGCTTGAGCATAGTTCATGACCGCTCTTGGGAAAGCAGTTGCCCACTTGCTTGAGTCTTGGACGGTGTCATCAATCACACCATCGTTTACTGCTGGGTTATTTACCGATACGTAGGAACCGGTAATTACATAGTCCGCTGAATCAATCATGGCCACCACATCTTGGTTGAATGTCTTACTTGAGAAAGCATAGCTGGTAACTTCAACATCGTTCTTTTTGCCTTTTAATTCTTTAATACTTCTAGTCATCGCTTCTATTTGATCAGTATAAGGAGCTAGTACAAGAACTTTGTCACCCTTTTTCGGTTTAAAAGGCAGTGTTTTGTTTTCGTTTTTCAATAGAGTAACAGCATCCTCTGCCATTTTCTTTTCTTTCTTTTTATGCTCTTTATTACCGACTACTTTTAGGGCATTTGCTACTTTTTCTTCGATTGGAACAGTATTCGGATTTAGAATGCCGCGTTTTTCTTTCAAAGTAAGAATTCTTTGTACCGATGCATTTACTCTCTCCATTGGGAGTTCACCCGTTTCAATCGCTTTTTTTACTGCGTTAAAAACAGATGCTAAATTTTTTTCCATCTCAAGCGAGTTTACTTGCGCAGGCATCAAGGCAATATCTACCCCTGATTTTAAGGCTAAAACAACAGCTTCTTCTTGGCCAAAATTATCTGCGATTGCTTTCATATTCAGTGCATCTGTTACGATGACACCTTTAAAACCCATTTCCTCACGAAGCAGACCTGTCAGTACTTTTTTGGAAAGAGTGGCTGGAACCATTATCTCTTGACCATCTAATTTGCTGATATACTTTGTATCATCAAAGGCAGGGAACTGAACATGTGCTGTCATGATCATGTCTACACCGTTATCAATCGCTTTTTGGAAAGGTGCTAGCTCAACCGAACGTAATCTTTCCTTGTCATGTGTAACAAGCGGAAGACCATAATGACTATCAGTAGCCGTATCGCCATGACCAGGGAAATGCTTTACTGTTGCTGCAACATTCTCACTTTGTATTCCATTAATTGTCTGGATACCAAGCTTTGAAACAAGTTCAGGATTTGAGCTATAAGAACGAAGACCGATTACAGGATTTAAAGGGTTATTATTTACATCCAGTGATGGTCCAAAGTTTACATTAATCCCAAGTGATGATAATTCTTTTCCAATAATATTACCAGTCTGATAGGCGTACTTTTCACTTCTAGTTGCACCAAGTGCCATGTTACCCGGCAGGTTTGTCCCAGTTTGAAGGCGCGTTACGATACCACCTTCCTGATCAATGCTAATGAGTAGAGGTAGTTTAGGACTTGCTTTTTGTAGACCATCTGTCAAACGAGCTGTTTGCTCTGTTTCCACTACATTTTCAGCAAACAGAATGACGCCACCTAAATGATATTTCTGAATGATACTACCGACTTCATCATTCATCACAGTAAAGCCTGTTGCTTTCGATTCCCCTTGCTTTTGCCAGTTACGGAAATCTGGCATAAGCATTTGACCTACCTTTTCATCAAGTGTCATACTTTCAACGATCGCTTTCACATTTGTTTCCGCTTTCACTTTAGCAGGTTTGAATTGTGTTAAAGTTGAAACTGAAAGTACAGCTGTTAAAGCTACTGCTGCCCATTTCTTTCTACGCATCTCTTTCCTCCCTAATCATGATTAAATCCCAATTAGCTCTTGTATGCCCTTATGTATAATTGATTGTCTATTTGTTAAATATCCTGCCCATAAAGCGTGTGTAGAAATCATATCGGAAGGTGCAATAAATCCACAAATCGTTTTCTCAAAGCACCTTCCGACTAATACTTTTTCAGTTAGGTTCGATTACTTGAATTCAACAGCCATTTCATCTTTAAATCCGAATAAGTAAGTAAAAATAAAGCCAGCTACATAAGAGATAATAACTCCTGTTAAGTATAATAAAATCTGATTTGTATGAACTAAGAATGATAATGGAAGGCCTGAAACACCTACTGCGATCGTCGCGATATGGTAATGAGCCTGAAATGCTCCTCCGACTCCGGCACCTAAACATGCCGTCAAGAATGGGCGTCCTAGAGGGAGCGTTACACCAAAGATTAAAGGTTCACCGATTCCAAGCATTCCTGATGGTAATCCCCCACCAATTGCACGTTTTAAACTTTTTTTCTTCGTTTTAAAGTAAATTGCAAACGCTGCTCCGACTTGACCTGCTCCACCCATCGCAAGGATTGGAAGTAAAGGGTCATCCCCAATCGAGTTAATTAATTCAAGATGAACTGGTGTCAAACCTTGATGAAGCCCAGTAACTACTAGTGGAAGGAATGTTGCACCAAGCACGAATCCAGCTACAACTCCTCCATAATCAAGAACATTCAACAGGCCTTTTGTGATCGCATCCGATACAAAACCGCCAACAGGCATAAACACAATATAAGTAACAATACCAGTAATTAATAACGCAATAGTTGGTGTAAGAATGATATCAAGAGATTGCGGCACAAATTTTCTTACTTGCCTTTCAACAATCGCGATGAAAATTGCTGCAAATAAAACTCCAATTAACCCTCCGCGTCCAGGAAGAAGATTATGTCCAAACAAAGCGATATCTCCAACTGCAGGGTTAATGACGAGAATACCAGCCAATGCCCCAAGCGCAGGTGATCCGCCAAATTCCTTTGCTGCATTTGTTCCGACTAAAATTCCAAGATAAGCAAACAGACCCGATCCGATAACAGTTAAAATAATAGCTAATTTTGAATCTGCTGCAAGCCATTCTGCCTGAACAATTGCTTTTGTTATACCGGTTATTAATCCTGAAGCTACAAGGGCAGGAATCAACGGAATGAAAATACTTGCAATCCTACGTAAAAATAATTTAAACGGTTTTGCATTCTTTCGATCAATCTCTGATTTGTTTTTGGTAGCTACTTCTTTCAGATCAAAATCATCAGCAGCTTCTAGTAATTTATCAAACTCTGCTGAAACTTTATTAACAGCGCCAGGTCCAAGTATAATTTGAATCGTTTCTTCTTCAACAACTCCTAGTACCCCTTCTGTCTTTTTAATCGCCTCTATGTCAACTTTAGATCGATCATTCGGCGCTACACGTAGTCTTGTCATACAATGAGTGGATGTCGTTATATTATCCACTCCTCCCAAATGCTCTAGTAATTGCTCGGCAATTAATAAGTATTTGTTATTCCCCTTTGCCATCTTTACAACTCCTTTCAATGTAACTACTTGTTTAAACAGATCAAATCCTTACAACTGTCGGTGCTGATAGATTGATAGTTTTTTTAACAGATCGGCTCCTCCCTTCTTTAACAATAAAAGTACATACTTCAAATACCTTCATTTCAGACAAAATCTCTGAACAGTAATCTACTATAAAACCATCTCTGTTCTTCACTGAAAGAATTTCGAGGGTATTTGTCCTAATTTTAAACACATAAAAAAACATTTTTTCTTAATATTCAGTATATTTTAACATAAACAAAGTTTCAAACTTTATATTAAAGATTTTGAAATTTTATTTTAAATTTTACGCTAATTAAAGAGATTTTATGACTAGGTAGTAAAAGGAAAAGAATATTATTTCACTTCTAATCCTGAATATTAGTTAAGTCCAATAGTTTATTGACCAATTGATATTGTTATGATGGCCGAATCTTGTGCAAGAACAATTTCATACCTATAAAAAGCACAAAAAAAGAAGCTACAAATTATTAGCTTCATTAATCCACATCCCTATAAAAAATAGACGCATCCCATGTTAGTGGAGTGCGTCTATAAGAGAAATAAACGACCTATATTTTCCCTATTTTCTTTGATATTTCTTCTGCAGCTTTTAGTACTTCTTCTATTAATAATGGAACACGTTCCTCGGTAAAACGAAATCCTGGCACATTGACGCTTAAAGCAGCAAGTATTTTGTTGTTATATCCAGTAATAGGAGCTGCAATAGCCGCCGTATCCTCCGTTTTTTCACTTTGACTGATTGCATAGCCATTTTTTCTGATTTCAACTAGTTGCTGTTTGATCTTTGACATTGAATCAGGTGAAAGATTTAACTGATTTAGTACTTGTTCCATTTCGTACTCTTTCATATAAGCAAGAATCGTTTTATTGGGAGCACCAATATGTAGTGGAATTCTGATCCCTAGATTTTCAGCAATTCTAATTTTTAAAGGACTGTCAATTTTATCAATCACAATCCCATCTATACCGCTTGCTATATTTAAATAAATGCTTTCCTCTAAATGGTTCGCCAAACGCTCCATTACTGGTCTTGCAACTAGTCTGAAATCTATTTTATCCAATTGACGGAGACCAAGTTCCATCCATTTATATCCCAATTTGTAGTGCTTTGTTTCAGGTATTTGTACAACAAGTCCGTGTTTGATTAATGTGCTAAGTAATCGATGAAGCGTACTAAGAGGTAAAGATGTTTCTTCCGATAATTCGGTGATTTGCCATTCACTTTTGGATTCATCCGAATTTAGAATGTCAATAATAAGCATAGCTCGGTCAAATGATTGGACCATGTTCATAACTCCTATGACTCTTCACTTCTTATCTTATGGTGTCTGTTCAAAAAGTCAGGGAATTATCTCATTAAGGGGATTCCCCGCTCATTACGAATTGGTAGTATACGTTACGTTGCTTAAAAGATTCATTGACTGGAACATCTTTAGCCCATTTTGATTCCATTTCGAACTTGCACTTGAATAATTGTGAGAGTAATTTTTTAAATACATCTTACAAGTTTATTGTCTATTTTTTCAATTTTTATACCTTTATTGATTCCAATGATTCATTCGATTTATTTTTTCTCATTTTACGTTTTTTATGACGACTCACATCCAAGGAATCTTCAAGCTTTTTCACTCCATAAGAAATAATTAATACAAGCGCAAGATAATATAAACCTACTACTATATATGTATTCATTTGTTCAAAGTTCGAGGCAGCCTCACTTAGTCCTGCTCCCCATAAATCCTGCATCCCAACATATGCTACAAGTGAAGAATCTTTTAATCCGATGATAAACTGATTACCAAGAGCAGGAATCGCCATTTTAAATGCTTGAGGTAGCACGATTCTTCTCATTGCTAAAGGTTGGGACATTCCTAGTGAACGGGCAGCTTCCAATTGGCCTTTATCAATTGATTGAATCGATCCACGAAAGATTTCAGCAATATATGCTCCACTATGCACACCTAACGCCAATGCACCAGCCCAAAACTGCGAAAATGTAATAATATTAGAAAGTCCAAAATATAATATTGCGATCTGAACAATAAGCGGTGTCCCACGAATGACCGTTATATAGAGATTAGCAAAATAATTAAGTGCTTTAATCCGTGAGAGTCTGAAAAATGCAAATATAAGTCCGATTCCACTTCCCAAAATGGTAGAGACGATTGTTAATTTTAATGTTAATAAAGTTGCTACTAAAAATACATGAAATGTATTTAATAAGATATGCATGATGAACCTCACCTCTCATCTTGTCCTAAAAATCTTAGGCTCATAGTTTACTCTAGCATTCTATTATTATTTTTCTTCAAGAATATTGCGGCCAAACCACTTTTCACTAATTTTTTCGTAAGTTCCATCTTTAATAATTTCGTCTAAAGCTTTGTTAACTTTCTTCTGAAGTTCTTTATCATCTTTCCTTATAGCAATTGCTTGATTATCATGAGTTAGTGGTTGTCCTACGTCCTTAATCTTAGCCTTGCCTTCTTTAATTACCCTAAAGCCAACCATTTGATCCGTAATGACAGCATCTAGTCTACCAGTTGGAAGATCCATAATAGCCGTAAGGTCACTATCATAATCAACTACATTTTCTTTTCCAGTATATTTAATCGCTAAATCTTTATATGGACTTGCTTTTACTACGCCAATTTTCTTCCCTTTTAAATCCTCAGCAGATTTGATTTCCTTATTATTATCAGCGACAAAAATCTGAGAACCTGAAATATAATATGGGTTACTGAAATCAACCACTTTTAATCGTTCATCCGTGATCGTCATACTCCCCAAAATTGCATCATACTTATTGGATATTAATCCTTGTACAATTGTTTCCCATGGGTTTGTTACTGGTACAGCTTTCATTCCCATTTTATCTGAAAGTGCTTTACCAATTTCAACATCAAATCCAGTAAGCTTGCCATCTTCTTTAAAGTTAAATGGTTTATATAACCCACTCATCGCGTAATGAAATTCTTTTGAACTAGCTTGATTTCCGGTTTTATCTGCCCCACATGCACTTAGAAACATTGCCCCTGCCATCATTGAAGATAATAAAATACCATGCCATTTCTTTTTCATCTCTTATACCTCCCATAATTTTTAAAATTATAAAATACTATTAAGAAATTGTTTTGTTCTTTCATTTTGTGGATTTTCAAAAAACTGTTTAGGTGTAGCCTCTTCTAAAATTAGACCTTCTTCCATGAATAAAACTCGATCAGCTACACTGCGAGCAAAGCCCATTTCATGCGTAACTACGACCATTGTCATTCCTTCACTTGCTAACTGTTTCATCACTTGAAGAACCTCTCCTACCAGTTCAGGATCTAAGGCTGAAGTAGGTTCATCAAACAGCATTACCCTCGGGTTCATTGCAAGTGCACGCGCAATCGCAACCCTTTGTTTTTGTCCTCCTGATAACATATCTGGATATTCTTCAGCCTTATCTGTCAGTCCAACCTTCTCCAGCAAAACATAAGCAATCTCTTTTGCTTCACTCTTTTTCATTCCTTTAACATGAATAGGAGCTTCAATTATATTTTCTAAAACCGTTTTATGCGGGAAGAGATTGAAGTGTTGAAAAACCATCCCAACCTCTGACCGAATCTTATTCAAATCTGTTTTACTAGGTTGAACCAATTCACCATCAAAATAAATGTCTCCCGAATCATTGATTTCTAAAAAGTTTAAACATCTTAAAAGGGTACTCTTTCCTGATCCACTTGCTCCTAATAAAACAACCACTTCTTTTTCTTTAATCGTTAAATCAATTCCTTTTAATACTTGTAAAGGTCCAAATGATTTACTTACACTTTTGATCTTAATCATTATTCATTCAACCCTCCCATCGACTAAATAACTACACTTTTCCACAATGTGGAAACCATTTCTATTTTATTAAAATTATACACAATTCTGATTATTATGTCATTAAGTAATTTTCTTTCAATTTTTCAGAAGTCTATCTGTAAAATCTTACCAATCACCCTAAACTAGGCGAATGCATATATTGTTATCCAATATATGTAACGAAAGGGGGCTATTTCCATGCATGTCGATTTAACTGCCATACATTGGCTTTATGTAGCATTTATAGGTTTAATTATTTTATTTTTAATTCTAAGACGTGACACAAGCCTAGTCTGCCTCGCAGGAATTTTCCTTCTTGGCTTAGTTGCGACTGAGTCACTCTCTAGCTCAGTAAGTATTTTGTTTTCAAGTTTCATCTACGCTATAACCGAATTACTTTCTACAATTCTAGTAATCTCGATTATCGTTTCAATGAGTAAAGCTTTAACTGATAGTGGAGTGCATCAGGCACTCATCAGTCCGTTCACAAAGGTGATGCGAAACGCCACACTAGCCTATTGGACGATTGGTATTGTCATGATGGTTGTATCTTGGTTTTTCTGGCCTTCGCCTGCAGTAGCTTTAATTGGTGCGGTTTTACTTCCTGTTGCTTTAAGGGTTGGGTTACCGGCACTCGGAGTTGCGATGGCAATGAACTTATTCGGTCATGGTATTGCTCTTTCAAGTGATTACGTCATTCAAGGAGCTCCAAAACTAACAGCTGACGCAGCTGGTATACCGGTTTCAGATGTTTTACATGCAAGTATTCCACTTGTAATCGTAATGGGTGTCGTGACAACTGTAGTTGCTTTTTATTTCTTAAAACGAGATATGAAAAGAGGTCTATTAACAGTTGAACTACCCGAAGAAGAGACTAAAGCTGAGGATTATCTGCTTTCATCTACTCAACAAAAATGGATGGCCGCTCTTGTTTTCATTTTATTTGCAGTAGATATTTGGGCAATGGTTCATTTCAACTTACAAGGTGGAGATGCAACAGCATTAATCGGGGGTACTGCATTAATCATCCTTTCATTTCTATCCATGTTGGGGCATAAAAATAAAGGATTTGAAGAGGTAACAAATTATTTAATTCATGGATTCAAATTTGGGTTTAGAGTATTTGGTCCGGTTATACCAATTGCTGCTTTCTTCTATCTTGGGGATAGTGGATTTACGGCAATTATTGGAGATTACTTGCCAAAAGGATCACATGGAATTGTAAATGATTTAGGTTTTGCTCTAGCACATTCAGTACCTGTAAATCCTGGGGTTGCAGGAGTAACTTTAACTACCGTTGGGGCGATTACAGGTTTAGATGGATCTGGATTCTCTGGTATTTCACTTGCTGGATCTGTTGCTTCATTATTTG
The DNA here is from genome assembly GCF_002128425.1 of Gottfriedia acidiceleris. Taxonomy (GTDB): domain Bacteria; phylum Bacillota; class Bacilli; order Bacillales; family Bacillaceae_G; genus Gottfriedia; species Gottfriedia acidiceleris. The sequence goes on from NZ_NESS01000001.1 coordinate 671,720, forward strand.
CTACGGCGATTGGCCATGGGGTTGCAACATTAACTGCTATGGGGCAGATTGCAGCGATTTGGGTTGGTGGTGGAACGTTGATTCCTTGGGCGTTGATTCCTGCTGCGGCGATTTGTAATGTTAGTCCGTTTGAGTTGGCTAGGCGGAATTTGTTGCCTGTTTTGATTGGGTTGGTTGTTACTACTGTTGTTGCGATTTTCTTAATATAACTGAATTGAAGTGTATTTAACTAACGAATCTTTATATTAATAGAAATAAAATAAAAAAAGCTACACATAAACTATCAAATAGTTTTCGACGTAGCTTTTTTATTATTTCGATTTTTATTTCACAAAAAATATAACTTTAGTAAACAATTTCCACTATTAAATCTAATATAATAAAAATACTCCTCGGATCAGATAGTATTACAAATTTAATCGGCATTGATAAACAATTTATTGTAATAAAAGAAAGGTAAGAATTATTTATGGACAATAGCAAAATAAAATCTATATCCTTTATTTTCATTTATTTACTATTAACTTCAATCTCTATGGCTATTCCTTTTTCAATTTTGATCCAACTAGAGACAAATCAGCCCGAAACAATAAATCTATCAGTTTTCGATAGCATTATTACAATTCCTTTTTACTTAACTTGTTTATTATTTCCATATACTTTATTAGTTAAAGTAGCATCTTATTTTCTTAAATTAATAATTAATAAGTTTGTTGAAATGAGAAGTAACTTGTTTGATGTAGTAATATTTATTACTCTTTTCATATTACCTATACTATTCTTGCCAAGAGTTCTAAATATAATTGTCAAAACAGAATTTAATTATTTAATAAATCCATATCTATTTATTCCTTTCATAGGAGCTTTAACAATGACTTTTTTAGAAAACAAAAAGTACAAAAATTTAAAATAAGTAATTTATTCTATCCTAGGTAATAGATATTTTTAATTCATATTTATTATCCTAATCATATTAAAAATATATCTCTTATCACCGTTTTTAGTAAATTCTTTACATTTCATAGATGTAGAGCCTGATCCATCCAAAACAATAGAGTTAGTTGTACTTAATCCTAAATGTTTAATATAATTTTTTAAGCTTGGAATTGTTTGTGGAATATCAGTAACTATTAAATAAGCATTGGAATTATCCCAAGCTAATACAGTTCGCGAAAGAGGTGCATGATATGCTTTTGCTCCCCATGCATCCAATGAATAATCATTTCCTCCAATAATTTGTGAATATGTTGGATACTTTGTGATAATATCTTTACTTTGTTTTGCATACATATAAGTCATTTTTTTCTTACCGCCTGAAGTATAAATCACTGCTGTTTTCCTAGAAATTGAATTTGAAGATGTTCCATTGTAATGATAATTCTTAGCAATTTTTTTCCCTTTTACTACTAAATTAACATTATTCTCTGTTCTATCCACACAAATTGAACGAGAGCTAGTAGGTGTATCTTTATAATTACTACTCGAAAAAAAGCCCCCGTTTATTCCAAAGTATGAAGTGTCTGCAAGTGGTCTACAGATCGTCTCAGTACAGATATTACTTATTTTAGTTTTAATTACATGAAGTGTTGGTCTCCCCATTATCATTAGTTCTTTTGAATACTTGTAATTTGTTGCCATACGTTCGATTCCTCCAAATTTTTTAACTTACATTTAGTAAGTAAATAAATTAAGTAGGAATCTATTAAAGTATTTGTGAAATTTCTATGACATCAAAATTCATTAATAGAAAATTAATTTAAGAAACAAATTTCACTGTTTGCTCCAAAATAAGTTTACCCTAATAATGCTCTTGACAACAGTTTGGACATATATAATAATTCTAAAGTCGCGATATCGGAGTTTCTAAAAAATATAGGTCTTAAATAAAAAAGTAGCTTTGTAGGCTACTTTTTTTGTTGAACTAAAACGATATTATTCTGCTTTTTAATAATCTTAAATTTTGAATTATTAGCTTCAAACATTTTACTTTTTACTAAATTAAAATCACCTTTTTTTCTAGGGAAATTAACATAAGAAACAATTTCTTTATCTTTAATAAAAACCATTAGATTAATTGTATCATCATAATTAATATTCGATTCAATTTTAACATTTGTTTTTAAATGCATTCTTCTAATTTCTTCTTTTAAGTCAGCATAGGGAGTAATTAAATAAAGCTGATCCCAATTTAATCCTTGAATATCATTTTTAAAATCAATTGTATCTTTAGAAATAATTATTGATGCTATTTTTTTTTTCAATTTGGTATCTTCTTTTATATCTGTTAGATGGTGTTTATAAAAAATTCCAATAGCTAATACAATTGCAACTAGAATAATTGAAACAAAAAGCTTTTTCATTTTTCCACTCCACTTTCACTTAGTCCATTAGTTCTCTTTCATCTCTCAGTATTTCATTTATAGACTATCAACCTCTACTTTTATAGATTATCATTAATTTAAGTTATTAAAGTTATTATTTGTTACAGAATTTGGAAAATATCATTTTAAATTCTTTCACCCATGTATACCAATACTCATAGAAACAAAAAAAGCCACCTTTACAGACTCAATCGTTTTTTCATAAAATTCTTAAAAGCAGTATGAGTATCTAACAAATTAAAAAACCAAGGAATAATTTTCGGTTCTTAAAATACAATAATCAGCTAACAAATTCCCGAAACTGTTGATAATATCTTTTTAATTTCACTGATTGTTCACATAAAATACTATTCCACACTTATATCTCTCCGAAATAATTAATGAAAGACAAAAATTTACGGTGCGATTGCTGCATTTTAAAGTGCAGGTAGTACTGCAATTTTTTATGGTTTAACTGGGGCATATTTTACTAATCTAGCATTAGATGTTGATCTTCGAAAAGCTGGAAATAATCGAGCATTTACATACAAGTGACATGGGCTCTAGTTTATTGGACTAAAAAACAATAGAGGTGACCGAATAAATGGAAAATGCCCCTGCTATAATTGTCTTATTGCTTAATATTATAATATTTATATTAATTCTAAGAGATATTAAAAATTATACATTAAAATTTACCTATATAAAATTTTTATTTGGATTTCTAGCAACTGTACTAATAATAAATACAATAATATTGATACTTAGCTAATGATGTAGGCTACAGAAATTTAGGACATATTCATGGAATAATTCTAAAACGGACTTCCAATTAGTGGTAAACCAACATTTTTAAATATATGTTCTAAAATATCTATTAGATATATTGTAATATTTATGTTTTTGTTAATAATCGTTATAAATCTTTCAATGTTTATTTTAGTGTAACTAATATTGTAAAAAGCACATGATTAAAATGTACTTTTTTAAATGAAAGGAATGAAATGAAAAAAATAAAGTCCTACTAATCAAGATAGTAGGACTTTACACAAGTCTATTAATTTGAGATATATTTACAAACTTAATAAATTTTTCTCTTTAATTAAATTCAAAATGAAATTGTTATCACTTAATCCTGTGGCAAAATTCCAATTTACATAAAAGTATATAACCTCATTATTTATTAATCTCAACTTTATCGGTTTCGCTGATTGTAAGAAGAAAAGTCTTGATTGAGTTGTGAATAATTTTGAACTAACAACTTTATCATTTTCCAATCTCAAATCAATGATGTCTTGCCAATTAATAGTTTTCCAACCTTTAAATTCAATTCCATCATCGTTAATAAATAATTCTCCTTGATGTGTAAGTAAGTTTTTTATATGAAGTCTAGTCATTAATGATAATTTCTTTTCTTTAATTTCAATATTAGTTGCTCCATGAAAGTTTAATTTTTTCATCCTCTCAACTCCTATTATTTAATTTAAATCTAAAATCTACAAATCATTTTACTCGATCAACTATTGATGGAACTTTATCCTCTTTTGACATATTTCCAACCATATTAATGATTCAATTAAAAGGATTTGATTACAAATAGGAAAAGTTTCTGGAAAATCAAAAGAAAAATATTTGCCGAGATTATCCCGACATTGAAATTTATTATGTCTTTAATTTTTAAACCCAAAAGAACAGAAAATAATAATGAAAAAATAATAGGTATAATATATCTATAATCTTGTACGGTAAAGAAAAATTGACTATTATATTCTATTAGAAGATATGTTATTAAAAATAAAATTTGATTAACTAAGAAGATCGTAAATAAAACTTTTTCTTGATTTGTATTATCATCAAAATTAAATGATGTAAATCTGTCTAAAATAAAGTTAAACAAAATTTTAATAAAATGAATACATATTAGCATGACAATAATTATAGCAAATACAGCTATTATTATATTTGATTGTGACCACTGAATATTATAAAAATCCTTAATTTCTATAAATAATAGAAATATAATCGCGAATAATAAAGAAAAATTCATAAAAAACATTGATTTTGAATTCATATTACTAACCTCTCAATGTGAGATATGCTACTTAATTTATAAACACAAAAGATTCGACCTTGAAAATTCTGTCCAAACCAGTTCGCATGTAGCCATTTCTAAATGCTCAAATGGTTCGTCCAAGAAAATATTCCAAGGATAGTCAGTAAATAAAGCTGAAATGATTACTTTTGCTTAGATAGATGAAGTCGAGTCATTAATGATAATTTCTTTTCTGCAATTTCAATATTAGTTGCCCCAAAAGATTAATTTTTTCATCCTCTCAACACCTTTAGTTTCTAAGATTTATTCAGTTCAATTTTAATAATACTTAGACCTCTTGTCTGAAATATAAACTACAAAAAGAGAGAAAAATATTAATATAGTAACCCAAATAAAAATATAGTACATCGGAAATTCATTTCCTGAATGTGTAGAAAATAACGTAGCTTTTGTATCAAAAATTTTGGGTACTGAATAAAGAATGATGTTTTTAATATCAAATTTCCCCATATTAGGAACTAAAAACATATATATAAACAGAATAGAAGAAGGTAAAATTTTACTGCGTGTGAGAACAGAAGCAAAATAGAATAATATAGAAAAAAATATATTTATTATTAATATAAATATAATTTGGGTCGGAATTTTATCGGCAAATGAAAAGGAAAAAATAGAATCATCTATATTTGGAACTGAAGGATCTATTCTCATAAAGAACCTAAATACTATCCATTGATTTATACTATGAACAATAGATATACCTAAAGTAGATAGTATGATGACCCCTAAGATAGAGACCATTTTATTGATATGGTATTTAACAATTGACTTGTTGATCAGTAAAACTTTCAAGGTTTTATATTTTATATCGCAATGTGCTACACAAATTGAGTACATGGAAAAAATAATTGGTAAAATGATCAAAGATATTGAAGAAAATAGTTGGTTGATTGAGTTTATTGGTTTTAAAGCTTTTAAAGAATATTGATAATTGAGATGTTCGTATTTTAAATAATTATCAACCACTTCTGTATTTGAATCCGGTCTCTTTAAATTTAACTTATCATTCAATGCGTCCTTTATATCTATATTGTCTCGCCGATAAACCTCTTCTATATGTTTATAATTTTGAAGAGTACTTTTAGTAAGCAAAAATTGAGAATTTACAACAAATGCGGATAAAAGAAGTAGCGCTAAAACTAGGATGATAAAGTATTTTGCTTTATATTGGTAATAATATTCTAAACTTATTTCCTTTATAAAATTAGTCATCTATCCTCTCCGAATCTATCAAAATAATTTGTTGATTTTCTAATAAAAAATAATTATCAGCAATTTCCTTATAAAAATGTATCTCATGGCCACTTAAAATTACTATAGAGGTCTTTTTAAAATCTAATAATAAAGATTTTAGTAATTTCTTGTTTTTTAAATCTAGTCCATTTGTCACTTCATCTAAAATTAAATAATTTGGGCTTAAAAGTTTAATTAGTAATAGTCCTACTAACTTTTTTTGACCTAGTGAATAGTTCTTTACTTTCGTATGGTAAAATTGTTCAGTATTTCCAAATAATTCGGATGCCACATCTAATATCTTCTTTTTTAAAAATCTCTTCTCCGTAAATAGTACAACGTTCTCGTAACCAGTTAAATTTTGATACAAAGGAAGATCATCATATAAACAGAAAAGTGTTTTAGGATCACCAAAATATATTTCACCGTAAAATTTTTCTAATCCAAGTAAACACTTAAAGAATGTTGTTTTTCCTGAACCGTTTTCTCCAACCAAATAATATATACCTGGAGCTATGATATTTAGATTAACATCTTTTAAAATTACCTTTTTCCCATATCTCTTTGTTAAACTTTTAACTTTCAACATCCTTTCACATCCTTAAAAAAAAACGACTTAATTAGCTTAAGCCGTCTCTAGAATGACTTAATTCCACTTATCTTTACCATCTTTATAGACAGCATAGTAATCAGTAACATCTTTACTAAATAAACTTACATCTCCCCATGGAGAAACTGACCCAATACTGATAGTTTTTTTCCCCTTCCATTCATGTACACTAGCAGACTTATAATATACTTTCATTCCTTTAGCTTTAACTAGGTTTGGAAATACCCATCCTACCTCTTGCCATCCGCTACTTGAAGTAACTTTACTCCCATTAAATGTAAAGTTAATATAATCTTTTGACCACGCAAAGGTACCACCACGTTTGTACATTACAGTTCTTTTTCCAGTAGTCGCGCGTGTCAATGGGTTAAGTGAAGTATCATCGTTATCTCGTATAATAACTTTGTTGTTTTCAAAATCTTGAAGCTGCTCTTCTGTTGTAGGATCTAACTTTGATACTGTAGCAACTTCCTGTTTTTCTTCTGCAAAACCTGAATTTGGTACTGTAACTAATACTAACAAGTACGAAAAAGCGATAACCAAAGCAAATTTAAATATTTTTTTCATAATGTTCTCCTCCTAACTATAAATTGTGATAACTATCACATATATGCTATTTTTTAAAACTCACATTAACGTATTAATGGAAGATAACTATTCTTTGTGATTATTTAACATAATCACCTCCACAAATAATATTTTTCTGTTATTAATGTTTTTACATAGATATTATCTTCTAGATTTTAGTAAACGTTTACGAAATCATCTTAACATTTTAAAAGGTAAATTTTACTAAATTCCAGTGTCATTTTTGTGAACAATTTCACACTTTTTTCTACAGTTGCCTTTAATCCCATTGAAACCCCATAAAATTTAACAACTATGTTTCTATTAACATGCATTATTCCTATATTTTTTTGAAAAACAATTTAATCTTCACAAAGGTACTTTTAAAAGTAAAAATTTGTAACGTTTTACTAAAATATTCATAAAAATTCCACTGAATTCATTCCCAAGATTACTATAATTAAAGACATTATATATTTCATAAAGAGGTAATCGATTTGATAGGGTTCTCTAATAAATTGCAATCGCATCATCTATCGTATTTTATCTTTTATCATTAATACTAATCTCGTTTAATGATTAATTTTGATGAATTAAACTGTTCTATATTACTCTATCCTTATATTTAAGTGTAATTATTGGACTTTTATACAGTATTTATAAAATATAAAATAGTTTAACCTTATTATTTATAACCATTTTGACGTAGTTACTTGATAAATTTCAGGTTAAGTTTATCAATAATTAATGATTCAAATTCCGTATTTTTTTCTCATTATTGAAACAAATTAAATAGATAATCTAAGTTATAATAAAAGAGAAAACTAAAAAAGGAGTAATTGAAGAATATGGATGAGAATGTTTTTCTAAAGGATGAGAAAGCTTTTCCTTTATATAGAATACTATCTATTTCATCGGGGATGCAGTCTTTATTTATTATGTTAAATGGACGTTTTATGATAGAAAGTATCGTGAATGTAGTTGTATCATGTTTATTTTTATTAAGTTACATAATTATTTTTATAATAATGCCTAAAACTAAACGAAATTATCAATATATTATTTTAAGTTTTCTATTATTTGTATGTGTATCAATATTTATTAGTAAGTGAATAGCGGAGGTCAGCATTGAATAATTTGATGCTAACCTCCGCTATTTTAAATTGTTTCAGTCTTAGTTAGGTATGATTTACTTTTCTTATTGAACATTAATTGACCTGTAAATAAAACTAGTAAATGAAAGGTAAATAATAATAATATTTTTCCGTTATTCATCTTTAAGCTTAATTATTTCCTAGTGAATCGGCTAAGTTGATATGATCCATTAATAGAAAGAAATGTGTTTGAAATAGGTTTACTTATAACTTCATTAGTTGGGCATGATTTACTTTTCTTATTGAACATTAATGGTCCTGTTAATAATAAAACTAGTAAAAAGGTTGGTAAAAAAATAAATAATATTTCTCTGTTATTCATGTTTCGAACTTAATTATCTCCTAGTATTTTTAGTAAACGTTTACGTAATTATCTTAGCATCTAGTAAGGTAAAATACTAAAACTCCTTGTCATATTTGTGAATATTTTCACAATAAAAAGTTACTTCATGACTAAATGAAATAGAAAAATAACTATTCCTCCATTATCTGGTATCTTCGTCATTCAAGAAACTCCTTTTTAGAAGAATTAAAGTAACGTCTATATAATGGCATTCAATTTTTCCGTTAACTTCACATAGTGTTCGATTATTCCCATAATATACCTTTTGAAATATGATAAGCTTAAAGAAAATACTTTAAGGAGCTGGATTATGTTTAAATCAGCAGTAATAATTAGTTTTCTTATAGTAGTTATACTAAGTACCTATTTTCTAATGCAAAGAGAGTGGCAAAGTGCTATAACAATTTGGACTATTTATGGTGGTATTTTATCTATTGCAGTTTACTTTTCTTTTTATCAAAAAAAGAAAAAAGTAAACTAATATCTATTCACCAATAAACATACCAATACTTGTTGGTACTGTAGATTCACCCATTATAAAATTTAATCGACTCAATAGTTTTGACTCTGTAGGTTCTTCTATCACTAGACGAGCCTTTGTTTTTTAGGAAATTTATAATTAAAAATATTAGCCCTCTTCCATTAAACCTTTTAGCAATAAAGGTTTATAAATAGCTTCCATTTCTTCGTTTAGTAATATACACAATTAGAAAACTCTATGAAAATTTAACTAATATGATTTCTATTAACATGTATTATTCTGATATTATTATTGAAAACTATTTAATCTTCACAAGGTATTTCTAAAAGTAAAAATTTGAAACGTTTTACTAAAACATTCACAAAAATTCTACTGAATTCATTCCCGTGATTACTATAATTAAAAACATTAAAAAATATTACATTAAGGGGTGATCGATTTTTTACTAAACTTTAATGAAAGGAACTGTAAGGAAACGGAGAACTATGAATAGAAACCTTAAGAAAAACAAGAAAAGTCTACTATTAAAGGCAATTTTAATCCTAGTAATTCTACTATCAGGTACACTATGTTATGGATTCTATCAATATTATAAAGGAATTCAATTAGGTGAAGAAAACACTAATAAACAAACAATAAAATTTAATTCTAAAAAAATAACTAATAAAACTAACATCCTATTATTAGGAGAAGATGCTCGCAAAAAAGGAGAAAGCTCTCGAACTGATTCAATTATGATCTTACAATACAATAAAAAACACGAAACAAAGTTAGTTTCGATTATGAGGGATAGTTATGTTCCGATTCCGGGATATGGAAAACATAAGATTAACGCAGCTTATTCTTTTGGAGGGGTTGAACTTCTACGACAAACAATTCAACAAAATTTTGGAATCGAAATTGAATATTATGCAATAATTGATTTCAAAGGTTTTGAAGAAATGATTGATGAAATTGCCCCAAAAGGAGTAACAATTAATGTAGAAAAACCAATGAAAAGTCATATCGGAGTTAGTCTTCAACCCGGGGTTCAACAATTAAATGGAAAAGAACTCTTAGGTTATGCAAGATTCAGACATGATGCTAGAGGTGATTTCGATCGTGTTGTTAGACAACAAAAAGTAATGGAAGCTATTAAGTCCCAAGTACTTACTTTTAAAGGAATTGCAAGTTTACCTAAAACATTGGGTATTGTCCAACCTTATATTCAAACCAACATGTCTACAATAGACATATTAAAAATAGCGTCTGATTACATAGTTAAAGGTAAGGATAAAGATGTAGAAACATTTCGAATTCCTGTAGATGGTGCATTTACACCAAAAAGATATGAAAAAGCCGGTGAAGTATTAGAACTAGATGATGAAAAAAACAAAGAGGCATTGCAGTTATTTTTAAATTAACAAAAGGACGCAAAATGCGTCCTTTTAAATAGTCCTTCTATTAAACTATTATCTTACTGTCTCCAATTTAGTATAACTCAAATTCTTCCCAAAAAATCCCTTAAGCTCCCCAACCAATTCCTGGAACACCGGATGCTCATGATACATAAAATCATTATGCTTACCATCAATAATATACAGCTCTTTAGGCTCCGCTGCCGCCTCAAAAAACTGAACCGACTCATCAACTGGATGCAAAAGATTATCCTTACCATGCGCCACAAACAATGGACACTCAATATCCTGCGCAATCTTCTCCGCATTCATATTAATAATCGAGTCCGTAAACTGCAACTGAGTCAACTTACCAAACGGTGATAAAATAGCAAGCTCTTTCTGAACATAATCATTAGTCGCCTCATCCAATGGATAATGAATAAATGGATCCTCATATTTCGAACTTCCAGTCGTTACACGAAGAACACGATCCGCTTCAACTGTCTTCTTAATATCCACCCACTCAACATAAGAATGAATTGATTTTAACCATCTTTCACCATTAAAGAAACCATTTAAAGCAGCAACCGACTTAACTCGATCATCTGATGCTGCAACACGTACAACGTTAGAAGCACCCATACCCCATCCAATTAATCCAATGTTTTCAGGATCAACTTCTTCTTGGATTGATAAGAATGTAATCGCATTTTTAATATCCTGTACTTGCTCATCTAAAATAACTCGTCCTGGAGTTCCTTCACTTTTTGCGAATCCACGGTAGTCAAATCCAAGGCAAACATACCCAGCTTCAGTCATGTTACGAGCAAATAATCGTGGATAGAATTCGTTAAAGCCATTGTATCCAGAGTTAGGAATGATCGCCGGTCTCTTTTCTCCTGGTTGGTAATCATCTGGTAAGTAAATCGTTCCATCTAATTTAAACCCTTCACTATAAAAACTAATTTGACGTTCTTTCATTATTAAATCCCTCCGATTTTTATTCGTTCGCTTAATTCGCGAATGCTTTTTAGATTTTCGATTGTTTGAATACATTGATACAATTCTTCACATTGTTTATTTCCTAAAATAGGGGCTACAAGACTAGTAAACTTTTGCTTTTTTTCATCAGCAGTTAATGGTTGATCATAGTCACCTCTTGCTTGATGAATCCCAGAAAAATAATGATTTCCTTCAGTATCTACAATTTCAACATGACTAAGTGCCTTTTTAGGAAATTCATTATTTAGCTCGTCATTTACATAAACCTCAATCTTCTCCATCAATCTAGCAATCTCTGGATTTTCTAATTCATTCATTACTTGATTTGGTCCAACTTCACCCGAATATAGATACGCAGCAATTGGAAAGGTTAAATTATATTGTGCTTCTTCTGTATTCTTTGGCATGCTTCTATTTAATCTAGCTGACTCTGTAAAGGTAAAAACGTTTATTTTATGAATCTTGTCTATGCTTACATCATACTTTTCTACTATTTCCTTCATAGCTTCGATCCCTGGTTGTGCCCATCTACAGCAAGCATAAGGTTTAAAATACAGTTCTTCTATTTTATAGTTTGAGCCACTGTCAGATAAAAATGGAATCGCTTCTTTCATTTCAAACAGAGATGGAATTCCAGTAAATCCTTCTTTTGCCAAGTAAGCTGCACCAGTTCCCGTCATACTTCCCCAGCCAATCGCATCCTTCAACATGGAGGGCGTTTCAATACAGCGCATCATCGGTGAGTAAGTAGATTGATATTCAGCTATACCGAGAGCATGTTTCATCTCATCTGCATTTAAACCAATTACTCTACTTACCCCAACTGCTGCACCAACCGCTCCCCACGATCCGGTACAATGGTATTCTGGACGAAGCTGATGGACAAGAATTCCAGCTCTAATCGCTACTTCATAGGCAACCAAAAGAGAAGACATAAATTCTTCACCCGAACGATTGTATTCTTCTGCAGCTGCAAACACTGCTGGAAAAACGATCGCACCGGGATGTCCTTTTGTTAGGCGATGGCCATCGTCCATGTCTAGTGCATTTGCAGCTGTTGCATTGACTAGAGCTGCTCCAGTTACACTTAATTTCAAATGGCTCATGAAGATGGAGCAACTGCCTTTTCCATACTGAGTTTCGGAAAATCTTTTGACCATTTCAAAGACTTGTGTTGTAGTTCCAGCAATTGTACATGCAATACTATCTGCCAATGCTTCTTTTAATGCCATCTTGGTTTTCGTAGGAACCATAGAATACGATTCCTTCATGATAAAATCCACCAAATTCTCAGAAGTAATTAGCAACGAATCACATCCTCATCGGTTAACCTTTATTTTTTCGTTAACCCTTCTTTATCCAACCAATCTCGACTTACTTCTGTAACGTCTTTGTGCTCTACGTCAACAGAGTAATTCAGTGCCATCATTGTTTCATTATCAAGTAAACCAGCAAGCTTATTTAATAGCTTAGGAACTTCCGGATATTTTTTAGCAACCTTTTCACTTACAACAGGTACACCATTATAAGCTGGGAAGAATTGCTTATCGTCTTCAAGACTTATCAGTTTAAAGCCTTTGATTCGTCCATCTGTCGCAAAACCTACTGAAACGTCTACTTGACCATCTTTTAATGCATTGTAAAGTAAACCAGAATCCATTTTTACTACGTTTTTAGCAGGGAATTTAAAGTCGTATTTCTTTTGAAGACCTTTTACGCCATCTTCACGAGCGTAAAATTCTGCATTAGATGCAAACTTTAGCTTTTTTGGATTACTTTTTACTAAATCAGCTAAATCAGAGATTGTTTTGATTCCTAATTTATCAGCTGTATCTTGCTTCATTAAAATCGCATAAGTGTTGTTAAAGTTCGCTTTATCCAACCATTCGATTCCTTTTTTCTCATCATTTGCTTTTACTTTTTCATACGCTTTATCGGAGTCAGTTTCGACTTTTTGTTTTTGGTAAACGACTAAACCTGTACCTGTGTATTCCCAGTACGTATCGATTTGACCATTTTCTAATGCTGAGCGAACAACGGTACTACCCATGTTGCTTGCTTCTTCAACTTCATAGCCATTTTCTTTTAAGTAAATCGATGTAATTTTAGAAAGAACTTGTTGCTCTGTAAAATCCTTGCCACCAACTGTAATTTTACCTTTGTCAGATCCACCTCCTTCATTGCTTGTTTTTGAACTATTACAAGCCGTTAAAGAGAATAACAGCATAGCTGAAACTAACATTGTGCCGAATTTTTTCATCCTAATTCCTCCTTTAAATGTCACTAAGCTGCTTCATTTGTTCGTCGAAGGCCTCGTGGAATGATGACTTTTTCAAGTCTTCCAAGTATAAAATCAAGAATAATAGCAAGTAAGATAACAGGAACAGCTCCAGATAGGATGATGCCAGTATCGTAAAGCGAGATTCCTGTAAAAATTAAATCGCCTAAACCTCCGCCTCCAATTAGGAAGGCTAATGCTGCAGTACCAACATTGATCACGACTGATGTTCGGACTCCTGCCATGATGGCATACATCGCATTTGGAAGTTCCAATTTAAAAAAGAGTTGTTTCGAGCTCATTCCCATTCCTCGTCCAGCATCGATAATTTGCGGATTCACATTTTCAATGCCCGCTACCGTATTACGTAATATAGGAAGTAATGAATTAAACCAAAGCGCAAAAATCGCAGTTTGCCAACCTAATCCAAAGTAACTCATCACAAGTGCAAGGATCGCTAAGCTTGGTACCGTTTGACCGATATTGGCAAAGTTCAAAACAATCCAATCATACTTTTTAAATTTAGGTCGAGTAACTAGAATCCCTAGTGGCACTGCAGTTCCAATCGAAAGCACTGCCGAAATGCCGACTAGTTTTAAATGCTCGATGGTTAAATTGATCAGATCATCTGGATTATCAATAATGAATTTAAATGTGCCCATAGTATAAGCAAAAACTAGAATAGCCAGTGCAATGACACCTAAACCAATTTTCACTAGTTTTTCTGTCTTTTTACTAGTCAAAAAACCACCCTCCTTACCTTACAATTGAAAAATCTTTCGGATGAATTTCAGTTAAAAAGCTAAAGTCAGAGACTCGTAGAATTCCCATATATCTGTTGTTTTCATCGACAACACATGCTTCTCCGTTCGGAGCTGCTAAAAGAATAGCTAGAGCTGTTTTCAAATTCTCATTTACTGAGATTACTTGTCCATGCCATTCATGATTCGAAATGTTCTTTTTAAAACCATCCATTAATAAAACTAGATCTCTTACTTTTAATAACGTTAATCGTTTTAGTGATCGTTCTTCACCGACAAAGTCACTAACAAAGCTATTTTTTGGATTAGATAAGATTTCATCAGGTGTTCCAAACTGCATCAGTTTTCCTGTATTAAAAATTGCAATTTTATCAGCTAATTTAATTGCCTCATCAATATCATGACTAACAAAAAGAATCGTTTTCTTCATTTCTTTTTGGATTTTCAGAAACTCATTTTGTAAGTGGTCTCGAATAACTGGATCAAGTGCTCCAAACGGTTCATCCATTAACATAACAGGCGGATCTGCAGCTAGGGCACGCGCAATTCCGATTCGTTGCTGCTGGCCACCTGATAATTCATATGGATAACGCTTTTGAAATTGCCCCGCATCTAATCCCATCATATCCATCAGTTCACTATATCTTTTCTTCATTTTGCCCTGATCCCAACCGAGCATTTTCGGGACAACGTTAATATTTTCTTCAATCGTCATATTTGGAAATAATCCATTATGTTGGATCACGTACCCGATCGATCTGCGAAGTTTAATCATATCCATTGAATGAACATCTTTCCCATTCACTTCAATCTTTCCGCTAGTAATTGGAATTAATCTGTTCACCATTCGTAGTAAAGTCGTCTTTCCACATCCTGAAGGTCCAAGGAATACACAAATTTCTCCTTCTTCAACATGGAAATTGATTTCGTTAACAGCTGTCACATTCTTGTTACCGCTTTCATAAACCTTCGTGACATTCTTGAATTCTATCATTAAACTCCACCTTCCTTCTCATTTCGTATATCTCATTTATTACTAGTGCTTATGGCCTAACACTTTTACTTGTAAACTTTTGCTGAAGTTTTCCTATGATTAAATCCATTGCAATTGCTAAAATTGAAACGGCGATTGCTCCTACTTGAATCATAACAGCATAACTTGTTGAAATACCACGTGAAATATATCCACCTAAACCTCCAGCTCCAATGTAAGCTGCAATTGCTCCAATACCGATTGTCATCACAATCGCCATTCGAACACCTGCCATAATCACCGGAAAGGCAAGAGGTAGCTCAACTTTCATTAAACGTTGGAAAGTCGTCATCCCTACACCAATCGCTGCATCCCTTACATTCGGGTCAACATTCTTAATCGCAATATACGTATTTCGAATAATTGGCAATTGAGAATACAAAACCAAAGCAACAATGGCTGGTAAAAACCCGATTCCTTGGTTAATCAATGAGAAAATCGGGATCATAATTCCAAATAAGGCAATACTCGGAATCGTCATGATAATCCCTGCTATGGCCAAAACAATTTCAGCCAATGTTTCCCGCTGTGAAATATAGATTCCAAATGGCACCCCAGTCAAAATGGCAATCCCCACTGCCAATCCAACTAATTGAATATGCTCAAAAGTCATCTGGAGAATTTCTGACCAATTCGATTGGACAAAATTGATAATTTCCAATGTCCGCCCCCCTTTTTGTTTTTCTATACTTTAATAAAGCAATTTCCGTGCCAACTTTAAAACGTTAATTTTTGTGTAAAAATTCAAAATATTTGTAAAAAAAGGTATTAAATGTGTAAAAAAATATTTACAAAATAGGAGGTTGGTGAAGAAGTAGTTATTGTAGGCTCGAAAAAAAAAAGATTGTCCAATTAGACAACCGTAATCTCAACTATACTATTAATAATCTCCTACTTACTACTATTTAACAGTGTCTATCTATAGGTATTTCCAATAAAATTAAAATATTGTTAGAAATCTAAAACTTATAACTAAACATCGGAGGAGTATAGTAGATGACCTACAATTTAATTTATTAACTTTAGAATGGTTAGCAAAAGAAGCCGCTTATCCATATCCAACATCATTTAAAGTATGGGATGAACCTAGTTACCATCTAATCAAATTCATCTCTCATTTCGAAATACCTGAATTAACAGAGGCTTTAATAAAATATTACCCTGAATATAGTAAGTATGCTAAAGAAGAAGTATTCAGATACATAACCTCTTTTGACGGAGAAGAGCATGAACTAGCAATCTTGGAATTAATCGAACAAGATATTCAAAACAAGCAAGTTGTTTTACCATTAGATGTTCTATACGACAACCCTGGCATCATTATTAAACTATTAGATAAACATACTCAATTATTTGAAGTAGAAGAATATAAAACTACTTTTTATCGACGTTATCATACTGTTAGATAAAGGTTATCTAGAACCAAAATACATCGCTCCATTGTTATTAGTCGATTATCAAAAGCAAGTAGATGAATTTCTTCCTTATCAAAATGATTATGATATTAAGTTTGTGTATGGCTCATGGAAAGAAACCTATTTACAAATCCGTTCAATCATGTCGATTTATCTATCTTTAATGGAGTATTACTTTAATGATGAGATGACACCTTTTATAAAGGAAGCAATGACATTTACTGACCCGTTTATTCGAACTAACGCAATGATTGCCGCTCTTCAACGAGACATTGACATACCTGAAGAACAACTGTTGGCCTGTGCAACAAATATAGAATCCACAGAATATATTTATTGGGAAATACTCAGAATTCGTAAGGAGCATTTATTCCCTATTAAAGAGGAAAAAACAAGAATACTTTGCTAAAAGTCACTTGTTTCTATATATCGTGCAAGAACATGATTTTGTACCTGAAACAATCGAGTTAATTAAACAACTTGATATTGAAAATTCATATAACCAACCAATCCGTTATTATTTAGCTTCCGTTTCACATGATGATCAAGTCATTCCAGCATGGGTAGGTGCTTATGCTCTCGAGGAAGAAGACGACTCTGTTCATATGTGGGATGGTACTTATTTAGAAGATGGACAGTTCAATAAAAATCAATCGAAGCATGTACAACTATTTATGGACAAAAGAGCGAATGAAAAAGAAGAAGATGCTTCGACTATATACTACGAAGGTAAACCAAAATTAAGTAAATGGTTCTACGCTTGGTACGTCCTCCTAGCTTTTAGAGGATATCAAGCATTCTCCACAATGGACTCAGTATATATCACTTTAACATCTTTACTTGCCGTTTTAATCGTTTCATATCAAATCTATAAAACCAAACTATTAAAAAACAAAATCGAAATTGTTGGCAATGTTGTCCGATATACCGAAAAAGATGCTCACTCTCAGATTAGACTAGAAGACATAAAAAAAATAACAATTCAAAAGTCTAACATGAAAACAAGACTGCTTGACCGACGTTCTAAAGTTGTTGCCATATACAACAAACAAAACAAAGTTGCACTAGAATTCCCATTAGAATGTGTATCTTACGATGAATTCGCATTTGTTGTAGATGATCTGACGGATCACTTAAAAGAACAACCACATATTCAACCACAATGATTTAATAGAAAAACTTGTACCTACGATTACAAAGTAATCAATGGTACAGGCTTTTTATTTTAGTTTAGTTTATTCGCAATAATGTACTGCTTTATGAATTAAGTGAACTTTATGTGTCCAAGTAGAATCTAGTAAAATTGGAAATAAGTTCATGCTATACTTTAAATAGAGGTGGTAAAGATTTCCTACAACCTTACCGATTCTAAAATAATATAAAGGAGAAAATCATGGAGAGCAATTTTGATGAAAGTGTGGTAGAACTCCAAAAGGTATTGGACCCTCTTATTTCCGCTGCTAATTCTAATTATAAAACGGTGAAAAAGAAAAATGGATTTGAGCGAATGTGGATACCTTTATTCTTTATATATCCATTTAAACAGTTAGTATCACTAATAACAATCGGGCAATATGGTATGAAAGTATCAAAATTACAAGTTGGCGTTGGGATATCAGGTCTTGTTGCAACGATTACCAAGTTTTTCCCTATCCCAGAATCATGGTTTAAATGGGGCTATGATTTTTATCATCAACATTCATTTTTACAACTCTTTATGTATGGATTGATAGCTTGGTACTTTGTAACAGTTTTATACACCTTTCTTCAGATGCCAAATTGGAAGAATGAAGATTTATTCCATATTGATGCCTACAGAGTTTTCAGACCGAATGAATACGCAATTGTACAACCTTTTTTAGGTACAACCTTCTCAATTGAATCATTAAATAATTTCATGTTACGGAACAGTGGTGAACGTGCCATCCGTGAAATAAAAGATATGACGGTAGAGGAGGTCAATAGATTACAAGATATAGTTGATGATATGAACTATACAATAGATTCGTATGAGCAAAACATACTGTTCCTTAATAAGATTCTCATTCATTTAGATGAAAATATAGAATTTATCGCTAATGGGACACTTGAATACCAACATCTCTATATAATGGAATCTCCATTTTGTGTATATAAAGTGAAAGATGAACATTTTAGTCTACTACATAAAGAATATCCTAGACGGTCATTTAAAGAAGAATTTAACGGTAAAGACTCGGATATGGTGAATGAACCCTATGTAAAATGTTATTTTCAAAATGATGAACTTATTTTGCAAACAGATGAATCATACTCATATAAGATTTATATTGAAAGTAAAAATGAGTATTGGATCATTACATTTTTCGTGAATCTTCAAGATGAAGTTACATTGCAAGAATTCTTAGAAAATAGTATACTTTTAGGACAAAGTGAGATATTACAAACAGCAGATATTCATAGAATCCTAAAGTCGCACTCTAAGATTATTAGTGAAAAACCATTGGTTACTTCAAAATAATATAAGAGAGGTGAATTATATGTTAAAAGAAGAATCTAGAAGATTTAATGATAGAAATAGAAAAAGATATAGTAAAGTTCGAGCTTATGCAAATAGTTCAACGGGTGCTGTAACAGTAACTATCGGTGATCGAACTATTGTAGCAAAAGATAATTCACTTGAAAGTGTTATTGGCGAAGTTCGAAAACAACGTAACGATCGATTAGCACAAAGTAGAAATAAAACTGCAAGATTTATGGAAAAATTAAATAGTATAGGAAATAAATAGGAGCCAAAAATGCGGCTCCTATTTTTAATATTCTTTGATTTTTTTTAAAAATTCGTTTGTTTTCTGTTTTGACAATTTCAACTTTCTCTCTCGCTCTTCCCTATTCTTCTCAATAATTTTCTTAATCGTTGGAAGTTCTTTCTTTTTCATTACACTACCTCCTCATAAGAAAATATTCACATTTTCATTTCGTATACCAATGAAGTTAAATATTTTTAGATTTAGTAAAAAAAAGCCTGTATTCACGATTACCCAGTAATCAATGATACAGGCTTTATATTTTCTAAATCAGTTTATTTGTGCTTCTGTTCTTTCTAGTGACCATTTACCTTCTTTAAATAGATAATAAAAATCTAAACTGCGTTTATCTTCTTTTTTAATTGGCATTATATCGATTTCTAGTCCCCTACCTTCTACAAGGCCATTAACTTCAACATCATCCCAGCCATTCATTTTACTAGTTTGATAAATTCCTTCAACTTTTCCTTTTGTTTTCATTCTTTCTTCGAATAAAGTTAACGATCGCTTCGTTAATTCTCTTTTTGTTTCCTTTGTAAAATAAACTATATTTTCGATTGGCTCGTAAATATTAAGCGAAACTATTGAA
The DNA here is from genome assembly GCF_002128425.1 of Gottfriedia acidiceleris. Taxonomy (GTDB): domain Bacteria; phylum Bacillota; class Bacilli; order Bacillales; family Bacillaceae_G; genus Gottfriedia; species Gottfriedia acidiceleris. The sequence goes on from NZ_NESS01000001.1 coordinate 691,824, forward strand.
AAAAGCCCTAACAAGGATATTGTTATTAAAACAGCTTGGAAAGATGACGCCACTGTTTTATTAAAGTATTTACCTATCATTAAAAAATAAAGACCATAGGGTAAACAAAAAACCAAAATTCGAAGTTCAAAAATAAATATTGAGGTGAATAACCACCCATAAACAAATGATAGAGTTTCAGGTATGCCGTAGCAAATAGCTATTACCACAGTTAATAAAAATGGAGTAAAATAAAATAATTTAATTTTCATAGTTTACCTCTAAAAAAGATAATTAAAAAACTTATTCAAACTGTCATACAGTGTTGTTATAAAAATGATTGTACCATTTTGAAAAAAACTTTAATTCCTTCAATAGTAGGGTATTTTATGCAGTACTATTCTTCCATATAGATAAAAAGAGCCAATTATTGGTTGCGAGTTTTTGCCTAAAAATAAAACAGGGAAATCTCTAATGAGACTCCCCTAAAATTACTATCTTAAAACCCAACTCTCATCGTATCAGGATGTGAACCTGCTCGACTATTTTGGTTTAATGCATCAATGTTTTCCATATCTTCTTGAGTTAATTCAAAGTCAAAAATATTTGCGTTTTCGACGATACGGTGTTCTTTGATTGATTTTGGTATTGTGACTACATCATGTTGTAAGTCCCATCTTAAGATGACTTGTGCAACGGATTTACTATATTTTTGAGCAATTTTTGTTAAAACTGGCTCTTCTAGTAGCTGCCCTTGTTTTAAAGGTGACCATGCTTCCATTTGGATTCCTTCATTTTTACAGAAAGCTAATAGCTCTTTTTGAGTTAAATGCGGGTGGAACTCTACTTGATTAACCATTGGTTTAATTTCGCAGTCACTCATTAAGTTTTGTAAATGATTGATTTGGAAGTTACTTACACCAATTGCACGGACACGACCGTCTTTATATAATGTTTCAAGTGCCTTCCAAGTATCTTTATATTTGTCAACACCTGGCCAGTGAATAAGATAAAGATCTAAATAATCTAAACCTAATAAATTCAGACTTTTTTCGAAAGCTTGTAAAGTAGTTTCATAGCCTTGGTCTGAGTTCCAAACTTTACTTGTAACAAATAGTTCTTCACGTGCAATACCAGATTCTTTAATGGCCTGACCAACGCCTTCTTCATTTTTATAAATTGCAGCAGTATCAATGCTAATATAACCGTTTCGGATCGCTGCTTTTACGGATTCAACAACTTCTTCTCCTTCTGAAACCTTGAAAACTCCTAAGCCTAATCGTGGCATTTTTACCCCATTATGTAATGTTACTGTTTCTTTTAAATTTGTAAGCATCTTAATGTCCTCCCATTTTTTTTATACTAACTGCAAAGATTTTTTGGCAGCACGTACCTTTTTCATATATTGAATTGCATTGTCTGTCACTTGATCGAAGTCACCGTTTTTAGCAGGTGCAATTAAATTGCCTCCTACCCCTACTGCTACACTGCCGTTTTGGATCCATTCTTCTATGTTCGTTAAATCTACTCCACCAGTAGGCATAATATTTACTTGTGGTAGAGGAGCTTTTACCGCTTTTACAAAGTCAGGACCAAACGCATTACCTGGGAATAATTTCACAATATCAACACCCGCTTCTAATGCATGCTTCATTTCTGTAATCGTAATACAGCCTGGCATATAAGGTACTTGATACAGGTTACATAATTTTGCCGTTTCTTCATCAAACGCTGGACTTACTACAAATTGCGCCCCTGCCATAATAGCAATCCTAGCTGTTGTGACGTCTAGAACCGATCCTGCTCCAATGACGACTTGATTAGAATCCTTATATAAATATGCCAATTCCTTAATTACTTCCTCTGCACCTTGCAATGTAAATGTAATTTCAATACCATGAATTCCACCTTTTATACATGCTTTAGAAAGTTTAATAGCCTCTTCTTTGGAATCAGCTCTTATAACTGCCACAACACCACTTTCAACAACTCTTGAAAGAATTTCAACTTTTTTCATTGTATTCCCTTCTTTCTTTTTCAATTTATTGCTCAATTTTCTAACGCCTTAAATGAATAATGATTCATTTTACAAAAGTTTCTATATAAAGTATCATTTAGTATATCGTTTTAAAAATAATGAAGAGGTAGATATCCATGTCAACTGTTCAATCAATTGAACGTGCACTTACTATTTTAAATAAAATTTCTGAATACCCGGACGGAATTCAAATTGCCAGACTTTCAGAAAAGGTTGGGCTAACCAAAAGCACTGTTCATAGACTACTGGCCACTTTATCAAGTATGAATTATGTCGTAAAAGATGAAGAAACAGACAAATATAAACTTGGCTTACAAATCCTGTTCCTTTCACAAAATCTATTAAATAACAATAATATTGTTGCTACCGCAAAACCACATTTGGAAAAACTATGTGAGGAAATCAACGAAACAGTTCATTTATGTATTGAAGACCAAGGTGAAGTTGTATACGTTGATAAAATTGAAAGTACACAACCTATTCGAATGTATTCAAGAATAGGAAGCCGTGCTCCAATGTATAGTACTGCAGTTGGCAAAATATTGCTTTCTGGTAAAACACAGGAAGAATTTAATACACTACTTAATCGTTTTAATTTTGTAAGAAAAACGCCAAACACACTTACTACTAAAGAAGAATTTGTAAATGAAATTGATAAAGTAAAACAACAAGGTTATGCGCTAGATAACGCCGAAAACGAAGAAGTTCTAAGATGTATTGCAGTTCCAATTTATGACCGAAGAGGAAATATTATTGCAAGCTTCAGTATATCTGGCCCTACGAACCGTGTGACAATGGAAATCATTAACGAATCTTTAATTGATACAATGAAAAAATATAGCTATGACATCTCAAGAAGTCTTGGATATACTGGGTTCTTGAATGTATAGAAAGTATTCTCTTTACTTGAGAATACTTTTTCTAGTTTGGAAGATATACTCTACTACCCTATTAAAGACGATAAAGTGTCTCTTTCATAAACTTTTCTAACCCCGCTCGATCAGGTAAACCATCATTATCACCTGGGGACATGACTGCCAATGCTCCAATCGCAGCTCCACGACTAACTGCTTCCTTCAAAGATAGTCCTTCAAGAATTCCACTTACTACTCCAACCGCAAAGCCATCACCTGCTCCGACAGTATCTACAACCTCTTTAACTGGAAAACCTTCCGTATTGAATGTCTCTTCTTTTGTACTCGTAAAAGCACCTTTTGCTCCAAGTTTTATTACGACTGTTTTGACGCCAGCTCTATGATAGTACTCCGCAATCTCGTAAGCATCTTGCTTCCCAGTTAATAATTTTCCTTCTTCAATGCCTGGAAAAACGATATCTGCTCGACATGCCAGATCGTTAATGACACGAATCATTTCCTGCTGATCAGGCCAGAGACCAGGACGAATATTTGGATCAAATGAAATTTGTATACCTTTAGATCGAGCTTGTTTCATTAGCTCATGAACCATTTCCCTACATTCCAAAGACAGTGCAGGTGGAATTCCAGTTAAATGAATATGTTGAAAACCTTCCCAGTTTAAATTCTTAATTGTATCCAAACTCATTTGGGAAGCAGCTGAATTCTTACGTGAAGAGAATACTTCCGGGTCACCAGTAATAACCTTTTGCTTCCACATCATACCAGTTAACAAGTCAGAAACAATCGAAACATATGTTGTATCAATTCTGTTTTCTTGAAGGAATTTTTCGATTGATTTGCCAAACGGATCATTCCCTAACTGGGTAATATAAGTAACCTCATGTCCTAATCTAGACATACCGATTGAAAAATTAACTTCAGCACCAGCAACAAAACGATTAAATTGTTCTACATTTTCCAATGAACCTTCTCGCTGGGCAACAAAGAGTGCCATTGGTTCTCCTACTGTTAGTATTCTACTCATATAAATCCTCCATATAAGAGAAGGAGAGTCATCTATTCTAATGTCTCCCCTTTCCAAAAATTATATTGATGCTTTTATTTTTTGTTGCTCGATTGGCCTATTGTTTTTCTTTTCCATATATTTAGACCAATAAGCTGTCAATATTGGTACTAGAATTGATGTTACGATAACTGAGGCAGCAACTAGAGATGTAGCTGATTGAGCTACAGGAAGAAATTCAGGTTTCATTTCAGCTATAATCATTGGATTTGCAACTGCCGCACCAGCAGTACTTGAAGCGGCAAGACCAGCTGTACCATTACCTCCTCCAATATACTTGTCAGCGAACATCAAAGGAATACCAGTAATAATGATGACGATCAGTCCAAGAAGGATGCCTGCAAGTCCAGTTTTTGCGATTACAGTAAGGTCGATCGTATTCCCTAAAGCAAAGCCAAAGAATGGAATCATAGTTTGTGTTGCTTTACTAAAGAAAGCGCGTAAATCTGGATCTAAATTACCTAACACAAAACCAACTAAAAACGGTAAAACTGCACCTATAAATGCTTGTGGATGGAATACTGCTAATCCAGTACTTCCTAAAATAAGCATCGTTACTAATGGACCAGATTCAAGTGACATTAAAACAAATGCACCTGCTTCTTCCTTTGAACCATATTGCTGCATAATGGAAGCATATAAACCACCGTTTGTCATGTCCATTGCAGCTATAAGAGCTAATACAGAAAATCCTGCAAATAAGCCCGATTGTAGACCGCCCTCTGGAAGGAAAAATGAAGCTACGAAAGCTACACCCCATGCAACTAGAATTTTAGTCAATACAAGTGTTCCTGATTTTCTTAAAACTGTCCCCGTTGCTTTCACATTAATACCAGCACCCATACAGAAGAACCATACAGCTAAAATTGGAACGGTACCTGTCATCAAGCCGTTTGTAAACGAACCAAAATATTCACCGGATTTTGGAGCAAGTGTATGAATAATTGCACCCAAAAATAATGGGACGAGCATTAATCCACCAGGAATCTTTTCCAGCGTTTTCATGATTTTCATAATTTCTACCTAACCTTTCAATTAAGAATTAATAAAGCGTTTACAAAAGATAGATTTAATCATTGCTGTTTTAGTTCCAAATAGAATGGGGATTAACCCCATTCCTTTAATTTAAGAAAGATTAACGCGCTAACCAGCCACCATCAACGGCCAAAATATGACCATTCATATAGTCAGATGCTCGGCTAGCCAAGAAGACGACTACTCCCATTAAATCGGAAGGATCCGCCCATCTTCCTGCTGGAATACGCGAAAGAATTTCTTGGTTTCGCTGTTGATCCGCACGAATTGGTGCAGTGTTGGCAGTCTCGATATATCCAGGGGCAATTGCATTTATTTGAATATTATGTATACCTAATTCATTGGCAAAAGCTTTCGTTAGACCAGCCACACCATGCTTACTAGCAGTATAAGGTGGGATAAATTTACCACCTTGGAAGCTTAGCATTGACCCAATATTAATGATTTTTCCTTCCTCCTGCTTCACCATGATCTTAGCAACCTCTTGACTTAAGAAGTAGACCGCATTTAAGTTAATATCCATCACTGCATTCCAGTCTTCTTCTTGATATTCTAGTAGTGGAGCGCGACGGATTGTTCCGGCATTATTTACAAGAATATCAATCTTTCCATAAACACTTACACACTCATCTACGATTCTTAAAATATTCTCTTTTTTAGTTAAATCAGCCTGAAAAAAATGCACCTTACGTCCAGTTTCTTCAATCAGTTCTCTCGTTTCATCCCAGTCGTTATTATGTGTCACGATAAATAAATCTGCACCTGATTTAGCAAGTGCTACTGCATACCCTTGACCAAGACCGGTATTCCCCCCGGTTACAATTGCTGTTTTACCCTCTAAGTTAAAATAATCTAGTGAAAAATCATGTAAACTCATATTTCCTACACCTCTTTGTTTGTCTTATGATTCTCTTAATCTATCAACTTATCTTAGTTGCTCCAACGGTACAGCATCCATATCGTTATAAGTTTTGTTTTCTCCTGCCATTGCCCAAATAAAAGTGTAGTTGCTCGTTGCACTTCCACAATGAATTGACCAAGGTGGAGAAATAACAGCTTGCTCATTCTTCATGACTAAATGACGAGTTTCCGTCGGTTCTCCCATTAAATGAAACATTCTAGCATTTTCATCTAGATCAATATAAAGATAAACTTCAGATCGGCGGTTATGTGTATGAGTTGGCATTGAATTCCAAACGCTACCTTTATTCAATTGCGTTAATCCCATAACAACCTGACAACTTTGAATTCCTTCTAGATGAATCATGCGACGAATGACACGGTCATTGGCATTTTCTAGACTACCTAAACGATCTCCTTCAATGCTCTTAAACGATACATGTTGAGTTGGATATTCCTTATGTGCTGGCGCTGAATATAAATAATACTTTGCTGGATTTTCTACTGAATCACTTGAAAACAGAAGTTCTTGCTTTCCAAGTCCGATGTACAAGCAATCTTTATTTTCCATAACATATAACTCGCCATCGACGGTGATTTTACCATTACCACCAACATTAAATATTCCAACTTCTCTTCGCTCTAAAAAGTAATTTGCCTTGATTTCGTCATATCCTTTTAGCGAAATAGTTTCTTCTTTTGGAGTAATCCCTCCAATAATCGTACGGTCTTCCATAGAATAGGTAAGCTTAGTTTCTCCTGGTACAAATAATTCTTCAATTAGGTAGTGCTTGCGAAGATCTTCTGTAGTAAATGTTTTAACTTGGTCTGGGTGTGTTGAGTATCTAATTTCCACAATCGACATCTCCTTATTTTTTGGATTCCATTATTATATTACGTAATCACTGTTCCACATTATGGAACGACGTTTCACAATTTAATTATATCGCTTACATTTATTAATTTCTAGTAGTATTTTTTAAAAATTTTTACAATATTATTTCTAAAGTTTTGATAAATAAAAAAGGATTGAGATCTGAGTACTCAGAATTCAATCCTACCGACTATTTATGTACTTTTTCTCTTAGCTTAAACGAAACTCCATTTTTCTATTTTTTGTTGCCATTCCAATTGATTTATAAAAATGGATTGCATTTTGATTACTCTCCGAAACTCCCAATTCAATACTATCAACGTCCAATTCTTTGGCAAAATCAAAAATAGATTGCATGAGTATTTTTCCAATTCCCTTTTTCCTACTCGCATCATCAACACATAAACTATTAACCAGTAAGATCTTCCTTGCATTAACAAAGGAGTTTTCAAGTATTTCTTCCTCTTTCAAAACTGCCACGCCTACTATTCCAGTACCTAGAGTAGCCACTAGGAAATGTTGTTTATCATCTTTTAGCTGTTTATTAAATTCCTCTTCACCTACTGGAGTCGAGTTCTCTTTGTATAGGTCTGGTCGTTCCAAAACATGTAAATCGTGAACTTGTCTAAATAATGGTAATAATGACTCGTAATCTTCTTGTTTGGCATTTCGGATTGAAACCTCCACGTTTTTTCACCTCTTTATTTATTAAACATTATACTACTTAATCTTCTGGATTTTCTTTAAGAATCCAAGGAATATTTGCTTCAAAACTTATTTGTAAGATTGGATTTGGTAAACCTTCTGGCAAAAACTCTAATTCCTCTGAGAAACCAAATATAAAATTCTCTATCTCAATTGTATTCATTTTATTAAAGTTTGAATTAGTACATAATTCACCTTCTAGCACTCTTCCAACGAAAAAATAATTACCTAAATATAAACGTCTCGCTTTTACCTCAGTAGGTAATTGTGAAAGATGCGCTGGTTTTATTGGATTAATACCTAGTTTCTCGAAAATATCGGTTACAGTAGTCTTAAAATACATAATAGCTTCAAGATAATTTTTGCAATATAAGCAATTACAGACTTCCATATCTTTATTATAAAATTCTCGTGTTCTATCAATATCGACTTCAATTAACCACTTTCCTATTCTAATCTGTTGCAGCATAAAAATCTCCATTCTGTCATACAGCCGTACTTTTGTTATTTATCTTTTCATTAATTCCGCAGTTGCAGTAAGAAAAACAAATACACTCTCATAAATAATTAATTATCCTCAATTATTTCCAATATATTAGCTGCCAACCTTAGTCTTATTGGTTTAATAAAACTTTTCCCTGCTCCCCAACCAAAATCAAATATTCCTTCTCCATTACCTGAAGAAATGCACTTAACATACGTAACACCGCTAAAGTTATCAATCGTAACTGTCAATGTTGCTGTACTGTCATTTCTAAAAAAGTATTTTTGAAATACTAGAATTACAATTTCCTTCTCCCCAGCAACTTTATAATCCTGAAAAATCAAATTAGACTTTAATTCTGTGTCATCTAAAATAATTTGAGATACTTGAACTGGCTTTATATTTACAGTGAATTCTAAGTAATGTTTCATTAACCTTTATCCTCCTTAAAATGAAATGAGAAAGTGGATTTAATTTATTTCATAACAGCTATTAAATCATCCATTGTATGTAGTTTTCTATACTAATTTGTGAAGGTCAATTACTCATAAAACATCATTTAATTTTAACAAAAATTCCCTTTAAGTTTCCAAAGCAGATTATCCTATTTAATTGAATTAAATTCCTTTTAACTTAATAAAAAAAGTTGACTACACAGTTAATTAATACAACTGCGTTAGCCAACCATTATTAAGATATTCACTTCATTTTATTTCAATTTACGCTGATGGGTTTTCTCATTACATCTATTCTTACGATAAATCTCCAATAAGCCACATCGTTTCATTTTCTCTTGCTTTAATATTACAGTGATACCCCTTTACTTCTAAGTAAGATGGAACATTTATTTGCCATTCTGTTTGTAAGAAATTAGGGTCAACAATTGGTATCATTTCTTTTTCGAATCTACCACTATGATAAAGTCCTCGATAGAAATCATCTAATCCCGCTTTAGTATAAAAAATAGAGACAATAATATACTCCATATGAGGAAGAAAGAAGGAACACATTATTCGATATTCATTTTCTTTTGCTGTTTTCAGATTATGTAATTTACTAATTGAGTTAATAATCTCTTGTAAAAAATCTCTTTTTTTACGTCTAGGAATCAAATCAAAATCACCAATCAGTTCGAACATTCGAAAATTGAAAGCATCGTATCCCTTATAAGTACTACTTGTTGAACGAGGGGTTGTTAGTTTTTTAGATAGTTCAACTAATTCTTTTTTAAGGTTACGAATTCGTCTTCGTTCACCTCGAAGTTTCTTTTGTCTTGTCATAAATAAATACCTCGTTCTTTCATCATTTTATAATTCTTCAATATACTCCTTTAATTTTAACTTTTCTTCAAAAGAAACATCAAAGTTAATATGAAACTTTGATGTCTGTATAGAACTGGCACAATTTGCCCCAAACTAACAATACACGTTATAAAATCAATTCAGATAATGGGGTTTTATGTTGGAAAGATTTTTTCAATTTCATTCAAAATTGGGGCCTTTTCGCCTTTTTTCATTAAATCACCTATTAACAATCGGAATCATTTTGATTCTTGTTGTACTTCTATTTGTCTTTAGAAAGCAGATACAAGAGTCCAGGAAAAAACGTCTTCTTCGTTTTTCTTTAGCATTTCTCTTATTTGCTAATGAGTCTTTGTTTCATATATGGCTTGTTTATAAGAATGCTTGGTCGCTTAAAACGGGTTTACCTCTTGAACTTAGTGATATTACAGTTATTTTGGCAATTATAATGCTAGTGACTAATAGCTACAGAGTGTTTCAATTCATGTATTTTGCCGGTTTAGCCAGTTCCATTCAAGCCATTTTGACACCTGATCTCGGCCATTATTCGTTTCCGCACTTTCGATATTTCGAGTTTTTTGTTTCGCATGGAGGAGTGGTGCTTGCCTGTTTAATTATGGTGGTAGCTAGCAAATATCGACCGACTATACCATCCTTGTGGGTGACCGTTCTCATAGTTAACCTTTATGCAGCTTGCGTATTTTTCATTAATAAGTCTTTGAAAGCTAACTTCATGTATCTCATGAAAAAGCCCGAAAATGCTTCTCTATTAGATTATCTAGGACCGTGGCCATGGTATCTTCTCTCTGCAGAATTGGTGATGATTGTCAGCTTTTATATTTTGTATAGTCCGTTTTGGTTAAAAAGGAAAATAGAAAAAAAGTAATCTGGGATTATTAATTTAAAGGAAAAGCCAATCCCTAATCCAGGAATTGACTTTTTTGTAGTATCTCATTTAATTTAATATATTTTTGTACCCATCCATATATATTTATTGAAAATAACTAAAAATAGCTCAAAAAAAATCGACTTCTCAGCCGATTTTTTTACGATTTTAAAATATTGTACGTAAGACCAATTACACCAGAATTAAATGTTTTGTTTTCGACAAGAGAGAGGTTGCGTTTAGTTTCCGAGACCTTAAATAAAGGTAGACCACTTCCTATAATAACTGGTGAAATAGTAATTTTTATTACATCAATTAAATCGAGTTCCATAAGAGAATGTGCAAACCTTGGGCTACCTAAAATAATAATATCTTTACCTGACTGTTTTTTTAAGTTTTTAATTTCTTCCTCAATATTTTCTTTTACTAATTTTGAATTATTCCATTCTGCTTTTTCAAGTGTCATAGAAAATACAACCTTTGATGTCCCTTCAATCCATTTAGCATGTTCAATTTCATGTTCTGATGCTTCAGGGTTAGAAGGTACTGAAGTCCAATAATTTTCCATCATTTGATATGTTCCTCTTCCCCATAACACTGTGTCTACAGTACTTAAAACTTCTTTAGCATGCTTTTCTAATTCTTCATTGTAAGATACCCATCCAATATCCATTGCACCGTTTGGTCCTTCTACAAAGCCATCTAAAGAAGAATGTAAAAATAAAATAACTTTTCTCATATATCCTCCTATTTAAGTTAGGGTTGTTTTCTTAATTTTATATAAAACAAGGAATTACTACCGATTGTTGCAATCCAAAAAGCCATTTAAATTCCCTCGAAAAAGTTCCAAAGAGAAACACGAATATGTTTATTCTCTTAAAACAATATTCTTTTTATGCTTTAAAAAATCCTTTTCTTGCGTCATGGTTAATTATTTCCTTAAACTAAGTAATGCTTTAGTTCATTAAGCTAAAGATGATACAACTACTAGTATGATTAAGCGCTATACTAACAATAATTATCGTCAAGACGTTTCCATAATTCTTTTGAGTGAAATCTTTTAATCTAGATAATAGACAAATTCCCCTTAACTCTACCAAATTCATTTAAGTGCTTGTTTGAGAAATCTACAAAAATGGCTATCATAACTGCCACTTGAAGCGATCGTTAAATAACACATTAATTTTAAATCCACTGCTTACCTTCTTCACGTATAAATTTAATATCATTTTGATAATGGTCAAGATGTCCTTCTTCTATCATGTTTTGAAATGCAATGTCACCTTCCATGGCTTTTCTTGAAATTGTTTTGCATAAACCTTTTAAACGTAGAGTTACTATTTCTAATAAATCTTCTTTAATTCCTCCCCCGTAATTTTCAAAAAACAATCTAATTCGTTGTTTAAGACGATTAGCGTGTTGTGAATCATAATATACTTTCTCGTTTGTTTCAGAAAGATAAAATCTACTTAAAGGAATACAAGTATAAAGAGTATAAGCAATGTCCCATATTCTAGGACCTGGACCAGCCACATCAAAATCAATAATACCTACAGGTCTTTCATTGTTAAAGATAATGTTGTAAAATGCAAAGTCATTATGGCATAGTACCTCAAATTGTTTAGGAGTATGATCGATTGGTACCCAGTTATCATCAAATACAAAATCACTTACTGCATCATGGTAAAGTCGTAGCATTTTCGCTATTTCAATTAATACGGTATCTGACCACATGTAATCTTTTAATGGATAGTTACCCGCTTCTCCTTCAATAAATGATAAAATTTCTCTTCCTTTTTCATCTATTCCTAAAATTTTTGGTGCATAATTAAAGCCTTTACTCTCTAAGTGCTTTAATAGCTTATGAACTTTGAGACTATCAGGCTTTATTTCTCGTCGAACTGTATTTCCAGCACGATAAACTTTGGATACATTCCCTCCAGTTAGCATTTCTTCATTTTCATGATTTGACATCTAACTATCCCTCCTTAACATGGTGTTTGTTATACTATAACTTCTTTAATTAAATAAAAATGTTATTTTCTTTGCTCTCATCGAAATATGACTTCTTCTTTGTCGGAAATCAAATTCTATTTATAAATCTTAATGTAAAGTAGTTTTCAATCTTTAAAAATAAATTGTACAATTCTCCTGTTTTTCATTTTCCTTTCATTATTGTGTGTGATTATAAAATTGTATTTTAAATCAATAGAAAGGAATTCATTTATGGAGACAAAACAAAAGAATATAAATACTCTGCTAAATAAGGTACCAGAAGTTACAATCTATTTCTGGATTATCAAAGTTCTATGTACAACTGTTGGGGAAACATTTGCTGATTTCTTAAATTTGAACCTTGGTTTGGGTTTAGGACTTACAACAATCCTTATGGGTGTGGCATTTTTTATCTCTTTATTTTTTCAATTCAAGGTTAAGAAATATGTACCAAGTATTTATTGGATCACTGTTGTACTAATAAGTGTATTCGGAACATTGGTAACTGATAATTTAACTGACGCAATTGGAGTACCTCTTGAAACAAGTACAATTGTATTCTCAGTGCTGCTAGCATTAACGTTTCTTTTTTGGTTTCTTAGTGAAAAAACACTTTCTATCCATTCAATTTTCACAAGAAAAAGAGAAATATTCTATTGGTTAGCGATTCTTTTCACATTTGCACTAGGTACAGCTGTTGGGGATTTATATTCTGAGCAACTTGGACTAGGTTATTTTAAAACAGGTGTAACAGTTATTGTGATCATAGCTTGTATATTTTTAGCGTGGAAGGTTTTAAAACTCGATGGCATGATAGGTTTCTGGATTGCGTACATTCTTACACGTCCACTTGGGGCATCACTAGGAGATTACTTATCTCAGCCAAAAGTGAATGGTGGTTTAGGTTTAGGAACAACAAGTACAAGTATCATTTTTCTTATCGCAATTTTAGCAATCATTGTTTTTCTTGCTGTTACAAAAATTGACATTTCATTATATATTGAAAAAATAGATGCACAAGCTGCAAACAGAAATAAGAATAATATAATGAAACAAACTATTTTGGCACTGTGTATTTTCTTAACGGTTGGTATTGGTGGTTATATTAAATTATCATCAAAAGTAGCTTCTACTAAAACAACATTAACTGGTCAATTAACAGATTTTGTAACAATAGAAAATAAAATGTTGACTGATATGAACTCAAAAAACTTTATTTTAGCTAAAAAAGATGCTGACAATTTGGAACATCAATGGGATACATCAGAGGCTAAACTTAGAAAAATAGATAGTACTTCATGGACTAAAATTGATGGTACGATTGACGTTGTATTAGCAGCAGCTCGTACATCAACCCCAGATGCAAATAAATGTAAATCGGCAATTAATCATTCTCTTAATGTAATAAACGCTGCGAATAATTAGTTTTTTGATCTCACGTTAAAAAGTCGTAATTTAACGTTTTTAAAGTAAGAGCATTTCTTGTAATGAGAAATGCTCTATATTTTTGTCAAAATTAAAAGGATATTTTAATAACAACAATAATATAATAAAAAAACAATACATTTTTATTGTAAATCGATAAATTATGTGTTAAATTCATATTGTCTAAAATAAGTGAGGTATTTAATATGAATGGTAAAAGAGGTTCAACCACTTTCTTAAAGTTAATTATTTTTCTAGTTGGAATTGCAGTGCTTGCATTATGTATATTTTTGGTACCACGTTTGGCCAATTTCGCATCAAACTTGTATCCAAATATTGCCGCTATGAAATATCTTGTTTTCATCGTGATGTATGGAGCTGCTGTGCCTTTTTATATTGCTCTTTATCAGGCTTTCAATCTTTTACGATACATTGACAACAACACAGCGTTCTCCGAATTATCCGTAAAGGCGTTAAAGAACATAAAGTATTGTGCGATTACAATCAGTGGCTTGTATGTTTTAGGTATGCCACTCTTTCATTTTATCGCGAGGAATGTTGACCCTCCTATTGGATTTTTGGTACTAATCATCATCTTTGCTTCGCTGGTTATCGCTGTTTTTGCTGCTATCCTCCAACAGCTTCTACAAGAAGCAATTAACATAAAATCTGAAAATGATTTGACGGTCTGAGGTGGATGGTATGGCAATTATTATTAATATTGATGTAATGTTAGCAAAACGAAAAATGAGCGTAACGGAGCTTTCAGAGAGGGTTGGAATTACGATGGCGAATCTTTCCATACTGAAAAATGGTAAAGCAAAGGCTGTTCGTTTTTCAACGTTAGAAGCGATCTGTAAGACTTTGGATTGTCAGCCAGGTGATATTTTGGAGTACAAAATCGACGAGGACACTCAATAATAAAAACAGAAAACAATTTTTAATTTACGGGAATCGATCGAGAATTTAAGGGATAGCTTAATTGCTATCCCTTCTGTTTTAATGCTATATATCTAATACTACCGCCATTTCTTTTCCAAATCGATCGCCATAATCAATAAATCCTAAACTTGAATATAAATTATGTGCTCCTAAGTTTTCAGGATGATATCCTACGACAATTCTTTTGGCATTAGTTAGTTTAGTCATTTCATCGATCAATAACTGAGTAGCAATTTTACCAATTCCTTTTTGTTGATAGCTCTTATCAACCATTATTCTATATATCCAATATCCATCTAGCTCTTCTTCAGTAGTATTAAACATTAAAAACCCAACCGCTTTACCTTCAAAATAAATAGCATATGGCTTTAGTGAAGATTCAAATTTCGATTGAGCAATCGAGATTGCATTCGATTCAATGTGACTCTTTTGATCTTCAGATACCTCTAATAGACAGCATTCATACCAATTTTCTGCATTTAGTTCCACAAGTTCTACGTTTCTGTTCTGCATAGTTTCTCCTTTGTTACAATTATTTGAGATTTACCCCATTCATAATTTTAACAAATTTTTCCAATTTAGAATCAGGACTTTTATCCTGATTCAACTACTCTATTAGTACATTGACAAAAAAGGATTCTTAAACACAAAATAACCCCTCATCATTGAGTGGCTATTTCTTTAACAATTTCGATAAATTTTTTACTTATATTTGAAAGCTTTTTGTTTTTTGGATAGATTACCCATAAATCTTTAACAACGTATTCATTATTTTCTTTGTAAGGAATAGATCTTAAGTTTCCACTTAGAATGTACGGATGAAATTTAGCACCTGACTCATTAGAATACACAAATACATTATGTTCTCTAACAGTCTCTGTAAGTATATTCATACTGTTTGTAGTTACTCTTATTTTATTTTTATTTTCTTTAATTAACTTAGAATAATAATAATCAGAATAGATTGAATAGCACGCTGTATCCATTTCTAATACATCAGCTTTTGTTGCGTAGTCTAGATGATAGAGAGGGGAGTTTTTTCCAACAATAACGTGAACACGATCAGTCCGAATTAATTCATAGTTAATATTTTTTTCACTCTTTAGTATCTCTAAATCTTGAGCGAAAAAGCAAAAATCATATTCAGTGTGTTTAATTGTTTCCATTATTAGTGGAGGATCTTTTTCCTCGATTTCAATCGTTACATTCGGATGTTCATCTTTAATTCTGTTCAATGCTCGTAGAAGTACAGCTGCAAAAGTAGGCGCAGCTACTATTTTCAAATGAACCTTTTTATTATTTTTATAATCAAACAGCTCTTCATTTAACTTACTGATAATTTCTAAGACTTCACTAGCTCTATTTATTAAAATCTTTCCTTCTTCTGTTGGAAATGTTCCTTTTCTTGAACGAGTAAAAATACTTATTCCCATTTCATGCTCTAATTGGGAGATCGATTGACTTAGACCTGAACTTGTAATATGCAATTTTTCTGCAGCTTTAATGATTGATTTCTCGCTTGCAACTTTTACGATATATTCCATTTGCTCGAAATTCATAAATTCTCCTCGAATAAGAGTATACACACTTATATTTTCTTTCAATTGAAGTTGTATTCACATTCTAGCATGAATAAGTGGTGTAATTCAAAAGCCTCCCGTTATGATTTATGATCTGACTAAAACATGCTTTTATTAAGCGAGAAGGTTCATAAAAACAATTGCATTTCATTATCTTTATTTGTAAAACCTATTTTTTTATATAGTGGCGCACCATCCTCAGAAGCGTGCAACCAAATTCGTTTAACTCCACTTTTTTTACATTCATCGATACACAGCTCGAGAAGTTTTCTGGCCAATCCTTTACCACGATACTTTGGGAGAGTGTACATATTTAGAATATAGGCTTCAATCCCTTTTAAATTCTCTAAATATGGTGGTCTTTTAAATAAGACCATCCCACTAATACTTACTGCCACCCCATTATTTTCTACCATAAAGGATAGAAATTCATTTTTTGAAAGTGCTGTATTTAAATATTCCCTCGTTGAAGTTTCGATTAGATGCTCCTCTTCATGAGTCCTCAGTTCGCCTAATTCCTTTAGAAGTTCCAATCGTAAATTTATTACTTGCTCAATATGTTCATTAGTTACCTTAATAAAATTGAACAATTAAACACTTCCTTTTCTTTTAATTTTCTTTAAGTATATAACTGTATATTCTTTAAAATGGTACTTAAAAAAAAGAATCGACTAAATTGTCGATCCTTTTGTTTTAACTAATACATGAGATAAATAATATTAAACCTTCTCAGAAAAATACTTATTCATCTTATATAAAAGACTTTGTCTAGAAATCCCAAGTTTTCTCGCTGCTTTTGCAGGCTGACCAAGCGAATCATCAAGAGCTTTCAAAATGTACTTTCTCTCAATTTGATCTAATATTTCTGGTAAAGGGAGATCGTCATTCACTGATTCAATTAAACTTTCATTTTTCATTTCGCGTATTTCTCTTGGAAAATCCTCAATTACGAGTGTTTCGCTGTTACATAAAACGACGGCTCTTTCAATTGCATTTTCTAGTTCACGAACATTACCTTGCCAATGATAATTCATTAAATAATTTAATAGCTCTCGGTTAGCTTGATAGTTTTTTTGATGTTTATTTCGATACTTATCTAGAAATTTTTCTACTAAGAGTGGAATGTCTAACTTACGCTCTCGTAATGGCGGTATGTATAGGTCAACAATATTTAATCGATAATATAAATCTTCTCGAAATTTGCTCTCTTCCACTAATTTCTTTAAATCCCGATTCGTTGCACAAATAATCCGGACGTCAACAGTTCTCAGCAAATCGCTTCCAACTCTCATAAACGTCTTATCCTGTGTGACTTGAAGAAGCTTTGCCTGAAACGCAGGTGAAATTTCACCAATTTCATCTAAAAAAATGGTTCCTCCATTTGCAGCTTCAAATTTTCCTTTTCTGCTAGCGACAGCTCCTGTGAATGAGCCCTTTTCGTGACCAAATAATTCACTTTCCAATAATGATTCAGGAATTGCTGCACAGTTTACTGGAACAAAAGGCGCTTGTTTTCGTCCACTTAGTGTATGGATCATTTTTGCAATTTTTGTTTTTCCTGTTCCACTTTCTCCTTGAATCATAATATTTGCTTCTGTGTCTGAAACTCGTTCTACTAAGTTAATGATGTTTTTCATCTGAGGACTGCTTGTCACGATTTCCCCATAAATTTCAGATTGTTGAAGCTGTTCTTTAAGCAGTTTATTTTCCTCTTTTACACCAAGCCATTCAAATGCCTTTTCAATTACAACGATTAATTCTGTTAATTTAACAGGTTTTACCAAGTAATCAAATGCACCAGCCTTCATTGCCGAAACAGCATTGTCAACATTACCAAAAGCCGTCATCATAATGAACACCTTATTAGGATAAAGCCCAATAAATTCTTGTAAAAGCTCTAAGCCCGATACATCTGGAAGTTTCACATCTAAAAAAACCAAGCTTGCAGAAACTTCAGCCATTTTTTTTCGAGCCTCTTGCCCATTCGCAGCCGTATAAACGGTATACCCCTGTTTGAAAAGCGAGGATTTTAAGATTTTTAAAATTTTCGATTCATCGTCTACAAGTAAAATGGTTTTCATTAATCTATTACTCTCCTTTCCTATACAAATTTTGGGAGCTTTATTGTAAATATTGTTCCTCCCACATCTGATTGTGCGTAAATTTCTCCACCAAATTGCGTCGTAATTTCATGGGCAATAGATAACCCAAGTCCTGTACCTTCCTTTTTTGTTGTATAAAATGGATCAAAAATCCAGTTAATTTCCGACTCTGGAATCCCAATCCCTGTATCTTTGATTTCTATTGACCAAAAGTTACCAGATTCAGATAGCTTGATTGATAGATTTCCACCATCTTCCATTGCATGTAAACTATTTATTATGATGTTTAAGAATACTTGACTTAACTTCCCTTGCGAAGCGAAAACGAAAGCTTCTTCCGTTTGAAATGTTTTTGTAACGGAAATACTTTGTTCGACCAATTTATTTTTTAATAGATTAAGGAGCTCATCAATGACGGCTGCTACATCTACCTTTTCCCAATCTTCTTCAATTTCACCTTTTGATAATTTTAAGAATTCAGATAATATTTTATTCAAACGATCCGTTGTTTCTAAAATATCTTCTGACATTTCCTCCACAAAAGTAGGGTCTGTTAAATCTAATTGAATAGCTTCCGCTGCAGCTTGTATAATGCTTAACGGATTTTTTATTTCATGTGCAATCCCTGCTGTTAATTGCCCCAATGAAGCAAGTTTTTCACTTTGCTTTACGAACTCTTCCATTTTTTTATAATCACTAACATCCCTTAAAATCAAAATGGAACCAATCGTATTATTCCATTCGTCACTAAAAAATGAAGAATAAATGCGGACGTCCCGTTTATTGCCAGACTTGTCATAAATATGACTTTCCATCTCGTTAATTTCAGTGCCTTCTTTAATCGTCTTCCATGCCAAAAATTCGTCTTCATTTCTTTTAAAAGGAACGTCAATAATATACTTTCCAGTGACTTCTTCCCTAGAATGACCCGATAATTCCTCGGCACCTTTATTGAACGTAACGATTCTTCCTTCATTATTCATCGTAATAATTCCGTAGGGGATCGATTCTACTATATTAAATAAATATCTCTCTTTATTTTTAAGCTCAGTAGCCATATTTCCCATCGTTGTCGCAAGGTTCTCAAGCTCGTCCCCTGTATGAAGAATTTCAAAATTATCCCTTTTTCCTTCAGAATATTCCTTAGCTTGTTTCGTTAATAAAGTCACAGGTTTAATAATTCGAAATGCACCAAACATCGTTAATAGGAATGTTAGTAGAAGAACAACGAAAAAGCCTTGTAGTAACAAAACTTGCACTTGATTCGCTGGAGCAAGCGCCTGGTCAATCGATTCACCGATCATCAAGCCCATTCCCCCTAAAGTCATTGGCCTGTAGGAAATTAACATTTCTTTACTGAATAATTTTCCTTCCCATATACCGCTTCGATATTTACTAAGTTCATTTCCTAAATGATGCTTCGATAATGACTCACCAATATACTTTTCAGTTGTATCAGAAATAATTGTTCCATTACGATCGATTAATAGATTTATACCTTTTGAACCAATCTTGCCCTCTGAAAGATAGTCTGATAACGTACTCAAATTCACATAAGCAATAACGGCTCCGTGATAATTTAATTTTTCGTCAAGTATTGGATAAGCAACAGCAAATGTTTTCCGTCCATCATCTAAGGTTAAGAGATTCGAAATGTAAAAGGTTTTACTCCATTTTAATCGTTTTACAATACTATTTATTTCAACTGTATATGAATTATTGACATTTGGGATAGTCGTGATCGAATATCCGTTTTGATCAAGCACATCAATAAATAAATAGAGTGGGTTTTTAGACACGACATGATTCATTTCTCCCTGATAGGAAAGCGTATTTTCCTTCTTTGCGAATTCGGTTATCACACGGGTATCATTTATCATTTTGTCGATCATGAAACTTGTCTTCGTAGTAATCGTCTTACTCATTAATTGATTCCGGTACTTTATCTCAGACCGGACCGAATTATTCAATACATTCGTCGTTATATAATAAATGGAGGCTAGTGAAGTAAAAACTACAACAAATGTAAGTAGAACATATCTTTTCGTAATTCTAGATTGCAATAATTGTTTCAAGTTCCTTACCTCCATTGGAAGTTCTCTTTTTATTATATATTTTTAGAAAATTCGTGTAAATTATTATTAGAGAAAAACAAAATGCCCTCTCTACTATAAAGGAGGGCATTTCCTTTTCATCGAAACTGCAAGTCGGCAATTTCTTGATAATGCTTGATCGTTATATGAGTATCCTCATCTCTAATGACAGGAAGTAACGTTTTTACTTCTCTAACTAAACTTGAATCGATTTCACATATTTGTACTGACGGTTCTCCATATGGACATTGCGCAATTATTTTGCCATATGGATTGAAAACTTTCGAATTTCCATAAAATGAGATTCCGTTTTCCTCTCCAACTCGATTCACTAATACAACATAACAGCCGTATATACTTGCATAAAACTTGCCAACCGTTTCCCAACCTTCCGAGCTAGAATACTGGCTACCAAGGCCACCAGCTGGACTATTTATTAATCCAATTAGCAGGGATGTATGATGATGCGCTGCAATATGAGGTAAAGATGGTTGCCATAAATCATTGCAAATTAGCATCGCAGAATGAAAGGAATTAATTTTTTGTATAGTTACTTTCTTTCCTTTTGAGAAATATTTACCTTCTTCAAAAACTCCATAATTAGTTGGGTAAACCTTACGTTGAACAGAAGTGACCTGACCATTTTGGATCATCATTGCTGAATTGTAAATTTGATTTCCTAAGCCTTCTTCCACAAAACCGAAAACTACGCTCATGCCAAACTCTCTCGATGCCCGGCATATCTTTTTTATTTCGTTTGAATCTATCGATAAAGCTAGATCATATAATTGACCTTTTAAGTCATAACCAGTTAATGATAACTCCGGAAAAACTAGTAACTCAGTTTTGCCCTCATATTTCTCCATAAGAGTAATCATTTCTGATAAATTCGCTTCAATATCGCCAAAAACTGGTGCAACTTGGGCAATTCCTACTTTCATATGACTCTCCTTTTCTATCGAACGATTAAGAAATTCCACATGCTTCAGCCAGTACGTCTACTAAATGTACCCCTTGGACATGAGAACTACAGCCCTTTCTTTCTATTCCAACTCGCATTTGTAGCAAGCACCCTGGATTAGTCGTAACCACTGTCGCTGCTTTCGTCTTTTCTACATTTTCCATTTTTCGATCGAGGATTTTCATTGATTCTTCAAAATGAAGAAGATTATAAATTCCACCTGATGCACAACAGCTATCACTGCAAGACAATTCAATAAAGTCAGCTCCAGGAATTGAACGTAATAATTTCCTTGGTTCTTGTTGGACTTCTTGAACATTTCGTAAATGACAAGAATCCTGGTACGTAATGGCACCTTTCCATTCTTTCTTAAATGGTAGTGGTCCGTATTCTACAAGTACTTCACTTATATCTTTAGAAGCTAAAGCAAAGTTCTTAGCACGCTCTGCCCATTCTTCTTCATTTCTTAAAAGATGGTCGTATTCATTTAGCTGAGCTCCGCAACCACCAGCATTATTAATAAAATAAGTCGCGTTCGCTTCCTCAAAAGCAACAATATTCTTTTTCGCCATCTCTTTAGCATGATCTGTCATACCTTGGTGTGCATGAAGAGCACCACAACAATTTTGTGCTGCTGGAATAATGACTTCACACCCAACTAATGTTAACAGTTCAATCGTTAAACGATTTGTCCGATTTAAGATGGCATCGGATATACAACCTGTAAAAAACGCGACCCTCGTTTTCGTTTCTCCTTTTGCAGGAATGACAGTTTCATATTTATGTCGTTTTAATGGAGATTCGATAACCGGTAGAACGCTTTCAAATTGAGCCATTGGTTCCGAAATCTTAGATAGAATCTTCGTCTTTTTCACAATTGTTCTCATTCCAGATTTTTGATAAAACCAAGTTAAATTACCTAGGAATCTCATTCGTTTCGGATATGGAAATACTTGTGATAATAATAACTGCTTTACTTTATCATTCTTCGTTTTTTCATGTTTTTTTGCTTGTTCCTCTGCAATGACCTCTTTTGCAGATTCTAGAATATGCCCGTAAGGAACACTTACAGGACATGCCGTTTCACAAGCCCGACATCCTAAGCATAGATCAATCGGTTCAGCCAAATGCTTGGAAACATCGATTTTACCTTCAGCCGCCATTTTGACGAGGTTAATTCTTCCTCTAGGAGAAGCCGATTCTTTTCCCATTGATTCATAAGTAGGACATGCTGGTAAACAATAGCCACACTGGATGCATTGATTTGTAGCTTCATATGCTAAGTCAAACAGTCGATTACCTTTTTTAAGTTCAATATCCGGCGACTTTATTAATTCCTTTAAAGGAGGAGGATTCATATTTAAACGAGCACCACCTTTGTTTGCCCTGCTTTTGGGAAAATCTTTCCGGGATTTAGAATCAGGTTAGGGTCCCAAGCATGTTTGATTTTTTTCATTAAATCAAGACCATCAACTCCAAGCTCCATCTCCATATATGGTGCTTTTAGTGTACCAATTCCGTGTTCACCTGAAAGCGTGCCACCTAGGGATACTGCTGCTTCAAAGATCTCACTAACGGCATCTTCCACTCGTTTCATTTCAGCAATATTTCGTTTATCTGTAATAATATTCGGATGTAAATTCCCATCACCCGCATGGCCAAATACAACTAAATTCAGTTCATATTTTCTACGAATTTGATCCAGTTTTTCCATCATTGCCGGGATTTGGCTTCGAGGAACAGTTGCATCTTCTGATATTTTAGTCGGCCCCATTTGTGTGATAGCTGGAGATACCATTCTTCGTGCTTTCCAAATGTCATCCCTTTCTTCATCTGTTTTAGCTGTTCGAACGCTCGTTGCTCCAACGCTCCAGCAAAGCTCTTCACATTTTTCAATTTCCTCTTCAATCGCCAAAGGATGCCCATCTACTTCAATAATAACAAGTGCCTCGGCATCAAGAGGAAGGCCGCATGGACTGAAATTTTCAACTGCTCTTATACATGCGTTATCCATTAATTCCATCGCAGCAGGTAAAATACCAGATGATAAAATTTTCGTAATAGCATAGCCAGAATCGACTAATCTACTAAATGTCGCTAATAAAGTTTTTCGTGCGAGTGGTTTTGGGATTAATCTTAAAGTCGCTTCCGTAACGATTGCCAATGTCCCTTCAGAGCCTACTATTAATCTAGTTAAGTCATAGCCTGTCACGTTTTTTACCGTTTTCCCACCTGTTCGAACGATTTTTCCTTCTGGTGTAACTACTTCTAATCCAATAACATATTCCTTTGTCGTCCCATACTTTAGCCCTTTTGGTCCGCTCGAGTTCTCCAAAATATTTCCTCCAATAGTGGATATTTTAGAGCTACTTGGGTCAGGCGCATAAAACAATCCTACCTCTTCCGCTTTTTGATGAATTTCTCCTGTTGTGATTCCGGGCGATACGATTGCTAACAGATTTTCTCGATCAATAATTAGCTTTCTATTCATTCTAGTCATATCTAAAACGATACCGCCTTCAACAGGCAAAGGTCCCCCGCTTAACGAAGTCGCAGACCCCCTTGGATAAATCGGAATGCGATATTTGTTTGCTATTTTCATAATCTCACTAATTTGCTCAGCATTTTCAGGTTGAATTGCTAACTCAGGTAAATACTCACCAAATGAAGCATCATAACTATAAGAATATAACTCTGCCAGGTCGGTCAGTATCCGATCAGACGGGATAAATTGCTCGATTTCTTTTACAATCATTTCATCCAATTCGATTCTCCCTTTCTAAATCCCTAACAGCTTTTTAGGATTGTAATTTACCATCGTCAAGATTTCCTCTTCCGTAATCCCATTTCTCAACATATCTTCAATAAAATTACTTAATGCCTTAATTGGTGGAATATTGTGTTGCTGTCCATAGTCCGTCACCATTACACATGATTCGGCTCCTAATTGTTTAATACTCTCAGCCATCTCCTTCGTACTAATATCATTAAAATCTTCACTACTTGCTAAATAACATTTTTCAAGAATACAGCCTTTTTTCACTAGCTGTTTTTCGTACTCAAAAGGAACTCTCGCAATACCAAGATCTGTATGTTGAATTAAGATTTTCTCTACTTTTCTATCCTTCGCTGCATCGACCAAAGCGAGAACTTCTTCCACTTCTAAATGCCCCGTCGCTAAAATAACATTCGCTTCCGCTATTAACTCTAGTATCTCATAAACTTCTGGATATATATTTTTATTCTCATCCCAAATCTCAATTCCAGCAGTTGGATGAGTCAATACACGTTTACTATTGAAGAAATTCGTTTTTTTCTTTCCAAAAAATCGCTGATGCTGCTCAGCCGAAAAAGTAGGCATCCAAATAACTTTAGCCCCTAAACGAATCGCCGCATCTACCGCTGTAGGAGACAGACCTCCTGTAAAATAATTACAAACTAATCCACCATACACATGCAATCCAGGTTCCTTTTCACGAATAAGAGTTGCACGGTCTGCAGTTTGAGCTTCATGGGCTTTTAAAACCACACCTGCCATTCCAGCTTTTTTCACATCTTCTACTAGCTCCCAGTCTGTTTGTTTTCTTGGGAATAAGCTTGGCGAACTATGAACATGTAATTCGATTGCACCTTTAAGTAGTGGATGAAATTCTTGGGTCAATTTAGGTCACTCCTTAATAAATTTTGGTTTTATTAATTTATTAAGCAATATTTATGCCAATTCATTTTTGAGGAGGAATTATATGTAAGCGTTTTTATTCCATTTAAAAAACCCTTGGGTTAGCAAGGGTTTTGGTTTTATTATTAACTATTTAATAGATCATACAAATTAATCAATTATAGAGTGCAGTGTAAAAAAATATATCAAATGTGCAATATTTTTTTACAAAATGATTGTAAATACTTCTTCTGGTTTTTATAGGTGATAAAAACATTAATCCCAATAATTAAATATTACTTCACCAATTGTAATTGGGTTCCAACGTTCAACTTGTTCTTTAATTGTACCTATATTTCTTAATTCCGCATGTTCTTCAAGAAAAAATTGTTTGTTTAAGTCACTTACTTTCATTACTGTATAACCAGTAAACTCTACTGCCAGATCTTCAAAGTCGATAAAATCCAATGGAAATGAGTTACCAAATTCACCGAATTCATTAGCAAGACAAAATGCAACAAGTGGATGTGCACTATTTATTACTGCATAAACAGGTTTTGGTAGAAAGAAAAACTTTACTGCATAAAAATTTTTATAATCTGTTTCTAAATCACTTAATATCTCATACTTTATATGTTTTAAAGAAGCAACTTCTTTACATTTAGCATAAAATTTTGATTTATCAATTGAAGGTGGTTCAGGATCCTTTCCAGGCATATAATATCCTCCTGTTACACCGTATGGTAAATTCATTTTGGTCATATTGAACTCCTATATCAATTTGGATTTAATTAAAATTCTCTATAATTATACCAATTAATCTTTTATAACAAAGCCTATACATAAAAAAAGATACCCATATATGGCATCTAAAATTAAAACCGAATAAATATCCCCGTTTTATCATCCGATCGAGTCTTGCTTTTCAACTCTTCCATTTCTAATCGCTTTGAATATTCTTCCAAACCAATATCCTTAATTACTTTAAAGGAATGTATCAAATCAAACTTCGGATGAAATAATCCATCACTAATTAATAAAATTGATTTTAAATTTTTTGTATTTATAGATCCCGATTGAATATAGTTCCCGACAGCTTCCGTTCCGTTTGCAACTGAATAACCATTAACTGTATTAGCCATACTCCGATTATAAATAAGTTGATTCTTAATAGAATCGTAGTAGGATTCATCTGGTAAAATCAGCCCTTGCTTCCGCTCCTTTTCTCGTCGCATTTTTGCCCTTATATTAATATCCTTTACAGTATCTTTCGTTAATATTTTTATTTTACCATTATGATATTCTGTTAAAATCATACAATCCCCTAGTTGAGCATATGATACCTTTTGTTTTTCAATTCTTACAATAGCGACACATGTTGACCATAGTTCTTCTGGACGGTTTATGTCTATATTATTTAACTTCATTTCTTCCATCAGTCTTC
This sequence comes from Gottfriedia acidiceleris, assembly GCF_002128425.1. Lineage (GTDB taxonomy): Bacteria > Bacillota > Bacilli > Bacillales > Bacillaceae_G > Gottfriedia > Gottfriedia acidiceleris. Next base: position 718,167 of record NZ_NESS01000001.1, read on the forward strand.
TATTAGCTAGAATAATTCCTTCTGATAAAGTCATGTCAGCCCTAAAATTATTTTTAAAATACTTTCTAAATAAATTAGAAGCAATAAATGCACCATTCATGCCATCAGCATTTTCAAATGGAGTAATAGGTGTTGCCCCATCAAAAACCCCATATACATTTATTTCGTTGTTTACCACTATTGCATCCTCGGACACTTTTTTTGAAAGGGATACTCTAGCACTTGTACGAATCTCCATATTTTTATCACCACCTAAAAGATTCACGAATGAATTGACAGGTCTCTAAATTAATATGGAACATAGAAGGGAATATGTACTTTTTATTTTTTATATCTTAACAACTTGCAATAATAACGACTATTAATTTCCAAAATTTAACAAAAATTCATAAAACTGAAATATTTTGTTAACAAAAACTTATTATACTTAGTCCTTGTTACTTGTAAGTCTAAAAAATATAAAAAGAGAAGGTGTATCATGAAAAAACGAATTCAACCAAAAAAACTATTGTCATTAGTTGCTGGAAGTGCACTTGCAATCACATCATTTTTCGGCAATTATCAGAAAGCATTCGCATGGTCTGACGAGGATGTTCACAATCAAGATCATAGTACACATCATTTTATCGTAAATGGTAGTGTCAAACTTATTGCCGATAATACGAATCCTGCAATTAACAAGCCTACAACTCTGCTTAATCAGTTTCGCGATCGTTGGGAACAAGGCTTATACGATGCAGATCACATTAATCCTTTTTATGATACGGGCACATTTATGTCTCACTTTTATGATCCAGACACACAAACAAATTATACAGGAGCTTCTTATCCAACGGCTCGTCAATCAGGAGCGAAGTATTTTAATCTAGCATCGGATTACTATAAAAAAGGCGATTTTAACAATGCATTCTACTACTTAGGCGTATCTTTACATTATTTTACAGATGTAACACAGCCTCTCCATGCTTCAAATATTTCAAATCTAGATCATCACGCACCGGGCTATCATTCGAAGTATGAAACGTATGCCGAAAGTATTCAAAATGAAATGACAATGCCAGATTCAGGTCTATATAATTGGATCGCTTCAACTGATCCTGAAGCATGGATTCATCAAGCTGCGGTACAAGCAAAATCCGTTTTACCTCAAGTTTGGAATGATACGATCATTAATTACTTCTGGCAAGCAGCTTATAGTAATTATTATTCTGCTATGTGGAAGAGCGAGGTGAAAAATCCGACTCTTGATCAGTTAAATCAAGCAGAACGAGAGACTGCTGGATTCATAGATATGTTTTTTCGCGTAAATGGTGTTGAAATGCCTGTAACTGTATATAAAGAAAATGCTTTTAGTGGCGCATCAGAATTACTTGGATCCGGTAATTATGATTACGATCAGCTTGTAAAAGGTATTGGCAATGATACCATTTCTTCTATTCATATTGCACCAGGCTATCAAGTAACTTTATTTTCCGATGCAAATTATAAAGGAGCTTCGACCGTTCTTACAAATGATGTACATGATTTAGGTAACTTTAGTCATCAAGTATCAAGCATAAAAGTCGCGAAGATCTCAGCACTAAAATAGACTAAAATCTCACGCAATTAAGTTGAATAAACTCTCTAGTCACAGAGAAATAGGAAATATACATAAGATTATTTAAAGGAAAATAATAAATTATTTGAAAATAGTATAGTCCTAATGGAAAAGTCATCATATAATAGTAAAGGTATTATTTATACGAAATAAGTGAGGTGGAACATTTTTATGGGTAGTCCCAGTATAGGTGAGTCGGATAATTTACCGACATCAGAGGAAGTCATACAATTGAATATCCGAGGCGGATTACAACATAAAAATGTAATCCAACTTTTATAAGCTTTTGAAACATGGCTTCCTCTAGAAAAGAGGAGGTTGGAACGATGGTACAAAACATTTGGAAACAAATTAATTTTAAAAAACAAATTGAGAAACCAAAAAAAATTCAAGGCTTTGATATTGATTTAAACCAAGAAAACTTATCACGAATTGATCGACTTGTGGATCGTTATGAGTCAGAAATTCTACATCATTTAGATAGTGATTACACTCAACGAACAAAATGGTCTGAAAGAATCGCAGATAAAATCGCTGAATTTGGTGGTAGTTGGAAATTTATTCTTTGGTTTAGTTGTACACTTGCTGCCTGGATGATTTGGAATAGCTTATCGATTACAAAAGCTTTTCATTTTGACTCTGCTCCTTTTATCTTGTTGAACTTATGTTTATCATTTATTGCAGCATTTCAAGCACCAGTCATTATGATGAGCCAAAATCGTCAAGCAGTACGAGATAAGCATGAATCTGTTATAGATTTTGCTATAAATTATAAAGCCGAACAAGAGATTGATGACATGCAAAGTCGTCTAAACAATATAGAAAATCAATTAACGGAGATTAGAGATTTACTTAAACAAAGAAATTAAAGATATTGCTATAAAAGGATTTTTATAGTGTTATTATCCCCTTTCAGTAGACAGAAAATAGATCGTTCTGTCCACTGGAGGGGATTTTAGTGTTCTTAGATTTAAACTATTTTCAATAGCTAAAAAGGCACCTCCAAAAAGGAAGGTGCCTGTTTCTTTAAACTAATTCATTTACCTCAACCTGCGCCAAATCCCCAGCTGCCTTTACTCGTACACGAGTCGCATTACCAGGCAAATAAGCCAGTGGTACATCCTCAATATCAACAATTACTAGATTATTAGGATCTGCTCCCGCTTTCATTGCTTCTTGTTTTGCCTCATCTTTTGCCATTTCCAATGCTTGATCACGACTTAATTCTACTAATTTATAAATTCGTTCGACTTGACCGCTTACTTGTGAAATCGCTGCACCAATTGCGTTGGCCACACCTGAATGTTGTGGACGAATGACTTCTGAAGCTCCTTTTAAATTTTCAGGAAGTAGAATACTGCCACCACCAACTAGAATAACTGGCACATCTTCTGCACTTGTTTTCATCTTGTCGATTGCTTCTTCAACTAACTCGACCATTTTCACATAAACTTTATTTAATAGTTCCTTATCTAGATGAGCTACTTTTGATGCATCACCTAACTCGACTTTTCCAAGTGCAACTGCTACGTCTGTTGTAGTTAATGTATCTCCACCGAAAATTAAGCTTTTTTCTGGAAGGCGATAACCAACACTATCAGGTCCAACTGTGAATTCTCCATTTTCCTTGATTCGAATAATTGTTCCTCCGCCAAGTCCGATTGATATTAAGTCAGGCATACGGAAGTTTGTTCGTGCTCCGCCAATTTCTACTGCAAGTGAAGATTCACGTGGGAAAGATTGAATTAAAACGCCAACATCGGATGTTGTACCACCTACGTCGGCTACAATAGCATCTGAACTTTTCGTTAAATAAGCTGCTCCTCGTAATGAGTTCGTCGGACCGCAAGCAATTGTAAAAATAGGATATTTCACGGCATATTCTACAGACATTAACGTACCATCATTTTGTCCAAAAAATACCTTCGCTTCTATTCCTTCATTTTTTAATGCATTAATGAAACCGTCAGCCGCTGTTTTTGCAACATTTACAACTGCAGCATTGATAATTGTAGCATTCTCTCTTTCTAGTAATCCAACTGAACCAATTTCTGATGATAACGAAATCGCAACATCTTCTCCAAGAACTTCCTTTATAATTTCACTTGCTCTTTCTTCATGAGATTTTGATACAGGTGAAAATACAGAAGTAATCGCTACTGAATCGACTTTCCCTTCGATTTCATGCGCAATTTGATATAGATGTTCTTCGTCTAAAGAAACAATCTCTCTTCCATCAAATTCGTGACCACCGCGCACTAAATAGACATATTTACCAAGTGCTTCACGAAGATCATCTGGAACACCGACTAGAGGTTTTACCGCTAATGTAGCTGGAGCTCCAATCCGAATCGCTGCGATTTTATTTAATCTCTTTCTTTCAACGATTGCATTTGTACAATGTGTAGTCCCTAACATCGCGTATTTAATTTGTTCTCTTGGTACATTCGCATCGCCGATAATTTTCTTCAAAGCTGTATAAATTCCTGTCGCAACATCTTCTGTTGTAGGTGATTTCGTTTCAGATACTACTTGATTATTCTCATCTAAAAGCACTGCATCAGTATGTGTTCCGCCAACGTCGATCCCAATTCTATATGCACTCATTATAATGTCACTCCTTTTTTAACAAGCTCTTCTACTGGAATATAGTCAACGTCGTAGCCAAAGTATTTTGGTCCTACTGTTTCAATTCCTTTGTCAGTTCTCCATTTCGGATGGCAAGGGATACCAACTACTACACATCTTGCACCATATCGAATACCTTCTGTTGTAATTGGCAGTCCTGTTTCAGCATCAAGTACAGCAATTAAATCAGGTGTCACACAAAGTAAACGTTGATTTGTTTGGGCTAGCAAGTGCTCATTTTGAAAACGAACTTCTAGAGTTTCCCCTTTATATTCATTAATGCCCTCAAATGTTGCGATACCCTTTGCAAATCCACTTTCAGTTTTTCTATTAATATCTGTTACCTTTCCACGGAATAGTTCAAAGCCATTTCCACATTTTAATGCTTCCTTTACTGGATCTGCGTTGTTTTCTTTTGCGAGTCTAATTGCTTTTCCTAACTCTTCTTCGAGTTGAAGTATATTACGGATTCCGCTATCTTTTAAATTTTTTCCTGTCATCGGATAAATGGCAGTCATGACAGAACCACCCATTTCAATAGTTGCAGCTCGGGCAATCCGTTCAGTCCAAAGATTGTTGATTGTTGATAAGACAGAATTATTCCCTTTCTCATCGGCAAGAACCATTGGCGTTGCTGAAATACCGTCTAAGTAAAATGTCACCATTTGTAATTCTGGAAATGCTCTACCCATGCCGTCTACATCAACGACAGGTAATCCTATTTTCGCTGCAAGAGCAAGAGGGATCATCGAATTAAGACCACCAGCCTCGATTGGCATCGTTGCATAAATTTTCTTACCTAAATAAGACTCCAGGTTTTGAAAGGCGCTAAACATCTCTTCACCGCTTGGAACCTTTTCAAGCAATACAGTTGGTGCTCCCATCATCGCTGACGGAACAATTAACGCATCATCCGGAACTTCGTCTACATCTAATAAAGTGATTTCCCCATATTCTTCAATCGCTTGTAAAGCCATTAATTTACCTATGTATGGGTCTCCCCCTCCTCCTGTACCTAATAAAGCAGCACCTACAGCAATATCTTCAATTTCCTGTTTACCTATTTTTCTCATTTTTAGAATACCTCCAATATTCAGAAATCTTATGCAGTAATTTTCTCATCCACTACTCGTTTATTTTTAATAGCCTTTGAAATTAAAACACCGAAGTAATAAACAATTCCACTTAATACAAGTGAGTTAATTGATGGAATACCAAATTTTATAAAATAACCAGCTGCAAATCCTGCTGCCCATGCAATTAATGTCACTGGATTAATCTTTTCTGGTTCAGCTGGCAAAGTTCCCTTTTCCTTACTTTCATCCAATGCTTTTCGATATGTTTTTAACACAAAATAATCAATGACCATAATTCCCGCAATCGGTGGAATCATAACACCAAGGAACACTAAAAAATCTACAAAACGGTCAAGAATACCTAGAATGGATAACAAAGATCCAATTAATCCAATTACAAGTGTTACTATTCCACGATTCACTTTAACTTTAAAAATCGTGTCGATAATATTTGTAAATCCTAGAGAAGAAGAATATAAGTTCAAGTTATTGATTTTCACAGTAGAGAAAACAACAACTGCTGCACCAATCCAACCAGAAGTTTGTAGCATAATACTCACAACATCATTCGTTTTTGCCGCATGTGACATTAATACAGCAATCATACTTACACCTAGTTCTCCGACTAGCGTCCCGATTGTGGTCATCCAAAAAACATCTTTACCACTTCGAGCAAAGCGACTAAAGTCTGGTGTAATGACCGCACCGATCATAAATCCACCGGCAACCATTGTTGCACCAACTCCTATTGAAAGTGAATGACCTGGAGGAGGAGTTCCTATTAAACTAATAATTGAATGATCACTAAGAACTTTATAAACTCCGAATCCTACTACAATCAGAAAAGCAGGAACTGCAATTTTCGCAGTTAGGCTTAATAGTTTAAATCCAAAAATAACTAAAACAGTTACGCCTATTCCAGTAATCGCAGCAGCAACGGGAAGACTCAATTTACCATTAGTTGCCTCGACTAATCCATTTGCAAAAACAGAGTTTTGTACGCCAAACCAACCAATACAACAAATGGAAACTACAAAGCCGATAATACTGGAGCCATATCGACCAAATCCAGTCCAACGTGATAAAAGACTAGTAGAAAGACCTTCACGTGCCCCGGCATAACCTAATAGAAAACTAACAATTTGCAACAGAACACTTCCGAACATCGTAGCCCAAAACGCCTGCCAAAAAGTCATTCCATATCCTAATGAAGCACCTAACATAAATTGAGATAATGTTGCCAAAGCACCAACTCTCACAAGCATGATATCCCACATTGGTAATCGTGCCGATTGTGGTACCCTTGATAGTGAGTAATCATCTCCAATATTTGACTTATTTCCCATTACTTTCAACCTCCCCATTATTTTTCACCAGTTAGTAAACCTTTATTTATTGTGAAATTCCATTCCAAAACTGATTAAATGTGATATCCAATCTTGTATAAATTTCCTTTTCACTATGTCGATGCATTTGCCAAAACAGCCCGTCCATTATGCATTGGAATGACAAAGCTAACGCATGACAATCACTTTCCTTAATTTCCCCTTTCTCTATCCCTAGCCTAAAAATTTCAGAAAGGATTTTATACTCATCTAGCTCCATTGAAGCAAATCGTTTCATAATATCTTCTTTTATAAACTCTGGTGGAGATGTCATTAGACGAACTAGAATTTTAGCTTTTAAATCCTCTTGATATTGAAAATTGATAGCCGATTTTAAAATAGAGTAGAGTTGAACTTTAGTAGATTGATTGCTTTTAAACTGTGATTCAACGATTGATAAATGCCCATCCAATGTTTCCTTATATACAGCTAGAAAAATATCATCCTTTCCCTCAAAAAAAGCATAAACAGATGGTGCCTTAATCCCAACTTCACTTGCAATTTCTCTAATCGTCATTCCAGAATATCCTTTTTTTGCGAATAACTTTGTTGCTGCTTCTTTAATATTCTCTTTTGTTGATTTTGGTTTAGTAGTCATCGTTTATACAGATCCCCCTAATTAAACCTAACTAACTTATGTTAGGTAGTGAGTTAAAAAAAATATCATTTCTTTTACTCTACTATTTATATTTTCTATACTTACATGTTTTAAAGATTAACCCCTAACTAATGTACGTTAGGTAATGAACTAAAAAAAATAATATAGTTTACCTAACACTTGTTAGGTAAATAGATAAAAAAATAAGATTAATTTCCAAATCTACCTAACACATGTTAGGTAACGAGCTAAAAAAATATGATTGCTAAATCTCATCTTTTTACTATTTAATGAATCCCTCCATTCACTAAAAATATATATTGTAGCTATATTACCACCACAAAACACAGAATACAATGATTTTTCAGAAAATAAACCAAATAATATTTGATTATTTTCAAGACGAAACTAATTCACGAATTCTTGTCCTTTTATAATAAGGTAATCGCTTATTCTATGGTACTAATCTGCATTCTCATAGCTATTTTTTGTAAAGTTTGTGTAATCGTGCTGCGAAATTTGATTTATTTTTCCATATTAGTGATATACTTAAATTATTAAATCCCTATTATAGGAGGAATGAAAAATGAACGAACAAGAATTAAAAGAATATCGTACAAATATCATTTCATCACTAGAGGAAGAAATTGCTCACTATCAAAACTTAATTAAACTAACAAGACACAGCAGACTTAAAGAAAGCCATACATATAATCTTAAATTCATGCAAGAATTATTGGACGCTGAAAAAGCTGATCAAAATAAATAATTAAGAGGTGCCTTCTAAGTGGAAGGTGCCTTTTTTGATTCTAAGAACGCTTATTTTTATTTTTAATACGACTTTCGTTGATGATTAGGGCATGTTTGATTATACCCTTCAGATTGAGATTCAGAAAATAGGTAGCATAAAGCTACCAAACGGCAATTTTTATGGTAATAATTATAAAATTTTGTTACCTAAACCATATTTTTGTTAAATTATTAACCATAATTATGTAACTACTAAAAAAGTCAGTAATATTAAATTTTGAGTACTTCTAATCATTATATATTTTTATTTATAATAAAAATTAAAATTTTCAATCTCCATATTGTACTTTTCTTGACTATTGACATCTTTATGTTTTATTAATTAACTTTTAATATTCTTTTGTTATATTCACGAACTATCATGTAAAAAAGTAATATGAAATCATATAAAAAGCTCAGTTCTAAGAACTGAGCTTTTTAATAATTATTAAAATTCTTTAGGAGTAGGTAATATTAAAAATGACCCATTACCATCTACACTAAATAAAACGTTACTGTCTTTATTTTCATCTCTTGAATCTGTTTTTGTATTAACAGCTTGAACAGCTATATTATAGATCCCTTTTTTTAACATTTTACTTTTTCTAAATTCCTCAACAAGTGTTTCTGCCTTAGGAACTTTATTTTCATTTCCATACAAATCGTATTCATAAATAGAATTGATTACGCCGATATGGCCTGCATTTATTTTTGGTTTACTACTAATCAAAGATGGTAGAATAACATCAGTATCAATGATATTATTTTTTCTAAACCTTTCAATCAATTTTAATTCCTGAGATTGCTCAATATTAATATTTAAATAATATAAAAAGAATTTATCTTTATATATTTTTTCAAGTTTTTTATCTGAATTTAAATTATATTTTTTTATTAACTTATTTGAGAATTGAATTATTTCAGGATTTTGTTCAATATAAGCACCTTTAAATAATTCAAAATAGATATCATCACTATCTTCGGGAATAACCTTTAATGTATCTCTATCAATAGATAAATGTAAATAAGTTGGGTATGGTTTATTTAGCTTAACATCTGCTTGATAATCTACTCCTTCGAACCAATTATTTTCTACACTAACGATATGAATTTTTTCTTTTATCCCATAATTTTTATTTAAATAACTTTCAATAGATTTTTTTAATTCTTCATTGGAAGCTCCTGTACAACCACTTAAAAAAATAAGCAATGAACAAAATAACTTGCACCCCACTTTTCTCCTATTTTTTTAAGATCCTTATTAAAGACTCCCCTTTTTATCCGAAGGGCACTGATATTGACACATAAAGAAGCACCTCCCAAAAGGAAGGTGCCCCTCTCATTCTTTATTTACTTCAATCCAAAAGCCTTAATAATATCTTGATTAATACTATTACCTGCATCATCCCAAGCACTTGCTCTTAGTGATACAGAAGATGCCTTCTTACGGTTTTCAATTCTAGCTTTCCAGCCATCTTTTTCACGATTTAAGTCAACGATTTCCCAAGACTTGCCTTCGTCATAAGAAACTTCTAAAGTCGCACCTTTCATTTTTCCATTTCCTGGTGCACCAGCTACTTGGATAGCTTTCATTTCTAAGTCGATCCAACGGCCCGATTTTGCATTACCGTCCATGTCAGTGTCTACATTGTAATCAAGCGAGATTAATGGAAGTTCTGTTTTATATTCTTCTTGTTCTTTAGACCAGAATGTCCACTCTGTATGTGTTTTTACAGAATTATCGAAGCGTTCTGGATCGCGCCAAGCATCACTAACTACTTTATACTGAGTATTCGCAGTTGGGTATTCGTTAAATGAGTAGATTGCTTGTCCTTGCGCTTCTTTTACTAGTTTTGATCCTTGGTATAGTTTTAATTTTTGTGAACCTGGATAATTAGATTCTGAACCTGTGCTTCCTACTCCAGAATCAGCCCATGCAGGGATGTTGATGACTAAGTTGTTTCCTGTACGATAAGGTTTCCAGAAGCCATCACCTAAACGTGGTCGAGCAACTGGTGAGAACCACTCTTCCTCTAATGTTTGACCTGGTTTATATGTTGCTAATGGTTGGCGTACTTCCCAAGCAGCATCTAGCATACTAGCTTGATGGTACCAAGAAGTGCCTTTTTGAGCAGAAACCCATTCAGTTCGAACTGATGGTAGATTTAATTTAAATTGGTAACCTACTCCATTTGGTCGATAAGACGGAATATCCCAACGGAACTCACCACCTGCAGTAAGCTGATCTGATTTATATTCAGCATTAATTTTTACTAGGTCGCTTGCTTTAGGTGAATAAGTTAAGTCATTTGGAATTGCATTGTCATGGTTATCAACTAGATCGTAAACGTATTTCGTATTAGGAGTACCTTTTACATCAAGTGTTACCTTTTTGGACTTCGCAGCATCAATCAGTTTTTTACCTTCTGTTTGACTGATTGCTACAACAGCGATTGGAGAATCTGAAAGTGAATAATCTTCATTCTCAACTCCAACATATTCACTAATCTCTTCTGGGCCATCGTTTACAGTAATAACTAGTTTTGCACCTGCTGCATAAGCGGCTGCAGAGCGCTCCATACTAGTTACTTCATCACTTCGATCAACGATAACAGCTTTACCTTTAACAATTAATCCTTTATAATCTGCTGGCGCGCCTTTACCTACATAAACAGCATCTAATTTGTATCTTCCATCTAGTAATGTACTTCCAGCTTGTGGAAGATCATCTAATTCTTTGCCTTTGAAATTAATCGTCATGTAAGGTTCAATTAATCTCCAACGAGTGTTAAATGCAAATTTTCCATTTTTAACTTTCTTAATTGGCTCAGCATACATCTTATCTACTGTAACCGGCATCACATAGATGTCACCAACATTGTTGCCGTCAATTTCACGGTAATATTCCATTTTTCTAAAGCTTGCTTCTGTTTTATTTGGTACGTTTGCTGTAATTTCATTCGCTTTACGTGCATCCAATGTAACAGTTTGTGGACCATCCAAGTTAATTTCAGGACTTCCTACAAGTGCAACGCCTGCATGGTCAGTATCAGTATCAACATCCATCATTGACATTGCAGAATAAGTTCCTGGTTTTAGACGTAATTCTGTTGTCCCGTTAATTGCAATAAACTCCGGTACACCATCTGGACCAAGTAGATTGATATACGCTAAAGTAGGGTTACCGTCGCGTCCAATTGCTTTTAATGTTAGTGGGTATCTTTCCTCTTCTTTAATCATAGCTAGTGATGTATGCACTACTGTTTTACCATCAACATTTGCAGAGATCTGACCTTGATAACGTTGTCCATTAGCAGCTGCGTTCGGATCAAGTGTAACTGTAACTTTTGCACTACCTTTTGACGGTACAGTTACTTTGTTCGTTGAAAGTTTAAACAAACTAGCAGGTGCATCTGCATTGCTATTATCTGTAATCTTTGCTGAAAGGTCTAATGTCACAGCCTGATCACTGTCGTTAGTGTACGTAATTGTTTTCTCTTTCAATCCATCATTTTCATGAGGCCAAGCATAGAAACCAAAATCAAGTGAGCCTGTCGCACGCAAATCACCAAGAGTCGCTGCTGCAACATCAAGTCGTCCAGTTCCACCTTCTAACGGCTTAATATCATCTAATTTTTTAGTTGTACTCATTAATGCATCTTTCAGCTGTGCGCCTGACCAATCAGGATGGCGTTGAGAAAGAATTGCAGCAGCTCCTGCTACGTGCGGAGTAGCCATAGACGTACCACTCATCGAAAGGTAAGATCCGCTACCTTGAGTTGAATATTGAGATCGTGCAGCAGTAATATTTACACCTGGTGCGCTTAAATCAGGCTTTAATCCTTCACTTCCAAAACGTGGACCTTGTGATGAGAAGTAAGCAAGATTATCAGCTTTGTCTACTGCACCAACCGTAAGTGCCGCATCTGCTGATCCAGGAGAACCGATTCCTTCACGACCTGTATTACCGGCCGCAATAACAAACAATGAGCCTGTCTCAGCACTTAAATTATTAACCGCTTGAGCCATCGGATCGGTACCATCACTTGACTCATCGCTTCCTAAACTCATGCTTACAATCTTGGCATTGTGTGCAGCCCATTCCATACCGTCAATAATCCATGAATCAAGTCCAAAACCTTCATTACTTAACACTTTTCCTACTAATAGACTTGCTCCCGGTGCTACACCTTTATATTTTCCACCTGATGCTGCCCCTGTTCCTAGTACAGTAGATGCTACATGAGTACCATGTGCATGAAAATCGCGAACATCTTCATCTGGAACAAAGCTTTTTGTTTCTTTTATTTGACCAGCTACATCTGGATGCTGTGCATCGATACCTGTGTCAAGAACTGCTACCTTTACACCACTTCCGTTGTAACCAGCATTCCAAGCAGTAGGTGCCCCAATTTGTGGAACACTTTGCTCAAGCGTTGCCTTTACACGTCCATCTAACCAAATTTTTTCAATTCCAGGTGTAACTAATGACTTTGTAGATTTTGTAGTATCCGCAGATTTTATATTTTTCTTAACATCTTGCCAAAACTCTTTCGAATCCTTCTTATCTGCCGAAAGCGCTGCCCCGTTTATACTTTCAAGTTCATGTGTTTTCTTTGAAGCTTTTAATGTAGGCTTTAAGCTTGAGCGAGTTTTTGACTCTGAATATTGTACGATCACAGGTAATGTCTTTTGAGAAGCATCATCATATCCATCCGCTATTAGTGCGGTGATATTGAATAAATCTCGATCTAGTGCACCAGAAGCTAAGTAAGGCATCGCTTGTTTAGGAATAACATATGTATCCTTATTGACCGTCATGATATGTGAACCACCTTCAGCTTTATCCGCTGGCTCAACACTGATCACGCTTTGTCCATCTGCAAGCTCTGTTACAGTAACAACATCACCTGTAATAAGGGTAATCACATGCTTCCCTGTACTTGCTTTTGCGTTAATCCCTTGAAGATTCGTTTCTACAGCATTGCTATTTGTTAAATTTGAAACATTATTGCTTGTCCCAGCAGCTAACGCTTGAAAAGTCGGAATAGCAATAAGAGCTGTTGTCATCATCGCAGTAACATACTTATTTAACCTAGGCTTCCCTGTCATCTTACACTCTCCTATTCTGATAAAATAAAAAAAGCGACCTCTCATATGAATCTATTAAATCGATCTTAATCGTTCATATTCAAACCACTTCTCCAAAACACTCTACACTTTCAAAATATAAAGAATATTCAATCACTGGTCAATTGGGTTATTCATGTCCTTGTTTATCAGGATTTTATTAAAATACATTAATATTTGTAACATTTTTGAATGAAATTAACCCACCTATTACCACAAATTAAATGACTAGTTGTTAACTTATCAAATTTTCATTTAGGTACATAAACCTACTAATCTTTCAAATAAATAGATCGAAAGCGAAAACTAATACCTATTGCCATTTTGCTATTATAAGTGCTATTCAGGTTCAAAAAACAGATAAAAAAGCACTTAACAATTTGTGTTGCTAAGTGCTGCTCTTCTTTTTCTATTTATTCGTACCCACCATAAATTTAGCTGTAGATGCTTTCAATCGAACTTTTAAATAGACTACTTATCTTAACTTTCCATTAAAAATAAAGCCTGTGGTTAACAAACATATCGTGGGAGACAGCGTTACTTTTGTCATGATTGCTGCAAGTCATTTAATGACTTAACAAATACACCGATTTCAGGTTCACGATATCTTGGAAAATGGGCGAAATATTTTCGTATGATGATTGAAGGTTACACCTTACCAAAAATTGCTGAAGAACTTAAAATTCACATATCAACTTGTTTCTATTGGAGGCAGGAGATTTTATTTGCATTGCGTTCTTTAGGATTTCAAGGTTTAAAGGGAATTGTTGAAAGTGATGAGACCTTTTTCAAAGAATCCTTTAAAGGATGTAAAGTTGAAGGCAGAGACCCCAAAGAACGTGGTGGAAGAGACCCAAAAAGAGGTATAAGTAGTCTAAAAATTGCATGTTCGAGCAGAAGAAATAGATGCGGTAATTGGGGAGTATATAGACTCCTCTGCTTTGTTATGCACTGATACTGCTACAAACTATAAAAAGTTTGCATTGGATAAAGGTCTAAAACACGAAACAATTAATGTTAGTAAAGAAGGGTATGTGAAAAAAGGCATTTACCATGTTCAACATGTAAATAGCTTTCATAAACGTCTTGGAGATTGGATGGATAGATTTCAAGGGGTAGCCACTAAATATCTCGACAACTACTTATACTGGTTCAAATTCTTACAACAAAATAAGAAGTTAGCTACTAAGGACAGAGTAAAAGGTATTATGTTAGGTTCATGTCAAAATCCTAATTACATTACAGTTAAGTATTTACGAGAAGTATAAATTAGTTGAATTAGAACTAAAAAGCCATATCAACGATATGACTTTTAAAGGAATGCTATTCAACTAACGCATTAGTTAGTTGGATAAGCAGGTATTCAAAGAACCCCTTCGCCGAAGTCTCTAATTACAAATGATAATATAGAAATTAAAACTAATATTATTCCAAATATAATTAAAGGGATATCTCTATTTTTTGAACCTAGCAAATTTCGAAAAATGTCTTCTAGTAAAAAAATAGTATTAAACATTACAAAAATAAGAATTATAGGAATTACAATATTATCAGAAGAAATGCTAAAAAAACCGGTTCCTATTAATAAAAACGCTCCTAAAGAAGTTGTTATTAAGTCGCTTAAATCACGATACGATTTCCTCTTAAAGAGCCATTGGTAATAATTTTTAAGAACTTTCATATTTTTCCTCACCTTTAAAAAAGATTGATCTTGTACAACTAAAGCATTAGTTAGTTGTATAAGAATTCTGCTCAAAGACTATGGCTTTGTATAAAAACTACTTGTTCACATATGTTATTAATGGAGGTGTAGGAATGAAAAAAATATTTCTAGTTTCAATCTTAACAATTTTCATCAGTATATCTGCCTTTTGGGGTGTAACAAACGCGAGTAAAAGTCAAGAAATGGATGTCTCATCAATTAAATTTTCATCGTTAGACAAAGTAAATAATCGATTTTACGAAACCTTTGTACTAGATCTTTATCGTAAAGAAATAATGAACAGTATCAAAAATTATTATAAAAACAAAAATGAAAAAGTTCGAGGTTATGTGATCCCAGAAGATGAAAAGTATGTTTCCATACAATCAGCAAGAAATGTAAAAGGTTTAGAAGAAAAATTTAGTTATGTATTAAAAATTACAATACGTCCAGTGGAAAAAGATGAAACCGTCCTTGGTCTAGATACATTATATTTAGCTGTTGAACCATCAAGGGTAAACATGACTAAACTTCCTAAAGATCTTACAAAAACGAAGTTATTAAAATATGAGCATAAAGAAGTAAAAAAATAGTATTAGTTATTAATTTTTATTTACATAAGAATCTATATAGGCAATAAAAGGGGACTTTCTCATGGAAAGTCCTTTTGCTACTTATCCAACTATCGCATGCGTTAGTTGAACAAGCAGCAAAAAAGCCACCCTAAAATAGATGGCATTTGATATTTTCAATTACTATTTAAACCTAATAACACCACTAATTAATACTAAAACTAATGCAACAAGGAATATCACTCCGATTGAAGTTAAAACATTAAGGATTTTATTTACTTTTGTACTAAACAGCCTACAAAATACAATATAAACTCCAATTCCAATAATTCCACCTAATGTATTTCCCAAAAGGTCAGTTATATCGCTAGCTCCTATAGCAAAGGTAAATTGCAATACTTCAAATAACAAACTAACTCCTGCTATTACTGCAATCTTTTTCAAGAAAGACCAATTTGGTTTGAGCATACTGATATAAATTCCAAATGGGATAAATGCAAGTACA
>NZ_NESS01000010.1 GCF_002128425.1 Gottfriedia acidiceleris
AACTCCTTTATCTCCTTCTGGCATAGTAATTGTGTAGCCAGGATAAACATTCGTTTCTTTAGCAATTTTAATCACATTTTCAATCGGTAACATTCCTTTATTACTGTAAACTGATTCTGAAACTGGAATATTCTCAGCAGCCCATGGTGTCTTAGCAATCTCTTTATTCAATTTCTTCGATTGAATACTACCATCATATAAGTGTATTGGTGCATTCGAAAGCTTTGCTTTTGCAACAAAAGAATTTAATCGTTCTCCAAAAGAACTAGCCCATGG
Source organism: Gottfriedia acidiceleris (assembly GCF_002128425.1). GTDB lineage: Bacteria > Bacillota > Bacilli > Bacillales > Bacillaceae_G > Gottfriedia > Gottfriedia acidiceleris. Next base: position 277 of record NZ_NESS01000010.1, read on the forward strand.
TAAACCTGATAATACTAGAATTAATAAGATACTTGTCATCCAAAAACCCGTACTTGCATGTAGGTCTCGCCAAAAAACACGTGAACCTTTTCTCATACGAATGCGAAGAATACTTAAGAATGATTGCTTATTACGTGGAAAGTATAAATATAACCCTGTTGCCAATAGTATAATTGCCCATGAAGCTGATAGTTCAACAAGGTTGTCACCGATCTTCCCAACCATTATTTCACCATGTAATTTAACAATAATCTCCATTAACCGTTTATCGTTTAGTAATTCACCTAATACTTTCCCTGTGTATGGGTTTACAAAAACTGTGTAGCTAACATCAGCTTTTGAAACTCCAATTTCTGTTGCGCGTTTCGGATCTTTAACATCTGTAAAAGAAGTAATCGCATCGTTTGGATACTTATCCTTTACAGCTTTTAACTGTAAGCTTGGCGTAATCTCTTTACTACCTTTTTCCACATAATATAGATTTTTATCTAGCATCGGTTCTACATATGGTCTAAATAAATAGATTGCTCCAGTAACTGCTAATAAAATTTCCTCCATAAAAATGCCATCTCCAAATTGCTTTATAAAGAGATGTCTTTTTTGAAGAAACTTGTTCAGTTTGAACTGAATTTAGTTGTGTATTTATCTCCATTTGGTTTTACCTCTCAATAATTTTTATCTACTTGTGAAAGTATAAAATCCAATTGTGATAAATTAATGAAGTTTTAATGATTTTTTTATGTTATTATTTTTTTTTTTGGTAAAAATTTATCATATTCTTTAAAAAAAAACAGAGTATCTTTTTTATAGATTCTCTGTTTCAGTTAAACCTTTTTGAACAACTATTTTACCCTTCTAATTTGAACAACCATATTTTGAATAATAAAACCGACCATTAGTATAATTACTAATACCAAAGTGATTGTCGCACCTGGTGGTGTTCCCAACGTGTATGAAGATGCTAAACCTACAAACATACCACAAATTGCAGTTAATACTGCTAATAAGAGAACCCATTTAAATCCTTTCGCAATTCGAATTGCAAATGCAGCAGGAAGTACAAGTAGTGCGGAAACAAGCAATACTCCAATTGTTGGAATTATTGCTGAAACGACAACACCTGTCAATATACTAAACGATAAGGATAATACATTTGTATTTACCCCACTTGTATAAGCAGTGTCTTCATCAAAAGTCATTAAGAATAAAGGTCTTTTTAACAGAAAGAAATAAAGTAATACTCCAATCGTCACACCAATCATCAAATAGACTTGTTTTTGAGTAACAGTGACAATTGATCCAAATAAGTATTGTTCTACATTAGTTGTCATTCCTCCAGCACTAATACTCATTAAAAATAGAGCAAGTGACAATCCTGCTGCCATTAGGATTGCAATCGATACTTCTGAATACGAAAGATAGGCTCTTCTCATATATTCAATTGCAATTGCTCCTATGACCACAACTAACATACTGGATAGTGTTAAATCAGCATGAATGAAAAATCCAATTGCTACACCAGCAAGTGATATATGAGAAAGTGTATCTGCCATTAAAGCTTGTCTTCGTAACACTAAAAATACACCTAATATTGGTGCAATTACAGCGATTAATCCACCAACGCAAAATGCCCGTTGCATGAATTCAAGGTTAAGCATCTCCATTCGCCATGTTCTCCTTTCTCTAGATGTATGATTTTATCAAGATATTGTTCAACTTCCCCTTTTTCATGAGTCACCATAACAACTGTTCGATTATGCTTTCTAACTTGATGATTCAAAAATTGATAAAAGCTTTCTCTACTTTCTTTATCCATTCCAGTAGTGGGTTCATCTAGAACTAATAAATTAGGTTCAGAAGCTAATACACGTGCAATACAAATTTTTTGTTTTTGTCCTCCAGATAATGAACCAATTTTATAATATCGATAATCCCACATACCTACCATTACTAGTGCATTCTTAATTACGTCGTGATCTGTTTTATTCATTTTTTCGAACCATTTTTTTTGATTAAATCTACCTGATTTCACCAATTCAATTACAGTACTTGGAAACCCTACATTAAACGAAGCGATTTGTTGTGGCACGTATCCAATTTTTATCGGCTGATTACTTGCATTTTTATTAATTTGAACTTCACCACTCCATGGTTTTAATAAACCGAGCATTAGCTTTAAAAGTGTCGATTTAGATGCACCATTTTGACCTGTAATTCCAATAAATTCTCCTTTATTTACTTCAAAACTTACATTATCTATTACGGAAGTATGATGATAACCAAATTTGACATTTTTTAAGTGGATTAAACTCATCTTTTCATTTCCTTTCTTAATTAAGTAAAAGCGTGACACTAAGTAGGAACACGCTTTTTACATAATTATTATTTATTTTCTAATACTTTTTTTAATATTTGTAAGTTGTTCTCCATAACGCTTATATAATCAATTCCCTGTTTTTGTTCTTCTTCGCTTAAACCTTCAAGTGTATTTAAGACAGCTGTTTTTGCCCCAATTTCATTTGCTAGAGTATTCGCTACTTTAGGTGAAGCAACTTCCTCGAAGAAGATTGTATTAATATCGTGACTTTTTGCAAATTGTTTAAGTTCCGCCAGTCTTGATGGACTTGGCTCATTCGATGGAGATAAGCCAGCAATTGGAACTTGAACTAAGCCATATTGCTTTGCTAAGTATCCAAAAGCTGCGTGCTGTGTAATAATCTCTTTATTTTTCATATTCATTAGTGTTGTTCGATATTGAGCATCTAGTGCTTGTAACTTCTTAATATAGTCATCGCTATTTATTTTATATTCCTCTTTATGTGCTGGATCAATGTTAATTAGAGCTTTTGTTATATTTTGAACTTCTTTCTGAGCTAAAACTGGGCTTAACCATACATGTGGATCCATTTGTTCTGAATTTTTGTTTGTACTATCTTCTTCTTCATTTTCTGTTCCTTTAATCAGAGGTATTCCGCTACTTGCTTCAATAAAAGAAGATTTTTTGTTGTCTAAACTTTTTTCAATGTTTGGAACCCATGTTTCCATATATGGACTATTGTAGATAAATAAATCAGCATTCTGAATAGATCCAACATCCCTTGGTGTTGGTTCCCATTCGTGAGGTTCAATTGATGATGGAATTAATAGTTTAATATCCGCATTTTCTTTTGCAACATTTTTTGTAAATTCATAAACAGGATAAAAAGTAGTAACTATTTTAATTTTTTTAGGTTCATTTTCTTTTGATTTATTAGAAGTAGAAATCGAATTAGATGAACATCCTGCTAATAAAAAGAGTGAAATACTAATTGTTAATAACGATTTTAATTTTATATTTTTTATATCACTAAACAGTAAAATGTATATTTGACTGTTTGTGCACCGCCCTTCTAGCTATTTTAAAATTTATTCTTTTTTGTTAAACGTAATAATTACGATTTATTAAGTAAAAATAGATACTCACCTAATACTAAGCAAGTATAGTACGCTTAATAATAAAACGAAACTATTACGTTTTCAATGTTTTTCTGATTAAAAATGAATTAAACTTTCCTAATCAAAATAAACATATGGATCTTTTAGTGGTTTTATTTCTGCTATTTTATCTAATTGAATAATCGGTTTATAAAATTTTCCGTTCTTCACTTTTTGAATTGTACCAGTTACGTTTACCCACTGATCATTTTTAAATGCTGAAACCGATTCTCCTTTTACCATCAATCCAAACACTTGAGCATCAGCTACGCAACAAGTAATAGCGAAACGCGATACATAAATCTGATTTTTTCTTGTTTGCTTATCACGATATACAAAACCATTAAAAGATATTTTTTTACCTACATATTGATCTACACTATCCTGTACATCTGAAATAATATGCCCATACATCGAATCATCAACTTTTATAAATTTCGAACCATCATTTTTTACCTTTATTTTTTTGGATTGTTGTTTTACTATATTTTCGCTATAAGAAATACTTCTCTTTGAAGCAATACTTGCTCCAAGAACATTTGTTGAAAATAAGCTACTTGTTATGACAGGAATACTGATTAAAATAACTAAACTTAAAGTCCTATTTTTTTGATTTGAGCAACAATTACATGATGTATGATGTTCTTTTAGCAATTCAAAGAAGTGAATTAATCCAATAATGATACATGCAACTAAAGTTATGATTGTGAATTTCACCATCTTTGGTGCAATGAAATAGTGAATATCTCCTGAAACTAAAAGCTTCAAAAGCATTAGAACAATCCCGAAGAAAAACACAGAGCGTAATCGATTTTGAAAAGAAGACATTTATTCACCTCACCAATATAAATTCCAAATAGACGTCACAATAAATACGACACTTGCAGTTAAGAAAATATAAAAAAACACAAACCTTTTCTTGAAATATGCAAACATCATAAATGTATTTTTCAAATCAATCATAGCTCCAAATATTAGGAACGCTAGAATAGATTTCACATGAAATGTGCTTGAAAAAGATGCAGCTATAAATGCATCAGACCCAGAACATAAAGATAAGAAATATCCTAATCCCATCATAACCACGCTTGATAGATTCGTATGATTTGCTAGATGTATTAACACACTTCGGTCAAGAAAAGTCTGAAAAACACTTGTGATTAATCCACCGATAATTAAAAATTTGCATGTTGAGAAAAATTCACTGCTAATGTGAGAAATGACTTCACTTAATCGACTTGTTTTTGAATGAATATGTTTATGGTTCTCGTTCTTTTCCAATGTTTCTAATAGCACATTTTTATTTCGATAAAATAATAAAGTGAAAAAACCGATGAGTAGAACGACTATAAATGCTAACCCTAGCCTTAAAAATGCCATTTGAGAATTCGATTGAAATGCATAGTAGGTTGACGTAAATACAATTGGATTTATAATTGGCACACTACTTAGAAAAACAATCCCAATATACGCAGGCATACCTTTTTTTAACAAAGATCTGACAATCGGTACAATACCACATTCACATATAGGCATGATCATTCCAATTAAAGCAACAGGAATAAATGCCAATAGTGCATTTTTAGGAAGAATCTTACTAATCGTCTCTGGTTTTACAAAAACATGAATAATTGAAGAAACAATGATTCCAATTAATACAAATGGAAGGGCTTCTAAAAATAAACTAATAAATATCGTGTTCATATTTAATAGTTCTTTAGGTACTTTATGAAATAAAGACGATAAATTCGTAAAATCAATAAATACATAACAAAATAAATAACAAAATAGAACCAACAAAATTATTACTTCTTGTCCAACTTTCCGTACCATACATCACCTCAAATAGTTTTTTATAGTGAAATATATTCTATACGAAACAGACATATGCTCGTCCAACCATTAAAAATCAATAAGTTTTATCTAACGTAAACTTATTTTTCTAGTTTAATAGTAGGTTCATATTTAAGCTTGGACAAAGGCTGGCATAGGATCATTAAATTCATTCCAATTTGATTCCATTTCTTCTTCTGTTAACAAACATTTATCAAGTGACCCCTCAATCTCTATTTGTTTCATGTCGATTCCAATTAGGACAAGTTCTGTCATTCGATCACCAAAATTATCATCCCATTTTTTGTCTAACAGTGGATCTTCTCTTCTCAATTCGTCTTGCTCCGATTTTGGTAATGTAGCAATCCATTCCCCAGCTCCTTGAATTGTAATGGTGGATCCAGCTTGTGATAGCATTCCTACAAAATCATTTCTAGTTGCTAACCAAAAGAATCCTTTGGCTCTTACAATGTCCACTGACCAATTTTCTAACCATGAGAATAATCGTGCTGGATGAAATGGTATTTTACGGCGATAGACAAATGAACTAATACCATACTCTTCCGATTCGGGAATATGTTCTTCATTTAATTCCTTAATCCAACCTGCTGCTTGGCTAGCTCTATCGAAGTCAAAAAGATTTGTATTTAGTACAGAATTTAAATCGATCTTCGAAAATATTGCAGGTATAATTTTTGCTTGTGTATTAATTTTCTTAAGAAATGCTGTTAATTCTTTTACATCGCGTTTTTCTAAAAGGTCAATTTTATTTAATATAATAACATCAGCAAATTCAACTTGTTCAAGAAGCAAATCTGCAATTTCACGTATATCTGTTTCATCAGTTCCTTGTTTACGATCTAATAATGTTTCCCCTGAAGAATAGTCCTCCCAAAAACGATTTGCATCTACAACTGTCACCATAGTATCTAAGCGAGTTTTTTTAGTTAAATCAACTCCAAGCTCCTCATCCACATAAGTGAATGTTTGTGCGACTGGAATTGGTTCACTTATACCAGAAGACTCAATTACTATGTAGTCAATTCCTCCATCATCTACTAATCTTTCAACTTCTTTCATCAGGTCATCCCTTAACGTACAACAAATACACCCATTTTGCATCTCCACTAACTTTTCTTCTGTACGTGAAAAACCTCCATTTTTTACAAGTTGAGCATCTACATTTATTTCACTCATGTCATTTACAATAACAGCAACTTTTAATCCTTGTCGATTTGTCAAAATATGATTTAATAAAGTTGTTTTACCTGATCCTAAAAATCCACTTAAAACTGTTATAGGCACTCTCATATTTATTCCTCCTAATTAAATTTAAGTTAAAACGTAATTATTACGAATTAAACTTTGTTAAACAATTATAAATCGGATTAATTACGTTTTGCAATATTTAATTATTAAATATTTAACAAAACTATCATTATTCAAATACGTTGAGGCATAATCGAGATTCCAATCGATCAGATTAGGATTACTAAATAATAATAAAATAAAGATTGATATTCTTTTTTCTAATATTCATTTGATTAATTAGATAAGTAAAATTTTCTAATTAAGTAAAGGATATTTAATGAGTAGTTAAAATTAAAATACTAGCTATTTAAGGAGGTATTGTGTTTGCCTAAGCGTTTAGTAATATTCCTTTTCACTTTATTATTTTTGTTATTATCTCCAGTTTTAAATGCTCATGCTTTGATTGTATATGAAGTAAAATCGGGGGATACCTTGAACAAAATATCTAAACAATACAAATTAAATACAAAAAGTTTTGCAAATATGAATGGATTAGATCGCAATGATAAACTTGTAATTGGACAATCTTTAATAATTCCTGGGTCTACTTATTATGTGAAACAAGGAGAAACATTATGGGATATTGCATTTCGTCATTCAATAAATATTAATTATTTGAAAACTAAAAATCATATGACTAGCGATGTCGTAATTCCAGGCCAAAAATTATTTATTCCTTCTTCTCCTAAAATTACAATTTGGACAGGTTCTTACTTAATTCCTAAAAATCAAAAAACTAATAAATGGATGATTGATTATTATAAAAAGTCACTGACAAGTATTTTTATATTTGAATTTCACCCAACTTCACAAGGGAAATTAATTAAAGTAAAAGAAAATCAGTCTACTCAGATAGCTTGGAAAAATCACATTCTTCCGTACGCTACATTAACGAATATTAGTAAAAAAGGTTTCGATCCAAAACTAGTGCATTCATTACTTAGTAATACAGCAATGCGAAAAAAGTTAGTAACTAACATCTATACTCTTTTAGACAAAAATGACTACAAAGGAATAATGATAGATTTTGAATCACTAAACCCTGAAGATCGGAATAACCTTAATTTATTTATAAAAGCATTATCTGAGAAACTTCATCGTTCTAAAATGGAAGTTTTAATGGCGATGCCACCAAAGGAAGCGGATCATATTCCTCAATTTTATGATGCTTATGATTATCACACTCTTGGTAAATATGTTGATAAGATGTTTTTAATGACATATAACTGGCATTGGCCGAACAGTCCCTCAGGTCCAATTGCTCCATTAAATGAAGTGAGAAAAACGTTAAATTATGTTGTAACCGTTGTACCCAAATCAAAATTATTATTAGGAATTCCTCAGTATGCCTACGATTGGCCCGTTACTGGTGAAAAACGAAAAGGTGTCGCATATTCCACTCAAAATGCAATTAAAATGTATAAAAAATATGAAAGTGAAGTCTATTTTGATCGGGAAACATTATCACCAGCATTTCGTTACACTGATAAAGATGGAATTATCCATGACGTTTGGTTTGAAGATGCTCGAAGTTTACTAGCAAAATTTCACCTTGTAAAAGAATATGCTTTAGGAGGATTGGGGTGTTGGCATCTAGGTATTACTGCGCCTCAGACTGAACAATTAGTAATAAATCAATTTAAAATTAAATAAAAAATTAACAGCCAATTTTTAAATGATTGGCTGTTTTTTCTCCTCTATTACCTTATATTCTTATCTATTGATTTTTACTATTTTAAATAATCAATCATCCCATCAACTATTGAACTTGTTATATTTTTTTGAAATTCTCTTGAAGCCATTCGTGCTTCATCAATTGAATTTGAAATGTATCCAAGTTCCAATAAGATTGCAGGTCGAGAATTTTCTCTTAATACATAGTAATCACCTGAACTTACTCCACGATCTCGTGCATCCAATCCATTTTTAAAAATAAAATCATGTATTAATGCTGCTAATGGCTCGTCCGATTTTTTATAATAATAACTTGTTATCCCTTCAACTTCATTTGTAAAAAAGGCATCAAAATGAATACTAACAAATAAATCTGCATTGTTTTCTTCAGCAATTTTCACACGATCCGCAAGTGGTACTTTCACGTCATCGTTACGGGTTAATATTACCTTAGCCCCAGTTCGTTTACTTAATTCATTTTGTATATTTTTGACCATTACTAATGTTACATCTTTTTCATTCGTTCCATTTTGACCACTTGCACCTATGTCTTCTCCACCATGTCCTGCATCAATTACAATTGTTTTACCAGTTAATATCTTTTCAGAAGATGAATTTCCTTTATTTCTATTTTCAGTTGATGCGTGAGCTGAGTATTCTTTATTTATTGTTATTCCATTATCTTTAAGTTTGATAAAAAACATTACCGTTATAATTGATATGATTAAAAATAAGAAGTTTCTTATCTTCCTATTTTTCTTTTGATTCATAGAAATCCCCCCTAGTTTCAAACTATCTTTTAGATATTTAAGTCTAATAGTTGCTAGAAAGATGAAATGAAGATTAAAATTTTAAAGACGTCGATCATTCCAAAAATTTAGTGAAAAATGTTCGTTCGGGTTATATACCTTAAATGCATACCCTTTTGCTCTTAAAAAACTAATAATTTCTGGTAGTGCATCCAATGTTGCTTGTTTTTCGTGTAGTAAAATAACCTCCTTATTTTTAGTTGCTTGCTTCTTCACTTCATTAACAACTGTCGAAGCGTTAGCATTGTTCTCCCAATCATGTGTATCTACATTCCAATCCCAAATTTTCAATCCTGCGTTAACCGAATCATTACGAAGTTTTAAACTCAAACCTGGTCTCGATCCATAAGGAGCACGAACTAGTCGAGTGTTTTCACCTGTCACATGATTAATAATTGATAATGTTTGTTCCATTTCTGAAACAAAAAAACCTTGTTTATAAAGTCGATGATATTTATGGGTCATACTATGAGCGCCAATGTAATTCCCTTCATGAGCCACTCTTTTTACTTCTTTTTGATGGTTATTTACGTTTTTTCCAATCATAAAGAAAGTCGCATTTATTTTTTCCCTGTTAAGTACATCAAGTATTTGGTTAGTCAGCGTACTCGGACCATCATCAAATGTCAGATAGACTACTTTTTTCTGATCTAGTTTAATTTGTTGCTCGTTATTTGATTGATTGATTTTATTTTGTTGCTCTTGAAAGTTGAGCTTTTGACTAGTTTCTTTTGGTTTATTTAGTTTCCCGACCTCTGATTTCTTAGCAGTTGATTGTTTGACACTGTTTGTAGAGGTCTTTATTTGTACCTGTTCGCTTTCAGCACTTTTTGCAACATTTTCAACAGCAAATCCTTTAAATTTACCTACTAAATGGTAAATGAAGAATAATAGTAATACTGCACATAAACTTAAAATTGCTTTTTTTAACATCCTTTTTCTCTTTCTTTTACGGGATTTCATCTTTCTTTCACCGCACTCTCCACTCCTTGAATATCTTTACAATAAAAATAAAGGTTCCAAATAAAGATGAGATTAAGTTGAGATTAAGTATTAATGAAGAATGATAAAAGTTGACAAAAAAGGATCAAAATTCTGCTTGTTACTATTTCTGGATAAAAAAAGAGACCATTTTATTGGTCTCCTAGAATTCTCTTTATCCTTCTACTCGTTTAAATAGGTCATTACTTTGTTCTGTATAATTTCTGCCACACTTTCCGCAGATTTTTGACCATCAAAAAAGCTTGGCGTTTCCTCTGAGAGAATTTTTTGAACCTTCTCATTCCATCTTACTTCTGTGTTCGCTTCAGCAATCATCTGTTTAAGTGGTTGAAGCGACTCTTCTGTTACCGTTATCGGTCCGCCTTTGCCACCATTACCTTTTGTATTTTCTGCCTTTCCATCTATTACATCGGCAAATACCTTCTCATTTGCTTCAATATTCACAGTGAACATATCCCTTACTGATTGACTTTGTATTTCATAAGAAAGTAAAAATTTCAAGTAATCCCATGCTTCCATTTTGACAGTGGAATTTACATTCATCGCATATCGATCATATCCACTGAAGGTAACACCTGATTCTTTTTCAGAAGAATGTGGAAATTCGTAAATGGACGTATTATTATTGTTATAAATAGCTGAACGCATTGCATAGTCGCTTGGAGAATAGATTGCTGAGCTTGTAAAATACGTTTTTGTTGGTTCGGTCGGTTGAGTCGATAAAACGCCATCATCATACATTTTTTTTACTTGCTTGAGTAAATCAATAAATAACGAAGAATCAAATTTGGCTTCTTTTTTCTCCAAATCAACAAGTCGGTCGTAGTTTTCATCTGAGAAAACCAAAGGATTTAGGATACCTAAAGGTGAAACGTTCATCACAGTCTCAAGTCTCCCTTTCGTTTTTAGCTGTTTGCTTATTTCTGTAAATCTAGTCCAAGTCCAATTTTGGCTGTCATCTATTTGGACGCCTGATTTCGAAATTGCCTCCTTATTTCCAAATAAAGCACCTAATGAAAAATGCGTTGGTAAAATGTAAAGTCCACCATTTATTTTAGAATGTTCAAGAATGTTCATGTAATATTGACTTTTGTCAAAAGACGTATCGATATCAATGTATTGATTAAGATCAACAAAGGCATTTTTATCAATGTATCGATCAATCGGCAAACTTTGGTCGTTCAAGATGAATAAATCCGCACCTTTTCCAGATAGCACTTCTGTTGTCGTCTGATTCACGTATTTCTCAAGTTCAAGAAGAGACATTCCGCCACCGCCCGAAGCAAAGCTTTTCAGTTTAATCGTGATATTTGGATGTTTTTTTTCATATTCCTTCGCAGCCAATTCAAAGTCCGGAAATTTACCCATGACTGAGATCGTAATTGTTTTTTTCTCATCCTTGCTTACCTTTGACGAAAGATCTTCTCGATTCATGACATTCACGGTGTCTTTATCACTATTCTTATCGTTATTTTGTTGGGTGTTATTACTTTCCTTACTTTGTGTTTTTCCAATACTACAACCAACTAAACTAAACATTACGATTAAACTCATCATTAAAGCTACTATTCTTTTCATTTTTTCATCTCCATTTCACTTATTAAGTTAAAGTAAGAATAAACTCTTCAAATAAAGATGAAATGAAGATGAAATCAAGTTTTTTAAAAGATTGATAAAAATTTTAACATAATAAAAGGTCGGTTAATTCTAGGAGCGTTGGCTTGAAATAAAAAGTCGCCCTTTAACTAGGGCGATCCAATTAAATATTCCAAACATATTTTTACTTATTTTTATTTAAGCAAAAGTAAAATAATACGCCATCCGATGTATTCATGACCCCGTATTGCGCACCATGTAATTCTAATATATTTTTCGAAATGGCAAGTCCTAACCCAGTACTTCCTTCTGAACGATGTCGGGACGTATCACCACGATAGAAACGTTCCCAAATCCTTTCTAATTGGTCCTTTGGAATATGTGAGCCCTTATTTTCCACGCATACTTTCACTTGTTCATCTTCAATTGTCGTTGAGATATAAATATGTTCATGAACAGGGGTATAACGGATTGCGTTTGTAATATAGTTCGTAATGACTTGTTCAATTCGATGTTGATTAGCGAATACTTCAATTGATGCTAAGTCTTTATGAACTGTTAGTTCCTTTTTCTCAATTTCTACAGATAATTGATTACAAACATAATCAATTACTATATCAATAAAAAAGGGTTCCATTTTCATTTTATACGTTCCAGACTCGTATTTTGCTAGTTCAAGCATATCAACGATTAATAGATCCATCTTGTCGACTTCTTTTTCCATCGCTTCAAAATAGTAATCCTTCTTATGACTCGCAACACCGTCTTTTAGTATCGATATACAGCTTTTCATAATACTGAGTGGTGTCTTCAATTCATGCGAAACACCTGAAATGAACTCTTTTCTTGTATTTTCTAATTGTTTTTCTTTCTCAATATCTTGTTTTAATTGTGTAATATGAGAATGTAAAGTATTCGAAAGCAAATTAATATTTTGTGATAAATCACCAATCTCGTCTTTCGAATGATATTCAATTCGTTCTGAAAAATCTAAATGTGCAATTTTGCTAGTTGTATCGTTTATTCTTAATAAAGGTCTTGCAATTTTGAGTGAATAGTAAATTGACGCCAAAATTGTAAGAAGTAAAACGAATGCTATGATATAAACAAAATAATCTTTTACCATTTGAACAGCTTCATCTACTGGTTGTAAGGAAGCCATCGAAAAAATATAATTTGTTTCACCATTTTTATCTTTAATCGGATCGATAAACAATTTATATTTAATTCCATTTTGTTCATAATCAAGCGTTTTGAAAGTTGTGTATTGGTTTTTTTCATCAAACAAAAGACTTGTTTGGAATTCATTAATACGATCCATTAATAAACTATTACTATATATGATGCTTGAGACATCATTACGATTAGGAACACGTACATCTTGTATGTTTCCCTTTGTTCGGTTGATTCGATAATTAGTGACATATTTTTGGGTTAATTCTACTTTCTCTTTTAAATTGAAATGTTGATTAGTAGGCTTTAATTCTTTTTCAATGTTTGTCCAAATATATTGATTTATCCAATATGAATTATTCTGTACTGAATATAGATAGAATGGGATCATTCTATTGTTTTTTTCAACAGTATATATATCCACACTATCACCTTTTGAAATCGAAAGCGTATCTTTTAAAAAATCTTCAGCTTTAAAAAAATGATATAAAGGAACTCTTAAAAAATGATATGAACTTTTATCTTCTACTATTTTAATTTCCGCATAATAATCATTTGCTGTTTTTATATTTCCATTGTGATCTAATGTAGTAATCCATGTATTTTGAGCACGATAAAAGTCTTGCTCTAATTGCTGGATTGTTTGAACATTACCTTCGCTTTTTAGGTATTGTTTCTCAAATGATTTGATACTTGATTTTAGATCATTTACTTTTCGATTTGCATAGTATTGTTTAAAAAAGATAGTTTGACCAATATAAATAGATCCAGTGATAAGCAAACACAAAGTTGTTGTTAATAAAAATAGTTTTAAGACTATACCGAATTTCATAGGGTTTCCTCAAATTTATATCCGGTTCGAATGATCGTTGAAATCAGTTTTGATTTACTGCCTAATTTTGCACGTAAATTACGTATATGTGTATTAATTGTTCGATCATCCCCATTGTAGTCATAACCCCAAACCTTTTGCACTAGTTGTTCCCTGGTAATCACAATCCCATGATTTTGCATTAAATAAGTTAATATTTCAAATTCAGTATGGGTTAAATTGATAAAGACTCCATCTACTTTGACTTTCCTAGAAGAAAAATCGACTGAGATACCATTTTTGGTTAATGTTTCGTTTGAAGGCTCATTTATTTTATATCGACTTTCAAGCAAACGTTTAACTCTGGCAAGCAAAATTGGTGGACTATAAGGCTTTGTAACGTAGTCATCGGCTCCTAACTCAAACCCAAGCAGTGTATCATCTTCATCAACCCGTGCTGTTAACATGATGATAGGAACATTGGAAGTCTTTCGAATTCTTCTACAAACTGCCCACCCATCAACCTTTGGTAACATGATATCAAGAATAATGAGATGAAAATCTTGTACTTGAAATAACTCTAATGCTTGTTCACCATCAATCGCTTCAATTACTTCATGACCTTCATTTACTAAATAATCTTTTACGATTTCACGTAAAATTGTTTCATCTTCTACTATTAATATTTTATATGGCATGATCTATCCACGCTCACTTTCTATGCTCTCCCATACTACTATTTTATCCAACAAGGAATTTTCTTAAATAGTCATGGATCCATTAATCTTTTGCTCCTGATAATTGAATTCCTTTGATTAAATATTTTTTTGCGAATCCAAAAATCAATAACATTGGTGCCATATAAAGAATTGATGCTGCGAAACCAACCCCTCTTGTATCTTGGATGATTTGAGATAAATAAAGTGATAATGGATATTTTGATGGATTATCTAGAAAAATAAGTGGTTGTTCGACCATGTTCCAATAATCGGCGAATAATAACACAACTAGCGCTGCAAGTCCTGGTCGAATAAGTGGTAAAATGATCTTAATAAAAATTGCAAAATGACCAGCCCCATCTATTTTTGCAGCTTCGATATATGAATAAGGTATCGTCATGACGAATTGTCTGAGCATAAACACACCAAACGCACCAAATATTCCAGGGAAAATGATGGCTCCAAAACTATTTAAGATCCCTAATTGATCCGCAATAAGATAATTCGGTACAAGTGTTACTTGAAAAGGCATCAACATAGTAATCATATACACTAAAAATAATGCGTCTCTTCCTTTGAACTTTAGTTTTCCAAAGACATATGCAGCAAGCGATGCAACGATCAGCTGACCTAATATGATTGGGAAGACCATTAGGACGGAATTCCCATAAAATTTCATATTTGATTGTTCTTTATCAATGAATGATTGTTTCTTGTCAAAGAAGACCTTATATTGTTCAAACGAAAATTGTTTAGGAATCAACTTCAAATGCACGAACGAATCTTTGTGTCCTGTATTATTATCTTGTTGAACTCCATTTTCTGAAGGATAATGACCGAGCATTTCATTTTCTGTCATAAAAGAATTTGAAAACGTAAAAACGACTGGAAAAATCATCATTATTGACATAATTAATAAAAAAAAGGTTAAAATCCATTTGCGAATTAAACTATTGAATTTCATCCTGTTCACCTCTCATTCTTAATTCATAAACTTACGATATCGACTTTCAATTGCGAAGAATACCAACACTAGAATTAAAATACATAAGACCATTAAAGACGCAGCAGCGGTTAGTTTTTGAACGTTTAATGAAGTAAACATATTGTTCATATAGTGCTGGATCGTATAAATACGATCATATGGATAATCACCTGCGATTAGATAGGTTTCACGGAATACTTTGAAGGAGTTAATAGTACTCATTAAAAAAACAAAAAACATCGTTGGCGTTAAGTAAACGAGAGTGACCTGTCTAAATTTAAATAAACGACCTGCACCTTCGAGATCGGCTATCTCATAATAATCTTTTGGAATATTTTGAAGTCCAGCTAAGAATAGGATTAAGTTGTAGCCAATGTTTTTCCATAAATATACGATGGATACAACTGCGATCGACCAATCTGAATTCATCCAATCGACTTGTGTAAAGCCTAAATTCACCAACCAGGAATTAAAAATACCGTTCCAATCAAATAAAATTTGCCATAGCATAACGATCGAAGCGACTGGTACAACAATTGGTAAGATAAATGAACTGATTATGACATTTTTAAATAATACTTTTTGATGCAAGCAAAGTGCCAGTAGTAAAGAAATCCCAATTACAAGTGGGACGTTGATTGCTGTAAACCAAAATGTATTTGACGCAGCCCTTAAAAATGAAGAACTTGCTAATAGCTCTTTATAATTGAAAAGACCAACGAAAGAACCCCCAACCGCTCCATCTTTAAATGAATAAATTGTTCCCATAACAAATGGGATTAAATAGAATAGGGAAAAACCAAATAAACTAGGTAATAAGAAAAATGCTGCAACTTTACCATCGTTATTTAATCTTTTACGAATGTTCATTGTACTCACTTCTTTCTTTAATTGAGTAATTATTATTTGTTTAATAATTCTCCTTGAGAAAGAAGTTTATCTTAATGAGATAAAGATGAGATAAAGATGAAATAAAGATTTGGCGAAAAAGTGAATTATTAAACAATAAAAACTGAGAAAGTAGACTTGCAAACTCTCTCAGTTTTTATTTATTTTTCATGTGTTTTAATATTGATTTGCCACTTGAATCATCAGTAAAAATAGACAGTCAGCATATATAAATTTGACTTTATTCCACAATTTTAACTACAGGTTTCAAATCAGAATAATAACTTACTAGTAATTTCCCGCTCGAAGAAAAACTAATCAGATTAGGTTGAGTTTTTATTTTAACTTCCAAGCTCCTTATGCCCTTATTCGAAAGTTGATACATACCGAATTCCTTATCATCGATGATTGCTAGAGAATTACCATGTACATCGAATGAATTTATATATAGTGAATGTGTATCAACATCTACAAATTCTTTTTCATTTATATCGTAATACCCAAAGTGTTGATTATTCCAAAATTTAAAATCGTCAAAGTGAATCGCAAAGATTTTATTATTTGTTAGCTTTGCATAACCTGGGTATTTGAAAGGTGATTCATATGATTTTATCTGACCAGTTTTTAGATCATATACATAGTAATACCCTTTATCGCTTATAGAGTCTGTCCATACTAGTTTTCCCTCTGCCATATGAACAAAGTTATTATATAATTGTAAATTATTTATTTTTGCTACATCTTTATATGTATTGTGCTTTAAATCATATATTCGTATAACGCTTTCTCTTTTTTCTTTTACATAAACAAATGCAACGTAATCTTTATATAAAAATGGTGCATCAGCTGTGTATAGACCAGGAACAGATGCGGAAATCTTAGTTATTTTCTTCGTTTTTTTATTCATCACATACGTTTTATTTCTTTCCCCATCAGCAACTGCATCTACCCAGATTAGCCAATCCTTATTTACCATACTACCTTGGATCATCGGATCAGAAAATTTCGATTTGAAAATTGAAGTTATTTTTTTTGTTTTCATATTCATTTGAATTAACTTATTTGTTCCGGTACTTTTATCATTTACAGTTGCATAAAGTTCGTCCTTATATAGCGAAGGATTCGAAAAATCTTGATACGGTATCTCAATACTTTTGACTTGATACTGTTGGTCATGGTCAATTCGTTTAATTACTTCTTCTTTTGAAAGCCCGCATCCACTTAAAAGTAATAACGAGCTAAGTAATGCAATTGACTTTCTCATAAGTTGCTCCTAAAAAAATTAATATTAAAAAGACAAGCCAAGCTCAATTGCTGGCTTGTACCAAAAAATTAACGTTTTACTGTAACTTTTTCTGATTTTGTTGTAACTTTAAATCCATCCTTTGTTGTAACATCCATAGAAATATAATACGTACCATCTGGGACATTTGATTCAGGTGTCCATTTCATACGTAAAGTATGCTCATTTAATACATCTTTTGTTTCAATTATGTTGCCAGTTTCATCTTTAATATAAATTTTCCAATCTACACGATTGTTTGCATAACCAGTTATTTGAGCAGGATTATTTTCGTTTACATCTGTTCCAGAAACGTAGAACCAACTAAGTACCATATTGTAATCAATATATGATCTGTCACCCCAAACAGTATAGCTTTGATTGTATGCATAATCATAAGCCATTATTACAATTCCCTTTGGTTCAGTTGGTACAATTAGTGATGTTTCTCCTTGGTTCGTTTCATAATACTCGCCATTTACATATACAATGGCACCATTGTATCCGCTGCCACCGGCACTATCTGCAGCATTAAATGATATTTCATATTTCCCATCTTTTGGTTGCACTTGAATATTTGAAACTTTTACAGTCTTTGAATCTATCTTTACAGGCAGTTTTACATATTGTGGTTTCGCATTCTTATAATCTAAGGTTGATTTGATGACATAATTGTAAGTACCATCTGAAACAAACTCACCCTTTTCGTTCGTCTCATTCCATGTATAATTAGGTGCAGAATATTGATCAAACATATAGTAGAAGTCGCCATTAGCCATATTATTTTTTGTGAATTTATATGGTGAACCATCCGCTGTGAATTCACTAAAGTTTCCTAACCATTTAACTTTTTTTCCTTTTTGGTCTTCAATATACATTTCGGTTTCTTTTAAATTTCGTAGTACTTGAAACGACGGATAGACACCTGGTGCAAACGTGTTTGGTGAAATCGTCATATGATCTAAATTAAAGTTATTTGTCATTCGGTCATATCCCAATGGAGTTTCAGATACGTCATCCCAAAGGACAGTATATCCTACAAATACACCATCACTCCAAGGAGCAGGATCTATATTTTTCGGCTCGGTCCATTCACCTAAAAAGCCCATATATGGTATTGTTAAAGGAACCGCTTTTTCTTGATCTTTTCCTACTGGAGTAAGGCGGACAAATCCTTCCACAAATGAATTTTTCCTTAATGTTCTAGGAAAACGAATCTCGACGTTTAAGTCTTTCTCTTCTCCTACTTTAATTTTTAAATTCGTCCCATTTGTACCAGTTAATTTTTTCCCATTTACATAGATAGAAGCTCCTTCAATACGCTTACTTGATAAAGTTAAATATTCTTTTGAATCTAGTTTTCCATCACCATTTAGGTCAAACTGTTTCATAACTATATTATCTGTTAAAAGGTCTACATTAACAGTGTACTCATATTCTTCTTTTGATTTCTTTGTTTCAAGGGATTCCACATTTAAATGGAAGATTGCTCTATCGTTCTTAATTTCTTTTAATGCAACTGACCCAGCTTGTTCAAGCGGTGTATTTTTTCGTGTTACAATAACAGGAGTATTAATTGCATTTTGTATTTGCATTAAACCCGATCCTTGTATACGTGGAGAATACGGAACTTCACTATTTGTTCTTGGATCCATCACAACTTTTGCTGTATTCATTAATGCAATTTTTGATTTTAAAACCGTATCTTCTGAATGAGCTAATTCTTTTTGATAAAGTGCTTGTAAAAGTAATGCTGCTCCTCCTGCAACATGTGGTGTTGCCATTGATGTTCCGCTATAAACATCATAATTGTTACCAGGTACTGTCGAATATATATTTCCGCCAGGTGCAGCCATTTCAGGTTTAAAATCTAAAGTATAAGGCGCACCATATGCTGAGAATGAAGACATTTGATTCTTGTTTTCGTTATCAACATATACTCCACTAGCGAGTTGCATACTTATTTTTTGACCTTTAGATAGTTTAGATATTAATTCATTACCTACTACTTTTGATGTTGTAACAGAATTTAAGAAATACGGAGAAAAATCCATATCAGGATAGTCAGGTACATCTGAGGCTGGTACTTGGATAAGTGCAACTGCTCCTCTTTTTGCGGCTTCTTGTTGGAAAGTAACATTACCTATATAACCTGTTGATGGAATTGGTTTTGTTACAACGATTTTACCATTTACATCTTTTCCGGCGTAATCAGCAGATCTACCTTCACCAACATAAACAAACTCATAATTTTTTCCTTTTTCTAAAACGTCACTAAGTTTCTTACTAGCTTGATTTTTATATGGAAAGATTACACCAGTAGTTGATTGCATAGAATCCATATGTATTTTTGTATTTTCATAAGAAGCCACAGATAAAGCAAAAGGACTCACACTAGGTGACCCTACTGTACCGATATCTGGGTTTTCTGCAAATGGTAATGATGTTCTTTCTAATAAATTATTTTTCGTACTATAAGCTGCATTTCCTCCTGCAACTACAACCAATGTGCCCTGTTCCGTTGCTTGTCGAATCGCTTTTTGGACTGGATCATCTTCTTCACCAACCCACCCTGAATCACTACCTAAGCTCATATTAATAACATCTGCACCCATCGTTACTGCGTGCTGGATTCCTGCAATAAGGTCATCCTCATATGCTCCGCCACCATAATCCGAAAATACTTTTTCGGCTAATAATTGAACGCCGGGTGCAATCCCTTTTACTCCATCTTTCGTTTCATCACCATTTGCACCGATAGTTCCTGAAACGTGTGTACCATGTGGACTTCCATATTCGCCAGGAATAACATCTGTGTCATCATCGGCCCAGTCATATCCTGTTGGAACTTTGTCACTATACCAAACTTCATTCACATTCGTTTCTGAAAATTTTCCTTGAATCTTTTCTTTTGTCCACTTTTCTTGTTGTTTTCCTTTGTCAGTCAGAGTCAAATCCTTATGTGTCCAATCAATACCTGAGTCGATTACTCCAACTACTAATCCTTCTCCTTGGTATCCATATGATTCCCAAACTTTTTGAGCTTGTACTAATTCTTTACTTGCAGCCATAGAAGGTTGGAACACTTTAGCAATATGTATATTTTTTACACCTTCAATTGATTTGATTTCATTCACATTCTTGTATTCTGTTTCAGTACTAAATCCGTTAAATCCTGTAAAGAAACGATGTTTTACATGAATAGTTTTTTTCGTTTTATTAAGATTATTAATGACTTTATCTTGTTTTATCTTAAACTCTTTCTCTTTCGTTTTTTCAGACATGGTTGAGGCATCTACTGGACTATCAACCTCTACTATTATTCTTACTTTTTCGTCTGGTTTAAACTTTTTAATTTGTTGTTTGTCTACATCATATAAGTTTTTATCTCCAGGATGAATCTTGTCACTTGTTCGAATTTGACTTTGTTCAGATAATAAACCTTTTTTTATGTAATCGCTTATGTTACGAGTTGTTTTTTCATTTGATGAATTATTACTAACTCCTTCAGCAAATGCTGTTGTTGAAAATAGTAAAACTGAAAGACCAACCGAAGAAATTACCTTGTAAGGAAATCCGTTTCTTTTTTTCAAACTTTCCACCCTTTCAAACTATTAAATGAATAGCGGGTAGCCTTTACAAGAAAATTAGAGGATTAATTAAATGGACTACTTATAGATTTAATTGAAGTATACAGCGAGAGAGACAGACCCATTTAACGACTTAAAACAAAATAAAACCTTTAAATTTGTAAACGTTCTTAAAAGACAATGATCTTTAAAAAATCACTCCTTTCGAATTTCCTATTCCTAATTCCATAAAAGAACTTTACCGATTTTTAAATCCGTTAAAAAATTTCAACTATATAAATCTAATAATCTATCGATTTGAATTAGGAACTTTAGTAATATTGTAGTTGTGCTTGAATTCACTGTAAATTGGGGGAATTATTTATTACTAAATTACAAAATTAGACCTTTTTTCCTTTGATATATAGCAAAATTTGTTGAATAAAACAGATTTATGCGAAGTATTCTGTAAGAATTTTATTAAGATAAGTAAATTAGGTTATTAGAGATTGGGGTTATCAGTCATTAAGACCTATAAAAAATAGCCGAGTAAATTCCTCGGCTATTTTTTTCGATTATTATTACTCACCAGATTCGGCGAATTTTTTAATACGTTCTCCTATCTGGTTTCGAACTTTTTGGAAAACAGCCCATTCTTGACCAGCTGGATCATCAAATCCCCAGTGTTCCCGTTTTACATGTGGTGGTGTTACTGGACATACATCGTTTGCATGACCACATAAAGTAACCACTAAATCTGCATTATTTAAGATTTCATTATTAATAACATCTGAAGTTTGGTTTCTAATATCGATTTCTACTTCATCCATTGCTTTAATTGCATTTGGGTTTACACCATGTGCTTCAATCCCAGCAGATAAAACATTCCATTCGGTACCTAAATACTTCTTTCCCCACGCTTCAGCCATTTGACTTCGGCAAGAGTTACCAGTACATAAGAAGTAGATTGTTTTTTTGTTGTTTGACATGATTTATTCCACCTTTATTGAAAGTTAGATTGACGTTTGTTTTGTAAAATATTTTCTTCTCATCCATAATGCTACATTAACTAATGCAATCATTACTGGCACTTCAACTAAAGGACCTATTACTGCTGCAAATGCTGCTCTTGAATTAATTCCGAAAACACCAACTGCTACTGCAATTGCTAATTCAAAATTATTACTACCAGCAGTAAAAGCTAAAGTTGTCGATACTCCATAACTTGCTCCAGATTTCTTTCCTAAGAAAAATGAAATGAAGAACATAATTAAGAAGTAAATTAATAATGGAATGGCAATACGAACTACATCTAGAGGAAGCTCTACAATAACTTCTCCTTTTAATGAGAACATCACAATAATTGTAAATAGTAATGCAATTAACGTAATCGGGCTTATTTTAGGGATAAATTCTTTTTCATACCATTCTCTACCTTTTGCTTTTACAAGTATTAACCTTGTAAGTAGTCCAGCTAAAAATGGAATCCCTAAATAGATGAAAACTGATTTCGCAACTTTTGGCATTGTTATATCGATTGACATACCCTCTAACCCAAAAATTCTTGGTAAAACTGTTACAAAGATATACGCGTAAACAGAGAAGAAGATCATTTGGAAAATCGAGTTAAAGGCTACTAATCCAGCCGCATATTCACGATCACCATCGGCTAAATCATTCCATACACTCACCATTGCGATACATCTTGCTAAACCAATCATGATTAAACCAACCATGTATTCCGGATAATCTCTTAAAAAGATAATTGCTAATAAAAACATTAAAACTGGACCGATTAACCAGTTTTGAATTAGTGATAAAAATAATACTTTTACATCATTAAAAACTCTACCAATTTCCTCATAACGAACCTTTGCTAGTGGTGGGTACATCATAAGAATTAACCCAATTGCTAAAGGTATTGAAGTAGTTCCAACTTGCAATTTATTTAGGCTATCCACTACACCTGGAGTGGATACGCCTAAAATGATCCCAATCCCCATTGCAAGAAATATCCATAAAGTTAAATATCGATCTAAGAAGCCTAAACGTTTCTTTAATGCTTTTGTCATCTAATTTCTCCCTTACTCACAACATTTTTGTCTAACAGGACTGTTTTTGATTAATTTTTCAACTAAATCAGTTTGTGCAGATGTTTGATCCAAAATATTATGTATCATTGGATAAAAATCTGATTCTTTGTTTAATGAATAATAAACCCATTGTCCTTTTTTTGTTTCATTTAGAATGCCACCAACTTTTAGTTTGCGTAAATGCTGACTTATCGCTGGTTGACTCATATCAAATGTTTCAGTAAATTCACACACACAGCATTCTTGTTGATCTAAAATAGCAACCATTGTTAAACGTGTTTTATCACTTAGTAATTTAAGTAAATCTGATACATCTTCAATCGAAATTGTTTTCGTTGCCAAACTACATCCTCCTCCCAATCTCATCAGTAAATAATTATATAAGCATATACTTATATTATCAATATAAAAAATGAATCACAACTATTTCGTATATAATTTACACAAAATTTACGTAAGGATTCCTTTAACTAATGAAACGAATAAAGACATTAATATTTTATATAAGGAATTAAACTTTAAACTTTGCAAATTTATCGAAAAACCACATTTAACATATGAAACGACGAATGTAAAAAACTCCTCAACAAGGCAAGGAGTTCTTTCACTGATTTCGTTCTAGAAAGTCTTTTACTCCTTCGAAATGATTCTTCATTTTTCCATCAATTTTTTCGAGGATATAATGACCGTCTTTTCCAAGCGAACTACTTGGTGTTTGATGTGGATCAATCGAAGCAATCAAGTGATCCGAACGGATATTCATTGATGATAAGTTGTGAATGTGTTGCGCAACTTCATAATGTATCCAATCAATTGCATGGTAGTAAGATTTCCCTATTATGATGGCTACTGGGTACAGGAATAGTTTACTCGTTGGAATCAGTAATCCTATTACACCTACTCCGAATCCGACAAGGACCACTTTCTTTCCTATTTCTTTGGCCAAATGAGCGAACATCAACTTTGAATCAGCAAACGATCGTCTATTTTCCGATGCCTCTTGAGTCGGTTTGTGATGACCCTCGATCAATAATTTTTGTTCATATGGATAATACGTTGCAAATCGTTTCATCATCCTGCATTCTCTCTCCCCATATACTATTCATTCATCACGTGTCTGTATATTAAACGATATGAGACAACTGGTAAAGTATTCTAACAAATACTTCTAACCAACGCATTCACCTCATTACATTTAATAAATTATTATCATTATATTAACATAATACTAGTTTTAATATGTTGTAAACCCTCATTTCTCTGGCAATCTTAATTACATATATTGTTATTAGCAATTTTGGGATTATATATTGAATAAATATATAAATTAATTTAGTGGACTTTGATGTTTAATAATCTAGTTCTAGAAACCATACCAGCACTTTCTAAAGTGTGTTTCGACTGAATATTATAATACCAGCACCCACAAATAGGTTTTAGATTATTGTCATAACACCAATTCTTTAAATGGTAAATTATCGTTCTTCCTATTCCTTGTTTTCTGAACTGTTCATTTGTAAACATGCCGATACTTGCAATTTTGTCGAGTAGCATACTTCGTTCTACAATTCCAATTCCGAGTAGAGTATTTCCTTCAACAAAAATGAATATTTCTCCATTTTCAATACGTTCCTCCAATTTATCAATGAAGTCCTGACACACTTCTTTTATTTTTATAGCATCGTTAAGGACAGCTGCTCGGAATTCCCCACTTATATATAATTTTTCTATTGGGATGTCTAATTTATTATCTTGGAAAAAATAAGCTTGTTTTTCAATCTTATAATCATGATCTAATACCAAGCTTAAAAAAAGTTCGTCGCATGTTGGAACTAGTATAGATTGTATAGAATGCTTCCTAAGGACATATTTAAATGTATTTTGAGATTCATTATAAAATCGTAAGTCTATATAAAATTGTGTAAGACACTGTTTATTATGAATGGCATAATAACCTACTACTACAGAGTTGTAACTTATACTATAAAATATCGAATTTAAAATGTGATCCTCTAAGAATGAATCTATAGGAGAACTCAAGTTACTTACATATTCTCGGATTAAATTTTCAATATCTCCTTGTTTACATTCTTTAACATCAAGCCCCATTTCTTTTCATCTCCTATTTATAAATAACATTCTTTACTCATTGATAATTATATCTATTAAAAAAACTACCAAAAATTTAATAAATTCTGTTTCCAACATAAAACCACTCTTTGTATTTACCTAAACCTATTCTAATAATACCATTTTATGGAAGAATAAATCTGCTATTCCAACTGAAAAGTAAATCCTAATCATCACAGTTGAAACGATTGGTATAAAAATTGGCATTAAAAATAGCTCAAAATTACTATTCATTTGGTTGTTGTAAGCATTAAATTTATAACTAGATAGCTTAGATACATTTGATAAATAACATTTCAGTTTATTTTTCAAACTAATTTCTTCCTAAACGATCGGCTATTTTAAAAGCTTGAAAGACCATTAAAATCATAAATAAAATTGGTATATAAACATATAGAATGCTAGTAGTGACGTATGTCATCAATGTCCCAATTTTCTCCACATCCAATTTACCTTTTACACTGATGACCATTAAATGCACAATAATGATTGAGAACCATAAAGACTTTCTAGATTTAAATTTAAACGATTCTTTTAAAATTCGAAACGCTCCCCACAACGCCATACAGCAAGGAGGAAGAATGACTAAGAGCCATAAAAATATGTATACATATTCAAATCTCTCAATAAAAGGATAGCGAATAATTTTTGACATCATAAGTGTTGGCCAAGTTATATGTTTTAGTTGCCCATGACTAAAATAAGCTAATGAAACGAATGTAATAAATAAGTATAAAATGGTTGTATACGCTTGTGAAATGTGTGCCCACTTTTGAGATTTTTGATTATTTTTAATAAACGGAAAGTAAATCAGCAAAAATTCAGGTCCAGAGTACATTAGGATACAATTCTTTGCTGACACATAATAGTCACTTATACTATGATTAAAAACTGGTAATAAATTCGTCCAATAAGCGTATTTCAATGGAAAATAAAATGTTAACAATAAGATAGAAGGGATTATTACTCCCCAAAAACAAATTCCGGTAATGACTCTAAATCCTCCAATGACCAAATAAGTGATAACAAAAAGCATAATAAGTGATAAAAGCCAAATTGGAAAATACGGAAAAACCCAAGTAATAAGAACAGCTATATAGGACCTAATTATGGTTGTAGTTTCTAAAAGCAAGTAAACATAAAGAAATATATTTAATGCATTACCGATCCATTTCCCAAATAATTGTTGATGTAAAGACATTATATCTCCATTATTTGATTTCTTTAACAAGTAATACATTAACCAAATAATGATATGTAAAGAGATACCAACTACTAAAACCGAAACCCATGCATCTTGTTCGGCTCCTTTTACTATTTTACTTTGAAAATTCAACATGCCAACACCTGTTTGAGTACTGTGAATCAGAAATAATAAAAAAAATGGAGATACTGTCAGACTTTCTTTTAATTGTTTACTCATAGACAATCTCCTTCACTTTTTACTCGCCAATCCCAGATTGAAATAATACTACTTTTACATTCACATCGAAGTCAAGAGCTGGATAAACCTTTTCATAAAACTCTTTTTCGTTCCATTTTTTTGAATGTGCTCTTGCTAAATCACCTATACCTATAGGATCGACTTGATGCTTTTGAAAAGTTAATAATAGTTTTTCAAAATCTTCTTTCATCTGTTTTTCCAATTGATTGTTTAAAAATAGATTATTTTTTCTTTTCATTAAATCTAGCCATTCTGGATAATCTTTAACCATCCCATTTAGAGTAAGATTAAATTTTACTTTTGTTTTACCATTATTGGTTTTAATTAATTTTTTTTCGTTCCCGTTTAAAATGGTTAATATTGCAGAATCAGTGTTCTGTCCCTTCTGTATATTAAATTCTGTTTGTCCTCTAATTACTCTCCCTCTTAATAATTTATACAGTAAGCTTTCTTTTTGATTTAAAATAAGTGCAAGTTTGTCCTTCTTAAATACAACGAGTCCATTTACCTCAATATTCTCTTTTTGATTTATCTTAATATACGGTATTGAAGCATCTCGACCTTCTCCATAGTAATCAAATAAAAAACTATGAAATGTTGGAAGTGGTACAAATTGATTCCTAAAATTTTGTTCAATCAATTTATAAATATAGTTGCTGTCTTTCGCTTTGTTTTTCATTAATAATTCTCCTGCTGGTTCTTCTGAAACAGCCAAAATTGCATTACTTCCAATCAATGGATCTCTACAAACCGCTTTAACAAAATACGACACCCCATTTTCAGCTAGTTCTTTTCCAAAGATTAGAAGATTTAACTTTCCAACTTCGATCGGTTTTGGAGACTGTTCATTTAAAGCTTGTTTAATTAATAGGGATTTCTTCCCACTACCTTGTAAGATAGTGCTCCCTTTGTTTCCTACTTCGGTATAATCAGAATAAAGTGCTGTTCCAACAAAATGATTATCAACCTTGTCAAAACCGTATACTGATAGAATTTGTATTTCATCAATAATTTTTTGCCGTGGAAAAGAGCAGCCTGATATAAAAAACAATAGTAGTAAAGAAGCACAAAAAGAGCAAATAATTTTTCTATTTATTTTATTCATTATCATTATTACGATCATCCTTAACTTGATTAGGATTATATCTTTTTAGTGAAAGAGGTCTTAAAAATCTACTACGAGTCGTTGTATACTGATATGATGACCGAATAAAACTATCGCTAAAATTTTTTATTCGAAAAGGATACAAAGGAACCATATATGGATTTCCTAAGGATTTAAGCTTTAATAAATGCCCTAACAGAAGTACAAATCCTATTATTATTCCAAAACCGCCCATAAATGCTGCCAATAAAATAAATGGAAACCGCAAAAGTCTTATTGCATTTGACATTTTAAATATAGGAGTTGTAAAAGATGCAAGTGCAGACAGTGATACAATAATAAGTAAAATATTACTTGTTAGTGCAGCTTGGACAGATGCCTGACCGATTACAATACCACCTACAATACCAAGTGTTTGGCCAATTTTTGTAGGTAATCTCGCTCCTGCTTCTCTCAACAATTCAATAGTTGTTTCCAAAAAAATAGCTTCCCATATCGGTGGAAATGGAACATGAGCCCTTGAACTAATTAGGGGTTGCAATAAATCATCAGGTAAAACCTCATAATGAAAAGATAGTATTGCTACATATATTGGAGTAGCAAACAATGAGAAAATAACACTCATAATACGAATGATTCGAAAAAACGATCCTAGTACCCAATTTAGATAATAATCTTCAGGAGAAATGAAAAAATCCAGTATTGTAGTTGGTCCTGTAATAATGTATGGTGATCCATTCGATAGGATCGCTACTTGCCCATTAACCATTGCATATACAACCCGATCCGTCCGTTCAGTAGATAAAAAAATAGGAAAAGGTGAATTTGAGTTATCTGAAATAATTTGATCTATTAGGGAATTATCAAAAACAACGTCGAAGTCGATGTCTTTCAATCGTTGACGTACAGTTTGAACATATTCAGGATTTGTAATGCCATCTAAATATGCAATAACAACTTCTGTTTTAGACATTGAACCTATTTTGATTTCCTCAAAAATTAACTCAGGTACAGCTAAATGTTTTCGAAGTAGATGTAGATTAGTACTTAGGTTTTCAACAAATCCAACCTTTGGACCAATAACACTAAATTCATTTTCTGTATCATTATTCTCGCGATAACCAAGTTTTGAATTTTCTACGTTTATCGTCAAAAAGCGCTTAAAATACTTGAATTCTAGAATAACATATCCTTTTATTAATCTTTTTTCGATATCAAGTGGGTTATTTGTAAATTGAACTTCCTCAAAAGGAATCAACTTCTTCACATCATTAATCGTACTAATTTTATTAATATTTTCTTGTAATGACGGAAGTAAAAGATTATTTATTTTATCTGCATCTACCATACTTTTATAATAACTAATCGTTATATCCTGTTCTTCAGATAAAGAAAATTGGTGGAAATCACTCGATTTAGCAGCCTGTTGAAATATAGATGATATTGACTTCGTTTCTTCTTCAGACTTTTGACTATTTAAAATTCGTTCAATAGATTTTAAACGCATTTACACCACCCAATAGATTGTATTATTTTGATTTACTTTGAGTTCTCTATATAAGTGAGATATTTCCAAATATATTTGAGAATAAAGAGAAAATATTTCCTTTTGTTACGTTTAAAGTAAGTGCCCTCGATCGGTCTATTGTCTACTAATAAATTTTTGTCACCAAAAAAAGTGACATTATATCGTTTACTTATTTCCAAGTATTAAATATAGTCTGCCTATAATCCCCATTTTATTTCCTACTTTATTTTTTCGTTCTTACCAATTTATATACAATAAAACTATTCAATTTTAATTTTATTTAACTCTCTAATAAATCCCTCCAATGTTCTAATTCTTATTGCATACTCATTTCTTTGCATAATTCTAAATAAATACTTGAACAACTTCTAATACTAATCTTAAGAGGTGATCATAATGGGTAAATGGAATAAACAAGCTGCAGCGAATAATAATTTGCCATCTAGTACAATCCGTACATCTGAGCTACTATTAGGCAAGAAAGCAGACCATGAATTTTCAGAAGACCTTTCAGATGGCGGAGAAAGAAATCAAAATATTGAGATGCTAAATAAAAATCCTAAGCTGAAATAATTGTAATTATGTCTCAATTAACAGAAAAAAGAGCTAATCGAATACTTACTGATTAGCTCTTTACAATTTACATGTTTAATTATTTTCTATATGACAAATTATCGCTTTAATTAATTTTTACATTTTCAGGATTATAAATTGAATAGTGGTCTAATATTAACTTTTTATTCTTTAAAGGAATTACAAATTTAAGCTTTTTGGCTCCAATTGAATAAGTTAATATTTTTTCATTATTTGAGGTAGTAACTTCTGAACTAGGTGAACCAAAGTAATTTTTTATATTATTGATAGTTAAAGATTTTAACTGTGGATCAAAAGAGCGTAATTCAAAGATTAAATGGCTTTTTTGGTATCCAATTACTACATTTCTCTTTGAGTATGTGTTATATGTTCCTTTAGCAGCGGCCACATATACACTACTGTTTTCTTTTCCCCATTTTTTCCTTACCCCGTCAATTTTCGTATTTAATACATTAAATTCTGCATTAATTATTTTTCCTTCATTAGCCTTTGTTGAAATATTTTTTAAAAGTGAGTATTGTATATTACTAGTTTCATTGTTAAATGAAACGGCTTTTTTAATTTGTTTATTTAGATTTGTAACACTTACAGGTTGAACTTTATTATTGTTAAGTTTATATTTTTGTTTTAATGATAGAATCTTATAGACACTTTTATTTATTGTGTCTTCTGATATTTTGTGATTTTTAACTGCTGTATATATGCTATTGTAAATGGTTTTAATATTATCATTACCATGTCCTATCAAAATAATATTACTTCCGGCATTAATAGATGTTACTGCTGCATTACTTAAGTTATAGTGTTTAGCTATAGCTCCCATTGACATATCATCAGTTATGACAACTCCATTATACCCATATTGTTTTCGTAAAAGATCAGTTATCACCGATTTTGACATAGAAGCTGGATACTTAGAATCTACTTTCTTTACTAAAATATGAGCTACCATCACCATATCTGCATGATTTTTAATTGCATTATTGAATGGAACTAATTCAAATTTCTTTAAACTTGTTAAGTCTTTATTCACTATAGGAAGTTCTAAATGAGAATCTACTGAAGTATCTCCATGCCCAGGGAAATGTTTAATAACAGGAATTGTTTTCCCTTTATGAATTCCATCCATCATTCCTTCACCAATTTTTGAAACGATACTTGAATTTGTACCAAAAGAACGATCTCCAATTACTGTATTTTTCGGATTACTTTGTATATCTAATACTGGTGAAAAATCAGTATTGAATCCAAAGGAAGAAAGCTCTTTTGAAATCATGGTACCTATATTATTTGCGTATTGCATATTATTTTTATTTCCAATTGTTCTAGCAGAAGGTGTATTTAAAACCGCTGAGGGCATTCGATTTACTCTACCGCCTTCTTGATCGACGGAGATAAACAAAGGTACCCTGTTATTTTTATTGTATGTTTTTATGTCATTTGTTAAATTTACTAATTGACTTGGACTTTTTATATTTGATCCAAAGAGTATTACGCCGCCTAATTTATAATTTTTTAAAAGAATATCTGCATTACTTGATGTAGTTCCATCAAAACCTGCGATAATCATTTGTCCAATTTTTTCTTTAAGAGTTAGTTTATTTAATTCAACTAGTATTGGGTCAGTCTTTGAAACAATTACATTTTTCTTTACCTCAGATACTGTATTATGACTTTCACTTACCGTTCTTTCATTTTTTTTAGCTTTAACTTCTATACAACCAGATAATAATATGAAACTACTAATCGCAATCATTGATAATTTTTTAATATTGTTTTTCATATTTTCACCTCTAAATTTCAATATGGTGTACATGTTAATATTGACTTTTATCAAATCATAGCAAATAAATGTTTCTAAATTATAAACATTTTGTATCAAATATATAATTTAATACAAAGCTTTGATTCAGCAATGGTGTGGGGTAATAAGAGTTGCACCACATCATCTTAATCATTTTTATAAAAAACATTAGTTTAATTGGATAGTTACTTATTGTCTTTTCAATGGGAGAGCAGCAATAGACACTTTTTATTAGGTTAATAAAGCCTTATTAAATGTTTATGCTTCATTAATTATGAGCAGTGCATTAATATCTCTTTTTTCTACATTTAAAATGACTCATATAATTTTGTCTGCTAGTTTGGATTCGTTGGATCCGGAATTACTGAATTTTTATTATTATTTACTTTATCACTAATATCAGTACGATCTACTATTCTATTACCATTCTCATTTAATGAAGGAATATTCTGTTTTTCAGTAGTTGTTAAGTCGACAGTAACTGTCACTGTGTTACTCTTTTTGGCTCCGCTTGTTGCGATAATCTTAATCTTTATGATATTTCCAGGAAAAATCCCACTAATTCTTGTGGATGTTCCTTGTATCTTTTGGGTTCGTGCAATACCACCATTCACACTATAGTTAACTTCAAAAACAGTTGAAGGTATTAATTCATTTGGATATTTCCAATTCAATGATATATTGCTAGTAACAGAATCAAAATGTGCGATCACACTTTTAGCTGGTTCCATTAGTTTGTCTTTAGGAATATCATCCTTCTTTTCACCTTTAATATATAATTCATTTCGAACTTCAGTGACAGAAGTAGGTTTATGGAAAGTAGAGTTTCGATCTCCAGTAGCTTCTAGCATATCTCTTGCGATGTACTTTGCGATATTTGTAGATGATTTGCTTAAATAATGATCTTTTTTATTTTTTTCATATCCAGTCCAAACTGACACAGTGACATCAGAAGTATAGCCTATAAACCAACTATCACGAGTAGCATTAGAAGGAAAACCATATTTCTGTTTTACATCTTCAGGGTAATTCGTTGTTCCTGTTTTACCAGCCATATCAAGTCCGGGTATTTTCGCTCTTTTACCTGAACCCATTGGTGAGTTAACTACATCACGAAGCATATCAGTGATCATATAAGCAGTATAATCACTCATTGCTTGTACTGGTTTTGGCGTTAATACCTTTTCAGTTTTATCTTGATAAATGATTTTTGTAACAGCATGCGGTTTAATATACACTCCACCATTTCCAAATGTGGCATAAGCACCAGCCATTTCTAAAGCTGATACACCTGTAAACCCACCAATTGCATAAGATTCATAAAAAGTGTCTTTTGAAAAGTTAAATCCTAGTCCATTTGCAAATTCACGCGACTTATCTAATCCAACTTCTTGGAAGGTCTTTAATGCAGGGATGTTTCTTGAATCCTCTAATGCCTGACGAATTGACACATTACCTTTATACTTTCTATCCCAATTCCTAATTGGTGTACCATTTGAATAGGTATAAGGCTCGTCAAGTATTTGATGGAATGTAGACCATTTTAGATACTCAATCGCTGGAGCATAGTCTAGAATAGACTTAAATGTAGAACCTGGTTGTCTCTTAATATCAGTAGCGAAATTAATTCCACCTGTCGTAGTATTTCTACCAGCTCCAACTGCTCGAATTTCACCTGTTTTTGTATCTGTTAAAACAAATCCAGTTTGAAATTCATCACTTGGGTAAAACTCTTTACCGCGATTGATTATTTCATCCGCTTTTTGTTGAGCTTTTGGATCGATTGTTGTTTCAATAGTTAAACCATCAGTATAAACGTTTGCATCGCTATTTTTTTCAACTTCATCAATTACTATATCTAAAAATGATTGATATTTAGTACGGTTAGGTTGAGAAAACTTTACAATTTTTTTCATTGGTGTTGCTTTTGCCTTCATATATTCCTCTTCTGAAATATATTTATACTTTTTCATTTGGTTAAGAACGATATTTCTTCTTTTTTCAGAAGCAGCTTGATGTTTCGCTGGGTTAAAATTATTGGGACTTTGAACCATACCAGCTAATATTGCAGCTTCAGGTAAAGTAATTTTGGTCAAGTCTGTACTAAAATAAGTTTCACTAGCTTTCGCAATACCATAAACCCCACGGCCGTTTAAACCATTTGAAAAATAAATTTTATTTAAATACATTTCTAAAATCTGTTGTTTAGAATATTTTTGCTCTAACTGAAATGCTAAATACCACTCCTGCACCTTACGTTTAATCGTTTTTTGTGGTGTTAAAAATGAATTTTTAACTACTTGTTGAGTGATCGTACTACCACCCTGTGTACCAAATCCACCTGATAAATTTGCTAATACTGCTCCGAAAA
Organism: Gottfriedia acidiceleris; assembly: GCF_002128425.1. Lineage (GTDB taxonomy): Bacteria > Bacillota > Bacilli > Bacillales > Bacillaceae_G > Gottfriedia > Gottfriedia acidiceleris. The sequence goes on from NZ_NESS01000010.1 coordinate 34,472, forward strand.
CACGGCGAATATCGACACCTTTATGTTTATAGAAACGAACATCTTCTGTTGCAATAAAAGCATCTTCTACTACCTTAGGGATTTCATTATAAGAAACCTTTGTTCGTTGTTCTCTTCCTAATTCAGCAATGATATGACCATCTTTATCTAATATTATTGATGATAATGGGACTTTAAGTTTTGATTCATCTAGTTCAGGAGCATCATTTATTAAATAATAAAACACACTAACTCCACCTAGAATAAAAAGAACGATTATTGTCACGATTGTTAAGATGATTTTTTCCCATAATCTTTTATCTTTTTTGGTAGATTCTTTTGAAGACTTTTCTAGTCGCTTTCGTTCTCCTCGTGAAAGGTATTCTTTTGCCATCTTATTTCCCCTGACTTTCAATAAAATAGAGCTGCCAAAGCAACTCTCGATCTAACTAATACATTTATCATCGAAATCCATTTTGTAATATCATTTAAATTATTTAGTAAATTCACTTTGAGCCGTTCTATCTTTTTTCAATTTAAAATATTCGTCTAAGATACCTCGACCTATATATTTAGCAACCGGTGCCTGATCACTTTCCATCCATGGAACGACTACTGAAAAAGCAATTTCAGGATTATCAAAAGGTGCATAACCTACTAATGTTAAATTAATAGTTTCTGGAAGTACTTTGTATTTTTTATAATCTGGACCACCATAAAAAGATTGGGCAGTTCCAGTTTTTCCAGCTGGTTTATAATCAGTACCTCTAAAATATTTATAAGCCGTACCACCTTGTTCATTGTATACCTTATAAAAACCTTGCTTTACTCGATCAATATAATCGTCCTTCATCTCAATTCTATTTAATATAATGGTATTAATTTCTTGTCTAATTACACCTTGGTCTTCTCCAATGGTTGGTTGTTTAATAGCTTTTGCAATATGTGGTTTTACGCGATAGCCACCATTTGCAATTGTTGAAATATATTGAGCTAATTGAAGAGGCGTGTAAGTATCATACTGTCCAATTGATAAATCTAGTAAATATCCAGGTTTTTTTTCAATTCCTTTAAAACCAATCGATTCGATTGGTAAATCAATTCCCGTTTTTACACCAAGTCCAAATTGACTAAAACTATTTCGAAAGATGTCAAAAGCTCCAACATCTAGGTCAAGTGGAGCATTAGGAACATAATGACCCTTTCCAATATTAATAGCAGTTTGGAACATATAAATATTTGAAGATTTTTTTAACGCATCTAAATCATTCACCAATCCAAGAGAACGGTTCCCAGCTGATGATTTTTCTTTAGTACCTTTGATTTTCATTGGTGTATCTAGTATTCTAGTAGATGCATTAATTGCGTTTGTTTGATATCCTGTCAATACAGTTGCGCCTTTTACTGCTGAGCCCATTTCATAAGAAGTATTGATGTTTCCAGTCGCAAAATCTTGAATTTCAGTTTTTCCTGTTTTTTTATTTCTAACTATTTGTTTACCTGACATCGCTAATAATTCACCAGTTTTGGGATTCATCATTGTAACAAAAGCACGATCAACGTATTTACCATTTAAAGTTCTTTTAGCTGTTAACAGTTCTTTTTGAACAATTTCATCTACTTTTTGTTGTAATTCAATATCAAGTGATAGTACTAAATCACTACCTGATTCACCTTCTTTGATTACTTTTCTATTTTCAACATCACCATTATTATTTAATGAAATTTGAGCTTTTCCTTTTGTTCCTTTTAATACGTCCTCATATTGCTTTTCAATGTAACTTTTTCCAACTCGATCATTGCGACTATACCCACGTGCTAAGTAATAATCTACGTTTTCTGCAGGTAGACCTTCTTTCTCAGTTGTAATATTTCCAAGAATCGTTCTAAACGTATCTTTATAAACGTACTCTCGTTCCCAATCTGTTGTAACATCTACACCTGGTAACTGGTCTAGATTCTCACTAATTTGTGCAAATTCTATTTCTGTTACACCCTTACTTTTGATTGACTGAGCAGTTAACGCATAACCAGCACTCATTTGCTTATAAATTGCAAGAATTTGTAAATCTTTATTACTTAGTGTATTTATATCTGATTCTGTTATCGATTTAAGTTGAAGTGCATAGTATTCTTTGTTGTACTGTGCATCGTCATCTTTATATTTTACTTTTAATTTTTCATTTTCAACTTCAGAAACAAGGTTTTTAGCCTCTACTTCATGTGTAAGCAGCCAGTAATCCTTTCGATCACGTTCCATTATTTTATCAACAGGCATTTTAAGATAGTTTGTTAATGTAGTTGCTAACTCAAGCATCTCAGCTCGATTTGTTCCTTTCTTTCTTGTATAAGTTATTTTACGTAGAGCACGATTATCAACTATAACCTTTCCATTTCGATCAAATATCTTTCCTCTAGGAACAGGTATTTCTTCCGTCAAATTTTCTGTTCTTTCTACTTCTGCTTGATAATCCTCACCTTTAACGATTTGTAAAACGCCCAGCCTTAAAATTAACAAGGAGAATAGTACAAATACGATAAAAAAGATAACATTTAGTCTGGTAGGTAATATAAGTTTCTTTTGCCTGGGTTTATTTTTCAATATTTTCTCCTCCGAATGATAGCGAAGTTTGATGGATATACATATACAAAAAGTGTGCCCTTTGAGACAGCTCTAACTTTTCCTTTAACGATTGTTTATCCATTGTTCCATATAAAGATGAACTTCATATAAATTCACTCTCGCAATAGTATAATTTCATCATTTTTGACACAATAACAAATTGATAACAAATCTCTAACATAAAAATTTAAAGTTTATTTTGTTATGAATTAGAGGTTCCTTTTTTTCTAAAATTTACTTAAGAAGTTTAACTTTTAACTTATTTACCTTTGCTCCTGTTTACTTCAAGACGACAAATAATAAATTATCTTTACAAATTAGATGCATATGATATACTCTTTTTGGTTTAACTAGATTAGTTTTCAAAGGAGTAACTACATGAGTATTCAAAATGTGTATCTTTCTATAAAACAAGGGGAAACAGCCACAAAACAGAATAGAATTCCTATTACCTTTAATGAAACGTTGATAGGACGTATGTGGGGAAATGATTGCCCAGATATTCCTTTTACAAGTCAATATATTTCAAGAAAACATGCTTTAATTAGTTTCGATACAGAAGAAAATTACACCATTGTTGATCTCAGTAGTAAACATGGAACACAAGTAAATCATATTTTTATAGAAAAAAATAAACCATTTTTCCTTCGTGATGGCGATAGTATAACTCTTGCAAGTGGTGCAGCTGTACTTATTTTTCATAATCTATCAGAGAACTTTGGAGACACACTTGATATGCCATTAGTTTTAGATAAACAAGTTAACGATTTCAATGGTATAACTGTAAATGTAGTAAAAAGAGAAATTTTAATTGATGGCGTACGAATACATCTAACTAGTAAAGATACAGAATTATTTTTGTTGTTATATCAAAAAGCCAATAGTGCTGTTAGCTATAACGAAATTAAAGTAAATGTTTGGCCGGAACGAATGACGAATGATATTGAGCAGCCAGATGTAGGACGTGAAGAAATTAATACCCTTATATATAGATTACGTAAGAAATTAGGTAAATACGGTCAAAAGATTGTTTCTGTCCCTCGATATGGCTATATGTTTGAATTAGAAGATTAAAGATATAAAACTAATGAAAAAGAGTGTAGAATTTTTTAATGATTCTACACTCTTTTTCACAAATAATTGTATATGTATGTATTTAGATTTATATAGTTTATATTAGATTTGCTCTTACTTTTTTCTCTATAATAGTTAATTCAATATAAATTCCAATAAAAGAAAACAATGAACCCACTACAAGAATTATTGCCCATACATATACTGGTAAAATTAACAGAATGTACCCTAATATAGTTCCAACAACTAATAAATAAAACATTAAAACTCACCCTTTTTCACATTAATCAAATAAAATCAAAATTGTTTTATAAAATTATTTACTATTGTAAAGGTATTACTTCGCGCTTTTTTACTCAATATCACATTGGTAACAAAACACTGACATTGAAAAATTACTTTTATGGAATTTTCTCATTAGGGAAAGATTTTTAGTATATATTGCACTAATTAATTAGGCTAGATCAAAATAGAAACAGATGATTGAATTTCTCCAACTGAATATAAAGGAGTAGAAGCAGAAGCCAAATAGGATCACTTTAAGGTGATTAAACAAAATAAAGGGGTGTCTTTTAGTCTAAAAATCGACTATGAGACCCCCCTTTTTTATTTATGCGATTGAAATACCATAAGAACGAGCAATTTTGCCATTCGAATTTGAAGAACTAGCAATAATGACAGTTGTTCCTATATTAACTTGTTCAAAAAGCCACCTGATTTCACTATTATGCATTCGAACACAGCCTGAACTTACTGATTGTCCAATGGAACTTTCTTTATTGTTTCCGTGGATACCATATGCAGCACCAACACTTAATCCGAGCCAGCGGTTACCAAGTGGATTCCTAGGATCGCCTCCAGGAATATTTCCCTTGTACCATGGGCGGTTCTTAACTTTGTTTGAGATTACAAATTTCCCAGTAGGTGTAGGTGTTGATGACTTACCTGTTGCAACAGTAAAGGTTTTTACAAAATTACCTTTACTATACAAAGTTAGTTTATTCGTTTTTGTATTTATAATAATCAATTGACCAGTTGATAACGATGAACTATTTTTAACAGTACTTACCACTGGTTGAGAATAATGTGAAACGCGTATTGTAAGTGGTTTACTTTGATTATTACTTTGATCCTGAGCAATTACTTTAAGAATTGAATTCGCTTTTTGTTTACCAATTTTAATATTGAACTTTCCTGCTGAACTAACTGTACTATCACCGATTAGATTTTCATTCATATATACTTTTACAGTTGCAAAAGGTTCAGATTTTCCTGTTATATTCTGTGATTGATCTGTTATAGTAGAATGAGAAGTAATGGATGGTACAGTCGAATCTTTTACAATTAATAAAATGGGTTTACTTCTTACTCCTTCACTAACCCCAACGATGCTTAATTTGGTAAATTCTTTGAATGGTTTTATAGCATCATTAAATTCACCTTTTTCATTCGTTTTCACGGTATGAATTAATGTAGAATCTTTATATACTTCTACCTGACTATTTGATAGAAATAATCCTTTAATAGACGTTGATTGATTTGAAACTTGATCAATTGTTGGTACCGGTAAATCTAAAATCGTGAAATTGATTTTTTTATCAGAGATTACTAGATTTTGGTGATCAAATCTAATTGAATCAAGCTTATATTCTCCTTTTGTAAATGAATTTGTAATCTTCATTTTTCCTGAAAAAGAGTTCTCTGATGTTTTAATTAAAGTAATATTTTTTTGATCCGTCCCATTTGAAAATGTTAACGAAACTTTTTTACCGCTTTTTTTCGATTTTAAACTGATCTCAATTGTCTGACCATAAGTAGACTTTGTCGTGTTTAAGTTCATATGATCTATAAAATGAGAGAACTCATTATTGTTAAAATTAAACTTAAAAGTAGTTGCATCCGCTTTCGGTATTAGGAAAAGGATTAATAACATTCCCAGTAGTATCCATATTATCTTATTAGACATTGGCTCTCTCCTTATTTATATTAAATTACTTAACTTAAAGCCTAGGAGATTCTAAAGTTCATTTTTGTTAAGTATTAGTAACGTTATATTTCAGCAATTTCTATTTTCCATGTATCACACTCCTGAAAACTTATATTTGTATCATAGTTTTTAAATGTATCAATTTTTGTCATAGGATGTTTCAAAGTTGTAAACATTTCGTTTATTGGATTAAACAAGATAAATGGATAATAAAAATAAAAAAGCCAAGAAAAAATTCTTGGCTTTTTTATTGATATATTTCTTTGGTTTGAAATGGAATCATAAAAAAAGAAAACAGTATTATTACTGTTTTCTTTTTTTACAAGTTACTTACTATAAATGGTATAGTAATTACTGTTATTAACATTAAAATCCAATTGTATTTTTTAAGTTTATCTTCAAAATTTTGCATCTCATCTGGTGAAATTGTTTTAATGGGCTTCAATAAATCCGCCTTCTTTCTATTTAATAAATATTTAAGGATGATGTGATTATAATCTATTGATGTGAACTTAATGTGAATTTGTGATAATTTTTTAAAATTTAATATACTTTCTTGTAAAATAACCTACATTGATCAAAACTCCAAAATCGAATAGTAAACTGACTTTATCCGCTTTTTAACTAAAATCGAAAGATCGATTTTTAAAAAAACTGATGCCTCCAATGTGGCAATCAGTTTTTTTGAATTATTCTCCTTCAATTGCAGGTTCAAATGTTTTTACACCTTCACTTTTAATATAACTTATTAAACTAACTAAATCATATTTTTAGGTATAACAATCTGATCGAATTCTTCTTCTGATAAATAACCTGTTTTTAATGCAGCTTCTTTAAGCGTCAAGTTTTCGTTAAATGCTAACTTTGCTATTGTTGCTGCTTTTTCATAACCTATGTGTGGGTTTAATGCGGTTACGAGCATAAGTGAGCGATTTAGATTTTGTTCAATCACTTCTATATTTGCCTCTATGCCTTTTGCACAATGATCGTCAAATGAATTGATTGCGTCTGAAAGTAATCTAACTGACTGTAGAAAATTATAAATGATGACTGGTTTGAATACATTCAATTCGAAGTTTCCTTGACTAGCAGCGAAGCCTATTGTCATATCATTTCCCATAATTTGCGTTACAACCATTGTCAGCGCTTCAGATTGGGTTGGGTTTACTTTCCCTGGCATGATCGAACTTCCTGGTTCGTTTGATGGAATCGTTATTTCACCTATACCACTTCTAGGACCACTTGCCATCCAACGTATATCATTCGCAATTTTCATTAAATCTGCCGCCAATGCTTTTAAAGCACCATGAGTATAGACGATCTCATCATGGCTTGTTAGTGCTTGGAATTTGTTTTCTGCAGAAATAAAATGTAGTCCAGTAAAAGAACTAATTTCCTCAGCCATTTTATTTCCAAAACTCGGATGTGAATTAATTCCTGTTCCTACTGCAGTTCCCCCAATAGCAAGTTCTGCAATAAATTTCATACTATCTACAATCATTTTTTCACTTTTTTCAAGCATACGATGCCAACCACTTATTTCTTGACCTAGTGTAATCGGTGTTGCATCTTGCAAATGTGTTCGGCCAATTTTAATAATCTGTTTAAATTTATTCATCTTTTCGTTTAATGTATTTTTCAAACTTTTTAATGGTGGAAGTAATTGCTCATTAACAGCTAGAGCACTTGAAATATGCATTGCAGTTGGGAATGTATCATTCGAACTTTGAGACATATTAACATCATCATTTGGATGAATTTTTTTATTCTTTCCTTTTTCTTCTAAAATCTGATTCCCGCGGTGAGCGATTACTTCATTAACATTCATATTTGTTTGTGTACCACTTCCTGTTTGCCAAACAACCAGTGGAAAGTGATCGTCATGCTTACCTTTTAATATTTCGTTTACGGCTTCAACGATTGCATCTGCTTTTTCGCTATCCAATTTATTTAGTTTTTTATTTGTAATCGCTGCGCTCTTTTTAATAAGTGCTAAAGCATAAATTAATTGAATAGGCATTTTTTCAGTACCGATTTTAAAATTTTCAAAACTTCGCTGCGTTTGTGCTCCCCATAGTTTATCTACAGGTACTTTAATCTCACCAATTGAATCTTTTTCAATTCGATAATCCAATTTTTTGCCTCCTAGTTTTTAATTACTAAATCATATGTAAATAGAGGTATTCCAATTAATGATTTTGACATTGGTTAGCGTATAGTTGTGAAAGAATCACATGATGATTATCCTTAAAAGATTGAATTATGTAATAGTAAGTTTTAACTGTAAAATAAAAGTAAGCTAATCGAACAAATTTCGATTAGCTTATTTTTATATCTTTTATATTATTTCTTTTTTATATGATCTAAATTCATTTTTTAACAGCACATTTATCTAATTAGAATTATTTTATAAAATCAATTTCTAAAATGATATTTGAAATCAATTAGAATAAAATTGCATCTAACGCATATTTACCAGGACCAATTAAAGCTATACCAATTGCAACTGAAAGCAAAGTTAAGTTGTATTCATATCCATTTGTTGTTGCCCATAAACCATTTGGGGCATGAACTTTAATAATTGCCATCACCATTGTTCCAGCAATCATAATTCCTGCAAGTGGCGTTAATAGTCCTAATGTAAATAAAATTCCCCCAATAAGTTCAGCTAACCCTGCGAAAAGTGCAATCATTACACCTGGTTTCATGCCAATTGAATCAAACCATCCACCTGTTCCTTTCAATCCATGACCACCGAACCAGCCAAATAATTTTTGAGCACCATGACCCACAAAAAGTAAACCGATTACTAAACGAATAATTAATAAACCAATATTTATCATCTTAAAATCCTCCTAAATGTTTTTTATCTTTAATTTGAGATATATATTTTAAAAAAAATATTGCGCTGACTGATTTTTCATAGTATTTCTGAGACATATATTGCGTATAATATATTTCAATCCTTCTTTATTCATAACGATTTCCGTTGATTTAATAGTAATAATGATGTTTCAGCATTCATTCACCATAATTTTCACCTCCAAATTATTTTAAATTAAAATATCTTGAATATGAGATAATAATAAAATGAATAATCTTGGATGTCAATACTAAATAATGTATTTTAGAGATTATCTTTTTGTACCGAAATTAAGTTTCAATTCTTTTTCCTAAATAATATTTTTTTAATAATGGAGATTTTAATTTAATTCATCAATATAAAAACCTTGCTTTATTCAAACAAGGTTTTTATACAGCAATATTATGCTCCTGGAACTACTACTTGTGAGATTCTTCTACAATCGGCAATTACTAATCCTCCACTTACACTAGAAAAATAAGCTAGATTTGTGGAAGAATCTAATGTAATAAAATAGTTTACACTTTCTGATACTCCATCTACAATTATTTCACTAATAGAATAATGTGGTGGTAGCGTAGATAAAAACTCACAAATACTTCTAGTTCTACCAATTTCGTCAGTTGATCCCAAATTAATCCATCTCCCTCCTTTATCAATTAATATATTATATTGAAATACTATTTTTTTGGTTAGATTAGTATCTCTCAAGGAAATAAAATAGTTTTTAATTTTTTTTAATAGATTAATCACTGATCCACTCCGTCCATAAGCATGTCCCAATGTAGAGCAGTTCCTTTTTCTAAATTTCGATTAATTTTTTTTCCTAAGATTAAATCAATATATTTCGGAGCAAGACCATTACCTGGTCGAATTATTTTTATATTATCTTTTGTTAATATTTGACCGGCTTTTATATTTTCAGAAATATAAATTGATCTTCTAAATTGAATTGACTTTTTTTCTTCTTCTGTAGGACCAATAAATATTGTTCCTATTGATTTCCAAGCAGCTTCGGTTTCAGTAACTAGTTTTGCAAATTCATCTGGTTCCATCGAAAAAGCTGAATCGACTCCACCGTCTGAACGATTTAACGTAAAATGTTTCTCGATTACAGTACTTCCAAATGCTACGCTAGCTACTGCTACACCGATTCCTAGTGTATGATCTGACAATCCAATTTGGCATTGAAATAAGTCTTTTAAAAATGGTATCGTTCGAATGTTTGAATGTTCTGGAGATGCAGGATAACTACTAGTACATTTTAGTAAAATAAAATGTTTACAACCAGCTTCTCTAATCGTCTCTACCATTTCACTAATTTCTGAAACTGTAGCCATACCAGTGGATATGATCATAGGCTTTCCTTTAGAAGCGACCTTTTTTAAAAGAGGAAGATCATTATTTTCAAAAGATGCTATTTTATAACAGGGAACTTCAAGTTCTTCTAAAAATTCAAGAGAGCTTTCATCAAAAGGTGTACTAAAAGGAATCATATCTAATTCTTTGCATCGATTAAATATCGGTTCATGCCACTCCCAAGGAGTATAAGCTTCTTCATATAATTCGTATAAAGATTTTCCATTCCAAAGTTCATTAGCTGGATTTACCAAAAATTCATTTTTACGAATATTTAATGTCATCGTATTTGGCAAATACGTTTGAATTTTAAAAGCATGTGCACCTGCTTTCGCAGCAGCATCAACAATCTTTAATGCTCGATCAAGTGATTGATTATGATTTCCTGACATTTCTGCAATAATTAAAGGTGGATGATTTTCGCCAATTTTTTTATTACCTATTACTATTTCATTCACTATTACATGTGACCCCCTTCTTTAAAACTTCACATTTGTTATTCCAACTTTCCTTAAACAGTCCAAATAATACTAAATCGGCATACTGATTATTTTTTAAAATTTGTTTTTCAAGTCTACCTTCTTCAACAAAACCTAATTTCTTATGATAATTTAAACTTATAAAATTAATATCAAGTACATGGGCATTTAGTTTTCTCATTTTCAACACATTAAAAAGGTAGTCCAGTGTTAAAATGCCCATTACTGTCCCCGAACCACGTGGTGCTGTTTTTTCACCAATATAAAAGCCCCATTCACACGTTCCATGTTTTTTATTTATATTTGTGAATTGAATAAATCCTATAGGCTTATTTTTATATAAAAAAAGCTTTGCAATTTTTGTTTGGTCATTTTTAAATAATGCAAACCAACGATAATGCTGATCGATTGTAATGATTTCATCAGAATTCATAACAGACCTAACTCGATGACTATTTCTCCAAGTTAATACGATATTTAAATTTTCATGTTCTAAATCTATTAGTTTAAAATCTTCAATCTGTATCATTTATCCATTCAACAACTCTTTCTAGAAAACTATTTAACATATTTTCATCCATTAAATCTAAAGCCGTTTGAGACATCTTAGCTACTTTTAATGGGTTTTTTATTAACATATTCAGTTCTTGTTCAATTTTTGCAGCGGTTACTTTAGAACTTTCACCTAAATGACAGATAGCGCCTTTTTCGTTTACTAAATTGATTATCTCGATTTGATTATCTGCTGTTGCAATTGTTAATGTAGGCAGCCCTAAGTAACACCTTTCCCATGTGGTTGTTCCACCTGCTCCAATGGATAAATCAGCAAGTCCCATTAATTCTGATATATTATTTATTTGACAATGAAAATAAAAATTCGGCACTTCACTGCAAAAAGACCTAATCGTTTCATTATTTTTATTACTATCTCCTACAACAATATCAATGTGAATGTCTGAATACACTCGATTTTTCAATACTTGTATTGTTTTAAGTGTTTCACTAGTAGGATCACTTCCTCCAAAAAAAACAAGGATTCTTCTTATGTTTCCGCTTCTTTTTCGTAAATTTATTTTTTCATTCATAAATTCTTCACGAAGGATCACATACGGTAAACCTAAAAATTTTACACAGCTTTTTGGAATTAAATCATCATACCGATCTTTACGGTTTGAAATGTTTTGATCAAGAATAATATGACAGAAATGACTTCGGTTTGCTAAGTCATCAATAACGATGATCTCTTTTCCTGTCATTCGATAAAATAGATTTTCCCATTTAGAATCAATCGAATAATGGTCAATAATTAAACAGGATGATGAAGGATCCGACATCATAATCTTTACTGTTTGAAGTACATCAGTCTTCCAATCTACTTTTAACCAAGCTTCATACGAGTTTTTGAGTTTTTTGTGCTGCTGTTTAGTAGTTAGGTAAGGCAGTACACATAATTTATATCCTCTATCTACAATTAAATGATTTATATTCCCGGGTAAATCTCGACAAATAAAAATAATATTGATCCCAAATTTAGTAAATAGATTAGCTAGAGTTAAGCAGCGCATAACGTGACCAGTTCCAATTTCATAAGAAGCATCAACTCGAAAAAAAATACTTTTACTTTTCATTAAATCACTCTATTTTCTTTTGTTTAATATGTTGATTTATCATTAATAATTGAGGCTTCTTATCAAATAAATCGTATAAATCCTGTATTGTAAAAAATGGATTTTTTGGATAAAGTTCTTCCATAATCTTACTAATTAAAATAAAATCCTCTCGTGTATCAACTGTAAGTCGCAGATGACTTTTATCCGTTTCTTGAAGTACTTGTCTAATTTTAAAATTTCCTGAATTGTATACATATGGAGTTACATGTTCCCTGAAGGATTGAGAAAGGTTTAATCGATTGATTGACTCGATTAAAGAAAAAGACATTACTTCAATGTCCATTCCTATTGGGAAACTTCGTTGAATTGTATTTGAGGCATAATCAATTTGATTCATATTGATCATATATTCATTGATAACAAGATCAATTATATTGGGGTCAATTAAGGGACAATCGGAAGTAATTCGAACAACAATATCCGCTTTGTAAATGGATGCCGCTTCGTAATATCTAGACAAAACATCTTCTTCCGAGCCTCTATAGTATGACAAAGACATTAATTCACAAAAATCTACTATTTCTTGATCAATATCATTTGTAGTAGTTGCTATCACGATTTCATTAATAAGTTTTGACCTTTTTACTCGTTCTACTTGGTAGGCTAATAAAGGTTTATTCAAAACTTTTAGAAGAACTTTTCCAGGTAATCTTGTAGAACCCATTCGTGCTTGAATGATTGCTACTACTTTCATTTTCACTCTCCTTTTTAATTAATGCAATTTAGTCTTTTAAAGACTGATTTTTCCTTGAAAAATAATTTATGACTTTTTTAACTGCATTTACGACGTCTATAGAGTCTTGATCACTCATTCCTGCATGTAATGGCAGTGTAATGAATTCTTCATAACATTTTTCGGCAATCGTACAAGTTCCAAGCTTATAGCCTAAATTTTGGTAATAAGGATGATAGTATACAGGAACATAATGAACGTTTACTCCTATATTCTCTTTTTGTAATGCCTCATATATTTCTTTACGACTTCCAGTTAATTCATAACTTCGAAGTTTTATGATAAAGAGATGCCAACTTGAGTCATCTTGAAATTCTTGGTATGGCAAAGAAATTTCGTTCAATGTAGCTAATTCTTTGTTATAAAATTTGGCAATTTGTTTACGTCTAGCAATATACGAATCTAACTTTTTTAATTGTGAAATTCCAAGAGAAGCTTGAATATCTGTCAATCTATAATTAAAACCTAATAATTGCATCTCATAATACCACGGACCATGGTTTTCAATTAACATTTCTTTCGCTCTAACAATTCCGTGAGATCTAAATTGCAATAATTTTTCATAATAGTGTTGGTTATTTGTCGTTATAATACCACCTTCTCCTGTTGTGATATGTTTTACTGGATGGAAACTAAACATTGTCATATCACCTACAGACCCTATTTTCTTATTTTTATATTTTGCTCCTAGGGCATGAGCGGCATCTTCTATTAAAATTAAATTGTTTTCTTTAGCAATTTTACAAATACTTTCAAGATCAGCTGGCTGACCTGTAAAATGTACAGGTATAATCGCTTTCGTATTTTTTGTAATTTTATCCTTTATTAGCGACGCATTTATATTATAAGTTTTTGGATCTATATCAACAAATACAGGTATTCCACCTTGATATAAAACACAATTTGAAGTTGCAGCAAATGTCATTGGAGTTGTGATAACCTCATCTCCCTTACTAATTCCTGCAGCGAAACATGCACCATGTAACGCAGCAGTACCACTTGAAAAGGCAACTGCATATTTAGCTCCTGTATAATCTGCTATTTCTCTTTCAAACTGTTCAATAGTAGGCCCCGTCGTAAGAAAATCACTACGTAATATGCTTATGACTGAATGAATGTCGTCTTCATTTATTACTTGTCTTCCATAAGGCAAGTAATGATCACGTATAGGTTGTCCACCATGAATTGCTAACTTTTCCTTATCCATTAGGTGAATCACTCTCATTGTATAAATTTTTTTTAATCCAATTTTCAGTTTTTAATATCCCTTCTTCAATAGACACTTTAGGACTCCAAAGCATCATCTTTTCTGCCTTTTGAAAATTACATAATAGTTTTGGAATTTCGCTTTGAGGATGAATATGAGGGATATGATTAATAGGAACTTGATTTTGGGCAATCTTTTTTGCTAAGTCATTTATTGATAGATCTTTTCCGCTTCCTGCATTAATGATCTCGCCATTTAATAGGTCGTTATATCCAGCTTCTACTACAAAATCTGCACAATCTTCAACATAGAGTAAATCTCTTGTTTGAGTTCCGTCACCATAAATATTAATCGGTAATCCTTTTAATTTGTTATGAATAAAGATGGAAACTACGCCCCCTTCTCCACCTGTTCTTTGAAATGGTCCATAAGTGTTAAAAGGTCTTAAAACAACTGCTGGTAAACCATATGAAAAATAATAAGACAAAACCATATTTTCAGCTGCAATTTTGGATCCGGCATAAGGTGAAGCTGGCTTTGTTGGCGATTTCTCACTGATTCCATCGTCACTGTATGCTTTCTCATAAACCATACATGTGCTCATGAAGACCATTTTTACTTGATATTTCCTGCATTCTTCCAACAAATAAAAAGTAGCAAGCGTATCATTTATAAAAGTTGTTTCAGGATCATCAATACTATCTTGTACATTAATACTGGCTGCTAAATGATAGCAAATATCAAATTTTATTGTTTTAAAAAGTTCTTGTATTGAAAATCGATCTTGCAAATCTATAATTCTTAATCCTTTGAGATTTTCATCACCAATCAATTCATTTACATTTTCAATGGATGAATTAGATAAATTATCTACGATCCACACTTTTTGACCATCTTTTAATAACCGTCGAACTACCCACCTACCAATAAATCCACTTCCTCCGGTAACTAAAACATTCATTAAATTCCTCCTTAAATAAGATTTTCCTGTAAAATGATTTGTCTTACTTGTTCTTTATTTAGTTGGATTTGACCTTCAGAACTATAAGTTCCAGGTTTCGTTTTGTTTGCTCCTTTATAGATCTTTATTGTAGAAAAAAATGAAGGGATAATATATAAATCTGGTAATTCAAACGAGACAAGCGATTCTTCATAAGTCATTAATTCTTCGTACTTTTTTTCTCCGGGTTTTAAGCCGATCTCATTAATTTTTATATTCTTACGATCAATTCCAAATTTGTTAGATGTTTCTTCAATGACGATTTCTGCTAAATCTTTTAAATTTATGACTGGCATTTTTAATATAAACGTTTCCCCACCTTGAGCAATTTTAAGTGATTCGATTGTTAGTTTAGTTGCTTGTTCTAATGTCATCATAAATCTTGTCATGGATAAATCGGTTACAGTTACGAAATTTTTCTCTTTTACTTGCTTTATAAATAAAGGAATGACTGAACCTCTGGATCCAATTACATTTCCAAAACGGACACTTGAAAAAATCGTATTTTTCGAACCCTTTGAATATTCCGCTGAAGATATAAGCTTTTCTGCAGTAAGTTTAGTTGCTCCATAATTATTTGTCGGTGAAATAGCTTTATCTGTACTTGTAAAAACAACCTTTTTAACATTTTGATTTTTCGCCGCAGAAATCACATTATATGTTCCAATTACATTTGTAAGTACTGCTTCAAATGGATTGTATTCACAAAATTCAACATGCTTCATTGCAGCCGTGTGAAAAACATAATCAATATCTTCCATTGCACTTAATACACGATCATAATTTCGTATATCACCAATTAAAAACCTAAGTCTAGAGTCATTATTAAATTCTATTTTCAAATTAAATTGCTTATATTCATCTCTACTCAAAATTCGGATAACATCTGGTTCTTCACGTAAAAGATGTTTTACGATGTTTTTACCGATTGTGCCTGTCCCACCAATCACTAAAATTTTTTTATTCTTAAAAAACATATCTACTTTTCACCCCGTGCTATTTTAGATACTAGATTAAATAGTTCTTTTCCTGAATTCGTTACATGATAGGAATCCATTAGAAAATTATTTATCGCTTTATTATATTTATGTTTTTCCTCTGCAGATTGAAAGTAAGCTAATAAAGTATTTACTAATTCTGTTGGGTCACATTGAGCGTATTTACCTAATCGATCAAAGTAATCATAGTGACGATTACTCATAATAAAATAATAAACAAAAGTTGGCTTATTAAATAAGTAACTTTCTAACGCTACAGTTGACAACGATGCTAGTACTAAATCTGTATTTGAAATTAACTCATGTGTATTGACAGTTCGATCTGTTATTACATGGACTGAATTATAATCTCTTTTTAAATCCAAATACAACTTCACTCGGTTCTTTGCTAGTTCCCACGGATGTGGCTTTATTAACAATTGGAAACGTTTATTACTCACTAGTAATTCAACCATTTTTTTAAAATTACATTCATTCATATTTGGGCCAGTAGCGATTAAAATCGTAATTTTTTTTTCATCTAAATTATACTTTTTTAAGAATTCATTATGAGCAGCCTTTGGATATACAAAAATGTCATCATATCTAGGATGACCGATCGTTGCAATTCTTCCGGCCTCAAGACCACGTTTCGTATACCATCTTTTTTCATATTCACCATAAACAGCGACGTGACTAGTAAATACAGGAATGAAAGCTTCTTCACCCATAAGAATACCGTGTTGAAGACATATGCTTGGAATACCTTTCATTTGCCCAACTATTCCAAGTGCACGACTATTCATATCCTCTGATGTACCTACTAAAACTGTAGATATTGGAATCCGTTCGTATAGATTAAAAACAGTTTCGATCGCATCAACAATTAATGGAATTCTTTTGATAAATGTATTGATAAAAAATGAATTACCAAATGCAGGATGCTCCTTTAAATTACGAAATATTTCACAAGCACGGTCAATTAAATTTTTAGAATTCTGGTTTGTATCAGATTTAAAATTTCCGATGAATAAATTGGGTATCTCTGAGTAATTCTCACTTTTTGAACGAGATAATATGACTGTATTTTCTTTAGAGAATACTTGATTCAATTTTTTTCCAGTTATCCTAATATAATCTAAGTTAATAAGCACTTTACCTTTTTCAAGAGTTCTATTTGAATTTTTGAGAGGAATTAACAAATCATTAAAAAATGGTTGTATTTGAGTTGATTCAGTGAGGTTCGCATGTTTTAACTGCAAATGGAAATTTTTTTTCTCCATCGACATTTTAAGATCTTCGTCAATTTGTTGATAAAAATTTGTCATAATAGCGATTGGTACATCTCTATATTTTAGCTCTTTAAAAACATTTATAAATTCGCTATATAACAACCAATAATTTGAGAGATAAATACTCAAGCTATCCCTCCATTTTCTTTTGATTTTTTCTTAAATCTTATATCTTCTCTCAATTCTTTACATGTTCTTTGTGGAGGTAGCATTTTTATGAACTCACTTTTTTGTTGTTGTGCCAATTGAAAATGAATTGATTTTTCTGTAATAAAATTATCATCTAATATTTCTCTAATTGGATAGAAATCCCAAAAATGATTTAATCTCCAGAAAAATCGTGCGTCCCCAATTCGATAAAACGTTGGATCTACATCCCAATAGGAACCAAATTTTTCATAAATAATAGGTAATATCGACTTCCGATGCATAATAGAACAATGGTCAATTTGACAAGACGCTATCGAGACGATTCCACTTGTCCCTCTTAATTTTGTATGAATGACTTCCTTATCTTCATTTAAAAATTAACTAAGGATGCTGAATAAGTAATCATCACATTAGGATTTTCATCTAAATAACTTACCATTTTTTCTAATCTATTTTTTCGATAACAATTATCATCAGTTGCGTACGAGATATATTCCCCTTGTGCTTTATTTAATGCTTGATTTATTAACTCAGCATATCTAATTTTCTCAACTCTTTCTTCTAAAGTTTTTACATCACTTTGATAGAATCTTATTCGATCATCTTTCAAAAACGGTCTAATTTTCTTTAATGTATCTTCATTGGAATTATCATCCATCAAGATTAATTCAAAATCAGAAAATGTCTGGTTTAAAATAGATTGTAAAGACTTTGCGATATATTCTGGCTTGTTATAACTAGTCATTATGATTGAAACCTTCGTCAAAAAATCCCCACCTTTTTTAAAAATACTCTATACTGTATGCGTTGTTTACTATAAAGGTAATAGGAAATAAATACTATATTAGTAATATTTAATAGAAAGAGGTAAAAAAAGAGTGATTCGTCTCACTTTTTAGGAAAAACAACTCACTCTTTTTATCTATTTAATAGAAAACTGTTTATATACTAGTTAAATCTATCAATTTAAGTCTACCATTAAATAGACAGTCACATTTTATATTCTATTCATATAATAGTTTTGAATTGAAAAATGATAAAGGGGTGGGTAAAAATTGAGTAGTTTCCGACACTTAATTGAAAATTTAATACCTGGACAAGTTATTGTAATCACTACCGATTCAGGTGACACGATTGGACCAGCACAATTCGTTACCTTTAATAATGAGACAGGAATTATTATCTTAAAAGAATTCAGTTCTTTGTCGCCAAGTGATGAAGTAGTTGTAACCTTAATCGCATCTAAAATTGAATCGATTAGATTTCATTAGCGTATGAAAATCTTTTATATTCATTCTGGTTATGTAGGGATCTATTCTCATTTTGATAGATGGATTAAAGAAGTAAGCTCTGAACAAATTGAAATGATTGATATTCCAAGTAATATAAATGAAAAGTTGTTAAAAAATACGCTACAAACGATTAATCCTAAACTTGTACTAATCATGATTGGAAATAAAAATCCAAAACATATACTAAAAATTATAAAAGAAACCAATATACCAATCATAGTATGGTTTACAGAGGATCCTTTTTATACTGATGTTAGTTTGGACGTACTGCCTTATGCAGATTATATCCTTTCAATAGATCGATCATCGTGCGAATTCTATACCAAACTTGGCTATAAAAATATTCATTACTTTCCTTTAGCGAGTAATGAACGTATTTTTAAACCTCTCGATATAGAAAAAGAAATAGATTTGTTATTAATAGGCTATCCCTATCCAAACAGAATTAAATTAATCCAATCAATCATAAATTCTACAAATTATTCAATCTTGCTCATAGGAAAAAACTGGAATAAACAGTTGAAAATTCCAAATGAAAAAAAGAAAAAAATACAAATTATAAATAATTGGATACCACCTAGTGAAGTAAACCTTTGGTACAACAAAGCAAAAATCATTTTAAATCCTCATAGGCAATCTACTTTTATTTTCAATAAAAATAGTAAAAACATAATTAATCGTAGTATAAACAATCGATTTTTTGATATTGTTTTAAGTGGTGGGTTTCAATTAATCAATGAGGAGATTGATTTTTTTGTTGATGAAGAAAATGAAAGATTAACAAGGTATTCAGATGACCATCATTGTATTCATTTAATTAATAAATATATAAACGAGTTTTCATATAAGGAGGAAAAAGTTCAAGAATTACGAACAAAAATTACAGGAAAAAATACATTTTCTAATAGATTAAATACATTATTGAATATACTAGAATATAGCTCAGAATAATGAATGGTAAGATAAGAATAATAGATTTTATATTTTTAGGGTGTTTCTATGCTTATTAATAATAATGAGCATAAAAACACCATTTAAATTTAACCTTATCATGATTATTTTCCTTTGACATTACTTAAAACAATGCAGAATACGAAATATGCTTTTTCACTAAATAACCTGTCATTACACTAAATAAAATTTCTTTTTCCTGTACAAGTTTACAGTTAACATTCCAGGTTCTTTCTATTAATTTTTTGGATAAACCAGTAATAGGTGTTGATTACTTGATGTCTTTAGTTTGATCACTTAATGATACGTTTTTTGCTCAAATCAAATTACAATAAAAAGTAATGGGGGTAAATCGCGTTGAAAACAAGTGTATTTTACTACATGAAGGAAAGTATAAGTTCAATGACCTTTCAAATGTGGAGTCCATTCCATTTTTTATTTATGTCCAGTCCTTTTATATTTGTAACTTTGTTTCATTTTCTATTTAGGCGCTTTAACAATCAGACGTTACGATTGATTGGTATGGGTTTCTCGCTTATTGGGCTTGCTCTTTTAGTTGGTCGTAATATAGAAATTTATCACAAAGTGAATCAAATCTCACCTGAAGAAATCCCTTTACAAATTTGTCATTTTGCTAATTTTATTTTATTTTTTGCTTTTTTATATGAAAGTGAATTACTATTTTCAATTGCGTTTTGTTTCAACCTTCCTGCTGCTTTAGTAAGCATTATATTTGCTAACGGTCTTTCAAATTATCAATCTCTACTTACATGGCAAGGAATGGCGTATCTTTGGGGGCATATGCTAATCGTAGGAATTGTATTGTGGGCGAACTTTAATCATATGATTGTTATTAATTTAAAAATTTTGCGAAAAACAATGTCGCTCATTATTGCATTGTACATTTTATCAATTTTTGTAAATAATTTGGTTATGAAATGGATGGAGCCTTATATATCCAATTACTTTTACACAATGGCACCAGAAAAAGGAACACCATTAGAATATTTTTACAAACTGGGTAAAGAAACAACAACTTTAGGACTTCATTATAACCCAATGTATTTATAGATCCTACTTTTAGTTGGGCTCTTTGTTGTATTCTTCTTTTATTTAATTTATCTATTTTTGAATTTAATTAAAAACAGTCATGTGAAGGAACTTGATAAGCAAAATACTATGAGCTATGAATTGATTTACAAGACTTTTATCAAAAACAGTACTGTTTAACGAAAACCATTATAAAAACGAGGTTTCCCCAATTAATTCTCTTGGGGCTCCCTCGTTTTTGTTATGATTAAAACACCCTATTTACTTCAAATTGGACTCTAACACAATTTTCAGAGTTGAACATGTTGTCCTTAATATAAAAAACTAAAAACTACTAAATTTTCTTATACAAACTTTTTCAATACTATGGCAGAATTATGACCACCAAAACCGAATGAATTAGAAATGCCAATGTTTAATTCTTTTTTTCTTGCTCCTTCTGAAACATAGTCTAAATCACATTCAGGATCTGGCTGTGTTAAATTGATTGTTGGAGGAATAATTCCTTCTTGAAGACTTTTCACTAAAGCGATCGCCTCTACTCCTCCTGCTGCACCAAGCATATGTCCAAGCATTGATTTATTTGCTGTAACCGGAATTTTATAAGCATGTTCGCCAAATAGTTGTTTTATAGCTAGCGTTTCAGATCGATCGCCTAATGGAGTACTTGTTGCATGTGCACTAATGACATCCACGTCTTGTATTTGTATTTCTGCTCTATTTAAAGCATTTCTCATAGCTAAAAACGCTCCTCGTCCTTCTGGGTGAGTTGCAACCATATGATATGCATCAGAACTTGCTCCATAACCAATCACCTCACATAAGATTGGTGCATTTCTTTTTACTGCGTGTTCCAATGATTCTAGCACTAGCACTCCCGCACCTTCACTCATTACAAATCCATCTCTGTTTGCATCAAAAGGTCGACTTGAAGAACTAGATTCCGTATTAACTGATAATGCTTTAGCGTTTCCGAAACTTGCTAAAGATAATTTAGATAGAGCAGCTTCTGTGCCTCCTGCAAAAATAATATCGGCTTCTCCATTACGGATTGTATTGAATGCTTCTCCTATCGATGAATTACCAATAGAGCATGCAGTTACTGGTGATAAAGATGGACCAAGTGCACCTAATCTTATACTTATTTGAGCTGCAGCTGCATTTGATATAATCATCGGCACTAAACTTGGACTGACTCTTCCAGGTCCTCTCTCGTTTAATAAATTTACATTTTCGATAAAGGTGTTAATCCCACCAATACCTGATCCTACATAAACGCCTAAACGTTCAAGGTCAATATTGTCTAATTGCAATTGTGAATTTTCCAAAGCTTGTTCTGCAGCTGCTAACGCAAATTGGCAAAAACGATCTAATTTTCTTGCTTCCTTTCTTCCCCATCTTTCTTCTGCATCAAAGTCACGGACAATACCTGCTACTTTCGTTTTTATATCTGATACATCAATTGTATCAATATCAGTGATACCTGATATTCCGTTTATTAAGTTATTCCAAACTGTATCCACATCATTTCCTAGAGGAGAGATAACTCCCATTCCTGTAATAACAATTCTTCTCATCATAAGTTCTCCTATCGTTTTTTTCTTTATTTTAACGCTTATTTATCCTATTACAAGTTGTAGTTTATCCTAGTATAATTTATACTACGTTCAGAAAGGAGTAATAAAATGAATCCAGAAACACGACTTCAAGCACTCTCAGAATTTCTAAAAACGCAGCGGTCTAAACTAAATCCGCAAATGGTAGGTTTACCAGTTGGTACTCGTAGAAGAACCCCTGGTCTTCGTAGAGAAGAGGTTGCCGGGTTAGCAGGAGTAAGTACAACGTGGTATACGTGGCTAGAACAAGGAAGAGATATAACAGTATCAAATTCCGTATTAGACGCGATTTCAGATGCATTACAATTAAATAAGGATGAGCGAAATTATTTATATGCCCTTGCATTACCTGAAGTTGAAAAACGATCATTTTCAAATGAAGAAGAAACGGTTATTAGCCCAGCTTTGACTAAAATATTAAATGAACTTCGGAACTGTCCGATCATTATTTCAGATCGAAGGTGCCATATTGTTGGATGGAATCAAGCAGCAGCTCACGTATTTTTAGATTTCGAACAAATTCCACCAGAGAAACGAAATCTTATTCAATTGCTTTTCTCCAGAAAAGAGTTTAAAAGTTTAGCCGTTAATTGGGTGCATTTTGTAAAAGGTTTTTTAGCAATTTTTCGCACTTATTACGGTCAATATGTTGGAGATCAATGGTACACTTCTTTCATTCATGAAATGGAACAAAATTTCCCGGAATTTCATGAACTCTGGAATGAGAGCGAAGTCAGTTCAGCCCCAGATGTATTAATTGAGTTTCGACACGCAAAAGCAGGAAAAATGCTTTTTAACTTAACATCCTTACAAGTTCAAGGAAACATTGATTTAAGATGTAGTGTTTATACTCCTGTTGAAAATACAAATACAGAATCTAAGTTAAGAAAACTGATGGGTAATGAGTAGAGATAGTTCCAAATAAAAAAGCTTGGTGGACCCAAGCTTTTTTGCTTTACAACGAAGAACAACAATTCATCTTTCAGTTTTACCATTAAAATCTACAAATCCCTTTTGGTCTATAGCTTTTTCCTATATAAAAGGCAATTTTTATAAACTAGACTAATTCTAAAAAAAATCCCGATATACTCAAAAGAGCAATCAGGATTTTGAAAATGCTTAAGTTTATTATTTAACTAAAGAAAACTGTGTTAATTTAAATGAATCAACATTTATTAACTTGTTTGTTGCAGCACTAGATTTTGTACCAGTGGCAACAATTTTAATAGTATGTGCTTTATTTGGTAAATTTTGAGTATCAAAAACATTTACTTTATATTTGCGGCTTGAAGAGTAAAGGTCAATTTGCTTTATTTTTTTGCCATCAATATAAACGTCAGCTCTACCCATATTCTTATCTTTTAAAGCATATACAGTTATACCCGTACCACTAAAATTGTATTGAAGTGATCCAGTAGATCCTTTTGTTTGATGAATCGTGCCGCCAGAAGCGCTCGTATAATTTAACTTATTCCAAGTTCCAGAGTATTTAACATTCGAATCACTGTTCTCTACAGATTTCGTTGTTTGAACTGAAAGAGATAAACTATATTGACCTGAGCCTTTTACAGCAGTAGGAACGATATAGTACATTCCAGATTTCGTTGGTTTAAATACAATTTTTTCAGTAGAAGTGGTATTAGCAGACTTTTTCAATTCTTTCTGACCATAAATAGTCGAAGTACCAATATCGAATAATTTAAGATCAAAGTTTGCACTTGAAGGGCCAGTTAATGAAATATCATATGTTTTGCCCGCTACTAAGTTTTTAGCCCAGACGTCATTTAAGTCTTTTGCGTCAGTATTAAGACTTCCTTTTGCAGTACCTGAAATATAAATTCTTGCTTTAGTATCATCATCGTTTACGTAATTAATAGATGTTGAATAAGGTGTCTCAGTTTTATCCAATGTATTAATTACTACTACATAGTTGTACGTTTTTCCTGGCGACATTGCAGTCGTATCTGTATAAGACGTTGTAGTAATAGGTGTTTTATTTAATTGTACATAATCAGATTGTGACGACTCTTTGCGATAAATACTGTATGATTCAGCCCATTTCGGAGCAGTCCATGAAATAACTGGATATTTCTTTGCCGTGTCAAAAGATGTTTTCAATGAAATAGGATTATCTTTTACAATAAATTTATCCAAATTGATTCCAGTAGCAGATTTTCTTGCCGCTGGATCATTTTTCCCAGTCCATACAATTCTTATCGAGTGATTGCCATAAGATGTAAAATCTTGTTTAAAGAGACTTTGCTTTGATTTCAACGTACTATTATAAAGCGATAGTGATGAAATCTTTTTGCCGTCTATATATACATCGGCAATTCCTTGAGAAGGATCTTTAAACCCTTGCCATTCAATACTAGATCCAACAAATGAGAAGTTAACTTCACCTCTAGAATTAAGGACTCCTGCCATTCCTTCAGAATATTGTGGATTAAATGCTGGCATCCAATCTCCATCTAAAGTAACCGAGTTTGAATCATCTTCATAAGATCCACCGAAATTACCAGAATAAAGTTTGTAGTTCCCTGAACCATTGTAGTCGTACACATTTACAAAATAGATTCCAGTTCTAGGAGCGATAAAATTTATCTTTTCTTTTGATGAATTTACATTCTCTGAGTATGCAATCATTCCATTTTTATTATTTACACTAGTTGCTGATTCATTATACACATATAAATCAAAATCGCTTCCTGCTTGACCATTTAATGAGAATGTGATACCTTGGCCTTCTTTTAATGATATTGCATAAACATCATTTTTATCTTTTGTTGAATCTAGACTTCCATTTAATACACTTTTATCTAACGGAATACCTGGTGCATCATTGTCATCAAAATTATCTAGAGTTGAAGATTTAACAATTTTCCCAGTGCCTACAAGACCATTTAGTGAATCTAATTTCGTTCCTTTTGCACCTGTATAAAGCTTAAGCATCTCAGGTGACATGTTCGGATGTAAACCTAGTAAAATAGCAGCAGCACCTGTAGTATGTGGAGTTGCCATAGATGTTCCACTATAATAATCATATGCTTGTGTATAATCAGAAACATATTCTGAATTTATAACTGATTTTGAATCATTAGATTGAATAAAATCAGCGAAATAGTATGGAAAATCAAACCTATTTACATTTAAATTAGTATTTTCATAGATTCCACCAGATAAACCTTTTACATTCAAGCTTGGTCCCATATCAGAGAATACATTTAAATGTAAAGTATCCTTAACAAATGATGATTTCTCTTGTCCAGATAAGGCATTTACACCTGATAATAATAATTTACCACCATTTGAAAGGTATTTATTTAACATGTCAGTATCAGTTTTAGTTAAAGTTGTACCTTCCTCAGAGAAAAATCCAAGGCCATTACCAGTATACCAAACTACAGCATCGTAGGAAGATAAATCGTTACTGCTCTTGTAATCTGATAGAGAGGATTCAGAACTTATTGTTACTTTATCCACATTAGGCAACAATTGATTATATATTGGTGAATAGTCTTTAAATATCTTTGAAAGTTCTGGATCGTCACCGAATATTTGAGCAAGATCATGTTCATCATCTTGAACAAGTAAAATTTTCTTATTCGTATCCTTCAAATCTAAATAATTTAATGCTTTATCAAAAGCATCCTGTCTTTGTTTTTCAGATATTTTTTCATATCCAATGCCATCAAAGATCGCTTTGTAATTGTCTCCATTAATTTGGGCTGATGCTCCAGCTTGATTAATCTTCAATAATTTTGTAATCTCATCGATTGGGTATTTAGGAACTGAACTTATAATGTCAACTCCAGGAGCAGCTACATCAACTGAATCAGCGCCATAATTTGAGAAAGGTGCTAAGTTTCCTTTATTATCTACAGCCGCAACTGATAATATATTAGCACTTTCAAAGCTAGCAGGATAAGCCCCTTCTTCATCATTATCCATTCCATCATTTCCCGCAGCAGCTACAAATAAGCTATTAGAATTTTCTATTGCTTCTTCAAGCAATGGATCGTATTCTCCGCCACCCCAGCTATTATTTGTGATTTTAACGCCCATACTTTTAGCGTATTCAATCGCTTCGATCGCATCTGCAGATGTTCCTCCAAAAGGACCAATGAACTTTAACGGTAAAATTTTAACGTTAGGAGCAACACCGACTACACCTTTATTATCTTTTAGATTTGTTCCTTCTATAGCTGCAGCAATTGTTCCAGATACATGAGTACCATGTTCATCTCCATCAAGTGCATCGTAAACAGTGTTATCATGGTTATAAAAATCCCAACCATTTACATCATCAACATAACCGTTGTGGTCGTCGTCAATTTTATTATTAGGAATTTCCTTTGGATTCTTCCAAATTTTTCCCGCTAAATCTGGATGGTTAATATCCACGCCTGTATCAATTACACCAACTACTACTTGCGCTTCCGGTTTCGCTAGCTTTGAACTAAAATTAGTCCAGCTTTCAGGTGCGTCTACATCAATATCCTTTTTCCCTATACTATCATTGATCGTTTGTCCGTAATTATTAAGTCCCCATAATTGATCATAATAGTCATTAGCATTATTGAAATCAGAAGCATAATATTTGTAGTTCGGTTGAACAGATTCAACATTTGGATCCTTTTTTAGTTTCGTTATGTACTCACTAGTACTTTCACCTGTTGGAATTTTTACTAACTCAGCGTTTAAATTCTTTAATTTCTTTGAAGACTTTAAAGAGTATTTTTTCTGAAGTGAAGTGATTTCCCCTGTAGTTACTTTCTTTTTATATTTAACAATTAATTCACCAGTTTGATAATCACGTTTCTTGACTGCCTGTTTATTTTTTAATTTATCTCTTAATTTTTTCTCTAATTCAGTTTCTGCCTTCTTTGGTAGTACCTTACTGCTTGCTTTCGGTGCTTCCTTCATTTGGCTTTTTCTAAGGTTTTTACCAGAGTTTACTTGATTAGTAACTGTACGATTAGCTCCTGTTACTGAAGCTGCTTGAACTGTCCCAGAATAAATACTTGAAAATAACAAGATTGTGGATACAGGTAGAGCTAAATAATTTTTTTTCTTCATTGTTGCGCCCCTTTAATTAATAGTTTAATAGAAATACTAGACACACATATGTAACAATTAATCAATAATCCATTCGATAAAATGATTGATATATTTTATTAAGAATGAAAACAAATAGATTAAATTTTAAATTAGTTACATCAGTTCCAAATCCAAAAGTCAAAACCCTCCTTTCTCTTGGAATTATTTTCTAGTAAACATTTAATAATACCTTTTATATTAATCCAAAATAGAACTTTTGGATTTAATAATATCTGTTTTTGGTAATTTACAAGGTCTAATTACCTATAACGTGATTAACGAAACAAGCGATTACACTCTCTAAAAAATAAAGAAGAGATTTAATTGTAACAAACGCTTATTAAGCGTAATTTATTTAAAACAATATTAACATAAAATTAATTATTTTTTGAAATAAATGTAAAATTTTAACAAAATTTCCAAATTCTAATTTTTACTCGTAATCTTTTTGCTTTAATTGTTTCGACAAAAAAATAAGGTAAAAATAAGAATCCCCCTTTTTTTTACCCCGTATAATATTATTTCTATTAATTAGTAAACTCAATTTAGGTGTCTGGTACAGTTTGTGAAAGTGTTTCTCCGTAATAGAGTCATAGTGGCGTTGGTTTAATATCGATATTCTTCCATTGCTGCTTCATATTTAAAAATTGAACAAGATTAATAGGAAAAATAGTTTTTTATTTTTAAAATGAACAAAAACTGTTTATACAAATAAAAAGAGTCTCCTGAAATATGGAGACTCTCACTTTTTAATATTGATCACTAAAAATTCGTTGGTCTAAGATGGAATGAAAAAACGATTCAATTTCTGAGATGTCTTCAGCTGCAATTCCAAGCTTTTGATCCCAGTGTTCAGGATGGTCAATATCTTCTCTGCAAAGTAATACCATTCTTCCACTTTGAATAGAGACAACCATTGCTTTCCCTAGAAATTTTTCCGAAAAGATAACAGCAAAGTCGTAGCGATGGCTACCTGCAGCGATACAGTAATAATGAATGTTTTGGTTCTCTTTCTCCTCCGATATAATGTAGAAATTCATCCCTACCACTCCTTTTTTCACCATAGTTTTTACTTGGAGCATCTTACCATTAAATCGATTTGCGCCATCGATTATTTAATGGAAAGGAGAATATAAATCCCCTTTCTTATTAATTAGATAAAATTTGCCATTTTTCCTTTATTTTTATTGTTAAAATTTTATGACAAAGTAAAATAATGTCGTAATTACATCTAAATGATGTTCACACTAGTTAAAAATGAACTTTTTATATAAGATGTTCCAATTAAAAAAGATAAACAGTAATCTGTCTATCTTACATTTATCAAAATACTTATTTAACCAAAATTAACTTTGTGCAATCTTCTCCGCAAATTCCTCCTCTAAAATTGCTAAGCATACATGATCATACCACTGATCTCTAATTTTTAAATTTTTTCGATAATATCCTTCCTTCACAAATCCAACTTTTTCAAGGACACGTAAAGACCCTATATTTTCTGGATTAACTTCAGAAGTCACTCGGTGGAATTTCAAATCTTCAAATGCAATTTTCAGAGCGAGTTTCAAAGCTTTTGTCATATATCCTTGACCGTTAAATTTTTCACCAATTTGGTAACCAACCATACAACTTTGTTTAGGTCCTCGTGTAACAAAAATGAACTGTACTTCTCCTATTAAAGTAAATTCATTGTCTTCTTTAACAAAGATCCCAAAATCATATCTACTATCTTCTGCACTTTTTTCCATAAACTCTTTTATACTATTCAATTGTCCTTGAATGGTGTAAAAGTCCTCTTTCCTTGATGTAGGAGACCACTTTTCAAAATGTTCTTTATTTTCTACATGTAATTGTAACTTTGCCTCTGCATCTTCAAGCGTATATGGGCGTACTATAATATCTTTCAAAAAAACCCCTCCAATAAACTTTTCTATATCTACTATTAGTTATCAATCTACTCATTTTAAAAGGAAGATTTAATTATGCGGAAAATTTTTAATAATTAAATTTTACCATAAAAATTTACAAAAATACTATTTCTTAAACAATAATGGACAAATTAAAAAGGGGTGATATGATGGAAGTTAAACCACTGTTAGAAGTAGAAAAGTTAGCTTTAAAGAAATTAAAAATATTTGAGCAAAGCCATCTCCGCTACGTATTAAGAAGTATGCTTGCAAGTATGTTTATTGGATTCGGTGTAATGGTAGCTTTCAAGACAGGGAACGGCTTTTTCTTAGTTAATTCTCCTGTTGCTTATCCAATTGCAGCATTGACATTTGGAGCAGCTATTGTGTTGATTTGGTATGGTGGTGGGGATCTCTTCACTGGAAATACTTTTTATTATACATATGCTGCATTAAGAGGGCGAATGAAGTGGCCAAAGGTTTTTGAGCTACTAATCTACAGTTATATAGGCAATGTTTTAGGTGCTTGCTTGTTTGCTTTTATTATCTATACTACTGGGCTTTTTGATGCACCTGACTCGAGTGCTTTTCTTTTATCAGTAGTTGAGCATAAAATACATAATCCTATTTTTCATTTGCTTGCAAGGGGAATCTTGTGTAATTGGCTTGTATGCCTTGCATTTTTTATTCCTATGTCTTTTGGAGAAACTGAAAATGGAACGAAGATCACCGCAATGATCCTATTTGTATTTTGTTTCTTTATGTCTGGATACGAGCACAGTATTGCCAATATGTGTTCTTTCGCAATTGCACTTGTCATCAAGCATCCTGACACGATTTCATATACAGGAATGATCCATAATCTTATTCCTGTTACAATTGGAAATCTTATTGGCGGTGAATTTATGATGGCTACTATGTATTATTTTGCTAACAAACCATTTTTTAATGAAATTGACTCAAAGTAGGTTTTTAGAAGTTTTTTCTGAACCATATTAAATACAAAAAAGTACGCCGTAATCAGCGTACTTTTTTAATTTTATTTAATATGCTCTTTCATAAGGTTTAGGAGTCAAAGGTTTCCCATCAAGAAGGATTGAAGCTTCATTCGCCCAATAAGGATTACTTAACATCCCCCGACCAACAGCGATTAAATCAGCTTCTTGATTGCCAAGTACAGATTCTGCAAGCTTTGCATCATCTAAATTTCCTACAGCAATTACAGGCACTTCTGCTTCTTGCTTAATACGTTCGGCCAATTTGACTTGATAACCAGGATGAGATCCAGGTCTGCCCGCAGAACCAATTGGACCTTCACCACCAGAAGAGATGTGGAATATATCGACTCCCGCGTCACGGAATGCTTTAGCCATTTCGACAGAATAATCCAGACCATAGCCTCCATCTACGTATTCTACCGCAGAAATACGCATAATAAGTGGCATGTCAGCTGGCATTACACTTTTGGCTGCTTTAATGACTTCTTTTCCAAATAAAAATTTATCTTGTCCATATTCATCTGATCTTTGATTCGTATAAGCAGAAGCAAATTGGTGGATAAGATAGCCATGTGCACCATGGAGCTCAATCGTATCTACTCCTGCAAGAACCGCGCGCTCTACACCTTTTTTGAACTTTTCAACCATTTCTTTAACTTCTACAGTTGTTAATTCATGTGGAGTTTTTGATTTCTCATTAAAAGCGTTTGGTGAAGAGGACACTGGCTGTGGAGCATCTTCAGCTTTACGTCCTGCATGAGCAATTTGAATCGCAACTTTTGCACCATATTTATGACATTCATCTATAATGCGCTTAAATGCTGGTATATGGTCATCACTCCAAATTCCTAGGCAATAATCTGAAATTCGGCCTCGATCTTCAATATTTGTCATTTCAATAATGATTAAACCTGTACCACCGATTGCACGGCTAGTATAGTGAACGAAATGCCAGTCTGTTGGAATCCCATCTTTTAGATGGACAGAATATTGACACATAGGTGGCATTACTACACGATTTTTTAATTCTAACCCTTTGTGTTTAAATGGTTTGAATAAATTAGACATAGTCAACGTCCTTTCACAAACTTTTTATTTAAGCTACCTTCCCATATTATCCCAATAATTTAAAAAATTCTATTTTATTGCTTAGATCACTCATATATCTTACCCGAGAAATAAAAAAGAAAAAGTAGAAAGCATAGTGCCTCCTACTTTTTTAAACTTATTTATTAATTTCAAATTTCATCTTAAAAATTCCAAATAGTATGATAGGCCCGTTTCCATGAAAAGAAAGTTACAATAATAAGTAATACTAAGTAAATCATTACACCAAATGGAATAAACGTTATTCCCCAGTGAATTAATGTCAAAATGCCCCCTAATATTAAGGCAATCATTACGTTGATTCCAGAATTTTGCCTAGCATCCTCAAACGACTCTGAAAATGGTAGTGATCCTTTCAGATAATTTGAACAAATTACTGTATATAAAATTGAGCTTACAAAGACTACTAATATATCAGGAATTATTTTAATACCGAAGATCCCGATAAAAATTATACTTAAAATAAAATAAACAGGAAAATATAGATTTGCTAAAAACACTTTTATAGTTGCACTATATAATGGTGCAAAATTTGATACTGGCGCTGTTTTATAAATCCAAGCTCCTTTATATTTTCCGGAATATTTTAGCATTGCGATCGCATTTGGAATAATTAAGCAAGACATATAAATCGTTAAATAACTCTTGCTTAAAACTAAATGATGATAGGAATAAATTTGTAATTGATTGAATAGGAAAACGAATGGGAGGACGATTGATAGCCCTAATGACGGATAAACCTTTAGTCGGAATTCCCTCTCGTTTCGCATCATATTATCTGCGAATTTAAAAAATACCTTTTCTTCATTATTCCTGCAAATTACGCTAGACAGCCATTTCTTCCACTTACTGTCTTTTTTTCTGTTTATGCCGCTATTATTTGATAATTTTTGAAGATTTTTCTCAAAGGATGGGATCAATAAACTATAGAATATGATCGCAATAATAGGGATTATTATTGCTAAAATAGAAAATCCGATAAGATAAGTACTTGTATGACGATTTAAAATTAACTCAAAAGGCGCCCCAAACCAAATAGGGGGAATAAGATAATGATACCAAGTTGGCGAAAATGCCATATCAAAATTTACAAAGCTAAACGCTCTACCAACAAGTTGATAACCTACAGCAATCGAAATTGAAAGTCCGATTTGAACGTAATTGATAATATCTTTTAACTTTTCACCATCAAAAAATCTTAAAATAAAATAATAGATAATCGATGTTAAGACAACTATAAATAAATTGACTAGAAGAAGCTCTACAATCGCTAAAATTAAGAATAGAAAACCATGTATAAATGTACCGACTATTACTGGCAAAGCTGCAATAGATGTAGTTATTAATAAAAGATAGATTGAAATGTGTACCATTTTTGCAGCAGTAATCGTTCTTTTTTCGATTGGTCTCGTATGAAGAATCCCCTTATCTTTCACATCAAGTAAGACATTTGAAAAATCTGAGATCATTGATGTCATGATGAGAAACATGATAATGCCAAAAAAAGTGCTCATTCCAAATAAATAATTTTTTCCTAAAATGACGAATGGAATGAGCATCAGACTAAGTAAAGCATAAATTCCTAATGATTTTATGATTCCATTCTCTTCATCTTTTGTTTTTCTCTTTTTGTTTTGATTAAAAATGGTCGGTGTCCTCCGACTATCCATCGTTAATTTAACTGCTAAAATTTTACGCATGATTGGATACTCAACACCAAATAGTTCAAATAGCGGTCGAAAAAGGTCTAAGATTTTTAACATAGGGAAATCCTTCACAATTATCCCCCTTTTACAATGGATACGAATTCCTCAGCTAAAGCTTGGTGTTCATTAAACCCGGTAAGCTGATTGAAAATTTGTTCCAATGATCCTTCTTCATTTTGCTCCTTTAATTCTATAAAACTACCATCTGCAACGATTTTACCATCATTGATCAAAATAATTCGATTACTTATTTTCTCTACTACGTCCATTATATGTGATGAATAAAAAATCGTTTTTCCATTTGCAGCGAGAATGTCTAGTATTTCTTTAAATACCATTACACTATTTGCATCAAGCCCACTAAGTGGCTCATCTAAAAACAATAGGTCAGGATTATGTATTAAACTTGAAATGATAAGGACTTTTTGCCTCATCCCCTTTGAAAAAGATGCGATTCGAGCTAAATAAACTTCCTCCAAACCAAAGACCTTCATTAACTTCATTGCCTTCTCATCGGCTTCATCAAAATCCATCCCATATAACTCACCAACGAATGTTAAATACTCTCTAGCTGTAAGATTATCGTATAGTTCCGCAATTTCAGGAACATAACCAATTTTCTTCTTGTATTCAATATTCTGATCTGAAATTTCCTCCCCGAAAATCTCAACATACCCAGAGTAATTTCCTTCTAGTCCTAATAAAATTTTTATAGTCGTGCTTTTACCTGCTCCATTCGGTCCTATATAACCAATAATTTGTCCACGATGGACCGTTAAATCAATACCTTTTAAAACTGATTTTGCACCATAGTCCTTTTTTAGATCCTTTAAACATAATACAACTTCTTCTTTTGCTTCGATGTTGGTCACCTACTTTTTTATTTAATACTTCAATCTTAATAGACTACTAATCACGTTGAAAAGAGGAGAATTTACCATATTTTAGGAGATTTTTTGACAAGTATAGAAGAATTATGTGCCCGTTTTAAGGATTACATTATTAAAAATGTCTCTAGAGTTTAAGCAAGGTAAAGAATAGTTCATTCCAGTCTATATAAAAAAGCATCGACCTGTAAAATCGATGCTTTTTGAAAATTTGTATGACAAAATATTTGAAAATGCTTTTTTATTTAGTGCTTAACTGAAAGAATTAGTAAGTGAATGCAACATGAAAGCAATTGTATTTAAATAGTCTGAAGTGATGATTGTTCAATGAGTGGAGACTTGTTTCCGGAATAAAGTACGATTAAATTGTGAAGTGCTCGAGTACATCCAACATATAGTAACTTAGCGTCTTGTTTAGTTTCTTCATAATGCATGTCATCTACATCGATAAGTAGTACTGCATCAAACTCCAGTCCTTTAGAAAGATACACAGGTACTACCGAAATTCCCCCTTCATATTTTCTCTGTTTTGAATGAATGAAAGATACTTCTTCTCCAGCTGCGGATAATTCATTATATAAAATTGCACATTCGTCCTCAGTACGGCCAATAATTGCAATTGTATCCATTTTATCCTTTTTTAATTGTTCAATTGAATTCATGATTACTTGAATTCGATTTGTATGATCTACTTCGAGTATCTTAACTTTTTCTCCACTTCGGAATACAGGATTTGCAAGACTAACTGGTATACTTGCTTTTTTAATAATCTCATTCGCAAAATGAATGATTTCCATTGTAGATCGATAGCTTCTATTTAACTCGTAATAGGTTACTTCCTTTTCATTAAATACTTCTAAAAATTCATCCCAAGTATTAATCCCTTGATACTCGTGAATGGCTTGCGATAAATCTCCGAGAATGGTGAATGAATTTCCGATTGTCATCTGCTTCAATAATGCAATTTGAAAAGGTGAAAAATCCTGTGCTTCGTCTACAATTACATGATGGAACTTTTGCTTTGACTCAATTCCATAAAGACGATTGTGAATATATACTAGCGGAGCCAAATCCTCCTGATCCATCTCTTTCTTTTTACAATTTAAAGATGTAGATTTCATAATATCTGCCGGTATTTCAACTACAATTGAAGCATCCTTTGTTGTAGTGAATAGAGATTTATAAAAAGAAAGTGCTGTATGCTTCGGCCATTGTTTCATATAAGAATTTAAATATTGAATTGCTTTTTTCTTTTTATCTTTTCTTATGTTAGTTTCTTCTATAACATTTAGCTCATTATCAATCCATTTCTTAATCCTTGCAACAATACGTTCTCTCCGTTTAGCAAGTGGATAATGTTTATATTCAACACTAAACCAATGTTTAAGTGTTTCTTTATCAATCATTCTTTTTTTCCATGGTTTGAAATCTTTTTCAGGAACAGCTGATGCTTCATAAATATCCATGCATCGATTAATATAAGTCATAAAATGTGTTGATCCTTTCCATTTACCTGGACTATTATGATTGATTTCAAGGCGGTTGGTACCAGTTGCGAACCATTTGTTTAGGTTTTCTGATGAATCCTTTTGTTTTACTTCATGGTCGAGAGTATTTAATGCCCAATCAGAAAATGTTGTTTGTTGAATGCCGCCTACACCTAACTCTGGTAGAACATTTGAAATATAATCTAGAAACATATTATTAGGTGCAAAAATAATCATTTTATCGGCCTTTAATGTTTCACGGTATTGGTAAATCAGAAATGCAAGTCGATGAAGAGCAACAGTTGTTTTTCCGCTCCCTGCTACTCCTTGTATGACTAAAGGTGTATTTTTGGATGAACGAATAATATCATTTTGTTCAGATTGAATAGTAGAAACAATATCCTTCAAGCGATTATCTTTGTTTTCACTTAATCGATAAAGAAGAAAATCATCAGTAGCTGATACATCTTGATCGCCTCTTACATATGTATCTACAACACGTTGGAGATTTTTTTTGCGGATTACTATATTTCGTTTTAAATAGATTATACCTTCGATAATACCTTCAGGAGATTCGTAATAAGCAGGATCGTCTCCTCCTGTAAACGAATAAAACATGCTTGCAATTGGAGCACGCCAATCAATTATCAATGGATTTTCTGTAGCTTGTTCTGATATTCCTACTTTTCCTATGTAAACTGGTACCGAGTCCTTATGCTTCTCTTGAAAATCCATTCGACCAAAATAAGGTTCGTTTTTAGCTAAGCGAAGATTTCTTCGATTAGTTTCTCGAATTCCTTCAAGTACTTGTTCGGTTACATCACTTCCAGTGTAAACGGGAATCCCTTCAAGTTTCGTTAGCTGCCGTTCCATTTCAGTTAAAATTGTGTTTAAATATTGAAGTTCTTCTTTATATTGTTGTGTCGTCACTTTACAAACCTCCTTAAATATAACTAAATAGCCGAATTTTCAGACGGAAAAACATTGTATCAAGAATTGATTACTAAAGTAAAGTGTTAATTTAAAAAGAAAATATAATATTTTGGAAACTTAACCAGAAAAATGATAAATTTATTGATTTTTAGTATATTAATTTAAATAATTCAATATTATCTTAACGGAAATTAATTGAAAAGTTCTACATAAAAAAGGCACGAGTCCGCTGCAAATCGGATTCATACCTTAAGCTTGTAAAGATAGATTGAATGAGAATTCTATCTTATATTATTTTGTGTGTCGTTTCCCTTATTACTGGTGAAACTAATACATTATTGTTTTTCACGTCATATAATCCACTTGGAGTTAATCGAATAAATGGTAAATGAGTTGCAGAAAAGAATAATAATGTAAAAGCTGGATCGTCGTATTTATATCCTTTTTCTTTTAACAATTCGATCATTTTTTTCTCAACTTTGATTAGACTGTCCATATCTAATTCGGACATGCTACCTTTTAAAGATAAAGATATTTCGTGAACAACTTTGTTCTCCTCTACTAGAACTATGCCACCGCCTATTTCCTTCATTCGTTCAAATGCTTTTAACATATCTGATTTTCTTTTTCCTAAGATTAAAATGTCTCCAGTACCAGAATAAGAACTTGCAAATCCACCAATATGCCTAGCAAATCCTTTCACTAGCGTGTTTAATCTCCAAGAACCATCTCTTCCAACCATTACAAGAAAGCATTCATCATGTTCGTATGATAACTCATCCAATTCGAATTCAATCATACTTTCATATGGTTTTGTAATGACATTATTAATCAAGTTTATACCATTTGAGTTTGTAAGACTCAGATCCTCTTTTTGTAAAGTCCACTTTAAATCTAGTTTAGAGAATTGATATTTATCCCAATCGATGGACAAATATTGATTGATAAAGTTCCCGTCTTTCTTGATCCATTTTCCATTTGCTAAAACACTTATAGGTGTTGGGTTTTCTTTACTTTCTAGTAGATTAATATTTGCAATTCTGCCTGTGGCGATTGAACCATGTAAATGTTCCATTTTATAATAGCAAGCTACATTATAACTAGCCATATTGTATGCTTCAATTAATGGTATTTCGTGACGGATCGCTATTTTTATTAATTCATCTGTCATTCCTTTTTCATAGAAATAAGGATGTGAACCGTCAGTTGTAAAGAAAAGTCGATCAAATTTTTGGATGCCGAGCTCTTTCATTTCCTTTAAAAGTACTTCTAAATCAGGTCGTATTGAAGAATGTCTTAATGAAACCATATAGCCCTGCATTAAACGCGAAAGTACTTCTTTTCCTGTCATTGCTTCATGATCGCAATCTGCACCTAACAACATTAATTTGGCTAAAGTGCTTTCAGAAGCTCCTGGAAAATGTCCTTCCACTTTCTTATTTAACCTCTTTGTCTCCTGTATCCAGGTGAGCATTTGATCATTACCATTTAAAAGCTTTGGCCACGCAGTTAGTTCTCCACCTTGTAAAACTAATTCATTCTCGAGCCAAGACAAAACATCTTTCGAATTAAATAGCTCATCATTATTCGGAAATTCAGATTGCGCATCGAAACGACACCACCAATACATGCTTGACGGTAAGTTTTTAAAATCATTTAATAATTCAAAAGCAGTATGACTAGGTAATTCTAAGAAAAATTTTAGATTATCGTTTATTAATGTTGTTGTACCGAATTGCCCTGCATGTTTTGCTAATGTTAGAGGATTATAGAGTTGATATGGATGAGCGTGAGGTTCAATATAACCTGGCACTAAAAATTTCCCTTCACAATCTACCACTTCAATTTGATTTAAGTTTTCAGGAAGATTTTCTCCAACATAAACAATCCGATCATGATAAACCCAAATATTTGCCTGTAACCATTGGTTCAAATATGAATTTAAATACGTTGCATTTTTTAAGATGATATGAGGATTAATTACTTCATCTAGAACATTTACTTGGTTTCTAATTTGCTCATTACTCCATCTATAATTTTGCATCATTTCACCCCTATATTATTAAAAAATTAATTGCACAAGAATCATATAAACAATCGTACCACCTGCGATCGAAAGAAGCATCATTCTCTTCCATAAGTGGAGAATTGCAACAACAAATACTGAAATAAACTCTGGAATACCGTGTGTACTAGAAAGTACATTGACATTTTTAAAACAATAGACGACCAATAGTCCAATTACTGCAGACGGTAGGACTTTACCTAAATACTGTACATACTTTGGTGTAGCCTTCCCTGGTGGAAAAATAATAAATGGAAGAAATCTTGTAAGCATTGTACCTAAAACAACCATTGATACTGTGATAATTTGCTGTGTTACATTCATCGTCATACTGATACCTCTACTTTCTTAGATGGTTTTCTAAGTACACTAAGTGTAATAAGTATTGAAAGCATGGCTGGAATAATGAAGTTTTCTCCACCAAAAATGATAAGACAAATAGTTGAAAGACCAACCCCTGTTATTGCACTAATATGTTTTGTCTCTTTTTTCCACTGCTCAATGAAAATAACAACAAATAGGGCAGTCATGACGAATTCAAGACCTTTTGTATTGAATTTTACAAGTGATCCAAAAATCCCTCCAATTGATGCACCAATTACCCAATACAAATAATTAAGGAATGTAACAAAAAACATAAACCAACTCTTATCCACGTTGTCGGGTATATCAGCCGTATAATTTATCGAAAAAGTCTCATCACATAGTCCGAAAATTAGATAGGTCTTTTTCTTACCAGTGCCTTTATATTTATCTAACATTGAGATTCCATAAAACAAATGTCGCGCGTTCACCATTAACGTTAGAAACAGTGCGTTTATTGGATTAAAACCCATCAGTAATAAGTTTCCTGCAATAAATTCCATAGATCCAGCAAAAATTGTTAGCGCCATCAGGATTGGATAAATTGCACTGAATCCTAGCGAATTCATAAAAATCCCATATGCTATACCTAAAAATAAAAATCCTGCAAAAATAGGTATCGTGTGTGGAAAAGCAAAGCGAAATGCCATCCATAGTTTGTTTCCCTTTTTCATAGCTTCACATCCTGTATCGTTAAATTTATTATAATTTAACATACAGAATCCATACAAAAAATGAAATAATTGTATGGATTACAATTTTCTAAAAATTAAATTAAGTACTGTTTAAAGTATAATTACTAACTTTCTACTTAGGTAGCAATAGATTTGTATTTATTGAATTCCATACAAAAATGATATAATTGTATGGAATTCAACAGTAGAGGTGAATAATGGAACAATGCCAGTAAATTCATTTGAAAATTATCCCATGTCTTGGAAACCTGATAAAAAAGCTTTAAAGCGTCCTTACTATAATTCTATTGCACTTCAACTAGAACAAGATATTATTAATGGCTTTCTTGCTCCCGGTACAAAGTTACCACCGCAGCGAGAATTAGCTGATTTTCTTGACTTGAATTTTACGACAATCACTCGAGCCTACAAAATATGTGAAGTAAAAGGTTTAATCTATGCCATTACAGGTAGTGGAACTTTTGTTGCACCGAATGCAACCCATTCAATAACGATTTCAACAGATAAAACAGCAAATAGTATCGATCTTGGCTTTGTGGCTTCTTTTGAACAAACGAATAATATTGTGACCGAAGCAATTCAGAAAGTAGTCAGTAAAAGCTATTTAGATCAATTATTAAATTACAATGATCCCACCGGTATTCCACATCAGAAAGCAGCTGCACTGAACTGGATGGAAGCTTTCGGTATTAAAGCGATTCAAGATCATTTAGCAATTGCGTCTGGTACACAAAACGCTTTGGTCCTTGCTTTGGCTAGTTTATTTGAGCCAGGTAATCGAATTGCAACAGATTTTTACACCTTTTCAAATTTTATTGAGTTGGCAAAAACACTTCACATTCAATTAATCCCAATTCCTGGAGATCTGTTTGGGATGTTGCCTGATGAACTTGAAAAGCAATGTAGTCAAATTAATATACATGGTATATTCCTAATGCCTTCTTGTAGTAACCCAACCACAATAATGATATCTGACTTTCGAAAACTTGAATTAGCTTCCGTAATAAAGAAGCATCGTTTAATTTTAATCGAAGATGATATACATGCATTTATTACTGCGGGAGTAATATCTGATTACAAACAACCGATGTATAACCTACTTCCAGAACAAAGCGTATATATTTGTGGTACATCAAAGTCCATCTGTTCTGGATTGAGAGTTGCTTACATGGTTTTTGGGGAGGCATTACGTGAAAAAATTTTGAAGGCTATTTTTAATCTTAACGTAAAAACATCATCACTTGATGTAGAAGTAATTACTGAGTTGATCTTATCAGGAAAAGCGCATGAAATCGTTCAAAAAAAGAAACAGTTAGCTGAAACTGTAAACGATATTTATTCATCCTATTTCCCTGTAAATAAGATTGGGCATCCGCTTAGTTTTTACCGTTGGCTTCCTATTCATAGTCATAGTAATGGGGTAAACTTAGAAGCAGATTTGAAAAAACTAGGTGTACGAGTGTTTCATTCAGATCGTTTTCTAAGTGGGCAGTCTTCTTCTGAAAAGTATTTACGTATTGCACTTTCTTCTACACAATCTTTAGATGATCTACATACTGGATTGAAGGTTTTGTCTCAATATCTGGACAAACAGAAGAAAACATTATAGTCCCCCAGTTCGTTTCATAAGACAAAAATTAGGAGCCAAATGTTAAATAGCTCCTAATTTTTGTCTTATATTAAATTGAATATTACTTTAAAACCATTCACATTTCATACATAATTGATTATCTTTAAACTCTGCCGTAATATTACCATTCATTTTTTCCATTAAACTTTTAGCAATCGGTAAACCAAGGCCTGTACCTTTTCCAGTTCGAGTTTGATCTGCTTTATAAAATCGATCAAACATTCGTTGTAAATCCGGTTCACTAAACTCGTTAACTGAATTACTAATACATAATTGGATTGATGAATCTGATTTTTCAAGTCTTATATTTATATTACCAGTTGAATGTTTAATCGCATTAATGATTAAATTTTCGATGACTCTTTTTACTGCAGATGGATCAGCGATAATAATCATTTCAGTACTCGGAATTTCAATTGTTGGTTCTAAGTTCCGATTATTGAATTCTTCGTAAAATCCTAATAAAACTTCTAGTATCAATTGATTTAATTTTATTTTTTCAATCTTCATTGGATAATCAATTTGATCTATGACTGATAGTTCAAAAAAGTCTTCAAGCAA
Source organism: Gottfriedia acidiceleris (assembly GCF_002128425.1). Classification (GTDB taxonomy): domain Bacteria; phylum Bacillota; class Bacilli; order Bacillales; family Bacillaceae_G; genus Gottfriedia; species Gottfriedia acidiceleris. Next base: position 76,213 of record NZ_NESS01000010.1, read on the forward strand.
CACCTTCAACCTTTGTGCACTATTTTTTACGATAGTTATATATTCTTTTCTCATATCGATCGTTATTTCATCCGATTCTAAAAATTGAATATATCCTAAAATCGAGGTCATAGGAGTTCGTATATCATGCGAAATGTATGAAATCGCCTGTTTTAATTCATTTTCACTTAAACGTTTTTCTGCTTTAGACTTTCTTGTTAAATCAATTTGCCTATTTATTTCTGCTGAAAGAATTTCAATGTCTTTATCAAAATACTGAAGGTCAAGTTTCTTTTCAATCTTATTTTTATTAACGGCTTGTAATTGCCTAGTAGTTCTTTTAATCTCTTTTTTTAATAGATAATAACGGGTGAGAAAATATGAAAAAAGAATGATAACGATTATTGTTACATATTTCATAAAACTCTCACCCGCTTTCGATCTTACTTAATTTCTTTTTTTCTAAATAGTAAACTTCCTAAAATGCCAAGTACAATAAAGGTCAAAATTGGAACAAAAATGAGTGTTAACACTTCACTATGATCTAACTGGTTAACTTTATATATGTTTGGATATTGCATAAATACTGAATTCTTAATGATTGTTTTAAGTAAGGTTAATTTAGTAGCTATGAAGCCTAATAAAGAATTAATTAAAGCAAAAAACATTAATAAAAATCCAATCGTTTTTCCATTGTCAGTAAAAATAGTGGCAATAATCGTCATAACTGAAGCAAACGCGGCTCCATAAATTGTTAGTAGTCCATATGTTTTAAAGATAAACATCCAATCAGTTGTATCATTAAAATCAAAACGGAATGCAGCAGTCGTCGTCATAAAAATTGGTAGTATTAATAAGATAATGACTGAACCAATCGAAAACATCGTCAACTTTGAAAAGTAAATTCGTAATCTACTATTTCCTGATGATACAATAGATTTCATTGTTCCATTCGAGTATTCACTTGTGATAAAGAAACCTGCAAAAATACACGGTAATAATTTTATAATATCGTTGTTTATACTTAAAATGTTATAAATATAATACTCATCTAAAGAAAGTTTTGATGCTGAATCTATATTAGTCGTAAAAGGATACAATAAAGAGAATAGAATTAAAATACATAGTAATGTTCGAAATGAACGATCCTTTTTTAATTTATACAGTTCAGTTTTAAATAGATTACCCACGATTTACACCCCCGATGCGAGTTGTAAAATACGCTTCCAAATCTTCTCCCATTGGCATAAAATGCTCGATAATTAACCCTTCACTAGTTAGTGCCTTCGATACCTCTCTTGGTCTGTCAAAATATTCAAATAACCTGATCGAACCGTCCGGAAATACTTCAAAATTCTGAGTATTAAAGGATTTTTCAATAACAGTCGCGGCTTTGTTTGAGTTATCAACTTTAATATGCAAAAAGTGTTTACATTTTTCATCAAGTTCTTTAATTGAAAGTTCTTCTAATAGCTCTCCATTATGAATAATGCCGTAATGAGTTGCTAATAAATGTAGTTCACTTAAAATATGACTGGAAATTAAAATCGTAATTCCATACTCTTGATTAAGCTTTTTAAGTAATTCGCGTATTTCCACAACGCCCATAGGATCAAGTCCATTTATTGGTTCGTCTAATATTAAAAATTCAGGATCCCCCAATAACGCGATTGCAAGTCCAAGTCTTTGCTTCATCCCTAGGGAAAAATTTTTCGCCTTCTTTTTACCTGTATCTTCTAAACCAACTTGTCTAAGTGTTTGTTTGATACATTCTTTCCCAGGAATTCCTTTTAAAAGTCTATGTGCTTCTAAATTTTCAGCTGCTGTCAAATGTGGATATAACGCAGGACCCTCAATAATTGTCCCAACTCTTTTTCTTGCTTCAATTAATCCTCGCTCATTGCTTTCTCCAAATAGTTCAAATGAACCGTTTGTTGGATACCCTAAACCAGTAATTAAGCGTATTAATGTAGACTTCCCAGCACCATTTTGCCCGATAAAACCGTAAATGGATCCCTTTTTAATCGTTAAATTAACATTATTAAGGGCCATTTTATTATGATATTTCTTTGATAATTGATTCGTTTTAAGTACAAATTCATTCATAAGTTACCCCTCCTTATATAAACTCTTAAGCTCGTCCAACGGATAGTTAATTAAAGATCCTATTGAACAAAATTTATTTTTGAGAACACTTTTAACTATAAGAAGGAAAACATAAGAATGTCTTAAGCCAATTCTTAAGAAAACCTTAAGTTTTTAGTCTGTAGCCCATTCCCCAAATTGTTTCGATATACTCTTCATTTGGATTGGCTTTATTAAGCTTGCTTCTAATATTACTCATATGTACATTTATTGTATTATCATCTCCATAGAATTCCTCATTCCAAACACTCTCAAATAAATTTGCTTTTGTGAAAACCTTTTTAGGAGAAGTTACGAATAAACACAGTATCTCGTATTCAATTGCCGTTAATTTTAACTCATTTCCCCCAACAGACACCTTTTTTGAATCTGTATCTATAACAAGATCTTTGTATTGAATTTGATTGAGTATTGGGACATTAGCCAATCGACGATATCTTCTTAAGCAAGTTTCAATTCTTGCCGAAACCTCTTCTATATCAAATGGTTTTGTAATATAATCATCCGCTCCACCCCTTAAAATATCTATTTTTGTTTTCATTTCAAGCTTTGCTGAGATGATTATGACCGGGATATTACTTTCCTCTGTTATTTTTTTTAATAATTCTTCTCCAGACAATCCTGGAAGCATCAAATCTAATAAAACCAGATCCCATTTCTGACTTTCTAAATAAATAAGTGCTTCAGTCCCAGAATAGGCAGATTTTGGATTATAGCTGTTTTTGTAGATAATATCACAAAGTAATCGATTAATATCTTCATCATCTTCAACAATTAATATATTTGTAGTTTCATTCATATTTTTTTCCTCACATGAGACTCATTTTTATTAATACTATTTAATTTGATCTATATGTAATATATCATCTTAATTCTTAATGCCAAAATGTAAAAAAACGAGCTACAGTAATAGCTCGTTTTTGCACTTTGTTAATATATAATCTTGTAATTAGATTTTTCGTAAAAGGAGCTTGCGTGAGATTGATTTCATTATAGAATGCTCGCTATCCAAAGGGCGAGGTCTTGATCAGTTCGTCAAGTTCATTTCTGTCAAGTTTTAAACAGAAATTTTACTCCTCAATATTTTGTGAAATTCACCGACAATAAATCAACTACACAGACTGACTATGACCTGTCGATATTTCCATTTCGACATTGTTTTTTGATTTCCATAATATAAAGAGTGAACAAATTACAAATAATATACAAAGTAAATATACATTTCGAAAACCTGCTAATTGTGCAAACAGACCTCCGCCTAAGTTTCCTACTAAACTTCCGATTGTCGAGCAATTCGCATAAATTGATGCAGAAAAGCCGGGTGAATTTGGTAATAGGTCGTTAAAATAGCTTATACCATTCCCCATAACGATCGCGATGTATGTTGCCTGTAGCAACTGTGCAATGATTAACTCCCATGTATGGGTAGACATGCTTAAGACTAAGTAGTAGAGTAAACCAATAAAGCAACCGTAGATCATCAATGCATGATTTGAGATTTTTTTAGAAAGTACTCCCAACACAAGCATGATTGGAATTTCTAAACCTGCACATAAGCTTACGACTAATCCAACATCTGTATTAGTACCATGTAGTTCATTGACGATAAAAAGTGGTGTGTTAATCCAATTAATCGAACTAACTGCAAATAATAAGATAAAAGCAATAAACGGTAGTCTAAGCTGTTTTCGTTTAGCGGCTGTGACGTTTGTCTTGTTTTTCTTTTTTATATTGTTCTGGACTGGCTTTCTCTTTTCTAAAAAGAAGAATACTAGTAAAGTAATCATTACATAAATACTAGATGTTCCCCAAAAAAGGCCATGATACCCTTTTGCTCTTAAAATTAAAGTGCCTACTAATGGTCCGATTAAAAATCCTAAAGAAACAAGCGAACGTAAAGTTGATAATGCTAAAGTCTTATCTTTAGATAAACTTGCATTTGCCGATTCCTGTGCTGATGCAAAAATTTGAGGCATGGCCGCTGCACCTAATCCATTAAATAAAGCAACGAAAACTAATAATAAATAGTAATTATGAAATATTAAATAGGATGCATAACCGATCGCCGATGAAATCATCGCAATCATAATGATCCATTTTCTGTCAATCCCTCGATCAGAACGTTCAGCAATAAATGTATTAACTAAAACACCACTTAACGAAATCACTGCCATGAAGATACCAAATGCTCCAGAGCTCATCCCTATATATTTTGTAGAATACAATGATAAATAAGGAGTTGTAATTGAAAGTCCGATTCCAACAAATAACAAACAGATAACAAATAAACTATACCCCTTAATGGCAAATAGATCTTTTATCCGACTAACCATTTTTTAGCCCCCCTTTAACATTCAATATTTTAATCAATTGGTTAAATAAACAAATAAAAACATCCTTGGTTAAATTAACATACTGCACACATTTAACCAAGGAAAACGTTGCTGATTTAGTTGTATTTAGATTTCTTTACTATTATAGTACATTTGACTCTTTGAAAATATATTTTTCGAATGCATATGCAACACCATTTTCATCATTGCTTAAAGTAACTAGATCACTTGAAAGCTTTACTTCTTCTTCAGCATTCCCCATAGCTATTGATAAACCAGCTATATTGAACATCGGTAGATCATTTTTTTCATCTCCAATAGCTACTGTATTTTCTAATGGAATATTAAAATATGTAGCCATGGCTTTTAGCCCATACCCTTTATTTCCATTAATATGTGTGACCTCAAGATTAAAAGGAGATGAACTAGTGACAAAAGTCTCATCTATGAATCTTAATTTTTTTTCAAGTCGTTCCATTTGTTTTGGCTCAAGGGATAGAATAAGAAACTTTTGAATTGTAAAATCATCATTAGCAATTATTTCTTGAACGTTGTTAAAAAACGAATGTCCATATACATTTGGAGGTGTAGTAAACATTTTGAAGTGTCTGTTTTCGAAGTATTCGTTAGGTACACGCCCTGATGAAACAATTTGTTCAAATCGTTTATTCCAATTACTAGGTGCAAATATTCCCTTATTTGTAGAAATATTATACGGTAAGACTTCTTTCTCAACTTCTAAGGCAATTTTTTGTACTTGAGGTCTGCCTAAAGAATTTAGTTCATTTAATTTACCATTCACATATAATGCCGTCCCGTTATGACCTCCAACTGGACAATTTAATCCATACTTTGAAAGTTCATCATTTACTGAACTAGGTGAACGTCCGGATAAAATCACAACGATATGTCCTGCTGCCTGAGCTTTTTTAATCGCGCTTAATGTTTCTTCACTTATTATTTTATTTGTATTCAGTGTAGTACCATCCAGGTCTAAAGCAATCAGTTTCATAAGAATCTCTCCCTTGATCGGTTTTTAAACTTAAATCGTATGAGGTGAGAATGTTTTAAATTGATAATATTATAGTTTTGAAGATATGTTTGATATACTTAATTATGCATTAAAATAATAGAGTTCGTTAACTCATTCCTCTCAAATGATTGCCTAATCCTCTCACTTCTCATATCCTAAAAAAATTTTTTATGTATCTATAAATTTATAGTAAATAAGGAGGACTATATGACTGAAATGAACTTTTCTTATTTAAGCGAACTAACCGAAATTATTGATCGCAATACTAGTTACGAAGGTGTTAACGAGACCTCGATTAACTCGTTATTTTTCATCCGAGAGTCAAATATTACTGATCCGAAATATAGGGTGTATAAGCCATCTATCTGTATTGTTGTTTCTGGTATAAAGAAATTATTATTAGCAAATGAAAGTTTTAAGTATGGCCCTGGAAATTATTTAGTTGCATCTGTTGATTTACCCGTCACAGGCCAAGTTATAGAAGCTACACCAAACGCTCCATATCTAGCTTTAAAAATTGAATTTAATCCAAGTCAAATCTTAGAAATTTTAACTGATACTGAAATTCCGACTAATTCAAAGGAAAATGCGAAACGAGCGATTTTTGTCAATGAGTTAGAGGAATCGATTTTAGATGCAGTAATTAGATTGGCTCGTTTAATAGATTCTCCAGATGATATTCCAATTCTTGCACCTATTTTTACGAAAGAAATTCTCTATAGAGTTTTGCGTGGACCGAATGGAAACATATTGCAACAAATTGCCATCGAAGGTAGTACGACTAATCGAATAAGGGAAGTTATTGAACAAATTAAAACGAATTTTTACAAGCCTTTACGAATTGAAGAGCTTGCAGAAATAGCAAATATGAGTGTTTCTTCCCTACATAGACACTTTAAAGATGTAACTGCAATGAGTCCTCTACAATTTCAGAAACATTTAAGATTGCAAGAAGCGCGACTTTTATTATTGTCTGAGTCTTCAGATGCAGCAGAAGTAGCATTCCGAGTAGGATACGAGAGTCCATCCCAGTTCAGTAGAGAATACTCTCGTTTATTTGGTTTTCCACCGAAAGAAGATATTAAACGAATGAGGGCGAAATAATATAAAAGTTATAAAGTGACTGAATATCCTCAAAAGTTTTCAATTTTTCTGATGGTAAAAAGGTTAAAGTATATCAAATTTATTAATAAGATTGAAAAAGCAAAAAACTAAGATCAAACAATCTTAGTTTTTTGCAATCAAGCACCTATAATCCAATCCGATTCCCTTTTTCAAGTCTTTCAATCTGCTTTGTACCGACTTCGGCTAATTCTTGAAATTGTAGGATTGTTTGACGCATTTTTGGCAAAGCTTCTTGTTTAAATGTACTAATCGATTCAAACGCTGATATGACGTTTGTGAATGAATTTTTCAATGTTTCAACAGAAACCGCTGACTCCATCGCTTGTTTTTGGATTGCAACTCCTTGCTCCTTTAATAATCTAGAAGTACCTTCAATAATCGTATTTGTTGTTTGATTTAAAGCAGTGATTTTTTGTAAAACGATTTTTTGATTATATAGAGCACTTGCTACTGTTACTGCAGTATTAAGTGCAGAAATCGTAACCGTTTTTGCACGTTCAACACCTCGAATTAATTCACGATTATTCCGAATGACAACCTCATACGACATATCTCCTTGGTGATTTACAACTAACATTTGCTGTAGGTCCATGACTCGTTGTCGTAACGGATAAAGAACTTCCTCTGAGATGAATTTAATTTTTTCTTGATCTTCCCCTTCGATTTTTGCTTTTTCAATTTGATTTTCAATTGACTCATCCATTAATGTTCCAAGTTGGATTTCCTTTTCTAGTGTTTTTGATAGCGTTCGAAGAGATAGTTGTTCAAGCTCTAATGTCGTGTTATCATTTTCGAGAATTTTTTTACCCTTATCAAGTGACTTTACGATATCTGCGATTGCGACATCTGCTTTTTCAAATCTTTGAAAATATGAACGAATAGGATTAAATAACTTACCTAATAAACCTGATTTTGCAAAATTAATGACACTTGGATCTAAATCCTTTAATTGTACTTGTAACTCTGATAATCCTTTTGCAACTTGCCCTCCTTCGTCTCCACTTTTAGCAAGTTGACCAAGTGAAACCTTTAGAAGAGAATTTTTATTCGAAGAAGATTTCATCGTCTGTAATCCAAATGATTCGATTGATTGAAGAATTTCCTTTCGTTTTTCGTATGTTTCTTTTGAAACAGTGTCTATTTCCATAATCATCGCTACATTTGCATCCGCGGTTGCTTTTAATTTCATTAATTCCTCTGGTACAGGCTTTACTTGCTCTTCTATTACTGCTTTGATTTCCTCTTCATTTACAACTTGCATAGAAAATGACATTCTTAAATCCTCCTACTAATTAAAGTTGAACATTAAAGAGATTACGAATTTTATAGATTACGTCATCTGAATCAGCATTAATATTTGCAGCTTCGTTAATATTCGAAATACTTTCAAGCGCTTTAATATTAGCGTTATAACCAATCGTATAAATTGGAATTTTATATGCTTTTATGATTCCTTTTACATTCTTCAATGAATTCCCATGATTGGTCTCACCATCGGTTAGGACAAAAATGAGCGGTCTAACATTTGGATTTTTTTTCATTTCATCTTTTAGCATATTAATTGCTACAAGGATTCCATCGTTTGTTGCTGTATCTCCGCTAGCATCGAGGCTAGATACTGCACCAACAAATTTTGACTGTTGATTTGCATCATATTTTGCAATTGGAAGATTAATCGTAACATCGGCAGAGTAAGAGATTAGACCAATACTATTATCTCTTCCTAAATATTTTTGACCTTTAAGTAGTGATTCTTTTAGCTCATTTAATGGTTTACCATCCATACTACCTGAAACATCTGCTACAAAAATCGCAGCAATTGGATTTGAAGTATTCTTCTTTCCTTTCCAAAGTTTCTGTGCAGCACTTAAAGTATCCCCATCGATTGTTTTAAGCTCTGATTTGTAATTGTTCAACCCGTTAAACCCATCTTGTTTTGCAAGTGATTGAAGATTATTTTGACCTGTAAATTCAGCAAATTTTTTCAAAATATCCATTTTCTCTTTTGGTAAATTCCCTAATGCATAAAGTGGACTGTCGTGACGCACTCCAAATGGTATAAATTCGTAACTATTTTTTAAATCAGGTGAATTTACAAATGTTTGATATTCTAAAACAAATGCATCTAGAACGCCTGATTCTGCAGCATCACTCATTTGTAGAGTCGTAGAAGCAGTGAACGGTACATTTGCTTGAAAGCTTTCAAACCCTCTCACAGCAGTATCGCTTAATACATCTTTTGAATCAAAGGAATTTAAAGTCGTAACTAAAAAATTTAATCCTGTTGAACTAGTAAATGGATCGGTATATCCCATTGATAGTTCGTTTTTTGTCATTGCTTCGATGACTGTTTTCGGATCGACTTTACTATACTTTTTCATTAACTCATTATATTTTGACTTCGAAATGACAATACCAGGAACATTTCCAACTAATCGCGAGGAGACGGTTTCTGTTTTAACACCACTTGCCGTAATCATTTGACCCCAAAGTTCATTTGACGGTGTAAAAGCATCAGGAACATATTTACCTGATTTAATAAAGTCTGTTGCAGTACCAGATGCAATGTTTCTTATACTTACAGATACTTGCTTACCATTTAGATTAAATTTTGCATCATTAAACTTATTTGCGACTTCGTTTAACCAACCATTTTTCCCATCACTAGATTTTTCAGTCGATGAAAAAATTTCAACGAAACTATCAGTCGTATTATCTACGGTTACAGGAAATTTAGATATATCAGGAAGTTCACTTGCCACATCAGCTGTACTTAAGTCAATTTGACCTTTAATTGGTTTTGCTTTCGAAATATTTATTTTTGAGATCATTTTAGCTAATTGCTGATTTTTATTTTTATCAGTAATTTTCACAACTTTATCTTCTGAAGTCATATTAATACCAATATAGACAAGAAGAAAAACTACAACAATCACTGCAATAGATACAAAAAGAAACTTCCTCATTTTTATCATCCTTCCATTCATTGCCTATAAAATTTTGTTTGTTGAATTAACGAATCGATTTCTTTCATACATTCCATTTTTTCAATATCATCGATTCCTATTTCATCTAGTCTTGAAATTTCTAAAATTAGTTTATCAATATTAACAAGAATCTCTTCATTCATTTCAATTGCCCTTTTTACGAATTTGATATATTCATTAAAAAGATTTGTTTTCTCTTGAATTAATGACTTTGAGTATCGTAATCCGTCTTTCCCCTTTATTTTTTTATATTCAAGTTCATCAAAAGTACTAATCTTGTTTAGGATGTTTCTTATTCTTAAATAAAATAATGTCTCAACCTCGTCCACAACAGATGCAAACTTGTTGTATGTAATTTCGGTTGGAGAAAATCGATCCGTTAATAAGTTATAAAAAACGCCTTTTTTCTTTTTCATCCGTTCGATTTGCTCAATTGAAGTAATAATATCTTCTTTTAGTACTTTATTATTTTTATATCGACTTAAAGCAAGAACGAAATCTTCATTTGTTTTTAGCTGCTTAATTGACTTATCTTTAACAGGCTTGAAATAAAGTTGAAACAAACTAAATAGAAGTACTAACAAATTCGCTATTATGAACGATACCCCAAATGCAGTTTGAAATGCACTCGCATTAATTAATTGGATTCCGATTAAACCTGGAGAGAATACAATCACATTCAAAATCGAAATAAATGCGATTAGCCCCACTAATTTTAATCCTTTTATCATACTTCACTCCTCCGCTATACTCTATTTATGCTCTATTACTCATTTATATTTATCATTCTGATTTTTTAGTTTAATAAAATTACTTAAATAATGAACAAACTTAAAATTTTCTTTACAACAATTAACTAAAAAAAGACCGCTAAGCAGTCTTTTTGATGGTTTAATAAAATTTAATCCCTTTTCTCTTCAGTGCAGATTGTTGCAAATATACGCCAATCTATCATATCTTCCATTCCTTAAACATAATTCACTAAAAAAAACGCATTGATATTTTCTCAATGCGTTATAAATTAATATTTAATGAGGATTATTTGGATTCGGTTCGATAGGATTTACAATATTATCTCCATTCTCGCCTCCTGTACCTGGTGTTTCTTCACCTGGCTTCGTACCTTCTCCTGTCCCGTTCCCATTACCTTGCCCATTACCATTTTCCTGTCCATTTCCAGTGCCTTGTCCACCTTCATTTGTCGGTGGTGTAGTTGGTTGTTCAGTTGAAGATAAATCAACAGTAACTGTAACAGGACCACTCTTACCTTCAGCGCTCGAAGCAATGATTGTTATTTTCACAATATTCCCAGGGACGATTCCATTAATACTTGTTGCTGTACCTTGAATTTTTTGCGTTTGTCCCGCTGCACCATTTACTGTATAACTTACTTCAAAAGTAGTTTTTTGAATTAGATTTGCAGGATACGACCAACTTAATGAAATATTACTTGTTACAGGATCATAATTTGCCTTAACATTTTTTACAGACTCAATCACTATATCTTTAGGAATATCATCAACTTTTTCTCCTCGAATATATAATTCATTACGTATTTCTTCAACTGATGAAGGTTTTCTAAAGATTGCGTTTCTATCTCCATTAGAAGCTAACATATCTCTTGCAATGAATTTTGCAATATTCGTTGAGCCTTTACCAAGAAAATTATTCTTTTTATTTTTTTCATACCCAGTCCAAACAGCCATTGTAACATCAGAAGAATAGCCTATAAACCAACTATCACGAGTTGCATTATCTGGAAATCCGTATTTTTGTTTTACTTCATCAGAGTAGTTTGTCGTACCTGTTTTACCTGCCATATCAAGACCAGGTACATTTGCTCTTTTACCTGTACCAAGTGGTGTTTTAACTACATCGCGAAGCATATCTGTGATCATATAAGCTGTATAATCACTCATTACTTGTTTAGGCTCAGTTGCAAATACTTTTTCAGTTTTATCAGGATAAATAATTTTTTTAACGGAGTGAGGCTTATTATAGATTCCACCATTTCCAAAAGCAGCATAAGCTCCTGCCATCTCCATTGCTGATACACCTGTGAATCCACCTATAGAATAGGACTCATAATATGTATTTTTCGAAAAGTTAAACCCTAATCCATTCCCAAATTCTCTAGAACGATCACTTCCTACAGCCTGGAAAGTCTTTAATGCAGGGATATTTCGTGAATCGACTAGTGCTAATCGAATTGAAATATCACCTTTATATTTTCGATCCCAGTTTCTAATAGGTGTACCATTAGAATATGTGTAAGACTCGTCAAGAATTTGATGATAAGTTGACCATTTTAAATACTGAATGGCTGGCGCGTAATCAAGAATAGGTTTAATTGAAGATCCAGGCTGTCTTTTAATATCAGTAGCAAAATTTAAACCACCAGTACTAGTATTTCTACCAGCGCCAACTGCTCGTATTTCACCTGTTTTCGTATCTAATAATACAAATCCAGTTTGAAATTCATCACTAGGATAGAAGCTTTTGCCTCTACTTAATATTTCATCTGCTTTATCTTGAGCTTTAGGATCTAAAGTAGTTTCAATCGTCAGTCCATCTGTATAAACATTTGCATCACTGTTTTTTTCCACTTCATTCACGACAACATCGATAAATGAATTATATTTTGTACCACCAGATTCATGAACTTTTACTAATGATTTCATTGGTATTGCTTTTGCATTTGTATATTGTTGATCAGTAATATAACCATATTTTTTCATTTGACTTAAGACTGTATCTCTACGATTTTGTGACTCAACAGGGTGCTTTGCAGGATTATAGCTATTTGGAGCTTTTACCATACCTGCTAAAGTTGCTGCTTCTGGTAATGTAATTTTAGATAAATCTTTACTAAAATAAGTTTCACAAGCTTTGGCTACACCATAAACTCCTCGCCCTTTTAGACCATTTGAAAAGTAAACTTTATTTAAATACATTTCTAAAATTTGATGTTTAGAGTATCTTTGTTCTAATTTAAAAGCTAAATACCATTCCTGAACTTTACGCTTAATTGTTTTTTGAGAAGATAAAAATGAGTTTTTTACTACTTGCTGGGTGATCGTACTTCCACCTTGCGATCCAAAACCTCCAGTAATATTCGCTAAAACTGCTCCGAATACCCGTCGAATGTCTACGCCTTTATGTTTATAAAACCGCACATCTTCTGTCGCAATAAATGCGTCTTCTACTACCTTAGGAATTTCATTGTAGGACACTTTTGTTCGTTGTTCTCTACCTAATTCGGCAACAACTTTTCCATCTTTATCAACTATAGTAGAAGATATCGGTACTTTAAGTTTTGATTCATCTAGTGCGGGTGCTCCGCTAACTAAATATGAAAATATTCCTACACCGATTAGTATGAAAACAATTACGATTGATAATAATGTTACAGTAATTTTTTTCCATAAGCCATCAGACTTATCGGAAATTTTTGAAGGCTTTTCTAGTCGTTTACGTTCTTCTCGCGAACGATATTCATTTGCCATCTTAGTTCGCCTGCCTTTTCAGTAAAATAGAGCTTTTTGGACAAAAATTTATACCTTTTTATAAACTAATTTATAAATAGTAGTATTTTCTACACGCTCTACTTTCATGTACTGAAGAACATCTTTCTCAACTAAAAAAACAGATAAACTTTACTTCTGGTTCATCTGTTTCACAATAATTATTTATTCAATTTTCTTTAGTAGAAAACGTTTTATCAATAAAATCAATTACTTTTTTAGTGTATGTTTCCGGTTCTTCTATAAAAGTTGTGATATGTCCATGATCTGTCAGCCATAATGCTTTATCGTTTTCATTAGGGATTTGGTTATAGATCATTTCACTACTACTGAATGGTACTTTTATATCATTCTTTCCATGTATTAATAAATAATTTGTAGAATTTGCTTTTTGAACTGATATGACCGGCGACACTTCTTTTGGGTCAATGTTTAATAAATGTTTCATAGACCTTAAAATAATTGACGTAAAAGGTTTTTTAGGTAATTTAGACCAAACACTTAAATTATCTTCTAAATATGTTTGCAAATCATGAAATGGACTGTCTGCTATAACTCCTTTAATTTGCGGATGAAGACTACCTACTAGTAAACAAGTTGCTCCGCCCATACTCCATCCGAGCAAAACAATATCTTGCTGTTTTCGTTCACTGATGACATAATCTACTGCAGACGATAAATCATGTTGTTCATAATACCCAATTCCAGTTGTTCGTCCTCCTGATTTTCCACTATTACGGAAGTCAAACATCAATACATTATACCCACGATCATGGATTGATTTCACAATTTGAAGACCATTAATCTTTTTTTGACTTCGTTCATCTGTATACCCGTGTGCTGTTATGACAGTTTTAGAAGTTGAATTTTTTGCTGGTATCCACCAACCTCTTAGTACAACTCGATCAAGACTACTTTTAAATTCAACTTCTTCAAATTCCAAATTGTAATCAGCAGGAGTTTGTTCTGTTTTTCGTCTAAATGGATGCGTTAAAATTAAACCGACTAGTATCGGTATTAGGAAGAATAATACCGGAGATAAAGCTAACATCCAAATTAAAAGCTTATTTATTTTTTTCCGTTCCATCTTGCACACTCCTTTTGTCTATAAGCCAAATAGAAGTTCTCTATTTAAATTATGAAATATGTTTGACTTTGATAGTATAAATGAACTTTTATTTATGTATTAATTGTATCTTTTTAAGTTCCTGTTTATCAATAGATAAGGGGTTCCTAAATTTCAGTTTTACCGAATTTTAGGAACCCCATATAAAGAACTTATAATGACTACAAAAATTTACTTATGTGCTAATTTTGTGATGTCTTCCATTATACAATCTTGTGGTCCTTGTTTACTTGTTAATATAACTAATGTTGTGATTGCGACTAAATAAAATAAAAACATTGCACAGAATCCAATCACTAAAAACATAAGATTACCACCTTTTTGTTTGTTATGACTTTCACAAGTTAAATATAACATATAAAGTTTAAAGTGAATTCTTGATCTTATGTACATTTCGTGACAAATTTCACAAAGTTGCGTTTGAGAGACTGTATTAGATGAAATAAATAGAGCTTTTCTATTCTCCATAATCTATTCATAAATTTGTTATTAAAAAATGGAAAATCTTTCAAATAATTTCAAGCGAAAAAAGTCGGAAAATGGTATAATAGAGATACTACATAACTTGGGATTCGGCTAACCTACCCTTCAATGAAAGGTGGTGATGCCTATGACGGAGCATGAAACGATCAGTTTAATGCTAGAAAGTGTAATGGCAACGATTGCGCTAATTAGCTTAATCGTTGCCATCATCAATATTACTTCTAATAAGAAGTAACCGTCCTTCCCCAAGGACATATTTGTCAGCCGTATCACTACGGATGTAGTACTTTAAGTTTGGTGTTACCAGCACCAAACTCTTTTTTATTATACCCATATTATATCATAATTTATAATTAATTCTAACAACTTATTAATCGAAAAAATGGCAATTAAATTTATATTTAGACAAAGCTTTAAAAAATTTATAACGAAAAGCACTCATCTATTAAATCTAATATTAAAATTCGTACCATTTTCACTTGTTGTAAAATCAATAGTAGCATTATTTCGCTTAGCAATCGCATAGCAAATTGCTAAACCTAATCCAGTTCCATTTTCTTTTGATGTGACAAATGGGGTGGATATTCGCTCGATTATTTCCGATGGAATGCCAGTACCTTCATCACTAATTGACATAACAATTTTATCGTCTTCCATATAAGTATGTATTTTTACAGTTTTTCCAACATCCATCGCGTCTAAAGAATTACTAACTATATTCAAAAGTAGCTGTCGAATTTCATTTTGATCAATGATTACATTAGGAATATCATTTAGCTCTCTTATAATCAGTTTGTCCTCTTTTAATGATCTAGTTTCAAGTAATGGATAAAAAGTATTTATTATTTGATTTAAATTATGTTCTTCAAGTTTGTTAGGCTTTTTCTTTGCAATATCGAGAAATTCAGTAATAATTAAGTTAACTCGATTAATTTCATCGATCATAACTTCAAATATTTGGCTATAGCTTTCAAAATCTTTATTTTGTAAACCTAACTGTAAAAACCCCTTTACAGTAGTGAGTGGATTTCTAATTTCATGCGCTACACCAGCAGCCATTTCTCCTATTATTTTTAGTTTTTCATAATATCTCTGCTCTTCTTCCTGTATTTTTTTCTCAGATATATCACTAAAAATTGCTAGTATCCCATTCTGATCAGGTATCACCTTAATTTCGTAAGATATAAATGAGTATTCTGCTATTGTTTCAAACGATTGAATTTTTTGTTCATTATAAGCCTTATTGTAATAGTAATATACATCAGTATTTACATAATTAGGTAATGCCTTCCATAAACAAACACCTAATAACTCTTCTTTAGGCCTTTCAATCATTGCTTCAGCTACCTTATTAATAAATACAAATTCCATTTTCGAATTTAAATAGTAACATCCTTCTGCCATATTATTAAAAACTTCATGTAGGTCAACATGATTTATTAATTTATCATCTTCATTCAAATTACTTTTTGAAACCAAAGTCATCATTCTCCTTCCTATTTTGATGACTAAAAATTTAAAATTAATCTAGTATAAAATTAGAATATCACATTTCTGAATTTTCGGAAATAAACCCACGTCCTATTTTTGAGTTAAATACAAATATTTAGCCAAATTTATAATTTAATTAAAAAACTTAAAGACTGAAAGAAATTTACTTCTTATTTTTAAAACTAATTCCGTGTAAAAAACCATCTTTTTGGCGTTCTTTTATTATGATCATTAGTAAACAAAATAAATAGAACAGAGTATATGAATTATTATTTATCAACAGATTGCTTATTATTTTCAAAATACAAAAACCAGCAAATGCACCATATAGAAAATTAAGAATATCTCTAAACACAAAAAACCCCCTCATATTCACCCTATGAACCATAGGAGAAATATAGAAGGACAAAGTTTTAAATAGTTTATATTAGAATAAATAGAGCTTTTAGAACCAAAATCATACCTGGAGTATAATTTTCTGAAATAAGTCATCCATAGACATGAATTCACTAATATAATGCACTTACTCCACACCTACCTATTTCACAAAGTTTAACTCTTTTTTAATATCCATTATGTTCATTTCTCTTCGCTACTTCATACGTCTCTTTTGTATCGATATCGAAAAAGTCCCACTTGTTTCCAAATTCAACTAATAACCCTTCTAAATTAGGATGATTTCGAATAATTGCTCTTGCTCCTTCATCTCCATTCAACATGAATAAGTCTGGTACAGTATTAGACGAAAATATGATTGGCGGTCTAGGTACACCATGAAAGCTTGCTGCTAAAAAAGGAATTGTTGAATTCTTACTAACACGATTTAAATAATTTTGATGTAATTCATTAATAGTTTGGATCGATAAAAAAGGTTGGTCTGCAAGGAGGATCATTATCCCTATAGGCTTTGTTTTTAGAGCTGCTTTTAAACCACATTTTAAAGAGTATGATTGGCCCATGTTAGCACTTTTACATGGTACATGTGTCCAAAAGTCATTATAAGGTTTTTGTAAAAGATCATTACTAATCCAATTTAGTGAATCATTTTCTTTTGTTACAACATAAACATGGTCAATATTAGAATTGATAAATTTACGTAAACCAAAACTTCCAATTGTTGAATTGCCTAATGGAAGTGAAATTTTATTTTGCCCCATTCTTTTACTACTACCTGCAGCAAGTAAAATTGCAATGATTCTACTATTCTTCATGCTTAGAATTCTTCTTTATTCTTTGTCTTTGAATTAATTCACCAACAATACTGATAGCAATCTCTTCCGGACCCTCAGCACCAATTTGTAGCCCAGCTGGACTATTTATTTCTGAATCTATTTTTTTACCATCCAAAAGACGTTGTATTCGCTTTTTACCACCAAGAACTCCTAAATACTTAAGATTAATATTTAAAATATGATTTAATATTTCTTTATCTTTTTGAAATTGATGAGTAATGATTATGGCTGAATCAGAAGTAGTCAATTGAAGTCTTGGTATTATCTCGCTAGGAAAGCCAACGATTAGTTGATCTGCGTCTGGAAAGAATTCTTTAGAACATAAATCAGATCGCCAATCGGTTAACGTTACGAAGAATCCTGCTAAAGATGCAAGTTTTACTAACGGAATCGCATCCTTTCCAGCTCCAAACACGAATAAACGAGGCTTAGGATAAAAAGTATGTAAATACATATTAGTTCCAACCGGTTCAATCGTTCTAAGTCCGCTTTTCTGATTAGTGCATTGTAATTCATTTAAAACATCTTTAAGATAATCTAATTTTCGCTCATTACAATTCCCAAAAAATGTCTTTTCATCTACTAAGAACAAAGTATCCACATCATTGTTATCATTCGATAAAATTTTCATCATCGATACACTTGTACCATTTAAAAGAAATGTTTTTAATCTAGTTAGTAAATTAAACATACTTTCATCAATTGGCTCTAAAAGCACAGTAATTATCCCGTTACACCCTGCTCCATTTCCCCATGTTAAATCATCCTCTGCACTCATATCATATGTAACAGTTTGAGGTGTCTTTCTTACTCTTGTTTCTTGAACTCGATAAGACAAATCTGCTTCAAGGCAACCGGCACTTAATAAACCAACTTCTTTCCCATTCCCCTTAAATAACATGGAAGTTCCTTCTTTGCGGTATGCAGAGCCTTCTACGTGAATAATTGTAGCTAGTACATCCCCTTCTTTAGATGATGATATCTCATTTAGTATCTCATGGATACTTTCCATTAGATCACTCCTAAATGTAAACTTTTAAAACGACATTTTTAATATATAGTTCTATGATAAATATGTTATGTCTGGATTCTAAAATTAATTAACTTAAGAAATAACGAATACTAAAAAAAAAGATTAACCACAATTTATGGTTAACCAATAATTTTAAAGCAGTTACAATTCATCATTTAAAGTGAAAAATAAAAACTTTGTTCAATATCTATTATTATTTTATACCTAGCGCGTTCTTTCCAATATTTGCCAATACAATTTGTCCTTCAACAGTTGGATGAATATCTCCATGTCGAACATAAGTTGCTTGTTTTTCACCAAATGCAGAAAAAGCATCAGCTATTTTAATTTTCTTGTATTTACCTACAATGCTTTCAATTTTCGGATTAATGACGAGCGATAATAATTGATTTGATAATGTATGCATAGGTTGATTACTTACTTGAAATGGATTATAGAAATTGTAAACAACGACAGGAGCATCGCTAAGTCCTCGAATTTCCTGAATTATTTCATTTAAGTTTTCTACTAATTTCGGCATCATTGAAGCAATCTTTCTAGGAAGTTGTTCTAAATTATTACTTTTTTTCAAAGTATGTAACAAATCATTATTTCCTATTTCCAAAGTTATATAATCTGCATGTTTGACTGATTGTCTGAAATTGGTATCATGTTTAATTGCTTGCAAAAGATTATCTGTAGTCCAACCAGGAACGCCTAAATCACGAACTTCAAGGTTTGCGTTTTCACCAATAAGAAATGGGAACGCATAATTAGATGGTATATCATTATTAGTACCTAAATTAAAACCAAATGTGATAGAATCTCCAAGTCCTACTAGATCAATCGTTTCATAAGCATTACCATTATTATCTTTTGCAAGTACTTTAGTTGAAAATAGAGAACCTGCTAAAGCAAAAGTTAGTAAAGTTATACCTAATTTTCTTCTTCTCAACAAATACGCCCCCATAAATAAGTGTATTAAGATACTAAACTTCTTTTTACGATACATAAAAAGAAGTAATACAAGACTTAAATTACCAATTTTCAGGAATATACTCATATTACCTTTTTATAGGTAGTGTGTTTATTAAATTATTTGTCTAAAAGAACAAAAACATGTATCCATAACCTTAGTTTAGATAATAGTAGAATGATTTTTAGAAATAAAAAAAGCTAACCGTTTTAGTTAGCAATTTAATGAAATTACTTAATCTCATATTAAATAATTTGAAACTTCTTTTCTCGCTCTATATTTATGAAATCTCAGCAACTTTTGAAGGGTTATTTAGTTTATATTTAACCTCTTTGTTTAATTTTTTATCAACTACTTTACCATCAAATTGATAAGATTTACCAACCTCTAACTCAGCTGCTTTTAATGTTTTACTCAATGAACACCAAGCATTTCCAATTAATAAATCTTGATCTCCTTTAACAGCTACATTTTCCCAAATAACAATTTCTTCTTCGCTATCATTAAAATGATTATATTTTGTACTAAATTCTTTAACAATGCCATTAAAATGTGATTTTTCAGTAGGTAAAGTAATTGAAACTTCCTCTTTCTTTTCTACTTTTTTCTTAGTAGTAGCTTTAGAAATACTTTCTTTCGACTTAGTTGTTGTGTCTGTTTTCTTTTCTTCAACGTTCTTCGTTTCACTTTCACCTACTGTGTATACTTTCTTAAAGCTTGGAGATTGCATTTCTTTTAAATAAGCAGGATGAATACATGATAAATTGCCATCTTCAAATTCAATAATAATTGTATGATACTCATCCGTAACCCCATAAGTTTCATAGCCTACAAGCTTTACATTTACTTGAAAATCTTGACCTTTGAATAAAAAATCATGTTTTGGATTTTTATTAAATAAACCCCAAAATCGTCCTTTATCTAAATAATCCTCATCAGACACAAATTTTGTAAATTCTCCTTTTGGAGGTATGTATTTAATTAAATCACTTTTCTCATTTTGCACTAAATTTTCTGTCATTTTTTTACTCCTTTTGGTGAATCTTTTTTATTTCCATTTTTTAGTAGTAGTTTTTTTAGTTTTATGTAGAAATTATAGAGTAGTTTTAAACATTTTGTCCATCTTATCGTTAAAAGAATTAAAATTTGGAATAAATTACGGTACGTGAAATTTTCCATGTTAACGATTGTTCATTTGTAATTTTTAAAAATATTGATTTAAAATTCTATATCGCTTTGAAAATTACGGTGAGTGAAATTTCGATTGAATATTCTGTCCTCATTTCTTTTTGAACAAAATGAAACTTAAATAAAAAAACGCCGATTTTTTAACCGACGTTTTTAAAAACTAAAATTCGACCTTATCAAAATGATAACAATTTGTTAAATATGACTTTTTGGAATTTACGACTAGCTTTTGGCAATAATCTTCTAAAACTTTTGGTCCTGTAACAAATTTACTCATCGCAAATGTACCTTTTCGATATTGGTCTGTTCTATCTCTTGAGCTATCAAATCGATAATAAATTAATTTTCCATTAAACTGATATTCGGTAATCACTGGATCACCTTTTGATGTAAACTCAACAAATCGAATAAAGTCTGGCTTTTTATTTTTTACATTATTAACAAATTTTTTAATCCGCTCATTATGTGTAGTAGTTCTTCCTATTATTAATATATCTCCATTTTTTTGTGCATCTTCTTTACTATACGATGATGGGATTTTGTTAGTTTCTTTTTCACCGTAATTCTCAATTTCTTTTTTTAGCATTTCTTTCGTAAAAACACTAGCCTCTGCTACCATAAAATGATCGAAGGAAAAACCAAGAAATGTTAAAAGCAAAAACGATATAATTGATTTATACATTTTACCCTCCAATATTACAATTAATAATATTGGTTAGTTTTTCCATTCCAATATAACTTATACAAGTGACTAAAAATCCACCTTTACGTAAAAAGGTGGATTTTTTGTTTATGAAGAGTATGAGCTATATGAACTTGAATGTCTACGATGGTGGCGTCTGGATGATGAAGAGTGCCTGCGGTAATTTCTTGAAGATGAATGTTCATGTCGTCTTTTATGTTTTCGATGACGTCGATGGGAACTTCCAAACAATGATTTAAAAAATCCTAACTGGAGAGTTTCTTCTTCAAGGGAAAATCGACCGACGTCAACAATTCGAACTTCGCCATCATTCGATAACATTATATTATGATTATGTAAGTCGAATGCATTTAAACCTGCATTTTGAGCGTCAAAAATTGCTTGATTAATCTCAGTTTCATATTGTTTACGTAAATTTTTACTATGTCCATCTAATTGATAAAATGTTTCACCAAATACTCGATCGCTCACCATAAAATCATTCGTAAATGCGTGGACTTTTGGATAGTATATACTTCGTTCGAGAAGGTGAAGTTTCATTCCGTCATCTCGACTTTTTCCATCTTCCCTAAATACTTTTATAACATAATTGTCTCTAGTGTAAACATCATCTTTTCCACTCGCTAAGTACTCAAAATGATCTGCAAGTTCACCAAATAAAGTAAAATCATGAATTTCTTGCAAAAGCGATTGTTTCATCCAAAAGCCCCTTTCAGTTTGAAAATAATCTTAAATGTTAAGTTCTCAAGATTAGAATTTTCTTTACAAATATATTCTCTAAAAACAATCTTTTTACCTACTGATCCTTTTGATTTACAAAAAAAGTTATCTGTATAGTAGTAATTTGTATTAGCTATGATTTTTGGGGATACTACCCTATTAACAGAGATGTTTGTATATGTAATTTATGTTTCAATCGTATAGACAAAAAAGGAGTTAGTAAATATGCATGAAATAATTATGAGTTTAATCGCAGGTTTAATCGTTGGAGTTGTATTTACACTCATTAAATTACCAATCCCAGCACCTCCAGTATTTTCAGCAATTTGTGGAATTATAGGTGTATGGGGTGGCATGAAATTAGTTCAACTATTTATATAAATAAACCTGACTGTATTTAATGATATTTTTATATCGATTGGAAACAATAAGATTGCAAATTAGAAATTATTCTACGATTTTGTAGTTTGGAGGAAAATAAATGTCATATATTATCGCAATCATTGGCATTATCTTGATACTTGCTATTTGTTGGTTAATGTCTAATGATAAAAAGCACATTAATTATAAAGCTGTAGCAATTATGTTAGTGGTTCAATTAATTTTAGCTTGGTTTATGCTAAAAACCTCAATTGGAAGAACAGTTCTACAAAAGATCGTCGCTTTCTTTAATAAAGTTTTATCTTTCGGTAACGAAGGTATTTCATTTGTATTTGGTGATTTATCTACAAAAGGTTATTTCTGGATTAACGTTTTAATGATGATTATTTTTGTTTCTTCATTATTATCAATTTTGACTTATACAAGAATACTACCGTTAGCAATTAAATATATCGGTGGTGCAGTTGCAAAAGTTACAGGATTACCAAAGATTGAGTCATTCGTTGCCGTAAATAGTATGGTATTCGGTGATACAACAGCAATACTTTCGGTTAAAACTGAATTACATAAACTTACACCTAACCGATTATTTGTTGTCGTTACTTCTTCGTTAGTAGCAGTATCATGTTCTATCTTAGGCGCATATATGCAAATGATTCCTGCTGAATATGTACTAGTTGCACTACCGATCAATGTGTTCTCTGGTTTAATTCTTTCTTCAATGGCATGTCCTGTTACATCAGAACAGGATGAAGATATTAATGTTAAAGAAATGATTAAAGAAAAGTCATTATTTGAAGCCATCGGAAACGGTGCACTAGATGGTGGTAAAGTTGCCTTAATTGTAGGTGCAATGTTAATAACCTACATTGGTTTACTTGCAATGATTAATTTCGTTTTCAATTCGATTATCGGAATGACATTTACCGAAATTTTAGGTTATGTTTTTGCACCAGTTGCTTTCATCATGGGTATCCCAACAGATGAATTAGTACGTTCGGGATCAGTTATGGGTACAAAAGTTGCTGCAAATGAGTTTGTGGCAATGCTTGATTTCCAAAAAATCATTCCTAATTTATCAACAAAAACTGTAGCTATCGTGTCATCATTCTTAGTTTCATTTGCTAACTTTTCTTCAATTGGTATTATATATGGAGCAGTTGCTGCGATTGATAAAAAGCAATCAGAGCTTTTTGCTAAAATTGGTTTAAAAGTATTATTAGTTGCTACACTAGGTTCAGTTTTAACAGGTACGATTGTAGGATTATTTGTTAGATAATAAAATCATTTATAATAACGGAAAACAAAAAACAGCCGAATCTTTTTATTAATTTTTCGGCTGTTTTGTTTTATTATTAATCTTTTTCGTCAATATTACGAATTTGTTCTTGCAACTTTTACTTCAATAATCCATAGAGCACAAAATGTTATATATAAAAATCTAATTGATTTGATAAAATTTCTTGGTTGAGCCTATGCTGTACTTTGCCCTTCTTTTTCTTTATATCCAAATATCTTTTAAAAACTAAATACGGTATGTGAAATTTTTACGGATTTCAAGAAAACATTTTAATATTTGTATTGTTTGTTTTTATTTTGAAATAAATTGTTCAAAGAATAACATATTAAACAAAACAAAATCTCGTTAATATACTTGCATTCATTTTTGATTTATTTACCTATATATAAAATTAAACCGTCTTTTTTAGGAATTTGGTTAATACCTCTACAATCAAATGATGATCTTCCTCTTGAGCTAAGCCTGAAACAGTAATTACGCCAATTACGCCCGATCCTTCGATTTTAATAGGAAATGCCCCACCATGTGCAGTAAACTCAGATGGACTGGCTGAATAAAATTCATTATATGATCTTTTTTTCATTTCGTTGTAAAGTCTCATATAATAAGAGCTGCAATGATGACGGAGAACAATATTAGATTTCCGCTTGATCCATAAATCTTGGTCTGGAGAGGTGTTATCCATTGCATAATGGAAAATGCTTTGACCGTTTTTTAAAATATTTATAGCAACCGGTTTATCAAACCCTTTAGCTGCTTCAATAATTAACAAACCAATTTCTAAAGCATCATTATTTGAAAAACTTTTAAATATTAAGTTTTCTTCTTGTTTTCTTACCTCTTCAAGTCTTTGTTGAATAGTTATCTCTTCCATACATCCTCCAATTATAGATAGATCACTTTCTTTTCTTTACTACTTTTAAGTGCTGCTTCAATGATTTTTATAACAGATAAGCCATCTTTACCTGTAACGGGAGCATCTGAACCTGTTAAAATACTTTCAGCAATTTTCTTATAATACGTTGTATACGAGCCTGGTATCGTTTCAATCGTTTCTTCGATTTCTTTTTCACCTTCAACAGTATAAAGCTTTCCATATAATTGTGGTTCATCTGTTCCCCATGGTTGTTCAGTAGGTTTTTTACCTTCTTTTAATGCAGCTTCTTGTCCATCAATTCCATACTTTATAAAGCTCCCTTTGTTTCCATGAACTTGAAAGCGTGGTCCGTTACTTGGGATGATCGAACCAGAATGTAAGATTACTCGTAGTTTGTCATATCCTAATATAATATGGAAATAATCATCAGTTACAGAATTTTCTCTTTGTGCAATTACATCTGCTGAAATGAACCTAGGCTGTCCAAAAAGGCTTAAAGCCTGATCAATTAAATGTGAACCTAAATCATATAACATGCCAGAACCAGGACCTTCTTTTTCTCTCCATCGATTTCTTACTTCTGGTCTATAACGGTCAAAATGAACTTGATATGTATTGATTTCTCCTAATACACCGTCATTTATTAGCTTTTTAACTGTTAAAAAGTCATTATCCCATCTTCTGTTATGATAAACGCTTAACAGTAAATTCTTTTCTTCTGCAATTTTAATTAGCTCTTCTGCTTCCCTTGTTTCCACTACCATTGGTTTTTCTAAAATGACATGTTTTCCAGCTTCTAAACTTTGTTTTGCCATTTCATAATGCATACCACTTGGTGTAGTAATGACAACTAAATCAATCAATTCATCTTTTAGTACCTCATCTAAACTACTTACTACCTCTACATTTCCTAAATCTCTTTTTACCTCTTCCTTTTTGGAACTAACAACTTTTGTCATTTCAAATTCATCTAATGCACTAATAAATGGAGCGTGGAATGTAGATCCTGAAAAACCATATCCAACTAAACCAACCTTAATTTTTTTCATCCTAAATCCTCTCTCTTTCCTCTTCTTCTAAACTAATTAAATGAATATTGTATTCGATTATTTTTCTTTTAAATTCTTCATCTGGATCTTTGTCGGTAATAATGACGTCAATCCACTTAATATCACATATCTTATGCAGAAAAACTTTTTCAAACTTTGTATGATCTGCCAATAATATGACTTGTTTTGCACAACTAATCATTTTTTTCTTTAAAAACGCTTCCTCTTCGTCAGGTGAAGTTATTCCGTCTGCGCTAATTCCACAAGCGCCAAGAAATAGCTGATCAACTTTGTAATCATTAAGTGTTTCAATTGTCCTAGGGCCTACTAAATTTCTATTTTTCCGATTAAATTTTCCTGGTAGCATAAAGGTTTGAATTTCTTCATACTCACCTAATAAATCAACTATATCAATAGAGTTCGTAATCACATTAACTTGTCTACCTGACATAAATTTAGCCATGAGAGCGCAAGTTGAAGATGTATCCATTAATAAGTCACTAGTTTCGCGAATAAGTGATGAAGCTCTTTGCGCAATTTTTTCCTTGCCTACAGTTGCATTTCGTTCTTTATAATCAATTAAATTTCGATTAGCGGTTGGAAGTGTTGCTCCACCTTTTATTCGCATAATCTCCCCGCGTTCTTCCAGTTTCACGAGATCTCTTCTTGCTGTATCTTTAGAAACGCTAAGCATTTCACATATTTCTTCTAACGTAATCTCACTATTAGAAGCCAAATACTTTATTATCAAAGCTAATCTTTGTTCTTGATACATCGTTTAGAGCCCCTTTATCTATTTCCTAAAAATTAAATTATAACGTTATTATATATAATTAATTTAAGTATTTCCACAAAAAAACTTAAAAAACTTAAGATATTTAAGTTTTTTAAGTTTATATCTAAGATTATATGTAATATAAAATAAAAAAAGACGGTAAGTAATAATTTTAACTTTACCGTCTTTAAAAACTGTTTTATAAAAATTTGATTTGGTGGAATAAATGATTTTTTCCATTCCATTCGATTATAAATTCTTCAATCCCTAAAACTGCAGTTTCTGGTTTTGACACTTGATGATCAATCCATTTCTTAAGTTTAGGTATTACATCATTATGAAATTGAGATTTCGCCTTCTCTGGATAAATAGTTTGGGAGATTGGATAGAAATAAATTCTAATATCCTTATCTCTATTACAAGTAACCGATGCTACAACCGTGCCGCTGATTTGTGGCGGTCTTGCACAACGATTATCAAATTCAAACTTTCTTGTCAGGCCAAATATAACACTTGCCTCTTCTTTACTAGGAAGATTCAACTTTATTTGTTTTCTATTTGCAGCATAAGTTTCAATTTTGTTGAGATTTCTAAAAAAAACGATCCTCAAATTCGCACCTCCTAATAATAGCCACTACATCATAATTTCTACTTCATTTAATTTATGCCCCTACTAATAATCATATTGACCTACTTTAAAATAATCACAATAAAAAAAATCGACAAAATGTCGATTCTATTAAAAGCTATTAAACGATTTTTAGTTAAGATTGAATTTAGTCATTAAAAAATTATTTAATATAGTATACTAGTCCTCCGATACAAATAAAAAAAATGCCAATAACTCCAGACAATACGGAGAATTTATCCTTGTTTAAGTGCCCTAACTTAAAAAAATCTTCTTTTACAACTCTTTGTTGCTCTGGAGCTTGAAATGCACCTATGAGTATACCAGAAGTGAATATAAATATTGCACCAATCATAAAACAAATTTTCACCAATTTTATTCCACTCTCCTTTAGGAGTTATATTCTAGGAGAAGTATCAAAAACGTTTATAACTTATAAAGTTAATTAATAAACTCCTAAGAAAATTTCCAACTAACAACGACATACAAAGATAAAGCACAAAAATGAGAAGTACTAATAAGAACTTTTTGAACTTATTGAACATAGTAATCCCCCATTATGTATAAGAATTGTTGTCAAAATAAGTAAATTTATATAATTGTATACTTATAATGGGGAGAAAGAACTTAAGTGAATAATATTTTCTATTAAATTGTAATGGTTACTTTTCAGGAGTTAGGTTATTAAGTATTGATTAAAAATACTTGATTTCACCCAAATTTAAGATGTTGATTTCCGTGAAAAGCTTTTAAAATTAAATCCTTTTCTGGAACACTTAAAGTTTCGTATGCTTTTAAAAATTCTCGGTTCTCATAAGGTACTTCTTTAAATTGAACATCAATTTGACGATCTATATTTAAGATGCAATATCGTGCATAAGGTTTATCATAACATCCAAGTGAACCCGGATTAATATACAGACGTTTATCGGATTGAAAAAAATGTAAAGGATGATGATGTCCAAAACAAACGGCAGCAAAATCAGATCCGTTATACATTTCGTCAAGTTTACCTATAGTAGGATTCTTATCAATTTGAAAATAAGATTGATCCGAATTTAAGTGATAATGCGTAAATAAGATTTTTTTAGACTCATATTCAATGATTAATTTTCGTGGCATTTCCATCAGCTTAGGTATAAAGTTTTTATTCATACGAGAAACTAGCCATTCATGGTGTTTCCTTACTCCTTCATTACTAATTTGCGTAGATTTTCCATGAATGATATTTAGAAAATCTTCTTCATGATTCCCTATTACAAATGATATATTATCAAGTAAAAACAACATATTTAGTACCTCGTTCGTTTCATGCCCAATCGCAACCATATCCCCTAAACAGTATATATGCTCAATATTTTTTTCATTTTTAACATCTTTTAAAACCGCCCTTAGAGCAGAGGCATTTCCATGAATATCGGTAATAATTGCAATTTTTGTACCCATCTGTATATACTCCTAATTTTAATGTTTAACATCTATTACTAAAAACTAAGCCTTCGTATACTAGATCACGAAATTTTTAAGAGAATTATAAAATAAATCGTCCTTCGTAAGTTACTATGACAAAAGTTTTAAAGAAAATAAAAAGAGTTTAAAATAACCTCTCTTAACAGAGAGGTTATTTGTCAGCTTTAAGATTGTAAACCGGTTTCATGAAGAAATCGATCTCAATCTGCTCAGTAATATTTTCTAATATTAATTTAGGTTTTTTATATACCATTGGTGATTCATCTACTGTATGTTTGTTGACCGATGTTGTATATACACCCTTCATTGCTTTTTGATAAACATCTAAGTCGACTTTATGTACTGCATCTGTTCGGCTCATTATTCGGCCTGCTCCATGAGGTGCTGAATAATTGTAGTCAGTAGAACTTTTACCTTTTCCTACAACACATCCATATGCCATATTAAATGGGATGATTATTTCTTCTCCCTCACCAGCAGATATTGCACCTTTTCTTAGGATATTGTTTTGAAGGTCGATATAATTGTGTACCGATTCTATTTTTTTAATTGATTCAAAATCGAGTTTAAAATATTTTTCAATAATAATTTTAGCAATCGTCTCTCTATTTAAAGAGGCGAAATGTTGAGCAATTGATAGATCTTTTAAATATGCATCTTTGTCTTCCTGTTTGGATAAATATTCGAATCCTTTATAACTTTCTCCGAATAATTGTTTCATATTTTCTTTAGCGACATTCATATGATGTTTTGCTATTTCAAATCCAAAATTTCTTGAACCAGTGTGGATTACAAGCCAAAAATGGTTATTCTCATCTTTATCAATTTCTACAAAATGATTTCCAGAACCTAGCGTTGCAATGCTGTTCATCACATACATGTAGTTAAGATTAAGTCTCTCAATCGCTTCAGTAATCTCTTCTGGTTCAATCACAGGCTCGTCATGGATATTTGAACCAATCGGGATATTTTTTCGAATGAACTTATCAAGTTTTTCACTCTTTACTGATTTCATGCGTCCTAGATGGTATGCACTCACTCCACAACCAATATCTACACCGACGATAGAAGGAATAATAAAATCATTCAACGTCATCGTAAAACCTACCATTACACCTCCACTAGATATATGGCAGTCAGGCATGACAATGATGTTTGAATTTGCAAAGCATTCAGTATCTAAGATCGTTTTTAATTGTGTAATGACATTTGTATCAACATAATCAAGTAGTATTTTTCCTTTATTGTGTTTTCCATTGAATTCTAACATGCGTGATCCTCACTTATGTTTTTCTAAATCTGCTTTTACTTAAAGTCACGTCCAATAACCATGTTAGTGGAAATAACTTACAAATATTATATCATCTCTCATTCTACGATTCTTTAATTTCCTGAAAAATATAGAAACGTCAAAAATATTAAGTTTGAAATTCCTTTCTAATATTGAAACTTCTATTCTTTTTATCTACCTAATGTGTTTTTCATTCTTTATCTCAAATCATAGAATGAGAAATGCCCTTACATTAATTCCATATTCTTTTCACTTCAACTAATGATTCACCTTCGAAGGTTAATTTATAAATATCAGGCAAAGCAAGTTCATTCCAAAAATTGAAATCATATTTTTGATCAAAGAAATTCATAATTAGTACCATCATATTTCCATGCGTACCAATAACGATGTTTTTACCAGTATAATATTTTAATAGTTTGTTTATAGATTCGATTCCTCTTTTTTGAGCTGTGTAATTTGACTCTCCACCATTCCACGATCGATTAAAGTCCTTCCAAACTTCACTAATTACATATTCAAAATCCGCAACAGGCTCTTTAGATAGGAGTCGCTCTTTAAAATTTTCTTCTATAATTATTTCTAAATGTAATGATTTGGCTATTTCTTCAACTGTTTGAATTGCACGTTTATATGGACTTGAAATAACATAGTCGATTTTTTCTTTTAATAGTAGTTCGGCAACAATATTTGCATCAGATAATCCTTTTTCAGATAATGGTCGGCCCAATTCATCAGGAGTATAGGTTGAATGTGCATGTCTTACTAAATACAAGTTCGTTATCATTTGGCACCACTCCCTAACATATCATTTTTTTCTATAATATAAATTTCGACATTTTTTTAACTTTTCCTTGTTCTTTCTCCTATCATTAAGACAATTTATAACCAAAGGCATTACCAATTTTTTTGTAAAACGATAAAAGCATACATTTGAATAAATTAACTTAAACTAAACAATAAAAAATAACACAAGGTGTGATTAGATGAAAAAAGTATGAGTATGTATTACTACTATTTTGAGCGTATTCATTTTTTTAGGCTCTTCGCAATTAACGCTGGCAGAAAAGTTAAATGAAGTTTCTGCAACACTTACAGTTCAAGTAGGTCCCACTGTTGACTCCTCTGGAGAAGCTAGTCAACCTATTAAAGGCGCTAGGGTTATTGTAATCAATTCATTAGGTAAAGTTTTAGGTACTGAATTAACCGATTCAAAAGGAATTGCAAAGTTAAATGTAACAGTGAAGAAGGATCCTCGTTTTCCGAAGAAGCAAATGGGGGAGGTAACTATCATAACTGTAGCAAATGGATATAATGAACAGATCGACTTTAGTGTACCAATCAATGAATTCAATGATCACACGGCTAAAGATTCGGTATCTCTTTGGATTGTGAATCCAAAAATAAGAAATGAACCACGATTTACTAATGGTTCTTATCATCGCTTTACCGTACATGAAATGTTAGATCATTACGCAAAGCAAGTCGGATTAACGAAACAAACTATTACGATGGATACAGGAGCAAAGCCATCTTGGGGACCAAATTTGAAAAAATGATTTCTTAAAAATTTCTTTATGTCTCTAAAAATAAGATAGACTGTTTATTATTAACAGTCTACTTTTAAAAATTTTTTCATCAACAATCTTCCTACTTAATTAAACTTCATTCAAGAATTAAATCTGTATAGCAAAATCTAGTTTCTCCTGTATAAACATCAGCAGTTAGCTTCTTTTCTCCAATGCCAAACTGAATAGGATTAGTAAAAATAGGTCCATCAAATACAAATGAATGGTATTCTCCATTCTCACCGCAAAGGTCAACATCTTTTGGAAGTTCGTTGATTAAATGATAATCTATTTCTTTACCAGAAAATTCTTCTGTTAATCTAGTTAAATCAACACAAGTAATAATCGTTTTATAGCCTAAGGAAATAAAGCGTTCAATCACATTTGATGTACTTTCACCCCATAAAGGAAAAATTGGATTAATGCCTAATGGTTTAAGCATTTCTTCTCGATACTTTCGTACGTCTTCAAGAAATAGATCTCCAAATGCAATATATTCAATCCCTTGTTCCTTTAGCTCTAAATTAACCTTTGTCATAATTTCTTGATATTTTTGATTAGAACAATTTTCTGGAATCCATATTTTCGTTAATGGTAGACCGATTGAATTCGCTTGTGCCTCCAATAATTCGACCCTAACTCCATGAATGCTCGTACGATTAAATCCTTCAGTTACTGATGCGATTAGCACTTCTACTTCAAATTCATCAGAATGCAAAAGGTCATGCAATGCCAAAGTTGAATCTTTACCACTAAAAGATACTGCTATTTTTTTCTTATTAATTTCGATTACCACCTTTTTATATACTTATCTATAAGCTAAAAATTTTTAAGACGCCAATTTAACGTAAGTTCCATCATCTTCCATAAAAAAATTATAGCATTTTTCATTTAATTTAGATCCAATTATATATCTTACCTGCCTTTTATCATTTCTCCAAAAAAATATAATAAATTTTAAAAAATAGCTAATAAATAAAGAAGAATGATTCACTGAAAAATAAAATTGACATACAACCATAAGGTGTTATAATTATAAATAACACCTTATGGTTGTATAATTTATTTTAGGAGGCAACAAAAATGGACAAGCAAGGTCAAGAAATGTTTTTAAACTTTATTTTAGAAAGAGTTCAAGAAGGTAAAGAAGATGAAGCAAGGGAAATTCTTTTAGAAAACTTCAGAAAACAAGATGAAGGTACTTTTTCATTAGAAGAAGTTCAACAATTTGTCCCAAAAATGATTACATTATTAAAACCTGAGAAACTTGAAGAAGTTAAAACAGTTGTAATGCAATTCGCTGGAAATTTCGGTAAATAAAGTAAAAAAACTCTGTCTATCAGAGTTTTTTTACAATTTTTTTACTTACTATTCCAAGATCACTTGGCGTTTGCCTATTTAATTCCTTCTACTTCTCTAAATGTCTTTCAAATATAAAAAATGAATATAATCTATACATTATTGCGATCAAAGCTAAAATTGATAAATAGATCATCGAATTGTCATCGATAAAAAATGACGAGATACAAATTGCAAATGCTAAAAATGTTAGAAAATTACCGGAGAAACCATTAATTGGTTGATTGTTTAAAAAAAGTGTTTTGGCACCTTTTAAATCTTTTGCATAACAATCCTCGTGATAAGGAACGACTTGAAAAAACATAGTAGCAGTAACGAGATCTCCTCTAATCCTAATTTCCTTCAGACACCGATCGCAATGCACAGTTTTAGCCAAATAATTCACCCCAAACTTCTTAATTCTACATCATAATTAATTCTATTTTTTAAATCGATCTAGTAATCTAGTAACAATTCATCAATTAAAAGATAGTTACCATCGAGGCCCTTAGTTTATTTATTCTTTCAGCTATATAAAGTAGGTTAAACATATCCAAGTTCCGGGTAAAATTTTGTTAAAAATTCATCTAAAATGTCCTTATGACTTTTAACAATATTGTTTGGTAGTTCATTTGGATAAAAGAACTCAAATTTAATAGATTCCGAATCATTAACACTTAATTTCCCTTTATAATCTTCTGTATAATAAGCAACTGTAACTACGAAAAATTCATCTCCATTTTCAGCTTTAACGAAGTTTTTTGGTCCTGAATAGACATTTATTAAATTCAAATGATCTACAATTAGTCCTGTTTCTTCAAAAACTTCTCTCTTAGCAACATCTTCAGTAGATTCTCCTAATTCCATTAATCCACCTGGTATTCCCCAATACCCATTTGGATATTTTCTAAGTTGCAATAATAATCTTCCTGCTTGGTCAATGATGATCGTAACTGAGCCTACAAATATTAATGGCCTATGTCCAACAATACTCCTTAAGTCTTCAATATATCCCATTTTTACCCCTCCTTATTTTTACTATATTTTACCAGAATCCATTATCTAAGATACTTAAATTAATTTAAAATATCATATAGTCCCCCATACAATATTTATATAAAAAAAAGAAACAACCTATTTAGATTTTAGATCCAAGATTGTTTCTTTTAGTAATTTTATGCTGTTTCTAGAAGTAGTTTTAATTATGATGCTAGTTTATTATCATTTATTTTTGCATTTGGATATTTTTTATTTTTTGCTTCCGAACTAGAAACCCAATAAGCTACTCCAACAAATAAACTACCGCCAATAATATTTCCAATTGTAACCGGTACAAGATTCGAAATCATTCCGCCTATTGTTACTGTGTCTGGATGGTTAACAAGTAATGAGATTGATAATAATGTCATGTTTGCAACACTATGCTCAAATCCTGAAGTAATAAAAGCAAACAAACACCAAAATACCATGATCAATTTTCCTGTTTCTGATTTCATTTTAAATGAACACCAAAGTGCTAAACATACAAGTATATTACAAAGAATTCCACGTATTAATAATTCCATAAATGGTGCATTCATTTTTGCTGAGGCAGCATTATTTATAAAATCTGCCACACCACCACTCGCTAAGCCTGAATAAGCAAATAATAAAGCCACAATTACCGAGCCAAGTAAATTTCCTAAATAGCTATAACCCCATACTTTCAAAGTATCAATCCAATTAACCTTTTTTTCTAACATACCAATAGACATAATCATATTATTTCCAGAAAATAAATCTGCACCGGCCATGATGACTAAACTTAAAGCAATCCCAAATGAAACACCCATTATAATTTTAGTACCTGCAAAACCAGTTGGAGCGAGTAATCCACCAATTGTAAAGATTAAAATAATACCTAGTCCTACAAAAAATCCTGCCATCATTGTAGGGACCATATACCTTGATTTACTTACTTTTACTTGGTTTGTCCTTGATATAGCCTCATTTCCAATTGAATTAATAACTTCTTTCATATTGATCACCCTATATTTAGATTTTAGCCTTTTCTTGAATCCGTTCTATAAGCGCTTGACTCATCAATACATCAAATTGTAAATTTCCACATAGATAAAATTTTTCATTTTCAATTGAAATTCGTCTTTTAATTTTTTCATGAAGTAGTCCTGTAAATAATAAATATGGCATAACATAAGTATTTTCAAATTCTATACTCATCTGATTAATCATATCTTCTAACCTAGGTTTACCTGCTGTTAAAAATGCTGTGCGAACAGGAACTTTCATTCGCGCTTCAACTTTACTTCTAATTTGTTTTAGCATTTCAATCGGCTCAGGATCACTGCTTCCACGACCTACTAATAAAATTGCAGAGTTGCTAGTTCCGTAGGCAGCCTGTACACGCTTTTGAACGAGCTGAATCATTTTTTCATGAACACCAAATGGCTCAGTTATCGTAATATTTACATTTGCAAATCGTTTTAAAGTAATATTCAATTCGTCTGGAATATCGCGTTTATAATGTGCCGCGGCAAATAATAACACTGGCACAACTAATATCTTCCGTGCCCCTTGTAATATAATATTTTCCAAAGATTGTTGAATCGTTGGAGCAACTAGTTCTAAAAATGCAAATTCTTGTTTTTGAATCGGAATCTCTTTGATGACTGATTGAATAAATTGTATAAATTGTTCATTTCCTTCTTGCCTGCGACTTCCGTGTCCAATATATACTACAGCATCAAACATAATTTCACTTCCAATCACCAAGCATGATTTCCTTTTGTAATGCTTCGTCAATTTTAGTAAACCCGCATTTAAATGCATATTCCTTAACTGATTCACCAATATAGGCAAATGGTAAATTCATTAAATGACTTTCCTTCGTCTTCCCTAATTCTTTTCTAAACCAATCAACGGATGAACGATTTGGAAAAATTATTGAATCCCATATTGTTTCTTCTAGCATTCTTTGATTTATTACTTCAAATCGAGAATCTGCAATATTTTCATGAGTAGCTAAAAATGTTGATTTTGTTTGTATTTGTGTAGCATTGGATACCGATCCTATAAAAATTGCAGCATTCTCATTACCACTAATTTTTTCTGCTAAAATCCCATATTTCTCAAGTTCCTTTTTGGTTTTCGGCGATAGATACTTAATCTTATTAGGAAGCCTACGAACATCGAATTTTGATTGATACATTTTAGAAAAAAATAATTTCACACTTTCTGGTGAACAAAAAACGATTCTTTCATGGCTTAGTGCATCAACTAACTGATCATGTTGAATTAGAAGTTGAACTGATTTAAGAGTGGGAAAAGCATAAACCTCAGCACCGTTTTCTAATAAATAAGTTTCTAATCCATTCTTTTCTAAAGATGCTGTTCCTTTAGCTAATAAAATTTTTCTACCAAAGTATTTTTTCTTTTCAAACCAAGAAATCTTAGAACGTAATTTAACAACATCTCCAATAATTGTCATTGCAGGATTTGTAATTTCTTCTTTTTCAATAATTGAAACGATTGTTTCAATGGTTCCCTCAACAACCTTTTGTTTTCCAATTGTTCCCCACTGGATTAATGCCGCTGGAGTATCCTTAGATTTACCATTCTTTATTAGGTGTGTACATATTTTAGGAAGATTGCTTACGCCCATATAATAAGCAAGTGTATCCCCTAACTGATCAGAACAATTCAATTCAATAAGATCTTCATTCTCCATACATTTATGCCCTGTTCTTAAGGTAAAACTTGTACTATATTCTCTATGCGTAACTGGGATGCCAGCATATGCTGCTGCAGCAATGCTAGATGTAATACCCGGAATAATTTCAAAAGATATATTTTGCTTTGAAGCTTCCTCTGCTTCTTCACCTACTCGACCGAAAACTGATGGGTCTCCGCCTTTTAATCTAACGACGTATTTCCCTTCTTTAGCTAGATCAACTAAAGTTTGATTAATCATTTCTTGACGCATTGTATGTCTGTCTGGAAGCTTCCCACAGTAAATAAATTCACAATTTTCCCTCGCTTCACGAAGTAACCTTGGATTTGCAAGTCGATCATATAAAATTACTTCAGCTTCCCGAATACATTTCAATCCTTTTTCTGTTATTAAACCTAAATCCCCAGGTCCTGCACCTACAAATGAAATAAATCCAGATTGTTTTGTCATAAATTACACCGTAATATAAACATAACCGTCGATTACTTCGGTTTTATATGTTTTTAAAATGCCATCATCTGGTTTTTGAACTTCACCAGTAATTAATGAAATTTTCCAGTCACGCAGAGGACAAAATACATATTCACCTGAAACAATCCCTTCAGCAAGTGGTCCATTTGTTCCTGGACATATACTTTCGACTGCACGAACGTCTTCATTTGATAAACGGAATAAAGCGATTGATTCTCCTTTTATAACTACTTCCTTTCCAATTTGGATTGGTAAAGAATCTACATGAATAATCTTTATTTTCTCTGGTGTTGTGATCATATCTATTGCTCCTCTCAAGTTGGCAATTTATTTTCTAATAATATCATATAGTTCTAATTGATTATTAAGCGCTTTACCCCAAGCTTCCTCATATGTTGATTTTGCATGATCAAATCTCACTACTAAAGCATTTTCTTGTTCCTTGTTTAACAATACTTCTTTAATCATTTCCACTCCAGTTCGCTTTACCCATGGAGCAGTTCTTTCTCCGTATACTCCCGTTTCTCGATAATATTGAACGTAAGCCTTTGCCATATGAATTACTTCTTCTTCTGTAGTTACAGTAGTTAAAAAATCACATTCTCGAACTTCTGTACCACCATTACCTCCAAAATAAAGCTGGTAGCCATTTTCTACACAGATTACGCCAAAGTCTTTAGTAAGTACTTCAGCACAATTTCTAGGACATCCTGTAACACCCATTTTCATTTTATGTGGTGTATCAACCATTTCGATTGCTTTTTCTAATTGGATTCCTAAGCCTAGTGAATCTTGTGTTCCGAATCGACAAAATCTATTGCCGACGCACGACTTAACATTTCTAAGGGACTTAGAATAAGCATATCCTGAACGCATCCCTAATTCTTGCCAAATTTTTGGTACATCTTCCTTTTTTACACCATATAAACCAACACGGCTCGCACCGGTAACTTTTACTAAAGGTATGTTGAATTTATTTGCCACCTCACCAAGTTTAATTAATTCATCACCAGTCGTTACGCCCCCATACATACGCGGTACGATTGAGAATGTCCCATCTTTTTGAATATTTCCTTCCATTCTTTCATTAACGAAGCGTGATGATTTATCATCTTCATAATCATTTGGATACAACATTCTTAAATAATAGTTTAGAGCTGGACGACATTTTGAACATCCTTCTTCATTTTCAAATCCTAATACAATTCGAATCTCTCTAGGAGTTTGAAGTCCTTTATTTTTGATTTCATTCATAACTTCATCACGAGAAAGTGTTGTACATCCACACATACCTGGATTTGCGGCATTTGGATCAAATGTATCTCCTAGTGTAGCTGCTAAAATACTTTTAACCATTCCTTTACATTTTCCACATGAAGCACCAGCCTTTGTGCAACTTTTCACATTTTCAAAAGTAGTAAGCTCTTGTTCTAAAATTGATTGAACAATGGTGCCTTTTGTGACTCCATTACATCCGCAAACTGTATCATTTGCACTCATAGAAAGAACAAAATCTTCACTAGAGTACTCTCCTGATTTATGCAGTATAGAAGCACTTGTATATTCTTTTATATTCGTTTCATTTTTCAACATATTAAATAATCGATTTCCATCCGATGCATCACCATATAAAACTACTCCAACTACTTTTTCATCTTTCACGATTACTTTTTTGTATAGCCTAGCAAATTGGTCATTTATAATGATCGCTTGCATATCTTCTTCTTCATGGATTAATCCACCTGAGAATAAATCACATCCAGATACTTTTAACTGAGTTGATAAAATGCTTCCTTTATATCCATTCGTTGAATTACCAGTCATATGATCAGCAAGCACAATTCCTTGTTCGTACAACGGTGCTACTAAACCATAAGTAGTTCCGTTATGTTCGGCACATTCACCTATTGCATAAATTGATCGTTCAGAAGTTTGCATAAAATCGTTAACAACAATTGCACGGTTTGCAACTAGTCCAGCTTCTTTTGCTAAAGAAATATTAGGTCTTATTCCGACAGCCATTACGACTAAATCACAATCTAAAGAAGTACCATCTGAAAAACTAATTCCTTCTACACGGTTTGTTCCATTTATTGAAATCGTTTGTTTCTCCATTAAAAAATTCATACCCTGTTTTTCTAAATCTTTTTTTAGCATTTTTGCAGCTGTTGCATCTAATTGTTGTTCCATTAATGTAGGTAGTAGATGAACAATATGTACTTCCATACCTCGATCAATCAATCCTCTTGCTGCCTCTAATCCTAATAAGCCACCTCCAATTACTACGGCTTTTTTATATTTTTTTGCATAATCTATCATTAATTCAGTATCTTGAATTGTTCGGAAACCGATTACTCCATTTAAATCATTACCTGGAATCGGCAAGATAAACGCACTGGAACCAGTAGCTATAATAAGTTCATCATAATAAATCGTTTTTCCTTTTTCTGTTTCTACTGTTTTTCCTGCAGGTGATATTTTCGTAACTTTTTCGTTTGTTAGTAGTGTAATTTGATTCTCAGTATACCAATCCCAATCATTAATATTGATTTCATCGATAGTTGTTTTTCCTTGTAATACATTTGATAACATGATCCTGTTATAGTTTGGATAAGGTTCATCGCCAATTATTGTGATCTCAAATAAATTTTTATTCCTTTTTAGAATTTCTTCTATACAACGAACTCCTGCCATACCATTACCGATCATCAATAATTTTCTTTTCATCTCTTCTGTCCCCCAGTATTATTTGTGAAATATTTCACAAATTCAACTAAAAAAAATCATAAACTTTTTATTAATTGTTTTTTCTTTACCAAATACAATTTTAGTATAACTGATAAAGTAATTTTTCAAAGGATATTATTTGACAATATTTTGAACATGATCATCCATTTTTACTAAAGAACCTCTAAAGGTAAATTTGCCTAAAGAGGTCACGAGCTTATTTTTTCTTTTTTAATTTCTCTTCTGCTTTTTTTATATCCTCAATTTCTCTATACTTTACAATCTTTTTTATCAAATCAAATGGAAGTGGATCGTTTATTGGAAATTGTACAGATCCTTTAGCACCTTTATAAGCTAATAATTCTTGTTTAAATGCTGCAATTCCATTAGCTCCCGGGTAAAATCCAATGTGATTTTTAAATGCAGCAAAATGTACTAAATTTTTATTTAGTGCAAATGTAGGCATTTGATAACTAATTCTTTCAACTGCATTTGGAACAACTTCTTTTACAACCTTTCTTAAAGCTTGTAATGTTTCCTGAACATCAGGCTGAAATTGTAAAATAT
The DNA here is from genome assembly GCF_002128425.1 of Gottfriedia acidiceleris. Classification (GTDB taxonomy): domain Bacteria; phylum Bacillota; class Bacilli; order Bacillales; family Bacillaceae_G; genus Gottfriedia; species Gottfriedia acidiceleris. The sequence goes on from NZ_NESS01000010.1 coordinate 116,442, forward strand.
ACTCATCAATCGTTTCAAATGTCTTTTTAGTATTAACCATAAATTCTCCTTTAACAATTTATCCTGCTTTTTCTGTTTTGTCTCCAGAAAGTGAATTAATTTTTCTAAGTGAAGGGAATAAATACATCCATAGTCCAGCTACAATTAATGTTCCAAGTCCTCCCACAAATGCCGCTGGTACAGCACCAATTAACCCAGCCATCGTACCAGATTCAAATTCTCCTAGCTGATTTGAAGTTCCAATAAATAGCGAATTTACTGCATTTACTCTTCCTCTCATATCGTCCGGTGTCTGTAGCTGAACTAGCGATGAACGAATTACTACGCTGACTACATCTGAAGCTCCAATTATAAATAATGAAATTAATGAGATGACTAAGTTTGTTGAAATTGCAAATAGCATCGTTGCCAATCCAAATATGCCTAAAGCACCAAATAATATTGGACCATATGATCTTTTAAGTGGAGAATAAGCTAATATTAAAGACATAATTAATGCTCCGACAGCTGGTGCAGTCCGCATCAGACCTAAGCCCCAAGCTCCTGTATGTAAAATATCTTGCGCATAAATTGGTAAAAGTGCAGTAGCTCCTCCAAGTAAAACGGCAAATAAATCAAGCGAAATAGTCCCTAAAATAATTGGGTGCTTATAAACAAATTCTAACCCCATTAGCATTGTACGTATTGTTACTGGCTCTGATTTACGGATAAATTGACTATCTAATTTAATAATATAAGTTAGGAATGATGAAAGTAATAAAGCTATTGCTGACGTTGCATATACGTATGCCGGTCCTACTGAAAATAATACACCACCAAGAGATGGCCCTAATATTTGTGCTGTTTGACCTGCAGATGTACTCCAAGAAATAGCTTGCTGTAAAATAGATTTTGGCACTACTTGAGGTAATAAGGCCGAAGAAGCAGGTCCTTCAAATGATCGGCATGCACCGAGTATAAAAGCCGCAATTAATATTTCTTCTCTGCTAAGCCAATTAGCAAAATTTCCATATAAAAGAAGTCCTGCTATTATAGCTTCTACCATTTGGCATATGAAAACAATTTTCCGACGATCAACTCTGTCAGCGACTTGACCAACTACTAAAGTGAGTAAGACCATTGGAATAAATTGTGCCAAACCTACTAGACCAAGACTAAATGCGTCATGTGTTAAATCATACATTTGCCATCCAATCGCTACGGATAGCATCTGAAATGAAGTCGAAGTAAGCATTCGTGAGATCCAGAAATTCGTGAATGAAGTCCCTTTAAATATAGATTTTTTTGATGCAAACAATCAAACTCTCCCCTTTTTAACTCTTACAAATAGCAGATTGAATATTTATACTATTGATGAAATTTAAATACAAATCATTATACTATTTTTACTCTGAAATTGTGGATTAATTCAACTTACATTAAGTGAATTTTAATAATTGGAAAAGAGCTCATTCAATTTTCTAAACAGTGTCTTATGAGTAAGTTATTTTCAATTTCTCGCTTTTTTACTTACTCATGAACTCCCTATGAGTCACTATATTTCTTCTTTTTGCCTTTTTACTTACTCATGAATCTTCCATGAGTCATTAAACTTCTTCTCTTTGCTTTTTTACTTTCTCATGAACTATTTATGCGTAGGTATTCAACAAATCTCAATACATTTTTCAATATTGACAATGTGATATGTCAACACGTCGAAAAACACTTCTCTATTAAAGAAGTGTTTTTCAGAGTAGTAATCTAATTAATGAACTGCAGTTGAAGTTAAAACAAATCCTTCATATCCATTTGTAGCTATTTCATCGCATTTTTTGCGATATGCCCCTACCCCTCCAAGGTAAATTTGAAATCCTCGTGGTTTTCCTTTAATATTTGCCCCGGTGTACCATGAATCTGTTTTTGTGAATAGTGTTGCCTCTGCAACTTCCCTACAATGTCGACTCCAGTCATTCTCTGCATCAATATTAGCTTCAATAATATCAATTTCATTTGTACGTAAGAACTGTATACAATCAGCAATCCATTCTACATGTTGCTCGATTGACACTGGCATGTTGCTAAGTACTGAAGGACTTTCAGGGCCAGTAATCATAAACATATTAGGGAAGCCAGCATTAGCAATTCCAAGATATGTTCTCGTTTGTGCACCACCGTCCCATTTTTCTTTCAAACTAACTCCATCTTTTCCTTTAATTTCAATCTTCATCAATGGTCCAGTCATTCCATCATACCCAGTAGCAAATACAATAACATCTAGTTCATATTCATTGTTATTAGTTTTCAACCCATTAGGAGTTATTGATTCAATTGGATCGTTTTTAACATCAACTAATGATACATTTTCACGATTATATGTTTCGTAATAATTCGTATCAATAATTGGACGTTTTGTACCATAGTAGTAATATGGCATTAATTTTTTGGCAACTTCTGGATCATTTACGATTTCACAAATTTTTGATCTAATAAATTCAGCAACTGTCTTGTTTGCTCTTTCATCGATTGTCAGATCAGTGAAAGCTCCAAAAAGACCAAGTCCACCATTTTTCCAATTTTCTTCATAGATTTGATTTCTTTTTAATTCATTAACCTCTAAAGCAGATTGAGTAGCAGGTACAACCGGTTGGCCACCGATCGATTCTCTCATTTGTTTTTTAATATCTTTGAAGTTTGCTTTAGTTTTTCTTATATAATCCGGGTCATATAGATGGTTTCTTGCTGGTGCACTATATTGAGGTGTACGCTGGAATACAGTCAGATGACCAGCCTGCTGGGCAATGACTGGAATAGCTTGTACACCGCTCGATCCAGTTCCAATAATTCCAACACGTTTACCTTTAAAATCGACATCCTTATTTCGTGGCCAGTGCCCTGTATGATACCATTCCCCATTGAACGATTCAATCCCTTTGAAGTTAGGTATATTTGCCGCTGATAAACAACCTACACCAGTAATAAAATATTTAGCTGTTACATTCGTATGATCGTCTAAATTAATCTTCCATATATTCTTTTTCTCATCATATTGAGCTGATTGTACTCTTGTATTAAATTGAATATCTGTACGTAAATTAAATTTATCTGCAACAAAATTCAAATATCTTAATATTTCAGGCTGCTCAGGATATCTAGAAGTCCAAGTCCATTCATTATATAATTCTTCCGAAAAAGTATAATTATAGTAAACACTTTCTGAATCACATCTTGCGCCTGGGTAACGATTCCAAAACCATGTTCCACCTACACCTTCACCTACTTCATATACACGAGTCGAGAGTCCATCCTCTCGTAAGCGGTGAAGCATATATAGCCCCGAAAAACCAGCACCAATTACAACAGCATCAAAATGTTGAATGTTATTTTTCATTTCAGATCCTCCCTCTTTCAATAGATTTTTTCATCTTTTTTTACAAACTACAACTTATCTTTTATTTAAAACTGTTTGATCCACTTTAGTTAAAAACTCATCAATTCGATTGATTGATTCTTTAATTCGCTGAGGAAAAACTGCCATATTTGTAAAGTATCCGTGAACCAGTCCTTGTTCACAATGTATATCTACATTTACTCCTGCGTCTCTTAAACGTTGACCATATTCATTTCCTTCATCGCGGAGTACATCATTTTCAGCAGTAATAATAAGTGCAGGAGGTAAGTTACTTAAATCTTCAGCTTCAAGTGGTGAAACATATTTATTTCTAGCATCCTCTTTTGAATTTATATAATGATTACCAAACCAAATCATTAAATCTCGATCAAGTCCATAGCCTTCCTGGAAATCTAGATAAGATTTTGTATCATATGTTAAAGCTGTCACCGGATAAACAAGCACTTGGGCTACAATTTTTGGTCCGTTTTGATCTTTAGCAGCTTTTGAAACAACCGCAGCAAGATTCCCACCTGCACTATCTCCTCCCACGACTATATTGGAAGCGTTTCCATTAAATTCTTTAGCATGTTCACTTACCCAATTTAATGCTGCATACGAATCTTCAAATGGGATTGGAAACTTGTGTTCTGGAGCAAGTCGATAATCTACAGAAACAACTATTCTTTTTGTTCGATTAGCAAGCATCCTACAACTTGCATCTGAAGTTTCTAAGTCCCCTAATACCCATCCGCCACCATGGTAATAGACAAATACAGGTAATGGCCCTTCACCTTCAGGAGTATAAATTCTGATTTTAATTTGTTCATCTTGTCCAACTTGAATTTGCTTATCTTCAACTTTTGCTAATGGAGCAAGTTCTACTTCAACTGGTGGAACATTTGAAAACATTTCTCTTACAGCCACTGGTTCCATTTTGTGAATCGCTGGCAATTGATTAAACATCTCCACATATGCTTTTGCTTTTGGATCTAAATTAGCCAATTTACATCTTCCTTTCAGTGAATTTTAATTTACTTTCGAGATCCTATATCTCAAAAAGCCTACCTAAAGAATATAATTTTTTGTATAATTAGAATATTCCTAATTTTGAATATGCAATATCCCTAAAAAGGAGATGATAATGTGGTTTCTGACTATACCATTCAAGAACATATTCGAAAACTTGAAGTCAGTACAAGTCATGAAGAACATATGTATAAGATTCTCGATATTTATATGAATCTTTTTCCCGTACAAAATGCTTATTTATTTAGATATTCTCCTTTTGGATTTTTAGGCGAAGGCATTATATTGATTACGAATGATGGATTATCACATATTCGTGAGATAAGAGATGATATTCGTTCGCTCCCGATCATCTTTTCAGCAATTTGTGAGAGAAAAGCAAAGTATTGTTCAGGGATAGAATACTTAAAACAAACGAGTAGTAAGTACATCTTCCCTTCTAGTGTAAACTCGATGATTGCTGTGCCAATCTGTTTCGGATCTGTTGTAGTCGGTTATATTTGTTCAACAGAATTTAAGGATGAACTTAAAATGGATGATAAACTTCTCTCTTCATTTACATACTATGGTAAGTTAATTGGGAAATTTTTAGAAAATACAACAGGGACATATCATTCAATAATTTTAAGTAAAAGAGAATTAGAGGTAATGAAACGAATTGCATGGGGCGAAAGCACAAAAGAGATGGCAGATTCCATGAATATTAGTGAACTTACGGTAAAACAATATGTAAAATCGGCTATAAAAAAACTTGGTGCTAATAATCGCTCTCATGCTGTTGGTGAATTAATTCGAAAAGGAATTATTTCTTAAAAACCTTTTTGAAAGCACTTTTAAACCCCAAAAAAACACTAGTCTTTTTTAGAAAAGATTAGTGTCAGAGTGTTGAAATATAAAATAGTCAAAAGTGAAAAAGTAAATTAATCGAACAAGTTACAATTTTCACCAGCATAACAGATTAGTGTCATTTCTTAATTAATCAAGCGAAATCCAATTTTTTTTCAATGCAAAAATCACAGCATTTAATCTGTCTGAAACCTGTAATTTTTGGATTATATTTGAAACATGATTTTTAACAGTTTTACTTGAAATAAATAATTCAGAACCTATTTGAATATTAGAATAACCTCGAGCTAAAAGTTGTAAAATTTCAATTTCTCTTTTTGTCAGAAGATTATTCATAGTTTCATAATCTAGTTCTTTCTTTTTCTTTCCATTCTCAAGAAGTCGAGTATTTTCTTGAATGATTAAATTTGTTAATCGAGAATCTAAAAAGAACTGACCCTCTTGAACTTGTCTTACAATATAAAGTAAATATTGCTCATCAATGTCAGTTAAGCAAATTCCATTTACCCCAATCTTCATTAAACTCTCTATTTCGTTATAATCTAAGTTATTCTTAATGATTACGATATTAATGTTCTGATCACGTAACTTTAAAAGCTGTGATTTAATTCCCATCTCTTCATTTTTCACATGACAAATAAAAAATGTTTCATTTAAATCGCTTATATTAATTTGATGGAAATCTATTTTTCTAGCATCCAGATTATGATGTTTTAAAATTGTACAAATTCCAGATACGAAAAGAGTATTTTCAACAAAAATAAATGTTTTTTTTTCGTGATGATTAAAATCATTATTAGCAAACATTTTTATTCCCAACCTTCAACAGATACTATATACAATTACTGATATTTAATCGACTAATCCTAATTATTCCTATAAATTTAAATGGAATTAAATAGTATTTTACATCGTTTATGACAGAAATTATATTTCAGATATGTTAAGCTATTGTTAAGTAATACTTAACAAAGTAACACACTTAAATAGATTAAACTATTGATAGGATAAAATGTTTTTTATTAGGAGGTTAATATGAACTTTGAACAACTAGAATATGTTGTTAGTATCGCGAATGAGAAGTCAATCTCAAAAGCCGCGAAAAAATTGCATATTTCTCCTTCAGGGGTTAGTCAAGCCATTAGTCAACTTGAAAGAGAATTAGAAATAAATATATTTAATCGATCTAGAGGCGGAATTACTTTAACTTATGAGGGAGAGTTAGTATTATCTAGGTCTATTGAAATTTTAAATAATTTGAAAGAATTAAAAGAACAGCTTTCGGATTTTAAGGAAACTAGAGTAAAACATATGAAAATAGCATGTGCTCCTACTTTTACTTATACAATTCACGAAGTATTAAAAAAATACTCAGGAAATAACAACGAAGCTACTATTGAATTAATTGAACAAGGTACACCTCAGATCATTAACAATTTAACAAAAGATGACTATGACTTAGCGTTAGTTGTATCTTCAAAAGCGGAACTAGAAAAGGAAAATAATATTAATTTCGAATTTTTAAGCAAGGGAAATATTTGTATCATAGTTGGCAAAAATTCTCATTTATATGAATTAGATTATGTTACAGCTGAAGATTTACTTCATCAAAAAGTTATTATGTATAATTTATCCAATAAAGGCTTTCTACAATTAGCTAAAAAATATAAAAATGAAATCGTTCTAAAATCAAATCGTACAATGACGCTTATTGAATTAATAAAGGAAGGCCGCGTATTTACATTTGTGCATAATACAACTTTAAAACATTTTCCTGAAGTCATAAGTGGCGAATTAAAAGTAATCCCAATTAAAGAAACAGATTATATTTATCAGGACTTTTGGTTAATTTCTCCAATAACCAAAGAAAATACAAGTGACAAAAATGAATTTATAAAGTGTGTAAAAGATCATTTAAATGGTATTTCTTAATAAAAAACGCTAAATGATACAAAATAAATTTGTACAATTAGCGTTTTTTTTAATATTTTTTAAGCAGTAGGAAAAATCTTTTTTAAAGATTCCTTCATATCGGGATTCGATTTAATTGTTGGACGTATTGCTCTTGTCATTTCTTCGGCTTCTTCAATTGTTTCTGCTTTATTTAGCGCAAGTAATGCTCCTATTGCCACAGTACCTGCACGTGTATTACCTCCACCACAATGGAAATATACTTTTTGATCATTTTGATAAGCTTCTACAACATGATCAATTGCTCTTTTAAGTGTTTCTGCTTGCTCCTCTTTATCATCAACAATCGGACTATGTACACGGTTAATTTGAGGGTCGACCTCATAATTTTTTACTCTCAGATCAAAAACAATATCTGCCTTTTCGTTTTCCATCATGTCTTTAACGTCATCTGCCCCACCGAAAAAAACACGATCCTTTATTAATTCTTGATAATTCTTGTTACTCATTTATTTGCCTCCAAATACGATTTTTTAATCTTTTCATTTAAGGATTTCACTTAATCTTCCATTTATATTTCCCTCAAACAATCCACCATGATAACAGATCACTTTTTCAATATCTAATGTCAATAAACCTTCAATAGATTTTAAGGATTGTTCAATATCAAATGTGTATAGTGGGTTTGAAGGATTTAATAAACCATTTTCAATCATTAGTGCATCTCCGGCAACTAATGTTTTCGATTCTTTATGATAAAAGCTTATATGTCCTGGTGTATGTCCAGCAGTGTCAATTACTGAAATACCACCACAAATTGGCAAATCATTTCCTGGTGTAACAACATGGTTAACTTTACCCTTTGGTGGATTTTCTAATCTGTTTTTAAATGCTTTTCGAAATTCTTCTGATGTATCTGCTGGTAATGACGCTACTGCTTTTGCTATTTTTTCTGGTGTAATTTTAATCAGTAACTTTTCACCTTGAATATAAGGTTTTTCTATTTCACTTGCATAGACTTCAATATTGTTAGTAGACTCTTCTACAATAACAGAAAGACTTCCAATGTGATCAATATCTTGATGAGTAATAAGAATTTTATTAAGTTTTTCAAATGGTACTCCTACTTGTTCAATACAATTTCGAAATTCGTTTAATTGTCCTGGATAGCCTGTATCTATTAATACAACATCTACGTCATCCCAAATTAGTGTTGGATGAATTGTATTTGTCATACCATTTGAATTCATCGTAATGGTTAACATTTGGATCCTACTTCTACCAAGCATAAAATCACTCCCGAACTAGATTTTATTTCCAAGTATTATCGTAACGATTAAAATCCATTGAGTCAATACAAAATATTTTATTATAACACAAACATTTTTATTTATCAATAAGCAAATTGATTTATTAAAATGTAATTTTTAACATTTACTCGAAAAAAAACTAGATATACTAATCTTTAAGTATATCTAGTCACACTGTGAAATATGCTCTTGTCATCTCGACCAAGATTTTCACAGTAAAGGAAGTTTAGTGAGATTGGTTTCTACTCCTCACATACTCTCTCTACTTTTTAAAGAGGTATATTTCCATGTTTCTTTTTAGGTCGTGTTTCACTTTTTGTTCTTAACATTTCTAAGGATTGTTTTAAGACTTTTCGTGTATCTCTTGGATCAATAACATCATCTACCATACCGTGAGAAGCTGCAACATATGGGTTTGCAAACATTTCTCTGTATTCTGAAATTTTTTCAGCACGAGTCGCAATTGGATCGATACTTTGATTAATTTCTTTTGCGAAGATAATATTCGCTGCTCCTTCTGGTCCCATTACGGCGATTTCTGCATTTGGCCAAGCGTATACTACATCTGCACCAATTGCTTTAGAATTCATTGCTACGTATGCTCCTCCATATGCTTTTCTTAAGATTACAGTAATTTTTGGAACTGTAGCTTCTGAATAAGCATATAAAATTTTAGCTCCGTGACGAATTATTCCACCATGCTCCTGGTTTACACCTGGGAAGAAACCTGTTACATCTTCAAATGTAATTAAAGGAATATTAAACGAATCACAAAGACGAATAAATCTTGCAAGTTTATCAGAAGAATTAATATCAAGACCACCTGCCATTACTTTTGGCTGATTAGCAATGATTCCAACGCTATGTCCATCAATACGTCCAAATCCGATCACAACGTTTTTTGCAAAGTTTGGTTGTACTTCCATGAAGTCTCCATTGTCAAGAATTTGCTCAATCACTTTTCTTACATCGTAAACTTTCGTAGATTCAATTGGAACTAAGTCAATTAGGTCTTCTCTCCAATCATCTTTTTCGAAGAAAGGAACTCCTTCTGGTTTTTCATTATTATTTTGAGGTAAAAAGCTGATTAGTCTGCGTACTTGTTCTAATATTTCTGGTTCTGATTCTTCAGTGAAATGTGCTACACCGCTAATCGAAGAATGAACTTTTGCACCTCCTAGATTTTCAGTTGTAATTTTTTCACCAGTAATTGTTTCAATTACTTTCGGACCAGTAATAAACATTTGACTTGTCTTTTCAACCATAAAGACAAAATCAGTAATTGCTGGTGAATAGACCGCTCCACCTGCACACGGTCCCATTATGACAGAAATTTGCGGAATCACGCCGGAATAAATAGAATTACGATAAAAAATATGACCGTAACCGTCTAATGAAACGACACCTTCTTGTATTCTAGCTCCACCAGAATCATTTAATCCAATAATTGGAGCACCTACTTTTGCAGCTAAGTCCATAACTTTCGCAATTTTTATAGCGTGCATTTCACCTAATGCTCCACCAAATACTGTAAAGTCTTGCGCAAAAACATAAATTAAACGTCCATGGACTTTACCGTAACCTGTGACAACTCCTTCACCCGGACTATCCATTTTGTCCATTCCGAAATTCGTAGCGCGATGTTTAATAAAAGGATTTAGTTCGACAAAAGTATCTTCATCTAATAAAAGATTAATACGTTCTCTAGCAGTTAATTTCCCTCTATTATGCTGTGAATCTATTCGTTCGTCTCCGCCGCCTAGTTCAATTACTCTTTTTCGATCCATTAATTCATTAATTTTCTCATACGCTGTCGTCATAACTTTATTCAACTTCCTTTCTGGATACACTAGATGATGGTTGGCATAGCTCAAACAATACTTTATTCGTTGAATTAGGATGAAGGAAAGCAACTAGGCTATCGTGCGCACCCTTTTTTGGAACTTCATTAATTAGTTTAATTCCGTGTTCTTTCACGATTTCAAGCTGTTTCTCACAGTTATCTGTTTCTAATGCAATATGGTGAATTCCTTCGCCTTTTTTCTCAATAAACTTTGCAATTGGGCTTTCTGGACTAGTTGCTTCTAAAAGCTCAATTTTCACTTCACCGATTTCGATAAATGCTACACGTACTTTTTCACTTTCAACTGTTTCGATACCTTTAAGTTTTAAGCCGAGTACATTTGTATATAATTGAATAGAAGTCTCTAAATCTCTTACTGCAATTCCAATATGATTAATTTTTTTAGGACTAGTCTCGTGCATTACAATGTCTCCTTCCTATTGCCTTCAAAAATGGTTAATAAATGGTTCGCAGCTGTAGTTGCTGTTAATTCTCCATTTACAATTGAGCTTTCAATCGTTTTTAAATTCTGTTTCACAATTTCATGATTCAGAAAACTTAGTTTCAACTGTTCAAAAACCATGTTGTACATCCAATCAATCATTTGTTTTTGACGGCGCTCAAAAAAATAGCCAGACTCAGTTGTAAGATTTTTAAAAGCATTAATTTCATTCCATATTTCTTCAATACCTTCACCAAGTAATGCGGAAGCTGTATATGCTTTACTAGACCAACCAGGTGTTGAAGGTTGTAATAAGTGAAGAATTCGATTAAATTCAGCCCTAGCTGCTTTGGCTTTTATTTTGTTTTGTCCATCGGCTTTATTGATGACAATTGAATCTGCAAGTTCCATGATTCCTTTTTTAATTCCTTGTAGCTCATCGCCTGCTCCAGTTAGCATAACTAAAAGAAAAAAATCAACCATTGAACGAACCTGTACTTCACTTTGTCCAACACCGACAGTTTCAATTAAAATTACGTCATAGCCTGCTGCTTCGCAAACTAGCATTGATTCTCGAGTTTTACGTGCAATTCCGCCAAGTGAACCACCCGATGCAGATGGTCTAATAAAAGCATTAGGATTCTTTGAAAGAGAATCCATTCTTGTTTTGTCTCCTAAAATACTACCTTTTGTAATTGTGCTACTTGGATCGATTGTTAAAACGGCTACTCTATGTCCTTGATCACACAAATATGTTCCAAAGCTTTCTATTAAACTACTTTTACCGGCTCCTGGAACCCCAGTTATTCCAATCCGGATCGAACGACCTGAATGAGGGAGTAATCTCGTGAGCACATTTTGTGCAGAATTCATATGTGCTTTCGAATTACTTTCTATAAGAGTAATTGTTTGCGCTAAAATAGTTCGATTGCCTTCAAGTACTCCATTTACATAGTCGTCTTCTGAAAGCTTTTTCTTTCTCTTATTTTCGTGATCCATTTAAATCGAATCCTCAAGTCGGCGATTAATTTCTTCAATAACTTTTTGTGCCGCAACTGGGATAACAGTACCTGGTCCGAAGATTGCTGCCGCTCCGTTCTTCAATAAAAACTCATAGTCTCCTGCTGGTATTACCCCTCCAGCAACAAGAACAATATCTTGTCGACCTAGTTTTTTTAACTCTTCCATCAATTGTGGAAGTAGCGTTTTATGTCCACCTGCTAATGAGCTCATTCCAATAACATGAACGTCATTTTCAACTGCTTGAAGTGCTGTTTCTGCTGGTGTTTGGAATAAAGGACCGATATCTACATCAAAGCCTAAATCAGCAAACGCCGTTGCGATTACTTTCGCTCCACGATCATGACCGTCTTGTCCCAATTTAGCAATCATAATTCGAGGACGACGACCTTCTTTCTCTTCAAAATCATCAGCCATTTTACGTACAATCTCTATTTCATCTTTTTCACCGTATTCGGCACTGTAAACACCCATAATTGAACGAATAACGGCTTTATGTCTTCCAACTACTTTTTCATAAGCATCCGAAATTTCACCTAATGTTGCACGAGCTCTAGCAGCCTCAATTGCAAGCGCTAACAAATTGCCCTCCCCAGACTCCGCTGCTTCAGTAATTGCAGATAATGCTGCTTGAACTTTAGCTTCATCTCTAGATGCTCGAAGTTCATGTAGTCGCATAATTTGCGCCTGGCGAACTGCAGTATTGTCGACTTCTAAAACATCTAATGGATCTTCTTTTTCAAGGCGATATTTATTTACGCCAATAATCGTTTCTTTACCTGAATCGATGTGAGCTTGACGTCTTGCAGCGGCTTCTTCGATTCTCATCTTTGGTAAACCAGTTTCAATCGCTTTTGCCATACCGCCAAGTGATTCAACCTCTTGAATATGTGCCCATGCTTTTTGAACCAATTCATTTGTTAACGATTCAACGTAATATGAACCTCCCCAAGGGTCTACTACATTACAAATTCCCGTTTCTTCTTGTAAATAAAGCTGTGTATTACGGGCAATACGAGCAGAGAAATCCGTTGGTAATGCAATTGCTTCATCTAAAGCATTCGTATGAAGTGATTGCGTATGTCCTAACACAGCAGCCATCGCCTCAATACAAGTACGAGTCACATTATTAAATGGATCTTGTTCCGTTAAACTCCAACCAGATGTTTGTGAATGCGTTCTTAGTGCCATTGATTTTTCTTTCTTTGGTTCAAATGATTTTATCAATTTAGCCCAAAGCATGCGAGCTGCTCTCATTTTTGCGATTTCCATGAAATAATTCATTCCGATTCCCCAGAAAAATGATAAACGTGGAGCAAACGAATCAATATCAATTCCCGCTTTTAAACCTGTTCGTACATATTCCAATCCATTTGCCAAAGTATAGCCTAATTCAATATCAGCAGTTGCTCCTGCTTCTTGCATATGGTAACCGGATATACTGATGCTGTTAAATTTAGGCATATGTTGCGAAGTATAAGAAAAAATATCTGCGATAATACGCATTGATGCCTCTGGTGGGTAAATATACGTATTTCTCACCATATATTCTTTCAAAATATCGTTTTGAATCGTTCCTGTAAGCTGCGACTGATCTACCCCTTGTTCTTCTGCAGCGACAATATAAAACGCTAAAACGGGAAGTACCGCACCATTCATCGTCATTGAAACTGACATTTTATCTAAAGGAATACCATCAAATAAAATTTTCATATCAAGGATTGAATCGATTGCAACTCCTGCTTTTCCAACATCTCCTTCAACACGAGGATGATCTGAATCATATCCACGGTGAGTAGCTAAATCAAATGCGATCGATAAACCTTTTTGACCAGCAGCTAAATTTCTTCGATAAAATGCATTACTTTCCTCTGCTGTTGAAAAGCCAGCATATTGGCGAATCGTCCAAGGTTTGTTTATATACATCGCTGGGTAAGGTCCACGTAAAAACGGAGCAATTCCAGAAACATAACCTAAGTGTGTCATATGATTAAGATCATTCGAATCATACAATGGCTTTACATCTATTTGTTCTAAAGTTTTCCAATCATCATGTTCGACTTGGATCTGCTTAGGAGGCGCTATATTTGGTGCTGAAAATGTTGTATTAAAGGGCATCTTTGTAAAGTCTGTTAGTTTGTTCATTTCGTAATCCCTCCATCCTTTTGAAGATTTTCTAACATCTCGAAATTATTTACCTTCAAATGAATAAAATCATCAATTCCAACTTCTTTGTATAAATTCATATCTTCTATTGAAGGTTTTCCTGCTAAAAGTACTTTTGCATTCGGATTAATTGTTTTAATCTGATTTGTTATAGAAGGTACAACTTCTATATATTGATCATCAGCTGAACAAATAACAACAATAGTCGATTCTGATTTTTTATATGAATCGATTATTTCATCAATGGATGCAAAACCTTTATTTTGTAGCACCTTAAATCCTCCAACTTCAAAGAAATCAGTAACAAAGTCTGTTCGAGGTTTATATGCTGCAACTTGTCCAAAATTTGCTACAAATACCGTTGGATATTCACCAGTACTATTTTTATAGCTTTGAGAATTTTGGCGTAATGATTCATAAGGTTGCGCACCACGATGTATGTTTAATTGATTTACTCTAGGAAGTTCTGAGTCTTCTAAGTTCATTGCATTTAAAATGTTCATGATTGATGCACCGTTATTTGCTGCATCAATTGTATCTTCAATTGAACAACCACTTTGTAATACGAACTGTTTTGAACTGCCCTCGAAGTTTTCTTTATTCACCTCAACTTCTTTCTGGTCCAATTCCTTTTTCTCTAACTCGGTTTCATTCAAATTTGGATAAATATTGGTTCCAATAAATTTATCTTTTCTATTTTTTATGTTGCTCGATTTTTCTTTTGCAACCTGTCTTACTAATGCTTGTGGAAAACCTTCTTGTATTGCCTTGACCATTCCACCTTTTTCTTCAATCTTTTGGAATAGTTCCCATGCCTTTTCAGCTAAAGAGTAAGTAAGTGATTCAATATACCAAGAACCACCGGCTGGATCAGAGACTTTCGATAAATTTGATTCTTTATCAAGAATTAAATGAGTATTTCTTGCAATACGTCTAGAAAACTCATCAGATGATTTAATCGATTCATCGAATGGCGAAACATGAAGTGAGTCAGATCCACCAATTACCCCTGCAAAAGCCTCAACTGTTCCTCTAAGTATATTTACATAAGGATCATAAATCGTTTTCGTCCATGCAGATGTGCGGGAATGAATTTTCATTTTTTGTGAAGCTTCATTACCACCTAATTCTTTCATGATTCTTGCCCAAATCATTCTAGCTGCTCTTAATTTTGCGATTTCCATAAAGAAGTTCGAACCGACAGAAAACGAGAAAAGCATTTTCGTAGCTGCATCATCAAGAGGAATTTGTCGATTATCCATTTCACGTAGATACTCTAATCCTGTTGAAATAGCAAATGCTAATTCTTGTACTGCATTTCCTCCAGCATCGTGATAAGGATGTGACTGCACTAAAATATTTCTTAAATTTGCTGTATGATTAACCGACCATTTTGTGATCTCAGCCATCATTTTGTAAGCATTTTCAAGAGAATACGGAAGTGTCCCTTCCTTCACTAAATTACTGATCGGATCCATTCCAATAAAACCTTTTATTTTATTAAAATCGTAATGTTGTTGTTGCAAATATGCGATAAATGAACTAAAAAATGCTTGCCCGCCATGAACTGTTTCAATATTTAAAGGTACTTCCTCTAAATTTATATTTTGAAAGGCTATTCTAAAATCATTTATAGATTTTAAAATTAACCCTTTATTTTTACTATTTGTTACTAAAGATTCGTTCAGTTGAATCTTTAACATCGTTTGCCCTTTGTCTAAATCATGTTTTGCAACACGGTTGAACTCTACTGGTGAAGAACAATCTAATTCCTGACTAATTTCCCATGACTTTACAAGATAGCCTTGTTCATTTGTTCCTCTAACGAAAGGAAATTCTCCAGGTTGAGCGTTTAAATATGGGTAGTTAGCGATATCTTCTTCCCCATACATCGGCTTCAAAATGATTTCTTCATATGTTTTTGTTACAAGCTTTTCCTCAATAGTGGCTCCTTTTAAGGATTTTTCAACAACATCTCTCCACTCTTGTACAGTAGGCTTTGGAAATTCAGCAAATAAATTCTCTTCCAAGTTATAGTGCGAAGTTTTTGTATTTTCTGACATGTATAAAGCCACTCCTTTCTATATCTCTTAATTTAATAAGATGTAAAAATTAATTAGATAATCGAATTTATGAAAAAAAGTCGATTTTTCTTTTCATTAAGAATATAAATGCAAAGAATAATTAAAATTTCGACAAACGCTTTCAAAAATCCTCCAAAATTATGAAAATTACGTATTTTTTAAATACTCTTATTTATAAATATATTTTGAAATTAGTTTTATCTAAAAAAGTGTAAAAAAAAAGCTATTCATACCTTCTAGGGTAGGAAAGCTTTTTTTGAAATTGATGTCTATATTTCAAGTATGATTTGATTAGATTTTGCCCTTGAGACACAAGTTAAAATCATTTTATTACTTTTTCGTTGATCCTCATCTAATATGAAGTCGTGATGCTCAATTTGACCATCAATTACATTAACTTCGCATGTCCCACATCTACCAATCCTACAAGAATACGGTACTTTTAACCCCTCATCGAGTAAAACATCTAATAAAGTTTTATCAACGGGAACTTGCTTTGTAGTTCCATTCGCCAGTTTTACCTCAAACGGTCTTGATTTAGCTGATAAAGGTGGTGTAAAAACTTCAATATGGACACTTGATTTCGGATAGCCAAATGCAAAAGCTGATTCATTAAATTGAGAAATAAACCGATTAGGACCACAAAAATATACATGAGTTCCGATTGAATGGTCTAACAGTGTTTCAACTTTTATTCGACTAGATTTCAGCTCTTTTGTAAAGTAAAAAGTAGACTCTTCTTTATAATATTCATTTAAAAAGTCGTAAAATGCACAACTTGATTTTGTTGCTGAAGTATAGTGGAGTTCAAAAGATTTATTTTTACTTTTTAATTCTTTCATCATCGTTAAAAATGGCGTAATGCCAATACCCGCTGCATAAAACACATGATGTTTCGCTCTTGAACTTAATGGAAAATGATTTTTTGGATAGCTAATCCGAAGTCGATCACCTACTTTAATTCGTTCATGCCAATATTTTGATCCGCCTTTTGATTCCGAATTTAAATGAATGGCAATTTTATATGTGTTATCAATAAGTGAATGATGAACTAAAGAATAAGGTCTGCAAATAATCTCATTTTCAGAAGCAACATATGTATTAATATGAGAACCTCCACTAAAAGCTGGTAGAATAAATTCATCAATTGGAATAAAGCTAAATTCTTTAACCTGTTGAGTTATTTGATTTATTTCATTAACACGAACTAGTATCGTATTCTCAATCAATACAATTCACCTCCATCTACAATTTAGCGATGTTTCCTAAGTATGCGTCATAATGGACCGAATAATGGTCAGAAACTGAAAGTAATAAATGACAGTTTTGGCACTGAATTTCTTTACCAAGTTCGAATTTTATTAATTCGGTTAAACTATGACAACGACAACAAAAAACCTTCGAGTTCAGTTCACCATAACCAATATATTGTACTTCATCTTCAAAAAATCCTACATCCTCTATAATTGGTCTCAAATTTTTAAGCTCTTCTTTACTTAGTGCGATATATAAATAGCTGCCCATTTTCTGACTTTGTAACCAAGTTTTAATATTATTTTGCAATTGTTCTGGACTTGAATCAAATCCGATAAAGACAAAATCGAAAGAATAATTTTTCTCAAGTAACTTTTCTAAAATTGGTTGAATTAACGCTCTTCCTTTATGATTTGAACAGATTAAATATTTTCTTTTTCCATCTATAAATCTAGCTTCTTCAACTATTAAATTATTCATCGTTTTCTACCCAACTTCTTCAAGTTTATTTTTTAAGTATGTTAATACTTCTTTTTTATACGAAGAGATTCCTTTATAATCTAAAATGAAATCTGGCAATTCACATAGAATTTTATAAAATTGTTCCAACCATTTCTTATTTAATGTTAATTGCTCAAGTGGTAATAAGTGAGTATGAATCGTAAAAAGGAGCCCATTACTAATGGGTAACCTAAATAACTTTTGAACTTCAACGCGTAAATGAACAAATTTCCCAACATTTTCAGTTGAAACTTCTTTTCTGTCTTTACCCCATAAATCGAATGTTTCTAATGAAGTATCTAGTCGATTTCCTGCCATTAATGACCAATTTTTACGAGCCCAAGGTGCTCCTTGTTCGATATTTTTTAAGAAACGAAGAATTCTATCGTCCAATGATTTTCCACTAAACATCGGTATCGGTTGATGAATCTCTTTAAATCTCATTCCTAGTTTGAAAGTAAGTGACCAATTAGAGGGAAAACAGAGATGACCAGCATCTAAAAATAAATCACCATCTCGTTGACTCATATAAATTAAATCCTCTTGTACATGTCTACCTATAAAATTCAATGGCTTTCCTAAAACAGAAGATAGGTCCCCAAAGCTAAATTGTTCCTCCTCCTTCAGAAGCTTATTATAAATAGTCCAATATTCATGACCCCTATGAACTTCAAAATAGTCTGGATAATATCTTATTAAGTGATCTAAAACTAATTCTACAATTTCCCATTGTCCTTCAAAACTAGTAGGCAGTGCTTGATAACAATGGCTAGGGGAGTTGAGTAGTAAGCTTCTTTTTAATTTTATTTCATTCACATATTTAGGAGTAATCTCGATGCTTACAGGTGGATCTAATAGAATAGAATTATTGGAGAAACGATAAATCTCCTCTTTAAACGGATACGCAATAGCATTCTAATTCATTAATTTGATTCATCTGAACACCCTTTATAGTAGATTAAGAAGTAAATCATTCAAATTAGTTATACTAGACTTGTTTGTTGTTTCATTAGATTTTAATTAATTATAAGAATATTCTGTTTTTTATGTCAATAGATTGTAGATTAATTGTACATTTTAATAGAAGTTTACAAAAGAATCTTTTATGAGTAGGGTATTTTCATATTTCTGATTCTTTACTTATTCATGGACCACTTATGAGTTACTATATTTCATCTTCTTGCTTATTTAGTTACTCATTAACACCTTATGAGTTACTAAATCCCAGGTTTTTGCTTCTTTGCTTACTCATGAACCACTTATGAGTTACTATATTTCATCTTCTTGCTATTTTACTTACTCATGAACCCTTTATGAATAAGTTATTTTCTTATTTTTGCCTTTTTACTTACTCATGAACATCTTATGAGTTACTAAATCTCATATTTTGCTTCTTTACTTACTCATGAACACCTTATGAG
>NZ_NESS01000011.1 GCF_002128425.1 Gottfriedia acidiceleris
GTTCTTTCCGCTCTTCCTGTATTTCCTGTTCTTTCCGCTCTTCCTGCATTTCCTGTTCTTTCCGCTCTTCCTGTATTTCCTGATCTTTCCGTTCTTCCTGATCTTCCTGTTCTTCCTGATATTCCCGTTCTTCCTGATCTTTCAGTTCTTCCCGTTCTTCCTGATCTATCTGCACTCTCTGTTCTTTCTACTCTTTCCATTTCTTTTCTCTTAATTGAAAGATTAAGGTCTTTCTCAATCATTTTCATTTCTTGAAAATCTTTCGGAGTTACAAATGTAATTGCTGTACCAGTATCTCCTGCACGACCGGTTCTTCCTATTCGATGTACATAGCTTTCAGTATCTAGAGGGATATCATAGTTGAAAACATGAGTTACACCATCAACATCAATTCCTCTGGCTGCTACATCTGTTGCTACAAGATATTGTATTTTTGCTTCTCGGAACAACTTCATAACTTTTTCACGCTTTCCTTGCGTTAAATCTCCGTGAAGTTCCTCTGATAATAATCCTTTTCCTTTTAGCTGTTCATTTAACTTATTAGCTCTTCTCTTAGTTCTACAAAAAATGATTGCCAGGAAAGGTTCTGCCTCTTTAATTTGACTCAACAATGCATTATATTTTCCACGATCTGTTGTTTCAATTATTAATTGTTCAATTTCATCTAGTGTAATTCTCTTAGCTTTTACTTTAATAATCTCTGGCTTTTTCATGTAACGCTTTGCTAGTGATTGGATTTGATCTGGCATTGTAGCAGAAAATAATAGCGTTTGTCTCGATACAGGAGTTTGATTGATAATATCTTCTACCTCATGTAAAAAACCAATATGTAACATTTGATCTGCTTCATCAAGTACTAAAAAATCAACTTTATCTAATTTTATTGTCCCTCTTCTTAAATGGTCTAAAAGTCTACCAGGTGTAGCAATAATTAAATGTGCTCCACCTTTTAGCTTACGTGCTTGTTGTTCAACGTCTTGGCCACCATATACAGCAAGTACACCGAAGTCTTCACTAACAATCCTTTTCGCCTCAGCTGTTATTTGTAGAGCTAGTTCTCTTGTTGGAGCAACTACTAATGCTTGAGTATGTGGTAATTCTAAATTAATTCGTTCAAGGATTGGAAATAAGAATGCAAAAGTTTTACCCGTCCCTGTTTGTGCTTGACCTATCAAATCCTTCCCTTCAAAAACGATCGGAATTGCCTTCTCTTGAATCGGGGTTGGCTCATTTATACCCAATTCAGTTAAATACTCCGTCAACTCTTCGCTTAAACCTAAACTAGAAAATTTATTCATTATATTTACCTTGCTTTCTATTTTCTATCATTAACAATAATGGTTGTTTCATATATTTACTTATAAATGACTAATCTATTGTATCACAACGATTATTAAATCTTTTATAGAATAATCCTATTTAATTGAATTCGTAAATTCGGTCAGATATCTTCTGCATCAAGTTATTTTTCTCAATCTTTCGGCGAAATAAACAAGTATTTAAAGAAAAATTAAATATAGAGTTAAAGTAAAACAGGAAATGCAGTGACTAGGATATTCCAACCATTTAAAGGAGGTTAGAAAACATGCTTCAGATCAAAAAAAAACGGTAACCCTTTTAAAGGTTACCGTTTTTCTAGTTACACTATTAAATTACTCTAATCCTAGAGCTTCTAATACATCATCTAATGTTTTGCTCTTATACTTTTTAGCTGCTTTTGGTGAATTGTCATTCCATGGATTTTGCATTAGGTAGTTATTGATGACATATTGCATATCTTTTGCATCAACAACACCATCATAATTAATATCTGCCGCACGCTTATTTGTACCCCAATAAGTTTGGATGTATAAAGCATCTTTCACATCGATGACATTATCTTTATTCACATCTCCAGCAGGTGCATTTTCATAATAGAGAGCTTTCGAGTAAGGTTTCACTTCCCCATTTTCTTTCAGACCGATCGTGAAGGTTTTCTTAACAGTGAAATGTCCCGGAATATCTACCTCTAATGTAAATGGTTTATCCGTTATTGGCAGGTTAGATGTAAAGTGCCAAGGGAAACCACTATTACTTCCAAACGAGTTTGGATATTCTTTTCCTGCTTCATCTGTCACTTTGACTTTTGCACCTGCCTTTACATAATCCAATGTTGATGGCTCATCAAGTTGAGGAAGCATAAATGCTTCTCCATAAACCCATGATTTCATGAAGGAGTAAGTTCGTTCCACCTGATAAGGAAGACTAATACCAAAAGAGGATTTCGTTGTGCTATCCGTATTTGTGTACGATACATTGAATTGTGATAAACCTAGGCTTGTACTTTCAGAATCACCTTTCACTTTGTATGTTATATCTACCATTGGAACTTTTCCGGAAACTCCTGTTTGAGCTGCATCACCAATTAAAGTTGCAGTAATATCTGTTCTTTTTACCTTTATTCCGTCTACTTCCACATCTGTATTCACTGTCTGAATATCTACTTTTCCTTTCAATGCTGCATTTGGTTTAATACTTACTAACTCAGCATTCAATAAGCTTTGATCGTAAAATGAATACACGGCTTGCTTCATATTTGCCATATTGTTCATGGAAAGGGTAACTGTTACCGTTTCGCCTGCTTTTACTTTTTGTTTATCAGCGATAGCTGTTCCATACGGTGTCCCTTGTTTCACATAGTATAGGGATTTATGGCCATAATAGTTCTGTACTGTCGCCATGTTTTCCGCATACATGTCCACTTTAAATGGTTGGATTGTCTTGTTCAACGGGATTTGTGCAGTAAAATTGCCGTCACTGTTCACCGGAACCGAAACAGTCCCCCCTCCTAATAGTTTACTAGGAACCGAATAGAAAACTTTATTATTCCCTTGAGAAGCATTGATACCGCCAGTTTTCATATCGTCCACATCAGGATCATAGACTGAACCTGTTAACGATACGACTTGCTGATCAAGGCTATATTCATAGATGCCAGAATCCGAGTTTAGATTTAGTGTAGGCTGGGTAACGCTATAGTAAACGGGAGCGTCTGCGCTGAAGGTTTTTCCTTGATCATTTGTGCCTACAAGTCTGATTTTGTATAATCCTGGTGCAGTTTGTTCCTTATCATATGCAATTGGTTGATCTGGATCTCCTGTTAATGGATAATAATAACCTTCGTTCATTGCACCTCTTAAATAATATTCAATATTCTCATCCGCACCCATGCCGTCCAAAGTGCCAAGGAAGCCAATTTCTTTGTTCGTTTTCGGATCGAAAAGGAATAAATCCATCGTTCGCATATGAGAATTTAATTGGAAGTTAAGACCGATTGACCATCTTATTCCGTTATACCCCGCCTCTACCGCAGTCGTAAACGTAGGTGGATTTCCTGCAACATGGTGAATACCTTCTTTTACTGTATGAATCGCAAATGGAATTTTATATGTTTCATTCGGATCCTTTTGATTTGTATAAACCACATAACCTTCATATGTTCCAAGCTTTGCAGTTTTAGGTACATGAATCATTGCATCCATATTTGCACTGCTGTATCGTTTCACTTTTACAGATGACTTAACATCTAATGTAACGCCATTTTCAGCAGCATCTTGGTCTGCTCTAGAGTCATTTGTGAATCTTCCGTCCAATTTTTGGAATTGAACCTTTACATCATATGTTTTATCAACTGAGCTTTTATTAAATAAAGTCATAGAACGTTGATCTATAATATCTTTACTAGAAATAGCTTGTTCTCCAAAACTTAATGCACCAGTAATATTTTTAATTTGTTTAATTCCTTTACTCGCTAAAGTTGTTGCCTCATTATTACTTGCATTGTCCTTTACAGTTGAAGTTTTATCTTTCACTTGAATTTCCGTCTGAGCATGAACAGCATCATAAGGATTTACACGTCCTGCACCAACTTCATATACACTGTATTTATCAGATAATGGATCTGCTGTATTCATAAGTGTTGATTTAATATCTGAAGGAGACATGTCTGGGTGAGCTTGTTTTAATAATGCTGCTACCCCAACAACGTTAGGAGTTGCCATTGATGTTCCAGATAAACGCTCATATGCATATTGATAGTTCCCAATCTGATCTGCTCCATGCATATAAGAAGGAACAGTAGAGAAAACAGATACACCAGGTGCTGTTACTTCAGGCTTAATATCATATAGCACACGGGATGGACCACGTGAGCTGAATGGTGCCAACTTATCGCCCACAGTCACTGTTTGTTTCATATTACTAAATGTAAAGTCTAAAGGTATACCTGCTGATGCACCAAATAAAGGTAATTTAGCTGCGAGGGCTTTTCCTTGTGCGTTACTTAATAAAAATGTCGGAAGTAATCCGTAACCATCTCCAAGATACACATCACCTAATGGAACATCTGCATCATATAAAACTACTGCTTTTGCTCCATGTGATTTAGCTGTGGCAATAATTTGAGTAATTCCAATGCTACCTCTTTGCGCCAGCACAACTTTTCCCTTTACATCGATTGGAATCGAATTACCTTTACCATCACTCATAAAATAACTAGGGTCATTACCATATGCTACATTTACCATTTGCAAAGTTTGCCCTTCAAAGTCAGCTACGTTATCAGTTAAACCTTGGGCAGCTAACTTTAGATCAACAGGTATATCGCCTGTTGAAGGATGCAATGCACCTGAAAAACTTGGAATTGAAACAGATGTATCACTTGCACCAACTGTAATTGCTAAAGGAGCGTTACCAGGAGCACCAAGGGAATACATTCTATCTCCAGAGTTTCCTGCTGCGACAATCGCTGTTACACCTGTCAGTACAGCATTGTTTACCGCAATACTCGTAGGATATAATGGATCATTATAATTTGCTCCAAGTGACATATTAATAATGTCCATATCATCTGACACCGCTTTATCGATACCAGCCAAAATAGCTGAAGTAGATCCAGATCCATATGGTCCTAAAACACGATAAGAATATATATCAGCATCAGGTGCAACACCCTCTACAGCAAAATCTGCATTATTTTTTGCTTGTCCTGCAATAATTCCTGCAACATGTGTACCATGCTCAGTGTAGTAAGCTTCTCCGTTTGTAGCCAATTCAGGCTGACCAGACTTCTTCCAATCTGCATACGACGTTTCCATCGGGTCATTGTCATTATCGACGAAATCATATCCACCTTTAAAAGCACCTTTTAAATCTGGATGATTATAATCAATACCAGTATCAAGAATTCCAACTTTTACTCCTTTTCCTGTAAAACCCTCTTGGTGAAGTTTTTCAACGCCAGGAAATGTAACCATCGTATGAGTTGCAGCTTGCTTAGTCGTCGTCTCTTTAATTGAAGGTGGCTCTACTTGAACCTGCATATCACTCCATACTGCTTTTACAGCGCTAGATTTAAGTAGCGACTTTACTTTGTTAGCTGGTAGAGTCATAGAAACTCCGTTAAATGCTTTTTTATATGAACGCTTAATTGAATATGGATTTTTCTTCGCTTTTAATTCACTGCTAAAAATTGTTTTTAAGTCTTTTTGGAACGTTTCGTGTGAAGCATCCACTTTTTCCTTTGCGGCTTCTGCTGTTAGATTGACTCCATCCGATTCTGCTTCTAAAACTGCAGTCTGCTGAGGCTTGTCCTTAAACTCAACAATAATCGATGTAAGCTTGTCACTTGTTTGATCGACATCAGGAGACAATTGAAGTCCCTCTTTGTCACTCATCTTCAATTGCTTGATTGCCTCACGTTGCTGTGGAGTAAGTTGTGCTAGTACTTGCTCAATCTTTGAAGTTGCTTGTGCATGAACTTGGTGTGAAAAGGAACCTGGTGTCATTGTAGTACTAATAAGTCCTGTTGTTAATGCTAATGTTGTAACATTTCTAAACATTTTCTTTTTCAACTACTATCCCTACTTTCTTTTCTTAATAAGTTCATTATAATGAAATTTGATACAATTTAAG
This sequence comes from Gottfriedia acidiceleris, assembly GCF_002128425.1. Taxonomy (GTDB): domain Bacteria; phylum Bacillota; class Bacilli; order Bacillales; family Bacillaceae_G; genus Gottfriedia; species Gottfriedia acidiceleris. Next base: position 5,953 of record NZ_NESS01000011.1, read on the forward strand.
TTCCTGAAAATTATGTCAAGTTGCACTTTTTTTAAAAAATTTTTTTTACTATTAAATTCTATTAATCTATCGTTCATAATCTCAATTTCATCTAAACTAAATTAGTACTATATAAAGTTTCGAGTCGACCCCTCTTTGATACCATTAATACTTAATAATTGTATATACTTATTTATTTGGTCTGAATTAGCATGGTTCTTAAATCTCCAGTAAATCCGAAGACATTTATTAAATCGTTCTAAGTTACCTATTTGATTAGCTGTATAAGCCACATCTAGTAATTCATCCAATCCTTTTTGTACCTGTAAGCTTTCACACCAGTACAACGCATGTGCATAGCGAAACTCCAAAGATACCTTCTGTTTTAACCACGTTTCTCCATTTACAGATAACTCATCAATCGTATGTTGATATAAATCTAATATTCTCTTAGCATCGTCTAATCGGTTTAGTTGTATGTAAGCCTCAATCACCTTTGGTAAACCAACATATACATCCTCTCTATCTTCTAACCAAGTAAGATACTGGTCTACATACTCAAGATATCCATAGTCTAAATATGAAGCAAATCGATTTCCTCTAGCAAGATCAGCAAAATAATCATTTACTTGCGCATATTGTTCTGTTAGTTCAATTATTTCCTCAAGAGAGCCTCCTAGACGTGCCAACGCAAAGCTTTTATACATAAGAGCTCTCCCACAATACTCTCCGCCTTTAACTAGTTTCTTTAATCTTTCGGAATAATAAAGTACCTCTTCCCAATTCTCGCGCCTATAATAGAACGCAGTAATCCATAAATAAGCTTCTATCCTAATCTTTTTTGGCATACAAAATAGATACTCCAACACATACGTCAATGCATGCTGACCACTCTCGGTCATTCTTAAAATATAAAATCTCCTAAAATAACTAATTGCTAACTGTTCTAACATGTCTTTCGAATAATTTTCTATAATAAGATTATATAAAGTCAAAGCTTTTTCTTCTTTTCCAACTTTAAATAACTCTTCTGCAACGAAGAAAATGTAATGTAAATAAATGGTTCGCGCTGAATCTGATTTTTCAGTTGTCATAATTTGTAATAGATTTTGACAATGTTCTTCGTAACCATTAGTAAAACATTTAAATAAAAACTGTACAGTTTTACGCTTGTCCAACACCCATTCCTCATTAAAGCATTCCTCAACAAAATATGAATAAAGTGTGCCTTCCTCCAATCCAATAGCTTCTGAAATGGCATCCAAATATTTTAGTGTAAGCGAGCGCTTATGATTGAAAATACGACTTATTTCACTAATATGAATACCAGACTCCTGAGCCAAGTCTGTTTTTGTCCAGCCTTTCTCCCGGCATATACATTGAATTTCTTTATATAAAGCTGCGTTCATTCTTCTCACCTACTAATCATTTTCATAATGCTTCGATTTTTCTATTTATAAAAAATCCTAATTATCCAAGGATTACATTTTCATTATAACGAGACTTGATATGATTTTATTTCTGACAAATCTAGTCAATTCGTATTTAATCAGTAATAACATTTGAGTATTTAGTATCGAAAAAGGGCTCTCCATTCGTCACATAATGACTTATAGAGAACCCATTAATTAGTTAATATAATATGAATCTACATTGCAAGAAACCTAGGCATTAAAAAACTCTTTAACTGAAATACTTGAGATGTGATCCATTTTTTAATGATAAAAAAGGTTAGCATATACTCTGTAAAGAATAGATAATACAGTAAATATAAAGGAGCTGATTAAATGAATGGCGTTTTAGATATTGTTATTTTCTGTAAAGATACAAACTCTTCTAAAAATTGGTATGAAAAAAGTTGGGTTTGAATATTTAAGAGGTCACGATGATATGTATTGGTTTAAGGTTGGGATTGGCGAGCTAATACTCCATCCTACAGATACGCAATCAAATACTGATGCAGTCTTTCAATTAGTCGTAAAAGAAGTCGATCCACTATTTGAAAGTGTACTAGAAAAAGAATTGACACTATTAGACTTCCCAAATGGAGAAAAAGTCATCACAGAACCTACTGTTCAACCATGGGGCTATAAAGAATTTTACTTAAGAGATCCAGATGGTTACATATGGGCATTTGTTCAAAAAACATAATTATAGAATTATCTAAAGCGGCCCCAATAAATGAAGAAAACCCACAGGGTAATTCATTTTCCTAGTGGATTTTCTTTGTTCTATATGTTTTGTTCAAATAACTTGATTGCCCATTATATCGACGAAGTTCACGATCATTATTTGGAAATATTCACTTCTTTCTTAAATAGCCTTCCCTGCTTTCTATACATAGAAAAAGTTGACCAATTTGCAATGAATACACCAGATAATATTAATATACCGCCAATTGCCATAATTGGTTTAATCGGTTCATCCATTACGAAATAGCCTAAGACAGTAGCAATTAATGGTGATACATAAAGCCATGTTGATGGGAAGACTGGGTTTGTTTTCGATAGTAACCAACTGTATAATCCGTGTCCCCCAATTGACCCTATAAAAACTAGATACAATATTGGCCACTGAGCATCCCAGGAACTTAAACTTGCAATTTTCGGTTTTTCCAATAAAAACGAAAATAAAAGAAGAAATATTCCACCATATAACATTTGAAAAGCATTGATTAAAAATGGTGACACAGTACTAAATTCTGTTAATATTTCTTTTGAGGAAATCGATCCCAATCCGTAAAAAGCTTCTCCTAATAATACTGCGATACAAGCAGCAACCCATAAGTAAGAGACATGTTGACTTATACCAGGTAAACAAACAAAAACTACACCCGCAAAAGCCATTAATAACGCTATTAGTTGTTTACGCTCAATTCCCTTATTATTTCGCCTTAATTGGAAAAGTAAAATCATCATTGGACCAGTTGCAGACAAAACTGCAGCTAAACCCGATGTTATATATTGCTCAGCCCAATATAATGTTGAAAACGTCATAAAAGTTAAGCAGAATCCAATATACATAATTCGTTTTGAAAAAATAAATTTCTTCACATTTACTCCTTTGAGAAGGAAATATAAAATGACAATCAGTCCCGCTAATGTAAATCGAATGCCTGCTGAAAATAAAGGCGAAACTCCCGACTCGATCCCAAATTTTATTGCAAGAAATGTTGTACCGAAAATAATGCAAATAAAAATATAATTAATAATGATCATTTCATCACCCCTTTGATAAAAGTATTATATTAAAGTCGGAGTATAACAGTATAATAGAGCATATAACAGTTAGCTTTATTTGCATTGACGATTAATCTTTTTTCAATTAATTTATAACTAAAAAACTAGTGGTGAATAGATGAAAATTCAAATTCATAAAAAATCAACAGTTCCGATTTATCTCCAAGTAAGTACTCAGATTGCAGGTAGCATTCAAAGTGGCCTACTTTTGCCGAACGAAAAATTACCATCTTTGCGGATATTAGCCGAAGAACTATCAATAAGCGTTTTAACAGTTAGAAAGGCTTACAAATGGTTAGAGACTAACGGCTATGTTACAGTTGAGCCAGGTAAAGGTGTATTTATCAGTAAGAAAGTAAAAAAAACATCAAAAATGGATCCAAGTTCTAACTGGCAACAGACTTTAGGAATCAATATTGTAAGATCCCAATATTTAATAAATAGGGAACAGTTAAAATATGATTTTTCAAAGGCAGTTGTCTATCCACGTCTCCTTCCAAATAAATTTTTAGCAGATGAAATGCAAAAACTATTAAGAGATGATGCATCAATATTAACTACCTATGGACCTGTTCAAGGAGATTTTGAATTAAGAACGGAAATTATTAAACATTTATTTGAATTTCAAAAAATACGATCTAAAGCTGAAAATTTAATTATTACAAGCGGCGTTCAGCAAGGAATTGACTTAGTAGCACAGGCATTATTAAAACCTGGAGATTCGATTATAGTCGAAAGTCCATGCTACGGTGGTGCACTTGATATTTTTATAAATAAAGGGATTCATATAATACCTGTCGAGATGGATGAAGAGGGAATTCGATCAGACTTAATTGAAGATATGTGTATTAAATTTTTACCGAAATTAATTTACGTTAACCCGACCTTTCAAAATCCAACTGGAATCTCAATGAGTAATTGTCGTAGAAAAGAATTAATTGAACTAGCACAACTGTATCAATTTTTTATTCTGGAAGACGATTCGTTTAGTGATATTTATTTCGAAAAAGCAATTCAATATTACCCAATTAAGTATTATGATCAATCAGATCATGTCATCTACATTAAAGGATTTAGTAAAACGTTAGCACCTGGAGTTAGAATTGCTGCAATGCTAGCAAATGGACCAGTACTGGAATGGTTACTTGCAATTAAAGCCTCAATGGATGTAGGTAGCCCTTTACTTACACAAAAGGCGATTTTACCATTTCTACGAACCGATCGAATGCGAAGTCACGTTGAAAAACTACGAATCGCTCTACAAATCCGACGCGATACAAGTGTTGAAATACTTTCATCTCTTAGTGATCAGTTGTATTACCGGATCCCTGATGGTGGATTTAATTTGTGGCTCACATTTCATGAATCTAATCTAGATATTTTTAACTTATTAAGAAAAGCTAATCATGAAAATATTTCATTCTTACCTGGTGTAGCTTGTTTTAACAATAATACAGATATTTCTTCATTTCGTATTAGTTACTCACTTGTTAGCGAAAATGACTTATCCCAAGGTTTAGAGAAACTATGTAAAATAATCAAACAAATATAAATTTTGTAAAGGAAGGCTATTTAGAACAAGATGCTTAATTCAAAACTAATAAACTTATTACCACTCGTAATAGTCATGCCAGCAATGATAGTAGGAGTACTTGCTATGATCAATAACCAAGTGTCCCCATCCATTTACGGTCAAAATATTTTTATTTCTATTGTAGGAGGAATAATCTCCTTTTTAGTTCTGTTAAGAAATCAGAAATCCACTAAGAAAAAGACGAATATCATTGTCATAACATGCTTACTCATATTATTTTTGCTTACTTTTTTTGATGAAGGACTACTTGGTGTACATCGCTGGATAGCAATTGGTCCAATAAGGTTTAATATTGCTTTAGTTTTAGTTCCATTATTAATCATACAACTATCAAGCTTAATGAAATCAAAACAAATATGGGTCACTAATTGTTTCATACTATTTTTTACACTTTTGTTATTTTTTCAACCTGATGCATCTCAACTAACAGCCTTTACGATCTCTATCTCATTTTTATTACTAAATATGAAAAAAAGTAAAAGCATTCAAATACTCTTATTAATTGTTTTTATACTTTTACTTGTCTTAAGCTGGTCACATTTAGATCATCTCGCTCCAGTGTCTTATGTTGAGGACATTTTAAGTTTAGTAAAAGATATTGGAATTGGATGGCTAGTTATTGCGATAATTTCACTAATTATTTTACCAATGCCATTTTTCTTATTTCCTCCAGAAAGTGCAAAACTGTTATCGTTTAGTTTAGGGATTTATTTTACGACTAGTATTCTCTCAAGCTTTTTTGGAAACTTCCCAGTACCAATTATGGGTTACGGAACATCTCCTTTTATTGGTTACTTTATTGCTATGACTTGGTATGTAAACAAAATAAAAATGAACCACTAAAAAAGAACTTTGTCAATTAAGATGGAATTTTATCACTGATAAATAAGTTGAGTGATTTTGATTTCCACTACAGTGTGCTCGCTTTCCATGGGGCGAGATTCTTTAGCCTTCCCGCTAATCCCATAGGAGCCTGGCACCCTTTCGTTCCAATCAATTTCTTAATAAAAAAGAATATTCTAAATGAATTCCCTTAATAAATCTAATTGTTAGTCAAAAAAGAAATTTGTCACAATAATAACGTAAATTATGTTGAATTTTTGCAAGTTAATTAAAAAAATATATCATTAATCAATTGCAATAAGAGACGATTAAAAAATCATATTTAAAAATATTGCAAATTTCATCGTATATCATTAAATGTTCGTATTTTTTATATTGACTACAATATATTTCAACACTCTGAAAATCAGGATTTTGGAACTTTGTCTACACACTGAAATGAACCACTAAAATGGTTCATTTTTAATTTTTATATTCACCAGTGAGATGGTCTTTTCAGTGTAGTTGGTAATTTTGTATGATAATCTCCCTTTGCTGAGTTAATTTGGGCTTGAGTAAGAAAGATGCTTCCTGTAAGATCAGCTCCACTCAAATTAGCATCTCGTAAGTCTGCACCGATTAAGTCAGAACCTCTTAAATCGGCTCCTCTTAAATCAGCAGCAATTAGATAGGCTCCTCTTAAGTTTGCTCCGATAAAATTTGCATCCTTTAATTTAGCACCAATAAGGTCTAAAGCTCTTCCAGTAACTTTTTGATGCTTTTTATTCGAATTAAATTTTTTCAAAGCCACGGCCCTTGCTAGTTCACTAGCACGTAAAAGTAAAGAGTTAACTTCTGCACGGTGAGCTATAATATCTAAGTTTAATATTAATTCAGGGTCCATAAGTGTTAGCTTTTCAGTTTCTTCTAGAATTGTTTTTATTTCATGATGAATCTCATTTGCAGCAGGAAGCATCAAACATTCATTCAAATACCAGAGCATTTCATGCAGCTGCTTAATGATTGGAAATACTTCATACATATCATTAGCTAATTTAGGATTTTGTCTCCAATCTTTTCCATTAAAGGTTACTTGAGATACTTTTTGTCCCGCTCCAAAGCAATCAAAGACAGTACAGCCTTTGAAACCCAATTCTCTTAAATTATTGTGAACTCCGCACCGAAAGTCTGATTGTAAATTATGACAAGGTTTACCAGCAATTTTATCATTAGCAAAATCAGCTGAAGCGGCAAATGGTAATGCTACACAGCATAAGCCAAAACAACTTTCACAGTCCGCTTTTAGATCTTTATAACAATCGTCCACTAATCCTATATTTTCAAATTTTCCAGCCAAAATTGACCCTCCTTCCTGTTATAAATAAACAAGAATAATATTTTTTATCGTAACATCGTAAGTTTTTTTGGTCAAACATGGGTAGTTTTCATTCCTGAATAATAAAAAGCAGATAAAAATTATCTGCTTTTATGTAAACTATTTAATTGTTACATCCTTTAAAGACGGTACAAAGTTAATCCAAGTTTGACCTGGAGATAACTTTATTTCAGTACCATCTATTGTAAACGGAATAATTCGACCATCTACATTCTTCCATTGTATATTCATATACTTTCCATCAACAATATAATAACCTTTTCCACCATTTTCGATATCAATTGAACGTCGGCCATAGCTATCAATAATTTTATGAGTTGCTTCAACGACTAGTATATTTTTAATTTGAAGCCCCTTCCCGTTCAAGGCATCCTTTGCGACAATTCCATTTTGAACTCGCTGAAATTGTTTAGTTGAATTCGAATATTTGTAGGTTACATTATTTCTTGCATCATGAGAATATTTTATAAAAACTTCTGCAGCATTTTGCCAGGAGCTATCAAATGCTAATTCTTTCTGTGTAAAGTCTAATGGAATAACTTTTTCTGTATAAGCATAATGTCTTTGAGCAACTCCTTTTTCAATACCTTCTTTTAAAATATAAGAATTATGAGGTGCTTTTCTCGTTTTGTCTCTTTTAAATAAAGTACCGTCGTAGATTAGTCCGTTTAATGCATCAATCATCCCTGAATCCATCATTTGTTTCGCTTTTGGACTATTTCCATGACAAATAAATAATGCATGGTAACCATTTGCCAAATTGATGTAATAATCTCTCGCACTTCTTACAGGCCCAATCTTTTTTGGTATATTGCTCTGAAAAATGGCTAAAAATCTTGTAATATCTCCTTCTGCTAAAATTTCATAAACAACATCAGCATTACTTAGACCACTTTGAGGTCTAGCTAAATAATAATTATTCACCATAACTGCAACAGGTCTTTGTTCACTAGCTTGACTTATTGGTAATCCATTTAAAGGAGCATATATCGTATCAATTTCTTCTTTATCAATCACATGTTCATTCGAAGGATTTTTATTCTCATTATTAACTGTTTTTACAGACTTTTCGCCATGCTTACATCCTACTAGAAGCATACTTATCATAATGATCGATAAAATTTTCTTATGCATTGGCTACCTCACAATCTGTTATTTTCTTAAATTGTATTAAATAACTTTTAAAATAGAAATAATTTATTAGAATTTTTCAAAAATAAAACATTTATCTAACAATTCAATTTTTCCCTTAATATATGAACCTATATTGTTAAATAATCAGCTTAAATTTGTTCTTATTTTATTTAATCTTAAATATTGTATAAAGATAAGAATTGATTAGAGGAGTTGAAGCTATATGATTGTAGTTCACTATATTGAGAAAAACGTTGAACTATTAAACCAACTACTCAAAAATGTCCCCTCTGAGGGTGATGCTATTTTCATTAAAGGTCGAAAAGGAAAAGTATTAAGTGTTAACCAAATAAATGATAAACATGTTCATGTAATTGTAGAACTAGAAGTTATTAAAAAAGTACAGGTTTTAGCAAAAGATGATAAAAAAAGAAGAAGATAAAATTTTAAAACTTAATGGGAGATTATTCCCATTATTTTTTTTGAGTTTTACCCATTTTACACTTCACAAATCATTTTTCACTTAAAACTATGAACTATACTTTCCATATTAAATATATTCTTTTACCAAACATGCACTAATCATGATAAACTAGGAAAAGTTTGATTAATCAAAGCAAGAAGGAGTTTTAATATGGAGATTAAGAGCATCCACCATGTCGCTATTATTTGTTCTAATTATGAATTGTCTAAGCATTTTTACATAAATTTATTAGGGTGTAAGGTAATTAAGGAAACCTATCGAGAAGAGCGAGACTCTTATAAATTGGACTTAAGTATTGGAAATAATGGACAAATTGAGCTATTTTCATTTCCTAATCCACCGAAGCGAGTAACAAATCCAGAAGCAGTTGGGTTACGTCATTTAGCCTTTACAGTAAGTAATATAGAAGAAAGTGTTCAATACTTAAAACAAAATGATGTGTTTGTAGAACCAATTCGCATTGATGAGCAAACAAATAAAAGATTTACATTTTTCCATGATCCAGATGGCTTACCTTTAGAATTGTATGAAGAGTAGATTGAAAAAAATCAAAACAAAATCTTAATGAAAGATTGTCATGCTGTTGAAAAAGAACTTTGTCAATTAAGATGGAAATATATCACTGATAAATAAGTTGTGTGATCTTGATTTCCACTACAGTGTGCTCGCTTTCCATAGGGCGAGATTCTTTAGCCTCCTCGGTCCTCGGCGTTCTCCTGTGGGGTCTTTAGCCTTCCCGCTAATCCCATAGGAGTCGAGCACCTTTCCGTTCCAATCAACTTATTCATCAAAAAAAGTCTACAATTAAAATCTAATTTAGTATCCTTTACTTAGAGTAAAATATCAGTTTATTAAACAGTTTGTAGGTCAATATAGTTCGAACATTAACTTATAAACATACTATATAGGAAAAATCATCATATCTTGACCCTATAAATAATATTTTGAAAAGATGGTTCAAACAATTTTATCAACGAAATCATTATTATCAAAATCCCCTCCACAAAAACTACTACATTACAAAGAAAATCAAAAATTTGATGAAAAGAGTTCACTTAATGCTCGAACTTTTCAATATTGACTTTAATATATTTCAATCGCAAAAACAAAACACAATCTAAATCTAAGATTGTGCTTGTTTTCTCTCTTTTCTTAAAAAGATGTCTTTATTTTTTCTGTTAAATTAAATGTTTCACCATTAATTTCTAATGTTACTGGTGGACCATATTCTTTTGTGACTGTTATTGTTTTTTTTGCAATTGTGACTTCAAGTTTTGCTCCTTGCCATATGAAAGGAAAGATCATTTTATCCCAATTTGAAGGTAATTTTGGATCGATTTTTAAGCGATTTATGTCCATGGAGATATTTGCAAAGCCAAAGATTGCTACTAGCCAATTTGCTCCCATTGGCGCAGCATGAATTCCATCATCTGAAGATTTTGGATTTGGTCCTAAATCGATTAAACATCCTTCTTGAAATAATAGGTAAGACTCTTCTTGATAATCACATCTTGCAGCAACAATTGCGTGAATTGATTTACTAATTGGAGAATCATGAACAGTAAGCTCTTCATAGTATTCTAAATTCTTTTTAACGATTTCCGTTGAGAACAATTCAGGGAAAAGATAGAGCAACATTACAACATCGGCTTGTTTTAATATTTGTAGTTCGTTTAGTTCTTGTAGAGAATAATCTAATAAAATTTCCCGACTAGCAATAGATTGTCTATATTCCGTTAAATCAATCTCTGGTTTACTTAAAAATGTATCATCTTGTGGAATGATATTTTCATCATTAGGTTTAGGTAAATAAATTCGTTTTAGAAAATCATCACACTTTTGCGTTAATTCTGCATCTGGATCATTGTATTTTCTCATAAAATTTAACGCATTCTGCACATTAAAAAAAGCCATGTAGTTCGTATAAGCATTATTATCAACCTGAACAGTATATTCGTCTGGACCGATGACATTTTTAATGAATAAATCACCATTTTTATCGGTTGTCCTACTCACCCAAAAGCGCGCAGTTTCTTTGAGTAGTTCAAGTCCATCTTTGGCCATAAAACTTTCATCTAGCGTATTTTCATAATATTGTACGACAGCAAATGCAATATCAGCTACAATATGTTCACTTGATTTTGCTTCTGAACCTTTAATTGTTTCTTCTTTTCCGGAAAAAGCACTTGCACAAGGAAATAAAGTCCCCTCATAACCTGATTGATATGCATTTACTTTTGCTTCTTTAATATGATGATAGCGATATCTTAGCAATCTTTTTGCAATCTCTGGTTCAGTAAATAAGTGAAACGGTGCAATAAACATCTCTGTATCCCAAAATATTAAACCATTATTGCCCTCACCAGTTAATCCCCTTGCACTTATACTCAATCGATCATCATGCCCAGGAGTCATTGCTTCAATATGGTATAAAGAAAAATCTAGAGCTAACTGATCTGACTTATCCTTTGAAGTAATAACTATTCTTTTTTGCTTCCAAAAATCCTGCCACTTGATTGTCGTACTATCTCTTAAATTATCATAACCCTCTGATAAATATTTCTGTACAGTATTAACACTAGCTGCAGAAGGTTCTTCCCGTAACATATCATTAGAAGTATAAACTGAGCTAATTTTTGAAAACTCAACAGATCGCTCAACGACGAGCTCTTGTGTAATTGAGGCTAGAAGCTGATTATTTAATGTAAAATATGAAACTTCACTCTCATTAGGCGTTAAACAACATGTTGCGATAGCAATTTTATGCTTCGTCTCAGTTGTTTGATAAACACCATGCATAATTCTTTTATCCAGTATTCTTACTAATTCTTCAGTAAGTTCATTCTTTTGTTGCCTGACACACTCCGCATTAATACCTGTTTTTATTTTAATTAAGGCATTACAATCTAAAGCTGTGACAGTAATTTTTGAAGCAAGTAAATGTAAATCATCTTTTGAAACAAAACGCTGAAACAAAAAGTGGAACCGATTTCCATCTTTATTCTTCCAAATTACCTCTCTGATTAATTCGCCGGTCAGCATATTTAATTTTCGATCATAAAAAGTAAATTGACCAGTTTTGTTTGAAAAAATTTCACCATTTATTTCAATTTCCATTCCAATTAGATCTGGGAGAGTCACAATCTTTGTCGTTTGACTTGGAGATAGCTGATTATAGATACCTGCTATATACATCCCCCTAGTTTGTCCTTCATATTCTTCCTCATGACAAGATCGCAAACCTAAGTAACCATTACCTAATGCCATTAAACTTGCATATTTATTAATTAATTGTTCATCAAATTCCTTTTCAGTAATCATATTTACTTCATTCATATAGTTAAATTCTCACCTTTATAAAAATTCATATAGTAAAAGTTTGCAATAAATCTTCTTATTTTAAACTTGATATGATAAAAATATTGGATGATTTGTTAAAAATATGATTACTGACGGTAAAAAAAATCGTGTCACTGTTCAAACACGATTTTTTCTTGCACTTGTTTAATTATTTTTTACAAGAGTTAATTGCCAAGATACACCAAATTTATCATTTACCCATACAAATTTTTCACTGAATGGATATGACTGCAAAGGCATTAATACTTCTCCATCTTGGCTTAATTGTTTGTATGCATTTTCAATTTCTTCATCCGTTTCACAAGTCACATATAATGAAACAGCTGGAGTAAACGTAAATTTATGTTTAACAGTACTATCAATGCACATAAATTGTTGGCCGTTTAATGTGAAAGTAGCATGTATTACTTTCCCTTCAAACTCCCCCATATCTGCTCCGTAACGTGTAATATTCACAACCTCTGAATCTTTAAATAATGACATATAAAAATTCATTGCTTCTTCTGCTTGTCCTTCAAACATTAAAAATGTTGTAATTTTTTGCATTTAAGTCAACTCCCTTTTCATTTATATTAAAAATTCATTGCTTAAACAATTTTGGCTTTATAGTGATTTCATTTCCTCATTTAATTTCATAAAAATACTGTGAAGATCCTCTTTAGAGATCGTTGAATAGAGGTCTCCAATACTAATCTCGCAATAACAAACTTCTTCATTAACTGGCCTTAAGTTACCGGTAATACCAATTTTTGTTTCTTCCTGAATAGATTGAAGTATGTTTTTAACCTTTTCGAGCGGAGCATTAAAATGGACATGAAACATATTAGAAACAGGAATAGCTGGTACTGTATTGATTGCGTGACAACTATTAAACAATCTTGCTAACTCAACTGCATCGTCATAGTATTGGCCCATTTTATTTGCTCGTTGATCGAAATAAAAATTTGCACTTATTATGTAGGGATAAAGACTAATTAAATCTCCACCATGTCTTCTTTTCCAAACTTTTGATTCGTTGGTAAAATTTTGATCACCAGCAAGTATTGCGCCAGCGACTCCCCCAATGCCTTTATAAAATGATATATAAACACTATCAAATAAGCTACAAACTTCAGAAGCTGTCTTCTTATAGTATGGGAGTATTTCCATTAATCTAGCACCATCTAAATGCAATTTAATTCCCTTTTCACGGCAGTATGAAGAAATTGACTCTAGCGTTTCATATGTTGGTAGTTGTCCACCAATTTCTCGTTGTGGTAATTCTAGCAATAAACAAGAGATTTCCTCATCCATTGCCAATACATCCTCTAGCTCAATAACGCGACTTTTATCTGCTAGTAGAATGGGCTGTATATTATGTAGTTTTTTCAAACCATCTTCTTCATGAATTTCTAAATGTGATAAAGGATGGTAAGCAACTTTATTGATTCCTTTTTGATCACACCAAATTCTTAATGCGATTTGCTGAGCCATCGTACCGCTAGGAAAAAACACTGCTGATTCCTTTCCTAAAAACGCTGCCATTTTTTCTTGAAAATCTTCAATAAAATTCCCTACTCCATACAGATCGCTTTCTTCATTACCATTTAAGTCATTTAGCGCATCTTTTAGTACTTGAATATTTCTAAATCCATTACCCGCTAATTGTACATTTGTATTTTTAAAAGATTCTATAAAAGGATTAATATTATTCAAATTGAACTCTTCCTTCCGACTATTAAATTTACTTATATTCCACTTAAAAAAATTCTCCATAAAGACCAATAAATCCTTGAATGATAATTTAATAAGTTAATCGATAAACTAAAAATCTTTCATATTGATTTTTCTTATAAGCATCTGCTAGTATGAGCTCTTGTTTTAACTCAAAGGCTGTCTGGTTTTCCAAAAAGTAAATATAATCATCAGAACTATAATACAAAATGATCTCAACTTCTCTTTTTGATTGCTCAACTGATATTAAAATGTTATTAATGATATTCATAAAAATTTGGATTGAAAATGGATTAAAAAAATAGAAACGATTATCCAATGGATTAATTTGATAATCTTCAGCCAAGCAACAATAAAACAAAATCTTATCTTCATACATCTTTGTTTTCTTTATGTAATTCTTTTTATTTTGAACTGCATCGTAATAATATTTTTCATTCATTTCAATCCCAACAACAGTAGCATTAAATAAACTATTTATATAGAAGTTTAATCTCCCTTTACCGCATCCGAAATCAACTATTCGATCATTACTTGAAAGGATATATTGTTTAAATAATTGTTCTAATGCACTATAAGGTGTTGGCTCATACCGATGATAATGAAAGGATTCATTAAATCCTTTTTGCTCTCCCTCTGTTTTTATATTCAGTAGATCATCATAATACTTATCGTCCATCTTTCCACGACCATTCGAACTAATATTTTGTCTGTATCTTTATCATACCGTTTCTACATAGTTCAGTCTAACCTTACAAAAAGAAGCGTGTTATTTATACACGCTTTAACTTAAATTTCTTACCCGCTCCAATATATTGTAATAAAGATAGATCATCTTCAATAATCTTCCCAATTACATTTACTTTCTCATCACTTGGTAGATTAGTTAGCATAATTTGTAGCTCACCTCCGTATCTACCATATAATTCATTATCAATTGTCACTGAACCCTTTGCTCTATTAATCGTATTTGCTGGCTTTAAACTTTTTTCACCAAAACTACCGTATAATCTAGATTCCATTGATCGAAGACAATCGCGTGCAGGATCTTCACGATTCGTGTGAACTTGCTCCACTATGGAAAGCATTTCTTCTTCTTGGGAATATGGTTTATATCTTAATTGAATAAATTCTTTTGTTTTTGATAAAGCCTCCATCGTTTCTATTTTTATACTAATATCACCAACTAAAACTTTATCAACGTGACAGTTTTGAGTTAGATCTAAATAAGCCAGCAGAGGGTTTATTCCACGATGTTTTTCTAACGTTGGTAATCCTTTATATAGCGGTCCTCTCATTTCATCGTTTCCAGGAATAAATGCCATTGTTGAAATCCCACAGCTTTTTAACCATTTGTTTTTTTCGATTAAATAAGATGTTGCTAAACCTGTTTCTGGACGAGGATAAAAGTTATGCCAAGCCTCTACATTTTCTGTTTGTAATCCGTAATTAAGCAATTCGTCTAAAAATACAGGCGTAAGTGTACTAGCATTAAGTGCAATCTTCATTTTTTTAGAAAGATCTGCTATTTGGTTTTCATTTAATCCGTAATCTACTCGTAAACCAGTAACTCCCCAATTTTGTAATTCGCTTACGTTTGAGTAATCTAACCCTAAATGTGTAAGTGATTTTGCTGAAATATCTGCCATAAGCTCCATTTCATTTTCTATTGCCCATGTACCAAGTAGTTGAAGAAGTGTTTTATAAGTCGAAGGGTCATCTTCTGGTATGTGTAAAGACGTAAAAATTGAATGAAATCCATTATTTTTCGCTAATTCGATATATTTTTTATTCTTATCAATATTTTTTTCAGATAAATAGATTGATATACCCAACATAGTCACTTTCCCTCTTCCTTCTATTAGATTTAAACTATTTGGTTTTCATTTTAAACTCACGAAATTAAAAGTCAACAAAATATATAAAACAAATGAAATTTAGTTTCACAAAAAGATGTAAAAATAATAAAGAAAGGCAACATTACGTTGCCTTTCTGGAGTACATTCTTATTTATATACTACGATTGATCCAACTGATTTATCAGTAGATTGACCATTAACTCGAACTTTTAAGCCATAGTGTCCGATATTACGACCTGCATCTGGTAAGAATGCATTATTATAGTCTTTGCTATCATTAAATAAAGATACGCCTGCTTGACTTGGTGATGTCAATTTTTCACCTGTTGTATAACTAATGTTATAACCAGATGTTGAATTTAATCCAAATGCTGCATCCGCAACAGCGTAGCGTGAAATTGCTTGATCACCGTAGTTCCATAATAAATTCGTATCATCATGTGCGTCAACAACACCTAAGAAGCCATCACCTGGGTGAACACCTGTCCAGTTTTCTGTAAAGCTATCATCAACATACCATACTACTAAACCACCATCATAGCTTAATAGAGAGTTTCCGCGTCTAACATGAGCTAAACCTTCGTCAGCACCTTTATGGTTACGCCATTCTAATAAGTAGTAATGATTTGAATATTTATTACCATCGAATTTTGAGAATCCTTTTAATGTAAATGGAGATGTTGCACCTTCAGCACCATCATTCACAATTGTCGTACCATCTGCTACTACTTTAATATTATCTGCAAAGAATCCAACATTTGAAGTACCCCAGTCAGTTGCAGAACGTAAGCGAAGCTGAATTTTTTGGCCTTTATATGCTGATAAATCAAAGCTTTGTGCTTGCCATCCATTTGAATTACCAGTGAAGCCAGGCATAGAGTTTAAAATCGTCGGATAACCTTCAGAAACAACATCACTTCTAGTGTTACCGTTTCCTAATGATTTCCAAGTAGCTCCATTGTCAGTTGAAACTTGAACAAATGCGAAATCCCATTGAGCTTCCATATCGTACCAAGCGTCAAAAGTTAATGTTGCTGAAGCTTTTCCTGTTAAATCTACATTTGTTACTAAACTATTATCCATTTCATCTGCTTGTCCACCCCAGTATTCATAAGTGCCAGCAGCTGGAGTATTAACAGGTGTTACCTTTTTCGGTAAATTCACTTGAATCGCTTGGTTGTTTTGACCAAGTGGTGAATTTGCTTGATCTAATAAGAATTGAGTACCTTTTGTCGATACATCTTCCCAATTTACAACAGTTGGGTTTGTCCATTTTCCACCTAATGTTGATTGGAAATATGATTTAGCCCAAGGTGAGAAACCAGTTGGCTCTGTTCCAGGAATTTTTCCTGCCCAAGAACCTGCTGACATGATTGACCAATATTCAACTGCTTCACCAGCACCTGAGTAAATTGTATCGTACTCATCTGGTAAACCTAAATCATGACCGTATTCATGAGCAAATACACCTGTCGCTCCGTCTTCAGGCATTATTGTATAATCATAGAAACCTGGTAAACCTTCTCCACGTACATCTGTATCGTCAACATATTTAGCAGAGCGGTGTGACCAAATTGCATTGTCTCCTTGTGCTCCACCACCAGCTTCTTGTCCCATACCTGCGTGAATAATTTGAAGATGGTCAACTAAACCATCCGGCTCCCAGTAGTTTCCATCTCCATCTAAATCATGTGGATCTTCTAAATCATAATCTTGTAATGGAATTCCTGCAGCTAATGCAGCCTTATAAGTATCGACTATCAATTGTTTTGATCCGCCTGGCGCTACATTATCATGTCCAGATTTAGAATCTTGTCCGTAAAATACAGCCGTACCAGGTACCTTTAACCAACCATATGCTTGTCCGTCTACTGTATAAGTTCCACCAGATTGTTGTTCATAATATTGTTTTTGTGAAAGGAAAGTTTCTCCGTTTGGACCTTTCACACCATTTTCACCAAAAATCATATCTTCATAGTGTTGTGTAGTAAAATCTGGGTACCAGTTGTCTGTTTCTTCCTTCTTAATTTTGTTATGAGTAAGATCAGAATACTCTACCATTAATGTTAAAAGTTTACCCTTCTTTTGAACACCTGGTGAAGCTGATTCTTTAACTGGATCAGGATTTCCTTTTAAATGACCATTTTTCTTACCGTTTCCATGTAATAGGCCATTATTAAAATCTTTAAATTGACTATGTTTAGTAGCTTCTGCTTTCTTTACTTTACTAGCAAGTGGATCTTTATCTGTTACTAGATCCGCTTTACCTTTAACCTCTAAATATTTTTGTAATGCAGCTTGTTTCTGTGCTTGAGAAGCATTTCCAGAAATAACTCCACGTTTAACTAATGCAGCTAATAACCTTTCGTCATTAACTAACGATAAATCTAAAGTACTTTTTGAATGCTCAGCTAATGCACTATGTACTTTACTTAAACTTTCAGAAGATGCAGTTTGTAATGGAATTCCAGAAAATAAAGTTCCGGCAGCCATTACTGAAGCAAAACTAGATACTACAAACTTTTTCAAAATAAATCCCCCTTTAATCATTTTCAAAGCCTATTTTAATAATATTCTAAAAATTCTTTAAAAAACAGATGATTTTTTTCATCAAATTCTAACAAATTTCACAAAAAATTTACAAAATATTTACTTTTCAGTATAAAAAGCTGGCGAAACCAATCATTTTTTATAGATTGCTTTTTTTCAACTTCCGTCTATATTCTTATATTATTCTATCTATCTAGCATATTAAATTAGGTCTTTAGTATTATTAAAAATACATAAAATAAAATATTTTCAAATGTAAAATATGTAAATCTAACCAGAAAGGAAAGAAATGTCAAAAATTGAAAAGAGAAATTTATTTAACTTATTTCACAAAAAAAAGAAGATGACCTTAGCTCATCTTCCTTTACCTTCTTAATTTCCCCGCTTCTTCACTATACTCATGAAGCTTACTAGACACTTTGTTACCGATTCGATTAAAGCATATCACATATAAAGAATCGATTATATTTTGTTGTGCCATTTTAGAGGCTATACTTCCTATTCGATTATCTTGTTCCATATCAGGCGTGCAAAGCTTGATATCAGCTTCCTTAAATAACGGAGATTTGCCAAGTTTAGTAATCGCAATGATCGTTGCTCCCTTTTTCTTAGCAAAACGAGCAAGCTCTAATACATCCTTTGTTTTCCCTGAATTTGAAACGGCAACAAAAATATCGCCTTCTTCCATATGACCTACTAAAGTGATGACCATATGGAAGTCAGGAGACATTATGGCATGGTAGCCAATTTTTCCAAATTTATATGCTCCGTCCATAGCTGAAACGGCAGAACCGCCTACTCCATAAAAAATAATCTTTTTAGCTTTTACAATTTCTTCGGTTGCTTTTTCCAATTCTCTTTTATCTAAAGTTGAAACTGTAGCTTCAATAGCTGCTTTATTTACATATGTTACTTTATTAAATAAATCATACGGTGTGTCTTTCTTATCCATTACAGAAAAATCATTAATATTCATTTCAGCTACGGTCAAATCTCGAACTAATGCGATTTTAAAGGCTTTAAAACTACCGATTCCTATTGTTTTGCAAAATCTAACAACACTTGCTTCACTAGCTCCAGTATTATTCGAAATATCTTTAGTCGTTAAGTTGGGTACAATTTCAGCATGATCCATTATATATACCGCAATTTTCTTTTCGGCTTGCGTAAATCGATCCATATAATTTTCAATTTTCGATAAGATTGTTAAATGTTTCATTTACTAAACACCTTTCTGCTAAAAAACATACAAATTACTAATATTCTCTATTATGAACCAAATGTTCAGAAAATCATATTAATAACAAAATTAAAGTTGTTATTTAGTTCTTTGTACATTTAAAATTTTGTTAAATATAAAAAGTGTAGGAAACTATATTCCTACACTTTTACTTTTTTATTGTTTAACTGTAACTGTTTGTGGTGTTACTGAAACTTTAAATCCATCTTTACTAGATACATCCGCAGATATTGTATACGTTCCATCTGGTACATCTGCTTCGGGAGTCCATTTTAAGTGGATTTCATTATCATTTTGTACATCTATTGAATCAATTACCTTACCGTTTGAATCTTTAATATAAATTTTCCAATTTACATTGTTATTTGCAAACGCATTAATTCCAGCAGGTGTGCTAGCATTTACATTTTTATTTGGATACACACTGAAGTAACTAACAAGCATTCCCTCATTAATATATGAAGGATCTCCCCAAACTGTATAACTTTGGTTTAGTGCATAGTCTGCACCTAATACTACAATGCTCTTTGGCTCTTCTTTTACTAGCGTAGATGTTTCACCTTGAGCTAAAGGCTTATATTTGCCGTTATACCAAACGATTGCACCATTATAACCACTTCCAACATCATCCGCTTTAAACGAGATTTCGTATTGGCCGTCTTTAGGTGTTACTTTTATATCTGAAACAACTGGAGCAACTGAGTCAATATGCACTGGAAGTTTTACGATTTGTGGCTTCGCACCATTATAATCAAGCGTTGTTTTGATTACATAGTTATAAACGCCATCCTTTACTACTTGCCCATTTTGATCTTTTAAATCCCAACCATATCCAGTATTCAAATAGTCTCCAAAAGACATAATGTTTTTACGAAATTTCCATGGCTTACCAGTATATTCGCTAAAATCACCTAAATATTGAACTAACTTACCTTTTTGATTTTCTACGTACATTTCTGTTTTTGCTAAATTACGAAGTGCTGTAAATGATGGGTATACTTCTTTCAACGGAGTATTAGGAGACATAACAATTCGATCCATATTAAAACTTCCTGTTCTTGGATCATAACCTAATGGGAATACCCCTTCTGCCCCTATTTCATCATTCCAAAGTGTAGTATAACCTAAGAATGCATCTTTCTCATATGCTGCTGGATCAATATTTTTAGGCTCATCCCAATTACCATTAAAGCCCATATATGGCATTGTTAAAGGTACTGCCGAATCACTATTTTTCCCTGTTGGTACAAGTTTTACAAACCCTTCAACAAATTCATTTTTCTTTAATGTTCTAGGTAAGCGAATCTCTACATTTAAGTTCTTCTTTTGACCCGCTTTAATTTTTAATGTTGCACTTTCTGAACCAGTTAGTTTTTTACCGTTAACATATACAGATGCCCCTTCAATACGTTTGCTTGTTAAAGTTAAATAATCTTTTGTATCTAGTACCCCATCAGCATCTAAGTCGAACTGCTTCGTCTCAATACCATCTGTTAATAGGTCCACATCAACAGTGTACTCATATTCATCTTTCTCTTTCACTGTTTGAAGCGATTCAACGTTTAAACTAAAGATTGCTCTATCATTTTTAATTTCTTTTAATGCAACTGCTCCCGCCTGTTCAAGTGGTGTATTTTTTCTTGTAATGATTACAGGCGTTTTAATTGCATTTTGAATTTGCATTAAACCAGATCCTTGAACACGTGGTGAATATGGTACTTCATTATTCGTACGAGGATCCTGTACTAGTTTAGAAGTGTTCATTAAAGCAATTTTCGCCTTTAATGCTGTACTTTCTGAATGTTTTAACCCTTTTTCATAAAGCGATTGTAATACTAATGCTGAACCACCAGCAACATGTGGAGATGCCATTGATGTACCGCTCATTACTTCATATCCATTGTCTGGTACAGTAGAGTAAATATTACCTCCTGGTGCAGATATTTCAGGCTTAAAGTCTAAAGTATGTGGAGCCCCATAAGATGAGAAATATGACATCGTATTCTTATTTGGGTTTTCAACATATACCCCTTTAGATGGTTTCATTTTTACAACATAACCACTTTTTAACTTAGTAATTAATGCATTGCCAAGCGCTTTACTTGTTGTAGCTGCTTGCACATTAAAATAAGGGCTCCAATAAACTAATGGATAGTCAATATCATCTTCAGCAGGAACAAGAATTATTGCTTTTGCGTTCTTTTTCTTCGCTTCTGATTGAATATAATTATAAGTAGCATATCTTTCATTTGGTTTTGCTACTACAATTTTACCTGTTAAGTCAGGAAGATTTTTGAAATCAGCCGTTTTACCTTCTCCAACATATACCATTTCATATGAATCTAATGGTGATAACACTTTTGACAGGTTAAAGCTATATTGTGATTGGTCTTGGTATGGAAGCTGTATTCCATTTTCTTCTTTTAGCGTATTCATATGTATATTTGTATTTTCATATGAAGCAACAGATAACGCGAAAGGACTTACACCAGGTTCTCCTACCGTACCAATATCAGGATTTTCAGCATATGGTTTTAAAGCAGATTGCAGTAAATTATTTTGTGTACTATAAGCAGAGTTTCCACCCGCTACAACTACAAGCGTACCTTGCTCAGTTGCTTCACGGATCACTTTTTGAATCGGATCATCTACTTCACTAACAAATCCTGAATCAGTTCCTAAACTCATATTAATGACATCTGCTCCCATTGTTACCGCATGCTCAATCCCTGCAATGATGTCATCCTCATATGCTCCATTTGCTGTATCAGAGAATACTTTTTCTGCTAATAGCTGTACGCCTGGGGCAATACCTGCAACACCATCATTTGAATCATCACCATTTGCACCAACTGTACCTGCCACGTGCATACCGTGCTCATTTCCTGTACCATGTGGAATGACATCTGTATCATGATCCGCCCAGTCATACCCGGTTGGAACTTTGTCGCTATACCAAACATCTGGGGCACTCGTTTGATCCAGCTTACTTTGAATAGTTTCTTTCGTCCACTTCTCTTTTGCTTTACCTTTTTCAGTGATTGTCATATCTTTATGTGTATAATCGATTCCAGTATCGACAACAGCTACTAGCAATCCTTCACCTTGGTATCCGTAACTTTGCCAAACTTTTTGAGCTTGTACTAATTCTTTACTTGCCCCCATAGATGGTTGGAACTTTCTAGCGATATGTACATTCGTTACACCTGGTGTTGCTTGAATATCCTTTAAATTACGATATTCAGTTTCCAAACTAAATCCGTTGAAGCCTTCATAAAAACGTTGCTTTATTTTAGGAGCTGATCTTTCCTTTGAAATTTGTGATATTACTTGATCCTGCTTTTGTTTAAAACGTGTTTTCTTTGCTTGAGTACTTGTATCTGTAGTCGCTGGCTCTTCTACTTCAACAATTACACGTACTTTATCAGTTGGTTTATAAGCTTGGACATTTTTTAAATCTTTATATCCAAATGGGTCTACAGCTTCTTCCCCGACCGATTTCTTCTGCTCCTGTGCAAAAATATTTTGACCATGTTTTGCAATTTCTTCTAAACTTGGAGCTGGCACTTGATTTTCGTTTGTTCCTTCTGCAAATCCAGTTGATGTAAATAACATAGAAGCTAAAGTTGTCGTTGCAAGGACTTTGTAAGGAAAGCTTTTTCTCTTCTTCATTTCTAATCTCCTCTTTTAGTAACTTTAATGTTCTTAATCTATTAAAATAAAAATAGATTCAAACTAAACCGATCCAATAAATTGTTATTACTTATTAATAAACTTGATACTATATTAATTTTAATTACGTTCACTCTATAATCATATTGGGTTATTCTTTCAGACTTTTGGCATATTCTATTTGGAGAAAACTTAGAGAATTAAGGTAGAAAAAAAGAGGATTCTGGCATATCCAGTCGAAAAAGTTCGAAAAAAGTTTATAAACTCGGGAGAATTAAATTAATAGGTTGAGACATTTTAAGGTTTATATAAAATAAAAGAAGCATTTTCTAATTTCCAATCCAGGTCTATTATTTTTAGAAATAGGTAAATATATGGCATCAACAATAGTCTGAATAATCTATCTTTACTATTTTTATGACAAGTTTCTACTTATTTTTCACCTGAACATTTGTAATGCTGGTGAGTTACTCTAAAATGGAGCATTTTTTATTAAAATTGAAGGTAATTTACTAGAATCGAATAAAACTTGATCGTTTGGATGTCTTTATTGGTTATTCCCTTGTTTTAATTGCTATTATGTTGTTTTATTTGCGATACTTCTATTTTAATTGCGGTTTCACTTTTTTAATTGCGAATCCAAGATTTTAATTGCGATTCTCGAATTTTAATTGTTATTACTTTTTTAATTGCGTCCCGAGATTTTAATTGGGATTCAACATTGCGGTTTCACTTTTTTTAATTGCTCTCCCTCAAGATTAATAAGGTTTCTCCTCTTCATCCCCCCTTAAATAAAAATCAGAAATTTCCATACATTCTCTAAATCTTAGTTTGTTAAATTACCTTTTTTTGGATAGAATGGATTTGTAGGCTTTAGGAGTCTTGAATACATAACATTAGGAGAGTGAAAAAATGCCAATCGATGTTTATTTAAATTTTAATGGAAATACTCGTGAAGCAGTTGAATTCTATGCAACTGTATTTAACACAGAAAAACCAAAAATTATGACTTTCGGTGAAGCACCTGCAAATCCAGAATATCCACTACCTGAAGAAGCGAAAAATTTAGTTATGCATACTAGACTTAATATTAGCGGTAGCAACGTTATGTTCTCTGATACATTCCCTGGTTTCCCTTTTAACCAAGGCAATAATATTCATTTATCTTTCTTAAGTGAGGACCTAGAAGAACTTAGATCTGTCTTTAGTAAGTTAAGTGATGGCGGTAAAGTAGAAATGGAGCTACAAGAAACATTTTGGAGTAAAGCTTATGGTAGCCTAACAGATAAATTTGGCATTCATTGGATGTTTAATCACGGAACTGGTGAATTTTAATTAAGATATAAAATAAATAAAGGAAATGAACCCTATATTAAAAGGATTCATTTCCTTTTTTATTTTCATCCATCTCTATTCCACTTCGTTTTACGGGTCATCTTTCCTTTCTCCGATCAATATTTCTGTTCATTCAAAATAATTACTATATAATAAGATATATTTCTAGTTCTCTAAAAGTAGGTGAGATTTTATGCAAATACTATTAAAACGTTTATCACAAAATAGAGAAAAACTTAGCCAGCTTGAAAAACAAGTATTGGATTATATTTTACAAAATACTGATTATATTACGAAGCTTAATCTTGATGAATTATCAAAAGAACTTTATGTATCTACAGCAACAATTAGTAGAACATGCCAGCAATTAGGATTTCGTGGGTTTCAAGACTTAAAATATACTCTTTCAATGGAAACTAATAAGGTTCAAAGTCCAGTATCTTCTACCTCTTATCTCCTTAATACGCATATTGAGAGAATGAAAGAAGAAATGGAAAAAACATTGGAATATATTGATGAAGAAAAGATTAAGTTAGCTGCTAATTATTTAAAACAGAGTACACATGTTGAAATATTTGGAGTTGGTAACTCTCTTCCCGCTTGTGTCGACGCTTCTAGAAAACTCATGTTTGCAGGAAAATTATGTAACGCGCGCACTGATTGGGACGAACTACGTAGTGCTGCAAATAGTTTAACAGAAAACGATTTGGCTATACTAGTTTCATATAGTGGAGAGACTTTACATATGCTAGAATTTGCTCATATTTTAAAAAATAGGAACGTTAAAACGATTGCTATAACTGGAAACCACTCGAATCGTTTACAAAAAGAAGTGAATCTATCACTTCAAGCTTTTATTACAAACACTTACTTTGGTGAGCTTGATATGACTTCAAGGTTTCCATTAAGCATGGTACTAGATTTCATTATTATTGCTTATTTAAACGAAATGAAAATATGTTAGTTAATTAAAGGAGACAGAAGTAGTCTATTATTAGACCACTAATGGCTCTTTTTATTTATCAATTTATTTATCTACTTAAAGTAAGCAATATACAAAAAATGTACACGCTTACATAAACACCTCAAACGGTTGTTAAACGTTTTTGCCGTGAGTATTCTTAAGACATAATAAAAAACGAAGGAGCTAAAAACATGGCAAAGAAAAAGTCCGTTAAATCACAACTTTGGGAATTTTTTCAAGGGCTAGGTAAGACTTTTATGGTGCCCGTAGCTTTATTAGCTTTTATGGGTCTTATTTTAGGAATCGGAAGCTCATTTACTAGTCCAACAACAATTGAGACATTCCCATTTTTAGGAAACTCCGTACTCCAGGTTATTTTTAGCTTTATGTCCACTATTGGTGGATTTGCATTTTCATACTTACCAGTATTGTTTGCAATGGCCATTCCGTTTGGACTTGTACGATATGAAAAAGGGGTCGCTGCTTTCTCTGGATTTGTTGGTTATGTCATCATGCACTTATCGATTAATTTTTATTTAACTGAAACAGATCAGTTAGTAGCAGCAGATAAAATGCGCCAAGCTGGTCAAGGCATGGTTATGGGTATACAAACAATTGAAATGGGTGTATTAGGCGGAATCATCGCCGGAATAATTGTCTATTTATTGCACAACCGCTTTTATAATATAAAACTTCCAGATGCATTTGCATTTTTTGGTGGTGCTCGCTTTGTTCCCATCGTAACGACACTTGCATTATCAGTTGTTGGGATCATCATTCCGATGATCTGGCCAATTTTCGCAATTGCCATTACAGGAATCGGAAGTTTAATTCAAAAATCTGGCGTTTTCGGGCCATTTTTATTTGGTGCCGGTGAGCGTTTGCTATTACCATTTGGGCTTCACCATATTTTAGTTGCAATGATTCGATTCACAGAAGCTGGTGGTACTGAAGTCGTTAACGGTCAAACGGTTTCTGGAGCTCTAAATATTTTCTATGCACAATTAAAAGCCGGTGCTCCGATCAGTCCTATGGCGACAGCTTTCTTATCACAAGGGAAAATGCCAACTTTTATGTTTGGTTTACCTGCAGTAGCACTTGCGATTTATCACACTGCCCGACCAGAAAATCGGAATAAAATTAAAGGACTATTAATTTCTGGTGTTATTGCAACTTTTGTAACCGGTATCACAGAGCCAATTGAATTTTTATTCTTGTTCATTTCTCCACCTTTATATTTCATTCATGTTATTTTAACGGGACTAGGTTTTATGGTAATGGCTTTATTACATTTAACAATTGGTAACACAGACGGTGGAATATTAGACTTTATTATCTTTGGCGTTTTACAAGGAGTTAAAACAAAATGGTATCTCGTACCAGTAGTAGGAGCAATTTGGTTTGCCGTATACTATTCAGTTTTCAGATACGCAATTTTAAAATTTAATTTAAAAACTCCTGGTAGAGAAGAAGTGACTGATGAACAACAAAGTGAGGAACCATTGGTTAAAGGTACGAATGCTCAAGCTTTAAAAATTCTTACTGCCTTAGGTGGGAAAGAGAACATTCAATCACTTGATAACTGCATTACAAGATTAAGACTTGTAGTAGACAATATGAATATTATTAATGAAAAAGTTTTAAAGGATTGCGGTGCACTTGGTGTTGTGAAATTAGATGAACACAATTTACAAGTCGTTATTGGTCCACAAGTAGGAATTCTTAAATCACAAATAGAAAAATTATCATCATAAAAAAATTGGGGTTGTACGCAATGAAATACAAATTTGATCAGACAGTTGATCGAACTGGAACTTATTGTACACAGTGGGACTATATTGAAGATCGATTTGGAGTACCAGATTTACTCCCATTCTCGATTTCAGATACTGACTTTCAATGTCCTGATGAAATAATACAGACTTTACAAAAACGAATGCAGCACGGTATATTTGGCTATACGCGATGGAATCATGCTGAATTTAAAGAATCAATTATTAATTGGTATCGTAATCGATTCTCTTGTGAAATAAAAGAACATTGGATTGTTTATAGCCCTAGTGTCATTTATTCAATCTCGAAAATAATCAAATACTTAACGAATGAAGATGATCATGTCGTAATACAAACTCCAGCATATGATGCGTTCTTTAAAGTAATTCAAGATAACAATCGTTTCATTTCTGACAATCAATTAATCTACGAAAATGGTAAATATCGAATTGACTTTAATGATTTAGAACAAAAACTATCTCATGAACGTGCCAAAGTTCTTCTACTATGTAGTCCGCATAATCCTACGGGTCGTGTTTGGACAAAGCATGAATTAGAAACAATCGTAGGTTTATGTAATAAACATAATGTATTTATCATTTCTGATGAAATTCATATGGATATCGTTTATGAACCTAATGCCCATATTCCGATTATTAACACTAGCATCAATTTGAAGAATGTATGTATTTGTACTTCTGCAAGTAAAACGTTTAACACTCCTGGGCTAGGTGGATCATATATGATTTTACCTAATGAAATGATAAATAACGACTTTCTTCTATCTTTAAAAAATCGAGATGGCCTTTCATCTGCAAGCGTTTTTGGGACGTTAGCAACAATCGAAGCCTACAAAACCTGTGGGGACTGGGTTGATGAATTGGTCGAATATATTCAAGATAATTTAAAAACAGTCGAAAACTACCTTAACAAACATCTTCCAAAACTGAAATTTACCTTACCAGAATCAACATACCTAGCATGGATTGATATTTCAGAGCTATCTTTTTCTAGCGAGCAAATACAACACGCCCTTGTTCATCAAGCAAAAGTAGCTATCATGCCTGGAGAGACATATGGTGAGGTGGGAAAAGGATTTATCCGTATGAATATCGGATGTCCAAAATCCAAGATCCTTGAAGGATTAGATAGGCTAAAAAAAGCAATAGATTACTTAGAAAGTAATAAATAGTTAATTTAATAAACCTCTAAAAGGAAAAAGATCAAAATCTACTTTTAGAGGTTTATTATTTGAAGAATTAGTTAAAAATTGCTTATTCAAATTTTTGATCAAGTAGTTATTAATTATAAGCAACATATATTCTATTAAATCGTTTTTTTTAGAATATATATTAGGGAAGTGTTTGAATGACGTCCACTGAAGTTTCTAAGCCATTCTCAAACTGGCATGTCTTACTTTCTTTTGCTGTACTTGCTGGAATTAGTCAAATGCTTTGGTTAAATTTTGCACCTTTGATCTCATTTTTTAAATCACATTATGAAGTTTCAGAGTCAGATATTAATTGGTTATTGATTGTATTTCCTTTGATTTATATTTTACTTTCAATTCACTCCGGTAAAGTAATTGACCGAACCGGATATCGATTTAGTGTTTTAATAGGTGGCATTTTCATGACAGTTTTTTCTACTATTAGAATAATTGATTCAAGCTTCTCATTTTTACTAATTGGTCAAATAGGAATTGCAATCAGCCAACCTTATATTTTAAATGCAATATCAAGTTTAGTAGTTGACTGGTTTCCTAAAAATAAACAAGCTACCGCCACTGGCATTGGAACAAACGGTATGTTCATCGGTATGGCAGTAGCTTTAGCAGGGACACCGCTTCTTGTAGATTTTTTTGGATTCCAACCAACGTTAGTCATCATGGCTATTTTTACAATCCTTGCAACACTCGTCTTCTACTTCATCGGTCGCCATAATACAGATTTCAAACAAGATCCTAGTACTTGGGAGTGTCCTTGGATTCATATTTTTACCGGCATTTGCTTTACTATTGTCAGCTACAGAAGAGCTAGTTGGTGAAAAAGTATCTGGTGTAGCGACAGGACTACTTTTAATGGCAGGAAATTTAGGTGCCGTAATTGTAATCGGAGCGATGCAACTATTTAAAGGCGAACAGTCAACGTGGAATCATTCGGTTCTTTTTATGCTAATTTTAATGTTAATTGGTTTTTTCCTTATGATTTTATTTAAAGAAAGAGCTACTTTGGTGTTGGGTAACAAGAAAAATGATGACGAACAAAAGTAAAAAAAGCATTGGAAACATAAATTCCAATGCTTTTTTATTATAAAGTTATGACTTAAATTCAATTTTCTCCAAATATAAACCGCCAGGATCTGCAAGATTACTCACTTGAGCACGATCCTTTAATTCAATAATTTTCGATATATTTTCTGCTTGTAATCTACCTGCTCCAACTTCAATTAGTGTTCCTACAATTTTTCTTACCATATTGTAAAGGAAACCATTTCCACTTATTCTTATTTGAATAAATCCGTCTATCTTTTCAAAATCAATTGAGTAGATTTCTCGTACCATTGACTTCTTTTTAGATTTAGCATTTGAGAATGCTGTAAAATCATGTTCACCTAAAAAGTACTCAGCTGCCGCTTTCATTTTTTTGAGATCTAGTTTTTCTTCTACATGCATACTATATTTGCGCATAAACGGATTCGTATATTCCTCATTCCAAATTTTATATATATACGTTTTCGCACTAGTATTATATCTTGAATGGAAACGGTCAGATTCAATCGAAACTTCTTTTATACTAATATCTCTAGGTAAATAACGATTTAAATAACTTCTAATTTCTAATTCTGGTATGTTCTCTTTTATTTTAAAATTAGCAACCTGTTCAAATGCGTGTACACCTGCATCCGTTCGACTGCTACCAATAATTTCAATTTCTTTCCCTACCATTTCTGATATTACATTTTCGATTTTACCTTGAATTGTATTTTCACCATTACCAAGTCTTTGCCAGCCTTTATAACGGCCCCCATCATACTGAATGACTAATTTATAATTGTTCATCTCTTGCTCCTTTATCTAACTCTATGTATGTACTATTTTCATTTTACTTAAATATCTTAAAACTTATCTTTTATTATTCCTGCTCTTAACACTTTACCACTTTTTTATTACATATCCTATTTTTAGCCTATTAGCTCTTAATTCATAACTTTTTTCACTTTTTCACAAACTACTTTAAGACTATATAGTAGAAAAGAGACTTTTTACATTATACTAATAGTAACAATTGTGATGGGAGTTTGACATGGTACTTGATGAGTTGGCATTAAAGATCATTAATGAAGTTAGAAAGTTAATAAAAGAGGATATCATTATTATTAATACAGACGGCATCATTATAGCCAGTACAGACCCAGCACGAACTGGTACATTTCATGAAGGATCTTTAATTGCAATTAATGAGAGAAAAACGTTTACGATTACATCTGATGATGAAAATCGTTTAAATGGTGTGAAGGCTGGAATTAATCTTCCTATTTATTTTCAAAATGAAATAGTTGGAGTAATTGGAATTACAGGAAATCCAGAACAAATTTCTCCTTTTGGAGAAATGCTTCGTAGGATGACAGAATTATTAATTAGAGAAAACTATTATACAGATCAAATTGATTTGCACCAAAGAGCTTTAGAAGCATTTGTATTTGATTGGATTCAAGATATGGAGTGGGATGATTATTTTTATGAACGTTCTACTATGCTAAATATTGATTTAAACTATATTAGGCAGGTTATTATTTTTGAATGGGAAAATTCCAATATGATCCCAATCGATACAAGACAGTTAATAATTGATTTAACAAATCGAAATAAAGATGACGTATTTGTTCGTTGGGGCAATAATCGAATTGTATTTTTGATGAAAGTTGATAAGACGAATAAAGATATTCATAAACTACAAAGAATGAATGAACTTTATGAGATCATAAAAAGCCGATTAAACTCCCCCATTGCAGCAGGCGTTGGGCAACAGATCACTCCAAAACAATTACATAAATCTTATCATCAAGCGGCTCGAGCATTAAAAGTTGCATTAAAAACTAATTCAATTATTTTCGATGAAGATTTAACAATTGATTTAATTCTGCAGGAACTTTCACAAGAGATTAAGAAAACATTTATAGAACGGACAATTGCACCTATATTAAGTGAAGAGGATTTATATATTACAATTAAAGAATATTTAAATCAAAATCAATCTCTTAAAAATACCGCACAATCTTTACATATTCATATAAACACACTTCTGTATCGCCTAGGTAAAATTACTGAATTAACGAAATTGAATCCTAAGGATATCCAAGATTTAGTTAAATTGTATATCGGAACATACCTATTAGATGATTCTACAAAAAAACACCGATAAATGGTGTTTTTTCTGTATGTTCCTCTATAGTAAATTCATCTATTAACTCTTTATACTTGAATTAAGATAATGGGGGGAATTTATTTATGATTACAAATGACATTGCTCAAAGATTAATAGCAATTGTTGGAAAAGAAAATTTTGATGATTCAAAAGTGGAAAGACTCGTATATTCTTACGATGCTACACCGAATTTGCAATCTCTCCCGGATGCAGTCATTAGTCCTCGTTCTACAAAAGAAGTATCCGAAATTGTTAAAAT
Source organism: Gottfriedia acidiceleris (assembly GCF_002128425.1). Taxonomy (GTDB): domain Bacteria; phylum Bacillota; class Bacilli; order Bacillales; family Bacillaceae_G; genus Gottfriedia; species Gottfriedia acidiceleris. The sequence continues at coordinate 37,753 of NZ_NESS01000011.1, forward strand.
CTGTAACGAGCATCACATTCCGATTGTACCTAGAGGCTCTGGTACGAATTTATGCGGTGGTACTTGTCCAACAGATGGCGGGATCGTTATTTTATTTAAACACTTAAACAATATTCTTGAGATAGATGAAGAAAACTTAACAATTACAGTTCAGCCTGGTGTAGTGACTCTTGATATGATTAATAAAATCGAAGAAAAAGGTTTATTTTATCCACCAGATCCCAGCTCAATGAAAATTTCTACAATAGGTGGAAATATTAATGAAAATTCAGGTGGCTTACGTGGATTAAAATATGGTGTAACTCGTGATTATGTCATTGCACTTGAAATTGTATTAGCAAACGGAGACATTATTCGAACTGGTGGAAAGCTAGCAAAAGATGTTGCAGGATATGATTTTACTCGTTTATTTGTTGGATCTGAAGGAACTTTAGGTATTATTACTGAAGCTACATTAAAGCTTATTCCAATGCCAGAAACGAAAAAAACAATGCTAGCATTATATGATAGCCTGGAAGATGCAGCCAAAACAGTTTCTAAAATTATCGCTAATAAAATTATTCCTACTTCACTTGAATTTATGGATCAACCTACTCTAGAGGTTGTTGAAAACTTTGCGCAGATTGGGCTACCAACCGATGTAAAAGCTGTTTTATTAATTGAGCAAGATGGTCCAAATGAAGTTGTAAACAGAGATATCGAATTAATAAAATTAATTTGTCAGCAAGAAAAATGTATTTCAGTTAGCGTAGCTAAGTCTGAAGAAGAAGCAGTAGCATTACGTACGGCTAGACGCTCTGCTCTTTCAGCTCTTGCACAATTAAGACCAACAACAATTTTAGAGGATGCAACTGTCCCTCGTTCTAAAATTGCTGAAATGGTCTCTGCAATTAATGTGATTGCTGAAAAACATAATGTAAAAATTTGTACATTTGGTCATGCAGGTGATGGAAATCTACACCCTACTTGTCCTACCGATGCTCGTGATCACGAAGAAATGGAACGAGTGGAAATGGCCTTTGCAGAGATATTTGAAAAAGCAATTGAACTAGGTGGTACGATTACTGGTGAACACGGTGTTGGCATCGTAAAAGCTCCTTACCTTGAATTAAAGCTTGGTAAAGAAGGCATTAACGCAATGCTTGCTGTCAAATCAGCTTTAGATCCGAATCATATTATGAACCCGGGTAAGGTCTTTGCAAAAGACAGTCGTAAAAGAATGGTGGTGTCAAAATGACAACACTTCAAGAACAACAAGCTATCGGTCAACAATTTAAAGAGCGAATGAACGAAGACGAGCTTTTAAACTGTATGCGATGCGGTTTTTGTTTACCAAGCTGTCCAACTTATATTGAATCTGGTCAAAAAGAATCACACTCACCGCGTGGGCGCATCGCTTTAATGAAAGCAGTAACGGATGGATTAATTGAACCAGATGAGGATGTGGAACGTACACTTGAGCTTTGTCTTGGTTGTCGTGCATGTGAGCCTGTTTGCCCTTCTGGCGTGAAATACGGCCATTTACTAGAAGAAGCTAGAGATATTATTGCACAACACAAAAAGCATTCACTTCCTGCACGAGCTGTTCGTAAAGTTGTTTTTAAAGAACTTTTCCCGCATCAAAAGCGTATGAGACTTGCTGTTGGTCTATTAGGCTTATATCAACGAACAGGCCTTCAAGTCGTTGCTAGAAAAGCTGGAATTATGAAGCTTATACCAAATAATTTATCTGCAATGGAAAAGGTTTTACCTAAGGTCCCGACTATGAAACAAATGAAGTCACGCCCTGACTATTTGCCACCATTAAAAGAAAAAGTTAAGAAAGTTGCATTTTTCTCTGGATGTTTAATGGATACAATGTTCCTAGAAACAAACAATGCAACGATGAAGCTTTTACAATTAGCTGGTTGTGAAATTGTCATTCCAAAAGACCAGGCGTGTTGTGGTGCATTACATGGTCATAGTGGTGAAAAATCAATTGCAAAAGATATGGCAAAGAAAAACATCGAGGCTTTTGAAAATCTTGAAGTAGATTATATTATTACAAATGCAGGTGGCTGTGGTGGTTTCCTAATTGACTATGATCACCTTCTTAAAGACGATCCAAATTGGAAAGATCGAGCTCTTTCGTTTAAAAATAGACTAAAAGATATATCTGAAATTCTCGTAGAAGTTGAATTTCATAAAAAAGTAAAATTAAGTTTACCAGAACAAATTATTACGTATCAGGATTCATGCCATTTAAGAAATGTCATGAAAACCGCTTCTGCTCCAAGAACATTATTGAAGTCAATTCAAAATGTATACTATCATGAAATGAAAGATGCAGATCGTTGCTGCGGCTCAGCTGGTATTTATAATATCGTCGAATCCGAAATGTCGATGCAAATACTAGATTACAAGATGAAGCAAGCAACAAAAACACAAGCTACTACAATTGTAACGGCTAACCCTGGATGCTTACTACAAATGAAGCTAGGTGTCGATCGAGAAAATCAATCAGAACATATGGAAGTTGTACACATCGTTGATTTACTTTTAAAAGCAGCTGAATATAAAGCAAACTAATTCTAAAAAAACACGAGGAACTTAATTTTCCTTGTGTTTTTTACTGCCATACTACGTCATGACTTTATACAATAAAAAGCCAAGGAATAAATCCTTGGCTCCTATATAAATATTAATGTTTTACAACTGTGTATGTTGTAGCAGCACTAGTATTTCCTGCTTTATCTTTTGCAGTTACAGAAATAACTGTTCCTTTTTTCTGTGCTTTAATACTAACTGAATAAACTCCGCTAGTATTAGTTGTTGCAGTTCCTAATACCGTAGTACCCTTCTTAACCGTCACAATTGAACCTTTTTCAGCTTTTCCAGTTACTTTTAAATCATTGTCGTCTACTTTATTAATTGTTGGTTTGCCTGGAGGGATTCCATCAACAACAGTTACAGTATTTGCTACACTTGTATTTCCTGCAGCATCTTTAGCAGTTACCGTTAATTTTGTACCAGCTAATTGAACGGCGATTTTCGCTGAAAACGTTCCAGTAGATGTCGCCTTTACAGTCGCTAGTGTAGTTGTACCTCTCTTAATCGCAACAGTAGAACCCGCTTCCGCTTTACCTGTTACAACTACATCGTTATTATCAACTCTGTTAACAGTTGGTTTTGCAGGCGCAATAACATCAACAACTTTTGTTGTACCAGCTACACCAGTATTACCCGCTGAATCCTTTGCATAAACACTTAACGTAACACCAGCTTTTTGAGCAGCACTAATCTTAACTGAATAAGTTCCAGTAGATGTCGCTGTGCCAGTTCCTAATACCGTACTACCGTTTTTAACTGTTACAGTAGAACTAGCTTCGGCCTTACCAGTCACAACTACATCATTATTATCAACTTTATTCACAGTCGGCTTACTTGGAGCAACATTGTCCTCAAATTCAGTTGCAATCAAATATTGGTCATCTTCTGTGTTATTATCAATGTCTTCATCTTCATCATAATCATAAACTTCTACATAATAAGTACCGGCTTTTGCCTGATATACTTGGTATTCAATCCCTTCTTCTTCCCAGTTATCTAAATATTCTAATCTATCACTCTCAACATAATCTTTTTCCCAGGCTGCAAATGATAGATCAATATTATCTGAGTTAGCAACCCCAGCTACATATAAAAGTCCATCTTTTGGTACGACTACTTTATGTAAATCATAATCATAATACTCATCAGAAGATAGTAATTGACCAAGTAACGGTTTTTCGTATGAAGTATTATCTGCATTTTCAAACTCCTCATTTGGCTCTACTTCAAATATAAAATCATCATCTGAACTTGTGGAATTTCTCATAATACCCATAGTACTCATAGTATTCATTTTATTAAAGCTTTTTACTGAAGAGGATTGCGAATATTTAATTTCTTTTTCAAGGTGGTTAATCGTATGTAAATCAAGAATGCCAGTTTGGAGAGGCTTTTTATCCTGACGTTCAATCATCTTCTTTGATAAGTTATATCCGTTTTCTTCTGCATGGACAGTTCCTAAAGTCAGTGGTGAAGCTAATAAACCTAAAGTTGCTAGAGATAAAATTCCTTTTTTCATCTTAATGTTCTTTCCCCTCTTTATTTCGTTCGTTATAGTGAACCTCTTATTAGTATCCTTTAATAATTTCTCAAGCGCAATAAAAATTTTGCCTTATACTAATAAAACTTTATGCCCTCTAAACAGTGCTTAAGTTAGTAGTATCATAACTTGTTGTGATTGTAACTAACCACTTCATTTCTGATATCACCTCCCCTAGTGAATGGATTACACCAACCACAATAGCATGTTCGTTTTTTCTTCCTTCCTGAACAGTTCCCCAATCCTCCTTTATGTTTTTGATGTTAATCATATTCTACCTACGTACCCTATCATTTTTTTGAGTACCAGACTGATTTTCAAATCAACTCTCTTAAAAATAGAATCTGTTAAACTAAAATGTTGATTTTTACCTACAAAAAAAAGACTGTTTTAACAGATATTATCCCCTTATAGTAGACACGAGAAAATACCTATCCCTTTTAATGGATAGGTATTCTACAAATAGTGATTAGAATTTGGAGTGTCTTCCATTGAACCTTGTTGAAAATGTTCATATTCCATTATTAACACCCCAGATTATTATTACGTTCTTCTGTACAGCTTAGGTAATTAGCACATTTCTCTTTGAAACAGATAGTTACTGTTCCTGGTTTAAGTTTATCTTTAAACTTCTCATAGCAGTAACATACTTCATCGTCCTGTTTAGGTGCATTCTTTCGACTAAAGACCATTGGTCCGATATCAGAAGGTTTTAAATCTTCTATTCTGTTATCTTCTTTATACTTATCTAAACACGACTTACATATACAAGATCTTCTTACCTCTTCTGATGGTATCCGATTAAATATCTCTCTTGGGAAATACTCATCATTACACCAACAAGTCTTCCCACTTGAGCACTTATTCTCATTACCACACATGGGACAGAGCTTAATTGCCATTATATCCCCTCCTCAATACTCTGGTTAACAAAAGGAATTTACCTTTAATTCTGTTCAATCATTAAATTGGTTTACTAAATTTATCCATTTAATTATATCATTCCTTATTAATCTAAGGTGCCATATAGTTGAATAAGAAATTCAACTATCTACTTTAACAGAGCTTAAAAATAAAAACACAAGGAACTTTGATTTCCTTGTGCTTTTTCTTAAATTACCTAAACCCTGTTTTTACCTAATCCCGCACTATCTTACTTTTTTAATGAAGAAATAGCCGTTCTTGTTTGATCGATATACTGAATTGTTTGATCGTACTCTTGTGTCGCGACAGCCATAAATAAAATATCGATGACATGTAGTTGAGCCATCCTTGATGACGTTGCTCCACTTCGAAATGTTGCTTCCCTATGTGGAGAATTGAATAATTTAATGTCTGCTAAGTTTGATACAGAATTGGAACCAAAACCCGTGATACTAATGGTGTTGACGCTGTTTTCCTTTGCAATTTTAAGAGCTTTTTGAACCTCTAGTGTTTCTCCAGAAAATGATATTCCTACTAGGACATCATTCTCCTCATGGTTCGCTATTTGAACAGCTAACAAATGCAAGTCAGTAAAGGCAGATGTGTATTTTTTTATACGCAAGAACTTTTGTTGTGCATCTAAGGCAACTACCATTGAGCCACCTACTCCAAAGAAATAAATATTTCTAGCTTTTGTTAAAGCTTGTACTGCTTCCTCTAAATCACTTACATTAATAATATCGCTAGTATCTTTAATCGCTTGAATATTGTTGTTCGTCATCTTTTTAATGATGGAAGCAGTTGATTCTCCTAAATTGATATCTCTTGATCCTACCTCTGTTGTCGTGATGATGTCGCCTGCGATTCTTAACTTAAGCTCTTGAAATCCTTTTAGACCTAATGAGCGACATAATCTAATAATTGCAGAATTACTTGTTTGACTCTTTTCTGCAAGTTCAAAAACTGTATATTGAATTGACTTTTCCGGATTTTCAATTATATATTTAGCCGCCCTTCTTTCAGAAGGTGGAAGTTTATATAGCATTTCCTTTAACATGATTAAACCGCCATTTAGTGCATTCATTTTATCTACTCAACTCTCTCTATATTTGTATAAAATGATGAATTATAAAAGTCTTCAACTTGCGTTTATTGCTTCTTTAGTCGTAATGATCACATGATTACAACCAAATTATAAAGTATAAATTAGAAAATCTAAATCATATTTTGATTTGAAATAGAAAAGCGACATACTAGCGTAAAAATGACTAGTTGTCGCCCTCTAATTAATTTTTAACTACCTTGCTAATAAAACCTCTAGCTTTATTCAAACTAATGATTGCTTCATCATAATTCATTCCCGTTAAAATCATGACGATTGCTACTTTCGTTTGATTATTTGCTTTCATTAGATAATTACTTGCCGTTTCATAATCACAGCCAGTAGCTTCAACAATTATTCTTTTCGCTCGATCAACTAGTTTAATATTCGTTAGTTGAAGGTCTACCATTAGATTTTTATATACTTTTCCAATTCCAATCATCGAAGCTGTCGAAATCATATTACAAATTAACTTTTGAGATGTTCCAGCTTTTAATCGGGTTGAACCTGTTAACACTTCTGGACCATTATCTACTTCAATTTTTCGAAAGGCAACCTCTCCAATTTTTGAACCTTTATTACATGCTACCGCTACAGTTTTTGCTCCAATCTCGTTCGCATACTTTAAAGCACCTAGTACGTAAGGCGTTCGACCTGATGCTGCAATACCGATCACGATATCATTTTTTGTAAGTGATATTCGTAATAGGTCCTCCTTACCTAGCTCTTCGCTATCTTCAGCACCTTCAACCGCTTTAATAAAGGCTCTCTCCCCTCCTGCAATTAATCCAACCACTTCACTAGGATTCGTTCCAAATGTAGGTGGGCATTCAACCGCATCTAGTAGACCAATTCGTCCGCTTGTACCAGCCCCTGTATAAATTAAACGTCCTCCATTTTGAAATGCTTCAACAACTAGTTGAACTACCTTTGAAATTACCGGAATTTGTTCTCTAACTGCTAGAGCTACCTTTTGGTCCTCTTCATTCATTATATTTAAAAACTCATCGACGCTTAGCTGATCTAAGTTACTCGTACGATTGTTTCTAATTTCGGTTGTTAAATTCTCTAACACAATTACACCCCAATCATAGGGCAGGATTTTTAACACATTCTCTTTTGTACTTCCTGCTCTTCTTGTTTTTACAGCACTTAATTATACATTATGTGAATTTACTTCTTTCATAGCTAATAAATATCCTCCGAAGGTCGAAGAGATTTCGTCAGTGTAAAATATTGCTGTTGGATAGTGTTCATGAATTGTTTGAATAAATGTTTTCTGAACGACCAGTATTCGACTAAGAATACTTCCTTTAATTGCAACTCGTGGCTCTTCTCGAAGATTTAACTTTTTTATGGCTTGGACTGTCGTTTTCCCAAGAAGTTGACCAGCTCTTTCTAGAACTGTTAAGGCCATTAAATCACCCATGGTGGCCATTTCAACTATAAATGGAACATGTGAAGCAATCTCAGCTTTTGTATTGTGATAAATATACTTTTTAAGATCTTCAGCTTCTTTTAACTGCAATTTTTCCAGCATTTTCAATGATAAATAACTTAACGGAATACCTTCATCAAATTCCTGTGTAATCTTCTTAAAGATTTCCATACAAATCCAATATCCGCTTCCTTCATCCCCTAAAAGATGTCCCCATCCACCTGCCGTAACAGTACGTTCTTTATGCATTCCGATACAAATTGAACCCGTACCAGCGATTGTTAATACACCACTTTGTCCATTTAGCAATGCTGCATGTGCAATTTGTGCATCGTTAACAATTTTAAAAGGGATACGAAAAGCTTCATTCAGTGCCTTTTCTAAAGGACCTAGATCTTTCACTCCACCAATCCCAGCAATTCCTAAAAATAAGAACAGGCAATTCTCTTTTGATAAAGGGCTCAAGCAATTTTTGATTGCTTCTATAATGTGATTAATTCCATCTTCTTCATTGATTAGTAAATTACTAAAACCAGAATAACCTTGACTAATAATTTCACCTTCTAAATTATAAGCAATAGCTTCTGACTTAGTTCCTCCACCATCAAGACCTATAACATATTTCACTAAAAACTGCCCCCTACATACAATCTTTCGTCTATTCTATTAATATATGAATCGATTATTTCTCGGCTAATTTTTTATGTAAACGAATGATATGCTCTATTAGCTTTTGTTCACTCATTGCAGTCATTAAATGATCCTGAGCATGAATCATTAATAAAGACTTTTCACACGGCTTACCATTTAATTCAGCTTGTATTAAAGTCGTTTGTGTTTTATGTGCGTGACCAATTTCTTTGTGAGACTCTTCAATTAAGCGATCTGCTGTTTCGAAATCATTTTTTTCTGCAGCCTCTAACGCTTCGTATGCTAGTGATCTTGCATTCCCACCGTGTGAAATAATCTCAAAAATTTCTTGTTCGTTAGTCATCATCATATTCATACTCCTTAATTTTTGTTTTTTATTTATCCTTATCGAACTACCAATTCTTCTTTATAAAATAATGGTAAGTATTCTTTATGAGCTGCTAAAAGTGCATCTAGTACATCCTTTGCAACTTCATCACTTGGAACTAAAGGATTAATCGTTAGTGCCAATAATGCCTTCTCATAAGATCCAGTAACAGCCGCCTCAGCTCCAACTCGTTCAAATGATTTAATTTGCTGAACTAAACCATTTATTTGAGGTGGTAATTCACCTACTGATATCGGAATTGGTCCTTGCTTTGTAACTATACAATTTACTTCTACAGCTGATTCATTCGGAATCCCTTGTATTGAACCATTATTTTGAACGTTTAATACTTGGATATCTTTTTTATCGTTATAAATAGATGTAATTAAGCTACAAGCGGCATCACTGTAATATGCTCCACCTCGTTTTTCAAGTTGAGGCGGTTTAATCGCTAAATTCTCATCTTTATATAACACAAATAAATCATCTTCCAACTTCTTAACAACCTCTGCTCGAGTAGTACCTGTTTTGAAAGATTCTAATTCTTCATCTAATATATGTTTCGTTTTGTAATAGTAACGATGGTATGGACAAGGAAGTACTCCTAATGACATAAGAAATTCCTTTTGCCATGGTAATGGCGCGATATTTTTCATTGTCATTTGTATTTCTGGATTTGCTAATAATGCTAAAACATGTTCAGTCACTTCTTTTCCATCAACATAAACATGAAGCCCATAAACCATATGGTTTAAACCGGCAAAATCAATATGTACACGACTTATATCCACTTCTAACAATTGAGCAATTGTCATTGTCATATTAATTGGTACATTACAAACCCCAATCACCTTTTTATGTTTACTATAACGAAGTAATGCTTCTGTAACCATTCCAGCAGGATTTGTGAAGTTAATCAACCAAGCATCTGGGCATAGTTGCTGCATTTCTTCAGCAATTTCAAGTAATACAGGAATTGTTCTTAGACCTTTAAATAGACCACCTGCACCGTTCGTTTCTTGACCAATCATACCGAATTGTAAAGGTATACGTTCATCTTTAATCCGTGCCCCTAGTAGTCCAACACGCATTTGAGTCGTTACAAAATCTGCATTCTTTAATGCTAATTTTCGATCAAGAGTTAAATGAATTTCCATTGGAACTCCCGCTTCTTTTACCATTCGTTTAGCCAAATTACCAACGATTTCTAACTTTTCTTTACCTGCTTCTATATCAACCAACCATAACTCACTTACAGGTAGCTCGTTATATCTTTTAATAAAGCCTTCAACTAGTTCTGGAGTGTAACTAGAGCCACCGCCTATTGTTACGATTTTAATTCCGCTTTTTTTATTCATGTAAAACACACCTTCATTTCATATTTTTTCTTATGAATTGAATACAACGAGATAACAAGTCACTGTGCAGAAAATTAATAATGTAAAAAATAAAATTAAAGCTTGTTTCTTATTCTTAAACTTACCTTCAATAAATACAATCACGCCTGTAAGTCCTACACTCAAACCAATACTATTCGTAATAAATACAGCAAGATCTCTAGATATTCCAATAAAGAGTAGAACAGGATTAAAGATAAGATTAAACGCAAGAATAAATACAAAAAATGCAAATGCACCTTTATAACTAAAAAAATGGAGATTCTTTGTAGTGTTCATATTAAGCTTCCTTTCTTGATTACTTGGTAATAAATAAAGGAAGCTGGGATCAATTATCCCACACTCCCTTTACTATGAATTTATAAAGATACTTTTACACCTTTATCGATTTCAATTGTAGATTCTTGCGCTAACAATTTTTTATCGTACATTTTGAAGAATGGTAAATAAATAACGACAGATATTGCCAGATTGATTACTACTAGAATAATAGCTCTCCAATCTCCACCAGTTGATAAATATGCACCTATTGGAGCAGGTAGAGTCCACGGAACCATTACATATGTTGGGTTAACTAATCCTCCTGCAGTTGCTAGGTAAGATATTGTTGCACCAATTATTGGAACGATCATAAAAGGAATAATTAATACAGGGTTTAATACGATCGGCATACCGAAAATTACTGGCTCATTAATGTTAAAAATACTTGGGATAATTGCTGTTCTTCCAAGAGCCTTTGAGTAACTAGATTTCCCTGCAATTAACATAGCAATTACTAAGCCTAATGTTGCACCTGAACCACCAATCCAAATAAACCACTGGAAGAAAGTTTCAGGAGCAATGTGTGGTAACTGACTCCCAACTTTACCAGCTGCAACAGCTGCAGAGTTATTAGCTAAATAAACTTCCCAAACAGGTCGTGCAACTGCACCTACTACTGATACCCCATGGATACCAAATGCCCAGAAAAATGTGATTAAGAATACAGGTACTAATACACCCGGTAATGAATCACCCGCACTAATTAGCGGAGCTACAGCTTTGTCTACAAGTGAATGTGTATCAACCTTAAATACAACTGTAATTAAAGTCATTACTGTTAAAACAAACGTAACAGGAATAAGTGCTTCAAAAGAACGTGCGACAGAACTTGGCACTGAATCAGGCATTTTAATCGTAATATTTTTGGTTTTACAAAAACGTAATACTTCAACTGCAAAAATAGAAGTAATCATACCTACGAAAAGACCGTGTCCACCCATGTTCGCCATTGGTAATACAAATCCTACTTTATCGATCATTTGAACCCCTGTTGTAAATAAAAACGCGGAGCCGGCTAATAATGCCCCAGAAAGCGGGTCTAGTTTATAGCTCTGAGACAAGCTATATCCAATCCCGAAAGTAATATAAAGGGTCATTATGTACATTGTAAGTCGGTACGGAATTAAAATATCCGCAGCATGTTTTGCTGCCCATACCCCAACCGCAGAATCTGCAGGCACTGGCGGAAAGGCAATAATTAAGAACAAGCTTCCAAAAATGATAAATGGTAAAGCAGAAACTACACCATCACGAATTGCACGTAAATGCTTTTGTTCGGATAGTTTTGCCATTGGTGTTGATAAATTGTTTTCCAAAAATGAAATAAACTTATCCATTTGTTCTTCTCCTTTATATGATAAATTATTAAACTATTTAACTAGTTCTTGTACTAATTTTAATAATGTAGGACCTCCAAGTGGGCTATACGCCTGTGGTGGAATAACAGCACAAGGTACATTCGCCTCGTCAGATGAAGCTTTAAAACCATCAAATCGGTGTCTTACTTGTGGAGCAACCATTGCTACATCCCAACCATTTTTAACTTCCTCAGCAAACTCTTGAGTTCCAACTGCTAATACATCTAAATTTAATCCGTTCTTTTCTCCTTCTTTTTTTAGAGCGTTTACAACAATCGCACTAGACATTCCGCCTGCACATACAAATAATACCTTCATACTCTTAGCCTCCTAGTTTTAATTTAAAAAATAAAAGATTCAAAAAACTGAAAACGTTTTCTATGAAGCTATTATATTCTTAATAAAATAAAATTTCAATTATTTCCAATAAAAAATGAAATAAAATTTTAAAAAGATGTAAAAAAAAATTTTACATCTTCTTAAATAGCTATCATTTAATTTTCCTTAAACTGAAACTTACTCCAAGGATGTAAGAAATCTAGTAGGAATATTTCTTCTTCAACAATACGTCCTACTACATTCGTTTTCCCTGAATTCTCCATATCTTGTAGAGCTATTTGTAATTCACCTTTATACTGACCATATAATTCATTTTCTATTAAAATATCACCTTTACGAATATGTGGTGTGTAAGTAGGTTTAAATTCTTCGTCTCTATATTTAACGCGAGACTGGGTTGAACGAATTAAGTAATCTGATACATCCCCGCGATAAAAATGAAACTCATCTAAAACAATCTTTTTCTCTAAATCTGTGATTGAATCATGTAAGTCAATAGTTAGTGTAAATAAGTCTTTACCATTCTCATTAAGTTCCATAAGCTGTTTGAACTCTTCTTCGGATGCATAAGCATTTGCAATAATAACATCATCAATTAAGTCTGAATAAAATAAATGTTTTGCTTGAGTTATGACTGATAAATTACGGTGCATTTCTAAAGTACAAAGTCCTTCTGATACAGGCCAAGGTCCATATGTTGCAGCTTGTGAATTAATAAATGCTGCTGTACGAATACCATGTTTTTTAAACTCTTCACTACATTTTACAAAATGTGTATAGCTTAAACCTGCATAACGATGTGGATAAAAATTATGAGATCCAATTAAATTAGACTGGTTTGGCTTATAGGCTAATATGTTTTCTAAATATTTCGTAGCATTACTCATGTTAATTTCAATTTTTAATCCATAAGGATTATAAGTCATAATGGACTCTTCATTCCCAGTAAACCCCATATCAAGTCTAATTCCATGAGCTCCTAAGTCAGCGAAAAATGATAGATCATTATATGAAATATCCAGTGTGCCAAATACTCGAGGGGCAATATCAACAATTACTTCCATCTCTAAACTATTTGCATAATCAATTATTTCTTTGAACTCTTTTAAAATCTGTTCCTTATCACCATTTACTGATAATAAACAAGTAAAAATTCGTTTAAAACCATATTGATGAGCTAATTTAATATAAGCCTTGTCTTTTTCAACGGTTGAGTGCTCTGGGTAAATTGAAATTCCTAATTTTTTCACGATTAATCCTCCTAATAGGGTATTGGTGTAATATTTCCTAAAACAACTAAACGAGTTGCTTTTGTTGCTCCAGGTACATTACTAGGTAAACCATTTAAAGTTTCATTTGCTAAAATCGCAAAGGCAATTGCTTCTTTTGCATCCGAAGAAAAACCAATATCTTCTTGTACTAATACTTTCGAATCTTCACCTAATAATTCTTGAAGCATGTGTAGAAGCGATTTATTATGACTACCTCCGCCGCCTACAATTACCTCGTCAATTGGATGGTTCGGCAAAATAAACTTTTTATAATTTTCAGCGATTGATTTTGCAGTAAACATCGTCATTGTAGTCACTAAATCAATCGGTGAAATATCACTAAACTCTTCTAATATTTCATCAACAAACTGTGTACCAAATAACTCTCTTCCTGTTGTTTTAGGTATAGGTGCTAAAATATAAGGAATACTCATACATCTTTCTAGTAATCTCTCATTTACTTTACCTTTAGCAGCCAATTCACCATTTGCATCATATGGCACATTAAAATAGTGCTTACAAATTTCATCAATCATCATATTTCCTGGTCCCGTATCAAAGGCTACTATATCATCGATTGTAGAATTCCTTGGAATGATTGTAACATTACCAATCCCACCAATATTTTGTAGTAAACGAGTTTTCGTTTTACTTTTATAAAGTAATAACTCAGAATGAGGAACTAAAGGTGCTCCATACCCACCTGCTGCCATATCCATCACTCGAAAATTAGAAACAACTTTCGTTTTTGTTTCATAGGCAATAACCGCCGGCTCCCCTAATTGCAATGTAGATTGAATGAAATTCCCCTCAGCTTCAGGTTGGTGATAAATTGTTTGACCATGCGACCCGATAAACTCAAGTTGATCTAATGAAAATTCGTTTTTACTACAAATTTGCTTTACTGCATCTGCAAAAGCATAGCCAAGCTTAAAGTTTAAACTACATAAATGCTGAGCGTTTGAAGAAACAAGTGTAATAGCATCTTGAATTTCTTTTAATAAGCCTTCCTCAAGCGGAACCGTCATAAAATCAATCAATCTTACTTCTGTCTCAGGTCCAAATCCAGTGATTTCTACTAAAGCTGCATCGATTCCATCTAAAGATGTACCTGACATTAATCCAACTGCATATCCCAATTCGTTCACTCCTTCATATTTTTATTAATAATACCTTAAAACAGAATTTCAAATTTGTAAAAGAAAAGAATGAAAGTTTATTTAGAAATTTCAAAAAGAAATCTTTAATGTTTTTAAGAAATTAGTAAGTAGGAAAATTCTCCTATAATGCATTATTACTCATTTCACCATCTTCCATAAAAATATTCAATAATAAAATTTTATCTAATATCATATCTAAAAAACCGTTGATTACATTGATAAAATAGTCATTTATTATCTTATAAAAAATCGTAACTAGTAAAAAAGTATTGAACGAACAATAGAATAATTATACAATGCTTTACATAATAAACAAAAAAAACTTATCGTTCAAATAAGGAGAATTTAAAATGAACCATTTAGAAACACAAATAGATGAATTAGCAGATCAATATTTTACAAGACTATTAGAAATACGTAGACATTTGCATATGTATCCAGAATTAAGTAATCAAGAATTCAAAACAACGAAATTTATAAATCAAGAATTAGAAAAAGCTAATATCAAAAATATACAGTTGAATAGTCAAACAGGAACTGCCGCCGAAATAAGTGGCAACGCAGGGCCGATTGTTGCACTCCGAGCAGATATTGACGCACTTCCAATTCAAGAGGAATCTGATTTACCATTTCGTTCAGTTATTGACGGAATCGCTCATATGTGTGGACATGATGTTCATACTACTATTGCACTAGGAGTTGGATTTATTTTACAGGAATTAAAGCACCTGCTTCCCGGTACGATTCGATTGATCTTTCAACCTGCTGAGGAATCTGAAGGTGGCGCTGAAGAAATGATCGCTGAAGGCTTACTTAACGATGTAAAATCAATTATAGGACTTCACAATATGCCGGACCTTCCAGTTGGTACGATTGGAATTAAAGAAGGCTTCCTAATGGCTAGTGTAGATGATTTTACAGTTAAGATTAAAGGTAAAGGCGGTCACGCAGCACTTCCTGAAAAAGCAATTGATCCGATTGTGATTGGTAGTTCAGTGGTCAACCTTCTACAAACACTAGTTAGCAGATCAATTTCTCCAAGAGAATCTGCTGTCATAACTGTTGGATCGTTTCAGTCTGGGAATACTAATAATGTAATCCCTGAATTTGCAGTTTTAAAAGGCACAGTTCGAACTTCTAATGAAACAATTCGAAAGCAAATTCAAGAAAACTTTCAAACACTAGTTCAAAACCTTGTACATTCACTAGGAGGAGAAGTAGAAATAGATTATCAAGTATTACTGCCACCCGTATTTAATCATTCGAAAGTTACTTCAGTTGTACGAGAAGCAGCAATCTCAACAGTCGGAGTAGAAAATGTTGTGACAGCAGAATCGACAATGGGCGGAGAAGATTTTTCATTCTATCAACAAAAAGTCCCTGGCTGTTATATATGGTTAGGCTCTGGAAATAAAGAAAAAGATATAATGTATGGATGGCATCACCCAAAATTTATGGTCGATGAAGACGCAATAAAAATCGGTGTAAAACTAATGGCACGATCAGTATTTAAACTATTAACGGATACAACCCTTAATAAACAATAGACCTAAAAGGTGAAATCATTGATTGAACAATGTTTTCACTTTTTTTCATATATTGGCTCTATCCTTTCTCATTAAAACTATACCTCTCTTTAGACAAAAAAATCTTAGAAATAACTAAAGATACTCCAGATATCCACTGCCTTTTCTAACACTTCCTGCTTCTAATTTAATATTTTTGGACATTCATTAATATAATTACTTTGTAGAGTTTATAGGGGGGGATTATATGCCAGATTTTGTACAAACTGCCAATTTTGAGCATTCGTTTTGGTTGCATGTGTTAAGAGATCATTCACATTTTATATTGGATGCTTTGCCGTCAAAGCAAGAGGAAGAAATAAAGATTGCAAAATCATTTTACGTAATTTTTAATAATTTATTTACTAGGGTAAACAACAATGAAAATATGAACGAAATTACAATTCAAGCAGAAAAAAGTGCCTTAGCTCTGCGCGAATTTAAACTTTCATTGCTAACGAAACATATTACTGACGCTAATTTTAAGATTTACTTAACACCTACATTTTTAAACCATATGGTTAATGAATTGGAAGAATATTTATTAGTACTATCCTACTTAAAACAAAATCAAATCCCACCTATCTTCAATGAACTTCATCATCATTTATTATGGGTGCTTGATGCGGCAGGTCATGCAGATGCCATTTATACTAATCTCGATAGTACAGAAAATATGCTAAGAAAGAAAAGTCACGAATTTACAAAGCATTTTGAACACTTCTATCTTAAAGCAGTAGAACTAACCGGATATTTACGTACAAAACTAAGTACATTTCCTGCATTAAAAAAGATGAATCAAGACGTAAAATTAGAAATTCAGCTATTTCAAATTTTTCTAAAAGAAATTGAAGAATTAGATATTTCAAGCGAAATGTTGAGTAACTTTTCTGCATTAATGGCAGATCATATGTACAGAGAAGAAATGTACTTCTTAAAAAAATTAGAAGAATCTGCATCCATTAATAATTAATTTATGAAAATTAAAGCACTCTATTTAACACGCAATATGTTCTATGTGTTAAATAGAGTGCTATTTTACTTTAATTAAACTATTGTTTTATTGAAATCCAGTTATTTTTGATTACTTTTATTACTGCATTTAAGCGATCTGGAACGTCTAATTTCATTAAAATATTGGCGACGTGATTTTTTACCGTTTTATTTGAAATAAATAATTCCTTACCAATTTGAATATTAGAAAACCCCTTTACTAAAAGGTGAAGTATTTCGTATTCTCTATTCGTAAGCAACTCTTTTATATATGAATCATTGGGCGGCATAAAATGGATTGAGTTATCCTTAAGATACTTGTATTCTTTTATCAATTCATTTGTAAAGCGATTATCTACCATGAATTGTCCACTTTGTACTAGCTTAACAGTATTCACTAAATATGCTTCGTCAACATCTGTTAAACAAATACCTTTTACTCCTACTTTCAATAAACGATCTATTTCATAAAAGTCCAAAGAGTTTTTAATGGTAATTATTTTCGAAGAATCATCATGTAACATTATACTTCTTGCACGCTTTACCATTTCTTCTCCTGAAACTTGAGTTATAAGAATTGAATTACTTACTTCCTGGAAAGAAAAATTATCTTCTAAATTAATTTTAATAGCATTTATTTGATTAAATTCTAATATCGTGCGAATACCAGCGACGAAAAGTGAATTCTCAACAAAAATAACAGTATTATTATTTCTTGGATGATTTGTAATTAATTTTGCTAACATTACTGCCACCTCCAATTTGCAATTTTTTATAGCAACATTTGTATTGTACATATTTGAATTAATTAAATAAATTAAATATTTTTGAAATTAAAGTTAAGTACTTCTTAAACAAAAGATTATTGTTATTAAAATTTAAACTAAAACGTTAAAATAAAGGTTTCAAAAACTTACAGTCTTATATTATGATATTTATGTACAGATATTTTTTTATTACTATAATTTTCCCCAGGAAAAATTTTACTTTGTAACGTTTCAACTTCTTGCTTTTTAAATAAAAAGAGAATATGAACAAAATTTAAGAATTATTTTAATAATATAAATACAACTATGCACAAGATTTTCCAGTAAAAAAGGTGTATCATTAAAATGTTTTCTTATTTTAAGTGTTCCTTCATACCGTATCCACAATATAATTTTATTAGCTCCTCTAAATTAATGAAATTACTAGATTTTTTTAACCAACCATGTCCACTATCTTTTAGGTTTTTATGTATTAGAATTTTTTATTATTAGGAGATTACTATGAATTTCGAACAATTAGAGTATATTGTTTATGTAGCAAATGAAAAATCAATATCTAAAGCTGCCGAAAAGTTATATATCTCTACATCAGCGATAAGCCAATCTATTTCACAACTAGAAAGAGAATTAAATATAACAATATTTAATCGCTCCAGAATAGGAACTACTCCTACTCCCGAAGGAAATATTGTTATTACGAAGGCAATAAATATATTATCGAATATTAAGCAATTAAACGAGGAACTTTTTAGCTTAAATATAAAAAAAGAAAAACAGTTAAAGATCGTCGCAGCAACTGCATTTTTTGATATTTTTCAAGAAGCAGTAACGAACTTCAATTTAGAAAATCCTCAAATCTCAATTGACGTTGAAGAAATGCTTCAAGAGCAGTTACTAAAAAGTTTTAATCCAGATCGTTATGATGTTGGCTTCCTACCAATAGAGAAAGAAGAACTAGATAAATATCCAAAATTAGGTAAAAAGTTAATTAATCGTGCAAGAATTGGTGTTGTAGTTGGAAAAAATTCTAAATTATTCAACTATGAATATGTAACACCTGCAGATTTAAATAACGAGAAAATAGCAGTCTTAAAAAATACAAAAAATAGCATAGTAAAAAAGTTTTCAAAATGTATTACTAATCATGTCATCTTAACTACAAATAATCCTAGACTACTCTTAAATGTCGTCAAGGAAAGTGCTGGTTTTTCTTTTATTCATGAGTTTACAGTAAAAAACTATCCAACATTTCGTAATGATGAACTTAAGGTAATACCGATTACTTATACTGACGAAACGAATTACATATATCAGGATATATGGGCTATTTATTCTCGAGAACATGGGTTATCAAGCTCATCCAGTGAGATTATAAAGCACATATTATTTCAGTTAAATAAATAATGAAAAGGAATAGGAACAATCCATCTATAAGGCTTTCTATTCCTTTTTCATTTAATTCGTAAGTAACCAATGCAATCCAAGCAAATATAATTTATAATAAATAAAAAGTTTTCATGATTTCTTTAGGAGGTGATCTATTATGACAAATAATGTTAGTTTGTCAGATAAATCAGCATCCCATGCAAAGCCTAGTTTTAGAAAGGCGATACTTTGCATGGGTAGGTTTTAACTAATCGCCCAAGTAAGCAGTTCTGATTCAACGGCTTTGCACCTTATTTACTAAATAAGAATAAGGGGCTGGCAAAGATGGCATATATAAAAGCAACTGCTATTTTACCTGAAAAGTTATTATTGGAAATACAAAAATACGTACAGGGAGAAACACTTTATATTCCAAAATCTGAAAAAGTTCAAAAAAAATGGGGCTCCCTTTCAGGTACAAGAAAGCTAATTGATAATCGAAATAAAGCGATAAAAGAAGCATTTAAAAATGGACATTCAATTGAGCAATTAGCTAAAGAATACTTTCTCTCAGTCGAAACGATAAAAAAAATTGTATATACTAAATAAATATAAAAACACTGATTTTAAATCAGTGTTTTTTTATGGCAACTTTGTTTCATAAATAAACTCAACATATTAAAACCCACTTTTTTGATGTAAATTAAAGATGTTAAGTTATAAATCGAACTTTCCTGTCAAATTAGGAGTGATATAAATGAAACCTTTTATTAGAACGGAACAATATAATTTTATTAAACATCAGCTTCAAGTCTTAACAAACGGACATTCTACTGTAAATGATAAAACTGTTTTAAATGCCTTACATTCACTAGTTAATGATAAAATACTAAGTTTATTTCCTGACCTCACTGAAGAGCAACATAGTCTTTTCAGTCCAATTGGAACAATTAAAAATTCGGACCAAGCAGATGTTTTACTGAACCGCCTAAAGCCTTATATAATTCCTTTTAAAGAAGTATCGGAACAAACCATCAAAAAGCTATTTCCTAAAGCGAAAAAATTGAAGCTTCCTTTATTAAAAAATTTTGATTTAGTTGAGACAACATACATTGGATGGGACGATTTAGGCTCTAATTCAAAGTTTATTGTCACATATTTAGAAGATAAACTAATTGGTTTACAGGGTACCTTTAATCCTATAAATAAAAGAGGAAACTGCACAATCTGTAATAAATATGGAGACTTAGGGTTATTCATGACAAAAACAAAAGGAAAAATTGAAGGTACTTTTACACAAAGAGGAAATTATATTTGCAAGGATAGTCAAGTATGCAATCAAAATATTATGTCGCTAGATAAACTGCATGATTTTATTATGTTAGTTAAATAGTAACGAAAAATAATAAATCGCTTAGAGCTTCAATTCTAAGCGATTTTTCTATTAATTTTTATTTATTCTACGTTAGTATCTGTCGATTTCTTTTTAGAAAGAAACCAACCGCCTAAAGCGATTAAAAGCATGACTGACCAGAAAATTGTATTCCAGATTGGTCCTTCAACGAAATGATGTGAAATAATGTGGAGAGAAGGATGTGCCAAAGTATGCATTAATAGTTTAACCCCTACCCAACCAACTAAAAGCATAGCCGCAGTTTCCAAACTTGGACGTGTTGTCAGCAATTTAACAAAAATACCTGCTGCAAAGCGAATGACGATTAATCCTGCAATTGCTCCAATAACAATGACTATAAATTTGGCACCATCCATGCCACCTATATTACTTATTTTTGTATTCGGCAGATCAATTACTAGCGCTACGGCTGCTAAAATAGAATCAATCGCAAATGCAATATCTGCTAATGATATTTGAGCAACTGTCATACGAAAGCTTTTTTCTTTTTTTCCTTTATCATTATCATGCTTTTTAAGTAAATGCTTTAATGCTATAAAAATTAAATAGGCCGCTCCGATCGCTTGAACCTGCCATACATTGAAGAGAAATGAAATAATAAAAATGGCACCGATTCGAAAAATGAAAGCTAAAAGTAAACCAATATTTATCGCTTTCTTTTGTTGTTCCTCTGGTAAATGTTTTGCCATAACAGCCAGCACTAGTGCATTATCAGCTGATAGTAAGCCCTCTAATAAAATTAGAATAATTAATACCCACCCGTACTCTAATAATAAAGATAGTTCCATCTTTTCCCCCTATTTAATTTATTTTTAACCTATTGTTAACTACTTTTTAATTATATTCCCTTTTTTAATAATTCCTTATCCAAATTATTGAATATTCTAGTACAATTTTCACCATTTCCACTTTTAAATGACCCTTCCAAAAATAGTTGACCCAGTCAACTATTTTAGTTTATATTATTAGTAGTCTAAAATTTCAGAATATTAAAGGGGATAAAAATATGAATCATGTTGAAAAAATACGCAAATTTAACAGACATTATGCTAATGTATTAGGAAAAATTGATCAAGAAATATATAATCACCCTTTTCCATTAACCGAAGCCAGAATTATTACAGAAATCAACGAAAAAAACGGATGTACTGCTACAGATATTATCGAAAAACTCGGTATCGATCGTGGTTATTTAAGTCGCATTATTCAACGATTCGATGACGAAAACATCATTACAAAAATCCAATCTCCTGAAGATAAACGTCAATATACTCTTCATTTAACGAATAAAGGAAACGAAATTTACAATAAATTGGTTAATGATGCGAACATTGGAGTAGAAAGTATGATTCAAAGCCTCTCTCCCACTGAAGTAAAAGAGCTAGTAAAATCAATGGAAACAATTGAATCAATTTTCTCATTAAATGAGATATCTATTCCTGATATAACAATTCGACCCTTTAAACCCGGCGATGTTGGATATATTGCTTATATTCATGGAAAGATCTATAGTACAACTTATCAATTTGGACGTGTATTTGAATATTATGTAATGAAAGGGTTAAGCGAATTTTTACTGAATCATAATGGAGGAGAACTTTGGGTCGCAGAAGTAAATGGAGAAATCGTCGGATCAATTGCTATTACAAAGGCAAACGAATCAGTAGCACAGCTTAGATGGTTTGTATTAGATGAAAAATACCAAGGATTAGGAATCGGTAAAAAACTAATCGAAACAACTCTCGACTTTTGTAAGGAAAATCAATACGGACATGTATTTTTATGGACTGTAAGTATATTAGAGACTGCACGTTATCTTTATAAAAAATATAACTTTACTTTAACTGAAGAGAAACCTAATTTCGAATGGACTGGAACTGAGTTAATTGAGGAAAGATGGGATTTAGTCCTATCATAAATAGTATATCTTAAAAGAAGGTCAACCCATAATTCAATTAATTTGATTTATGGATTGACCTTCAAAAACGTATCAGTCTAACTTATTATTAATTTGCCTAATTCATCAATAAATGCTGGTTTTTTAACGTATTTCTGTTTAAAGTTACTTATAATCTCATAAGCATATTGGCTACCAAAAATTTTATTAAATTCTACAATCGTTTTACAAACTTTTTTATACATTTTTCGATCAGTTGCTTGTTCTGTTTCTACTTCAATAAATGTTTTAAATATCCCCCTTGTTTCTTCCAAATAATCTTCTACTAAATGAGGATACAGTACTTTAATTGATGAAATGTGAGTTTTACAATATTGAAGTAATTTTTCTCTCATCTTTTCCTCAATTAGAATTTGTACATAGATAGTAGGAAGATAGCGTTGCTTTTCTAATTCAGCTAAAATTTCTTCCAAAATGCCAGGCCATTCATTTGGATGATAAAGCATTTTCAGCTTCGAATAATACTCAAAATCGTCATCATAAATAAATTCTAAAAGTAACTCAGATTGTTTATTTTTATCTTCAATCTTTTCGTAGGCAACAAATTGATATTGTTTCCATTTTTTAACTAGTCCACTGTATTTTTGATCTTCAATAATTCCATCCTCACAAAGTCTCAATACCTCTAAATAATCGTTCGATTGAATTAAGTTATCAATAGCTTTTTCTCTAAATTCACTTAACTTTACATTTTTATAAACGAACTGCATTGCATGATCTATTCCATCAAATTGTTCAATATTTGATATTGAAGTAACTTTATATTTTCTTTATTATAATCTTCACTCCAAGAATTGCCTTTTATTTCACTTAACAGTTTTTCTAATAGATTTTCAAGTTTATTTCTTAATTTTTCAATGCTACAAAAATGTATGCAGCTCTCTAATAAGTTAAATCTCCATTCATTCCAATCATCGTAACGTGAATGCTCCGCCTCTATTAATATCTTCGTAAAAAACGACTCTTGTTGTTTTTCATCTAAATAGCTTACAAAATATACTGCATCATTAATAATCTCCAAACTATTAGAAACAACGGGACTTATGTAGCCTCCAGAGTCATCACTATAATTCAACATATCTAATACTTCTGGAAGAATAATTAAACATAATGAAATTGCTACATCAGGCTCTTCTTCCAAAAGCATTTGCCTCGCTTTATTTAACGTCATATATACACCTTGTAGTGCATCGTCTAATTTATTCCATGAAATAAACTCACGATATTTAGATTGTTTGATAGATTCTTTCATTAATTTTTTACTACTCGTTATTATGTCTTCATTCGATGAATAATTAAATAATAAGCCTTTTTCAATTTCTTCATATTCTTCTGCTAAATCTAGAATGATTGTAATTAATTCCTCTTTTTTTAGCGCAGAAAGTATTTGTTTTAAATTCATTTCTTTATCTTTTGTAGATTACTTACTCATTGTTAATTTTTCTCCTACTATAATGACATCTTCTTACTATGAAAAATTTACAAATACACTCTGTACTTATTATTACAAAATGAACAACAAAGGGACAACGTAAAAAATATACGTTGCCCCACTTTTTATATCTACACAAAACCTAAATAACTTTTCGTAATATAAGGATAAATGATTTTACCATTTAAACTGTACTCTTTACCGGTAAAATTTTCAATCAATACAAAACACCTTCTTTTAAAAAATGTTTTTTGTGTTAAATTTGATGAGCATGAAGTCTAGCAAAAATTCCATCTTCCTGTGATAGCAGTTCTGTATGAGTACCATCTTCAGCAATTCCTTCTTCAGTGATTACTAAAATTCGATCTGCTTTTTTAATTGTGCCTAATCGATGGGCAATAACTAGTGTTGTTCGATTTTTTGATAAATCATTCAATGCCTCTTGAATAATTGCTTCTGTCTCTGTATCTAATGCCGAAGTAGCTTCATCCAATATTAGGATTGGTGGATTTTTCAAAAACATTCTAGCAATTGCTAATCGCTGTTTTTGTCCTCCTGAAAGCTTTAATCCTCTTTCACCTATTTGAGTTTCATAACCATCAGGCAATGAAGCAATTAAATCAGTTAAATGGGCTTTTCTAGCTGCTTCTTCAATTTCTTCACCGGTTGCATTTAACTTACCGTAAGCTATATTTTCTTTTAATGTGCCAGTAAATAAAAAGACATCCTGTTGTACGATTCCGATATTTGATCGTAATGATTCTTTCGTCATGTTGCGAATATCGATTCCATCAATTGTAATCGCACCACTTAAAACATCATAAAATCTTGGAATTAATGAGCAAATTGTTGTTTTCCCAGCTCCTGAAGGACCTACAAAGGCTATTGTTTTACCAGACTCAATAGAGAAGGAAAGATCATTTAAGATTCTACGTTTATTTTCGTAACCAAAAGAAACATTTTTGAACTTAATATCCCCTCTTAAATTTGCTACTTCAATTGCATCAGGAGTATTTACAATGTCCGGCTCATTATCAATCAATTCCGTAAAACGTTTAAAACCGGCCATACCCTTTGGATATAATTCAAGTAAAGCACTTATCTTATCTATCGGTTTAAATAAAATATTTAAATATAAAATAAATGCTACTAATTCTCCATATGTTAAAACTTTTGTAAAACTTAACCATGCTCCAAAAACTAAAATAACAAGTGTCATTAATCGAGTAGATACATAGATTCCTAATAAATTCACGCTCATTACCTTATAAGCTTTTAGTTTCGTTTTACGGAAATATTGGTTATTTTTATTAAATCGTTTCATTTCATATTGTTCATTTGTAAAAGATTGAACTACTCTTACGCCTGAAACACTATCTTCAACTTGTGCATTTACATTTGCAATATTGCCATACA
Organism: Gottfriedia acidiceleris; assembly: GCF_002128425.1. Lineage (GTDB taxonomy): Bacteria > Bacillota > Bacilli > Bacillales > Bacillaceae_G > Gottfriedia > Gottfriedia acidiceleris. Next base: position 63,119 of record NZ_NESS01000011.1, read on the forward strand.
TTTTACTCCAGGAGGTATTCATTTTCATGTTTGAATATGAAATTAACCAAACTAAAAATGGAACGATTATGATCGCCACTAATGCGAGTTTCACATTAATTGTTAGCATGATCCAAAATGCACCGATGAATGTCATAATCGCAATAAATAAATCCTCTGGACCGTGGTGAGCTAATTCACCGATGTCCATTAAATCGTTTGTAATACGGCTCATTATATGACCAGTCTTCGTATTATCAAAGAATCGGAAAGATTGACGTTGAACATGATTAAATAACTCACGTCGCATATCAGTCTCAATATTAATACCAAGTTTATGGCCCCAATAATTCACGACAAACTGCATACCAGAGCTTACTAAATACAGTAGTAAAAGCCCTATGCTTACTGAGATAATTTTACTCCAATTCCCTTCAGGTAGTAGCTGATCAATAAACCAAGACACCGCTAAAGGAAATCCTAGCTCCATTAAACCTACTAATAATGCACAGAAAAAGTCTATATAGAATAGCTTTTTGTGCGGGCGATAATAACTAAAAAAGCGTTTAATCAAAATACGGCCACCTCAATTCTATTTGAATAATCTAGTTTGTTAGATGTTAATACCTTACCATATGTAATTTAAGTGTGCTATCATTTCAGAATTTTCCAACTAACTAACTCCAATATTGAAAAACTGAATTTTATTAAACAAGTATAAAAGACAGATTGTCTCATATTTTAGTAAAGTATGTACTGATTCTATTTCTTATTTAATAGTTCAAATGTCGAATTGTGCTTTTAAATATTTTGTAAATTCTAAATAAAATGTATTTTATTTTTAAGATTACTGTGTTACGATTCAACTTGTGTCACTGGATATATTTACCATAAAGGGGGATAACTTGAATGTCTTGGTTTACAAAATGGGCCTTTAATAATAAAGCCGCCATTACCTTTTTATCAGTTCTCATTTTATTAATTGGAGTACTTAGCTATAAAAAGCTACCAATGGAATTTCTACCTGCTGCAGACCAACCAATTGTTTCTGTCATTGTTATGGGCCAAGGTACTGATTCGAAAACAATGGAGGATCAAGTAACTACTCCAATCGAAAATGCTGTCTCTGGTGTAAAAGGTAAAAGTCATATTTATTCAAGCACAAGCAATGGTTTCTCAAAAATTGATGTATATTATGAATCAGGAACAAACATGAAGGACGCCAAACAAGAAGTCCAAGAATCTTTAAGTAAAATCACTCTACCTCAAAATGTTAGTAAACCTACAATTGTTCAATTAAACACTTCCATGATCCCTATCGCAGATGTTGCAATCACTTTCGAGGATGGATTAAGTCCGAATAATATTGATTTTGCAAACAAAAAAGTTATTCCATATTTTAAAGACATAAAAGGCGTAGCAGATGTTCAAACATACGGTACAGAAAAATCTTTTGTTTCTGTAAAAGTAGATAATGTGAAGCTCGCACAGAATAAAGTATCACTTGAAACTGTCATGGGTATAATCCGTGGTCAAAATTCTGCAGTTTCAGTTGGCGAAGGTATTATAAATGATAAAACCAGTAATATAAAAGTGGTTGGAAATTTAGATAATATAGACAAAGTAAAAAATTTAATGGTCACTGAAAATGTAAAGTTGGCTGATATCGCAACTGTTGAGGTCAAAAAGCCAACAAATAATCTAACAAGAATCAACGGAAAAGACGGATTATTATTAATCGTAACGAAGGACAGTAATTCTAATGCCGTTAGCATTACAAAAGATGTAAGAGAAGCTACTAAACACTTAAATAAAAAATATAAAAATATGAATTCAGACGTCATGGTTGCAACGTCAGATATGGTTAAAACTTCTGTACATGCAATGATTAAGGAAGTTTTACTTGGTGCATTATTTGCTACGATTGTCATCATGTTATTCTTAAGAAATGTACGTTCAACACTAATTACAATTGTTTCTATTCCACTATCGTTATGTTTAACATTGTTTTTACTTGCGGAGTCTGGCATTACACTGAATGTTTTAACACTTGGTGGAGTTGCTGTAGCAGTTGGACGATTAGTTGATGATAGTATTGTAGTTATCGAGAATATTTTTAGGAAAACTCAATCAGAGAAATTTTCAGTTCAAATGATTATTGACGCTACGAAGGAAGTCGGTAGTGCAATCACAGCCTCTACTTTAACGACCGTTGCTGTATTTTTACCGATAGGAATTATTAGCACGGGGCTTAAAGATTTCATGCTACCATTTGCCTTAACAATTACTTATTCTTTATTAGCTTCGTTATTCGTTGCATTGACGGTCGTTCCATTATTAAGTGCATTCTTCCTTAAAAAGGCTAAATTAAAAGCTCACAATCCTTCAGTACGATACAAAAAAGTTCTTACTTGGTCATTAAATCATAAATGGGTAATTGTAGTCGTTTCATTATTATTATTCTTCGGCTCAATTGGTACTTATTTTGCTATGCCAAAAGGTGCAACAGATAATTCTTCTTCAGACTTTGTTCAAACAACTTTAACGTATCCAAGTGATACACCAGTTGAAAAAGTAAAAGAAAACACTCTTAAACTAGAAAAGTATATTCTTGAACAAAAAGGAATAAAAGGAGTTTACACTCAATTAGGTAGTACAGCTGATGCTGCAAAATATGGAGATGTCCGCTCTTCTACCCAAGCAATCTATTTAATTACACTAGACGATAAAAAACTTACTGATCAAGTTGTAAAAAAAATCAATACGCAAAAATCTAACTATGCAGATGCAGAATTAAGTACGATGGCATCTAGTTTATTTGGCGGTTCTAAAACTCAAATAACAATTGATGTTGTCGGAAACAATTTAAATGATTTAGAAACTACCGCAAGTGAAATTAAAAATAAAATAAAAAATATTGATGGAGTTAAAAAAGTAACAACAAATGAAGAAGATAAAAAAACGGTTTACTCATTGGAGGTTGACCCTTCTAAAGGCAATGCTGAGCAACTATCGCAACAATTATTTGTTATGTTGAATCGAACTCCATTAGGAACAGTTACAATTGAGCAACAGCCAACTGATGTTTATCTTGAACCAATTTTAGAACCAAAGACTCCAGAAGATATTAAATCTGTTCCTATTATGACTAAAACTGGAATGATTCCAGTATCATCAGTAGCTACACTAAAAGTAGAAGAAAAGTCTACTAATCTATATCATAAAGATGGCGATACGTATTTAAGTATATCTGCCGAAGTAAAGCCAGATAAACTTTCAAAAATTAATGCGGATTTAAATAAAGTTATTTTTGGAGATAAAAAATCAAAAGGTATGAAAATTGCCGATGGTGTGAATGTATACATTGGTGGTGCTCTTGCACAACAGTCACAAGATTTCTCAGATCTATATATGATCATGCTTGTCTCAATCGGCTTAGTATTCCTAATCATGATTATTACATTTAAAACATTCCGTGCACCAATTGCTATACTATGTTCTTTACCTTTAGCGGCAATTGGAGCTGTGCTTGGATTAATTATAAGTCGTATATCAGTTGAACCAACAGCACTATTAGGAGCACTGATGCTCATCGGAATAGTCGTGACAAACGCAATTGTATTACTAGACCGAGTAAAACAAAAAGAAAAACAAATGATTCTTCGTGAGGCAATTATCGATGCTGCAGTAACTCGAATTCGACCAATCCTCATGACAGCCGTTGCCACAATTTGTGCAATGCTACCGCTTTTATTCAAAAAAGCCGAAACCGGTAGCCTAGTTTCCCAAAGCCTTGCAGTCGTAGTAATTGGCGGGTTAACTGTTTCAACATTATTAACATTAATTGTAATTCCTGTCGTTTATGAGTTACTTTATTTTAGAAAATCTAGAAAACAGCGTAGACAACAAGATACTAATAAACCAGTAAGCTTATAAATAAATGCGGGATGTCTCGATACATTTGAGATATCCCATTTTTTGTTTCAAATACAAAAAAAAACACAAGGAAAAGTGAAATTCCTTGTGTCTCTTGTTATAGTCAAATCAACTTCCAGGAGGTTTTGGATCGTCTTCTAGCTTGTTTACAGCGTAAGTTTCATTGTTTGCCAAATGATGACTTTGAATAGTATTTATTCCCGCATTTGCCAGCACAGTAATAATTAAGGAAAGAGCGATAATTTTAATCTTCTTTTTCATTTGAGAACTCCTGTATTATGTGTCTTCTTCATTTGATGTAAACTTATTTGTAAATACTTATTAGCTAAAAGTGGGTCGCCTTGCCTTTGGTAATAGTCGGCAATACGTTCACTATATTCATAAATCTTCATTCGATTACCATGTTTCTCCATAATTGATAAGCCGTCTCCCATTAAATACCGGATTAGTGCCCTTTCTTCATTTTTCGCTTCAAAATATAAGACTCGTAATTTCACATATTCTAATTTTGTTGTATCTTCGAATGACTCTAGTTCATGTTCGAGCATATTCACAACTTGTTCATTTTTTTGTAGCTTTAGCAAGTGAGTAGCAATATTTCCTAATGTAAGATAATAACTCTCAGTATATTTCTCTATTAACGGAAGTGATTTATAATAACACTCCAACGCTTTCTCTGAAAAATTTTGAGTACCATATAAAAAACCTAAATTATGCCAAGCCATCTCTTCAATTGTTGTGTTTTGAATCAATTCTGCATCATATAGTATTTCTTTTAATAAGCTTTCTGCTCTTTCATATTCACCGGTTTCAGTTAAATGAATAGATAAAATTGTTTTCACATCTAACGTTCTAATAATGTTATTACTTTGTTTAAAAACTTCTAGAGCTTTATTACCAAAATAGATTGCTAATGCAGATTGTCCTAATCTACAATGCATTAAGGATTTCAAATAATAGTATTCAGTTATTTCATCTCGATACTGCTTCCTTAAATTTTTTACTTCATCTAGCAATTCTAAAGACTTAATAAAGTTATTCCTTTTATGATTGAAAATTGCATTTAATACATTCCAAACAAATAGTTCAAACTCAGAAAACATCTTTGTATTTTGATTCATTTTTTCAATCAATTGTTCTGCCAAATCGAGCTGATTTAAAAACAAAGTATACCTTAACATGTATAATTCATATACATAAAGCAATTCCGTATATTGGACAAACTCTTTATATTCCGTTAAGCCTATGTGGAGTGTTTTTGCTTTTTTATGATGCAATCGTTCAATTGCGTCATAGAACTCCTGTAGTTTTATTTTAATATGATTAACTTTATTTTTTTCATCTTCAACTGATATACCTAACTTCATACATAATAAATTTAACGTTTCGATATTAACCTCTTTTGAGTTATTCTCAATTTTACTTAAATGAGAAATTGAACAAATTCCATCACATAGTTGTTCTTGTGTCATCTGTTGTTTTTTTCGATGGTAATTTATAATTTTTCCAATTTTCATAGGTGTTTTCCTTAAATATTATTTTAATATTGTTAATATTCATTATAGTTTAAAACTACTCTTATTTCATCTTACATTTTTTCCCAATATTATAAAACTCTAATTATATGTATAAATCAAAAAAAGCATAGAGTTGGACTCTATGCTAGTAAATTAAATGACTCTATAATAAAACAATCTCCTTTGGAAGTTTAACAGCTGAAAGAATTAGCGTCTCTTTTACTCGATCTTTAGCGTAAGAAGAATTGTTTAATATCTCGTGATCAAGATAACCAGGGTGACACATAACTTCGACAGATTGACCGTCCTTGACACGTGTTAAAATCTTATCAAAGTAGTCATCCGTCACGCCTTCTCCATAGAAATCATGAAGAAAAACATCGGTAAAAGGAGCGATTCCTTGTAAAGCATTTTCAGAAATGCGTCTAGCACTTAAATTAAATTTTTGAGCTAACTTCTGTACGACTGGTAAAAATTCAGGTACGGTGTGAACATGATGGTGGCTATCAAAATGAGTTGGTTTTAGTCCCGATTGTAAGAATTTTTCTATTTGTGTAGTCCATTCTCTTTCTAATTCATCTAGTGAGATATTTTTATCTTCGAAGAATTCTTGCCTACTTTTAAAATTACCATTTTCATTAACAAGTGTTGGAACATCATTTAATAACGGCTTTCCACAAGTTAGAACAAGATGGATTCCTACTTGAAGGCCAGGATTTTCTTTCGCTAACTCTACAGCGTGACTAACGCCGGGCATATTCATCATCATCGTAGCGGAGTTAACAACTCCATTTTTATGTGCATCAATTATTCCATAATTAATTCCCCTTGAATAACCAAAATCGTCTGCATTCACAATTAATTTAATCATTTAACTTTCACCTCTTTAAAAAATTGAGGTAAGTATTTCTTGTGTGCCTCTAGCATTTCATCAACAATTTGTTTAGCAACTTGATCTGATGCAACTAACGGGTTAATCGTTAACGCTAGAATTGCTAAGTCATAATCACCTGTTACCGCTGCTTCACAAGCTACTCTTTCAAATGACTTAATTTGTTGAACGAGACCTCTTACAGAAACTGGTAGATCTCCCATTACGATTGGTTTTGGTCCATCCTTTGTGATGACACAGCTAACCTCTACAGCTGAGTCATTAGGAATACTAGCAATTGAACCATTATTCATCGTATTAACTGGCTGAATATCACCTTTATCATTATAAATAGAAGAAATTAAGCGAACGGCTGCATCACTATAATAGGCTCCCCCTCGTTTTTCGAGCTGAGGTGGTTTAATTGACAGATTTGGATCTTTATAAAGTTCAAAAAGATCATCCTCTAACTTTTTAACAACTTCAGCACGAGTACCTACAGTTTCGGCATTTTTAATATCTTTTTCAACCATTTCACGAGTTTTGTAATAATAGTTATGATATGGACAAGGTAATGCATTTAAAGCACGAAGAAACTCAGGTTCCCAACCATATCCTTGAATATTCTTAACAAAACTAGAGTTTTCCGGGTTGGTTAATAATTCAATCACTTGATCTTTTACACTTTCGCCATCAACGAATACATCTAATCCATAAACCATATGATTTAATCCAGCAAAATCGATCCGTACTCGAGAATGCTCGACTTTTAGTAATTTGGCAATTCCCATTTCCATTCCAATAGGTACATTACATAAGCCAACTACTTTTCGATGGTCAGTGTATCGAAGTACAGCTTCAGTAACCATACCAGCAGGATTCGTAAAATTAACTAACCACGCATTTGGACAAAGCTCCCTCATATCTTTCACAATATCTAAAATGACTGGAATTGTTCGCAAACCTTTAAATAAGCCTCCTGGGCCATTTGTTTCTTGACCAAGTACGCCATATTTTAAAGGTATTCTTTCATCCTTTGCCCTCGCATCTAACAATCCAACGCGGAATTGAGTAGTAACAAAGTCGGCATCTTTAAGTGCCTCTTTTCGATTAAGTGTCAAATGAACTTCTACAGGAAGACCTGCCTTTTGAAACATTCGTTTTGCTAATTGACCAACAATCTCTAATTTCTCTTTGCCTTCTTCAACATCTACTAGCCATAGCTCACGTAGTGGAAGCTCATTGTACCGCTTAATAAAACCTTCTACTAACTCTGGAGTATAACTTGATCCTCCACCAATCGTCGCAATTTTAATTGATTTACCCATACCTATGTAACCCTCCTTTTATTGGTTGCTAACTTCTTGCCGCAGTTCAATAATCTCCCTCGCTAAATCTTTAAGCGTCATTGCTGTCATTAAATGATCCTGAGCATGAATTAATAGAATTGGTGTATCAAAATCTTCTCCACCAGCTTCTGCTTGAATCAATTGAGTTTGAAAACGATGCGCTTGACTAAACTCGCGATCTGCCTCTGAAAGCTTCTCAAAAGCTATATCAAATTTTTTTTCTTTTGCTGCATAAATAGCCTCCATTGAAAGACTTCTAGCATTTCCACTATGCAAGATTAGCTGAAACGAGAGGTTGTACAATTCTTCTTTTGTCATTAGAATCACATCCTTTACTAGAAATTAAGGAAACAATACCAAGAGCCTGCCTATAGGCAAGCTTCTAGGTGTGTTTTTGAAGAATCAAAAATCTGAACCCAGACTGATTGAAAGCGAGCGCTTAGTGGGCAGTCTGGGCAAACTCTTTTATGCTTTTCTTATTTTGCTGAGCCTTGTTCAGTTTGTAAATTTTGTTTATCCCACATTCTAAAGAATGGGAAGTAAATTAAGAACGCTACAACAAGATTAATCAATTGCATTGCAGAGCCTCTCCAGTTACCTCCAGTTGCTAGCCAACCGCCGATAATTGGTGGAGTCGTCCAAGGAATTGCAATACCATGAGTTTTTGGAGCAAATCCGGTTTTCATTCCTATATATGTGGTTACAACAAGTACTAATGGCGTTAAAATAAATGGAACTAAAAGCAATGGATTCATTACTACAGGCGCACCGAACGTAATTGGTTCATTAATATTAAAAATACCAGGTCCGATTGATAGCCTTCCTAGTTGTTTTGCATGCTGACTCTTTGCAAATAGTAGCATCATAAGAGCAAAACAAATTGTTGCACCAGAACCGCCCATATAGATGAAGATGTCAAAGAATTGTTGTGTAACGACATTTGGCATTGCATGATGAGCTTGCAGGGCTAAACGGTTTGCATCAGTTGCTGCTAACCATACTGGACCCATTACACCACCAACAATTGCCGCGCCGTGTAAACCAACTGACCATAATAACTGAATTAAAAATACAGCAATTAATGCGCCAGCCAATGACCCACCAAGTCTACTAAGTGGATCTTGTAATAGATCTCCAACGACATTGTGTAGAGTTTCATAGTGAGTATTTTCAATTAATAAACGAATAATCCATACAAAGAGAATAACTAGAAATGCAGGGAATAAAGCAACGAACGATTTACTTACACTAGGTGGAACGCCATCTGGCATCTTAATAACAAAATTCCTTTGAATTACCCATCTATAAACTTCAGTTGAGAATAAAGCAATAATAATAGCAACAAACAGACCTTTACTACCTAAAAATGCCATAGGAAGTACTCCGCCTACTTTAATAGCAGCAGATGCACCATCTGGAGTAAACATTGTGAAGTATGGTGTTGATAAAATAAATGAGGCAATAGAGATCGCACCAGCATTTAATGCATCTACTTTGTAATGTTCAGCGAGTCGATATGCAATACCAAAACCTGCAATGAGCGCCATTATATCGAATGAAGCACTTACAGGATAGAGAAGCTTTGTTTGCCAAGCTTCACCGAATGTTTTTGCCATAAAATCTGGATATCCATCAAACGGTAAGAAGCCTAAAATTAAGAAAATAGAACCGACAATAATGAGAGGCAGTGTTAAAATAATTCCATCACGTAATGCTTGCAAGTGTCTTTGACCTGCAATTTTACCAGCAATAGGCATTACTTTCTCTTCTAACATTTGAGTAAAGTTGGCCATCACAAATCACCCCTATATGAAATTATGAACCTATTAAATCGATTGCAAATTTCAGGACCTCTGCTCCTTTACACATCCCGTAATGAACGGGATTGATGGCATCAACTGGTATTCCTTTTTGTAAGCCTTCTTTTTTTAATTGTGGGAGTAGGTACCTTACTTGGGGACCTACAAGTAATACATCTGCTTGATCAAGATGATTTTTAACATCATTAGCACTCACTGCCCAAATCCTTGCATCGATTCCTTCAGATTTTGCAGCAGCTTCCATTTTTGTAACTAATAAACTTGTAGACATACCGGCAGCACAACATAATAATATGTTCATTTAATCCCCCTTTCTCTCTAAAGGAAACGCTTACAAACAATTAAACTTCTACTAACTAGCAGATTTTACCCCAATACCCCTTCCCTCTAGAATTTTAATCTCAAGAAATATATATTCATCATTTTGGACATTAGGACAAATATAAAAAATATTTTTTTACTAATTAAACGCTATAAATTTTTTAATATGTCCTACGCCTAAAGTCGCTTAAAATAAAGCTTTGTACAAGCCTAAAGTATGATATCTTGTTAGACTTAATTGAGAGGATTTTGCATTCAAACTATCCAAAAAATGTCTCGTATTTGTAATAAATAATGCATGCTATTTTGAACTTAAAATGCTAGTTTCGTATTCCTTCCATTTTTAAATCTAGTAAAAATTAAAAAGGGAATGGTTATAACTCAAACCATTCCTTTTTACATTTTTTATCATCATTATTATTGGGAGAAAGTTAAATAGAGGACTTTAGCTACATACTTAAGTCCTCTTTCGTTAAAAAAGTGCTTTCATCAGTCGTAGTTTTCGACTAAGACATTCAATTTTTTAATCTGTTCTTCTACTCCAGTATTCGCATTCACAAATACTTGATATGTGTCGTTACCTCTTGTTCCTACAAACTCATAGCAAAGTACTTCTTGATTTAATTTATTTAAAATGATCGCTTGGCGTTCTTCCATTATTTTTAAGTTTGAACTAATATTGTTTCTCGCTTCTTCAACCGATATTTTCGGCTTTGGAATCGTTCTTTTTGTATATGCTGCTAAGTAATTTCTTGATGAGAATCCTACAATGCTTCCATCATCAAGAGCAATCTTCATCGTAACAGATTCAGGATAGATTCTTACACCGTCCTGCTTTGTAACGTATGTAAATACACCAATCGTATCATATTGCGAGCTTTCTGTTAGTACCATATTGGAGAATTTATTACGTTCTAAAAACTTCAGACCGTTAATTGAAGCCTGATTTAAATCGACTTTTTGAGCTCTGATATCACGACTATCAATAACCCAAACTGGATATCCTCCCTTTTCGGTAATATCCATATAAATTTCGCTATTTGTTTTTGGTTCTTTAATTTCTAGACTATAATACCGATCTTCTAATTTTTCACCTGTAAGATCAACTTTTATTTGTGCTGTACTATTTAATTCAAGAAATTTTTTAGCAATGTCCTTCGCTTGCTCTTTCGTTATTTTTTCACCTTTTACATTCGAAAGACTTGCACGATTTACTTTGTAATTGGTCAATGAGGGATCTGCATTTGCATCGGAATACGTCATTACATTTTTTTCCACTGTCTTAAATCCATCAATAATTACGTTATTTTTCGGATTTTGATCTTTTGCATAAGCAAGCTCTACATCCATCCATCGTAATTTTTTCTCAAATACCATATGCTGAACTTTTCTAATCTCTCCTTGAATTTCAGCGGAGTTATCATATAATTTTTGTAGTGTCGCGTATTCATTTTGGGTCAATGGCTCTTTATCCAAATCTCTTACCGCAGTTCGATAACTGAAGTCACCAACATTTGTTAAAAATTCTTCCGTTTTGTTAACTGGTAATAGTCTCAATGGAAGTTGCCCTACGTTAGATCTAGCTTGAGAAGTAAGTCCCCATACATCAACTAGTGCTGGAGAGAGAGAGGACTTTGATTTCATTGCTAAAGTATCGCCAATTTTATCATGTAATTGATCTAGTTCATAAGTTAGTTCATGAAATGCCCGTTGATAGTTGTTTTCTGCCTGGATATTGATTTCGTTTTTAGCCTTATGCTCTGTATAACCCCAATATGATGTTCCGATAATCCCAATTGCTAAAACGCCTATTGCAGCTTCCTTAATCACTTAAAACACTCCTTTCCTATCGGCAAAATATATGTCTACCAATTTGTTTTATTTGTGGTCTGCTCCAAATCCAAGCGCTTGTCGCTGTGTCTGGATTAAAATAATAAAGTGCACTTTCACTCGGATCCCAACCATTTACTGCATCTAAAACAGCTTTTTTTGCGGTCTCATTTGGTGTTAAATAAATTTGGCCATCAGACACGGCCGTAAATGCACCCGGCTCAAAAATAACACCAGACACTGTGTTTGGAAATGATGAGTTGCTAACGCGATTCAGAATTACTGCAGCAACTGCTACTTGTCCGATATAAGGTTCACCACGTGATTCACCGTAAACTGCATTAGCCATTAGCTGTATATCATTTTGTGAATAACCATTAGGTACATTCGATCCAGCACCTGCATTTTCACCTTTTTCATATTTTGTAGCTTTTACTAGCATCGCTTTTGTCTTAGCTCCAGCAATCCCATCGACAGGCATTCCGAAATTATTTTGGAAATTCCTAACTGCCCAATATGTGTTGTATCCAAACACGCCATCCACTTTGCTAGTGTAATAGCCGTTGTATTTTAACCGAGACTGTAATTCAATAACATCTTCTCCTGTAGCACCAATTTGAAGTACTTGGCTAGTAAAAGCATTTACATTTTTAAGTTGAACATTAGAAAAGAAACTAAAAAATACGATTAGCAAAATTAAAGGACCTTTTAAGAAAACTAGTTTCCTCATTTCAAACCTCCTAAAGTATAATTATCCCTTTTTGTATTTTTTTCAATTAGTCCCAATTTATGTAAACACTTTTGAAATACAATAGATTCCTTTTCAAAGTCTGAAATAAGCTAGTTTTTTAAACAATAAAAAAAGGGCCTTATTGGCCCCGTTTTTATTTTCTATTAAAAGTTATACCTTCACCATATACTCGATCATATATAACCCAATCCCAAATATCATTTGAATGATTTTGAAGTACCCAATCATACCATGAATGCTCAATCTGACCGTTCGTTAGAACTTTCATTAAAAGAGGTGCAATTTCGTATGATTCTAATTTAAGATTTCCTTTCTCTAAAAATGGCTTCGAATAGTTTCTAATCTTGTCCATTGTATTTTTGTCATTACTCCAAATCCACATCGGAGTTTCATTGTACCAATCTTCTTCTTTCTTCTCTAACGGTGCTCCCCACTGCTCGTAGGTTGCCTTTTTATCGCCAAAAGTTGGACGATGGTCACCATAAAAAAGGACGATTGTAGGATTCTTACGTTTTTTTAGTTCTTGCCAAACAGAAACAAGAGAATTTCCGCTTTTATAAATACCACTTGCATAACTTTCCACTTTTCCTTTTAAATCTTCATTAATTGGCAATCCACTAACTTTCATATTTTCTTCTGGAAAATGACCTTTATGCCAATCGAAATGATTTTGCATTGTCACAAAAAATACAAATTGGCTCCCTTTTTTATTAATTAATGATAATGCTTTTTTCGAGCTACAGTCATCTGACAAATAAGAACCAAACTTTTGACAAGAAGTTAAATCTGCTTCTGACAAGAACTGATTAAATCCTATGTTAGGATAAACTTCTTTTCGTTTAAAAAATGATGTTTTAAATGGATGAAGAGCGATCGTATCCATACCAAATTGTTTAACATCTTGAATTAAACTAGGTGAACGTCTATTCCCCATTTTTCCTTCTTGGTATGGTGTCCGGCTTTCAAATTTACGTTTTAATTTTAGACTGGTTAATACTTCAAACTCCTCGTTAGCTGTCCGACCTCCAAATGTATTACTAATTAAAGTACCATGAATCCCTTCATTTATAGAGCGAAGAGGTGAATTTGGATCAGTATTCCATTTTAATTTCATGTCATCTAGCATACTGTATGCTTCACTTTGAATTACTAAAACATCTGGTAATTGTTTTGGTTTGGAAAGTGGTTTAAGAGAATTTAGCTCTTTAATGACATCATTTTTATCTTTATTAGATACTTTAGGTTCTTCACGTTTGCTATTTACATATGTAACTAAAAATGCTGGATACATACCATATCTTTCAACGCTAGTTTCGTAATTCCAAGGTATATATTTTACATTAGAGTTTTTTACAAAATAAGCATAGCCTTCTTTTGTACCAAATGAAAAAAAGACCCCAAGTAATACGATAAGAAAAAAACGGAGACTATTTTTCCTTGCAGAAGCATTTCTCCATTTTTTATAGGCAAAAAAAGTCCCTAAAAAAAGAAATGTTATGATTCCAATTAACCCTCCCCATTTTAGTAGAAATGGAAGCTTTGAAAATTGTAAAAAAACGATTGGGTCACGCAGGAAAAATAAGTCACTTGGATGAAACGGCTCTCCGGTATATTTTATTTTTTCTGATAGTGCATATGAGAAAATTCCAATTGAACCAATAATCGTAATTAAAATCCACCAAACATTAAATCCTAGAACAAGAAGTCCAATTATTAGTATTGATACAACAACTGACACAATCATAAAGTTCCACTTAAAAAAATCCGTGATGATCCAATTCTGATAAAGATTTACATTGTTCTTCCACAAATAATTATGAGACCAAATAACAAGTAAATAGCTACAGACCAATCCGATTAGAATTGGTCCTAGCAAATTAAAACTCTTTTTAATCATGAAGAATCTACCCTTTACAAAATTATTATAATTAACTTTGTTTATTTTCTTTTTTATATTAATTTTTCATTCGGTAATGTTTCATCAAGCTGTTTGAATTTTTTAATTAACTTCTCCGTGACTAATGATTCAAACACTTTTGTGGCACCTTCAATATCGCCAATTTCTGATTTGTATTTTGTTTCAAATCTACTTAGAATACTGCCTTCTTCAAATATTCCCCATATATTATTCCCACTACCCTTGTAATCACTCAATTTAGAGGGTAAGTATGGATTAATATCCTTATAACCCTTAGTAAACGCATCATTAACAACTAGACAATCAAATTTTGTTGTAAAATTTAAAAACTCTAGAAAGTTAACATATGGGTTTACTTTTACATGTTTTTCAATTATTTCTCCTGATAGTTCATTTGCAAGTGATTTTGGATCAGAAGTGAAAACATGGAGTTTAATTTTATCGCGTAATTCAGGTTTAGTTAATTTAAGCCCTTCTAATATTTCATTTAATTTTCTCGTTTGATAAAACGTTCCAAAATAACCTAGATTGACTTTATTTTCATCAATTCTATATTTACTTGCCTTAACGTGATAATATTGCTTCGGCAATGTCGGTTGATTACAAATCTTTGCTTTGTTTAAAATGACTTCTTTCATTTCTTGCATTGGGAACATTTCTGACATGTATTTCAACTGGTTCTCATTTGTAAAAACGATTTCATCTGCAAATGCATAAGCAAGGTATTCACACCAAAAAAACATATTATTATTTAACGCTAGTGGAAATTTTTTTTTCTTTAAAAGTGCATTCACTTTTTTATAAAACCCTAAATCAATAATTGCTGACTTCCGTTCATTTCCATGAATATCCAATAGGATCGGATCTGAGAATTCTGCAACCCATTTTACCTTTGGATTTTTTAATTTATATTCGAATGCTAAAAAGTGTGAAGCAGGCCATAGTGCTCGGCTATAAACTTTTTGATATGTACCATTTTTTCTTTCTCTCAATTTAATTTCCTTTAGAGATTTTTTAATAAAGTCTTTCATTGATTTCCATTGTTTAAAACTACTGGCAGATGATATTTCCATTCGATTATTAATAAAACCATCCACCATTGCATTTTGTCGATAATCAACATCCCTTACCTTCGACATATTATTATAAATTACATCGACGACTTCATTATTTTCGATAATACGCTTAGCCATTACAGTTCCACTTGTATCAACATATGGTGGAAAACAATAAGAAATAATTAAAGAACGCGTCTCACCATTGTATAACTTAAAATAAGGGAAATAGACGAAACTTTGTTTATTTACTTCTTCAATTACTTTTTCTCTCAATTCATTGCTATTATTTATATACCTGTCTATAAATCCATATTGAGAATGTATTTTTCCTTTAATGAATTGCTGGATTGTAGGACTATTCGTTTCTCCTAGTAAAACATCAAGATGTTTCATTACCTCAAGACGTTCTTGTACATTAAACTCAAACGAATTTTTACGTCTAGAAACCGAGTTATCTCTTAAAACTCGAAAATAAATTGCATGGTCTTCTAATGGAACAATCTTTAGATGAAAATGATGCAATGCAAATAATTTTGTAAAAAACACTACATCTTCTCCACTTTTTAAACCGAGTTCGTAGCGTTGGGTTTTTACTTTCTTTGTTGGTATTAATTTACAAGCATTCATTGTTAAAACACTATTTAAATCAGTATAAGTATAAATTTTAGCATCTAAGGCTTTTTTAATTTGGGAGTTAACAGGATTATTAGGATTGATATTACCTTCTAGATCTACGTCCACAACTTGTGAAATGACAACAGAATCTTCATCAGCATGATCGAATAGTTTTTCAAGAAAGTTAGGTGAAACGTAATCATCGTCATCTAAGAATGTAATGTATTTTTTCGATGCTTGTTGGATCCCCATATTTCTTGCAGATGAGACACTAGCTTCTTCTGAATGAAGAATGTTAAAGTGATTAATATTATGTTCCTTAATAAAATTCTTCAAAATCTCTTCAGTAAGATCTTTTTCCCCATTGATAATGAAGATTACTTCGAAATATTTAGGTGATAAGGTTTGATTTTTTAATGATTCGATACATTTTTTTATCACTTTTTCGCCTTTGTATGTCGGGACGATTACACTAATACCGTTTACTAATTTTTTAAAATGATATTTTGAAAATATTAAGTCTTCAGGTATTTCTTTATTCATTCGTTGGTAAATTTCGATCTTAATTTTTTCAATTTCTTCTAATCTTTGCTGAATTTCAAATTTGTTCAAAATTTCTCACCAACCTCTTAACTTTCTAAATAGCCATCTTTTAGCTTTCCAATAAAACTGCATTAATCTGCCAAGCTTTGAATGCATTACTTTTCTATAACGTTCTTCCATTATTTGAATTTCATTCTCTAGCTTTTCAATATACTTAATATTTTTATATTGCAGCTCTAACGCTGTTTCTTCATTAATTAATAAAGTTAAGAACTGTTCATAAAACTGAGACTCTATCTCCATATTATTTAAATTAGATTTAAACTTGTTTAATTTGATAAACCAACTAGGTATTTCTAATTCATTCTCAATTGTTTCTGCATTTAATGAATGAGTTCTTGGATCGATTGTCATCTTGATGAGTCCTTCCTAATAGCTTGAATACTTTATAATATGCCCTAATTAAGCTATTTTTTTTCATGAAATGCCGAATTAGAAATCATTTCTTAAGATAAAAAAAAGACAATTACCTTATCGGTAAATTGTCTTCATGGACAAAGCATATTGATTTTTAGATTTGGATTTGATTATCCCTTTTAAATTTACGAGATACATCTTCATATACTCCTGACCCAAACATCACGCCAATTAAAATTAAAATAAATCCGACTACTTGAGTTAAAACAATTTTTTCACCTAAAAATAATACCGCTCCGATTAGTGAAAAGAATGGATTTAGATTTAAGAATATAGCCGCCTCTGTTGTGCCAACCTTACCAAGAGCAAAATTATATAGCATATGCCCCATAGCTGTAGCAACAACTGCTGATGCAAAAAACACAGCCCAAATCCCTGCTGAATGATGTACCATACTAGCCATTCCACCTGGCTCAAGTATTTGGCTAATTCCGAATAATATAATCGAACCCATAACTAGCATATATCCAGTCATTAATCTTGGGTCTAAAGTTTTCGAAACTTTTTTTATTAAAACGAAGCTAGATGCTTGAGCTAATATTGCTAAAAACACATAAAAATCTCCATGCGAAACACCATGAAAACCTCCACCGCTCTGGAAGACAATAAAAGCAACACCAGAAAAACCAAATAAAACGCCTAAAATTCTAACAAAGTTCATTACACTACCTAAAAAGAAAACTGACAATAAGGCTGTTAAAAGTGGCCCCATTCCTAGAATTAGACCCCCGTTAGATGCTGAAGTTTGAGAAAGACCAATCGATAAAAAATAATGGTGTGCGACTACATTCAATAGCATCGCAAAAAATACATACCCAAACTCCCTCTTAGTAAGCAAACGAACTTTTTTTATTAAAAATAAAATAATAAAAACACTTACTCCAGCAGTGAAAACACGAATAGCTGTCATCGTAACTGGCATAAAGTTCTCTACTAGAACTTTTGTTGCAATTACATTAAATCCCCATACCACCATAATACAAAATAAAATGATATAAATTTGTTGCTTCTTCAACTTTCCCCACTTCTTTCTACTGGCCTAAATATAAAAAGAGGGAAAGAAATTGATCTTCCCTCTTTATTATAAAACTGAGTCCTTTTCATTTACTTTTTCTAATATAGTAAATTTCTGAGATTTATTCAAAGTGTATGCTCAAGAATCCATTAAAATTATGTTCCTTGTTTTACTTTTTAAAAAATATATTGAATATAATCAAGTACCACAAAAAGTCTGATAAGGACGATCCGGATCTGGGGGTATTGTACAATAATTTATCTGTTCTTTCGATTCAATAAAAGGATTAGAAAGTGCTTTAAGCAATTTCTCCATTACGCTATAATCTCCGTTCTCTACCGCTGCTTTTAATGCTTCTTCTACGCGGTGATTTCTTGGGATTACATTCGGATTGTTGTCTCGCATCAATTGAAGAGATGCTTCTTTTGATTCTGATTGTCTACTTAGTCTTTCTTGCCACTTTTTCTCCCACTGTTTATATTCAGGTGATGTGAATAAAGACATCTCATCTTGATTACCATATGATAATGCTTTGAACGTATTCGTATAGTCTGCTTTATACTTTTCCATTATTTCAAGTAACTCATCAATTAAGGACTTATCTTGCTCTTCTTCATTAAATATTCCTAATTTTTTCCTCATTCCTGCGATCCAATTATCGACATATGCAATAGGGTATTCAGAAATTGCATTCTGTGCTATATCTAATGCCTTTTCCTGATCATCATGCAATAAAGGTAATAATGTTTCAGCAAATCGTGCAAGATTCCAACCTGCCATTTGTGGCTGATTTCCGTAAGCATAACGACCGCGAAGATCAATTGAACTAAAAACGGTTGCAGGATCATACGAATCCATGAATGCACATGGACCATAGTCAATTGTTTCACCACTAATTGTCATATTGTCTGTGTTCATTACACCATGAATAAAACCAACTAATTGCCACTTGATAATTAAAGAAGCTTGACGCTTAATGACTCCTTGAAGTAGTGAAAGATATCGATTTGGATCATTTTTTCCAATTTCCGTATAATGTCTTTGGATTGTATAATCAGCAAGTTCTTGAAGCTCGCTTACACTACCCCATCTTGAAACATACTGAAACGTACCAACACGAATATGACTAGCAGCAATTCGTGTCATAACTGCTCCAGGTAATCGAGTATCACGCTGAATTTGTTCACCGGTCGTAACAACGGCAAGACTTCGTGTAGTCGGTATCCTTAGAGCATGCATCGCCTCACTAATAATGTATTCGCGAAGCATCGGGCCAAGTGCTGCACGACCATCTCCACCTCGTGAATAAGGTGTTCTACCTGAACCTTTAAGTTGTACATCAAATCGCTCGTTTTTTGGAGTAATCTGTTCACCTAGTAATAAAGCTCTTCCATCCCCTAGCATATTAAAGTGAGCAAACTGATGCCCTGCATATGCTTGAGCAAGAGGCAATCCACCTTCTGGCACTCTATTCCCAGCAAAAACATTTACACTTTCTTCACTTTGAAGTGATTGAACATCTAGACCAAGTGATAATGCCAATGGTTTATTTAGGACAACCAATTTCGGTGAACTTACCGGATTTAAGTCTTGAGTAGCAAAAAAGAATTCAGGTAATTTTGAATAACTATTATCAAAATTCCATCCCGCATCACTTTTTACGTTTCCCTGAGTCATCTTATCCCCCTTTTCCATTTTTTCTGTTTTATTATTTACTCTCTACATATAACAAAAAAACCATAGATTTTCTATGATTTTGTTTCATGATCCATTTCTGAATTAGTGTCTACTCCACGACTTCAATATATTCCAACATTGTATGAAAAAGCGTAGCTTCTATTTGCTGATTTAACACAATAACGGCTACCCCTCAGCAGCAGCCGTTCACTTACCTCGAAAATTTATAATTCCTGTTTTTTAACAATTTCTTTATTTTGGACAATGCTTGATGTATTTACTATAAATTTACTATAAACCTGATCACAAAGCTTGATAATACAATAGCCAAGGACTCCTCCAGAGGTGTTTAAAATTAGATCATCCACATCAAAAATTCCTAAAGAAAAAACAACCTGTAAGCTTTCTAAACATAAACTAAAAATCAAAGATCGTCCGAATACGCTTATGAATGACATCCCTCTATCTTTAGACAAAAATACAAGAAACATTCCAAATGGGATGAACGCGACGATATTACCAACCAAATTACTGAAATCAGGCCATGATGACAGGCTGTGAATATTAATGAATATTGTTTTAAACGGGATTATATTTCCCATTTTCAATTCGTTTATGAGATTATCAGGGTTCTCGAGTTTCGTCTGAAGTTGATACAAAAGAAAGGTTAGGTCTCTCCAGCGGAACTTAAAGAGAATGACTCTAATTATTGCATACATATAAAGGACAAATAGAGCTGAAACAAAAATTTTGTTCATTAGTTTTATTATCTTCATTCCGCTAAACTATCCTCCTTAAGATTATTTGTTGAGTTGTTAAATACCGTCACAATCACACCATCTATATTGTTGCCTGATATTTCATAACGAAGATTGGTAGGCACCTGAATGGTCGTATTTTTTGTAATAGGGTAATAAGAGATTTCGTATTTTTCGTCATGTATAGTAGTTGAAATAGACTTTTGTTCTTTTATGAAATCCAAATACTCTTCTAATGAAAAATTCTTTTCCTTCATAATCACACTGTGTGGCAATCCAATATAGCGAATATGCCAAGGTTCATACTGAATGCCTGTTATTGCTGTTTTGTCCTTTGGATAGCGTATAATAAAACCGTATTTCCAAGCATTTTTTTCTAGCCACTTACCTTCAGGTGCCTCATTCATTTTCATTTCGGTAGATCCTACGTCAAGCGATAAACCCAAGTTGTGTTCACTACGGCCTGCAGGCAAGGCATAGTCAGATCCCATTTGTTGATAAAGTGCATTTTGTTCATCAAAGTCTCGAAAACCACTATTAATGGTAAAATGACGAACCCCTTCTTTTTTAGCAGCAACAATCATATCCGAAAATTTACGGGCGACATCCGCTGACAATTCTATTTTAGTATCATTTAATTCGAATCCCTTTTTCAATTCTTTGTGAGTATATAAATTTACAACATCCGATTTTATACTCTCTTGGTGCACAGGATATTTTTGGTTAATCAATAGTAAATTTCCTTGATAGACCAGTTCTTTTGTAATGACCTTCGTTTGGAAACTATCAGAAGTCTCTTTATGATCTAATTGTTTATTGTTAATTTTATGTGTTTGCATCTCTACTTTATCTTGAAGAGACATTTCTTTCTTAACGAATGTAAAACACAGGCAAATTACTAAAATCACTAAAAATCCCCACTTCTTCATTTTTACGTTCCTCCTAATTCTGATTGATTCTAGAATAGGAAAAAATTTTTAAATAAAAAGTGGGGTAAAATTTAAATTTTTCTTAAATTCTTTATGAACTTTTAAACTTGGTCGATTGGGACGCTCTCCTGCGGTATACGAACTTCAAATACAGTACGGATTATACTACTTTCAGCCGTAATTGTTCCATTATGTTGCTCGACAATATTTTTTGCAATGAATAAACCAAGACCGGTGCTATCTTCTTTATGAGTTCGTGCTTTGTCACCGGTATAAAACATATCAAAAAGATATGGCAGTTCCTCTGGAGGAATACGATCCCCATAATTCACAACCTGAATGACTACTTCATTGGCGTCAACAAACCCGTTAATATCTACAAACTGACCATCATATCCATAACGATTTGCATTAGTTAAAAGATTTTCAAACACACGAGCTAACATCTCTCCATCACCCAAAATAGGTAAATGGGGCAGAATATTCATTCGAGAGATCAAATTATTTTTCTCGAAAACAGGGTACAATTCTTCTTTTAACTGAAAAAGTAGATCACTCAAATTAATTTGCTTTTTTTCAAGAGGTAACATGCCATAGTTCATTCTAGTTATTTCGAATAATTCATCAATCAGTTTTTCTAAACGCTGAGATTTCGTAAAGGCAATTGTTAGAAAATGACTGACCTGTTCCTTAGTTAACTTCTCATCCTTTAGGATTAAATCTAAATAGCCTAACACAGAAGTTAGCGGGGTACGCAAATCATGTGCCAAATTT
The DNA here is from genome assembly GCF_002128425.1 of Gottfriedia acidiceleris. Lineage (GTDB taxonomy): Bacteria > Bacillota > Bacilli > Bacillales > Bacillaceae_G > Gottfriedia > Gottfriedia acidiceleris. The sequence goes on from NZ_NESS01000011.1 coordinate 85,257, forward strand.
ACAACTAACTGTTCTTTACTGTTTTCTGAAAAATCTCCTCTTTGTACGGCTTCTTCTAATTTTTCACTTGCCAGATTAATTGCTTGAGCAATATCTTCAAACTCATCATTTGATTGGATAGAAATTCGATGTTTAAAGTTGCCTTGAGAAAGATAATGAATTCCGCTTGATATTTCATTGAAATAAGTAGAATAGGGCTTAGTGAGTAAATAGAAAAACAATATTGCAAGTGGGATAAATAGAAATAAAAAGAAGTTAACGTCTCCAATACTCTGTATGAATCGACGAAGCTGGGCCAAGGGGTCACCATATCGAACCATCGTGTGATAATAAAGCTGTAATCCTTTAAAAATTATGTAAGTTATAATACCAGCCAGAATCATACTTAAAGCAAATAATACGATGATTTTGGAGCGAAAACTACGTATAATTTTATCCATTAAATGAATACCCCACTCCCCAAATCGTTTTGATTAACTTATTTTTTCGCTTATCTTCTCCGAGTTTTTTCCGCAAGGTGCGAATATGTACCATTACTGTATTACCACCTTCAAAGTATGCATCACCCCATACTTGCTGAAAGATATTTTCTACACTAAAAACTTTCTTTGGATGACTAGCTAATAAATACAAAATATCAAACTCTTTCGGCGTTAGCTCGATGTTATCACCATAAAGCAAAACTGTACGTTGATCAGGTGAAATCATTATTTCACCAAATTCCAAAATAACTTTATGATCATCTACTTTGGAGTGATTCAACTTCATAAATCGCCGCAAATGAGCATTCACCCGTGCAACTAATTCAATAGGAGTAAATGGTTTCGTTATATAATCATCTGCTCCAATGACCAGTCCCTGTACTTTATCGAAATCAGATGTTTTAGCACTCAAAAATATAATTGGCATATTATGTCGCTCACGAATGAGCCGAGTTACTTCATATCCATCCATTTTTGGCATCATAATATCCAATATCAGCAAATCAATCGTTTGACTCTCGACTACACGAACAGCCTCATGCCCATCCGAAACTTTAATCACATAATACCCTTCTTTTTCTAAATGGTAGGATATCAGATCAGCAATCTCCTGTTCATCATCCGCTATTAAAATAGATATAGGTTTCATCTTATTTCCCTCCTATTTATCGTTTCATTTTAGTGGATGATTACGCAATTAATATCCTAACGATAATTTCTCTAAAAAAACTTAAATTAACAATTGCGAGTTACAACTAGCTAAGTTGTCCAATAAATTGGGCTCTGTATTATTTTCTATTATTTCCTCAAATTCTTCAAGAATATGGCCATTGGGAGATAAGGATTTTACTTTATTAAAATTTCTTCTAACTAACGTTCTAGTTCTTTTAGATATAAAAAAACACCCCTTTAGATCATCACATCTAAAGAGGTATTCTTCACAGCTTTTTTAATAATATCGTAAACTTACTTCTATATTCCACACTTCAACTGAACTTGACAATTATCACATGTATTACAACCACCATGTTCAACTACAATACCAGCTAAGCAGATCGGACAAGTGTCTCCATTTTCTACACCTACGTTACCTGTTTTAACTTGATCAGTTTCAACAGCACCGTTGTTCTTTGCATCTTTTACATTTTCGTCTGTTTCTAATTCTACTTTTGTAAAATCATTTTCTTCATTTGTTAGCGATAGTACTTGGGCATCACGTGAACCATCTACATAAACAGTTCCGCCTTTTGCACCACCTTTGTGTAATCGTTCATACACTTTTGCTACTTGTTCAACAGAATAACCTTTAGGAGCATTAACTGTTTTACTTATTGAAGAATCGATCCATCTTTGGATAATACATTGAACATCAGCGTGCGCCTCTGGTGAAAGGTCCATTGTTCCAACAAATTGTTCTGGAAGGTGTTCAATCATCTCATAAACATTTTCTTCAGTTACTTCGTATCCATTAGCTTCTAACCATTCTAGTGCGATATCGGCTACAACTGGAATAAATTTACCTAAACGTCCTGAACGGAAGTAGACGAAGTTGAAATAAGGCTCAAGTCCAGTGCTGACATTCATCATCGTTCCAGTACTTCCCGTAGGAGCAATTGTTAATAAGTGTGAATTACGAATTCCATTTTTCAAAACAGCTTCGCGAATTTCTTCAGGCATCTTTTTCATATATCCCGAGTTAATAAAACGATCGCGTCCATCTTCAAATGTTGATAAGAATGGGAATTCTCCCTTTTCTTTCGCTAATTCAATTGAAGTTTTATAAGCAGTCGTTGCAATCACTTCAAAAATTTGATCCACTAGCTTGTTTCCAGCTTCAGATCCATATACTAGACCACAACGGATTAGTAAATCATGTAATCCCATCACACCTAATCCGATACGGCGTTCACCTTTTGCTTGTTTCGTATTCTCTTCTAGGAAATAAGGAGTTGCATCGATTACGTTATCTTGCATTCTCGTTCCGATTTGAACAGTTCGTTTTAACTTTTCCCAGTTAACTTTACCATTTTCCGTCATTTCGGCTAAGTTAACAGCTGCTAAGTTACAAACAGAGAATGGAGCAAGTGGTTGCTCTCCGCAAGGGTTTGTTGCAACTACTTTTTGACCATACGATACAGCGTTCGTCATTTTATTTGCATTATCTAAGAAGAAGATACCTGGCTCAGCAGAATAAGTTGCACACACATTGATTAAATCCCAAAGTTCTTTTGCTTTTATTGTGTGGTACGTTCGTACACCATATCCACGTGCAGCCCATTCACGTACATCTCCACATTCCTGCCATTCTTGGTCATAAATTAAACGCATTTCATCGTCGTAGTTTTCTAAATCCGGGAATTGAAGCTTGTATTCATCATCATTTTCAACTGCTTCCATAAAATCATCCGTTAAACAAACAGATATATTCGCACCTGTTAAAAACTCAGGGTTATGAACTGAATACTTACCACCATCATTAAGAAGTTCTTTTGCCTGTTCTATTTCAGGTGTATTTAATTTCCCTTCAATAGTTGCAATATGAATTAATGCTTCATAAGCAGCTTTTTCAGTTGCACTAATTGGATCGAACTTTAATTTACGCTCTACTTCTTCACGAATTAATTTCGATTTTGTAGTTTGCGCAATATAACGTAAAACCTTTGGATTTTGGTTCTTTGATACGATGAACTCTACGATATCAGGATGATTGACATTCATCATAATCATTTGCGCACCACGTCTTGAACCACCTTGAATAACTAAGTTAGTTAGTTCAGATAAATCGTGTAACCAAGAAACTGATCCACTTGAGCGTCCGTTCACACTATATACAATTGCATCGCGAGGACGTAAAGTTGATCCATTCGTTCCAACGCCACCACCACGTGACATAATTTCCATTACCTTCTTACGGTGTTCACCAATCCCATCACGAGAATCGTGAATATGAGGCATTACATAACAGTTAAAGAATGTTGTTGAAGCTCCTGTACCTGCCCCAGCCAAAACACGACCTGCTGGTACAAACGTTTTGTTAGCTAAAATTTCATAAAACATATCTTTTACTTCGGAGAATTTTTCTGGAGTTTCTGCAGATGCAAGCCCACGTGCTACACGGTCTGCAATTTGTTCGTAGAAGATTTCAAGTGGTTTATCTACTTTATTAAATGCAACTGTAATGATTGCTCCGTCTTCAAACTGAGAATCTAATTGAACAGTTACTTCTTCATTACTATTGTCAATAGCAATTACTTCACCATAACCACGACGAGGAAACTTTGGATCATCCTTATATGTTAGTACAACTAGGTCACCTACACCTAAAGTAACAAGTTTAATATCTTTAAATGCGTATCGATCTAACATAACCGTTCTAGATACACCTTTAAATGTTGTTTTATGCATTTTTGGATTAATAGGTGTAATCATTGGAAAATGCATTATGTCTTGATTTAATTTCTGTATATTCGCAGGTAATTCAGCATCAATTATTGTATTTATCATCACCTGTTCCTCCTCGCAAAATATTATATCGATTTTACCATATATCGATATATAGGTGTTTTCTTTATTATCAACACCCATATGTAGTATTTATCCCGTCTCAACAAGATATAAATATACCGACTTAAGAAGTAAAAGTCAATGTAAACGACTGAAATAAACTTATTTAAATTTGTACTAATTCCTACAAATTTCATTGACAAATATACTTTTTACTAAGTGTTGTTTAAAAACAACTACAAGAATTCCGTATTCATAAGTATCCTTCAAATGAAAGTTTGTTCATGTATTTTTTAAATAAAGTATGCTAATTTCTCTATTAAATAGTGTACAATTTATAAATATTAAAGAATGGAGAAATCATATGGTAACTTGTAATGAAACGAGAGTCGTTAGAACAAATTTAGTTCTACCTAATGATGTAAATAGTCATAACACTTTATTTGGTGGAAAACTTATGAATGATTTAGATATTATCGGAAGTATTTCCGCAATGAAATTCTGTCGATCGTCAATTGTAACAGCTTCGACTGATTCAGTAGATTTTCTTCACCCAATCACGATGAAAGATTCCGTGGCATTCGAAAGTTATGTTACTTGGACAGGCACTTCATCATTTGAAGTTTTCGTGAAAGTAACTGCAGAAAATTTAAAAACTGGAGAAGAGAAAATCGCTGCAACTGCTTTTTTAACTTTTGTTGCATTGGACGAGGAAGGTAGATTAATTAAAGTTCCACAAATTGTTCCCGAAACTGAGGAAGAAAAATTCTTATATGAAGGCGGAGAAGAACGCGCTAAAATCCGTAAAAATAGAAGACTTAAAAGTAAGGAATTAGCAGACTTTTTTTACAAAAAATAAAAAATGGGACGACAAATGTCGTTCCCATTTTAAACAGTCATCTTCCAACTAGATAACGCTAACCAATTTTCTCTCTCCTTATACTCTGGTATTATTTTACCTACAAGTCGCCAAAAGGACCTGTCGTGATTCATATGAACCATATGGCACATTTCATGAACAACCACATAGTCAATCACCTGTTGAGGTGCCATTGCTAGTTTCCAATTAAATGTTAATTGCCTTTTAGAATCACAAGTCCCCCAGTTTGTTTTACTATCTGTAATACGAATAGAAGAAGGTTTTACTTTAAAATTACTTTGATACTTCTGAATACTCTTTTCAACTATTGCTTTACATTGTTGATAATAAAACCTTTTAAGTGCCTGTTTTATTCGTTCATCTTCTAGTTGTTTAACAATAATCTTTAGCCTATTTTCTTCAAAAACTACTTGATCTTGCCAAGTATTTTTATCGTGTGTAATTTGTATAGGATATGAGTTCCCTAAATAAAGAAATGCCTCACCAAATTCATAAGTCCTTTCTTTTGGACCACGAAGTCGCTCCTTCATTTCATTTGATTTTTGAAGAATCAATTCCCAATTAACCTCTAAAACTTCAATGACACTTTTATCAGGTGTATCTTTTGGAGCATGAACCTCAACGTTCCCATAAGCATCTATATAAATACCGATTGATTTCCGCTTTTTGTACTTTACATCATAACTAATTGTTTCGCCTAAGTAAGTATGTATCATTTTATCACCATTAGCTTTCTAATCCCGAATCTTTACTACTTATATAATATACTAAAAGAAGCTTTCGATATTAAATGAATTCTCATGTTTTAAAAAAATGACGATATTAAATCGAGATAAAATAAAGCGGCGTTCTATTTAACGTAACGGGTTTCAGTTGACGAGGTTATTCATTTCTTATTGCAAAAACGAATTAGTTAGTTGAACAACAATAAGAGGATGTTCTTATTCGAACATCCTCTTATTGTTGTTTAAATTGTTGTTTGCTCTGCATACTTTTTGAAATTATCTAGAATAGCTTGCCATCCCTGTTTTTGAAATTCAACTGGATTCTCCGTTTCAGGATCGAAAGTTTCAATTACTTCCGTTTCATTATCTTGACCTTTGAAAGTGATATGAACTTTCCTTCCATCCCCAAGCGTATAACTAATAACCTCATGTGTTTTTACTTCATCATAAATACCACCAAAATCGAAACCAAAACTACCATCTTTAGCTTCCATTCTTGAGAGGAATTTCCCACCTACTCTTAAATCATTCTCTGCAATCGGTGTGTGCCATTCATCTGAAGCAGTGTTCCATTTTTTTATATGAGCTGGCTCTGTCCAAAATTCCCATACCTTTTCAACTGGTGCTTGAATTGTTGTTGAAATTGTTACTTTATTAGTCGATTCCATTCCATTTACTCCTCTCTTTTACTAAACTTTTTAAGCAACTTATCCACTATAGATGTTTAACTATATTGTAGACGATTTATAAAAGTTTAACTACTTCTTCATTATTTTCTTATTAAACTGTTAATATACTTTTTTTAGCAGTTGATTAGTTCATTGATATTACAACAAAAAATTTATGAAGTTTACATTTTTCATATGTCGAACCTATCAGTACAATATCCTTAAACTACAATCGAATATTACTAGTTGTTGTTGTTGTTTCAAACCTATTATGATTTAAGAGATCTAAGTTTCTTTCAATATTTTTGGATTCACGAAAACGAATTGCCCATAAACCAGCTTTCAGCATCCAACTACTTGGACGTGCGACCATGTTTCCAATCGATGCAACCTCATGATCATGCACTTTAATTAGCCCTTCCCACTCACCAACATTCGCTCCAGCAAGCTTTTTCGCAAAAGCCCATGCATAATTTCGAGACTTCTCTAGGCTGAAGTTTATTATTGCCTTAGAGGCTTTTGGATCAACGTGGTCTAAAAAACCAATCCATGGTGAAATTCGATCCATGTCATCCCTTACCTCATCCACAAGCGATGCTAAAATACTATTTATTTTCATAAAGTCATTGTAAAGAGATAAAATGTCAGAGTCTTGACATACCTTTGCAGCAGCTACTCCTAGATCCAAATTAATATGAGCATTAATGCCAAGCAATAAATGCTGTAACAAAATAGATTTACGGTTTTCAGCTTGACGAAACGCTAATTGCCAACTGAGACTTAAAGGTTCTACATTCAAATAGTTTTTAAGTGCTTTTAAATAGAAATTTGCAAAATTCACATCCAGACTTTCCATTCTTGCTCCGTCTTCAAACTGATTATTTAAAATCCCATCTTTTACTTTAATCGTTACCAATCGATATAGTGAAGCAAAATATCCTAGTTTACTTTTTGTTTTATTACTCATTGAAATAATTTCATCTAACTGTTTAATTACATCATCGATTGTACTTGCATTTCCTATATACTTTGAAATACTTTTCATTACTCGCTCTCCTAACTTTTGTGACAAGTGCGTTGTATTAAATTTGTTAATCAATATGTGATTAGTGTTGAAAAGATACTTTTAATAGTGAGTATCTATTTTGATTCAGTGTGTCTTTTGAGAATTCCTTCGTTTTAGAGAACACTTTTGTGAAATTGGCTTTAATAACTGTGAATTGTTTGGAGGGGGTGAAAAAATTGAGATAAAAAAGAGCAAATCTTCAAGAATTGCACTTTTTTAATTGGTCCCAACAATGTGAAGGAAAGATACAATTTTCAATCATTAATTCAATTCAAGAAAATACAAAAAATCCACAAGGAACATCAATTTCCTTGTGGATTTTCTTTATAAATGAAGTACTGATGATTTATTAATGAGATCTCTTACACTAATTCTGATCACTTTCAGGTAATTTATCAAAATCCTTAAGCAATCCTTGAATATTTTTCTCATAAACAGACCCAAGCTTTACAATAGGTGGTTCAGGACGAGTACGTGCATAGATGCTTTCGTAAATATCTTCTATTTCTTCGCCTGTTAAGTCGCCTCTTTTTAGCAGTTCTTGTGCAATTGAGTGTACGAAATCGGCGTGTTCCGTAACAAGTTTCTTTACTTGGTTCATTTGATCCTTTAACAGAAGGTTGATTTTAGGTCGAAGTGCTCTAAGGCCTTCTGCTTGAGAGCCTAATGCATTCCAACTGAATAGCTCATCTCCCATTCCGACTAAACCTAAATATGCACCACCAAGTAGCGTCGCTTGTTGTAGATCAGATGTAACACCGTTTAATTTCTTATGGAGAAACTCTTCTTCTACTGCTCTAGCTGCTAAACAAACTTGGATTGCTGCAAGAATTTCACTGTCACTTCGATTATATCTTTCTGTTGTTGGTTTTGTTGCAGCTAAACCAAGTGCGTCACCTCTACGAATAATCGTAACCTTCCATACTCGATCATGTGGCTTTAACAAATATTGCGCTACTGCGTGACCCGCTTCATGATACGCTACATTTCTCTTCTCATCTTCATTCATCGATCTTAGTGGCTGTTTAAGACCCCACTCATATGTCTCCATTGCATCCCGGAAGTCAGTATAGTTTGTAATATCAGCCCCCCGCTGATGAGCAATTACGACAGTCTCATTTACAATATGTTTAATCTGAGCTGGACTGTAACCAATTGTATCAAGTGCAGCTCGCTCTGGTGTTAAAGAATCATCGCTTTTCACTTTTTTTAGATAATACTGGAAAACATCGATTCGTCCATCATAATCAGGAGAATCTACCCATAGTTTTCGGTCAAATCGGCCAGGTCTAAGTAACGCTTGATCAAGTACATCTGGTAGGTTTGTTGCTGCAATCGTAAGAACTGCTGGACGTTCTGCTTTCTTTTTCCGTAGTCCAAGTGAGCGAAGCAATTTTGCTATTTTAGAAGTATCAATGTTTGGAGGATCCATTTGTAGTAAAAGCTCATTCAATAATCCAGAGCCCATTCCCATACCGAACAATCCACCGCCACCGGCCCCTCCACCTTGGCGAGACATTCCAATTGCGTCAACTTCATCAATAAAAATAATACAAGCTCCGTAAATATTAGCTAACTTTCTAGCCTTTTTGTATATTCCCATTACTTTTAAATTCCCTACACCAAAGAACATGTTTTGAAAACTTGGTGCTGAGGCATATGCAAAAGGTACTTGAGCTTCATTCGCAATAACTTGAGCAAGATATGACTTCCCTGTACCTGGAGGACCGCAAAGCAACAATCCGCGAATTGCCTCGCCTCCCATTTCTTTAAACTCTTTAACACCTTTTAGTAATGTTACAATTCGTTTTGCATTTTCTACAATCTCAGGGTTTCCACGATAATCATCCCAGGTTGATCCAGTTTCACCAGGTAAAATCCAATAGGTACGTCCCCTGGCAAGAAACCAAAAAATTGCTACAAATTGTATGATCGCAAGAAATATCATAATGAAAATCTGAAATAATAAACTAACAATCGAAAATGCTACACTCCAGTATGCTGGCCCTCCTTGTATAAGCACAACACCAATAATAAAAATAACTGCTAACCAAATTAATAATCTTCGCCATTTTACCCATTGATATTTCTTCATAAACATTACTTCCTTCTAGGGAATTTTTTGAATATTCTATGAAAAGAACAGCCCATTGGTGCCTAGAAATATATGTATGCAAAAACAAAATAAATTTGTTCATTTAAATAAAATAAAATAACCTCAATGTCATTGGCTTTTAACTTGTTAACAAAGACCAAAAAATTTGATTTCAAACTAAAAAGCCCTCCTTAAAAGAGAGCTTTCAATACTTATTGAAATTTACTAAAAATATCTTTCAAATACTTAATAACGATTGCGATTCCACCGATGAAATAGAATGTTATTAAAATCCATCCAGTAGGATCAAGTCCAAACATTGTTATTAAAAACTTCAATGGAAAAATGAAGTATAGAATATCTTTTAAATATCCTAGTATAAAAGATGTATCGAATGATCCTTTCCAGAATGAACGGATAAATGCTATTACAAAATCAAGAATCATTAATCCAGTAACTGCCCATATAGTATATAGCATCCAATCCGCAAGTCCGAAGCCTAAATCCATAGTTATCACCACCTTACATCATACTATTCAAAGAAAATAGGCTGGTGATATGAATTCACTTAATTTTCAGATAATATTTTTTAAAACCTTTGAAATGCCATTGTTCTGGTCTTTATCCTTGCATTTATCATATTAATTTAATAAGAGATTAATTGCTAAAATGAGTCTTTAGTTCCCACTTCATATACTAAAATAATCGTCTTTTTCTAGCTACACAATAGCCCAACTAAACATACCCAAGTTCCCCCATCTGTACTTGAACATAAAATATTAGTAAAAAAAATATAGAAAGGGAGAAATAGTAGTGGGATTATTTATTAATAAGAATGACCATCCTGACGTCTTTAAAAATAATGAAACAATACAAACACCAAATCAAGGGCTTGTTCGGCATAATTACTTAGCTGAACTAATGGAAGAACAACAAAAAAATAACATGAACTTAGAAAAATCAATCTCTGAATTGAAGCCACGATATGAGCAATTAGAAGAATTACAAACAACTCAGTGGAATCATGTTAAAAATCAAATAAATAGTCTCATAGGTAGTAACCGTGAACGTGAACAATTTGAAAGAATCATGATTCAGCGGTTAAATACATTGGACGCAAATGAGAGTCTTGAAAAACAATCGTTGATTGATAAAATGATTAGTTTAAATGAAGCCTATACGGAATTGGTAAAGCGATTGGAAAAAAGTGAATCTGATAACCAAGCTCTCTCATTACAACTAGATAAGCTAATTGAAAAACAAAATGAAGTAGCTCATGGATTGTTACAGCAAGAGGAATTCCAACATGGGGTTTTAGATCGACTGGATACGCAAGAAGCAATGATGGATAGAATCTCTCACCAGCTCAACAATATACGCTCGATTATTTTTGAACGAGCAAGCTATATCACTACAAAACTTGAAGACAGCTATAAACTAACAACTGACTATATTTATAAACTAATAAATGGCTCCGATAAGCCCAAATTTTATAAGACTACGGTGAGCAACAAAAAAGAGGAAAAACAAAAACAAGCAGACTAAATTCCAAATAAGGGATTGTTCGAAAACTTTAGATCGAATATAAAAAAAGCTTCTCGAAGTCTATACTTAGACTGATCGAAAAGCTTTTTTTATGTTCTCTTAAAAATAGACTAATGCGACTTTTTCTTTCTCTTCTAAGTTTTCAATCATTGAATACCAAGACTCTGGTTTATTAGATAACACTGTATAATAACGCTTTAAAAACTTCACTATCAAGTCAGATTGAAGTTCATTAATTTCCCCATCCATTGGAAGGAAACAAAGATCTAGACCCGTAACCGCTTCACCATCGTTGTTCCATGATGGATGAATATATTCAAATTCAAGACGCTTATAACCTAGGTGAGCTAATACTTCTCGACGAACATATGGATTCATTGGCTTAACTCCACCAAACTCATGGTGTTCTACTCGATATGGATCGTAAATTTCAGCAAACATACCTGATAACTTTTTATTATTATCAGCTGCTAAAGCCTGTAAATCTACTAATCTATTTTGTGCCAAATACGGGCCGATTCCCAAACCAGCTTGGCCAATTATTGTAAAGTCAGTCATGGCCACATTAAAATCATCATAATAGCGATATTCTGTAGCTCCTACTACTCTACCTTCATTGACAGCAACAAAAACACGAATACCTGGATCCTCTAAAGGCTCTTTCCAAAGATCGAATTCTAATACTTCTTCTGGGGGAAATACATCTTGCATTAATTGATGCATTTGTTTAAATAATGGGTCATTAATATTTGTAATTCTTCTAAATTCCATTTTCTTTCTCTCCCTTTAATTAGAATGTTTAAATGGATTTTTCCATTCCATTAGAGTCCCATAATTACATGATTCTTCGTCCTCTAAATAATTGTCTACTACCTTAACTGGGGTACGACCACATCGAAGTAGAAAACTAATAACTGAATCTTTTAGTTCCCCTTTTATTACTGCATTTATGTATTGTTCGGGTGACAAGTTATTCGCCTCTTTATGATATCCTGGCATCCTGCCTCCTCCAAGCAATCTTTCCAAACCAAGATGGACAACAACATCATACATAGAAAACATTAACCATTTGCCCAAACCTAATTTTCGATAGGACGGTCTGACACTAATATCAACGACATAAAGTGTATTTCCGTTTGGGTCGTGGTTACGAATATAACCACCATCAGTAACCTCTTCCCATGAATGGTCAGGTTGGCTAGGATTAAAATGAACAAGTAAACCTGTCATAGAACCCGCCATTTGACCATTTACTTCTATACATAACGCTCCCTCTGGAAAAAGAGTTACATGATTTTTAAGCTGCTCCTCATTCCACCATAGTTCTGATGGGAATGGTGGAGGAAAGCTTTCCTGTTGAATACGGATTAGATCAGTAAAGTCATTCTCATTATAATTACGGATTACCACTTGTACAGGTTTGTCCTGGTCGAAAACAAAAAATTCTTTTCGATACATTCAGAAAATCCTCTTTTCCATTTAAGAATGCTTAATCTATTTTACCAATCCGGATAAAGATCTGTACGTCTATCACGCCAAGTAGTAACGGATCCCTTTTCACGAACTTTGTATAATAAATCTAAATTAAGATCGGCTGTTACAATCATATCCTGATTCATTTCACCTTCGACCATAATTCCTTTCGGAGGAAATGGGATGTCGTTAGGAGTGATGACAACTGCTTGACCGAAATTTGCACGCATAAAATCAACAGTTGGAAGTGAACCGATCGTACCTGTATTTACAACATATACTTGATTTTCAATTGCTCTTGCATGACATGTATAACGAACTCGATGGAATCCGTGGCGATCATCTGTGCATGATGGACAGAAAATGACATCTGCTCCTTTTGCTTTTGCCATTCGAACGATTTCTGGGAATTCAATGTCATAGCAAGTCAACATCGCAATTGTCCCTTTATCTGTCTCGAAAACCTCTAGACCGTCACCTGCACTCATATTCCACTCATTAACCTCGGTTGGTGTAATATGAAGCTTCGCCTGCTCACCAATACGACCATCTGGATAGAACAAATGTGCAACATTATAAAGTCGATCGCCTTTTTTAATAACATGCGTTCCTCCAATAATGTGCATATTGTATTGTTTAGCCAACTTTAAAAATAAAGAACGATATTGCTCAGTAAAGGTAGGTAAATCTTGTATCGTTAATGCCTCACCTTTTTCATTACCAATTGACATAAGTTGAGTTGTAAAAAATTCCGGAAAAATGATAAATTCCGCCTCAAATTCCTCTGCTGTTTTAATATAATGCTCTACTTGATTTTCAAACTCTTCGAAGGAGCTTATTGTGTGAAGATGATATTGAACGGCTGAAACTCTTAATTGCATATGATCCCCCTCTTCCCATTTACGCTTTATCTCTTACTATTAATTATTGAATAAATAGTAGGAACGGGCAAGTATGTACTTTTCATTCCATTTAGAATATAACTTTGCTTTGCACTATTTACTTAAAATTACTACTTTTTTATCTTTATCCATGGTGATAACAAGATCCGTCATTCCAACAAATAAACCGTTTTCTACCACACCTGGAATTAAATTGAGCTCTCTTTCTATTATTTGAGTTTGAATAGAATTAGGTATACTGCAGTCAAAAATATAGTTTCCGTTATCCGTAATAAACGGAGTCGTTCCATTTAAACGAAGTTCCGGAACTAAACCGATTGCTTCAATATGTTTTATCGTCATTTCCATGCCAAATGGAATAACTTCTATCGGAAGTCGGAACTTACCTAATCTCTCTACCATCTTAGTTGGATCTGCAACTACTATAAATGTTTTAGCTGCTTTCGCAATGATTTTCTCTCTTAATAGAGCACCTCCCCCACCTTTAATTAGCTCAAAGTTTGGATTAATTTCATCCGCTCCATCAATTGCAATATCAATCTGATCAATTTTACTAAAGTTTACTAGCTGGATACCAACCTCTTTAGCAAGCTTTTCAGTTTGAACGGAGGTCGGGATACCTTTTATATTCAGCCCTTCCTTAACTAATTGCCCAAGCTTTTTTATCGTATAAAAAACGGTAGTTCCCGTCCCTAATCCAATGACCATACCATCTTTTACAAATTCTGCTGCCTTTTCTCCTACAATTTGCTTATCATTCATTTTTACACCTTCTATTTCATTGTTTTATTTCTTAACTAGTATAAGTAAAAAATTCAAATTTCATTTTTCGCAAGAAAGCTATCGAATAGAAATAGTTTGAATAAAGAATTTTCAACTAAGAAAAACTATTTGAAAAAATACTAAGTAAGGTGATGAACATATGGATCTACCTAATTTTATTCTTAAGTTTTGCATCATTATAATGATTTTACCTGTAACGATTGCGTGTTGTTATTTTGGTTACTTAGATAAAAACTACCAAATTGTTATATTCGGTTTTGCACTCTTATTATTTTCAATACTCGGTAATTACTTTATTTATACTAGAGGCAATAAAAGTAGTAAATCGGGGCAATAAGAACCTTTTTCTTGATACTTTTTATTAAGAAAAAACCGACCAATTTCACAATTCAATCAATCGGTTTTCCACTATTATTTTTGATTTGATCAATTTAAAACCAACTGATAAAAGGTGGAATGCTTTGCGGAAATTTAAATAGATTGTATGGATCATATTCTCGTTTCACAACTCTAAGACGATTTAAATTCCCACCATAATATGCTGTTGGCCAATTTCTAATAAATCGATCAGGCCAATTTACGTAATCACCAGTAGTGTATCTTGATAAGGCATTCCTTAACTCTTCGACCCATTGATTGTTTTTTCGTTCTTCTTTAGGGGAACTCCAATTAGCAAGATACTCTTGAGCGATAATCGCATCTCTGTAATAGTAGGCCGTTTCATCTGGCCGAATCCGTTCTACGGCCCCTCCAAGAGATTGGTGCCATATGCTAGAATTTCCGTTTGGTGTATTTTCTAGAAAACTTTTCATAATCAAGATTGCTCTCTTTGGAAAAGTTTTATTTAGAAAAGATCCTGATCTCTTTTTATAAGCTGGAACATTACCACTTGGCTCATCAAAAAAATGAACAGCTTCAATATAAGGTACTTCCTTTACCATTACTTTTATAGGCGAGCCAGTTTCTATTAGTGGTCGGAGCAGTTCATTCAATTTTGTTACTGGGCCTACAAATTCCCCTTGAGCTATAATTTGATTTACTTCCCTAGATTTTAGTTCAATTTCTGAAGTTAATTTATTATCCGTGTTAATTGCCCAATTTTGCCATGCGTCAAAAGCAGCTTCAAAATCTTTCCACTCCCATATAATTGAGAAGATTGACACAGTTTGTATTGTGTGCACTTTAAATTTAAGAGACGTGACGATGCCAAAATTCCCGCCTCCACCTCCACAGCAAGCCCAAAAAAGATCACTATTCTTGTTCCTATTTGCTTTAATGAGTTTAGCTTTCCCAGTTCCATTCGATACAACTATTTCTACTTCAAGTAAACTATCACATGTAAGACCATACAATCGCGAAAGCATTCCGATACCCCCGCCAAGCGTAAGACCAACAAGACCAACACTACTTTCAGTACCTGCTGGGATTGTCGTACCATTTTCCCACAGAATATTATATACTTTCCCTAAATCAGCCCCGGCTTGTATTTTTGCAATCATGTTTTTACAATCAACAGTAACTGTATTCATTTCACTAACATCTATAACAAGACCACCATCTACGAGTGAATAATTTTCATAGTTATGCCTGCCGCTTCTTACTCTAAATGGTATATTATTTTCCTTTACCCAATTCAAAGCATTTAAAACATCTCGTTTCTTTTGACAAAATACAATGATTTTAGGAAACTTTGGATTGTTTAAAGTATTGTTTGTTCTAGCCTGTTCATAATCCGCATCAACAGGTGTAACAATCCGTCCAGTAAGTTTCGTCTTTTCCAAAAAATATCCCCCCCTTCATACACACTGTAAAGAGAATGCTATATTCTATGAAAAAACTCATGGAAAAGATACTTGCCTAAGTGTGCACACTAAACCCGCTTATTTTCTCTTTTTTACAATCATACGCAATCCGTCTTTCGGCCGAAGTGTGATAAGTGGTTCTGTCTCGATATTATGATGATTAGGGGCTAGATCAAAAGTATAATGCCCAACGATTGTTGCTAATACTAAAGTAGCTTCCATCATTGCGAAATGATTTCCGATACAAACGCGTGGCCCACCACCGAAAGGAAAATACGCATATTCAGGTACACCTTCTACCTTTCCATTCTTAAACCGCTCTGGAAGAAATTCATTTGCATGTAAGAAATACTTTTCAGAACGCTGCATGATATAAGAACTCATCATGACCGTTTCCCCTTTATGAATTCTGTAGTCACCTATACTGACATCTTCTATTGCTTTTCTGCTAATAAGCCATGCAGGAGGATATAGACGGATACTTTCCCAAATAATTTGCTGGGTATAGATTAAATCTTTCAACGAATGATAATCTGCTCTTCTTTTGCCAATAACGCGATCTACTTCTTCATATAATAATTTAGCTTTGTCAGGATGCTGAGATAAAAGATACAAGCACCAAGACAATGCATTTGCTGTCGTTTCATGACCTGCAAGGAAAATCGTCATTGCTTCATCCCTTAATTGTTGGTTCGTCATGCCTTCATTAGACTCTTCATCCCTTGCTTGCATTAGCAGTCCTAGTAAATCTTCCTTTGTATCCGTGCTATTTCTTGTTTCAATAATTTCATATAACACTTTATCAATTGCTTTAATAGCCTCTGTTAAAGATTTATTTTTAGGCGTATTCAGTTTGAGTGGAGCTTTTAAAACAGAGCGGATTCTCTTAGTTGCTATTTCCATAATAATGTCGAAATGTTTCCCCACACGATCATGTCCTTGATTCAGATCCATACTAAACATTGTTTTCGCAATAATAGCTAATGTAAGCTCCATCATATCTCTACTAATGAGGCGTTCTTCGCCATCCTTCCAAGAATTAATAAACTCTTCCGTGATCATCGTCATATCCCCTGCATAGGATTGTATATGTTGCTTCGTAAAGGATGGCTGAATTAAACGCCGTTGCCTCATATGTACTTCATCCTCACTCGTTAATAATCCCTCACCAAGCAAGGTTTTCATCTCTTGAAATGGTTTTGATTTATGAAAAGAATGTTGCTTAGTTACTAATACCTCTTTGATTAAATCCGGCTCTAATAGCAAGTTCATTTTACGATGCGCAAATCGAAAAGAGACAATCTTATCGTGACTTCTATAAAGTTCACTAAAAAAAAGTATAGGATCTTTCCGAAAGTCATTTAAGTGCCCTAAAGGTGAATAAGAAGCCAGTCCTTTTACATCAAGCATAAAATTCACTCCAATTCGTTTAATCATAGGATACTCTTATTATATTAAGAGTAGGAGAAGGCTCATGCTTTTTATATTATTTAAATAGTAAATGTTGTTTTTGAACTAAAAAAAGACTGTCCAAATTAGACAATCTTTAGTAACTCTTAATCACTGCAAATGTTTTAGTTTTCTTAGAAGTATAGTTATCCGTTTAAATACCTTTCCCAATCATAGTCAATGATTTTAACAAAACGCCTTCTTCTTTTCGTACATATACTTGTTTCTTATCTAGTTCCTTTTGAACTTCTTCTAGACGGTGTCCGAACCACTCTGAAACTACATAAGAAATAGAAAGACCTTTTTACCATTCCAAATCGCGTTTCCCGTCTTGGGTATTTTCTTATTCCTAGTCCATGTGATTAATCCTTATCAAAGTTTGTCGAAGCTTCTAGTAAACACAAAAAGTTAGACACATACTTTAATTAAGTTATTAGAGAGGATTGAATCCTGTACTGTACAGGATTCAATCCTCTTAATTTTGTCTTAATTCGTTTGTGATTAGAATCGATAATGTACTGCTATTGTCTTATTTTTCTTAAAACAAATGAATGTTTTCTTTCTTACATGCTTCTCGCATTTCATCAGGCCATACAGAAGATTGAACTTCACCGATATGCGCCTTACGTAAGAAGTACATGCACATTCTTGATTGACCAATACCACCACCAAGTGTTAGTGGAAGCACATCTTCTAAAATACCTTTATGAAAATCATACTCGCGTTTGAAATCTTCACCTGTCTTCGTTAACTGCTCATCAAGTGATTTACTATCTACACGAATGCCCATTGATGATAATTCAAATGAAGATTGCAATACTGGATGCCAGAATAAGATGTCTCCGTTTAATTTCCAATCGTCATAGTCAGCTGCGCGTCCATCATGTTTTTCACCAGAACGAAGTGCATCCCCGATTCCAATAATAAAGACTGCACCGTGCTCTTTTGCGATCGCATGCTCACGATCTTTCGGCGTTAACTCTGGGTATTTATCTTCTAACTCTTGGGATGTAATAAATACGATATCTTCTGGTAAATACTTACCAAGATACGGATATTTTTCAAATAAATGATTTTCCAAATCTTTGAAGATTCCATAAATTATTTGTACGGTTTCTTTTAAATAATCTACTGTACGCCATTCTTTTTGAATAATTTTTTCCCAATCCCATTGGTCAACGTAAATTGAATGCGTTGCATCAAGTTCCTCATCACGGCGAATCGCGTTCATGTTTGTATATAAACCTTCACCAGCTTCGTAACCATATTCATGCAGTGCAAATCGTTTCCATTTCGCTAGTGAGTGAACAATTTCTAACTCTTCTCCTGAATGAAGCATATCAAATTCTATCGGGCGTTCTACACCGTTTAAGTGATCGTTTAAACCTGATTTTTTCGTTACGAATAATGGTGCAGATACGCGGAACAGTTCAAGTCGTTTTGATAATTGATCCTCAAAAAATGTTTTTACTTCCTTAATTGCGATTTGTGTCTCTCTTACTGTCATTAATGATTGATACATACTTATTTCCCCCTAAAATGTTTGGATGTAAGGAAAAAAGCCAACAAAAAAAGCCCTTCTTTCCCCAAAAAAACAGGGACGAAAGGCTTTGGTTCCGCGGTACCACCCAAATTAGCAACAGAGGTTGCTCACTTATTCAGTACGGAGATTAGAGAGATCTCGATACTGTTCTTCTTGTAACGTCGAAGTTCACGGCTAAGTCTACTTTCCTCTAAAGGATTTCGGTTAGCGACTCCAGGAGGTTCTTCATAACAGGCTTCGTATCAGGCTCACACCATCCCTGACTCGCTTTGTCTACGTCCTACTACTACTCGTCCTTTCATAGTCGTTTTTTGTCACATCTCTGAAACATTTTATTAATGATTATTTTATATGTAAAAATGAGAAAGTCAACATTTTTTTCACTTTTTATTTTATTCTAAATAAATAATCAAGATAATGATTGGGACTTAAACGGTTCTCTGTTGCGTTTTTTAACCCGTAAAATAGTAAGAAAAACATCAATCACTCTAGCAAATTCCAATCATAAAAAAAAAAACAGAAACCAGTCATACAATCGACTGTCTCTGTTTTTATATATTATTTCCCTTTATTACGTGTCATTACGTCAAATACAACCGCAAGAACAAGAACTGCTCCTCGAATGATGTATTGGTATGAAATATCAATACCCATTAAGTTCATTCCACTTGTTAATGAAGCCATTACGAATGCACCGATAATTGTACCTGTTACTTTACCAACACCACCCGCAGCAGAAACACCACCTACATAAGCTGCAGCAATTGCATCTAACTCAAACATTGTACCTGCTTGGGGAGAAGCAGATGCAAGTCGAGCTGTAAACAATACGCCTGAAAGAGCTGCAAGCATACTCATTGAACCAAATACAATGTAAGTGATTTTCTTTACGCTAATTCCACTTAACTGTGCTGCTTCAGGGTTTCCGCCAACTGCATAAATGTGGCGCCCTAAAGGAGTTCTCGTTGTAATGAAATGATAAACTGCTACAACAATAAACATGATCACAGCAGTCCATGAAATCCCTTGATAGCCTGCAAGAATATAGCTAATGTAACCAATGATACCAGAAATAAATAATAGTTTTATAATTTGCATTGGCATTGAAAGTACTTCAAAACCGTACTTTATGTTTACGCTTCTCTTTTTAAAGTCACTCCAGATAAGAAGAATAATAGAGATCGCGCCAATTAATAATGTTGATACATGTAAGCCATTCAAATCTCCTAAACTAGGAATATAGCCATTTCCAATTGCCTTAAAGCTTTCGTTAGAAACGATAATCGTACCAGTTTTAACAAGAGACATTAATAGTAATCCCTTGAATATTAACATTCCTGCTAGTGAAACTACGAATGATGGAATTCCTAAATTAGCAACAAAGAATCCATTAATTAAACCAATAATAACACCAAATACTAGAACAGCAATAATTGAGATCCAAACTGGCATTCCATGTGTTAGAAATAGAGCAACCACTGCACCTAGAAAACCAGCAACAAACCCAACTGAAAGGTCAATATGTCGAATGACAATTACTAGTGTCATCCCTACTGCAAGAACAGCTACATAACCTGTCATATTGATTAAATCACTTAAATTACGAGATGACATAAATAGTCCATCTGTATTTAAAGTAAATACTAACATTATTACTGCAAGAGCTATATACATTCCATATTCACGGATGTTTTTCTTTAATAACATGCCTGCTTCTTGAAAAAAGTTCATTTTATCAAAACCTCTCTTAAACGGTAGCTAGAGCCATAACGCTCTCTTGAGTTGCTTCTTCTCTTGATAATTCCCCGGTTATTTTACCTTCTGCCATAACATAAATTCGGTCACTCATACCAAGGACTTCTGGAAGTTCAGAGGAAATCATGATAATACTCATGCCTTGTTCAACCAGTAGATTCATAAAACTATAGATTTCAAATTTTGCACCTACGTCTATTCCACGTGTAGGCTCATCGAGAATAAGTACATTCGGACTTGTAAATAACCATTTACTTAACGATACTTTTTGCTGATTACCACCGCTCAATTTTCCAACAATTGAAGTAATTGAAGGAGCTTTTATGTTTAACTTATTTAAGTAATCATTTGCAACGACAATTTCTTCATGTTGATTAATCACGCTTGACTTGGAAATTTCGAATAAGTTCGTAATTGAAATATTGTTTTTAATATCTTGTTCAAGGATCAATCCGTCACCTTTACGATCCTCTGTTACATAGGCTATACCAGCTTTTATAGCATCTTTTGGATGTTTAAAACGCTTTTGCTCGCCTTTCACTAAGACGGAGCCATCAAGTTTGAAATTTGTTGGATTACCAAAAATACTTTTTGCTAATTCTGTTCGGCCAGATCCCATCAATCCAGCAATCCCGATAATTTCGCCTTTTCGAACATTTAGATTAATATTATGAAGAATTTTCCGACCTAATTTTGGATCGTACACATCCCAATCTTTTAATTCTAATGAAACTTCACCAAACTTTTGGTTTGGACGCTTCGGATAAATATCATCGATTTCACGACCAACCATGTGCTTAATTATTGTGTTTTCGGTGATTTCTTCTTTATTTAAAGAGCAAATTGTTTTCCCGTCACGAAGTACAGTAACCGTATCTGCAACAGCAATTACTTCTTTAAGTTTGTGCGAAATCATAATACAAGAAATGCCTTGGTTCTTTAATTCTTCCATTAAAAAAAGTAGATTTTCACTATCATCTTCATTTAAAGCAGCTGTAGGCTCATCAAGAATAAGCAATTTAACGTCTTTACAAAGTGCTTTAGCGATTTCAACAAGTTGTTGTTTACCTACACCTAATTCTTTAATTTGCACGTCAGGATTGACATCCAATTTCACTTTTTTTAACATTTCAATTGCTTTTACAATCGTTTCATTGAAATCAACAGTTATTCCCTTTTTAATTTCATGTCCGATAAAAATATTCTCATATACGGACAGTTCAGGAAAAAGAGATAATTCCTGATAGATGATTCCAATACCCTTTTTTTCACTATCACTAATTTTTGAAAACTTTTGAACTTCATCAAAAAAAACAATATCACCTGTATATGTTCCAAATGGATAGATACCGCTTAACACTTTCATTAAGGTCGATTTACCAGCACCATTTTCACCAACTAAGCAATGTATCTCCCCTTTTCTAACTTTGAAGTTAACATCACATAATGCTTTCACACCTGGAAACTCTTTTGTGATATTTCTCATCTCTAAAATAAATTCACTCATATGATCCGTCTCCCGAATTTGCCATCTACTTGAGTCATTGATTAATTTGAATAATTAACAAAATAGTGACGGTTAGACCATCACTATTTTGCAAGTTTTTTTCTTTTATTTATTACTTCAATCCAGTGAAGTCTGAAGCACTATAGTATCCAGAATCAACTAAGTCTTTCTTCACTGTGCTTTGATCAACAACAATAATATCTGTTTGTTTTGTTTTGATATCAGCTTTACCGTTGTTTGTAACGCCTGAAGCATCAGGTGTTTCATTTTTTAAGATTGAAGTTGCAGTAGCGATTGCATCTTTAACTAAAGTACGAACATCTTTGAAAACAGTCATCGATTGTTTGCCATCAATAATGTATTGTACAGAAGCTTTTTCAGCATCTTGACCAGAAATTACATATGAAGTTACGTCTTTATCTGATTTAAATGTATCAGCGATTGAACGAGCAGTTCCATCGTTTGGAGCAAGAACTAATACATCGCCTTTGTCAGCTTTAGAAGCTTTTGTTAAGTTAGATGAAGTTAAGTTTTTAGCTATATTGAAATCCCAGTTCGTTGTAACTTGACCAATAATTTTTGCTTGCTCATCACGTGTTAAATCAGCTTTAGCTTTTAAGCTATTTGCGGCAGCTGAATTCTCAACTTTGAAAGTACCATCAGCAATTTTTGGTTGAAGAACTTTCCAAGCACCTTGGAAGAATAAAAATGCATTGTTATCAGATGCAGCACCTGCGTATAGGTATAAAGGTTGACCTGCTTTACCTGAAGCGTGGTCTACTAGATATTGTGCTTGTGCAGCACCTACAGCAACGCTATCAAATGATACATAGTAATCAACTGCGTCAGTACCTGTAATTAAACGATCGTAAGAAATTACTTTAACACCAGCAGCTTTTGCAGCCTCAGCTGAAGCAGCAGCAGCAGCTCCGTCTTGAGGACAAATAATTAAAACTTTGATACCTTTTGCAATTAAAGAATCAACGTTTGCTTTTTCTTTTGCAGAGTCACCTTGTGAGAATAAAATTTCAACTGAATAATCTGTATCTTTTAAAGCATTTTTAAAGCGAGTTTCATCTTGAGTCCAACGTGGCTCATCTTTTGTAGGTAAAACGATACCAATATCAACTTTACCATCTTTACTTTTCTTACCAGCAGAAGTGCTATCACTTGATGTTGCTGAAGATCCACATCCAGCTGCAACAAGAGTCATTACTAAAAATACCGAAATTATTGCAAAAATCTTTGATAACTTTTTCAAAGTGTTTCCCCCTTTTTTTCTGGTTACGCTTTCATAAATAAGGTTATCACGATTTTTATTGGAATCGCTTACTCATTTCCTTCACTCTTTTGTCTATTATCTGCACTAAATTACCACCCGTCGGAAAACGTTTACATTCAGAATATTAAAACTAGCATTATCTTAACTTTAGGACATATTAGTGAAGTTAATTTCGATTTAAAGCAAAAAAAGAGTCAAACTGAAAACTCAATAAAAGTATGTACAAATTAATAAGCAATTCGTAAATACAATCATTAAGTATGTCGTTAGACCCCTTTATAAATATATACATATAAAGTAAGTAATCGCTCTCCTCTTAAATATTCATTAATACCTTTTTTCGATATTCCTTAGGAGATTCATTCGTACATTTTTTAAACACTCGACTAAAATAATTTGGATCATTATAGCCCACTTGATAACAGATTTCTTTTAAATTCAATTCTCTTTTTTCCATTAATTGTTTTGCTTTATTAATTCTCAAATTCATTAAATAATCACTGAAAGTTTCACCTGTTTGCTTTTTAAATAATTTGCTAAAGTAAACTGGATTCAATTTTAAATAATTGGCTACTTGCTCAAGTGAGAGATCCTCAATGAAGTGATGAGCGATATATTCCCTGGCCAATATCATCAGATGATTCGTTTTAATTTCTTTTTCTCGATCAATCTTTGTAATTAAATTAATAATTTGTTGCTCTACAAATAGCTTCAATTGGCTGATATCATCTATTTCTGGAATGTGAAATTTCCCAACTTCAATCAATGAATTACGGAGAGATTGGAAAATTTGATTAAATAGAGAATTTAATTCCGTTCTAACTTGTGAAACATCATAGTTAACAAATCTTTCATATAAATTATTGAATTGGTTCATAACATCTTCATAGTCAGCTTTTTTAAAAGTATCGATTAAAACTTGTTTTTCTTCGTCAGATATACTTAAAGAAAGACTTACTGAATGCAGATTAACACGTGTTAACTCATCACACTCTAAACTTGCATGATATGCTTCATTATAAGATTGTCGTAGTCCTTCAATTCCTTGCTTTAAAGACCCAATCCCAATCACCGTTTCATAACCAGTTTGATTTTCGATGTATTCAATGGTTTTTAAAGCATCTTGATAGAATACAAGTGTTTGAGAATCGGCTTCTCGGTTTGGCTGTACTGGAATAAATATGGCTAATTGGCCATCTACAACAGGGCTAATTAAACAATTTCTAGAAGATTTCATAAAATGCCTAACACATTCATAAATTCTCCTTTGTTCTTTGTCATTTTGACTAATTTCTTTAGGCAATTTAATGACGCTCGCATAACCTAAATCAATTTCAAAACCGAGAATCTCAGACAATTGAGTCACATTTAATTCTTGTACAGTATTAAACATTAACATTAACGTATATTCGTTTTCCGTGAGTGGACGTATTAAAGATAAATTTTCAATAGCCTCTAATTCTTGTAATCTTTTCTTATGATCATCTTCAATTTCATCGATCATCTTTTGAAGCAAAGAGATGATATGATCCTTTTTAGCAGGCTTTAAAATATAATCTTTAACACCTAATGAAATTGCTTCTTGTGCGTAAGTAAAATAGTCATATGCTGTGACAATGAATATTTTTGTATCTGGGAGTTTTTGCTTTATAACTGAAACAGCTTCAAGCCCTTGAATACCTGGCATTTTTATATCCATAAAGATAATATGAGGCTGGTATTCTATTGATTTTTCAATAGCAACTCGTCCATTCTCAGCTTGTTCAAATTGAAATTGATTAGGCATTGAACGGTTAATCATCAATTCGAGTCCCTCGCGCTCTAATGGTTCATCATCAACAATTAATAAACGATACATAGTTTTCTCCTTCAATTTTAAAATTTTGATGAGACAGGGAGCTTTAAAATAATGGTAGTCCCTTTATTTATTTCACTTTTGATATCAACAATATCTTCTTTTCCATAAAAGAGGCGCCAGCGTTTAAAAACATTTGTTGTACCTAATCCAGTTGAGCTTTTTTGAGAGATGATCGGCATAGACGATGTTAAAAGAGCCTCTCTAGTCTCTTCTTTCATACCAGCACCATTATCATAAATTTCAATGTAAATATATTTTTCATGCTTCTTAATCGTAATCCCTATTACCGCTCCTTGTTCCATCCCTTCGATACCGTGTATAAATGCGTTTTCAAGAAGTGGTTGCAATGTTAAACAAGGAACTTTATCCCCTAAACAAGACTCCTCTATATTTAATTCGAAGCGTACACGATCTCTAAACCTTGCTTTTTGTATTGAAAAGTATTCCTCGGCATTTCTAACTTCTTCCAAAAGAGTTACAGGCTCGTCTAATTTTCGTAAATTATAGCGTAGCAAATTCGAGGTCGATACAGTCAAATCACTCGTTTGTTCTGCTCCTTCGATATATGCTAACTTAGAAATAACGTTTAACGTATTGAACAGGAAATGCGGGTTTATCTGACTTTGTAAAGCCTTTAATTCAAGCTCCTTTACAAGTCGATCCTTTTCTACTACTTCAATATTTTTTATCATTAAATTACTTAAATTTTTAGACATCTCATTGAGGATTTTACCAAGAATACCGATTTCATTATTTCGATACAATGTAGGGGGATCCACATTAAAATTACCTTTACCAATTTGTTTAGCCATATAAACTAATCGATTGATCGGAATGACGATACTTCTAGACAACCAAATTGCAAAAACAATACTAATGACAGTCGTTATAACGAACAACTGTACACCTAATTGATTCATAGACTGAGTATTTGCAATAATCTTGCGAAAAATAGGCTGATAATTACTAAGCTCTAAATCAACTAAGTTCTGACTATCCTCTCTAATAAACCCTGATATTTTCTCTATATCACGGTATTGCTCTGTATAACTTGAAAAATTTTGAGAGACTAAATTATCTGTAATGGATGATTCTAACGCTAGAAAAGAATCAATCATATGGGTAAAGTTTTCTAGCACAAGCTGATTATTTTTAGTGGCATTATGTGTTAGCAATTCCTTTTTTAATTTTTGTAAATTGCCTTTATGCTGCAAAATCGATCGATAATTTTTTGGCTGTGGATTAATAATATAGCTACTCACCAAGCTTAAATTCTCTTGGGTTTCAGAAGAGATTTGTTTATATAAAAATATTTTATTAATCATTAAATTATAACTCTCTTGAACTTTCTTACCATTTTCAAAAATAAAAAATGAAACAAGATTTAATAAAATAACTAGAATAGGAATAAAAATAAATAACTTTGTCCTAATTTTCAACGTTTCTCCTCCTGATCAACGTTTCTTTCGTCACCACCTCGGTTGGTGTAAAATTTTCTTTATTAATAACTTTTCCATGTAGCCAATCAATTAATAATCCTACAGATTGATAGCCCATTTCGTATGGCTTCTGAATAATAGTTGCCTTAATTGAATCATCTTGAACTGCTTGGAGTGTACCTTCAATGTTATCAAATCCAAATATCTCAACCTGATTTAACTTTAAATTTTTTGATGCATTTAAAATGCCAATCGCGTCTAAAGCACTTGTACCAACCATAACTGAAATATCTTTATTATTACGTAGCATACTTTCAGTTTGAAGCTTTGCTTGAATGATCGATATATTAGAAAACTCAATATCCTTTACTACTAATTTCGGATACTTTTTAACAATACTTAAAAAGCCATTTAATCTCGCCTGCTGACTTTCTGATTTTTCACTCCCTATAATAACGCCAATTTTCCCAACACCATTCGTTTCCTCTACAACAACTCTTCCTAATTGCTCTCCTGCGTTAAAATTATTTGTACCAACATAAGCAAGACGCTTACTTTTTGGCGCATCTGTATCAATTGTAATAACAGGAATATGTTGTGAAACCGCTTTATTAATTACGGGCGAAAAAGTATTCTCATCAAGACTTTGTACGATTATGCCGTCTACCTGAGAAGCAATTGCCTTTTCTAATAACTTAATTTGTTCTTCCGGACTTGTACGTAAAGGACCGATATACTCGACATTTACTCCAAATTTTTCAGCAGCAACGTTTGCCCCTTCTTGTACTTTCCTCCAATAAGGATTATCAAACTCCTGCGAAATAAGGACAAAATGGAGTTTTTTCTTCGATTCTACTTCTCGATCATGTAATTTTTGAACTGAATTTTCAATATTTCTAGCATTTATTTCAAAATGAATAAGTACATAAACAAACAATAAAAAAAGTACGCTTAAAATAATCGACCATTTTTTCTCTTCCATAACGTCCTCCAGTCCTATATTAAAATAGTACATTTTGATTATACAGTTTACAAGACTATTAGACTTTACAATTTTTTCCCTTTAATTTTATTTGAACGAACGAATGGATTAATAAAGTTTGAAACTTCAATCTACTTTTACTAAATCTTAAATCGCTATATTAAGATTCCTTCAAAAAAAATGATCCCCTTTTAAAAATAGGAGATTATTTTCATAAAACTATCTAGTCTTTTGGATTTAACCTACATGCCCTTTTGGCAAGTTGAGTATTATAAAGATTTGTTTGCAAGTACTGCTCTGACATAAAAAAAGTGCACAGAATATTTCTGTACACTTTGTTATAAAGCTAGCTCGCATTTTTTAACTTAAACTGTAATTTTTGTCTCCTCAACCTGATAAATCGGATGAAATTCACCTTCAGACTTGGAAACTACAACAGTAGCAACACCGTTTCCAATAAGATTAGTAACTGCGCGTGCTTCAGACATGAAACGGTCAACACCAAGAATCAGTGCCATACCCTCTACTGGGATTGACGGAAATACCGCTAAAGTTGCGGCTAATGTCACAAACCCAGAACCAGTAACTCCCGCTGCGCCTTTTGAAGTCAACATTAATACACCTAGTAGTGTAATCTGCTGCAATATGCTTAAGTCAGCACCATAAGCTTGTGCAATAAATAATGCAGCCATAGAGAGATAGATAGAAGTTCCATCAAGATTAAAAGAATAACCAGTTGGAAGCACAAGTCCCACTACTGATTTTGAGCAGCCATATTTCTCAAGCTTTTCCATCATTTTCGGTAATGCTGCCTCAGATGATGACGTTCCAACAACAAGAAGGATTTCTTCTTTTATATAAGCGATAAATTTGAAGATATTAAATCCGAACATTTTAGCAATTCCGCCAAGAACTAGAACAATAAATATAGCCATTGTAAGGTAAACAGATCCCATCAGTTTTCCAAGATAGATAAGCGAACCGATACCGAATTCTCCAATTGTATATGCCATCGCACCGAAAGCGGCAAATGGAGAAATCTTCATGATAATATTAACAATTCCAAAGAATACCTCAGTCAATTTCTCAAAAAACTCTATAACTGGCTTACCTTTCTTACCTAAATGGGCAAGTGAAATGCCAAATAAAATTGCAAGTAGAAGTACTGGTAGAAGCTGACCATTTGCAAATGCTCCAATGAAGCTTTCAGGTATGATTGAAGCGATAAAGTCCATGAAACCGTGGCTTGTTTCCGAGGCTGCCTTAGTATATTGAGAAATATCTCCTTTTCCCGCTGCTGCATCAATCCCTTTACCTGGCTTTAATACATTTGCAACAATAATACCGATTGCTAAAGAGATTGTCGAAACGATTTCAAAATAAAGTAAGGCCTTCCCACCAATTTTGCCAACCTTTTTTATATCCCCCATTCCTGCAATCCCGATAACAATCGTTAAGAATATAATCGGTGCAATAACAACTTTTACTAGCTTAATAAAAATATCAGCAATAACCTTTAGCTGTGAACCGATATCTGGAAATGTGAATCCGACTAAAATACCAAGAAAGATTCCTAAAATAACTTGAGTTGTAAGACTTTTAAAATTAATTCTCAATGTGCTTAACCTCCAATCATTTTTGAAAACGATTACAATTTATTGAATTATTTACATGTTACAATTTTGTGAACGTTATAAATAGTTAAAATAACTTTATAAAGTGTTTTGTAATTAATGTAAGTAATAAAATCATGATCTTAAGTTTAAATTGGACTATATTTTATAGTAAATTGGAAAAGTATTATTAAAAACCATTAGAGCAATAGTGGTTCAATATGATGAATCTAGTAATAGTTGGAGGTTAATGTGCGCGATCAGCGATTTAGATTTAAATTAAGTACAATTATCATTTTCTTTGTTTGTTTAGTCGTACTCCTATCTTTAATGATTACTGACTTATTAATCAGTCATTCTGTCAGTAAAAAAATTATAAAAAACCAAGAAGAAAAGGCCTTAATTGTAGCTAGAACTGTTGCTAAATCACAAATTGTAATTGATGAAATGAGCGACGACCACTCCACTACTGCAATTCAAGATTATACAAAGGAAATTCAAACAGCTACAAATGTAATGTTTATTGTCGTTATGGATATGAACGGAATTCGTAAATCACATCCAAATCCGGCAAAGATCGGCAAACATTTTGTTGGCGGTGATGAAAAAGCGGCACTAAAGGGTAAAGAATATGTATCAATCTCGCATGGTACATTAGGTGAATCAGTACGTGCCTTTACTCCAATATACAATTTGAGAAATAAACAAATCGGCGTGGTTGCAGTTGGAATTTCACTTAAGAGTGTAGAGTCTGTACTTGGCAAAAGTCATTGGGACATCCTTATCGTGACAGTTCTTGGTTTAATAATAGGCATCATTGGTGCTATTTTACTTGCAAGGTATATTAAAAGGACATTGCTAGGGCTCGAACCCTTTGCTATTGCTAAGATTCTTGAGGAGAGGAGTACGATGCTCCAATCTGTTCATGAGGGAATTATCGCAGTTGATAATCAATCAACAATTACTTTAGTAAATAAATCTGCATTACAAATTTTTCAAAAGGCAGGGCTTTCTCAAAAGCCCGTTGGCATGAAAATTGATGAATATATGCCTTCAACAAGATTGGATCACGTTATAGAAACAGGTAAACCCGAACTAGATGATGAACAAAACATTAACGGAGTTTCCATCCTCGTTAATAGAGTTCCTCTTGTGGTAAATGGTGAAGTAGTTGGAGCCATTTCTACATTTCGGGATAAAACCGAAGTAAATCAGTTGGCCGAACAATTAACAGGTGTAAGAACCTATGCGGAATCCCTTCGCGCACAATCCCATGAGTTTATGAACCGACTTCACGTTATTCTTGGTATGGTCCAAATGAAATCCTACGATGAGTTATCAGGATTTATCCGAACTTTAGTGAACTATCAAAATCAAGAATTTGGACATATTACTCAGCATATTAAAGACCCTGCCCTGGCCGGATTTATTATGGGAAAATTAAGTTATGCAAGGGAAGAAAATGTCGAGTTATCGTTCGAATGTAAAAATGTCATTCCTGAGCCGAAAGACCCTCAGTTCACTCAAGATTTAATTACCATTCTTGGCAATTTGATCGATAATTCAATAGAAGCATTGTCTGATACTGAAGAAAAAACACTGGAAGTAATCTTTCATTATGCAGATAAATTTTTAACAATCGAAGTTCTAGATTCAGGACCTGGAATGTCTGATGAGTTACAAAAGAAAGTATTTGAAAAAGGGTTTTCCACAAAAGGAGAAAATCGTGGCTACGGCCTTTATTTGGTTGCAAATAGTATTAAGAAACTGAGTGGAGAATTAATCATCGACTCAAAATTACTACTAGGGACTGAGTTCCAAATACAAATCCCATATGAAGAAAAGAGGTATGGAAATGATTAAAGTCCTGATTGTAGAAGATGATCCAATGGTTGCTGAATTCAATAAACGTTACCTTAATGAGATAAAGGGTTTTAGTTTAATAGGGATTTCCCATACCGTGAAAGATGCCATTACGTTCCTTAAAAACGAACAGGTAGACCTTATTTTGCTAGATGTTTATATGCCTGGTTCGACTGGACTTGAATTGCTTAGTTTTATTAGAGAACACAACATGGCAGTAGATGTCATTCTAATTACTGCAGCTGCGGACAAAGAAAAAATTCATACTGCAATAAGGTATGGGGCTGTAGACTATCTAATTAAACCGTTTGAGTTTGAAAGATTTAATCAAGCCTTGTTGAAGTATAAAGATAATTATAATTTTTTTGCAAATAAAAGCTTAATCAGTCAGGAAGATCTAGATGAACAGTTCTTTAGCATAGGTCAAAAGCCGGTCGAAGAAGCAATGAGTAATTTGCCTAAAGGCTTAACTAGCAGCACATTACAGGTTGTCATAGGTGTAATAAAATCAAAAGGAAACAGTCAGTTTACAACCGATGATATCTCAGAGACCACCCTTATATCACGCGTATCGATTCGAAAATATTTGAAGTTTCTAACTAGTCTCGGTGTACTTGAAGAGTCATTGACATACGGGATTGGAAGACCAGTGTATTTGTACACACTAAAATCAGACAAACTAAATAAAGTGAATACATTACTTTAAAAGTGGCAATGCCACTTTTTTAAAATTTAGGCTCTGTTAAAGTAGATTGTTGATTTTGGAAAAAACGACTGCTTCATTCGGCAGTCTTGTTTATTGCACAAGATTGAAGGATAAATACAATCATATGGAATAATATGGTAGAATTTTAAGGGTTACATATTAGTTATTAGTAAGGGAGGTAGTTCTTTGTTAAAAATATTAAAGAGTGTTTTTGGTCTACTTTCAATAGTTTTAGCAGTATATGCTCTAATTACTGGTAGATTTGTGATAATGCCGTATATGATATTTTTATTAGGAGCAATGTTTGTAGTTATAGGAATTACAGAATTTCAATTAAAACGAAAAGGAGCTGCTTTCTCTAATTTTATTGTTTCCTTATTTTTGATTTGTGCATCAATAAAGGGGTTCATATTGAATTAAGCATGAGTTAGTTAATTAAGAGTTTCTAGAGGTTGTCTACTAATTAGATAACCTCTTTTTTAGTAAAAAAAATCAATATTTAATATTAACAGAGCCTAAATTTAAATAAAAAGGCACTGACTTTTTAGGGTCAGTTGCCTTTTCACTTTAAACTTATGATGTTGGAGATGGAAATCTTGCAGCTTCAAAATGAGTACTAACTTCACCATCAACATTTGCCCCGATCACACCAGCTAGACTGCTTTGGGCAAAAACCTCAACCTTATCCAAAGCATTAAGTTTCTGGATCGTCGAAACATTTACAGCATTTCCGAAGTTTATTGGACCAAAGAAATCGTTATCGATAGCGATTGCGGGTCTTCCATTCACACGAATTTCAATTCGTGCTCTATAGTTAACATTGTTGTTATTAGGAATAAAAGAAATCGTAGCAGAAATTAAATAGACCCCATTATTTCTTGGTCTAAATATTGAGGTAAATGAATTATATTCATTTGCTAAATCAAATTGTTTTTGTAAATAGTTTACTTTTACAAAAGTATTTTCTGGCACAGTTTGATTTGCATTACTTACAGCTCTAAAGGCTGAAGAAATATTAATATTCTCTTTATTCTCCTCATTTGAATCGTTTGGTTTTTTCATTTTTGGAGGCATAATTGTCACTTCACTCTCTTATAAACTTCTATATTATATAGAGACAAGGCTTAATTGATTGTATACTTGTCCAAGCAAGATAAGTTAAAGATCACATCGTTTTAAATTAGTCGATAAAATAAAAAAATCTCTTCGGAATCTTCCAAAGAGATCTTTAAAAATATTTATCTTTTTGCCCCTGTAAAGCGTCTATTTAAAAACTTAGCAAACAATCTAGCAAGCAAATTAAATAAAAGGATCATTACAATTAAGACTGCAGCAGATTTTGTAGCGATGCTTTGCGCATCTGGAACAATACCTTCTGAATTTAATTTCCAAATATGAACTGTTAATGTTTCTGCTGGTCTAAAAATATTAAACGGATTCATCGGTGTATTTAATGGAGCAGCATTATTTAGAATAGGCGTTGTTAGTCCAGCAGTATAGATTAATGCCGCTGCTTCACCAAAAATTCTTCCAGCCGCTAAAATAATTCCCGTAATTAATTGTGGAATTGCTGTTGGGATACTAATTTTAGTAATCGTTTGCCACTTTGTAGCTCCTAATCCAAGACTACCTTCTTTACTAGTTTTAGGAACATTTAATAACGCTGTTTCACTTACCCTTGTTAAACCAGGAAGATTTAAGATTGAAATCCCAAGTGCACCACCAATTAAAGTGTATCCCCACCCAGTCATCGTTACAAATACTAATAAACCGAATAGTCCTACTACGATTGAAGGTAATGAAGCCAACGTTTCAATACATAATCTTAAGAAATTTAAAAAACGACCTGGTTTTGCATATTCTGCCATATAGATCCCAGCTCCTACTCCAATCGGAACTGAAATAATTAATGTTAACACTAAGATATAAAATGAATTAAAAAGTTGTGGCCCTATTCCACCACCTGCTTGAGTATTGCTAGGCTTTCCAAACAAGAAGTTGAAATCCCAGAATCCCCAACCTTTAAAAATAATTTCACTTAATAAAAATAATAATAAGATTACAACTAAACCAGCTATTAGACAAAGAATTCCTGTCCAAATCTTATCCATTTTTCTTGCCATCATGCTTTTGCTCCTCCTTTTCTTCCAATTAAACGAATGATCAGAATAAAGAGGAATGAAATTAGAAGTAAGATCATTGCTAGAGTCCATAATGTGTTATTCCAAGCTGTACCATTTAATGTATTTGCCATATCCATTGTTAAAATTCCTGTTAATGTTGCCGTTGGGTCAAAAATACCATTAGGGAACTTAACAGTATTTCCGATTACCATTTGTACTGCTAATGCTTCACCAAAAGCACGAGCAAGACCTAAAACGATCGCTGTTAAAATATTTGTTTTTGCAGCTGGTACAACAGCCAATTTAATTGCTTGCCACCTAGTAGAACCTAGTCCGTATGAGGCTTCTAAATATGTTCTAGGAACAGCTCGCACAGCATCAGAAGCTATACTTGCAATTGTAGGTAAAATCATGATACTAAGCACAATAATCCCTGCAATTAAGCTAAACCCTACTCCACCTACTGCATTTCTAATAAGTGGAACTAATATTGTAACGCCAAGAAATCCATAAACTACTGAAGGAATACCGACTAGAATTTCCAAAACTGGAATTAATACTTTTTCACCAAACTTCGGTGAAATAAAGTTCATGAAAATCGCTAATGCAATTGCAATTGGTGCAGCTATAATTACAGCGCCAACAGATACTAGAATTGATCCAACAATAAAAATTAAAGCACCATATGTTGGGTTTGAAGCATTATTTGGACTCCAATGTTTTGAAAATAAAATTTCACTTAAACTTATATCATTAACTGTAAATGATTGAATTCCTTTACTAACAATAAATCCTATTATTGCTATTGTAATACCAATCATTAAGAAACCACATAAAGTTACAAGAGTTCTTCCAAGGTATTCAATTAGAAAAAAGTTTCTTTTTTTGAAATTCATGATAAACCCCTATCATCCATTAATAAATTAGTTTGAGAGTTGATATAAAACCAACTCTCATTTTTTATATTATTCTAAACCTGCCATTTTTGAAGCTGGGATATAACCCATCTCAACTAACTTATCAGCAAACTCGTCACCACTAATAAATTCAATATATTCTTTTACTGGAGATTTTGCATCGCCTTTTGTAATCATGTACTCATAAGAGTAGAATGGGTAATCACCTGCAACGATATTGTCTGTAGTAGATTCTTTTCCATCAATTTTTACAGTTTTTAATGCGTCTTTTTTATCGCCGATTAAATATGAATTAGCAAGATAAGAAATTGCACCAGGAGTAGAGTTTACAGCTTGCTCAACTGCACCGTTTGAATCTTGCACTGTTCCTACGCCATCGTTAATCTTAACGTCTTTCATAATTTTCTTTTCAAACGCTGCACGAGTACCAGATGATGCTGGACGGTTGATTACATTAATTTTCTCGTCTTTACCGCCAACTTCTTTCCAGTTCGTTACTTTTCCAGCGAAAATATCTTCAATTTGTTGAAGTGT
>NZ_NESS01000012.1 GCF_002128425.1 Gottfriedia acidiceleris
AATTATGAGTAAGTAATTTTGAATATCCAGCTATTTTAGTAACTCATGAAGCAGTTATGAGTAAGCACTTTTGAACAACGAGCTATTTTAGTGACTCATGAAGTTGTTATGAGTAAGTAATTTTGATTAACGAGCTATTTTAGTGACTCATGAACCTTTTATGAGTATGAATATTGATTTCCAATTTCCTAAATAAATAAAACCCGTTCAAATTGAACGGGTTCATTAATTATAGATGAAATCGATCTAAAAGATTAGTCTTAGCAAGATCAATTACATCACTGGCATGACCATTTAATACAGCTTTCAATGTCCATAGTGTAAATCCATGAGCTTGTTCAATACTTACTTTAGGAGGCATTGCTAATTCCTGGCGGTTTACTAAAACATCTATCAATGCCGGTCCATTGTGCTCAAACGCTCGTTGTACAGCGGATTCTAAATCAGCGGGGTCTTCTACTCGAATTCCTTCGATTCCCATCGCTTGAGCTAATGATGCAAAGTTAGGGTTTTCTA
Organism: Gottfriedia acidiceleris; assembly: GCF_002128425.1. Taxonomy (GTDB): domain Bacteria; phylum Bacillota; class Bacilli; order Bacillales; family Bacillaceae_G; genus Gottfriedia; species Gottfriedia acidiceleris. The sequence continues at coordinate 517 of NZ_NESS01000012.1, forward strand.
AAGTTGTACCAGTTTCTAAGTAACCAGCAGCTTTCATTTCCAATTCTACGAAACTTAGCGCACTATTATTAAATACAATTATTTTTACAGGCAATTTATGCTGATGTATTGTTAATAAATCACCCATTAACATTGACAATCCACCATCTCCGCACATTGCAACAACTTGGCGATCAGGTTTCGAAACTTGAGCACCAATTGCTTGAGGCATGGCATTAGCCATTGTTCCGTGATTAAATGATCCAAGTAATCTTCTCTTTCCATTCATTTGTAAATATCTTGCAGACCATAATGTTGGTGTACCAACATCACAAGTAAATATAGCATCTTCGTTTGCAAGATCACTGACAACCTTAGTTAAATATTGAGGGTGGATCGGTTTTCGACCTGGTTTTCCAACAGCAAATTTATCTAAATCTTCACGTACATTTTTGTATGCCAAGACGTACTTTTCTAAATGACTTGAATCTTTTACATCTGTTAAGAGAGGTAATAGCTGACTAATGGTCTCTTTTACATCACCACATAGTCCATAAGTAAGTGCAGCTCGTCGACCTAAATGCTCAGCTCGAATATCTACTTGCAAAATAACTGTATCGTCCGGATAAAATTGTCGATAAGGAAAATCTGTGCCAAGCATTAACAAGACATCGCAATCCATAATCGCGTGATATCCTGATGAGTATCCAATTAATCCGGTTAATCCTGCATTGTATGGATTATCGTATTCTAGGAATTCTTTTCCTCTAAGCGCAATAACCATTGGAGATTTTAACTTTTCGCAAAGAAGCATTAAATGAGAATGAGCACCTTCACAGCCTGCTCCGCAAAGTAATGTCACTTTCTTACCATCATTAAGAAAGCCAGCCAGTTTTTCCAATTCAGGTTTAGATGGACTGATCAGTGGATTAGTTACATGAATAACTTGTTCTGGAACAGTTTGTTGATCTTCTAAGGCAGCAATGTCTCCAGGTAAAACAAGTACAGATACACCTTTTCTTGCGATTGCATGTTGCATTGCAATCGTTGCTAGGCGAGGCATTTGTTCTGCTCTATATACCGTTTCACAAAAGTGACTGCATTCTTTAAATAATTGTTCGGGCTTAGTTTGTTGAAAATATTCGCTTCCAATTTCGATGCTTGGGATATGTGCAGCAATCGCAAGCACAGGAATACGACTCCGATGACAATCGTATAATCCATTAATTAGATGTAGGTTCCCTGGACCACTGCTTCCAGCACAAACTGCGATACTTCCACTTAACAAAGAATCTGAACCCGCAGCAAAAGCAGCAACCTCCTCATGGCGAACGCCGATCCATTCAATTCTTTTTGAGTTTTTAATTGAATCTAAAACAGCATTTAAAGAATCACCAACAATACCATAAATTCTAGTAACTCCTGCCTGAATCAATGAATCAATCAGTAAATCTGCAATTGTTTTCCTCATTGTAATCTCCTTCTAGCTCACTATTATTAGGGAACTAATTGAATTTATTAAGCCTTAGGCTACAGATAAATTTATGCTTTGCAGAAATTCAAAACGTTATACCAAAAAAAGGCAGGAAAAATAGGAGGTATTAAGAAATAAATACTTTAAAAAGTCTCTTATCCTCGAATTTTTTGTCGAAGGAATCTATCTTGAAACTAACGTTTACGTAAGATTTATAATGAATCTATAACTAGAAGGAGGAGGGAATTTTGAAGCTTTATTCGATTCGAGAGATGACGTATGAATTTAATACGACACATAGAACCCTTAGATATTACGAGGAAATCGGATTATTACACCCTACCTATACTGAAAGTGGTAGAAGAAGGTATTCTCATAAAGATCGTACACGTCTTTATTTAATTCAAAGGGGTAAAAATTTAGGCTTTAATTTGCAAGAAATAAAAGAAATGATTGATTTATTTACAATCGATCGAACAGGTGAAAAACAATTACAAAAAACAATTGAATATGGAAATCAAAAGATTGTAGAGTTGGATAAAAAGATTAACGATCTGATTCAATTAAAAGAAGAAATTATGAGAATGAAGAGTAAGCTTGAGCTGAATTTATTAAAAATCGAATAAAATACTTTCGAAAAAGGGTGAGGAAGGCCTTATGAATTTTTATAAAGAAGATCTTAATCTACAGATGATTTTAAGAAAATATTTTAATGAAGATTTTTTCGCATGGGCTAATAAAGAATTAGAGGAATTTGGAGAGCTTTGTGCGAATGAAATTGATCAACGTGCAATTTACACTGACCGTGAAGGACAACCTCGTTTAATTAAATATGATGCTTATGGTAATGATATTTCACATGTTTGGGTAAATGATGGTTATAAGCAAACTGTAAAGGACACTTATAATAGAGGGGTTGTTAGCTATATCCATAGGCCAATACCAGAACTTGGTATTAAGGGAAATTATATTTATTCTTATGCACAAGGTTATTTATTATCACAAACTGAAGCTGGTTTTTATTGTCCGGTAACATTATCAATGGCTGCTACGTTTTTAGTTGAAAGATATGCAGATGAAGCACTGAAAGAAAAATATTTACCTCATTTATTATCGACCGGTGAAACAGAATTATATGAGGGGGCAACTTTTTTAACTGAAAGACAAGGTGGTTCAGATGTTGGAGCCAATGTCGTTAAAGCAGTTAAAGAAGGAGATTACTATCGTATTTATGGAGAAAAGTATTTTGCTAGTAATGCAGGTCAGTGTGGTATTACAACGATATTAGCAAGAATTGAGGGAGCTCCTTCTGGGAGTAAAGGGTTAAGTTTATTTTTAGTTCCTTGGAAGAATGATGATGATACAAATAACGGATTCACGATTCGCCGCTTAAAAGATAAGCTAGGTGTAAGAGCGGTGCCATCAGGAGAAGTTGAGTTTAATGGAGCGAAAGCATTTCTAATCGGAGATCCTTCTAGAGGAATTAACTATATGATGGAAGCATTGAATTTATCTAGAATATGTAATGCTGTAGCGTCTGTTGGAATTATGAGAAGAGCCTATGTGGAAGCGAAGAAATATGCTGAAAATAGACCGGCATTTGGACAAATATTAACGAGATTCCCAATGATCCAAGAGACATTAACAAAACTTGCATCCATTCAAGAAGTACAAACAAGTGCAGTATTTAATTTAGTTGCTTTATATGATCGAGTAATTGGGAAAGAAAATGGAACAATTGAAGAGCAAACATTAGTACGACTTTTAATTGCTATTTTAAAAATGCGTACAGCAGAGGAAGCGATTCATTTCTCCCATGAGGCTATTGAAATGCACGGAGGAAATGGTTATATTGAAGATTTTGTTACCCCTCGACTTTTAAGAGATGCTCAAGTACTTACAGTTTGGGAAGGAACAGCTAATATTTTAGGTTTAGAGATTTTGAGATTGTTTAAAAAAATGAATGGTTACAAAGTCTTTAAATTATTCATTGAAGAAAAATTATTAGATATACCTCAAACACTAGTAAATGAAGGTGAAATCATAAAGAAAAAACTGGATGAATTAAATGAAACCATTCATTATATGCTTACTTTAGATGCTAATACTCAAACATATTATGTTAAGAAAATAGCAAACAAAATGGCAGATATAGTTGAAGCAGCTACTGCACTTGAAGATGCGAAAGATCATAATCGAAAAGAGTATATTGCAAAAGTAATAATCCATGAACGATATTTTAAAGATGAAATTAATAAAGAACAAATTCATTTAAAGTATTTTGATGAAATTGTTGGCTATAAAGTTTCGATTAATAAATGATGATAAAGACACAATTTAGAATAAAAACATTTGTAGTAGAGTAAGGATCGTAAGGATGGTTTTTTCCTACTATCTTTTTTATCTATTAATCTGCTACAAAAAACGTTATTATAATATTAACAAAATTTACCAATCTTATGATATTATTAATTGCTAATGTAAAAAAGCGGGAGTGTTTAATTCATGCAGTTTTTAATATTTACTTGTAGTTTAGTGTTTATTTATTTTAATTATTCTGTTGCAAAAGATTTATCAAATTCAAAGACAGTTAAATTAAATAACCGTTTTATTAGACTGATTAATATTGTGAAATTTGCTCCAATTATTGCCTTTATCATTTTATTAGTTTTAGTTTTAGTTTATTTCCATACTAAATCAGGGATAAGGCTATCACATGCTTGGTTTATTTCACAGTTTTGGGCTTATGCTACATTTTTTTATTTTTTCTATAAAATCTTTAAGAAGAGACTTAGTCTTACTTTTTCCGTACTATCAATTATTATTGCCATTTATAATACTTCACTATTTCATTATGAACATTTATTTGTAGGTCGCAGTATTATTGTTTCTGACTTTTTTGGAATACTGATGTTTCTTTCAATGTGGTTTACAATTTCTAGAATTACTATGAAGTTACAGCACATAGAGAACAGAGGTTATTTAAGTTCTTAACGAATTTAATATTACACATTTTTGATTAGGGAACCTAATAAGGTTGCCCTTTTTTATATTCATTTCTTAATCAATTAACATAGTGCGATAGCAGATTAGTTGAACCAAGGAAATCCTAATTAAATGTTGAATTTATAAATTTTAAAAAAGTATAGGTGGATAAAGTATGAGTGATAAATTCAAAGAAATAGTAAACTGGGTAGAGGATATAAATGTTCGAAATCGAAGTTCTGCTTCAGCTCTAATAATCATTAAAGATAATAATATCGTACTAGAAAATTATAATGGTTTTCATAGTAATTCTGATAATGCTATACCAGTTACACAAACATCTAAGTTCAATATTGCATCTGCAAGAAAAAGTTATTTTAAACAAAAGAAGATGAGAGTTTAGTTAAAGTAATCGATGATCCTGACAAAGAAGCAGCATTTAAACTAGGATTATCAAATGATGGTTCCGAGTCTAACCTTCATGTAACATTCATCATTACCTATAAATATGGAAACTGGTAAGGGAATTTTCAACTTGAAATAAACAATAAACTATTTTGATTGGTGATAAAGGGAAATACATGTAAAAAACCTAAAAAATAATGCTGTATGATTAAGTTTTAAAATCCAGTAGAATAAAATTAAGCTTATTTTAAGGTTTATGTGATAGCTTTTTACTGATAATTTTTCTTTCTTTTTTTTTTAGGCGACTTCTTTTTTTGAAGTCGTTTTTTTATTTTTTTGTAGTGGAAATTAACATCACTCTACCCTTTTACGAAAATTTGGTAATTTAATAGTCAAGGTTGTTTTTCAAACAGCGTGAAAAGCCTTTATCATCAATTACGTAGTAATTATGATAAAGGCTTTTAATTTTGAAGTTTAGTTATTGGTTCTACTTTTTCAACACATTAATTTTATAGCTCTGAGAAACAGTAGTAGTTTCAAAATGAGTAAAAGAATAAAACACAGTTAAGATTAGCAACAGGCTAGAAATAATAATTACTGGAAAGAATGATGATAGTAGTTTTGGAAAGCGCTCACTTAAAAACATAGTAGAGCAAAATATAACTGAACAAGTTAATAACAATAAACAAATTAATAATAAAGCTTGTGCTTCTGATATTGAAATCATGACGACAATCATACTCCCCATCATACCGGCCATCATTCCGGTAAAGATCCCCTCGAGTAGTGCAAGGAAATGTAATCTAAAGCCGATACATAATCCAAGGAGCGCAGAGGCACCCATTGAAATAAGTAAGGAATGGAAAAACTGTTGTTGATTGGAAAGTGTAATTAGCACACCTATTGTTAAACCAGCTGTCATACTGATCATCATCATATACATCATTTGATGCATCTGATCATTTTTTGTTGGTTTGAGGTGGATCGAAATGAGCGTTATAAAAAGCATTATGCTAATACATACCCAACTGATGAACATATTTGATACCCCCTAACTATCCGCTTTTTACCATCATATGGACAACTTAAAATAAATAGAATAAAAAATTGACACCTATACCCCCTATGAGTATATAATGATGGTGAGGTGATAAAATGGAAAATTGCCATGATGATCAAATGGTTCCAAGAAGTGAAGACGAAATTAACGATTTGATGAAACGTCTTCGTAGAATAGAAGGGCAAGTAAGAGGTATTCAAAAAATGGTCGAAGAGGACCGATATTGTATAGATATTTTGACGCAAATTATGGCAGTTGAAGCTGCTATGAAAAAGGTAAGTTTCTCATTAATTGAAAGACATGCGAATCATTGTATGGTTAAAGCAGTTAAAGAAAACAATGGCGAAGCATCGGTTACCGAATTAATGGAGGTTATTAAGCGTTACGTAAAGTAAAGGGGGTTGATTAGAATGAATGATGCAAAGCAGTTAACCCTTGGTATAGAGGGTATGACCTGCGCCGCATGTGCAACCCGAATCGAAAAAAGCTTAAATCGAATGGATGGCTTGAAAGCGAATGTGAACCTTGCATTAGAAAAAGCTACTATTATCTATGATAAAGAACAATATCAAACTTCTGATTTAATAGAAAAAATCCATACGATCGGATATGAGGTTGCAGTTGAAAAAATTACGTTAAATATTGAAGGAATGACTTGTGCTGCTTGTTCAGCTCGAATCGAAAAAGTAATAGGGAAAATGGATGGAGTTGTTCAAATTAATGTTAATCTAGCTATGAATATAGCAACGATATCTTATTTACCTGAAGTACGCTCGGTCCAATCCATAATAGATAAAATTAGTCACATCGGTTATGTTGCAACTATAAAGGACGAAAATGTAGTTAAAGAAAAAGATACAACAAGAAACAAACGGATTCAATTAATCGTTTCAATCTTACTATCACTTCCACTATTGTATTCGATGGTATCTCATCTGCCATTTAGTACAAATATATGGATGCCACATTTAGTAATGAATCCATGGTTTCAACTTTTGTTTGCAACTCCAGTTCAGTTTATTATAGGTTGGCATTTTTATGTTGGAGCATATAAAGCAATTCGAAATTATAGTGCAAATATGGATGTGCTCGTCGTACTCGGAACTTCGGCAGCTTATTTTTATAGCTTAGTTGAGTCGATTAAGACAATAAATAATAGCTCGTATATGCCACATCTATATTTTGAGACAAGTGCAGTATTAATAACATTAGTTTTACTTGGAAAATATTTTGAGCATATAGCTAAAGGAAAAACGACTGAAGCAATTTCTAAACTAATGGAATTACAAGCAAAGGAAGCAACAGTTTTAGATAATGGAAAAGAAATCTTTGTACCATTGGAAGCTGTAAAGGTTGGAGATCTACTACTTGTAAAACCAGGTGAGAAAATTCCTGTCGATGGTGTCATTGTTTCGGGAGTATCTACAGTTGATGAATCAATGATTACTGGTGAGTCTTTGCCAGTTGATAAAAAGGCTGATGATAAAGTTGTTGGAGCAACAGTTAATGGAAATGGTATTTTAACAATACGAGCTGAGAAGGTTGGTAAGGATACCGCATTAGCAAATATTGTGAGGATAGTTGAAGAGGCACAAGGTTCAAAAGCTCCAATTCAAAGATTAGCAGATCGAATTTCAAATATATTTGTTCCAATTGTAATTGGCATAGCCATATTAACATTTATCATTTGGTTTTTTGTAGTTGATCCACAAAATTTGCCTAAGTCAATTGAAGTAGCAATAGCTGTTTTAGTCATTGCGTGTCCTTGTGCTTTAGGACTTGCTACGCCAACTTCAATTATGGTTGGAAGTGGAAAAGGTGCGGAAAATGGGATTTTATACAAAGGCGGAGAATTTTTAGAAACTACACAAAAAATTAATACAATCATTCTTGATAAAACAGGTACTGTTACAAAAGGAAAGCCTGAAGTAACAGACATCATTAATTTAAATCATCGGGAGGATTTATTGAAGCTCGTTGCGAGTGTAGAGAAAATGTCAGAGCATCCTTTAGCACAAGCAATTGTTCAATACGCTGTTAAACAGGAATTGCCACTAACTGATCTTACAGAGTTTATTGCAATTCCTGGACATGGCGTAGAAGCCTTGATTGAAAATAAAAAGGTATATATCGGTACTAGAAAGTTAATGAATGAAAAGAATATCGATTTTTCTTCAGTAAATGAACAATTAATCGTATTTGAATCTGCTGGAAAGACAGGAATGTTAGTAGCAATAGACGGGAAGCTGGAAGGAGTTATTGCTGTAGCCGATACAATTAAAGAATCATCAAGAAATGCGATAATAGCATTAAAGGATTTAAAAATAGAAGTTTTTATGGTAACCGGTGATAATAAACAAACAGCACAGGCGATTGCAAATCAAGTTGGGATTGAAAATGTATTTGCTGAAGTTTTACCAGAGAAAAAAGCAGATATAGTAGCTGAACTGCAAAAACAAGGGAAAATTGTTGCGATGGTTGGAGATGGGATTAATGATGCCCCAGCTCTTGCAAAAGCAGATATTGGTATTGCGATTGGTACTGGTGCAGATGTAGCGATTGAAACAGCGGATGTTACGCTAGTAGGTGGCGACTTATCACATATTCCAAAAGCTATTAGCTTAAGTAAGAAAACAATGAATAATATTCGCCAAAATTTATTTTGGGCGTTATTTTATAACAGTTTAGGTATACCGATTGCAGCTTTAGGGTTATTGCAGCCTTGGATTGCAGGTGCTGCAATGGCATTTAGCTCTGTATCGGTAGTCTTAAATGCATTACGATTAAAGCGCATAAAAATTTAGGAGGATTTAGTAATGGAAACAATTTTAAAAGTAGAAGGTATGACTTGTGGACACTGCAAAGCTGCAGTTATGAAAGCAGTAGAGGGAGTGTCTGGTACAAATAATATTATCGTAAGCTTGGAAAATAAAGAAGTAACATTCAATACTTCAAACGCTGAAACAATTGAGAAAGTGAAAGAGGCTATTGAGGATCAAGGTTACGATATCGTATAAATGATTTAATGATTAATTCATTGAATGGAAAAAGCAGGTAACTTTTAAAGTTTTCCTGCTTTTTTGTATTTGATCGTATTATAAAATATTCGGCTTAATATCTGCTGGATGACTATTTGGTTTTTTTAAACCATCAGTCTTACTAGCATCGTTAAGAGATAAGTATTTGGTTTCAGGTGCCCATGCAATCGAAACGAATGTTCCAACGACTAAAACTCCTGTTAATGCTAGCATGGTATGATTTAAGCCATAATGTGAAAGGCTTAATGGTAATAAGAATGTACTGATAGCTGATCCAAGTCTGCTAATAGCGGTAGCAAATCCAACTCCTGATGATCTCACTTCGGTTGGGAAACTCTCAGCTGGAAAAACCCCTACAAGATTACTTACAGCGGATAAAATTAATGTGAAAATTGCAAAACTTATAATCATTAATGTTGTTGCACTGCTAGGTGAAACGCTTAGTACGAATAAGGATACTACAAGAATAATGAAAGAACTAATTAAGAAACCTCTACGAGAAAAGATGATTGTAAACCAGATTCCTAAAACTGCACCAATGATTAGGATTACATTTAATAAGAAATCTGTTCCAAAGCCTTCCTTTAGGCCCATAATACTTAAAATATTTGGAAGGAAAGTATAGATTGCAAAGTAAGGCATTACTAGACATGCAAAGAAAAGACTATTAAATGCCGTTCTCTTTCTATATTTTTTGCTAAATAAAACAGAAAAGTTACTATCTTCTTTTATTGGGGTTTCATTATCTAAAACTATATTTTTACCAACATATTTTTTTGCTATTTCTCTTGCCTCATCAATACGACCTTTATTAATTAACCATCTTGGTGATTCTGGCGTTCCGATTCGTAGGAACAAAATAATCACAGATGGGATTGTTGAAGAAGCTAGCATCCAACGCCAAGCATCAGGCCCTAAATCTTGCATCCAAAGCCCTACGAAAGTAGATACAACATATCCAATAGTCCAAATTACACTAAATGATCCTAATAATACGCCACGATGTTTTTTGGGAGCGAACTCAGCTAACATTGTATGACCAACGCTATAGTCTCCACCAATTCCAATCCCAATTAATAATCGAAGAATAAATAACTGTGTTGGATTATCAACGAAAAATTGTAGTAACGAAGCAATTGTAATAAGAACAAAGCTTAGAACAAATATTTTTTGTCTGCCGATAATATCGGATACCCAACCAAGTACTAAACTTCCTAAGAATAGCCCAATTAAAGCGGAGCTCCCGATTAATCCAAGCCAAAATGCGTTAAGGTGCATCTGGGGAGTAAGTAATGTGAGTGCTGTTCCGATTATACCAAGAATATAACCGTCATTAAAATGGGCTCCAAATGTAAGTCCAGCCATTTTAATGTGAAACTTGTTAAGTGGTGCATCATCCATTCTTATCGATTGGTTTTCTTTCATCTCGTTTCCTCCTTATTAATAATAGTATAGTAGATTTTAATTGCATACTTTTAACTCTTTTTATAGAAAAGCAAATATCTTTATGTATTGGTAGCGTTTTCAGATAAAAAGAAAAAAGTGAGTGAACAAGACGATTTGTTCATATTACGAACAAATATTTTCACTATATGAAATATATGAAGAGTATAAAATAAAGTTCACAAAATTGTCAAACTATTTTCAGAGATTTATTTTGATGAAAAAATGTTATTGAAGATGATAATTTAAAACAATCAGGTGGACTAATTTTAATTTATAAAACTAAACTCAATTATTAAAGTTCAAAATAAAAAGGCATCTGAATCGGAATTCAGATGCCTTTCGTCTAATAAGAAATATTATAGTTTGATTAATCAAGATAATTTGTGACCTGTTGACAAGTACTTATTAATAACTCAACTGATGCTAACATTTTCTCTTTTGTAAAACGAAAACTTGGTCCACAAACACTTATGAACGCAACAAGATTTTGAGACTTGTCATAAACTGGTGCGGAAATACCATTTTCATTTTCATCTAGTTCGCAAATCGAAGTGCCAAATCCCCTTTCTCGAACATTATTAATTTCCTTACGTAACTGCTCACGATCTGTAATTGTATAGGGAGTCAATTTTTCCAAAGGTTTTTCTAGATATATATCTAATTCTTTTGGCGGAAGCTGACTTAATAGAATTTTTCCATTTGAAGTACAGTGTAAAGGTAGAAAAGCATTAACATAATCTACGACTAATCTAACACTGTTTTCTGGATCAATTTGTTCAATCGTTAATGTTCCATTTTGTTTAGGAACACTTAAGAGAACAGTTTCCTGAAATTCCTCTTTCAAATTCTCCATACTTTTACTTGCACGTCGAACAAGAGAACCGTATTGCGTTACTTTAGACGCAAGATGATTAACCGCATAACCAAGCTGATAGCCCTTAGTCTGAGGGTCACGTTCTACAAATCCATGGTTCTCAAGAGTTCCAATAAGTCTCCAAGCTGTTGTTCGATTCATGTCTGATTTTTCAGCGAGATTCCCTATAGAAATTGGGTTTTCACTGTCAGCAACGATTTTTAGTAATAAAAGTGCACGATCAACGGCTTGTACTGATGAAAGGTCTTGCTTTGAATTTTTTTGGTTTTTTACTTCGCTATTTATCTTCATGATACTCATTATAGCTTAATTACATATTAAAAAAACAATTATAAATAAATTTCTAAAAATTTAATTATTTATTTGACATAGATAATTTTTCAGTTTTATAATCTATTTAAAGTTCTTAATATGAACTTTGTTGTTCGCATTATGAACAAACTATATATTCAGACTTTCTAATTAATGGCTCTTCTTTATAGTTATTGAAAGCCATGAGAAGATTGGAATAGCGTCAAACGGTTTTAATAGAAAATTATTTAAACGTTTTCAATTTAAAAAAGGTGGTGATTTTCATTAGTGTCATTGAGAACCAGAAAAAACGAAAAGAAGTTGATTCATTTGGAACTGTAGAAATACCACATCAGTTCTTATATGGAATTCAAACAGTTCGAGCAGTACAAAATCTTTCATTCTCTGGAAAAACTCTAAGTCAATATCCAAAGTATATCGAATCTCTTGCATTGGTTAAGAAAGCTGCTGCAATTACCAATATAGAAACAGGTGTATTAGAAGAGTCTGTAGGATTATTTATTCTAAAAGCCTGTGAAGAAATAATTTCTGGTAGACATTTGGATCAATTTCCAGTTGATATACTCCATGGCGGAGGAGGAATTGGTACAAATATGAACATTAACGAAGTCATTGCAAATATAGCCAATGAATTAAATGGAGGAAATCGAGGAAATTATTCACCTATTCATCCAAACGATGATGTGAATGCTTCTCAATCAACCTCTGATGTTTGTCACACCGCCATGAGACTTGCAGTTGTTAAGGAGTTTGCACGACTCGATTTAGTTTTAAGAAAAGTTCAAACTAAGATCGAGGAGATGGTCGAATCATTTAGAGAAATAACCACAATTTCAAGAACATGTTTACAAGATGCGATGAGGATTCAATTAGGAGATTTTATTAGTGGATATGCTGATATGTTATCTAGAAGACATCAGTTACTTGAACAGAGTGTTATGGAATTGAAAAAAGTGAACTTAGGTGGCACTGTAATTGGTACTGGTACTGGAGCATCAAAAGCATACCAGGACTTAATTATTCATAATCTTTCAAAAATAACTGGATGTCAGCTTCAAAAGCGAGGAAATTTAATTGATGCTGCACAAAACATAGACGATCTAGCAAATGTTTCGAATCAATTAGCATTACTTGCAACTTGTTTAATCAAAATGGGAAAAGATTTAAGACTTTTATCTTCTGGTCCAGAAGCTGGTTTTTCTGAAATCATTTTACCATCTGTAATGGCTGGTTCATCTTTCTTCCCAGGAAAAGTAAATCCTGTAATACCTGAAACGTTGATCCAAAGCTGTTTTCAAGTTTTAGGCTGTGACAGAGTTGTACAGGCAACTTTAGAGCATGGCGAATTAAATTTAAATATTTTTGAAGGTGCAGCTGGAGCAAATATTATAGATGCTATGAAAATGCTAGAAAAGTCACTGATCTTATTTAGCGAAAAGTGTTTAGAAGATATAAAGGTAAATAAAGAAAAATGTAAAGAGTACGCAAATAGTTTAATTCCTTCTGTAGTTGAATTAAAGGAGAAGCATGGATATTCGATTGTTTCAAAATTAATGACAGAAAAAGGTAAGAATGGTGTGAAGGAATTATTAAATAGAGGAGGATTTGAAATTGACTAAATTAGAGAATAAAAAACATTTTGAAGGTATCGATCAGCCAAAATTGGAATGGGCGAAAGAGTGGTTACTTGAAGCAAAGAAATTATATATCAATGGTGAATGGGTAGATAGCAGTAGTGAAGAAGACATTGAATCGATTAATCCAGCAAACGGACAAGTAATCGGAAAAATTCAAGGTGCAACAAAAGAAGACATTGATAAAGCGGTTGAGGCCGCGCGTGTTGCTTTTGATAACGGTCCATGGCGTAAAGTAACTCGTAAAGAAAGAGCTAAAATTTTGCGCAAAATTAGTGAGCTAATGAAAGAGCATCAGGCAGAATTAGCTACTTTAGAAGCGCTTGATAACGGAAAACTATACACAGAGGCATATAACGATGACGTTCAAGAGGCATTAGAAATGTTCGAATATTATGCTGGTTGGACTGATAAATATTATGGTGAAAATAATCCAGTTGAAGGCGACTTTTTGAGTGTAACAACAAGAGACCCAATTGGTGTCTGCGGTCAAATTGTACCATTTAACTTTCCAATCGATATGGCTGCATGGAAGCTTGCGCCAGCTCTAGCTATGGGAAATACAGTAATCTTAAAACCATCTAGTACGACATCTTTTTCTGCTATTAGACTATTTGAAATAATACATGAGGCAAATATTTTACCTCCTGGTGTACTTAATCTAATACTTGGTAAAGGGAAAATAGGTTCATTTATTTCTCGACATATGGGTGTTGATAAAGTTTCCTTTACAGGTAGTACAGGTGTTGGAAAGCAGCTTGTTCACGATTCTGCAGATTCAAATCTTAAGCCGGTTACACTTGAGCTTGGAGGAAAGTCTCCAAACATTATTTTCAGCGATGCTCCAGATGTGGATGCAGCTATTGAACGTTCATTCTATGGATTATTTACTCATAAAGGTGAGAAATGTTCTGCACCAACAAGATTATTTGTTCAACGTGATATTTATGAAAAAGCAGTTAGCCGCTTAGCTGAATATGCAAATAATTATAAATTAGGGGATCAATTCGATCCAGAATCAAATCAAGGTGCTCAAATTTCAGAAGCTCATATGGAAAGTATTTTAAATTATATTAAAAGCGGAATAGAAGAAGGCGCCCGTCTGGCAGCTGGTGGAGAAAGGGATCTAACTGGTGAAAATGTAAACGGATATTTTGTTCGCCCAACTATTTTTGCAGACGTACATAATAAAATGACGATTGCACAAGAAGAAATTTTTGGACCAGTTCTTTGCGTCATTCCGTTCGACACGGAAGAAGAAGTAATTGAAATGGCAAATGACACAATTTATGGTTTAGCTGCCGGTCTATGGACAAATGATGTTTCTCGCGCGAATCGCGTGGCTAAAAAATTAGAGGCTGGAATGGTATTTGTTAATAAGTATGGATGTTATGATTTTGCAAGTCCGTTTGGTGGATGGAAACAAAGTGGCTGGGGTAAGGAATATGCCATTCATTCATTACAATCTTACACAAAAACAAAAGCAATTTGGTTTGCTTACTAATATAGAAGGGTGAAAAATAAGATGAAAATGAAAGCAGCAGTAATGACCGGACATAGTGAACCACTTATTATTAAAGAGGTTGAACTAGCAGAGCCTAAAGCAAATGAAGTACTTGTTAAAATAGTAGCAACTGGTGTTTGCCATAGTGATCTAAATGCATTAGATGATGAAACAACACCTATACCAACTATTCTTGGGCATGAAGGTGCAGGGATTGTGGAAGCTGTTGGTCCAAATGTAAAAAATGTAAAACCTGGAGATAAAGTAGCTTTAAGTTGGGTTCCATATTGTGGAACATGTGAGTTTTGTATAACAGGAGAAGTTCATTTATGTGAATCAGCTTTTGGACCTATGTTTGATGGCACATTGCTTGATGGGACTTCCAGGTTGAGCTGTAATGGAGAAAAAGTATACCATAATTCTCTATTATCTACTTTTGCTGAATACACTGTTGTCCCAGAAATGTCATGTGTAAAAATTCCTGATGAAATGCCACTTGCTCAAGCATCATTAATTGGTTGTGGGGTTGCAACTGGTTATGGTGCAGCTGTCAATGCTGCTGGTGTAAAGCCTGGTTCAGCTGTAGCTGTTTTCGGAATTGGTGGAGTGGGAGTTAATGCCATTCAAGGGGCAAAGATTGCTGGGGCATCTAAAATCATAGCTTGTGATGTAAAAGACTCTAATCTTGAAATTGCAAAAAAGTTTGGAGCAACACATACAGTCAATGTAGCTTGCGAAAATGCTGAAGAAAAACTAAAAGAATTAACAGGTGGATTTGGCGTTAACTATGCGATTGATTGTACTGGTAATACAAACGCTGCTGAGAGTGCTTGGAAAGGAACAAGAAAAGGTGGAACTGTAGTAGTAGTTGGTGCTTTTAACCCTTCTAAGGTACTTAATTTACCAGCTGGTGGGTTTCACCGTGTTGGTAAGATTCTGAAAGGAAGTTTTTACGGTGATACTCAACCTTTTAGAGACTTCCCAATTATCTCTAAGTTGTATTTAGATGGAAAATTTAATCTTGATGACTTAGTTTTAGATCGAATTAAGTTAGATGATATTAATTCAGCATTTGATTCCTTCCATGATAGTTGCTGTATTAATGTTGGAAGAACAGTTATTGAGTTTCCAATTAATGAAGAGCCTAATCTATCTTTAGCAAGTTCTGTAGGCAAAGAGGCTAATTAATTTATAGAAACTAATTATATAAGCCCCCTTCTAAGACTAATAGATTAGTAGTCTTAGAAAGGGGTTTTTTTTATTTTTTAAATAATTAAGCAATTATTCAACCTAAGACTTTGCGATAGAGTTCTTTAGCAACAGACGGTTCCTTTGTACCGTGAATAATTGCTCGACCATCTTTAAATAAAACAATGCGATGCTCTTCATAAGTACATGACAATAAATATGGATTTACAATCAAATCATTTACTAACCCTTGTAATTTTCCAGATAGGTTAGTTAGTGTTGGAAATTTAGACGAGGATACTCTTAATTGGACTGCATCTCTTCCACATAATACATATGACTTCATGTGGTCATCATCTCTTAAAAATGGATAACTTCTTATTGAGCCACATGTTGGACAATTATTATTTTTTAATTTTTCGATGTTTATATCAGACTTTTCATACTTCCATACATCAATCGATTGTAAGATTGGTGAAAGTTCATAGTTAGTAAGATATTGAAGGGCATAAGTTACTTGGTAGGCAGCAATCATTTGCACAATTGGACTAATTACTCCTACAGTATCACAAGTCATATTTAAAGTTGGTATATGATTTAATAAACAGTTCAGGCAAGGAGTTTTTCCTGGAATAATTGGAAATGAGAGGCCATAACTTCCAACAACCGCACCAAAAATAAAAGGAATCCCGTGCTTAATAGCTGCATCATTCACAACCATTCTAGTTTCAAAATTATCTGTTGCATCTAGTATAACCGTTTGATCTTTAATCAGTTCTTCAATGTTAAGGCTAGTAATATCTGTTATTAGACTAGTAATCGATACTTCACTATTAATTTGTTGAAGTCGATTTTTAGCCGCAATTACCTTTGGCAGTTTATTTCTGGCATCCTCTTCCGTATAAAGAGATTGCCTTTGTAAATTACTCCATTCAACGTAATCACGGTCTACAATTGTGATATTTCCTATGCCGGCTCTTACAAGCATTTCTGCAATTGATGAGCCTAGTGCACCAACCCCGATAATAATGACACTGGCATTTTGTATACTTGATTGACTGTCTTTCCCTAAAAATAATTCTTGCTTTGCATATCGGTTTGTCAAGAATTCACCAACCCTGTAATTGGACTACTAGCCTCACCATAATTTTTTTCTTCAATTCTTCCTGCTTCAAATCCTAGTCTTCCTGCTTCAATAGCAAGTTTCATCGCAACTGCCATTTTTACAGGATCTTTCGCGTTAGACACTGCAGTATTTAAAAGGACACCATCAGCACCTAACTCCATTGCAAAAGCTGCATCTTTAGGTGAGCCGATTCCAGCATCTACTATGACGGGTACATTCGATTGCTCAATGATGAATTGAAGGTTTAATGGATTAATAATTCCTTTTCCGGATCCAATTGGAGATGCACCTGGCATAATTGCATGAACACCAAGTTCCTCTAATCTTCTTGCTAATACAACATCATCAGAAGTATAAGGTAGTACAATAAATCCTTCATTTAATAATATTTCTGATGCCTTCAATGTTTCGATTGGATCAGGTAATAATGATTTATTACACCCAATTACTTCCACCTTGATCATATCGCATAAGCCTGACGCTTTAGCCAATCTTGCAATTCTAACAGCTTCTTCAGCAGTTTTGGCGCCAGCTGTATTAGGCAATAATTTATATTTCGACAAATTTAATTGTTCAAGGAAATTTGGTTGAGATTCCTCAAAAATATTCATTCTTCTAACAGCAAAAGTTAGTATTTCAGCTTCCGAAACTTCAACTGCTTCTTTCTGGACTTCAAATGAAGGGTATTTCCCTGTTCCTAATAATAATCTTGATTGAAACGTGTGATTTCCTACTTTTAACATAAAATCAACCTCCACCTACAAAATGTATTAATTCTACAGAATCTCCGTTAGAGAGATGAGTTATTGAATACTGTTCTTTATAAATAATTTCTTTATTAACTTCGACAATCACAATTCGGTTTTCTAATTGATATTCATTAAGCAGATCCTGAATAGTAAAGATTTTGCTCGAAATGTCGAGGATCTTTCCGTTTAATCTTATTTCCAACTGTTTACACCTCCAAAACGCAAAAATTAACGATTGATTTTAAATGCTTCGATCCAGTTACGATCGACTTTCCGTTTAAGGATCAAATCTCGAATTAATTTACCAGTTGCTGGTGCAAGCAAAATTCCATTTCGAAAATGTCCGGTCGCAAATAAAATCTGATCATCTTCAGGATGAACTCCAATAAAAGGGTTATAGTCGAGTGTTCGTGGTCGTAATCCTGCCCAAAATGAATCAATTTTCATGTCTTCAATTTCGGGTAGCATTTGTTTAGCGCTTTGTATTAACGACTCAATTCCCCCTAAGCTAGGGTTCTCATTCCATTCGTTATCGACCATCGTAGCTCCGATGACAAGGCGGCCGTCATTCCTTGGAACAATATAATTCTGTTCATGAAAAAGAGTATGCTTTAATGCAACCTTTTCACTTTTGACCGAGATGCATTCACCTTTAACAGGAATAATTTCATGATGTAATCCAAGTTGACAAAATAAGGAATTACTCCAAACGCCACTTGCAACTACAATGGTTTTAGCTTCAAAATTGCCGTTTGTTGTTTTAATTAAATAATGTGAATCATTTTTTTGAATCTGAAATACATGTGTATATTCAAAAATAGATGCACCTAAAATTTGAGCACTTTTGCAAAATGCATTACAGACAGAAACAGGCAAAACATTTACGTCGTCTTCAATATAAGCTGCTCCAATTATGTTCGGATGGACGCCAGGAATATGTTTTTTTAACTCCTCTTGGTTATACCAAAGTGTTGAAGTTTGAGTGAGTAGTGGAGTTAATTGTTTTTTTTCTAAATCTGTATAAGCTAATTTGAAAATGCCACCTTTTTTAAGTTCAATATCAATACCACATAATTCTTTTAATTCTTCTTGGAGGTGAAAATAAGTTAATTGACTGTTTCTAGCAAAAGTAAAAAAAGACTCAGAATGATCCCACTCGGAATGAGCGCCAAGCATTCCAGCAGCTGCCTTTGTTGTTTTCTGTCCAACTTGTTGTCCCTCAAGAACTGCAACATTAATGTTTTCTTTAGCTAGATAATAAGCAATGGAACAACCGATTATTCCACCTCCAATTACTACAGCATCAAATCTCTTGTTCATAAGTGAATTTGCACCTTTCCAAATATTGCAGAGCAGCTTCTAGAGGATTTCGAGCAGAAAATATTCCAGACATTACAGCTATGCCATCAATGTTATTCTTCTTTAAAACATGGATATGTTCAGGTAATATTCCACCGACTGCATAGATTGGTATCGTTAACGTTTTTTTCATTTCTGGAATTACTTCTATCCCATTCGGTGTTAATCCATTTTTACACTTTGTTTCAAAACAATGACCGTACATAACATAGTCAGCTTTATCATTTTCTGCCTGTATTGCTTCAGTAAGTGAATGGACCGATTTTCCTACTCGTAAATTAGGAAAATATTCTTTTACATCAACAAGAGGAAGACCATGTCCTGGTAAGTGTATATTTGATAGATTTGAGAAAATTGCTAGATCTAAACGGTCATTTAAAACAATTTTTTTCATATCTACTTTGTTTATTTTTAGTAGATTTAAGAGTGATATTATCTCTATTGCCTTTTTCGATTTTTCGCGAATATGGACATAGTCGACTGCATCGATTATTTGAATTATTTTTGTAGCAAGTACTTCGACTGAGTGCTGATCATCTGTAATTGCGATAAGTTCCATTTCCCAGCCTCTTTCATTAGCAAAATTTTTTCATACGAAAAAACCACTTTCCTAAAAAAAGAAAGTGGTTACATTGCACACGAGAGAAAAAATATAAATGCGCCACTTTCCTACGCAGGTACTAGCCTGTTCAGGTTTTGAGGGTTTAAAAGTAACTACTTTATTCTCAGCCCTTATCAAGGGATCCCCTAGTGATGAATATGTATGAAAATTAATCTTAGCATAGCATATAAAAAATAATATTCAATACTAAATTTATTTTTACTAGTCTAATTTTTTACCAGAAATTGGGCTTGAAGTATAGTGAAATCAAGTGTTTTTAAGAGTATAGAAATGCTCATAATTTTTTAAATTTAGAATTTCTGTAAAAATTTAGGGAAATAAAAACATTTACATTTTAAAATGGAGGGTTTATATTTAGTTTGAACAATTTAATAGATTGACTAGGGGTGTCCAATTAGTTGGGCTGAGAGAGGAACGAAATTAATTTCCTTAACCCTCAGGACCTGATCTGGTTCATACCAGCGTGGGGAAGTTAGAAATTTCTCATTAATGATTTCTTAATTGTTAATGTAGTTTTACTAACATTTAGCCAGGTCTTAAAAATAAGATTCTGGCTTTTTTTCATGCTTTAAATGAATTGGATTTCGTCCTTTTTAAACTAATTAAAAAGGGGAATGAAATCAAATGAACAATTCTGTAAATGAAATGAATTTTTCCATCATGTCTAGTTTTTCAGGAAGTAAGAAAGTTTATGTTGAAGGATCTAGACCGGACATTAAGGTGCCAATGCGTGAGATTCAATTAAGTCCAACAACTGGCACTTTTGGCGAAGAAGAAAATGCTCCAGTTAGAGTATATGACACTAGTGGACCATACACAGATTCAGCTAGCTCAGTTGATATTCGAATGGGACTTAAGCCGATCAGACAAAACTGGGTGATCGAACGAAATGATGTTGAAGAGTATGAAGGGCGTGAAATAAAGCCTGAAGATAATGGATATAGAAAAGAGTCAGATCAACATAATGTTGAAGTCTTTAAAGGGTTAAAAAGAAAACCGTTACGTGCAAAGGATCATGGAAATATTACTCAAATGCATTATGCTCGTAAAGGGATTATTACTCCTGAAATGGAATTTATTGCGATTCGAGAGAATGTTTCAGCTGAATTTGTTCGTGATGAGGTTGCAAAAGGAAGGGCTGTCATTCCATCGAATATTAATCACCCCGAAAGTGAGCCAATGATCATCGGTCGTAATTTTCATGTTAAAATAAACGCCAATATAGGTAACTCAGCCGTTACGTCTTCAATTGAAGAAGAAGTAGAAAAAATGACATGGGCTACCCGTTGGGGAGCGGATACGATGATGGATCTGTCTACTGGTAAGAATATTCATACAACACGTGAATGGATTATCCGAAACTCGCCGGTACCAGTAGGAACAGTTCCGATTTATCAAGCTCTTGAAAAAGTTAATGGAATTGCGGAAGATTTAACTTGGGAAGTGTTTAGAGATACGCTAATCGAGCAAGCGGAACAAGGGGTAGACTACTTTACGATTCACGCAGGTGTATTATTACGCTATATTCCATTAACAGCAAAACGAGTGACAGGAATTGTATCTCGAGGTGGATCTATTTTGGCTCAGTGGTGTTTAGCTCACCATAAAGAGAATTTTTTATATACTCATTTTGAAGAAATTTGTGAAATTATGAAGCGTTATGACGTAACATTCTCCCTAGGAGATGGATTACGACCTGGCTCAATCGCAGATGCGAATGACGAAGCACAATTTTCTGAGTTAGAAACATTAGGTGAGTTAACGAAAATTGCATGGAAGCATGATGTTCAAGTTATGATTGAAGGACCGGGACATGTTCCAATGCACTTAATTAAAGAGAATATGGATAAACAATTAGAAATTTGTCAGGAAGCGCCATTTTATACATTAGGACCGTTAACGACTGATATTGCACCTGGATACGATCATATTACGTCAGCTATCGGTGCAGCAATGATTGGTTGGTTTGGTACTGCAATGCTTTGTTATGTAACTCCAAAAGAGCATTTAGGTCTTCCAAATAAAGAAGATGTAAGGGTAGGAGTTATTACATACAAAATAGCAGCGCATGCAGCTGACTTAGCAAAAGGGCACCCTGGTGCACAAAAAAGAGATGATGCACTATCAAAAGCTAGATTTGAATTTAGATGGCGTGATCAGTTTAATCTTTCTCTTGATCCTGAAAGAGCAGTTGAATATCACGATGAAACATTACCTGCTGAAGGAGCTAAAACAGCACATTTTTGTTCAATGTGTGGTCCAAAATTCTGTAGTATGAGAATCTCACATGATATTCGAGATTTAGTAAAACAAGAAGAACTTCAAAATGAATCAATCATTGAAGAAGGAATGAAAGAAAAAGCACTTGAATTTAGAAAACAAGGCGGAGAAATCTATCAATAAGGGTGTGAGCCTTATATGAATAGGGTAGAAGAAATCATAAAAGAAATAAAGAATTTGGAAAGAAATATGCATCAGTTAAAAGTTGAACTGAACGCAATTCAAAAAAAATGTGTACATGATTTCCAAAAGAAAGATACGATACAAGAATGCCTTAAATGCAATTTAATCGAAAGCTTGTCTTGGTAATATAGAGAAACAATTGAAAAACAAACCTCAAAACTAAGAGGTTTGTTTTTTGTTATTCAAGAATTAATGTTCTGACAAGCTATTGATTGAAACTTCTTCCTCTTGCTCTGGTTGACCTAGCGGATAGATTCTAGCAGTTTCATTTGTTTCATCAACATGTTGAATATAAATTGGCACTCCATTATAAGTCACATTAGCCATCACAGCTGAAGAAGCAATTTCTTGAGCTCGTTGTTTATTCATACGTAACCTCCTCTAAATTAAAAATAGAAACTTAACATATTATTAACCGTCGTGTGGTTAGGTATTCATTTAAAATTC
This sequence comes from Gottfriedia acidiceleris, assembly GCF_002128425.1. Lineage (GTDB taxonomy): Bacteria > Bacillota > Bacilli > Bacillales > Bacillaceae_G > Gottfriedia > Gottfriedia acidiceleris. The sequence continues at coordinate 23,182 of NZ_NESS01000012.1, forward strand.
ATCTTATAAAGCAAAATACAATTCATTCTAAAAAAGCTCAAGCTTCTAAACATAATAAAAAAACTCCTGTTAAATTTAACAGGAGTTTCATAGTTTTTAATTAATTACCAGTGATGTCCATATCCATATCCGTCATATCCAGACCAGCAAGCTGCTCCAACAATGATTAATAAGATAAACAGAACTACGATTAAAGCAAAACCGTTAAGGTGATGTCCGTGATGTCCAGTACTCATACATGTGACCTCCTTCATACGATATTTAAGGGATAACCTCCCTTAGGGTCATGTAACTAATTGAGAAATTTCAATTAGGAGAGGTGGATAATGTATCGTATGTTTTTTTGCCAACTATGAAACTAGTCTATAATGTAATTAGGCTTATACCTAGGCGTAAGTTTTATTAATGAATTATTTTATATTACGCTTATAACAATAAAACGATCCTACTCAAAAGCAAAATTAAACGAGAGAGGGGGACAATAATTAAAATGAGACCATTGACCCTTTTAAATGTAGAATAAAAAAATTAGATGAAGAGAACAAACAATTATGTGAGTGGAAATTTCCTACGCAGATTTTCAAACAATTATGAAGAGCAATATAATATGGGAGGTAATGAAATGTTTCCATTAAAAAATTACTATGAATCATTTATCAAGAAAGAAATTATTGGTACAAAAAGAGAAGTAGCGATTAGAAAACTAAGTAATTTACTTGCTTGTCATGTTATTAGTAAAAATACAGTATCAGCCATTCATATTCGATATTTTACTTGTAATGAACAAATGCAACCGACAGATAAGTGGTTAGGTACAATTGCAGTTAAATTAAAAAATGATATCGTAATAGAAACAGCAATTTCACTTCCAAAAGATAACAATCCAGTATAATTAGCTTTAGTTATGAAAAAAAATTTGATTTCCAACAGAATGGTCGTTTCGTTACATAAGAAAAAAATGTAGAAACAAGTGAAATTCCCCCAAGTTACAAAAACTTATGGGGTTGGTATAATTAATAAAAATAGTGCAATTACTACGGAGACTATGTAGTACTGATGCGAAGTTACTTCTTGTTCTCTAATAAGAATAAATTTTCTTAAAATCAATTGATACTATGATCCATTAATATGCGACCAATAAAAAATCCCACTATAGGTTTCTATAGTGAGATTTCATTATTTATGCAGTTTGATTTGTATCCTTATCAATCTTGTTTTTACCGTTTAGTTTAGAATTTCTATATCCGTAAGCTACATAAATTACTAAACCGACTACTAACCAAACTACGAAACCTTTCCATGTAAATGATGAAAGTTGTAGCATTAAATATACACAGAATACAACAGCTAATACTGGTACTACAGGTACCCAAGGAGTTTTGAATCCGCGCTTTAATTCTGGACGAGTTTTTCTTAATACAAGAATACCAAGAGAAACAGCAGAGAAAGCGAATAGAGTACCGATATTTGTTAATTCAGCTAATTTGTTTAATGGAATTAACCCAGCGAATAAAGCAACTAGTCCGCCAGTTACCCAAGTGCTTGTTACAGGAACTTGAGTTTTCTTATTAACTTTTGATAATTTACCTGGTAATAAACCGTCTTTACTAATTGCGTAGAATAGACGAGTTTGTCCAAACATCATTACGATTAATACAGTTGTAATACCGATGATTGCGCCAAGTGAAATGAATCCAGCAGCCCAATCTTGGTGAATAAATGCTAGTGCGAAAGCAACAGGGTCTTTAACACCTAATTGATCAAATGGTACGATACCAGTAAGAATTAATGAAACGACAATATATAAGACAGTACAAATTGTTAAAGCAGAAATAATACCGATTGGTAAGTTGCGTTGAGGATTTTTAACTTCCTCAGCTGCAGTTGATACTGCATCAAATCCAAAGTAAGCAAATACTACTACTGCAGCACCAGCTGTTACACCATGGAATCCCATTGGCATAAATGGAGTCCAGTTAGATGGTTCAACATACCAAACACCAACTACGATGAAAAGTGCTACTACTGCTAATTTTACAATTACCATTATAGTGTTAAGTTTTGCTGATTCTTTAACACCTCTAGTAAGAATTAAAGTTACTAGTAAAACAATGATTACTGCCGGTAAATCAATATAAGTGTGTTTAGACGGATCAAATGCACTTGTAAAAGCTGTAGGAAGGTTTATTCCAAAACCATGTAATAAACTTTGGAAGTATCCAGACCATCCACTAGCTACTGCTGAAGATGCTAGTCCATATTCTAATACCATATCCCAACCTAATATCCAAGCGATGATTTCACCAAAAGCTACATAACTATAGGTATAAGCACTACCAGCTTCTGGAATCATAGATGCAAATTCAGAGTAACAAAGTGCAGCGAATGTACAAGCTAAACCTGCGATAATAAATGAAAGAATAAGTGCTGGACCAGCGTAATCAGCTGCTGCTACGCCGGTTAATACGAATATACCTGTACCGATGATGGCACCGATACCTAACATTGTAAGATCAAACGCTCCTAGAACTTGTTTAAGTGAACTAGGCGAACTACTTGTAACTGATTTTTTTCGAAATAAATTCATATGAGCCTCCTCTAATCCTATTTGGTAGTTTTTTAATTTTCTATTTAGAAAGTTTATTATTTTCTAATTTTACCTTAAAAAATAGAAAATTCTGACAATTAGCTCCGAAGTAATATAATAGATTGTCTTCCTTAAGTGATTTTTATGATATCACACTTATAAAAAAATTCAAATAATTTTTCGACTTTTTTTTCAAAATTTTTTTAAATATGTAGTAAATTCGACATATTACCCTGTACCTAGTAAGTTGATTAAAATGAACTAGTTTTCGGTTATGTCATAAGTAACAACGAGGACGTAAAATCTTCTTCTTTCTCAAGGTTTCAATTTTAACTGGACTAAATAATTATATTTTTACGTTTTTTTTTCAAAAATGAAATAAACCTCCTTAATAGAGGTTTATTTTTGGGTCTTTTTTATCATTTAATGTTCTTTTAAGTTACTTAATGATACTTCTTTATCATTTTGTGGCTGATCAAGAGGATATATTCTAGCTGTACCCTCATTTTTATTAACATGCTGAATATAAACCGGTACTCCATCGCAAGTCACATTAATCATACCAGGTGCAGCTACGATTTCTAGTGCTCTTTCAGTATCCATCATAATACCTCCTTTAATAACTAACCTATTTTATTATTCACATAGCAAAGTTAGAGTATTCATGGAAAATAGAGCTTTTTAAAGGATTATGTAATATAAGACAATGAGGAGAATGGTTGGAGTAAAAAAATCACTTAAGTTGATTTTTTAAGTTTCGCTCTCATTTCTTAACGCGTTTCTTTTCTTGTTGTATGATAGCAATAGAAGCGAAAAATAAGATTGAACTACACATAAATAGTAAACAAAGTAAGCCAAAAAGTATTTGCATATTAGTACCTCCTTTTTATTATGAGAACAGCGTAAAGTATGGAACTAGTTACAGAGCAAGAAAAAGTTTAGAAAAGGTGAGAAAATGTCTAATATTAAAGAAATTGCGAGGATTGCAGGCGTTTCGGTTACAACAGTATCACGAGTTTTAAATAATGAACCATATGTTAGTGAGGAAAAAAGGAAAGCAGTTTTAAATGCAATTGAGTTAACCAATTATCAAAGAAATCAAAATGCAGTCAATTTAAGTAAAGGAAAAACGAATCTAATTGGAGTGGTCATTCCGTTCTCGCATCATCCGTACTTTGGATTGCTAATTGATGGAATTGCAAATGAGGCAATAAAAAATAATTATAAACTTGTACTATTTCAAACAAATTATGAAGAGAAGAGAGAGATAGAAGCATTAGAGATGCTACAGCACAAACAAATAGACTCACTCATTATTTGTTCTAGAATTTGTTCTTTTGAAATGATTGAAGAGTATAAGCAGTATGGACAAATAATACTATTTGAAGATACGAGAAATACAAAGGTTTCTTCAACCTTTATCGATCACTACAATAGCTTCATGATTGCATTAGAATATTTATATAAAAAAGGGCATCAAAAAATCGGCTATAGTATTGGTCGTAGAACAGGCATGAATAGTAAACAAAGAGAGACTGCCTATATTGATTTTCATAAGAAATATAATGAGTCAATAATTAGCGACTTCGTATTTGACAATTGTTATTATTTCGAAGATGGTGAAAGAGTTGTCCAATCGTTGTTAAATTTAAAAGAGAGACCAACAGCTTTGTTAGTAACAAGTGATCAAGTAGCTGCGGGTGTGCAAACTTGCTGTAATGATCATGGAATAGCTATTCCTCAAGATTTAGCGATAATAGGGTTCGATAATCAACCTATTGCAAAAGTTATGAAGTTAACAACAGTCGAAATTCCATTAAGGGAAGTAGGAAAGAAACTTTTTATTCAAGCGATTAGATCTGAGATTACACAGGAGGAAATTGCGATTAAATTAATTGAACGGCAGACTGTATAATAAAAAAGCTAGTCAGGAACTAGCTTTTTTTCATGTTGTTTAATGATATTACTGCTGATTTTTATTGTAGATAAGACTTTTTTATTAAAAGCAAGAACTAGCTTTTGATAGAATGATTCCACAAAGGAGACTGCTCTCTAACGACTTCCATAAATTTTCTAGCTGCACGTGATTGCCATCTGTTTTTATGCCAAGACATGATCGTAGATACACTTCCTAAATTTGTATCCCAATTTATGACTTTCAGTTGTTGCTGTTTTATTTCATTTTGAACCGCTACGAGTGGGAGTATGGATATGCCAAGTCCACACATGACACATTGTTTAATTGCCTCAATACTCCAAAATTCCATTCCGGACTCAGTTGCGATTCCTTTACTTCTTAAAAATGCTTCAAAATAATCACGATAACTGCCTTGTTCTGTGAGAATTATATTTTCATTCCCATTTAGTGTAAACGATGAAAGTGTTCTAGTATCAGAAGTTGGTGGTAGCAAAATGACAAGTGGTTCTTCAATGAGTGTTTCCATATACAAATCTGAATCAGTTAATGGAGCTTGTAGGAAGAAGCCAATATCAAGATCTCCTCGACGTAATTCATCTTGTAATTCCCAACATGAACCAGATTTCATGATAATATTTACTTTCGGATTTAGTGTTCGAAAGGCTTGGATAATTTGTGGAAGACGATAGATCGTTAAAGATTCAGGAGCACCAATCTTTAAAGTGGATACCTCCTCATTTTCCATATAAAATACATCTTTTGCTTTTGAATAGAGCTGAATCATTTCGATTGCGTGAACTAAAAAATTCTCACCGATCTCAGTCAGATGAACCTTTTTACCTAAACGATCAAATAAAGGTACACCTAATTCTTGCTCAAGTGCTTGTATATGTGCAGTAACCGTAGATTGTGCATATCCGAGATGGACTGCAGCTCTAGAGAACCCGCCCATATCGACAATTGACTTAAACGTAATTAAATGACGGATTTCCATAAAAGCCCCCTAAGTATCGGGATTCCCGATGGTTTATATCGTAACTATTCATTTTACCGATGATAGAACGGTACATATAATTAAAGTATACGAGATTACAATTTGTTTCAATAACTATTGGAGGGATATTAATGAGGAATCGGAAAATTGGTTTTCTATTGCTCAGCGGATTAATGATTGGACCTATTTTAGGTTCAGGAATTATCATTTTACCACCTGCAGTGTATGAAACTGCCGGTGATTATGCTATTTTTGCTTGGATTATCATGCTTGGTTTAAGTTTAATATTTGCACTAATGTTTGGTAAGTTAAGTTTGATGATTCCTGGAGATTCTGGAGTACCATTAGCAGTTGAGCGAGCATTTGGTACACAAATAAAAAATCTTTCAGCCATTTTCTTTTTACTTGCAGTTTGTTTTGGACCAATTGCAGTTGCAGGTACGGCAGGGCATTACTTACAACTCCTGACGAATCAAAGTTTTTTCAATGAAAAATGGCTAACTTTAGGAATACTATGTTTTGTTTATATCATTTTAACTAGAAGCATTGCTGATGTTGGGAAATTTGCCTTTTTTATGTCTAGTTTCATAGTGGTGACGCTAATAGTGGGGAGTATTCATACATTATTTACAGTTGATGGTAGCTTTACTTTATCGAATCCAATTACTGTTTCTGATTTTGGAGAAAGTTTACTGTTATTATTTTGGGCTTTAATTGGGTGGGAAGTCATCGGCAGCTATTCTTTAGAAGTAAAGAATCCAGAACGAACAATTCCTAGAGCAGTAGTCTTAAGTTTCTCGATCATAGCAATAGTAAGTCTAACAGTTGCATTTGCTTTTCAGTGGATTCATTCTAAAAATGGAAATACGATGGATCAATCATTAGCACCATTACTTCAAAGTTTATTTGGAAGTTGGTCAACTCCAATTATTTCATCAATTACAATTGCACTCTGCATTAGTACAGTACTGCTAGTAATAGGAGCAGTATCAAGATTAATCGCCGATCAAGCAAAAAACGGTTTATTACCTTCATGGCTTTCTTTTAAAAATAAAAATAATGTGGCAACTCGATCATTATTTAGTTTATTTGGCATTCACATTATTGTATTTATTCTTTATTTTAATGACCTCCTAAGTATTCAAACACTTGTAGCAATTGCAAATGCATTCTTCTTATGTAACGCATTACTAGGAGTATTGGCTTGTTTACGATTATTTGATTCCGTATTTTTTAAAATCGGTTCATTTATTCTAGCAATTTGCTTTTTAGGAATACTTTTATTTTCTTCACCAATTATTCTTGTATTGATTATATTAGTTTCGTTGTACTTTATATGGCTACAAAAAAGAGATTCGAAACAACATGAAAAAATTCTACAAGTTGGAAATGAATAATGGCTTAGAAAGGAAACTTCAATCAAAAGAAGTTTCTTTTTTTATAAAATGAAAATTTATAATAATTCTTCCTATTGTATATTTATAGTTATTTCGATAGTGATATTTTTAAATGTTTTTCAATTTAAGAGTAGAGAATATTGTTTAGCAGGTTTAATTTTTACAAAATAAAGTCTGTTTTCTAAACACATAATGTCTAAATTATGATTGTTTGTGAGTAGGATTTTTATTATTTTAGGATTTTTTAAAAAAATTATTTTGTTAATATATTTATAAATTTGATTATAAGAAGACAATCAGTCTATTTAAAATAAATATTAAATATTTATACATTTTTAATTAGAATTGCTATCCTAACGAGAATAATGTTACAAAGCATTTTTATTAAAGAGAATAGAGTATATAAATAAAAAATTAAAATTAAATTTTTTTTAAAATAGAGTGTAAAAGTCTATATTTTATCTACTTTTACAACTTTAATTTGAATTTAATTAGTTAGTTTTAAAAAAAATAGAATCTTAAATTCTTTACAACCAAATAATTGATAGTTATAATGAAACCAAATTTGATAATTAGTGTCCTTCGGGGTCGGGTGAAATTCCCAACCGGCGGTGTTGTATATTTTTATACTAAGCCCGTGAGCTTCATATAGATTTTTTATATGTTGCTGATCTAGTTAGAATCTAGAGCCGACAGTATAGTCTGGATGGGAGAAGGATGGAGTGCATATACGGTTTATTTTTTTCAAAAATACGATCCGTATAGGCTTAGTTTGTTGTGCATATGTACAACAATAGACGCGCTATTGTACTGTCTGTTAGTTAGACTCATATTGTACAAGCGTTTATTTAAGTATGCTTCCTTTCTTAAACATCTATTGCCCCTTAGGAGTTTTCCTAGGGGGCTTTTTCACTTTTTCAAATTAATTTGAATTAGAGGGTGTGATGGGTTGGATCAACTATTTATGAAATTAGAGATGGATCTTACAAAGTCATTAATCGGGCTTAAACGTTATGTGCTTTTTCGAAATGAGGTGAAAGAAACTTGTTTACTGGAATCGTTGAGGAAATAGGAACAGTAAAAAATATCGTAAAAAAAGGTAAAACTTTATTGCTAACAATTAACGCATCATTAATTTTAGAGGATGTTCATTTAGGAGATAGCATTTCTGTAAATGGAGTTTGTTTAACCGTTACGGATTTTACTAAAAATGATTTTTCTGTTGATGTCATGCCTGAAACATTTCAAGCATCTAATCTAAGTACTTTGGTTTCTAGCCAAAAAGTAAACTTAGAACGAGCAATGGCTGCAAACGGACGGTTTGGTGGCCATATTGTATCTGGTCATATTGATGGTACAGGTAACATTGTATCCGTTAAAGCAATGGAAAACGCAGTAATTTATAAAATTAATATTCCAAGTCAGTTTGCTAAATATTGCCTTCAAAAGGGCAGTATAACGATTGATGGTACAAGTTTAACATTATTTGAAGTTGAAACTGATATTGTAACGATTTCTTTAATTCCTCATACCCGCTCAAATACGATCTTAGGCAGTAAAAACGTTGGAGACGTTGTTAATATCGAGTTTGATTTATTAGGTAAATATGTCGAAAAAATGCTTGGTATGAATGAGACGAAAAAGAGTTCTACAATAACAACTTCATTTTTATCTCAAAATGGCTATATATAAAGGAGTAAGGTCATGTTCTCTAAAATAGAAGAAGCAATTGAAGACTTAAAAAATGGAAAAATTATTATTGTTTGTGATGATGAAGATCGAGAGAATGAAGGAGATTTTGTTGTTATCGGAGAATATGCAACTCCCGAAAATATAAATTTTATGGCGACACATGGTCGCGGATTAATTTGTGCGCCAGTTTCTGAAGAAATAGCTAAAAGACTAGATTTGTATGAAATGGTAGCAAAAAATACAGATTCTCATGGTACTGCTTTTACTGTAAGTATAGATCATATCGATTCTACTACTGGTATCTCTGCATTTGAACGTTCACATACTGTTTTACAAATGTTAAATGATGAATCAACTGGAGCAGACTTTAGAAGACCTGGGCATATGTTCCCTCTAGTCGCTAAAAATGGAGGAGTTATTGAGAGACCGGGCCATACTGAAGCTGCAGTAGATTTAGCTCGAATGGCTGGATCGAAAGAAGTTGGAGTCATTTGTGAAATTATGAATGACGATGGAACTATGGCAAGAGTGCCGGACTTAATTCAAGTCGCAAAAAAGTTTAATTTAAAAATGATTACAATAAAAGATTTAATTCATTATAGACGTGAAACTGAACAACTTGTACAAAGAGAAGTTGAAATTAAATTACCAACTGATTTTGGTGATTTTAAGATGATTGGCTATACAAATGAAATAGATGGTAAAGAGCATATTGCGATTGTAAAAGGTAAAGTTGACGATGGCGAACCAGTACTTGTACGTATTCATTCAGAATGTTTAACAGGTGATGTATTTGGCTCATGTCGTTGTGATTGTGGACCTCAGTTGCAATCAACATTAACGATGATTGAAGAAGCTGGGAAAGGCGTAATTGTTTATATGCGTCAAGAGGGAAGAGGCATTGGCTTACTCAATAAGTTACGTGCATATAAGTTACAGGAAGAAGGCTTTGATACTGTTGAAGCAAATTTAAACTTAGGATTTGATGCAGACTTAAGGGACTATGCGATAAGTGCTCAAATTATTAAAGATTTAGGTATTGTGAGTATTGATTTAGTAACTAATAATCCACTTAAATTAGATGCGCTAAAATCTCATGGAATTCAAATAAACAATCGAGTGCCAATTCAAACTGAAATGAAAATAGAAAACGAAAAATATTTAAATACTAAAATCGAAAAAATGGGACATTTACTACACTATTAAAAAAATGGGAGAGATTAAAATGAAATTTGAAGGAAATTTAGTAGGATCTGGGCTTAAAGTTGCTGTAATCGTAGGACGTTTTAATGAATTTATTACATCAAAACTACTTGGTGGTGCAGAAGATGCTCTATATCGTCATGGTGTAGAAGAATCAGACGTTGATGTTATTTGGGTGCCAGGAGCATTTGAAATTCCATTAGTTGCAAAAAAACTAGCTGATTCAAAAAAATACGATGCAATTATTACGCTAGGAACAGTTATTCGTGGTGCAACTACTCATTATGATTACGTATGTAACGAAGTAGCAAAAGGTGTTGCTGCTATTACTCTACAAACTGGTATTCCTGTCATTTTTGGCGTATTAACGACAGAAAATATTGAACAAGCGATTGAAAGAGCGGGCACGAAAGCTGGTAATAAAGGCTGGGATGCTGGTATTTCAGCAATTGAGATGGCTAATTTATTAAGAACTTTGAACTAAGTGTATATATAATAGAAGAAACTGGTTAAGGAGAGGTGAATTTTACCTCTCTTTTTTTATTAATCGAAAATTATTTTTTATGTGAAAAAGCAACCTGGATATTTGTTTAATCTTCTAAATTTATGGTAGTGTAAACTTTAATAGAGGTTAATTTGGAGGTAGAAATTAAATGTTATTTTTACTAATTTTAGTATTGTTAGTTATCATTATAACAATGTTTTTAAATACATATCCTCATTTTGGGAAGAAATATTCAAAGTATAAAATGGAGCCATTTTATACTTTGGATCATTATAAAAATGGTAAGTTTACAAACCAAGTCCCTACGAGTATGAGTATGGGTTTCAAAACAAATATTTCTATGATTAGAGACTTTGTTAAGAAAAATCCGAATCGTAGGCCTAAAGATGGGATCCCTATGGAGAAAATCGATGTTTCATTATTGCATTCGAAAAATCACGACACAAAAATTACTTGGTTTGGACATTCAGCTTTATTAATTCAAATCGATGGAAAAAATATTTTAATTGATCCAATGTTTGGGAACGCACCAACCCCGTTTCCGCAATTTGGTGGTAAAAGATATAGTGGAGGTTTACCAATTGAGATCAATGAATTACCAAAAATAGATGCTGTCATATTTTCGCATGATCATTATGATCATTTAGATTACGGTACTATAAAAAAAATCAAACAAAAAGTCAATCGATTTATTGTTCCTCTTGGTGTAGGGGGTCACTTGGTGAGTTGGGGAGTACCGAAAGAGAGTATATCTGAACATAACTGGTGGGATGAATTTAAATTTGATCAATTAACATTAGCTTGTACACCAGCAAGACATTTTTCAGGGAGAAGCTTAACTGATCGTAACAGTACATTATGGTGTTCGTGGGTCATCATTGGTGAGAAAACGAAAATTTACTTTAGTGGTGATAGCGGTTATGCACCTCATTTTAAGGAAATAGGGGAAAAATATGGACCGTTTGATCTTGCGTTAATGGAATGTGGTCAATATGATAAACGATGGTCTGCAATCCATATGTTGCCAGAAGAAACAGTTCAGGCTTTTATTGATGTAAAAGGTAAAGTTCTTGTGCCAATTCATTTTGGTGCTTTTACATTAGCATTTCATGACTGGAATGACCCAATTGAACGTGTTGTGAAGGCTGCTAAAGAAAATGAGGTAAAGTATGCCACACCTAAAATTGGAGAAACAATTAATATAAGTACAGGTGAATATCCTAATTCAGTTTGGTGGAAGTAGTTTATTTATTTGAATAAAAGCAGGATTGTACACTTTATTATTGAATAAATAAAAAATCAATTTTTTAGGGAAGTGATGTTAATGGAAGCATTAAAAGAAAGTGCAAAAATAGTACAAGATTTAATTTTTGAGTTAGGTTATACAAATAAAGTGATTGAACTACCAAATAGTGCAAGAACTGCTAAGGAAGCAGCTGATGCATTAAATTGTGAAGTGGCTCAAATTGCAAAGTCTATTATATTTAAATTAGAAAGCTCAAATAGTCCTGTCCTAATCGTAGCAAGTGGAATAAACCGTGTAAATGAGAAACAAATCGAGAAAATACTAAATGATAAACTAGGCAAAGCAGATGCTGATTTCGTACGTGAACAAACTGGATTCGTCATTGGAGGGGTAGCACCAATCGGTCATAAAAACCAAGTAATGACGTTTATTGATGAGGATCTATTACAGTATAAAGCAGTATGGGCTGCTGCGGGTCATCCAAAAGCAATTTTTCAGTTAACACCAAATGAATTAATTGAAATGACAAAAGGTAAAGTAGTAAATATTAAATAATAGAACATAAATCATTTAGGCACATTCAAGTGTAATAAATCAGTTTTTGATTTACTATACTTAAATGTGTCTATTTTGTATTGGGAATTTTTACCTTGAAATCCATCAGATTAAATTAGAGGGAAAGTGAGATGAATAAGTAAATGTTCAAATTTATTTGTACGACTTGTGGCGTTCAGTATAACAAGTCTATCGATCCTCCTGAGTACTGCATAATTTGTTCTGAAGAAAGACAATACATCAATCCAAGTGGTCAAAGTTGGACAACATTACAATCAATGAAAGACGAGAACTATCAAAATATTATTCGCTTTGAAGAAGAAAATTTATATAGTATTGTAACGAGCCCTAAGTTTGGGATTGGTCAAACTGCATATCTCATTAAGAATGAAGGGTTTAATGTTTTATGGGATTGTGTTACTTATCTAGATGAGAAGACGATTGAAGGAATTATGAGGTTAGGAGGAATCAATGCGATTGCTCTATCACATCCACACTATTACTCTAGTCAAATTGAATGGGCTGAAAGATTTGATGTATCTGTATACATACATGAAGATGACCAAGAGTGGATCACGAGAAAAAGTGATAAAATTATTTTTTGGTCTGGCGAATCGTTAGAGCTTAACAAAGGAATTCAAATTCATCGATTGGGTGGGCACTTTAAAGGTGGGGCAGTATTAGAATGGAAAGCTGGGAATGTGCAAAAAGGAATACTGTTAACAGGAGATATTATTCAAGTAGTTGCAGATCCAAATTGGGTAAGTTTTATGTACAGTTATCCTAATTTAATTCCATTACCAGCAAAAAAAGTAAAAGAGATATCATTAGCCGTAGAGAAGTTAACATTTGATAGAATTTATAATGCATTTCATGGAATTGTAAAAGAAAATGCAAAATTAGTAGTCTATAAATCTGCTAAGAGATATATTGAAGCGTTGGATGGGAAATTATTTGATACTTAATATAATAGAAAGGGGGCCATTATTAGGGTACGAATAAAGCTACTGCAGACTTAAACTTTGATAAAGTAGTTGATGCAAAGGATATGGACATTATCATTAAAAACTTTGGATTACAAGATCCTACAGTTGATAATGCACCAAAACCAAAAACTACTAATAAAGAAAAGACTATGGATAGTATTTTAAAAGATTTAGGATTAGATCAGTAATAAGGAAAGGGAAACCAAATGAGGTTGGTTTCCCTTTTTTGATGTTTAATTTATTTCATTGCTAAAGATTGAGTTAGTTCTTCTTTTTTTGGTTTAAAAGCAGATAAAGATAAAACAATAATTGAGATAATACCAATCCAAATAATCACACTCATCGGATGACTCATTGATAATCCTTTATCAAAATAGAAAATCTCTCTTAATCCGTCAGCGCCAAATCGCATTGGAACCCATGAGTAAATCCAGTCTTTTGAAAAAGTTGGTAATAGCTCTTTTGGCATTCCAATTAAAGAACCTGAGAAGAAGAAGATTAGGGCAAAAATCCCTACGCCACCAAAACCAATCCATGACATAACAGCAGAAATTAGGATATGGTAACAGAAATAAGCAATTGTTAAATATAAGGCAACATCCAAAAAGTTTGGAAGAGCAAAGCCAATCCATTTCGCCATTAATGTTATACCAAAACCGATTAGGAATGATAAGATAACGCCTAATAGTAATTGTTCAAAAATAATTTTTAATTTACCACTTGAAGTTGTTGTTTGAGTTTTCTTTTTCGCTAAAAAGACGATTACTGCTCCAATTAAACTAGACATCCAAAGTGGGGTGATTAAGCTTACTGGTGCATTTCCATTTGCTGTATGTGTACCAATTGCATTAACATTTTCAATTTTTGTTACGATAGGATTAGCTAACACTTCAGCTTGCTTTACTGAAATTGAGCTTACGTTTTTCTTTAATTCATTAAAAATTTCCGTATGCATATTTAGGTTAAGATTCTCTACTAAATGAGTCAACAATTGACTAGCCATTGTTGATCCATTTGCGTTTTTACCTTGATTAACTAGAATTTTAATCGTTATTTGTGAGGGATTTGATGTTTTTAACGAAGCTTGATTTTTGCTTAATTCGTTTGGAAGTATTAGAGCAGCATAATATTTTTGATTATTTAGCCCTTCACGAACTTTTTCTTCATTTGAAACTTGAATCCATTTAACTGCTTGATCTTCACCATTTTTCGTTTTAGATAGTTCATTTATTTTTGAAACCATCATATCTCCTATGTTTACATTCCCTTTTGAAGGCACTTGGATTCCTTGATCTTCGTTTACGATTGCGATTGGAAGATTTTTAGGTGTTGGATTAACTGACGATGCTAATGTTAGACTGAAAATAAACGCAACAACTAGTACTAGTATAGGAGTTAATACTGCTTGCTTTTGTTTAAATAAGTTCATTGTAAAACCTCCTAATTCCTTTATGTAAAATTACTGAACAACGTGTTGACTGTTGTTATGTGATGATATTACAATGAGTTTTAATAAATCACAATAAGCAAATTATACAAATGTGTTCATTGCTAAACACTTTCATGAAATTTGTTTAGTAAGAAATTGTATTCAAAAGGGATGGTATAAAGTGACTCAATCATTACGAGAATTAAAAGTTGCTAAAACGAAGGAATTAATAAAAGAGACATTGCTAGATTTAATAGAGGAAAAAGGATTCGAAGCTATTTCAGTAAGAGATATTACTTTAAAAGCCGGACTAAATCGCGGTACATTTTATCTTCATTACAGAGATAAATTTGATTTATTGGAAAAAAGTCAAAATGAAATATTAGAAGGGCTACAAGATCGACTTAAATATATAAGACCAAAAGAATTAAATGAGTTTTATTCAAATGACATAGTCTATCCACCTATTCTTAATGTATTTCATTATTTAAAAGAAAATCAAAGATTTATTAAAATTCTGATCAGTACAAAAGGGGACCCAGCTTTTCCAAAGAAAATGAAAGCATATATAAAAGAGACGATTTATGAAAAATTAGTGGATATTATAGAAAACGAATATATGATTGATATACCACATGAATACGCAACTGCGTTTATTTCATCCGCATTCTTTGGTCTTCTG
Organism: Gottfriedia acidiceleris; assembly: GCF_002128425.1. Taxonomy (GTDB): domain Bacteria; phylum Bacillota; class Bacilli; order Bacillales; family Bacillaceae_G; genus Gottfriedia; species Gottfriedia acidiceleris. The sequence goes on from NZ_NESS01000012.1 coordinate 38,376, forward strand.
GAACAATGGTTAGAAAAGGAAGAACCAATTTCTCATGAAGAAATGGCAATCATGCATATGAAGCTATTAAAGTTTATGAAGCAATTTGTAGTTCAAATCGTTAAATAATGCAGTATTAATATGTAATAACTAATTTTTGATGTCAAAAAAAGATGTCTCAAATGAATTGGACATTTGAGACATCTTTTTAATTAAGATCTTGTTTCTGATATTGCTGTTCTTACTTTTTCAAAGGATGTTTTAGCTTTGTGAGAGTTTAAGATCATTAAGTTTACGTATAATGCATCGATAATACTTAATTGTGCAATTCTTGAAGCAAGTGCTTCTGGTCTATATTCTGTTTCCTCAGAAGATGTGTAAAGCGAGACATCAACATTTTGGCTTAAAGTGGATTTTGGGAAACCTGTAATTCCTATCGTTTTGGCACCGTTTTCATTTAATACTTGTAAAATACGTAGAATGTCTTTATTCGATCCTGAGTGTGAGATGACGATTGCCACATCTTCCTTTGTCAGTTGAGAAGCTGACATCAATTGAAAGTGCGAGTCTGTGTAAGAATTCGCTTTTATTCCTGTTCGAATAAATTTATGGAAGGCATCCATTGCGATAACAGATGAGCCACCTACACCGTATAATTCAACTTTATTAGCTTTTAAAATAAGATTTACTGCTTTTTTTATCGATGCACCATCTAGAATTTGGGCAGTATTTTCAAGTGTTCGAATATTAGATTGAAATATTTTATTTGCTATTGTTATTTCATCGTCTTTTTCGTTAATTTCTTCGTGGATTTGCTGGATCGGCGTCATAATTTCTGTTGCTAATGCAATTTTAAGCGCTTGGTATCCTTTAAATCCAATCCTTTTACAAAATCTAAAAACGGTTGCATCTGCAACGTTTAAGTCTTCAGCTACTTCTGTAATCGTACTGTGAATAATATGTTTTGGGTTTTGGAGAATATAATCAGCGATTTTTTTTTCTTTATCACTTAATCGCGCATAATAAGAACGAATTTTACCTAAGCTGTTCGTTTGTTCCATATTCGTGACACCTTTCCGTAGGGAATTGATTTTTAGAATAAATAAATTTTAATATAGTATTGTTTTTTAAAGATTTAGAAAAGCAATATAATTTTCTTAATAATTATTATATAGGAAAAAAGAGTTTTTTTTAATAATAATATGAAAACCCTTTCTTGTGAAAATTATTTCGTATATTATCATTTTTGTCAAAAAAATTTTTTTCACACATAATTTTTATATATAATTAAGAAAATGTATGATTTATAAATTGAATATAGTTTTCTTAGATTAAGATCAAGGATTAGGTGAATAGCAAATGGTACATACAGAAAAATATTATTTAGGAGTAGATATAGGTACTACAAGTACAAAAGCAGTTTTGTTTAAAAAGAACGGAAATGTTGTGAGTTCGCATAATGTTGAATATCCTCTTTATAGTCCTACTCCACAAACTGCTGAACAAGATCCAAATGAAATTTTCAGAGCTGTTGTAGAAGTAATGAAGCAATCAATCACAAAAAGTGGGATTCGTAAAGATGATTTAGCGTTAGTTTCATTTAGTAGCGCAATGCATAGTGTGATTGCTGTTGATCAAAATGGACAACCATTAACTAGGTGTATTACTTGGGCTGATAGTCGAGCTGTTGATTGGGCAAATAAAATAAAGAATGAAATGAATGGACAATCTATTTATTCTAGGACTGGCACGCCAATTCATCCTATGTCTCCGTTAGCAAAAATTACTTGGCTTCGTCATGAAAAGCCAGAAATATTTTCTAAAACAAGTAAATTCATATCAATTAAAGAGTATGTTTTTTACAAATTCTTTGAGCAATATTTAGTAGATTACTCAATCGCTTCCGCAACAGGTTTATTGAATTTGCAAAATTTAAATTGGGATGCAGAATGCTTGGAGATTTGTGGAATCACAAAAGAACAGTTATCAGAACCAGTTTCAACTACACACTCTTTTACTAATATAAAAGATGTATATGCAAACGAAATTGGGATCCATCAATCTACTCCTTTTGTAATTGGAGCCAATGACGGTGTTCTATCGAACTTAGGAGTTAACGCAATAGAGCCGGGTGTAGTCGCAGTTACAATTGGTACAAGTGGCGCGATCCGTACAGTTACAAACAAACCTGTAACTGATCCTAAAGGAAGAATTTTTTGTTATGCTTTGACTGACAAACATTGGGTAATTGGTGGGCCAGTTAATAATGGAGGAATGACATTTAGATGGGTACGAGACCAATTAGCTGCATCAGAAGTTGAAACGGCTAAACGTCTAGGAGTCGATTCATATGAAGTATTAACTAGAATTGCAGCAAGAGTTAACCCGGGATCTGATGGATTATTATTTCATCCATATTTAGCTGGAGAAAGAGCACCAATATGGAATGCAAACGCGAGAGGTTCATTTTTTGGTTTAGGTTTACATCATAAAAAAGAACATATGATTCGTGCTGTATTAGAAGGTGTAATTTTAAATTTATATACTGTACTTTTAGCCTTACAAGAAGTAATTGGGATACCTAAAAAGATTCAAGCAACTGGCGGCTTCGCGAAATCTGAATTATGGAGACAGATGCTAGCTGACATTTTTAATCAAGAAGTAGGTGTACCAGAGAGTGTTGAAAGTTCTTGCTTAGGTGCAGTCGTTTTAGGACGATATGCGTTAGATGAAATAGAAGATTTTTCAATTATGTCTGATCTTGTTGGAACAACATTAAATCATAAGCCGATTCAAGAAAACGTTGAAATTTATGAAGATTTAATTGGTATTTATATTAGTTTGTCTAGAAAATTAAACGAGGAATATGAAAACATAGCAAATTTCCAAAATAAATGGATTAAGTGATAGTAAGAGTTAAATAAAGGAAGTATATCTTGGGTTTGAATGAGAAATGAGGTAAGATAAGCACTTTTGATTGATTAGGTCTTTGGGAGTGGAGAAATAATATAAAATAGTCTTTAAGGTAGGATTTCATTTTCGAAACCTATCTTTTTTTTAGTTATATTGTATTGAATTTGAAAGAAAATTTCCTAGTATTAGGTAAAAATCATTAATTGTTTTTTCGTTAAAAGGATATTAAAATTTAGTAAAGAATATTTAGATAAATATGTTTATAGAGATAGAGGAGGGTGCATATGATTGAGGGGGAAATCATAAAGTTTTATCGTGAAAAAATGGGGTTAACTCAAGCTATGCTTGGTGAAGGTATATGTACAACTACTCATGTTAGTAAAATTGAAAGAGGTAAGACGGCATACTCACCTGATATTATAGCTTTATTTTCAGATCGTTTAGGGATCAATATTAATCAAGAAGTCCAATCTTTTTATAATTTAGAAAAAAAATTAAATTTTTGGCATGATGCATTAATAATGAAAAAAGAAGCTCAAATAGAAGAATATAAAACAGAACTTGAACAAATGCCCTTTATAGACTATTCACAATATGCAGCCCACTATAATTTATTAAAAGCAAGGTATTATTTTCATTATCAAAATTTAGATATGGTTAAGCAAATACTTACATATGTGAAAAAAGAATTTAGTGATTTATCTCCTTTCGAGAAAAATTTATTCTATCATCTTCAAGGTATGTACTATATATCGAACTATACTAGTCTAAGTAGTGAAGACCATCAAAAGGCAATTAAAGTATTAAAGATGATTAATATTGATGAGTATAGAAATGAAGAGTACTACCACCATCTAGCAATTGCTTATCATTATGGAAGCTCAAAAATCTTAGCATATAAATATGCCGAAATGGCACTTAAGTTTTTTCAAAGAACAAATAATTATTTATTCGCAATTAGTTCTGAAACACTTATGCTATTGCAATATGGTAGTGAATTAGAAATGAATTTTAATGAAGTTGTAGAACGGTACAAAGATTTGATTCATAACTGTGAAGTATTAGGGGATCGAGAACGAAAGGCTATTTTATTAAATAATCTCGGAGTGAAATATTTTAAACGAGAAGAATATGAAACTGCCTTGTATTATTTTGAGGAAAGTATTAATGAAACCGAAAATAAAAAATCAATAAATTATCTAAGACGTTTGTGCAATTATTTAGAGACATGTACGGAAGGGACACTATTAGAAAAAGAGATACTTCTTGGTGTGATGAAAAGAGCATTAGCATTAGCAAAAATGTTAAAAAGCCCAGTACATATTACATTGATTAAACTTTTTAAGCTTAAGGCTGAGGGAGCCCGTGAAAAATTTTATCAATATCTCTCAGATGAGGCACTCCCATTCTTTTATTCTACTAATAATAAATTTTATATCGAACAGTTTGGTAAGAAATTATATAAACACTACATCGAGATTAAAGAGTTTCAAAAAGCTGCTGAATTATACGAATCTATTGAACATACATTTGTAAGTTTGTAAAAAAGAATATACATAGGCATCGTTAAATAACGTGTCTATGTATTTTTTTTGTACTTTTTAGACAATTATTTCGTTGTATTAGGCAAATAATCTAATTTATTGAATATAAATTGCTTAAAATTGAATAAAATTGGTTTATTACGAAGGGGGATTATGTTGTAATTTGTCGATTGTTTTAAGGGGATTTGAGTAAACGTTGATAAATCAAGGTTTACTATAACCCAATTGCCTAAAGATAGAAAATTCTTAATAATAGAATTAGTAGAAAAGAACAACAAATGTTCATTCTATTTTGTTGATTACTAGAGGAACTTGTCAAAAAAACTTATTTTAGTAATTAACGTAAAAGGCAAACAAAGAAGAAAAATGAACTGGAGGAAGAAAAATGGGGGAAAAGAGAGAAAAAAGTAAAGTTCTAAAAAGTTTTACTGTTTTAGCTTTAACATCTAGTTTTATTTTAGGTTCTCTTGGGCAAGTAACATATGTATCTAATGCAGCAAGTCCAAGTAAGGCAGAAGATATTTTGGCAAGTTTAAGTTCAGAGCAAAGAGCAGCTCTTAAGCAGCTTTCTACTAGTGAGGATTCTGGGCTGCAAGTTTCCTCAGATATTAATTTGGACTCTACTGAACAAACGAATGTCATTGTAGAGTTTGCTAATAAACCAGTTAAAGTCGCTCAAATTGAAGCGAGTGTTGAAGGGAAAACTTTAACGAAAACAGATGCTGAAAAGCTAATTGATCAAGATCATGATACTTTTACGAAAGATGTCAGCCAAGTTATAACAAGTGGTAAAAGTAAAAAAGTAGATTATAAAATCAATCATTCATATAAACACGCATTTAATGGTGTTTCCATGACCTTACCAGCAAACCAAATTAAGAATCTACTAAAATCTAAAGCTGTAAAAAAGGTGTGGAGTAACCAAACATTTACAATTGATCCACCAAAAGAAAATGATCAACTGAAAGCTGATGAAGCAAATGTTGCAAACTATACTCCATATGATGCATTAGATCGCTTACATGCTGAAGGATTTACGGGTAAAGGAATTAAAGTAGGGATTCTAGATACAGGGATGGATTATCATCACCCTGACTTGAAGGATGCTTATAAAGGCGGATACGATTTCGTTGATAACGATAACGATCCAATGGAAACAACATATGCAGATTGGAAAAAATCAGGTCAACCTGAAATTAATGGCTCATCAACTTATTACACTGAGCATGGTACACACGTAGCTGGTATTATTGGTGGTCGTGGTGTAGCAAATAGTGAATATAAAACACTCGGTGCGGCACCAGATGCTGACCTTTATTCTTATCGTGTTCTTGGACCTTATGGATCTGGAACTGAGGAAGACATTATTGCAGGAATCGATCGTGCTGTTCAAGATGGTATGGATGTTATAAACATGTCATTAGGTGCAACCCTAAATGATCCACTTTATGCAACATCGATTGCAGTAAACAACGCTGTCTTAAGTGGTGTGACGACAGTTGTTGCAGCAGGAAATAGCGGCGATCAAATGTATACGCTTGGTGCACCTGGTGCTGCAGCTTTAGCCTTAACAGTTGGTGCATCGTCAATCGCATTAGATGTTTATCAATATGCTGGAGTAAATAATGGCAAAAACTATTCAGTAAGACAATTAGCTCGTAACTATTCAGATGACTTAACAGCATTAAAAGGAAAAACATATCAATTAGTTGATGTTGGTTTAGGTAATCCAGCAGATTTCAATGGTAAGGATGTAAATGGGAAAATTGCTTTCATCAAACGTGGAACGATTGCCTTAATCGATAAAATTAAAAATGCAAAAGCAAAAGGTGCAGTTGGCGTTTTAATGTATAACGACGAAACAAATCAAGCTGAAGGTGCGATCCAATCTTTCCTAGGCGAATCGGTTGATGCAATTCCAGCATTCTCAGTATCTAATCAAGAGGGTATAGAAATTGCAGCTGCAATCAAATCTGGTAAATCAGAATTCACTTTTGGTGATTTTAAAAAGGTACAAACAGCATCTGATGAATTAGCAGGATTTAGTTCAAGAGGTCCATCTCGCGTAAACTATGATATTAAACCTGAAGTAACAGCACCTGGTGTGGCGATCCTTTCAACTGTACCATTCTATGTAAATAATAAAACTGGTGATGGTTCAAAACCTGAAGATTACAAATATGCATATGAGCGCTTATCAGGTACATCAATGGCGACACCTTATGTAGCAGGTGTATCAGCATTATTACTTCAATCAAATAAAGGCTTACAACCAGAAGATATCAAATCGATTCTAATGAATACTGCTGACCCATTATCAAAAGCTTATAGTGTATTTGAAGCAGGTAGTGGACGTGTTGACGCATACGAAGCAATTCATTCGAATGTAGAATTAGAAGTAGTAGATCAAACACCAACCTATATTAATGGCAAAGAAAAATCAATTAAAGAATTAACTGGTGGCATTAGCTTTGGATCTTATGGTTTTGATGATAAAGATATTGCAGATTCTCGCAATATTACATTAAAAAATCGTAGCGAAAAAGCAAAAACATTTAGTGTTGATGTGAAATATCAAACAGGATTAAGAGGATCAAAGGATGCAGCTTCAAATAATGTTACACTTTCAGGTCCTACATCAGTTAAGTTAAATGGTATTAGCTCAAAATCAATTAAGTTTAATTTAAACATTCCAAAAACAGCGGAAAAAGGAACATATGAAGGTTTTATTACATTTACAAATACCGGGGATCCAACAGAAACATATCAAATTCCATTTGGTGGTCGTGTAGTCGCTGAAGGAATCGATTATTTTAAAATCGACAACCCAATGTTTGGTAATGATACGAGCTGGCCAGCAAATGCCTTTCCGTTCTTATCATTCGATCTATCATTAAAGTCACACATGAAAACATTAGATGTATTATTACAAGATGCTAAAACAGGTGAAGATCTTGGTTTAGTTGGATCTTTTACACCAATCACAATGAATGAAAATCAAGATTACTTTATTGGAAGAGGATTTAGTTCAATTTACTATCCATTTACTGGTGATGCAAAAAATCCGATTAGTTATGATCCAGTAGTAGCAAAAGCAGGAAACTATAAATTAAAATTAGTTGGAACGAATGAAAAAGGTAAGACATTCGTAAGAACTGCTGATTTCGTTTATGATGTTGCAGCACCAACTATGACTTCTAGCTTTGACACATTAGATCAAAAAGTAATTGAATACAAAGATAGCCAATTTGATTCAAATGGAGAATTCTTATACGACTTTAACATTAATCTAAATGATCCTGAAACTGCTGAAGCAAGCCGAGTAGGTTTCCCAGTAGATCAGTCATCAAATGCAGTTGTATCATTTTACGATAGTCCGTTCCCTGCTAATCCAATTAAAACAGATAAGAACGGAAACTATACAGACCAGATTTTAGTTAAGAAGCAATCTACACCATTACAAGTATCTTTCTATGGTATGGATGCAGCAAGAAACTTTACTGGAAATGCTGCAAATATGTTAAGACTAGTATTCGTGGATCAAAATTTCCCATACTACTACTTAAAAGCAAATAAACAAACAGTTACAACGGGTGATACTGTAAATTACAGTGTTCGTTCAAATAATATTAAAAATTTAAAAACTACTAAAATTAATTTCAAAGTTGATCCGAATCTAGCAACAATTCAAAATGTCGTTGTAAATGATGCAGTAAAACAATATGGTGATGCACAAGTTTCAGTAACTTCAGTACCTTCTGGCATAAGTCAGCTTTATACATTTACATTTACTTACAATGGAACAAAAGCTTTACCAGAAGACTTACAATTATTTAATTTCGATATGAAAACAGCAGAGAAATATACAAATTTTATCCCACATGATTGGTATACAATGACTGCATCAACAATTGATCAATCAAATGTTGAGACAAAAGATGTGTATGCGTACATGGAATCTTATAAAGTTAAAAATACTTATTCTAAAATTGATGGAGCATTAAATTTAGAAGGAGCATACGATCCAGTAACAGGAAACCAAAATTATGCGCTTGATCAAAGTGTAATTGGTGCAAAAGTTACAGTTACATCTTATGATGGAAAAACAACTGTTCAACCTTCAATCAACAAAAGCGGACAATACAGCGCTGAAGGGTTGAAAGCAGATACAAAACCTTATACTTATAAAGTTGAAGTACCTGGTCATTTTACAATGAACAGACAAGTACTTTTATCAAATGAAGTACGTGGAGAAACGTTAGGAAAGAGATTTAATATAGGTTTATTAACAGCTGCAGCTGGGGACGTTAACAAAGATGATGTAATCGATGTGTTAGATGCACTAGCTGTACAAACATATTGGGGTACAAATAAAGCTACAGCAGACTTTAACTTTGATAAAGTAGTAGATAAAAAGGATATGGACTTTGTTGTTCGAAACTTTGGATTACAAAATCCTACTGTTGATAACGCTCCAAAACCAAAAACTAATTATAAAGGTGCAACTTTAGATAGTATTTTAAAAGAGTTAGGTTTAGATCAATAATAATGTAGAAGAGGGAAGCCAGCTAGATTGGCTTCCCTTTTTATTTTATAGGAATATATGTGAAATGATGAAATAGTGAACTGCAATTAAAAAAGCGAAATCAGCAAATTAATTGGGGAGCGTGCAAATAAATATTCGAAAACTGCAAATAAAATTGGCAAATCTATAATTAAAAAAGTCAAAACTGCAAATTAAATCGGTGGAACGGCAAATAAAGCCATTAATTTTAATTAATTTGAGTGAACAAGCATAGATAAGTAAGATGATAAATTGAAAATGACCAAAACAGAAGTAAAGACCTTAGATTGCCCACAAACCTTCGCATTCTTTGTTACTCATTCTCTTTTAAAAGTAACGCATTCTTCTCTCGTTCGGTACTCTTCACAAAAAAATGTGTTAATTTTTGACCATTTTAAATCCTAATAAATGATGAATTATAATATTCTAAAATAGTTTTATCATGTTCAATTTGTAAGAAAAACCTATCATCCCGAGGTTTATTTAAACGATTAAAGTTTAAATAAAAAAAGTAAGCGTTTTCATAGAACTGACTATTTCTTTTAAAATGATAGAAAAATTGGGTTATTTCGATTGTTTTTCACGGGAGAATTTAGAAGAATCTTGTCGAATGCAGAGAGGAAGAATTTAAAACTTTGGTAAATTAGGCGAGGGATAACCCAATTGACCGAAAATTGGAAAAAATTGATAATAAATGTAGAAAGTAAATTTGATGTAAAGAGATATATATGAAGATAAAAAGTAGCTTACTATTTTATAAATCATAGATCTTTATTGAATTTTACTTTAGATAAATAAAAGCCAGGAGGAAGAAGAATGGGGAAAAGAGTAAAGAAAAGTAAGTTTGTATCAGGCTTTACCGTATTAGCTCTATCATCTAGTGTTGTTGTTGCACCTATTGCACATGTAACAAATGTTTCAAAGGCAGCAGAGAAAACGAAGACAGAAACAATACTTGCAAATTTAACTTCCCAGCAACGAGCTGCTTTAAAACAAATTTCAACGAATGAATCGACAGGGCTTCAAATCTCATCAGACATAGATCAAACAACTACAAAACAAACCTCAGTTATTGTAGAGTTTGCAAATAAACCTGCTAAGGTGGCTAAAATTGAGGCGCAAGTTGAAGGTAAATCATTAACTGAGACACAGGCAGGGAAATTAGTTGATCAAGATCATGCTACTTTTACTGCAGAAGTGGGACAAGTTCTTAAAGATGAAAATAATAAAAAGGTAGATTATAAAATTAAACATTCATATAAAAATGCCTTTAATGGTGTTTCAATGAGTCTACCAGCAAATCAAATTAAAAATCTATTAAAATCAAAAGCAGTTAAAACTGTTTGGAGTAACGAGAAGTTCTCTATTGACCCTCCAAAGGAATCAGATAAGAATACCGAGTTAAAAGCAGACGAATCTAAAGTAGAAAACTATACGCCATATGACGGCTTGGATAAGCTACATGCTGAAGGCTATACAGGAAAGGGCATTAAAGTTGGTATTCTTGATACAGGTATCGATTACAACCACCCAGATTTAAAAGACGCTTTCAAAGGTGGATATGATTTTGTAGATAATGATAATGATCCAATGGAGACTACATATGCTGATTGGGTAAAAGTTGGTAAACCAGGATCTGCAAATGGAGCTGATTATTATACTGAGCATGGTACTCATGTAGCAGGTATCATTGGTGGACGTGGTGCTTCAGATAGTGAATACAAACAGGTTGGTGCAGCACCAGAAGCCGATATTTATTCATATCGTGTACTTGGACCTGGTGGGGTTGGAACAAGTGAAGCTATTATCGCTGGTCTTGATAAAGCAGTACAAGATGGCATGGATGTTATTAATATGTCATTAGGTGCGTCGTTAAATGATCCACTTTATGCAACTTCCATCGCGGTTAACAATGCTGTATTAAGTGGTGTAACGACTGTCGTAGCTGCAGGAAATGATGGAGACAAAATGGACACATTAGGTTCACCGGGAGCGGCTGCATTAGCATTAACTGTTGGAGCTTCATCTGTTGCAATTGATCTTTATCAATTTAACGGAACACAGGATGGAAACAAATACAACTTTAGACAATTAGCTCAAAACTACTCCGATAATTTAACGACATTAAAAGGTAAAACCTATCAACTTGTTGATGTAGGTTTAGCAAATCCATCTGACTTTACAGGAAAAGATTTAAAAGGCAAGATTGCTTACATTCAACGTGGAACGATTGCTTTAATTGATAAAATTAAAAATGCAAAAGCAGCTGGCGCTGTAGGTGTATTAATGGCTAATAATATTGATAACCAAAGTGAAGGAGCAATCCAAGCATTTTTAGGTGAGTCGGTCGATGCTATTCCTTCATTCTCAGTATCATATGAAGAGGGATTAAAAATTACAGCAGCGGTTAAAGCAGGTAGAAATGAAGTATCTTTTGGTGATTATACTAAGCTACAAACAGCTTCAGATGAATTAGCGACGTTTAGTTCAAGGGGACCATCACGTGTAAACTATGATATCAAGCCAGAAGTGACTGCTCCGGGTGTTTCGATTCTTTCAAGTGTACCATTTTATGTAAATAATAAAACAGGCGATGGATCAAAGCCTGAAGATTATAAGTATGCATATGAGCGTATGTCTGGAACATCAATGGCAACACCATATGTAGCAGGTGTATCTGCCCTATTACTTCAATCAAATAAAGACTTACAACCAGAAGATATCAAATCAATCCTAATGAATACTGCTGATCCATTATCAAAAGCTTATAGTGTATTTGAAGTAGGTAGTGGACGTGTAGATGCATATGAAGCAATTCATTCAAATGTAGAATTAGAAGTGGTTGATAAAACACCAACGATCGTAAACGGCAAAGAAAAATTAATTAATGAATTAACCGGTGGGATGAGCTTTGGTTCATACGGATTTGATGATAACGCTATTGCAGATTCTCGCAGTGTTACTTTAAAGAATCGTAGTGAAAAAGCAAAAACATTTAGTGTCGACGTGAAATATCAAACTGGATTAAGAGGATCTAAGGATGCAGCTTCAAATAATGTTACACTTTCAGGTCCTACATCAGTTAAGTTGAATGGTATTAGCTCGAAATCAATTAAGTTTAATTTAAACATTCCAAAAACTGCAGAAAAAGGAACATATGAAGGTTATGTTACATTCACGAATACTGCAGATCCAACTGAACAATATCAAATTCCATTTGGTGTTCGTGTAGTTGAAGAGGGTATCCAATCATTTAATTTAATCAACCCACTTTATTCAAATAAAATTACGAATCCAACTTATGCGTACCCATTTATTGATGGAAGTGTTTCTCTAAAAACACATATGAAATCATTAGATGTTATCGTTCAGGACCCAACAACTGGTCAAGACTTAGGTATTATTGGTTCATTTAATACTTCAGTAATGAAGGAGGATGTAGTTTACAATATTGGTCGACTTGTAGGTGCATATTACTTCCCATTCACTGGAGATGCGAAAAACCCGATTAGCAGTAAATATGAATTAATTAAACCAGGTCATTACAAATTAAGACTAGTTGGTGTGAGTGAAAGTGGAAAAACATTTGCTGAAGCTAGAGACTTTATGCTGGAATATGCTATTCCTAATATGACTTCAAGCTTTGACAAATTAGATCAAAAAGTTATCGAGTATAGTGATAGTCAACTAGATAAAAATGGACAAATGTTATACGACTTCAACATTAACGTAAATGATCCAGAAATTGACGAAGCGAAAAAATACGGTATTAAAGCTGACCAATCAGATAACACAATTGTTTACACTTATAATTCTTTCTTCCCATCATTACCTATTAACGTAGATAAAAACGGGGATTATAATGATCAAATTTTAGTTGATAGCAAATATTCAATATTACCTTTAACTTTCTATGGAATGGATGCAGCGTTAAACCCAACTGCTCAAATTAGAATAGCGTTCGTAAAAAATACAACTCCATATTATTACTTAAAAGCGAATAAGCAAAATATCGTACCTGGTGATACTGTAAACTACTCTATAAAAGCCAATAATATTAATAACTTAAAAACAACTAAACTAACACTTCAATTGAATAATAATCAAGGAATCATTGATAATATTCAAGTAAATGATGAGGTTAAGAAATATGGAGACGCACAAGTTACAGTAAAAACATCTCCTACTACTTGGGATTATCTCACACAATATGACTTTACTTTTACTTACTCAGGTTCAGCTAAGTTACCAGAGGATACTCAATTATTTAATTTCGATATTAAAACAACTGATAAATCATTTACAACAGGTTCAGCAATCAACTTCTCAGGTAACGGTACATCTACAATTGACACATCAAATGTTGAAACGAAAAATGTCTATACTTATATTGAAGGTTACAATGTAAAACCAACAGTTTCAAAACTTTCAGGAACACTTCAAGTAGAAGGAGCAAAAAACCCTGTAACGGGTGAAACAAACTATGCGATCGATCAAAGTAAATTAGGTGCGAAAATTACATTAACATCTTATGATGGTAAAACTGTTTTACAAACACCAATCACATCAAAACAAGGTGATTATGCATTCGATGGTGTGAAATTAGACAGTAAACCTTATACATTATCAGTAGATGTACCAGGTCACTTTACAATCAATCAAACAATGGATAATTTATTTGATAATATCCGTGGTGATTTAATCGGTAAGCAATTGCGCTATTTATTGGATGTGGCTCCTGCTGGTGATGCAAATAAAGATGATGTAATCGACGTACTCGATGCGTTAGCTGTACAAACTTACTGGGGGACAAACAAAGCATCTGCTGACTTCAACTTTGATAAAGTAGTTGATGCAAAAGATATGGACTATGTAGTTAAGAACTTTGGATTACAAAATTCAACAGTTCCAAATCCTCCTAAAGCTAAAAAATCATATAAAGGTGCTACATTAGATAGTATTTTAAGTGATTTAGATTTAACTAATTAAGAGTAAGGAAAAGAATTAAATCGGGGCTTAAAGACAGCCTTCTCCCAATCTGTATTGGGAGAAGGTTTTTTACTTAGAAAACTAAAAAATATTTATAAAGATGAGTTATTTTTATAAATATTTTTTCTCCCTCCCTAAATCCTACTCTAAATAACTTATTGGTAAATTTATACATAAAAATTTCACATTGGGTTAACTTAAAAGTATAAAGAATTTATAGGGTGACTTTTATGAATAAAAAGTTTATTTATTCAATCCATATTTATATCTTAATCATAATGAGTACCGGATATATGTTACATGTATTTATCATTCCAAGTATTTTGACGTCTTCTCACAGAGATTCATGGGTAACAGTTGTTGCAAGTATTCTCCCTTTCTTAATTTGGACAACTTTGGTTCTTTTTTTGTATAAGAAGTTTAACAAAGAAGATGTTTTATCCATTATGTATAAGGTGTTTTATAAGCCAATAGTTTATATCTTATCAACTTTTTTTGTCCTTTATTTTTTATTGTCAGCTTTTATTACGTTCCGATTTACTCTTATTTGGGCCGATATTAATTATACTCAGGATATTCCGATTTTTATTGTAGTATTTTTGATTTCACTTGTTTGCTTTTACGCTGCATATAAAGGAATTCGTACAATTGGAACGCTTGCATTTATTATCTTGCCACTAGTTGTTTTATTTGGATTCTTAGTGGGAATAGGCAATATTAAAAATAAAAATTATAGTTTACTATTTCCAATATTTGAAAATGGCTATCATGATTTTTTTCATGGCTTTATTTATACATGTTCAGGATTTTTTGAAATTATTTTTCTTTTATTTTTAAATTCCTATGTAAAAGATCAAGTAAAAGTAAAATGGCTAATAGTAGTAACTTTTATATTGTTTATGTTAATTTTTGGTCCACTTGTAGGAGCGATAACTGAATTTGGCTCTATTGAGGCAGAAAAAATGAGGAATCCTGTTTATGAACAATGGAAACTACTAACCTTAGGAGTGAATCTTACTAGATTGGATTTTTTGTCAATTTTTCAGTGGCTGTCAGGAGCTTTTATTCGAATAAGCTTAAATTTATTCTTTACAAACTACATCATCAATTATAGTGGAAAGAAAAAATGGGGTTTACCTTTAATATCATTAGTTTTATTAGTTGCAGTAATGATTCCGTGGAATGCAACGTCTTTTTATTATTTTTTACAATACTACTATTTCCCAATAAATTTAATTTTTTTACTATTTACGATATGTATTTTTTTTATTATCTCAAAACTAAAAAGGTGATTCAGAATGACAAAAGAATTTACTTTAGATAATTTTAATCTAGTAGAGTTTATTGAATCCTTTAATTATTCATACGATATTGATTTTAGAACGAAAACATATAAAGAAGGAGAAGATTTACATTATGTCATCATTATGTTTTGTACTAATTTGATTCATATACAATTTAGTAATCAAATTATTATTGACATTTTTAATGTAATACAAAAAGA
Organism: Gottfriedia acidiceleris; assembly: GCF_002128425.1. Classification (GTDB taxonomy): domain Bacteria; phylum Bacillota; class Bacilli; order Bacillales; family Bacillaceae_G; genus Gottfriedia; species Gottfriedia acidiceleris. The sequence continues at coordinate 53,869 of NZ_NESS01000012.1, forward strand.
AGAAAAATTCGATTTTGAATTGTTAAGTAATATAGTCGAAACAAAAAGGTTGAAAACGAGATCGAATATTAAAAAGGAAGTTGAAGAAAATCTATTTACTGGAGATTTAGTAATATTTAGTTCTTATTTAAATGATATATTCTTTGTTCCGGTAGCAAATCCTCCAAAAAGAGTCCCTGAAGAATCGAATTTAGAAAATTCAGTTCGAGGACCAAGAGATGGATTTGTTGAAAATATTTCAGATAATATGGCTTTAATTCGTCAGAGACTTAAGACTTCAAGTTTAAAAAGTGTTGAATATACAATAGGAGAACGAAGCCAAACGAAAGTATTATTAATTTATATTGAAGATATTCTAAACCCAAATATTCTTGCTGAAGTAAAAAAACGTCTTAGCTTAATTAAAAAAGACGTAATCGTAAGTAGTTATGAAATAGAAGAAGAATTATATGATCAACCATTCTCGATTTTTCCTCTTTTAGATAATATAGGTAGACCCGATTTTGTTGTACAATCATTAAACCAAGGAAGATTTGGAGTGATTGTAGATGGCAATCCAGCTTGTTTAATAGGTCCAACTAGTTTAACCCAACTTATTTATTCTCCTGAAGATATCCATTCGAGTTTTTATTATGTTAATGTAGTAAGATATCTTAGGTTGGTAGCTATATTTACAACAATTTTCCTACCTGGTTTTTTTATAGCGTTGGTGACATATCATTTAGATCAAATACCGTACCCGTTTCTTGCTACGATTGGAATGTCTAGAAATGGGTTGCCATTTTCAGCAGCAATAGAGGCTTTTTTAATGTTGGTGTTTTTTGAATTATTTAAAGAAGCAGGGTTACGCTTGCCGAAAGCAGTAGGACAAACTGTTGCAGTTTTAGGGGGGCTATTTATTGGTGATGCTGCAATACGTGCTGGATTAACTTCTCCATCAATGCTAGTAGTAATTGCTTTAACGGTTATTTCAGGATATACATTAATTAATCAAAATATTTCAGGTAATGTCGTAATTATGCGCTTTTTTGTCTTAATTCTATCTTCAATTTTAGGATTAATCGGCTTTTTTACTGCATTTTTTCTCTTATTGACAATGGTTGTATCTCTAGAGAGTTTCGGGCAACCTTATATAACTTTACTATCTGTTCCAAACTTTTCCGATATTTTTAATGTAGTAATTAAATTGCCTCAAAGGTTTAAAAAAAACAGAAGTCTATTCTTTCATCCAATCGATAAAGATCGGATGAAGGAGTGATGCATAGGATGAAAAAAACATTAATCATTTTAATTGTTTTCTTTCAATTATTCATATTGACAGGATGTTGGGGAGAGCGAACAATTATTGATCAAACATTAGTTACAAGTATAGGTGTGGACTATAAGGATAATAAGTATATTGTCTCGATTCAAGCACTTAATTTTTCAAATATCGCAAAGCAAGAAAGTGGAGCATTACAGGTGCCAACTTCGCCTTTAATTGGCCACGCAGAAGGTAAAACCATACAGGAGGCCTTTACTAAATTGGATAAGAATTCCCCAATACCTTTATATTATGGTCATGTCGGGAGTATAATCCTAAGTAAATCTGTTATTGAAAATAAATTAGAGGATATTAGTTCATTTATTAGCGGTAGACCTTTATTGAGATACACAATTTGGATTTATGGTACCGATCGCGAAATAGAAGATATCTTATTAAGTCAAACATTTTTTAATTTACCGTTTTTATATACTGTAGTAAATAACCCCATTGAAAAGAGCAGAGGTAGCTTAATATTATTAGCAATAAAGTTTCATCAATTTATTTCAATGTATAGTCAACCTGTAGGAACAATTTTAATTCCTTCATTAGATATAGATGAAACGAAGTTTAAAGAGCAAAAAGAAAATAAGGTAGCTTATATTAATGGTGCTTATGTATTATCGCAGCAAAAATATAAAGGTAAAGTAACATTAAATGATGTATTATCACTTAATTATTTAAACCAAAAAAATTATAGTATGCCACTTATACTTGAAAAAGAAAAAATTAATTTAGAAATTAGGAGTTCAAAAGGTTCAGTAAAGGTAATACGAGGATATAAGAAACCAAAGTATTCTATTAATATAGAAACAGAAATAGCCGTTTTAGAGAACGAGAATAATTTAAGTAGAAAGATCATTATAGATAAAGTAAGAAAAAAAATGAAAAAAGAATTAGTTAAAACAATAAAAAAAAGTGAAGAGCTTCATGCAGATCTACTCAATATTTCAGAAAAGCCGTATCGATTTAATCGACAAGAATGGAAAATAAAATCGCTAAATGCATTTGACGCTGAATCAATAAAAGACATTAAAATAAATGTTCGTATATTAGGTAGTAAAGCTTATAAAAGATGATTTGGGCCAAGAAAAGAATTAACAGAAAGAGTATAAAAAAAGGGGGATTTTAAAAAACTTCTTTTTTATACTCATTTTTTATTCATTATGAATTATGATAGAGATGAACAGAATAAAAGGAGAAAAGTTATGTCTAAAATAGTAAAAGATTATTGGTTTTCAGGTCGTTGGTTAGATGGGATATCTCTAATATTAGGTCCAATTTTTATGTTTATAGGAGTAAGTTACATTTCTTATTCCCAGACCAGCTAGAAGCATATCAATCTCATCCAACTTTACTATTTTTATCGTATAATTTCTTTATTGTTTGGAACATTCTATTGTGGCCGGCAGTTATCTCGCTTTGTTAAATTAATAAGTATAATGAAGCGAAATTGGACAATATGGGGAGGAAGTTTTGCGATATTTGGACTGTTTGCTCGTACTTTTCATGCTGGGGTTGATCATTTAGCATTTCAAATGGTGCGAATTTTAGGTGTGGACACCGCAACAAAAGTTATGGAGCAATCTTATAAAGTGTTTTATATTTTCAATAGACTATCCCCTTGTATCATGTTTGGCTGGATTATTTTAGCTATTGGTTCATATCGTGCTTATGTATTAGGATTAATTCGTTCCATATTGTTAGGGCTTATTAGTTCATTGCCACTAGGTGTACTAAAAGGTACTACCGCATTTTCAATTGTGGCTACAAAGGCACTTTGTGTTGCACTAGTTCTACATGGTATAAGAGTTTTAAAATATATTGTTAGTAGGTTTATTTGTAATTGGAGAGTTAGGTTAAATTTAAGCTCAATATTATATGGCTTAAGCTGCATTATTTTTTTACTTAAGAGGTGAAGAATTTGATTCTTATAATCGGTGGAGCACGTAGTGGAAAGAGCTCTTATGCAGAAAAAAGAATAAAAGAGTTACAAACAAACGCAAATGATGTAGTTTACATTGCTACGGCAATACCATTTGATGGAGATATGAATGAAAGAATTCAAAGACATCAAGAAGATCGTCCAACTGAATGGCATACTGTTGAGCGATATAAACAATTTAATCAATTAAAAATGAATGAAGAATTTATTCAAGCCAAGTATGTTATTTTAGATTGTATGACCGTTATGATTACAAATTTAATGTTCGATCATTATACTGACATTGATTTTGATTCAATTAAGAATGAGCAAATAAACAAACTAGAATCAGATATAGAAAATGAAGTGAACGAGTTGATAGACATTTGTGATCAACACGGTAAAACATTCATAATTGTTTCGAATGAGGTAGGTTATGGACTTGTTCCATCTTATCGACTAGGAAGGATTTTTAGAGATATTGCAGGGCGTATAAATCAAAAAATTGCTGCAAGAGCAGAAGAAGTTATACTCGTCACAGCTGGTATTCCATTAAGAATAAAGTAGGAGTTATGATATGAATCGATTTAAAATGATCCTTAGTTTTTTTTCAACCATTCCAGTGAAAAACTATGAGTTTATCGAAGACGAACTAGGAAAGGGAATTAGATTGGTTCCGTTAGTAGGTGTGTTAATTGGCTTAATACTTGTTAGTTTGAATAGTGGAATTTCGTTCATTTTGGACAATGAAGCGGGTGCATTTCTTATTCTACTAGTCTATTTATTGTTAACGGGTGGATTACATTTTGATGGAGTAGCTGACACATCAGATGGAATTTTTAGTCATCGTTCAAAAGAAAGAATACTAGAAATTATGAAAGATAGTCGCATTGGTGCATTTGGGGTCATTTCGTTAATTATTTTATTTTTAGGTGATTGGTTATTTTTATCAAAGAGTACAACATTTGTCATTTTTTTATTTCCGATTATTGGAAGATGTATCGCGCTATTCACTTGTAGAATAAGTACATATGCTAGAAATGAAGGATTTGGAAGTCAATTTATTATCGAAGCAAAAAATTCTAATTCATTATTTGTTCTAATTGTCTATGTATTACTCGTTTGTGTAAGTAGTGTATTAATCAATGAAATAGCCATTATTTTTGCGGTATGTGTCACGTTTATTTTTATTACTTTTGTAACGAAAAGAATCAATCAAAAACTAGATGGAATTACAGGGGATGTAATTGGATTTACAATTGAAGTTTCCCAATTATGCTTTTTAATTTTTGCTGTTATAGGTGAGAGATTAGTATGAGAATTTATTTAATTAGACATACAGAAAGCATTGGAAATAGAAAAAAGGTTTATGCAGGGATGACTGATTTTGATTTAACAGAAAAAGGATTAAGTCAAATAGGTGGTGTGATAACCCAGTTTACGAAAATGATTGAGCCTACTTCACGCTATACTTTGTATTCTAGTCCACTTCGTAGATGCACTTTATTAAGTGATGCGTTAGAAGATTTAATAGGTGAATCAAAAATAGTTGATCGTAGGTTACAGGAGACAAATTTTGGCCTATTTGAAGGGAAATCATATACTGATCTTTTAAATGAAGTGCCTGAATTCGTAGAAAAGTGGAATGAAGATTTGATTCATTTTCAAATTCCGAATGGGGAAAGCTTAAAGCAGTGTGCAGAAAGAGTTAATACATTTTGTCATGACATTAAATCGAATAACGATGATGTAATAGTCGTTTCACATGGGGGAATTATGAAGCTAGTACTCTTAAATTTACTTCATTTAGATTTAAGTCATTTCTGGAAATTTTATACGAGTAATGGATGTATTATTGAAATTGAGTATAACGATGGTTTTGGATTTTTGAAAAATATCATTCAACTAAATTAAGAGGATGGAGAAACTTGAACACAAAAAAAATTGTTTTACTTTCATTATTTATCGCATTAAGTGCAGTACTGTCTAATATAAAAATAGTTTATTCTATTGCATTTGATTCATTGCCGGCTTTTCTGGCTGCTATGATGATTTCACCGATTGCCGGTGGGATTGTAGGGGCACTAGGTCATCTTCTTACAGCAATTACTTCGGGTTTTCCTTTTACAGTACCAGTGCATCTATTTATCGCAATACAAATGCTTGTGATTGTTTGGATTTTTGGCGTATTATTTAAAAAAATGAATCAATACATAGCGATGGTCGTTGCAATTATTTTAAATGGTCCAGTGGCAACGTTATTAAGCGGTCTATTAATTGCTTATTTGAATCACTCGTTTACTGTAAAGACTGTTAGTAGTTTTTTTATCTTAATGGTTGTGCCATTGACTTTAACTTCAGCGGCCAATATTATTTTAGCATTTATACTTCAAAAGGTGATGAAACGTGCAAATTTCAAAATATAGGGATTTAACTTTAATGCATATAGATGGGAATCGTTATTTTACAATTGCTTGTGATAGCTGCGGTGGAATAGGGATGAGTGAGCTTGATTTCATAAAAGTTGATGAAGAAATTGTAGGTTATTTAACTGCGAAATTATGCTTTGTTGAAACATTGGCATTTCGCGCTAAGCCAACTGTATTAATTAATACTTTATGCGTAGAAATGAACGGTAGAGGAAAACGAATAATAAACGGGATTGAAAAAGCAATTAAAGAGTATAATGAAGCTAATTTTTATGAAGACCACTTAGAAGTAAATATTACTGGAAGTACAGAAGAAAATATCCCTACAAAACAAACAGGTTTAGGAATCACTTTAATGGGAGAAATTTATAATCCATTTAATAAAAAAGAAATAAATTCTGGTGATGTAGTAATCTTAATCGGTTATCCGAAAGTAGGACAAGAAGTAGTAGAGGATATAAATGACAATAAAAATGAAATAATCAACTTCAATTCAATAAAGCACTTAGCTCGTAATGAAGATGTTATTGATCTATTACCGATTGGTTCAAATGGTGTTCAATATGAATTGAATCTATTGATGGAAACGAATAATATCGATATAAAATTATTGAAACAATCTAGTATCCCATTACATAAATCTGCAGGTCCAGCTACATGTGCTCTAGCAATTATTAAAAAGGATACAATTGAGGGATTAAAAAGGCAAATCTCACAGCCAATCACTTTACTAGGTGAGATTGTTTAATAGTTTGAAATAAAATGATTGGAGAATTAAAATGGCAGATGCTTTGAAAAATGTATATAACCACGATTTAATTTCAAAAATCGCAAACGAAATCAATGCCGTTTATACAGATTTTAACCGTGAAACTTTTATGGATAAAGTATTCGATGGAAATTGGGATGAAAAAACATTAAAGGAAAGAATGAGACATATTACGATTTGCTTGGGAGAGACACTTCCAAACAAATTTGAAAAATCAATAGAGATTTTAAGTAGTATAGTAAATGAATTTCCAACGGGTCAATTAAGTAGTATTTTTTTTCCTGATTTCGTTGAAGTGTACGGTTTAGATCATTGGGAAAAATCTATGGAAGCTCTAGAAAAATTCACACAGCACTCAACTTCAGAATTTGCTGTTAGACCGTTCATTGTACAAGACCAAGAACGAATGATGACACAAATGCTAAAATGGTCTACTCATCCAAATGAACATGTAAGAAGACTTGCAAGTGAAGGATGCCGTCCAAAATTACCATGGGGGATGGTTTTAAAAAGTCTAAAAAAAGACCCAACTCCAATTCTGCCTATTTTAGAAAACCTAAAGGAAGACGAGTCATTATATGTTCGTAAAAGTGTAGCGAATAATTTAAACGATATTTCAAAAGATCACCCAACTCTAGTATTAAAGATTGCAAAAGAATGGTATGGAAAAAATCCACATACAAATTGGATTATAAAGCACGCATGTAGAACGCTATTAAAAAAAGGTAATATAGAAGCTTTAACGATTTTTGGATTTCAAACGACAAATGCAATCCATATAGACCAATTTCAATTACAATCAGACAAAATAGAAATTGGTGGAGACTTAAACTTTTCATTTACGATTCATAGTAACGAGCCGACCACGACAAAACTTAGAATCGAATTCGCAATTGATTACGTAAAGTCAAAAGGTAACCGTACAAGAAAAAGCTTTAAAATATCCGAAACCACAATTGAAAATAACAAAACATTATCATACAACAAAACACACTCATTCAAAAACTTTTCAACTAGAACACACTACCCAGGTCAGCATAGCATCACACTACTAATCAATGGAGTGGAAAGTGGAACTTGTGATTTTACGGTAATATAAAAAAGAGATTCCAATTATTTGGAATCTCTCTATTTTTTCTAAAACCTTCTTAACTCTGTCTCTTATGCATCATCACATCTTCAGTTAATGGAGTAAAGCCAAGTTTTTCTTGTAATACACCTTTTGGAATTTGTGACTTAGTGATTGTAACTACTGTAACTTTTCGATTGACGTTTTCATTATGGATGATCGACATTATATCATAGAAATAAGGTATGGCTGCTTCAGTATAAGCAACAGCTAATATTTCTGAATACCCTGTATCCGGTCTTATTGTCATACCGAAATAGGCAATGACTTGATTTTCTAGCTTACATTCAACTGCATAGTCGAATTCAATTGAACCATAATACTCATTCATCATGGCAACTTGATCATTAGTAAGAATTTGTTGCTTCATTTTTAAATCTTTCCAAATATTAAATTTAAATTGATCTTTTATCTCATACGAAAATCCAGGAATACTTTGGATTGGTTTTATAAGAAGTGGATAATGCGCGCCAACTATTTGAGAACGACTAGTAATGTTGAATCCTTTTGATAAAAAATAGTCTATTTGTTTTGACCACTGTCCTCTAAATCGCTGTGCAAGTAATTTTCCACCATATTCGTCACTAATAGCAAATTGATAAACTCTTTCAAACAATTCATCTCGCACTGTATCTTCATATTCTGGCAATACCCATGGATAACCTAATGAAACAAATTCCCCTTTACCAGAAAAACTCATATAACCTACAAGTTGGTCTCCGTCAAAAGCAAAACATCTAGATTTTTCATTAAATTCAGATTGGAGTTCGAATAATTTCGGAGATAAAGTTGGTTTCCAAGCATATGGTAGAGATTCTGTCATCTTATTCCAAAAATCATACTGAAGATCAAGGTCTGAAGGATTCTCATAAAAACGATAATCTATAGTCATATCAATATCCTTTCCTAAATCGTACTAATTTTTATAGTAACAAATTAATTTGGATTTGAATCGTCAAAAATAACTAATTTTACTAAAAATCAATCTTAATATCTAATAGGTTTAATTAAATAAATATCACATTAATTAAAGTATGATTTTATAGTCAGTCTGTTGCCTATAAAAAGAGAATTGGTAAAATCAATGCTTTGATGATTATATTACTGAAGGCCGTTACGTTCTTTATTAATGATTACATAATTAGAGTCCTTAAGGTAACGATATGAAAATGACCTATATATTAGGAGGAGTAATATGAGAGCTGTTACTTATCAAGGGCATTATCAAGTAAAAACGATTAAAGTAGAGGATCCAAAAATTCAACATAAAGATGATGTCATTATTAAAATTACTTCAACAGCGATTTGTGGTTCTGATTTACACCTTTATCAAGGTAATTTTCCAATAAAAGAAGGCTATATTATTGGACATGAGCCGATGGGAATAGTTGAAGAAATTGGCCCAGGTGTTACCAATTTAAAAAAAGGGGATCGAGTCGTAATTCCATTTACAGTAGCATGCGGAACTTGTCCATATTGTAATCATGGATTACAAAGTCAGTGCGATAATTCGAATCCACATTATGATTCAGGGGGTTATTTTGGCTATACTTCAAAGTTCGGAGATTATCCAGGTGGGCAAGCAGAGTATTTAAGGGTTCCGTTTGGTAACTATACACCGTTTAAAATACCAGAAAGCTGTGAGTTAGATGATGATCATCTACTTTTTATGTCAGATGTACTACCAACTGCATATTGGAGTGTTGATCATGCAGGCGTGAAAGAACGAGATACAGTCATTGTATTAGGATGCGGTCCGGTAGGGTTAATGGCTCAGGAGTTTGCCTGGAAAAAAGGAGCAAAAAGAGTTATTGCAGTAGATTATATCGATTATCGATTAGAGCATTCAAAAAAGATGAATAAAACTGAAACCTATGATTTTTCGAAAGACCCAGATATGGGTGAAACCTTAAAGGAGATTACAAAAGGTGGAGCGGATGTTGTAATTGATTGTGTTGGTATGGATGGGAAGAAATCGCCGTTAGAATTTATTGAACAGAAATTGAAATTACAAGGTGGGACACTAGGACCAATTCAAATTGCTACAAAAGCTGTAAAAAAATGTGGAACCGTTCAAATCACAGGAGTTTATGGTGGGAACTATAATGCTTTTCCTTTAGGCGCATTTTTCAGTAGAAATATTAATATAAAAATGGGTCAAGCTCCGGCAAGACATTATATGCCATTCTTATATGAACAAATCGTAAATGAAAAGATTGATCCAACAAAAATTATTACTCATAAATTATCTTTAGATGAAGCAGATCATGCATATCATATTTTTAATAATAAGGAAGATAATTGTATTAAAGTGGTTTTGAAACCATAAATAAAGGAGTCCTATATTTGAACTCCTTTAAATTTATCTAAAGAGATAGTTTGTTTTGCTTATAATCTAATTGTTTTGAATGCGACATTTTATATGCCATCACTCCAAATAAAATTCCTGCCAATCCTCTGAATATCGTTGAAATAATCATCGCAATATTCATACTGAACGATTCAAGTAAAAAAACACCAAATTGTGGAGCGATGAAGGCTACAATTGAAAGTAAGAAATTATAATTAGCAATATAGGAAGTGCGATGTTCTTCTTCAGTAGCTTCTAGTAAGCTATTAAATAATATTAAAACTGTACCAGATACAAAAAATCCTGATGTGAAATTTACGATAAATAAGTATACATAATTTGTTGATAAAATATTTAAAATAGGTGCAGAAGCCATTCCGACTGAAATCCAAATTAGTAATTGAGTATTACTATAACGATTCGCCATTTTTGCCCACCAACGAAAGCTAACGATTTGTGAAAGTTGGTTGCTTACAGTAAATAAACTAATCCAAAAAGCAGTTGCATGAGCAAATCTAATTTGATAAATCGAAAATAAAGACCATGCCATTTGCCACGCAAAGTTAAAAAATAGTGCGCAAACTAAAAATGAGATATATGGTTTATACTGAAAAAGATGTTTTGAAAAAGGAGAATAATGATTAGAAATCTCTATTTTTTGCTTTTCTTCTTTATGTTTCAATATATAAAAAAACTCGATCATTCCAAATATAAATGCAAATAAAAAAAGTAATTGATATGGAAGGGCACTTTTTGGACTAATCGATTTCATACATATTCCTGCTACAAGCGTTACAATCATTCCCGTAAAGGTTAGTATTCGATTTCGGTTGCCAAAAAATGTGTTTCGACGTTCTGCTGGAATTAAATCACCAATAAATGCTTGCCAACTTAAGTTTAAAAAAGTACCTGGAAAATTCATTAATGCAATTAAAATAACAAAAAACCATGCTATATGCTCTGATTTGATAAATGGAAGAAAAACCATAATTAATAGAAAGAAACGCGTATAGAAAATTGAGTAAGCAGTGAATTTTCTTTTTTCTTCTAACTTATTAACCATAAAAGCAGCTGGCAGCATTGCGGCCATTCCGACAATTGAAGGTAAGGAAGAAATTAAACCAACTTGATAATTGGTGGCACCTAAAATTGCAATTGCGAACAATATAAAATAGTTATTTGATAAACTGATTGCGATTGTAGATGCGGCTCCATTTTTAATACTCTGGGATTCATTATGTAGCACATCTTGTTTACTGTAAATCAACGCACGTTCCTTCTTCCTTTTTTAATTTCATAATTTAGATAAAATATTCGATTTTAAATTTTTAAATAATTCATAAGAACAATAGCATATTTATTCCTTAAATACTATGATTTAGAACCAAGTTTTAATGTAAAATAATGGCATTATTTTGAGTAGGAATTTCCAATATTTAGATATTAATTTCAGAGTTTAAAAATTGCATTTTATATTAATTTTTACTAAACTAGAATAATCTGTCTGATGTACTAAGATTCATATTTAAAACATATTAAATATTGGAAAGAACATTTTTTAATAGTTAAGCCATACTAATATTAGAATTGACGTAAAAATAATCTCAATTATTTCATCGTCAATTTTTTATTTCACTTTAAGAAAGTATAAATTGTCAGTGATGATTAGTACGCGGACGAGTAGCTAATTCTAGCAATAAAGTATAGCGCATTAAGTTTCTGACTTTGCCTAAAAGGCTAGTCAATCGAAGTTTTCTTTATTTTACATAATTAAGAATATACGGCAAGGAGAAGAGACATATGTTTTCACCAGTTTACAAAGTAAATGATGAGGGAGAAATTTATTTAAGTACGAAAAGTTTTTCAGTTTCATACGACCAATTTAAAGAGGATGAACAAGGAAACGCATATGTAATTGTAAAAAGTGCGGAAGAACCTCTAATTAGAGTAAAGCTACTTCTTCAAACTATAGGTAATGCGAAAACACCAGAATTAGAAGTGAAAAACAAATCTGGTTTAGGTCAGGTGGAAATAAGATTACTTCGAGTAAAAATTAAAAAATTTAAAAATGGATGGGGAGCAAAAATTGCTTTATCAAATGGAGAGGTGACGATTAAAGGAGATATTCCAAAACACGTCAAGATCCAAGTAGTTCGTAAAGTAAAGTTAGCATAAAAATTTATTTACTGTTAAAACAATTATTATTTTAATTTATAATTTAAAGCTTAATATTTATTTGGACTTATATATTTTAGATATTTAAGGGTGTCCTATAGTCATAGTGCTGTTCAGACGCCCTTTTTTTGTTTATTTTACAAGTTCTAGTTACACAAAAAAAGCCTCTTTAGATTGTTAATATCTTGAGGCTTTTCTTCATTTATATGGATGCTTTTTAGTCAATCCTATCTAACCAAATTCGATTTCTAACACTATAGGCAATCTATTTTAAGTAAAAGTTAAGGATTCTATTACATAATACAATTAACTAATATGAAGGAGTGGGGTTAGTGATGGATAATTTAGAATCAAATTTAGTAGAAAAAAACCAAAAAACGAATTTGAAAAATCGTACTACAAGTGGTTTTTCTCCTAAAGTCATCTCAATTTTACTAATCGTAAATTTAGTAATTGGAATTTTTACTTTAGTAGGTGTAGGCTATTTAGGCTATAAAAATAATAGCCGTACCGATATGATGAGAAACTTTCGTAACGGAGAAGGCTTTCCTCAAAATGGTGGCGGTGGCTATTTTAATCAACAACCATCATCAGGTAACAGCAATTAAGAACATCGTCTTGATCAAAAGTCAGGGTGAAAAATTTTTGCTATTTTGGAAAGACTTTATGATGTCATCCAAACTTTTTTTGATTGTGCATGAATAAATTACGATTGGTTCTATATAACCTAAAGCAGAAAACGAGAAAATCGTTAAATTTGTAATGCAGAAAGCACTTTATCTGTTTTAGTTTTTGGATTTATGAATATAAAAGAATTGTTGATAATTAAACAGATATTTTATTATAGTCTTTAATTTAATAATTTTATAAAATGTCTTGGTGGTATGATAGGAGTATGACTAGAGGGTATTGCTGTAAAAATATAGTTTAGTAAAACGATCGCATTTCTCTTTTAGTAGGTGGTATTTTCGGGATATTCCTTATGAAACAATTCAGCATTAAGTTATGAATAAAGGAAAAGGAGCGTTGCATATAGGGAACGCTTCTTTTTAGTACTTTAAGAATGGATAAATTGGCAGCGATAATCAGTCGACATAGCTACAAATTTTAGGAACAAGGAACGGCAATTGACGAGTTTTCTTTATTTATTGGAGGAGTTGTAATGAGGATTTTAGTTGTAGAAGATCATGAGCAAGTTTTAAATTCAATCGTTGAATTATTATCAAATGATTTTACAGTAGATAAAGCGTTAGAAGGGGAAGAAGGGTTTTTCTTAGCAATGCAAAATATATATGATGTGATTGTATTAGATGTCATGCTGCCTGAGAAAAATGGTTTTGAAATTGTAAAAGACTTAAGAAAAGAAGGTATACATACGCCAGTACTATTTCTAACTGCCAAAGATTCATTAGAAGATCGTGTTGAAGGATTAAACTTAGGTGCAGATGATTATTTAGTAAAACCATTTCAAGGTCCTGAGTTACTAGCAAGAATCTATGCATTACTTAGAAGAAGTGGTAAATTAACAATTGATAGTTCATTGAAGTATCAAGGAATCATTTTAAAAGGAAAAGAGCATCCTGTTGAAATAAATAATGAAACGATTCATTTAACTATCAAACAATATGAACTACTAGAATACTTTATTCAAAACCAAGGAAAGATTTTAATGAAAGAACAAATTTTTGATAGAATTTGGGGATTTGATTCGGATACGACCGTTGCAATCGTAGAAGTATATGTTCATCAACTCCGTAAAAAGCTAGAACCATTTAATTATGGTAGTATGATAAAGACTGTTAGAGGAATCGGTTATATTATGAAAGATGACTAGGTGAAGAGATGTTTAAGAAAACAAAAATTCGATTAACGATTATAAATTCAGTAGTATTTATCTTGCTAATTGGCATCCTTTCTTTAATTATATACACTTATACAAATAATCGTTTATATAAAGAAGTTGATCAATCACTTTTATGGAATATTAATCGTATACAAAATAGTGATAATCCAAATCGTTTACCAATTTCCAATCGAGATCCACGTGTTTTAATGATTATGTGGGATGAAAATAAAAAATTAGTAAATCCGATGCCAGGTATGAATGCTATCATTTTACAAGATGAACTTAAATATCCTACAAAAATAAACGAAATTTATAATGATACAATCGGTGATATGAATTATCGAACGATCTCCATTCAAGGTGCAACAAATCGAGGGAAAATTACACTACAAATATTACGTAATATCGATTCGGAAAAGGATTTAGTAGATACATTATTACTCATATTAATCGTTGGTTGGATTTTAGGAAGCGCATTAGCAGTTGTGGCGGGTTATGTTTTGGCTGGACGTGCGCTCGTACCAATTACAAATGCGTGGCAAAAGCAACAGGAGTTCGTATCTGATGCTTCTCATGAAATTCGAACGCCTTTAACCGTTATTCAATCACGGTTGGAATTATTGCTTAGAGAGCCAGGGGCAACAATTGAAGAAAAAGCACAAGATTTTTCAATTATGTTAAAAGAGAATAGGCGCCTTTCCAAACTAGTAGCAAGTCTATTAACATTAGCTAGATCAGATTCAGGACAAATACAATTAAATAAAAAAATATTTTCCTTAAATGAATTATTAGAAGAAATCGTTTCACACTTCACTGAAATCATTTCTTTTCAAAATAAAGAAATATTTTTGTCGATTAAAGATACGTATTTTTATTTTGGTGATCAAGAAAGAATCCACCAATTACTTGTGATTTTAATCGATAATGCAATCAAATTTACAAATGAAAATGACAAGATTCATATTAGCTGCGAACAAGTAAAAAATAATTTTCTTATAAAGGTTATTGATAGTGGGGTAGGTATAAAAGAAGAAAATCTTCCTCGAATATTTGACCGTTTCTTCCAGGAAGATGTCTCACGTACATCTAAAAATGGAATTGGACTTGGATTATCAATTGCAAAATGGATTGTTGAAGAACATGGTGGGAAAATCAAAGTTCAAAGTAAAAAAGGAGAAGGCACAAACTTTGAAATTACTTTACCGATACTATCATCTTCAAAAAATGGCTAAATTTGAATACATTGTATCGAATTAAGGAAGTATTTTAGATATTTCCCTTAAAAATAAGCTATATTTCCGACATTATTTCCTAAGAAATAACGATAAACTACAATAAATAATAATCAAAGCCAACTGTACGGAAAGTTATAATGGAAATGAGAAAATCTACTGAATTAAGTAGATTTTTTTTATTAGAAGAAAAATGAAGGATATTCGATACAGTACTTTTAATATGAAAGGAATCATTGATTATTGATTAGAATATGTATTTAAAAGATTAAATGTATTATTCCCGAGTTTTTTATACAGGCTGGAAAAAAGCAGTTAATGCAGCTTTAACGTTTAAATAAGTTAAACACCGAAATTCTAGGACCTTTCTACATACAGTTGTAATTGTAGCGGTCCTTTTTAATTTTAGATTGATTTCTTTTTATGGGGGCTTTTACAAAACAACTAGAAAAATTGTTGAAGTGAGGTTTTACAATGGAAGAACAATTTTCGAGTTTAAATAGAAAAAAGATTAAGAACACATTAGCTGAAAAAGAGTTCGATTTATTAGTAATTGGTGGAGGAATTACAGGTTGTGGTATTGCACTTGATGCAACTACTAGAGGAATGAGTACTGCCCTAGTTGAGATGCAGGATTTTGCATCGGGCACATCTAGTCGTTCCACTAAACTAGTCCATGGTGGTTTAAGATATTTAAAACAGTATGAATTTAAAATGGTAGCAGAGGTTGGGAAAGAACGTGGAATTGTTTATGAAAATGGTCCACATGTGACCACCCCTGAAAGGATGTTACTTCCCATATATAAGGGGGGAACTTTTGGTAAATTTACTACTTCTATTGGGCTTAGATTATATGATTACTTAGCTGGTGTAAAAAAAAATGAGCGCAGAAAAATTTTAAATCAAAAAGAAACGATAGAAAAGGAGCCATTAGTTAAACGAGAAGGACTTAAAGCTGGAGGATATTACGTTGAATATCGAACGGATGATGCCCGCCTTACAATTGAAGTTATAAAAAAAGCAGTTGAACATGGCGCTCAGGCACTCAATTATGTAAAAGTGACAGATTTCAAATATGAAAATAGTAGAATAGTAGGCGCCAAAGTAATCGATTTAATAACGAAAGTACCTTTTACAATTCGTGCAAAGAAAGTCGTTAATGCAACAGGACCATGGGTTGATCAGCTTAGGGAAATGGAACGCTTAGAAAGCGATAAAAATCTTAGACTAACGAAAGGAGTTCATTTAGTTATTGATCATAAGAAGTTTCCTTTAAATCAATCTGTCTATTTTGATACGGTAGACGGTAGGATGGTCTTTGCAATTCCAAGAGAAGGAAAGACTTATGTTGGTACTACAGATACATTTTTTGATCGAGATACCGCTAATCCAAAAGTAAGTAATGAAGATAGGGAATATATACTAAATTGTATTAAGTATATGTTTCCAACAATAAAACTGGAAGATACTGACGTTGAATCAAGCTGGGCTGGCATTCGTCCATTAATTTTTGAAGAAGGTAAGGATCCTTCAGAAATTTCAAGAAAGGATGAGATTTGGGAATCATCCTCTGGGTTAATTTCGATTGCTGGGGGAAAATTAACAGGATATCGTAAAATGGCCGAGACAACTGTAGACTTTATCTCAAAAGATAATGAAAATCGATTTAAGGAATGTCAGACTAAAAATTTACCAATTTCAGGTGGAGATGTTGGAGGCTCAAAAGGTTTTAATTATTTTAAAAAACGATTTTCATCTGCTGCTATCGCAATTGGATTATGTGAAGCGGAGTATAAAAAATTAAGTAGAGTATATGGATCGAATATAGAGCATTTAATGAATATTGCATTTAGTGATATAAAGAATGATACAAATCTACCTCTATCATTATTTTTACAACTAGAATATGGAATTCAAAACGAAATGATTGTAAAACCAGTAGACTTTTTTATTAGGAGAACTGGATTTTTATATTTTCAAATTGATCTAGTTAACGAGTACAAAGATGAAGTGATTCGTTATATGGCAAATAGATTAAGTTGGAGCAAATACCAAATCGTAGAATACTGTTTGGAATTGGAAGAGCAAATAAAAAATGCAGTTACTGCATATGATGAATGACGTTAAAAAATATTATGTTTCGAAGTTAAGAAAACCCAGACTGTTTGAAAGCAAGAGTTCATCTACAGCCTGGGTATTTTTATTTTCTAGAAACGAATTTATTATCAGTAATCCAAAATCTCCAAGGATAGTCTCTTGCTTCGCCGGTATTTTCAATACCGATTCTTGGTCCACTACTAATATGTTCTGGTTTAATTCCCTCCTTGATATAAACAGGCGGTAGCCAAATAGGTTTTCCATAGGACTCCATCGTAATATTCAGTGCTTTTGTAAGCTTTCCCGGTCCACTTGTTAAATTAGAGATCGGTTGATTTTTTCGAAATTCGATCATTTTTTCAATCCCATTCAAAGGTTCTAGTGCTCTAATTAATACTGCTTGTGGTAAGCCGACTTCTTCACAAACTACATTAATTAAAGTATGGGTATGCATTTGGTAAGTGTAGATGTAACCTGCCTCATGAAACATTACTTCCGTTCGTTTCGTACGTCGGTTTTGAAAACTATGTGCAGCTCGGTCTTCTGGGCCCATATATGCCTCGGTCTCTACGATTATTCCAGAAAGTTCCATTTCATCAGTACGATGAACTAATATACAGCCTAAAAGCTCCTTTGCTACTTGTATAGATGGTTTTAAAAAGAAATCTTGTTTTAATGTCGATTCCATAAAAAACTCCTTGAAATTTGTTTGATAAAAGAGAAAATGTAGTCACCGTTATAAGATTATTTACCTATTCCTAATTAAGGAATTGTTGATTAAATGCTCGTATTCTTTTTTGTTTAAGTTTTCCCAAAAAATGAGTTTGTCATTTAGTCACTTTTGGTATTGTTGGTATTGGTTGATTCCCATTATAGACTTTTCTGAGTAAATTCTTTTCATTTCGTCATTTTGCATTTATACTTACTCACTCGAAACCTTTATGACTATGTATCAACACAAAAAAACCTTATCAAAAGACGAGGTTTTTTCGTACATTAAAAGAGTATAAATTTGTAGCGATGAATGGGGCTCGAGTAGTTGCAAATTTTAGGAATTAAGCATAAGTGAAACTACGCATCTGTCTTCTCTTAAAGCTCACCAATCGGCGAGTTTTCTTTATCGTGGTTTTTATGAACAAAATGGTTTTAATGGACTTTACGTCTTTAACGTTCATAAAAACTTTTTTCAGAATTATTAAACTATAATACTTGTATTAGAAAGCGTTTCCAAAAAGGGGAGGAACTAAAAGTGAAATTTAAAAAGACTAGTTTATTCGTAATGACTTCTTTAATTGCTGTAAGTCTCGCAGCATGTAAAAGTAGTAGTGAAACAACGGGAAGCAATAACTCATCTTATCCTAATAAGGCAATTTCGGTTGTAGCACCATCAGGAGCAGGTGGAGGATGGGATTTAACGGCAAGATCTTTTACGAAAGTATTAAGTGAAACAAAACTTGTTAAAGAACCAATGACAGTAGAAAATAAGCCGGGTGGTGGCGGTACAGTATTTATGGCCGAGTATGCCACACAAGATAAAGCTAATAATGAAAAATTATTTGTAAATTCACCACCAATCATTATTAACAATTTGAAGAAAGAGGGGAATAGCCCTTACGGCTATAAAAATAGTACACCGTTAGCACAACTTACAAAGGATTATGGTGCAATTGTTGTAAAGACTGATTCTAAATATAAAGATTTAAAGTCACTTTTAGATGACATTAAAAAAAATCCAAAGAATATTACTTTAGCTGGCGGATCTGCACCAGGGTCAATGGATCATTTAATTGGAATATTACCAGCTTATAAATACGGTATTGATCCTACGAAAATTAAGTATGTTTCCTATGATGGTGGTTCTGAGGCAATAACAGCACTATTAGGTAATAATGCAGATGTCATTTCGACTGATGTCTCTAGTACACTTGAGTTTGTTAAATCAGGTAAAGTTAAAGTTTTAGCTGTAACATCACCTGAACGTTTACAAGGAGATGTATTATCTGAGTTTCCAACAGCGAAAGAGCAAGGAATAGATGCTGAGTTTATCATTTGGCGTGGGGTTTTTGGACCAGAGAAAATGTCTAAGGATGCATACTCATATTGGGAAAAAACAATTTCAAAATTAGTTGAGACAAATGAATGGAAAGAAGAAGTGGAAAAGCAAGGCTGGCAGCCAGAATATAAAGATGGTAAAGAATTTGATTCGTTCTTATCAGAACAAGAAACACAAGTTCAAGATTTATTAAAAGCATTAGGTATGAATAAATAGTTGAAATAAAGAAGGGGGAAACACTCCCTCTTTTCCATTACTGAACATAAAGAGGTGAGATACATGAATAAAAAATTTGATCGATTAGCAGCTATCATTTTTCTTATTACAGGTATTACTTTTATTATAGAAAGCCGGAGTATAGCAGGCACTGCTTATGGAAGTGTAGTTGGCCCGAACGTTTTTCCATTTATACTTGGTTGTGCGCTGTCCCTATTAAGCTGTAGGTTATTTTACGAAACATTTTCTTATAAGGGAAAAGAAAAGGAAGCAGTTCAATATAATTATAAGCAATTTTTTATCATCCTAGCTTCTGCTATTCTTTATGCACTTTTACTTGAGAAAATCGGTTTTATTATTAGTTCGTTTTTATTCCTGATTGTTTCGATTCAAACAATGGAGCGTGGAAACTGGATAAAATCACTATCGATTTCATTAGGTTATTCACTCATTATTTATTTTATATTTGTCGATGTTTTAAAAGGTACTTTACCTGTTTGGTCAATTTGGTTTTAAGAAGGGAGAGTTATTAACTTGAGTACTTTTCAATATTTAATGCAGGGATTTGAAACTGCATTTACATGGTATAACTTATTGTTTGCTTTTGCCGGAGTATTAATTGGTACAGCAGTAGGGGTATTACCTGGTATTGGGCCAATGAGTGGCGTCGCTTTATTAATACCTGTTACTGCTTCGGTAACTGGTTTTTTAGGACCTGAGCAAGCAGCGGGCAGTGCAATTATTTTATTAGCTGGTGTATATTATGGTGCTATGTATGGTGGTTCTACTACATCAATTTTATTAAATACTCCAGGAGAATCTTCCTCGGTAGTGACGACTTTAGATGGCTATCAAATGGCTAAAAAAGGTAGAGCAGGAAGTGCTTTATCAATTGCTGCGATTGGTTCATTTGTAGCAGGAATTTTCACTCTTATTGCACTGATCGTATTAGCAAAACCATTATCAGCATTAGCCATTAAGTTCGGTCCAGCTGAATATTTTTCTTTAATGCTTCTTGGATTATGTGCTGTAAGTGGACTTGCAGGAAAGTCCGTAACAAAAGCATTAATTATGACGATCTTCGGTTTACTACTGGCTACAATTGGAATTGATTCCGTATCAGGAGTTTCTCGATTTACATATGACATTCCATGGCTTTACCAAGGGTTAGAATTTTTAACAATAGCAGTAGGACTATTTGCTCTAGGGGAAGTATTTAAAACAATTATTGAAAATGAAATAGAAGATGGCGAGATGGCAAAGATTAATAACTTATTACCATCTAAAGAAGAATTAAAGGAAAGTGCAGCACCAATCGCTAGGGGCTCAATATTAGGATTCTTCGTAGGTTTATTACCTGGAGCAGGTGCTATTTTAGCTTCGTTTTTTGCATATATATTAGAAAAGAAAATTAGTAAAACGCCAGAAAAGTTCGGAACAGGTACAATTGCCGGTGTTGCATCTCCTGAGTCAGCAAACAATGCAGCGTCAGGAGGAGCGATGATTCCTTTACTAACTTTAGGTATTCCAAGTTCAGGAACAACTGCAATCTTAATGGGTGCTTTGATGATGTATAATATACAGCCAGGGCCACTATTATTCGATGAACATCCTGACGTAGCATGGGGATTAATCGCAAGTATGTTTATAGGTAATGTAATGCTTATTATCTTAAACATGCCTTTAGTAAAAATATTTGCAAAGATTATTCAAACACCAAAGAAATACTTATTACCACTAATTGTAGCCATTTCAATCTTTGGTGTTTATGCCGTACAAGTATCTGTAAATGATTTACTTCTATTAATAGCATGTGGTATTTTCGGATATTTCCTTTCAAAAAATGATTTCCCAATCGCTCCATTAGTATTAGGAATCGTTTTAGGTCCAATGATTGAGAATAATTTAAGAAGAGCTTTAACTGTATCAAATGGTGAATATAGTATTTTCTTTACTCATCCTATTTCATTAGTATTTTTAATAATTGGTGTACTTTGGATCCTCATTCCAATTATTATTAAATTGAGAGGTAAAGAAGTAGTTATTAATGTAGAAGCTTAAAAATTCTAACAAAACTCCTTTTATAAAAGGAGTTTTTTGATTATTATAAAAATATAAGGGGAAATTTTATGCGTTTACATTATAAGTTGATCATCTTTATTTCTGTTCTCATTTTAGTTATAAGTAGTGTTTTTGAAATAGTATCTCAAGAAATGT
The DNA here is from genome assembly GCF_002128425.1 of Gottfriedia acidiceleris. GTDB lineage: Bacteria > Bacillota > Bacilli > Bacillales > Bacillaceae_G > Gottfriedia > Gottfriedia acidiceleris. The sequence continues at coordinate 75,609 of NZ_NESS01000012.1, forward strand.
TTCTAAAAAATCTTAAACATGAAAAGGGATTAAAGGCTTTAGCTATTTCTCAAACAGTGGCGAATATGCCAGAAGTTCGTGAAGCATTTTCTAATGAAAATCCTTCGAGTATTATTCAACCAATCGTTGAAAAAATCCGGAAAAAAGTTGGTGCAGAATTTATCGTAGTAGGGAATAAAAATGAAGTACGTTATTCACACCCAAATCCGTTCTTAATTGGCCGGAAAATGGTCGGTGGAGATAATGATAAAGTATTTAAAGGGCAGGAAATTGTATCAGAATCAACTGGTACACTCGGCCCTTCTCTAAGAGGAAAAACTCCTATTTTTGATGATAATGGCAAAGTAATTGGAGTTGTTTCTGTAGGCTACTTAATAAAGGATATCGATCACGAGGCAAAAGCGTTTAGTAAAAAACTATTAAAAAATAGTATTGTCATTTTGTTACTTGGAATTGGAGCAGCTTTTTTAATTTCATTTAATATTAAAAAATCCATATTCGGATTGGAGCCGAAAGAAATTGGAAGGATGTACAAAGAAAAACACGCAATTTTAGAATCCATTCACGAGGGGATTATTGCGATTGATGAATATGGAGAGATTACAGTAGTAAATGAAAATGCTCATAAAGTACTTTCTATTCCTAACAATATAAAGCTTAGGGGTTTAAAAATAGAAGACATATTGCATAATTCGCATCTGAAGAAAGTAGTTGAAACTGGTAAGCCAATTTATGATTTAGAGTTTTTAATAAATGAAAAAGTAATGATTATTAATTGTATACCAATTATTGGTGTGAACTCTAAAATTGTCGGAGCAGTAACAACCTTCAGGGAAAAATCGGAATTGAATAAATTGTTAAATGAACTATCACAAATAAAAGCATATTCGGAAGGCCTTAGAGCACAGGCGCATGAATACTCGAATAAATTGCATACAATTTTAGGTTTAATACAGCTTGAATCATACCAAGAAGCGATTGAATTAATTTCAACGGAATCAAATATAACTCAAAATATTATCCATTTTATAATGGAGGAAATTTCGGACCCAGTCGTTGCAGGACTTCTATTAGGTAAAATAAGTTTAGCTAATGAGTTAAAAGTAGACTTTAACATTGATTATAATAGTAGTTTTGCAGATGTCCCAAAAGAAATAAATCGGGAAGACTTAATAACAATTATCGGAAATCTATTAAATAACGCGTTCGATGCAGTATTAGAAACAAATAAATCGGAAATGTTTGTTTCACTATTTCTTACTGACTTAGGTGAAGATTTAGTAATTGAAATTGAGGATAATGCAAACGGAATCCCTGAAGAATTAATAGATGAGATTTTTGAATACGGTGTTACTTCTAAGGAGCAATCTAAAAACTCAGGAATCGGACTTCACCTAGTTCAAAGATTACTCCATAAATTAAACGGACAAATTACTTTTCATTCAAACGAACATGGGGGAACTACATTTATTGTTGCCATTCCGAAACGCCAAAAGGAGAGTAACAGATACGATGAAAAAGAATTTTATAGAAGTGTTAATAGTTGAAGATGATAGTAGAATTGCAGAAATTCATCAGCGATTTATTGAAAGAATAGAAGGGTTTAGTGTAATTGGTATTGCGACAAATTACCAAGAAGCAGTTGATTTGATTGAAATTCTAAAACCGCAGCTAGTATTACTAGATGTTTATTTTCCGGATATGAATGGTTTAGATTTTTTACAATGGATGAAGAAACATTCAATTTTGGCAGATGTTATTATGATTACAGCATCCAAAGAAATCGATTCAGTTAATAAGGCTTTACATTATGGAGTATTTGATTTTATTATTAAGCCTGTCATTTTTGATCGTTTTAAAAGGTCTCTAATCCGTTATGCAAATTATTCAAATAAAGTGAAAAGCCTACAATCAAAAAGTGCTTATCTAACCCAGGAAGAAATAGATGGTTTAATCGGAAAAAATAATTCAGTGATTGAAGAGCAAAGTATATACCCTAAAGGAATTGATAAGCTTACTTTAGATAAAGTATTATTTGCGATAAACGAAGTTCATAACGGAATGACTGCGGAGAATATTGGGCTCGAAATTGGTGTTAGCCGCACTACTGCCCGGAGATATTTAGAATATCTAGTATCTGAAGGAAAAGTTTCAGCTGATTTAGCGTACGGAACAATCGGAAGGCCAGAAAGAGTTTATTTGATAAAAAGCTAAGTTATTTAGTAAAGTTTACCTAAAGACTATGACAAACCTAACATTTCTGTAACAGGAATTGAGAAAATTAATAATAAGAGAACGATCTAAACGCTTGGTATACAAGCGTTTTCTTATGTTTTTTACAAGTTTGTGACATTATCAGTTTACTAGAGTATCGTTTGTGAAAGCGTTGAAAACCTTACATTTGTTCTATAAAATATACTTTGCAACAATTACGGAGGGATAGTTATGAAAATTCGTTTATTAACTAAAGAAGATGCCGAAATCTATCTTAATATTCGTTTAGAAGGTTTAAAAGAGAATCCTGAAGTTTTTAGTACGACTATGGATGAAATACTTGATCAAGATGACCCTATTGAATACAAAGCAGAAATATTAGATAAAGATAAAAATTATACAATCGGTGCATTTACTGACAAAGGTGAGTTAATTGGAGTAGCAACTTTAAAAACATTTGAAAAGGTTAAAGCAGAACATAAAGGGAAAATCGAGTCTGTCTATGTTTCTACTAGAGCTCGGAAAATGGGGGCAGGCTATCTTTTAATCGAAGAGGCAATCCACTTAGCAAAAAGTTTAGGACTTGAACAACTTACATTAAATATCGTAGAAGGAAATGAAACAGCAAAAAAACTATATGAAAAACTAGGATTCAAAACATTCGCAAAAACCCCTAATAGTTTAAAATTTAACAATGAATATTGGGACCAAGAGCATATGATGCTTACGCTAAGTGCAGGTAAGGCTGAAGATGCAGGGAAAGCGGGATAAGCAGGTAGTGTAGGTAAGGTAATTCTTATAAAGTTTTCCTTACTTCCGATATTAACAAAAAGGTTTACCTAAATTGTCATCTGACAATAAAGGTAAACCTTTTTATTATTTATTATTTAATAAAAGTCTTTTCAACGTCATCTAACATTAAGTAAGCAGCTTTGATTCCACCCGCAGTGTTCCAAATTGTGTCACTTACTTTCATTACATGTCCATTTTTAGAAGCATTTAATTTTTTGAATAATGGATCCTCTGTAAATTCTTTTTCAAGCTTAGATCCAGACTCTTTACCGTCATCAAATGTAAAGTAGAATAGGTAATCTCCATCCATTGCTGGAATACGTTCTTTTGTTACGCCTCTTTCTGCAAAATCAGGAGCATTTTGTTCCTCTGGACGTTGGAATCCTAATTGTTTAAGAATTACACCAGAGAATGTATCTTGGTGATAGATTCGCACATCAGCGCCCATAAAACGGACCATGGAAATTTTTTGATTTACTTTATCGCCTAGTTCAGCTTTTAGATCATCAACACGTTTTGAATAATCAGCTAATACTTTATTGCCTTGTTCTTCTTTGTTTAAAACTTTTGCATAAAATTTGAAATTCTCTTGCCAGTCACCGCGTAATGTTTCAGCGAAAACTGTTGGTGCAATTGCACTTAATTGCTCATACACTTTTTCTTGACGCATTTTATTACCAATGATTAAATCTGGTTTTAAACCAGCGATTTTCTCAAGGTTAACTTCACTTTCCAAACCTACAACTTCAACGCCATCCATATCTTTAGCAATATGGTCATACCAAGGATTTCCTGTCCAAGATTGAACAGCCCCTACTGGTTTCACACCTAATGCTAATAAAGCTTCAGTACCTTCATTTGTTAAAATAACAACTCTTTTTGGATTAGTAGGAACTTTTGTCGTCCCCATTGCGTGCTCAATCGTAATTGTATTTGCTTTTTTACTTTCTTTACCAGAAGCTTCATCTGATTTTTTAGTGCCACAAGCACCTAATACCATAATTGCTGCAATGAATAGAGCAATTATAGAAGAAAATTTTAGTTTTTTCATAGAATGGTCTCCCTTTTTAGTTGATAATGATTATCATTTCTCTCGACAAGTAGTATTATAGATTAAGATTTAATTAGAAGTCAACAAGAAATTGAAAATCATTCTCATTGACTTGATAATTCATATCATTTAGACTGAAAGAAGAGAATAGAATAGTAGGAGAAATAAAATGCTTATTCATCCAAGATCAAGAATTATGGTATTAATAGCTTGTATGTTATTATTAGTAATTTGTTTTTTTTCTAGCATTTTACTAGGGTATACGGATACTAGTTTTACAAGTTTAATTCATTCATTTACACAATTTAATGGATCTAATGAACATTTAATCATTCAAAATGTTCGGATTCCAAGGGCGATCATTGCTTCAATAGTAGGTGCAAGTTTAGCCATCGCTGGTTTGTTTATGCAAGTTTTAACTAAAAATCCTTTAGCATCACCAAGCGTTCTTGGAATTAACGCAGGTGCTTCGATGTTAATTGTACTAAGTATTACATTTTTCCATTTACAGTCGCCTAATGCGACTATATGGCTTTCATTTATAGGCGCTACATTATCAGCGGTATTTGTATTTGGGTTAAGTTCAATAGGAAAAGACGGAGCAACACCTTTAAAAATCACTTTAGCTGGTGTTTCAATTGCAGCGATGTTTAGCTCAATTACTCAAGGCCTACTTGTAACAAATGAAGTAGCATTAGAGCAAGTACTATTTTGGCTAGCAGGTTCAGTTCAAGGTCGTTCACTTGATTCTTTACATATGGTACTACCATATATCGTAATAGCTTGGGTGATTGCACTTGCACTTGGTGGAAAGATTAACACATTCATGCTAGGGGAGGATGTATCTAAAGCTTTAGGTCAAAATACAGCTTTATTAAAAGTCACATTAGTCGTTTTAGTAATCATTCTAGCAGGTGGTGCAGTAAGTATAGCAGGACCAATTGGATTAGTTGGAATAATTGTCCCTCAAATAGTTAGAATGTTCGTTAAAAATGATTATCGCTGGATGATTCCATTTTGCGGTATTTTCGGGGCAATTTTACTTCTATTAGCTGATGTAGGATCTCGTTACATATTAATGCCAGAAGAAACTCCAGTTGGTATTATGACCGCAATTATTGGTGCTCCATTTTTTATTTATTTGGCAAGAAAAGGCGGTACAGTAAAATGAGCATGATCAAATTACGAAACAAGTACTTTTCATTACTATTTAATAAACGTTCATTTTACGTTTTAACAATTGCACTTCTCTTACTGATCAGTTCATTTATTGTGAGTTTAACACTAGGTGACCGTTACATCTCAATCCCAAAAGTATTATCTGTTATTTTAGGTGAAGGTGAAAAAATAGATGAATTATTTATTCAAGCATTTCGAATGCCTCGGATCATCGTTGCAATTTTTGCGGGCATTTCATTAGCGATCGCCGGAGCAATTCTACAAGGTTTAGTTAGAAATCCACTTGCTTCTCCAGATATACTAGGGATTACAGGTGGAGCAGGAGCTGCTGTTGTATTATTTTTAGCTATTTTTAGTAATGACCGTACGAATCAATTAACAGTCAGTATTAAATGGTTACCGTTAGCAGCATTTATCGGTGCCATCATTAGTTTACTATTTGTTTATGCTTTTGCTTATAAAGATGGTGAATTAAGACCGCTAAGATTAGTATTAGTTGGAGTAGGTTTCTCGGCATTGGCTCAGGCAACAACTTCATTCTTTATGATCATCGGACCGATTTTTAGAGCAACTGAAGCGAATATGTGGTTAACGGGGAGCGTATATGGAGCGAACTGGGAGCAGGTTAAAATCATTACAGTCTGGACTGTAGTTTTTATCGTGTTAGCTTTATCGTTTATTAGACATATTAATACGCAACAACTTGGAGATGACGTTTCAACAAGTTTAGGAGTTCAAGTAGAAAAAAATCGACTAATCTTGTTATTTATAAGTACAGCATTAGTAGCTGGTGCAGTTTCATTTGCAGGTGCAATCGCATTTGTTGGACTAATTGCACCTCATATTGCTCGGAGATTAGTTGGTGCTTCTTACGGTGCATTGATTCCGTTATCTGGAATAATCGGTGCGATCATGGTATTAGTGGCTGATACAATTGGAAGAACGGTTTTTAGTCCTATTCAAATACCTGCTGGTGTATTTACTGCCGTAATTGGTGCACCATATTTTATCTATTTATTATTTAAGACTGGAAAAAGGTGATAAGATGTCAACGAGCGCAATTGAAACAGAAAAATTAACGTTATCGTATGATGATCGTACAATTATAAACGAATTAAATTTTCAAGTTCCAAAAGGAAAAATTACAGTTTTAATTGGAGCAAATGGGTGCGGAAAATCAACATTACTTCGTTCACTTGCAAGATTACTTCAACCAAAAAGTGGAACAATCTTACTAGATGGAAAAGAAATAAGTAAGCGACCTACAAAGGAAATTGCACGTAACCTTTCAATCCTGCCTCAAAGTCCTGTTGCACCTGAAGGTTTAACAGTATTTCAATTAGTAAAACAAGGAAGATACCCATATCAAACTTGGTTAAAACAATGGTCAAAAGAAGATGAAGAAAAAGTAAATCATGCCTTAAAAATTACAAATATGTATGAATTAAAGGATCAATTAGTCGATTCTTTATCTGGCGGGCAACGTCAACGTGCTTGGATTGCAATGACATTGGCTCAAGACACAGATACAATTTTATTAGATGAACCAACAACATATTTGGATTTAACACATCAAATCGAGATTTTAGACTTACTTTACGAATTAAATGAAAAAGAACAGCGTACAATTGTTATGGTACTACATGATATAAATCTGGCATGTCGTTATGCACATAACGTTGTTGCGATTTCAAATGGTGAAGTTTACGCAGAAGGAGACCCAGAAAAAATCATTAATCAGAACTTAATCTGTGATGTTTTCTGTATGAACTGCGATATTGTGAAGGATCCATTATTCGGAACGCCACTTTGCATACCTCATGGCCGAGGAAGAAAAATAATTTAATTAATTTTAAAAAGGTGTCCTTCGATAGGGCACCTTTCATTTAGTAAGAGGTGAGATAATATGACGTTATCAATTAACAATATAAGTGTAGATATTCATGGCAGTTCGATCCTTAAAAACATTACTTTTCAAACTAAAAAAAGTGAAATTTTTTGCATAATTGGTACTTCAGGATCAGGAAAATCGACATTGCTTCGGACATTAAATCGATTACAGTCAATTAATAAGGGGGAAATTAAGTTAAATGGACAATCAATACACAAAATGACTCCTCAAAATTTAAGAAAAAGTGCTGTAATGATTCTACAAACTCCATCATTATTTGAAGGGACAGTGGAGGATAATATTTTGTTTGGAGTCAAATTAAACGGTAATTATGATATGACGGATTCCAAAACAGTCGAGAGATCTTTATTAGAAAAAGTAGGATTAGAGACGAAATTACTTGATCGTAGCGCATTAACACTTTCTATTGGTCAGCAGCAAAGAGTATCAATCGCTAGAGCAATAGCCATGAAACCAACTATTTTATTATGTGATGAAATTACTTCAGCATTGGATCCACAATCCACACTACATATTCAGGAGCTTCTAGTAACTTTAAAAAAAGAAGAAAATATGACGATTATTCTTGTCACACATAATATGGATCTAGTTCAACAAATTGCTGATCGGGTAGGGTTGCTTATTGATGGGCAATTAGTAGAAGTGAGTCCAGTTAATGAATTTTTTAATAATCCAAGCACAGAATTAGGGAAAAATTTTCTTTCTACAATTGCTTAAAGAGGTGAAATTATGGAAGGTAATTTGCATATTACAGGGGTATCTCTGACATTTTTATTAATTATTATTGCTATCGCATTATCCTATTATCAAAAGCTCGGTGTTGAAAAAGACATTGGCATTTCTTCAGTAAGGACAGTCATCCAATTAATGATAATGGGTTATGTACTTGAATACATACTGCAAATTGAGCATTTTTTAATTGTTATCATTATTTTATTTTGTATGATATTATTCGGTGCTCATACTTCGAGTAAAAGGTCACAACAAATTGAAGGAGCATTTTTTATATCTTTTATTAGTATTCTTCTTGGTGTCATGATTTCTTTAGGAGTCGTGTTGATAGCAAACAAAATTGCATTGAAAGCTCAATATGTTATTCCAATTTCAAGTATGATTATTAGCACATCAATGAATGCAAATAGTTTAGCATTAACGAGACTTAGAGCTGAAATTCAAGCAAGTAAAAATCAAATTGAAGCTGCACTGTGCTTAGGTGCAACAACTAAACAAGCCTCAAATAATGTCATAAAAAATTCAATTAAAGCAGCCTTAATTCCATCAATTGATCGAGCTAAAACTGTAGGAATTGTCACTTTACCAGGCTCCATGACAGGAATGATCTTTGCTGGCATAAGTCCTTTATATGCGATTAAATATCAATTGCTAATTGAATGTATTTTAATTGGTGCAATTGCTATTAGTGTATTCTCCTCAACACTTCTATCCTATAGAAAATTCTTCACAAAAGACGACTCATTGAAATATGAAACGATAATAGAACAGGGATAAGTAAATTGGGAGAAGGGGGTAAGTAAAAACTTTTCCTTCTCCCTTTATCTATTATCCGATTACTCGTAATTGTACTTCCATGTTACCTTTAGTTGCTTTTGAATATGGGCATACGCCGTGGGCTGCTTTTACTAGTTCTACGGCTACTTCTGTTGGAACACCTTGTACTTTAACATCAAGTTGAGCAGCTAATTTGAATCCTCCATCAGTAGGGTCTTTACCGATTGTTATGTTTGCAGTTACTGATGTAGATTCTAGTTTAATTTTTTGCTGGCGAGCTACTAAATTTAATGCACTGTCAAAGCAAGCTGAATAGCCAGCGGCAAAAAGTTGTTCAGGATTTGTTGCTCCTCCAGGTCCGCCTAATTCCACTGGTGGTTTAAGTGATAAATTAATAAAATCATCTGATGAAATAACTCTTCCGTCACGTCCACCTGTTGCAGTTGCTGTAGCAGTATATAATTTTTCCATTACAATCTCTCCTTAAATAAACTATCTATTTTTAATTTTCATTTGCAGATTGAACTTTCTTTAATAATGCTTTTGTTTGATTTAATAAAGTTAAAAATTCTTCTTGAGTAGTATTACTTTCCTTGAAAAATTTCTCAGGTATACAGAGAGCTTTTTCTTTTAATTTAGTACCTTCTTCAGTTAGTGTAATAAATACTTTTCTCTCGTCACTTGAATTACGTTTACGTAAAATTAGTCCCGCAGTTTCCATTCGTTTTAGCATTGGTGTAAGAGTACCTGAGTCTAAAAAAAGAGTCTCCCCTAGTTCTTTAACAGTTTGTTGGTCTTTTTCCCAAAGTGAAAGCAATGCAAGATATTGCGGATAAGTAATACCAATCTCATCTAAGATAGGACGATATAATTTAGTAATTTCTCGTGAACATGCATAAATTGAAAAGCATAATTGATTTTCAAGCAAAAGCTGATTTTCTTTATTCATTCGATCAACATCCTTATATATTAGTTGTGCACAATTTAATATGACACAATCATAATTGATGAGAAATAGTTTTGCAAGCAATAATAACTATTATTTTTTACCAATTTTTTAATTTTGATTATTAATTGAGTAGGTTTGAAGTGGAAATCAGCTTATTCACAATAAAAAAGCCAGTTAATGTTCAATACATTAACTGGCTGTAAATTTAATTTTTCCTAGACCTAGAAATTAATGAAGTTATTTGTAGCATTGTAATTGGTAAGGATGTTTTTTTATGATATGCCAAAAACTTAGGTGTCCAAGAATTAACATATTTTTCTTTAAAGCTTCTTAAACCTTGAAAGTGATATAAAAATTGACCATATTGATAAATTTGTGCTGCAATTTTTTCACTTGTAAATGAATACTTAGACAGGCCAACGTTTGCTAAAGGTGTCATACCGACATTAAAATAAATAAAATTTCTAGACTTGAACCATTCAATTAAGTTAACAAACATAAAATCCATAATTCCTTTTGGTGCGTCAACTTTATGACGCATTAAATCAATTGAAATTGTATGTTCGTTATAGTTTGGCATAATGGATGCAAATGCAATCATTTTATTTTCATTGTTTTTAATAATAGCTACAGGTGCAAGTTTGATGTAATCTTCATCAAAATAACCAAGTGAAAAACCTTTTTCCTTTCGCCCTTTCAGCCACTCTTGTGATAATTCCTTTAATTCCGTAAAGAATTCATTCGAAAAAGGTGGTTCAATAATTTCAAAACTAAATTCTTCGCGTTCAAATTTATTGTAAAGTGCACGAATTCCTTTATTACGTTTTCCTGATAAAGTGAATGTTGAAATATCAGTAAATCCTTCTTCACCAAGTTTAAAGAAATCAAATCCGTTTTCATGTAAATAGGAAAGTGAATTTGAGTTTACTTGGTAGAAGACGAGTGTATACCCAAATTGATCAGCATAGTTTAATAATTCCTCAATGGCAGGATATAAGCGAGATTTATCTCCAACCGGATCACCTAAAATAACTAATTTGTCTGCATATGGCTGAAAAATAAATAATACTGTCTCATCCTGAGCCCAGAATAAATATTTATCATGTAAAAAAACCAAATGTGAAAGTTCTGTACCACCATATTTATTAAAATGTTCTTTTATTTTTTCTTCTTCAGCTTTAGTATTAATAAAATCGAATTCTTTTCTTTTAACTTTAAAAAATGCGATATAAAAAAATAGTAAAGCAGCCACAAAACCAAGAACTGCACTAATAACGATATCCCTCGAATTCACAAGTATATAAGGTAAATATTTAGCAGGTATTTTCACATTTGTTTGAGGTAGATTGATATAAGCAATAAGTAAATAACTGCCTAAAAAGAAAAATAAAATAAAATTATCAACAATGAGCTTACCCCAAGTTAAAACGAAGCTTTCTCTATAAAATTGTTTTTTTGAAATAAATAATATAAAAGCAACTGCTAATACAAAAAGAGCTTCTTCATAATCTAATCCTTTTGAATACGTTGTAATTGCCCCAACAATCAGCATGAATAATGTAATATACCATGCCCTTTTAACTTTATAATCAATTCCACGAGAGAGTCCTAACAATGTAAAGCCTGCAGTGACCGAAATTAAATGTGAAATATTAATAATTGTCGAAGGTAAAATTAAATTTAAAAGACTAATTCTTAAAAGCATACTTGGCACAGCAGCAGAAACTAATAGAATAACGCCAGATAAAAATATTAAAATCGTTAAAAGTTTATGCCCCAAAAAAGTGGAAATTTGATTTGGAATATTATTAAATGATTGATTTAATTTATTCCATAATAATTTAAGAGCTAAAATAATACCGCAAGCAAACGGGAAAAAGAAATAACTGAAACGATAAATCAATAAAACAAGAAGTGTCGTTTCCTTATCGATTCCAAAATATGTAAAACCTAGTAGGAAAATAAAATCAAAAGATCCAAGACCTCCTGGAATCATACTTAAAAGTGCTGCAACAGAGGCCACTAAAAAAACAGGTAATACCTCTATGATTGAAATGTCGATATGTAAAAATAAACAAATGAAGTAAATAAATAATAAAATAAAAGACCATTCACATAAGGAAATGACAACCAATGATAGCATATATTTTGCGGAAAAATTCTCCGAGAAAAAATTACGTTTTAAATAAACGACTAAAAACATTACCGGGAAATAACATATTGCAATGATAATAGCGATATATAAATACTTATATTCATTTAAAAATGATAAATCAAATATTCCAGTAAACAAAACTAAGCTCAGTATAGATAATCCAGAAAGTAGGAATATCGTTACACTACTAACTGCTTTAACTATTTCTGGTCCTGAGCGATTTTTTCGATAAAACAGAGTTCGAATGGTGGTACCTGCCACACCACCAAGACCAATTAGGTTTGAAGAAGTATTCGCAAGCCAAGCTACCATTAATATTTTTCGAAAACTGAAATCTAATTTTAATAGTCTTACAAGTACAAAGTCATATAAAAACATGGGAGATACGGCTAAAATACCTAAAGCAAAAATTAAAAAGTATTGTATTAATGTAAGAGACTCCATATAGTTAAAGAACATTTTAAAGTCGAAGTTTAAAAGTACGTTTTTTCCAACAAATATAAATGTAACAAGTAATATTGAAATGAAAAATAGTTTAAATAAACCGACTTTACTAATCCGAATCTTATTCATAAGACACTCCTGAAGTTAATATTAAACAAATAAAATAATAGTTATTAGCTTTAGTATTCCATATTATTCCACTATTTAACAAGAAGAATATTAACACGTCTTAGAAAATTTAATAACTTATTATTTTGGAGATAAAAAGTTAATTATATTTTAATTTTCAGGACGATTTTACGATTTAGTTTCATCGAAAATATGTTATGAATTCACACTAAAAGTACTCTATTTCATAGAAGTCAATCACCATTCGTTCCTAGCAACTACATAGTCGGTTTATTAATTGAGGTAAATGGTATGTTGGAGAGAAAGGTATTTTTCATCAAATATTGAATGATTAGTTACATAGACAAAAAATGTAAAATTTTACAAGGGGGAATCTAACCTGAGCAAACTTGATTTGATTAATACATACAAAAACGAGCTTCAAAATTACTCTTTGGAAAAGCTAAGGTATAAATGTGAAGAGGCGGTTTGGTCTATTGGACAAATGTATGACCATTTAATCATTTGTGCCCATGAATATCTAGATAATATGGAAGCATGTGCTACGTTAAATGTTGAACAACCTCATGGGAAAACGGAATTTGGTGAGCGTTTATATAAGATCGGGGGCTTTCCACCAATAAAAATTAAATTACCGGATGAACTAAATAGTCCACCTAATAATTCAGATAGCAAGGACGAGCTTATCAGCAGAATGGATCAAGTAATTCTAAGATTGAGCCAATGGGAATCGAAAGTGGATCATATAAATCCAAATTATAAAGTCCAGCATGGAGGGTTCGGCTGGCTGAATGCAAGGGAATGGTATGATTTGGTTTATATGCATTTTCGTCATCACTTGCGTCAAAAACGTGAGTTAGAACAAAGGCTTGTTAAGTGACAGTTCCTAGATATGACTGTTTTTTTAAGATAAATAAGAAATTTTACTAGATAGAAAAACTATAAAACAAAAAGATAAATAATAATTGGGAGTGAACAATGAATAAAAATCGCTTGGAAGCTTTTAGTGACGGTGTACTTGCAATAATTATTACAATTATGGTCCTAGAAATTAAGATTCCTCATAGTCCCAATATACACGACCTATTGCAACTTTTCCCAACTTTTCTTAGTTATTTACTTAGTTTTATTTATGTTGGCATTTACTGGAACAACCATCATCATATGATACACACAATACAAAAGGTGACAGGATCAATCATGTGGGCAAATCTTCATTTGCTTTTCTGGTTATCATTAATTCCTTTTGCTTCTGGTTGGATGGGAGAAAACCATTATAAGCCATATCCTACAATGCTTTATGGTGTAGTACTCTTATTGGCCGCAATAGCTTACTTCATATTACAAGGTATAATTATTCAAAAAGAGGGAAAGAATTCAAAGTTAAAACAGGCTGTAGGTAATGATTGGAAAGGAAAAGTTTCGGTGGTTTGTTATTTAACTGCAGTTTGCACGTCTTTATTATGGCCATGGTTCGCTCAAATAATTTATGTAATCGTTGCAATTATGTGGTTATTACCGGATCGTCGAATCGAGAGAGTTATGCAAAGTAAGTAAACACTATGTAACAAAGTAGACGAGATGATTAAGCATCTTGAACAGGTCGGTGTACCTAAGCAAAGGAAAAAGAGATTAGTGAATATGGTAAGTTTGCTTGGATTATAGATCCTGAAGGTAGATTAGTTGAGCTTTGGGAGAAATAACGGGCGTTTGAATTTAAGAATGGGTTGCTGCGGCAATCCTTTTTTCTTTGACGAATGGGCTGTTTAGATTAACAAGCAATAACATTATTTCTTCAAAAATCAACTATGAAATGTTTTGAAAAATTGGTTTAATAGCTGAATTAATGGCCCAGTATATTTAAACAAAAGACATATTAGTTTCTTTAAGAAGTAAAATAGTTTACAATTTAGTAGTTGAATTGTAATTTAAGTAATATACATAAAATTAAATGACCATAGATCGCTGAGTTTTAGTTGGGTGTTTCTTCTATTAAAAAGGGACATTTCAATTTTGAAGCGGGGGAACCAATTTTTGTACAATTGTACTTTGGGGTGAATCCTTTTTAGGTAGGGCTACTTTTTAGGTCCGAATCCGACAGCTAACCTCGTAGGCGTGTAGGGAGAAGGTTTCCAAAATGATGTCTTATTAAGGCACTGGAGATTTTCCCAGTGTCTTTTTTGCATTCAATTTTGATAAAAGAAGTAGTAAGTGGGGGTTATGAAGTGCTAGAAATGTATATGTTTGGCGGGTTTCTTATTTTAACTATATTAATAGCAGTATATATGACTCGTAAAGATTCTCGTATGGATGATGAAAATGGAAAATATAGACGAGTAAAGTCAGGGAATAGGAAAAGAATCGTTAGAGAGAGAAAATCAGGTAAAGTTGTAAGAATAGATTGATTAGTATTTCCAAAAGATTGAAATTAATATAATTCAAAAATTCTTAAGAGAGTGGTCAATTAAGGCCATTCTCTTTTTTATATATTAGTTTTGGTTTCTTAATTCATATTTAGTTCATAATGAGTTTATATAATATGTACATAATTATTTGTAAATGTAAGTAGGTGGATTTTTTGAATCATGTAAGAGTATTAGTTGTCGATGATGATGCAAATATTCGAGAGTTGATCTCTATTTTTTTAAGTGGAGAGGGATATACGGTTATTGAGGCTGAAAATGGTGAAGAAGCATTAACGTTACTTGAAGAAAATAATATTCAAATAGTAGTAGTTGATGTGATGATGCCTGAAGTAGATGGATATGAGCTGACAAAAGAGGTTAAGAAGTATTATGATATTCCAATTTTAATGGTCACAGCAAAAGGTGAATCTCAAGATAAATTAAAAGGCTTTGATCTTGGGGTAGATGATTATGTTGTAAAGCCTTTTGATCCTTTGGAAATTGTAGCCCGTGTAAAAGCTCTATTAAGAAGATTTCAATTACTATCTGATAAAAATGTTTTTGTAGGTAATTTAATGATTAATCAAATTAAATATGAAATTTCGGCGAATGATCAATCGATTACGTTACCATTAAAAGAATTCGAATTGTTGTTTAAGCTTGCTAGTCAAGCTGGAAGAATTTTTACGAGAAATGATTTGATTGAGCAAATATGGGGACTCGATTATGAAGGAGATGAACGCACAGTTGATGTGCATATAAAAAGAGTACGAGAGCGACTAAGAGAATTAAAGGCTACTGTCGAAATTGTTACAATAAGAGGTTTAGGCTATAAATTAGAGGGAAATCACACATGAAAAGCATGTATTCAAGATTGGTTTTAATCTTTATTTCAGTTATTTTGTTAAGTTTAGTCATTACTTTTTTTATCGCTTCAAAATACTTTATAAAACACGTTGAAACAGAAGTTCAAAGTGATTTAATAGACGTTGGAGAAAATTTTATTTCCATATACTCTAAACCAGATAATCAAAATGGAGTAGATGCGACATTGCAGATTCTTAGTAAAAATTTTTATCTAACGCTGTATGACGAGTCGGGTAAAGTCGTTTTGAAAAATAAACCACAAAAAAAGAAGAATATAAAAAAGGAACAAGTATTCAACGTACTAAACAAAAGTAATGTTCAAACAAAAGATAATCATTATCTCATAGGCCTATCTTTTGAAAAAGCTGGGCATAAATATGCTTTGTTTATTCAGCCAAACATTGATCGTGGATTCTTTAAAATGCGTAGGGTTTTATTTTTTAGTTTGCTTACAACATTATTAATTGGATCAGTAACATTTTTATTTGTTGCTAAGTTATTAGTAAAGCCTGTAAAAGAGTTAATTCGTGCTACAAAAGAACTGTCTAAAGGTAACTATGACGTTCAAGTGACGATTAAACGTAAGGATGAAATAGGATTACTTGCTTCAAACTTTAATTTGATGACCAATAAATTAAATAAGTTAGAAGAGATGAGAAGTGAATTTGTTTCAAATGTTTCTCATGAAATTCAATCACCGTTAACATCTATTAAAGGGTTTGCAAAGGTTTTAAGAAATAAGCAATTAACTGAAGAGAAAAAAGAACATTATTTATCTATTATTGAAACAGAGAGTGAACGTCTTTCTATTATGAGTGAAAGATTATTAAAGTTAGCTTCATTGGACTCTGAGCAACATCCTTTCCAGCCTACGTCCTACAAATTAGATGAACAAATTCGGAAAATTATTTTGGCATTAGAGCCACATTGGGAAAGTAAAGAACTTCAATTAGTTTTAAATTTACCACAAACGGAGATAGTAGCAGATCGTTTACTACTTGAACAAGTTTGGATTAATTTACTTCAAAATGCGATTAAGTTCTCAAATATAGCTGGTTACATTAAAGTAGATATTTTGGAATTGGATCATAGTATTCATGTCCTCATTAGCGATAGTGGGCTAGGAATTAGTAGGGAAGATATTGAACGGATTTTTGAACGATTTTATCAAGCAGACCGTTCTAGAAATAAAAAGGGAACCGGGCTTGGTCTTTCGATTGTACAAAAAATTATCGAAATACATCATGGGAATATAGAAGTTGAAAGTGTTGTTGGAAAAGGAACTAGCTTTATGATCATCCTCCCGAAAAACTTATAAAATTAAAAGTTCAAATTATGTCCTTAATTGTTCATATTCTGTTCATATAGATTTGATAAAATAATCACGTGTTAGAATTGTAACCAATCGAAAGGGGAAATAGATACATTATGTTTGCAGGCTTAACGAAATTAAGTTTGAAGAACACAATATCAGTTATTATATTAAGTGTTCTTGTTTTAATAGGGGGAATTTATTCTGCCCAAAAAATACAAATTGAAACATTTCCAGATGTTTCATTTCCAGCTGTTGCAGTACAGGTAGTATACCCTGGTGCATCATCTGAGGATATAGAATCTGAGGTCACTAAACCGATCGAATCAGGTTTAATGAAGCTTGAAAATTATGACCAGTTAACAAGTACTTCAAGTGAAAATATGGCTTCAATCTTCTTGATTTATCCTTTTGGATCGGATATGGATAAAATTGAAAAAGACGTTGATAATGTAATCAATAAAACAAAGTTACCTGAAAAAGCAGAAGCGACAGTTCAGCGAATTGCGATGGATTCTGCTCCTATTTATCAAGTTGCAATTGCAAATAATGGACAAGTAAAAGATTTACAGCAATCAATTGAAAATGATTTACTTCCTCAAATTAAAAAAATAACTGGGGTAAGTGATGTAAGTCTGCAAGGAACTAAAGAAGAAGAAATTCAAATCGTTGTAGATAATAAAAAAGCTGAAGAAAAAGGAATTTCTTTAGATACAATTAAAACGGCAATTCAAGGTCAAGATTACGCAGTGCCATTAGGATCTGTTGAGAATAATGGAAAAACAGTTTCTGTTCGAATGAAAGGTACTTTAAACTCAGTCGATCAAATCAAAAAAACAGTTTTATCTAGTGCAGCTGCTCAAAGTGCACAAATGGGTACGATGACTCAGGGGGAACAACTAGGTAAAGGTGCAGGTCAAGCTCAAACAGTCATGCCAAAAAATGTTACTGTTGCTGACATTGCAGATGTAAAAGTAGTTTCGGTTCAAGACCAAATTTCTAGATATAACGGTAAAGAAAGTTATATATTATCGGTTTCTCAAACACAAGATTCAAATACAGCGGATGTAGCAACAGCTGTTAAAAAAGAAATTAAATCATTTAAGAAAGATAATAATGTAGAAACGCATGTCATTATGGATAACGGTAAAGAAATCGAGAAATCCGTTAGTTCTTTAATTAAAGAAGGTCTACTAGGTGCGTTATTTACTGTGGTCGTTATTCTGTTATTTTTAAGAAACATTAGAGCGACAATCATTTCAATATTATCTTTACCAATTTCAATCTTTGCAACAATCTCAGTATTAAATTCATTGGGTTATACATTGAACATTATGACTTTAGGTGGTCTAGTTGTTGCAATTGGACGTATTGTTGATGATAGTATCGTTGTAATTGAAAATATATACAGATGGAAACAACAAAAAGGTAATCAATATAAGAAAAAAGAGATGGCATTGTATGCAACTAAAGAAGTAATTGGTGCCATTGCATCATCTACATTTGCAACCGTAGTAGTATTTTTACCTTTAGCATTTGTAAGTGGTATTATTGGGGAATTCTTTAGACCATTTGCTATTTCAGTAGTAGTTTCTATTTTAACTTCTTTAATTGTTGCGATTATATTAATTCCAACATTAGGAGCAAAATTCTTATCAAAACCATTAAAAGAGCACAGTAATGATACTCGTTTTATGAGAAGTTACGAAAAGTTACTTCGTTCTGCATTAAAACGTAAATGGATTGTTATTTTATTATCAATCGTTTTATTAGCTGGTTCATTATCGATGATTCCTTTATTAGGATTCTCTTTCTTACCTGGTAGTGTAAATAAAACACTTCAAGTTACTGCAACTCTTCCATCAAATAGTACTGTAGACCAATCTAATGTAGTTGCAAAAGAATTAGAAAAATATTTTGCAGATTCAGACCTAATTGACAGTGTACAAGCTACTGTTGGTGGTAAACGTGATTTTATGATGAATATGGATGGTGGCAAAAATAAAGCAATCTTCCAAATCAATCTAAAAGATGGAAAGAACATGGATAAAGAACTTTCAAAAATCAATAAAGAAGTTCCTTCTATTGTTGATGCGAAAGTAAAAGGTACAGAAGTTACAGCAAAAGAACTTTCTCAAAATGGTCCTCCAACAGGAAACAATATTGATGTAAACTTATATTCTGCTAACTTTAATGATTTAAAAGAAGCAGCATCAAAAATTGAAAAAGAATTAAATAGTGATGATCGTCTGAAAAATGTTACCAATAATTTAAAAGATGTACAACCTAAATTAGAAATTACATTAAACGATAAAGCACGCGATGAAAATATTTCAATGTTCCAAGTAATGGGAGCAATTAATGAAAAAATTAACGACGTTGAAATCGGTGATTACGATTTAAACGGAGAAACAAATAAGCTTACAGTAGGTTATAAAAATAAAGCAGCTTCAAAAGAAGATATTGAAAAAATTAAATTTATGACTGCTACAGGTCCGAAAGAAATAAAAGACTATGTAACAATTTCTCAAAAGGATGCACCTGTTTCAATCAACCATGAAGATGGAAAAATGTATGCATCAGTAAGTGCGGTTGTAAAAGGTAAAGACACAGCAGCAATTACAAAAGAAGTAACAACTAACTTAAATAAATTTGATTTACCAAAAAGCGTCGATATGAAAATTGGCGGCGGTTTAGATATGATTACAGATGGATTCAGTGATTTAGGATTAGCAATGGTTGTAGCTGTTGGATTAGTATTCTTAATCATGAGCATGACATTTGGCGGATTAAGAACACCGTTTGTCATTTTAACATCATTAATCTTCGTGCCAGTTGGAGCTTTCTTAGCATTATTTATTGGAAAGCAAACACTATCAATGAGTGCAATGATCGGACTATTAATGTTGATCGGTATTGTTGTAACGAATGCGGTTGTATTATTAGACCGTGTTGAACACAACCGTAAAAACGGATTAGAAGTAACTGACGCATTAATTGAAGCTTCAAAAACGAGATTACGTCCAATCCTAATGACAGCATTAGCGACAATTCTTGCATTAGTTCCAATGGCCCTTTCAAATTCAACATCTGGCTTAATTTCGAAAGGACTAGCAGTAACTGTAATTGGTGGATTAACAACATCAACATTCTTAACACTAATCATCATTCCAGTTATTTATAAGTTAGTAAGCAAAAAGAAAAAGATTGAAGAATAATTGATGAAGAGTGCCTCATAATGGGGTACTCTTTTTTATTTAGTAACAAAAAAGAGCTTAGGTTTAAAACGCTACCTAAGCTCCTTTTTTTATTTAGGTTCATAATCAAAATGTAATTCATTATTTTCATTTAAAATTACGTTTAAATTATAATCTTTAAAATACCATAAATCAGTTTCGTTTATAAAATAGACTACATGATCAATAGTAATCGATTCTCCAATGTCTACAGGTTGTTCTTTAGTAACACCTAAAGAATAGCCTTTATGTATTGTACTGTTACCACCGTATCGCGCGAAAAAACGAATTGTATCTCCTTGTTTAACATTCATCTCATCTTGAAACCATTTTATTGCATCTTCAGAAATCGTAATTTTCATTGTAACCGACCTTTCTTTATCTTATAAAAATATTATAGTATGAATGTGAAAAACTATACAGAAAAGTGATGTTAAGTGTCAATATGAATGATCGAAATTGAATAAAAGAAGAAAACCTACATCAGATTTTCTTCTCTTATAGAAAGTATTTTAGCACAGTAACTTTTAGACTAATCTATTTTATTTTTTGAAAAATGAAAGTATGTTGTTTTTAAATAGAATAAATAGTGAAATGACGACAAAACCATAATAGACGATTTTTTCTAATAATGGTGTGGCATCTACAAATGAGAAAATTCCTTCAGTAAATACTTTTCCGCCAAAGAAAATTAATAGAATACCTAGTAAAGTAAAAATGACTTTAATATTTAAATTGATAGTAGTTTTGATAAATAAATATGCGATTAAGACAGCTGCAATTAAACCTAGTAAAATAGAAATCATACCAACAAAGGCGATAGATTGTGCATTTGACAAAACAAATAGTACAAGCTCTAAGCCCTCACGGATCACAAACACGCTTGCCATTAAAAATAATGAAAAATTATTATCCTTAATTTTAACTTCTGATTTTAACTTATCTGAAATATTAATGCTACTTTGACCACTTAACCAGTAAATAAAATAGAAGATTAGCAATGCTGCAATTAATTGAATTACACCTTCAATAGTATGCTCAACATTTCCATCTAGTTCACCAAAAGTTGTAAATAAGAAAAATCCGGCAAAAATACTAACTAATACTCCAAGAATTGTACCGTAAATAACTGACTTAATTAAATGCTCTTTTTTACTCTGAATTAAAGTGATGAGTAAGAACCCGATCACTAAGGAAACCTCAAGGCCTTCTCGCAAAGCTATTAAAAAATTAGCATTCAACTCATTATCATCCTCCCGAATATATTTAAATCTACTAACTAGATTATTCTTTAATAGTAGAACCGGACACTATTTTATTAATAAATAGGCATAATAATTTATGTGGTAAAATTAATATAAAATGGTCTAAAATGTAAATTTAAAAGGGGGAAAAATGGAATCTTTTACAAGTAGAGCGATTGAAATCATAAAAAATATACCATCAGGAAAAGTAATGACATATGGTCAAGTTGCAAAATTGGCTGGAAGCCCAAGAGGAGCTAGACAGGTTGTAAGAATCTTACACTCGATGAGCCAAAAATACCAATTGCCATGGCATAGAGTTCTAAATGCTAAAGGTGAAATCGGAATCCAGGATGAAGAAGGATTTTTAAAGCAAAAGCATTTCCTCCAAAACGAAGGGGTCAAATTTGCAAGTGAGAGAACCATTAACCTGATGGAATATCAAGTAAGATTAGTTCTTGAGAAAGAAGATGTGGATTTAATTTAGAATGAGATTGATACTCAAAATTCATTATTTAATGGATTTTGGGTATTTTTTTGCCAAAAATGACTATAATTAAAACATTGTTACGCAAAATATTGTTGTGAAATTATCTAAATGTTGTGTGAAAAGTGTTACGTTTGAATGCTTTACAATAAAACATTGTTTTGTTATACTCGTATCAGGAGGAATGTCATATGAGTGAAGAATTAATATCCAAAAAAGATTTACTACAACTTACAGGCATATCGTACGGACAGCTATATAGATGGAAAAGAAAAAACATCATTCCTGAAGAGTGGTTTATGAAAAAATCAAGCTTTACTGGACAGGAAACGTTTTTTCCTAAGCAGAAAATTTTGAATCGGATTGAAAAAATAAAAGAGTTGAAGGATGATCAATCATTAGATGATATTGCTAGAGTGTTTTCAATCAATGAAGAAACCGTTTCTGATCGCGGGCATGTTACTTTATCTTTGGAGCAAATCCCTATACAAGTCATACAAATATATCAATCACTTTTTCCGAACACTAAATTAGAGCATTTAGGTACGGTTCAACTATGTTCATTACTTTTTGTAAACGAGTGGCTTTCAAAAGGGAGTGTAACAATAGATGAAATAAAACAATTTTTAAATTTGGTTGAAACGCATAAAAACCAAATTAATTTGGATGAAGCGACTGTCATTTATATTCGAAAATTTGGTATGGGTACGTGGATTATTGGAAATCAACATGAAACGTTTGTTGATCAAAAGGATTCAATCTTAATCAATGTTACTCTCTCGAATTATTTAAATAAATCGATTAAATAAATTAATGGAGGAGCGATTATAGTGAGCGTGCAATCAAAGCATGATGCGATTATTAACGGTTCAGGAACAATTGGTACTGGAAAATATGATGACGTTAGAATTAGTGGAAGCGGACGTATACTTGGTGATATTTTTTGTCATGAAGTGAAAGTAAGTGGTTCTGCAAAATTCAATGGAAAAGTAGAAACTGAATATTTTAATTGCAGTGGGAGCGCTAAATGTCTAAGTGATGTTGATGCTAAAAAAATGAGTGTCAGTGGCTCGGCTTCGATTGATGGAAAAGTTTCTGGTGGAGATGTAAATGTTAGTGGTAGCTTTAAAACAAAGGGCGACTTAAATGTTCAAAGTATTAATGTCTCAGGTTCAATGAAAACGACAGGTATCGTAAAGGCTGAAGTAATTACTGTAAAAGGATCGCTTTCTACAGAAAAAGGATCTGAATGTGAAGTATTTACAGCTAAAGGACATTTATCAATGAACGGATTGTTAAATGCAGAAAACGTAAAAATTACCCACGGTGGGTTTGGCCATTTTCCTCATAATGGATTTAGCTATATACCTGAAATTGGTGGAGAAACGATTGAAATTAGTCGATTCGATGACAAGAATATATTTTCACGTGTTTTTACTAAACTTTTTAACAATCGATTGAACTTCAAATCAGATGTAATTGAAGGAAGTGCTGTAAAGATTGATTATACGACAGCGAGTGTAGTACGAGGCGATGCTGTAACAATTGGACCAAAATGTGTAATCGACCTTGTGGAATATACAGAAGATGTTCAGATCCATCCTTCAGCAAAGGTAAAGGATGTAAAGAAATTAGAACAATAAGCGGCTTAAGGGATATCCTGAGTCGCTTTTTTTGCTTTTAGTGAAAACGGTTTTTAAAAAGAAAAATGAAAACTATAAGGCAGCTAATAAAGTTAAAATTGACTGTTTTAATAAAGTGGAAGCTTGCTCTCTATTTCTGTTATTGAACTATAGTTAGTTGAATGTTAAGATAATAATGTGCAAACGGTTGCAATGAAATTGTACTTATTTTTTATTAAATTTCTAATATAGTCAATGATGAAAACGCTTTTATGCATTTGGAGGAGAGAGAGTATGACAAATCAAAGTTGGTGGAAGGAAGCGGTTGCTTACCAAATTTATCCACGTAGCTTTATGGATTCAAATGGTGATGGAATTGGTGACTTAAGAGGTGTAATTTCTAAATTAGATTATTTGAAGGAACTTGGCATAGATGTTATTTGGATATGTCCATTTTACAAATCACCAAATGATGATAACGGTTACGATATCTCGGATTATCAAGACATTATGGATGAGTTTGGTACAATGGCTGATTTCGATGAGTTATTAGAGAATGTACACAAAAGAGGAATGAAGTTAATTTTAGATTTAGTAGTCAATCATACAAGTGATGAACATCCTTGGTTCTTAGAATCGAAAAAGTCTAAAGATAATCCTTATAGAGACTACTATATTTGGAGAGAAGGAAAAAAACCAGGCCATGAGCCAAATAATTGGGAAAGTATTTTTGGTGGATCTGCTTGGGAATATGATGAAGAAACAGGTGAATATTTCCTACATTTATTCTCAAAAAAGCAGCCTGATTTAAATTGGGAGAACAAAGAAGTAAGACAAAAAATCTATGACATGATTAATTGGTGGTTAGATAAAGGAATTGACGGTTTCCGTGTAGACGCAATCAGTCATATAAGAAAACGACCAGGCTTTCCAGATATGCCAAATCCAAAGAAAGAGAAATATGTGGCAAGCTTTGATATGCACATGAATCAAGAAGGGATTCACAAATATCTGGATGAGTTAAAACGTGAAACATTTGATAAACATGACATCATGACAGTCGGAGAAGCAAATGGTGTAACAACGAAAGATGCACACCTGTGGGTTGGAGAAAAAGAAGGTAAGTTCAATATGATTTTCCAATTTGAAAGTTTAGATCTTTGGAAGAAAACCGATGAATCTGATACTTCGATCGCCGATTTAAAAGAAATACTTACGAAATGGCAAACTGGTTTAGAAGGATATGGATGGAATGCTTTATTTATAGAGAATCATGATATACCTAGAGCAGTCAGTACATTAGGAAACGATGAAGCTTTTTGGAAAATTTCGGCAAAAGCTATTGGAGTAATGTATTTCTTTATGCAAGGAACGCCATTCATTTACCAAGGGCAAGAAATTGGAATGACAAACGTTCATTACACATCTATCAACGATTATAATGATGTAAGTGCAAAAAATATGTTTAATACAATGATTGAAAATGGTTCGACTGAACAAGATGTACTAGATATTTTATGGAAAACAGGCCGTGATAATTCCCGCACACCTATGCAATGGAATAGTACAAAGAATGCTGGATTTACAACAGGTAAACCTTGGCTTAAAACAAATGATAACTTTAATGTAATAAATGTTGAAATTCAAGAAAAAGATGAAGACTCTATTTTATCATTCTATAAAAAGATGATTACTTTACGTAAAGAAAATAAGGCACTTGTTTATGCACCGTATGAATACCTAGATGTTAAAAATGAACCTGTTTATGCATACACTCGAAATGGTGAAAATGAAACATTCTTAGTGATTACTAATTTATCTTCAGAAAAACAAAAATTTATTTTACCGAAAGAACTTACGAAAAAGAATGCGCAATTGAGTTTAACTAACATTGAATTAACAGATCACCAATTAGTTGAGGACATGGAGTTTATGCCTTTTGAAGCTAGGGTTTATCGTTTAATTTAATTTTAGGTTTTGAGTTATATGATACTTAGTTAACAGACTGTAAAATGACAGTCTGTTTTCTTTTTGTACAGGAAAATCGCTTTCCATGAGGCAAATTTGTGCAAGTGAAAATAACTTCATTTGAGGTTCAGATATTTCAATACTCTGCAAAATCGGCTGTCGAATGGCAGTCTTTTTTATTACATCTTTCTGGCAAAAATCTACACAGTTTTATAGTATTACAAACACTTCGACAATTTGTAACACTCTTGTAATGGCTTTCAAAATCGTATTTTGTTAGACTTACTTTATCAATGAAGGGGGAGAAAGAGATGAAAAAGCAAGTTCTTATAGCTTTCGTATGCTTACTGAGCATGGTGTTTTTTACGACTAAATCACAAGCAGCATCTACATATAACCCATACTCAAAGAAAAATCAGGTAACAAAAATCGCTAAACAATATACTGGAGTACCATATCGTTTTGGTGGTACAACGACTAAAGGTTTTGACTGTTCAGGTTACGTAGGGTATGTATACAAAAAAGTAGGTACTAAATTACCTCGAACTGCTTCGTCAATGTATACTGTCAGCTCAATTGTTAAAAAGCCTGTTCCTGGAGATTTAGTTTTCTTCAAAAATACATACAAAAAAGGTATTAGCCACGTAGGAATTTTCATGGGAAATAATAATTTTATTTCAGCGACTTCAAGTAAGGGAGTAGCTGTTGTAAGTCTTTCTAATTCATATTGGAAACCGAAATTCGCTGGCTCAGGTAGTGTAATTAAATAAACATAATAATAAATGCAATTTACTTTTCTTACGAAGGGTAGATTGCTTTTTTTTGCATATTAAGAAGTAAAAATTTGCAGCGACGTTAGGAATTAAGTATAAGTGCAACTACGCCTTTGTCTTCGCCTTAAGCTCATCAATCGGTGAGTTTTCTTTATCTTTTCATAAAGTTTTCTATTTTATTAAATAAGTAGTTTATGTTCCAATGATATAATGTGCTTTAAAAGGAGCTGGTAATTATAGCGATAATCTACTTTACTTTTTTTATATTAGGTCTAGTATTTGGTTCATTTTTTAATGTTGTTGGGTTAAGAGTTCCAATTGGGAAATCAATTATTTCACCGGGTTCCTCGTGTTCAACTTGTGGACATAAATTGAGTTCTATAGAATTAATACCGGTATTTTCTTTTTTACTTCAAAGAGGGAAATGTCGAAGTTGCGGAATTCTAATTTCTAAACTCTATATATTAATAGAAATACTAACAGGTGCGTTATTTGTTTTATCCATCTATGAAACTGGTTTTCATAAAGACTTAATGATACCTCTTTCGATAATATCTTTATTGATTATTATTGTTGTCTCGGATGTGAAATTTATGATTATCCCTAATCGTATTCTACTAATCTTTTTATTTATTTATAGCTTTGAAAGAATCTTAATTCCATTGGATCCTTGGTGGAGTAGTATTGTTGGGGGATTAGGAGCATTTGTAGTATTGCTACTTATTAGTATGGTTAGCAGAGGTGGTATGGGAGGAGGAGATATAAAGTTATTTAGTGTGCTCGGAATAATTTTAGGTTGGAAACTATCTCTCTTTACTTTTATACTTGCATGTTTTTCAGGCAGTATTTACGGGTTATTCGTAATAGTGTCCGGAAAATTAAAGCAGCGAAGTCCGATTCCTTTTGGTCCATTCATTGCAATGGGTGGAATAGTTAGTTATTTTTATAGTGAAAATCTATTAGAATTCTACGACTTAATTCTTCGTTAAGCTCATAAAAAAAAGGCCATTTAATTGAAAATTCTTTCAACTAAATAACCCCCTTACTATTTCTTATGAAAATAATTTCTCTTCTACACTATTTATTACTGAATCCCTGTATTTTTTGTCTTCAACGAAGTTTGTTCGAATCGCTTTAAAAACAGCAGTTTGTTTTTCTTGGAAATTTGGATCATCTTTATCAGGAAGCTCTTTTTTCATTCCAACTACAATCTCTTCAATCTCCGTAGAACGTGGACCCCAAACATTTACTTCATTACCTTGCTCATCCATGAAAATAAAAATTGGAATAGAACGAGATTTACCATTTGTTAAATATTGATCCATTAATTCTAGGTTTTCATCTCGAATTAGGAAGCTAGTATCTATATTAGCTATTTCCATCATTTTTTGAATAACTGGTACATTAAGTAATGCATCTCCACACCAATCCGCAGTTAAAGTAACAACTTTCCAATGACGATTCTTTAATTGTTCAAGTTTTGCTAGTGTACTTTCAGGAATCGTAACTTCATTATAGATTTTTAGAAGTTCTTCCTTATTTACATTCATTGCTTCTACATATTCTTGAAAAGTCATGCCCTTTTCGAACCAAGAATTTAATGACATTTCCATACACTCCTTTAATGTTAATAAATAGTATTATACCCCATTCGTCTTAAGAAGGATTGTAATAAGACTTGCAGAATTAATATACAGTATATATTTTAAATGCAGTTTAAGCAGGAGGGAGAAAAATGAGTACGCCTATTGAGATATCAAAAAATAGGAAGCGCTTTCCAAAGTGGATTAAAGTTACTTCTACTTTCTTAATTATAATCATCTTAATCGTTGTAGGATCCGGTCTGTACTTAACAAAAAGATCATTACCAAGTATTGAAGGGAATTTAACGATTAGTACGCTAAACGATAAAGTAGACGTAGTAAGGGATGAAAAAGGGGTACCTCATATTAGTGCAAAGAGTTTGCATGACTTGTATGTTGCGCAAGGCTTTGTAACTGCACAAGATCGATTATTTCAAATGGATTTAAGCAGAAGACAAGCATCCGGACAATTAAGTGAAATAATCGGTGATGCTACAGTGGAGCGAGACTCATATTTTCGAACGCTTGGTTTAAGAAGAGCTGCTGAAGCTTCTTACAGTAAATACGATAAAAATGGACAAAATGTTTTAAATTGGTATGCAGAAGGAGTAAATGCGTACATAAAATACGCAATTAAGAAAAATAAACTACCAGTTGAATTTAAAATTTTACAATATAAACCAACTAAATGGACGGCAATTGACTCACTAGTTATTGGTAAATATATGGCGTTTGATTTAGGCGGGCACTGGAACGAACAAGCATTTCGTTATTATGCTTTGAATAAATTTCCAAAGGATAAGGCTTTGGAGCTATTCCCGGCTAATAATGATTTAGATCCGTATATTATTCCTAGTAATACTTCAAAAATAGATGTAGAAAAGAGTTTTGCGAGTGCAATTATTCCACCTGTTTGGAATGGAAGTAATGATTGGGTTGTTAGTGGATCTAAAACCAAGTCTGGTAAACCATTATTAGCAGATGATCCTCATTTAGGATTAGCGACACCGGCAATTTGGTATGAAACTCAATTAAAATCTGGTGATATGAATGTTAGTGGAGTAATATTTGCAGGGGTACCAGGAATTATCGTGGGTCATAATCAACATATTGCCTGGGGAGTAACGAATGTAGGACCGGATGTACAAGATTTATACATTGAAAAGAGAAATCCAAATAAGGCAGACGAATTTTTATATGATGGTAAATGGGAAAAGGCACAGGTCATAAATGAAACAATCAAAATTAAAGATAAAAAGAATAAGATTTTACCTGTAATGATTACGAGACATGGGCCAGTGGTTTCGGAATTTGCAAGTGACGCTGGGAAAGATACTGTATTCTCTTTACAATGGACAGCACTACAACCGACAACGGAGCTAGAAGCCGTTTTAAAGTTTGATGTTGCGAAGGATTGGAATTCGTTTAAAGAAGGATTAGCATTATTTGAAGCCCCCGCCCAAAATTTCGTTTTTGCATCGGATGATGGAACAATTGCTTACCGAGCGAATGGAAAAATTCCAATTCGTAAAAAAGGCGATGGGCTAATGCCAGTGCGAGGATGGACTAGTGATTACGGTTGGAAAGGATATATATCTTACGATGAACTACCAACAATCGTCAATCCAAAGGAAGGATTCATATCTTCTGCTAATAATAAAGTAGTAGATGATTCATATCCATACCATATTTCAAATTCATGGGCACAGCCTTATCGTCAATTACGCATTCAGGAAGTATTAAAAAAGAATGACAAATTGACCGTTAAAGACATGCAAAAGCTACAAATGGACGAAATGAACTTACAAGCGAAGGAACATGCACCGAAGTTTATTAAATCAATAAAACAAAATAAAAATCAATTATCATCTGTTGAAAAATCAGCTTTAAAGGAACTTGAAAAATGGAATTTTATAGATGATAAAGATGAAGCTTCTCCTCTCATTTTCCAAATGTGGATGACTGAAATAAATAAAGCATTGTTCGATCAACAAATCTCAAACGATATGATGGATTTATTTGGAGATCGCAAAGTCATAGTCGATCAATTGTTACGCGACAGCTTTAATGGGAAAAAAGTGATCTGGATTGATGAAGAAGGTGGAATTGATAAACTTCTATTAAAAACATTTAAAACAACAATTAAAAATATTAGCAAAACAGACGGTGAAAATGTAGCTAAATGGAATTGGGGTTATCACCATAAAGTTGCTTTCGAACACCCATTATCCAGTATTAAAATCTTAAGCTATTTCTTTAATGCAAGAGATCCAATCCCAGTAGGAGGTAGCTCAACTACCGTTAAAGCAGCAGGATATGATAACCAAGGAATCGTAGACCACGGTGCATCATGGAGAACCGTGGTAGATTTTTCAGATTTAAGTAAATCAGTAAACGTAGTTGGACCAGGACAATCCGGAAACCTCGGAAGCAAATGGTATAGCGACCAAATGGAAGATTGGGCAAATGGAACATATCATACTACTTCTTTGAAGGATATTGAAGGAGTTAAAGAAATATTAGAACCGGGTAAAGCTAGGAAGAAGTAGGAAGGGCAGAAGACAGACCTTTAGGAGGTCTGTTTTCTTTGTTTGAGAAGTAAAAATGTAGTGATTTATATGGTCAATTTTTAAGGAAACTGATCAGCTATTTGTAAATTTGTATAGAAAGGGTGGAAACCTGTGATTCCTGGATTTTAATTGTGATACCCGAAATTTAATTGCACTTTCTCCATTTTTATTTCCAGTATCTAAGGAAGTACTATGTACCACAAAGATTTAAATTCCATATCTTTCACTCAACTCTAATTTCTTCACTTTCCTCCCTTCATATAATAAAATATTTAAATAGTAATTAATTGAAAAAGGGGGGCTGTGAAAATGAATGGAATGGGCTTAGTTCTAGAAGGCGGTGGAATGAGAGGTATTTATACTGCCGGTGTTCTTGATTATTTTTTAGAACAAAATATTGAAATTCCTTATGTAATAGGTGTTTCTGCAGGTGCTTGTATGGGAACTTCTTACCTTTCAAAACAACATGGACGTAATAAACGAGTAAATACGGAATTTTTACAGCATCCAGATTATATTTCTTTTAAAAATTTAATTCGTAATAAGCAGCTTTTTGGTATGGACTTATTATTTGATATTATTCCTAATGAGCTAGATCCATTTGATTTTGATTCTTTTTATAATGCTGAGCAAAAATTTGTAGTTGGTACGACTGATTGTATTTCGGGAGAACCTGTTTATTTTGATAAAGATCAAATTGTTGAATCAACAGATATGTTAAAGATAATTCGGGCATCAAGTTCTTTACCACTAATGGCTCCAATTATTAAGTTTAATGAGCATTTCTTAATGGATGGTGGTATTGCTGATCCGATTCCAATTGGTAAATCTGAAGCGGATGGAAATAAAAAAAATATAGTTGTTTTAACTAGAAATGCTGGTTATCGAAAAAAACCTTCAAAAGGTACTTGGTATTTACAAAAAAAATATAAAGATTATCCTGGACTAGTTCAGGCGGTTCTTAATAGATATGATGTTTATAATAAGCAGCTTGAATATATTGAGGAGCAAGAAAAAGCTGGGAATATATTAGTTATTCGTCCTATACAAAAGTTAAAAGTTGGACGAATTGAACGAAATAAAGAACGTTTATTAGAGCTTTATAAAGAAGGCTACGAAGATGCTAAACGCCTTCGTGAACAAATTTTAGAATTTATTTCATACGAAAAAACGACCTGTTAACTGCAGGTCGTTTTAATATGTTGAAAATATATTAATGTTACGATATTCAGACTGATTGAAAACGCTTGTCTTTCAAAGTACAAAGCATGATGAGAAATTGATTTATTAAACGATTAATTAAGGAAAGCAAAACAACAAAGAAAGCGAGCGTTTGTCAACAGTTTGGTCGACCTGTTCATTTCAGGTCGTCTTTTAATTGGGGGAGGGAGAAATTTGACTAATCCTTATCATTATCTTTGTTGTTTTTATTGTTCATCATGTTTTTCATCATCATTTCAAACATTACCATATCTACACCTAAACACGGATTCATACAGCCACAGTGACTTTTTCTTCTAAAGCAACAGCATCTGCATCTGCAATGACAATCATGGTTATGGCAATCGCAACGATCTCGATGACAATCATCACAATCGCAACGTCTTCTTCTGCAATCGTCACAATCACAGTCATTACGTCTACATCTACTTGAGTTCATGTTGACTTGATCTTGGTTGTTCCACATCGTAGAACACCTCCTTGAATAATCTACATAAACAAAGTATGCATAGATGTCCCATCAAGGAAAGGCTAGTACCTAAATAAAAATAAAAAAAGCACATTAATCTGTTAAAGATCATGTGCTTTTCTATTATTTAATATTAATGTGGGAAGAAAACCAATTGGATTAAGAATAAAATTCCAAATATATAAATAACTGGTTTAACATTTTTTGCTTTCCCTTTAACGACTTTTAATAATGGGTAGGTAATAAACCCAAGTGCAATACCTGTAGCAATACTTGATGTAAGTGGCATTGTGATAATAACTAGAAATGCAGGGAATGCTTCTTCAAAGTTATCCCACTCAATATGACGAACACTACCCATCATTAAGCAACCTACTACAATTAATGATGGTGAAGTAATTGCCGCTACATCAGAAATTGAATTAACAAGTGGGCTAAAGAATGCAGCAAAAACGAATAGTAATGCAACAACAAGTGCTGTTAAACCGGTTCTACCCCCAGCTGCAACACCTGCTGTAGATTCAATATAAGCTGTTGTAGGTGAAGTACCAAACATAGCTCCAATTGTTGTACCGAATGAATCAGAAAGCATCGCACGACCAGTACGTTTTTCATCCTTCTTATTTAATAAACCAGCTTGAGAAGCTACTCCTAAGAATGTACCTGTCGTATCAAAAATTGTAACTAATAAGAATGAAAAGACAACTGAATAGAGTCCATAATGAATGACATCTGAAGCAGCTGTTATTGGATTAGCAACAATGATATGCTCAGGTAATTTAGGTAAAGAGAAAATACTTCCTTTAATGTGTAATTTTCCAGCAAAGCCCGCAATGATTGCTGTTGAAACCATTCCGAAGAATAAAGCTCCGTTTACATTTAGGGCAAATAAGATAACCGTAATTGCAATTCCGACTAAAGTAAGAACTACTCCAGGAGAATGAAGATCGCCTAATCCTACAAGATTATCTTTGTTAGCAACGATAATCCCTGAAAGACGTAAGCCTATAAATGCGATAAATAATCCAATCCCAACACTAATTGCGT
This sequence comes from Gottfriedia acidiceleris, assembly GCF_002128425.1. Taxonomy (GTDB): domain Bacteria; phylum Bacillota; class Bacilli; order Bacillales; family Bacillaceae_G; genus Gottfriedia; species Gottfriedia acidiceleris. The sequence continues at coordinate 108,747 of NZ_NESS01000012.1, forward strand.
GTTTTAATGTATTTGGAATTGCTTCTATTAAATGAGTTCTAAATTTAGTTAAAGATAGGATAACGAATAAAATACCTGTAATAAATACAGCTGAGAAAGCTAATTGATATGAAATACCATGTGCTTTTGAAACAACTGAATAGGCAAAATATGCATTCATTCCCATTCCGGGAGCAATTGCAATTGGGTAGTTTCCGAACAATGCCATAAATAATGTCCCGACTAAAGTTGCAATGATTGTTGCAGTAAATGCTTGGTCAAATGGAACGCCAGCAGCAGATAATATAATAGGATTAACAATAATTATATAAGCCATAGTTAAAAAAGTTGTAAAGCCGGCTATAATTTCTGTTTTAACGGTAGTGTTAGCCTCTTTTAATTTAAACATAATAGTTCTCCTTGTAAAATACGAATGATAAACTCAACAGTTATTAATAATATTCGTTTTATTATAAAAGTGCAAGCTTTTTTATTAGATTAACCTCTTTTAACGAATTCAATTATATTTAGTATTCCAAAAAGTATGATTTGGGCATGCTAAATCTGAATTATTCAAAAGGAGGATGTAGTAAATGACTCAAAAACAGTTTCCGACTAAATTTATTCCGCAGCATCAAAATAAGCAACCAGGTATTGAAAAGGAAATGACACCAATACCTATATCGGATGATCCAAATTACACTCCAAGTGGTAAATTAAAGGATAAAGTAGCCATTATTACTGGAGGAGATAGTGGGATAGGTAGAGCAGTTGCAATACTATTTGCGAAAGAAGGGGCATCGGTCTTTATACCGTATTTTGATGAGGATGTAGATGCACAAGATACAAAGAAATTTATAAATGATTTAGGTGGAAATTGTGAAATAATGAGATGTGACATTCGAACTGAAGAAGTTTGTAAACAAATTGTTCAAAATGCAATCCAAACCTTCGGAAAAATTAACATTTTAGTGAACAATGCTGCTGTTCAGTATCCACAAAAGAATTTGGAAGACATTACGGAAGAGCAATTAAAAAGAACATTTGAAACAAATATTTTTTCAATGTTCTTTTTATCAAAAGCTTGCCTTCCACATATGAAGCAAGGGGACTCTATAATAAATACTGCGTCAATAACTGCTTATAAAGGACATGATCAATTATTGGATTACTCTGCGACGAAAGGAGCGATTGTCTCATTTACTCGTTCACTTTCTACAAACCTTGCTCAAAAGGGAATTCGTGTTAATGGTGTAGCTCCTGGACCAATTTGGACACCGTTGATCCCAGCAAGTTTTGACGAACAAGAAGTAGCAAAGTTTGGTAGCACAACTCCAATGAAACGAGCTGGACAACCAGTAGAGCTTGCACCGGCATATCTGTATTTAGCCAGCAATGAAGCTTCCTATATTACAGGACAAATCATTCATGTTAATGGTGGAGTAATTGTGAACGGATAAAAAATAAAATGGTGCCATATACGATAAAATGTAAATGGCACCATTTTCATTAATATTTAGGTCGAAATGTGTGACAGCAAGTTTCACCACTATGTACAGCAGAAGTAGTTATTTCGCCGTCTAAGACTGCATTTTGAATCGATAAATCAAAGTCATTTGAATATTCATATGCTTCTGTTTGAACAAGAATTGAGTCTGCTTGGCAAAAGTTTCCCTGACCCCAAAAATTACAATTTGCAACACTACATCTAATTTCTGGCATGAACTCGCCCTCCTTTTGTTTTATTTTCTACATACTTTGCAATCTCATTCAGATTTAAGATAGTGCATTATAGATATTTTAGTGAGAATATTGTAAACTTTTGTTATATAGAAGGAGTTCGTGAGACTATTATCGAACTCTGAACTCTGATTAAGTATAGGAGGAGAACAAAATGAATTGGGAAACAACTTATGAAAAATGGATTCAATCGCCGACATTAGATCAAGAACTAAAAGAACAATTAATTAATCTTGAGAATAATCACCTTATACTTAAGGAAAGCTTCTATCAAAATTTAGAATTTGGAACAGGTGGAATGCGAGGAGAAATCGGACCTGGAACGAATCGTATGAACATTTATACAATTCGTAAAGCATCTGCTGGTTTTGCAAAATATATTGAAAGCTTTGGAGAAGAAGCAAAAAACCGTGGAGTTGCAATTGCTTTCGATTCTCGTCATAAAAGTCCTGAGTTTGCAATGGAAGCAGCAAAAACTCTTGCAACATATGGCATTAAAGCTTATGTATTCAATGAATTACGTCCTACACCAGAATTATCATTTGCAGTACGTGAGTTAAACTGCTTCGGTGGAATTGTTATTACGGCTAGTCATAATCCACCTGAATATAATGGATTTAAAGTTTATGGCGATGACGGTGGCCAATTACCTCCAGCTGCTGCTGATCAAGTAATTGAATATGTTAATTCATTTGAAAATGAGTTAGAAATTGAAGTAACTTCTGAACAAGAATTAGTTGAAAAAGGCTTAATACATAGATTAGATGAAAAAATGGACAAATTATATGTAGAGCAACTAAAAACAGTTGTTGTTAACAACGAGTTAGTAAAAGAGCATGGTAAAGATTTAAAAATTGTTTTTACACCATTACATGGCACGGCACTAGTACCTGCAACGATGTCATTAAAAGCAGTTGGCTTTGAAAATGTAACAATTGTTGAAGAACAAGCAAAAGCAGATTCGAATTTTACAACTGTAAAATCACCGAATCCTGAAGAGCACGCAGCGTTTGAATATGCAATTCGTTACGGTAAAGAAATTGATGCAGATGTATTAATTGCAACTGACCCGGATGCAGACCGATTAGGAATCGCTACAAAAAATGAAAACGGCGAATATGTAGTCTTAACTGGAAATCAAACAGGAGCTTTAATGCTTCATTATTTATTAAGCCAACAAAACGTACCTTCAAATGCGCTATTACTTAAAACAATCGTTACATCAGAATTTGGTCAAGTAATCGCATCAAAATTCGGTGTTAAAACAATCGATACACTTACTGGATTTAAGTTTATCGGTGAAAAAATTAAAGAATATGAGCAAACAAATGAATACTCATTCTTATTCGGTTATGAAGAAAGCTATGGCTATTTAATTAAACCATTTGTTCGTGATAAAGATGCAATCCAAGCAACAGTACTTGCTGCAGAAATTGCTACTTATTATAAAACAAAAGGTATGACTTTATATGAAGGCCTAAATAGTCTATATGAGCAATTTGGTTATTATTTAGAAGGATTAAAATCATTAACATTAAAAGGGATTGAAGGTACAGAAAAAATCCAATCGATTTTAACAAATTACCGTCAAAACCCTCCTATTGATATAAACGGTCTAAAAGTTGTTACTGTTGAAGATTATAAACTTCAAGAAAAAACGACTTTAGAATCAGGAGAAAAAGAGCAAATACTTCTACCTAAATCAAATGTATTAAAGTATCAACTTGAAGACGGTTCATGGGTATGCCTACGTCCATCTGGAACTGAACCAAAAATCAAGTTCTATTTCGGCATTGTTGGAAAATCTCGTGAAGATAGCATCCAAAAATTGGATAGTTTACAACAAGCATTTATGGAAAAAATTGAAGTATTAGTCTAAAAAAGAGCGACTATTTAGTCGCTCTTTTCATTTATTTTAGTTAAAGCTCTAATGATGAGATAAAAGATTGTTCCTCGACACTTTCTTCTCTAGTAGCATGCTCAATATGTTGGAACATACCTTTTAGCTTTTCATCAATGATCGCTAAGTCCCTCTCGTATTTAAAGGCATGTAGAAAATGTTCGATACGCTTTGAAAAAAGTTCGTCTTTCGTATTTACCATTAACACGAGAAGCTTATCCCATTGACAACAATAAGTGTAATACAATGCTAAATCATAATCGGATTGTGCTTGCATTGTGAACCTCCTTTTTAGAGGGTACACATAGTTTATGGCGAAAAAAATTAATTAGCCATGAGAGAATTTAACAAAAGGTTACGGTAGAGGTTAGGTAAAAAAAGGATGGTTAGGTATAGGAACTGTAGGGAAAACAAGAAGAGTAGTGAGATTAGTCGTATAACAAGAATATTTTATTGATTTTGATAAAATTTTGAAAGAAGTGGCCTTTTCAATTGAACCTGAAATTAGCAAAATATATTAATTACTGAATATTTTTGCGTTTGTTTTGGATTTCTTCTTTCAATATAGAACTAATCTTTTCCAACACTTAAGTATACTTCCATAAGAAACAGGAATAATAACATTAAATAAATAACGGATAGAAATACTGGAGTAAGTGTGGATTCCTAAAACTTAAAACACTGTCTTAATAACAATTAGTATTTAATTCAAAAAAGAAGTTATATCAATCGCATTGTACAAATAAAATTAACTACCGTATGAATTTTTTCATACGTTTTTTTGTGTTTAAAATTTTTTTCAAAAAATTAAAAATTAAGCAAATGAATATAGTAGAGATATGACTATTTTTACATTAATTCAATTTTCAGTTCATAGAATAATATAAGAAGAGACAGGAGGAGAGTGTGATGAAGGCGAGTGATTATAGAGCGTTGGAATATGCGATTGACGAAATTACAGAGATTGCGAGAGGATTTGGGCTAGACTTTTACCCAATGCGCTATGAAATCTGTCCTGCAGATATCATTTATACATTTGGCGCTTACGGTATGCCTACAAGATTCTCCCACTGGAGCTTTGGAAAACAGTTTTATAAAATGAAGCTTCATTACGATTTAGGGTTAAGCAAAATTTATGAATTGGTAATCAACTCTGACCCATGTTATGCATTTTTATTAGATACGAACTCTCTCGTTCAAAACAAATTAATCGTTGCCCACGTATTAGCTCATTGTGACTTCTTTAAAAATAATATACGTTTCTCAAATACGAAGAGAGATATGGTCGAAAGTATGGCAGCTACAGCTGAACGAATTAAACATTATGAACATATATACGGAAAACAAGAAGTTGAAAATTTCCTAGATGCAGTTCTCTCGATTCAAGAGCATATTGATCCATCTTTAATGCGGCCAAAATTAGCTTATGATTTAGAAAGTGATTTCCCAATAAAAGAGAAAAAGAGAGTTACACCATACGATGATCTATGGAATATGGATCAAAGTAAAGAAAAGAAAAATGATTCAAATCTTATCCCAATTAAACGTAAACATTTCCCACCACAACCCGAAAAAGATATCCTATTATTCATCGAAGAGTACTCAAGAGAGCTAGAAGAATGGCAACGTGACATCCTGACAATGTTACGAGAAGAAATGCTTTATTTCTGGCCACAACTTGAAACGAAAATTATGAATGAAGGCTGGGCAAGTTACTGGCATATAAGAATTATGCGTAAATTAAACCTTGATTCTAATGAAGCAATTGAGTACGCAAAGCTTAATGCAGGAGTAGTTCAGCCATCAAAAACAAGCATTAACCCGTATTATTTAGGATTAAGAATGTTTGAAGATATAGAAGAGCGATATAATAATCCAACAAAAGAAATGAGAGAATTAGGTGTAAAACCTGGTAGCGGTCGAGAAAAAATGTTTGAAGTACGAGAGTTAGAGTCTGATAGTTCATTTATACGAAACTACTTAACGAAAGACCTTGTCATGCGTGAAGATATGTATTTATTCCAGCGCCAAGGTAAGGAATATAAAGTCACTGATAAGGCATGGGAAAATGTACGAGATCAACTTGTTGTAAGTAGGGTAAATGGCGGATTCCCTTATATAGTTGTCCAAGAGGGTGATTATTTAAAAAATGGAGAGCTTTATTTGAAGCATTCCTATGAACATATGGAACTTGATGTGAAGTATGTTGAGAAGGTAATGCCTTATATTCACCAGTTGTGGGGTAGAGGGGTTCATTTGGAGACAAATATTGAGAATAAGTCTGTGTTGTTTAGTTATGATGGGAAGAATATTCATCGGAAGTATATTTGAGCCACCTTTTATAGGTGGTTTTCTTTATGTTTAGAAAGTATAGAATTCTTTTTCGGTAAGTGGACCTTATGTGACTAAATGGCAGTTTAGTTGAACAAGGACTTAAAGATAAGACGTTGAATTATACTATTAATAAAGTTTCGTTATTCGAATCGCTTATAAGGAGTGAACTATGAATCTAAGATCGATATCAATAATTGTTGCTTTATCATTTCTTATACTTACAGCAATTGACTTTTCGATGGATTATGCACACTATAAAGATGCAATAAGTTCAACTAATATGACAGTAAATGAGACCCATATCTTTAAAACGCATATGAATAGCAGTGTAAATAGCCATATTAGGATTGGCGTTTCTATAATTGGTTACGAAAGTCTGTTATTAATGGCTTTTGCAATAAAAAGGAAACAAAGTATCCCGTCTTTTTCTAAAAAAAACTAGTCTTATATTTGTCGAGGTTTTCAGATACTTTTAACACATATTTCTATTCAACAAACACAGTGCATTAGTTAAATAAGGAAATGTATTAAACACTTTGAAAGCGAGTGAACCAATGGAGAGCGTACAATGGATAAACGGTAGCTACAAAGAAGATAATTATATTTTCGAAACACATCGACAAGCAGAAATGTGGGCAAACGCATTATATCCAGATTTTGCACTTTATTTATTTTCTAAAACCACCGTAGGATACGCTACACCTGATGAAAAGGTGATAAAATGTTTGGCTGAACTTTTACCTGAATGGATAAGTTACAACAATAATACGAACGGCAGTATTTGTTTAGGTGAAGAAAAAATTAACGGAAAAATCATATATAAAATATGGATAGAAAATTTGACGTAGTTATGCAACTAACGAAAGCTTTAGTTGAAGTTCACGAGTTGCTAGCAACTCGTTTTTTTATTCAACAAAATGGCAGTTTAGCTGCATAAGAAAAAGGTACTTCTTACTGACGTAACGAAGTATAATTTTAAAAAAAGAAATTTAAAATCCTAGGTGGAGGTAATTGAATGAAAAAATTATTACTCTATCGAATTTGTTTAACTGTTGTTATTTTAGTGTTTGGTATTTGGAATTACCCTTCAAAATTATCTTCAGTGGCATTCTTTCTTGCATTTATAGGTTTCTTTTTTACATTAGATGTGTTACGCCTTAAATCAAAAAAGAATTAAGAGAATAAACAATTTATATTCAACTAACGCATTGCGAAGATCGCTTTTTCTTATTCAACAAAATGACAGGATAGTTGTGCGAAATGTTTCTAGCTTAAATAGAGAATGGTTACATTACTCTGGTAAAGGCTAGACAGTTCCTTTCGGAATTGAAGGATTATATCGAAGAATCAAATGATTGGGTA
>NZ_NESS01000013.1 GCF_002128425.1 Gottfriedia acidiceleris
CTTCATGAGTTACTAAAATAGCTGGATATTCAAAATTACTTACTCGTAACTGCAAACAATGAAAAGAAGCCGTTCAACTTAAACGGGCTCTTCTTTAATTTGTTCAGTAAGTTTTCCATTTTCAATATAAACAACACGGTCACACAAGTCTAACATCCTTTTATCATGGGTAACCATTATGGCAGCTTTTTGTCTTTGCTTTACTTCTTTAGATAGCATTTCAACTACTGCTCTTCCTCTTTCTGAATCGAGACTAGCTGTAGGTTCATCCGCAAAAATCACTTCGGGATCATTCATTAGTGCTCTTGCAATTGCTACTCGTTGTCTCTCTCCACCTGATAAATTTTCTGGATAGTTTTTCATCCTCTTTGATAATCCTAATTGCTCAAGTAGTTCATTCGCTTTCTTTTCTGCAACTTTATTTTTTATCCCAGCTAATTCAGCAATCAAAAGTAGCTGATCTTTAACTGTCAAATAAGGGATTAAATTAGACATTTGAAAAATGAATCCGATTTTAGATAATCTAAATTCATTAAGTTTATTTGCTGAGAGATTACTTATTTCAATATCATCGATTATAATTCTCCCACTAGTCGGAGATAATAATGCTCCCGCAATTGAAAGGAAGGTACTTTTACCTGAGCCAGACGGACCTACAACTGCCACTAGTTCACCAGCTTTTACTTGAATGGAAACTTGATCTAATACCGTTGTAGCTAAAGAATCTCCGTCATTATACGTTTTGCTAATATTATCTAGTACTAGTTTATTACTCATTAAAAAGCCCTCCCTATCGCTTCAATCGCATCAATTTTCACTACTTTTAATAAAGAAATTAATGAACCGACTATTGCTACAAAAAGAAATAATAACGAACTTCCGATAATTAACTGCGCATCAAATACAAAAGGTAAGTCAGCTGGTAATACTTTAGATAACCCAAATGTGATTGAAATACTTATAATCAGACTTAAAAGCGTCAGTGCTAAAACTTGAAAAATGATATTCTTAGCTAAATAACTCGTTTTTGAACCAATCGCTTTTAGCACACCAAATTGATTTATTTTTTGTATCGTAATGATATAGAAAAAGACTGCTAGCACAAATGCTCCGATAAAAAATAGAAAAACAATCATCATTAGTAAAGAGCCTTGTTCTTCTTTATAACCTGGTATTCCTTTTAATGCTTGTTTTTTATTAATTACTTCTACTCCTGATACTTTTTCATTTACCTTTTTTGCAGTACTTTCATTTGTTTTTAGCGCAATTGCATTAAATGAATTCTTATTATTCACCATAGACCACTCTTTATAATTCATGTGAATAACCGGTGCATGACTATATGATTGATTCTCTGTAAATCCAACAATTTTAAATTCTTTACCTGATATTTGATCAGAAATGTTGTCACCAAGCTTGATTCCTTTTTCTTTCAAAGAAAGATCTCCTACTACTTCATTCTTTGTTGAATTATTTATCATTTCGCCTTCAATTACCTTCGGAGCAGCTAATCCATTCACATCAATACCAAATAAGGTAGCATCAATTTTTTTAGACGTTCCATCCTTTAAAAACGTAGTCATTTGAACTCCTAAAGTAGCGGAATTTTTCTCATCAACTAATTTCTGAACTTCATTAATTTGACTTTCCGTTAACATAGAATGATTAATTTGTTTACCCGATTCCTTTTGTAAAACAAAATAGTTTGAGGCCATGCTATCAATAGAAGAAGCATTATCAAAAGATAATCCTTTCGCTAATCCTGAAACGAATAATACTAGGAATGATATAAGGATCATGATTAGACTAATTAATAAAAAACGTAATTTTGCGTGTTTAAATTCCCTTAATGCAAGAAACACCTGTCATTCATCTCCTTTTTAATACTTTACTTTTAAAAGAATTACTCTTTGTAATTTAAAGTATAGGAATGTTAGATGAACAACAGGTGAACAGTCGATTACAATTTTAAATCAGCACGCTTTAATTTTTAGGGAGGGATATATTAAATTTAGTTCCTTCTCCTAATTTACTGCTTACTTCAATATGCCCGTTATGTAATTCAATGATTTGTTTAACGATTGCTAAACCTAAGCCACTACTGGATTCCTTTCGATTCCTTGCTTTATCAACAATAAAAAATCGGTTAAATATTTGTAGTAAATCAATTTCGGAAATGCCAATTCCAGTATCTTGAAATTCAATTTGAACATACTCTTCATTACTACTCAGTTTTATTGAGATTGAACCACCTTCATGATTAAATTTAATGCTATTCGTCATTAAATTTGTCCAAACTTGATGCAGTAAATTCTTGTCAGCATACACAAAAGTTTGAGGTAATTCTAAATCAATAGCCAAATCTTTGTTTCTCCAACTCCATTCAGTTGTAAAAACTACTTGTTTAATTTGTTCGGCAACATCAAAAGTAGTTTTTTGTAATATACTTTCTTCCTTATCTAATGCAGCCAACGTTAATAATTGTTTACTAAGCAAGGACATTCTTCTACTTTCTTCCTCTATAATCGATAAGTATTGATTCTTTTGCTCTTCGTTTAAGTTTTCGGTTTGAAGAGACTGTGAAAAACCTTGTATCGATGCAAGTGGTGATTGAATTTCATGAGATACATTTGAAACAAACTCCTGACGCATCGCCTCAATTTGACCCAATTTTTGTGACATATGGGAAAAGTGATTTGCCAGTTTTCCTATTTCGTCTTGGCGCTTGATTTGTAATTGAACATTATATCTTCCTTCTGCAATCTTTTTAGTTGCTTCAGTTAATTTAATAATCGGTTTTACAATATATCTTGTACTAACTAAAACTAATATAATACTTAATACGATTGTCAGTAGAAGAAGAATGGAAAAGAGTATGCGTAATTCACCAAATTGAAGCTGTACATTTGGTCGCATAAAAAGAGCCAAGTGATTATTACTCGATTTTATTGGAACACCAACTGTATTACTCACTGTATTATCAAAGAAACCAGTCACAAATAATGATGTTGGAAATTCGGCAATACCATGATATACCTTTCCGTTTAAAACAGATTCAATCACTTTAGACCCTAGTTTTTCTTCTCTAAAAGAGCCGCCATAAAAGGTTTGATTTCTTTGTTGATCTACTAATAGAATTTGATATCCTAATTTACTAATACTATTTAAGTAATTGCTTAAATCAATTTCATTATTTTTTTCATAAAAATTGCCAACATCTAAAGCCATTTTAGTTAATTTTTTATCATTATAAGGCTTTAAATTATTGTGGTAATACACATTTGAAAGAAAGAAAGCTATTAAACTGCTACAAATCATTACACCGAGGATTGTAAGAACAATTCTTATGTATAAAGTTTTCACTTATCAGTGACCTCCAATTTATAACCAACACCACGAACAGTTTTTATACTAAAATCGTTCGTTAAAGTAGAAAACCTTTCACGTAAACGTTTAATATGAACATTTATTGTTCGATCATCGCCTTCAAAATCAGCGCCCCAAATTAATTGGATCAACTCATCACGGGTAAAAATTCGATCCGGATAACTTGCCAATTGGGACAACAATTCAAATTCCTTCATTGGAAGCATCAGTAGTTTGCCATTACAGTAAACTTCATAGCTTTTTCGATCAATAACGGTTTCGTTCAGTTTTATTTTTTGAGCATTAATCATATTGTATCGTCTTAACAAAGCCTTAATCCGAAATAGTATTTCTTTTGGCTCAAAGGGTTTAGTTAAATAATCATCTGTTCCTACAGCAAAACCTTTTTCTTTATCAGAAAGCTCACTTTTTGCAGTCAACAATATTACTGGAAAATCATAATACTCTCTTATTTCTTCACAAAGCTGATATCCATCTTTTCCAGGCATCATTATATCAACAATCGCTAAATTAATTTGTTGATTTTCAAGCAATTTAGAAGCTTCGTCTCCGTTAGCCGCTTCAAATGTCGTATAGCCTTCAGTTTGTAAATACATTTTTAGTAACTCTCTTATATGAGAATCATCATCTACAATTAAAATTCGAATCATAACTTATCCCCATTCTTTGAAATTAGTGCAATTATTTAAAAAATCATATCATATTTTAATTTTAATATCCTTTTTCTATTTTTCATGGGCAGAAATGCTGATGTAACATAACATGTCAAAAAAAATTTTTGTAATATAGTTTGTCCCCCATACATTTCTTTATTTTTAAACATAAAATTATTATGTAGTTAATAATGGCTGTTTTCGTAAATCTTGTTGCTCTTTAAGGAGATGACTTGTTGATTTTACTCCTAAACATAGTGTAGTCAGCGAGCATCTCAATATTTCACTTTTTCTGATACTCCTACAGAAACCCCACACCTTGTTTTTCACAATCAGCTTCTTTATTTACTGTGTGTTTTAAATTTATAAACGACAATCATTTCGAAAAGAGTCAATCCTAAATGAAAGGAGCAAAATCCAAATGGCACTTCAACTAATGAAAATTCTCGTTTCTGCTTCTTCAACTATTGAAACTGTCCCAACAGATTCAAGATTCTTCTACGTTACAACCACTTCTACTGCAGCTGGTGCAACTTTAACAATTGACGCAGCTAGCTTTTTAACGGATACTGGTGCTGCAGTTACTACACTACCGACATTACCTACAAATAATAGTTACTTTAATGTCTACATTAACGGTGTTCTACAAATGAGTGGTATTTCAGCTTACACTCCTGGAGCAACGGGTGTTGGTTCATTAGCGATTACTGTACCTGCTGGAGGAGACGGAATTTTAGCTGACACTCCAATTGTGTTAGAAATAGTAAGTTTTGCACCTACTTCCGACATTACTGTTTCGACATAATAATGCTCAAAAAAAAAGTTCCTTTTTGGAACTTTTTTTGAATCTATCTTTTTTTAATCAGTGTCTTGTATAGGCACATTTTTTAATCATTGATATTAAAAATATTATTAAAAAAATATAGATATAAATTGAAGGATTATGATCGTACCTTTCAGAGGAATATCTTCAGTGAGCAGAATCAACCTACCACGATCAATTTTATAATTTACGGTCGGCTGAAGCATTCCATTTATAAACAAATTTATATAGGAAACTTCATCTGGTGATCTAATCGTTGTTATACCATATTCCTCAATACCATCGTGATTTGTATAAATTCTCCTAATACCGTCTGATACAGCGAAAAATAATTGATTCGTTGTTTTTAAAGGTGTTGCTGGAGCTGCCCAACCTGATGCTCCAATATTGGCGTTTGTAACTAGTGCTTCCCATTTCATACCATTATACCTATAAAAAATACGATACTTTGTATCTAAAAAAATGCTACCTGGTTTAGGATTGTCTGGACGAGTGGAATATGTACCTGCTTGTATAGAGGGAATATCCCCTGCATTAATGACAAAATTTTGGTTAGATAAAATATCTTTAGTGATGTCCATTCACCCCCACTACATTAAATACTTCAATATGTAATCATTAAAATTTATGAGAAAGAGTTTGTATTAAATATATGTTTTTAATTGAGTATGTAATGCATTATTTTAAATTTATATTTAAAACAGTTACTCAACTATAGCATTATTACAAAAATAAAAAATAAAAGAACTGTCCTGCAACAGTCCTTTAGTTATGTATATTAATATTACTTATTAAGAAGTTAGACATTTCCACTGCCTTCTCAAACTCTTTTTCGTTTACATAATACTCATACAATTCCTTACCAAATCGCTTCATCAAAACAGTATGATTACGTGATTTAAAGTATGGAAAAGCTGTCTTTTCTATGTATTGAATATATTCTTTTCTTTTATTTTCAATCGAACAGATTAGTAATGTAAAGAGTACTTGATAATGTTCATTGTTCAGATCCTCTGCGATTGATAGACCCTTTTGAGCATTATTTAATAAGACAGATTTACGCATTAATTTACCTTCAAAGGAGCTTCTAAGATAATTATTAAGTCGTTGAAGATAAATTACCGATGGCTTTTTCTCCAATTGTAGTGCTGCCTTATAATACTTTTGCGCTTTTTCATAATCTTTTCTTTTAAGATATTCTAAAGCAAAATTATTTAATAACATCCCTGTTTTATCTGGTGCATTTAGCGTCTCACTATCATGGATTAGGTTTTTATATGACTGTTCCAATTTTTTAAAATCAATATGCTCATCTGTGCCAGAATGCAAAAGCATAATTGATTCGGCATTAATAACACGTAAATAATTGCTTGTTTCTTTAAAATGTTTAAGTGCCTTTTCCGCATATACATATGCCATCACCTTAGAATCAACCCATCCATAGGCTACGGCTAAGTGATAGTAGTATTCAGGATTACCATACTCGTTAATGTCAATTTTCTTTAAAGTTTGTATTGCTTTATGATGGTTCTCTGTACTTGAATTATTGTAATTATTTAAATAATAAATTCCTATGACATGTAATAGAAGATTTCGTTCATAATCAGGAAGATCATTATAGTTTTTTTCAAGATTTTGTATAATGGTAAAGGCGTTATGACGATCCTCTAAAAATATATAATATCTCGCAAGGAGTAATTGGTACTTAGCATCATACTTTGACGAATGAATAAATGGGATTTCTTCGAGTTCTTTTTTAAGTTTTTCAATATCTTTAGCTCTTAGTTTAATAATAGCGGTATGCCAATTTTCTAGTTTCTTTTCAAGACTTTCAAAGTTCGCAATTTCTTTTCGAATATCAATTTGTAACCGTTCAGAAAATAAAGTAATAATCTCAGAGGAGTAGGATGTATTCCCTCTTTCAATTTTCCCCACATGTTTGGAAGAGCAAATTCCTTTTCCTAGTTCTTCTTGTGTTAGTCCAGCTTTAATTCGATAAAATTTTATTACTTCTCCCTCGATCATTGAATGCTCCTCCTATCCTAAAACTCTTACTAAATATACACTAGTTAAGCTTAGATTCCATCATGCTATTCGCACAATTTATTAGGATATTCTAATGAAGAATTAATCATAAAATATAGTATTTTATTACTATCTTATTGGAATTTTAGGAAAAATCTAATATAAAATAAGAAAACCATGAACAGGCAAGCTAGCTCATGGTTTTAGGTTTATTATTAATTTACACCTACAGAAGAATACGCATCCATTACTGCTTTCGTTTGAGCAGAAGGTGCCCCAGTTGTTTTATTATCAGGGTATAGATCACGTGCAGCTTGTACCGCTGCTTCACGCATTTCTTTAAATCCTGAAGAAGCAGTTAAGTATTTCGTTAAAGCACGGTAATAAATTTTTTCTGCAGTTGTTACACCCACACCTTTAATCGTGTATCCTTCATTCGTACCACCTTGTGAAATTAAGTATGCAGCTTTGTTGTTAATTCCACTATTAATATGAACTCCACCATTGTCTTCAGTACCTAAATATCTTTCAGCATAAGTATCTGGATAATAACCGGATGGCATATATTTTGTGCTTACACGTACAGAACCTGGATCTTTTAATGAACGAAGACCTCCGTCACCCGCTTTTGTTGGAGTGTATACATCTTCACCCATTTCCCACTCGTTTTCCTTAGTTGAATAAATTTCAACGAATGTTCCAAAAATGTCTGCTAGTGACTCATTAATAGCACCAGATTCGTTTTTATATGTCAAATTAACACCTGACTTTTCAATAACACCGTGAGTCATTTCATGTCCAGTTACGTCTAATCCTCCAGCAAGCGAGCCTAATACGATTCCGTCGCCATCTCCGTATAACATTTGTTTACCATTCCATGCAGCATTATTCCATTTTGCTCCAATATGCACCGTACTAATTAACGCCATACCTTTATCATCTAGACTGTTACGCTTTTGAACAGTTTGATAATATTTGTTTACTTTATCAGAGTTCATATGCGCTGATACCCCTGCAGGATCATAGAAGAAATTAGTTGAACTAGTAGTAGAAATTTCAAATCCAGTAAAACCTAAAAGTCCTGATAATAAAATAAATGCAGTTTCAGGCATTCGATGAGCATCAAAAGTTGCTAGAGGAACAATATTTGGTGCCGTTGTTGTACCACCCGCAATCGATCCACCATACATATAGCTAGTACCAGTTGTCGCATCTTTTCCTACTGGGAAAGATTGCATTTTACCAAACACGTCTAAACCTCTTCCAACCGCAACTGTAAGATTTGCTGGATCTACTATGTTATCAATTGCATCAAAGTTATCAATTATTTCACCATTAGTAGCATCTACAAAATAATGGAAGTATCCCGGTGCTGGAACAGATGTTGAAGCCTTAACTAAGTATGCTAAATAGTACTTACCATCATGAGGATAAATGGTTAATTCAGTATCAATTCCATCATATCGTTTAACTTCACCAATTTGTTCTTCAACCTTTGATTTTGCAATATTAACAGCTTCGTCCTCAGTAATCGATGCTTCAGTTGGAATGATTGCACGTGATAATCTTTGAGTTACATTACCGAATGATGCATATACATTGTTATTGGCATCTAGTGCTACAGTTTGTCCTGATCCGAAGATTGGAATTCCTTTGTACTGTTCAACTGTCCTTACATGGTATGTATTAGTTGTGCTGTCAGCTTGTTCACTAACAATTTTAAATTGTTCCCATGCAGAACCTGATCTTGCAAGACCATCTACTTTTGAATTCAAGTATGCTTTTACTAATTCTTCCTTACTTAAAGCTTGTTCCATTGTTGCTGCACTTGCTTTTACATTTACAAATGAAGGTAAAGTTGTTAGCCCCCCTCCAAATGCTACAGTTAATGCCATTACTGCTGGAATTGCTTTTCTTCTCATTCTTTTCTCTTTATTCATTTTCAAAACTTTCACCCCTTATTTAATTTGTTTTGCGACTGCAATTTTTATTATTGAGAAAATTCAAAATTAAATCAATACGTCAAAGTCGGGTTCTTTTTCTACTGTTTTTTTAGCATTTAGCCTTAATGACGACTAATTCCGACAAAAAATGACTGATAATTAACAAGAAAATAACCCGGTTTCAATTTTCTGATAATTGAGCAATAATGAATTTCAACAGGGCTTTTGCAGAGGGGTGAAAATTTGAAACAATCAATGAAAAAAGTCTCTATAATAGTAAGTTTATGTTCGATTCAATTTTACTTAGCAATGCAAACAGTTGGTCAAACCGAGGCTTCATTCTCTAGTCAAGCTTCATCAGAACAAGTCGTTTCTACAGCAATTGTGTTTCCTAAAACAATTCAACAACTAACAACAGCTGCAAAAGATCATTCAACAAGAGCTAATCAATTATATGAATCGATTATGGAAGTAACACGATCTGGTAATGAACCTGAATTGTCCAATTTACTTACGAATGTTCTTAATGAGGAACATGAATTAAATGGTGAATTACAGAGTTTACATACCATTCAAGACCAAATGAACAACTATCATAATCAAATTCACGAACTTCCAGAAACTGAACAACGTAACTATGAATATGAGAGAAAGGCCTACCAGGTTGTTAGCCAACTAATTCATCAATTAAATGAAACAATTAATCTACAAAAAATAGAAAATATTAAATCTACAATTCAAACCAAGCTAAATGAAAGTAAGGAGAAGATTAATAACGATATTATTCAACCTAAAAATGATAAAGAATCAATTAAAAGTCAAAGTTCTGATACAGAACCAACTCTGAACCAGGATTCTAATCATTCTGATACAGATTCAACTCTGAGCCAGGATTCTAATCATTCTGATACAGTTTCAACCAAAAATGAAAATTCTAATAATTCAGCAAATACAACTCAAAACGAATAGGTGATATCTCATGTTGAAGAAAATTTTATCAATTGTAGGCAATATTTTTAAAAGTATTTCTATTGTCATCTTGTGCTTCTTAGCTTTTATTGTGATTTCATCTAGGTTTACAGGTGGTGATTCTACCATTTTAGGCTATCAATTAAAAGCTGTTTTATCTGGATCAATGGAACCTACCTTTCATACGGGCTCAATAATTGCCGTTAAGCTAGGGGCAAATCCTTCAACTTATCAGAATGGTGATATTGTTACCTTTCACATGGACAATAAGCTGATCACTCACAGAATAGCGGCTGTCCATAAAAAAAATGGTGAAATTTCATATAAAACGAAGGGTGATAACAATAACGCCCAAGACTTATGGACCGTGTCTCCTCAGAATATCGTAGGAAAATATTCGAATTTCACGATTCCATATGTTGGTTATGCATTAAATTTTGTAAGCTCTAAAGCTGGATCTGCACTATTGTTAATTGTTCCAGGGCTTCTTCTTACTCTTTCAGCAATACGCAATTTGTTTCAATTAAGAAAAGAGTTTGAGCAAAAAACTGCAGGATAAAGTTGGTTAGATCTCTTAAGTACAAAATAAAAGCTTAAGAGTTTAATAAATAAACCTTAAGGGGGAACATGGAATGAGTTTTACTAAGAGAATTGGTCAAGTAGTAATGAGTGGAGCAGTTGGATTATCGTTAATTAGTGGAGGTACATTTGCGTATTTCAGCGATACAATTAAAACTGATAATACGTTTGCAGCAGGTACATTAGATTTAGGTATGAACCCTAATGCTGTTGTAAACATTAGCAATTTAAAACCTGGTGATGAAGTATATCGTGAATTTACGTTAGAAAACAATGGTACTTTGGATATTAATAAGGTTTTATTAAATACTAAATATCAAGTTGAAGACGTAAAAAATGATAACACTGAAGATTTAGCAAAAAATATTAAAGTAACAATCATGTACAACACTAGCAGTGCTACAAATGAGATCGTTGAAACATCATTATATGACTTACAAAATCAAACTCCTGATTTAACAGAAATTCAAGGATTTGTTGGTAGTACGAAGGTTCCAGATGGAATTCCTGCAGGTCAAGAGGAAAAGATTTTCGCATTATTCGAATTTATTGATAATGGACAAGATCAAAATGAATTCCAAGGTGATAAGTTAAAAGTTGATTGGACATTTAATGCTCAAACTGGTGGCAGTACATACCACGACGACACTGATCCTAACAGCAACTAATACATAACAAAGAGCCACCTAATAATAATTAGGTGGTTTTTCTATCTTTCTATTAAACAACTGGCCACTTTTGCTTGCGAAGCTTCTCAATTAGGTCATTGCCCACATTTAGATTCTCTTTAACTAATTCAGGTGGAGTAAGTGCCATCCATTGATTTAATGACACATCTTGGAATCGATTACTTTTAAATATTTCGAGAAACCAAAGACTTGTATCTCCTATATTTTCTATATAATGTCCAAATGCAAATGGTACATATCCTACATCCCCTGCTCTATAGTTAAAGGTACGTGCATTTCCGCTTCCTCCAAATACGGTCATCCTACCTCTACCGGTTAAATAGTATTGCCACTCATCATTATTTGGATGCCAATGCATTTCTCTCATTCCACCAGGTTTTATTTCTACAAGAGCTGCGGCAATTGTTTTCGAAATAGGAAAGTTAGTTGTATCGACGATCCGGACTGTTCCACCGGGAGTGACGATTGGTTTTTGTGCCAATAATTTGTATGAAAAACTCTTTGGTACATTTCCATATGGATCTTCAACTTTCTGACTTTCAAGCGGTTTTGGCAGGTTTTCTTGAAAAATGTATAGTTGTTTTGTAGGTGTATTTGCGAAGACATTTTGAGTTGTTCCAAAGTTTTTAGCGAGTACTTCCTTAGGTGTATGTGCAAACCAATCTGAAATGGATATCGTATTTAAGTCTGAAAAACTTCCATCATCAAAAACTAGTAAAAATTCGCACCCATCTTCTAATCCTTGAATTGAATGTGGAATACCCGGTGGAAAATACCAAATATCTCCTTCTTCTACATCTGCAATAAAATTACGCCCATCTTGATCTACTGCTGTAATTCTAGCTTTTCCTAAAATCATAAATGCCCATTCAGCTTGTTGATGCCAATGCAATTCTCTAACGCCACCTGGAGTTAAACGCATATTCACGCCAGCAATTGTAGTTGAAATCGGTAGTTCTCTAACGGTAATTTCTCTAGACCAACCACCATGATTTAATTGCATATGTGTATCGGAAAATGAGAATTTTAAATTTGGGATCCTCCCTGCATCGGTTACGGGAGGAATTAACATATCCGGATTTTCCAGATCTCGCATAATATCTCGTGGGCCATCATCTGTCGCTCCTGCGCCATCTGGCCTAATTGGTTGTGGTATACTGCTATTTAGTCTCCTCTTCTGAAAGTAATCATCCATACCTTTCTCCTTTCAGTTCTTAATTACATACCCGTACAAATATATGTTTTATCAGCTTTTACTATGCAAAACTAATAAAAAGCAAAAAAAGAAGCTGTAAAAAGCAGCTTCTTAAAATTCGCTAGCTATTTAGTTTTTTAATTCCTCTACACTTTTAACAATGTCACTTGCCGTCAATTTATAAAATTCTTTTAAATAATCTTCCTTGCCAACTTGACCAAATTGTTCTTTGATCCCGATCCGTCTCATTTTAGTTGGAAAATGTTCACATAACACTTCTGCTACCGCACTACCTAAACCACCTATCACATTATGATTTTCAGCTGTGACGATTGCTCTTGTTTTATTAGCATATCGAACGATTAAATCTTTATCAATTGGCTTTATTGAATACATATCGATTACACTTGCTTCGATTCCTTTGCTCTGAAGTATGTCAGCGGCCTTCAACGATTCAGCGACCATAATGCCACTTGCAATAATCGTTACATCATCGCCATTTCGAAGGACCTTACCTTTACCTGATTCAAAAGTTTCATTGTCATCATATAGTTTGACAGCTTTTTTTCGAATTGTTCGGATATAATGTATTCCGTATTCCTTCTCTACTTTGCGGAGTAAGTAACCAAATTGATTGGCGTCACTTGCTTCATATACATATGCATTAGGAATTAAACGGGCAAGACCTAAGTCTTCAAATGCCATATGCGTCCCACCATTATGCTCTGCAGTTACACCCGAATCAGAACCTAATATTTTTATATTTAATCTTGCATATGCACCTGAAACAAACAATTGATCAAACGCACGACGAGTAGCAAATTGCGCAAATGTGTGAACATAAGGAATTTTTCCTGTTAGTGATAGACCAGAAGCTACTCCGATCATATTCGCTTCCATAATCCCACAATTTATTAATTGTTTTGGTATTTCACTAATAATTTTATTTGTTGTAATCGCACTCATTAAATCGGCCTCTAATGCAATTACATTCGAATTTTTTTGTGCCAACTCAAGTAGTGTATTAGCATACATTTGTCTCATTTCTATACGATCTAATTCATAACTCTTAAATGGTGTTTGAATCATGAATTCACGACCTTTCCAAGTTTGTAACCTAGTTCAGTAATTGCATCTAAAATAGCCTCTTCATCCGCTTTGTTAGGCCGTATATGATGATTATCAGCCTTCTCTTCTAAATATTTAACCCCTTGACCTTTAACTGTATCTAAAATAATTGCGACCGGCTTGTCGTTCTGAGATTTCCCCTTCATAATTGAGTCATAAATTTGTTCAATTGATTTTCCATCAACTTTTAATGTGTAAAATCCAAAAGACTTAAATTTTTCCACAAAATCAATCGGATCAATAATATCCTTTGTTAACCCATCAAGCTGTTTTTTATTATCATCAACGAAAACAAATAAGTTGTTTAATTTATGGTGCGAAGCAAATTGCATTGCCTCCCAACACTGTCCTTCATTCAGCTCTCCATCACCTACTATGCAATAAGTAGAATTATCCCTTTCAGATAGTTTATGAGATAATGCCACTCCAACCGCTGCCGATATACCCTGTCCTAAAGATCCTGTTGTCATATCAACGCCAGGCGTTAAATTTCGATCAGGATGTGAAGGAAGTGTAGTTCCATTTTGATTTAATGTGTATAAAACCTCTTCAGGAAAGTATCCCCTAATAGCCAATGTTGCGTATAGTCCTGGTCCTCCATGCCCCTTTGATAGTATAAAGTAATCACGTTCCTGCCACGTAGGGTTTTTAGGATCGACCTTCATCACTTCACCATATAATACCGCTAAAGTCTCAATAATTGATAAGCTTCCACCATAATGTCCAAAACCAAGATTATATAGTTCTTTTAAAGTTAGAAAGCGAATCTCGTCACGAAATGCCTCTATTTTTTGAAGATTGAGTTTCAATCAAAATCCTCCTTTAATCAATAAAATACAACATACATCATTTTCATAATTAAGTTCATTTTAGATTTAGTAGATTCGTATTTTAACTTCCTAATTAAGCTTCAACGTTAGCAGATTTACTATTATTACGATCTTTTTTGAAAAATCCAAACAATACAGCTATTACAACTAAACCTACCACTGTTACCGTTACGCCAGTTGCCCCAAATGACTTAGCAATATGACCTAAAATGATTCCTGATGTAGCAAAATCAGCGTCAGAGAAGGTTGTACTTGCAAATCCTAAGTCACCTAGAACAGGTAATAAAAAGACCGGTAAGAACGTAATTAACAAACCATTTGCGAATGATCCAATCGTTGCACCTCGTATACCACCTGTAGAATTACCAAATACTCCGGCTGTAGCTCCTGTAAAGAAGTGAGGAACAACTCCCGGTAATATAATAATAGATCCTGTAAGACCAAGGAAAACCATTCCTACAATTCCTCCGAGAAAGCTGCAAAAGAATCCAATTAAAACTGCATTTGGTGCATATGGGAAAACAATAGGACAATCAAGAGCTGGCTTTGAATTAGGAACTAACTTATTCGAAATACCTTTAAATGCTGGTACAATTTCAGCTAATACAAGACGCACACCAGATAAGATTACAAATACACCTGCAGCAAAAGTTACTGATTGAATTAGTGAATACACAAGATAATGAGTCCCCCCACTTAGTTCCTTCTCTATATAAGTAGGACCAGCAAAAAGTGCTATAACGAGGTAAATAATTGTCATTGTTAACGCAATCGTAACCGAGCTATCACGTAAAAATCCTAATCCTTTTGGAAATTTTATCTCTTCAGTCGAGCGTGATCCTTTTCCGACAACCTTTCCAACTAAACCGGAAAGAACATAACCTAAACTTGAAAAGTGCCCAAATCCTACATTATCGTTACCAGTAATTTTTCTCATAAACGGTTGGCTTAAAGCTGGAAAAACTGCCATGATTAAACCAAGTGCTAGTGAACCGACGATTACAAGCGGTACACCTTTTAACCCTGAAACTACTAAAATAACAGCTAGCATACAAGCCATATATAACGTGTGGTGACCCGTTAAAAATATATATTTCAGTCTAGTAAATCGGGCAATTATGATGTTTGCAACCATACCAAAGAACATGATATACGCAGTGAATGAACCATATTTTGATAACGCCATTGCTACGATTGCTTCATTATTTGGAACTACACCTGATACATGAAACGCTTCTTGAAACATCTTACCAAAAGGGTCTAGTGAGCCCACGACAATTCCAGCCCCGGCAGAAATAACGATAAAACCTAAAAATGTTTTAGTTGTCCCTTTTATAATGTCGCTTGTAGGCTTTTTCTGAATAATAAGTCCAACAAGTGAAATTATTGCTACTAAAACTGCCGGTTGACTTAATACATCCATAATTAATTTCAGAAACCTTGCTTCCATGAACAAAACCTCCTATTAATAATATTTGATGTAAATTAAACCTTAAATTTAAACTAAGCCTTTTGATTGAAGAACTTGTGTTAACTTCGTACGAAGACCATCCATATCGATAATGCTATCAATCACAACAACTTCCCCTAAATGACTCATACCTTCTGCTATATCCTTTGCTGCTATAAAAATATCTGCCGAATCAGGCGTAGCAGAACTCAGATCTGAATGTTCTACATCAATCCCACTTACTCCTAACTCATTTAAGATTTGAACAATATTCATTTCTAACATAAAACTACTTCCTAAACCTGAGCCACACACTGCTAAAATTTTCATAATAAATCCCTCCATCTATTCATCTAATCTATTAAACTTAAACATCAATTAACTGCTGAATATTGTTCAAATAATTCAACTAATACATCTGAAGATTCAGTTTCCTTTAGAAGTGCAATATTCTCTTTTTCACTAAGTAACTTTGTCAGCTGAGAGAGAGCTTTCAGATGTGTTTTATTGTCAATTGCGGCAATGCAAAACAATAGTCGAACGGGATACTTTTCATCATTTAAAAAGAATACTGGCTTGCTAAGTTTTAAAAAGCTCATTCCTACTTTGTTTACTCCCATTTCTGGACGAGCATGGGGAATAGCAACCTCTGGACCTATTACTACATACGGACCCATCGTTTTTATATTTTCAAGCATCGCATCAACATATGACCTATTAATAGCTCCATTCTTTAACAATGGATCAGCCACAACTTTTACAGCATCTTCCCAATTTGAAAGATGATCAATAATTTGAATTGTTTCCTCTTTTAATAGATCTTGTAACACGGGTTGTCTCCTCCTAGATATATCTACTTTTTTATGAAAAGTAACTTGGCTTAAAGCAGTTCTTAAACCCACTTCATCGTAAACATTCGCATACTTTTCAATTGTTTGAATTAGTTCATTCATTGAAAGATCATAATATTGAATCCCAAATAAATACTGGTAAACTTCATTGACAATGCTATTTTTTTCACTCGGAGTCATAATTGGTTTAACTCTAAAACATGGAATATTTGTCTCTAATTCAACAGTAGAAAAGATCAGATCATATTCATTGAAGTTTCCTTCTCTAAATTCTTGTATTGATAATATTTTCTCTACGATAATTTCAGAAAACAGTGCCTCAAGTTGGTGCTTGACCATTAATGAGGAACTAATTCCACTTGGACAAACAACGATTGCACGTTTCTTTTGCGGAAGAACCTTTTTTGGCTTCTCTAAAAGTGCACCAAAGTGTATTGTAATATAGCCAATTTCCTCTTCAGGTATCGTGATACTTAATAGAGTCCCAATTGGGGAAAGTAATTCTTTTACAATTGTAAAAAGTTCTTTATGCTCATCTTTTATTTGAGAAAGAAGAGGATTAAAAATAGGAATTCTATATTTCATACGAAAATAAGCTGGCTTTAAATGTTGATACAATGTACTAATTACTTCATTCTTTTTCTCAAAAGCAATACAAGCCTTTGATTCAAAGTCGAACACTAATTGTTCACATAACTTAAAAAGTAAGCCTCGATCATCTTCTTGTAATTGCTTTCTCCCTAAAGATAAACCTAATAATTGAACGGTAAGATAACATATTTCTGGATCATTACCTTTAATTTCAAGAAGTTGACTAAGTTTTTCTGCTACTAACCACATTGAATCTTCTTTTAAAATTTTAATTTCATCAGGATGAAATAAAACAAACTTTTTTTCTGTCTGGCGGTAAAAATAATAAATCAGAAAATAAACAAATTGCTTTAAACGTTCCTCTACAAAGTGAAGATTGAAATCTCTTTCAATTTGTATTAAAACATTATGCATAATTAAGAAGTCATAACGTTTATCTCGATCCTTTAAAATGTAATGAATAATTTTTTCACCATATGGTATTTGTAATAGCCGAGATAGGAACTGCATAAGTAATACTCTCTTATCAAATTCTGTACCTTCTAAGTGATAACCATTTTGTCTTGAATATTCAATTTTTACTAATTGAGTACCGATTATTTCATTTAACTTCTTCACATCGGAGATCGTTGTATTTTTACTAACGCCCAATAGTTGAGTTAAATGAGCTGTTGAGATAGACTCCTTTCGGATAATTAAATATAAGTAAATTACTATTTGACGTTCTTCTTCTGTAAAAATGAAATCTTTCTTTAATTCTTTGTTTCTTTGTTCCTTAAAAAATTCGATAACATCCTCTGGCATTTTAATGTAATGAATACCTTTGTACTCAATGGGAGGCAATCCTTTAACTTTTAACCAGTAATTAATTTTGTCCAAATCATATGAAACCTGCCTTCTTGTTAACTGCGTAGAATTCATAACTTGATTCATTGTCGTATGATTTAAATTAAGTAAGTGATTCAATAGTATTGCGGGGCGTTTCTCAATAATCATTGGCTTTACCTCCTGTTTTTATCATATTATAAATCGCTTACATTCCGTTTGTAGATTGGGAACAATATATGTAAGTTAAAAGTTACAAAGTTGTGCTGAAGTAAAATAAAATGGATAAATCTATTAGTTTTTCGATAGAAAAAACCCATTATCATAACAAAAGTAATTTGCTTACTTTTCCTACGATAATGGGAAAAAATTATTAAAATAAAAGTTAAAAGGAATCTATTAACTTTACTACTTACAAAACAAATCTTTCTTTTATTAATTTTGCTACCTCTTCTGCACTCATATTTGTGTTATTTATTTTCAAATAATTTTCCTTCTGAATTTCTCCTTCTAATGAATTTAATCTATATTTTTCCATTGTTTTCATTAAATTGTTTTCAGACCATTCAATATCTCTTTTTGTTGGCTTATGTTCTAATCTATGTGGAGTTTTATTTCGAACAAGTCGCACGTCCAGTTCAGCTTCTAATTCAACAAAATAGATTGTTGCCCCTTTTGACTCAAAAATGGTACAAACTTTCTCAACATAATCCCAATCAGATTTTAGATTGAGAGCCCAAACATATGTAAAAATAATGCCATATAAATTACTTTTTGACACCTCTTCAAAAATTTCATTACGAAATAAGTTAACTAATCGACTACCCTCTTTTGTTCCATAATCAAAAAACTTACTAACCAAATCGATTGTCATGTGATTATGAAACAATTTTAAATCTGTTATTTTTTCTAATTCATGTCCTACAGTCATTTTTCCTACAGCTTGTGGCCCGAATACTAATACAAACTTCATAGATTTCTCTCCCAAGTATTTTAATTTTTTTATATGCACCCACAATTATAACTGAATTTTTTGACTAGTATATCATACTTGAAAATAATTAACTTCATCATACTTTAAAAATATAGAACAATCTGAACGAATTGTATAAGAAATATAAAAAAAGCAGAAACCAAGAAAAGCTATTTATTCTACGTATACCAACTGTTTATTAAAAATTTACAAAGTTATCAAAAATTTTTTATTACATTTAAGAACTATTGTGTTAAAATCAGCATATAATTTAAAAACTTTCCCTAGGGAAAAACTATTTGATGTGTACAATAAAACAGGTGGTGGGAAACATGTCACAAGAATCACAAGAAAAAGTCATATATAACGAAGACGGCTGGAGACAGGAACATACACAACCTAGTTTGCAAGAGGTTCATCGTTCATTATCTGTTCCAAAGAAAGCAAGTAATTTCCGTAAATTTCTTGCATTTGCAGGACCAGGTTATTTAGTTGCAGTTGGCTATATGGACCCTGGTAACTGGGCAACTTCAATAGCAGGTGGATCTGCTTTTAATTACACTTTATTATCAGTTATTTTAATTTCTAATCTAATGGCCATCATATTACAAGCATTAGCTGCTAAATTAGGTATCGTTACTGGTAGAGATTTAGCTCAAGCATGTCGAGACCACTTTAGTAAACCTGTATCATTTATACTTTGGTTACTTTGTGAAGCTGCAATTGCTGCATGTGACTTAGCTGAATTAATAGGGTCAGCCATCGCTTTAAATCTATTATTTGGTATACCGTTGTTTTATGGAATTTGTTTGACAACTTTAGATATATTACTTGTTTTACTTTTACAAAATAAAGGTTTTAGATATATCGAAGCGTTTGTTATTTCTTTAATCATTTTAATCACAGGTAGCTTTATTTTTGAGCTAATCATGTCTCAACCTGATGTAAAAGCTGTATTTGGTGGATTTATTCCAAGTTCTCAAGTTATTACAGATCCAAAAATGCTTTATATTTCTTTAGGAATTTTAGGGGCAACTGTTATGCCTCATAATTTATATCTTCACTCTTCAATCGTTCAAACTAGAAAATTTGAAGTATCCGATGCTGGTAAAAAAGAAGCAATTAAATTTGCGACAATTGACTCAACAGTCGCATTAATGATTGCATTGTTTGTAAACGCAGCGATTTTAATATTAGCTGCTTCAACTTTCTATAAATCAGGTCATACAAGTGTTGCATCGATTGAAGATGCATTCCAGCTTCTTACTCCATTACTAGGAACGACTTTAGCAAGTACATTTTTCGGATTGGCATTATTGGCTTCAGGTCAAAATTCTACTTTAACAGGTACTCTAGCTGGGCAAATTGTAATGGAAGGCTTTTTAAATATTAAGCTTAAACCTTGGATAAGAAGATTAATTACTCGTTTAATTGCCGTCACACCAGCTCTAATCGTTACTTATTTTTATGGAGCAAAAGGAACTGCAGATTTATTAATACTAAGCCAGGTAATTTTATCTTTACAGTTATCATTCGCTGTTATACCACTAGTCATGTTCACTAGTGACGCTAAGAAAATGGGTAAATTTGTTAATAAAACTTGGCTTAAATCAGTAGCTTGGACAATTGCTTCTGTTATTGCAGTATTAAATGCATATTTACTTTGGGCAACATTCTTTAAATAATAAATTGAAACAAAAAAAGATTGAACAGATGTTTGAATGACATTTGTTCAATCTTTTTTCTCTTATAGATCTTTATTACCTAAGCTTCTTTTAAAAATTTTTCAATGATTGAAATTTGCTCATTTGTATTTAATGCAGGTGCATGACCAACTTTTGGAATTGTTTCCATTTGAAACTTCTGAGTTTCTTTCATTTTTATTGCTACATCAAGTGGCAAGACGTCTGAAACTTCTCCTCGGATAAGTAAAATCTTGGATCTAATAGCCTCCCAGTAATTCCACAAAGTTAAATCTTCAGTATGCTGAAATTGTAATGCAATTTTAGGATCATAATCCGGACCAATTCCCCCCTCATCTCTTCTACGGCAAGAATTTTGCGTAAAGTCATTCCATTGTTCCTCGCTCGAAACGCCGAATGAATGATAAATTAGCTTATAGTAATTCTTCAATTCAGTAAATGTTTTAAATTGAGGTGGTGTACCAACATAACTAATAATTCTCTTAATTCCTTCAATATCTTGAGGCTGGTTTTCTGAAGCACCTGCCCCAATATCATTTAATACTAAATGAGAAATACGACTTAGATGTTTTTGTGTACCTGCAAGTCGCATTCCAATTGCTCCACCCATCGATGTCCCTATCCAACGAACTTTTTCAATTTCTAAACGATCTAATAAACCAACCGCAATATTTACATAGTTTTCAAAACAGTAATCCTGCTCAGGAGACGAACTCCACTGACTTAATCCACGTCCAATCGTATCTGGGCAAATCACATGATAATCCTTAGCTAAATGACGCGCTAAAATATCAAAATCCCTACCATTTCTAGTTAAACCATGCCAACACACAACTGTTGGATTTTTTCTTTCGCCCCACTCTGTAAAATGAAGCTCCATTCCATTAATCGATTCAAACCGAGACTCAGGATAAAATATTTCAATCACTCCATTCAGTTTAATGTCCACCTTATCTAATATTCGATTTTTATAAAAATATCCCTATTAAATTGAGATGAAAAGATAGCTGCTGTTTTGAAAGCCAAAATCAAGAAATCACTTCTTATTTATTTGAATAATAGTAAGGACAGGTACATAACAATCATGAATATTAAAACTGAAAATAGAATGGAGACAAGAATAATAGAATTATTTGTAGGTACAAATATTCCATTTTGAATTTCTTTTCTCTTCTTACTATATTGGATGGTTGCCAATACTCCTGTAAAAAAACCAACAACACATGCGTAAATACCAAGAAAAATGGCTAACGTATTGATGAACTGGTCGTTACTAATCTTAATTGTAAAATGTAGTGAGGTTGTTACGAATCCTACACCAGTGATCGAAATTGCAGTTCGCAACCATGCCAAATAGGTTCTTTCATTTGCTAGATGTTGTTGTGCATATTTAGCACTTTCATCAGATATTTTTTTTTGTTTATTTAAGGATTCCATTATTAAATTACTCCCTACTTTTAAGACGTCAATACCGTGATAAACTGGCAAAACCCTATGTCTTTAAATTACTTTACACTCTCTAAGTTAATTTAACGTAAAGTTCAGCTTACGATTATATGAAAGTTGGGAATAGGAATCTTCTTTAATCGGTAAATTAGAAATGCCCTAAAAAGTAACTTCTTTTTAGGGCATTTTGTTTCCTATACTTGTTCAGATTTTATTGATCTCGACATAAGAAACTGTAAGTAATCCACACCTTCTGTCGTTATCTTTGTACCTGCTCTACCTCTACCTTTTGTTATAAACCCTTCTGATTCCAAATGATCTAGACGAAGTCTAATTTGTTGAGTTGTTAAAAAAATGCCAGATTCTTTACTACTATTTGAAATAAATTCTCGACTTGCGGACTTACCTAAATCATTACACTGTTTTATTGCTTCTAAAATAATAAGATGTTCTTTCATATCAAGCACACTAGTCGGCATATGCATATTTTCTAGATGAGTTGATTGGTTTAAATCTGAAATAAGATTGTCTGGAAAATCATTTTTACTAATAATATGTCCATCACAAACTGTCAGCATATAGTCGATTACGCCTTTTAATTCTCGAACATTCCCTAGCCAATCACGTAGCATTAAGTCTTCTATTACATCATTCTCCATTGGAACCCACTTACCACTTTTCGTAATAAAATGTTTTGTTAATAATGGTATATCAGTTCTTCGTGAACGTAATGGGGGAATAAACAGACTTAACACATTAAGTCGGTAAAATAAATCAGACCGAAATGAACCTTCTAAAATTTTTTGATGAATTTTCTTATTAGTAGCCGCTATCACTCGAACATTAATAGGAATAATTTTACTTCCACCTATTCTACGAATTTCCTGTTCCTGTAGAACCCTTAATAAATGTGACTGAACATTTAAACTAATATCTCCGATTTCATCTAAGAAAATCGTACCTCCATCTGCCATTTCAAAAAGTCCTTTTTTCCCACCCTTTTTAGCTCCTGTGAAAGTACCTTCTTCATAACCAAACAATTCGCTCTCTAATAAACTCTCCGTAAAAGCACTACAATTTACTGCCAAAAATGGTCCAGTCTTTCTAAAAGAGTGTTGATGTATAGAATGTGCAAAAAGCTCTTTTCCCGTCCCTGTTTCACCTTGAATTAAGATGGGGTGTTCAGCAAGTGCAAGCTTTTTCGCTATTGTCTTACATTTAAGAATCGACTGATGTTCACCGATAATATCATCAAAATTATATCTAGCATAAAATCCCTGGTTCCTAAACTCTCTTTGTGCCGTTTTTTCGATTTCGAATGCTTGATTTACACTTTTAAAAGTTGCTACAACTTTACTCTCTTCTTTAATAAAAAATCGGTAGATAACAATATCAACGTTATTTATTGTAAAGAACTTACTTTCTTCCTTACCATTTATGATAAATTCTTTAATTTTTTGCTGCGAAATAACTTGATCAATCTTCTGTCCTACTGCGTTTTCAGTTGATATTTGATAAAGTGCTGCTAACCGATCATTAAACACTGTGATTTTAGAATATTTATCAATTGCTAAAATACCATCATCAACTGCATCAACGACATTTTGAATATGCTCATTTACTTTTTTTGCTTCGTGCTCCGCATATATGAGCTTTCTTTGCAATTCAATAATATTTCGGATGTATTTCTCTGAAATTAAAGAAGCGATTGTTTTATCAAGATGACAGTGTTCAACAATTTGCAAGATAGTCGTCATGTCAAAAAGACGTACGCCAATATCGATTACTTCATTTATATGATGTGGACATAGATGAGTTTCACCCGGAGAAATAGCTATATTTATGTCAGGATAATATACTTGATCTAATTTGTAAGGAAAATAGTCCAAGTGATCGATTCCCAATTGATACAAAGACTGAATCAGCTCAATTGTTGAATTATAATCATCATTAACTACTAGTACTTTTGTTTCTCTATTAATCCTTAAGAGCTTGTCTAAGTTATTATGATTAGGTGTTCTTTTTCCAACCAATATATACTTTGCATTCATATGAACCATTTTTTCTGACTCAAATTTCGCCTCATTTGATGAATATAGAATAATATCGTCCTTTAGATCAAACTCAATTCCTTCTTCAATTGAAAAACTTTTTATTGATATATAGTCTCCTAGTAAATGTGAAAGTTGACTATACAATGCCTGCTTTGTTTTTACACTTCCTGTTATTAATGTTAGAGACATTTTCACAGTGCAACACCCAACCTATCTTAAGTAATTGGGTATATTATAACACCAAAAGAACCAAAAACACCCAAATAAAATCAATAATAAATTATATCACCTTATATAGTAGCCTTTTTAAATTTGGCACACTATTTGCTTAATATGAGAATGAAGTCGTCATTAATAAATTGGGTTTTATCAAGGAGGAAAGGGGTCGCTTTACTAGTTTCATATTTTCTTATTAAAAGTTTAGTACTTAAAAGAAGGAATTTATTAACTAATTCTATTTTAATAAAAGGAGAAAATAGATGAATCAACTACAATCACAGGAAATTATGCCTAAAACTACAGCTAAAAAAGAAAGAACAACCAATGTTTTTGCATTATTACTTATCATTTTAGTAGTCGCGACTGTCCTTACTCATTTTTTACCTTCAGGTGAATATGCACGAATTAATCAGGCTGGACATACTACAGTGGACCCAAATTCTTTTAAATGGATTAAGGCTACACCAGTTAGTTTTTTTGAAATGACAAAAGCAATTCATTTAGGTATGGTAGAAGCCGCAAATATCATCTTTTTTATCTTAATTATTGGCGGATTTTTTGGAGTATTAAATGCGACCGGAACAGTTGAAGTATTAATTTCGACAATGGCTAAAAAGTTAGCTTCTCGTGAAAAGCTGTTAATCCCGATTATGATGTTTTTCTTTGCAATGGGAGGTTCTTTAATGGGGATGGCTGAAGAAACATTAGCCTATATTCCATTATTAATTCCACTAGCACTCGCGTTAGGTTTTGACACAATTACGGGAACGGCAATTGTATTAGTTGGTGCTTCTTCGGGTTTTACAACAGCTATAATGAATCCTTTTACAGTTGGAATTGCACAAGGGATAGCTGAACTACCTACATTTTCAGGAATAGGATTTCGACTAATATTATTTGTGATTGTATATCTTGTTTCAGTTATATTCGTTTATCGTTATGCAATGAAAGTTTTGAAAAATCCTTCCATAGGCATTTACGGAAAGTACTCATCGGAGCAAACAAATGTGATTTTAACATCTAAAGAAAAGCTCACTTCAAGACATAAACTAATTTTTATAACTTTTCTTATCAACTATATCGTACTAGCTTTTGGCGTAATAAAGTATCAATGGTATATTACAGAAATTGCTTCGTTGTTTATTCTTCTAACTGTTGCAATTGGAATAATTGGAAAATTATCTATTGATCATATCGTTAAATCATTTACTCAAGGTTCTGCTTCATTAATAAACGGCGCGCTCATTATCGGCGTTTCACGTGCTATTGTAGTAGTTTTAAATCAAGGTCATATCGTTGATCCAATGCTTCATGAAGTTTCAGAAGCAATTAAGCATATTCCTTCTTCCTTAAGTGTTATTGGAATGTATAACTTCCAAGCTGCTATTCATTTTATATTAGCCTCTGGGAGTGGACATGCAATGTTAACAATGCCGATTATGGCACCTTTAGCTGACTTATTAGACATTACACGTCAAACAGCTGTATTATCTTTCTCATTTGCAGATGGAGTTGGAAACATTATTTTCCCAACAGCAGGTACATTAATGGCAGGGTTGGCAATTGCAGGGATCCCTTGGACAAAATGGGCTAAATGGATTTTCCCGCTAGTATTGGTTCAATATTGTATTGGTTTATTAGCAGTACTTGTCGCTCACTTTATTCATTACGGCCCATTTTAGAAATCAATTATAATTACTTACTATATTAGGAGGAAAACAAGTTGTTAACTTTAATAAAAAACGGTCAAGTATACACACCACATTCGATTGGTCGCAAGGACATACTAATTGCGGGTGGAAAAATTATTTTAATTGCGGACCTTATTCCATTACCTCCTGACTCCTACCATTGCAAGATAATAGATGCTACCAACAATATCGTAGTACCAGGCTTTATTGATTCACATGTTCATATTATTGGTGGTGGAGGAGAAGGTGGATTCAAAACTCGCACACCAGAACTAATGTTAACCTCCGCAACTACTGCTGGTGTCACTACTTTAGTTGGTTTACTAGGTACAGATGGGACAACAAGAAGAATGGAAAGTCTTCTTGCAAAGGCAAGAGGTTTAGAAGAGGAAGGAATTACATGTTATATTCATACGGGTTCTTATCATGTCCCCGTAAAAACATTAACGACTAAAATTGAAGATGACATTATATTAATAGATAAAATAATTGGTGTCGGTGAGATCGCTATTTCAGACCATCGTTCTTCAGAACCTACATTTGAAGAATTGGTGAAAATCGCAACTGCCGCACGAAATGGCGGTATTTTGTCCGGTAAGGCTGGCGTATTGGAAATTCATGTGGGTGATGGTTTAGAAAAACTTTCTCTATTACATGAAATAATTGATAAAACAAATATTCCAATTCGTCATTTCCATCCTACACATATTAATCGTAATGAAGAGTTATTTAATGCAGGAATTCAATACGCTCTAAAAGGTGGATATGTAGATTTTACAACGAGTACAATCCCTCAGTTTTTAGAGGAAGGTGAAGTCAAATGTAGCAAAGGGTTGCGAATGATGCTCGAGCATGGTGTACCTATTGGAAACATTACCTTTTCATCCGATGCACAGGCAAGTCTTCCTTTTTTTGATAAGAATGGTGGGTTTGTCGGACTTCAAGTCGGAAAGATGGAGTCTCTTTTCCAAGAAGTAAAAGATGCAGTATTAAAGGAAGCTATTCCATTAGAAACAGCTATTCAAGTTATCACATCCAATCCTGCACAAGTACTAAAGCTGCCTCAAAAAGGTTGTTTACAAGTAGGTAAAGATGCAGATCTCGTATTATTACAACAAGATAATTTGGAAATTGAAACAGTTTTTGCAAATGGCAATATAATGGTAGAAAAAGGAATTCCGATCGTAAAAGGAACATTCGAGTGAAAGAAATTCTTTAATTTTTACTTAATGACAAAAACCAGAAAGACTCCTCTTCAAAGTTTTTCTGGTTTTTCATGATTATATAAACCTACGAAGTATAAACAAAAGTAAAAACGGCAGAAAGACGGAGTATATCCTTCTTTCTGACCGTTCAAGCTAACTATTTTTCTGTTTGCTGAAATTCAGTTTGAACCTTTTCTAAAAGATTTTTATCGGTAATTAATCGATAGCCTGTTAGAGCCAATGCTTTTGCACCCGTTACTAGAGCATGATCACCTTGTAGGGATCCAGCAGCTTCACGGAATTCATTCGTATGAGCAATTAAATTATCAGGTCCAATTTTAATATATGCATGAGAAGTCGGAACAACATGGCTTACATTACCAGCATCAGTAGATCCAAGCCCACCGCTTTTACCATTCACTTCTTCACCCAATAAGCTTAGTTCTTCTCCTACAATCTCATCAAGAGAACGATTGATAATAAAATCATGTACTTCATTTTGGAATCTTTCAATTTTCACAGTACTACCAGTTGCAAGTGCTGCTCCCTCGGCAATATTACGAATCTTAGTAGATACTTCCTCCGTACTCTTCCATGTACTAGCACGGATGAAAAATCTCGCTGAAGCGTACTCTGGAATAATATTTGGTGCATCGCCTCCATGAGTGATAATTCCGTGGATGCGAACATCACTAGAAAGTTGCTGACGAAGGGCATTAATTCCATTGAATAACTGGATTACTGCATCTAAGGCATTAATTCCATGTTCTGGTGACCCAGCAGCATGAGCTGCTCTTCCATAGAAATGGAAGTCTAATGGATCTACAGCCAGAGTTGGACTCGACAAACCTGTTTTACCACTTGGATGGAGCATAAGAGCTGCATCAACACCTTCTAGTAATCCATTTTTAACGAAACTACCTTTTGCACTTCCGTTTGGTCCACCCTCTTCTGCAGGTGTTCCAAATATAACAACTTCTCCTCCGGTCTCAGAAATGACTTCAGCAAGAGCGATGCCTGCAGCCACACTCGTTGTCCCGATAATATTATGTCCGCATGCATGACCAAGACCAGGTAGTGCATCGTATTCTGCTAAAAATGCGATGGTTGGGCCTTGCTTAGATGATGTTTTCCTTGCTACAAAGCCTGTTTCATGTCCCGCAATATTACGTGTTACATCGAAACCAGCTTTTGCTAAAATTTTAGTAAGTGTTTCTGATGCAAAAAATTCTTGATTGCCAATTTCAGGTTTTTCATGAATTTGGTGACTAATTTCAAGATAGATATCCTTCGATTCCTCAATACTTTTCACAATATATTCTCTTTGCGTTTCAATTTGGACTGTCATATAAACGATCTCCCTTCTATTAAATAAGCATGAACTAACTTTATAGATTTTTAATTTTATCAATCGAAGTGACTACCGGAACCGTTGCGCCTTTGTCACGTTTAATAATGTAATCATGAACTTCTTTTGATTGGTAAGCCTTCACAATCTTTGCAAAGTCCTTGTCATTTTTATTCTTCGTGCGGGATGCAATAACATTAATATAAGGCATAGCAGCTTTATCATTTGGATCTTCTTTATAAAGCGGATCCTTTGCAGGGTCTAAGCCCGCTTGCACAGCGAATCCATTATTAATGATAGCTGCTGCAACATCATCCAATGATCTAGCTGTTTGCCCAGCAGCAATAGGTTTAATTTTTAGATGCTTAGGATTTTCTTTAATTTGTTCAATACTTCCTTTAGGATCAAAATTATCTACTAAACTAATTAACTTTGAAGATTGTAATAGTTTAAGTGCACGGCCTGCGTTCGTAACATCATTTGGTATAGTAATAGTTGCTCCATCTGGAATTTCACTTAGTTTTTTAAATTTATGTGAATAAATCCCCATTGGCGCAATCACCGTCGAGCCAATCGCAGAAATATCTAAATTATGATCGCCCTTAAATTGGTTCATATAGGTAATCGTTTGAAAAGAATTTAAATCAAGGCTACCGTCATTAAGTGCTGTGTTAGGCTGAACATAATCTGAAAATGAAATGATCTTCAATTTAATACCGTCATTTTTTACTTGTTTTTGGACAATATTCCAAAGTTCATAGTCATCACCGTTAATACCAATCTTAATCGTTCTCTCTTTTCCGTTACCTGCTGACTCTTTAGAACCACATGCTGATAATACAGAAACCGTTAATAATAATGCTGCAAAAATAGTAAAAAACTTTTTCATCCTCTTTTCCTCCTTACATATCTTGACCAAGTATTTCCTAAACTTTGTATGATTTGAACAATAACTACTAGTAATACAACTGTAATGATAATAACCAAGGTTTCAAAGCGCTGATAACCATATGTAATAGCTAAGTCACCTAAACCACCAGCACCAACTGCACCAGCTGCTGCAGTCGATCCAATCAATCCAATCGTTGCTGTTGTAAATGAAAGAATTAATGATGGGATCGCCTCAGGCAAAATAAACTTCACGATAATTTGAAACTTTGTCGCACCCATTGAATAGGCTGTTTCCAGCACTCCCTTATCCACTTCTAGCATTGAGTTTTCAATCAATCTCGCTAAATAAGGCCCTACAAAGATCGATAAAGGAACAATTGCTGCAACTACGCCAATGGACGTCCCCGTTAGTAATCTAGTAAACGGAATAATGGCAACTAGCAAAATAATAAATGGTACGGATCGTACTATATTAATAATCGTATTTAACAACGTAAATAATGGTTTGTTTTCCATAATATGACCTGGCCTTGTTACAACAAGAGTAATCCCTAAAGGCAATCCTATGATTGTGCCAAAAATGAATGACCCCAGTACAGTTAGAAATGTATCTTGAGTTGCCTGTAGAAACTGAGGCCAAAAGAATTCCCAATTAAGCTCCACTTAACTCTACCTCCCTTACATCTATCCCTTTTTCGGAAATAAATTTAATAGCTCTTTCACTTTCCTCTTTTGTTCCTTCTAGTGCTACAAGTAAATTCCCATAAGGTCTTTCTTGTAGCTCTGTAATTGATCCATAAAGAATGTTTAAATGAATATCGAATTTTTTAAGAACCTCTGATAATAATGGATTACCAGCTTTATCACCTAGGAAGACTAATTGATAATATTTCCCTTTTGATAATGATTTCGATAACTTAGACGGTACCTCATTTTGTAATACAGTATTAACGAAATTCCGTGTAATACTTTTTTGTGGATTCGTAAACACGTCATAAACGTTTCCTTCTTCTACAATTTCTCCATTATCAATGACAGCCACTTTATCACATAAATCTCGAATCACACTCATTTCGTGAGTAATAAGGAAAATTGTAAGATTATAAGATTTATTTACTTTTCTTAAAAGCTCCAAAACATTCTTTGTTGTTTCAGGGTCTAATGCAGATGTTGCTTCATCGCATAGCAGAAGATCTGGGTCTGTTACTAGTGCCCTTGCTATTCCCACTCTTTGCTTTTGTCCCCCCGATAAATGTCCCGGAAATACATCCTGTTTCCCTGAAAGTCCAACAAAATCGATTAATTCCATAACCTTATCCTGAACATCCCGCTTCTTTTTTCCTTCAAGGTAAAGCGGCATTGCTATATTATCAAATACCGTTTTGGCTGAAAGTAGATTAAAGTGTTGGAATACGACACCAATTTTTCTACGTGTCTTACGCAACTCTTCATCATTTAATGTCATCAGGTTCAAACCATCAATCAAAACTGATCCTTCTGTTGGTTCTTCAAGTCTATTTAAACAACGAATCAGTGTACTTTTTCCTGCCCCTGAAAAGCCAATGATTCCATAGATCTCCCCTTTCTCAATTTTCATATTAATATTATTTAGAGCTTTAATTGGTGGTCTTCCAGGATAAACCTTGGAGACATTTTTAATCTCAATCAAATTCCTTCCTCCAATGCAATTTATTCTAATCAACATAACTTAGTAAACATATTTGAAAACTTGGTTTTATAACTATATTTCTCCTTTTTTCTCCTATGGGAACCCATCAAAAAACCCCCCTTCTTATCCAACAACACAGATAAGAAGAGGGGTTAAAATATATAAGCCACTTTACTTCTTATCTTTCAAATCGCTTGAACGATTTGCAGGAATTAGCACGGTATTTGTTACGAAATAACAAACCCGTTGCCGAGGTATCGCAGGGCCAGTCCCTCCACCTCTCTGGATAAGTAATAGAATTTATTAAGTTTTTGAATTATTGAGTTTATGTTATCCCTCTTTTTATAATACGTCAAGAATTATTTTGAATTTTTTTTAAAAAAAATAAAATTACTTTCCCTCACAATGTTTGATAAAGGTAATAGGTCCTTCATATTCAAATCAAAAAAACCTATTTAATATACTATTTGAAATAGGTAGAAATACTTATTTTTTTGCGTTTGTATAAGTATTTCATTCAGGAGATAAACAAAAAAGCAGACAAGTCTCTTCGATAAAAGACAACCTGTCTGCTTAATTGAATTGTTCTTACCATAATGTAGGCTTTACTACCATAAACCAAAGCATAACCATTAAAAGAGCGATGTAAATCCAGATTGAACGACGAAGTAAGTAAATCAATCTTCCCTTGTCTTGGCCTGGTTCGCTGAACTTCCGAATGGTCGGTGAAAAGGCTCTAGCAAGAAAAAATAATGAACTCACCAAAAGAAGAATAGTCATCACA
This sequence comes from Gottfriedia acidiceleris, assembly GCF_002128425.1. Taxonomy (GTDB): domain Bacteria; phylum Bacillota; class Bacilli; order Bacillales; family Bacillaceae_G; genus Gottfriedia; species Gottfriedia acidiceleris. Next base: position 31,922 of record NZ_NESS01000013.1, read on the forward strand.
ATCCAAGATGTCTTCCATGACCAAGAGCCTGCTAGTACTAACAAGACTCCTGAAGCAACCAGTACATGCCCGGCATGTTTAGCCAATCTCACTGCAGAACGGAAAACATCCAGATAGCTCTGCTGGATCGTGGACTCCGAAGTACGCAGCTTTTTAAGTATCGGAATCAATACAAAAAAAGGGCCAATGGATAAAATTACACTAGCAATATGTATATAAAGAAGCAATCTATACAGCATAAATATTAATCTTGGATGAGACGAAACTCATGAACCCATACCCTCATTTTTGGCAACCAAGGCATTCCAGGGTGGATTGACAGGATCGATTGCTTATATTCTTCTACTGTCGTATAGCCTTCCTGCTTAGCATTTTCATCTGTCAATTCACCTAAAGCTTGCGAATAAACTCGTTCAACAACATACTGGCGATTTTGAAGGGTCATCACTTCCCCAACATCTGCGTATCTCCCATTGCGGCGAGTAGCCGTTTTTTGCCCTGACAATACTTTTTCGATATCCTCTTGAAGCGTAATAAGGCGTTCAATCGTACATGTTTTTGGCGGTAAAGCGTTAGTTTCATTCTGATTAGTCATATAATCCATTCTCCATTTCAATTTTTAATGTAAAGGCTTTAAAAAAAGACGATAGTTCTATTTTAATTAAATTAATACATAATTAGCAAATTTTATTTTTTTAGGTTATTAAATTTTAAATTACCTTGCAGTAAATCGTTGTAATGATGACAGACCTGATTAGGGAGGTAACAGACGCCGTAAAAATGATGGGATTATACTTAAACTTTAGTACTATAGTTTTAGAATATTTGAGAGCTCAATTTTGGACTAGCATTCTTTAAAAAATTGCAAAACAAAAGCTGATAACATCCTGAACTAACGATAGTTTTTGAATTTTGTTACGTACTAGTTACTAACATTTTATAAAGACTTCTCTAGTCTCAGGAGAGTAACAATTAACTCGTTTAATTCTTCTACATTTGAAAGTAAAGAGAGAGTGTTTTTAGAACACTCCCTCTTTTCCTAGCTTCGATGTTCAACTAAGTCAATCGCCCCTAAGACAATATGGGCTAAACCAAAGCCAAAAACAGTATTAGCAATCATTTTGTTTGTACCACGTTTTTGCTTGAGAGCATAACCAGTAGCAGTAACAGCGGAACCTAAAACCGTTGGAATTAAACCTTCACGAATATTCATAATAAGTTTCCCTCCACATCGAAGTATCTGGTGATAATTCACCATATTTCTATTATTAACATTTGAGCTTCTACTATGTATATTTCACCTACCGCAAGTCAAATTCATCCTTTATTTGTATTTTACTTAATTTTATTTTCATTATTAATTGGGATAATTCCATACTTTTTGCAAAAAAAAAAACATAGACTCGTATTTTTACGAAGTTTACGTTTCTTTATAAACACAGTAATTAAGCTACAACATTTTCTGTTAAGAATTTAATTGAATATTATCATCATAGCTTTACGAAAATATTTGAAATTTCAGCTATTTTTTCATATTGCTCAGTTTCTTTGTAGTGGTCGTATAGTTCCTTAGCGTATTTGTTAGTCCACAATGTAAAATTCATCGACTGAAAATATGGAAGAGCATCTTCCTCTATGTATTTGAAGTATTTTTCTATATCATCTTCAAGACGATACATTAGTATTTTAAAATCTTTTTGGTGTAAAAGATTGTCCAATTTTTTCGCCGTTGAAAAACCTTGTAGTGCTATTTTTAATAATTCTGCTTTCTTCATTAGTTTGCCTTCTATACAAATCACTAAATAATTACGAAGTTGTCTAAGGTATTGTATTGATTTCTTATCAACTATATCCAATATCTCTTTCATTATTTCCTGCGCTTGGCTGTAATTTTTTCTAGTAAAGAAAAAGTTAGACAGGTTACCGAGAAGACTAATCTTTTTATCTGTGGCATTCAGCAAATCGCTTAAGTGGATCAGACTAAAATAAGATTCCACAATCTCCTCGGAATTGACATGCTGATCGTTCTGAATTTGAGCAATCATTAAAGCCTCAGCTTCAAGAATCATGACAAAGTTATTCGTTTCCTTGAAATGTGCTAACGCTTTTTCAGCATATACATATGCCATTGTTCTATTTTGAACTAAGTGATATGCTTCCGCCAAATTGAAAAAATACTCGGGATTGTTATAGTGATCTGTATTAATTTGCTTCAAGATGTTTAAGGCTAAATTTTTATCTTTTGAATTTGACGTATCATAGACTGAGGCATAATATATCCCCCATACATGAAATTTTAAGTTTTCTTCATAAATTGGAAGAGCTGGAAATTCCTTTTCAACCCTTTGCAAAATTATATATGATTTTTTAAATTCTTTCTTTAAAATATAATATCTTGCCATTAATAATTGATATAATGGAGCGAACTCAGTTGTTTCTAAAAATGGATTTTTTTTCAATTCTTTTTTTAGATTTTCAACATCCTTCATATTTTGCATAGTGATGGCCTTTTGCCATCGATGAAGTAAATTCTCTGTGCTTTTAAATAGATTGATTTCGTTATAAATATCTATGTTCAGCCGATTCGATAGTAATTCAACAATCTCTGAAGAATAAATCGTTTGACCGAGTTCGATTTTACTTAAATATGCTAATGTACAAATCCCCTTTCCTAATTGCTCTAGTGTTAAACCCGCTTTTTGCCGATAAAATCTTATAATTTTACCCTCTATCATTAAACTTCTCCCTTATGTCTTTCTATTAATTTACTGAATTTTCATTTATTATTAATATTATTTTAATTTAAATTTTAATATTTGAAAATGATAAAACCAGACATTTAATTTTTAAAAATAAGACGTTCATCCAGCTATCAAAACTGTTCTTAATTTTTTTTGTGAAATAAGATTTTCTATCGACTAAAATAAAAAACACTTCCAAAAAGTAACTGCTTGTAATCAGCACACTAATGGAAGTGTTTTACTATTTTTTTAATATAACTTTAAACGATAGAATAATAGTTAGGATTTCATAAATACTTCTTAAATGATATTATTTTAGTTATTGTTTTCATCTGTATCGTCATAATATGTTGAACCACCTTGTTGAGCATTAAATGTCCAATTTACTTTTAAGCTGTCCCCTTGAAAATGATTTTGATCTTGTCCATTATCGACAAATTCAAATAATACAAAGATTTTTTCTTTATCTCCTGCAATAATGCCATCCGGTTTAGGAGCAGTCAATGTATCTATTTGAGTTACATCAGGTTGCTGATTTTGTAAATCATATAGTGTTGTTTCAATAATCGGGCTAGTCGCACTACTTGTATTGTACATGATTGTAACTTTAATATGTTTCGCAAGATCGTCACCATTATTATTTGAGTTGGTATCTTCAACAGTATATTTAGTATTTAATAATACTTTACTAATGTCTAATGAACCGTTGTTCTCAAGAGTAAATTCGCGATAAACCTCATCACCTGGTTTAATGTTACTAATATTTACTACCGTGCTAGGGTTAATACCTAAATCTAAAGTACCAGCAGCAAACGTATTCTGCGTTTCAACTGAATCACTAAAATAAGCAAATGTCCCTCCTCCAATTAAAGATAAACCTAATGCAGCACTCATTACTCCTTGACTTACTTTCTTCGTAAAACTCATTCTAACTTCCCCCTTAGGTAAAATAAAATATATTAAACTCATATGTATTCGCTGTTTTATACATAGGAGATCTAACCAAACCTATTAACCTTGCACAATCTCTAACTCTTTTTTTGCACTAATAATTGAATATAAGGACGAAATAATTAGTAATATACCTGGTATGATCAGTAAAAGAGATGATCCAATTTTTGAATTCGCATAGTTCATTACGTAGCCTAAATATGGAATCGTAAAACCGGTGTATTTTCCTATAACATCTCCTTGTGAGATTACCCATAAATCTGGGCCATTGTTATGATCCCCCTTTGTTCTATAAGTAATTTCTCCATTTTCTTTTTTAACTTCGATAATTCTATGAGTTACCAACCTATCTTTTGTATGAAAAGTAATAATGTCATTCTTTTGATAAGTGGAATTGTTTGTTTTTAGTTTTATTTGTATGATTGAACCCGTTTGAAAGATAGGCTCCATTGACCCCGATAATACTGCTTTCACCTGATACCCTCTAATAGTAGGCTCTTGGCCAGTGATCTTAGAAGAAAGAACGATAAACGCCATAATACATACGATTATTAAAAAAATTAGTTTAATTGTATTGCTTAAAAAGCTTACTAGTTTCTTCATAATTTTTTAACACCTGCTCGACTTATTTTATATTTATAGCTTAACTACCGATCTAAACGCTAATAGAATCAGTTTTTCATAAAGAAAATATGCCTAACTATTTATTTCCCTTAGTCGTTTCTTCTAGTTTATTAATCTGTAAAGAAACTGAAGATCGAACAGCTTCTATTTTTTGAAAATCAACTTCAGATTGCACTTCTTTTACAATGTTAAGTACGTTTTGATAACCTTCACTTACGTAAGTGTATGTCTGTACGTCTGCTCCCTTTTGACTTTTTATTTGTTGATAACTTGTAGATAATTCCTTTTTAATATTTTGTAAAGCTTCTAATTGAAGTCTTATCTCCAGTTCGTTCTCTTTAATTCCGGCAAGCTTCTCATGTAGCTCCTGCAATGAGACAACTGAAGATTGTGAAATAATTGATTTATAATTTTTATTGATCGTATCTGCAATATTCTTTGCGCGATTTTCTAATTCCTTAATACTTGATGGAAAAACGATAGCTGTTGAAATAGTCACAGGAGATGGTGAAAATTGACTAGAAAATGATGCTTCTGTTACACCTACAATTTGAACTCCCGCATAAAAAGAAATACAAATTAGACTCGGAAATAAAATAATTTTTTGAATTGAGTTCCTCATTCGTTCTCCCCTCTTTGTGAAATGCCTTAATTGATTTTTATTATACAGAACTTTCAAAAAATTAAAATTGGGATAATTCCATCGAAAAATCACCATGAATTTTATCATTATTTGTCGAATTTGAAAGAAATATTAAAGAATTGCATGGAAATTATCCACAAATGAAATTGTGAAAAAAGAATTGATTTTAGTTTAAATATTTTTAATAATGGAAATTGTTTCAACATTCTAAATAAGAGGTGGGTTAAGTGAAAAAGAAAAATTTGAAGAAAAGGAATAAACAGATTGCTATTCCTGCAGTGTTATCTTTATCAGTTGTGTTAGGTGGAGTATTACCAACTGTAACGACTTTTGGAGTTAGATCCGCAAGCGCAGCAACTGTTACTGATGTAGTAAATAAGAATGAGGTTGTAAAGAACTACCTTAATTCAAAAGTAGAAAACCAGCTCACAAAATTAGTTAATATTGGAGAGCAATTTAAAATTGTGAGCGAACAAACAGATTCTTCAACTGGTACTTATCATGTACGCACAGTTGAGCAGTACAAAGGAATTCCAATTTATGGATCTGGACAAACTGTTGCTTTAGATGCAAATAATAATGTTTACGCTTCTATCGGCAAAGTTACTCAAAATCTATCGAGATCACTAATTCCAACTGAGGCATCTATTTCAAAAGAGGATGCAATAGAGATTGCCAAAGAAGACGTTGAATCAAAAATTGGTATAGTGAAAAATTATGACGGAATTGACTCTCAATTAACAATCTATCCATTTAAAGGTAAATATCATTTAGTCTATCTAGTAAAAGCATCTACTTCAGTTCCGGCACCTGGATACTTCCACTATTTTGTGGATGCAATTAGTGGAGAAGTAATTGATCAGTACGATGCACTAGATGAAATTGACCCGACTTCTCTTTCTCCAGTAACTGCTAGAGGGTTAGATTTACATGGAACAATGCAGTCATTCAATGCTGGTAAGGATCTTTCAACCGGGACTACCTATTTATATGGCGGTTCAACTTACTCTTCTACAGTTGTGCCAATCGCTACTTACTCAGCTCGTCGTATGGAGGAATTTGCTTTCCAACTTGGTGGTATCTTTGGATTCACAGGTTACGAAATCTCAACAAAAAGCCCGACTAATACTTTCACTGATCCTGCTGCAGTATCTGCAATATACAACTCAGATAAAGTAAACAGATACTATCAATCAGTTCATAAACGTAATAGTTTAGATAATAACGGGATGACATTAGTTAACACAGTTCATGTTGGTGTAAAATGGAATAACGCTGCTTGGAATGGAAGACAAATGGTTTATGGTGATGGAGATGGTATTAAATTCAGCTCACTAGCTGGTGGCCTAGATGTGGCTGGTCATGAAATGACTCACGGTGTCGTTGAACACACTGCCGATTTAATTTACAAGGGTGAATCTGGAGCAATTAATGAATCTTTAGCGGATGTTTTAGGTAATTTTGCTCAAATAACAGCTACAGGTGTAACTGAATGGGAACTTGGGGAAGACATCACGACACCTAACATACCTGGTGACGGTGGGCTTCGTTCAATGAGCAATCCAGCTGCAAAAACTACTAGCTATATGCCGTCAGGTCACTATCCTGATACATATCAAGGTCGTTATTTAGGTACTGATGATAATGGAGGCGTACACATAAATAGTGGTATTAATAATAAAGCTGCTTACTTATTGACTCAAGGTGGTACAAATAATGGTATTACAATAAAAGGAATGGGTAAATTAAAAGCAGAAAAAGTCTACTACCGTGCGTTAACTCTTTACTTGACTTCATCTTCTGGATTTAAGGAAATGAGAGAAGCTGCGATTCAAGCTGCTCGTGATTTGTATCCAGATAAAAATGGTGCTCCTTCAGCTGAAACACAAGCTGTTATGGATGCATATACTTCTGTTGGAGTATACTAAATTAAAGAAACCATGAACAAAATTTTGTTCATGGTTTTTTACAAATAAATTATGTAATTAAATTTACTTAACTATTAGCTAGTTTAGATCAATAAAACAACTAATCATGTACCGATTTCATTCAATTTTTTTAATGCCTCTGCGACTTCTTTTCTTAATTGCCCTTCTGAAATTTCAAATGACGTTTCTTCACCTGGCTGACATTCATGCCAATAACAATCTGCTGATTCAAAAACATCATTTAATATTTTAAATATATTTTTATTAATTTTATTATTTGCCTCTTTAAACATTTGGAAATAAGATGTCTGGAATTCATCAGCAGAAGCTTTTCTGCTTAAAAAATCTTCTATAATTTTTTTATATTTACATACGATCATTTACGCTTACCTTTCAATAAATAAATTAATAAAATCGCTTTGAATTATTTTCACCTAAAATCCGTTTCTCGTAAACTGCCCATAAGAAGAGCAACAAACTAAATAAAAAAGCCAATAAAAAAACAGAAAAACTCCCATAAAAGTTTTTCTGTTTTTACCGTTAGACCTTATTCAACTAATCCATGATTTAATAATCGTAAACCAAATTTTTAAAGCGGTAAAACCAATTAAGACAGCCAAAATTCCTCGTAAAACCTGAGTTTTTGTTTTTTTGCCTATTTTTGCACCTAGTGGTGAAGCGATTAAACTCGCAATTACAACTATAATAGAAGGCAAAATTTCAACTTGACCTGTAGAGATTTTCCCGATTGTTACGCCTATTGAAGAGATAAATGTAATGGCTAATGATGAAGCGATTGTTACACGAGTTGGTATTTTTAAGATTGTTAACATAATTGGTACTAATAGAAATGCCCCTCCAGCTCCAACAATCCCTGCACTAGTTCCTACGAAAAACGCCAAGCCTGCCGCAAGCCATATATTAATTGAAATCTGACTATCTGTTGACATCTCGATCTCTTTTCTAGGAATAAACATTAAAACGACCGCAATCATTGCTAAAATACCGTAAACAAGATTAATTCCATGTTCTGAAAGTAGATTTGAACCGAATCCACCAAGAAAACTTCCGATTAAGACGCTTATTCCCATACTTAATATTACTTTTTTGTTTAAATAGCCACTTTTACGATAGCTTAATACTCCACCTAAAGTCGCAAATACTACTTGGATAGCACTTATACCTGAAACTTGATGTGGAGTGAAGGCTGCAAATCCTAATAATGGAGGAATAAATAATAGCATTGGATAATTTATAATCGCTCCACCTATTCCTACCATACCTGAAATAAAGGACCCAAGAAAACCAACTAAGAAAAGTACTAAAATTAAGGTCCATTCCACATTACGTCCCCCTATATTTGAAACTATGAATCTATTAGCTTAACCTTTTTTAATCCAAAATTTTAAAACATTGTCTTCTTCTGTATAATTTAATAATTCGTGTCCACCCGATTTAGCCCAAGCTGCAAGGTCATTTTTAGCACCTTTATCAGTGACATGAATTTCTAGTACTTCGCCTGCTTCAATCTCTGCAATTGCTTTTCTTGTTTTTACAATTGGAATTGGACAAGCTAAGCCTTTTGCATCTAATAATTTTGTAGCTTCCATTTAAATTTCCTCCTAATTCATTATCTTACTGCACAGCGATTTGGACCAATTTCCATTTCTCTCTGCTTTTCTTCATTTAAATTAATTTTCCCCATATTTACTTCACGGATTTCTTGATATGAGTTTGGTTGTGGTGGTAAGTTCTCAGTTACTAATTTTCTAAATTCACTTTCACTCTCAATATTCAATCCATGATTCTGATCAAATAAATATCCAAGTTTTTTATGAATACTACCGTTTTCGTTCAATTCACTAATCATCATAAAATGTGATGGGAGCACGATTAATTCAAGCGATAAATTTCTGTATTTATTGTAAAGGGTTTCTCGTAAGTCCCCTACCCAATCCTCTGCCATTCCAGCTAGATCAGGTCTTCCAATTGAATCGATAAATAAAATATCTCCAGAAAGTAAAAACTTTTCATCAATAACAAATGAAGTCGATCCGATCGTATGACCAGGTGAGTACAAAGCCTTAATGCTGATTGCTGTCTCACCAATGATTACTTTATTTCCATCTTCTAATGGACTAAACTTATAAGTAACCTCAGTTGCATCCATTGGAGGTAACCAGTATGTTGCACCAGTTGCCTCAGCAATTTTTCTTCCACCAGAAATATGGTCTGCATGAAGGTGAGTATCAAATACATGTGTAATTTTTGCGCTCTTCGTATTTGCAAAATCAATATAGAAATCCGTCATTCGAGTCGAATCAATAATAGCAGCCTCATCATTTGAGATAATCATGTATGATAAACATCCTTTACCGATTCTGACAAATTGATAAAGCTCTCCACCATTTTTCAAATCAGCAATTTTTACTGGTTCTAGATGTTCACTCCACTCTTTCATTCCGCCTTTAAAGTAAGCTACATCTAATCCCTCGTCTGAAAGCATCTCTGCAATCATAATGGAAGATCCTTCTTTAGCACACACAACTAAAACTTCTGTACTTGTAGGAATCTTATCTAAAATATCTTCAACCCCATCAAGTAAAACAAAATAAGGTATATTTAAATAGTCAAAATTTGAACCTGCTATTTTCCAATCGTTATAATCATCAGTATTTCGAACATCTAATATAAATAGCTCTTCTTTATCAAATATTTTTTTTGTAATCTCTTTTGCAGACATTGATTTGACTGCCATTTTTATACCCCCAATAGTATATTTTTTTCAAAAAAAATTATGCTTTTATGCTCGTTGTTTCCCCAGACCATTCCGTCATTCCAGGTATGACATTAAACACATTCATAAAACCGCTCGAAACCAATAATTGAGCAGCAAGATCACTGCGGTTTCCAGTTCTGCAAACGATATATATTTCGTCATCTTTATTTAATTCTGACAAACGACTCTCTAATTCTCCTAAAGGGATCGATATCGCATTTGGTATATGATTAAATACATACTCTGCTTCTTCTCTTACATCTAAAACGATTGCCTTTTCATTTTGTAGTTTTTGGCTTAATTCATCGTTCGTAATGACATTTTCAAATCTCTTTTCAATAGTATTTTCATCTGAAGATTTTCTTATATAATGTAGTAGTACTTCTCCATTTTCGATTGTTCCTAAGTATTGATTTCCCGTGCTTTCCGCCCAAGCTTTAATATCTGCTTTAGAACCTTTATCAGTCGCTTGAACTTCGATTACTTGGCCATTCCCTAATTCCTTCATTGCTTTTCTAGTCTTTACAATCGGCATAGGACATGCTAATCCTTTTGCATCTAATTTCATGTTAGTTTTAATGAAATCCATATTATGACCTCCGCACTTAGAATACCACTTGGGGTATCTATTTAATAAAAAAAATTATTGTACGTTACCTTCCCAAGAAAGCATTCCGCCTACCATGTTTTTAACGTTATACCCATGAGATTGAAGGAATTCCGTTGCGCGGCCACTTCTAGCACCTGAACGACATACCATAATATATTCTTTTGATTTATCTAATTCTTGTAATCGAAATTCGATTAATCCAAGTGGAATATGAATAGCTTCTTTGATTTTTCCAGCAGCAACTTCATCTACTTCACGGACATCAATAATATTTACTTCTTTTCCAGTTTTTAAATGATTTTCAAGCTCAATCGCAGTAATTTCATTCATGTTATTCAAATCCTTTCAAATTAAATGAATAAATTAACCTTACCTTCTTCTGCCTCACCAATATAAGCTGCAACACCTGCATACTGTATATTTTCTAATAACTCTTCTTCTTTTAGACCTAACAAATCCATTGTCATTGTACACGCTACTAAATTTATATCTTGTTCTTGGGCCATTTCAATTAATTGTGGCAAAGGTAGTGCATTATGTTTCTTAATAATGTCTTTAATCATTTTTGATCCAAAACCAGCAAAATTCATTTTGGAAAGTCCCATTTTATCAGCGCCTCTAGGCATCATCTTTCCAAACATCTTTTCAATAAAACCTTTTTTAGTTACTACATGCTCACCTTTTCGTAAAGCATTTAATCCCCAAAATGTATGAAAAATAGTTACTTCATGATCAAAAGCTGCTGCACCGTTCGCAATAATGTAGGCCGCCATTGCTTTATCATAATCACCACTAAATAAAATGATATTAGTTTTCTTAGTTGTCATATTCTTCTCCTTATCGTTCTTTATACCCACTAGGGTATACAACAAAACAAAAAATATATTCTATCTATACTATTACCCCTATGGGTATATGATATTAAAAATAAAAAATGGTGTCAAACTATATATTATCTACTTTTTACAAGTAAATTTACTGCTTCCTTCACTAAATCTTCAGCATCTTGCCCGTTTTCATTCGCATTTTGGACACAATCAACTAAGTTTGAGCTTACTACTACGCCAATCGTACGATCTAAAGCTGATTTAACTGCTGATAATTGTATAATGACGTCTTTACAGTTTTTCTCATCTTCCATCATTTTTAAAATTCCACGAATTTGCCCTTCAATTCGCTTTACTCTATTTTTTACTGGATCATTATATTTCATTAAATCACCCCTAACTTATAGAACCAGTTAAGCAAACCAATTATTTGAATAAATGTGTAATATTCTTACTTGTAATATATACCCCTAAGGGTATAATGTCAACCAACTAATTTTTATAAATGAGTTAAAAGTAGATTATCAACAAAAAAAGATCACAATAAAGTGATCACTTATAACAGGTTACTTTGAAATTTTATGATTTTACTTTCATTTCGATCTCAAAGTAAGTTCCTACTTCCATAACTGCTTCGTCTTTATAGATAAAGTCATTTTTTTCTGTTAAATAAATATAATCTTTAGACCATTCTTCAATGTTTTGAATAATCTCTTTTAGCGCATTAGTGAATATGAATACTTCTTCATTCGTCGTCGTTGGATGAACACTCATACGAATCCAACCAGGCTTTACGCTAATATTGCCATTATCAATTTCATCTGTAATCGCTTTAGACATTTCTCTTGTAATATTGAGTAGCATATGCCCATAAGTACCCGCACATGAACAACCACCTCGTACTTGAATTCCGTACCGATCATTTAATAATCTAACTACTAAATTATGATGAATATCTTTTAAATAAAAAGAATAAAAACCTAATCTTGAACTATTTGAATCTTCAAGTAACACTACATTTTCAATTGTTCTAAGTTCATCTAATACGATGTGTGCTAACTCTTCTTCTCGATTTAGTATATTCATTGTACCCATTGTATCTTTTACTTTAATTGCGAGTGCTGTTCTAATTGTTTGCAGAAACCCTGGAGTACCTCCATCTTCTCTTTCACGAATATTGTTAATATATTTTTTCTCCCCCCATGGATTTGTCCATTCAACCGTTCCTCCGCCTGGATGATCAGGAATTTTATTTTGATACATTGAAGAGTCGAATATCAAAACTCCACTACTACCAGGTCCTCCTAAAAACTTGTGTGGAGAAAACAGAATTGCATCAAGTTTTTCCATCGGATCACTAGGATGCATATCAATATCAACATAAGGCGCAGAAGCTGAGAAATCGACAAAACAAACGCCATTATATTCATGCATTAGTCTAGCTAGCTTATGATAAGGTGTAATTAATCCAGATACATTCGAACAAGCACTGAAGGACCCAATTAGTTTTCGTTTATTTTTATAAAACTCAAGTCGATTTCTTAAATACTCTATATCGACTACATTATTAGCACAGTTCGGTACAACTTCTACATCACAAATCGTCTCTAACCACGAAGTATGATTGCTATGATGCTCCATGCTTGTGATAAAAACAACCGGTCTTTCTTCCTCAGGTAAACTTAATCGGAAGTGGAAATTTTCATGTATTTTTAGCCCTAAAATACGTTGAAACTTATTCATTACGCCAGTCATTCCTGATCCATCAGTTATGATTGTATCAGAAGCGCTTGCATTTACATGTTCCTTTATGATTTTTAATGCCTCATGATAACAATTCGTCATCGTACTTCCAGTTATATTTGATTCCGTATGCGTATTTGCAACATACGGACCAAAAGTTGAAAGTAATTTTTCTTCAACCGGTCCATATAGCCTACCACTTGCAGCCCAATCTAAGTAGATAATTTTCTTTTCACCAAATGGCGATAAGAATGTTTTTTCATTTCCAATAATCTCTTTTCTAAATTGTGAAAAATACTTTTCTAAATTCAATTTTATCGCTCCTAATGAGAATATGTTTTGTGCTTTTTAATCGGAAGTCTCTGTTTATTTAATAATGATAAAACCGAGTATTCCAATACCCTATTGGGTATTATATAAAATGCACTGAAGCCAGTCCGCTCATGACGGAATGGCTTTTTAAAGTAATTTATCAATTTTTAAACAGAACCAATCAAAAAGAAAATATCTTGCGTCAAAATCTAAATAGAAAACATTATTTACTTATACAAATATATGTCAAATTATTCTGCATTGAAAGAATTTTTTTATTTTTAAAATATTAGTATAATTTTATACTATCTATTTTATTTAAAAAGAGATCCTTTTTGATAGTACTCTTTCATCATTTTTTCTGGGACCATACTACCACCAGTACCCCAAATTATATGAGTACTTCTCTCCATTTTTTTCACTAAATTATTTTTTAATATATATTCTTTACCTTCATTAAATAATTTGATTGGACCAATCATACCAGCTAATGCCGATGGTTCTAAATAAATTTCCTCTGTATCAGCTAACTCTTTTAACATCGAATATAATTTTTCATCACTAACTGTATAACTCCCACTTAACAAAGGCTCAATTACTTTTCCAACAAAACCGGATGGTCGCCCTACAGCTAACCCATCAGCATCTGTTTTATTATCAATACCGAAATCTTGCACCGAAACTTGATCATGGAGTCCAGTCATTAATCCAAGCATCATACAAGGAGAATGAGTAGGCTCAGCAAAAAAACAGTGAACATTATCTTTAAATAATAATTTCAAACCAAACGCCACGCCACCTGGACCTCCTCCAACTCCGCAAGGTAAATACACAAATAATGGATTTTTTTCATTAATTGTAATCTGTAATTCCTCTAATTGCTTTTTTAATCGTGAAGCTGCTACTGCATATCCTAAAAATAAATCATGTGAATTCTCATCGTCTACAAAATAACAATTGGGATCTGCCTCAGCTTGGATTCTGCCTTCTTCTACTGCCTTACTATAATCCGCTTCGTACTCAATAACATTTACGTTTTTGCTTCTAAGCAAATCTTTTTTCCATTGCTTTGCATCTGCTGACATATGTACTGTTACTTTAAAACCTAACTTTGCACTAATTATTCCAATGCTCATACCTAAATTACCTGTAGATCCTACAGCAATTGAATAGTTTGAGAAAAAATCTTGAAATTGATCATTATCTAAAATTGAATAATCATCCTCAATCGATAATAAACGATGTTCTAAAGCTAGTTTTTCAGCATGCTTTAAAATTTCATAAATGCCACCTCTTGCTTTAATTGAACCTGATATCGGTAAGTGACTATCACACTTTAAAAATAGTTCTCCTAATATAGTTTGTTGAAAATTTTTCTCTAACGATTGTTTCATGGAAGGTATTTTTACTAAAGGAGATTCAATAATGCCATTTGTTTTTACTGTTTCTGGAAAAACCTTTGATATATATGGTGCAAACCTTTTTAATCGTTCATCCGCATCGTTTACATCCTCTTGAGATAGAGGTGTTTTTTTAATTGCATTTTGAAACAGTTCAAGATTTGGGTTTAGCCAAAGATGCTCTTCTAAGTTAATAAGTTTTTTTAGCACTGGATAATTTTGTATATATCTTTGAATATCAATTTTCTCCATCAAATTACCTCCTTACTTTTGTCAGTTTATTTAAAGTTTAACAGATATTATGACTAGGTCAGTAATTTTGTTTAATAATTAGAAAGTTAGCTCCTTTTCGATGAGAGCTACTAGAATAGCTTCGATTATTAATCTTTTGTAAATTTCCAGGGGAAGACATTGGTTTCGAATTTGATTCAAACTATACTATTTCTATGTAACAGTTTTTGGAGGAAAATATGAATCTTAATCATAAAAATAAGAAGTTAAAAACTTTATTAGAATTATTTTTTATTTCTACTAAATTAGGCTTAACTTCTTTCGGAGGACCTATAGCTCATTTAGGTTATTTTCATAAAGAATATGTAAGAAAGAGAAGGTGGATTGACGATCAAAATTATGCCGACTTAGTTGCATTATCGCAATTTTTGCCAGGTCCAGCCAGTAGCCAAGTTGGAATTGGTATTGGAGTCATCCGTGCAGGAGTAATAGGTGGCATTGTTTCATTTATCGGCTTTACAATGCCTTCAGTAATCTTACTTATACTATTTGCCTTATTACTAAAAGGATCCGATATAAAACATTCAGGCTGGATTCATGGACTAAAACTGGTTGCGGTGCCGATTGTTGCACAAGCTATTTTAGGCATGGTAAAGAACTTAACACCTGATTTAAAAAGGAAAGCTCTTGCTTTGTTTGCAATGCTTTCTACCTTAATATGGCAAACGACATTTACTCAAATTACCGTCATTTTAATTTCTTCAATTGTAGGATATTTTCTATATCAGGATAATGAAAATAGTGATAAAACAATACTAATTACGAATATCTCAAAAAAAGTTTCAGTTTTTTGTATTGCTATATTTTTTATTTTATTAGCTTTATTACCTTTCATTAATTCTATTACATCGTCTAAATGGATCTCTATATTTGATAGTTTCTATAGGACAGGATCGCTGGTATTTGGTGGAGGTCATGTGGTTCTTCCTTTACTTGAACGTGAGTTTGTTCCTACTGGATGGCTAAACAAAGAAACATTTTTGGCTGGATATGGTGCGACGCAGGCTGTACCTGGACCATTATTTACGTTTGCTGCCTATTTAGGGGCTGTTATGATGGATTGGCAAGGAGGTTTAATAGCATCTATTGCCATCTTTTTACCTGCATTCTTACTTATTTTAGGTACTCTCCCATTTTGGTCTAGTATGCGTCGTAATTCGAAATTAAGGAGAGCTTTATTAGGCGTAAACGCAGCAGTAGTTGGGATTTTAATTTCAGCATTTTGTAATCCAATATGGATTAGCTCTGTATTTTCGATTATTGACTTTCTAATCGTAGCGATTTTATTTAGTATGTTAGTTCTTATGAAATTACCACCTTGGATCATTGTACTTGTAGGAGCAATTAGCGGGGAAATTTTATCTAGAATATAAATTAACTTTTGTGGAATAAAACTGTTCAAACATTAGGAAAATAAGTTCCTTGTCATTTTAGAAGGACAAATCCAATAAAAAAGCAGAAAAACTCTTTCAAATGTTTTTTCTGCTTTTTTATTTAAATTTATTTTAACAGTATAGCAATATTTCTTGTAGTTCTTTCTATATTGTCAAATGCATTTTTCATTACATCTTCAATTGGTAAGATGGCTGGAATAGTTGGAAAAATAGCATCGATTCCGTGTTTATATAACTCTTCAATTCCATCACCGATACTACCACAAATCGCAATTACTTTTGCATTAGATGGGGCACATGCAGCTGCTCCAACTGGCGCTTTTCCATAAATAGTTTGCCCATCCATTCTTCCCTCTCCTACAATTACAATGTCTGCATCCTTACATACCTCCACAACATTTAATTGTTCAAGGACAAGTTCAATGCCTTTTTTTATGGAAGCATTTGCGAATAGCATAAGACCTGCGCCCATGCCCCCGCCTGCACCGCTACCTGGTATTTCTGAAACGGATTTATTCAAATATCGCTCTGTAATCGTATAGAAGTTTTTCATCGCTTCATCCATCGTCGGTAATTGATTAGTAGTTAGTCCTTTTTGGGGACCAAATATATAAGTTGCACCATTTCTACCATTCAACTGGTTAACAACGTCTGCTGCTATCGTGATTTTTACTTGATCTAAAAGCGGTGTTTTATTTTTATCAGACATTGAAGCTACTTTTAGAAGTGCCTCACCATTACTTTGAATTTCTTTTCCTTTTTCATCAAAGAATTGATAGCCAAGAGCTGTAGCCATACCAATTCCACCGTCATTCGTAGAGCTACCTCCAACACCAATTATTAGTTCAGTAGCTCCACGTTCAATCGCATAAATCATCAACTCACCAACACCAAATGATGTAGTTTGTAATGGATTACGCTTATCAAGCGGTACGAGGTGTAAGCCACATGCTTCGGCCATTTCGATGAATGCCGTTTTATGATCTTTAGAAAATGCTATTTTAGCTTGCACTTTTTCATTCAGCGGGCCAGTTACTTCAACACTTTCAATCTCGCCACCATTCGAAGCAATTAGTGCTTGTACTGTACCTTCCCCTCCATCAGCAAGTGGTAATAAATGATATTCTGCATTTGGAAATACGGAATGAAAGCCTTTATGAATGGCATTAGCTACATTCATTGCATCCAAGCTTTCTTTAAAGGAATCAGGTAATATTACTACTTTCATTTGTCCTCCTCCTTAAAGTGATGCGATAATTTGATCTGTTAAGTTAAATAATTCTCCATTAATTTCGATGGCAACTTCTGTATCAGTTTGTTTTGTTATCGTTACAGATTCCTGCGTAATTGTAATCTCAAGATTTGTACTTTGCCAATGGAACGGGAATGAAAGTTTGTCCCAGTTTTTAGGTAAGTTAGGATTAATTTTTAGCTTATTGGATTCCATCGTAACATTTGCAAAACCAAATATGGTTGCTAACCAATTCGCACCTAGAGATGCTGCATGTATTCCTTCATCTGATGATTTCGGATTTGGACCTAGATCGATTAAGCAAGCTTCTTGGAAGAATCGATAAGCATTTTCTTTTTCTCCACATCTTGCAGCAACAATTGCATGGATGGCTTTACTAAGTGAAGAATCATGAATTGTATGCTCCTCATAATAGTGCAAATTCTTTTTAACAACATCCTCTTCAAATAAAGTAGGGAAAAGGTATAGTAGCATTACTACATCAGCTTGCTTTAAAATTTGCATCTCATTTACTTCTTGACGTGAATAATCAAAAAGAATTGCCTGACTACCTTGTTTTTGTTTATATTTTGATAAATCAATTGCTGGTTTCGATAAAAATGTATCATCCTGTGGAATAATATTTTTTGCATTTGGTCCTGGCAAGTAAAGTCGATTTAGAAAATCCTTACCACTCTCAAAAATTTCAGCATCGATGTTATTATACTTTTCCATAAAACTCAAAGCTTGTTGAACATTATAATAAGCCATATAGTTCGTATAAGCATTATTATTAATATGTTCAGTATATTCATCAGGTCCGATTACATTATTAATAGAAAGTGCTTGATTTTCTTCTGTCGTACGACTTATCCAAAAACGTGCTGTTTCTTTTAGTAATTCAAGCCCTTCATTCGCCATAAATGTCTCATCAAGTGTATTTTCATAGTATTGAATAACTGAATATGCAATGTCAGCAACAATATGATGTTCAGCAAGAGCTGAAGCTACTTTTTGACGTTTACCCGTTAGAATATTAATAGCTGCATATTCTGGCGTTTCTTCCATACCAGAAAATGCACTTTCCCATGGGAATAAAGCTCCAGAATAGCCATTTTTAGTAGCCTTCTCTTTTGCTTCTTTAATATGAAGATAGCGGTATCTTAATAAGTTTCTTGTTACATCTGGATCAGTGAACAAATGAAACGGTGCAATAAAGATTTCCGTATCCCAGAATACATGACCTTTGTATCCTTCACCTGTTAATCCCTTTGCTCCAACGCTAAAACGATCATCATGTGCAGGTGTCATTATTTCAATATGGTAAAGTGAAAAATCTAATGCTACTTGATCTATAGCTTCTTTAGAAGATATGATTACGCGTTTCTTTTTCCAAAACTCATTCCATTTTATAGATGAGCTTACTAATAGACAATCGTAACCATTATCAAGATTTTCTTGAACAGTATGAATACTTGATAGTGCCGGATCTTCTACAGACAAGTCATTTGAAGTATAAACAGCACTTAATTTTTCTAATTCAAACGGCTGATCGACGACTAAATCATGTTTAATGATCGTCAAAAGTTGTCTGTTTTTAGCCACAAAAGAAACATCACTTTCACTTGAAACTTTACATGAAGTTGCCATTGCAATTGAGTGATCACTTTCAGTTGTTCTATAGACAGCATGCATTATTTTTTTATCAATAACTCTTACGTTTTCTTCTAAAAGATGTTGCTTTCCAAAGTTAGACATTTGCGCATCAATACCAGTCGTAATTTTAATTGATGCACTACAATCTAAACTAACTACACTAACTTTAGATGCAAGTAAATGTAAATTATCTTTTGAAACAAAGCGCTGGAATTTTAAACAAAAGCGATTACCTTCTTTGTTTTTCCAAATAACTTCTTTTATTAGTTCTCCATTTTGCATATTTAAAGTACGGTCATAAGATAGTACTTCTCCTGTTAAAACTGAAAATATTTCATTATTTATTTCGATTTTAATGCCAACTAAATCTGGTAAATTGACTAGCTCTGTAATATCATTTGGTGTAAATTTATTATAAATACCTGCCACATACATACCACGGGTTTGTTCAGAATAATATTCATCATGACTAGCACGTAAACCTAAATACCCATTTCCAAGAGCCATGATTGTTGCATATTTATTTATATATTGTAAATCAAATTGTTTTTCATTTATTACATTTACTTCATTCATAAAGATACACTCTCACCTTTTTCAGCTGATTGATAGATCGCTTCAACAAGTCGTTGAATAGCATAACCTTGTTCTCCATCTGCTACCATCACATTCTGTCCTAAGCAACGATTAACAAAGGCTGCCATACTTTTAGTATGACGGTCACAGTCAGCCTCTTCTCTCTTTAATAGGAATACAAGCTCTCCTTTTTCATCCGTATAAATTTCAGCTGGGAACATTGTTGCACCAGCTTCATCTCCGCATAGTTCTACATTCATTTCTGATTTTTCTTTTATATTTAATGCAAAAGATGTTTCAAGCTGAATTAAACAGCCATTATCTAACTCTATATAAGAAAATAAAGAATCTTCTACTTCAAATTTTGATGGGTCCCATTTACCAAATGCACCCTCATTTTTCTTAGTACCAATCTTCTGAAACATTTTTGCTGTAACTTTTTTTACTTTAGGATAATTCATAACGAAAAGTGCAGTATCAAGCATATGAATTCCTAAATCGATTAGAGGTCCTCCACCTTGAATGTCTTTATTAGTAAAGCTACCCCATCCAGGAATACCATTTCGTCTTAAAGCTTTTACTTTTACAAAATAAATTTGACCTAATAAACCTTGATCTATTTTTTCTTTTATAATCGTTACGTCATCAGCAAATCGATGATGAAAATCATAAGCAAGGATAAGCCCTTTTTCTAAAGCTGTTTCATGCATTTTTCTTGAATCCTCTGCCAAAATTGCAGGAGGTTTTTCACAAAAAACATGACAATTATTCTCTAATGCCTGTATTACATTTTCAAAATGAAATTTATTCGGAGTGCAAACACTTACAATTTCCGGTTTTTCATTCGCATACATTTCAGCAGCATCCGTGTAATAGTTAGGAATCTCATTACGCTCTGCAAAGCTCTTTAATGCTTCCTCATTTACACCGACTACGGCAACTATTTCTAAATCTTCTCTAGTTTTATAGTAAGCAACGTGAACTTTTTCAGCCATTTGGCCCCCGCCAATAATAGCTACTTTCTTTTTAATCACAATGCTTCACCCTTTAAAGCTTCTTTTATATGATGAAATGCATTAATATATTCATCTTCTAAGTTATTTCCTCTTACACGACATTCGAATGTTAAAAAGCCTTCGTACCCATCTTCTTTAAGTTGGACAAAATGCTTTTTAAAATCAAGAGATCCACTTCCTGGCTGGAAACGGTGGTTGTCTGCGATGTGAATATGTTCAACTAGATCACGATTAGCGTGAAGCGCCTCAGAAATACCATCTTCCTCAATATTCATGTGATAAAAATCTGCAATGATTTTGACATTTTTAAACTGATTATCTTCAATATATTTACGTGCATCAGCTAAAGTATTAATCATATGATCTTGATAGCGATTTAAAGGTTCTAAGTAAATAGTCGTTCCAGTTTCACCAGCGACTTTATCTAGAAATACTAATGAATCAGTAACTGCTTTACGATCTCCTTCTAAGCTTCTTGGAGAAGACATTGGTGGCAATCTAAATGTAAACATTCCCCATGCTGCAGGTACAACGATACCTTTTCCTCCAACCTCTTTTAACGCTTTTAGAATTTCTTCAATATCTGCTAAACCTTTTAAGCGACGCTCTTCAATAAAATCACCAATCCAGCCATAATAACCACCACAAGCTGTCGTTACCGGTAAGTCAGTCTCAGCAATCGCTTCTTTAATCTCTTCTAAATTATCAACTAAAAACTTGCCATCGATTTCAAATCCTTCAAAACCAATTTCTTTTAAGTATTTAAATTTTTCTTTAATATTTTCTGGAAAAAATGCTTGATTTTGTGTTCCAATTTTCAACGAAATCCTCTCCTAAACAGAAGGGAGTGTAATACACTCCCATGATTTTAATGATTGATATTCCTATTATTTTTTAAATTGAACACCCATCTTAATGCTTAGCTCGGGCTTTTGATCAACAAATTCCATATATGATTCTGCTACTTCTTCAAATGAAACAACTGGTTCAATTAAATCTTCACAATTTAAATAACCATTCATTAATAAATCCCAACAAGTATTTTCGATTCGTTTACGTGACCAACGTGGATAATCCGGGTTTGGTTCACTACTTCCTCTTGAAAATACAATTTTAGCATTGTTAAAATGTGCTTCACGACCAAGATTAAATCCTTCTGGGAAAGGTTTAGCAAAAGCTACATAAGAAATTGTTCCACCGTATGCAATCCCTCTTAGTGCTGCTTGCAGTGAACTTGATACACCACTTGTTTCAATGATTGAATCTGCACCTAATTTATTAGTAATTTTTTTAATTTCATATCCTAAATCGCAGTTAATTGGATCGAAGCAATAATCCGCTCCATTTTTTAACGCGATATCGCATCTATGTTGTAATGGATCTACACCAATTACAATACTAGCTCCAGCTTTCTTTGCTAACTGGATAGCAATTTGTCCAATTGCACCTAGTCCTACAACTACTACATAATCACCCGCTCTAACATTTGCATCCCTAACCCCGCTCATTGCAAATTGTGCTGGGTCATAATAAACTGCATTTTTCCATGAAGAACCTTCTGGCATTTTACGTAATTTATAATTATCTACAGCATTAACGATTACAGTTTCCATGATTGGACCATAAGTACAAACTTGATCTCCTAATTTGTACTCAGTCACTTCATCACCGATTTCACAAATACTACCTACAACCATATTTCCTAATTGAAATTCACCAAATACGATTCCACGAGCAGCTCCTTCTTCACGTGGCATAAACATTTTCCATTCTTCATTGAACTCTTCATCAATAAATGGACTAAGACCCCTAAAATCCACTACTTCAGTACCGTGTTTTGGTGATGCAAATTCGACTTTAATTTTTACTTCATTAGGTTGTACTGTACGATCTTCGTACTCGACTAATGCTGCAACTCTTGGTTCAACTGCTACTAATTTTTTCATTTTTATTTCATCCTCTCAGTAAAAAATTGTTTTCGAATTATCCTTTAACTCCACCCTCAGTAAGGTTTCCTTTGATAAAGTGTTCAGATAGTGCATACATAACAACTACTGGTAAAGCAGTAACTAAAGATGCTGCCATCATACGACCCCATACATAATCCGGAGTACTAAATAATGTATTTAAGCCAATTGGTAAAGTGAAGTTTTCCGAACTCGATAAGAAAATTGATGCAAATAAATAATCATTCCATGCAATCATAAATGCATATACGAAAACAGAAATGATTCCCGATATTGACAAAGGAATAATAATATAGAAGATTATTTTTAATCGACTAAGACCATCAATCATAGCCGCTTCTTCTAAATCTTCAGGAATTGTATCAAAATAACTCTTTAACATAAAAATCGCTGTTGGTAGAGTTTGCACAATCATCGTAATGATTAACGCCATTTTTGTATCATATAAACCGAAACCAGAAATGATTTTAAATAATGGAACAACTAGTAAGATCCCTGAAAACATATAAACAGTGTAAAAACTAGCATTTATCGTCACTCTTCCTTTAAACTTTAGTTTCGATAAAGCGTACGCTCCTAAAATACCAAGAACGACTGATAATGAAGCTGCGATTATAGAGACAATTAAACTATTTTTAAAGTAGTTTAAATATGGGAAAATTGTCGGGTTAAAAATATCAATATAATGCTGGAAAGTCCATTCGTGTGGCAATAATGTCGGATTTGTTGCAATTGCTTCTTTTGAACTTTTTAATGACGTCATTAGCATTACAAAGAATGGGAATAACATGATTCCTAATAAAAGGATTAAAACAACGTAAAAACTTGTTTTCTTAATGATCTTGCTTCTTTTACTACTTGCTGCCATTTAAGTTCACCCTCTTTCTTGATACGATAATTACAATGAATAATATGATGAATAAGATTACTGAAATTGACGAAGCTTTTCCTAAGTTATTGAAAGCAAACGCAGTTTCATATAAATAAATACCTAAAATATTTACTTTGTTTGTTAATAAGTAAACATCTGTAAACATGTAGAACATCCAAATAAATCGTAAAGTTACAACCGTTAATAATACCGGCATAATTGCTGGTAAAGTTACAACTTTAAACTTTTGCCAAAGTGAAGCCCCATCGATATCAGCAGCTTCGTATAATGATTTATCAATCGTTTGCAAAATTGCTAAAAACGAGATAAAAGCGTAAGGGAAATACTTCCAAATTGCAAAAACAACTACTACTATAAAACTACTAACTGGATTATCAAACCATAATGGTGCACTTTTAAATAGATGGAAAACATCCTTACCTAAGTAATTGATAATCCCGTAAGAATTATTGAACATATATTTCCAAGCAAAAACTAATGAGATTGATGGTGTTACATAAGATAAGATAATTAATGAACGAGCAGTTTTACGAAACTTAAATGGGCGATTAAAGAACAGCGCTACAGCAAGCCCAAGTACTGTACTACCAACTACAGTTAAAACGGTATACAAAATGGTAATACCTAAAGATTTATAAAACTCAATATCTTTTATAACATCAGTATAATGAGATAAACCAACAAACTTAGCTGCTAATCTAGGATTAATCGGTTGATCGAAAAAGCTTATTTTAATATTTGATAACATCGGATATGCAACTAATAATAGTAGTAACAACATACTTGGTAAAAGAAGTACCATCGCTAGTTTTATATCAGATTTTTTTTTGGCAATCGGTTTCATGTTACCTCCTAAAAAACAATCTATTCCCTATCTGGTTAGATTGGTGATAAAAGAAAAGTTGTTTAAAAAGCAACTTAGCTTGCTTTTCAAGCGTTCGTTCTTCATAAACAACTTTCACTAATTAAGAAATCAAATTACGATTACTAGGTATATTGAATTAAAATTAATTATTTTAATACACCTTTTAATTTTTCTCCTGCTTCTTTAATAGCAGAATCTACGCTTTTTCCACCTACAGTAACATCATTAATTAACTTAGCAACTGCACCTGAACTTGTAACATCACCCATTTTTAAGAAGTTCTTGTTATCAACAAGACCAAATACTTGAATGTTATCAAACGCGCTTGCGATTTCAGTTGAAAGCTCACCAAATGAATTTACAACTTTATTTTCTTTATATTCTTTGCTTTCTGTTACATCTTTATTTACTGGTTGAGATCCACCTGGAGACATTAATACTAACTTCGTATTATTTTCAGGTTTTGCCATAAACTCTACTAATTTTTCAGCTGCAGCTTTTTGATCATCATCTAAACCGGAAGAAATCGTGTAAGCAGATACTGTTCCATAAACTGCTTTTGTTTTTTCAGTTGGAATAACAAATCCAATATTGTTCGTTTTACCTTCTTCATACACTGCTGGAAGAATATAAGTTGAATAAACTGCCATTGGAGCAGATCCATTCATGAAAGCATCTTTTACTTCAGTAACATCATTAGAACCTGGCATTGTATATTTTGATAATTCTTTATAGTAGTTTAAAGCTTCCTTCATTTCAGGCGTATTTAATGTTAAATCACCTTTGCTATCGAACATATTTGCATTGTTTGATAAAGCGAATTGTGAGAAGGCTTGCTCAGAAAAACCACCTTCAACAGTTGGTATTGCAATACCGTATTTTTTGCTTCCACTATTCGTAAACGCCTTAGCAATCTTTAAAACATCATCCCAGTTTTTAGGTTCTGCGAAACCTTTGTCCGCAAGCATTTGCTTGTTATACCAAATACCTTGTACCCAACCACTAATTGGAACACCTGTATAATTTTTGCCGTCCTCAGTTTTTAAAAGCTTTAACGCACCCTCATAATACTTATCTTCTCCAACTTTAGAGATGATTGATTTAACTGCATCTTTATCAATTAATTCGTCCTTGTCCATAACTTTTGCATAGTCTTGTCCAACTTCAATTACTGCTGGAAGTTTACCAGAACTTGCTAACGTTACAACCTTCGTATTATAAGCATCTTCCTCAACTGGAACTTGCTTTACTTTAATATTTGGATTTTCTTTTTCAAATTTTGAAATTAAATCTGTAATAACTGCTAATCTTTCTTGTTCCACAGAAGAATGCATAAATTCAATCGTTACTTTACCATTCTCTTTTTTACCGCCACACGCTGTTAATCCAACAGCTAACATTAAAACTAAGAACATACTTAATACTTTTTTCATTGTTCTGCCTCCTATTTTAAAGGTTTTAACCAAAGGAATTCATATGGATTTAAAGTAATGTTGTCATTAAATTCTTCAACATTTCCCGTAATAATATTCATAAATTTTCCGTTTAAATCGCAGTTCGCTAGCTCATTTGATAGGTTATGAAGAATTACCACACTATCCTCTTCATTAACACGTTTAATCGCAAATACATTTTCATTTACTTCAAGTACATCCATTTTTACGTCAGGATTAAATAGTTTTTCTTCTTTACGTACTTGGATAATTTTTGTAAGTTCTGTGAAAACTTTATTTCTTAATGAACCTTCTTCCATTAATTCCTTTTCAATCGTATCAAGTGCATACTTTTGACGATTAATTGAGCGATTCATTCCTGTTTTTTCAACACCCGCATAATCATTTCTAGAACCTAACATACTTTGGATGTAAATAGCCGGTACGCCTTGGAATGTTAATAAGATTGAATGCGCTAGCAAGAATCTTTTTACTCTTAGATCATCACTTGTAGATTGTTTATTTAAAGCATCTAAGTAAGTTACATTTATTTCATATGGACTTTCAGTACCATCTGAATTCTTCTTATAATTTACTAATGCTCCTTCTTCCTTTAACTCATTTACTAATGATAAAATTTCATCTTCTGAAATGATTCCACGAATCGGATTTAGCCCAATTCCATCATGAGATGCTAAGAAGTTGAAGAATGTTGTATCTTCTCCAGAACCTTCTAGATTTTTTGCCCACTTTGTTAATACACTTCCATTTCCTTTATGAAGTGAATATAAAACTAATGGTGGAAGTGGAAATTGATAAACCATCTGTGCCTCATCATGACCATTTCCGAAGTAAGAAATATTATCTAAATGAGGTACATTTGTTTCAGTAATCATTACTGTACCTTTTGCTGCCTCATCTAATAAATCTCGGAATAATTTCACGATTTCATGTGTTTTTTCAAGATGGATACAAGAAGTACCAACTTCTTTCCACATATAACCTACTGCATCCAGTCTTACATATTCCGCACCTTGTTCAAGGTAGAAAAGTAAAACATCAATCATATCTAATAAAACTTGTGGATTGCTAAAGTTTAAATCAATTTGATCGTCACTAAAGGTTGTCCAAATGTACTTCTCTTCACCATTTGCTAATTTAAATTTTGATAGTAATGGAAGTGCTCTTGGTCTAGTTACAGAGCTTAAATCAACTAAAGGATCCATATCAATGAAGTAGTCTTGATATTTTGGATCACCGTTTAAGTATCCTTGGAACCATTCGCTCTTACTTGAGATGTGATTACATACATAATCAAACATGATTCTTGCTGATTTCGATAAACTTTCAACATGTGACCAATCCCCTAAATCAGGATTTACTTTCTTATAGTCAACTACTGAAAAACCATCATCAGAAGTGTAAGGATAAAAAGGTAAAATATGAACAAGTTCAAATTTATCTGCTAAATGTTCATCAAACATCTTTTTAAAAGTTTCTAATGTTGGAATTCCCTCTTCTTGGAACTGATCACCGTAAGTAATTAAAACTACATCTGATTCGTCCCAATTTTGTTTTCTTTTTTTCGTAATGTTTATTTTAGCTTCTTCAATGCGTTTTACGATTGCACTATAAAGTTGATCAATATCTTTGTTTTCATAAATATAAGCTAATCTTTCTTTAATTTTACTCATAAGATTCCTCCTTGTGGTATCGCTCCCACAGAGATTAAAAAAATAAAATTTTTGTTTTGGTACCGCTCCCAAATTCAATATATTATAGAAAGCGCTTACTGTCAATTTAAAAAATTTACTTAAAATAAGTTTTTTTGTAAAAAGTTTATTTATTTCAAAATAGTATCTATTTATTTAATCTTTTTACTAATTTTTAGTTATTGATACTTTCTACCATTATCAATATAATTGCCCTAGTGTTGTTACAAGATTAAACACGTTATTTTTCATATTTTTTGTTCACAGTCTTGACAAATTTTAAAAAAAATCGATACTATCATTTATATTAAGAACAATTTTTTTCGATTAACCGCTCCTGAATTATTATGTGTGAAAATAACATTTCGATATACACTTTATTTAATTCCGCCTCATATTTTTTTAAGAATTATAAACTTTAAAATGTAAACGGTTTAATTTCATAAATCGCTTTAAATTAGAAGAGGAGAATACAAATGGGCCCTACAATTTATGATATTGCTCGTGTAGCCAACGTTTCAAAGTCCACTGTATCTCGCGTACTAAATAATAAAGATAATATTTCAGAAGAAAGTCGTAACCGAGTTATGAAAGCTATTGAAGAGTTAAATTACCAACCTAATAAATTAGCTCGAGCTCTTACATCATCTGGATTTGATGCCATTTTGGTAATGTCCCGTTCTACGAAAACAACCGCGGGAAACACCTTTTTCTCTGAGATTATTCACTCTATTTCAACGAGATCAGAAGTAGAAAATTTTGACGTGATTATACAAACATCAAAAAATAGTAAAGATGAGTTAGAAAAGTGCATAGAAAAAATTCGCGGGAGAATGATCAAAGGAATTCTAATGTTGAGTTCACCTGCAAATGAGGACTTTTTTAAAGAATTAGATAAATATGAAATTCCAGTAGTCGTTATTGGAAGAGTAGAAGGAAACTATAAACATATCTACTCAGTAGATACTGACAACTTTAATGACAGTTATCAATTAGTTCAACATTTGATTGATCAAGGGCACACAGATATTGCATGCCTTCATTCATCACTTGATTATCATGTATCAATTGACAGATTGGAAGGATATAAAAAATGTCTTCTTGATAACGGAATTCCACTTCGATCTGATCGTATTATTGATAGTGGATATACAATGGAAAAAGCCTATGAAACATCAGAATCACTATTGAAATCTAAGGATTTACCTACTGCAATTTTTGCAATTGATGACCTGAAGGTTATTGGACTTTATAATACAACTTCAAAGTTAGGTATTTCTATTCCGAAAGATATATCAATTATAGGTTATAATAATGGAATTTTTTCTCCATTGTTTTCTCCTCCTTTAACTGGAATTGAGATCCCTGTTATGAAGCTAGGTGAAATTGCTACAGACTTACTATTTAAGCATGTAAAAAATAAAACTGAAAAAACGAATCACATTATCGTTCCTACAAAACTGATCGAACGAAAATCAGTTGCAAAATTAAATTGATTGAATCAATGGAGGTATCATTTTGAAAAAGCAAATTGAAGCATTTATTTTTGACTTAGATGGTGTAATTACTGATACTGCTGAATTTCATTATTTAGCATGGAAAAAACTAGGTGAAGACTTAGGAATTCCTTTTGACCGAGAGTTTAATGAAACGCTAAAAGGAGTAAGTCGAACAGATTCATTAGAAAGAATCCTAACTTTAGGAAACCGACAAAATGATTTTAGTGAAAGCGAAAAAAATGAGTTAGCAACGAAAAAGAATGCTCATTATGTTGAACTAATCCGTAAAATTTCTGAAAAGGACCTATTACCAGGAGTCGAATCTTTCCTAATTCAAATCAAGAAAGCTGGTATTAAAATTGCAATGGCCTCGGCTTCAAAGAATGCATTAATGGTTGCTAATGCTTTAGGAATTACCCAGTATTTTGATCACATAGTTGACGCTGCAACGGTCATTAATTCAAAACCAGATCCAGAGGTATTTTTAAAAGCTGCTAAAGCAGTTTCGGCCAACCCTGAAAACTGTATCGGTGTAGAGGACGCTGCTGCAGGCGTTGATGCGATCAATGCTGCAAATATGTTCTCTGTTGCAATTGGAGATTCTACTATTTTAAGCCATGCTAATTTTGTTTTATCATCAACAGAAGAATTAGAGCTTAATAGAATTATTGATAAGTATTTAGCATCGTAAAATTATACAAGAATAACATTCGTCTATATTATCAAAAAAAAAACGAAAATCTCATTTTTAAGATTTTCGTTTTTTTTATTATGAGAATATCTTTTCTTGTTTTCCAACCAACTCAATCTCAAAACCTAAATCTTCTAGCATTGCATGGTCACTATTTGTCTCCTGCCCCTCCGTAGTCAAATAATCACCGATAAAAATACTATTTGCAGCGTAAAGCCCTAGTGGTTGTAAACTACGTAGATTTACTTCACGCCCTCCAGAAATTCGAATTTCTTTAGTAGGATTTATAAACCTAAATAGTGCCAATACTTTTAAACAATATCGTGGATTTAATTCATTCACTCCTTCTAGTTTTGTTCCATTAATAGCATGTAAAAAGTTTACCGGAATGGAATCTGCATCCAATTTACGCAATGACCTCGCAATCGAAATAACATCTTTTTTTGTTTCCTTCATTCCAATAATGGCCCCGGAACACGGAGATATGCCTGACTGTTTAACTTTCTCAACCGTATCGATTCGATCCTGATATGTATGGGTTGTTGTAATATAATTATGGTGCTCAGCTGATGTATTTAAATTATGATTATATCGATCAACACCTGCTTCTTTAAGCTCATTTGCTTGATGATCCTTAATAAGCCCTAAGCAAGCACATACCTTCAAACCATATAATTCTTTAATTTCCTTAACCGCATCTGATACTACATTTACATCTCGGTTCGTTGGTCCTCGTCCACTCGCAACAATGCAATATGTACCTGCTTTTAGTTCAAAAGCACGCTTCGCTCCATCAAGAATTTCTTCTTTAGATAGAAAAGGATATTTCTCAATAGGTGCACTAGAAATTGAAGATTGGGAACAATAGCCGCAATCCTCAGGACAATAACCACTTTTAGCGTTAATAATCATATTAAGTTTAACTTTTTTTCCATAATAATGTTTTCTAATAATAAATGCACCTTGTAAAAGTGAAAGTAAGTCATCATCATCACATGACAATATGCTTAAGGCCTCCTCATCTGAAATTTCTTTACCTAAAATAACCTCTTGCGCTAATTTAGTCCAATCCATATGATCACTCACCATTTCATTGATTTTTCGTTAATAATTGCTGAAATTCCAAAATAGATTTTTCTGTAAAGAAATCCATTTGCTCCGGTATGACTCCAAGAATGTCATGGCCTGTTAATTTTTCTAGCATAACTAAATTATCTTTTTCCATTTCACTCATAACTGATGGTACTTTATTAATTAATAAACCTTTTAGGTTAATATGGTGTGATTTTAAATACTCAGTTGTTAATACAGTATGATTAATTGTTCCTAGCTTTAAAGTTGTAACTAGGATTACTGGTAAGTTTAATAGTTTGATTAAATCAATCGTTCCAAAATTTTCTTTTAATGGAACCGCAACTCCACCTGCCCCTTCAACAAAAACAACATCATGCTTATTTTCTAATTGCTTATATTTTTCTAAAATAACTTGTTCATTAATAAAAACATCTTCTAATTTACTAGCTAAATGTGGTGAAACAGGTGTTTTAAATGTATATGTACTGTAGTAATCATGCTCTTCTGTCAGTTCTAGTTTCTCTTTATAAAAAGCTACATCTTCCCCTATGACTCTATTGTTAACATTTACTACTCCACTTTGAACTGGTTTATAAGGAATCGCATCAATTCCTTTTTTCTGCAAGCAATTCACCATTTGAGCAGTTACATAGGTTTTACCAATATCCGTATCAATTCCAGTAACAAAATATCCTTTACCCATCTTAAGCAGCCACCTTTTTTTCGTTTTCTCTAGCTTTTGCAAAATGAGCATGTAGGCGCACCGCCAATACTCCTCCAAAAACAGCTAGTAACAAATCTTGCCCAATACTATATACGAGTCCCATCATTAGAACTTCTTTTAATGAAACGGGACTATTTAACCAAGTATTTAATGAAATATAAACATATGTAATGCCTAAAATATAAACAATAACTAACCCTATTACATTAGCAAAAATAAAATTCTTAAGTTTTGGTTCCCTCGTTTTTTCAACGATCTTTCCAATTACAAACGCTGCAACGATGAAACCGATTAAATATCCAAATGTTGGTTTTAAAACATATTCAGGTCCACCACCTGAAGCAAATACTGGTATTCCAATTAATCCAATACAAACATATAATAGTTGACTCATCATCCCTTTTTTACTGCCTAAAAGACAGCCCGCTAAAAATACGAAAAGTATTTGAAGCGTAAAAGGAATCACTGGTAAGGGAATCTTAATAAAAGCTCCGATCGATGTTAGTGAGGCAAATAAAGATATTACTGTTAATGATAAAGTCCTATTTTTCATTGTATCCCCCCTATTAGTTTATGAGTTTGACAAACTAGCAAAATTTGACAAACCAACAAAATTAAATTACCATGCAATTAAAATATATGTCAACTAAATTTAAGTTTTAGGTTAACATATAATTCAAGGGGGATAACATATATGGAATACGAAATCTATGAAGAATTATCTTCAAAAAATAAGCAGTATCTTTGGCATCCATTTACTCAAATGAAGGATTACATAAATGAAGATCCATTGATTATTTCATATGGAAAAGATAGAAAATTATATGACGTATTAGGAAATGAATACTATGATGGGGTATCCTCTATTTGGTTAAATGTCCACGGCCATAATATTCCAGAATTAAATAAGGCGATTAATGAACAATTAGAAAAGGTTGCCCATTCAACACTTTTAGGAATGGCCAATATACCTGCGATTCTTTTAGCAGAGAGACTAGTCGAGATTTCTCCTACAGGTTTAGAAAAAGTTTTCTATTCAGACTCAGGAGCTACTTCTGTAGAAATTGCGATTAAAATGGCTTATCAATATTGGCGAAACATTGGAAAACAAGATAAGAATACTTTTGTAACAATGAAGGAAGCGTATCATGGAGATACAATCGGAGCAGTATCAGTTGGCGCAATAGACTTATATCATCAGGCATATAATGAGTTACTATTTCCAAGTATAAAAATATCTTATCCACATCTTTATCGTTCAAAATACGTAGGAACCGAAGAAGAAATTAGAGATTCCTATTTAAAAGAAGTTGAAGATTTATTTATCGAAAAAGCTAATTCAATTGCAGCATTAATAATCGAGCCAATTGTTCAAGGAGCAAGTGGTATTATTGTCATGCCAAAAGGGTATTTAAAAGCAATACAGGAATTATGTATAAAATATGATGTATTACTTATAGCTGACGAGGTCGCAACAGGTTTTGGACGAACTGGTAAAATGTTTGCCTGTGATTTAGAAGGAGTCACACCAGATATTTTAACTTGTGGAAAAGGGTTAACCGGTGGCTATTTACCGGTAGCAGCAACATTAACAACAAATAGAATTTATGAAGCATTTTTAGGTACATACGAAGAACAGAAAACTTTCTTTCATGGTCACAGTTATACAGGTAATCCTCTTGGATGCGCTGTTGCAATAGCGAATCTAGATTTATTTAATAGCACAAAATTATTACAACACGTCGAAAAAATCTCTTCTTATGTCCAAGAAAAATTAATGAAATTTAATGAGTTAAAACATGTTGGAGATATACGTCAAAGTGGCTTGATGATTGGGATTGAACTAGTAAAATCAAAGCATACAAAAGAAGTTTTCCATTGGAATGAACGAATCGGAGTGCAAGTAACGAAAAGAGCAAAAGAGCTTGGGCTTCTCACACGTCCTCTTGGAAATGTTATCGTATTTATGCCTCCATTAGCATCAAAAGAATCGGAGCTTGACGAAATGTTAGATATTCTTTATTACGCTATATCTGGAGTTACGGAAAACATGAACTAAACAGTCATCACGTCTTGAATTCGGTAATTTGTTAACTCCACAATTGAAAATCAACCACATTAAATAATATAACATTCAAAAATAAAGAATCCCTGTAGTAGACAACTAATAACTTTACTGTCTACTACAGGCATACACTTTCACTCTTTGAAATATTATCGTTTATTTGGTTTGCTTTTTTAACAATTTTTCCTCATGCATATTCACTTTTAAAAGTGAAACAAAACGAAATAACTCCAGTGAGAATATAATTCCACTTAACCAAACGGAACTGAATACAAACCCAGCTGCAATATCACTAGGCAATAAATGATGCAAATAGACGCTGCTAATCGAAAATAGTAAAACAACAAATATAAAAACGAAGAACATTACGATATTAAATAAATAAGCTTTATTATGTCGAATTAACATAATAATGAAGTAACCTAATATTGTCAAAATCAACATAGACTTTTCATTAGGAAAGTTTTTACTTACATTACCGCCGAGCATAAAGTTGAATATCCAAGGAATCCCTATGGATAGTATAAGAATTCCAACTAAACTAGCGATAAAAAAGAGCAATTCTAGCCATTTATTTTTGTTATTTATCAGGATTACTAAGATTGTAGCAAGCGAAATCGTCACTAAAACCTTCCATGTCGATAATGAATATATAAAGTTCATACTCCCATGCCAATGTTGATTAAATAAATTAAAAACAATGGTCTTAAATACGGAATTGAATTTATTAAATTCATTACTAATTGTGTCTTGAATTAACCCGACCATTAAGATAAAAAACGAAACGAGAAAAATTAAACAGATTAAGATGATTAATTTTATTTTCATGAAGCTTTTAAATCTCTTAAAACTTGATTCAAAAATTAATAGTAACGACTCTTTAATTATTTCCTTATTTGCTTTTACGACAAAAAAAGCGAGTACTATAAATCCTAATAATATGCTACCTAATACTAACCATTTTTTAATTTCCACTTGATAGATATCCCATTTAGGTCCCATGGCCTGCCCTAACCATATAAAGGTTCCAATCCAAAGAAATACACCTATATAAGAAAATATAGCAAAGGATCGATATGGTAATTTAATGATTCCAGAAATAATGCTTGCGAAATGTCTAATCCCCGGAATAAAGAAAGATACTAGTAATAATACCTTTCCATATTTTTCATACCATTTTGACATCTTTTCAATCTTTTCTGGACCCATATGTATATAGTGTCCAAATTTACGAAAAAATGGTGTACCAAGTTTATATCCTAACCAGTAAGAAATTGTTACCCCAACTACTCCTCCAAGGCCGGCAGAAATAATGGACAATACAATACTCATTTTCCCATGAAAACATAACACACCTACATAACTCATCAATGCTTCATTCGGAATTGGCACTATAATCAATTCCAACATCAATGATAAAAACAAGATGATATAGCCATACTCATTTAATAAATGGATGATTTCGTTCATATTAAGACCTCAATATTCAATACTCTTTAATGTAGTGATTATTTTCTCATATTATCTGGTAGTCTTTCAAGAACTAGACCATCTTAATTACAGCAGCAACAACGATTTTAACACTTTTACCACTAGCATTTTCACATCATGGTGATACTGTCATTTCACAAACTTTAGGAATTGTAGTAATAGGTGGAATGATCACCTCTACTTTAAATAGCTTTTTAGTCATACCAATAATTTATCAATGGTTGCATAAAAAACAGCCAAACAAGAAAGTAATTTCAACTGAGGAAGTTAATTCATTTTAATTGAATTAAAAGGTAACTCTTATTTTAGTTAGCTTTTCTATTTTATTTTTTAGGCTAATATCTTTTAGAGATTTTTAACCAAATAAATAAAAATCGTATAGTCAAAAACATTGACAAGCCGTATAGCTTGAACATATAAAGTGAATATAAATATCGATTGTTGTTGCAAAGATGAGAAAAATCGAAAGCATACCGGTGAGCATAAATGAGATTGCTGTACAGATCTAATAGTTAAATTATTAAGTGCTGTACAAAAGTCTTCATCTTCTTCTCGTTGTGATAATCAAATTATTATTAATATCCAAATTAACAATAAATGAGCTATTTCGATTAATTCAACTCAAACGTTGGCATAAAAAATAGAGTGAAGAAACTTATTGTTTCCCACTCTATTTTACTTATTGAAATCATTTTCCTCTGTTTTTGATTTGCCTTTTATCTCATCTAATGAATTAAAATAAAGCTCAATTTCATTCATTTTAAGTTGCACTTCTTCAATTGCATCCTCTAATATTTTCGTTAAATCGTTTTGTACTTGTTTAATAACTTCAACATTTTCAAGACCGTCTTTTTTGACAATACGTTTAACCTTTAGTTCTTCTATTGCCATCTTCATTTGGATCTTTGTAACAATCTCTTTCATTAAACGATTGACGTTTTTTTCAAAGAGTTTTTCTTTAGCCTGTTCTATTTCTGTTGTAGTATTTGATTGTTCGAATTTCAATCCATACACACCTCTTCATTAAATAATCACATATCAATATATGCAAAATTTTAGAAAGTGGTACAAGTTGTCATTAAAACCTTCTATTCTTTCTGTGAATAATTCGTATTAAACTCTAAATAACTTATATGAATTAATCTTTTGCCATTATTTCTTTATAATTGGTTTATTATAAAAATATACTTATATTACTCAATTAATGATTTACATTGTTTTATAATTTAACTACTATCTAATTAGTAAATAAAAGAAAGGTAGATTTGATGATATTCCATATTGATCCATCGTTATTATTAACTTTAATTGTATTTGGATTTTTAGCTGCTTTTATTGATTCCGTTGTTGGAGGCGGTGGGCTAATTACTTTGCCAGTATTATTATTTACTGGTCTTTCTCCAGCTGCTGCTGTCGCAACGAACAAATTAGCTGGGTCAATTGGCTCTTTAACGAGCACAATCATGTTCTATCGTTCTGGAAAACTTGATATAAAATCTGTCTATAAGTTATTCCCACTCACCTTTATTGGTTCCATTTTGGGAGCTTGGACGGTTCATTTAATTGACCCTACTGTTCTTAAGCCTCTTATGCTCGTTATGCTTGCAGCAGTTGCAATTTATACTATTTTTAAGAAAGATTGGGGAGATACGACTACCAATAAAAATCTGTCAGTTCCTCGTATTATTCTGTTTATGCTTTTAATTTTTGGTATAGGTTTCTATGATGGATTCATTGGTCCTGGAACTGGTTCATTCCTAATATTTGCTTTTTTAATGATTGGGTTTGATTTCTTAAAAGCTGCAGGCAACGCAAAGTTTTTAAATTTTGGTAGTAATATAGCTGCATTATTAATGTTTATGTACTTGGGACAAATCCATTATGCCTATGGTTTAGCAATGGGACTTGCACAAATAGCAGGAGCTATTTGCGGTTCAAAATTTGCAATTAAGCAAGGAAGTGGTTACGTTCGAATTCTTTTTATTACAGTAACCTTTATTTTGTTAGCAAAAAATACATTTGATTATCTTCATTGATTTTGTTTAAAAAACGGTTCTAGATTATAAATAAAAATGGTAAGCAAATTTTCATTGAATTTTGCTTACCATTTTTATTTTTGCCTAGATTATATTGCTTCTACAATAATAGATACTCCTTGTCCGCCACCAACACATAAGGTTGCTAAACCAATTTGTTTCTTTTGTCGTATTAACTCATGTAATAAAGTAACTACAATTCTTGTACCTGAACAACCGATTGGATGCCCTAATGCAATGGCACCACCATTTACATTAATTATCTCCTCTGATATACGTAATTCTTTATTTACAGCTAGCACTTGTGCAGCGAACGCTTCATTAATCTCTGCCAATTCAATATCCTGTATTGTTAGATTTGCTCGTTGCAGGGCTTTTTGTGTTGCTGGAACTGGCCCGATTCCCATAATAGAAGGAGCAACAGCCGAGCTTGCTACCGAACGAATTTTGGCAAGGGGTTTTAAACCATATTCTCTAACTGCTTGTTCAGATGCAACAATAACTGCAGCAGCTCCATCATTTAATGAAGAAGCATTTCCAGCTGTCACTGTTCCATTTTCTTTAAAAGCTGGTTTAAGAGCTTGTAGTTTTTCAAGACTAGTATTTTTTAAGTTCTCATCTTCTTTAAATAAAATGGGACCTTGCTTAGTTTTAATCGTAACAGGAATAATTTCGTTTTCAAATTTCCCTTCTTCTCTTGCCTTAATTGCTTTTAGCTGACTTTCCAAAGCATATGTGTCTTGCTCCTTACGAGATATATGATAATCTTCAACTAAATTTTCAGCAGTAACTCCCATATGGTAACCTTCAATTGCACAGTGAAGTCCGTCATGAAAAATTGCATCTACTGTCTTTAAGTCTCCCATTTTTTGTCCCCATCTTGCATTCATTACTAAATGAGGGACATTACTCATACTTTCAGTCCCTCCTGCAATTACAATATGTGAATCTCCTGCAAGTATTTGATGATAAGCTAATGTAATTGCTCGCATTCCAGATGCACATTGTTTATCGATTGTTATGGATGGTATAGAAACAGGTAAACCGGCCTTAATTGCTGCTTGTCTTGCTGGATTTCCTTTTAGCCCGGATTTTAGAACATTACCTAGTACCACTTCATCAACACATTCAGCAGATAGACCAGAACGTTGCCACACCTCTTTAACAACTGTTGATGCAAGTTGTACAGCACCTACATCTTTCAATGAACCACCGAAACATCCAATTGGTGTTCTTAATGCCTCTACTAAATATACATTCTGCATTCATGATCCCTCACTTCGTTAAATCTTACTCTTTAAAAGTTTGTTTTAAGCTACTTACACTTTTTCTTCAATCATCTTTCGGGTATAGGTAGTTACCCATTTCCTTGGCAGTATTCCAACAGATTTTGCCATCAGTTTATTTTTAAAACCTGGAATGATAACAGTTTTATTTTTCATTAAACCTTCAAAACCACACTTAGCAACTGCTTTAGGGTCCATTAAGTTTTTAATGAAAATTTTTGTTCCTGTTGAAGCAAGCCCCTCAGTAAGTGGTGTCTTTGTTGAAGGGGGACATAATACACTAACTTGAACCCCGGTTCCTTTAAGTTCTTCAGCTATCGCCTCTGTAAAAGATAAAACATATGACTTGCTTGCCCCATACATTGACATCCGTGGAGTTGGTTGAAAAGCCGCTGTTGAAGCAACATTTAAAATTTTACCGTGATTTCGCTTAATCATTTCATCCGCTATAAGTCTAGTTAAATAGGTTAAGGAAATCATATTTAGCTGCAAACATTCTATTTCTTTCTTAATATCTAATTCTGTCATTAATCCTAATCCGCCTGCCCCGGCATTATTAATCAATATATCGATATTGATTCCTTCCCTTTTTAGGTATGTATATAAGCTCTCTACGGTTTCATGATTACTTAGATCACCGACAAAAGTATTAACTTCTACTCTGTATTCCTTTTTTAAAAGGCCAGCTTGTTTTTCCAATAACACCTCATCTCTAGCAACTAAAACTAAGTTATAGCGATGTCCTGCGAAGATCCTTGAAAATTCCAATCCGATACCTTTTGAAGCACCTGTAATTAACACTGTTTCAGCTGGCATATATAGTTGAACCTCCTCTTTTTTGAATATTTAAAATTTTAAAAATATTAGTTCGTATCTAATTATACGCATAAGTAATAGTTAAATAAAATTAAAGAATTTGATTTACAAGTAAGTATTACTAATATATAAAAAACTTATGATTTTCATCTATAAGAAAAGAGAATCCTTTTCGTCACAGGACGTTTTAGATTCTCTTTTCATACACTATTTTTAAAATTTAGTCACATCAACAGGTTCGATTCCTTCAGCTGCACAATATTCGTAGTATCTATTTAAGAATGTTTCCCAATTATCTCTAGCAAGAATTTCGCCATCCTCACCGATATAGTCCAATGTTCCTTCTACAATATTAAAAGTAATGACATCTTCATCGCCTACAGCTGTAGGTGTATGTTTCGATCCAGCAGGCTCATATACCACATCACCTGGTTTAGAGATCCAAGACTCCTCTAAATATCTCCACGTTCCTTGAACAGTATATACAATAACCGTTCCAGGATGGAAATGTGCAGGGAGCTGCATTTTCGCAGGTACATATAATAATGTAAGTGTTTGCCCTGTTACAGGGTTTGCTTTAAGTAATTTAAACTTTGAATCACCAAAATATGGAATCCAAGGCAACTCATCTACATTAATATTTCCAGCATGGTGTACTATTACTTCTTTTACATCTTTAACATTACTCACTTAAATCCCCTCTTCCAATCTTATGTTTATTAAATTCGGCTATAGTAGTCCCTTACTTCGGTAAGCTGACTAAAAGCTATTTCGAATTCGTTATTATCAGTATATTTATAATTTTCTGTAAAGTAAAATTAATATTTTTAACTTGTATATAAGTTTGGCTAATTTACATTCCTATTTACTTTGATAAAATTTACTTAGCACCAAGACCACCATCAAGAACTAAAATTTGTCCTGTACAATAGTCAGATGCTGCTGAAGCAAAGTAAAGGGTTGCACCTACTAAATCATGATCACTACCTAACCTTCTAAGTGGCACTTGAGTAGCAATGAATGGGCCGGCTTTATGTACAAGAGTTCCAGGTATTTCTGGGTTATTCATTCCTGTTGTGAAAACTCCCGGAGCAATTGAGTTTACATAAACACCGTGGCGCCCCCACTTAACTGCTAAGTCCTTCGTTAAAGTCATTACGGCTCCCTTACTTGTTGTATAACCGACAGAATCCACAGCTTCAGGGTCAACACCTTTAAAGCCTATACTAGAAGAAATATTGATGATTTTGCCGTATTCATTATTGATCATATGTTTACCAACTGCCTGACACATTAAAAAAGTTCCTGTCACATTCGTATCAAGCATAGACTGCCATTGTTCTAAAGGCATTTCTGTTGCTGGCGTTTCAAAAACTGTTCCACTACTATTTACTAAGATTTCGATGCTTCCAAATTGAGAAATAACTTTTTCTAATCCCTTTTCAATCGATTCGGGACTAGTTACATCCACAGATATAGCTAATGCTTGTCTTCCTAATTCCACTATCTCTTTCACGACTTCTTCACAAACTTCTAAACGACGAGAACAAATTACTACATTTGCTCCTGCTTCTGCTAAAGCTAATGCCATTACACGTCCTAGCCCACTTCCGCCTCCTGTAACGACCGCTGTCTTTCCTGTTAAATCAAACAATTGTGCTAATTGCATTCTACTCCTCCTCCTAAATTTTAGAATATTCTAATTTTTAAAAATCTTATTGATATTGATTATACATATAAATTATAATGAAAAAAAATTAAAAAATTTAATATGTATGTTAGTATCACTAATATTCAAAAAAGGGGTCAACCATGAATATTGAACAATTTATTTATATTGTTGAAGTTGCAAAATACAGTTCCTTGTCAGTAGCTGCACAAAATCTACACGTGACTCAGTCAACAATTAGCCAGTCCATAACTAACTTAGAAAAAGAGCTAGATATTAAAGTATTTAAACGTTCTCGGGGGCATGGTGCTGTCCCAACTGATGAAGGCAGAGTCATTTTAAAGCTTGCTTATGAAGTTCAAAAAAAACTTGAAGAAATAAAGGAGGCAGCTAACCTATTTAACTCCGCCGAGGTGGGTGAGCTTAACATATCTTCTTTACCTGGCTTAATGACATTTCTCGTTAAAGCAATCTCTACATTTAGTCATGATTATCCTCATGTAAATCTTGAGGTTACTGAAAAAAGTGGTACATCAGTGATTGATGATGTTAGACAGCATAAGACTGATTTTGGACTAATTACATATTCAAGGGATTTAGGGGTAAATATGGAAGGGATCTCTTTTGAAGCACTCCTTGATGGCAAGCAGAAAGTTTACGTTTCTAAGCATTCTCCTTTAGCTATACTTGGTACCGTAACCCCAGAAGAAATTCTTGATCAAACGCTTGTCATATATAAAGGCGAATTAATGCAATATTTTATTCAAGATTTTTTTATTAAATATAAACCTATGAAAATTCTATTTACAACAAATAATATGGCTGGACTTCTCCAAGCCGTCAATGAAAATTTAGCGATTACATTTGCCCCTGATTTTGTCATGCAAAATTATCCATCGGTTATTAATGGTGATATTATTCCAATCGATTTAGTGAACCATAATACTGTTAATATTTCTTTAGGATTAGTTCGTTCAGAAGATAAACATTTATCTACATATGCAAACAAATATATTAGTTGTTTAAAAACGGAAATTATTAAAAATTAAAAAAGAGAAGCAACTGCGTTCGAAATGGACGCGGAGCTTCTCTTTTAATTTGAATCTATCGTATCTTAGCTTGATATCAGGAATTAATATTCTGTTTAATTTTGTCTTCAATTTCCTTTTCAATATAGTCATCAGCGTAAGTTTCAGTTATTTTATCCTGGCAGCTCCAACAGTTGCTTCGATTTCTCTCCATAATGGATAATTCTTCATGACATTCTACACAGCAATCAATTCCATCTAAGACCTTCTTATTTTTGCACATTTTAATTCCCCCTCGATTAAATCATCGTTTTTATAAAATGACTTGTTCTTCTACTTTGATCGTAGTGCTTGTTTGATTCGCAGGGCGCACAGCAATCCAAAATAATAACCCAAAAACAAACATAACTAAAGATGTAACCAAAAATCCGTAACCATATCCTATTGACTCACTTCCTGCTTTTTCAATAAAATTCCCAAATATAACAGGAGCAATAATACTCGTGGAACTTGAAAGAGCAACATAGGTCCCTTGCGCTTTTCCAATGTTTTTAGGTGAAAAGAACTCCATTAACATTGCCGGTGCGAGTGAAAGAATGACGATTGCAAATCCCGGTGCAAGGATGAAGAACAGGATGGAGATCGCACTTGTACTTGCGACGCTACCAACATATAAACAAATAGCGGATAACATCATTGAAATTCCTGCAAGATTTATTCTTGCCTTACGAATATCCTGTGTTTTGCGGTAAATTCGGTCTGAT
The DNA here is from genome assembly GCF_002128425.1 of Gottfriedia acidiceleris. Classification (GTDB taxonomy): domain Bacteria; phylum Bacillota; class Bacilli; order Bacillales; family Bacillaceae_G; genus Gottfriedia; species Gottfriedia acidiceleris. The sequence continues at coordinate 74,656 of NZ_NESS01000013.1, forward strand.
ATTAAGGCAAATGCAATTTGGCAAATGGCCGCGAAGAGAAAAGGGAAAGACACTGCCATTTTTAATGTTTTACCATCAAAGTGTTGAACTTTCGAAAAGTATGCTGGAAACCAAACCGCTTGAACAGACAATAGCCAATACGCACAACCTGCACAAATTGCGGTGAAAATAAAGTTTTTAGAAAAAATATGTGGAAAAAACTGCCTCCAAGAAACCTTATGTGGGATCATTGTGTTTTTATCCTCTTGTTCATATGTAGAGATCCCGATATCTTTTGGGCTTTCTTTTCCAAAAATCATCCATAAAAGTAAAACAATAAATCCGACCGCACCCATTGCTACAAAGGCAGCTCTCCAACTATATTGATTAATTAGAGAGATTAATAGTGGAGATGCAATTGCAGGTCCGATTGTTGCTCCAAAGAGAACTGCACCAAAACCAATTCCATGTCTATGCTTTGGAAACCATTTTCCAATTATTGAAGTTGAAATTGAAATGGCTGGCCCTTCTCCTGCTCCTAATATCATTCTTGAAAACATTAATAGAGATAAACTAGATACAAAAGGTGTTGTAAATTGAACGGCTAACCATATTAACATAATCCAAGTAAACATCTTTTTCGTGTTTTTAGTATCAGCCATGCCACCAAGAATAAAGGAAGAGATGGTAAAAAACCAAAAAAATGAGCTTCCTACTAATCCCCATTGTGATGGGCTTAAATGAAGTTCTTTCATTAATGGAACTGAAACTAAACCTATTATGATTTTATCAACTTGATTGACCATGCCAGAAGCAACTAGAATTAATAAAATAATCCAAGAATATTTTGGTGTGTTCAAATAAATCTCCCTTTCTTTCCTTCTAATTATTGAACATCTCTAAAAAGCAACTTGTTTTCTGACTAAAACGGTTATAAAAAATTAACAATTCTTCTGTTTCTGAAAACGCTTTCAATATTGCTATATCGCCTTTTCTACCAAACTACAAAGCTCCCTTCCCCCCCTTATTTACATAGATTCATAACCTAAATATCATTAAAATATTCTTTATATTTATTATATTCATAATTTTCAGTTAAATAAAATTAAACATTTTTACTTACATGTAAATACTACTAATATATAAAATATATACCGTTGTACATATGGAATTTAAAGACCACATTATATTAGCACAACTAAATTACAAATTAAAATCTTTAATTTTATATAAATATTATCTATAGGTAGAATTAAGATAGAAATGCGTAAATACTAAATCATTCAATTTTTTTTTAGTATGATTGAATCTAACTGGAGGCTAAACAATGGACTTAAAATTATCAGGAAAAAAAGCACTTATTGTTGGGGGTAGCCGAGGTATTGGTAAAGCTGTTGCCCGCCAGCTAGCTCTTGAAGGTGTAGATTGCACGATTTGTTCAAGAAATGAAGTCACATTAAGACTAGCCGCAGAGGAACTGGCACAAGAAACAAATCGAAACATATATCCAATTGTGGCAGATACTACCGATCCAGACTCTATCTTAAATCTAGTAGAAAAATCAGCAGCAGTAATGGGAAGCATAGACATATTAGTTAACAGTGGTGCCCGCGTAGGTGGACATGAGCCAGAAGACTTTAATAGTATTAAAGAAGAGCTTATTATAAAAGATTTTGAAGAAAAATATATGGGTTATTTTCGTAGTATTAGAGCTGTTGCACCATATATGATTGAAAATAAGTGGGGTCGAATTATTAATATAAGTGGACTAGCTGCTAGGATTGGAGGCAATTATTTTAGCTCTGGTCCTCGTAACGCATCTGTCGTCCATTTAACAAAATCTGCATCAATGGAATTAGGAAAGCATGGAATTAACGTCAATGCAATTTATCCTGGAATTGTTGATACCGAAGCTTTTAGAGACAAAGTAACTAATGAAGAAGCAATTCAACATGTAAAATCATTAAACTCTCTCGGTCGCTTGATTACTCCAGAGGAGATTGCTTACGTCGTTACGTTCCTAGCATCTCCATTATCAACATCTATTACCGGAGAAGTAATTCCAGTAACTGGCGGCATTGGGAATACCGTATATTTCTAATATACTAGTTGGAAATTATTTTAACTGCTTCATAGTTTATAAGTTAATTATTAAAGAAAAAGAGCTTCATTCATAGTTTAATGAGGCTCTTTTCATTTTAGATTTTTAGTGAATTACTTACTGTACGTAAAAATTTATCAATCTTAGAAACTGTTGATTCAATATTGTTTGAAAAAATAGCAACATGTGCAAAATAGCCATGAATCATTCCGGATTCACAAGCATATTCAACATGGACTCCGAATTTTTCCAACCGATTAGCATAAGCCAATCCCTCATCACGGAGGACATCATTTTCCGCAGTAATGATTAATGCTTGCGGGAGGTTACTTAAGTCTTTTGCTATCAACGGAGAAGCGTACTCATCCGTCTTGTCCTCTTCATTTCTTAAATAATGAGTTCGGAACCAAACTAGCTGTTCTCTATCTAAACCAAATCCTTTTGCAAACATTTGATGTGATTCTGTATTAAACTCAAGATTTGTTGGAGGATAGATTAAAACTTGTCCAGCAATGTTGGGACCCTTTCTGTCTCTTGCAATCATGGTAACGACTGTAGCAAGATTTCCACCTACACTATCTCCACCAACGATCAATCTAGAGACATCCCCATTAAAGGAAAAACCATTTTCATAAACCCATTCCAAAGCAGAATATGCATCTTCCACTGCAGTCGGAAACTTATATTCTGGTGCAAGTCGATAGTTTACGGATACAACAATGCTGTTTGTCCTATTGGCAATTATGCGACAGCTTGCGTCCGTCGATTCAATATCTCCTAGTACCCATCCACCACCATGGTAGTATATGAATAATGGAAAAGGGCCAGAACCTTCTGGTATGTATACTCGACAATTAATTTCTTCTTCATTACTTACCGCAATCATAAAGTCTTCTATTTTTGATAGTGTTTCTAAATTTATAAGAGGACGTGGTGACTTTGATAACATTTCTCTTACGGTTTTAGGATCTAGTTCATGAATAGGTGGCATCTGCTTTAATGCATTTAAAAACTTCTCTGCTTGTGGATCTAACTTAGCCAAACAACATCAACCTCTTTCGCTTTAATTTACTTCACCAAAACTTTTATCCAGACAATTAGTCAATCTAAATGATAAATTGGTGATCTTATCCACGTTATTACTTGAATAAAATCACCAATTATTAAAATTAAAAAATCATATCAATTTAAATTCTCACTAATTCTTTATCTATTTACGGGTGTCCCACCAATATAAAACTCAAAATCTGGAGCAATTTTACGACCATTTGGCATCATAAGCCATAATCTTAATAGATGACGTTTTTTGTCATCTTCCTCGTAATCTTCAAAATGAGTACGTGAATGAAAAACAGTATAATTATTAACGAATTGTATGTCACCTGGTTCCATCATCATATCGATATGGAAGTTTGGATCATGAGTAAGGGAATCAATAAAATCAAATGCTTCAATCTCCTCTTCCGACAAGTAGATACCTGTTTTCATTTGTGCTGATTGGACATATTGGCGAATATATCTGCAGCTTAATTTCCCATCGAAATAGCTAAAAATCGGCGATTGAACGACAGGTGATTGACCTGGCGTTTCCTCTCCACGAAGGTCATGAGCAAATGAACGATAAAGAATTTCAAGATACTCTGGATGCTTTTCTAGAATCTCATTATAGATAGACATCGCACTTGCGATACTGCTTAAACCACCAGATTTTGCTTTACGAAGACATAGTAATCCTACTACATCAGCAAGATCTGTATGGTAATCAAGATGGACATTCGTTTGATAACCACGTACTTTTGTATTATCGTTAAAGTCTTTACCTACATTTTTAATATGACCTAGAAGTTCTCCATTTTTACTTTGTATGATTGGTAGCCCTAAGTGGAGTCCAAGCCCCCAGTAAATAATACTTGCTTCCTCATCCGTAAATCGATCTATTGGCAATCCGCGGATTAATAAAAATCCTCTTCCATTCTCTAACTCGTCAACAAAGTATTTAATTTCGTCAGATAGATCAGGAAGTGGAAAATCTTCCTTTTTAAAATCAGGTGCTTTTAGCCCCCTTTGTTGAACATGTAATAAGGCCTTCTCAAGAGCAGCAATTGTTGTGTCGTTCAAAAAATAGATCCATGAATCATCTTTAGCTAAATCAATACCTTTCCATGCAGACCGTCCTTGAATTTTTTCATTTAAAATGATTGACATTAAAGCTCCTCCTTTGAAATTGAAGATTACTAAACTAATAGTCAAATTAAAATTATTATTTTCAACTTATATTTCTCCTTACTTGTAGACCATGCTTTAACTACTCATTTGCTCCCCAGACTCATTTATTACGTTTCTTTGATTTGCGGGATGTACACCAAGCCAAAATGCAATTCCTATAATCAGCATTCCAAATGAAGAAATTTGAAACGCATAATTATAACCAATTGCTTCAGTCAGAGCATGTTGAATACAGTATCCAAAGACTAAAGGAGCAATGATACTAGATATACTTGCAAGAGCAATGAATGCCCCTTGCGCCTTTCCAATGTTATGAGGAGAAAAGAATTCCATCAATATAGCAGGCGCAAGTGAGAGTATTACATACGCAAAACCAGGTGAAAGAGTAAAGAAAACAATAGACATAGAAGCTGAATTTACCGTAATCGCTAGATATAAACAGATAGCAGATAATATCATCATGAGACCTGCAAGATTAATGCGGGCTTTACGAATATTGCCTGTTTTACGGTAAAGACGATCAGATAGCATTGCAAATCCAATTTGGCAAAAAGCTGCAAAAAGAAAAGGCAATGATACGGCTAGTTTTAATGTCTGATCGTCAAACTGTTGAATTTTTGTAAAGTAGGACGGGAACCATACTGCCTGAATGGACAATAACCAATATGCACAACCACCACACAAAACGGTTAATATAAAGTTTTTAGAAAATAGATGCGGAAAAAACTGTCGCATTGAAACTTTAGGAATGGTGGAAGACTGGCTCTCCGTTTGGTGAATTGCTGATAGTCCAATTTCTGTTGGACTTTCTTTACCGAAAATTAACCATAAAACTAACACAATCAGTCCTAGAGCACCCATCACTAAAAATGCCGATTTCCATCCTTGCTTATCAATTAAAGATATTAATAGTGGGGAAGCAATTGCCGAACCCCCGGTCGTTCCTAAAAGAACCGCACCAAAACCTATACCATGCCTATGTTTTGGGAACCATTTTCCCATGATTGCCGTAGAAAGAGCTGGGGCTGGACCTTCACCTAATCCTAAAAACATTCTTGTTATCAAAAGCAAAGTTAGGCTAGAAGCAAAAGGAGTTACAAACTGAACAATTAGCCAAATAAATGATAGCCATGTCAACATTTTTTTCGTATTTTTCGAATCAGCCATTCCTCCAAGTATCATTGAGGAAAATGTAAAAAACCAAAAAAATGAGCTTCCAACAACTCCCCATTGCGTTGGACTTAAATGTAATTCTTTCATTAAAGGAACTGAAACCAAACCAATGATAATTTTATCGACTTGGTTGATCATACCGGTAAGAACTAGAAATAATAAGATTACCCAAGCGTACTTTGGAGTTTTTGACATACAAGTAAATCCTCACTTTTCACTATTTAAGGAACACCTTTTCCAAAAAAAGAAAAGGTGCACACACTCATTCTTACTGAAGTAAAATTACTTTAAAGTTTCAACAATACCGCCCGCTGTTTTATTACGAGCAGGTACACCGCCACGACCCGGTTTTCCAGTATTTTCGTCAAAAAACATTGCGAAATCAGGAGAAATTTCACGGCCATTTGGCATCGTGAGCCATAATCTTAGTAAATGGCGTTTTTGATCTAGTTCTTCGTAATCTTCATATTGAGTTCGTGAATGAAGCACCGTATAATTGTTGACAAATTGCATATCGCCTGGCTCTAGCATCATATTGAAATGTAAATTTTCATCATGAAGAAGAGAATCCAGTAAATCTAATGCTTCGATTTCAACTTTTGATAACTGGATACCAGTTTTTGATTGTGCTGATTCGATAAATAAACGAACATATCGGCAACTTAGTTTTCCATCATAGTAACTAAAAATTGGTGAAGTAAATATTGGCGATTCCCCTGGCCCCTCTTCTCCACGGCGATCAAAGTTAAACGGACGACAAAGTATGCCTAAATATTCAGGGTTCTTCTCTAAAATCTCATTGTAAACTGCCATCGAGCTTATAATGCTACTCTCTCCCCCTGATTTCCCTTTACGTAGACTTAACAAACCTACTACATCAGAACCATCAGCGTGAAAAGGAAGATGCAGTTTCGTTTGGTAACCACGAACGTTTGAATTTTCTAAACTAAGACCTTGATCTCTAACGTGCCCTAAGAGTTCACCATTAGCATTTTGCGATACTGGAGTACCCATATGAAGGCCGAGACCCCAATAAATGATGCTCGCTTCTTCATCTGTATATCTTTCAATCGGTAATCCTCGAATTAATAGAAATCCTCTTCCATTCTCAAGTTCCTCAACAAAGTAATCAATTTCATTTAAAAGATTTGATACTTTGAAGTCTTCTTTGTTAAAATTTGGTGCTTTTAACCCCTTTTGTTTAACATGGGCTAGTGCATTTTCAAGCTCAACAATTGTTTCCTCAGATAAGTAATAAATCCAAGATTCATCTTTTGCTAGGTCTGTTCCTTTCCAAGCTACTGACCCTTTAACCTTTTCCTTTAAAATTGTTGACATAATGAATCCTCCCTTTATGAATGATTTATTTGTTTACTTTACTTCAGTCAATTCTCTTAACTCTCTGCGCAAAATCTTTCCAGTTGAATTCTTTGGTAGCTCTTTAAAAAATTCTATATATTTAGGAAGCTTGTATTTAACTAGCTTATCTTTACAAAAATGAATAATATCGTTTTCTGTAAACTGTTCATCATTAACTACGACGTATGCTTTTACACTTTCTCCGTATTCCTTATTAGGTACACCAACTACTGCTGCCTCAACAACTGCGGGATGTTGATATAGTACTTCTTCCACTTCACGAGGATAAACATTGTAACCTCCAACAATAATCATGTCCTTCTTTCGGTCAACAATGTAGATGTATCCATCTTCATCCATTGTTGCGAGATCACCGGTGTAAAACCACCCGTTTTTAAAAGCGGCCAATGTAGCTTCCTGCATCCCTAAATACCCCTTCATTACATTTGGTCCTTGAACAACTAATTCTCCAACCTCACCTCTTGGCAATTCTTCTCCAAATTTATCTACTACTTTGCTTTGAACAGCTGGAATATTTCTACCGATTGATCCTGGTTTCCGAATTCCTTTTAATGGATTAATTGCAACAAGTGGCGCTGTTTCCGAAAGTCCATATCCCTCTAATATAGGTACGTTGAACTTACTTTCAAATTTTTGCAGAAGCTCTACAGGAATCGAAGCACCACCTGAAATACATATACGAATGGATTTGAAATAATCTGACGAAGCTTCAGGTAATTGATTGATAAAATTGTACATCGTAGGAACTCCTGCAAATACAGTGGCATTTCTTTTTTGTATGGTACCTACTACATCGCCAGGACTGAATTTAGGCTGAATTAAAACTGTTGAGCCACAAGCAATCGGTGCGTTTAAACAAACTGTCATACAGAAAACATGAAACATTGGCAAAACGGCAATGACTCGGTCGTTTTCGTCTAGTTCAAGTAAGTTTGAAATAGAGTCTGCATTCGATGCTAAATTTCGATGTGTTAACATTGCACCTTTTGGTTTCCCTGTAGTACCAGATGTGTACAGAATGACTGCAAGATCTTCTTGATCAACGACTGGACATGCAATTAAATGTGTGCCCGATGTCATAAGATGCTCCCATGTCCATTCCTGATTCTTTGGTTCGGTATAAATGACTAAGTTTAGATTTACCAACTGTTTCTTTACCTCTGAAAACTTCGCCTCCAAAGATCCATGAGCAATAACTGCTTTGGCTTGACTATTTTCTAATATGTAGCTGATTTCTTCTTTAGTAAACAAAGGATTAATTGGTACAACAAATGCACCTAGTCGTAAGATTCCATAGTAAGCAATGAGAAATTCTGGGCTATTTCCTAATAAAAGTGCAACTCCATCTCCTTTGCTTATTCCTTGTGCAGACAAACCTGCAGCAAATTGATTTACCTGCTGATTTAATTCCCTGTAGGTAACACAATGATCACCATAAATATAAGCGAAGCATTCTGGGAAATTAATTGAGCTTCTTTTCAAGTTTTCGTATAAGTTATTACTCATTAAGTGAATCCCCCCTTTCCAACTACTTGGAATTGTTTTATAAATTAATTATTTTGAATATTAAAAATATTACTACACTAAGTATACTCATAAATAAAAATGAAATAAAATTAAAGATTTTAATTTGTATGTAAGTCTTACTAATATTGAGATTAGTTCGTTATAATAAGGCTCCTATAAAACTCACTTCTGGAGTTTCGCCTTCACCCCATTGAACTTGCTCGAAAATTAAAAAACAAAGCCCAAACATAATAAGGCTCTGTTTTTTTATATACGTCTCCTCCTTACTATCGGATTTACTTATCATAACTATAATAATAATTTATTTTCCTTATAGTAAATGATTCGATACGATAATAATATAAAACGTCACGAGGAGATGAACACGATGGAACAAAAAGCAATAATCATTACAAATCCTAATCAAAATAATAAACCTTCTAAACAGTTAAATGTATCAATGATCTATGGAGTTGCTTTTACATTCATCATAGCAGTTTTAGGTTTTCTGTTGGCAAAAGTACCAGGCTTCGATCATGTTGGACCACTTGCATGTGCCATTTTACTTGCTTTAGTGTATAGACAATTTTTTGGTTATCCTGAAAAATTACGCGTAGGAATTCAATTTTCTTCAAAAAGACTTTTAAGATTTGCCATCATACTGTACGGATTAAAACTAAACATGGTTGTCATTTTTAATGATGGTTTGCCTTTATTACTGAAAGGTTTGGGAACTATCATATTTTCGATTGTTGTACTTATGGCTATTGCAAAATGGCTTAAAGCAGATCTTAATTTATCTTTATTGCTAAGTATCGGCACTGGCATTTGTGGAGCTGCTGCAATTGCAGCCGTATCACCAATTATTAAAGCAAAAGATGATGACACAGCTATGGCGGTTGGAATCATCGCATTAGTCGGCACAATATTTTCCATCATTTATACTTTAATCTATCCTTTATTACCAATTAGCCCAACTGAATATGGTGCGTGGGTCGGAATAAGCCTTCATGAAATTGCCCATGTAGCTTTAGCAGCTGCCCCTGCAGGTCAAGATGCGCTTGCTCACGCATTGCTAGCCAAACTTGCCCGTGTATTTCTATTAATTCCAGTTTGTTTTATCCTTCTATTCTGGATGAAACGGAAAGGAAAATTAAACGGAGAAGCAAAACTGGAGTTCCCATGGTTCTTAATTGGCTTTGTTATAATGAGTTTTGTAGGAAGTTACATCCTTGGTCAAAAGATTCCGATATCAAATAAAACTATGTCAGACATAGCCGTTTTTACATCATTTATATTAACAATGTCTATGACTGGTTTAGGATTAAATATTAACTTAAAAGAATTACGGACAAAATCGATTCGTCCGCTTATTGCAATCGTCATTACATCTATTCTCTTATCTTTTGTAACATTTTTTAGTCTATAACTTGATAAAAAAAATCAGAGAAACGATATTATGTTTCTCTGATTTTTTTACTATAATATTTTCGATTTTTTCTGCTTTGCTTTCTTCATTGAATTTAATAAAAATCCACCTTTAAACCTTCTCGCTTCATATGAAATAATAAAAGCGCTCGGTTCATACTGCTCAATTAGTTCCATGAGTTCCGGTTCTCTGTTACGTTTTGTCAATATATCTAATTGATAACGCTCGCTGTCTCTTCCTTCTCCTTGGAACACTGTCACTCCAAATCCTTCCTCGCGAAGTCGGTTAATCAGTAATTTATTTTTGTTCGTCAAATTAACTACTAATGTTGTATAGCCAATTGCTAAGCGATTTTCTACGTAACTTCCAATTAGAATGCCAATACCAAATCCAACTGCATAAACAATCATTGATAATGTACTTTGGTCTCCCGAAAAAACAAGCGACAATCCAAAAACATAGATTATAGCTTCTATAAAGCCAAATAACGCGGCAGCCATACTCAATCCTTTAACAAGGAAGATGGTTCTTAATGTTAAGATTGGTACATAGATCAATTGCAATAATAAAATAAGTAAAATATCTTTCAATTTTGACACCTCAAAGTTTAAAATTAGGAACACTAGATATGTAATTCATTTCATCCTAAGCCTTTTCTTTTAAACTTTTTTTAAGGTATTAAAGTTGAAAGCCTAGTTGAAAATTATTTTAATAATAATTGCGAATTGATGAGCACTCGATGTTAGCTTTTTACTTTTTTGGCTCATCCTCTTCTTGAATTATTATCCAGTTGTAGTACTTAATTCAACTGTTTCTTTTAAATTCCTGCTCTTCTTCAAGGACATTCTAAATAATACCGTCATAAAAATCCCAATAATGCCCGCGGATGCACAGAAGGTAAAGTAAGCATTATAACCACCGTGACTTCCGTAAGTCTTAAACAACACAATATTTGCGATTGGCATTAAAATATCCGGCAAATAACCTATAAATGAAACAAATCCAATTGCTAAACCTAGAATCTTTTCATCGATTTTACAGTCACCTAGCAACGACCAATAAAGACCTCTAATTGTGTAAATTAATAATCCATTTAATACTACTAAAACATTAAAGTAAATATGGGGCAATGTAATCGGTAAGGTTGAAATTGTAATTAAAGAAATAGCAGATAAGCTTAAAGCAATTGTTAAAATAATACTCTTTCCAAATTTATCACCTAAAAATCCACCTAATATTCCACCGATTGGCCTCATCCAAAGCATTAATACAGTAACCTTCCCTACAGTTGCTGCATCAATTTTTATATTCGTTTGTAAAAATCCACCTTGATAATATACTGCCCAAGTAACAATATATGACATAAATATAATGCCACCAAGTAACCAAATAAACTTATTACTGAAAACCTTTTTAAAATCTTTAACGTTGATTTTTTTAATGCCTTGTTTAGATAAAGTTTTTTCATCTTTTGAAGTAGGACGATCCTCTTTTACAAAGATTAGGATAAGACCGGACACCAATATAAGCATAATGGAGTACATATAAACAACATATTGTAAAGCTTCTTTCTTATGTACGGTTTGTGAACTATCACCTAATACGCTTGTAAAAATAAATAATGCAATACTAGCTAAAATTGCCTCTATTAATCCACGACCACCATCCAAGGCACCAAAGAATCTTCCTTCTTCTTCCTTTTTAGCAATTAACTTTACAAGCTTTAAATGAGCTGCCCAAAAGGTGAATACTGAAAAGAATCCCCAAATTCCAAAAATAACTAAAACCATTGGGTAGCTCGGAACTTGAGCAAACCATAATCCAGTAAGGCCACAAACTAAAAGTGAAATGAATAAAAGTTTCTTAGCTGAAAACTTATCAGCGAGCCATCCACTTGGAGAATATCCGACGAGATAAGCTACACCCAATACAGAAAATATACCATTTAATTGTTTAAGAGATATTCCATAAACTTCTAAAATTGTTTCTTGATAGTTTGTTTTTAAATAGATTAGTGGAAATATTGAGCCTGCTGCTAATACAATAAGGAAAAACTGAAAATACCTTTTGTAATTTTTCTCCATAAAAAGACTCCTCTTCTTAACTAAATATTGGATAAGAAAGTTTTAAGATCTCATCAGTATGTATTCTTACATTCTTAACAACTGACTCGTTAATTCGATTGTAAAACTCGTTATTCTTTTTGTTTGGAATAAATGTTTTTTGTGTTTTAATCATTTTACTTATTGCCTCATAAAAATCTTTATAAACAGATAAATGCTGGCATACACATATAGCTGCTCCTAGACAAGCACTACTGCTTCCTTCACGTCTATGTAATGGTTTTCCAAAAAGATCAGCGATAATTTGCATCATCAAATCACTTTTCGATCCACCACCCAAGACGACTATTTCACTTAACTTTCCATCGATTTCATCCAACATATCATCAATATTATTTTTGACGTTAAATGCAATCGCTTCCAAGATTGAGCGATAGATGTGATATTTAGTGTGACGTTGATCAAAACCAATCATAATACCTTTTCGATAAGGAATAGATGGTGAAGCCAACCAGTCAAGGATTGTAATTAGACCATCGCTTCCCACAGGAACATCTTGTGCTTTACGATTCAAAAACTCCTCTTCCGATACACCCATTTTTCTAGCTTCAGTAACAAGTTCTTCACCAATTAATTTTTTAAACCAACTTACAGTCCACATACCTCTTCTTATGCCATTTGTTTCATAAACGTATTTAAAAGGAATACAAGCTAGTGTAGAGAAGTAATTTTTAGTATTTTCAGAATTTTTACCCCTTAATAGCATAGCCGATATAAATGTTCCAAGAGAAATCATTATTGTACTTTCGTCCTTAATTCCAGAGCCCAAAACCTCTACAGCTTTATCATTTGCTGTTGCTACTACCGGTATATCTGAATTAAAACCGAATTCACTTATAAGTTCCTTCCTTAAAATCCCTAACTTTTCACCAGGTTTGACAAGTTCAAATACCATATCTTTTTTTAAACCATTGGCTTTAAAGTCTTCATCATCTTTAGACCAATCTAATGTTTTATGATCCAATGGCCAATGAACTTCATAATTTGAAGCGGTATCAACAAATTCTCCAGTCAATCTGAAACCTAGATATCCAGAAGTTGTCGTTACATACTTTACTTCATCATCAATATGTTCATATGGCCTAGCAAGTCTGGAATCCATCCAGCTTATCACTGGATAAGCTAGATTACCATCCTCTTTTAATAAAACACGACAACATCTAATTGTACATAAGCCAATTCCGGCAATCTCTTTAGGATTGCCAGAAAAATCAGCTAAACAATTTTTCATTGCTGCATACACACTATCCCATAAATCATCATCGGGATGTATTACTACACCTGGTTCAGGCGATAAAGTTTCTTTTAATTGAAAGGAACCAAAAGCAACTTCATTTCCTTCCATATCATAAATGGCCACTTTTATACTTTGCGAACCATTATCTATCCCCATTACATACTTGTTCATACAAACACCCCAATTAAACGATTATAAATATTTTTTTCCTTCCTCTTGAGGGAAAATTGTGCCAAAGTTCATGATGCCATTAGGGTCAAAAGCTTCTTTTAATTTTTCTAACATATAGTAAGCAGAACCATGCTCCTGTTCTGTCCACTCGTTACGATATTTTCCAATACCATGGTGATGACACATTGAGCCACCAAGCTTTAATGTTTCTTCTATAATAATAGAATGAATTGGATGATGATAAATTCTCATTTCATCTTCTGGTGCACAGTTAATATTGTAGTTGTAAACAAAATACATATTTGTTCCGTTTAAATAACTATGAGATGAGTGTCCGCCTAGCATTGTTACATCTTCAATTCTATCAAACTCTTCTCTTACTCTTTTCATTACATTATGATAAATTTGAATGATGCTTTCCCAGTCAGCTGATACTTCAGTTGTAAAACCATCGTGCTTATTAAAATCAACCATTCTTTGGATTTCATTATCAATATGCTCTTGAGACCAATTCAAGTGACTAAACCAATCTTCAATTAGTTGATCTTCAACTTTTTCAATAATTCCATCTTCGTATTTAGAAACCGCTTCTTCAATCGCTTCAGTTGTCGCTTTGACAATACCTTTTGGTCCTTCTGACATAAAAATTAGTACACATTTGTCTTTAAAGAAATGTGAGAAATGCTGTCTTGCATCTTCTTCAGAATATACTCGTGCAACTGACGGTCTAAATCCGTTAGTCATTACTTCTCTTAAAACTTTAATACCAGTATCCATATCCTTAATTAAATAACCATGAAAAACATTGTTTTCAGGATAGTATTTAAATATTTTAACGGTAACTTCAGTTATATAACATAATGTTCCTTCATTTCCAATTGCAATATGTCGAATATCTGGTCCACCAGCTCTTCTTGGTACATTTTTAATTTTAGAAATATGTCCGTTTGGAAATACACATTCTAATCCTACAACCATATCCTCAATAGCACCGTATAAAGTTGAGAATTGCCCTATACTTCTTGTTGCCAGTAATCCACCAAATTGTGCTACTGGTTTTGATTGAGGTGAGTGACCTGTAGTGTAGCCAATTTTACGTAACTCATCTTCTAAAACTTGTAGTTTCACACCTGCTTGAACTGTTGCTTGCATATTATACTGATCAATTTTAATAATGTTATTCATTTTTGATCCATCGATTACGATCGCTAAATCCTTCCAGTTTTCAAGCCCACCTTCAGTAGCAGTTTTTCCACTTCTAGGAATGACATTGATTCTGTTTTTATCACAGAATTTCAAAAGTGATTGAACTTCTTTAGTAGAGTGTGGATATACGATTGCCATAGGCATTGGAACATCAAGAACCTTTTTAGCTTTCGCATACTTTTTATATCGATCTGCTGATGCATCATGTAGAGCTTCATGTTCTGTAACTATTTGATCGACAGAAATAATAGATTCTAATTCTTTTACTAATTGCTCTTTAACCTTCGTATTTTCGTCTTTTAATAATTGTTCTTTAGTCATCGGTATATTACTCCTTTGTATTATTTCTATTTTCCGTTATCTTACTAAGTATCCACCATCAACATTTAATAAAATGCCATTTACATAATTCGAAGCGTCTGAAGCTAAAAATACAACTGCACCCATTAAATCTAAAATATTTCCCCATCTATTTGCTGGAATATGATCTAGTATTCGTTGATTTGCTACAGGATTAGCTCTTGTCTCAGCAGTTACTGCAGTAGCAAAGTATCCAGGTGCAATTCCGTTAACTTGAATATTAAATTGAGCTAGTTCATCACAATAAGCTTTTGTAAAACCTGCTAAACCATGTTTAGTCGCAGCATATGCTGGTGACCATTGTCCTCCAAGATATGAAAATAACGAACAAGTATTTATGATTTTTCCACTTTTTTGCGGAATCATATACTTTGCCACTTCATGAGATAATTCAAATCCAGCTGTTAAATTAATCGCAACCATTTTATCCCATTGAAGTCTAGTAAACTTCGTAACATCAGGTTCGTTTATACAAATACCTGCATTATTCATGAGAATATCTATTTTTCCGTATGTATCAATACATTCTTCTGCTATTTCTTTACAAGCGCCCTCTTTCGTAACGTCTGTAATCATTAGATGGTAACGAACACCTTCTGACTCAATCAGTTTTTTTGTTTCTCCATCATCATCAGCAATGCTAACTGCAAAAATGTCTGCTCCAGCTTTTGCAAGTGCTAATGCAAAACCTTGGCCTAATCCAGAATTTCCTCCTGTAATCATAGCAACTTTACCTTTTAAGCTAAAGAAATCCATTGAGAAATCATTAATACTAACTTTTTCAGTATTCATGCTTTATACCATCCTCTTAATCTTTTGTTTTAACAAGGTCAATAATACAATAGCAATTTCAAAATGTAAACGAATTCATGTGAAAATTTTCTTTATTTTTTATTTTTTTAAGTATTTTCGGAAAATTTTCCATTTTATTTCATATCTATTATTGACTAAAAAAATACTATAGATTAAAATATTTTCAAATTACTAGAAATGAGAGACCGTATGATAAATATAAATATAAATAAATTAAATGAGATCGAGCTTTCTGTTCATAATAAACTTTCTAAAATGATTCCAACTAACGCTAACATTAAAATATTAGAAGCTGCTAACTATTGCGAAGTGTCTCCTTCTAAGGTTTCAAAACTAGTAAGAAAATTAGGGTTTGAGAGCTTTAAACAATACAAGCAATTTTTTAGTGGCCAGCAAATGCCTATAGAAAACAAAAAAATTTCAAGTGAAATAGATCGATTAAAAAATTTTCTAGAAAACTTTGACTCCGTTCTGATTGATAATTTCTTAGACTTATTTAACAAATACGACAGAATTGTTTTTTTCGGCCTAGGGCCATCATTTATTTGCATTGAATACTTTGCTTATAAACTCACTTTAGTATCAGGAAAAAATATATCTGTGGCTCAAAGTGAATCTTATGCCCAACATTTGGCTGATGAGGAAACACTTTTTGTCATCTTTTCAGTAACTGGTAAGTTCACTTCTTTCGAGAACCTTATTAATGGAGTAAAAGCTCGTGGGGCGAATATATTAATGATTTTAGAGGAGTACAACACTTCATTAGCTTTAGAAATAGATAATATATTTTACTTAACAAATTCGACACAAGATGAAAGTCTTTTACCGTTTGAGAAAACTCGTACTGTATTTTTTATTTTCATAGAAGAAGTTATTGCAAGATTAATGTCAGAAAAAGATGAAAACAACTTAGAAAAGATATAATAACGCTGAAATTGAAAGCGATTTCTTTCGTTTAGGGAAATTTCGTTTTAATTTCATAAAAAAGAAGATTTACTCAGAAAGTAAATCTTCTTTTATTTTTTGCCCATTATTCCATTCCAAAAGAAGTCGATGATTTGTTCGGCCATTTCATCTATTGTAGAAAAAATTGATTTTTGATCTGTATCTCTATAATTCCCAATCGATAGAATTGCAAAAAACAATTGGGTATAGAATTTTGAATTGCCTCGAGGTATTTCCTCATTCTCAATGGCTGTTGTCATTGCTTTTTCAATCACATTATACATCATTTCTTCCGCGTTGTTCATTTGTTGTAACTGCTCATCTGATAAAGAAACTTTCGCTTCCTTCGTAAAAGCTTTTAAATCAATTTCAAAAGTTGCTCTTAAATGGACTTTAACCATTTCGTGGAGATTTACTTTCAACGACTTATTCGAAGATAAAATCTCAGCCATTCGTTCACTTATTCGAAGCATCATTTGAACCATTGCATCCGTAAAAAGATCTGCTTTAGTTGGATAATAATAATAAACCGTTGCTTTGGTCACACCACAATTCTTAGCTACGTCATCCATTGAAACTAATTGATATCCGTTTTGAAGAAACAATTGGATTGCATTTTCAACGATTGTTGTTTTTGTAGGCTTTTTTTTTGAATCCTGTGGTGGTCTACCAAGAGGCCGTTTCATTTGTTCCAATTTGCTTCTCTCCTAACCTTTTATTTCCTTTTCATTATATCATAATAAAAGTTCTTGAATAATTAACTGACCAGTATATATAATTATGGTAATAAATTTTTACGAGAGGTGAATTCAGTATGAAACATCATCCCTTTCATTCATGGGGAAAATTTGTATGTAGTAAACGTACAAGATGGATAACATTGTTATTATGGGTTCTATTAACGATTGTATTATCATTAAGTTTTCCTTCTGTAAATGAAGTAGAAAATAATACAGCAGATAACCTACCTAAGCAATCCATGTCGCAAAAAGCTGATCAGCTAATAAAAAAAGAGTTTCCAACTGATTCTGGAAACCCTTTATTAATTGTTTGGAACCGTAAAGATGGACTAAAGGAAGACGATTACAAAGTCATTCAAACTGTTTATAAAGAACTTCAAAAGTACCCATTGAAAAATCAATTAACATCACCGTCATATGATTTAATGCCTACACAAGCAATTAAACGAAGTTCTTCAGAGGATGGTACTACAATCATTACAACTGTTCTTTTTGATAAAAAAGCAGATGATAAAGTACTCCAAAAAAATATCGACATACTAGAAAAGCTAATTAAAAATAATACTGGTGATGACCCAGTAAAACGAAAATTAACAGAATCTGGTCTAAAAGTTCGCTTTTCTGGCCCAGTTGGAATTCAAACAGATGCTGTAAGTTTATTTTCACAAGCCGATGTAAAACTTTTATTATCAACTGTATCGCTTGTATTAGTTTTCTTAATCCTCCTATACCGTTCACCAATTATGGCAATTGTCCCGTTAATAGTAGTTGGTTTCGCTTACGGAATCGTAAACCCTTTATTAGGATTTTTGGGTGAAAAAGGTATTATAACGGTTGATTCACAAGCCGTTTCGATTATGACCGTTTTATTATTTGGTGCTGGTACTGATTATTGTTTATTTTTGATATCTAGGTATCGTGAATATTTACTTTATGAAGAAAATAAATATAAAGCACTTCAACTCGCGATTAAGGAATCTAGTGGAGCCATTACGATGAGCGCTTTAACAGTTGTTATTGGTTTAGGTACACTCTTATTAGCTCAATATGGTGCGTTTCATCGTTTCGCAGTACCATTTAGTTTGGCAGTTCTTTTTATGGGTATTGCTGCAATAACAATCCTTCCTGCCCTTCTATCCTTATTTGGTAGAGTTTCATTTTTTCCTTTTATTCCAAGAACTGAAGAAATGGAAGTTTTGAGAGCTAATAAAAAAGGAAAATCGATTACGAAAAAACAAACCAAAGTGACATTTAATAAAAAAATAGGAAAACTGGTTACTCATAAACCTTGGACAATTATTCTAGTTTCTATCATTCTCTTAGGCGGGCTAGCTCTGTTTGTACCTCGAGTACAATACACATATGATTTACTTCAATCATTTCCTAAAGATATGCCTTCAAGAGAAGGATTTGATTTAATATCAGACCACTATTCATCAGGTTTATTAGCACCTGTTAAAGTAATAATCGATACAGAAAATAAAAATATTCCTGTAAAAAAGGAATTAGAATCACTTTCATTCGTAAAAGATGTTTCTAAACCTAATACAGGCAAAAATAATAAAAGATTACAATTATATGAAATTTCTTTAGTCGAAAATCCTTATTCTATTAAAGGATTAGAGAGAATTCCTCAACTAGAAAAGAAAATTAAGAAGCTATTGAACGAAAATAATATACAAAAAGTAGATGAGCATTACTGGATTGGTGGAGAAACAGTAACGAATTTAGATACAAAAAATATAACTGAGCGCGATCAATCTGTTATTATTCCTGTAATGATTGGATTAATTGCATTATTACTGTTAACTTATTTACGTTCTATTACAGCAATGATTTACTTAATTTTATCAGTCATATTATCTTATCTTTCTGCATTAGGTGCAGGCTGGCTAATTCTTCACTACGGATTTGGGGCTAACGCGATCCAAGGTTCTATTCCTTTATATTCATTTGTATTTTTAGTAGCATTAGGTGAAGATTACAATATATTCATGGTTTCTGAAATATGGAAAAATAAGAAGAAGCAAGCTCATCGCGATGCAGTAGCAAATGGAGTAGCAAAAACTGGGGCTGTTATTTCATCCGCTGGATTAATCTTGGCCGGTACATTCCTAGTGTTAGCAACTTTACCAATTCAAGTACTAGTACAATTTGGTATCGTTACTTGTGTTGGAGTATTAATTGATACATTCATTGTTCGTCCACTTTTAGTTCCAGCAATTACTACAGTATTAGGTAGATTTGCATATTGGCCAGGTGAACTTTCGAAAAAAGAGTATGATTCAAAACAAAAAATGCAAATAGAATAATAACAGAATAAAAACACCATAATGCATTATTTACTTAAATGATGCATTATGGTGTTTTTCATTGGAACAATCATTGTAAATTACTTATTAGTTTGATTAAGCTGTTTCATCGTCAGATTAATCAATTGATATAAACCAAACATCCCTAAGTAAGAGCCAGTAATTAAAAAATAAATATTAAGAAATACAGCATGAATATTTGTCATAAAAACAACATCATGTTTTATAATTTGATAAATTGATATTGCTGAAATTCCCCCAAAAATTATATAACAGATGATTGCTATTATATTAAAAATTGTGTTAAAGATCCGATTAAATCTAGCTAATCCAATCATGATAATAGGAAAAAAAATAATTGAACAGAATATTAAAGTTTTCAAGTGGTTTACTTACTCCATTTTTTAATTGAAATATGATAATTTTATTATTTGCAAATTTATTTTGACTATCCAAATTGAGCACTCTTTTCACTCTGCCCTCTTTACTTAATCCTTAATATGAACGATAGGTAAGACTCAAATAAAAACTATATGAGTGTTTTAGTCATGATAAAGTCTGTTTGTTCTTCATCCCCCATAAAAAATGAGTGTGACCCAGTGTGAACAAATCCCATTTTTTTATAAAAAGCAATCGCATTTTCGTTTTTTTCCCATACGCCTAGCCAGATTTTCTTTCTATTGAGTTCCTCCGCAATTTCTAAAACTTTAATATACAGAACTTTACCAAGACCGTGTTTTTGAAATTCTTTCTTTATATAAATCCTCTCAATTTCAAGTGATTCATCACCCATTTCTTCAGATTGGGCCTCATTCGTATTGACCTTTAAATAGCCAGCGATGAATTGATTATAATAAATGAAAAAGAATTGCGAAGATTTATTGGACAGTTCTTTTTCTATTTGATTTATATTAAATGCTTTTTCTAAATAAGCATTCATATTTTCTAGTGTATTCTGATCCTTAAATGTCTCATTGAACGTTTCATATCCGATTTGTTGAAGTTTGTGCGAATCTTTAGAGTTACACTTTGTTATATTTATTGTCATATTAATATGTCTCTCCTCTATTTAATCAATAATTTCTCTTGTTTCCCTTTTTAACAAATTCCCAGTCTTTTTCGACATTTTTTCTTACCTTTAGAAGAAGATTGAAAATAGTTTCAACTTCTATTTCGGACAATCCATCTAATGCAACGATATTGGAATAATCATTTTCTCTTTTTATAAAAGGATAAACATTTTCCCCCTTCTCTGTTGCAAAGAGCTTTTTTATTTTTTTGTTCTCTTTATCCTCTTTCTTTTCAATAAATCCATTCATTTCAAGTTTTTTTATAGCACGTGCTGCTGTTGTTCGATCTACCTTTATCATCTCAGCTAACTTTTCTTGAATGATTCCTGGGTTTTCAACTATTCGCACTAGATACAAATACTGACCTTTTGTAAGGTCATATTCTTTAAACTCAATATTACTAATCGAATCTAATGCTCTTGCAATCATCCCAATTTCACGAAGAATTTCCTTCATAATTAACTCCTTAGTATTAATATTGTTGTAAATGCAATAAAAATGATATATATTAAATTTAACTTATTTTTGTTGCATTTGCAATAATACAGTAAAAAATTTGGTTAAAAGGGACTGATAAAAATGACGAATACAAAAAAAGTAATGAATGAAAAAGAGTTAAAAATAGCTTTTGCAATAAGGAAAGATGTATTTGTAAAAGAACAAGGTGTACCTATAGAAGATGAATTTGATCAATATGATAAATTAAATAGTCATTGCGAACACATATTAGTTCATTACAATGAACAACCAGTCGGTACGGGAAGGATTAGGTTTATTGATGAAGTAGGTAAATTAGAAAGAATCTGCATCCTCGAACCTTTCCGTAAATTTGGTCTTGGAAAATCCATTATTAAAGCATTAGAAGAAATCGCGGTAGAACAAGGAGCCAAAAAAGTAAAATTGCATGGCCAAACACATGCAGAAGGTTTTTATAAAAAGCTTGGATATCATACTTCCTCTAATATCTTTATAGAAGATGGAATCCCACATATTCTCATGCTAAAAGAAATAACTAAATGATAAAGCGATTAATTAAAACGAAGTATTTTTTTTATGTATTAGGAATTTTAATATTAACACTAGGTATTTCAATCAATATACAATCTAACCTTGGAACTTCACCATTTGATGCACTTTTAGTAGGGTTATCCAAAAATGTGGGTCTGACTGTAGGAAGTTGGGAAATAATCGTTGCTTTATTACTATTATGTATAAATTCTTTATTAAAAAGAAAAAGACCAGAATTTTTAGGTTTAGTAACTGCCTTTATAACGGGTATTGGCATTGATATGTGGCTGTTTTTATTACACAATTTCATAACACCTGAATTTTGGTACAGCAAAATAGCTTTTTATAGTATCGGATTAATTATTTCAGGTGTAGGAACTGCAACCTACTTACACACAAATTTTGCACCGATTCCAGTTGATCGGTTAACATTAATCCTACAAGAATTAACTAGAACAAATATCTTTTTTTCGAAAACAGTCATTTATCTTATTTTCTTAATAGCTGCATTAATTTCAAGTGGACCAATCGGCATTGGAACGATACTAACCGTTTGTTTTGGTGGGTTAATCCTTAATTATTTTATGCCAATTACAAAAAAATTTTTAAACCAAGTATTATCTGACTCTAGTACATCTTCCAACTTCGAAAAAGAGAAAAATCTTTCTATATAGAATGCACTAGATTACTTTTACTCATAAATCTACTTTCTTCGGAAACACTATCCTTGGAGGTGAATGCACATGAGTAAGAAATCATCTGGAAGAGGACAAAAAGCTCCAAGTGTTAATCCACAAGGATACGGAAAAGACGTTGAATTTTCAACTGAGCCTCAAAGTGAACTACAGAATTTAGCAAAAAAGTCTAACAAAAAATAATCTTTGCTATAGTTTAATCTTTTATAAAAAATAACCAGAATAACCCTTTATCCGGGTTTTCTGGTTGTTTTTTTATGATGGTTTTGTACCAATTACGATTGTAGAGTCCAATTCATTATTGTGAATTAACCTGGCTATTAGTCCATATTGATTAAAAATTTCTACTGTTTGAGGTGCCTGAATTTTGCTTGTTTCTACTAATAAATGGCCGCCTGAAGCTAACCAAAAAGACGCATTTTCTGCCACTCTTCGGTGAATGTCATTTCCATCATTACCACCGTCAAGTGCCACTTTTGGTTCATAAAGACGTGCCTCCTGAGGGAGCGACTTTATTGCCTCAGTTGGAACATATGGTGAGTTCGCCACTATAATATCAACATTCCCAAGTAATTGAGGTGGCAGTGGATTATAAAGATCACCTTCATATACAAGACCACCTAGTTTAGAAACATTGCACTTAGCACACTGAACTGCAGTAGGATCAATATCGACAGCATACAACGTAACCAACCCAACAGCCATGGAAATCGCTACACCCACTGCTCCAGAACCACAACAAAGATCAATCACTTTGACACCAGGTACTGATAATTCAATAGCCTTTTGAGCAAGAAACTCTGTCCGACGGCGAGGAACGAAGACACCTGGTACTACTGCAATCCTATTGCCATAAAACTCCGCCCAACCTAGAATATATTCAATGGGTGAGCCAGCTGCTCGCAGATTTACCATGGTTAAAAGTTCTTCTAAAGTATCAGCTTCAGAAATAAGAAGCTGAGCCTCTTCTTCTGCAAAAACGCAACCGGCGTTCCGAAGTTGCTCGATTATACTATTTTTAATTTGTACACTACTATATATTTCATTTTGATTTACTATAAGTACCACCCAATCTTTAAAAAGGTTATTATTGGGAGTTCGGTAAAAATTGGTAAATACCTTCTTCAAACTTCATGCCAGTAGTTTGAGAAGGTTACTATTCTTTTCAGCCTTCATTTAGGCCCTTGTTAAACTCTGTAATTTATCGACGATCGTTCACCATTACTTAATTATTATTTATCATATTAACTTCTTAATGTTGTACTTTTAAAGATTGTCACTTTGGACCGGTTATATATTGAACAATTTTTCTAAGATTAAAAGAGTCCTTCATAACTTTATAAAAGAATTTACTTTAACGTATTTTCTATAGATTTTATGTAAAAATATAGTAAGAAAAAAAGTTAAAGGTGAAGGTAATGATTGGAACTTTTGAAGTCATAATTCGAACTTTTTCAGCGTTTGTTTTACTTATTTGTATTACCCACTTACTTGGAAAACAAACAATATCAAAAATGACTTACCATGATTATATTACTTCAATTACATTAGGATCTATTGCAGGTAATTTGACGTTTAATACTTCTATACATTTTAGTAACTATATTACTGCATTAACAATCTTCAGTACGTTTTTATTTCTTGCTACTTTAGTTTCATTAAAAAATAAAAAAGCTAGAGCGTTATTCAATGGACAGCCTACTGTTGTCATACAAGATGGGAAAATACTAGAAAAAAACATAGAAAAACTAAAAGTTACAATGGATTCATTCAATCAAGCACTAAGAAGAAGAGATGTTTTTGATATAGAAGAAGTAGAATTCGCTATTTTTGAACCTGACGGACATTTATCTATATTAAAGAAGCCCTCGTATCGTTTTGTAACTAGAAAAGATTTGGGGATTTCTAGTCCTTCCCAATCAGATTTCCCTATTGAAATCATTATGGATGGTCAAATTATAGATAAAAACATCACTCAAAACCACCTAACAAAGGATTGGATCGTTACTGAAATTGAACGGCGAGGTTTAAAATTAGCTGATGTTTCATATTGTGTTCGAGGAACAAATGGTCAACTGTATTTTGATTTATATAAAGATCAAATTAAATCGCCTGTTGATATGGAGGAATGAACAAAAAATCGGTAACCTCATTAGAGGTTACCGCTTTTTCAATATCCCAAGAGCTTCTAAAACGGTATCCAATGTTTTGCCCCAATATGGTGAATTATCAATCGTTTATCAGTCGTACACATTCCTTAAATTGACTATGAATATGTTTTACAATTTTACAAACAATATTCCACAGGAGGTGGAATATTATTGAAAACGGAACCAACCATTCCATTACTGAAAGATATTAATAGTAATTTAGAAAAATTAAAAGATGAGTTTTCAAATGTTTTTGATTTTAAAACAAGAAAGATTACTTTCAATGATAGACCACTGTGTATTGCTTTTATTGATACAATCTCAAATAAAGAAATTATTAACGAAAAAATTATTAAAGTACTTTTAAATATAAAACATGGAAATATTATGACGGATCTTCCAGTTTCAACTATTTCTACAACTAATTGTTTTAATGAAATTAACGATTCTCTTATTAATGGAAAAACAATTTTGTTAGAGGATGGATCAAAGGAAGCCTATATAATTGATACTGTTTTATTTGAAGTAAGATCGACTAGTGAACCAGTAAATGAAAGAGTAGTTGCAGGTGCTCATGATGGTTTTGTTGAGAGTTTAAGTAAAAACATCAATTTTCTAAGAAACAGAATAAGAAGTACTCACTTTAAAATAGAAGTTTTGGAAGTTGGTGATCCTGTTACAAATGTTGGAATTTTATATTTAGATAATATAGTAAATAAAGATATTCTACAAAATGTTAAAAACCGTATTAACTCAATTGAACTTGAAAATAATTTAACAACAGGTAAATTGGAAGAATTTATCGAGGATAGTTCGTTATCTCCTTTCCCACAATTATTAGAAACAGAGCGTCCAGATCGCGTTATATCTAATTTGTTCGACGGAAAAATTGGCGTAATAGTTGAAGGCAGTCCAACAGTCTCAATTATGCCAGCTACTTTTTTTATGTTTTTCCAAACGCCTGATGACTATAATGGAAGAGTTTTAATTGGAACTTTTTTAAGGATTATTAGGCTATTTAGTTTTTTTCTTTGTATAACTTTACCTGCAGTATACATATCAATTGTTTCTTTTGGGTATGAAATTCTCCCATATGAATTAGTTACAACTATTCAAAACAGTATCGAATTCGTACCCTTTTCACCATTTGTCGAAGCGATCATTATGCAATTGATATTGGAATTATTAAGAGAAGCAGCCGTTCGATTACCAAGCCCAATTGCTCAAACGATCGGCATCGTTGGAGGACTCGTTATCGGAACAGCTATTGTAGAGGCTAACTTAGTTTCAAATACCATGACAGTCGTACTCGCAATTACAGCAGTTGCGTCATTTGTTGTTCCTGTTCATGAAATGAGTTTTTCACTTCGATTATTAAGCTTTCCAATGATTATTTTGGCATCACTATACGGATTTGTAGGGATTATATTCGGTTTAACGCTTATCTTTATTCATATGGTTAAACTTGAATCTTTTGGTTCTCCATACTTTTCACCTCTTGCTCCAATTCGTATAAAAGATTTAAAGGACGCTATAATTAGAATACCAAATTGGAAAATGAAGACCAGGCCAACAAATGCACTTCCTATTGATACGATTCAATCCAAAAATATGAAAGGGTGGAAAAAATGATAATTAGGCAAAATGAGACTATTTCATCCTTTCAATTATTTTTTTATTTGGTAATCGCCCAATTAAATGTAGCTATATTAACGTTACCAATGCATTTATATAAAGAAAGTAGTCATGATGGATGGATTTCCTTATTATTTTCTTGTCTGTATTCAGTTTGTACTATATTTCTCTATTCATTTTTACTTAAGCGGTTTCCGAATTTAACAATTTTTGAAATTTGTACGTTATTTTTTGGAAAGTGGATTGGTGGAGTATTGAAAATTAGTTATATTTTATATTTTATTTATATTGCCTATTTAATTAATCAATTTTATCTATTTATTTTTAGTAAATGGGTTTTTCCAAACTCACCATCATGGGGTATTTTACTACTCTTATTCATAATTGGGATTTATTTAGGGAAAGAAAATATTCGGACTACGACTCGATTTTTCCAATTATCATTTTGGACATTTTTAATCATTTTCATTTTTAGTATAGAAGCATTTCAACAAGTGGAATGGAAGTTTTTGCTACCGGTAGTTCAAGTTAACTTTGTCCATATATTTAAAGGAAGTTATAAGTCCTATATCTTCTTACATGGTTTTGAGTGCCTATTAGTTCTCTACCCTTTTATCCAAGGTTCTCATAGAAAAACGATAAAAAGTACTATTTTTTCTATTTTATTTATTACCATGATTAATCTATTTACTGTCGTTTTATGTTTCATATTTTTTAGTAAAAAGGAAATGCAGTTAATACCAGAACCGACAATATATTTATTTAAAACCTTAACTTTTTTTAAAGAACTAGAACGTCTAGATTTACTATTTCTTTCAGTTTGGTTTGTCATAATTGCCTCATCCTATGTGTCTTATTTAAACCTAGCTAATGTCGGTATTTCAAATTTAATAAGAAAAAAAAGAAATAATACATTTTCTACTCTGACAATTTGCTTTCTTATCTTTTTAGTTGGTAATTTAGTACCTTCTTCAACTGGATTTATAGATATTCTGATAAAAACTTTATCAATTTCGAGTTTTATTTTTATACTTTTGATTCCAGCGTTAATCTTATGTATATCCCTACTCTTTAAGATTAAAAGTAAGGAAGTTAAATTGTCATGAAAAAATATCATTTCATTACTTATTTATTAATTTTTTTTCTAACAGGCTGCTGGGATCAACACTCATTGAAGGACTCTGCACTAGTATTAAGTATTGCATTTGACCAAATTCCCAAAGACAATATTAAAGCAACGGCAAGTGTCAGAACCAATATTTCAAAAGGTGACCAAACCGAGGCCACTAATTATATTATTAATGATCAAGGTGCAACTGTAAGAGATGTACGCAACAATATTGATTACCAAATTCCTGGTAGTTTTTCTGCCAACAAATTACTAGTGATGCTTTTAGGTGAAAAACTGGCAAAAAATAATTTGTATCCTTATTTTGATAATTTTTTCCGATTTATTCGAAGCCCTCTAACTTCACGAGTAGCAATTGTAAAAGGCCAGGCCTCTAGTATTATTGAAATGAAAACTTACAAGGATATTTTTATCAGTGAGTCACTTTCAGAAATGCTTGAAGCTGCTGAAAATATTTCTGTTATTCCAAAAGAGACACAAGAAACTATTTACAAAAAAATGGATGATCCAGGCAGTGATTTAGTCCTACCTTATTTAGAAAAAACAAATGATGAAACTATTAAAATTAAAGGTGTAGCACTTTTAGAAAACAATCAATTTACTGGAAAAGTCTTAAATAATAAACAGTCAAAATTATTGTTATTACTTCAAGACAAAAAAAGTAATACGATGAGTTTGTCTGAACCATTAGGGAACAATAATGAAGTTATCTCTTTTAAAGTAAAAAGTATAAAAAGAAACATACAAATCAAAAACGAAGAACGACCTAAGGTAAGAATCGATTTAAAAATTAAGATTGATTTAACTGAATATACAGGTGAAAATTTAGCTAGTAATAAAAAGAAAAAGGAAATAGAAAATAAAATTGCTGAAAATATCAAAAAGGAGCTAAATGAAGTATTTAACATACTTCAAGATGCGAATTGTGATGCATTAGGAATTGGCAGATATTTAATGGCCTATCATCCCGATATATGGAAGAAATTAAATTGGGAAAAGGACTATTCAAAAGTTCAATGTGAGGTCAACACAAAGGTATTTATGTATACAAGTGGGATTATTTTATGATCGTTAAAACAAAAAAGAAAAGTTTAGCAATCATATATTTACATTATAAAACCCCAAAAAGCCCTCTATCGGGCTTTTTGGGGTTTTACTTGCGTCTAATCGTACTTCATTTTTAGTCTATTGCCCAGCACGTTAATTTGTGACAGTTTACAAAAAGTGATTAGCTTTATTTTAACTTTCCTATTGATAGGTTAACAAATAGTTTACTTAATAAAAAATGACCGACGAATTGTCGATCATTTTTTTCGGCTAATTATGCTGGCAATCTTACGTGAATTCTTATTCTATTCCATTTAAATCATTTTAAGAATTGGATTCTAAAAAACAGAAAAACCAACAAGCTGGTTTTTCAGTTTTCCATTACCTATGAATTTACCACTGTACTAACAAGTTTATCTATATAATAAAATTTTTTTTATGCTAGTCTTTTTTCCATTTCTTTAAATTGTTCTTCTATTTTTTGATTTTGATTTGAAGTTATTAAACTAACAATAATAACCGCTACTAAACTTAAAATAAAACCTGGTACCATTTCATATAAATTAATCGTTTGTTTAATAACATCTACACTTATCCAAATAATAACCGTTAAAGCTCCTACAATCATACCCGCAAGCGCTCCCCAACGAGTCATTCGTTTCCAGAATAAACTTAATAAAATTGCTGGTCCAAATGCAGCTCCGAAGCCTGCCCAAGCATTACCTACAAGGTTTAGAATCGTATCATTTGGTTTTAATGACAATAGAAGCGATACAAGTGCAACGATTAAAACCGCTAATCGCCCAACTCGTACAAGCTCTTTCTCCGTAATGTCTTTTTTACCAAAAATACGATATAAATCTTCAGTTAATGCACTTGATGTTACTAAAAGCTGTGAAGAAATCGTACTCATAATAGCTGCTAAAATTGCAGATAACAAGAAGCCTGTAATTAAGGGATGAAATAAAGTATTTGCGAAAAAGATAAAGATTGTTTCAGGATCTTTTAACGTTAAATTATTAATAGATATATAAGCGATTCCTACAAGTCCTGTAAGTGTCGCACCTACAATTGTAAAAAGCATCCAACTCATTCCAATTCGTCGAGCTGGTTTTAATTCTTTGACAGTCGATATAGCCATAAAGCGTACAATAATATGTGGTTGTCCAAAATAACCTAATCCCCAAGCAAGTAATGAAACAATTCCAACGAAAGAAGTCCCAGTGAAAATATTTAATAACTTTGGA
Source organism: Gottfriedia acidiceleris (assembly GCF_002128425.1). GTDB lineage: Bacteria > Bacillota > Bacilli > Bacillales > Bacillaceae_G > Gottfriedia > Gottfriedia acidiceleris. The sequence goes on from NZ_NESS01000013.1 coordinate 104,338, forward strand.
TCAATATGTTGAATCTCATCAAACACAGGCTTTACACCACCTATATTCGTAAAAGCCACCAAAGGAACCATTATAAGTGCGATAAACATAATTAAACCTTGAACAAAATCTGTTAAACTAACAGCCAAGAAGCCCCCAAATAAAGTATAAGCTATTACAACTCCTGCCGTTACAAATAACCCAATTTTATAGTCGATACCGAATGCTGATTCAAATAATGTACCACCAGATACAAGACCAGCTGAGCAATACAATGTAAAGAAAATAATTATAACAATTGCAGAAGCAATTCTTAATATTCTACTTGTATCTTGGAATCTCTTTTCAAAGTAATTTGGGATTGTAATGGAATTGTCTGCAATCTCTGTAAAAACTCGTAGTCTTGGAGCTAAAAGTAAATAGTTTAAATATGCACCAACCGTTAGACCAATTGCGATCCATACAGAAGAAATCCCAGTCGCATACATTGCTCCTGGTAATCCCATCAGCATCCAGCCACTCATATCAGCTGCACCAGCTGAAAGTGCAGTAACTGCTGGTCCAAGACCACGGTCTCCTAGCATATACTCAGATAAACTATTAGTAGACTTTTTATAAGCGTAAGCACCAATAGCTAACATAAAAATAAAATAAATAGAAATCGATATAAGTACTTGAGTATCCATGAAATTCCTCCGTTTAACAATGAAGTAGATAAAACTATTAATTGATAACATTCTCTTTAAGAAAATATATCCCAAATTGTGTAGAAATGACTCTTCACTTCTACATAAAATTATTTTATTATAATAACCTGAAAATTACAATTATTATAAAAAAGTAAAATTATTTATAAAATTCAGACTGTTTACCGCTAAAAAAAACAGCGATCGTTTTAATGACAAGTGTTAACTGCATTAATCTATTATTCATCCTTTCTTTAATTAATTTTTTAAAATTACACATTCAAAAAAGATGATCGTGTTTTAAGAATTTCAGTTAATCAACCAATTTACGATAAGTTAAGTGAACAAAGACTATCAACCCGAGGAAAGATATTAAAGTCAGTAAGACCTTCAACCGTTGAATAAGTTTTGCCCAAAGTAAAGAACTCCACGGCTTACGTTATGCACGATACCGAGGAGTTCACAAAGTAAAAAGACAAGTTTTGATGACCGCCATCATACAAAACTTAATTAAATGGACCAAACTTCTCTCACTAAAGGAAATAGGTCTTCATTTAATTTACCAAAAAACAGACTAAATGAACAACAAAAACAAAAATGCCACGAAAAATTCGTGGCATTTATTTGACGAAGTCTTTTTTCAACAGCGTGAAGATGACCATTCTTAATAATAAGAATGGTCATCTTATAAACCCGACTCTTAAAAATCTTATAAAAATACTTTCCAAATAAATTTACTTTGAATATAATAGACATTAATTTAAATTTCAGTTATAGGATTTGAGCAATTACATAAAATATTCGTAAATTAAGTGATTTACATTAGAAATTTAACATATAAATATAAGTTAGATAATAGAAGTGAAAATAATGTGATTGGAAGACCTATCTTCAAGAACTCCCAATATCCAAACTTGTGTCCTTCTCTTGATGCAATTCCTGCTGCTACAACATTTGCAGAAGCGCCTATTAATGTTCCATTTCCGCCAAGACAAGCCCCTAATGCAAGTGACCACCATAATACTTCAATTTGCGGAGCGTCTGGTGAAAGCCCCATCCCTACGGATAAATCTTGAATCAAAGGTATCATAGTTGCAACAAAAGGAATATTATCGATTGTAGCAGAAGCAATTCCTGACACCCACAAAATTAAAGGTGCTGCCACATGAATATTTCCATTTGTTAATTCTAAGACCTTTTTAGCCAATGAACCGATTAATCCAATATCTACTAACCCACCTACTAGTACAAATAGACCAGCAAAGAAAAAAATAGTCACCCATTCAATATTCGCAAATACATCTTCTAGATCATGTTCTTTTACACCAATTATCATTAGTATTGTTGCACCTAAAATGGCTACAAGCGCTGCATCTAAATGTAAAACAGAGTGAAGAATAAATCCTAATAAAGTCACTCCAAGTACTATAAGGGATTTAATTAATAAGGATTTATCTTTTATATAGTCTGCTTCATTGATTGACATCAATATTTTAATTTGGTCTGACGATGTTACTAACCTTTTTCGATAAATAAAATATATTATGATAGTTAATAACAGAACTATAATTCCGATAATAGGCGCTAAATTAATGAAAAATGAATTAAACGACAAATGTTTATTAGCAGATCCAATCATAATATTAGGCGGATCACCTATCAATGTTGCTGTTCCACCAATATTAGAATAAATAACTTCCAGTATTAAGAATGGTCTTGGATCGACTTTTAAAATTTTGGTTATAGATAATGTAATTGGAACTATTAATAAAATCGTTGTTACATTGTCAAGAAATGCTGAACAAATGGCTGTTAGTAATGACAATGAGATTAATATAAGTATAGGTTGTCCTTTTGAAATCTTAGCTGTCTTAATTGCTATATATTCAAATAGCCCTGATTTACTTGTAATATATACAATTATCATCATTCCAATTAAAAGTGTTATAGTTTCCCATTCAATATGAGTGGTCAATGCAGAATGCAAATCAACTGCGCCAATTCCAACAATGATTCCTGCACCTAATAAAGCTATTAAGGCTCTATTCATTTTTTCAGTTATAATGAATGCATAGGCAACTAAAAATACAATAATAGTTGCATAATACCTCCAATTATACCCATGTTCTAAATGTTCCATTTCTTTCCCCCCGAAACTGATGTGAATATGAATATTTAATCTAAAACAAAAAAAAGCCTGTCCCAAGGCATAATACTCCCTTGTATGACAGACTCCTCCATTAAAAACTTATATATTAGTTTAGTATATTATCTTATATTAAAGGAGATATATTTACATTTCAATTAAAACTTTTCTATTGATAGATTACAAATGAGTTCTATACTAAAACAAATGAGGATTATGTAAGTCTATAATTAAATTTGAAAGAGGTGTCACATGGAAACAATTTATTTAGTCTATGGTAAAGGATATAAAAAAGTAGACATTATCTATGTTGGTATAGAAAAAGATAAAGCAATTAACTATTATTTTGCCTGCCATAACGTAGATCTTGATAATCAAATTGATATATCATATGGCATAAATTATAACGATAGTTGGATTCAAACATGGAAAAATGGAAAAATAGTAGAAAAAGAATGGCGACCAAATATAAATGGACTTGATTAAACCAACAAATTATAAAAAAACAAGCTAGTCGCTTGTTTTTTTATTTTATTCAATTTTTCCAAACACAATATCCTAAGTTGTTTAACGATTTGACTTTCCCATCACTGTCTAGCTGGTTCTTTACTTTTTAAATGCATTATTACTTTAGGTATACTCAAGCCTTGTATTAGCAATGAAAATACCACATTTGCATATACAATTAACAAGATATTTACTCTATATGGAAAGTCAACGGGTAAAGTCAATGCCAGTGCAATTGACAACGCACCTTTTAATCCTCCCCAGTTAATCAGAAACTTTTCAGAATTTGTAAAAGTTTTGATTTTTAATAGACTAATACTTACAGCAATTGATCTTGCAATTAATACAATAATGATTGTTAATAAAGACACTTTCCAATTCGCTAGTACATCTAATCGATAAACTACTAAACCAATAAGTAGAAATAAAATCGTATTTCCTACAAACGAAATGATGTCCCAAAAACTTGCTATGTAATCCTCAGTTACCGTGCTCATTCCGATTTTCTTTCCATAATTCCCAAATACAATGCCTCCAACTACTACTGCAATTACACCACTTCCATGAAAATGCTCTGAAATAATATAACTTCCATAAAAAAGTAAGAAAGACACCATTGTTTCAAGAGGATAATTATCTACAAAGCTAATCATGTATGAAGCTAAAAATCCTAAACATAACCCTATAACGATTCCAATCAGAACAACCTTAACGAATAATAAAACACCAGCTCCAATACCTGATAAGCCCATATTTATATAACTTAATAAGAATACGGTAGATATTTTAAAGAATACAACGGCTATTCCATCATTAAACAGGCTTTCACCTTCCAAACTAGCTGCAATACTTTTCTTTACATTGTAAGTTTTAAACATTCCCATTACTGATATAGGATCAGTTGCACACATAAGTGAAGCAATGGTGAATGATACTACTACTGGTAACTTACAAATGTAAATCAGACCAACTGATACAAGAACAAATGTTAAAAAAGTACCTAATAAAGCTAAACTTAAGATTTCATTTTTGAACTTTTTAATTTCATTGTATTCAAACTTCATCGAAGCCTCTCCAAGAAGCGAAGGTAAAAAGAGACCAAGAACTATCAATGAAAAAGTCTCACTATTTGTAAATAAATCAGCAATTTTATCTAAAAAATCAATATTCAATAAACCAATTATTAAACCAATAATTACAAGAAATATTGTGTATGGTTTATTAAATTTATTTGCAACTAACCAAGCAATCACACCAAATAAAAGTAATATTAAGAATTCTCCTATTATCATATTTGAAACCTCTAATAATCCGTGTTCCATTTAATCTCTCCTTTGTAGAAATGGGATATACTTAAGTATAAAAATTGGCTACAAGAACTAATGAATTACTTTACTACAACTATAGGAAATTACATTCAAAATCTACATACAATGAGCTTACGTCTGAGTCGATTAAAAAAAGATGGCGCTCGAGTGGATTCAAAACTGGACTATTTTTTATTGGGGTTGGTGGATTTCATGGATACCATTTGTTGGATCTTTTATTGCACGTGTTTCCATGGGACGAACAATTCGCGAGTTCGTTACAGGAGTAATATTTGTACAAGCATTGATATGTATGTTTTAGTTTACAGTATTTGGAGGAACTTCTATTCATTTAGACTTATTTCAAACGCATTAAACAAATTTGCAACTAATGGGGAAGAAGTTGGACTTTTTGCGAAGTTCAGCCACTTGCCACTTAGCGGTGTATTAACTATAATTGGACTTTGTTTAATCACAAATTTTTATCAAATTTATTTGGGGTATTACAATATCAATTATTGCAGCAGTTTTATTGAATAATGGTGGACTTGATTCCTTGCAATCTGCTGCAATTCTTGCTGCATTTCCTTTTGCATTTATAGTGATTTTAATCCTTATTTCTTTATTTAAAGAACTTCAAAAAGAGAATATTCATCATCAAAGTATTAATAAAGCTGCTTCACCCTTTAAAAAATTAAAGGATATGTATTAGCCTTCACTGAAGATTAAAATGTAATAAAAAGAAACACCTAATTATTTTAAGCAATGGTGTTTCTTTTTTACTTGTTTTACCTACTTATTCACCATTACTTTGTTCTTTAACATGATTAGGATTACCTCCTGGAGGCAGAACTAAAATAGTATCTCGTTGGCTTTTAAAGCGAAATGGAGCAAAAGGAGCAAAGTATGGTTCACTAAACGAACGAAGACTTAATAAATGAATCAAGATTGTCATGCTCACAATTAAAACTCCTAACAAGCCTATATATGCTCCAGCCAACAATATTGCATATCGAAAAAGTCTCGCTACAATCGACATATTGTAATATGGAATAGCGAAACTAGCTATTGCAGTAACTGCAACAATAATGATCATGGAATTTGATATAAAACCAGCTTGAACGGCTGCTTGTCCTAATATTAAAGCACCGACTATTGAAAGTGTTTGTCCAATTAATCTTGGCATTCGAACACCAGCTTCTCTTAATAACTCAAATACTATTTCCATTAATATTGCTTCTACAATTACAGGTAATGGCACTCCTTCACGCTGTTCTGCAAAATTTACTAATAAAATCGTGGGAATAACTCCCTGATGAAATGAAGTAACTGCAACATAAATTCCTGGTACAAACATAGCTAATAAAAAGCAAAAATATCGAAGTACTCTTATAAAGGTCGATACATATGTACTTTGATAATAATCTTCAGGAGATTGAAAAAATTGGTTAAAAGTTGCTGGTACTATCATTACAAATGGACTACCAGCAATAAGAATAATTATTCGACCTTCTAATAAATTACCAACAGCAGCATCAGGTCGTTCAGTAAAGATTGAGGTTGGGAAAAAAGTTTGTTGATCATTATGGATATATTTCTCTAGATAACTTGAATCAATAACGGCATCAATTTTAATTGATTTGATTCTTTTTTTTACTTCTTTTAAGAGTTCCTGATTAACAACACCTTGTGCATACATAATTTCTACATCAGTTCTGGTCACTTCTCCTACTTTAAATGTTTCTAATCGAAGTGCCGTATGCTGAATTCGATTACGAATAAGGGACGTATTTGTCCTTATACTCTCTGTAAAACTATCTTTTGGACCTCGTATAATTGTTTGTGTCGAAGGCTCAGTTATATCCCTTGATTGAACCATTTTTGTACAAGCAACTAAAAAATTGCAGTCTTGATTCAATAATATAATCGTATCTCCTAGAAGAAGAGCTGTTAGAAGATTGGTGTAACTAGATAGTGATTTCAAACTTGATACTGAAATAACACCTTTTAATCCATTTTCCAAATCCAATATCGAAATTTTTTTAGCATTGGAAGTCAATTTATGTAAATTTAAGTAAACAATTTTCTCAATAATACCATCGTTTACAACTTCTTCATTAGAGATGCCATCAATTCGTATAATTGCGTAGGAGTGCTCCATATCTTTTCCAATAGTTTCCTGTCTAATTATGAGATCAGAACTATCACCTAAATCTGCTTTTATTCTATTAATATTTTCATTTATCTCTTTACTTAAAGTTCGAGTTAAATCACTTTGAAATGGAATTTGGTTATTATTCACTGAACTATTTACTTGTTTATAGTTAAGCATTATATACCATTCCTCCACTTTTAATTTGAATATAATTTTTCCTAAAACAGGTAAATTTATGTAAAACCTATAAATGGGCCTTTAAGATGTATGCTTAAAAGCCCATTTATATAACTAACGGACAAGATAATTAAAGACAAATTCTTACTTTCATTGCAAATTCTAATGGATTTTCAATAGACATAAAATGAGCGTATACAATATTTGGTTTAATAAACAGCCAGTGATTATGCAATGCACTGACTAATATCCCTTAATCTTGTAATGATTTAGTAAATGGATAAACTTCCTCATCAATTAAAGCGATTTCTCCTAGATTGAGGGAATATCCTTTCTCATCTAAACTTTGAAAAGAGATTGAAGCACCGATTGTATGAGCTGATTTTGAAGGTTTCCCTAATATTGAAACATTGATGTTCCTATGAATTGTAACAGAACAAGTACCATTTTCTAGATGATGTTTACCACCAGCAATTTCATCAAATTTATTACATAAATCGTTTATATTCATCTTTACCCTCCTTGGACTACAATCCACTATTCTTATTCTTACGGAATGTCTTAAAATAAAAATAATCATTAGAATTAGATGAGTATATATACTTAGAATTCTTCATAAAAATGTTTAAAAAGGAGAAGTGATATGCAAAGGAAAATTACTTCGATTGTATTAGGTAGTCTCTTAATTGGTATAGGATTAAATGCCTTTATAGTCCCCCTCCACTTATTAAATGGTGGAATTTTAGGAATTAGTCTTATTTTGAATTACATATGGGGAATTAAATTAGGATTCCTCGTTTTCTGTTTAAACCTTCCAATCTATTTGTTTACATTTATAAAAAATCGATCATATTTTATTAACAGCATAATTGCTCTTATCTTTACTTCAGTTATGATTGATTTGTTAATGCCATTTGAAGGGACAATCCATTTACCGATTTTAGTCAGTGCTTTCTTAGGTGGATTAGTAATTGGTTCTGGAATTGGAATTATGATAAGGAAAGACACATGTCCTGGAGGAATTGATTTAATTGCTTTTTTTCTCTCAAAAACATTTTCAGTAAATTTTGGTTTAGTAATTTTAGTTATTGATTCGATCATCATATCCCTTGGGATTTTTTTCTTAAAAGACATAAGAGTTCTATATTCAATTTTAACAGTTCTAGGTGTTGCAATTACTACAAGTATATTAACTACAATTAAATCAATTTCGGTTTTATCTTAAAATATTATTACTACTTATATTTATACGGTCCTATACTTTTAAAAGAACTACACCAATTTGAAAAGATCTTGTTTTGCCAAATAAAATGAATAATCATAACTCGTTTATGGTTATTTTTTTGTATTATCCTATAAATTTGCAGTCTTCTATTTGCAATTATGTGATATTCCTATTTGGAAAGTACAAAAATTCAATTAGATATACGTACCAATGAAAACGGGGCAAATGTATTAAATTGGATTCAATGACAAAAAACCAGAAAAGCCTTCAAACAGGTTTTCTGGTTTCTCACTTTCTACCAATTTCGCACGCTATTTAATTCTCCATACCCGCTCTCTATTTCACTGCCTTCTCATGCTCCTGCTTGAAAAAGCTCTTCATAGAATGGAACACATCTATGTTTTTATACGCGGACATTAGCGTACTGTGTCGATTGTATTGGTTTAAATGTATAGGATACACCCGTTGATATCACTGGGTTTTTCGAAGGTCATTTTTCAAAAAATCCAATTAGCTGTTTAGGATACACCCGATTTCGGTCAAATTCATGTTAAAAAGAACCAATAAGAATTACTTCAACTTTCTAGTTTACTCCAAAAAAAGTAGCAATAGTTACTCGTGTTCTTCAACTAACGTATTTGTTGCTGCATAATTAGTTTTCAACTTTTACTTATTTTGCAACCTATTTTGTGTTACTTTAATGCTCCCCCACTCACCTTACGGACAAATTTCTCTTGTTTTAATACAATTGTCTTATCCCATAAGCCATCCATTGGTAATTTCACTTTTCCTTGATAAACACCTTTTGAAACTTTCTTTAATTTTCCATCTGCTTTATGATTCATGCTTTTCATATTTAATATTATTTCCACTGAATCAACGTTAACTAATTTATTCTCGTTATTTTTTAAAGTTACTTCATAGCTATGTTCTGAATCTTTAGAAGTTGGCTGATCCGATAGAGTAACACTTAAATTATCTAAATATTTGTTCGAGACTGTTTCTTCCGACTTGCCACATCCATAAAAAATTGTTACAGCCACCAATAATAGTATAAAGCCATTTATTATTTTCATGATACACCTCTGTTTATTTCTAATGTTTTTTATTACTAAAAAAGCTAAGCAAACGTTTATTTGTTAGCTTAGCTTTTTTCAGTTATAAATTAATCATTGTTTTATTGTATACCAGTCTGACGAACTTTCTTTTTAATAAATTTAACTATAAACTCGATTAAACCTATGACAAATATTGATATACCAACCATTGGCATTAAAAGTCCACAAATTACTGAAATCAACAAAACACCTAAATAAAATTTATTTCCTTCACTTGCTTTTGGAACTCCAACTGTTCCTGTTGGACGGCGTTTCCACCACATTGTGATTCCACTAAATACGATTAACACAAGTGATAAACATGCTAAAACATTAATTATTAAGTTTGC
>NZ_NESS01000014.1 GCF_002128425.1 Gottfriedia acidiceleris
TGTACTTGCATTTATCCCATTTGGAATTTATATCAGTATGCTCAAACCAAATTGGTCTTTCTTGAAAAAGATTGCAGTAATAGCAGGAGTTAGTTTGTTATTTGAAGTATTGCAATTTATCTTTGCTATAGGAGCTAGCGATATAACTGACCTTTTGGGAAATACATTAGGTGGAATTATTGGAATTGGAGTTTATATTGTATTTTGTAGGCTGTTTAGTACAAAAGCAAATAAAATCCTTAATGTTTTAACTTCAATCGGAGTGATATTCCTTGTTGCATTAGTTTTAGTATTAATTAGTGGTGTTATTAGGTTTAAATAGTAATTGAAGATATCAAAAGCCATCTATTTTAGGGTGGCTTTTTTGCTGCTTGTTCAACTAACGCATGCGTTAGTCATAATGAACGAAACGGCTCCTTTTGCTTAGCGTAGGTTGCACTTGGCAATAATGGGAGTAAATTAAGAGCCTACCCAATCCAAATGTAGAGCTACAAACAAAAAGGAGCCGTTTATATTATGAAGGATAGTCAAAAATTTATTGGTTTAGACGTTTCAAAAGATATTATTTCTGTTGGTATTGCTGAAGAAGGACGTGGAGAACCACGATTCCACGGTAATATTTAAAACACACCTGAAAGCATTCGTAAACTTTTCAAGAAGTTAGGCGATCCAGAAAAGCTACTAGTTTGTTATGAAGCAGGTTCATGCGGGTATTGTATTTACCGTCAGCTTTTATCAATGGATATAGAATGTATTGTAGTTGCACCTACTCTAATTCCAAAAAGAGCTGGTGATCGAGTAAAAACAGATCGTCGTGATGCACTAAGATTAGCTCAACTTCTTCGAGCTGGAGAGCTAACTTCTGTTTGGGTACCTGATGAAAACCATGAAGCTTTAAGAGATTTAATTCGTGCTCGATTTGATACTCGTGAAGATTTACAAAGAGTACGTCAAAGACTTGTTCACTTCTTACTACGTCATGAAATTCGCCCACCTCAAGGTGTTAAAAATTGGACAGTCAAATATCGTACTTGGTTGAATTCACTCACTTTTGAGAAACAATCATTAAGAATTGTTTTCCAAGAATATTTTCATTCTATTTATGAAGTAGAAGAAAGAATGAAGCGTATTGAAACTCAGATTCACGAAGAAGCAATTGGAAGCGAACATGCGCCTGTCATTCAAGCACTTCAGACATTAAGAGGAATAGCTGAGATTACGGCTGTAACACTAGTCGCTGAAGTTGGGCAATTTTCACGTTTCTCAAATCCAGGGCAACTAATGTCTTATGCAGGACTTGTTCCGAAAGAATATTCCAGTGGATCAAATCGTTGGCAAGGTTCTATTACCAAAGTTGGAAATTCACATATCCGACGTTCTTTAGTGGAAGTTTCTTGGTCTTATCGCCATCGTCCATCACTAAAAGGTGAATTAAAAAAGAAACAAATTGGTCAACCACTCGAAGCACAAAAAATTGCCTGGAAAGCTCAACACCGTCTTAATTTAAAAATACAATCGAATCACTGCTAGAGGGAAAACAGGTAAATTCGCAGTAGTCGCAGTCGCTCGAGAATTAATTGGATTTATATGGGCAATTGGTTGTAGTATCGAAGGTACACAATTATCCCAAACAAAAGTTGCTTAAAAGTAAAACCACACCAATCTTTAAATATTAAATTAATAGAGTCTAATAAATATTGAAATCTTGGCTCGGAGGCAAATTCGGTAAGGAGAACCCTCTTGTGCAACTATGCATTAGGTTTAATAACTGAACATGCGCCGTTAGATCGAGGCAGCTCCCGTAACGGATATAATGAAATGTGGTAACCAACCCACGCATATCAGACTGTAAATCACCGTTAAATTATTTGCCTTCGTGCCAAGCTTTTAAGACATTATCTTTTCTTTAAAAACAAAAAAATCTACTATTATAGATTATAGAGTTGTCATTCACAGACTTAGAAAATCTAATTTTTAAATTCTAGGTTGGTAGTCTTAATTTAAGTCTGTCTAAAAAATGAAAAATCCCTAAATTAAAACCTTTTTGGTTTGGTGGTTTGACAGTTTCGTTCATATCAGTTGTATATCAAAGCTGCTTAATTGCAAGTTTTTTATTTGTAAATGACAGAATAGTTATAGGAAGTGTTGTAAATTCTAAAATGTGATAAAGTTAATTTGTTCATTTAATTTAGAATTTACTAATATTAAAAGGAGATAGATTATGCAAAATAAAGGACAATTAGAAGTAATTAACCTACAAAAATTGACACAAGATCAAATGGAATATACAAATTTTATTGTAAGCGAAGTAAATGACCACGCACTAAGAATAGCTGTAATAAATGGTGATTTTCACTGGCATAAACACGAGGATTGCGATGAATTATTTTATGTATTAGAAGGCGAACTTTTTATTGACTTAGAAAACGATGAAACCATTACTTTAAAACCAGGCGAAATCTTTACAATTCCAGCTAACACAATGCATCGAACTCGCTCAAATGTACGTACAGTTAACATTTGTTTTGAAAAGAAAAGTAATGATATAGAAGGTACAAAAACAATAGAATGATATTCAACTAATAGACTTTTTTGTTTTAGTAATTAGATATTTTTACCAACAACATTAAAAAGTATTTATTTAAAATGAGGTGGAATCATTGATTTTAGTGAGTTCTTGTTTAGCTGGGTTAGAGGTAAGATATAACGGTTCCCATAGTTTAGATAATAGGATTCAAAAATTGTTACAAGAAAATAGAGCTATTACTGTATGCCCTGAATTACTTGGAGGTTTTTTAACACCGAGAGAGCCTGCAGAAATAGTAGGTGGTGACGGAGAAGATGTTCTTGATGGGAAAGCAAAAGTAGTCGAGAAATCGGGTAGAGACGTAACAGAACTATACATAAAAGGGGCTTACGATACATTAAGGAAAGCTCAAGAAGTTAATGCAACTATAATTGTTCTTAAGGAGTACAGTCCATCTTGTGGAAGTGCCATGATCTATAATGGTGATTTTAAAGCTAAGAAAGTTGTTGGAAATGGTGTCACAACAGCATTACTTAAAAGAAACGGTTTAAGAGTAATTTCAGAAGAAAAACTTACAGATATTCTTGATGAAATAATATAATGCTTATTCAACTACTATGAAAATAAACTTCTTTAATCTACTATGAAAATAAACTACTTTAATCTCGAAAAAAGGCAATACTAAATTAGACGCAGCTCATTCGTTTTTTTTAAAATTAGAGGAGCGCCTGGGATCATTGGTGTTTATGGACTGATTAATAGATTAGGAGGCTTCTGGTATTGTTACTGTATAACCTAAGTTTTCTAGTCTTCGAACTGAATGGCGAACAATAGATACTTGTCTTTGTTTATCAAAATAATCTTCGCCTAGGTCAACATATATTTCTTTTCGAGTTAGAAGGTAATATGCGATTCTCAACATCGCATGTGCGACCACGATTGCAGCCTTTTTCTTTCCTTTTCGTCCAGCTGTACGCCTATATAGCGCACCTAGATAGTTTTGGGACCCTCTTATTGAATGAGCTGCTTCTGTTAATCCCGATTTTAAATATTTATTTCCTTTTTTAGACTTGCTAGATTTCCTTTTACCTGCACTTTCATTGTGTCCAGGAACTAAGGACGCCCACGAACATAGACGTGGTGCGGAAGAGAATTGTTTTCCAACATCTGTGCCGATTTCAGCTAGGATTTGTTCAGCCGTTCTTTTAGCGATTCCAGGAATTGAATCGAGTCGCTCTATATCATCTTGATAAGAGCTTGTTCGCTGAGCTACTTCCTGATCTAACATTTCAATTTGTTCAGTTAGGAAGTCAATATGCTTTAAAATCGTTTTTAACATTAAGCGTTGGTGTGGATGTATATGACCTTGAAGTGCCATTTTAAGCTCTTCTTTTTTCTTCTTCAATGTACCACGAGCGAAGTTTGCTAGTTTTTCAGGATCATCTTCACCCTCTGCAATTGCACGAAGCATGTCTGTTGATGAAACACCGTCAATTTCAGATACAACGGACCCTAGTTTAATGTTGGCTCCTTCTAAAACCTTTTGAATCCGATTAAATAGTCTGCGCGTTCTTCGATAATACTACGGCGATAACGTACAAGTTCTCGCAACTCTCGTTGATTTCGATCTGGAATGAAACTTGCTTTAAGGAGTCCATGGCGCAGAAGTAGGGCAATCCATTCCGCATCTTTAACATCGGTTTTACGACCAGGTAGTGCTTTCATATGTTGTGCATTCACTACTAAAAACTCAATTCCTTCAGATTCTAGTAAGTTAACAATCGGTTTCCAATAAACACTAGTACTTTCCATTGCTACATGAGTCAAAAAAGCCTGTATCTTATAATTCAAATCTAAGATACAGACTATACTTATAGGTAACTAATTGTACTTATACATATTTTTATCGGAGCTTTTTTTCACGAAGATCCCAAAAATTAACTGAATGAGACCAATGAGAAATATTAATGGATACAATACCCACATCAACATCGCTGCCCAGCCATTTCCTTCGATAATAGCGTACGTTATTCCAATGGCAAATGACAAAAATGGCCCAATGGCAACTATATTCGCGATACCCCAAATGATGTATTTTCGTTTTCTAGACTGCCCTTTAGTAAAAATGTGAGCAAGAGCTGCGCCAATTAAGGCTATCAAAATTGCAATAAAAATGGCCAATCAAGTCACTCCTCACTTAGGTAAACCAACATAATTTTGATAGCAATATGATAATGCTATATTGTGTAGTCTAGTTAGTAGACTGATCCTGCGGAATTTTATCAATTAAACTAGTATATGAATCTTGAATTCTTTTTGTTATTTCTCCACGTTTGCCTAAACCGATAGAATAGGATTTTTCATGAATTAAAACTGAAGTTACAGGTAGAATGTCAGAAACCGATGCTGTTGTAAAAGCTTCATCTGCGTTTAAAAGTTCATCAATTGAGAATGGAATTTCTTTTACTTCGAGTCTCTCTTTTTTTGCAATTTCAAGTACGACTTTTCGGGTAATGCCATTTAGAATTAAGTGGTTGGCAGGATGAGTGTATAGTGTAGAGTTTTTTACGATAAAGACATTAGTTGCTGAACCTTCCGTAATGATTCCATCTCTATGCAAAATTGCTTCTTTTGCACCTTTAGCATAAGCCTCATTTTTTACTAAAACACTTCCTAATAAATTTAAACTTTTTATATCACAGCGAAGCCATCTAATATCATTCGTTACATATGCAGTAATCCCTTTTTCCATTTGCTGTAATGGTCTATGATCTTCTCTTACTGTATAAGCAATCAGCTGAGGCTTTAAATTAGATTCTTCTTGGTAAATATGATTTCGGTTCATTACACCTCTACTAATCTGGATATAAACATATCCGTTATCATAATCGCAAGTATTCATTAAATAAACTAAATCACTTTCAAGTTTTTTGAGATGCATTTTAAAAGGTATTAATATTTTTTCACAGCTTTCCTTCAAGCGAATTAAATGTGCATCGAGTTCAAAATAAGACTTATTGAAAAAACGAATGACCTCATAAACGCCATCTCCAAATTGATAACCTCGATCTAAAATATTTACATTTGCAGATTTTAAATCGACAATACGGTTGTTTAAAAGAACTTTTGTTTTCATATGATCCCCACTCCTTGTTATAAGTTTAAGTTTGTCTGACAAAAGTTTTCGGATAGTCTGTAAGTTAAACTTAAGACCTTTGTATACACACTGTTAATTATGATACATTCAATATATCACAAGTTTATTAAATATTTTGTAAAAAGGAGAGAGACAATGAAATTATTAATTTTAGGTGCTAGCGGACTAGTTGGGAAGGCTTTAATAAAAGAATTTTCTCCCGATTATGACGTTTATGGAACATTTAATCAATCAAAATTAGAGTTGAAAAATGATCATCAATTACAATGGGATATTAATGATTCAGAGAAAATTTTGACTTGGATTGATCGTATTTCCCCAGATGTGATTGTTTCTTGTTTACGTGGTGATTTTAATGTTCAATTTGAGGCTCATTCTAGGATTATAGAAAAAATAAAATCTACTTCGACGAAATTCCTATTTTGTTCAACAACAAATGTTTTTGATGGAGAAGTATCAAAGCATCACGCTGAGAACGATCTTCCTGTTGCCGAATCAGATTATGGACAATTTAAAATAAAATGTGAAGAATTAATTAAAAATGAGATTGGTGAAAATGCGATTGTATTAAGATTACCAATGGTTTGGGGAAAACAATCACCAAGACTAAATGAAATAAAGGATAAAATAGAAAAGGGTCAAGAAATTGATGCGTATGATAATATTTTTTTAAATCATGCAATTGATACAGGTATTGCTAAGCAAGTAAGACAAATTGTTGAAAATGATTTAAAAGGAACTTTTCATCTTGCAACAACTGATATCGACTCGCAATACTCATTTATTTTTAAGCTTGTAAAAAGAATATCAAATGAAGGGAAAGTCAAATCGCTCACTTTAGAAAACTTTGATGAATATCATTTTGGATTATTGACTAATCGCTTAGATCTGACACCTAATTTTTATTATGATAACGATGAAGTAATTGATCAATTACTTCATTAAATTCTCAAATAATATCGAAATCCACTAGTGATTAAATATTCTTAATATTTTGATTGTATAGCTGAAATTTGTAACATATACTAATTTTAGTATGAACATACTTTTAAAATACTGGTGGTGAATGGTATGGAGGAACTAAGAGTAAAGCCTTGGGTGAGTCAGTATCCAGAGCAAATACCAACTACATTAGATGAAAATTTTGATTTATTACCAACTTATTTAAAGCAGACAGCTTCAAAATATCCAGCCAAGAAAGCGCTTAATTTCCTTGGGAAATCGATGACCTTTAATGAAATTTATATTCAGTCTTTAAGATTTGCCAATTTTTTAAGGAATTTAGGAATTAAGAAAGGTGATCGAGTTGCAATTATGCTTCCTAATTGCCCTCAAGCAGTGATTGCCTATTATGGGATTCTTTTTGCAGAAGCAATTATCGTTCAAACAAATCCGCTTTACACTGAACGTGAGCTTGAATATCAAATGAATGATAGTGGTGCAACAGCTATTATTTGTTTAGATTTATTGATTAATAGAGTGTACAAAGTAAAAGAATCTACTAATCTTCAACATATTTTTGTTACTGCGATTAAGGACTATTTACCATTTTTTAAAAGGTTGTTATATCCTTATTCAAAACAGCCAAAGGCACCGGAGATTCCTAAAGATCATTCGATTCATCAATTTAGTTTTATTATGCAAATATCTGCACCAATCGAACAGGATCTCTCAAGTAGCAGTGTAGAAGATGTAGCGATACTTCAGTATACTGGAGGAACTACTGGTTTTCCTAAAGGTGTAATGCTTACACATAAAAATTTAGCATCAAATACGTTAATGGCAGAAAAATGGTTATATAAAAGTAAAAAGGGTCAAGAAAAGATTTTAACAGTATTACCATTTTTTCATGTATATGGAATGACGACATGTATGAATTTATCAATCATGTGTGCGTATGAAATGATTATCGTTCCGAGATTTGATGCAACTCAAATGCTTGAGGCCATAAATAAATATCGGCCTACATTGTTTCCAGGTGCACCAACAATGTATATTGCATTATTAAATCATCCTGATTTAAAAAATAAAGATATCTCAAGTATTCATGCTTGCTTAAGTGGTTCGGCAGCATTGCCTGTAGAGGTACAAGAGCAATTTGAAAAGGTGACAGGTGGAAAATTAGTAGAGGGATATGGTTTATCAGAAGCTTCTCCAGTTACACATAGTAATTTCCTTTGGGATAAGCGAATAACTGGCAGCATTGGTGTTCCTTGGCCAAGTACTGATGCTAAAATAGTTTCTCTAGAGACTGGAGAAGAATTACCTTATCGTGAAATCGGTGAATTAATCGTTTCAGGACCACAAGTAATGAAGGGGTATTGGAATCGTCCGGAGGAAACTTTAGCCACATTAAAAGACGGATGGTTATATACAGGTGATTTAGGCTATATGGATGAAGAAGGCTTCTTTTATATTGTTGACCGTAAGAAAGATATGATCAATGCAGGAGGATTTAACGTTTACCCTAGAGATATTGAGGAAGTATTATATGAACACGAAGCAATTAAAGAAGCAGTTATAGTTGGTATTCCTGATGCATATCGCGGAGAAACAGTTAAAGCTTACATTGTATTAAAAGAAGGAAAATCTGTGACTGAAGCTGAACTTGATGATTTTTGTCGGAAATATTTAGCAGCATATAAAGTTCCGAGATTTTATGAATTTAGGAATGAATTACCAAAGACAATGATCGGTAAAATATTAAGAAGAACATTACTTGAAGAAGAAAAACAAAAGAATACAAAACCTGAGGATACTGATGAAAATTTAATATAATAATATATGGGGGATGATGACATAAGCATCCCCTTTTAGTTTACGAACTGATATTAAATACTAATTCGAAAATAAACCTGATAAAATTTAATGAAACTACAAAGATTAAAAAGAATTTTAAAAGCTTTTTTAAAGAAACTTTATACATAAAAATAATATTAGGGACAATTGACAATTTTCTGATAAGTTTGTATTATAAGAATATGAATGATTATTCATTCACTGTAAGAAGGGGTAAATAAAAATGAAAAGAGATAAACCAAAATATAAACAAATAATTGATGCTGCAGTCGTTGTAATCGCTGAAAATGGTTACCATCAGGCGCAAGTTTCTAAAATTGCAAAACAGGCTGGTGTAGCTGACGGAACAATCTATTTGTATTTTAAAAATAAAGAATCCATCTTAATTTCATTGTTTGAAGAGAAGATGGGAAATTTTACTGAAAAAATTCGTGAAAAAATTGAAGGTAAATCCGACGCGATATCGAAATTATTAATGTTGGTGAAAACTCATTTTTATGAAATGTCTAAAGATTCGCATTTAGCAATCGTTATGCAATTGGAAGTAAGACAAACAAATATTGACCTTAGACTTCGAATAAATGAGGTATTGAAAGAGTATCTACATATCATTGATTCAATTTTAAATGAAGGAATCAATAATGGTTTGTTCGACAAACAATTGGATATTCGTACAGCTAGACAAATGATCTTCGGGACGATTGATGAAGTGATGACCCATTGGGTAATGACAGGTCAAAATCAAGATTTAGAGTCGAAAGCCGATAAAGTTCACCAATTATTAATTAGAGGATGCGGGTACCAAAATTAACGTTCTAGTACATTTGAAAAATAGGGAGGAATAGTTGTGAGTTTAATTCAATGTAAAATATCAGATGGTATTGCATTATTAACAATTCAAAACCCACCAGCAAATGCAATGTCTTCGGTTGTATTTGCTGATTTAGTTAAGCGTTTAGATGAATTAGAAAGTAATGATGATGTAAGCGTTTTAGTTGTTCATGGAGAAGGAAGATTTTTCTCTGCAGGTGCAGACATAAAAGAGTTTCTTTCTTTTAAAAATGCTGAAGATGCAGCAGCAGTTGCTAGAAGAGGCCAACTTGTATTTGACCGTGTTGAAAATTACTCTAAGCCGATTATCGCGGCAATTCACGGAGCAGCGTTAGGTGGCGGTCTTGAATTTGCAATGAGCTGTCATATTCGAGTTGTTGCAGAAAACGCAAAACTTGGTTTACCTGAATTAAACTTAGGAATTATTCCTGGATTTGCTGGGACACAACGATTACCACGTTATGTAGGTAGAGACAAAGCGTTAGTTATGCTTGCGACTTCTGAACCAATTTCTGGTGTTGAAGCTGGTAAAATTGGATTAGCTACAATTGTAGTGCCAGAAGAAACTTTATTAGATGAAGCAAAAGCATTAGCAGCTAAAATTGCTAATAAAAGTATGCAATCAATTCAATATATTCTACAACTTCTATCTTCTACTAGAACGACTTCATATCATGAAGCGGTGGAAGAAGAGTCAAAATTATTTGGAGAAATTTTTACAACTGAAAATGCAAAAGAGGGTATTTCGGCATTTTTAGAAAAAAGAAAACCAGTGTTTAATAAATAAGTAGTTTAATATTTTAAAAAAATAGATGTAGTTAAATTTCCTGGGAGGGTATAACAATGAACATTTATGTACTATTAAAAAGAACATTTGACACTGAAGAGAAAATTACAATTTCAAATGGTGCAATCCAAGAGGATGGTGCTGAATTTATTATAAATCCATACGATGAGTATGCAGTTGAAGAAGCGATTCAAATTCGTGATACTCACGGTGGCGAAGTAACTGTAATAACGATTGGTAACGAAGATAGTGAAAAAGAACTTCGTACAGCACTAGCTATGGGTGCTGATAAGGCTGTATTAATTAACGTTGAAGATGACGTTACAAATGCTGACCAATATACAACTTCTAAACTTATTGCTAAATATTTAGAAGATAAAGATCCTTCAATTATTTTAGCAGGTAATGTTGCAATTGATGGAGGTACTGGTCAAGTAGGTCCACGCGTTGCTGAATTACTAAATATTCCTTACGTGACAACAATTACAAAAATTGACATTAATGGTACTACAGCTACAATCGAACGTGATGTAGAAGGTGATACAGAAATCATCGAAACATCTTTACCATTATTAATCACTGCTCAACAAGGCTTAAATGAACCAAGATACCCATCTTTACCAGGTATTATGAAAGCTAAGAAAAAGCCTTTAGATGAGTTAGAATTAGATGATCTAGATTTAGAAGAAGATGAAGTGCAAGCAAAAACTAAAACAATTGAAATTTACCTTCCTGCGAAGAAAGAAGCGGGCAAAGTTTTAGCTGGTGAATTAAAAGATCAAGTAAAAGAATTAGTTTCGTTACTACGTTCTGAAGCAAAAGTAATCTAATTTTATTGAATATTAGGACAGAATAATAGATTAATAGCGTAATAGAAAATTTTGGAGGGAAATAACATGTCACGTAAAGTATTAGTATTAGGCGAAGTTCGTGAAGGATCATTACGAAATGTTTCATTTGAGGCAGTAAGTACGGCTAAAACAGTTGCTGAGGGCGGAGAAGTAGTTGCTGTATTAGTAGGTAAATCAGTTAGTTCATTAGCTACTGAAATGATTCAATACGGTGCAGACCGTGCAATCGTTGTTGAAGATGAAAAATTAGCAACATATACTTCAGATGGATATTCTCAAGCACTTTTAGCAGTTATTGACCAAGAAAAACCAGAAGGTCTAGTATTCGGTCATACAGCTTTAGGGAAAGATTTATCTCCGAAACTTGCTGCGCGTATGCAAAGTGGTCTAATTTCAGATGTTACAGCAATCGAAGTAGCTGGTGGAAATATCGTATTCATTCGTCCTATTTACTCAGGTAAAGCATTCGAGAAAAAAGTTATGGTAGACCCATTTATTTTTGCGACAATCCGTCCAAATAATATCGCTCCTTTAGAAAAAGATGCTACTCGTACTGGTGATGTAGCAACTATTTCAGTTGAAATTAAAGACTTACGCTCAATCGTAAAAGATGTTGTGCGTAAAGCGAGTGAAGGGGTAGACCTTTCAGAAGCGAAAGTTATCGTTGCTGGTGGCCGTGGAGTTAAGAGTGAAGAAGGCTTTAATCCATTAAAAGAATTAGCTACAGTATTAGGTGCTGCTGTAGGTGCATCTCGTGGTGCATGTGATGCTAACTATTGTGACTACTCTTTACAAATTGGTCAAACTGGTAAAGTTGTAACACCTGATTTATATATTGCATGTGGTATTTCAGGAGCGATTCAACATTTAGCTGGTATGTCAAACTCTAAAGTAATCGTTGCAATTAACAAAGATCCAGAAGCTAATATCTTCAAAGTAGCTGACTATGGAATCGTTGGTGATTTATTCGAAGTATTACCTTTATTAACAGAAGAATTTAAAGCTGTATTAGTTAATTCTTAATTTAGAAGCGATAAAAAATAGCCCACAGGAGTATCTTGTGGGTTTTTTAGTGTTTTTTCATGAGCTTGTCCAAATGACTTAATTTATACAAAAAAAAGAAGGTTTCAAAAGTACTTTAACTTTTGTGGCACCTCCTTTTATAGTTCTTTAATTATTTTATGAGCCATTGTCATTACATCCTAACAATGACTGATCCACCGCCACTTGTTACAACTTGATTTTGTTTTTGTTCAAGTTGTCTAAGTAATTCATTATTTGCTTCGATTGCTTTCACAAGATTTGTAATTTGATTTTCAAGATTCATGAACATCTGCATGATCGATTGATGATCAGTTTGGACATGACCCTGTACACCGTTTCTTATAGGATGATGTGGATGAGAATTCCAAAATGGATGATGCATACTTTTACCTCCAATTTCTAGACCAATGTACTATATAGTACGTCTATTTTATTGTAAGAGTTCGCCTATTTTAGTTGGTTCAGGAATTATTACGAACTAATATATAGGAAAGGAGTATGCTGATCTCCACTACAGGTGCAAATCTTTTAAAAACCCACAAAAAAAAGTAATCCTTCTATAGGATTACTTAATAATCTATGATATAGCTTTGTTTAGTTTGTTTTTTTCAGATAATAATTCGTGGCGCTTTTCAATTTTGCTTTCAATTTTCTCGATTTCTTCTTTGTTACGTAATAAAGATTGTTTATTCTCAATAACTAATTGATTAAACGATTTACGTAAAGCTTTTCTCATAAATGCCACTCCTATCGTGTTAAATTTTTTGAATATTATTATTATATTCAACAATATATTAACATAAAAATCTGACATTAATTCGAGTAAGATTTTACGAATTTGTGACAAAAGTAGTGAATTGAATAGTTACTCATGGACTAGATCAATAATCTTGCTGTCCCCGGTAGCGAGACAATCAGTAATTTAACATTTAAATTTGATAATATTATGAATAAATCTTTTCGAAAACTTCTACTTCAATTCCATCCGCGTTCGTTTTATTTTCAATATATTTAAATCCTTGAGATTTCCAAAAAGATCTTGCTTGTTGGTTATTAATTAGAACACCTAATCGTAAACCGTGAATATTTCTTTTAGTAAGTAGCTCTTCAAATAAAACAAATGCGTTTGTTCCAAATCCATAGCCATGGTAATCATTATGAATCATTAATAGACCTAGCCATGGGAAACCATCTTTAGGATTTAATGCTAAAAAATCAATTAATCCTATATAGGTATCATCTAATTTAATAAAATAAGTTTCCGTTTCGTGTGAGGATACAAAATATTCCTTCATTAGTTCTTCTCTTGTACGAGTTAAACGACCATTCTCCATTAAATTGTAATTTTGATTCGAATTTGTAATTTCTTCAATCACTTCTATTAATTCAGGTGTAATGCTTTCGAATGTTATCATTTTTTTAGCCCTTTCATTGGTATATCAGTAATTTGTTTGGAAATAGTAAGTTTGAGCAAATAAATAGAAAATGCTAATTCTCATATGGTATACTTTCTTTAAAATTATAACAAATTATGTCAATCTACATATTTTACTTATGTAGTGAGGCGATAGGAGGAAATATAAATGGCAATTGTTAATGCAACAAACGCAACGTTCGCAGAGGAAACAAAAGAAGGTGTAGTATTAGTTGATTTTTGGGCAACTTGGTGTGGTCCTTGTAAAATGATTGCTCCAGTATTAGAAGAATTAGCTTCTGAATATGGAGAAAAAGTTAAAATTGTTAAAGTTGATGTTGATGAAAACCAAGAAACAGCAGCTAAATTTGAAGTTATGAGCATTCCATCATTATTCGTTCTTAAAGACGGCGAAGTAGTTGAAAAAACTTTAGGTTTCAAACCTAAAGAAGCTTTAGAAGAATTAATTACTCCACATATTGGTTAATAATAATTTGTAAGAAATGCACTCATAATATGAGTGCATTTCTTTTTTTTGTTTTTTAACGATTAAAAGAGTTCGTGAAACAAAATTTATAAAACCAACACCTTAAGCTGATGTAAAGGTTTTCATTAAAAATAACTTTTTTCTTAGTTCAAAAAATGTTAAAAATTTCTAATGTAAATAGGATTGACTATTTTTCTGTCACGTTTTATATTTAATAAGCATTAATATTTAACACGCATTAAATATTTACTTGGATTAATTGTTAAAGGAGGTTAATTTTCTTGGGAAAAAAAAATGAGTACATTGAACGGATCCAGATTTCACTTCATAGTGCTATTCATAAGATGCAACCAAAAGTGACAGATAGTATGAATAGTCATGGTGTAACAGCTACTCAATTTTTTGTTTTAATGTACTTAAAAAAAAATGAAAGCTGTAAAATATCTGAAATCGCAGAAATGATGGGTGTAAAACCAAGTGCGGTATCATTTATGATTGATCGACTTGAGCATAATAACTTTGTTTATAGAGAACATGATAAAAAAGACCGTCGGGTTGTAAATATACTGTTAACTGAGGAAGGCATTAAAAAATTAAATGCAGTAATAAAAGATCGAAAAGAAATTTTTGAAAGCTTCTTATATACTCTTACTGACGAAGAGCTTATACAATTTGCAAATATTGCTGAAAAGCTTGCAAATGCTGCAGCTGATTTATAGAAATTTTTACAAGATACTTTTTTGTATTAGTAATTATAAAAAGAAAAAAGATATGGAAGAGAAGGGAGAAATATATTTTGAGTAAAAGTGCAAATACAGTTATTCAAAAAGAAGGTAATCGTAAACTATTGCTAATAGGACTGATTATAGCAATGTTCTTCTCAGCATTAGATGGTACTATTGTTGGTACTGCAATGCCTAAAATTGTTGGGGATCTTGGCGGCTTAAGTATGATGACTTGGCTTACAACAGCATACTTATTAACTTCAACTACTGTTGTTCCAATCGCCGGTAAATTAGCTGACCTTTTAGGTCGTAGAAGTGTATATATTGCTGGTTTAGTTATATTTATGGCAGCATCTGCATTATGTGGTATCGCTCATAATATGACAGAATTAATTATCTATCGTGGTATTCAAGGTATCGGTGGCGGTGTCATGATGCCGATGGCTATGATTGTAATTGGGGATATGTTTACTGGTAAAGAACGTGCGAAATTCCAAGGGGTTTTCGGTGGTATTTACGGTTTAGCTTCAGTAATCGGACCACAAATTGGTGGATGGATTGTTGACTCATTAAACTGGAAATGGGTATTCTACATTAACCTTCCTGTAGGTATTATCGCAACTATTTTTATCGCATTAGGTTTAAAAGGAAGAAAAAATACTGGACCAATTAATTTCGATATCGCTGGTATGGTTACTATGATTGTTGGTGTAGTAAGCTTACTCCTTGCTTTAAGTTTAGGTGGAGTTGAATATGATTGGAATTCTTGGCAAATCATTGGTTTATTTGCTTTAGCAGTGGTGGGAATCGTTAGCTTCGTAATCGTTGAAAATAAAGCTGAAGAGCCAATTCTACCAATGCATTTATTCAAAAATAGAACTTTCGTTACATTAAATTTAATTGGGTTCTTTATGACAATTGCGATGTTTGGCGCAATTATGTTTGTACCGTTCTTCATGCAAGGTATTGTTGGTGTAAGTGCAACAGAATCTGGTACAATCATGACTCCAATGATGATTACAATGATCATTGCAAGTATTATCGGTGGTCAGCTTGTGTTCAAAGTAGGTATTAAACCTCAAATTATTACAGGGATGTTCGTAATCGCATTAGGCTTATTCTTCTTAACAACTTTAGATATGGATTCAAGTAAAACAATTGCAACGATCTATATGGGAGTAATGGGGCTTGGTATTGGTTTAGTAATGCCGACAATTACATTAGCTCTTCAAGAAGTATTTGATAAGAAAGAATTAGGGATTGTTACATCTTCTAGCCAATTCTTCCGTTCAATCGGAGGTACATTTGGTGCAACTGTTTTAGGTGCGGTAATGAATGGTAAATCAGGAACACTTCTAAATCATGATTTAGTTCCATTCTTAAATAAATTACCAGCACAAGCTGCACCATTAGTAGACAAATTTAAAGACATGATTAATACAACTCCTCAATCTGTATTTACAATGTTATTTAATGAAGATGCTAAGAAGTTAATTCCTAAACCGATTTTAGAAGGAATGTTACCAATCATTAAAACATCTTTAATGGATTCTTTACACCAAGTATTCTTTGTTGGATTAGGATTCATTCTTGTAGGTGCTGTTGTAACATTATTCCTAAAGCCAATTAAATTAACAAATAGAAAAGCTGGGGATAATGAAGGAAAAGAGCAAGAACAAGTGGAAGTAGAAACTGCTACTTCATAATTTCTCAAGCCAAAATAAAAGAACCATCTAGATTTTATCTGGATGGTCTTATTTTTTATATTAAAGACAAAAAAACCCCTTTTAGTAAAGGGGAAATCATTTCATATTAAATTGCCATAGATACTTTTTCTTTTTTCTTTTTCATTTTGCGTTTATTACTAAACAAAATCCAAGATAAAGCTAATCCTGTTCCTGTAAGTATAAATAGACCGATCCCACTAATTAAACCAATTATGCCGGTATGTAAGCTTTTCACTGAAAATGCAGACTGCTCAGGTCTTTTTTCTAAATTTTGAAATGGAGTTTGAGTATTATCTCCACTTTGTCCATTTTGAAGGGTTGTGTTTTGATCGCTGTTTTGATTTTGTTGGTTTCCATTAAATTGTCCACCTGATGGAAACTGACCTTGCATTGAAAATCTTCCTCTTTCTTCGCCACCTTTATTAAAATACAGGATAATTCCTGTAGCTGATTCGATTAGTAGGAAAACCGAAACAATAACACCAATCCAAAAATGAATGACTCTTACTTTTTTCATCTTTACATCTCCTTTTCTTCTTTTAGTGAAATTAAAGTTACAATAGAAAGCTTAATTTTTACTTAATAACATTAAAGTATTTTCAGTTTTTAAATGTGGGGATTATAATATTAAGTGTACAATTGCACGAAAGAGGTGAGAGGGAATGGACAATCACTTAAAAGAAAAATTAGCGCTTTTACCGGATCAGCCTGGTTGCTATTTAATGAAAGATATTCAAGGGACTATTATTTACGTGGGAAAAGCTAAAGTGTTAAAAAACAGAGTTAGGTCTTATTTTACGGGATCCCATGATGGTAAGACATATCGATTAGTTCAAGAGATAACAGATTTTGAATATATTGTTACTTCTTCAAATATGGAAGCATTAATTCTTGAGATGAATTTAATTAAGAAATATGATCCGAAATATAACATCATGTTAAAGGATGATAAATCATACCCCTTTATTAAAATAACTGCTGAAAAACATCCGCGTCTATTGATTACGCGAAATGTAAAGAAAGATAAGGGTAAATATTTTGGACCTTTTCCTAATGCTACTGCCGCTAATGAAACAAAAAAATTATTAGATCGTTTATATCCATTACGAAAATGTTCTTCATTACCAGATAAAGTTTGTTTATATTATCATATTGGTCAGTGTCTTGCGCCTTGCGTAAAAGAAGTAACTGACGATCAAAATCAAGAAATAGTTAATGAAATTGTCCGTTTTCTAAACGGTGGGGAAGACCAAATACGAAAAGAGTTAGAAGCAAAAATGCTTGCTGCATCTGAACAATTAGATTTCGAGCGCGCGAAAGAGTATCGAGACCAAATTGTATCAATTGAAGCGACTATGGAAAAGCAGAAAATGATGAGTAGTGATTTAGTTGATCGAGATGTATTTGGTTATGCGGTTGATAAGGGATGGATGTGTGTTCAAGTATTCTTTGTTCGAAGAGGAAAATTAATTGAGCGAGATGTTTCATATTTTCCGATTTACGATGAAGCAGAGGAAGAATTCCTATCATTTATTGGGCAATTTTATGCAAAACCCCATAATATAAAACCAAAAGAAATTTTTGTACCAGATAAAGTTGATACTGAAATTTTAAAAGATTTACTAAAAATTCCTGTATTCCAACCAAAAAGAGGTCAAAAAAAGGAACTTGTTGTATTAGCAAATAAAAATGCCAAAATTGGACTTGGTGAAAAATTTAAATTAATCGAGCGAGATGAAGAAAGAACAGTTAAAGCAATAGAAAAACTAGGGGATATTTTAAATATTGAAATTCCGTATCGAATTGAAGCATTTGATAATTCAAATATTCAAGGAACAAATCCTGTTTCAGCTATGGTTGTCTTTATAGACGGAAAGCCTTCAAAAAAAGATTACCGCAAATATAAAATTAAAACTGTAGTTGGACCTGATGATTATGATTCAATGCGTGAGGTAGTACGGAGAAGATATTCAAGAGCATTAAAAGAGAATTTACCCTTACCAAACTTAATAATTGTGGATGGCGGGAAAGGACATCTAGCTGCAGTCGAAGATGTACTTCAAAATGAGTTAGGTTTATTTATCCCAACAGCGGGACTTGTAAAAGATGAAAAACACCGCACATCAGAGTTATTAATCGGACAACCTCCTCAAATTGTCCAACTAGGTAGACAAAGCCAGGAATTTTTTTTATTACAAAGGATTCAAGACGAGGTACACAGATTTGCTATAGAATTCTATCGTCAGCTTCATAGTAAATCAATGGTTCAATCTGCTTTAGATGGCATAGCAGGTGTAGGTGGTACAAGAAAGAAAGCCCTGCTTAAACATTTTGGATCAGTCAAAAAAATAAAAGAGGCATCAATTGATGAGTTAGTAGCAGCTAAAATGCCAAAAAATGTGGCAGAAGAAATTTATCAGCATTTCCATAAAGAGTGACAAACTTACAAAAGATTTATCTTGACACTATTTTCAAAATAATTTATATTTTAGTTAAAATTAAATGATTTTCTCTCGTAATAGAGGTGCAAAACTTAGGAGTATGCTGTCATAGACGTGTGGCGTTGTGATGGACAGTTGAAAGGAAGTTTTGCCGAAATAAAATGAATCCACAATTCATTTTGTTGGGACTGCATTTAAGAAATGTAGTACTGTCGCATAATAATTATGCGGGGAGCTATTGAAGAGATGTTGATGATTTGTCTATTTTATTTTATTTGTAAATTAGGCGCGTGAACATTGCTTCACGCGCTTTTTTGTATTCTTTTTTAAGTAAACAAGTGAGGATGAGAAAAATGGGAATTATTGTTCAGAAATTCGGTGGTACTTCAGTAGGCTCAATTGAACGAATTCAGCATGTTGCTGAAACAGTAACCAAATCATATAAACAAGGGAACCAAGTAGTTACAGTTGTATCTGCGATGGGCCATCATACAGACGAACTAGTTAGTTTAGCAGCTCAAATTAGTCCACAAAACAGTAAACGTGAATTAGATATGTTACTTACTACAGGGGAACAAGTTTCTATTTCCTTACTTGCAATGGCAATCCAAGCAAAAGGTTTTAAAGCTATTTCTCTAACAGGTTGGCAAGCTGGAATTCAAACTGAATCTGTCCATGGAAATGCGCGTATAGAAACAATTCATACTGAAAGAATTCAACAATTACTTGATGAAGGATATATCGTTATTGTTGCAGGTTTTCAAGGTTTAAGTGACAACAATGAAATTACGACATTAGGTCGTGGTGGTTCAGATACAACAGCAGTAGCATTAGCTGCAAGCTTAAATGCAGAACGCTGTGATATATATACGGACGTATTAGGAGTTTATACTACGGATCCAAGAGTTGAACCAAGTGCATCTAAATTAAGCCATGTCTCTTATGATGAAATGTTAGAGCTTGCAGCTTTAGGAGCAGCAGTTTTGCATCCAAGAGCAGTCGAATTCGCAAAAAATTATAATTTAGTTATTCAAGTTCGCTCAAGTCAACATGATGAAATCGGTACATTTATTGGGGAGGAAAAACAAATGGAACAACAATCAGTCGTAAGAGGAATCGCATTCGAATCTAATGTAACAAGGATGACTTTAAATGGTTTAAATAACCATGTAGATTTATTACCTAAGATCTTTACTTTACTAGCAAGTGAAGGTATTGATGTTGATATTATTATCCAAAGCGTAACATCAGATAACTTAGTAAATCTGTCATTCTCAATCAAATCTGAAAATATGATGGAAGCAATTACAGTTCTAGAATCAAAGAAAGAATATTTAGGTTACCGTTCATTTGATTTTGAAAGTGAACTTGCTAAAGTTTCAATTGTAGGTAGCGGAATGGTTTCTAATCCAGGTGTAGCTGCAAAAATGTTTAAATTTTTAGCTGAAAGTGAAATTCCTGTAAAAATGGTAAGTACTTCTGAAATTAAAGTTTCAACAGTGGTACCAAAATCAAAATTACAAGAAGCAGTTCATGCTCTTCATAAAGGATATGAATTAGATCGTATTAATGAGGAAGTAGTAGTAGAAAACTAAATATTAATAAACCCTTTTAGCATACAAATTCTTATATATAGGCTTTAATCTATTGATTTTTTCAATATTCATCACGTTCAGATTTACAAAGCCGTATAGTATAGAGATGGAGCATAAAAGGGTTTTTTTATTCGTTAAGAGAATAAGTTATATAAATATTCTGTAAATTTAATATGAGTAAGGCGAACGGCTAAATGGTAAATAAAAGAAGGAGGTATTAATAATGAGGCATAGTTTACTTTCGTACGGATATGGAGAAATTGTGCTACAGTTCGTTCTATTATTACTCGCCATTTTGTTTTTTGTTTTTATTTGTTTATTCTTATTAAATTCTGTAATTAAAGGAGTTAAAAGAAATAAGAATTTTGAAGGAATTAGAAGGCAGGATCAAAGTAAGGATAGGAAAGAGAAGGGGTAAGGAATTATTTGTAAAAACTCAGTTAATAAAATTATGTATCTGTATTTGAACTCATATATAAATATATTAATGAAAATCATTAAATGAAAAACCACAAGGACCTATATTCCTTGTGGTTATTTTCAATTTATCTTTTTGTAATTGGATCCTTTAAATCCCATTTGACTAGGAACTTTACTTTATCGCCTCTTTTACTTTGCTCTTCATACGTTTCAGCTATAACATCGATTTGCTGTTGAATTTGCATTGCTAGAAATCCAGCTTCTAATTGGTAAGATACGTTCTTTTTTTGTTGATTTCTGTATGTAATTAATTCAGAAGATAATGTTAAATGAACTTCCTGCTTCTTTTCTTCTTCAACAGTAAGATTACCCCAACCAGCTTGATCAAAAAATTCTATAATTTCTTCAAAGGTTGCTAAAGGATATTTTCTGGCAATCATTTTACCCGCCCAATATAAAATATCATTTTGTTCTTTTCCTAATAAATCATTCAATAAATCATTACGTATTAGCTCATAGCCAAAACCAGATATATTTCCCGGAATATTTAAATTTTCAATGCCGTTCGTCATGGTCGGATAACTCTCCCTTTCCTAAAAAACATGTTTTTATTATATACAATATTTAATAGTAAAAACAATAATTCGACACTTGTAGATTACAAGAGCTACCAATCTAAATGAGAAGTTTTTTCAGTAAAGAAAAATGTACGCGTTTTCTTGACCTCCTATATTATCAGGAGTAAAATGGGTTGTAGATAAATGTCATAAAAATTTCGACTTTTTATGCGTATTACTTATTTATTCTATTTTTTTAGAATAATAGAAGGATTACATTTTCATGTGCACAAACTAAAGGGGGCAGGGGTTTACATGAGCAACAAGAATGGAAGGGAGTTTTTCTTTAGAAAACTTCATTCATTGCTAGGAGTTATTCCGGTTGGAATCTTTTTAACACAGCACTTAGTTGTCAATCATTTTGCGACAAATGGAGCGACATCGTTCAACAAAGCTGCTGAATTTATGGCGAATTTACCATTCCGCTATTTTTTAGAGGTTTTTGTCATTTTCTTACCAATTTTATACCATGCAATTTACGGACTATACATTGCGTTCACAGGAACAAGCAATGTTAAAAATTATGGATACTTACGTAACTGGTTATATTTATTCCAACGTATTTCTGGCGTAATTACGTTAATTTTTATTACTTGGCACGTATGGCAGACACGTATTGCTGCTCAATTGGGAGCAACTGTTGATTATAATATGATGGCTGATATTTTCCAATCGAAATTTATGTTAGTTTTCTATATAGTAGGTGTTATTTCAACAATTTTCCACTTTGCTAATGGATTATGGTCATTCTTCGTATCATGGGGAATTACTGTAACACCTAGATCACAACGTATTTCAACATATGTTACATTAGGTGTTTTCGTTGTATTATCATTCGTTGGATTAACTGCTATCTTTGCATTCATTGATCCAACACTAGCGTACAAGTAAGGAGAGAGAATCATGAGTGGGAAAATAATTATCGTTGGTGGCGGATTAGCTGGTCTTATGGCAACTATTAAAGCCGCTGAAGCTGGCACAAAAGTAGATTTATTTTCATTAGTTCCCGTAAAACGATCACATTCAGTATGTGCTCAAGGTGGAATTAATGGTGCGGTTAATACAAAAGGTGAAGGTGACTCTCCTTGGGAGCACTTTGATGATACGATTTATGGTGGAGATTTCTTAGCAAACCAACCACCAGTAAAGGCAATGGCAGAAGCAGCACCTGGCATCATTCATATGATGGACCGAATGGGTGTAATGTTCAACCGTACGCCTGAAGGACTATTAGACTTCCGTCGTTTCGGTGGTACGCAACATCACCGTACAGCATTTGCTGGTGCTACGACTGGACAACAATTATTATATGCATTAGATGAGCAAGTTCGTCGTTACGAATCTGAAGGTCTTGTTCAAAAATATGAAGGCTGGGAATTTTTAAGAGTTGTTGTTGATGATGAAGGGGTATGTCGTGGTATTGTTGGACAAAACTTAACATCAATGGAAATCGTAAGCTTCCCTGCGGATGCAGTAATTATGGCATCTGGTGGCCCTGGAATTATCTTTGGTAAAACTACAAATTCAATTATCAACACTGGTTCAGCTGCTGCAGCTGTATATCGTCAAGGTGCTGTTTATTCAAATGGTGAATTTATTCAAATCCATCCAACTGCAATTCCTGGAGATGATAAAAACCGTTTAATGAGTGAAAGTGCTCGTGGTGAAGGTGGACGAGTTTGGACGTATAAAGATGGTAAACCATGGTATTTCTTAGAAGAGAAATATCCTGCTTATGGAAACCTTGTACCAAGGGACATTGCTACACGTGAGATTTTCTCTGTATGTGTTGACCATAAACTTGGTATCAATGGTGAAAACATGGTTTATTTAGATCTTTCACATAAAGATCCACATGAACTTGATGTGAAACTTGGTGGAATCATCGAGATTTATGAAAAATTCACAGGTGATGATCCGAAAAAAGTTCCAATGAAGATTTTTCCTGCAGTTCACTACTCAATGGGTGGATTATGGGTTGATTATGACCAAATGACTACAATTCCTGGTTTATTTGCAGCTGGTGAGTGTGATTACTCAATGCACGGAGCTAACCGTTTAGGAGCTAACTCATTACTTTCTGCTATTTATGGTGGAATGGTTGCTGGACCAAATGCAGTAAGATACGTAAATGGTTTAGCTAAATCTTCAGATGATGTTTCAACTACAGTATTTGAATCAAATGCTAATGAAGAAAAAGAAAAAATGAATCGCATCTATAAAATGGACGGTAAAGAAAATGCATACCTTCTTCATAAAGAGCTTGGAGAGTGGATGACAGACAACGTTACTGTAGTACGATTCAATGATCGCTTATTAAAAACTGATGAAAAAATTCAAGAACTTTATGAGCGCTATCAAAACATTAATATTAATGATACAGCTAAATGGAGTAACCAAGGTGCTTCATTTACTCGTCAACTTGAAAACATGCTTCACTTATCGCGTGTTATCACATTAGGTGCATATAACCGTAATGAAAGCCGTGGAGCTCACTATAAACCTGAATTCCCAGACCGTAATGATGAGGAATTCTTAAAAACTACAATGGCTAAATTTGATGAAACATCAAATTCACCATTATTCTATTATGAAGATGTTGATACTTCATTAATTCAACCAAGAAAACGAGATTATTCTAAGAAGAAGGAGGACAAAGCAAATGCATAATGGAACAATGACTGCTGAAAAGACAATTACCGTAATTGTTAAACGTCAAGATTCACCAAATACTGCGCCATATGAAGAAACATTTACTGTCCCTTATCGTCCGAATATGAACGTAATCTCGGCGTTAATGGAAATTCGTAAAAATCCAGTTAATTCAAATGGAAAAGAAACGACTGCAATTTCTTGGGACATGAACTGTCTTGAAGAAGTTTGTGGAGCATGTTCTATGGTTATCAACGGTAAACCAAGACAATCATGTTCTGCGCTTATCGATAAATTGGAACAACCAATTCGTCTTGAGCCAATGAGCACATTCCCTGTAGTACGTGACTTACAAGTTGATCGTAGCCGTATGTTCGATTCTTTAAAACGCGTTAAAGCATGGATTCCAATTGATGGAACGCATGACTTAGGTCCTGGACCAAGAATGCCTGAAAGAAAACGTCAATGGGCTTATGAATTATCAAAATGTATGACTTGTGGTGTATGTTTAGAAGCTTGTCCAAACGTTAATAGTAAATCGAACTTTATTGGGCCTGCACCGCTTTCACAAGTACGTTTATTTAATGCTCATCCAACTGGAGAAATGAATAAGGAAGAACGTCTACATGCAATTATGGGAGACGGTGGATTATCAAACTGTGGTAACTCACAAAACTGTGTACAATCTTGTCCAAAAGGTATTCCTTTAACAACTTCTATTGCAGCGTTAAACCGTGCAACTACAATCCAATCTTTCAAAGACTTCTTTGGAAGCGACGAAATTTAATAGACATAAAAGCATGTTCTTTAGGGACATGCTTTTATTTTTTTTTTTTTTTTTTGACAAATTTCTATAAACTTTAAATAAATATCTTCTAATAAACTCCACTCTTAAATCATATCAATAGTAAAGGCAGCAAAGGGAGGTATCATACCCCATTCATTGCTTTCGAACGGAGGTTGACTTGAATGCAACAGTTTGAAGTGACATTTGAGACGAAATGCTATGAAAAAGATTGGGAAATTCTTTTAAAGACAGATCGGATAGAGAAAATGATTGAGTTTAATCTCTATCGATTTAAAGAAAAAATTTTATATATTAATAACGTACAAAATGTAAGGGAAGTCAGTCGTCATGCAGACAAACTTGTCGCAAGAGATGTTTTATCTTCATATGTAATAGTTGATGATTATTCAAATGAAGCTCTTAATTATTTTGAGGTTAATAAAGATAGCTTCAAAGGTGGTTATTACTATTCAATCTCAGAACTTGTTAGTATTTATCTTTGTAATACAGAGTATTTACTACACTTTTCAAGTGATTCTATTTTAGAAAAGCCTTTTAATTGGATTGATTTATCAATACTTAAACTTCAAGATGATGAAAAAATCAAAGTAGCAAATCCAGTATGGAATGGAAATGTATTTGAAGCAAAACAAGAGTCGATGGATGAAGATGAAAACTTTTATATCGGATATGGTTTTTCTGATCAATGCTACTTAATTAAGACAAATGATTTTAAAAATAAGATATATAATGAAAAAAATCCTATATCAGAAAGATACCCAATATATGGGGGAGAGCTTTTTGAAAAACGTGTAGATGCTTGGATGCGTAATAACAATCTTAAAAGAATCACATTCAAACATGGGAATTATATTCATCAAAATTATTGAAATTGAATTTTGTAATATAATGACTTAATAGGGTTAAGGTAAGAAAGGGAGAGCAGTAGATAGAAATATTAAACAAATCTCTTATAACGCCTTTACTATTCCACATCCCTTATTTCCTTCATCCTGCCACCCTTAAAAACTGAATGAATATTCATTCTTCTAAGGAATTAATGATATAATATTAGATAGTAAGGGGGCAAATTCGATGGGGAAAATGAATTATGTAGCAAATTTACAGGAATGGCAATCTGAGTTTTCATTTAAGATTACAATTAAAGTTCGATTTAGTGAAACAGATATGTTTGGACATATGAATAATACAGTTCCTTTCGTTTATTTTGAAGAAGCACGTATTGAGTATTTAAAATATTTAGGGCTTATGCAAGAATGGACGGCAAATCATAGTGAATTAATTCCAGTTGTCGCTGATTTACAATGCGATTTCCTACGACAAGTATTTTTTAATGAAATAATTGATGTGTACGTAAAAATTGCAAAAATAGGAAATTCATCAATCGATTTACACTATATGGGAATTAATGCTAATAGTGAAATTTGCTTTACTGGGCGAAATTCTTTAGTAAATATAAATCGTCATACAGGGCGTAGTGAGCAATGGAAATATGAATGGAAAGAAAAATTACTAAATGAAATTAAGAATACTGTAGTAAGTGTTTAAAACAAGTAATATTGTCACATACTGAATAAAGATTGAATAGAATGATAAAACAATTAAATTAATCTTAAGATGAGTACTTGAAGAATTGAATGACATTCTATATAATACTTTTATAAGAATAAGGAAAAGCAAAGATCAAGGACACGAGCGTTCAAGACGATAGTAAGAGAGGAATTCATTTGGTGCGAGAATTCTCTATACGTTGAATGACTTACCACCTTGTAGCTATAGTGGGGAACGTATTTTTTTTTACAAGTAACTACTATCGGTGTAGACCGTTAAAACGTTGAGATTTTGTATACTTATTTTTGTGTACAGTAAATTAGGGTGGAACCACGAGCACATTCGTCCCTACGAGTGTGCTCTTTTTTTATTGTCAAAATTAATTTGAAAAAGGAGTGAACTTAAATGATTTCAATTA
Source organism: Gottfriedia acidiceleris (assembly GCF_002128425.1). GTDB lineage: Bacteria > Bacillota > Bacilli > Bacillales > Bacillaceae_G > Gottfriedia > Gottfriedia acidiceleris. The sequence continues at coordinate 26,852 of NZ_NESS01000014.1, forward strand.
AATTACCAGATGGATCAATTCGCGAGGTGGAACAAAATACAACAGTTGAAGATTTCGCGGGTTCAATCTCCATTAGCTTAAAGAAAAAAGCGCTTGGTGGAAAAATTAATGGAAAATTAGTTGATTTAAATACACCTATTACTGAAGATTGTGAAGTTCAAATAATTACTCAAGATGATCAAGACGGCTTAGAAATGATGCGTCATAGTTCAGCGCATATTTTAGCTCAAGCAGTAAAACGCTTATATAAAGGTGAAAAAGCTGCATTTGGTGTTGGACCAGTAACAGCAGATGGATTCTATTATGATATAGATCTTCCAGTTTCAATTAAAGTAGAAGACCTACCGAAAATTGAAAAAGAAATGGAAAAAATTATTAAAGAAAATTTACCGATTACTCGTTCAGAGGTTAGTCGTGAAGAGGCAATTAAATTTTTCACTGAGTTAGACGATGAGTTTAAATTAGAATTAATTCGTGATTTACCAGAAGATGCAGTTATTTCAATGTATACTCAAGGTGAATTTGTAGACCTTTGCCGTGGACCGCATGTTCCTACAACTGGCCGTGTAAAAGCGATTAAATTATTATCAGTTGCTGGTGCATATTGGAGAGGCGATGCTAATAATAAAATGCTTCAACGAGTTTATGGTACTGCTTTCCCAAGCAAGAAAGAATTAGAAGAGCATTTATACTTATTAGAAGAAGCTAAAAAACGTGATCACCGTAAATTAGGTAAAGAGCTTGAATTATTCATGTTCTCAGAAGAAGCACCTGGTATGCCATTCTTCTTACCAAAAGGTACAATTATCCGTAATGAATTAGAACAATATGAGCGCGGATTACAAACTTCAAAAGATTATAAAGAAGTTCGTACACCGTTTATTATGAACCAAAGGTTATGGGAGCAATCAGGTCACTGGCATCACTATCATGAAAATATGTACTTTACTGAGGTTGATGAAACAAAATTTGCATTGAAACCGATGAACTGTCCTGGTCATATGTTAGTTTATAAAAATAAATTACATTCATATCGTGATCTACCAGTTCGTATGTGTGAAAATGGTCAAGTTCACCGTCATGAATATTCTGGTGCTTTAAACGGTATGATGCGTGTTCGGACTTTTACTCAAGATGATGCACATATCTTCTGTCGTCCAGACCAAATTGAAGGCGAAATTATTGAAGTAATTAACTTAATTAAAGAAATATACGGCGTATTCGGATTCACTTACAAAGTAGAATTATCAACTCGTCCAGAAGATTCAATGGGATCAGAAGAGTTATGGAACTCAGCAGAGCAAGCTTTAGAGAATGTTCTAAAATCTGAGAACTTAGACTTTAAATTAAACCCTGGCGATGGTGCATTCTATGGTCCGAAAATCGATTTCCATATTCAAGATGCATTAAAACGTAGTTGGCAATGTGCTACAATTCAATTAGATTTCCAAATGCCAGAGAAATTTGATTTAACTTATGTTAATGAGGATAACCAAAAAGAACGTCCAGTTGTTATCCACCGTGCAATTTATGGTTCAATTGACCGTTTCTTAGGAATCTTAACTGAACATTTTGCTGGAGCATTCCCATTATGGTTAGCACCAGTTCAAGTAGCAGTTTTACCAATTTCAAGTGTTCACAATGATTATGCACAAAAACTTGCTGATCAATTAAAAGCTGCAGGAATCCGTGTTGAAGCTGATTTACGTGGTGAAAAAATTGGATATAAAATCCGTGAGGCACAACTTCAAAAATTACCTTATATGTTAGTAGTTGGTGATCAAGAGGTTGAAAATAATACTGTAGCTATTCGTAAACGTGGCGAAGGTGACATTGGTACTCAACCATTCGAGAGCTTCTTAGAAATGATCAAACAACAAAAATTAGAAAAAGTTCTATTTTAATTTTAAAGATCCTCTATTTTTATAATAGAGGATTTTTTTATTTGACCGATATAATTATAAATGACTGTTTTCCATTAGAACTGTAATCAACTTTATTTTCTGGGAAATATGACGAAATATGGAAAAACATAGTTCGTAAACATTTTTTTAATAGGATTAATCTTAAAAATATCGAACTTATATGAAGGATGTCTTTTAAGTTATTTAGTCTTAATAAAATACATAGTTATGTTAAGAGGTGATGCAGTTGGATAATCAGAATCAAGATCTTCAAAAAAAGGTAGAAAAGCTTGAAGAAGAAGTCAGAGAAATGAAGAAACAAATTGAATTTCTCTTAATTACGAAGCAAACTTCAGATGAGATAAAACAAAAAAGTGAAACTAAAGTAAATAATTCTAAACCACAAAAAACAGTTAGTAGACAGGTTAAAGTAACAGTTGAAAATGAAAAAGTTGACTATGAAGCGCTTATTTTCCAAAAGTGGTTACCTAGATTTTTTATATTTATTTTCATTCTTGGAGTAATGTGGGGATTTAAAGCAGCTTCAGATTATGGGGTATTAAACAAGTATGCAAAAGTAGGAATTGGATTTGTTATAGCCATTGCTTTACTCTGGTACGGTAATCGTCAAATGAAAGCTAAACGATCAACTCTAGGCCAAACGTTAATTGGTGGCGTTTTACCAGTTTTATTTTTAACTACATTTGCCATGCATCACTTATATCGCATGGTTGGTTCAACCATTGCATTTTCCCTTTTAATTGTTTGGGTATGTATTGGTTATTATTCAATGAATAGATACAAATCAGAGGTTATTGGATTAATTAGTATAATAGGAGCCGTTTTTGTACCATACCTAGTTAAAAGTGATTCGCCAAACTATTTATTTTTCTCAATTTATGAAACAGTGATTTACTTATGCTTTATGTTTTATGCAACATTTAGGAAATATAAATTCATTTATCTTTCGTCTGTAATATTATTGCATTTATCTTATTTAATTGTTGCTTTGATTAATTTTAATACGAATGGAATTGAATATTTCGCACTAAGTATTATCGTGCAACATATTAGTTTGCTAGTTATATTGATAAAATCTAAGTTTGTTATTAAAAAGCAAGTATTAATTCTTCACACCAGTTTTATTTTCACAATAGGTTGGATCTTTAGTGCATTTGAAGATCAGACTAGAACAATGATTTTAATCCTTTTATGTGTGGGCTATTTATTCCTGACTTTTTATTATAAAAAGAAATCTGATTTTTTCTTTGGATTCTCGACTAATTTTATATTAGCCTTTTCATTCCTATGTTTGGACAGTGTTTCAGAAAACTTACTATGTACTGTATTAATCATTCAAGCAGTATCCACTTATTTATTTTATTTAAGATATCGAGATTTACTAAAATTAATTATAGCGGCCCTTACATTCATTCCTGTAGGAATATCGATTTTATCAGTTGGAATAGGTTCTTTTTGGTCTTTTGAAACGATGAATTGGTTTATATTAATTGTAGCCCTTATTGCGATTGCAATTTTGGCTTATAAAAATGAAGAAGAAAAGCAATTTATTTTATTAAGCAGTTCATTATTAATTACAGTTATATTGATTGCTTTTATAACACAAATTGTTCAAATAATTGCGGTAGATCAGTCAGACAATATGATTCGCTTATTAATTAATTTAAGTTGGATCTTGCTTTCAATTTTAGCAATGATTCTTGGTAATATTAAAAAGTTTAAAGTGTGGACATATACTGGGATAGGGTTATTATTACTGACACTAGGAAAACTTGTATTAATAGATTTACCGAATATTACATTGATGGTTAGAGCCGGTTTATTTATACTGCTTGGCTTGATTGGATTAGTAATTTCTAGAATATTTTTTAAAGGAAGCAGCAGTCAAAAAAATAAATAAAATTTAGTATACAGGAGTTTGTTAATGCTAATCACTGAAACTAAAAACTTAATATTAATGACTTTTACAGCAGAAGCGATGGTTTCTGTTTTAAGTGGAAGTAAAGAGTTAGAATTTGAAAATCAGTTTTATAGATTCGCTAATGGGTGGCCAATTTTCGTATATAAAAATCTTTTCCCTTATAAAATCTCTCGTTTTCAAACGCATCCATCTGAAGAAAAATATGAAGGGATTATTATTCATAAAAAGGATCGATTAATTATTGGGGACATGGGATTTAAAGGTGGTCCTGATGAAAATGGCATTATGGAAATAGGATATAGTATTGCACCTAGTTATCAAGGTAAAGGATATGCAACTGAAATGGGTAGGGCTTTTTGTAATTGGGGATTGCAGAAAGAAAATGTTACAAGAATTACTGCAATTTGTTCCATTTATAATCATGCCTCTATTAGAGTGTTAGAGAAAATTGGAATGGTAAAAGAAAAAGAAGAAATTGAAAAATATTATTGGACGTTAACTAAAAAATAAAATAGTGATTTTATTTAATAGAATAATCAATTTTTATAGAAGAAGGTGGGCTTATTCTTACAACAAGAAATGCATCTATCATCTTTATGGTCATAACTAAACGTGAATTTGGTCGATTCTTTTTATACGATCTTATGATCAGCAGCTTAGTATATGGCTCACTAAAAAAATATTACTCAAGTGATCTAATCGCAATTTTTGGTAGTTTTACAATACCGACAATTTTAAAAAACGTGGCCATGTTATTAGAAGGAAATAAAAAGGATGCTCATAATTGAGCATCCATTTCATTGTGATGTAATATATTGTAGTCAATATTGAAAAATACAACCTTACCTGATTTTCGATGAAAAAATAGTATTTACTATTGATCTATCTGTTTTCTTTTTGATAAATAAGTGATTTATGCTGATTTATAACTTGCAAAAATTGAACATGATTAATGTCATTATTATTAAAATACTTTTTTGAGGATCAATATTTGTAAAGATGTGTAAGTCGTCGATTATATATCACTTACAATTAGATTAATAAAGGGCCATTCATTAGTTTAATAGAATATTCTATTGTCTTTAAAATTATTCTTTTTTATTAAGAAGTTGATTGGAACGAAAGGGTGCCAGGCTCCTATGGGATTAGCGGAAAGGCTAAAGACCCCACAGGCAAGGCCGAGGAGGCTAAAGAATCCCGCCCCATGGAAAGCGAGCACACTGAAGTGGAAATCAATATCACACAACTTACTTATCAGTGTTTTTTCAACAGCATGAAAAGGATGCTCATAATTGAGCATCCTTTTGAAATATTAGCCTTGATATACAGGACTTTTTGGTTCAGTATCTAAACTCATTGCTGGACCGAAGAATTCATAATGAATTTGTGTATCTTTAATTCCTAACTCTTTTAAGTTTGTTATAATCGCTTTTAAAAACGGTACTGGACCACAAACGTAATAATCTGCATTGTCTGATTTAATATTGTTATTTAACCATTCTACATCAATATATCCTTGCCTTTTAAAGTTGTTATTTTGAAGATCTTCCTCTGAAGGATTCTCGTATACAAATGATAAATTGTAATTTGTTAATTGCTCTTTTAATTGGTTTAGTTCATTTTCAAACGCTTGTAATTTACCGTTTCTTGAAGCACTTATGAAGTTGACTTTACGGTCTGGTTGATTGCTTGCAATTGACTTAGCCATACTGATTAACGGTGTAATTCCAACACCACCACTTAAGAAAACAACATCTGAATCAACTTCAGTATTTAAAGTAAATTCACCTGCAGGAGCGGTAATTTCCAATGTATCACCAATATTTACTTGATTGTGCAGGTAGTTTGAAAATTTACCTAGAGGTTGATTTTCTTCAGCTTCTCTTTTTACTGAAATTCTAAAGTGATTTTTACCAGGTGCGTCAGATAAACTATATTGTCTGTTTGATAAATATTCTTCACCAGGAATTTGTGAACGAACAGTAATATATTGACCTGGTAGGAAAGTAGGGACTGAAGAACCATCTTTAGGAACTAGGTAGAATGATGTTATTACATCGCTTTCTTTAATTTTTTCAATGACTTTAAACTCTTTAAATTCAGACCATCCGCCTTCTTGGGAAGAAGCTTCCTCATACATTTCTTTTTCAATATCGATAAATACTTGAGCAATAACTCCATATGCTTCCGCCCAAGCGCCTAGTATTTCATCAGTCGCAGCATCACCAAGAACTTCTTTAATTGCGCCTAGTAAATGTTGCCCTACGATTGGATAGTGCTCTGCTTTAACTTGAAGACTGCGGTGCTTTTGCGCAATTTGTTTTACAACAGGAATAATTGTTGCTAGTTTATCAATGTTCTGTGCTGCGGCTAAAACAGTATTTGCAAGAGCCATTTGTTGTCTACCTTTTTGTTGATTTGTATGATTAAATACATTTAATAATTCAGGATGATTAGTAAATAAATTTTTATAGAATACTGAAGTGATCTCAGTACCCTTTACTTCTAAGACTGGAACTGTTGACTTAATAATATCAATTGTTTTTTGAGATAGCATGAAAAATCCCCCTAATCATGTTTTAAAGTAGTATTATAAATACATCTTTATATTAGACCTGGAATTCATTTAAAGCAATATACAAAATACTTCTTTTGTGGATTTTTTCGTAAAAATACATAAAAGTTTAAAAAATGTTCACAATTATGCTATGATTAATCTTAAATAAAACAGTGAGGACAAGTTATGCGTTTAACAAATTATTCGGATTACTCTCTTCGTGTACTAATATTTCTATCCTCTGAGCCACGTGAAAAATTAGTTAATATTAAGGACATCGCGGAAGCTTATGGTATTTCTAAAAATCACTTAATGAAAATCATTTATAATTTAGGGAAGATGGGCTATATCGAAACGGTTCGTGGCAGAAATGGTGGAATCCGTTTAGCTAAATTGCCATCAGAAATAAATATTGGTGAAATAATTCGTAAAACTGAAGAAGACTTTAATATTGTAGAATGTTTTGAACACGGCAATACTTGTGTGATTACACCTGTTTGCTCTTTAAAACATGTATTTAATAAAGCGTTAGATCAATTTTTACAAGTATTAGATCAATATACATTAGATGATATTGTAAAGAACAATGCCATGCTTAAAGATTACCTTTCCATTAATACAAAGGAATAATATGACATTGAAGAGCGCTCTCAATTAAAAAAACACAAAAACCAACAAAGGCTGACTTTGTTGGTTTTCTTAATTTATTAAAGTCTACAGACTTTTATAGTTTAATATATTTTACGTTTTCCATCGGTTCTTGAAATAAAGATGAAGCTATTTTACTAAAAATTGTTGGATCTCCAGTTGTAAAAAATTCATGTGAAGTAATTTCAGAGTTAGATAACATATTTTGTTGGTCTAGTATTGCACTTACTTCTAAAGCTGTTTCATCACCAGAGCTGATAAGTTGAATCGATGGACCCATCACTCTTTGGATAATTGGTGTCAATAATGGATAATGAGTACAACCAAGTATTAAAGTATCAATATTTGAATCAATAAGTGGTGTAAGAGTGTGTTTAACAATCTCAAATATTTCAGGTTTATTGTAGTCCCCATTTTCAACAATTCCAGCAAATTCTGGACATGCTAAACCTTCAACTATAACTTTGTCATTAATCCGCTTTAGTGCAGAATGATATGCTTTACTAGTAATAGTAGCATTCGTTCCTATGACACCGATTTGATCATTTTGTGTTAATTTTATTGCTGCTCTGGCACCTGGGTGGACAACACCAATGACTGGAATTTGAAGTTTTTCTCGCATTTCAGTTAAAACTACTGATGTTGCTGTATTACAGGCAATGACTAACATTTTTATATCTTTCTCCATTAAAAAATTAGTCATTTCCCAAGTGAATTCTCTGATTTCCATATATGGTCGTGATCCGTAGGGACATCTTGCAGTATCTCCTAAGTATAAAATATCCTCTTTAGGTAATTGTCTTATAATTTGTTTGGCAACTGTTAAGCCCCCAACACCTGAGTCAATGACTCCGATTGGTTTATTCAATAAATCCCCTCATTTTACTCTTAATTTGATGATGTAGTATATTCTTTATTCATTTAAGATTTTACTATAAGAAAAGATATTTTTGTTTATCAATATCTTTTTAAAAATGTTAAAATTTCATAGTTTTATTGCGCCTATTAACAGAGTATTAAAACAATTAAACACAGGTTAAATATAATTCGTAAATTCAATCATTATCTGTTATATTAATGATGAAAAGTTTATATGAGAAAAAATGTGGAGGAGCCAGTGTTGCTGGCTGAGATAGCGTCCTTAAGACGTTGACTCTTAGAACCTGATCTGGGTGATGCCAGCGTAGGGAACAGTATCTCTTTTTAGATATGTTTTTTACAGCGCATTTACGTCCGGGTTAGTATCCGGACGTTTTCTTTTTGTATAAACAAAAAACAAAAGGAGATATAGATAATGAAAAGATTAGTAGTTTTTTTAGTGGCTATTTGTTTAATGTTAACCGGATGTGGTCAAAACAAAACAGCCAATACTAAAAAGGAAAAGAAATTAAAAAAGGTGACTGTCGTACTAGACTGGACGCCAAATACAAATCATACGGGGCTTTTTGTTGCTAAAGAAAAAGGTTACTTTAAGGAACAAGGACTTGATGTAGATATAATCAGCCCGGGAGAAACAGGGGCAGATCAATTGGTGGCATCTGGTAAAGCCGATTTTGGAGTTTCTTATCAAGAGTCAATTACACAAGCAAGAGTTCAAAATGTACCGATTGTTTCAATTGCAGCAATTATTCAACATAATACTTCTGGGTTTGCGTCGCCAGTGAAAAAAGAAATTAAGTCTCCAAAAGACTTCGTTGGTAAAACATATGGTGGTTGGGGTTCACCAGTTGAAAAAGCAATTTTAAAATCACTTATGTCAGAAGAAAATGCTAATGTTAATAAGTTAAATATCGTAAATATGGGTGATGCTGATTTCTTTACAGCGGTAAAAAGAGATATCGATTTTGCTTGGATTTATCAAGGATGGACAGGTATTGAAGCAGAACTTCGTGGAGAAAAATTAAACATGATTTATTTAACTGATTATAGTAAAAAGCTAGATTACTATACTCCAGTTTTAGCTACGAACGAAAAAATGATTAGTAAAAATCCTAAAGTTGTAAAAGCGTTTGTGGCTGCAGCATCAAAAGGATATAATTTTGCAATTGATAACCCAAAAGAAGCTGCATCGATTTTACTAAAAGATAATCCGGATTTAGATAAAAAATTAGTAGAAAAAAGCCAAGAATGGTTAGCCTCTAAATATAAAGATGATGCAGACCGTTGGGGTGAGCAAAAGTTATCAGTATGGAAAAATTATGCTGACTTTTTAGCTGAAAATAAATTGTTAGAAGGAAATTTTAAACCAAAAGAAGCATTTACAAATGATTTCTTACCAGCGAAATAAGGGGGAGTAAAAATGCAAACTACTTTAATGAGTGTACAAATTATACCAAAAACAAAAAATATTGAAGATGTTATCCCAGCAGTTGATGAAGCAATTAAAATTATTGATGAATCAGGTGTAAAATATCAAGTTCAACCATTGGAAACAACTATGGAAGGTGACTTGAATCAATTGTTAATGGTTGTTCAAAAAATGAATGAAAGAATGATTGAAATAGGTTGCCATAATGTTATAACTCAAATGAAAATACTTTATCAACCACAAGGTATTACAATGGATGTGTTAACGGAGAAGTATCGTTAATGAAACTAAAAAATATGAAAGGATGGCAACCTATTGTTGTCATCCTGCTTTTTTTAATCTGTTGGCAGCTAAGTATTAAAATTTGGAAAATCGAATCTTGGTTATTGCCAGGACCGATCTCAATCTTTAAAGAAGGAATGAAATCATCTGATTCACTACTTCCTCATATTTCTACTACAATTCAATTAACGATTATTGGGTTGTTAATTGGTAGTTTATTAGGATTTTTAATAGCATTTCTATTACATTTAATTCCGGGTGTTAGGGAAGCTTTTTACCCATTATTAATTCTTTCGCAAAATGTACCAATTATCGTATTAGCACCGCTTTTAATTATTTGGTTTGGATTTGGTGTATTACCTAAATTAATTATTATTTCTCTTGTTTGTTTTTTCCCTGTTACAGTATCGGCGTTGGATGGATTCCGACAAACACCAAGTGAACTAATAAATTATATGAAAATGGCAGGAGCATCCAAATCACAAATTTTTTGGAAAGTTGAGTTACCGTTTTCTCTACCTTCTATTTTTTCTGGCTTAAAGATTTCGGCAACTTATAGTGTTATGGGAGCAGTTATATCTGAATGGCTAGGAGCGAAATCAGGAATTGGAGTATATATGACTCTTGCTTCATCTTCATTTAGAACAGATCGAGTATTTGTTTCAATATTTATCATTATGTTTTTAAGTATGCTTTTCTTCTTCCTTATCGTCATAATTGAACGTTTTACTGTTAAATGGAAAGTTAAAGGGGAGAAACGGAAATGACATTACAAGTGGAACAATTATCAAAGAGTTATAGTGGTCAACAAGTATTAGATAATATATCCCTTTATGTAAACGAGGGGGAATTTGTATCGATTTTAGGTCCATCTGGTAGTGGGAAAAGTACGTTGTTTCATCTAATAGGTGGTTTACTAAAACCTGATTCTGGAGAAATAAAGTTAAATGGGTCGGTAATAAATGGAGAACTAGGTCATATTAGTTTTATGCCACAAGATAACTCATTGTTACCTTGGAGAACAGTATTAAAAAATATTGCTTTGTCACAAGAATTAAAACATAAGCCTGATGAAAAATTGGCAAGAGACTGGCTTAAAAGAACTGGATTAGAAAACTATGAGAATGCTTACCCACATGAATTATCTGGTGGTATGAAACAAAGAGTTTCATTTTTAAGGTCATTACTTGCCCCTCAGTCATTTATGTGTATGGATGAGCCTTTTTCAGCTTTAGATGAGTTTACTAGACTTGAAATGCAACAATGGCTTTTATCAATTTGGGAGAAACAACGACGTTCAATTTTATTAGTTACGCACAATATTGATGAAGCGTTATTAATGTCTGATCGAATCTATATATTTTCTGACAAACCAGCCAAAATCAAAGAAGAAATTATTGTGCCGTTTCCAAGACCACGAAAAAAAGAATTATTATTAAGTGACGAATTTACGGAATATAAAAGAAAAATCTATTTGGCTTTAGAGAAGGAGTAATACGATGAAAATGATAGATGCTCATATTCATTTAGATTCTTATGATACTAGTCAAAGAGAAGAAATATTATCTAAAATGGAAAGAGACGAAATCACGGCAGTCATTTCGGTTTCGATGGATTTAAAATCTAGTAAGAAAAATTTAGAGTTAAAAAAACAAAATAAAAGTGTATATCCTGCATTCGGATTTCATCCTGAACAACAAATCCCTTCTGATGAAGAGGTTGATAAGTTAATTGAATGGATTAAGATCCATCAGCATGAAATGGTTGCAATTGGGGAAGTTGGATTACCATATTATAAGAATTTGGAAGAACAAATTGATTACGTACCTTATACTCTATTACTAGAAAAGTTTATCTCTCTTGCAAAAGAGTTAAATAAACCAATCGTATTACATGCAGTTTATGAGGACGCCGAAACCGTATGTAATTTATTAGAAAAATATTTTATTAAAAAAGCTCATTTTCATTGGTTTAAAGGAGACGATTATACAATTAAACGGATGATAAAAAATGAGTATTTTATCTCAATTACACCAGATGTATTATATGAAAATGAGATTCAAGACTTAGTAAGAAAGTATCCTTTAGAATTAATGATGGTAGAAACAGATGGACCTTGGCCATTTGAAGGGCCATTTGAAAATGAGTGGACACATCCTAAATTTATGCATCAATCGGTTACAAAGATCGCTGAGTTAAAAGATATAGATTTATCAAGTGCATATAAAATTTTATATGAAAATACTAAGAAGTTTTATAGTATTTAAAATAAGAAAATCGTTTTCTAACAGGAAACGATTTTTTGTTTTATAAGATGGCAAAAAGAGTTAAAAATAAAATCCCCCTATAGCAGAGCTTCTATCCTAATATACAGATAGGCTTTTTTATCTACTATAAGTAGGATATGAATTAAAGCTTTAAATTTAGACAATCAGATTGTTTGCAAGCAAGAAAATCGTGAAATGTGAATCACTAAGTTTTAATGAAAATACCAAAACCGGCATATCGATTAGAATGCCGGCAGTATGTTGGTTTGTAGAAATCTACAAAATAACTACAGTTCAAGCTCTCCCATACGAAGAAGCTCAATAACTGCTTGTGATCGCCCCTTAACCCCAAGCTTCTGCATTGCATTTGAAATATGATTTCTCACAGTTTTTTCACTTATAAAAAGTTCTTCAGCAATTTCTCTTGTAGTCTTATCTTGAACAAGAAGCTCGAATACTTCTTTTTCACGCTTTGTGAGTGTGTGCTTTGTTTGATAGTCTCTATCCTTCAACTGTGCTAACCCTCCTTGCTTGACCGAGCTGTTCTTCGGATGGGTATTCATTTAGTCTTTTTATCATATGAACGATAGGTCTTTTAGGTGAATATTTCCAGTAAATTTAGAGCTAGATTTAAATTATTTATTTTTTTCTATTTAGCTTGTTCTAAAAAATGTACAGGCTCGTATAAATAGTAAAAAAGCGTGGGGGGAGTATGGTGATGAAAAAAAGATTATTAGTAACAGCGGCAGCAGTATGTGGAATCGCAACAATGAGTGGATGTAGTTTACTTCCAACGAAATCTTCAACTGACATTGATCCACCTAAAACTGTAGTTTATAAAAGTGATCAACCTTCAAAAGAAGTTCAAGCAAAGAAGGAGGAAACGGTAAAAAGGGAATTATATTTAATTGACCGTAACGGTTATGTTGTACCGCAAACATTCCAATTACCAAAGTCTACAAGCTTGGCTAAACAAGCATTAGAGTATTTAGTAAAAGATGGTCCTGTTACAGATGAATTACCGAATGGTTTTCAAGCAGTTTTACCTCCGAATACTGAAGTTTTAGGTGTTCAAACTCAAAAGGATGGTACGATTATTGCTGATTTTTCACCGGAATTTAAGCAATACCGTGCTGAAGATGAGTTAAAAGTATTTCAAGCAGTTACTTGGACTTTAACTCAATTTGATAATGTGACAAAGGTAAAAATACGAGTAAACGGAAAAGAGCTTGCATCGATGCCAGTAAATAAGGCTCAGATTGGTGATGGGTTAACAAGAGATGATGGAATTAACTTTGATAAAGGTGACATTGTAGATATTATGAACTCTAGACCAGTTACGCTATATTATGTTTCTCAAGGTGAAATGGGAGACACTTATTATGTACCTGTAACGACAAGGATTTCAAATGCTGAAACAGATTCGTATTCAGCAATTGTAAACGAACTTGTAAAAGGTCCATCTGAATATTCAAATTTAGTTTCCGATTTTGGAACAGATACGAAACTAGTTAGTCAACCTGTTTTCAAAGGTGGTAAGTTAGTACTTAATTTTAACGATGGTATCTATGGTAATATTGCAAAAAATATGATCAATAATGATGTATTACAGCCACTTGTTCTTTCTTTAACAGAGCAAAAAGGTGTTAAGTCCATTGAGATTCAAATCAATGGTAAGTTAACTGCGTTAGACCAACAAGGCAAGCCTTTAAGCCAACCTGTTTCTAGACCTAAGGATGTAAATACGAAAAAATTGTAAGCCGGTCGTTAGGAAAAGATTTAAACTATTTGCCTTTTAAAAAAATTCTTTAAAATATGAACCTTGTACAAAAATTGTGATGATTTTTGTGCAAGGTTTTAATTTTATCTTTAATTTACACTTAATAAGTAGAAATGAAATCGCATTTTTGTCTATACTAGTATTTGGAAGATTTTGTAGGAGGAACAAACATGACAAGAACAGATGGAAGATTAAATAATGAACTTAGACCGATAGAGATTATTACGCACTATACAAAACATGCAGAAGGTTCTGTGCTTATTAGTATTGGTGATACGAAGGTAATTTGTAATGCAACAGTTGAGGACCGTGTGCCACCATTTTTGAGAAATAGTGGAAAAGGTTGGATTTCAGCTGAATATTCTATGCTACCTAGAGCTACTCAAGAGCGTACAATTCGTGAATCATCTAAAGGAAAAGTTACTGGTCGTACAATGGAAATTCAACGTTTAATTGGAAGAGCGTTAAGAGCAGTAGTTGATTTAGAAGCACTTGGTGAAAAGACGATTTGGATCGATTGTGATGTAATTCAAGCAGATGGAGGAACAAGAACGACTTCAATTACTGGTGCATTTGTTGCGATGATGCTTGCATTTGATAAATTAGTTAAAATGGATAAATTGAAATCGTATCCTGTAAAAGATTACTTAGCAGCAACTTCAGTTGGAATTTTAGATGAAATTGGACCAGTATTAGATTTATATTATGTAGAAGATTCAGCTGCAAATGTTGATATGAATATTATTATGACTGGAAAAGGTCAGTTTGTTGAACTTCAAGGGACTGGTGAAGAAGCAACTTTTTCAAGAGAAGAATTAAACGAGTTATTATCTTTAGGTGAAATGGGAATTAAATCTCTTATTGAAAAACAAAAAGAAGTGTTATTACAAGAAGGTATTAAATTTCAATAATCATTTCGAGGAGAGACTTTAAAGATGGAAACAATTATTATTGCGACAAATAATCAAGGGAAAGTGAAGGATTTTGAAGCGCTTTTTAACCCGATGGGATTTCAAATTAAATCTTTAAAAGACTTTCCTGAAATTCAAGAAGTTGAAGAAACAGGAACTACATTTGAAGAAAATGCGATTTTAAAAGCTGAGTTTTTAGCTAGTGAGCTAAATACGCCTGTAATTGCAGATGACTCTGGTTTAATAGTGGATGCACTTGAAGGTAGACCAGGAGTTTATTCTGCTAGGTATGCTGGATTACATAAAAGTGACGAAGATAATTTACAAAAAGTATTAAGTGAGCTAGAAGGCGTTTTTCCAGGCAAAAGAACTGCGCGATTTTATTGTGCATTAGCTTTAGCAGTTCCAGGTAAAGAAACGATAACTGTTCATGGTACGGTTGAAGGGTATATTGCAAATGAAAAAAGAGGAACAAACGGTTTTGGTTACGATCCAATATTCTTTTTACCAGAATTAGATAAAACAATGGCTGAATTAACAACAGATGAAAAAGGTGGCTTAAGTCATCGCGCAAATGCAATTAAATCATTAATGAATGTTATAAATAAAGAAGATAAAGATTCTTTATTCAGAGGATCAAATAAATGAAAGTACTAATTGTAAGTGATAGCCATGGATTGACAAAACCATTGCAAGAAATCGCCGACCGATATCGTGACAGTGTAGACTTAATGATACACTGTGGAGATTCGGAATTAGAAGTTAATGCTAAGGAACTAAGAGACTATAATGTTGTAAGAGGGAATTGTGATTTCAGGGGAGAATTCCCTGAAGAATTTATTCACCGTGGGAATGAATATACAATCTTAGCAACACATGGTCATTTACACGGAATAAAACAGTCATTACAAAAGCTGTATTATCGTTGTAAAGAAGTTGGAGCAACAATTGCTTGTTTCGGTCACTCTCATGTATTAGGTGCAGAATTAATTGATGATGTGCTTTTTATTAATCCTGGCAGCATTTTATTACCGAGAATGCGTAAAGAAAAGACTTATGCTATTCTTGAAACATTTGGTAAGAAGGCCAATGTTACGTTTTATAATACAGATGGAACGGAGCTTATAACTACTTCATTTGAAATTTAATAAATAAATTGGGGTAAGTAGCTAAAATGTATTTGGCTACTTACCTTACTTGAAAATAAAAAAATGTATGTGCTAAAAACTGGAAAACCTTAATAAAATAAGGTAATAATATAGCTTTAAAATTTTTTCCTTTATTTTGGAAAAAAAAGTTTTAAAATAGTGTTGACTTTATTTTGCATAGTGACTATAATAAATTATGTCGACAGGGTGATGTCGCAAAGAAATAAAAAAAGAAATAAAAAATATGCGGGTGTAGTTTAATGGTAAAATAGAAGCCTTCCAAGCTTCGGTCGTGGGTTCGATTCCCATCACCCGCTCCATATGTCCTGGTAGCTCAGCAGGATAGAGCAACGGCCTTCTAAGCCGTCGGTCGGGGGTTCGAATCCCTCTCAGGACGTCCAAAAGACACTTGTTTTACTTAATGTAAAATAAGTGTCTTTTTTTGTATTTTAAGTACTTTTAATTAAAGAGCTTAGAAATAGAACATCATAAAATTTATCATAGATATGTTATTCTAGTATAAATAAAAGAGTGGAGTGATGTAAATGAACGAAAAAGAATTTTGGGGTTTAATATCCAAAATGCATATTGTTGAAGAACCATATGAATGGGTAATAAATCATTTAGCTAAACAATCTGAGGAAGAGATAGCTAGTTTTGAAATTCAGTTTGAAACTTTTTTTTCTAAAGCGTATACCACAAATCTTTTAGGAGCTGCATGGATTATCATGGATGGTTGTTCTGAGGATTCCTTTGTACAATTTAGAGCGTGGTTAATCGGTCAAGGAGAACAAGTTTACAAAAAGACGTTAAACGACCCAGATTATTTAGCTGAATACATCTTTCCTATTTATGAAAAAGAAGGACTTGCACCAGAATTAGAAGATATGTTAGATCTTGCTTTACAAGCATATTCAATCAAGCGTAAAGGCGATGATGATTGGGATGATCAATTGTGGAATGAGTTCAATTCACTAATTGAAAGCAAAGGCTATCATTATCCTGAACAACAATTAACGATCGATTGGAAGTCGAAAGACGAATTAAAAGTTCGATTTCCAAAGCTATGGAAAAGATTTGGCCAGAAACCATTAGGGAACTAGATAGCTAAAAGGAGTAGTTTGAATAAATGGTAGAAAAACTGATTACACCTACTCGTATCTTTAATATTTTAAATAATTTTAATTCATGATACACTTTTTCATAACTAGTTTGTGCAGGAAATAACAAATGTTAGGGGAGAGTAACATGGAAGATAATATTGTCTTTTTTCCTAAACTAAAGGATCGGATCATAAATTTAGGTAAAAAAGCATTAGAAGAAAAAAATTTTAGTAAAGCTTTAATGTTATGTAATCAATTAAAAGAAATGAATGAGCATAATTCACAAACAGAGCTTGCTGCAGTCGCGTGTCTTTTAGAAGGGAATCGGGCTAGAGAAGCTAAGGAAAGATGTGAGGATTTAGTTTTCGGGCCTTTTGAGAGTGATGAAGCAATTGAAGTATACATAAGCATTTTATTTCAATTAAAAGAATACGAAGAGTTACAAAAAATTATAAAAAGACTACTCACTCAAAAACGGATTGATGAAAATCAGATGGATAAGTTTCAGGCGATGCTCTCATTATCAAAGAAAGTAATTTCAGATCGTAAAGACATAAAGGGTGAAGTTCTTGATTTACATAAGATAGTTGAAGATTCTGAGCCGATTGAGAAGCAACTTGAATTAATTAATGAATTAAGGGCAATAGATTGTAAACTAGTTCTCGACCAAATTGAAGAGATATTGAAGAGCTCCAAAGCAAATCCGCTAATTCAAAGTTTCATTTTATTTATTTTACAAGAACAATCAATCGATAAAGATTTTGAACTGAACAAAGTAAATCAAAGAATGATTTGGAATACATCGGTTTCAGTCGATGAACATAAAACTTTTGTAGATGCTATATTAAAAAAATTAAGTGACGTATTAGAAAGTGAAGACCCTTCTGCTTTCGAAATCGCAAAAACACACTTCCAACACTTTATAACAATTTACTTCCCGTTTATCCCAATACCAGCAGAAATAAATATATGGGCAGCCTGTTTCTATTGTATCGTCCAACAATTTTTTGATCGCAGTGTAGATGAAGAGGAACTAAAAGATTTATTTAATGTAGAATATTTTCCAGTAAAAAGTGCAATTGCTTTAGTAAAACGCTTTGAAGATGAAGGATACTTTAACATTAAATGAAATAGTTGGAAAAAACATAGATGATCCAATTGGGTTTCTATGTTTTTTTTGTTAAAAAATGAATAAAAAATAACATATTAAAAAGTAAGCTTGGTTGGAGATGGGTAAAACTCCTTCCTATGGTAGGTGTAAGAAGACCTAGACCTCACAGGAGTAAACGTGACAGTTGGCTCAGAGAAATAAGTTTATTTTTATTAGTGGAAACAAAGAATGATTTCCTTAACAAATTAAAAAATCCTAATATTTTATCCTTATAAAAATAGGAAATATTGAAACAAAAAAGGAATGTGTTATAATAGAGTGGTTGTAACGACTATTTACTTAATTATACATGCATTTTCTCTATTAAAATGGACAGGCATGTATAGTACGAAAATACGTAAACACATATATTTTTTTAGATAATTTTGGAGGGAACTAACAATGACTGCTAAATGGGAAAAATTAGAAGCTAACGTTGGTCTATTAACTGTAGAAGTTGAAGCTTCTGAAGTAGATAAAGGTTTAGATGCAGCTTTCAAAAAAGTTGTAAAAACTATCAATGTACCGGGATTCCGTAAAGGTAAATTACCTCGCCCAATTTTCGAACAAAAATTTGGTATTGAAGCACTTTACAATGATGCTTTAGATGTAATTTTACCAGAAGCTTACAGCAAAGCTGTTGAAGAAGTTGGTATTGAGCCAGTTGACCGTCCAGAAGTTGACGTTGAGCAAATGGAAAAAGGTAAAACTTTAATCTTCAAAGCAAAAGTTACTGTAAAACCTGAAGTAAAATTAGGTGAGTATAAAGGCTTAGAAGTTGAAGAAATGGATGCAACTGTAACTGATGAAGACGTACAAGCTGAATTAACTAAATTACAAGAGCGTCAAGCTGAGTTAGTAGTTAAAGAAGATGGTACTGTTGAAAACGGTAATACAGCTGTAATTGATTTCGAAGGTTTCGTTGATGGCGTAGCTTTCGAAGGTGGAAAAGGTGAAAACTATCCACTAGAAATCGGTTCAGGTTCTTTCATTCCAGGATTTGAAGAAGCTTTAATTGGCGCTAAATCTGGTGTAGAAACTGATGTTAATGTAACATTCCCAGAAGAATACCACAGTGCTGAATTAGCAGGGAAAGCTGCTACTTTCAAAGTAACTGTTCATGAAATTAAAGCGAAAGAACTTCCTGAGTTAAACGACGAGTTTGCTAAAGACGTAAATGACGAAGTAGAAACTTTAGAAGATCTTAAAGCTAAAATCAAAAATGACTTAGTTGAGTCTAAAAAAACACAAGCTGAAGGTAGCTTACGTGATGCTTTAGTTCAAAAAGCAGCTGAAAATGCTGAGGTCGAAATCCCAGACGTAATGTTCGAAAGCCAAGTTGACCGTATGGTTAAAGACTTTGAACAACGTATTGCTCAGCAAGGATTAAACTTAGAACTTTACTACCAATTCACTGGTACTAAAGAAGAGGATCTTCGTGCTCAAATGCGTCAAGATGCTGAAGCTCGTGTAAGAATCGATTTAACAATCGATGCGATCATCGAAGCTGAAAAAATCGAAGCAACTGAAGAAGAAATGAACGAAGAATTAACTCGTTTATCTGAAATGTACAACATTCCTTCTGAGCAATTAGTAACTATGCTAGGTGGAACTGACGCTGTACGTGACGATATTCAAATCCGTAAAGCTGTTGAGTTATTAGTAGATAGCAGAAAAAAATAAGCGTTAAATAAACATATATTGAAAAGACAAGGCGCGAGATTTTTCGTGCCTTGTTTTTAAATAATGAAATATTTGGTAAAGAGAACTGTTTCCTTTAAAATACACATATACATATGTTAGAATCTGTTATACAGATTTTAAAAAATTATTGTGGCTATACTAAAAATAATTCTTTAAAAGAAGGATTATCTACTTTAGATTAGAATATATATATTCTAAAAATTTAAACAATTTTAGAGTAGTAATTAATTGCTTTGTATATTTTGTGTGCTATCATATAGCTACAAGATACATATTTTTTTGGATTACATACATATTGAGTGTTTTTAGAAATTTTTAGAGGGAGTGAACATATGTTCAAATTTAATGAAGAAAAAGGACAGCTAAAATGTTCGTTCTGTGGGAAGTCACAGTCTCAGGTTAGAAAATTAGTTGCAGGACCTGGTGTATATATTTGTGACGAGTGTATTGAGCTTTGTACTGAAATTGTTCAAGAAGAACTTGCAAAAGAAGAGGAAGTAGAGTTTAAAGACGTTCCGAAACCGAAAGAAATTTGCGAAATTCTTGATGAATACGTTATTGGTCAGGACAATGCGAAAAAAGCCTTATCTGTTGCTGTATATAATCACTACAAACGAATTAATTCAAATAGCAAAATTGATGAGGTTGAGCTATCAAAAAGTAATATTGCAATGATTGGGCCAACTGGTAGTGGTAAAACATTATTGGCTCAAACTTTAGCAAGAATTTTAAATGTACCATTTGCAATTGCAGATGCAACTTCATTAACAGAAGCTGGATATGTTGGGGAAGATGTTGAAAACATTCTTTTAAAATTAATCCAAGCAGCTGATTATGATGTAGAACGCGCTGAAAAAGGTATTATTTATATCGATGAAATTGATAAAGTTGCACGTAAGTCTGAAAACCCTTCTATTACACGTGACGTGTCGGGTGAAGGTGTTCAGCAAGCACTTTTAAAAATTCTTGAAGGAACCGTTGCAAGCGTACCTCCTCAAGGTGGTCGTAAGCATCCACATCAAGAATTCATTCAAATTGATACGACAAATATTTTATTTATTTGTGGTGGAGCATTTGATGGCATCGAACAAATTATCAAACGTCGTTTAGGTAAAAAGGTAATTGGTTTCAGTGGTGATTCTGAAAAGAGCGATTTAAACTCAAAAGAAATCTTAAACCATGTATTACCAGAAGACCTATTACGCTTTGGTTTAATTCCAGAGTTCATCGGTCGTTTACCAGTTTTAGCTAATTTAGAGCAACTTGATGAAGCATCATTAGTTGAAATTTTAACTAAACCAAAAAATGCTTTAATTAAGCAATATCAAAAATTACTAGAACTTGATCAAGTTGAACTTGAGTTTGAGGATAACGCACTTACTGAAATTGCTAAAAAAGCAATTGAGCGTAAAACTGGAGCTCGTGGATTACGTTCGATCATTGAAGGGCTTATGTTAGATATCATGTTTGAATTACCTTCTCGAGAAGATATTCAAAAATGTATTATCTCAGCAGAAACTGTTAAAACTGGAGCAGCTCCTAAGCTTGTCTTAGAAGATGGAACAGAGTTAGAGTTAAAGAATAAAGAAAAGAAAAATAAATTAGCTTAAGTTAAAAAACCAAATGCATTTGCATTTGGTTTTTTTATTTTGTTTTTTTAAGTCAGCTTCCCTTTCCCTATGTCCTGTACGCCCTAGATACTGCTCTTTAATTTTAAAAATTTGGTTTATCCTTCCATTTCAAGGGCGATACTAAAAGTAATTTCTACTTCAGTGGAGGGGTAAAGAATGAGTTTAACAACAATTATATTATTAGCTCAATTAGCATTAGGTACAATCGTTGCTTTGTATTTTATTCATTTATTAAAGGGTCAACGAACAACAAAAGTTTCGATTGACAGAGAATCAAAAAAAGAAATGGAGCAGTTACGTAAATTAAAATCAATTTCTTTAACTGTTCCGTTAGCAGAGAGAGTTAGACCGACCACTTTTGATGATATTGTTGGTCAAGAGGATGGAATAAAAGCTTTAAAAGCTTCACTTTGCAGTGCTAATCCTCAGCATGTAATAATCTATGGACCACCTGGTATCGGGAAAACGGCAGCAGCTAGACTTGTATTAGAAGAAGCGAAAAAGAGCCCGAATACTCCTTTTAAACAAGATGCAGTATTTATCGAATTAGACGCTACAACTGCTAGGTTTGATGAAAGAGGTATCGCGGATCCTTTAATTGGTTCAGTGCACGATCCAATCTATCAAGGTGCAGGTGCGATGGGGCAAGCAGGCGTTCCTCAACCTAAAAAAGGGGCGGTAACCGACGCGCATGGAGGAATTTTATTTATTGATGAAATTGGGGAGCTTCATCCAATTCAAATGAATAAAATGCTGAAAGTACTTGAAGACCGTAAAGTTAAATTTGAAAGTGCTTACTACCAAGAAGAAAATCCTTCAATACCAGCACATATTCATGAAATTTTTAAACACGGATTACCAGCAGATTTCAGATTAGTCGGTGCAACAACAAGATCTCCTGAAGATATACCACCTGCAATTCGTTCACGTTGTTTAGAAATATTTTTTAGAGAATTAGAACAGGATGAAATTCAAGCAGTAGCTAAAAATTCTGCTGAAAAAATTGAATTAAGCATATCTGAAAAAGCTTTGGAATTAGTAGGTACATATGCAAAAAATGGTCGGGAAGCGATTAACTTAATTCAGTTAGCTGGAGGTATGGTTTTAACTTCTGGTCGAAAAGAATTAATAGAAGATGATATTGGGTGGGTTGTTTCCGTAAGTAGATTATCACCAAGACTAGTAAACAAGATTCCAGAAGCTCCAACTGTAGGATTGGTAAACGGCTTGGCAGTTTATGGAGCTAATATTGGCGCTCTATTACCGATTGAAGTAATTGCTATGAATGCTAAGGAAATCGGTAAAGGTTCAATTACAATAACTGGAATTGCTGAAGAAGAAAGCTTAGGTAATCAAGCTAAATCTATTCGTAGAAAAAGTATGGCGAAAGGATCCTTAGAAAATGTAACGACAATCTTACGAAAAATTGGTGTACCAATCGATGATTTTACGATTCACATTAATTTTCCAAGTGGCGCATTAATTGATGGACCATCTGCAGGGATTGCCATGGTTGTAGGGATTTTTTCAGCTGTAAATAATGTTCCAGTTTTAAATACAATCGCTTTAACTGGTGAAATGAGCATACAAGGTGATGTGAAGCCTGTAGGCGGTGTTCCAGAAAAAGTTAAGGCGGCTATTAAAGCAGGGGCAACCAAAATTATTATACCGAAAGAGAATGATCAAGCTTCATTACATCAAAATAAAGATGTAGAAATATTAGCAGTAGATCGTATTGAAAAAGTTCTTCATGAAGTCTTTAAAGATAACTGGAAATTTGAATTACCAGAACTACCAACTCAAACAAAAACAGATTTCCAACAATTAACATTGTTTGAGGAGAATCAATCGCAATCTATGTAGATAAAAATAAGTGTTCGAATCATTTCATTTTGAATAAATAAAGAATACAAACTATTTTTGGATTCTATTTTTCAATGAAGTGAACGAACACTTTTTATTTTGTAGTAATAATCATATATGCTTTAATCTTATTACAAGTCTTACTTCGTATTTCTAGTTAAAATCAAGATAATCGCTAAAAACGTTAAATTATGCTATGTTCTAGGCAATTAGTGCTTGATTATGTCTCTTCTTTATTTCTTTTAATGCATATCATTGTAAATGATATATATGTTAAGGTAAAATAACTAGATAGAATGAAAAACATGGAGGTGTAACGTAATGAATGTTACAAAAGAAAAAGTTGTACCCCTCCTACCTTTAAGAGGAATTAGTGTATTTCCTGCCACTATTGCACATCTAGATGTAGGAAGAACGAAATCGATAAAAGCTATACAAGAAGCTGATGAATTAGATCATTTAATTTTTGTTGTTACTCAAATAGATGCAGATACTGAAAATCCAAAGATAGACGAATTGTACCAATTTGGAACTTTAGCTAAATTAACACAAAAAATTACACTTCCAAATGGCACTGTTCGTATTACTGTCGAAGGGTTACACAGAGGAAAAATCAAATCAATTATTGATCAAAATGATTTCTTAACTGCAAAGGTAGAAGAATATCCAGATGTAGAAGACGAATCTAAAGAGCTTCGTGCTTTAATGAGAACTTTATTGCAGCACTTTAAACAATATAGTAAATTATCAAAGCGAATTTTGCCAGAGACAATTGCTTCAATTGTTAAGCAAGACCGTCCAGGTAAACTTGCAGATGCAATGATCGATTCAATTCCATTAAGGGAAGAAGAAAAACAAAAAATTTTAGCAACTATCGATGTTACTGAAAGAATACATATTATCTTGAATTTCCTTCAAGATGAAAAAGAATTATTAAAGCTTGAGGAAAAAATTGGCCTACAAGTTAAGAAAAATATTGATAAAACTCAAAAAGAATATTTCTTAAGAGAGCAACTAAAGGTTATTCAACGTGAACTAGGTGATCGTGAAGGTAAAACCGAAGAGGTTGATAAGTTTTTAACAAAAATTGAAGAGGCAAATATGCCTGAAGAAACAAAGGAAGTAGTATTAAAAGAATTAGCTAGATATGAGAAGCTACCACCTAATGCTGCAGAAGCGGGTGTAGTTCGTACATATTTAGATTGGATGGTAGCTCTACCGTGGTCTAAGCAAACAGAGGATACACTGGATATACATCGTTCCGAAAAGATACTGAATAATGAACATGAAGGTCTTGAAAAAGTAAAAGAAAGAATATTAGAATATCTAGCTGTTCAACAGCTTACGAATTCATTACGTGGTCCAATTTTATGTTTAGCTGGTCCTCCTGGAGTTGGTAAAACATCTTTAGCGAAATCAATCGCAAACGCATTGTCTAGAAACTTTGTACGTGTTTCTCTAGGTGGTGTAAGAGATGAATCAGAGATAAGAGGACATAGAAGAACATACATCGGAGCTATGCCAGGTCGAATTATCCAAGGTATGAAGAAAGCAGGAACAAATAACCCTGTATTCTTACTTGATGAAATTGATAAAATGTCGAGCGATTTTAGAGGAGATCCAGCATCAGCAATGTTAGAAGTATTGGACCCAGAACAAAATAATACTTTTAGTGATCATTACATCGAAGAGCCATTTGATTTATCTCAAGTTTTATTTGTTGCCACTGCAAATGATTTATCAACAATTCCAGGTCCATTACGTGATCGAATGGAGATTATTACTTTATCTGGATATACTGAACTTGAAAAAGTTAATATAGCTAAAAAACATTTATTCCCTAAAAAGTTAGCAGAGCATGGCTTAAATAAATCTACTGTACAAATTCGTGAAAGTGCACTCTCTGCAATTATTCGTCATTATACACGTGAAGCAGGAGTAAGATCATTAGAACGAGTTCTAGCGAAATTATGTAGAAAAGCTGCTAAATTGATTGTTTCAAACGAAAGACAAAAAATAATATTTACCGATAAAAATATTGAAGAATTTTTAGGTAAGAAAACATTCTCTTATGGTCAAATGGAAAGTGAAGACCAGATTGGTGTAGCTACAGGTTTAGCATATACTGCATTTGGTGGAGACACACTTTCTATTGAAGTATCACTATATCCTGGAAAGGGTAAGCTAACTTTAACTGGTAAGCTAGGGGATGTAATGAAGGAGTCAGCACAAGCTGCGTTTAGCTATATTCGCTCAAAGGCAGAAGAACTGAATATTGACCAAAACTTCCATGAGAAATATGATATTCATATTCATGTCCCAGAAGGTGCGGTTCCAAAAGATGGTCCTTCAGCAGGTATAACGATGGCAACAGCATTGATTTCGGCATTAACAAATAAACCAATCCGTAAAGAGGTTGGAATGACTGGTGAAATCACATTACGTGGTCGCGTATTACCAATTGGTGGATTAAAAGAAAAAATGCTTAGTGCGCATCGTGCAGGTTTAACGACTGTGATCATACCAAAAGAAAACGAAAAAGATTTAGAAGATGTACCACCAATGGTGAAAGAAGGTTTAACTGTTATACCTGTTTCCCATTTAGATGAAGTGCTTGCGCATGCAATAGTAGGAGTGAAAAAATGAAAGTAACAACAGCGGATATTGTCATTAGTGCAGTCCGACCAAATCAATATCCAGATACACAATTTCCTGAAATCGCTTTGGCAGGTCGTTCAAATGTTGGGAAATCTTCATTTATAAATAAAATGTTAAATCGTAAGGCATTAGCCAGAACATCATCAAAACCTGGAAAAACTCAAACATTAAATTTCTTTCTAATTAATGAACAGCTTTTCTACGTTGACGTTCCAGGTTATGGTTATGCTAAAGTTTCTAAAAAGGAACGAGAAGCATGGGGTAAAATGATTGAAACATATATTACAACTCGTGAGCAATTAAGAGCTGTTATATTATTAGTTGATCTACGTCATTCACCAACTGAAGATGATGTAATGATGTATGATTTCTTAAAGCATTACTCAATCCCAGTCATTATCGTAGCAACAAAAGCAGATAAAATCCCTAAAGGAAAATGGGATAAACATGCAAAAGTAGTTCGTGAAAAGTTACAGATTGAAGAAGGAGATGAATTAATTTTATTCTCATCTGAAACTGGTATGGGTAAAGAAAAAGCATGGTCAGTAATTGATCGTATGTGTAAATAAAAAATGCTGGTGGCTAAAAGGCCACCAGCATTTTTTTATAAAGCTTTTTTTATCTTTTTTAATAAATTTTCTTCACAATAAATGTATAAGCGGTCAGAAGAATTTAATCTATAATCTCTTAGCTTTGGAATATTTAACTGTTCATTTATTGCTAACAAAGTTGCTCCTTTTTCAAATAATTGTAAATAGGCATCTTCGTAAGTTTTCCATTCTTTATTAGGTTCTATTACATGGATATTGCTTCCGTCAAACTTTGTATTTAAAAAATGCCTAAATATTGTTGAAGTTCCAGGATGCAATGTTGTCTTAGCGATTAGTCGTGAAACAGATTCATATGATAATACAAAATCATCTACATTTACATGCTTAAAATTAACGATATGACTTTCTTTCGATATCTCGACAATTGTATGAATAGGTTTTTTATTCGTAGTTGATAGTGATTCGACTGCAGAAGCGATTAAAAGAGTTTTCCCATCTTTTAATACACTGTCTTCAATTGTAGAATCTGCAAATATACATACCCGTTTTGCCTTAAATATATTGGCCTTTAGTAACGTACTTTCGATTGAAGGGTCTCCTTGAATAAAATGAACTTGAGGATGCTCGTAAGGTGATGTTTCTAGATTTTCAATTAATACAATTTTTGCATTTGGTGAAGAATCGAATAGTTCCTCAATAGCATCTCTTGTTTTTTTAGACCAACCAATGTAAATAAAGTGATCATGATCCTTATACATAATTCTTCCCTCCAACTTTAAACGATGATATTTAGAAAAGGAATCAACAGTTTTAGATACTAGTAAGCCTATAATACCGACTCCGAAAATAAATAAAAACATTCCTAAGCATTTTCCTGCAATTGTTTTTGGAAAGAAATCTCCATAGCCTACGGTCGTCAAAGTAGTCATTGTCCACCACAAACCATCGAATAAAGTTGGAAAGGTTTGTGGTTCTAAAATATGTATAGTAATTGAACCAAAAGAAACAATTAAAATAGATAGAATTAAAATTGAAACATAATTAAAAGATACAAACTTTTTCCATATTGCAAGGAAGTATAACAAAGATGTTCCTCCTTTTAAAACTGCTAGTTTATGTATAAAAAAGTATGTTTATTTTTTAGAAAATAGAAGATATAATCCGATAACAGCAATCAATATTGGCCAATATTGCTGGAAATACGAGACTTGTGATTGGAGCGAACTAAGCATTGTTGCAAGCTTTTCATTAAAAAGGAAAAATAAAGACATAATAAATAATAGTAAACCAGGTAATAGATCACCTTTTCCTTTTCGAGATTGTAGTAACATTCCAATTGAAATGATGAGTGTAAGAACGGACCAGTGGTTTGGCCAATTTTGAAAATGTTCAATGGCATAAAAATGAATTCCAAATCCAAGAACTACAATTCCCGGAAATACATAGTGAGTTTCTCTTCCTTTAAAAGCTTGAACAAGAAGTGCAATACCTGTAATCAAGATTGGAGTCGTCCAAAATGTAAAAATGTGTAAAGCTGGGACTTGCCATTTTGAAATAAGATAATAAATCCCAAAGCCAATTAATAGAATTCCAATAAATAATCGATTTTTTTTCATAGCAACTCCTGTTTAACATTATTTGTAATCACTTTTATTTTAAAATTATTGTATAATAAAATTTGTGTACATTTAATAGTATAAATCGGATTAAAAATTCTACAAAATATTACATTTATGATAGCATATTGATGTAGAACATAGATATGATATTTTGCTAAGTAAAGATAGATATAAAACAAAAGCTTGAACAAAGTTTTTAGGGGGGCTTTAGGGCATGCACATCATTACAATAGGGATTAATTATAAAACTGCCCCAGTTGAAGTGCGAGAAAGGGTAGCGTTTGCTCCAAATGAACTACAGGATGCAATGAACACATTAAAAAATGAAAAAAGCATCTTGGAAAACATTATCGTTTCTACTTGTAATCGTACGGAGATTTATGCAGTTGTCGATCAGGTTCATACAGGTCAATATTATATGAAACGTTTTCTATTACAACGATTTGACTTAAAAGATGAGGAATTATCACCATATTTAATCATTAGAACAGGAAATGATGCAATCAACCATTTATTCACTGTAGCTAGTGGATTAGATTCAATGGTTATTGGTGAGACTCAAATTCTTGGACAAGTAAAAGATAGTTATTTACTTGCTCAAGAGAATAATGTAATTGGTACGATTTTTAATCAATTATTTAAACAAGCAATTACATTTGCAAAAAAAGTTCACTCAGAAACTGGAATCGGTGAAAATGCCGTATCAGTAAGTTATGCTGCTGTAGAGCTATCAAAAAAGATTTTTAGCAATTTAAAAGGATGCAATGTACTAATCGTTGGAGCAGGAAAAATGAGTAACTTAGCTTTACAAAACTTGTATTCTCAAGGTGTAGGGAAAGTTACGGTTATTAACCGAACTGTTGAAAATGCTGTTAGACTTGCAGACCAATTTAATGGAATCGGAAAAGGACTAGAATCACTAGAAAATTCTTTAAAAGAAGCAGATATCGTTATTAGTTCAACTGGATCAAAAGAATACGTAATTACGGAAAAAATGATTCGTAGAATTGAAAAATCAAGAAAAGGTAATCCATTATTCCTAGTTGATATAGCTGTTCCAAGAGATATTGAACCATCAATTCATCATATTGATAGTGCATTCTTATATGATATTGATGATCTTCAAGGAATTGTTGCAGAAAATTTAGCAGAACGTGAACGAGAGGCAGTAAAAATTAAGAAGGCTATATCAGAAGAAATTGATAATTTTCAATCTTGGTTATCAATGCTAGGTGTTGTTCCAGTAATCTCTGCATTACGTGAAAAGGCGTTAGATATTCAAGCAGATACAATGAGTAGTCTAGAGAGAAAACTTCCTCATTTATCTGAAAGAGATTTAAAAATTATTCAAAAGCACACAAAAAGTATCGTAAATCAACTTTTACGAGATCCAATTATGAAAGCGAAAGAAATGGGTACTTCTAAACACTCAGAAGCACAAATTGCCCTTTTTAAAGAAATATTTAGTCTAGATGAAATTTTACTTGAATCTAAAGATGAAAAACACATGCAAACTAACCAAGAAAAAGAGATTATTTCTTTAAAACAAAACTTAGGTTTTTTATGAGGTTTAGTTAGTGGCGCTTTTGGAAAGTAGTTTTATCTATCATTTATTAATCTTATTGTTTGCATGGAGTATCGTTTTTTCTTTTATAGATTTTATAGATACAAATAGGATGGCAAGTCGAGTGGCATTTTATTTGCTAGCAATTGTTTGGGTGTTCTCTTCTGTTTTAATGATTTACACCATTAGCCAATACAGTTTATATTCCTTTATTACTTCAAGAGAAGGGCTATATATATATGTTTGGATCATAATATCATTATCAATGGTTATTAATTGGGTAGTAAAACTAGAGTACTTAGTTTTCTTTACAAATGTTGTTTCATTTTTAGTTTTTTCATTATCAATTTTAATTCCGAAGGCGGGTAAAACAGCTACATTAGTCGATCAGTTAAAGTCGGAGTTATTATATATCCATATTGGACTTGCTTTCTTAGCATACGGTGCTTTTACCCTGTCCTTTATTTTTTCAGTTATGTACATTTTTCAATATGTTCTATTAAAAAAGAAGAAATGGTCTACACATTTAAAGAAATTAGGTAGTTTAGGTAAATTGGAAAAAATGTTTATTACATTTAACTTATTTGGCGTTCCACTTATGTTAACTTCCCTTATTTTAGGTGTTATTTGGGCTAGTATTCGATTACATACATTTGTTTGGTATGATATGAAAGTAATAGGCTCATTTTTCGTTTTAATTATGTATAGTACGTTTATGTATTTAAAGGTAAGCAACCGTTTCTATGGCAAATCTCTTTGCATATTTAACATCTGTTGCTTCTTAGTTTTGTTCGGAAATTATGTTGTTTCAAATCTATATTCAAAGTTTCATTTATGGAGTACGTAAGGAGATATAACGATGCGTAAAATTATAGTTGGTACAAGAAGAAGTAAACTAGCATTAACACAAACGAAATGGTTTGTAGAGAAACTAAAAGAAGTAGCACCCGATTATGAATTTGAGTTAAAGGAAATCGTTACAAAAGGTGATGTAATACTTGATGTAACTCTTTCAAAGGTTGGGGGAAAAGGTTTATTCGTTAAAGAAATTGAACATGCAATGCTAACGAATGAAATTGACTTAGCTGTACATAGTATGAAGGATATGCCGGCTATTTTACCTGAAGGTTTGATGATTGGATGTACGCCAAAACGTGTTGATCCTAGAGATGCACTTCTTTCAAATAGTGGTAAAGGATTAATGGGACTTGAAGAAGGATCAGTTGTCGGTACAAGTAGTTTAAGAAGAAGTGCTCAAATTAAAGCAGTTCGTCCAGACCTACAAATTAAATGGATTCGTGGAAATATCGATACACGTATTCAAAAGCTAAAGGATAATGAATACGATGCGATTATTCTTGCAGCAGCTGGTTTAAAAAGAATGGGTTGGGCTGAGGAAAGTATAAATGAATACATTGACGAAACAATCTGTGTACCAGCAGTAGGTCAAGGTTCACTTGCTATCGAATGTCGTGAAAATGATACAGAAATCCGTGAATTACTAAATAGACTAAATGATGAATTAACATATAGAACAGTAAAAGCTGAACGTGTATTTCTTCATAAAATGGAAGGTGGTTGCCAAGTCCCTATTGCTGGATTTGCAACGATCGATGACAAAGATGAAATCTCGTTAACTGCATTAGTAGCTAAACCAGATGGATCAATTATCTTAAAAGAAACTATTAAAGGTACTGATCCTACAGAAATTGGTGAAAAAGCTGCAAATCTATTAATTGAACGTGGAGCAAAGGATATTATTGATTCTGTAAAAGAGGCAGCGGATGAATAATTCCTTAAATGGAATAAAAATATTAGTGACAAGGGCAGAGCATCAAGCTGATGAATTCAATCAATTAATTCATCAGTTTGGTGGATGTCCTATTAATCTTCCACTTCAAAAAATAGTTAAAATTGATATTTCGATTAATGAATTGGAACAATTAGTTCTTGATACAGAATGGATTTTATTCACAAGTGTTAATTCAGTAAATTATTTTGTGCAAAACATTACAAAGGATCTTAAACAAAAAATTCTTCAAAAAAAAATTGGTGCTGTTGGAGAAAAAACAAAGAATCGATTATTTGAAGAAGGATTTGAAGTAGCTTTTCTTCCAAGTCAATTTACTGGTAAAACATTTGCTTCTGAGTTAAGTTACATAGTAGAAAAAGGAACAAAATTTTTATTTTTACGCGGCTCTTTAGCGAGTGATAACGTACCAAAAATACTAGGGGAAAATGGTCATGTAGTTAATTCATTAACTGTTTATGAGACCATTGCAAATCTAGCTATAAAAAATGAACTGTTAAATTTATTAATAAATAAAAAGCTAGATGTGATTACATTTTTGAATCCATTTAGTGTAGAACAGTTTTGTTTGTTGATTGGAAATGCAATTAGTATGGATGATTTAAACAACATTCAAATTGCTTGTATCGGTGAAGTAACCGCACAAAAAGCTAGAGAAAAAGGTTTGAATAATATTATTGTTCCTAGTAAATTTACAACTGAAGCTTTAATAAAAAAAATAGTAGATGATCGTAATCGTATCGTCTGACTTAAAAAGAAGGAGAAAAAAATGACTTATTCTATTCCGTTTGATCGTCACCGCCGTTTAAGAAGCACACCTGCATTACGCTCTATGGTTAGAGAGACACATTTACATAAAGAAGATTTTATTTATCCTCTTTTTGTTGTTGAAGGACAAGGGGTAAAAAACCCTATTAGTTCAATGCCAGGTGTATTTCAATTTTCATTAGATGAATTAAAAAAAGAAATGGATGAAATTGTATCATTAGGCATAAAATCTGTCATATTCTTTGGTATTCCTGATGTAAAAGATGCAGTAGGTTCAGAGGCTTACTGTGCAACTGGTATCGTTCAACGAGCGATTTCGCAAACGAAAGAGCAATATCCAGAAATGATTGTTATTGCAGATACATGTTTATGTGAGTATACAGATCATGGACATTGTGGAGTTTTAGAAGATGGGTATGTTAATAATGATGAATCGTTAATACTATTAGCAAAAACAGCAGTAAGTCAAGCACAGGCTGGCGCAGATATTATTGCTCCTTCAAATATGATGGATGGATTCGTTGCAACAATTCGTCATGCTTTGGATGAAGCTGGATTTGATAATATTCCAATTATGTCATATGCAGTAAAATATGCTTCAGCATTTTATGGTCCATTCCGTGAGGCAGCTCAAAGTGCTCCAGGACAAGGTGACCGTAAGGCATATCAAATGGACCCTGCAAATCGTTTAGAAGCATTCCGTGAAGCAGAATCAGATACGGTTGAAGGTGCAGATTTCTTAATCATTAAACCAGCTCTTTCATATTTAGATATCATTCGTGATATCCGAAATAACTATCACCAACCAATCGTTGCTTATAATGTAAGTGGCGAATATGCAATGGTTAAGGCTGCTGCTTTGAATGGTTGGATTGAAGAAGAAAAAGTTGTAATGGAAAAATTAATTAGCATGAAACGTGCTGGTGCAGATATGATTATGACTTATCATGCTAAAGATGCTTGCAGATGGTTATCAGAAGGGAAGTAATTAAAAATGAGATCATATAACAAGTCAATTGAAGCGTTTGAAGAGGCAAAACAAGTACTTCCTGGTGGTGTAAATAGTCCGGTTCGTGCATTTAAGAGTGTTAATATGTCACCGATTTTTATGAGCCATGGAAAAGGCTCTAAAATATATGATATTGACGGAAATGAGTATATCGATTATGTATTATCATGGGGACCACTAATTTTAGGCCATTCTAATGAGCGTGTAGTTGAAGGCTTAAAGCGAACTGCAGAAACAGGAACTAGCTTTGGAGCACCAACATTAAAAGAAACTGAATTAGCTAAACTTGTTATCGAAAGAGTGCCTTCGATTGAAGTTGTTCGAATGGTTAACTCAGGAACAGAAGCGACAATGAGTGCTTTACGTCTTGCTCGCGGATTTACTGGTCGTAACAAGATTTTAAAATTTGAAGGATGTTACCATGGACATGGTGATTCCTTATTAATTAAAGCTGGTTCTGGTGTAGCTACACTTGGATTACCAGATAGCCCTGGTGTACCAGAAGGTGTTGCATCTAATACAATCACAGTTCCTTATAATGATTTAGAAAGTATAAGATTTGCTTTTGAACAATTTGGTGATGAGCTAGCAGCGGTTATTGTTGAGCCGGTTGCAGGTAATATGGGTGTTGTTCCACCAGTTGAAGGTTTCTTAGAAGGCTTAAGAGAAATAACTACTCAATATGGTACTTTATTGATATTTGATGAAGTTATGACTGGATTCCGTGTAGGTTATAATTGTGCACAAGGTCATTTTGGTGTCACACCTGATATCACTTGCTTAGGAAAAGTTATTGGTGGAGGTCTGCCAGTAGGTGCGTATGGTGGTAAAGCTGAAATCATGAATCAAATTGCTCCAAGTGGCCCAATTTATCAAGCAGGAACACTTTCAGGAAATCCTTTAGCGATGACAGCTGGTTACGAAACATTAAGTCAGTTATCTAAAGAAGATTATGTAGAATTTAACCGTAAGGCTGATCTGCTAGAAGCAGGTTATAAAGCTGCAGCTGAAAAATACAATATTCCGCATTGTATTAATCGTGCAGGTTCAATGGTTGGATTCTTCTTCACAAATGAAAAGGTTGAAAATTACGAAACAGCAAAAACTTCTAATTTAGAAATGTTTGCTAAATACTATCAACTAATGGCTGAACAAGGTGTCTTCTTACCACCATCACAATTTGAAGGATTATTCCTATCAACTTCACATACTGACGAAGATATTCAAAAAACGATTGCAGCTGCTGAATACGCATTTTCGCAATTAGTATAAATTAAGGTAGGTGGTGTCCTCTTTTTTAGGGCACCATTTTTTTATAGCAAATAGAGTTGGTAAAGTTGGCTTGAACGTAAATAATTTCAATTACATAGTTGGACATTTTTCTCTTTTTTTTTGATCGCGTTCGCCCTGTTCTTTCCAAATGCTACTCTTAATTTTTCTTTTCCTATTCCCTAACCCCTGTTTTTCTTTAATTCTGCCATAATAAAACCTTTCTTAATATAAAATAACAATCTTTTCTTCATAAATTTTTCGTTTCGTTCATAAAAATGTAATGTCATAGACCAAATTGGACGATGAGAGGAGGACATTAAGGTGTCTTCAGAAAATCAAACAAATATTCGCTTTTCATTGAAAGAAACTGTCTGGTTCCAAAAAGGACAGGAAGTTAAAGAGGTAAGGTCACTCTCGTTAAATCCAGACATTACTATACAGCAATTTGAAGAATATGTTCAAGTGAAGGGTGTCTTAACCTTACAAGGTAATTATACGCCTGA
The DNA here is from genome assembly GCF_002128425.1 of Gottfriedia acidiceleris. Taxonomy (GTDB): domain Bacteria; phylum Bacillota; class Bacilli; order Bacillales; family Bacillaceae_G; genus Gottfriedia; species Gottfriedia acidiceleris. Next base: position 61,804 of record NZ_NESS01000014.1, read on the forward strand.
TTTGGCGAATCAAGGTGATTATTACTCATTAAGAGAATTAGCGCCTTCAAGAATGGTTGAAAATGTAATCGCTCTTGATGATGGAAGTTGTGAATTAAATCATCAGTTCCCTGTAGATATTTCAATACCTTTAACTAGAATTACTGATCTCGAAAATCTATGTGTTTCTGTTGAGACATTTGATTATCAATTAGCTGAAAAAGGTAGTATTCAAATTGCTGCTGATTTATGTATTTCGGGTCTACATGATCACAATAGAGCAGTGGAAACTTATCAAGAACAAAGAGGGTATGAACAATATAATGGCTACTCGTACGAAAATGAATATCGCTCTAGTAATGAAGCGAATGAAGGATATGAGTATCAGGAAGAAAGAGAACAAGAAGAACAATTCCAGTTCTTTCATCAACCTACTTCTGAACAAGAAAAAAGTGTTCAAGATAATCTATATGGCAGTGATTGGATACAATCGCTTGAAGAGAATGATGAGCAAGAAGAACAAGACACATATCCTCAGCAACCTACTTACTTAGAGGTATTTCAGCCTGAAGAAGTAGTTGAAGATCGAGTCGAAGCAGTTGAAAATGAAGTGGAGCATTATTATGAGTTAGATGAAAGCAATGAACAACGTTTTGAAGAGGAACAACAATTAGAAGAATATTCTAATTTTGAAATTACAGCCCAGTCAGAGCAGTTAGAACAGTCAGAACAGTTAGAAGAACAATCAGAAGAGCAATTCGAAGAGCAATCAGAAGAGCAATTAGAAGAACAATCAGAAACTCAAGAAGAATATGAAGAAGTATTTAGAGGTTTTAATATATCAGCAGAGACAATGAAACCACAGGAAGTGGAATCAGAAGCAGTGGAACCACGAGAAGTAGAACCGCAAGCAATGGAACTACAGGAAGTGGAGCCACAAGCAGTAGATACAACCCCGAGCTTCTTGATGAATAATAATGATGCAGAAGCTAGTCAAAGTGAAAATGATGCACAGGCATCTAACAATGTAAATCATACGTATAATGAGCGACCTAGTTTCTTGAATAATGATTTTAATGTACACAGTTATTTAAACAATTCATTAAATAGTAGACCTAGCTTCTTAGATAATGATTTTAGCACTTTGCAAAATTATGCTAATAACGAAAGCAATGCACAAAATGAAATAGAAAAATATGAAGAACTATATAATCGTACTTTAGAGCAAAACTATCAACCGTATGTGAACCAACAATATCAGCAAGCGCCATTTGCATATAATCAAAATCAGCAACAATTCTATCAAAATCCATTTCCTCAAACAAATCAAGAAAATTCTTTCGAGAATCCAAATGATGTTCGTCAAACACCACCTTATTATGCGGATTATTATCAAGCTCAAGTAGAGCAGCAAGAAGCACCACCAGAATTACCAAAAGTAGAAATAAAAGCTGAATCAGATGTAAACAAAGAAATAAAAGAAGAAGTGAGCGAAAAAAGAAGTGTTAAAAGTGACAATTTACTTTCAAGTTTGTTTACTGGCGAAGGAAGAGAAGATTCTTATACTAAATTAAAATTATATTTAGCTCAAAATGGAGATACAATTGAATCTGTAGCTAAAAAATATAACTTACAAACTCAGCAGCTAAATCGTGTAAATAACTTGAATGATGAATTTTTATCCGAAGGGCAAATTATTTATATTCCAGTAACTGCGATAAAACAATAACAATATGGTGAGAGCTTTGTATTAGTAAAGACACTTGTCTACTAATACAAGGCTTTTACGCATTTAGAAAGTGAGAGTGACGCATCTTGTATAGAAAACCTAAAGATGAAATAAGCGTCATTTTAGCACAGTATCATATTGTACCAAACTATTTTGAAACTGTTGGTAAGGTAGTTAAGATCTATACGAATCAAGGTGTATTCGCACTAAAAGAGGCAAATGTGAATCGAGTCTATAGAAATAATTTGATTGAAAATGTTCGTTCTTTACAAGATAAAGGCTTTCGAAATGTTGTACCAATTTATCATACTCAGAGTGGAGATTATATTGTTGAATTTAATACGAAGCATTACTATTTAATGCCTTGGATCGAAAGTGTTGATGAAAAGTCTGATGAGAATTTACATTTTCAACGAATGTTTACTTCATTAGGTAAGATGCACAACAGTACACAAAAAGAGAAAAAGGTAGACAAAGATCAATTACAAATCCATTATGATACTTTAACAAAAAGGTGGAATAAAGATAAAGAAGTATTGGAAAACTTCATTGAAGTTGCAGAAGGTAATTGGTATATGTCACCTTATGAACTAAGTTATTGTACGTATTTTCATAAAATATTAAGTGCACATCAATTTGCAAAGGGTCAGTTAGAAGAATGGTTTAAAAAAATGAAGGAAACTGAAAATACGAGAGTTGTAATGAATCACGGAAATTTATCTATTTCGCACTTTCTTGTAAATAAAAGAGGTGAAGGTGTCTTTATCAATCTAGAAAATGCACAAGAAACTACACCAATACAAGATTTAACAAACTATTATAAGAATTCTTTTAAAACATATCCTATTCAGCAGTCTGATCGTAATAATTGGCTTAAGATGTATGAAAAGAATTTTTCATTAAGAGAAGAGGAAAGAATGTTATTTTTAAGCTATATGGCATATCCAACTCAATTCGCTTCCAAAATTTCAAAATATTTAAAGCGATCCGAGGTTAAGAATGAAAAAGACAATGTAAGAGATTTATTAAATGAATATTGGCATATGATTAATATTGAATATTTTGTTTCTAAAATACAAGAGGATATTGAGGCAGCGAAATCGATAGATGGTTTATGAATTCAGACTGCATAATTAAGTAAAAATAAAACATCTATCCAATAAATGTATCACCGCAGTGCTGCAGGGTACATGGATAGATGTTTTTTAAATTTATTATTTTACATGACGTTTAATAGCATTTACTACACTTTTACGTACAAAATCCTTGTCCGTAATATGATCCTTTGAAAAAGAAATTCTAACATTATTTTCATCAGTACTAAATAACTTAGAAAATTTACCTGTAGTTTCTTTTTGTTTTTGATTAAGTTGAAGAATTAAGTCGACTGTTTTGTCAAAGCTTAAATAGTTAACTTCAACCTCTTCTAGTTTTCCACGGAATTCGCCATTCATTGGATAAAATTCAAATTCTTGGATAATTTTTCCATATTTCTTTTTGTTTTCACTATCTCTTAATACAAATCCTTCTTCCTGAAGTGCCTGGATTACCGTTTTTAAGCCAATTGAAGGAACTACTTGAACGCCATCAGCATCATATTGGTCCACAGCTTTTTCAATTTCTAAATGAGTTTTAATCCAAATATGGGATTTGTGAAGTGATACTGGTGTGTTTTCAGATAAGGTGAAAAAGAAAGGAATAACAACTTCTTCATTTGCATTTATTATACGATCAACTGATACGATAAATTTTTGTAAAGTACCATTCTTATTAATAATCTTATCATTTGATTCAACTTGATATTCAGTCATTACATGTAAAAAGACAGAATCTAATTCTTGTTTAACTCGACCACCTTTTATATATAATTCACCTTTTACTCGTTCACCTGCTTGATATTCTGTTTTTTCAAGCTTTGTATCGATTCTCGTTCCACCGATTCCAAGAACACGAGCTAATGTATTTTTAAATAAACCCATGAATATCCCCCTAAAAATTATATCTACATACTATATAATTATCGCATAATTAAATAAGTACTAGTATACCAGAATGTTAAATAATCATTACAATTATTTTTCGTATTTTTTTTATGTATTAAAAAATGTGGTACTTTATTGACACATATTGAATAATCTAGAAAGAAATAAGAAATACTGTTGACTAAGCTTAAGTAAATTTTGTAGACTATTACATATATTCATAATGAAATGCAATGATAGGGAAGAGTACAACGAACTAGTTCTTCAGAGAGGAAACCATTTGGTGGGAGGTTTCTAGAAAATAGAGTTGGAATGTCGCCCTTGAGCAGTGACTTCGAAAGCATTCTGTGATTAGAAGTTACCGGATGATCCGTTATCTTTTTTAAGTGTGTCAGTTAAACACGAGTTTTTTCTGACAAAAAAAGGTGGTACCGCGAATTCAACTCCATTCGTCCTTTTCAAGGATGAGTGGAGTTTTTTTATTTTTATATAATTATTAGAGGAGATGAATCCGAATGGAAACTACACAAAAATCATTACCAACAAAGTATGATCCGAATTTAGTTGAAAAAGATCGTTACCAATTTTGGTTAGATGGGAAATTCTTTGAAGCACAAGTTGAATCAGAAAAGCCGAAATATACAATCGTAATTCCTCCACCAAACGTAACTGGAAAATTACACTTAGGTCACGCTTGGGATACAACATTACAAGATATCTTAACTCGTACTAAACGAATGCAAGGTTATGACGTATTGTACTTACCTGGTATGGATCACGCTGGTATTGCAACACAAGCAAAGGTTGAAGCGAAATTACGTGAAGAAGGCGTATCAAGATATGATTTAGGACGTGAAAAATTCCTAGAAAAAGCTTGGGAGTGGAAAGAAGAATATGCTTCACACATTCGTTCTCAATGGGAAAAAATTGGTTTAGGTTTAGATTATAGCCGTGAACGCTTCACTTTAGATGAAGGTTTATCTGATGCAGTAAAAGAAGTATTTGTTAAGTTATATAACAAAGGATTAATTTATCGTGGTGAATATATCATCAACTGGGATCCAGCAACAAAAACAGCTTTATCAGATATCGAAGTTATTTATAAGGATGTGCAAGGTGCATTCTACCATATGCAATATCCATTAACAGACGGGACTGGAAAAATTCAAATTGCAACTACTCGTCCTGAAACAATGCTTGGAGATACTGCAATTGCGGTTCACCCAGAGGATGAAAGATATAAATCAATGGTTGGTAAAACAGTTACACTTCCAATCGTTAATCGTGAAATACCAATCATTGCTGATGATTATGTTGATATGGAATTTGGTACTGGGGTTGTAAAAATTACTCCTGCTCATGACCCTAATGATTTTGAAGTTGGTAACCGTCATGACTTACCTCGCATTCTTGTAATGAATGAAGATGGTACGATGAATGAAAAAGCAGGAAAATACAATGGTATGGATCGCTTTGAATGCCGTAAACAAATCGTTAAAGATTTACAAGAGATGGGTGTTCTTGTTGAAATCGAAGAACATATGCATTCTGTAGGTCATAGTGAACGTAGCGGTGCAGTAGTTGAGCCATATTTATCAACTCAATGGTTTGTTAAAATGCAACCATTAGCAGATGCTGCAGTAGCATTACAAAATTCTGATGATAGCGTAAAATTTGTACCAGATCGTTTTGAAAAAACTTATCTACGTTGGATGGAAAATATCCGTGACTGGTGTATTTCACGCCAATTATGGTGGGGACATCGTATTCCGGCTTGGTACCATAAAGAAACTGGTGAGATTTATGTAAATCAAGAGCCACCAGCGGATATTGAAAATTGGAATCAAGATAACGACGTTTTAGATACTTGGTTCAGTTCAGCATTATGGCCATTCTCAACTTTAGGTTGGCCAAATGAAGAAAGTAAGGATTTTCAAGCTTATTTCCCAACAAACGTATTAGTAACTGGTTATGATATTATTTTCTTCTGGGTATCACGAATGATTTTCCAAGGAATTGAATTTACTGGGAAACGTCCATTTAACGATGTTTTAATTCATGGCTTAGTACGTGACGAACAAGGACGTAAAATGAGTAAATCACTTGGTAACGGTGTTGACCCTATGGATGTTATTGAGAAGTATGGAGCAGATTCATTACGTTATTTCTTAACAACAGGAAGTTCACCAGGTCAAGATTTACGATTCAGTATTGAAAAAGTTGAAGCAACTTGGAACTTTGTAAACAAAATTTGGAATGCTTCTCGTTTTGCTTTAATGAATATGGAAGGCTTCACATATGAAAATATCGATTTAACGAAAGAAAAATCTGTTGCTGATGAATGGATTTTAACTCGCTTAAATGAAACAATTGAAAGTGTAACATCTTTAATTGATCGCTATGAATTTGGTGAAGTTGGCCGTGTACTTTATAACTTCATTTGGGATGATGTTTGTGACTGGTATATTGAAATGGCCAAGATTCCTTTATACGGTGACAATGAAGGTGCAAAAAATATGACTCGTTCAGTTCTAGCACATGTTTTAGAAAGTACGATGAAACTTTTACATCCATTTATGCCTTTCGTTACTGAAGAAATTTGGCAATCTCTACCTCACCAAGGGGAGTCTATTACAGTTTCTGCTTGGCCAACAGTTAGAGAGGAATTAACAAATAAAGAAGCTTCTGAAACGATGAAAATATTAGTTGAGCTAATTCGTTCAGTTCGTAATATTCGTGCAGAAGTAAACACGCCAATGAGCAAAAAAATTCAGCTAATGATTTCTGCAAAGGATGAAACTATTGCAGCTGCATTAGAAGAAAACCGTTCTTATATTGAGCGCTTCTGTAATCCAGAAGAATTAACAATTTCTACTAACTTAACTGCACCAGAAAAATCGATGTCAGCAGTAATTAGTGGCGCAGAGCTTTATCTTCCTCTAGAAGGTTTAATTAATCTTGAAGAAGAGAAAAAACGTTTAGAAAAAGAATTAGAAAAATGGACTAGTGAAGTTGAACGAGTTCAAAAGAAATTAAGTAACCAAGGATTTGTAGCTAAAGCTCCTGCAGCAGTAATTGAAGAAGAGCGTCGTAAAGAAAAAGATTATCTTGAAAAACAAGAATCTGTAAGAGCTCGAATTGCAGAACTAAGTAAATAAGTTAGTTTAAGCAGTCGATTTAATTGACTGTAATAAAAGTTAGAAAACGACGAATTGGTTAATAATTCGTCGTTTTTTACTATGAAGGTAGGGTTAAAGATGGTTAATACATATGAGGAAGCATTGAAATGGATGTATAACAGAACAAAATTTGGCATTGTACCTGGATTACAAAGAATGGAAGAGATGCTTGAAAGACTAGGAAACCCGCAGCTAAGTGTCAAAGCAATTCATGTTGCAGGTACAAATGGGAAAGGTTCTACGATTACTTTCCTTCAAAGTATTTTATTAGATGCAGGGTATACTGTAGGAACTTTTACATCACCATATATATTAGATTATCGTGAACAAATCATGTTCTGCGGTGAAATGATTAGTGAAAAAGAATTTATTCAACTTGTAAACTGTATGATTCCAATCGTTGAAGAAGTAGGAAAGTTGCCATGTGGTGCTCCAACTGAATTTGAAATCATTACAACAATGGCTTTTTACTTTTTCGGTAAGCTAAAAGAACACGACATTTTTTTAGTTGAAGCTGGGTTAGGTGGGTTAGAGGATTGTACAAATGTGATGACTCCTTTAATTAGCGTTATTACAAGTATTGGCCATGATCATCAACAAATTCTTGGTGAAACAATAGAAGAAATCACTATGCATAAGGCAGGAATTATTAAAAAGGGAATTCCAATTGTTTCAGCAGAATTGAAAGATAAAGCTTTAACAATTATTCGAAATGTTGCCATAGAAAATGAAGCTGATTATTTTGAATATGGCAAACATTTTTTTGCTTCACCTTTGAAAGTTAGTCTGTTTGAAAAATTTAATTATCAAGGAATTAACACGCTAATTGAAAACATTGAGTTATCAATGCTAGGAAAACATCAAATTAGAAATGCTTCCTGCGCGATTTGTGTTGTTCAATTATTACAAAATAAATACGGAATGAAATTTAGTGAAGTTAATATCAAAAGAGGATTAAATATAGCTAAAAAAGCAGGCAGATTAGAAAGAATAGCTTCTAATCCGATCATTTATATTGATGGGGCACATAATGTTGAGGGAATAAAAAGTTTAGTGGAAACGATGAAAAGCCATTTTCATGATAAGAAAATAAAGATTTTGTTTTCTGCCTTAAAAGATAAAAATGTCCAGGAGATGCTAAAAGAATTACGAGAAATAACAAATAATATTGTAATGACAACTTTTGATTTTCCAAGAGCGATGAATAAAGATGAGTTAATTTCTAATGCTAATATACTCAATATAAAATATGAAAGTGATTTATCGATTGCAATAGACAAGAATATAAAGGATAGCCAGGAAAACGAGATAGTATTAATAACCGGTTCTTTATATTTTATCTCAGTAGTAAGAAGATATTTGCTAAAAAAATTCGCTTAAAATTGTAAAGGAGGGCCCATAATTTTGATTAATAAGCATAGTAATAAGGTGATTTGGATCGCATGGATTGTTCTAATGCCTATCATATTTTATTATGCTAATATGGTTAGCCCTCTTAAACATTTAGACCGTTCAAATTTTTTGATTATAATCGCCTTATTTTTAATTGTTGCGAATATGCCGATACATATTAATGATGCTACATTTTCTTTTATTTTCGGAATCTCAATATTAGTCTTTTTATCGTATGGTTTATTTACAGAACTTTTAATAAGTCAATTAGCCTATTCAATTCTGTATTTAAGATTGAGTATTACAAAAAAAACTCTCTACCGAATGCCGCTTAATTCGATGATGTTTGCACTATGCTCTGTTAGTAGTGCGCTATTTTATTATTTAGTTGGGGGAAAGATTGAACCTACTGGGACTAAAGAAATATTGAGTAACCTATTTCCAATCCTTATTTACACACTTACTTCTTTTTGGATTAATCAAATCGTTATTTATTTTATTACAATTTACTTGTATAGAAGAGAAATGAACTTGATTAATAGAGAATTTAAGTGGGATTTGTTTATTTATCTACTAATGTATCCAATCGGAATAAGTCTTTATTTAATGTTGGAGACAAAAGGATATATTACGTTAATTTACTTATCGATTTACTATATTATTTTAATGATCATTTTAAATTCTTTATCCTCTGCCTTAAATATGAACAAATATTTAAAAACAACGATGCAAATAAGTCAAAAATTGTCCCAAAGAATGGAAGAGGAGAAAGTAATCGATGAGTTTTTTAAACAATTAACTACATTAATTCCTGTTTCATATGGAATTTTATTTATAGTTGAAGATCAATCGCTTAAATTGCAAAGATATTTTCAAAATAAATGTGATGAAAAAATATTTAGTTGCCCATACTTTGATACTCTTGAAGGTTCAATATCTGAAAAAGTATTTTTTGAGAAAAGAAGATATAGTTTTAACAGACGTTCACAATGGTACACAAATGATCATTTGAAATTTTTAGAAGCAGAAAGTTTATTATCAATCCCGATTATTAAAAATCAAGAAATAGTTGGTGTACTTACAATTGCATCAGAACAAAAAAATGCTTATAAAAAATACCAAGTAGTAATGATCGAAATACTGGCATTATATCTTGCAATTGCTATTGAAAATGCAAGGTTCTACTTACAAACAAAAATCAGAAGTGAAACTGATGCTTTAACTGGTGTATTTAATTTTGAATATCTCGAATCAAAAATTAAAGACGAGTTTGAACGTTTGAAAACATTCAAAGTAAAGACAATTTCATTAATTCTAATTGATTTAGATTATTTTAAAAGAGTGAATGACCAATACGGTCATCAAGCAGGTAATGAAGTATTATTTGAAGTTGCTAGACGGATTAAAATGGTAGTAGGTCAAAGTGGTTTAGTAGCTCGTTTTGGTGGAGAAGAATTTTCAGTTCTACTTGTAAATCATAGTGAAAGAGAAACATATGATTTGGCAGAAGAAATTAGGAAATCGCTTGAAATCATTCCATTTTATATAACAAACCATATGACAAACAAAGATCAAAAGATTAAATTAACAGTAACTGCAAGTATAGGGGCAGCAGTTGCACCATTTGTGGCCAGAGAACCGTCAGACTTAATTCGATGTGCAGACAGAGCTATGTATTCAAAAGCAAAAAATGCTGGTAGAAATAAAGTTGCTATGTATAGAAAATAAATAACCACCGGGAATTATACGGTGGTTATTTATTTGTGTACATAAAAAATGGGCAAGTTTTTGTAAATTTTTGTTGCACGATACCTGTTTGTCCTCGACAAATGTCGGCGTGTTTTTCTGGAATTATATGTTAGTATTTTTTTACGTTTTAAAATAAAGTAGTAGGAGGATTCATATGGACAAGTCCTCAAAGATATCAATTAAAATTAATGGCGAGGAAAAAGCGTTTGAAGAAGGTGCTGTGACATCTCAAGATCAGGTAGAGAAGGACGGGGAATTTGGTTGGGTTTTACCAACTCCTGATGGGTTAGGAAAAAAAGTAATCGTTTTAGATGATGTTAAAAAGAAGAAGAAGATTAAGCCAGAGCAGAAGGTGAAGCAGAAGAAGAAGATTTCTTTCTTCACAAAGAAGTCACCTTCGAAAAGTATTATTATTTCTATTATAGGTGCAAGTTTAATAGGACTATGTTTTGGGTTTGTGTTCTTAGGGATCTTTAAACAATCAAAGCCAGATGCACTTAACCCAACTAAAAATAGTGAATCAGTTTCTGGTACAGCAACGACTCAAGAACAAATGAAGATTCCAGCAGTTAAGTTTGATTTGGCACAAGTTGGAATGTATAAAAGTATGGAATCAGCGAAGAAAAATGTAAAAGAAGTATCTACAAATGGTTTAACCCCTGTCATTTATGAAAAAAATGATAATTTTTTTGTCGTTATTGCATTAAGTGGAAAAGATAGCACGTTTTTAGCAGATGAAGTTAAAAATAAATTAAAAAGTACTTATTTAAAAGAAGAAACAATTGGTGGGCAAGTTTACAAAGGTCCAAAACAATCAGTCGATATGTATAAAGCTGAAGTTGAAACTTTTAATTTTATGTTATCATACTTAACGGATAAAAACTTTAACAATGAGAAACAGCTTGAACAAATAAGCTCAACGATGTTAATTTTAAGTAAACAAAAAGATTATATTAAAAATAAGCAATTACTAAGTGGACTTAAGCATTTACAAAATATCGAAAAAATTATGTCCTCAAGTAGTAAACAAAATCTAAATAAAGTAACCAAATCAGTCCAATATGATTTGTTATCCTTATTCAAAATATTAAAAGAACAAAAAAATACACTAACAAATTAAATTTTGTTAGTGTATTTTTTATTACAAATTATATGAAAGAAATTAATATTCATCATTAAAAATTTCTAGGTGTAATTTAAAACTATTCAAATTTAAAGTTAATTTTATTTCGAAAACACTGGATTTTGACATAAAATATTTGAAAATGAAATTTTATTATTAGGGTATTTTAATACTTAACAAAACTTTCATTTTTATTACATTTTAGTAACGAATAGACAACGGAAAGTGTTTTTTACTAATTTGTGTTATAGTGATTATCTGGGTAGGATAGTCTTGTATCCTTCCTTTTAAAAATAAATAATAGGTGAATGAAATGAAAAAACTTATATTAGCCTCTGCATCTCCTCGAAGAAAAGAACTTCTTAGCATGTTAAATATCCCTTTTATCATTGAAACTAGTGATGTTGAAGAAGTAATGGAGCAGAATTTGCATTCTTCAGAGATTGTGTTGAAATTGGCGGAAGAAAAAGCAATAGATGTGTCCAATAAATTTCCAAATGCAGTAGTAATCGGTGCTGATACGATCGTTACTTATAATGATAAAAAACTAGGTAAGCCTACCTCAAAAGAAGATGCATTTGCAATGTTAAAAATGCTATCTGGAAAAACACATGAGGTTTATACTGGTGTATCAATTATTAATGAAGGTAAAAATAGTAGCTTTTATCAGTGTACAAAAATTACCTTTAGTGAACTAAGTGATCAAGAAATAATTGATTATATCAATACTAATGAGCCGATGGATAAAGCTGGTTCTTACGGCATACAAGGATATGGTGGTACATTTGTAGAGAAAATAGACGGCGACTATTACTCTGTTGTTGGACTTCCGATCAATAAAGTTAAGAAAAAACTAAGTGAACTAAATTTTTAACTTTTGATTTGAGGTGGTACCGTGTCAACTTCGCTTCTCATTAAAGATTTTCCAAAAGATGAAAGGCCAAGAGAGCGATTGTTAAAATTTGGTCCTGGTAGTTTGTCTAACCAGGATTTACTTGCAATCTTATTAAGAACTGGGACAAAAAATGAATCGGTTTTAAAAGTCTCAAACGAACTTTTATTGAAATTTGATGGACTAAGATTATTAATGAATGCGTCTGTTGAAGAAATATCAAATATTAAAGGTATCGGTGAAGCAAAAGCCGTACAGCTAATTGCTGCTTTTGAATTAGGAAAAAGAATTAATCGACTACAATATGACGAAAGATTCATTATTAAAAGTCCAGATGATTGTGCTAAATTTATGATGGATGAAATGAGATTTCTTGAACAAGAGCATTTTGTATGTTTATACTTAAATACGAAAAATCAAGTTATTGCCCGTGAAACTATTTTTAAAGGTAGTTTAAACGCATCGATTGTTCATCCTCGTGAAGTTTTTAAAGAAGCTTTTCGTAGATCTGCAAGCTCGATTATTTGCTTACACAATCATCCGAGTGGGGATCCTACTCCAAGTCGAGAAGATATTGAAGTAACAAAGCGATTAGTTGAATGTGGGAAAATAATTGGAATCGAATTACTAGACCACATCATAATTGGTGAACATAAGTATGTCAGTTTAAAAGAAAAAGGTTACGTTTAAGGGTGTTCATTAGTAACTAATTGTTTTATAATGTAAGTTATGGATAAAAACCTGTTATTTACTAACGATAAGAGAATATAGTATAGATACTTTAAATATGAATTTAAGTTGTACGTTTTAGAAAGGAAGATACATATGTTTGGATTAGGCGGATTTACTCGAGATTTAGGAATAGACTTAGGTACAGCCAATACTTTAGTCTTTGTAAAAGGAAAAGGAATAGTAGTTAGAGAACCTTCTGTTGTTGCATTAAAGACAGATACGAAACAAATTGTTGCTGTAGGAAATTCAGCAAAACTTATGATTGGTCGTACTCCGGGAAATGTTGTTGCAACTAGACCGATGAAAGATGGGGTAATTGCTGACTTTGAAACAACAGCAACAATGATGAAGCACTATATTGATCAAGCTCAAAAGAGTAATGGATTTTTCTCACGTAAACCTTATGTAATGGTATGCGTACCATCAGGCATAACTGCTGTTGAAAAAAGAGCTGTTATTGATGCAACAAGACAAGCGGGTGCACGTGATGCATTCTTAATTGAAGAACCCTTTGCTGCAGCAATTGGGGCTAATTTACCGGTTATGGAACCAACTGGAAGTATGGTTGTTGATATTGGTGGAGGAACAACTGAAGTTGCAATTATCTCATTAGGTGGAATCGTTACAAGCCAATCGATTCGTACTGCCGGTGATGATATGGACGAAGCGATTATTCAATATATTAAAAAGAACTATAACTTATCAATTGGTGAACGTACTGCCGAACAGTTAAAGCTTGAAATTGGTTCAGCAATTAAAACTGAATCAGATGAACAAATGGATATTCGTGGTCGTGATTTAATTTCAGGTTTACCTAAAACAATTACAATCCATGGAGAAGAAATTGCAACAGCATTAAGTGATACAGTAGCAGCAATTGTTGAATCTGTAAAAAATACGTTAGAGAAAACGCCACCTGAATTAGCAGCAGACATTATTGATCGTGGAATCGTTCTTACCGGTGGTGGAGCACTTCTACGTAATCTTGACAAAGTAATTGCTCAAGAAACAAATATGCCTGTAATAGTTGCGGAAGACCCTCTTGACTGTGTTGCAATGGGTACAGGTAAAGCATTAGATAATATCGATATTTTCAAAAAGAATTATTCTTCAAGCACTTCATATCGATAAAAAAATTAGGCTAGTTTTCTAATGATGAACTACTAAATAAGTTCTTTAATAAGAAGATTAGTTAAAATTTGTAATCCTCACTACAATTAGTGAGGATTACATGCATGAAATCGTTAGAACAAAAAGTTGAATTGTTATAAGAGGGTGTAAGAATGCCACAATTTTTTCAAAATAAACGTTTAATGATTGTCTTAGCTGCTATTATCTTACTAGTGGCACTTCTAGGTTATTCTTTAAGAAGTAACAGAAACCTTTCAATTCCTGAGCAGTTTATTAAAGATACAGTAAGTTTGACTGAAAAAGTATTTAATAAACCCGCACAACTTATTGCGGGTTTATTTAATAATTTGGCAGACTTAAAAGATACATATGAAGAAAATCAAGTTTTGAAAAGTAAGCTTGATAAATATGTTGAATTATCTGTACGTGAGAAAGCATTAGAAAAAGAAAATAAAGAATTAAAAGACATGATCGGGAAAGAAAAAAGTTTAAGTGATTATGATACATTTCAGGCTACAGTAACAATAAGAGATCCAGATAAATGGCAACAAATCATTACAATTGATAAAGGATCGATAAGTGGAATTGAAAAAGAAATGGCAGTTATCACTTCTAAAGGCTTAGTTGGTAAAGTTAAAAATGTTTCTAAATTTTCATCAACTGTACAATTATTAAGTTCTTCAGATCGAACAAATCGAATTTCTGCTAAAATTCAGCAAAAAGATACGGTTTTTGGTTTGATTGAAGGCTATGATGTTGAGAAACAAGCTTTACTATTTAAACGAATTCCATCAAATGCAAAAGTAAAAAAAGGACAAACAGTCGTGACTTCAGGTCTTGGTGGTGTTTTTCCAGCTAACCTAGTGATAGGAAAAGTTGAGGAAGTTGTTCCTGATGAACATGGTCTAACACAAACAGCTTATATTAAACCGCAAGCAGATTTTAATGACATAAATCATGTACTAGCTGTTAAGCGTTCAATTGATCAGCCACAGAAAGGAGAGTAATTAGTAAATGAGTAAGTATGGTTTGCCTCTCCTTTTAACATTTCTGTTTATTTTAGAAAATATTTATGTCTCAACTGTATCGCCAAACATTCTTGGTCACAATGCGACAATTGTTCCACATTTTTTATTTTTTGGTTTATTATTTATCACATTATATTATAATCCGAAGAAGGCACTTATTTATGGTGTTATCTTTGGATTCATTTATGATATTGTTTATACCGAGATTATAGGTATATATTTAGCTGCTTTTCCGCTTTTTATTTTTTTAATAAGTCAAGCAATCAAAATACTTTACGCGAATTTATTCGTTCGAAGTATTCTTGTTTTAATATGGACAGCAGCCTTAGAATATTTAGTATACGGATTAAATGCGCTATTCGGCTTTACTAATATGAATAATACATACTTTTTGAATCATCGATTATTTCCGACATTATTACTGAATGCACTATTTATATTAATTTTTGCATATCCTTTCTCATCATTATTAAGAACGATTAGTGAAAATAATGAGGAAAAATAAAGGATTTTTCGGGTGCATGTCGAATTATACAATCGGGGTGAACACTTATCATGGAACAGAGGCAACAATATGTTACAATAAAAGGAACGAAAGATGGTCTAACACTGCACCTCGATGATACATGTTCTTTTCAAATTTTAGTAGATGAAATTGAAGAAAGACTGTCTACCCACTTGTTTGAGAGCAATGATCGTCCCTTACTTGCAGTTCGTTTAAAAATAGGAAATCGTTTTTTATCTCCCGAACAAGATGAAATTATTCGTTCAATTGTTCGTAAAAAGAATAATCTTGTGGTTGAAACAATCGAAAGTAATGTGATTTCGAAGCAAGAAGCTATTGAATGGATGAAAAGGGAGGAAATTGTACCTATTTGTAGAATGGTAAGATCTGGTCAGATTCTCCAAGTGAAAGGTGATTTACTGTTAATCGGTGATGTTAACCCAGGTGGAACTGTTATTGCGGGTGGAAATATCTTTATTATGGGTGCACTAAGAGGTACTGCTCATGCCGGTTTTAATGGTAATAAGGAGGCAGTTATTGCGGCATCAATAATGAGACCAATGCAGTTGAGAATTTGCAGCATAATGAATAGAGCACCGGATCATTATGGTGATGAAGGCAATGAGATGGAATGCGCGTATATAAACGAAGACAGCCAAATCATTGTTGATCGCATACAATTTCTGACTCATCTTAGACCTAGTTTGACAAGGTTAGAAAGGGGCATGATGTAACTGTGGGAGAGGCTATAGTAATTACATCTGGTAAAGGTGGAGTTGGTAAAACAACTACATCAGCAAATTTAGGAACAGCGTTAGCGATGTTTGGAAAAAAAGTGTGTTTAATTGACACTGATATCGGCCTGCGTAACTTAGACGTTGTCATGGGATTAGAAAATCGCATCGTCTATGATTTAGTGGACGTTGTTGAAGGTCGCTGTAAAACGCATCAGGCACTAATAAAGGATAAGCGTTTTGAATGCTTATATTTATTACCTGCTGCACAAACAAGCGATAAAACTGCTGTTTCTCCTGAACAAATGAGAGAGCTTGTTGATGAATTAAAAAAAGACTATGATTATATATTAATAGACTGCCCTGCTGGTATTGAGCAAGGATATAA
This sequence comes from Gottfriedia acidiceleris, assembly GCF_002128425.1. Taxonomy (GTDB): domain Bacteria; phylum Bacillota; class Bacilli; order Bacillales; family Bacillaceae_G; genus Gottfriedia; species Gottfriedia acidiceleris. The sequence continues at coordinate 78,347 of NZ_NESS01000014.1, forward strand.
AAATGCAGTAGCAGGTGCAGATAAGGCGATTGTTGTCACTACTCCTGAAGTTTCTTCAATTCGTGATGCTGATCGTATTATTGGATTATTGGATCAAGAGGATATCGAGCCTCCTAAACTAGTAATTAATCGTATTAGAAGTCATATGATGGAAAATAGAGATAGCCTAGATGTTGATGAAATTACTTCAATGTTAGCTGTTGATTTAATTGGTATTGTCCAAGATGATGAAAACGTTATTAAGGCAACTAATAGTGGTGAACCTGTAGCATTGAATCCAAATTCAAAAGCTTCTATTGCATATAGAAATATTGCAAGAAGAGTGCTAGGGGAATCTGTACCATTACAATCATTAGAAACTGAAAAGAGTATTTTCTTTAAAGTGAAAAAATTATTTGGTATCCGATAACACTTCGTAAAAAACGAAGTGTTTTTCTTTTTTCTTTTTTTCAAAAGCCCTCATTGAATTCTTCCTTAATCCTGCCTAATTTCATTGTCTACTTTTCAAATTATCTACTCATAAGTTGTCCTATTAATTCATATAAATTAATTAACTAGTTTGCGAGGAGAGGTGACACTTTGAGTAATCGCGTAGATGATATAAGAAAGCGGATCGCTAAAAGGCGTGAACAAGAAGAAAAATGGGGAAATCCGAATCAAATGATGAGCAAATTTCCGGTAAAAGAAGTGCAAAATACTGAGGGCGGATACACTTATACTTATGATGATTTGGTAGAAGAGCAAGGTAAGAAAATAATGAACAACTCTAACTTTATGTTTAGAACTTTATTGTGTGCGATTATTGTACTTGCTTTAGCCATCATCTTAAAAAGTAACTCACCTTTAGCATCTCAGGTTCGGCATGGTCTATCACAAGTTTATGATAGTGAATTTCAATTCGCTTCGTTACAGAAATGGTATGAAGATCGGTTTGGAAGTCCTATTGCTTTTTTACCACAATTAAATAATCAAAAAGAGAACGTTGGAAATGATAATTATGCAGTTCCTGCAAGCGGTAAAGTGCTGCAAAGTTTTAAAACGGACGGCAAAGGGATATTAATTCAAACTGAAGCTAACCAAAAGGTAGAGTCAATCAAAAAAGGTCGTGTACTTTTTGTAGGAAAGAAAGATAATTTAGGAAATACGGTCATTATTCAACACGCCGATGGTTCAGAATCATGGTACGGTAAATTAGGAACGACTAACGTAAAAGTTTATGACGAAGTGGATAGTAAAAAGGTTATCGGAACGGTATCTTCCAATGATGAAGGGAATCTAGGTACTTATTATTTTGCAATTAAAATGGGGGAAAAATTTATTGACCCGAAACAGGTGATTTCGTTTGAATAAATGGCTAATTCTTCCTTCCAAAATTTCAGTTCATCCACTATATTTATTAATTGCATGTATAGGTATAATGACAGCTAATTTTTGGTCAGTATTGTTTGTATCAATTATTATTTTCTGCCACGAATTAGGTCATGCAATAGCTGCTACTTCATTTAATTGGAGAATTAATAAAATTACACTACTTCCTTTTGGAGGAGTTGTAGATCTTGATGAACATGGAAATCGACCAACTTACGAGGAATTTATTGTTACAATCTCTGGCCCAATTCAACATTTAACTTTATATATAATCGCTAACTTACTATTCCAAATGAATTTAATGCCTGAAAATCTTTATACTCTTTTTATCAATTACAATATTAGTATTCTTTGTTTTAATTTATTACCAATATGGCCATTAGACGGTGGGAAATTAATATATCAATTATTTTCTTTGATCTTTCCGTTCGTAAGAGCTCATATATATAGCTTGTACTCATCATTTTTATTTTTAATGTTATCCACAATAATTACGATCATTATTCAGCCGATGAATATTACAATTTGGGTTTGTCTATTATTTTTAATCGTTTCCTTATGGGGTGAATGGAAAAATAGGCATTTTGTTGTTATTCGATTTTTAATGGAACGGTTTTATGGAAATAAACAATATATCCAAAAAATTAAATCGATCTCCTTGAATAAAGAAACAAAATTATTTCAAGTTTTTTCTAACTTTCAAAAAGGGTATAAATACAACGTTGTCTTTTCTCTTGATAAAAAAAATCAACAAATGTTAGATGAAAACGAATTATTACATGCTTACTTTACTGAAAAGAAAGCAACCTATTCACTTGAAGAACTAATTAGTTAGCTACAGGCCGTGCTACCAGAATATATACGTTTATGGGTGAACTTTATAGTTTGCAAAAAAAAGATGGTCTCTAGTTGAGGCCATTTTTTAATTAATTCTGTTTAAACATACCACGAGGAGTCTTTTGGAATATAGTCATAGTAATACAATATAGAAGGGATCCTCTTTTGAATGTTTATATCGTTTGAAACTCGTCTTCCCCATTCATCGTCTTCTCCAAAACTAATATTAAGAAATTTATGTGTCGAGGCAATCTTTTTCGAATAGCACATTAAATGATTTGGATTTCGATAAAAATAATTTTCATCTTCCCCGTGTGTAAATTCTTTCCCATATTTACAAACCTTAGAATATTGGTTATTAAAATTTACTAAAACGTCAAATACAATACAATCAACATTTGGCGTTTCATTTATTGCTGAGCACAATAATTCAATGTAATTTGGTTCTATCCGATCATCATCATCTATAAAAACTACATATTCTCCTTTTGCTTGCTCAATTAGAACATTTCTTTTTTCACCAATGCTTCTTTTTTTGTTTTCCAAAAGTACTAATATTTCAACAGGATATGTTTTACTCTGTTTATCTAATTCATTAATAATACGATTTAAATACCCCATTCTTTCGGGGACGGTCGGAATAAGAATTGATAGAATTATATCCATATAAACGCTCCTATCTATTTCAGGATTAAGTAAAGAAGGGGGAATACAGGAAGAGGAAAAGTGTAAATAACGTCTCTATATAGAAGAATGTAAGTAAAATCATAATATAATATTCAATTTCTAATATTCATGTGAGTAGACCAACTAATTAGATTATCCTAACTAGCTTTTTTCAATTTTTATGAATAAAATGATAGATACTATACATAGTTAGGAAGATGAATTTGAAGAAAGTTATTATGAATGTAAAACATTCAGAGAAAAGAATTGCTGTAACTGAAAATGACCAGTTAGTAGAATGGTTTTCTTCTGCGGACAAAAATACACATGTGGGAAATATTTATGTTGGACAAATTCAAGAAGTAATGCCGAAATTGAATGCCATTTTTGTGAATATTGGTTTAAATAAAAATGGATTCATGAGATTGGAAGATACGATTGAGGGGAAAGAACCTGAAATTAATAAAGACGAATTAATAAGAAAGAAATTCCAAAAAGGACAATATATTTTAGTTCAAGTAATAAAGGATGCGTTTGATGAGAAAGGTCCTAAGTTAACAAATAATCTTGAGTTTTCTGGTGATTACGTAGTATATTTCCCTCTTACAAAACAAGTAGCTGTATCGAATAAAATAAAAAAAGAATCAAAACGAAATAAATTATATTCTTTAGGTCGAGATTACACCAGTGATCATGAGGGGGTAATTTTCCGATCTTCGTGTGCAAATGCCGAATCGGATGAAATTTTAAACGAGTTAAAAGGCTTCCAAACATTTTATGAGTCATTAATAAATCAAAATTTTAAAAAGATTAGTTGCGTATCGGAAGCAAATTCCTTGTTTACTAAGTTTTTTAAACTACATCCTAAAAATACAATTGATGAAGTAATCATTGATGATTTAGCTGCTTATAAAACTTATTTGCCTGAAGATCTTCAACTAATTAGTTATAGAGGAAATGAAAATATTTTTGCGGCATTCAAAATTGAGGAACAAATAGAGAAATCGTTTAAACAAATTGTATGGTTAAAAAATGGTTCATTTTTATTAATCGAGCAAACTGAAGCCCTGACAGTAATAGATGTAAATACAGGTAAATTTAGCGGTAAAAATAATCGCGACGAAACTGTTTATCATACAAATCAGTTAGCTGCAATTGAGATTGTTCGCCAATTAAGACTTCGTGATATCGGTGGAATGATTATTATTGATTTTATAAATATGAAGTCTATTGAACATCAAAAAAATATAGTTGATTTATTAAAAGAATCGTTTAAAAATGATCGAGCATATACGAAGCTTTTTGGATTTTCTGACCTTGGTTTATTTGAACTTACTCGCAAAAGAACAGCTCATTCACATATCGAAGCAACACATCAGAAGTGCCCAGAGTGTAATGGTAGTGGGCTTGTAAAAAACACAGTTCAGACAGTTTTTGAGCTAGAAAGAGCACTTTGGGAACTCTCAACAAGTAGTGATATTGAGGCTATACTTGTTGAATGTAGTGAAGATGTTGCAAAAGAGTTAAATGGAGATCAAAATAATCACGTTCAAAGACTAGAAAAAGCAATGTTTATAAAAATCTGTTTAAAAATTATCTATTCAAAAACACCATTTTATACTATTGTTAGAACTGGTACGACCAAAGAAATAACAGGCTACTAGAAACAGTTATTGACTGAAGTTGTTGTTGACATTCGATATGCCCCGTGGTAACATCATAATGTTATTGTTTGTAGCGCACCCGTGCTACAACCGCACATAATAGGTATTAAATTGCTATTTATAGCATGCCTATTGGTGGCGAGTCTTAGACTATTGAGGAGGTGCAATTATGTACGCAATTATTGAAACTGGTGGTAAACAAATCAAAGTTGAAGAAGGTCAAGCAATCTACATCGAAAAACTTGATACTAACGCAGGTGAAACTGTAACATTCGACAAAGTTTTATTCGTAGGTGGCGAAAACATCAAAGTTGGTAGCCCAACTGTTGAAGGAGCTACTGTAACTGCAAAAGTTGAAAAGAACGGTAAAGCTAAAAAGATTCTTGTATTCAAATACAAATCTAAAAAGAACTACCGTCGTAAGCAAGGTCATCGTCAACCTTACACTAAAGTTGTTATCGAAAAAATCAACGCTTAATTTTAAGTAAATGACTAAAATAACAATTGAACGTTTAAAAGATGGACGTATAGGTTCCTTTAAAATAAGTGGACATGCATTTTTCTCTGATTATGGTACTGACATTGTTTGTGCCGGTATATCAGCAGTTTCAGTAGGAACTGTAAATGCTTTGGAAGCAATTTGTCGTATAGATTCTGAATTAAATACAGTGATTGATGAAAAGAAAGGTTTCTTGAAGTATCAATTACCGATTGATTTAAATGAAGATAATATGCAAAAAGCGCAACTTATCCTTGAAGCGATGATCGTATCTTTACAAACTATCGCTGCAAGTTACGGTGACTATGTCACTATAAACGAGTAAAACAGGAGGTGTAACCATGTTAAAATTAAATCTTCAGTTATTTGCTTCTAAAAAGGGAGTAGGTTCTACAAAAAACGGTCGTGACTCAATGTCAAAACGTCTTGGCGCTAAACGTGCTGATGGACAATTCGTAACTGGTGGTTCAATTCTTTACCGTCAACGCGGCACTAAGATTTATCCAGGTGTAAACGTTGGTCGTGGTGGAGATGACACATTATTTGCGAAGGTTGATGGCGTAGTTAAATTCGAACGTTTAGGCCGTGACCGCAAACAAGTAAGTGTATACCCTGTAGCTCAAGAAGCTTAAGAAACTAACTTAGAAACTCTAACCTTTTAGGTTAGAGTTTTTCTGTACTTAAGACATTTTTAATTATAATTAATTGCTTTTCAACATAGCAAAAGGTGTTGTAATAGCAACCTCTCAAACAATATGCTCCGAGACTCGGCATTTTCTAGTTTGAGACTTTCAAAAATAATCAATCAAATTGCCGAGTCTAACTTTTTTATTACCTTCATAAATACCAAAAATGTAAACCTATAGGAGAATACAATGCAGGAGAAATGGGACGTTCTAGAGGTATTAAGACATTCACGTCATGATTGGTTAAATCGAATTCAATTAATTAAAGGATACATGGCTACAGGTCAAAAAGACCAGCTAGAAGAAACGATTACGAAAATAGTTTCTGATTCTTTAAATGAAGCTAAAATTTGTTCGTTACAAATTCCAGAGTTTGCAGAATTTATCATTACCTATAACTGGAAGCCTCGTACAATTGTACTAGATTATGAAATTTTAGGGGAACCATGTTCGCTTAAGAATTTAGACGAAGTGATGACAGTATGGATTCAAAATTTTTTAGAAAAACTAGAATCTTGGGTACATATTTATGAGGAAAATTTTGTTAGTTTAACAATTGAAATAAATGATAAAACAGTTAGTTTCTTTTTTGACTTCAGAGGTAAACTAACAAAGAAAGAAGATATGTTGAAGTGGATTGTTTCATCATCTGATGACAGCTCAAAAATTAGAATGATGTCTTATTTTTGTGAAACAGATGAGTGCAGTATCGAATTTAAAATGGAAAAATAAAAGAGTGGTGGATATATGTTTATTGATCAAGTCAAGATATATGTAAAAGGTGGAGACGGTGGAAACGGTATGGTAGCCTTCCGTCGTGAAAAATATGTTCCAAAAGGTGGCCCTGCTGGTGGAGACGGTGGTAAGGGTGCTAATGTTGTATTTAAAGTTGATGAAGGTTTAAGAACATTAATGGATTTCCGTTATAAACGTCATTTTAAAGCAGATCGTGGTCAACATGGTATGTCTAAAAATCAACATGGTAAAAATGCAGAAGATATGATTGTAAAAGTACCGCCTGGGACGATCGTAACAGATGCTGATTCAGGTGAATTAATAGCTGACCTTACAATGGATGGTCAAACAGCTATTATTGCAAGAGGAGGCCGTGGAGGCCGTGGAAATAGTCGATTTGCAACGCCTGCAAATCCGGCTCCAGAAATAGCTGAAAATGGTGAACCAGGTAAGGAAAGAAACATTAAACTAGAACTTAAAGTTTTAGCAGATGTTGGATTAGTTGGTTTCCCAAGTGTTGGTAAATCAACATTATTATCTGTTGTAAGTTCTGCTAGACCAAAAATCGCTGAATATCATTTTACAACAATCGTTCCTAACTTAGGTGTTGTAGAAACGGAAGATAATCGTAGTTTTGTAATGGCCGATTTACCAGGATTAATTGAAGGTGCACATCAAGGTGTTGGACTTGGACATCAATTCCTACGTCATATTGAAAGAACACGAGTAATTGTTCATGTGATAGATATGTCTGGTCTTGAAGGCAGAGACCCTTATGATGATTACTTAACAATTAATCAAGAGCTAAAAGAATATAACCTACGTTTAACTGAACGACCTCAAGTGGTTGTTGCAAATAAAATGGATATTCCAGAAGCTGAAGAAAACTTAATTAAGTTTAAAGAACAAGTTGGAGATGAAGTTCAAATATTCCCAATTTCTGCAGTAACACGTCAAGGTTTACGTGAATTATTATTTACAGTTGCAGATCTAGTTGAAACAACTCCAGAATTCCCACTTCATGATGAAGAGGAAGACAAACCATTACGAGTTCTTTATAAATATCAAAAAGAAGAGCCTACTTTTGAAATTACTCGTGAAAGTGATGGAACATTCGTCGTAAAAGGTGAAGAGCTTGAAAAACTATTCAAAATGACTAACTTTGAACGTGAAGAGTCAATTCGTCGATTTGCACGTCAAATGCGTGGTATGGGGATTGATGAAGCATTACGCCAACGTGGTGCGAAAAACGGTGATATCGTTAAAATTTCTGAATACGAATTCGAATTTATCGATTAAAAAATGTCTATATAAAAAGAGGGTGTCCCAAAAATTTAAAAATTTAGGGGCAGCCTCTTATTTTTATATTCCAAATAAAATTGGGATTTGAAAAGAAATGAAATGAGCCGAACTGCAAATAAATTTCGCAAATAGCAAATAGGATAAAGTTTTACCCATACTAGTAAAGGTATTTTGACATAAAATTGTACATAAATAGGTCCCTTAAAATGGGAAACGAGCAAATTTTCTTTAATTCTTTCTACGTCGTCTAATGAAATGATCAATAAAAAGGATCGAAAACATCAACTACAAATTAAAGTTTGGCAGAAATACCCCCGCTCTACAATTAAAAAAGGGTTGCCCATAGGTCACTTATCCTGACTCATGAGACAGACCCTTTATTGTTTAATCAGAGAAATCGATTAATACCTTTTCTAGCCTCTTAAACCTACACTTATGGCATGTCTACCAAAAGACCTTCATTTTTTAATTGTAATATCGCACTATCTAGCTGCTTTTCACTATCTGCCTCTATTGTATGAAGATGTGTACCATTTGTTAAATTGGACAGTGGGACAGAGCTAGTTTGTTCCATTTTTTGAAGAAATAAGCTTATATCATAACGGTTCGCAATTTGTAATTGAGCAGTGATATATCCATAGACGGGATGTTCAACCATTACATCCTTAACTGTAACACCGTGATCGACTAATATTTCTAGTTCTTTTTGAGTTTCTTCAGCTGTATGGTGACAAATAATTACTTTTCTAATTTTGTCAGTTTCCTTATTAGGATGAATATAAATATAACCTTGAGCAGTTGCTAGTATAGGCTCATTTTTCGCCTTTAAAAGTGTAATATCACCTACAACAACCTGTCGACTAACATTGGCTCTTTTAGCTAAGGAATTGCCTGATAAGGGTGACTCAGACTCCTTTAACCATTGTAATACTTTTTTTCTTCTTTCTTCCCCTAAAAGTTTTTTATTCATTTTAATTTCCTCGATTAAAAATTTTGATTAATGATTAATTTTAACACAGATGAAAATTTAATTAAGTCTTCTTCAGTTGTATGTTTGCCGACTGAAACTCTGAAGAATTGTTTTGCCTCATGAGGGTCTTTTCCAATTGCTAACATCGTTTCTGAAGGTTTCTGCATGCCAATTGCACAAGCGCTTCCCGTTGAAATGGCAAATTGATGTCGATTACATTCAAGCATGACAAACTGACCTTCTAGTCCAATGATCCTCATTCCAATTATATTTGGAATACACTCTCCATCAGAACCTTCAAATTTTACGAGATGGTTAACATCTTGTAATTGTGATTTTAAAACATTTTTTAAATAGTGACATCTCTTTTGCTCTTCGTCTTGATTTTTTATAATATGTCCAGCTGATGTTACGAATGATGCAATTGCTGGAACATTAACAGTACCGGGACGAATCCCACTTTCATGAGATGTACCGGGATAGATTGGTTGACAAGTTAGTTTAGGATTTAAGTAAAGGGCTCCTATCCCTTTTGGCCCATATAATTTATGACCTGAAATACTAATACTAGAAATTTCATATTTTGAGACATTTATTTCTATTTTTCCAAATGATTGTACACAATCGCAATGAAGTAAAATATTTAATGAATTAAATAAATTAGCAATCTCGTTAATTGGTTGAATTGCTCCAATTTCAGAATTTACATGTTGAAAAATGCCTAATACAGTATCTTCACGAATTGCATTTTTAATCACTTCTAATGAGATAATCCCGCTATTTGTTACCGGTAAATAAGATATTTCATATCCTTGTTCTTCCAGTACTTTTAAATAATTACTAATTGAAGAATGCTCTAATGTAGTTGTTAATATATGTTTTCCGACTTTTTTTGTACTCTTTAAGAGAGTTTGAATAGCGATTAAATTTGATTCGGTTCCTCCACTTGTAAAGTAAATTGAAGCTGGGCTAGCATTTATAAATTCCGCTAATTGTTTGCGGCATGCTTCAAGGAGAAGTGAAGCCTTTGAGCCAATATCATGTAAACTTCGCTCATTTCCAAAGTAATTTTTAGAGGCAGTGACAAATGTCTCAATGGCTTCTTCACTCATTGGAGTTGTAGCAGCATAGTCTAAATAAATCAATTTAAAGCCTCCTTTTTTACTCATTAAAAAAAAATTTCTTGTCATTAGTTTAAATATATGTAAATATAGGTGTCAAGACAGCTTTTTTATCTATATGATAAAATTTAAATAGATGTACTGTAAATGGAGGGGGCAACTATGCGAACTGCAGACGTTGTCATTATTGGCAGTGGGATTGCTGCTTTAATGGCTGCTGAGGAAATTTGTCAGTCTAAAAATGTGATTCTATTCACAAAGAAAAAAATTTGGGACAGCAATTCGATGCTTGCACAAGGTGGAATTGCAGCAGTAATGTCTGAAGATGATTCTTGGGAACTTCATAAACAAGATACGCTCGAAGCGGGTTGTAATGTAAATAATATAGAAGCAGTAGAAGAGCTAGTAAAGAACGGAACAACGTCTATAAAAGATTTAGTTTCATTTGGCATGGAATTTGATAAAGATGAATCAGGCCAGTTTCATCTTGGTAGAGAAGGAGCGCATCGTAAAAATAGAATTTTACATTCCGGAGGAGACGCTACCGGAAAGCATCTAGTTGAAACTGTTTATGCTCGGATAAAAGATAAAATAACGATTATTGAACATGAAATGGTAATTGATTTAATGATACAAGATGGTATATGTAAGGGAGTTTATATACTTAATGAAAATGGTGAATTAGAATCTTGTTTTGCAAACACGACACTGCTGGCAACGGGCGGTATTGGGGCTATGTATCAATTTACCTCTAATAATAAGGCCATAACCGGAGACGGAATTGCTATGGCATATCGAGCGGGTTGTGAGATGACTGATTTGGAATTTATTCAATTTCATCCTACCATGCTTTACATTAATGGGGCATGTAAAGGGTTAGTATCAGAAGCTGTTAGAGGTGAAGGAGCTTATTTAGTAACGAAAACTGGTCGTCGTATCATGAAAGGAATTCATCCTTTTGAAGATTTAGCACCAAGAGATGTTGTTAGTAGGGTGATTTTTAATGAAATGCAAAACGGGGAAGAAATCTATTTATCGATCGAAATGATAGATGGATTTGAACAGCGTTTCCCATCAATTACTACCAATCTTATTAATAATGGAATTGATCTACAAAAAGGATTGGTTCCTGTTGTTCCAGGTGCACATTTCCACATGGGTGGAGTAAAAACATCTGCAAATGGAGAAACGACAATTCCAGGATTGTTTGCTGTAGGGGAAGTTGCTTGTACAGGTGTGCATGGTGCAAACCGACTTGCTAGTAATTCTTTATTGGAAGGGATTGTGTTTGGGAAAAAGGTTGCCAGATTTATTGCTGACCTTCCTTTAGCCAAAACAAATGAAAATCAACCAAAATACATGATACCAAGATATAGAACGTTACCTACAAAAGCTGAAATTAATGAAATAATGATGAAGTATATCGGTATTGTAAGAAATGAAGAAGATATAAATAAAGCAATCGCATATTTTTCTTACTTCTTAGAATCCAAAACAGTAGATTCACGTCCGATGAACAAAGAGGAACTAGAAAGATACAATATGCTAACTACTGGAAAACTAATTGCAGAAGCTGCTATAAGAAGAAAACAAAGTATCGGCTCACATTATATAGAATATATAGATCAACCAGCTAATATTTGAGGAGAGAATTTCATGAATACATTAAAAGCTAAAAAAATGATTGAGCAATTTTTACTAGAAGATATTGGAGAAGGGGATCTATCTTCAACTTATATTTTCCCAATGCATGAAAGAACAACTGGAAAAGTACTTGCAAAAGCAGATGGAGTAATTGCTGGTACTGAATTAATCGAAATTACTTATAAATTACTTCATGAGGATATAACAGTAACTCTACATGTTAAAGATGGTGAATCTGTTCAGACAGGTCAATTACTTGCAGAAGTAGAAGGACCAGTTCAAGTGTTATTATCAGGTGAAAGAGTTATGCTTAATCTTTTACAACGAATGAGTGGGATTGCAACGCTTACTTCAAAAGCAGTTGAAACATTAAACGACGAGAAAATCAAACTAGTCGATACAAGAAAAACGATGCCAGGTTTACGTTTATTTGATAAGTATGCAGTTACTTGTGGTGGTGGAGCGAACCATCGTTTCGGTTTATATGATGCAGTAATGCTTAAAGATAATCATATTGCTTACGCAGGTTCAATAAAAAATGCAGTTGATACTTTACGAAATAATTTGGGCCATATGGTCAAAATTGAAGTCGAGACTGAAAATAAAGATCAAGTACTCCAAGCTATTGAAGCTGGCGCAGATGTCATTATGTTTGATAATCGTACTCCAGATGAAATAAAAGAATTCGTAAAGCTTGTACCAGAAACGATTGTAACAGAAGCTTCTGGTGGAATTACTTTAGATAATTTAGCAAGTTTTCAAAACTGTGGTGTAAATGTTATTTCTTTAGGCTGTTTGACACATTCAGCAAAAGCATTAGATATAAGCTTCTACTTGTAATATAGAAGGGATTGGAGTGGGGATAATGAACGTTTTAGATATGATACAAAAAAATGAAGGATATCAAATTCCTGATGAGTACTATAAATTATCAACTGAGGAAATGGAAAAAAGAGTAAAAGATATTAAAGAGAGATTAGGTGATGCTCTTTTCATTCCAGGACATCATTATCAAAAGGAAGAAGTTGTAGTTTTTTCAGATTCGACGGGAGATTCTCTACAACTTGCTCAAGTTGCTGCTAATAATAAAAAAGCAAAATATATTGTATTCTGTGGTGTACATTTTATGGCAGAGACTGCAGATATTTTAACGGAAGATGAACAAATCGTTATTTTACCTGATATGAGAGCAGGCTGTTCAATGGCAGATATGGCAGATCACCATCAAACTGATCGTGCATGGGTAGAGTTACAGAAGCTTTTCGGAGACACAATTTTACCGTTAACATATGTGAATTCAACTGCCGCAATTAAAGCGTTTGTCGGTAGAAATGATGGTGCAACCGTAACATCATCTAATGCAAAGAAGGTTGTTTCGTGGGCTTTCACACAAAAAGAACGTATATTGTTCTTACCTGATCAACATTTAGGCAGAAACACAGCATTTGAATTAGGTGTACCGTTAGAGCATATGGCGATTTGGAATCCAATAACAGACACTTTAGAATATGAAGGCGACCTTAATAACATCAAAGTAATACTTTGGAAAGGTCACTGCTCTGTTCATGAGAATTTTACAGTGAAAAATATTGAGAATGTACGAAAAAATCATCCAGATATGAGAATTATTGTGCATCCAGAATGTTCTAGAGAAGTTGTAGCAGCAAGTGATGACAATGGATCTACAAAATATATTATTGACCAAATTGAAGCTGCTCCTGCAGGAAGTAAATGGGCAATTGGAACTGAGATGAATCTAGTTCAAAGAATTATTAAAAATCATCCAGATAAAGAGATCATTTCATTAAATCCATTTATGTGCCCTTGCTTAACAATGAATCGTATCGATTTACCACATTTATTATGGTCTTTAGAAAATATCGAAAAAGGTAACATTCAAAATATAATTACAGTTGATAAACAAACTGCAAAAGATGCAATTAAGGCATTAGATAAAATGCTTGAGCTTGCTTAAAAATAAAATATCATTAAAAATTTATTATCATTTAGTTCAATCTGAGCTAAATGATTTTTTTATAGAAAAAACAAGAAAAAAGTAAATACTTATACAAGCTTACTCGTCATAAATTAAAATACCTTCTATCATAAATACAAATATTCAGACATACATTGTTGTGAGGTACTAATGTACAATCCAACGTAGAGGCAATTGGTCAGGAGGGGAAAAGGTGAGAATTCACATAGTAATAAAGGGCGATACCCTTAAGAGCATTGCTCAAAAATATAACATCGACTATGAAGAGATAGTTAAATTAAATGCCCAACTAAGTAATCCAGATATGATCTATCCTGGCATGAAAATAAAAGTGCCAGAAAGGGGCGAAAAACCAGCTCCATTAGGTTCTCAAAAGGAGGTACAGCTTTCTAAAGAACCTAAGCCAAGTATTGCTTTGGAGGTAGAAGAAGGAAAAGTTCAACCTGTAGCACAGACACAACCTGCTGTCTCGCCTAATACAAAGCCCGTTGATAATAATTTGAATATTAATGTAGAGGTTACACCGACAGTAAAACCTGTAATTCAGGTACCTATTCCACCTGCAAAACCGACTGTATCACCTGCGACAAATAATGCGAATCAACAAGTATCTCCTGTTCAAACTGGAAAACCAAATGCGAACATACCGCAAGTTGTTTCGCCAGTGGCAGTTAAAAATCCGATAAATGATAATAAATCAAATGTGAACACCAAGGGAGGACAAAGCATGTCAGAGAAAAAGAACTACTTCCCAGGATCATTAGTTTCTCCGTCAACACCAAATCCGCAAGTATCTCCTGTGGAAACAGGAAAACCGAACCAACAAGTATCGCCAGTATCAACAGGAAAACCAAATCAACAAGTATCGCCAGTATCAACAGGAAAACCAAATCAACAAGTATCACCGGTAGCAACAGGAAAACCAAATGTGCAAGTATCACCAGTAGCAACAGGGAAACCAAATATGCAAGTATCACCAGTATCAACAGGAAAACCAAAAGAGCAAGTATTACCAGTAGCAACAGGAAAGCCGAATATGCAAGTATCACCAGCATCAACAGGGAAACCAAATATGCAAGTATCACCAGTATCAACAGGGAAACCAAATATGCAAGTATCACCAGCAGCAACAGGAAAACCAAATATGCAAGTATCACCAGCGGCAACAGGAAAACCAAATGCACAAGTATCACCAGTAGCTAGTAATAAAGCCCAAACATTACCAGCGTATATAGGGCCGAATAATGCACCACAAACATTGCCAGCATATATGGGACCGAATGCACCACAAACACTTCCAGCATACTCAGGACCGAATGTACCGCAAACATTACCAGCATATATGGGACCAAATCCAAACGCAGCCCAAACGCTACCAGCATATATGGGACCAAATCCAAACGCAGCCCAAACGCTACCAGCATAT
>NZ_NESS01000015.1 GCF_002128425.1 Gottfriedia acidiceleris
TTTAGCTGCTTAATTGCACTAAAGGCTCCTCCTATGTATCGCCCATGTGCATAGCTTAGAGGGGTTCACTCATTAGTGGGCTACGCCGGACCTCGCCGTCTGAGGGGAAAGGAAGAGATCAATCAGACTAGTTATCAGGAAGCCTGTCATTGGGCCAAATGGTATGCGAAGTTCTAATACAGTGACTACGCTCGTAGAAGCTTAAGTGCCGATATTCTTGGACGTGGGTTCGACTCCCACCGTCTCCACCAATACATATTGTTTGGTGGTTTTTTTATGGTTAAAAATACGAAAAATTAGTACCTCATAAAGCGTATATAGGTTTTAAAAATAAAAAAGAAGACAAGAATACATAGTTCGTATTCTTGTCTTTTTTAGTACTTGAAAAAATCAATAAGCTGGCTCCCAAGTGGTTACCAGCAATCTATCTGCAAATAGTAAGAACTATTAAATATATATATGTTTTAAGCATTAATGATTAATTGGGCAATCTCCATCGCCTGTTCATTTAAATTCATCTTTTTATAATAATTAAATAATTCCTTCTTAGAACGCTCAACTAAAAAAGTAAAACCATTTTTAATAAACATTGGTAACGCTTTATTATTTAAATAATTATAGTACTCTTTTTCTTTGGATTTTAATAAATACAGTAAAAGTTTAAATAAATGGATATATAAATTATAATTATTCTTTTTCGCTATGAACAATCCAGTTTCAGCATCTTGTATTAACTCTTCTATGTTAGAATAACTGCCTTCAAAAGCGCTTCGAATATAGCCCCATAATGATAATAAATAGGGTAAACTTTCTGGATCTTTTAGTGACATAGAATCTTTATAATATTTACTTGCTTCTTTAAAGTTTTTACCTCTGTAATATTCATATGCTAAATTATGCAAAATTTTAGCCTTACGATCAGGTGCATTACATAATTCGCAGCTTCTGATCAAATTTTTAAAGCGATTGATAATCTCTTCATCTAAAGTTTCACATTGAACTTGGATAATCATTAACATTTCAGCATCAATCACTCTAAGATAGTTATTGATTTGTTTAAAAAAATGATGAGATTTTTCAGCATAGTAATAAGCTAACACAGGTGAATTTAAAGTGTGGTAAGCCGATGCTAAATGGTAATAAAATTCAGGGTTTTTATAAACTGTATTATCGATCGATTTTAAAATTTGGATTACTTTACCATATTCTTGCTTTGTTAAATAATAGATTCCTAAAATATGCTTCAATAAATTTCTTTCATATGAAGCTAATTTGTCTTCTTTTTTTTGTAGCTTTTTAATAATTTTAAATGCTTCATTGCATTTACTATGTGCAAGAAAATATTTGGCTCTTAGTAACTGATACATATCATTATACTCTGAGATTTGGATTAATTCTTCCATTTCAAATTCATAGTATATTTGATCCATCTCTTCAAATAACTGCATGATGATTACATCATGCCAGTGAAGTAAGCGATATTTTATATTCATAAAATTGGCTATTTCTAAATCCATATCAATGCCTAATCTTTTTGATAATAAATTAATAATTTCGGGGGCGTACTTTGTTTGTCCACATTCTATTTTACTTATATGGGTAACGGAGCAAATATTTTTTCCTAGTTGTTCTTGTGTTAGTTTGTATTTTTCTCGATAAAACTTAATAATTTTTCCTTCATACATAACTAAGTCCTCCTCCCACTCTAGGATGTTAAAAATAGTACCTAATACTAAAATTCTACATTTAACAACAAGAATAGTATATTTAGAAAACTGGTGTAGCATGTGAAGTAATACTTAAAGATATGTTAAGGAAAAATAAAAATACGATAAGAATTAAAGTGGAATAGGGGTTAAGACTAGAGCTAATTAATCAACTTTTTTTACATATTTTTCCAGTTCATTACAGATTTTTTCTAAAAAACCCACACTAAAAACTGTAAGCAAAATCGCTTACAGCTTTTTTAGGTTATTTAGTTTGTTCAAATTATTCCATCCGATTACCAATTCTAAAAAGTAAAGATAATTGTTTAGCAAGATACTGAGGTGTATAAGGCATATCATTTCTTAACCAAGATACAATAGTACCAATCAGAGCTGATGACCCGTACCAGATAATAATATCCTTTTGAATATCCGTCTTAATGTGTAAAGAATCAACTTCTCTTCTTTTCGTTATTGTTTCGGTAATGATTTTTAATAATTGCTCTGTAAATATTGGAGTTTTAGTAGATGCAAGAACTACTTTATAAAATTTTGCATTCTCAGCTATATGTTCAAGCAAGTTTAAAAGCTTCACCGAGTCAGTTTCTTCTATAGAATGATAGGTCTTTGAATCCTTCATAATTTGTCCAAGCTTCTCACCCATTTCCAAAGCCATGTTCTCCATCATATCTTGTATGTCACGATAATGTAGATAAAATGTAACACGATTAACTGTTGCGCGTTCAGCTATACTGTTAACTGTAATTTTGTTAATGTCCATCTCCTGAAGCAAATCAATAAAAGCGTCTTTAATTAATTGGCGCGTACGAATGATCCTAGGATCTACTTTTGTTTTATCCTTCATATCAAATCACCTTTTCCATGAAATTTACACTTTAATCAGATGTGTTTATTATGTTTAGTTTTAACTACAGAACTAAAAAGAGTGATAACTACAATACATTTCTAGAAATATTGTTGGTTGTAAGAATTAGATATCTAATTATAATGTAATTTATATCATGTTAATTATTAAACACATTGTAAATTATGTCCATGATAAAGAGAGAAAGGATTGATGGGGGATTGAGTAAAATTTCTGTATCAGACACAAATTCGATAAAAAAAGGTCCTATTATGTTTATTTTGATATTAGGTGCCTTTCTTGCAACACTAAACCAAACGCTTATGAGTGTTGCCATTCCTGAGCTAATGGTTGATTTTCATATCAAGGCAGCAACAGCACAATGGTTAACAACAGGTTACATGCTTGTAAATGGTGTATTAATTCCAATTACAGCTTATTTAATGTTACGTTTCACTACGCGTGAACTTTTCCAAGCTTCAATGATTATCTTTTTAGCGGGAACAATTGTTTCGGCTATTGCGACCGATTTTCCTGTACTGTTAACGGGACGCTTAATTCAGGCAGCAGGTGCAGGGATTATTATGCCATTGCTTACAAACGTTATTTTGACACTATTTCCTCCAGAAAAACGAGGAGGAGCAATGGGGATGGTTGGGCTTGCGATTATCTTCGCCCCAGCAATTGGCCCTACACTTGCAGGCTACGTTATGGAAAATTACAAATGGGAAACGATGTTTTATGGAATGATTCCATTTGCAATTATTGTTATCGTACTAGGGTTCATTTATTTACGTAACGTATCAGATCGAATCGTAACAAAATTTGATACTCTTAGTGTTACTTTATCTACTATTGGATTTGGAGCATTACTTTATGGTTTCAGCCGTGCTGGGACATTAGGGTGGTCAGATTCAGAAGTAATTAGCACGATTACTGCTGGGGTTGTTGCATTAGTGCTATTCGCATGGAGACAAATAATCTCGCAAAATCCTTTACTTGACCTACATGCATTCAAGTTTAATGTGTTCACATTAACGACAGTTATTAATATCGCAGTAACGATGGTTATGTATGCTGATATGATGCTACTACCACTTTATCTACAGAATGTTCGTGGCTACACACCAGTAGAGTCTGGACTTCTTCTACTACCAGGTGCCTTGGTAATGGGCTTTTTGATGCCAGTTACTGGAAAGCTATTCGATCGTATTGGTGCAAAATGGTTAGCGATTATTGGAATGATCATTACGATTGCTACAACCCTTGGTTTTACAAACTTAACTGACTCAACTAGCTACACTTATCTAGTTTTGATGTCTACGGGACGCCGAATCGGTATGGCTTTAATGATGATGCCGATTCAGACAGCTGGATTAAATCAATTGCCAAAAGAATTAAATGCACATGGAACAGCAATAACAAATACAATACGTCAAGTTGCCGGAGCTGTTGGTACGTCACTGCTTGTTACAGTTATGACAGACCGTACTAAAACTCATCTGCAGGATTTAATTCCCACAGCAGCTACAAAAGGCTTAACGCAAGCTCAACTAATTAAAGAGGCTTCAATTCAAGGAATTAACGACGCTTATTTTGTAATCGTCGGAATAGGTATCATCGGCTTACTACTGTCTTTCTTTATAAAGAAAGGCAAACAAGTAGTTTCGGATCAGGTGACAAACCATCTAAAAAAGGTAACAGTAAAAGCCTAAGTACAAAGCAGAACTAATTGGAGGAATTGATATAAGACTTCAAACAAAAGTAGCAATAGTAACTGGAGCTGGTTCAGGAATGGGGAAAGCCATTGCTGTCCTATATGCAAACGAAGGTGCAAAAGTAGTCGTGTCAGATATTAATTTAGAAACAGCAAATGTTACAGTAGAAGAAATAAGATCAAATGCGGGGATGCCATCGCCGTAATGGCAAATATTGCTCACGAATATGATGTTCAAAACTTAATTGATACTGCCGTAAATGCTTTTGGTACAGTGGATATTCTAGTTAATAATGCAGGAATCATTGATAATTTTGAACCTGCTGGCGACATTGAAGATGAGAAATGGGAAAGAATTTTTGCTGTCAATACTACGAGTGTAATGCGCGCAACTCGAAAAGTCTTACCGATTTTCTTAGTGAAACAAAGTGGGGTTATTGTTAATGTAGCTTCCGCAGGAGGACTTCAAGGAGCTAGAGCAGGAGCGGCTTATACAGCTTCTAAGCATGCAGATGTTGGTTTTACTAAAAATACTGGTTTCATGTCACAACTAATGGTATACGTTGCAATGCGATTGCCCCAGGTAGAGTCGAAACAAATATCGGTTCTTCCATGACAAATATTAACCATTTTGGTATGGAACGTATTCAAGTAGGTTTAGGAGTAAATCTACGTGTGGGTAAACCAGAAGAAATTGCAGCCATTGCTCTATTTCTTGCTTCCGATGAATCAAGCTTTGTGAATGGAACTGATATTACTGGAGATGCAGGTTGGACTGCTTTCTAATTTAAGATAATGAAGTGTAAAGACCGTCTGGATACTTCAGACGGTTTTTTATTGTTGTAAAATAATTATTGAGTAGATTAATCATTGCGCTATGTGAGAAAAATATGGAAATAAAGTGAATAAAACTTTTTGTGTCCTTACTATGAAAAAAATAGATACCCCTCATCTTAGAATGAAGGGTAGCAGATTAGTTTTATCCAATTTGTTTATTAGCTTCTTTATCGTCAACCCATGCCTCTAACTGATCACGACCCGGTAAGTTATCGATTTTATCAGCAGAGAAAACTGGATCCAATCCTTGTTTCTTTTGAGAAACATAATCTTTTAATAAAGCTTTTACAATTTTTGCTAAACGCGTAATAGCGTAAAGATTAACTAGTACCATTAATCCCATGAAGATATCTGCTAAAGACCAAATTAATTCAGCGCTATATAATGCTCCGAATAAAACCATTCCAATCACAGAAAAACGGTATACATAAATTGATTTTTTCGAATGCTTCATGAAGCTAATATTTGATTCACCGTAGTAATAGTTACCCATAATTGTACTTAATGCAAATAAGAAAACTGAAATAGCAACGAATGTTGCAGCGAAGTCTCCAATACTTACACGTAAAGATTCCTGTGTTAAAGGAATACCAGATAGCTCAGATGTTTTATAAACGCCTGAAACTAATACGATCATTGCTGTAGACGAACAGATGATAAATGTATCAACAATTACACCTAATGCTTGAATAAAACCTTGTTTTACTGGGTGAGTTACGTCAGCCGTTGCAGCTGCATTTGGAGCAGAACCCATACCAGCTTCGTTAGAGAATAATCCACGACGAATTCCGTGAAGTACTGCAGCACCCATTACACCGCCAAACATTTGTTTAAACGTAAAAATACCTTCAGAGAAAATTGCACCAAAAACATTTGGTAAAATATCGAAATTTGAAATCATAACCCATAAAGCTAAAATAATATAAACCCCAGCTTTAATTGGTACTAAAACAGTTGAGAATTTTGCAACTCGATGTACGCCACCAAAAATAATTAGTGCTGTAATAATAGCTAGTACAATCGCAGTTGTTTTTGTATTTACACCAAATTCATTATTGATAGAAGCAGCAATCGTGTTTGCTTGTACTGCGTTAAAAATAAGACCAAAAGATAAAGTAATTAAAATACTAAAAATAACTCCAAGCTTTCGATTACCTAAAGCTTTTTCCATATAATAAGCAGGTCCGCCACGCCATGAAGAACCATCTCTCACTTTATATAGCTGAGCTAATGTACTTTCTACAAATGCTGAAGCTGAACCAATTAAAGCCATTAACCACATCCAAAAAACTGCACCAGGTCCACCTAATGCCACTGCTGTTGCAACACCGGCAATATTCCCCGTACCTATACGAGCAGCCATTCCGATCATAAATGCTTGTAATGATGAAACAGTTTTTTTGCTTTTGTCTCTGTTTCGGCCATCAACTAATAATAATCGAATCATTTCAGGAAAGAATTTAAACTGAATAAATCCTAAATAAACCGTTAAAAATAGGCCGATTGCTACTAATAAAATAACAAGTAATTTAGCCCATAGATAGTCGTTGAGTAATGTAACCAATTCCGTCATGAATCCCTCTCCTTTGTAAGAATATTCGCGAAATTATTCGATAATTTCGACTACAAAATGTAATAATAAATTATTCTGTTAACAAAGGCAACAATTTTTTAGTTTTTGTTGATTAAAAAAAGTTAATATTAAAAAAAGATTAAAAAAGTAAGTGTTCACTTACTTTTTTGTTGACGAAATTCATTTCGGTTAATATACTAGA
Organism: Gottfriedia acidiceleris; assembly: GCF_002128425.1. GTDB lineage: Bacteria > Bacillota > Bacilli > Bacillales > Bacillaceae_G > Gottfriedia > Gottfriedia acidiceleris. Next base: position 6,901 of record NZ_NESS01000015.1, read on the forward strand.
AAAGTGAATAAACACTAACTTTTTTGTAGCGCGATAAATACTAAGATTTAATGCCTTTTTAACAACGACTTTTTAAGGAGGTAAAAAGTGAATAAGGGAGAAAGAACAAAACATCATATCTTAGAGAAGTCTATCCAACTTTTTGCAAAAAATGGTTATGATGGTACGACAATTAATCAAATTGCAAAGGAAAGTAAAATTTCCGAAGCGACGATTTATAAGTATTTTAAAAGCAAACTGGATGTATTGATTACTTGTGTAAAACCTGATATTCAAGACGTTTGGATAGAAGAGGACTTTAGTAAACTTTCAATTGAGGAATTGCTTAGGTTATATGTTGAGAAAAGGATTAAATGGGTGGAAAAAAATCGAAATCAAATTGAGATCTTGATCAGTGAAACTTTACGACACCCTGAGTTATCAGAAATTTTCTTCCAACAGATCTATCGAAAAACACCAATTGAAGAAGAAATAGAATCGAGAATGCTTGCAAAAGAAACAAATTTCCATTTAGAAATTCCTATTCTAAGTTTAAGTATGATTACGACGATTATATCGATTCTTAATCTACAAAAGAGTGTTCTGGATAAAGATCCACTGCATATTACAGATGACGCTATTAATAAAATGGTGCAATTAATTTTATTTGGATTAATAGGAAATAAAAGTCCTGAATAAACATGAAAATGAGTTTAACGAGAGAATGGTTTAGTATTACCTTTTATTTTTTTTATAGAAGGAAGTATTAAACTATTTAAATGTAATAAATTGACCGTAATACAAATTTGGTCAATTGGTCTAAAAGGGGAGTGAGAATGTGTTTAAACAAGAATGGAAAAATATTTTAAAGAAACCTATGACAATTGCAACAATCATTGCGATTGGTCTAGTGCCAATGCTTTACTCATTAATTTTCTTATCTGCTTATTGGAATCCTTATAATAAAACAGAAAAACTATCTGTTGCAATTGTTAATAATGACAAGGGTACTGAGTTTAATGATAAAAAGCTTAATGTAGGGAAAGATTTTGTAGAAGGTTTGAAAGATAATAAGTCATTCAAATGGAAAATTACAAGTAAAAAACAGGCGATGGAAGGTTTAAATAATGAAAAATATTATTTAGTCATCGAATTACCTTCTAATTTCTCTAAAAATGCAGCTACGTTATTAGACGAAAAACCGCAGAAAATGAAATTAAATTATTACACGAATGCGGGTAAAAACTATGTAGGTGCACAAATTGGTACAAATGCGATCAAAGAAGTAAATGCTACTATCTCAAAAGAAATTACAGAACAATATGCTAAAACAGTTTTCGATAATTTCAAGGATATTGGAGATGGCATGACAAAAGCATCTGATGGTGCAGGTAAAATCAATGATGGCGCAGCAAAAATAACAGATGGAACAGATGTTTTAAATAAAAATTTAAAAAAATTAAATGACAGCATGATCACATTTGAAAATGGAAGTACAAAACTGAAAAGTGGAGCGACACAATTATCAGATGGTATTAAACAATCAAAAGATGGTGCAAATAAATTAAATACTGGTTTAAACGCTCTTCTAGAAGGAACTGGTACATTAAAAGCTGGTTCTAGTGATTTAAATAATGGACTATCGCAACTAGCTGAAGGTGGTAATAAAATCGAAGCTGGGTCTTCTAAGCTAGAAGTTGGAAGTAACCAATTAAATGCAGGAATAAAACAATCTTATGCTGGTGCAACCCAATTGCAAAAAAATGAAGCAGGATTTAATGAGAATCTTGGTGCTACTAATGATGCTCTTAAATCAATTGTTAAGGGATTGCAAGATGGTTCATTAAGTAAAGAAGATTTACAAAAATTACAAGCAATCTCAAATAGCTTAGATCAACTTTCAAAAGGAAGTCATCAAATTAAAACTGGTGTTGATCAAATTGCTGCAGCACAAGCTCAATTATATGAAGGTTCAAATAATCTAGTTGCTGGACAAAAAGAATTAAATACAAATTTAAGTTTATTTAATAGTAAATTGAAAGAAGCATCTAATGGAGCAAGTCAATTAGCTCAAGGAAGTAATGATTTATACAATGGTACAAAGGAATTAAGTGAAGGAAGTTCGTTACTTTCATTTGGCCTAGGTAAATTAAATACAGGTGGGGACCAATTAGTCCAAGGGATCAATCAATTAACTGATGGTTCTAAACAACTATCTGATGGAACGAATAAGTTATATAGTGGGTCTGGAGACTTATTAAAAGGAGCAACAGATCTAACAAAAGGAACAACTGAACTTCATAAATCCCTGAAAGATGGTGGAGATGAAGTCAATAAAGTTAAAACAAGTGATGAAACTGATAAATTCTTTGCAGAGCCAACAGAGCTAGTTTCTCATAAATTAAATAATGTAAAAGAATATGGTGTTGGATTAACACCTTATATATTATCTATTGGACTATTTGCAGGTGGGTTAATGTTCACTTCAGTTTATCCAATGAGAAAGAACTCTATTGCTCTGACTACTGGTTTAGCTTGGTTCTTTAGTAAATATAGTGTTCTTATTTTCGTGGGGATCATGCAATCGATCGTGGCAGATATGGTTTTAATTTATGGTATGGGCCTTGATGTGAAAAACGTGTGGTTGTTTGTAGTGTTTACAATTATCACTAGCTTGACCTTCTATTCATTAATACAATTTTTAACTGTTACATTAGGAAATATAGGACAATATTTAGTATTTGTCATGATGTTATTACAAATTGGTGGAACTTCGGGTACTTTCCCAATTTCATTAACACCAACATTTTTCCAAAAGATTCATCCGTATTTACCTATGACGTATGCTATAAAAGGATTCAGAGAATTAATCTCTAGTTCTGTTAGCAAAGGGTTTGTATGGAATCAAGTCTATTATTTATGTGGATTCGCAGTATTATTCATTATCTTAACAAATGTAACATTTGCAGTTCGTGTTAAACTATCAAAGAAAAACCAATTAAGCGAAATCGAAGCTTAAAAAGATAAAACAAAAAAAGGATTGAAGTCTAATAAAAAAAGATTTCAATCCTTTTTTACTATTAGTGAAATAAAAATCCAGTATCTTTAGGTCAATCTTTTATTGTAAAATTAGTAATGGAATATGGTAATAATGAAGGAAATAGTAGAGAATCCCTTTACATTGTAAGGAACTTATCGTTAAAATTTTAACGAGGTTAATCTAATATTTTTACATCATGAGCGCTTAACATTCGCTATTGCAAATAAAACAAAAACTAAGAAAGCGTTTTCATTTGATAGAAAAGTGGTGAATAAATGAAACTAACTGACATCGATAAAAAAATTCTAGAGATGCTCACTAAAAATGGTCGGATGTCATACGCCGATATTGGAAAAGAACTTAATTTATCAAGGGTTTCAATCCGTGAACGTGTGAATCAATTAATAAAAAACGGGGTTATTGAGAGGTTCTCAGTAGTTATTAATTCAGAAAAAGTAGGCAAAGGCGTATCTGCATTCTTTGAAGTAGATTGTGAACCAGCTTATTTAGTAGTCGTAGCCGAAACACTTGCAGATAATCCTGTTGTTGCGAGTTGTTATCAAATGACAGGTCCAAGCACTTTACATATGCATGTATTAGTTGATGATTTTGTCAGATTAGAACAATTTATAAATAATGAATTATATGCTTTAGAAGGAATAACAAGGGTAGAAAGTCATATTTTATTACGAAGATTTAAGAGTAGAAATGGCTTAAAATTATAGTTGTCATGGCGAGGGATTGGTAATCCCTCGTCTTTTTTTACTATTTTTTGTAAAAATTAATAAAAATATAGAATATTCTGTCTACCGGGGGTATAATCGAAAATAATTAAAATTTACATTGTTAGGTTATACGGTGAATAAAGTTAACAAACGTATGTGATTTTAGTTAATATACTTACAAATGGAGTAGGTGGAAAGATGGCGTCACTCATATTAAGAAGGTTGTTTCAATTGTTTTTATTATTGCTAGGTATCTCCTTTTTAGTCTTTGCTTCTATGCATTTAGCACCTGGTGACCCAGCTGCAATCATTGGCGGACCTACAGCAACAAAGGCTGATTTAAATGCCATTCGAGAAAGTTTGGGACTGAATGACTCGTTTTTTGTCCAATATTGGCATTATTTATCAGGTGTATTCCATGGGGATTTAGGATATTCCTTTCAAACGAAACAGTCGGTTGCAGAGGCAATTTCAATCCGTTTTCCTAATACTTTAAGTTTAGCAATCGCGAGTATGGTTGTTGCAGTAGTAATCGGTGTTATAACAGGGATTGTTTCTGCACTTAAGCAAAACTCGTGGATGGATGTAACAAGTACAATAATAGCCCTTGCAGGTATTTCAGTACCTAATTTTTGGCTAGGGGCCATCCTTATTCTTATTTTTGGAGTTAACTTACAAATTCTGCCTGTTGGGGGACTCGATTCACCAATTTGGACAGTAGAAGGATTTAAGCAAATCATTTTACCGGCCATTGCGTTGGGAACAGCCTCGGCGGCAATGATTGCAAGAATGAGTCGTTCATCTATGTTAGAGGTAATTCGAGCAGATTACATACGAACTGCAAGAGCGAAAGGTGTAAAAGAAAAATCAATTGTTTGGATTCATGCCCTAAAAAACTCGATGATTCCAGTTATAACTGTTATTGGTTTAAACTTCGGATTTCTTCTTGGAGGAACAATTATTACAGAACAAGTATTTGCGATAAATGGTGTTGGCAGACTAATGATTGATGCTATTGCTGCTAGAGATTTTCCAATGGTACAAGGAGCAGTATTACTTGTGGCATCTATGTTTGTAATCGTGAACTTACTTGTTGATATTTTATACGTATTTATCGATCCGAGAATTAGCTACGATTAATCGGCTAGAAGGGAGGAACAATTTTGTCTACAGAAGTTGTTATTAATAACATAAGTACTAAGCAAGCTACGATTAAAAAGAAAGAAAAATTTATTGTTCAAACGTTTAAAAGATTAATCAAAAATAAATTAGCCGTTTTTGGATTAATCATTATTATTTTACAAATTTTAATGGCCGTTTTTGCACCATTTATTACGATTCACGATCCGATAAAACAAAATTTAGCATCAACAGAGCTGCCATTATTCTCAAGAGGACATTGGTTAGGTACTGATAATTATGGTCGAGATATGTGGAGCCGAATTGTGTTTGGATCTCGAGTATCACTAGTTGTTGGATTTAGTGCTGTGGTTCTCGGTTTAATTGGTGGTATTACAATAGGTATGCTAGCCGGCTATTTTTCAAAACTAGATGGCTTACTTATGAGATTAGTAGATTTATTATTTGCTTTTCCAGGTATTCTACTAGCTATGCTAATTATCGCAATTCTTGGGACAAGTTTAGTGAATGTAGCAGTAGCGATTAGTATATGGTCAATTCCTTCATGTGCAAGAATCGTTCGTGGTTCAGTTTTATCGATTAAAAAGCAAGAATACATACAAGCAATGAAGACGTTAGGTGCAAGTAATTTACGTATTATGGTGAAGCATATTTTACCAAACTGTATGGCGCCAATCATTGTTTTTGCGACAATGAGGATGGCTACTGCTATTTTATCAACAGCTTCACTAAGTTATTTAGGTCTTGGAGCACAACCTCCAACAGCTGAATGGGGATCAATGATTTCCGGGGGGCAAGATTATATGTTTTCTTCCCCACATATGACAATCGTACCAGGAATCGCAATTATGCTGATTGTGTTCTCTTTTAATGTTGTAGGTGATGGGTTAAGGGATGCTTTAGATCCAAATATGAATATTAATGATTGAGGAGATGGGTTTATGAAAAAATGGATGTTTATCGTAATTAGTGCAATTTTTCTTCTTGCTGGATGCTCTAGTAAAACTTCTGGATCAAATAGCGCTAATGTTTCGCAAGAACTTACATATGCTTCAACATCAGATGTAGTAGGACTATCACCAATCTTAACAAATGATTCTGTATCAGCTAATGTCATTATGCAGGTTTATGAAACTTTATTTAAAAGAAATCCTAAAACAATGGAAATCGAACCTTTATTAGCAGAATCTTATACTAATCCTGATAATAAAACATGGGATATTACATTAAAAAAAGGAATTAAATTTCAAGACGGAACAGATTTTAACGCAGAAGCAGTAAAATACACGTTTGATAAATTTCGTGATCCAAAAACTGCTGCTCCACGTGCTTCATTATTAGAACCAATTCAATCAGTTAATGTAATTGATGATTACAAAGTAGAAATTAAAACGAAATATCCATATGGGCCACTTTTAGCTGCACTTGCTCATACTGCTGCATCAATCGTAAGCCCTGAAGCAGATAAAAATAGTGATTTAATGAAAACACCTGTTGGAACTGGGCCGTTTAAGTTTGTTAGCTGGACACCTGGTGACCAGATTGTACTTGAGGCAAACAAAGACTATTGGAATGGTGCACCTAAACTGAAAAAAGTTACGTTTAAAGTAGTACCTGAAGTTTCAACAGCTATTTCAATGTTACAAACAGGAAAAGTACAATTTATTGATGCTCTTCCAGCTGAACAAATTAAGCGTCTAGAATCAATTAAAAATGTAAAGGTTACAAAAGCAGAAGGAACACCTGTTTATTATTTAGGATTTAATATGAAAAAAGCTCCAATGAACAACTTAGCATTCCGTCAAGCTGTTGCTTATGGATTAGATCGTAAAGCGTATATTAATCAGTTAAACGGATTAGGTATTGAAGGTAATAGTGTTATTGGTCCAAAAGTTTTCGGATATGATCAATCTGAAGAAAAAGTTGGTTATTCTTATGATGTAGAAAAAGCTAAAAAACTGATTAAAGATAATGGATTTGAAGGAAAAGAAGTAAAGATGCTAGTACCAAATCGAGATATGTACATGAAAATGGCTGAAATTGCTCAATCTCAAATGACGGAAATTGGCTTGAAGGTTAAGCTTGAAACAATGGAATGGGGAACTTTCTTAGATGCAGCAACGAAAGGTCAATACGATGTAACATTCTTAGGATGGGCAAATAGTACAGCTGATGGTAGTGAGTTATTGTATCCAAACTTCCACTCTGACAATGTTGGATCATCAAATCGAATTTCATATAGTAATAAACAATTTGATCAGTTAGTTAATGAATCTCGTCAAACGATTGACCAAAATACACGAAAAGAAAAACTAAAAGAAGCAAATGAATTATTAGTAAAAGATGCTCCTATTATCGTTATGAATCAAGGTGTAGTGACATCTGCAGTTGATGAATCGGTGAAAGGCATTGAAATTGATCCTACTGGCCAATGGTCATTATACAACGTACACAGAGAGTAGGTAATAGTATGTCAACAGAGCTTCTATCTGTAAATAATTTAGTAACAACGTTCCGAACAGCTGATGGAGAAATCCCAGCTGTTCGAAACGTATCCTTTTCAGTTAATAAAAGTGAAACTTTATGTATAGTTGGCGAATCAGGTTGCGGAAAAAGTATTACTTCTTTGTCTATTATGGGATTGTTGCCAAGTAATGGATCAATAAAAAGCGGTTCAATTCATTTAGAAGGAACTGATTTAACTAAATTAACAACAGATGAATTAAGAAAAATAAGAGGCAATAAAATATCGATGATTTTTCAAGAGCCGATGACTGCGTTAAACCCTGTTATCACAATTGGTTATCAGCTGCGTGAGCCACTTATGATCCACCAAAAGCTATCTAAACAAGAAGCAAATCAAAAGGGAATTGAACTTTTAAAGCAAGTAGGAATACCATATCCTGAAAAAAGAATGACTCAATATCCTCATGAGTTAAGTGGAGGTATGAGGCAAAGGGTTATGATTGCTATTTCATTAGCGTGTACCCCTGGGCTTTTAATTGCAGATGAGCCAACGACTGCACTTGATGTTACGATTCAATCTCAAATATTAGATTTAATCCATGAGTTACAAGAACAACTTGGAATGGGTGTTATCATGGTTACACATGATATGGGAGTCGTAGCTGAAATTGCTGATAAAGTGATGGTCATGTATGCAGGAGAAAAAATAGAGGAAGGCCCGGTTGAAGAGATTTTTAATCATCCTAGTCATCCATATACCAGGGGATTATTAAGCTCTGTACCAAATGTAGATGATCCTGATTTTGAATTAGAAGCGATTCCAGGCTCTACACCAAACTTAAATGAACAAATAACTGGCTGCCGTTTTCATCCACGTTGTGAACATGCATTAGCACGTTGCAGAGTTGAAGTCCCAAAAGAATTTACAATAAAGGATGGACACACAGTTAAATGTTGGCTGAGTGAGGAGGATGCGATATGACTCTAACAAAAAGTAAATCTACTCTATTAGAGCTTCGAAATGTTAAAAAATATTATCCGATTCGCGGAGGATTACTAAAAAAAGTTCAAGGTCATGTCAAGGCAGTTGAAGAAGTGAGTTTAACATTATTAGAAGGTGAAAGCTTAGGAGTTGTAGGTGAATCTGGTTGTGGTAAATCTACATTAGGAAAAACGATTTTAGGTCTTGAAGATATTACTGACGGAAAAGTATTTTTTAAAAATACGGAAATCCAACATTTATCGAATAAAAGTCGAAATGATTTTAAGAAACAAATGCAAATGATTTTCCAAGATCCATATGCTTCATTAAATCCAAGACAACGAATTGGAGATGCGTTGGAAGAAGTTTTTGTCATCCATACGAATCTATCAAAACAAGAGAGAAAAGAGAGAGTACTCGGTTTGCTTCGTGAGGTAGGTTTAAATGAAAATCATTATGATCGATATCCTCATGAATTTAGTGGTGGACAACGTCAACGTATTGGAATTGCAAGAGCGATTGCCCTTAATCCATCGTTAATTATTTGTGACGAGGCAGTGTCGGCACTTGATGTGTCGGTACAAGCACAAGTATTAAAACTTTTAAAATCACTACAAGCAAAATATAACTTAACTTATTTATTTATCTCTCATGATTTAGGAGTCGTACGATATTTCTGTGATCGAGTTTTAGTAATGTATTTAGGGAATACAGTTGAGTTAGCACCAGCAGACAAGCTATATAATAACCCACTACATCCTTATACAAAGGCCTTACTATCTGCGATTCCACGGCCAAAGGTAGGAAAAAGACCTGAGAAAATTCGTTTGACAGGTGAAATTCCAAATCCAGCTAACCCACCATCAGGTTGTACATTCCGTACACGTTGTCCACTAGCAACAGAACTTTGTGGGCAAGTAAAACCAGAGTGGAAGGAAATTGAAGAAAATCATTTTGTTGCATGTCACCATGTAGATGCTTAAAGGAGAAGATACAAATGCAGTTTGATCATTTAAACAATCCATATTCAGCACAACGCCATACGACTTTTGGAAAAAATGGAATGGTAGCAACTTCACAACCTTTAGCGGCACAAGCGGGGTTAGATATATTAAAAAAAGGTGGTAACGCAATCGATGCTGCAATTGCCACAGCTGCTGCTTTAACGGTAGTTGAACCAACTTCAAACGGAATTGGTGGAGACGCATTCGCACTAGTTTGGGTAAACGGGGAGTTACATGGTTTAAACGGTAGTGGTCCTGCCCCAAAATCAATTTCGATTGAAAAGTTAAAAGAACAAGGTCTTGAGAAGATGCCAACTTACGGAGTTATTCCAGTTACAGTACCTGGAGTACCTGCTGCATGGGCTGCATTATCAAAACGTTTTGGTAAATTACCATTAGAAGAAGTTTTACAACCGGCTATTAATCTAGCAGAAGAAGGCTTCCCACTTTCACCTATTTTAGGTAAGTTTTGGAGTATAGCATACGAAAAGTTCAAAAAGCAATTTACTACACCAGAATTTGCTGAGTGGTTCAAAATATTTGCACCTAATGAACGTGCACCAGAGATTGGCGAGCTATGGTCATCTAAAGCACATGCAGAAACTTTACGCGAAATCGGAGCAACGTATGCTGAGAGTTTTTATCGTGGTAACTTAGCAGAAAAAATCGTTTCCTTTATGAAAGAACACAACGGATATCTTAGTTCAGAAGACTTAAGTGAATATAAAGTAGAATGGGTTAAACCAATCTCGACAAATTATCGTGGATACGATGTTTGGGAAATTCCACCGAATGGACAAGGGTTGGTCGCGTTAATGGCATTAAACATTGCCAAAGGTTTTAACTTTTCTACAAAAGATGACGTTGATACATATCATAAGCAAATAGAAGCTATGAAACTAGCTTTTACAGATGGAAAAGCGTTTATTACGGATTCAGAGCATATGGATATTGATGTAGACGAATTATTATCAGAAGAATATGCCGGGTCACGTCGAGAACTGATTTGTGAGAAAGCGATAGAGCCAGAAAACTATACGCCGCCTAAAGGTGGTACTGTTTATTTAGCGACTGCTGATGGAGAAGGGAATATGGTTTCCTTTATTCAAAGTAACTATATGGGATTTGGTTCAGGGATCGTAATTCCTGATACAGGTATTGCTCTTCAAAATAGAGGCCATGATTTTACTTTAAATCCGGAACACGCTAATGCACTTAAGCCAGGTAAAAGAACATATCACACAATAATCCCAGGGTTTTTAACAAAAAATGGTGAAGCGGTAGGGCCATTTGGAGTTATGGGAGGATATATGCAGCCACAAGGTCATGCACAAGTTGTCATGAATACTGTGGATTTTGGGCTGAACCCTCAAAGTGCATTAGATGCACCTAGATGGCAGTGGATGGAAGGGAAAAAAGTGGTCGTAGAACCGCATTTTCCTAATCACCTTGCCCAGGCACTAGCAAGAAAAGGCCATCAAATTCAAGTGGCTACAGATTGTAGCAGTTTCGGAAGGGGTCAAATTATTTGGCGCAATCCTAGGACCGGGGTGCTAATGGGAGGAACAGAATCTAGAACAGATGGCGCAATTGCAGTTTGGTAAAGGAATGGTTCAATGTTAAATCAATGGAGACTTTTTTTAGCTTTTTTTAGAGTAGGAATGTTAGGTTACGGAGGAGGTCCCTCTTCTATACCACTGATCCATACAGAGGTTGTTGATAAGAATAAATGGTTGGATAAGGATGACTTTTCAGATGTACTAGCAATTGCAAATGCTCTTCCAGGGCCAATCGCAACAAAACTTGCAGGATACATGGGTTGGAGAATAGGTGGCATAGTTGGTATGTTAAATGCTGTTATCGCAACAACTTTACCGACTGTTATATTACTTATGCTACTATTATCAACACTAAATCACTTTAAAGGTGTTGCCTGGGTACAAGGCATGTCGAATGCAGTTGTTCCAGTAGTGGGAGTTATGCTAGCAACTTTAACATGGGAATTTATTGAGAAATCGAAAGAATCTCTTGGCTGGAAAATCACTAGTTTGATCGTGATCGTTAGCTTTATACTTTTATATTTTTTAAATGTACACCCTGCTATTTTAATTGGATGCTTAGTTGGATATGCCTTTTTCTCAAAAAGTAAAAATGAAAAGAAAAAGAAGGTGAAGGCATCTTGATTTATTGGAAAATATTTTTAGCATTTTTCTTACCCGGAATTTTCGGATACGGAGGAGGACCTGCCTCGATCCCTCTTATTGAGAATGAAGTTGTTGATAAGTACGGATGGCTGACTTCAGTTGAATTTAGTAATGTACTTGCACTAGGAAATGCCCTTCCAGGTCCAATTGCTACAAAAATGGCCGGTTATATCGGATATGTTGAGGGAGGCGTATTTGGTTCCTTTGTAGGATTATTTGCATCAATCGCACCCTCTCTAATTTTGATGATTGCCTTATTAAGTATCTTAATGAAGCATAAAAATTCACCAAAAGTTAAAAAAATGACTTCACTAGTTAGACCTTTAATCGCTGTATTACTTGGCATTATGGCCTTTGACTTTTTTAACGATTCATATAATGGGGTAGGTGTAACGCAAACAATTATTATTAGTGTTCTTTCCTTATTATTTTTAGAACGTTGGAAAATTCACCCCGCTTATGTAATCGGGGGAGCTCTTGTTTATGGAGCGGTATTTTTAGCTTAAGAAATGAACAACTTTTACTTATAATCAATCGAACATTATTGAAGCAATGCCAATATGGGGTTGCTTTCAGTAATGTTTTTTTCATTTAATCAGCTCTTGGCAAAAGAAGTAAAAAGTGGCGATTATTTTGCACGTTAAGTATAAATTGGCAACCAAGAAGAATACTCGGCTTAATTGCTAATTTTAGGAATTAAGTATAATTACAACTACGTCTCTGTCTTCGACTAAAGGCTCGTCAATTAGCGAGTTTTCTTTATCATGAAAATATAACTTTAACTGAAAATGTGAACTTTGTCACAAAATAGACAATTTATAGACACGATTTAGACAAATAAGATTAAGTCAAAAACCCCTTTGAAAAAGTAAACTAGTAGTAACAAGAGGTACCATTAAATGGTTCTCTGAAATTTACTTAATGAATTATTTGTGAAAAAATGTTCAAAGTTTTGCTCGAGCTGAATGAAAATTTTTTTGAAATGATCTTTATCCTAAGGGGGATGCACTGTGAGTGTGTTAGAGCTTGCAAGATTACAATTTGGTTCAACTACGATTTTCCATTTTTTATTTGTACCACTTTCAATAGGTTTAGTATTTATGGTAGCAATTATGGAAACATTATACGTTTTTAAAAATAATGAGGAATATAAAAAGTTAACAAAATTCTTTGGGCATTTATTTTTAATTAATTTCGCAGTTGGTGTTGTGACAGGTATTATTCAAGAGTTTCAATTTGGTATGAACTGGTCTGAATACTCTCGATTTGTAGGAGATGTATTTGGTGCACCACTTGCAATTGAAGCACTTTTAGCATTTTTTATGGAATCTACATTTTTAGGAATTTGGATATTTGGATGGGAACGACTGAATAAAAAAATTCATTTAATGTGTATTTGGTTAGTTGCTTTCGGAACTTTAATGTCTGCATTTTGGATTTTAGCAGCCAATTCTTTCATGCAAGAGCCAGTAGGATTTGCGATTAAAAATGGCCGTGCAGAAATGACGGACTTCTTAGCGATCATAACAAATCCACAACTTAAAGTTGAGTTTCCTCACACGATTGCTGGAGCATTAGCAACTGGAGCGTTATTTGTTGCCGGTGTAAGTGCGTATAAAATCTTAAAAAAACAAGAAACAGAACTTTTCAAAAAGGCGTTTAATCTTGCAATGGTGTTCGCGCTAATAGCTGGAATTGGAGTTGCATTTAGCGGACATTCTCAAGCGAAGCATTTAATGAAAACACAGCCGATGAAAATGGCTGCAAGTGAAGGGCTATGGGATGATAGTGGCGACCCTGCAAGCTGGATGGTCTTTGGTCTGATTGATTCGAAAAAGAAAGAAAATAAACTTGAAGTAGAAGTACCATATTTATTGAGTTATCTAGCTTATGAAAAGTTTGAAGGTAAAGTACCTGGTATGAATACATTACAAAAGCAGTACGAGAAACTATATGGTCCTGGAAACTATATTCCACCAGTCAATACAACTTTCTGGAGCTTTAGAATTATGGCAGGAGCAGGAATGGTTATGATTTTAATGTCGATGCTAGGTTTATATTTTAGCTATCGTAAGAAATTAGAATCAAAAAATCTATTCTTAAAGGCATCAATTTTATTAATTTCTTTACCATTTATTGCAAATACATCTGGATGGATTATGACAGAAATAGGTCGCCAACCATGGACAGTATTCGGCTTAATGACTACTGCTGCATCTGTATCACCGAATGTTTCAAAAGGATCACTCATTTTTTCAATCACAACTTTTACAACTATGTATGCAATTTTAGCAGCTGTTTTAGTTTACTTGTTTGTGAAAGAAATTAAAAAAGGAACACACCATGTTGAAACTGAAAAAGCTCCTACTGTTGATCCGTTTGAAAGGGAGGTTACGATCGTATGATTGAGTTAAATGAATTATGGTTTTTACTCGTAGCAGTTTTATTTATAGGGTTCTTCTTCTTAGAAGGTTTCGACTTTGGGGTAGGTATATCTACAAAGCTACTAGCTAAAAATGATACTGAAAGAAGAATATTAATAAATACTATTGGACCGTTTTGGGACGCGAATGAAGTGTGGTTATTAACTGCAGGTGGAGCAATTTTTGCAGCATTCCCAAATTGGTATGCAACGATGTTTAGTGGATACTATATTCCGTTTGTATTTGTATTAATGGCATTAATCGGACGTGGTGTTGCTTTTGAATTTAGAGGGAAAGTTGAAAGTCGTAAATGGGCTAAAGCCTGGGATTGGGTAATTTTCTTCGGTAGTTTATTACCACCATTTTTATTCGGTGTATTATTTTCAAGCATCCTTAAAGGTATGCCAATTGATAAAAATATGAATATATCTGCAGGATTTACAGATTATGTTAATTTGTTCACAGTAGTCGGCGGTGTTACTGTTACACTATTATGCCTCTTACACGGATTAATGTTTTTAACATTAAAAACCGTAGGAGAATTAAGAGACCGTGCACGTTCTCTAGCGCGTATGGTGATCATACCAGTATTCCTATTCTTAGTTGCATTCACTGGTATGGCATATTTTGAAACTGATATGTTTAAAGTAAAAGCACATATAACAGTTCCACTTATTGTATTAATCGTAGTAGCTTATATTCTTGCTACAATATTCATCTTTAAAAAACGAGATGGCTGGGCATTCGCTTTGTCAGGAATTGGAATAGTACTAACAGTCGGAACATTGTTTACGTCTCTGTTCCCAAGAGTCATGATTAGTTCGATTAAAAATACGTATGACTTAACTGTTTATAATGCATCATCTGGTCCTTATTCATTAAAAGTAATGACAATTGTTGCATGTACATTATTACCATTCGTACTAGGCTACCAAATTTGGAGCTATTATGTGTTTAGAAAAAGAGTGGATGAAAAGGATTTGACTTATTAATGGGAAGAGATCTTATTAAATATAAAGGGATAAATCGTTTATTAATTATCCTATCTTTTTTAACAATTATACAAGTAACGGCAATTATTATTCAGGCATATATGCTTTCACAAGCTATTGTCAAATTGTTCAATGGAAAAAATAGTAGCGATATTATATACGCTACTATTTTCTTCATCCTCGCATTTATCTGTCGTTATATTATTTCGACTATAAAACAGAAATGTTCAGAGCATTTTGCAGACATTGCTTCAACCGAAATGAAAATGAAAGTATTAGAGAAGCTTTTTAAACTTGGTCCTAGATTTGCAAGAAAATCAGGAACAGGTAATATTGTAACGCTTATTATGGAAGGAACTACACAATTAAGACAATTTTTAGAA
Organism: Gottfriedia acidiceleris; assembly: GCF_002128425.1. Taxonomy (GTDB): domain Bacteria; phylum Bacillota; class Bacilli; order Bacillales; family Bacillaceae_G; genus Gottfriedia; species Gottfriedia acidiceleris. The sequence goes on from NZ_NESS01000015.1 coordinate 22,239, forward strand.
ATCGTTCCATTGAAAATGATTAACTTAGCAATTGTCTCACCAGTAATCGTAATCTATATTTTCTTTGTTGATAAAGTTTCTGCACTTATACTAATCGTAACATTTCCAATCATTATTATTTTTATGATTTTACTCGGTTTGGCAGCTAAAAAGAAATCCAACAAACAATGGAAGGTTTACCGAATATTATCGAACCATTTTACTGATTCATTACGTGGTTTGGAAACATTAAAATTTCTTGGATTAAGTAGAAAACATATAAAGAAAATTGAAAGTGTAAGTGAAAGATACAGAGACGCAACGATGGGGACATTAAAAGTAGCTTTTTTATCATCATTTGCACTAGATTTATTTACGATGTTGTCAATCGCTACAGTTGCTGTTTTTTTAGGACTTCGTTTAATTGACGGAGTAATTTTATTAGGCCCAGCATTAACGATTTTAATTCTAGCACCTGAATATTTTTTACCAGTTCGTGAAGTAGGCGCTGATTATCATGCTACGTTAAATGGTCAAGAAGCTGGAAAAGCAATGCAAGATATTTTAGATGAGCAGGAGTTTAATGTACAAGAAAATACTCATCTACCAGATTGGAATCGAGTTAGCAGTATTAATTTAAAAGATGTATCAGTAAAACCCGAAAAAGATGGTCAAACGATTTTAACTAATATAAATCTGAGTATTAAAGGGTTTCAAAAAATTGGGATTGTTGGTGAAAGTGGCTCTGGAAAATCAACACTTATAGACTTAATCGGAGGATTTTTAGAGCCATCGACTGGAACTATTCATATTTCAGGGAAAGAGGTATCGCATCTACAAATTCAAGATTGGCATAAACAGTTAATCTACATTCCACAAAATCCTTACATCTTTTCAAAATCTTTAAACGATAATATATGCTTCTATAAACCTAATGCTTCTACTGAAGAAATTGAAAATGCAGCTTTTCAAGCTGGTTTAGCTTCTTTAATGGAAGAATTACCAAAAGGATTAGAAGAAAAAATCGGAGAAGGTGGTAGAGCTTTAAGTGGGGGGCAAGGTCAACGAGTCGCGCTTGCTAGAGCATTTCTGGAAAATCGGCCAATTCTTTTATTAGACGAACCCACAAGCCATCTTGATATTGAAACAGAGTTTGAATTAAAACAAACAATGCTTCAGCTATTTTCTAATAAATTAGTGTTCTTAGCTACTCATCGCTTACATTGGATGAAAGAAATGGATCAAATTATTGTGATGAATGAAGGTAACATAATTGAAGTTGGTACTCACGAAGAATTATTAATGAAAAAAGGTCATTATTATCAATTAATTCATAGTTAGAAGGTAAATATATGTTGAATAAAAATGGATGGATTTTACCATATATAAAGGAAAATCGTCGTTTATTTATAGTCGTGATTTTCTTAAGTTCACTGACTATATTTGCAGCGGCTTCTCTTATGTACACTTCCGGCTATTTAATCTCTAAAGCAGCAACTAGACCTGAAAATATTTTAATGATTTATGTACCAATCGTCGCTGTACGCACATTTGGTATTTTCAGGTCAGCTTCTAAATATGTTGAAAGACTAGTCGGACACAATACAATTTTAAAAATCCTATCTAGAATGAGAACAAGATTATTTAGTAATCTTGAACCGTATGCACTTAGTATCAATTCGAATTTTAAAACAGGGGATATTTTAGGACTTTTAGCAAATGACATTGAATATTTACAGGATATTTATTTAAAAACTATTTTCCCTGGAATTGCTTCATTGTTTATTTATGTTATTTCGGTAGTAGCACTTGGATTCTTTTCCGTTCCTTTTGCATTATTAACGGGTATTGTATCTTTTGTCTTAATAGGGATTTTACCACTTTTATCATTATTAGTTGAAAAAGCACGTACTCAGCAAATGAAAAAGGAAAAGAGTCATTTATATGAGAATCTTACTGATGCAGTTATGGGCATTAGTGATTGGCTTTTTAGTGGTAAACAAAATAGCTTTATTAATAGTTATAGAGAAATGGATGAATCGTTAAGAAATATCCAAAGCAAGGAAAAAAGATTTAGAAGATGGCGCGATTTAATAGCACAATTTATTGTAGCAATTTTAGTTTTAATGATGCTATATTGGGCAGGGAATGAAAGTATGGCTGGAGAAATTCCAAAAACTTTTATCGCTGCATTTGTTTTAATTTTATTTCCTTTAACAGAAGCTTTTATTCCATTATCAAATTCTCTTGGAAGCGTGCCTTTATATGCGGACTCAGTCAATCGTTTAGAAGGAGTAAAAGAGGTGAATCGCAATCACATATCGCCTATTTTAGAAGGGAATATTGATGATTATCGAAAAATCGATTTTGAAAATGTAACTTTTTATTACTCGGAAAGCGAAAATATATTAAATAATATTTCATTTAGTATTGAAGAAAACAAAAAAACTGCTTTATTAGGACCAAGTGGTTCAGGAAAATCGACAATTCTTAAACTGATCGAAGGAGTAGAGACTCCTATTGATGGAAGCGTTAAATTAAATGGTATCGAAAGTGTATCTTTAGGAGATCAAGTTTCGAAAGTTGTGTCTGTACTTAATCAAAAGCCATATTTATTTGATACTACAGTTTTAAATAATATTCGTTTAGGAAATCCAGGAGCAAGTGATGAAGAGGTAATAAAGGTTACAAAGATGGTCGAACTGCATGATTATATAGCCTCACTTCCAGAAGGCTATAATACACCTATGCAAGAAACAGGTGTAAGATTCTCTGGTGGGGAACGACAAAGAATAGCCCTTGCCAGAATACTTCTGCAAAATACACCAATTGTTATTTTAGATGAACCAACTGTCGGATTAGATTCAATAACAGAAAGAAAACTACTTCAAACAATCTTTAAAGTATTAGAAGGAAAAACAGTATTGTGGATTACACACCATTTAATTGGTGCAGAAATGGCGGATCAAATTCTTTTCTTAGATAAAGGTAAAATCGCTATGAAAGGCTCACATAATGAACTTTTCAAAACAGAGGACCGATATCGCAATCTTTTTGAACTAGATCGACCATTTAGAGTAAGTGAATAGATGTTAATCAGGAGACTCTGGCAAATTTGCCAGAGTTTTTTTCTAATAATAAATACAGTTTGACGGAAAAAGAATTACATGATATATTTATCTCGAATTCGAGATATATTGAATTCAAAATAAATTTAAATTAATTTTTTCAGTATTCTTCAGCAATAGATTCACAAAATAAAAAAGCTTATATATATAAATAATTTATATGGAGGAATTACAATGAACGGATTAAAGGGTATACACCACGTAACAGCAATAACTAGTAGTGCAGAAAAGAATTATGAATTTTTCACTTACGTTTTAGGAATGCGTTTAGTAAAGAAAACGGTCAATCAAGATGATATTCAAACGTACCATTTATTTTTTGCGGATGATAAGGGAAACGCTGGAACGGACATGACATTTTTCGATTTCCCTGGTATTCAAAAAGGAGCACATGGAACAAATGAAATTTCAAAAACATCCTTCCGAGTACCAACTGATACTGCATTAGATTATTGGGTGAAGCGATTCGATCGTTTAAATGTAAAGCATACAGGAATCAAAACACAGTTTGGTAAGAAAACATTATCTTTTGTTGATTTCGACGACCAGCAATATCAATTAATTTCAGATGAACATAATAAAGGAATTGCTTCAGGTACACCATGGCAAAAAGGACCCGTTCCTTTAGAATATGCAATTACAGGACTAGGACCAATTTTTATTCGTGTAGCTAATTTCGCATTCTTTAAAGAAGTAGTTGAAAAAGTACTTTTATTTAAAGAGATTGATAAAGAAGGTTCATTCCATTTATTCGAAGTTGGTGAAGGTGGAAACGGGGCACAAATTATCGCTGAACATAACGAAATACTACCACAAGCTTACCAAGGCTTCGGTACTGTTCACCATGTAGCATTCCGTGTAGAAGATACATCTGTATTAAAAGAATGGATTAAACGTCTGGATTCATTTAGATTACCAAACTCTGGCTATGTAGATCGACATTTCTTTGAATCTTTATACGCTAGAGTTGCTCCACAAATTTTATTCGAATTTGCTACAGACGGCCCAGGATTTATGGGAGACGAACCTTATGAAACACTTGGTGAAAAACTATCTTTACCTCCTTTCTTAGAACCAAAACGTGATGAAATTGAACGAATGGTTCGTCAGATTGATACTGTTAGAAGTACGAAGGAATTTATAAAAGAATAGAACTTAAATTAAAAACAACACTCACAGCGAAAGTGAGTGTTGTTTTGTTATTTCTGATTATAAATCAAGAATTTGTTAACCCTTTCTATTATTTCAACTGGAAGCTCTAATACAGAAACTGGTGCAACATATCTCCAAAAATTAAAACTCATAATTAAAATGTTAAAAATTCCCAAAAAATTTCATGCATATTACGATTTGTTATTCTAATGAAATATTTCACTGAATAAAAATCTTATGAACTAAAATAATTTTTTTAGGAGAGGGAACATGAATAGTACATCTGGTAGGCGTCTATCGAAGGATGAAATGGTTACTTTAATACAAAATGGACTAGAGAAGACAAATAATCCGAAAAAGATTGTTATAGTAGGAGCGGGAATTTCAGGATTAGTAGCGGGCTCTTTATTAAAGGAAGCAGGACATGAAGTGACGATTTTAGAAGCAAATGGTCGAGTAGGTGGACGAATTTTTACGAAAAGAGCACCTTTTATTAATGATCAATACTTGGAATTGGGCGCAATGCGTATTGCTTCGGATCATAAGCTTGTACTTGAATATATTCGTAAATTTAATTTAAAGATAAACGAATTTATAAATGGGAAGTCAGAGGATATTATCTATGTTAACGGGATAAAGACAACACAAAAGCAATATGAACAAAATCCAGATATTTTAGGTTATCCCGTAGCGGATAATGAAAAAGGGGTAAATGTTGATCAGTTAATTGAGATATCGTTAAAATCTGCAATGGATTTTATTCATCAAAATCCTGATGAAAACTGGAAAAACATTATTGAAAATTATGATCATCATTCGATGGAGTCATTTTTAAGATATAACCCAATTGGAACTCCTTTATCACCTGGTGCTGTTGAAAAAGTAAAAGTACTTCAAGGGATGGAAGGATTTCCTGAGCTTGCCTTTACTGCTATTTTAAGAGAGTTCATTGTATTATTTTCAAAGGAAATTAAGTTTTACGAGATTACTGGTGGAAATGATCAACTACCTAAAAAGTTTTTAACACAATTAAAGGATAATCTATTCTTTGGTCAAAAAATGAATAAAATAGTGCAAGAGAATAATCAAGTAACAATTCACTCAGATCATTATACAAGCCATCTGCCTTATCAAACTACCGCTGACTATGCCATTATTACTATCCCCTTTTCGTTATTAAACTTTATTGAAGTGGTTCCAAGAAATTCATTTTCTTATGATAAATGGAAAGCTATACGTGAATTACACTATGTTCCGTCTACTAAAATAGGACTTCAGTTTAAAACTAGATTTTGGGAGAAAGATGGGACATTAGGTGGGAAATTAACCACAGATTTACCAATCCGATTTGCATATTACCCAAGTAATCATAATGGTAAAAATGGATCGGGAATCGTTTTAGCTAGTTATACTTGGGAAGATGATGCATTGATTTGGGATAGTATGTCTGAAAATGATCGGATAATGAATGCTTTAAGTAATTTGGCCACTATCTATGGTAACCAAGTTTATACAGAATTTATTACAGGTTACACTCATAGTTGGGCTCTTTATCCATACTCTGGGGGAGCGTTTTCTATGTTCAAGCCAGAACAAAATAGAGAGCTCACACCGTTTATTTCCACTCCTGAAGGGAGAGTTCATTTTGCCGGTGAACATACGTCTTCTGCACCCGCATGGATTGAAGGCGCAGTTGAATCAGGCATTCGATCGGCATTTGAAGTAAATAGACGAACTTTCGTTGAACGATAAAATTCATTTTTTATATTTCTTTCGAATATAGTGGAAATAGTGGATGTCTTTTTTATTTGAGGGAGTGATCAGTTTGAACGAAAATAATCAAGGACTTCAATTTACCCCTGTTAAATCATGGAATGTTTTTCATGGTCCGAATGACCCGTGTCCACCAATTGGTACAAAATATTACTCAACACCTCCACATTTATATTTAGGATTTCAGCCACCAGGACTAGAGCAATTTTCGTACAAAGAGGCATTAAAAAAAGGTACTTTATGGAAAGTGTTTTATGACTTTTACGACAATCCATATAAGGCTAGGAGGGATTAATAATGACTGAGCAATTTCCTCCAGAGTATTACCAGTATTTAGAGGAACTGCAAGCTGTTGATTTCGTACTTGTAGAACTAACTTTATATTTAGATACTCATCCAGATGATCAAAATACAATTAACCAATTTAATCAATATGTTCAATACAAAAAACAAATTGAAGCTAATTTCGAGTCAAAATATGGACCATTATATCAATTTGGTGGCAGTTATTCAGATCAAAACTGGAACTGGCATAAAGGCCCGTGGCCATGGCAGGTATAGAAGGAGGGAATATTCATGTGGATTTATCAAAAAAAATTACAATATCCAGTTAAAGTAAGTACCTGCAACCCAATGCTTGCTAAATTTTTAGTTGAACAATATGGGGGAGCAGATGGTGAGTTAGCAGCTGCTTTAAGATACTTAAATCAGCGTTATTCAATTCCAGATAAAGTTATAGGACTATTAACAGATATCGGAACAGAGGAATTTGCTCATTTAGAAATGATTGCGACGATGATCTATAAGCTAACAAAAGACGCAACTCCAGACCAAATGAAAGCTGCCGGACTAGATACACACTATGCATCTCATGATAGTGCACTGTTCTACCATAATTCAGACGGCGTACCGTTCACTACTGCATATATCCAAGCAAAAGGAGATCCAATTGCGGATTTATATGAAGATATTGCAGCTGAAGAAAAGGCAAGGGCAACGTATCAATGGATCATTGACCTTTCTGATGATCCGGATTTAAATGATAGTTTGAGATTTTTAAGAGAACGTGAGATTGTTCATTCACAGAGATTTAGAGAAGCTGTAGAAATTTTGAAAGATGATCGACAACAGAGGAAGATTTTTTAAATTGGTTCTTCCTGAATAATAGTTTTTCAAACCTGTTCCTTGTATTTTATCGGGAACAGGTTTTTATTTTAGTAAATTTTTTTTCTTCACTTCTAACATGAAGCATATAATAAATCAATTAACATTTACTAAAATATAGTTAAATTTTCATTAAATTACTAAAATATAAAAATGTGGTAAAATTTTACTGGAGATAAAAATGTGGTAAAAAATGTAAAAGTATATTCTGTGGACGAAGAGTTAATATGAATAATAAAATATCACGCTGAAAGTACTAGATTAGATAGTATAATACAGGTTCATATTTTGATTAATCAATAAACACAGAGTATGCAAATGTTTATTCTCAAGAATAGTTAGTGCTTATTTTTATTTGAAAAATCAAGAGGAAGTTATGGGGAAAATATTCATCAGCAGGAGGTAATTTAATTGAAAGTTTTTATTACACTACTTGAAATAATATTTGTAGTTTGCGTAGCATGTGTTTTTGTAAGTAATTTTGGAGTGGAACGGTTAAAAGAAATAAAGATATATCTATATATATTAGGTGGATTAAGTTTTGTACTTAGTTATTTTCTGAAAAAACAATTAAAAATTAACACCAAAAGTACTCTATAGCTGAGCTACCTTTTCCAAGCAAAGGGAGACACGATTGCAGATTTATATGAAGATATTGCAGCTGAAGAAAAGGCAAGGGCAACGTATCAATGGATCATTGACCTTTCTGATGATCCGGATTTGAATGATAGTTTGAGATTTTTAAGAGAACGTGAGATTGTTCATTCACAGAGATTTAGAGAAGCTGTAGAAATTTTGAAAGATGATCGACAACAGCGGAAGATATTTTAAATTGGTTTATAGTAAATAAAAAAAACGAGGGTGCCAAGACTTTGGGCACCCTCATTTTATGATTTTATCTATATAAATTAATCTTATTTCTTCTTAAGAATCGCAATCAGTAAAGCGATCACCGAAAGGATAGCTGCCCCAATCGACATAACTAAAGAAGTATTACTTGAATTTGATTTCTCATTATCTTCCTTAACAGTTGTATCATTTGTTGTTTTAGCAGGCGCTTCTTTTACCGTTGTGTCTTTTACGATACTCGTAATCGAGTGCGGTGCATCTGATTTTTCGTCACCAGTCCATTCTACAATACTACCATCTTTATAATATTGGTAAGCATCCCAAGCACCATTTACTTCAGATTCTGGATTTTTTGCCATAAATACGAACTGTTGGAATTGTCCTGGTAAAATCCCGCCATTTTGTGCACTCCAAGTTACGGATGTAACGACTCCGTTCGCGTCTTTTGTTTCTGTAAAATTCCATCCTGGAACGGCTTGATATGAAACAAATTCAAATTTTGAAGGAATTTTAAGTGTAACTTTTGTTGTAGGTACTTCTTTTTCAGTTGGTACTTTCATCGTATATGTTTCCCAAGCACCAGGAGTTGAAGTTTTAGGAATTACGACAACATGTGCACTTGCAATTCCAGTAAAGAACATTGTCATAGCGAAAGCTGAAGCAATAATTTTAGTTGTTTTTGAAATGAATTTTTTCATTTTTGTTAGTCTCCTTTGAATGTAATAAATCATTTACTACCCACTATATAGTTAAATTCTACATCTACCGAATCAAGAGAATTAGTTAAAATATGGACTTTCACCTTCCAATGACCTGCCATATTTGTATAAAACCCTTGCGTTTCATAAACACCTGATGAAGCTTTTTTTGCTTGTGTTGTATTACTACCCATGCTCATGTCAGTGTTAGTAAAGGTAAGTGTAACTTGTTGAATAGAATCTACATTATGATGATTTTTGTCTGTTATCTTTATTTTAAAAGTGTTTTTACCGACTATATTCGGAGTAGTGTTTAGTGAAATTGAATATCCTTTATTTTGCTTTATGTCACTATATGGACCAGGAGATTCCATTGCAGTAGGCAGATTAGTAAGTATGGATGATAGTGCAAGAACGATTATTCCGATACTTAGTTCAAACCAAACTGATTTACCTAATCTATTTTTACTTCGTTTCCCCTTGATCAAATGAATTAGCCCTAATACGAGCATGACAAGAAATAAAATAATTTTTCCGCATAAAACCTTACCATAGGTTGTGTGTAATAGTGAGTAATAGTTAGGAATATACTTTAAGCTTGCATAAATACCAGTTGCTAAAAGTAGTGCGACTGATATCGTTGCTGAAATTGAATATCGTTGTACGGTTTTCCAGTAATTTTCAGTATTCCCTTCTTCCTTTTTGATTTTAGGAAGTAAATAACTTATTCCTATTAATCCTCCTAGCCAAATGGAAACAGCAAGTAAATGAATGAAATCAAATAGAATTGGTAATCGATCATTTTGCATTGAAGCATGACCAATAAATGCTTTTGCAAGTAGTAAGAAAATGCCAATGAAAAAAGCACTTAGCCACCAATAGAATGAATTTTTTTGCTCTTTTCTATAAGCCATATACAATGAATTAGCCAGAACGATTAGTAATAGAAGTTGGATCACCCAAACGCTTCCAAACTTTGTATTGTTTATTGTTTCCATTAGTAAGTTCTTGTGAAAAACAGATGGCCATGTTCCATTTGTATAATTCTTCGTTTCAACAAAAAGGCTAATTAAAACACTAAATAATATCCCAAAATAGAAGAATAGCAATAAACCTTTTGTGTTTTTAAAAGCAACAGTTCGATTGTTCTTATCGATTTTGTAAACAAATAAACTGAAAAATAATAGTCCAACAAATAAAAGTAAACTAATATATTCGATCCAATAAGTTCCCATTACGTTTGCATTTGATAACGATTGAGTAGGTTTACTCGAAATAGTAGATTTACTGTCAACTTTGCCTACACTAAACGGAATTACACCATTTACTGAATGGCCATCACTGGAAATCACTTTCCAAACAATATGATAATTTCCATCTGGCAAATTAGGTTTTAAGCTTCCTTCTAAAATTGAATGATTTTCCTTATTTATATTGCCATTTCGCAAATCAACACGATTACCTAATTCATCTAAAACCTGTAAAGAATGAAATGCAGATTGTACTGATTCATCAAATTGTATTTGAATACGTTGAGGAGAATTTTTAAAAACTTGATTCTCGGCAGGTGTAGATTTGATGATATAAGCATGTGCTGAAGCTAAGGACGGAAAAAAAGCGGCAGCAATCAATAATATTAAGAAAGAAAACCCCATAATTCGGATTTTCATTTTTTTTGCGTCACCTCATATCTATTGGAGTATATTAAAAAATAATCCAACTTTTAAATTCTAAATTAAAATTGTGATAGAAATGTGATAAACTAAAAAAATTATTAATCCACCTTAATTAGTTGTAATGATGGATTAGATAGTAAGATTATTTAACGGTGCTTGTCTATTTATACAAAAAAAATCCACAAGTAAAATCAATTACTTATGGATTTCAGTGTGTGGACAAAGTACTAAAAACTTGATTTTCAGACTGATTGCAAGCGCTTGTCTTTCGAGGCGCGAAGCCTGGTGAGGAGCGGAGTTACCCTAGACGGTAATGAGCACCGCAGACAGGCGAAGCAACGAAGAAAGCGAGCGTTTGTCAACAGTCTGAAATATTTATTTAACAAGCAACTTACCAACAGATTTAGAGGGCTCTAAAGAGATTTCGTATTCTCCTTTTAATGGATTATTTAATAAGAGAATATTTTTTCCAGTTTTCAATGGCATGTTAATACCTAAGTCTGCGGACGCCAATCTTGAATTTTTTCCAGCATCTTGGTCAACATCAACAATAATTTTAGTCATAGTCTCAGGTTTAAAGATTGTATTTTTCGGACTAAATCCTGATGGTGTTACGTGAATTGTTGCGTATTGAAGATCATTTTGATCATCTTGTTTTGCAGCTTGCTTTTGTGGTTGCCCAATTACACCAACTTTTACTTTATTCAAATTAACGGTAAATATGATGACAAATATAAGTAGAATAGAAGTTAATATTACAGTACTGTTTGATGATTCGTTATGAACTTTCGTATTCTTATTTTTTTGATTTGAATTTGAGACTAACTTTCGATCAACGAAAAATAATAATAGATAAATAAAAATAATAAACAGGATATCCACAATAACAATCGTTTTACTTGAAAAGAATGTCATATAGCCGATGACAAACCCGATAAATGCCCCGAGTAGAGATGCTAAAGTTTCTGTAACGCCTTTATCAATTAGTTTCTTCGATAAAACAAAAATTAAAAAGACTAATAATAAGTTCAGAATGAAAGCCAATAGTAAATTGTAATTTGTTGTTAACATGATTAAGAAACTAATTGTAGCTGAGGATACACCTAGTAATAAAGAGATCGTTGATTTTAAAGTACTAGGAAATCTCTCTTTATTTCGATAAAAATGATTAAAACTATAACACGTAAGAAGGAGTACTAAAAATAGACTTCCATACTTTAATCCCATATAAACACCTCTAAACTAGTTTTAAAGCTATAGCTTTGACCCAAAGTTCCAATCTGGATACACGTATTGAACACTTGGAGATATAGCTGGCTCTGATTTTTCAACATTTATTTTGATGACGGTTTGCCCGTTAAAACTGGTTTTACCGATTGAACCAGTTATTGTTACCCATGAATCATTAGCAAATTGCTGTGAATTAGTTGATTCTGCAATAATACCGAATGGAGAAATATCAGCGATACAGTGAGTCATTCCCATCCTTGCAATGATAAATTGATTACCCGCTAATTTAGGATCTCTATAAATAAACCCCTTAATTTTAATTTGTTTATTTTGGAAATTGTCGACAAATGTATTCATTGATTGTAGTTTTTCAATAAACCACTTGTCCTTCATCTCGATTGTACTCTGTTTGTACAGTAACATTCCAAGTTTAGCGTAATCTTGATCATACACATTTGTTTTGAATATTTTTTTTAATGCAGGATCCTCATGACCTTCCACCTCAACAACCTGTCCATTAGAAGAAGCTTGAACAGCTAGTCCTTTAAAATTCATTTCTTTGTTATTAGCAAGTGAACTAGAACTCGCATGGTTTGGCAAAATATACCCGAGCAATAGAGGGAATAAAAACAGACTGTAAATAAAAATATCTTTTACGATTGATTTTTTTAAAAGATGATGATGCTCATGGCTAAAAACTTGGTCGTGACTATGATCATGACCACAATCACAAATAATAACATGTCTTTTTAATGAAAGAACGGCTATATAGATTTGAACAATTGCGACAATCAAAAGAATACCAGTTGCAATTTTTACATAAATGACAAGCTCCGGTACGATAAATTGCAGGATCTCGTCTGTAAGTGTCAATTGAAAAATATAGATAGCGAGCCCTAAGAGAATAGCAGCTTTTATAAAATGATGAATCGAAGTGGAGTTGATTTTATTTTTCAAAGTATCTCACTGCCTTTATAAATTAATAGACTGTAAAACAAGCGTTCCAATAAAAACAAAAATGAAAACTAGCGTACTAAGTAATAAAACAAATCGAGATCGGAAAACAGCAAGCATCATAAAAATCCCTTTAATATTGATCATTGGTCCAAAAACCATGAATCCAATTAACGAGCTTTTTGTAAAAATCGTTTGAAGTGATTGAGCCACAAAGGCGTCTGATGTTGAACAAAGAGATAAAATAAAGCCTAATCCCATCATAAGGAAATTTGATGTTGGACCATTTTTTCCTATTTCTATTAAACTACTCTGAGAAATGATAATTTGAAGTAGAGCAACAATAATCGAACCGAAAACTAAGTATTTCCCCATATCAAAAAATTCATTTACTGCATGCCCAACAATCATAATGAATTTATTTTTATCGGTATGTAGTGCGGTATTGTGTTTATGATTGTGATCATGATTTTCCTTTGTTTGATCGACCTGTTCTCGTAATTGATTTGACTTAACGAATTGAAAAACAATCAGTCCCACGATTAGTGCAACTACAAAAGCAAGTCCCATACGATAATATGCAACAGTTGGTTGATTACGAAAAGCTGTTATTGTTGATAAAAACACAATTGGATTTAAAATCGGTCCGACTAATATAAAAGTGACAGCAACATACAATGGCATGCCTTTCTTAATCAGTTTACGAATAGCAGGTACCATTCCACACTCGCAAATTGGAAAAATGATGCCTAAAACACTTGCTGCGATTATACCTAATAAAGGATTTTTTGGTATAAATCTTTGGACCATTTGGTCTGTAACGAAAACCTGAAGGATTGCTGAAACGAATACACCGATTAAAATAAAAGGCAAAGCTTCGATAATAATACTAATAAAGATCATCTTAAAGACTTGTAGTTTAGTAGTCGAAAAAACTGAGCTTAGTCCTGTCGTAGATGAAATATATAATAGGAATACAAATAGTAAGCAAATAATGATCAGAACATGTCGATTTGAATTGACTGGCGATCTTTTCTCGGTAGCAATACTTCGCAAAGGATTCACTCTTTCTGTTTAAGATATGATGCGTTCAAATAACCAAATTCCACCTAAAATAAAGGCAATAGTAGAGGTAGATATAATTGCTTTCCCCGAATATTTCGAGCGATGTAATTGTGTTAATAGTGGTAATAATAAAAGTACAATTGAAAGCTGAACCACTTCAATTCCAAGGTTAAAGCTAACTAAATCAGCTGCTAATTCACTTTTTGAAAGATGCATTTCTGTTAATAAATCTGCAAAACCCATTCCATGAATTAATCCAAAAATAAAAGTTAATAACCAACGATGATTAATGTTTTTACGGAAGATGTTTTCAATTGCTACGTAACAAATACTAAGCGCAATTGCAGGCTCAACAATATAAGAAGGAATTGAAATGATTCCTAAAACAGTAAGTGTCAAAGTCAAACTATGTGCGATTGTAAAAGCTGTAATTACTTTAGCAAACTGCTTAAAGTTTTGTCTTGCAATCAGAAGTGAAAGTAAAAATAGCAAATGATCATAACCAGTAAGAATATGGTTCATACCAAGCTTTAAAAACGTAACCCATCCTTTATTTGTAGTTGAGTCCGAATGGGATTCTTTTTTTATTACGGCCTGTTGCTCTTGCTTTGCAGGTTGAATTGTATTTGCATCAGTGCTTAATCCCTCATAAGCACTATCACTTACAATCATTGACCATACGCGGCTTTGATCTGATAGAGCAGCAGTACTGCTTTCGTTTCCATAATTCACTTTCAATAAATCAACATAAGTCGTACTAGTATTTGTATCTTTTTCGTATAAATGATCAGCAAGAGTAATAGATTGCGAGGGTAAAATAGCAGGAAAATCAACCTCAAGTACGAGTTGAGTTGCATCTCCTTTACGATTAAGCTCCAATTTATTTACTTTTGTCCAATTTTGTTTTTCCCCATTCATTTTAAGAATAAGGTTGCTCTGGATTGTGGATTCTATTTTATTCTTTATTGCCTCAAATTCACTTGGATCTAACATTCCGTTCTTATTGACATCCCCACCTGTTAATTCCATGACAGAAACTTCATCTAAAGCAAAGTTCATTGTAGTTTTTGATTTTAAGAGATTCAGTGTAGTGTAACTAGCACTTAATGAATGAGCTTCGGCAGTTCGATAAGATGTACTAAATAAAATGAGAAAGCAGATAATTAGGGTAAAAGAACGACTGAATCGTTTTGTTTTTAAGAGAAAAATACTATTTTTCATTTGTTTCCTCCGGGAAATAAAAGTAGAAAGATATAGTTATCGTACAAATTAAACATTACAGAATTGTTAAATATTTGTAAAGAGTTTGTAAATTTTGAATTTTCATAGTAGAATTGCTTGGTTATTCATAATATAGTTAATTGGCGTTAACTAAATTTTAGTGAGGAGAGGAGCGGAACTGTAATTATTTCCCAATGGTAAAATAGTCTTATTTTTTTAAGAAGGTTTTGGTTAATTAGAAATAATAAATTAAAGTGGGGAAATTTTCATGCACAAAATAATGCATAAGTACAAAAGGTATTTTGGTCTTTTTGCAACGATACTATTGCTATTATCAACAATTAGTCCACAAATGGCTAAGGCAGCCACTTCAACTACTTTAGCAAAATGGGATTTTAGTAATGGACAAGTTACAACGCCTTCTGCTGGAATACCAGAAAATATGAATAGTAATATAACAACAACTGGTTCTAAGGTTACTGGTTATAATGCCGGCCCTTCTGGGAATACAGTTATTAACGCAAATACATGGTCTAATAATAGTTCTTATTGGGAAGTTTCGTTATCAACAAAAAACTATGAAAATATAACTCTTTCATCTAAACAATATAGTTCTTCAACGGGGCCAAAAGATTTCAAACTTCAATACAGTTTGGATGAAAATTCATGGGTTGATGTACCGGATGGTTCTGTTTCTACGGGAAGTGCTACATGGTCAAGTGGGGGACAATTAAATAATGTAGCGTTGCCAAGTGAGGTAAATGACAAGAATTTAGTTTATTTAAGATGGATTGTCAATTCACCATTAGCTGCAAAAAATGACGGTACTAATTTTAGTACGACAACTGGTACAAGTCGTATTGCTGATATTGTTATTAATGGTGAGGCAAATGGAACTCAAGCTTTAGAAAAAACCTCTACACCTGACGCAACAAAAATCAATTATTCTACAAATTCAACAGTAACTGGAAATGCTGGAGCAGTTGCAAGTAATTCCATTGTAAAGGTTTATAATGATAATAATAAACTAGCTGGTACAACTACGGCTTCAGCGGATGGTGCATTTACGGCTACTGTTACCAATTCACAATCGGTTGTATATGTTACTGCACAAGAAAATGGAAAAGCTGAAAGTGATAAAGTTTCAGTAAATTTCTCAGGTTCTGTCGTTCAGAAAACAGCCGCTCCAATAGCTACAAAAATTACTTTTAACTCGTATACAAATGTATCAGGTACTGCAGGAGCAGTTACTGGTAATGCAATCGTATATGTATATTTCGATGACAATACAATCGTAGCAACTACAACAGCTGCAGCAGATGGTTCATTTAACGTAACATTTGCTAATCCTGGGTCGAAATCAGTAGTTAATCTAGTTGCTCAAGAAGCAGAAAAGACTCCGAGTGATCGAACTGCTGTAAACTATACTGGCCCAACTGAAAACCCAAAAGTAATTTCACCAGGTGACGTAGTATTTAGCCAAATCTATGTAAATGGTGGTAATGGTGGAGCATTCTACAAAACAAAGTTTTTTGAACTTTATAATAATACAGATAAAGATATTAATTTAACAGGCTGGTCTATTGCTTATACTTCAGCATCAACAATGAACTTTGGAGCAGGGCAAGCATTATCAGGCGTTATTAAAGCGCATAGTTATTTCTTAGTAGCAGGTAGTACGGGTACGACAGGACAAGCACTTCCTGTGACTCCGGATAGTACAACTACTTTAAACCCAAGTGGTTCAACTGGTGGAGCATTAGTACTTGCAAAGAAAACGACGGCTGTTACCGGAGTAGATGACCCAGACGCAATTGATTTATTAGCGTATACGAATGGTACAGCAGTTTATAAAAATCCTTTATATTGGGGAAGTCCAATTTCAGACTCTACAATTGGTGGGGGTACGATTCAACGTAAAACAAATATTGGCACAGACCCACGTTCAGCATATGGAATTGGAAACGGTTGGTTTACAAAAGATCCTTCAAAAGATTTTGTCCTGAATAAACCATCAAGTGCGAACTATTCTGATGAAATGGTCGTACATAACTCAAAATTTATGCTTTCTCTAGATGGATCTAAAATAACTTATATAAAATCTAATGGTACATCTACTGTTACGGGGCAAGCTGCATCAGTACCTGGTTCTTCTACTGTTAAAGCTTATTTTGAGAGTGAAGGTAAAATAACAAAAGAGCAACAAGTAACTGCAGAAGCTGATGGTTCTTTTACATTAAGTTTCACAGATTCTAGTGATCAGAAATCTATCTACTTAACAGAAACTGATTCCACGCAACCTACTCCAAAGGAAAGTTACTATGCAAGAGTAGATGTGGCTGGTAAGGATAAATCAGTTACTTCAATTAATGAATTAAGAAAAAATGATGAAATAGGATTTCCGATCAACAATGGCTACTCTACTACAATTGAAGGAGTAGCAACAACGGATAATCAGCCTAATGGCAATGTAAGTACAAATTTCTTTATTCAAGATCAGGCAGGGGCAATTAATGTTATTAATCATATGAATCCTTCTATTACGATTCAAGCAGGAAATAAATATAGTATTGATGGACGCGTAGTATTTACTGCAGGGATGACTCAGTTTATTCCAACAGCAATTCGCTTCATTGGAAATGATCATTTACCAGCAACTACAAATATTACTGTTGGTGAGCTAAATGAGGCAACTGAAGGAAAACTAGTATCATTTACTGGAAAAGTAACAAACATTCCTACTGAAGGTCCAAATTATGATATTACAGTAAGTGACGAATCTGGTGAAAAGCTAGCAATCGTCCGTATTCAAGGATCTGTAGATAATATTGAACAAGGTCAAACATACACCTTTACAGGCATTGTCAACCAATATAAAAAAGCTGCACCTTTTACGAGTGGATATCTACTTTTACCAAGAAACGCGAGTGATGTAAAAGGTCAATTAGTTTTAAATCATACTCCGATTACAAAAGCTTATACGGGAATGGATGCTGCTTTTAATGCCGTTGCAAAGAATGCAGATTCAGTTACGCTTTATTATAAAGGAGAAAGTGACACTACTTATCATTCAGTAATTATGGACACTGCAGACCATATTAATTACAACGGTAAAATTTTAGAAGCAGATGTTCCAAAAGTGAAATTCTACTATTATATCGAAGCGGAAAATGCAGACGGCAAACAAGCTGTAGGTAGTTCTTCCAAGCCTTTAACTGTAGAAGTAGTAGATGATCAAGATGGTCCTAGATTTTTTAACGAGTTACCTGCAAATGGTGATAAAACTGATTCAAGACATCCTGAAATAATTGTGAAAATGGATGATCCAAGTGGAATCAATCTTTCATCAGCAGCTATTTCAATCGATGGTCAAGATAAAACTTCAATCGCAACAATTAATGACACAGAAATTAAAGTAAATCTTACAACTGCAAATGAGTTAACTGAAGGTGACCATACTATAACGGTGTCTGCAAAGGATAAATTAAATAATCCTTCTAGCTTTACATGGAAATTCACAGTTACAGAAAGATTTACTGGTGGAAATCATTATCGTGGAACGACACATAACCATACGAATATTTCACATGATGCGGCAGGTAGCCCTGAAGAAGCATTAAAAGCTGCACAAAAGTATCATTATGATTTCTTTGCATTCTCTGATCACTCTCACGATATCGATGCAGATCTTGTTAATAAAGATACTGTTGATCATAAAGGTTTTAAAGAGAGAACAGGTGGTTCTGATTGGCAATTAACAAAGGATTTGGCAAAACAATATACGAAAGATGGTCAATTCGTTGTTTTCCCTGCATTTGAAATGACTTCGACTACATGGGGTCACTCAAATGTATTCGGAACTGAAAATTTCATTGATCGCGTAGTAGATGGTGGCGCTTATCAAAATTTACAAAAGTATTATGGTTGGGTATTAACATATGACAATATCGTTGCACAATTCAACCATCCAAAAATGTCTGCAAATGCATTTGATAACTTCATCCCTTATAACAAAAATTTAGACAAGCTATTCACAATGCTTGAAGTAGGGAATGGATCAGGAAAGTATTCTTATGCGAACGCAGAAGATAAATACTATAGTGCTCTTGATATCGGCTGGCATGTTGCACCAACTTATGGTGAAGATAACCATGATGCAACATGGGGTGAAACGAAGAAGCGTACTGTAATCGTAGCAAAAGATTTGAGTCAAGATTCTCTACTTGATGCAATGAAAAACAAACGCGTTTATATGACAGAGGATCCAAACTTTTCATTGGATGTATCTGCAAGTGGTTTTTACATGGGATCAACGGTAGATACTGATACGTTAGATTTTAATATATCAGGTAAAGACCCTGTTTTAGAGCAAGCTAGCGATCCAGATTATAGCTATATAAAAACTGCTTCTAACGATGCAATCGCAAAAGTAGAATTAATTACAAATCATGGAACAGTGATTGATAAGTATGTTCCAACTGATGATTCAACTTCATTTAATTGGAAGCCTAGCTTTACTGTTGTAGGCGGGCAACAATGGTTTGTTGTTAAAGTTACACAAAAAGATGGAGACCAAATATACTCTGCACCAATTTGGTCACAACAGAAAGACTTAGCGGTAAAAGTCAGTGATGTTACGACGAAAGATGGAGCGATTATTGGTGGACTTTCAGCTAATTTAACAGCGGGTATCAGTAACCAAGGAACTTTAGATGTTAAACAAGTAACTGCTCATTTCTATTATGACAGTATTGATGCGAATCATTTTATTGCAGATGCTTCAATCGATTCGTTACCATCTAACACATCAGCTAGTGCTAGTGTTACATGGACGAATCCAGTTCCAGGTACACATAATATTATTGTTGTTTTATCAGCAGCTGATGGGCATGATCTTGGTAATAATAAATACGAGCAATCATTTACAATTAAAGCTCCATTAAACAAAGTGGTTATGATTGACGGTTCTCACAACAATGAGAATTCAAAACAAGACACTGGCACATATAAAGATAACTTTAAATTATTTACAACTTTAATGAAGCAACAAGGTTATACTGTTGCAGAAAATTCTTCACCACTAACAGAACAAATATTAAAAAATGTTAGCGTATTAGTCGTTACACACCCAGCTTCAGCATATTCTGCTAGTGAAATTTCAGAGATTAATAATTTCTTGAAAAATGGCGGTTCTTTATTACTAACAGAAAAGAGTAACTTTGGTGCTTCAAATCAAAACATAAATAGTATTTTATCCGGTGTAGGTTCAAGTATTTTAGTAAATAATGATGGTATTTTTGATGAAACACATGACGGTAACTTCTGGGGAACACCACTGACAGCTAATTATGCGGTTAGATTACACCCAACACCGAATCAAAAAACAACATTAACAGATTTCGTTCCAACGATTGAGTATTATAGTGGATCAAGTCTTGCTAAAAATGATGGTTCAGGGAATAAAGTTCCATTATCGGACAGCGATACTGTCACAGTTCTAGTCCAAGGAAATGAATCAACATTCCAAGATTCAACTACCGTCAAATCTGATACGGTAAAATATAATGTTCAGACGTCAAATGGGAAAAATGGTCCAGCATTAGATCAAGTTACTGGTGGATCTAGCATTCCGGTAATTGCTTCTGAACAAGTTGGAAATGGTAGAGTTTTTGTTTCAGGTATGAATATCTTTAATGATAAACAAATGGATCAAACATATAATCCAAAAGGAAATGACCCGTTTGCAGTAAACGTTGTAAACTGGTTGTCTCATCTTGATTCCGAAGTAAAATCGATTGGTGATGCTCGTAAGCTTACAGAAGGAACGAACGCTATCGTTGAAGGAACTGTAACAGCTACTTCATTCTTTGATGCTGCTTACATCCAGGATGATACTGGTGGAATTATGGCCTTTAATGATGTGCCAGCAGGAAGTTTACAAGTTGGCGATAAAGTACGCATATATGGTCATATAAAAATATTTGAAAATAACTTCGAATTAGAGTTTGGTAGTTTCACAGAAAGTGTTGTAAAACTAGGTAAAGGAACGCCAATCGAAGCGAAGGTTGTTAGTACAAAGGATTCAAATAATGAAGAGAATCAAGGGCAATTAATTAAAGTAAAAGGTAAAGTTGTATCTAAATATGACGATAACTCTTATATAATTGATGATGGTTCAGGACCAACATTAGTATTCACAGATGGATATGTTGTGAACCAAAGCGGACCAGTACCAAGTCTGAAAATTGGAGATACATTAGAAGCAACAGGTCTAGCAGGTGAATTCTCAGAAGGAAATCGTATACGAGTAAGAGATACGAAAGAATTAATTGGAACTCATACTGCTGTTCCGAAAGCTCCAGTAGTGAATGCTATTTCTGATCAAGATGAGAAAATTACAGGTACAGCTGAAGCAGGAACTAAAGTGATTGCAAAAGTAAATGGAAATGAAATCGCTAATGCAATAGCGGACAATAATGGAAACTTTGAAATGGAAATTACAAAACAAGCAACTGTTACGAAAATTGTAGTAACAGCAGTTGACTCAGCAAATAATGAAAGTGACGGAGTAGAAGTAATTGTAAGTGATATGACTGCGCCAAACGCGCCTTTTGTAAATGAAGTACAAGATAATAGTACTTATGTAACAGGTAAAGCAGAGCCAGAGTCAACAATCACAGTTTCAAAGGGCATCGTAATTCTAGGTCAAGTAGTAACAAATCAAGATGGTAACTTCAGCGTTTTATTAGCTACAAAACAAAGTGCAGGAACAAAATTATCAGTTGTTTCAACAGACAACGTAGGTAATAAAAGTTCAGCGACTGAAGTAATTGTAGTAGATAAAACAGCTCCTATAAAACCAGTTGTAAATGAAGTAATGAATACTGACACACATGTGACTGGAACGGCTGAAGAAGGATCTACAATTATCGTTTCCACGGAGAATCAAACTCTCGGTTCAGGACATACAAATAGTGATGGAAGTTTTGACGTTTTAATTCCAAAACAATTAGCTGGAACTGTATTAACAATTGAATCGACTGATTCAGCGGGAAATAGTAGTGCAACAGTTCAAGTAACAGTTGCAGGTACACCTCCGATGAAACCTGTTGTCGATCTAATATATGATACTGATCCAAAAGTAACTGGAAAAGGCGAAACAGGAACAACCATTAAGGTCTATGTAGGAAAAACAATTGTTGGTCAAGATGTAGTGGACAAACATGGAAAATTCAAAGTTCAATTAAGTTCAAAGCAAAAAGCAGGTACAGTATTGTCTGTTGTATCAATCGATAAAGCAGGAAATAGTAGTGCAACAGTTCAAGTAACAGTAATAGACAAAAAATCTCATTAAAATTAAATCTCAATTAAAGACTGGAACGACTTTAATAAAAATAGTTACGGATACTTTTATTAGGAAATTAAATTTTAGTAGGTAACATTTATCAGTAATAAATATTGGGCAATGTATTGGGGCTGTCTCAAAAGTCAGGATAACTGACATTGAGGCGGCTCTTTTTAATTTAAATTAATAAGAACGCCTTGGTAAGCGGGGGTATCTCAGTTACAATTTTTAATTGTAGCTGAAATAATCGCTCTTTTTATGAATATTTAGCAGGTTTTTAATCGTTTTAGTAAGAATTAGAACATATTTGCTAGTTTTCTATTTGAAAGTATCTACTATTTTATAATTTTCAGGTCATAATACCTCAACTGGTATGGGTAATATTTAATTTTAATTGCGATTTTCAGATTTTATTTGCAGTCCACTCTTTATATGCAACTTTTAAACGTTTATTAGCACGAATAGAATCCTTTTTACAATCCACTAAGACTTATTTGCAGATCAGTTTAATTCGCCACGAACCTTAGGGCACTCTCATTTGAACTTGAACTCTATTTATATAAATAGTTGATCTACAAGGTTACTCAAGAAAAGCCGCCAAATGTTTTTATGACAAGAAATTGTAACATATTCCACAAAACACCAAGATGTTGATAGTATTTCTAAAATTTATATGATAATATGAAACTATAAATCACGCAAGCGTGATTAATACATGGTAAGGAGTGTTAATAGCATATGGCAATTTCTTTACAAAAAGGTCAAAAAGTCGACCTTACAAAAGGAAGAGCGGGACTTTCCTCTTTAATTGTAGGTCTAGGTTGGGATCCAGTGAAAAAAAGTGGCGGTTTTTTCGGATTTGGTAAACAAGAAAACATTGACTGTGACGCTTCTGTTTTAATGTTAGATGAAAATGATAAGTTAAGAAGTGCAAGTGATGTAATCTATTTTGGAAACAAAAAAAGCTTATGCGGTAGCGTAGTTCATTCTGGAGATAATCTAACAGGTGATGGTAACGGTGACGATGAGCAAGTATTTGTTAATTTGAATAAGGTTCCATCTTATGTACATAAACTTGTATTTGTTGTAAATATCTATGCTTGTTTACAACGTAAGCAAGATTTCGGTATGATTAAAAACGCTTTTATTCGTGTAGTAGACAAGTCAGCAAACTCTGAGTTAGTAAACTACAATATTACTGATAATTATTCAGGATTAACGGCGTTATTCCCTGGTGAAATTTATCGCCATAATGGGGAGTGGAAGTTCTCTGCAGTTGGAGAGGGAACAAAAGACGTAGCATTAGATAAAATTGTTCACCGTTTTCAATAAATAATTAACAATATGAAAAAGGAGTGTATTTAAAATGACAGTAAATTTATTAAAAGGGCAAAAAGTAGATTTAACGAAAACAAATCCTGGTTTAACGAACATTGTTGTTGGATTAGGTTGGGACACTAATAAGTACAGTGGCGGCAATGACTTTGACTTAGACTCATCAGTATTTTTATTAAATGGAGCTAGTAAATGTGCTACTGAAAAAGATTTCGTATTTTACAACAATACAGTAGGTGGAAATGGATCAGTTGAACACCACGGCGATAACAGAACTGGCGCTGGCGATGGTGACGATGAGCAAGTTACAGTTAATCTAGCAAACGTTCCTGCTACAGTTGAAAGGATCGCATTTGCTATTACGATTCATGAAGCTGATGCACGTAACCAAAATTTTGGACAAGTCAGCAACTCTTATGTTCGTATTTTAAATGAAACGAATGGTGAAGAATTAATTCGTTATGATCTAGGTGAAGATTTCTCAATTGAAACTTCAGTGGTAGTTGGTGAATTATATCGTCATAACGGCGAATGGAAATTCAATGCGATTGGTAGCGGCTACCAAGGCGGTTTAATTTCACTAGTGAGAGATTACGGCTTAGACGCTTAATTTTACTTAACAAAAAAGTAGGTTAATA
This sequence comes from Gottfriedia acidiceleris, assembly GCF_002128425.1. GTDB lineage: Bacteria > Bacillota > Bacilli > Bacillales > Bacillaceae_G > Gottfriedia > Gottfriedia acidiceleris. The sequence goes on from NZ_NESS01000015.1 coordinate 46,446, forward strand.
GTTAAAAGGGGAAAGTGTTTATATTTCCCCTTTATTATTGTTTAGTACATCTTTAGAAAGTGGTTTCTAAAGATGTACTAGATTGTAATTTTAGTTTAAAAAGTTTTCCTAATGTAATGTTGCATTATTTAGAAGTTCGGGGTGGGATTTTGAATAAACAAAGTAATACGATAAATTTAAATGATCCAAGTTTACTTAGTTCACGTCAGGCGTGTCAAGAATGGGGGATCAATGACTCAACATTACGGAAACGAATAAATGATTTTCCAGATGGTACGATACGTAAATTTGGTTCCTCTTGGGTAGTAACTCGGGAAGGTATGTTAGCAGTTTTCGGACAACCAAAAATGAAATAATAACATCGGAAAGGAGTATCTATATGTCTGCGATCAACCCAAAAGCCATGGATATTAATCAACATGAGTGGTTGAGTATCTTGAAACAAACTTCTAATTTAAGACAATCTTTTCAAGTAGAAGGAGAAACCATACAGTTTAATCAAATCGCATGGCGAATTTTAGGAACAAACATTGATGAAGATGAGTATTTTGAAAACTTATATGAGCTAGTACATGACGAGTCTTTAAATGTCATTCTATTAAGCGAAGATTTAAACAAGACAATTTCGAATGATATGTTACAAGCAGTACAAAGAATAGTAACAATAAACACTGCTGAAAATGGATTGTCAGTGAACAGACTAATTGCATTCCTTGAAGGTGAGCGATTAATTCCAAAGCACGAAAATCAGAACATACACAGACATATTCGAGAGCAAATTAAATCTGTATTATCTACTTTTAAAGATTCACATAAAAATGGATTCCTTGAGAGTAATTTTAGAAGGATACTAGTTGATCTTGTGAAATGGTTACATAACCATGTAAATAAATGGGTTGAGAGTTTTCCTAATAGTTCTCCACTCATATTATGGTACGGAGACATAACGTTAAGTGAAAGCTATTTCCTTTACTTACTAATCCTTTTAGGTTTTGATGTTGCTATATTTCATCCAGAAGGAAAAGATTCATTATCTCATTTATTAGGTCATAAGAGCGACGGCATTAAAATACTACCTTCTACGACATCTTTAGTACCTTTTCCATTAGAAAAGCCAGTTAGGAAGAGTACAGTTGCCCATAGAGCAACAAAGGAGATTGAGAAATTATTACATACTGAGGATTCATTATTATATAAACCATGGCAATTTAGAAATTATGCTCCAAGATCAATTACGTTAAAAACTACCTTTGACGAATTATTCATTTTACATAAAGAAAGAGCAATGTTACGTCCAAATTTTCAAGTAAAGGACAATAGTGTTGAAATACCGGTTTTCTTTATGAAGATTTTAGGAGTGACGAAAAATCACCGCGAATATTGGGAAAAGATTGGCCAATTAACTGAAAACAATTTAACACTTAAAATAGATAAATTCCCATTTACCCAATCAGTTAAAGGAAACCAACAATATCATTATCAAAATGCTTTAGGACGTGACGGACTACTTGACCCCCATAAGATGGTAGCTAGTAACTGGTGGAGATATAAAGAACTTCCAAGCGGATTACAGTTTGGACTAGCTTCTGCTATTTCTAGATATGTTGAGCGAGCAAGTATTAAGGCACTACCAAATGAAACTAAGGCTCAGACACAACTATATTTATTTAGTCAATCTATGAATATTCCAAATGAAGTATTGAGATTGCTACAACAGTTTGATTATACACAACAAGTTCCAAAATTAATTATTTATAATACGGAAAGAGATGGTGAACTAAATAGAAATGATGCAGCATTACTTCTATTATTAAATGAGTTTGGGATGGATCTAGTTTTACTCAATCCGACAGGTCAGAACGATATCGAATTATTCGTAGATGACAAATTATTCGATTCTCATTGGCTAGATGAAGTTACTTTTGATACTGAATTTCAAGTGTTGCGAGCATCAGGACAGTCACTAATTAAAAATCTATTTAGAAAAATAGTTAAATAAAGGGGAACTTAAAATGTCTATAAATACACTTACAAGTTTAGAAAAACAAGATGAGATTTTAAATGCGAATGCAAATGAAATGAAATTGCAATTAAGAAACGAGCCCGAAGTACATCGTTTAGCGGGTTCAATAGACCACAAAAATCAAATAGCTTTATTAGAGTATGGAAAAGAACCAGCAAATGAAATTTCAACCTTTTCTGGAAAAATATTAAATACCATTAAGGCATCAAGTATGGAAGAATCTAGTGTTCTATTAAAACAATTAGGGAAAATTATGGACCGTTTTGATGCGAAGGATTTTGCAGAAGAAAAAGGGTTTCTTTCAAAAATTTTTAATCGTGGTCAAAAGTTAATTGATAAATTATTTGATAAATATCAATCAATGGGTACTGAAATTGATAAAGTCTATGTAGAAATTACAAAGTATGAACACGAAATGAAAACATCTACAAATACATTAGAACAACTTTACGAGCAAAACGTAGCATATTATATGGATTTAGAAAAATATATTGTAGCTGCAGAAATGAAAGCAGAGGAGTTAAAAGCACAGCTTCCTGCTTTAACAGAAAGAGCTGGATCTGGTAATCAGCTTGCTATGATGGAGTTAGATTCCTTAAAAAATGCGATTGAGTTACTTGAACAACGTACTTACGATTTAGAAATGGCCAAACAAGTTGCGTATCAATCAGCTCCGCAAATTCGTTTATTGCAACGTGGTAATACTAAACTGATTGGTAAAATTAACTCAGCATTTGTAACGACAATTCCAATTTTTAAAACTGCATTAATTAATGCAATAGCAGCTAAGAGACAAAATTTAGTAGCCCAATCAATGAATGAATTAGATAAGAGAACAAACGAATTATTATTACGTAATGCCAATACAATATCACAGCAAAGTGTGGATATAGCTAGATTATCAGGATCTCCTAGCATTAAGATAGAGACAATGGAAGAAACTTGGAATATCATCATGAAGGGTATGCAAGAAACGAAAGCGATTGAAGAGGAAAATAAAATTCAACGTGAACAAGGTAAATTGCGTTTAGAGCAACTTCAAGAAAACTTCATTAAACTTAAGCAAGGAAAGTAATGATCTTAAGAGTTATTTAATAGATTATAAAAGTCAGTGGCAGGTAAGCTACTGACTTTTGTTTGTATTGCGTTTTTACTGAACGATCTTTAACAATTTACGTAATACTGAATTAAAATAGGTTTCTCTTTTAGATAATCAGGAGCACTTTTGGTAAATTATAATTCATTTATAACAATAAAATGTTATTATAATATAATGAGATGAAAAGTTAATGCTAAAATACATAGCGCTGTAAAAAGATAGAAGATTAGAATAGTGGCACTTAATACAATGATTAAATTTGATAAATAAATAATTCTGAAAGTTCTGTAACAATAGCTGAAATATATTGACAATAAAAGTCGGTTTAGTATAATTAATGATTGAAAATGATTATCAACTTCAATGTTAATTAAGGAGAGAACGAAATGATTAACAATATTAAAATGCCCAAATTGCTTGGGATTGTAATGTCTTTATTTTTATTGATTGGTCTAGTTGGCTGTTCATCAGATTCAAGTAAAAAGTCTGATAAAAAGTCTTCAAATGAATCAGGTGTCACAGTTGACACGAAGTTCGGAAAAGTAGAAATCAAAGGGCATCCAAAACGTGTTGTTGCTCTAGGTTGGGGAGATGCAGAGACTGCACTTAGTCTAGGAGTTGAACCAATTGGCGCAAGTGACTGGCTTGCTTTTGGTGGTGATGGTGTAGGACCTTGGTTAAAAGGTGCATATAAAAAATCACCAACTATTCTCGGAACGATGGAACTTGATTATGAGAAAATAGCTTCTCTTAAACCAGATTTAATTCTTGATGTAAAATCTTCAGGTGATGAAGAACGATACAAACGCCTTTCAGAAATCGCTCCAACGGTTGGGGTTCCTAAAGGTGGAGATAATTATTTAACTACTACTACAGACCAAGTGCGAATGATTGCACAAGCTCTAGGAAAAGTTGATAAAGGTGAAGAACTACTTAAGGATGTAGATGTGGCATTTGATAAAGCTGCTAAAGCAAATCCTGAATTTGCAGGTAAAACGGTTGCAGTTGGTGCTTACGATTCTTCAGGTTTTGGTGCATATGTAAAAGGCGATTCTCGTGTTGATTTTGTAACGCGACTTGGATTCAAAAACAAGGAAGAGATTGAAAAATTAGCTAAAGGTAATTTCTTTATTAAAGTTGCTGACGAAAAGTTAGATCTATTAAATGCTGATCTTACGATTGTTTTACCTATTTTTGTTGATCCAAAAGAGATAACAAATAATAAACTTTATCAGAAGATTCCTTCTGTAGCGGATGGAAGATCAATTATTCTTGATACAAATTCATCAAATGCATTCTCAACAGGAACGGTTCCTGCATTATTATGGGCAATTGATAATTTACCACAACAGTTTAAAAAAGCATTAGAAGGCGGGGAGTAATACAGTGACAGCGATGAAGCAACCAAAAAACAAAACGACTCAAGTAGTTGGGAATAATAATAAGACAATTACTTCAATGCGGTTGCAACGATTTTTGGGCTTCATCGTAGCACTATTACTATTGGTAGCCGTAGTGTTCTTGAGTTTAATGATCGGTGCTAAATCAATTCCTTTTGGAGTTGTATGGGATGCGTTGTTTTCACCAAACAATAGCTACAACCACACGATTATTCATAATACAAGGATACCACGAACACTAATTGCACTTATCGTTGGACCTGCGTTTGGACTAGCTGGAGCATTAATCCAGGTACTGACTAGAAATCCACTAGCTGACCCTGGTATTCTTGGTGTAAATGCTGGGGCGGCATTCGCAGTTGCTATAGGAGTTGGTGTATTTTCTGTTACGTCGATGTCTGCTTATATGTGGTTTGCACTAGCCGGTGCATTAATAGCGACAATTGCTGTGTATGTTATAAGTGGAGGAGCCGGTAAAAAAGCTCCTACACCTGTACAAATTACACTTGCTGGGGTAGCACTTGGTGCCACTTTAAGTGGGATTACTACATCATTGACATTAATAAATAGCAAGGCATTTGCACGAATGTTGAACTGGAGTGTTGGGACATTAGCTAGGAGAAGTCTTGATGACCTTTGGCTTGTTCTACCCATTTTAATCATTGGTGCATTATTAGCTTTTGTCATTACTCCTGCATTAAATGCGATTGCCTTCGGAGATGATCGTGCATCCTCTTTAGGAGTAAATGTTGGTGTGACTCGTGCAATAGGTTTGATTGCAATCACACTATTAGCTGGTGGGGCAACTGCGATAGCTGGACCAATTGGTTTTATAGGTTTAATGGTGCCACATTGTGTGCGATGGTTCGTCGGTCCAGACCAATTCTGGATTTTTCTATACTCAATAGTAGCAGCACCGATCATACTCATCCTTTCAGATATTATTGGTAGAGTTGTATTGTTACCTTCAGAAGTTCCAGTAGGAATCATTACGGGACTAGTTGGTGCACCGATTCTACTGATTCTTGTTCGTAGACGTAAAGCGAGTGGATTATAAAATGAAAATGATTTGTGGCAAAGGTTTGAATGTAAGAAGGAGTGAATATTATGCGCCCCATTAATTATGGCAGGCACTATCTACAACTGAAATGGCCTGTAAAGGCGCGAATTGATGTGAGGAGCATGATTGTTACGGCAATCCTTCTTATAGCCACGATTGCAATTGCAATGTTTGCATTAATGGTAGGCACACTGAAATTGAGTGTTCATGAAGTTTTTTCTGCTTTAATTGGTCAAGCGACAGGGATGACGAGAACAGTTGTGGTCGAATGGCGGTTACCACGGGTGGTGGCTGCAATTGTTTTTGGAGCAGGTTTAGCAATAAGTGGCATGATTTTTCAATCAATCACTCGGAATCCATTAGGGTCTCCTGATATCATTGGTTTTACCTCAGGCTCTTATACTGGAGCACTTATTGTGCTTCTTGTCTCTAAGTCTACTTCTAACACTAGTGTAGCTGGTGGGGCTTTGATTGGTGGATTCGCAACGGCTCTCATTATCTATTTGCTTGCTTTTCGAAAAGGCACGCAGAACTTTCGCCTTATTATCGTCGGAATAGCAGTTTCGGCGATCTTAGGAAGTATCAATTCGATGCTCCTTATTAAAAGTGATGCAGAGGTTGCGTTAACTGCAGCGGCTTGGGGAGTTGGGTCATTAAATGGGATTGATTGGAAACAAGTAGTTCCTCCAGCAATTGCTGTTATTATTCTCATTATTTGTGCTGGGATCATGAACAGACCATTGCGTGAAATGGAGTTTGGCATGGATGCTGCGAAATCTCATGGTGTCCGAATTGAACGATCCCAACTATTACTGATTCTTATTGCAGTTGCATTGACGGCTGCTCCGACAGCGGTTATTGGGCCAGTTAGTTTTGTGGCGCTTGTTGCACCACAAATTGCTAAACGTATCACCAAATCAGAGGAGAGTATTTTACCAGCAGCAATGATGGGAGGGTTTCTTTTACTTGGAGCGGATGTTCTTGCGCAAAGAGTAATTCCAGGAACAATTTTTCCGGTAGGTGTGGTAACTCTATCATTAGGTGGAATATACTTAGTGTGGCTATTATTTCGTCAAGCACGATCAGCAACTTAAACGAAATAAAAATGTACAAGGTTTAGTAGGACCTTTCTCACAAGGGGTTTCAAGTATTACGATATTCTGATTGAAAGAAGTTGAAAATGAATTATGAAGTTAACAGCGGCAGAAATTCAAAGTCAAAAGACAATACAAATAGAGTCTAGGCTTTGGACAGAAAACATTACAATCAAATACGATAATCGGGTAATATCCAGAAACCTTTCAGTACAAATTCCAGATAGATCATTTACAGTAATTGTTGGTCCAAATGGATGTGGGAAATCAACCTTACTTCGAACACTTTCAAATTTGTTAAAGCCATCTGAAGGGCAAATTTTACTAGATGGAAAAGCAATTACATCTTATAAGTCAAAGGAAGTAGCCCGTAAACTAGGTCTGTTACCTCAATCTTCAACTGCTCCTGACGGAATAACGGTAGCGAATTTGATAGCACATGGTCGATATCCATATCAGAGTCTTATAAGACAATGGACTGATGAAGATGAAGCAGCAGTAATGTCTGCGATGGAGCTTACAAATACGAGCGATTTGTCACATCGATACGTAGACGAGCTATCCGGAGGACAAAGACAAAGAGTTTGGGTCGCAATGGTACTTGCCCAACAAACACCAATGCTTCTACTTGATGAACCAACGACTTACCTTGATATTGCTCATCAAATTGAGTTGTTAGAATTATTTAAAGATCTAAATCAACAAGGGAATACATTAGTTGCTATTTTACATGATTTGAACCATGCTGCGAGATATGCAGATAATATTATCGCTATGAAGGATGGCCAAGTGATTGCACAAGGAGATCCTAGGGAGATTATCACTGCAAAACTAGTCGAAGAAGTCTTCGGATTAAAGTGCATAATAATAGATGATCCGATTGCTAATACGCCACTAGTCGTTCCATTAGGTAAAGATAGTTAACTTGTGATTCTAGTTTAATATCACTAATAAAAAAATAAGTGAAAATAAATACATTACACTTATTTTTTTATTAGTGATTTTTGTTTAGTTAATTTTCCTAGCTAACATACACTTATTTAAAAATCAATTTACTGTCATTGATTCATCTATTTTTATATCATGTTTTTTATTAAGAAATTTTAATTTGAACTAATTGTATTTGTTTGAAATAATCATAGTGGGATAAAAAAGTATTTAATACGATTGCTCTAGTAAATGACAAAGCGGAGAATTCATATGAATAAAGAAATGGAAGTAGTCGATCATCTTGAGGAACTGCGTAAAAGAATTATCATTACAGCAGTTACTTTTATTGTTCTATTTATAATTGGGCTCGTTTATGTAGAACCAATTTATAAATTCTTAACAAAGGATTTAACATATAAACTAGTCGTGCTAAGTCCTGGAGATGTATTATGGGTATATTTTTCGATATCTGCAGTTTTTGCGGCCGTTTTTACGATACCGGTTGCAACTTGGCAAACTTGGTTATTTGTTAAACCGGGTTTACATCCTTCTGAACAAAAAGGGATAGGGTTTTATATACCCGCGTTATTTTTTCTGTTTGTTTTTGGATTAGTTATTGGCTATTATTTTGTTTTTCCTAATATCCTTAGATTCCTAACGATAATGGGACAAGGTATGCTTGAACAAAACTACACTGTTGATAAGTATTTCTCTTTTCTTTTTAATCTAGTCGTTCCATTTGCTGCATTTTTTGATATGCCAGTCGTGATTATGTTCTTAACAAAAATCGGCATAGTGAAGCCTAGTTATTTACAGAAAGTGAGAAAATATGCTTATTTTATCTTAGTAATCGTGGCGTGTTGTATTTCACCACCAGACTTTATATCACATATTTCTGTCTCGATTCCGTTAATTTTATTATATGAACTAAGTATATTAACATCTAAATCGGTATATAGAAAAAAAGAGGTAAATGAGTAAAAGCTCATTTACCTCTTTTTGTTTCCAAGCATTTGTATAAGGTTTATTAAAAAATCTATACTCTCATAATCTTATTATTAGTAAATTTTTAAACTTTGAACAAGTTGAATAATCATAAATTCTTCATAGGTTATAAAAAGCTAGGCAAAAAACTTTTGTCGGAAAAAGGATGAAGTAAGGAGCATAAACTATGCATTATTCTATTTGGATTACTGTTATATTTCTTGCCTTTTCATCTAGTATTGATAATTTTGGAGTAGGAATAACTTATGGGATTCGAGGTATAAAGGTTGGTTTATTAGCGAATTTAATCATTTCAATCATAGCGTTTATTTTCAGTGAAGCAGGTATTGTTTCAGGTCAATATATTTCAAAAGTGTTCCCAGGAACGCTGTCCAATGTAATCGGTGCATTTTTTTTATTAGTAATTGGACTTAGAATTGTACTACTTACTTTTCCAAGAAAAGATAAACAGATCATAATAAATAATGATGAAAAATCAGTTTCAAATATCGTTACAAATTATTTAAGTTCACCGGAGAAAGCGGATGTTGACCATTCAGGAGACATAAGTAGTTTTGAAGCAATCATACTAGGTACTGCCGTTTCAATGAATGCACTTACGAACGGCTTAGGTGTTGGATTAATTGGACTTTCACCATTTGCAATATCGATAGCAGCTAGTATTTTTAGTTTATTAGCCATTTGGTTAGGCGTCCTTTTAGGAAAAAAAGTCGCGAATGTGAAAATTGGTGGATGGTCGCTTGGACAATTTAGTTCCATTATTAGTGGAATTATATTGGTGTTGATTGCGATACACAATCTTGTTTAATAATAGATAAAAGAAAAGAGCTGATGGCAGTATTTCAACATCAGCTCTTTTTTTTGTATGTTATTAAGCGATTGTCAACATCAACCTCATTTTGTACATCCTTCTTTGAAAAAGAAAGATATGCAACTAGAATAATGATGATAATCGACAATACTAGTGTGACTGGCCCGCCGCCGAATCCAAGTCCACCGTGCTTTTGAGAGACAGAGCTCCAATCAGAAAATGATGCTCCGACTGGTCTAGTCATAATGTAAGCAAACCAAAATGAGAAAACTTCATTTAGCTTAAAGAATTTTCTTCCTATAACCGGTATTGCTAATAAAGCTGTGAACAGTAGACCTGATGAAAAATAGCCTAAATGCATTGTTGATGCAGTCATGTCACCAGCAGCAGTTCCTAAAGCGAAAGTCCCCATAACGACCGACCAATATAATATCTCACGGCGTCGTGTGTATATACTGTGGATAGAAAGAGTTTTCTCCATCTTATACCAAATCATAAAAATAATTACCAACGAAACTGCAAAAAACACCGTTGATATTACGTATGGAACTCCAAGACCAACGTGTACCACGTCTGCGGCTACTGTACCAAATACACTAATCATTACAACAACTAACCAATAAATAATAGGTACATATTTACGGACTTTAAATTGTAAGATTAAAGACAGAATTAGGACGAACAAAGCTACTGCAACACCTATTACTGGTGTTAAAGTTTTTACAATATAATCGGAAAACACTTCGCCCATACCAGTCGTTACCAATTTAGTAAGCCAGAAAAAGATTGTTACCTCTGGAACTTTTTTTAATATATTTTGTATTGGTGCACTTGTTGTCTTATTTGTTTGCTTTTGTTCAATAGATTCCATTTCATAATCCTCCTTACTGGATTTAAATCTAATGTAAACAAGTTTTATGAAAGTAAAATGAAAATGGTATGTAATTTAGTAAAATCCATAATTTAGAAACTATTGTTGTATATCCAAACACATTCTATTAGAATCAATTAAAAGAAATTAGGTGATAAAATGATTAAGTATCCAGTTTTAAAAAGTGGTGCAACGGTAGGGGTGACAGCACCATCATCAGGCTTAAAAGAACAATTCCACGTATTGATGAAGCAGTCCATTAACCGCATGGAAAAAGACGGATATAAAGTAGAGTGTGGTGATGTTGTTTGGAAGCAGGACAAAGCAAAATCAGCGAATGCTAACAAACGTGCAAATGAATTAAATGCAATGATGAATGATGAGAAAATAGATTTAATCTTTCCACCGTGGGGTGGAGAGCTTGCAATCGAGATTCTTGATCAATTGGCATTTGAAAGCTACAAAGAAAAATGGATTTTAGGATATTCTGATACAAGTATCATTTTATTAGCAGTTACTTTAACAACAGGGATTGCCACTGCACACGGAACGAATCTAATCGATTTAAGAGGAGAATACTCTGATGACACAACAGCTATGTGGCAGAAGGTGTTAGCAACTAAATCCGGTAGTTCCATCACTCAAACTTCTTCGGAATTATTCCAAGCAAAATGGCAGCATGAAAATCCAACACCATATGTATTTCATTTGACCGAAAAAACAAAGTGGAAAACAATATCGAATAAAGATGAGAAAATCAAAGGAAGATTGCTAGGTGGATGTATTGATGTGATTAGACATCTTGTCGGAACTCCTTATGGAGATGTACGTTCATTTAGAAGTAAATACATTGAAGAGGAACCAATTATTTGGTATTTCGAGAATTGTGAATTGAATACAACAGATTTAAGAAGATCCTTAGTACAAATGAAACTTGCAGGATGGTTTGAAAATTGCGCTGGGATATTATTTGGACGAAGTGCGGCAAATCAAACTGTAGATAACTATACAATAGAAGATGTATATAAAGAGTTAAATGAAGAATTAGCAATACCAATTATTTACGATATCGATTGCGGGCATGTGCCGCCTCAAATTACATTAATTAATGGAGCATTTGCAGAAGTAGTTGTAAATGGTGGAAAAGGGAAGATTGTACAGTCTTTTATTTAATTCTAAACAAAGAGCGTTTTTTTATAAAAAGAACGCTTTTTGGTAAACTTATTTATTAAATTAAAAAAAGAAAACAAGTGCCATTATCGTAACAACCACTATGAAAATACCAACAACGACTTTTGTGTAAAGAACATACCCATCAGAAAGTTCCGGTTCTTCTTTATACATCCATCTTCTACCCCATAATAAACTTTCCCTTGTATCAAAAAAGGACCATAACAAAATAGCATATACAGGAATTAATAATATAAAACATACAATTTTACCAACCACAATTTCACCATCTTTTCTGAGAATCCACTATAGTTAATTATTTACAGAATTTTGATAACTAAATTGCCGATACTTTGATAGATGTATGACTTTTTAGATAATACTTTTATTTTTAGAACACACTTTGTTTCGTTTTATTTACTAAAGGGTTTAACTATTGATGTTATAATGGCATTCCGTGTCTTAAAAATTTAGAGGAGGTTTCAAAATGAAAAAGGTCAATGTGGTTTATGCACTTATATTTGATGAAGCAAATAATAGTGTATTAATGGTACAAAATGAAACTGAAGTTTGGACTCTACCTGGTGGTGCTGTAGAAGATAATGAAACGTTACAACAAGCAGTAGTTCGAGAGGCATTTGAGGAAACTGGATTAGAAGTGGAAGTAGGAAATATTGTCGCGATTAATGAAGCTTTTTTTCCTGAAAGAGGAAATCATGCAATTTTGTTTACGTTTAGTGTAAAAATAATCGGTGGAGATTTAGTAATTTCACGTGAAGAGGAAATCCTACAAATTAAATGGATTGATCTACAAACGGCAAATCAATTAATGCCCTATCATAAGTCGGGAATCGAAAAATTATTAGAGTCATCTGTTCCTTATACATTTCAAGGGTAATATATTAGAAATTTTTTTTAAAGAGATTAGGGGAATTACTAATTACCTTAGTCTCTCAAAAGTGTTCTCGTCTCATAAAGCCCTACCTTTAATCCTGTCTTTTTTGTCTTGTATAAGTGCTTAAAAGACTATAACATAGTAATATTATGGCATAATAAAAGAAAGTCAAATTATTAAATAGAATCAGGAGCAGTAAAATGATTATCAATAATGAACAAGAATTAGAAGCTTTAAGAAAGATAGGTCGTATCGTAGCGTTAGCGAGAGAAGAAATGAAGGCAAGAGCTGTCGTTGGAATGACAACAAAAGAATTAGATGAAATCGGAAGACAAGTTTTAGAGGAGCATGGTGCAACTTCAGCCCCACAAAAAGAGTATGATTTTCCTGGCACAACCTGTATTAGTGTAAACGAAGAAGTAGCTCATGGAATTCCAGGAGACAGAGTACTTCAAGATGGCGATTTAGTTAATGTCGATGTGTCAGCAGCATTAGATGGATACTATGCAGACACTGGAATCTCTTTCGTAGTTGGAAAAGGTGATTTACTAAAAGAGAAGCTTTGTAAAGTTGCAGAAGATGCATTTTGGGCTGCAATGAAAAAAACAAAAGCAGGTTCTAAGCAAAATCAAATTGGAAGAGCAGTATATAATGAAGCAAGTAAAAATGGTTTAAATGTAATTGAAAATCTAACAGGCCACGGAATTGGAAAAAGCCTTCACGAAAGCCCACAGCATATATTAAGTTATTTCGATCCAATGGATAAAGCCTTATTAAAGGACGGTCTTGTATTAGCAGTAGAGCCATTTATCTCAGCAAATGCAGACCACATTATCGAGTCAGGAGATGGCTGGACATTTGTGACGCCTGATAAGAGCTTAGTTGCCCAATGTGAACATACAATTGTTGTAACAAAAGGGGAGCCAATAATCTTAACTCAGATTTAAAAATAGGAAAAGCGAAGAAAATAAGTTCTTCGCTTTTATTTTTTTCGGTCACACTTGTTTCGCGTAATTTAACTCCCAAGTAAATCCGTTTTTATCTTTTACAACAGCAAATCTAGAATTCCAAAATGTGTCTTGAAGTTCCATATGTATTTCTCCGTCTTTTGATAACTTTTCATAAATTGAATTAATTTCATCTTCAGAACTCATGTCAAGCGTTGTCCAAACATTGTCGCCTTTTATTAATGGTCTAAAAGCATCTGCAAAATAAATTACGCAGTTTTCATTGATATGTAATTCAGCGTGTATGTATTTTCCTTCGTGCCCCTTAAACATTTCCATACCATCGCCAGTTTGTGCGTTCTTAATTTCTCCACCAAAGATTTGTTTGTAGTACTCCAGTTCTTCTTTACAATTTTCAACGTAAATATGAGGTAAAATCTTTTTCATTTTTTCTCCTCTTTCTTTTTGGACTAAAGAATATTAATGTATGAACCTGCGAATAATAACTCACAGTTTTAAGTATAGCCAAATAGAATAGGTATTGTGCTAAAAGTTAAAATATTTTATAATTTAAATAAATTTAAGTACGAAAGGGAGGTGTAGAAAAGATGTTACGTTTTCAATTGGTTTGCGCACAAATGATAGAATTTTTATATTATTGTCGTGCAAAATTTGCGTTTTTAGCTGTTAACGGGATACGTCTGTCCATTTTTAACAATTTAACAACTCAAAAACGAAAACGTACTCTTTCCTACGACTTCAATTGATAAAATAATCGTGTGATTACACACTTCTATTTAAATCATTATTTAAGCCATGGATGGGTTCATTAGTCTATGGCTTTTTTCTATGGATTGGTACGGAAAATAGAAGGAGAATTAAACATGATTGCATGTAGTATAGAAAAAATTTCAAAAATGTTTGGTGGAAATTCACTTTTTACGGATTTATCATTTCAAATACATCAAGGTAGCCGTGTAGGTTTAGTTGGAGCAAATGGAAGCGGTAAAACTAGCATTTTTAAACTTTTAACGGGTATAGAAGCACCTGATACTGGGTCAATTCATTTTAAAAAAGGATTAAAAACAGGGTACTTAGCTCAAATTCCTGTTTTTCCAGATGAGATGACTAGTAAGGATGTATTATTAACCATTTTTGAAGAATTACGGAAAATAGAAAATGAAATGAAGCAAATAGAAATAAAAATGTCTAATACGGTAGATGAACGTACTTTAGAACAATTGTTAGTAAGTTATGGATTATTACAAGAGAAATTTAGTAATAACGGTGGTTATGAGATGGAAGCTTCGCTTGCAAAAATTGCTAATGGTTTAGGAATCACCGACCTACTTTCAAAGCAGTTTGCTTCTTTAAGTGGTGGAGAAAAAACAAAAATTGGATTAGGGATCGTCCTTTTACAACAACCTGATTTACTATTACTTGATGAACCAACGAATCACCTAGATTTATCCGCTATTGAGTGGTTAGGATCATACTTAAAGGAGTATGAAGGAACGATAATTGTCATCTCGCATGATCGCTATTTTTTAGATGAAGTAGTTAATCATATTTTAGAATTAGAAGATGGCGAAATTAACGTCTACCATACGAATTATTCACAATATGTCATCCAAAAAGAAGAAAGATTACTAAAAGAATTCCAGGCTTTTGAAGAGCAGCAAAAGAAAATACAAAAAATGAAAGAAACGATTAAACGCTTAAGAGAATGGGCTAATCAAGCAAATCCACCAAATGCTGGTTTGCATAGAAGAGCTAGAAGTATGGAAAAAGCACTAGAACGAATTGAGAGATTAAAACGCCCTATATTACAAAAAAAGAAAATGGCATTTCAGTTAGAGGAATCTGGTCGTAGTGGAAAAGATGTAATTATTGCTGAAAATCTTTCCAAATCCTTTGCGGACAATGTTTTATTTAAACAGCTTAACTTCTCACTATACTATGGCGAAAGAGCAGTTATTGTAGGTAATAATGGTACGGGTAAATCAACCTTGTTGAAGATGGTTTTAGGTCAGTTATCAATCGAGGAAGGAAAAATTAAACTCGGTAGTAACGTAAAAATTGGTTATTTATCGCAACATTATGAACCAATTCATTCAGATCACACAGTACTTCAGGAATTCAGGGAGGAAGTACATGTTACAGAAGGTGAAGCGCGTAATATATTAGCAGGCTTTTTATTTTATGGATATATGGTCTATCGAAAAGTAAGTCAACTTAGTGGTGGAGAGAGAATGAGATTAAGATTGGCTCAACTTATGTATCAAGATATTAATTTATTAATCGTAGATGAGCCTACTAACCATTTAGATATTGAATCTAGAGAAGTATTAGAAGACGCTCTTGAAAAATTTAAAGGAACGATTCTTTCTGTCTCACATGACCGTTATTTCATAAACAAGCTATTTTCAAAAATTTATTGGTTAGAAGATGGGGCACTTTTTGAATTTATTGATGAATACCAAATTGCAAAAGAAAAAATGATGATCTATCGAAATAATCGAGAAAAAGAAAAAGTAATTAAAACAAATTCGTATTCTAAACCGATAAAATTAAAAACAAAAATGCGAACGATCGAAGACATTGAAAATGAAATCTATTCTTTAGAAGAAGCAGTCAGTGAAATCAATAAACAAATGTTGATTGAAAATGATCTAACTATTTTACAGAATTATCAACGAGAACTTGAAGAATTAGACATAAAAAGTATTGCTTTATATAAAGAACTTGAAGAAAGTATTGAATAAGAAATTATCGTAAGAATTTTAAAAAAAGCATATAAATTTATAGGCATAAACATCAATTAAATAAATAAAGTTAGCTAAATGTCTTAGTACTTGCTCATGCCTTTACCAGAATTAATAAGTTATAAGGATATAATTCTATTTAGGTGGTGAGTGCATGATTTTTGATGAGCTATATAGTCGATATCCTGGACCAGGATATACTCAGCCAGGACATGGACCAGGTCAAGGTCAAGGACAGGGACACGGGCCAGGTCAAGGACAGGGACATGGGCCAGGATACGGACCAGGTCAAGGACAGGGACATGGGCCAGGATACGGACCAGGTCAAGGACATGGGCATGGGTCAGGATATGGACCAGGTCAAGGACATGGGCATGGGCCAGGATATGGACCAGGTCAAGGACATGGGCATGGATCAGGGTATGGACCAGGTCAAGGACATGGACATGGGCATGGATCAGGGTATGGACCAGGACACGGACCAGGATATGGTCCGGGACATGGTTTTCCTGGACCAGGAGGTTATTGGCATGGAGGATATTATATCCTGAATGGTAGAAGATGGTACTTTGTGCCAGGGGTTGGATGGGTTGTTGTATATTAAAAAATAATAAAGCTGATTAATCTTTTTAATCAGCTTCTACATAAATAATCTATACCTCAAATGGGTTATGTCCTCTATTGTATTGATAACCAAGGTTTACTTTTTGGACTTTAAACACTAATTCTTTTCAACTCCAAAAACAATTCCGCCTTGCTTTCTCGCAGATTCAGTTACTGTTAATACTAGCTTGCTAAGCTCTTTTAATTTTTTATATTCAGTTATATTTGATTTTTTTATTATGCTTGTAATATTTTGGATTTCATATAGCATATCATTTGGTACTTGGCTAACTTCCAATGAATCTCGTTGCTTTGATTTATGGTTAATTAAAGTAATTTTTGAAATTGGAGATGGTTTATCAAGAACTAAAGTTCCAATTTCACCAGTAATTTCACTTTCAATATATGATTGAGAGACTTTAGAGCATTGGATGCTACAAGTGAAGTTTTCATAATTTAATACTAATGTTCCACTACCATCAATACCAGTGCGTAATTTTACAGGTATGTAATTTACTGAAGCTGGTTTTCCGAATAAACCAATCGCTACATAAATTGGATAAACACCTAAATCGACTAATGCCCCACCAGAAAATTCGGGAGAGAATACATTTGGATTCTCGCCTCTAAGGAATGCATCATATTTAGAAGAATATTGTAAATAATGCAGATTAGCACTTCTAATTTGGCCGATTTTTCCTAGACCTTCTTTTAAAGCTGTAAAGTTTGGCGAGTGGAAGTTACGAATTGCTTCAAATAAATAAACTCCATTTTCTTCTGCAACACTAAAGGCATGATCTAATTCATTAGTTGTAGAAAAAATTGGTTTTTCACAAATGACATGTTTTTTGTTTTTTAATAATAAAATGGTTTGTTCATAATGCAATGAGTTCGGCGATGCTATGTATACTACGTCGATATCAGGGCTTGTTGCTAACTCTTCAATGTTCGTAAAAAAATTAGGAGCGTTGTGCTTTGAGGCAAATGCTCTTGCAGTTTCTTCATTTCTAGAATAGATCGCAGTTAAATTAAGCAATTTACTATCCTTTGAAGCTTCGATAAAACTTTCTGTAATCCAGCTTGTTCCAATGGTACCTAAATTCATTTTTTCAACTCCTAAAAAATAATTAGTTAACTTTATCTTTACAATCCTAATCGAAAGATATGTTAAAATAAAGTAAAATACATCGAAGGAAGTGACATTTTATGAAGAAAATTTGTGTTTATGCTGGTTCAAATCTTGGGATTAGAGAGTCATTTAGTCTTCAAGCAAAAAAACTAGGTGCCTTATTTGCTAGTAATAATATAGATTTAATATATGGTGGATCAAGACTAGGGATTATGGCAGAAATCGCAAATGAAGTATTAAAACAAGGTGGAAATGTCATTGGCATTATGCCTGGTGGATTATTTCGAGGAGAGGTTGCCCATAAAGGGCTAACGCAATTCATTGAGACAGAATCAATGCATGAGCGTAAAGCTTTAATGAACGAGATGTCCGATGGGTTTATTGCACTGCCGGGCGGAATTGGTACTTTCGATGAATTATTTGAAATTATTTGTTGGGCACAAATTGGAATCCACAATAAGCCAATCGGTTTATTAAATGTTGATAACTTCTTTAGCCCTGTGTTAGATTTACTTAAACATGCTGTAAAAGAAGGATTTATGAACGAGAATACACTTTCATTATTTGTTGTTGCAGAAAATGCCGACGACCTATTAAAACTAATGCAAAACTATGAACCACCTGTTATGCAAAATAAATGGAAGCAATTAGAAGGCAAATAAGTTTTTTGTACTTTGTCTACCCACAATTTTGTGGGTTTTTTGCGTTTTATAATGAGTTTTAATCAAATTCTTGCAGATTTAGAAGGATTGTAGATCAACGAAGTTCACAACTTTATCAACAATGTTCGATATAAATTCGTACTTTTCAGTCTGAATTCACTAGTTATCAACATACAAAATACACTTGAATTTGAATCCTATGAATTTATAAATAAAAATCACTACTTTATAAACATTGTTCACAACTTTATCAACAGAGTTAACATTATGTTGCATTCTATCCACACCCAATATTTTGCATAAAAAAAAGGGCTCTTAATGAGAGCATCCCTTTATCCATCAATTTTCTTGCTTTCTTCTATTTTTAAACCATTTTGCTGGGCTCAATTTTTTACGATAGTTCGTCATAACATCTTTACCTACAAATACTCCACCAATCCAAAACATTCCTTCTCCAAGAATAACTAATAGAGCAATCAGACCAGCTTTTAAGCTCCCAGAAACAGGTAAAAAAGGTAAAGCAAAGATTAATAAATATGGGATAAATGAGCCAAATACTAAGTAATATGGTATTCTTTTCATAAAGTTCTCCTTTCAATTCCTTCCATGAGAATAGCATTAATTATTGAGAAAGGGAAGGGGAAAACTTTATAGTTAATAAGAGATTACTACACATATAGGAGGCTTCAAGATGAATCGAGATATTGTTCTTGAGCTAAAAAGCGTAAATAAGACGATTAGTAATCAAATGATTATTAAAGATATTGGTTTTGAGCTATATAAAGGTGAAGTTTTAGGTTTACTTGGACCAAATGGTTCAGGAAAAACGACGACTATGCGAATGATTGTAGGACTTATGAGTATCACGAGTGGTGAGATTTATATCCAAGGTAATTCGATTAAGGAAAACTTTAAAGAATCAATCAAACATATCGGAGCAATGATTGAAACTCCTGCATTTTATCCTTTTTATAGTGGGTATAAAAATCTAATGTATTTTGCTCGAATGTTAGAAGGTGTTTCAAAGGAGAGAGTTCTCGAGGTTATTGATTTACTTGGACTTTCGAATGCCATACATAAAAAGTTTTCAACCTATTCCTTAGGGATGAAGCAAAGATTAGGAATTGCTCAAGCGTTATTACATAATCCTTCAATTTTAATTTTAGATGAGCCAACTAACGGATTAGATCCGGCTGGAGTAAGAGAAATCCGTGATTATTTAAAACGTATTGCTGAGGTCGAACAAACAGCAATCCTACTATCTAGTCATCTATTATCTGAAATAGAATTGATTTGTGATCGTTCCATTATTATTCAAAATGGTCAATTTGTTGAATCAATTGAGTTGAATGATAAAAGTGGAGAGAAGTTATTTATCGAAATAGTTGTAAAAAGCACGAAAGCATTTGAAAGTAGTTTTATAAACAAAGATAACAAGTACAAATTTGACATTATTAATGATCAATCAATTATTTTTGAAATAGATGAGGAAGAGATTCCACCATTAATGAAAGAGTTAGTTCTAGCTGGAATAGAGATTTATTATGTAACTCGCAAAAAGGAAAGGTTAGAAGATTTGTTCATTCAATTGACAGGAGGAAATGTCATTGAGTAATTTTATTCGATTAATAGATAACGAATTACGTAAAATATTCGTTCAAAAATCATTTATCATTTCGTTAATTTTATTATTTATCCCAATTATTGTTCTAGGAAGATGGGATTATATAGAGAAGGAAAGAGGAGCAGCCAAGGCTGAAAATTGGAGAACAGAATTACAAATAGAAAATAAAAAGATAGAAGAAGCATTAGCAGAGCAAAGCTCGTCCGATTTACCAGCATTAGCAAAAGAACAGAAAGAGACATATGAAATGAATAAGTATCGTCTTGAACATAATATCTCAACAATTCAACAACACACTGTTTTGGACTTTATGAAAAAAGGTGCGGTCATAACGAACTTTATAGGAATCCTTCTTATTTATTTTGCCAGTAATATGATGTCAAAAGAGCATCAGTGGAAAACGATTAATTTCTTGCTCGTTAAACCATCAACACGAAGAATGATCTATTATGCAAAATTTATAAGTTTGGCAATATTATATTTCATCTTTTCTTTTGCAATCATTATCTACTCATTTATTATAGGTAGTGCATTAAACGGTTTAAATTTTAGTGCACAACCGGTATTACAATATGTAAATAACCATGTAGTAGAGCAAGGTATTTTACAAAGTTTACTACACGATTATTTAATTAATCTACTACCATACATGTTTTTTGTTGCAGTGGCTTATTTCTTATCAACAGTTTTAAGGACAAGTAGTATTTCTTTGTTAATAAGCATAATTCTACTAGCAACCTCAGATGTGATAGCAACATTATTAAGAACAAAAAGCTGGTCTAAGTTTTTACCATTTATGCACACTGATTTAACGGTATACACTAAAGGGATCAATATAGAAAATGGTATGAGAATTGAATTTTCTATTACAGTGTTGGTCATTTATATTTTGCTATTTCTTATTACTGCTGGTGAGCTCTTTAAGAAGAGGGATGTTGCTGGTCAGTAGAAAAAAAGGATAAGGCAAAGACCTTATCCTTTTTCTATTCTTACCTCTCCTTCAGCATTGATCCGTATGGAATAGTGTTAGTAGTAGATGTTTTGTAAATCGAGCAGACGTTGACTTGTGCAGATTTGTTATACTCCCATTTTACACATGCATTTTGGTTGTACCCTACTGATGAATCAGTTGTGAAAAAAATAGTAGCTAGACTGAAAATGGTAAATCCACCGATTAAACCTCGTTTAATTTCATCGCAATTTTCTTTAAACCATAGAATAGTTTTACGCATAGCATCCTCCAAGAGATTAAAATAAATCATAGGTAATTCATTCTATGAGCGAAAAGAGTAAGATAATACAAATCTATGGATGAGGTTACCTAGAAGAATATTCCAAAAAAAAGGCACCTTTGCTCAAGCAAAGATGCCTTTTTTTATTTGCCTTATATTCTATATTTTAATCCTCTTGTTTCAGTAATCCATATAAGAATAAATTCATAATTTCATCTATTACTTCTTTTTGTTGGATATATTGTGAGGTCGTTTGGTCCATATTTAAAAAAGCTTGGCTTAAGACTTGAATATAGATTAATAATGTTTGGTTTTGAACTTCATTTCGAACTAAACCAAGTGAACGTCCTTCATCGATTAACGAGATCAGCAATTTGAATGATTTGTTCATTGTAAAATCTAAAACTAATTCTTGCAGTTCGGGGTCTTTTTTCATTAAAGCTGTAAACATTTCAAGATTAATAATATCCAGACCGTTTTTCTTACGAATAAATAATTCCTTAATTTTTTCATTAAAAGGAATATCACTTGAAAGCATTTGCTTTGTTTCTTCATATTGATGATCCATCAATCGAATAATTGTTGCCTTTAATAGTGCTTCCTTACTTCCATAATAATTGTAAATTGATACTTGTGATACATTCGCTAATTTTGCAATATCTGCTATTTTTATATCATTTAATGGTAATGACAATAATTTAGTTGTACTTTTTTCAATGTTCTCCATTTTTTGTAGAGTTCGTTTTTTATATCCGTCCAATATAGGTAACCTCCGTCATTATCTATACAATAGTATATCATGTTTTGAAATATTTTATTAAAATTATTTCAAAACATATTCTCTTTTTAGTGAATGAGGTATATACTAGTTTTGTAATAATCACATTAGAATATTTCAAAATAATGCGGGAGGTTCATATATGTACGCGATTGAAATTAACAATTTAACGAAGACCTACGGCAATTCAAGAGGAATCACGGATATCAGTTTCAATATAGAAGAGGGAGAAATTTTCGGATTTATTGGTCCAAATGGTGCAGGTAAATCAACTACAATTCGAACTTTACTCTCGTTAATTTATCCTACGAGTGGTAGCGCTAAAATATTTGGAAAAGACTGTGTACAGTTTGCTCCAGAAATAAAAAAAGAAATCGGTTATTTGCCATCTGAAGTTTTTTATTATGACAATATGAAAGTAATGGATTTGTTAAAATACTCAGCTAGTTTTTATAAAAAAGATTGCACGAAACGAATAAAAGAATTAGCTGAAGTAATGGACCTCGATTTAACGAAGAAAATCGATGATTTATCTTTAGGGAATAAAAAGAAGGTAGGGATTGTTCAAGGATTATTGCATGAACCTAAGTTAATCATTTTGGATGAACCGACAAGTGGACTTGACCCTTTAATGCAACAAAGATTTTTTGATTTATTAGAAGAAGAAAACAAAAAAGGAGCTACGATTTTATTTTCATCTCATATATTAAGTGAAGTTCAGCGGTTATGTGATCGAGTTGCAATTATTAAAGAAGGTAAGATTGTAACTGTTGAAAAGATCAGCACATTACAAGAAAACAATTACAAACGATTTAAAATAGATAGTCAAAATGGAATAGAGCCAAATTTCTTCAATATGCCGGGTGTAAATAATACCTCCGTCAAAGGTAAAACGATTAGCTTTATTTTTAAAGGCAATATAAATAAAGTTTTGAAGAAAATAGCGGAAATCGAAATTGAAAATTTGTGGATTGAAGAACCTGACCTGGAGGAAATTTTCTTACATTATTATGAAAAGGAGGCCTAATAAGCAATGAATATTTTTTTACATGAATTAAAAGCTTATCGGAAATCCACCTTTATTTGGACGGCCTCTTTAATGGCAATCGTCGTTTTTTTCTTATCTCTTTTTCCAGCTATTGCAAAGGACTATGTAGAATTCTCAAAAGTGTTGGAGGGTTATCCTGAAGGGGTAAGAAAAGCACTTGGACTTGAGATTGAGAGCTTTGGGAGCGTTTTAGGATTTTATTCCTATGTATTTATTTATATTTCTCTTTGTGGAGCGATTCAAGCGATGATTTTAGGTACTTCGATTGTTTCAAAAGAAGTACGTGAAAAAACAGCCGATTTTCTTTTAACAAAACCAGTAACTAGAACTAAAGTTATGGCTTCAAAAATTTTTGCAGGTATTGTTTCATTAGCGATTACAAATGTATTCTATTTAGCAGCGACCATTATGATGGCGCAGCATGTAAAAACAGCTGATTATAGTAGTAAGTCAATTATATTACTCTCTGTTTCGTTGTTTATTACACAGTTACTTTTTTTTGGAATTGGTATTCTCATTTCAGTTGTATTTCCAAAAATCAAAGCAATTCTATCAATTTCACTTGCTATTGTTTTCGGATTTTTTGTAGTTGGAATGGTAGTTGCTACAGATGAAAGCAATGTTAAACGACTTCTATCACCTTTTAAATATTTTGAACCAAAATATATTATTGCTCATTCAAAATTTGAATCTCAATTTTTGATTGTGTCAATTGGAATAATCATCGTTTCAATCATAGCAAGCTTTGTAATTTATAAAAAGAAGGATGTTCATGCAGTATAAACGAAAGGAAAGGGAGGGTGGAAATGAATATTTTTATTAGAGAAATGAAGACATATCGTAAATCGATTATATTTTGGTGTATCGGTATTGTTTTTCTAGTAGGCAGTGGAATGGCAAAATATAAGGCAACAGCTTCAAATGGCCAAATAACTGAACTTTTTAATCAAATGCCGAAATCTCTTCAAGCGATAATGGGTTCAGGAGAATTAGATTTATCAAAGGCAAGCGGATATTTTGGCATCTTAGTTTTATATTTATATTTAATGGCTACTATTCACGCAGCAATGTTGGGAGCTAATATCATTTCCAAAGAAGAACGTGATAAAACAGCAGAGTTTTTATTTGTAAAACCTATTTCTAGAATTAAGATCATAACTTATAAATTAATGAGTGGTCTAGTAAATATTCTTATTTTTAATGGTATTACGTGGTTATCTAGTGTATTAATAGTTGGTAAGTATAGTAAAGGTGAGGATGTAAACGGCGATATAGCTGTTGTAATGGTCGGTATGTTTATTTTACAGCTGCTATTTTTAGTTATTGGTTCGGCTATAGCTGCAGTTTGTAAAAATTCCAAAAAAGCTGCATCTTATGCAACTGGTATTCTATTAATCACATTTATAATATCAATTGCAATTGATTTGAATGATCGGATTGAAGGTTTGAGATATATTACACCGTTTAAGTATTTTGAAGCGAAAGATACTATGTATGGTGGAGGATTCGACGGAATTTATACAACTATTTCGATCGGATTAATCATTATATTAACAACTGTCACGTATGTTTTGTTTAAGAAACGTGACTTACATTTGTAAGGAAATGCAATTAAATAGAAGAATAAATTGTGTCAAAATCTAGGATAGTAATAATTTGGATTTGTTGGCACTTTTTTTATTAAATATTATATTCAGAAAATATTGACATATATTATTAATCGCAATACCTTTAATATAGTAGGTTATTTTTTGCAAGGGGGTAAAACAAGGGGATGTTTCAACCAACAAAAGAATTTGCAGAATTTCTAGATCAAAAAGATCCTTTATCAAAGTATCGTAATGAGTTCTATTTACAACCTAATACAATCTATTTAGATGGGAATTCTCTAGGACTTCTTTCAAAAAGAGCAGAACAAAGTTTACTAGATTTATTAGATTCATGGAAGACACTTGCAATCGATGGATGGATGCAGGGCGATCATCCATGGTATTATTTTGCGGAAAAATTGGGAGCATTAAGTGCACCGTTAGTTGGGGCAAAAGAGAATGAAGTGATTGTAACTGGTTCGACAACTACAAATCTTCACCAATTAATTGCATCTTTTTATCATCCAAGTGGTCAGAAAACGAAAATATTAGCGGATGAATTAAACTTCCCGTCTGATATTTATGCTATTCAAAGTCAATTAAAATTAAAGGGCTTTGATCCGGAAACTCATTTAATTCAAGTTAAAAGCCGTGATGGTCGAACAATTAGAGAAGAAGATATTATTGAAGCAATGACTGATGAAATTGCATTAATTATTCTTCCAACTGTTTTATACCGAAGCGGACAATTATTAGATATAGAGAGATTAACAAAAGCTGCACATGAGCGTGGAATAATAATTGGTTTTGATGGATGCCATTCTGTTGGCGCAATCCCTCATCAGTTCCATGATTGGGATGTGGATTTTGCTTATTGGTGTAATTATAAATATTTAAATAGCGGACCAGGTGGAGTAGGAAGTTTATTTGTTCACGAAAAGCATTTTGGGACAATGCCTGGATTAGCTGGTTGGTTCGGATCAAATAAAGAAAAGCAGTTCGATATGAAGCATGAATTTGTTCCGTCTGATACAGTTGGTGCTTATCAAATTGGTACACCACATATTTTAAGTATGGCACCGCTTGTTGGCTCACTTGAAATGTATAAAGAGGCTTCGATTGAGAAAATCCGAGAAAAGTCTTTACACAGTACAGCTTATTTAATGAGCTTAATCAATGAAGAATTATGTGACTTTGGTTTTACAATTGGTAATCCACTTGAAGATTCATATCGAGGTGGACATGTTTGTCTTGAGCACGATGATGCTGCAAGGATTTGTAAATCATTAAAGTTAAATGGAATTGTTCCTGACTTTAGGGCACCAAACGTAATCAGATTAGCACCAATCGCATTTTATACTTCTTATACAGATGTTTGGAATAGTGTACAAATCTTAAAGAAAATCATGGTTGAGAAGCAATATGAACAGTTTAAGAATGAACGAGAAATCATCGCTTAGGAGTTGAATGCCATGCCATTAATAGATATATCAAGAAGACTCGAAGATGGTATGCCTGTATGGCCAGGTGATACGAATTTTTCATTCCAATTGAGTTGGACAAAAGAAGAAAGTGGCTCTGTTAATGTTGGGAAGTTAACTTTAAGTACCCACACGGGAACGCATATTGATGCGCCATTTCATTTTGATGAAAATGGTAAGAGAGTCATAGATTTAGATCCTAATTTATATGTAGGGATTGCAAAAGTAATCGAGCTGATTGAAGTAGATAGTATTAAAAAATCGGATTTAGAAGCTTTTCAATTAGATGGTGTAGAACGTTTATTAATTAAGACAAATTCATGGAAAAATGATAGCGTTTTCCCAGAGAGAATTCCACATATTGAAAAGGATGCAGCAGAGTTTTTACACGAAAAAGGCGTTAAATTAGTTGGAGTAGATGTACCTTCAGTAGATCCACTTGATAGTAAGGAGTTAGAAGCACATCATGCTCTTCATCATGCCGGTATTCATATTCTTGAATCAATTGATTTAAGAAATATAACTCCAGGTGAATATGAACTTATTGCATTACCATTACCATTAACAGATGCAGATGGTAGTCCAGTACGAGCAGTATTACGTAAATTAGTATAGGGGGATTTAGAAATGACACAAGAGCAAAAAAAACTGACAGATTACGAGAAGTATATTCGAACAGAAGAATTATTAAGTTTACAAAAATCTGATGAAGAATTATTTTGTCCAGATGAATTAACGTTTCAAACAGTTCACCAAATTGCTGAGTTGCATTTTAAATTAATCATCCAATCTATTCATTTTGCAGATAAACATATGCGTGCAAAAGAGATTACAAAAGCATCACATCATTTACAACGCATTAATAATCACCTTGTACATTTACCAGCAGTTTTTGATATGGTAAAACTAGTAAGTCCAAGCGATTATCATATTATTCGTTTAGCACTAGGAAGAGGTAGCGGTCAAGATTCTCCAGGATTTAATGAAATCTTAAAATTAGGTCCAACACTTTGGCAGCCATTTAAAGATCTATTAGATGAAAATTTACTTACACCTGTTCAATTACACCAAGATGCAGCTAAAAACTTTGAGTTATTTCAATTGATGCAAGAATTAACTTGCTTTGATGAAAGATTCCAGTCTTTCCGCAGACAACATATTCAACTTGTACGCCGAATGATTGGTATGAATACAAAGAGCTTAAAAGGAGTACCTGCAGAAGCATTAGAACGTGCTGTTCGATTTGAATTTTATCCTGAATTATGGCAAACAGTTTGTGACTTAACAGATTTAACTGGATCAAGCTATAATCCGAAGCCACTATAATTTAGATGTAAGATGGGAAAAAGACAAATACAAAGCAGATTCGATTATTCGGGTCTGTTTTTTTTACTTAAAATGGAAAAATTGCATTATGGGTATGATAAGCCCATATGATTTTTTATTAGGGCGGGGTGAGTTCATGGAGAAAAATCTTCAAAAGCAATTAGACTATGCTGCTTTTTTAAGTGTTATTTCCTATTTAGTTCTTGCCACAGTAAAAGTACTCGTTAGTTTTTATACAAATTCTAGTGCTCTTTTAGCTGATGGACTTAACAATGTGACTGATATAGGTGCGACTTTGGCTGTATTTATTGGAATAAGGATCGCAAGAAAACCGAGAGACTTAGACCATCCTTATGGACATTCGAGAGCGGAGCAAATAGCTACCTTAATTGCGTCTTTTATTATGATGTCAGTTGGTTTACAGGTTATCATTGAAAATATTCGGTCACTTTTCGTTGGGAAATTTGAGACTCCGAATAGACTAGCAGCTGTAGTTGCATTTGCTTCCGGAATTTTTATGTTTGGCATTTACTTTTATAATAATAAAGTTGCCAAGAGAACGAAGAGTAAAGGGCTTGAGGCTTCTGCAAAAGATAATTTATCTGATGCATTAGTTAGCTTCGGAACGACGATCGGTGTTCTTGGTGCTTCGATTGGTTTTCCTATTATCGATCCAATTGCGGCCATTTTAGTAGGTGTCATTATTTGCAAAACAGCATGGGAGATTTTTTACGATGCTACCTTACTGCTAACGGATGGATTTGATCCAGAAGAAATGAATCTTTTTACGGAAACAGTCGATAAGGTACCAGGAGTACATAAAGTTGTAGATTTAAGAGCAAGAATGTATGGGAATACAACGATTGCAGATGTAGTCATAGAAGTAGACGGAGGAATAGATGTGAGTAAAAGTCACGGCATCACGGACCAAATCGAAATGATATTACAAGAACAGCATGGAATTCAATATACTCATATCCACGTGGAACCATTAAGGTCAGGGAGAGCAGGAAAGGATTAAGGACTGATAAAACAGGAAAGGAGGGGATAGGATCGGAAAAGAATTTAAACTTTTTCGATCCCCTTTCTATTTAATTCATATCTTGCTTAATAAATACGATGAAAGAGATTATTAAAGCTGATATTCCCCATATTGATAAATTCATTAGAGAGAAGTGCATGTTTAGTCCTTCTATGGAAGGGAGCTGACCGGCTAAGTAGTCAGTCAGACCAAGGTTTACACTAAAGAAGTACTTAGCTCCTGACCATGATGTAGCTAGTCCGCTTAAGACGCTACCTGTAATTAGAGCGGCTAGCATTATTCCCATTGCAGCTGGTGTCGTTCTAACTAATACTGATACCATAAATGATAGAGTTCCAATTACAATACATACGAACCAAGCAAGTCCAAAGGCCATTATAATGTATTGCCATTGAGGAATCAGTTGAACTGAATCGGTTAGTAGCTGGTTATTTTTGATGACAAATCCTGTTAACACAGGTACCGTCCAGCCTTTAAAGCTGAAAACAAATCCTGAAACGACATATGCCAATAAACCGTATAGAACGAGAAGAAAGGAGATTAATAAACAAATTGATATGTATTTACTAAGTAAAACCTTCCACCTTTTGATGGGACGGGTTAGTAGTATTTTTATCGTACCGTCGCTTTTCTCACCAGATATAATATCGATTGTGATGACCATGACCAATAAAGGTAGAAGTAGCCATCCAATACTTTGTTCAATTAACTTTCGTATAAATGTAGGTGCACCTGGCGTAGTAGGATTTATGTCATTATCCAAATAATATTGCTCTTGATCAATTTGAACCTTTAACCAACTTTTCCACTCTTCAGGTATTCCTGATGAGTTTAATCTATTTTGTTGGTCGACTATTTTTTGTTGAAGTGCTACTTTCCAATTATCAGTACCTAGTCTTTTAATTGTTTCTTCAGTTTGTTGCAGTTGAGCATAAACAAAAATGGGGATTAGCACTGCTAAAATGAAAAAGATAACAAGTATTCTTCTTTTCCTAACCATTTTTTCAATTTCGTTAAAGACGAGTCTAATTAGTTCAGCCACGAACTTCGCCTCCAGTCATTTCCATGAATAAATCTTCCAATGTTTCAGACATGGTTTTAACGCCATGTACTTGTACATCTTCTGCTACGAATTGTTGAATGACCTCATTAATTTTGATAGGCGACATTCGGCATAGAATAAGCTCATCCTTTATTAATATATCTTGAATCGTAGAATCCTTTTTTAATAAATCCAGAGCTTTTTGTATCGGAGAAACTCGCCATTCAACTCTTTCAGCAGCTTCCTTTACTAATTCTTTTACTGTAGAAACTCTAACCATGTTTCCTTTATTT
This sequence comes from Gottfriedia acidiceleris, assembly GCF_002128425.1. Taxonomy (GTDB): domain Bacteria; phylum Bacillota; class Bacilli; order Bacillales; family Bacillaceae_G; genus Gottfriedia; species Gottfriedia acidiceleris. The sequence goes on from NZ_NESS01000015.1 coordinate 76,365, forward strand.
ATAATTCCTACGCGATCACAAATCATTTCTATTTCACTTAATAAATGACTTGAAATAAATACACTTATATTTTGCTCTTTTACAAGCATATGAATAAATTCACGTAATTCACGGATACCAGCTGGGTCTAATCCATTTGTTGGTTCATCTAAAATAAGAAGTTTTGGGCCTCCAAGTAATGCTTGAGCAATTCCTAACCTTTGTTTCATTCCGAGTGAATAAGTTTTTACTTTTTCATGAATCCGATCGGTTAATTTTACTAAATTTACGACTTCGGTTATTTTTTTATCATCTATAATTCCTAACATTCTCGCAAATTGATTTAGATTTTCCCATCCAGTTAAATAACCGTATAATTCTGGATTCTCTACAATACATCCAATTTGTCGCATCGCTTCTTTGAAATGAGTTTTAACAGGATAACCAGCGATTTCAATTGTTCCTTTTGTTGGTTTGATTAATCCGACTAGCATACGAATAGTTGTTGTTTTTCCAGCTCCATTTGGACCTAGAAAGCCAAAAACTTCACCTTCATACACTTCAAATGAAATTTTATCGACTAGTACTTTTCCTTTAATGCTTTTTGTAACACCATCTAATTTGAGAACTTTATTCATTCGACTCACCTCGAAGCTGACTTCCTATTTTACTAGTTAAGCGATTTGCCATTTCAATATAACCGTCTCTGTTTGGATGAAAATGGTCAGTGTACAAATATTTCTTTTCTTCATTAAAAAATAAATCGAATGTTGGAATGACGTATGTATTATTAGTTTGAAGCACCGATAATTCGAGTAGATTGTTCCATCTCGAAACAAAACTTGACGATGCATCTAAACCTTGAACATTATGAAATGGATTATAATAGCCAAACGCATAAATAGATGCTGTAGAATTTTTTTGACGTATTAGTTTAAAAATTGTTTGTAGATTATTCTTAAACGTTTTTTCATCTGGTCGATATGACTTTAAAAATTGTTCATTTAATTGATTAGCGCCAGGGAATAAATCATTACTTCCAATGGAAAGAACGATTATGTCCGCAGAGCCGATCGTTTCTTGTATATTTTTTTTCTTTAAATCATTAAGTAAATTTGATGTTTTTGCACCACTAACAGCTAAATTGGAAATAGTTGTTGATTGTTTATACTCTTTTTGAAGTATGGTTTTTAATCTTCCTACATATCCTGTTCCTTCATCATCACCGACACCACGTGTAAGAGAGTCTCCTAATGCAACAATCTTTAGTTTATCGTTTTTGTGAACGCTGTCATTTTGATCATTTTTCTGAGCATTATTGTTCACGATTAGTTTGCTTTTCTGTGGATTTAAAACTGTATAAGCACCTTTCACGAAGCCATATGATAATAAAAGGAAACAAAGTAATGAAATGAACATAATAAATCGAACAAAATTATTGTATTTCAAATTTCACACCACCAAAAAAGGAAAAATTTTCATTATAAAATCATTATTACCATAATAAAATTAGATTTGCACGAAAAAACCTGTCTTCAAAAAAACAAAGACAGGTAGTTTAGTTTTATGAAACGCGCTTTAATTCTTTTACTTTTAATTTTCGTTCATTATTCAAGAAGTAATATGCCATTCCGACACCAACTGAACCACCAATAATATTTCCGAATGTAACTGGAATTAAATTATGCAATATATCACTAAATGTAAAGGCTACATTATGTGGCATAATATATGATAATGTAAAGACGGCAATATTTGCGATACTGTGTTCATATCCAGAGAAGAAGAAAGCAAATACTAATAAAAAGATCAGTAACATTTTCGCCAGATCATCTTTAAATCTAGTTGGTAAAAAACAAGCAAGACATACAAGCCAGTTACATAAAACACCTTTAAAAAATAATTGAAAAGATGATGCATGAATTTTATGGTCGACTACACTAGTTAAAAAGTGATCAGCTGGAAAATCTTTTGCTAAACCAGTAAAAAAATAAATAAACGCAAAAATAAATGCTCCAATAATATTGCCTGTGTAACATGCAATCCAGTTTTTTACTAAATCTAGTTTTGAAGTTTTTTTAGCTAATGTTGAGAAAGTAAAATACATTGTATTACTAGTAAATAACTCCCCACCACCATAAATAATCATAATTAATGCTGTAGAGAAAACGAGTGGATAAGCTACAGATGAAAAGGGTGAATTCTGCAATCTAAATAATTCTGCTAACTTTAAACAGACAATTAATATAAAGCTTATATAAATAGAAGCTAATGCAGCACGTGTTAAATATTTAACTAAGCTTTGATCAAGGATTTTCTTTTTTTTAATGGCTAATTCGATACAATATTGGATACTATCACGTTCCAAATAGGTTCACTCCTTGGGCTCTTTATAAACACATACATAGTATACAAATAAAAAACGATTGTAAGTTTGTGAAAATGTGAACAAATTATGAAATTGAGCTCACTAGATGTTTAAGGCGAGAAGGATCAGCGTAATGCAATTCGGCAAGTGAAAATTTTTTGTTGGAAATCAACTTACACATACAAAAATTCAAATAATATATTATTTTTACTTTACATTTTTTAATAATCATCTAAATACTGGTTGAAGATATAATATAATTTCATAGTAAATAGGTTTAGGTAAAAAAAGGAAAAATAAATTAGATTTTGAAAACATAATAAAAATATGGGAGGGTTTTCGTTGGAAAATGAATTTGAAGCAAAATTTGATGCGTTACTAAAAAAATATACGGAATTGTTATTAGGAGATTGGTCAGAGGAAAAACAAGCAAAAGTGGAAAAGTGGGTTATGTATACATACATATCAAAATCAATGCCAGCATTAGTAAAACATTGGAATGATACATATCCTCAAGCAAAAGAAGAAGTTGTTAATTTAATCAAAGAAATTAAAGCATTAAATGACCAACATAGAGAGAATATAGCGAACAAAAATAAGTAATAATAATTATCCATAAATTTCAAAGATGACTATAGTCACAAATTATGATACTATAATGTTTAGTAAGGGCATACATTTCTCAATAAACAAAATTCGACAAATTATTAAAAAATTGTTTTAACAAAAATCATTAAATGATACATTTATTATAGATAGAGAGAAAAGTAAAGTTTAAATTTTGGGGGTTAGGAAATGGAACAAGTTATGAAGAATGCTTTTTTATTTATGTCTAAAAATAAGTTTTTAACTAAAATGGCTAAAAAATATGGCCTAAGATTTGGTGCAGCTCGTTTTGTTGCAGGCGAAACAATCGATTTAGCTACAAAAGTTATTAAGGACTTAAATAAAAAGAATTTAAAAGTAACAATTGATTATCTTGGGGAATTCGTAGACACTGTTGAAGAAGCAAATGAAATGGCTGATCACTGTATTGAAGCAATTGAGGCGATTGGAAAAGAAAAATTAAATTCACAATGTTCTCTTAAAATGACTTCAATGGGTCTTGATATTTCGGACGAGTTAGTTTTAGCTAATATGCGTCGTATTTTAGAGGCAGCTAAAAAGAGTGGTGTATTCGTTACAATTGATATGGAAGATTTCTCTCGTTGTGAAAAAACGATTCGTATCTTCAAGCAATTAAAATCTGAGTACGATAATATCGGAACAGTTATTCAAGCTTATTTATATAGAACTGAAGCTGATATCACAGATTTAAATAGCTTAAAACCTAACTTACGTTTAGTAAAAGGTGCTTATAAAGAGCCAGCAGAAGTAGCATTCCCAGAGAAAAAAGATGTGGATGAAAACTTCAAAAAAATCATTAAAATGCACTTATTAAACGGTAACTTTACTGCAATCGCTTCTCATGATGAAGCAATGATTGAGTATACAAAGCAATTAGTAAAAGAGCATAATATTCCAAATGATCAATTTGAATTCCAAATGTTATATGGTATTCGTACTGAGCGTCAATTAGAGCTTGTTAAAGAAGGATATAATATGCGAGTTTATGTTCCTTATGGTACAGACTGGTACGGATATTTCATGCGTCGTCTAGCAGAACGTCCTGCAAACGTTGCATTCGTATTAAAAGGTATGTTCAGTAAATAATTTTAAAATTAAAGAGGCTAACTAAAAAGGATTGAGTGAGGATCCTTTTTAGTCAGCCTTTTTCTCTTTATACAGGATTTTTTGTGATAAGTAGTTATTAGTAAAACAACATTATTCAATTAATAACATAAATCAGTAAGGTCTTAGTTATGCTATTGATTTTTTAGTGAAAAAAGTTTACTGTCCCATATTTTTTTTACCATACTGCTGATTGTTACTTTGTCTTCCTTTTTCTTGCTTTTGATCTCCGTGACTTGCATTACCTTGAACACTTGCTGCACTAACTCCACCCTTTGATGGATTTCTTTCACGTTTCATATCTTATCACCTCCATTTCTTAGACTAACCTATTTAAATAAACTTATTAGTAAAAAATGGAGTGTGATAAAAAAAGAAGAGTAAGGAATTTAGATTATATATAAAATTTTGTTAATTTGAACTTTTTGTTTATTGCGAAAAATAAGAATTTATCATATAGTGGAAGAAGAGGTGCTCATTGATAATGGATTGTTCTATCCAGAAAGTGAATGAGTATTCATTCAAGATATGAGGAGGAGAAATGCATATGATCCAAAGAATTAAAAAAGCCGCTGTACTCGGCTCAGGTGTGATGGGATCTGGTATCGCTGCACACTTGGCAAATATAGGTATTCCTACATTACTACTTGATATTGTCCCAAGAGAACTATCTGAGGAAGATGCTGCAAAAGGTCTTACTACTAACTCCAAAGAATTTCGTAATCGATTTAGTCAAACGGCTATTCAGAAATTATTAAAACAAAAGCCAGCTCCTCTTGCATCTAAGAAAAACTTAGCGTTAATTGAGCCAGGTAACTTTGAAGATGACATGAGTCGTTTAAGTGAAGTTGACTGGATTATTGAAGTAGTAGTTGAAAATTTAGCGATTAAAAAACAAGTATTAGCTAGTGTAGATGCATACCGCAAACCAGGCTCAATCGTGAGCTCAAATACATCAGGTATTTCAATTGAAGCAATGTCTGAAGACTGTTCAGATGACTTCAAGAGACATTTCTTAGGCACTCACTTTTTTAACCCACCACGTTATTTAAAATTATTAGAAGTTATTCCTACTAAACATACATCTGAAGAAGTACTTACATTTATGAAAAGTTTTGGAGAAGATGTTTTAGGTAAAGGTGTTGTATTAGCAAAAGATACTCCAAACTTTATTGGAAATCGTATCGGAACTTACGGATTACTTGTAACTGTACAAGAAATGCTAAAAGGCGGATACAGCGTTGGAGAAGTTGATTCAATTACTGGTCCAATGATTGGGCGTCCTTCTAGTGCGACATTCCGTACATTGGATGTAGTTGGATTAGATACATTTATCCATGTGGCAAACAATGTTTATGAACTAGTAGAAGGCGAAGAGAAAGAAGTATTTAAAGTTCCAGAATTTATGAAAGAAATGGCTAATCGTAATTGGCTTGGAAGTAAGTCTGGGCAAGGATTCTTCTTGAAGCAAGGTAAAGAAATCTTGGAATTAGATCCAAGCACATTTGAATATGGAGAAAGAAAAAGCTTGAAAACAGCTTCAACTGAAAGCATTAAACAAGTTAAAGGCTTGGCAAATAAGTTGAAAGCGCTTGTATACGCTGATGATCGTGCAGGTAATTTCTTATGGAGCATTATTAGCCCGGTATTAGTTTATTCAGCTGAATTGTCTGGTGAGATTTCTGATAACATTGTCGGGATTGACCAAGCAATGAAATGGGGATTTGGCTGGGACCTAGGACCATTTGAAATTTGGGATGCAATTGGTGTATCTAAATCAGTCGTACGAATGGAAAGCGAAGGCCAATCGGTACCAAATTGGGTTAAAAATATGATCGATAGTGGTAACGATACGTTCTATAAACAAGACAATGGAGTTACTAGCTTCTATCATAATGGCCAATATGAAGAGCTAGTTCGAAATGATAAAGAAGTTAAACTAAGTGTTTTAAAAGAACAAGGTCGAATTATTAAACAAAATTCAGGCGCGAGTTTAATTGACCTTGGAGATGGAGTTGCATGCTTAGAATTCCATACAAAGAGCAATGCAATTGGTATGGATATTACGCAAATGATTAACTTCGCAGTTGATGAAGTTTCAAAGAATTATAAAGGTTTAGTTATTGGAAACCAAGCTAAAAACTTCTGCGTTGGTGCTAACTTAGCAATGATTTTAATGGAAGCACAAGATGACAACTATTTTGAAATTGAAATGGTTGTTAAAGGATTCCAGCAAGCAATGATGAAAATCAAATACTCTGATAAGCCGGTAGTTGTAGCCCCTTATGGAATGACATTAGGTGGCGGTGCTGAGATTTGTTTACCAGCTGCTAGCGTAGTTGCTTCTTCAGAAACGTATTTGGGCTTAGTAGAAGTTGGAGTAGGCTTAATCCCAGGTGGGGGCGGTAGTAAAGAGCTTTACATTAAACAATTAAAACAGTTCCCAGAAGGTGTTGAGTTTGACCTACAAGGTCTTGCAAATCGAGTATTTGAGACAGTTGCAATGGCAAAAGTATCGACTTCTGCTCAAGAAGCATTTGAAAATGGTTTCTTAAATCATAATGATCGCAAAGTATTTAATGCAGATCACTTAATTTACGAAGCAAAACAACGTGTACTTGAGTTATATGAAGCTGGTTATAGTGCTCCAATTCGTGAAAAAGTACCAGTAGTTGGGGAATCTGGTTACGCAACATTATTAGCTGGTGCAAATTCAATGTACTATTCAGGCTATATTAGTGAGCATGATTTAACAATTGCTAAGAAATTAGCGTATGTAATTGCAGGTGGAAAAGTACCATTCGGAACGTTAGTAGACGAAGAGTATTTATTAAATATTGAACGTGAAGCATTTTTAAGTTTAATTTCTGAAATGAAATCTCAAGCACGTATGCAACATATGCTTGTTAAAGGAAAACCGTTACGTAATTAATCGGAGATGGAGGGAAGAACATGAGAGAAGCTGTTATTGTAGCGGGTGCGAGAACACCTGTAGGTAAATCAAAAAAAGGATCACTAGCAACAGTTCGTCCAGATGATTTAGGGGCATTAGTTGTAAAAGAAACATTAAAGCGTGCGGGTAATTACGATGGTCCAATCGATGATATCATTTTTGGTTGTTCATCGCCGGAAGCTGAGCAAGGATTTAACATGGCGCGTAATATTGGGGCTCTAGCTGGATTACCGCATTCAGTCCCAGGAATTACAGTTAACCGTTATTGTTCTTCAGGTCTACAAAGTATTGCTTATGCAAGTGAACGAATTATGTTAGGTCACTCTGAAGCTATTATTGCAGGCGGGGCAGAATCAATGAGTTTACTTCCGATGGGAGGACATGTTGCTCGTTTAAATAGTAGATTAGTAGAAACTGCACCTGAATATTATATGGGTATGGGGCATACTGCTGAGCAAGTTGCCAATCGTTATGGTATTTCAAGAGAGGATCAAGATGCTTTTGCAGTTCGTAGTCATCAGCGCGCAGCAGCTGCTATTAAAGAAGGTCGCTTTGTGGACGAAATCGTTCCAGTTGATGTAACGCTACGTTCAGTTAACGCAAACAATAAATTAGAAGAAAAGAATTTTACTTTCTCTCAAGATGAGGGTGTTCGAGAAGGTACATCTTCTGAAGTATTAGCTAAATTAAGACCAGCATTTAATGTGAGAGGTTCGGTAACGGCTGGAAACTCTTCACAAACAAGTGATGGGGCTGCAGCAGTATTAGTAATGGATCGTGAAAAAGCAGAGGCAAAAGGACTAAGTCCATTATTAAAATTCCGTTCTTTTGCAGTAGCTGGAGTAGCTCCTGAAGTTATGGGAATTGGACCTGTTGAAGCAATTCCAAAAGCTCTTAAATTAGCAGGATTAAGCTTATCTGATATTGGAATATTTGAATTAAATGAAGCCTTTGCTTCTCAATCAATTCAAATTATTCGTCACTTAGGTCTTGATGAAGACCGAGTAAACGTGAACGGTGGAGCGATTGCATTAGGGCATCCACTTGGCTGTACTGGTACGAAACTAACTTTATCTTTATTACATGAGATGAAGCGCCGTGGAGAGCAGTTCGGAATTGTAACAATGTGCGTTGGTGGCGGAATGGGAGCTGCCGGAGTATTTGAATTAGTTTAATAGATGTACACAAATAGATTATTAGAATCAGGTCTTTGATGAAGAGAACATCCAAACAAGTAAATAGAAAATAGGAGGAATTTTCGATGGAAAAAACAATCGGTAACCTACTGAAAGGCGGAAGCTTTTTAACAACAGAAGTAACTTTTGATAAAGTTTTTACACCAGAGGATTTTACAGATGAGCATAAATTAATTGCAAAAACAACTGAAGATTTTGTAGTTAATGAAGTTTTACCTGAATTAGAATATTTAGAGCAACACGAATTTGACCGCACGGTTAGATTATTAAAACAAGCTGGTGAGCTAGGATTATTAGCTGCAGATGTTCCAGAAGAGTATGGCGGAATCGCGCTAGACAAAATTAGCTCAGCATTAATTACTGAAAAAATTTCACGTGGTGGTGGATTCTCACTTTCACAAGGAGCGCACGTAGGGATAGGTACACTTCCAATCGTTTTATTTGGAAATCATGATCAAAAGCAACGCTACTTACCTGGTTTAGCATCAGGTGAGAAATTTGCGGCTTATGCATTAACTGAGCCAGGTTCTGGATCAGATGCTTTAGGAGCAAAAACTGTTGCTAAATTAAATGCTGAAGGAACTCACTATGTTTTAAATGGTGAAAAACAATGGATTACAAATTCCGCGTTTGCAGATGTATTTGTAGTATATGCAAAAATTGATGGAGAGCACTTCTCAGCATTTATCGTTGAGAGAGAATATGAAGGTGTTTCGACTGGTCCAGAAGAAAAGAAAATGGGTATTAAATCATCTTCAACTCGTACATTGATTTTAGAAGATGTAAAAGTTCCTGTAGAAAACCTTTTAGGTGAAATTGGAAAAGGGCATGTTATTGCATTTAATATCTTAAATATTGGTCGTTACAAATTAGCTGTAGGTACAGTTGGTGGATCAAAACGTGCTTTAGAATTATCAGCAACGTATGCTAACCAACGCCAGCAATTTAAAACGCCAATTGCAAAATTTAGTTTAATTCAAGAAAAATTAGCAAGTATGGCTACAAAAATTTATGCAAGTGAAAGTTCAGCGTATCGTACTGTAGGACTTTTTGAAGATCGCTTTAGTCAATTAACTGAAGAGCAAGCAAAAGATCCAAAAGCAGTAGCAGCTGCTGTAGCAGAGTATGCGATTGAATGTTCATTAAATAAATTCTTCTGTTCTGAAGTACTAGACTATGTGGCTGATGAAGGAGTACAAATCCACGGTGGATATGGCTTCATGGCTGAATATGAAATTGAGCGTATTTACCGTGATTCTCGTATTAACCGAATCTTTGAGGGAACAAATGAAATTAATCGTTTAATCGTACCAAGCACTTACCTTCGAAAAGCAATGAGCGGAGAGCTTCCATTACTTCAACAAGCACAACAAATTCAAGAAGAATTAATGATGCTAATGCCTGAAGAAGTTGGAGATGCTCCTTTAGAGCAAGAAAAATATTTAGTTCGTAATGCGAAAAAAATTGCGATTATGATTGCTGGATTAGCAGTTCAAAAATTCGGTAAAGGATTAAGTACTGAACAAGAAATTCTAGTTAATATAGCAGATATTGTAAGCAATATTTACGCGATGGAATCTACAGTTCTACGTACTGAAAAAGCGATCAACAAAGTAGGTTTAGAAAAATCAAGCCAAAAATTACTTTATACTCAAGTATTCTGCCAAGAAGCATTCAATGAAATCGAAGCACATGCGAAAGAAACACTTGTTGCTGTTGAGACAGGTGACACTTTAAGAATGATGACTTCAGCTCTTCGTAAATTTACACGTCATACGCCAGTTAATGTAATTGCGAAAAAGCGTGAGATTGCAGCAAATGTATTAGCTGAAGAAAAATATACTGTTTAATCTTACAAAAAACTGCCAATTTTTTGATTGGCAGTTTTTTTATAATTTCATAAGTTTTAAAAGGATAATTTTCCCATGAATTGTGTCATACTAGTATAGGTTGAGTTATATTTAAGTGTTTAGACGTAGGTGTGTAAGGAATTTCTTTAAAATATTAAAAAAATGCATAAGTTTTATTAGAAAGTGCAGAAAACACGAACGTTCTACTAGTTTAGTGTGATTAATATTGCTATAATGTTGTTGTGCGACAATTTATTACAGAATTTTCGAACGGAACTATTTTAACTCGTATATTCCCTGTGATAAAATAGAATTTGGGAGGAGTTGCTAAAATGAGTATCATTTTTTATACATATCCAAAATGTGGAACTTGTCGAAAAGCCGCTTCTTGGCTTAAAGAGCATAATATTCCGGTTGAAGCAATTGATATTACATTAAATCCACCTTCAAAGGAGTTACTTGCTGATATTTATAAAGCAAGTGGACTTTCTATTAATAAATTATTTAATACAAGTGGCGTTAAATATCGTGAGCTTGGATTGAAGGATGTAATTCCAACAAAAACTGAGGACGAGCTATTAGAACTACTAAGTTCTGATGGTAAATTAATTAAAAGACCTCTACTTTTTAATGGAGATCATGCGACAGTTGGTTTTAATGAAGAAGTATTTGAAAAGGTTTGGTTATAAAATAACTATATAATTTAAGGTAATTAATCAGAGGAGGATTTCACAATGTCAATTCCAAATGAACTACGTTATTCAGAAGAACATGAGTGGGTAAAAGTTGAAGGTAATAAATACTATATCGGTATTACTCATTTCGCTCAATCAGAGCTTGGAGATATCGTATTTGTTGAGTTACCAGAAGTAGGCGATGAACTTACAATTAATGAGCCATTCGGTAGCGTTGAGTCTGTAAAAACAGTATCTGAACTATATGCTCCAATCAGTGGTAAAGTAATTGAAGTAAACTCTGATCTAGATGAAAATCCTGAATTCGTAAACGAATCTCCATACGAAAAAGCATGGATGGTAGTTGTTGAAGCAACAAATGCTTCTGAACTTGATGAGTTAATGACTGCTGGTCAATACGAAGAAATGATCAATCAAGATTAATTATCTGAAAAACGTCCTTATGGGCGTTTTTTTGTGTAGATAAAGTCCAAAAAATACAATTTTTACACAGTCTGAAGCGTCCTATAGGGCGTTTTTTGTATTTTATATGTATAATTAAAGTAATAAAGCTTAACTTATTTACATAAAACATAATTTAAAGGGACATTTTCATTTAGGGAAAAAAAGGAAACAACAAAGGCAAAATCGAATATACTATATACAAAAGATTTTTAGTCAAAAGTTTTTGAGTCCTATACATTAGGTGATGCCCAGTGAATATTGAAGATCAAAGAAAAGTTATCATTGTCGAAGGTACTACTGATAAGAGAAAAATACAGACGATTATAAAGGAGCCTGTAGATATTATCTGTACGAATGGTACAGTTGGTACTTCAAAGCTAGATGAGCTTGCTGAAATGTTAGATTTAAGAGAAATCTATGTGTTAGTAGATGCAGATGAGGCTGGTGAAAAGCTTAGAAGATTGTTAAAAAGAGAATTTCCACAGGCAGAACATCTGTACATTGATAGAAGTTATCGAGAAGTAGCAACAGCTCCGAGTCAACATTTAGCTAGTGTATTATTAGGGGCGGATATTTTAGTATTTACAGATTATTTACGTACAAATTAAAAAGGAAATATGATCATGCAGCAATGGACAAAGAATGAAATAATGCAAAGAATTCAATCAAAAGAGACATCAGTAATATATATATATACCGCAATGTGTGGTACATGCCAAGTAGCATCTAAAATGCTAGAAGTTGTAAATGAAATTCTGCCAAATTTGCCTATATGTAAGGTAAATATTAATGAAATAGTAGAGGAAGCTCAAAGTTGGAAGGTTGAAAGTGTACCTTGTTTACTTATTTTTGAGAATGGGGAAATGAAGCAAAAAATCTACGCTTTTCAATCTGTACCATATTTACATGAATTATTAAAAAAATATAATTTATATATTAAACGATGAGTGCATCCAGTAGGTTGCACTCTTTTTATATGGCAAAAATAATATTTCCTGATTTTAGACATATTTCTCGGGAAATGAGTTGAATGTTGTAGAAATAAAATTAAATTAGATTTTTATCAAGGTAAATGTCGAGCGAAATATAGAGAATACACCTCTTATCTATGAGAAAATAAGATTAAAGAATTCGGGAGAGGTGTTTATTATGGAAATCAAGGAGTGGATTGGACAAGCTAGAAATTTATTTATAAAAAAGGAATATTTACAAATCATTTTGCCAATCGAAGAAAAGATTGTAGAATTTAACTGTCTAAATGAAAAAGTTTTTATAAAGTTAAGTAAAAAGGCTCCTTTTATCGAGGTGATTGATCGTTCGATTCCGCAACTTAGGGTTAACTTTACAAAAGATGGATGGGAATATTTAAATTCAGGTTCGCAAAGGTTAGGACTTTTATTAAAACTAAATGATGCTTCTTTTGAAGGGAACTATCGGTTATTACTTCTAATCGAAACGATTTTTCAATATACGAGTGTTGAAAAAGAAAAAAAACTTTTAGAAAATTGTTGACAACTAGTGTCTAACTTTGTAGAATTGGACTTACGTTAAAGAAATTACGTTAAACAACTTAATAGATCGTAAGTTAGCTCTTATCGAGAGAGGTGGAGGGACTGTGCCCTATGAAACCCAGCAACCGTCAATGATCGTCATTGAAATGGTGCTAATTCCTGCAAAGCGTGTGCTTTGAGAGATGAGAGAAAGGAATACTTTTTGTATGTTAAACCTTTCTGCTCATGCGAGTTGAAAGGTTTTTTTGTTTTATGCGACTAAAAAAGTACTTTCTTACAAAAAATTGAGATAAGTTGTTAGAATGTTTTGAAAGGAGATCAAGTGTATGATTCAAATAAATAATGTAAGTAAAACATACAAGGGTAAAAAGGGCACTGTTACCGCAGTACAAAATGTTTCGTTAACGATTGAAGCAGGTGAAATTTTTGGCATGATCGGATATAGCGGCGCAGGGAAAAGTACGCTATTACGTATGCTGAATGGACTTGAGTCCCCTACATCAGGTGAAGTGATTATTAATGGTCAATCGATTTCTAAATGCTCATCTAGTCAGTTAAGAAAAGCAAGACAAAAAATAGGAATGATTTTTCAGCATTTTAATTTATTGTGGTCGAGAACGGTATTAGAAAATATACTTTTCCCACTTGAAATTGCTAAAGTTCCAAAAAAGGAAAGCATTGATCGTGCGAAGGAGTTAATCAAACTTGTAGGTCTTGAAGGTAGGGAGAATGCTTATCCATCTGAACTTAGTGGAGGTCAAAAGCAACGTGTCGGAATTGCAAGAGCACTTGCTAATAACCCAGATGTTCTTTTATGTGATGAAGCGACTTCGGCATTAGATCCAGAAACAACCGATTCAATATTAGCTTTACTGACAAATATTAATAAACAGCTTGGTATTACAATCATCCTGATTACTCATGAAATGCATGTTATTCAAAAAATTTGCCAACGAGTAGCTGTAATGGAAAACGGAAATGTAGTAGAAGAAGGCCATGTTGTTGATGTATTTACTCGTCCTAAACAACCAATTACAAAGAAATTTGTGACGCAAATCAAAGGCAATGATGAAGAATTAGACAGTGAAGTAATTTCTGAAGGAGATGGGAAGGATAATACTTACAAGCTAACCTTTAAAAATGGTCAAGCAGATCAGCCACATATTTCAGAAGTAGTTAAGCACTTTGATATTGAGATTAACATTTTGCAAGGAAAAATTGTTCAAACTGCTGAAGGCTCTTATGGGACAATGAAGATTCAACTTGTTGGAGACGTAAATAACATCAAAGAGGCAATTGCTTATTTAGAATCAAAACAAGTTGAAGTGGAGGTAGCATAAGATGACACAACTTTTTCCAAATGTTGATTGGGATGCAATGCTTTTAGCTACTCAAGAAACATTATTTATGACAGTAATAGCTGCACTTGCAACGTTCATTTTTGGACTAATTATAGGGTTATTCTTATTTTTAACTAGCAAAGATCAGCTTCTTGAAAATAAATTTTTTAATATAATACTAGCAGCGTTTGTAAATATTTTTCGTTCAATTCCGTTTATTATTTTAATTATTTTATTAATTCCATTTACGATCTTTATCCTTGGCTCAATGCTTGGAGCAAAAGCAGCATTACCTGCATTAATTATCGGTGCTGCACCATTCTATGCAAGGATGGTCGAAATCGGATTACGTGAAATTGATAAAGGGGTAATCGAAGCTGCAAGAGCGATGGGAGCTAGTACTTTTACAATCATCGTAAAAGTATTAATACCAGAAGCATTACCAGCAATTATTTCAGGTTTAACGGTTACTACAATTGCAATTGTTGGTTATACAGCAATGGCTGGTGTTGTAGGTGGTGGTGGACTTGGTAACTTAGCATTTATGGAAGGATATCAACGTTCTAATAACCAAGTAACACTTGTTGCGACAGTAATTATTTTATTAATCGTATTCATTCTTCAATTTATTGGTGACTTAGTAACAACAAAAATAGATAAAAGAGCTTAAACATATAAGGGAGGAAATGACAGTGAAATTCAAAAAAATCGCAGGAATATTAGGAGCAGGTGTTTTAGCATTATCTTTAGCTGCATGTAATAAAGGTGGAGAAGATAAAAATAAGGAATTAGTAGTTGGTGCATCGAATGTACCTCACGCAGTTATTTTAGAACAAGCTAAACCAATCCTTAAAAAAGAAGGAATTAACTTGAAAATTGTTAAATTCCAAGATTATGTTTTACCAAATAAAGCATTAGCTTCAAAAGAATTAGATGCTAACTATTTCCAACACATTCCATATTTAGAGTCTCAAATGAAAGAAAATGGTTATAAGTTTGAAAACGCTGGTGGGATTCATATTGAGCCAATCGGAGTTTACTCTAAAAAATATAAGAGCTTAGATGATCTTCCAAATGGGGCTAAAATTATCATGAGTAGCTCAGTAGCTGATCATGGTCGTATGTTAAGCTTATTACAACATGAAGGTTTAATTAAAATTAAAGCTGGAGTAGATCCAACTACTGCTCAAATTAAGGACATTGCTGAGAATCCAAAAAACTTAAAATTCCAAGCTGATGTAGATGCTGGAATGCTTCCAAAAGTTTATCAAAACAATGAAGGCGATGCAGTTTTAATTAACACAAACTATGCTATTGATGCTGGATTAAACCCAATGAAAGATGCTATTGCTTTAGAAGGTAAAGAATCTCCATACGTAAACATTATCGCTGTTCGTAAAGGTGATAAAGATAAAAAAGAAATTAAAGAGCTTGTAAAAGTACTACACTCTAAAGAAATTCAAGATTTTATTATTAAAAAATATAAAGGTGCTGTAGTACCTGTAAGTTAATAATGAAAAAGAAGAAAACTCTTAGTTATTCACTAAGAGTTTTCTTCACGCTGTTGAAAAAAGACTTCGTCAAGTATATGCCACGAATTTTTCGTGGCATTTTTGTTTTAGTTGTTCATTTAGTCTGTTTTTTGGTAAATTAAATGAAGACCTATTTCCTTTA
>NZ_NESS01000016.1 GCF_002128425.1 Gottfriedia acidiceleris
GACGATCAGGTTGATAGGTCAGAGGTGGAAGCGTGGTGACACGTGGAGCTGACTGATACTAATCGGTCGAGGACTTAACTAACAAGTTTGATAATGACATTATCTAGTTTTGAGGGTACAAAAATTATTATAAAAAACTTCGAAAAGTTATTGACTTTTAAATGAAGTTTGATATAATAATTAATGTCCTTAAGAAAATGAATCAAGTGATGATAGCGAAGAGGTCACACCCGTTCCCATACCGAACACGGCAGTTAAGCTCTTCAGCGTCGATGGTAGTTGGGGGTTTCCCCCTGTGAGAGTAGAACGTCGCTTGGTTTATGATCATTCCGCAGTAGCTCAGTGGTAGAGCACTCGGCTGTTAACCGAGTGGTCGTAGGTTCGAACCCTACCTGCGGAGCCATTTTTAGCTTAATGCTTCCATAGCTCAGCAGGCAGAGTACTTCCATGGTAAGGAAGAGGTCACCGGTTCGAGCCCGGTTGGAAGCTTAGGGAAAGTTGTACTGGCCCGTTGGTCAAGTGGTTAAGACACCGCCCTTTCACGGCGGTAACACGGGTTCGAATCCCGTACGGGTCACCATTTATATTACGGAGGATTAGCTCAGCTGGGAGAGCACCTGCCTTACAAGCAGGGGGTCGGCGGTTCGAGCCCGTCATCCTCCACCATTTTATTTAATAAATACCGGAGGGGTAGCGAAGTGGCTAAACGCGGCGGACTGTAAATCCGCTCCCTGTGGGTTCGGCGGTTCGAATCCGTCCCCCTCCACCATTTATTGTTGGGCTATAGCCAAGCGGTAAGGCAACGGATTTTGATTCCGTCATGCCCTGGTTCGAATCCAGGTAGCCCAGCCATTTTTTATTTAATCGTAATTTTATTACGAGCCATTAGCTCAGTAGGTAGAGCATCTGACTTTTAATCAGAGGGTCGAAGGTTCGAATCCTTCATGGCTCACTCTTTTTTTTTTATATGCGGAAGTAGTTCAGTGGTAGAATACAACCTTGCCAAGGTTGGGGTCGCGGGTTCGAGCCCCGTCTTCCGCTCCATTCGCATATATAAATAGTGGGGCCTTAGCTCAGCTGGGAGAGCGCCTGCCTTGCACGCAGGAGGTCAGCGGTTCGATCCCGCTAGGCTCCACCAATATACATAAAGTTAAACCTTAGTCATTTGACTAAGGTTTTTTGTTGTATATAATCATATGATATAGCAAATCTAAAGTGCAAAATGCATATGTATACAAAAAAATGTCGAGTTGACCCATTTGTTTCAAAAGATTTAAACTATTAATATAATTAATAACTTTAACAGTCAAAAAATTATATTTTTTCAAAATCAAGTAAGCGTTTTCTTTAATGAATTCAGTCGATGGGGGAAATAAAAATGTTAAAAGATATTTCAATTATTGGAGTACCATTAGATTTAGGACAAACTAGACGTGGAGTAGATATGGGACCAAGTGCAATTAGATATGCACAATTACACGAACGTATTGAAAGAATGTCTTATCAAGTAGAAGATTTAGGCGATATTTTAGTAGAACGTACACCAGTTAAAGAAGATAATTCAGAACATAATTTAAAGAACTTAAAATCTGTAAAAGAAACATGTGAAAAGCTTGCTGCTGAAGTGGATGAAGTTATTAAAAGAAATAGAATGCCATTAGTACTTGGCGGTGATCATAGTATTGCAATCGGTACATTAGCGGGTGTATCAAAACATTATAATAATCTTGGATTAATTTGGTTTGATGCTCATGGAGATTTAAATACTGCTGAAACATCTCCTTCTGGTAATATTCATGGTATGTCATTAGCTGTTTCTTTAGGTCATGGTCACGATTTATTAACAAAAATAGGTGGTTACTTCCCTAAGGTAAAACCAGAGAATGTAATCATTATTGGCGCTCGTGATCTTGATGAAGGCGAAAGAGCAATTATTAAAGAATTAGGAATTAAAGTTTATACAATGCATGAAATTGATAAATTAGGAATGACAAAAGTAATGGAAGAAAGCATTGACCACTTGAAAGGGTGTGACGGTGTACACTTATCATTAGATCTTGATGGTCTAGATCCAATTCACGTTCCTGGAGTTGGTACACCTGTTCCTGGAGGAATCACTTATAGAGAAGGTCATTTAGCGATGGAAATGTTATCTGATGCTGATATTATTACTTCAATTGAATTCGTAGAAGTTAATCCAATATTAGATGAAAGAAATAGAACAGCAATCGTAGCAGTCGCATTAATAGGCTCATTATTAGGTGAGAAGTTACTATAATTATTAAATAAAACTCACTGAAGTAGAATTAAGATACGTAGTCAATGTTCGAGCAAAATATCGAATATAAATTGTTAAATAAGGCTGTTATGAATAAGTATATGGTTATCTAAGCTATGAAAACATCCTTTTAAAGTTGGTTGGAACTAAAGGGGTGCTCGACTCATGGGATTAGCGGGAAGGCTGAAACCCCGCAGGAACGAAGAGGCTAAGGTCTTGCCCCGTTGAAAGCGAGCACCCTGTAATGAAAATCAACAAGACATTACGTATTTAATAGGAAAACTTCTTTTATCAAAAAGCTGGCATCTGCTAGCTTTTTTTGTTTTTAACCTAATAATTAAAAACTCTGGGAAATTGTCCTTTATAAACCACTAAAAAATTAAATAAAAAATTCCTTGTTATTCTCCTTCGAATTTATTGAACCAATATATATAAATACTGTAATTTTGTTTAATATAACTAAAATAGTCGTTAAAGTATTGTTAACATATTTAACAACTCACAAATTTTGTGTATTGAAAAAATATGGTATAATACTCAAGATACAGTTTTATTCTATAGAATTTGGAGGGTAAAAGATGCCTTCTTTACATATAAATTTTTTACAGTATTTACAAAATGGATTAGACATACTTATAGTTTGGTTTGTTATTTATAGATTAATTATCATTATTCAAGGGACGAAGGCTGTCCAACTCTTAAAAGGTGTAACAATCATTATTGTTGTAAAGGTATTAAGTAGCCTATTTGGCCTGCATACTTTACAATTTTTAATGGATCAAGCATTAACATGGGGATTCTTGGCGGTTATTATTATCTTTCAACCAGAATTAAGGAGAGCACTAGAACAGCTTGGACGTGGTCGCTTCTTCTCTAGAACGACAGGAAATGGGATTAACGACCGAAATGATATTGTTGAGAACATTGCAAAAGCCACTGAATACATGGCTAAACGAAGAATAGGTGCACTTATTTCTTTCGAGAGACAAACAGGTATGGGTGACTATATAGAGTCTGGTATTCGAATGAATGCTAATTTATCATCAGAATTATTGATTAATATCTTTATACCGAATACACCTCTACATGACGGAGCGGTAATTATACAAGGTGAAAAGATTACAGCAGCAGCCTGTTATTTACCTTTGTCTGAGAGTGCGTTTATTTCAAAGGAACTAGGAACGAGACATAGAGCTGCAGTTGGTATCAGTGAGGTTACTGACAGTATTACGATTGTAGTTTCCGAGGAAACAGGTGCAGTTTCAGTAGCAAGGAATGGAAATCTATACAGAGAATTATCAAAAGACGAACTTGTAAATTTATTAAATTCTGAACTAAAATCACCAGAAGAGTCCACTACATCTAAATGGAATTGGAAGGTGAAGCGTAATGGATAATTTTATGGATAATCGTTGGATATTAAGAGGAATCGCTTTATTAGTAACATTATTACTGTTTATGTCTGTCAATCTAGTTCCACAATCAAGTACATCGGGATTAGGAGATATTCCGTTTGTTAAAAATAAAGAATTAGTAAAAGAAGTACCAGTAACACCTATTTATGATCAGCACAATCTAATTGTAACTGGAATTCCAAAAAATGTTTCAGTGCAATTAGATGGACCTAATAGTATTGTAAAAACTGCTGAAATGAAAAAAGATTTTGAAGTTTATTTGGATTTAACTTCTTATGCTTTAGGTACATATGAAGTTCCTTTAAAAATTAGAAATATATCAGATAAAATAAAAGCAACTATTAAACCAAGAACAGTTAGAGTAACAATTAAAGAAAAAATTGAAAAAGACGTTTCAGTTAAAGTTGTTTATCTAAACGAAAAAAAGATTAAACATGGCTATAAAGCAGAGAATGCAATAGTTAAACCAGGTTCGATCAAAATAGTGGGATCAACAGACGAAGTGTCGCAAGTGGCATATGCGAGTGTTGGTGTGGATGTTACTGATGCGAATCAAACATTTAGCCAAGTGTTACCTGTTAAATTATACAATAAAAAAGGTGTTCAACTTCCGTTTACTACAAGTCCAAGAAAAGTTGAAGTAACTGTCCCCATTGTTTCAGAAAGTGCCAGCTTCCCGATTAAGTTAGTGCAAACCGGAACACTTAAAGATGGTTTAAAACTAAATAGTCTCGCTAGTAAAGTTGATTCAGTGAGAATTTATGCATCTAAAGATTGGTTGGACAAGTTTAGTGGACCTATAGAAGTGCCAGTCGACATATCTTCATTTGATCAAAGTGGTACATATGAAGTAAATGTACCTACTCCTAATGGTGCATTTAGAGTTGATACAAGCACGATTAATGTAGACGTTAATTTTGATGAAGAAATGGAAAAGAAATTTAGTAATATCCCTATTAATTTAGTAGGTGAAAATAATCAATTTGAATATAAGTTTACTAAGCCTCCTACAGGAAAAGTAGTAGTTACTGCTAAAGGATTTAAGGAAGACTTGGATGCGATTAATCTAAGCGATTTAAATATTACAGCAAAAGTTAATGGACTAGATCCAGGAACTAGAGATGTAGCGCTTACTATTACTGGCCCAAAAGGGGTTATATATAGTTTAGATGTTGATACAATAACGATTGAAATTACTGATAAAAAATCTGCTCAAACGGATGAAAATGAGAATTCAGGCGATGTAGGACAGTCATCGAATTAGAAGGAGAGTTAAAATGGGTAAATATTTTGGTACTGATGGTGTACGAGGAGTTGCAAATAAAGAGTTAACTCCTGAATTAGCATATAAGATTGGACGCTGCGGCGGCTATGTATTAACAAAAAATAATGTCAAACCTAAAATCATTGTTGGGCGTGATACACGTGTATCAGGACATATGCTTGAAGGAGCACTAGTTGCAGGATTATTATCAATTGGTGCTGAAGTTATGAGATTAGGGGTTATCTCTACTCCAGGTGTTGCCTATTTAACAAAAGCACTTGGGGCACAAGCTGGTGTTATGATTTCTGCTTCGCATAATCCTGTTGCAGATAATGGTATTAAGTTTTTTGGTCCAGACGGTTTTAAATTATTGGATGAGCAAGAAGATGAAATTGAAGAACTAATGGATGCAGAAGTTGATCGTCTACCAAGACCAACTGGAAATGATTTATGTCAAGTTAGTGATTACTTTGAAGGTGGTCAAAAATACTTACAATTCCTTAAAAATACAATTGATGAAGATTTCTCTGGCCTATTAGTTGCTTTAGATTGTGCACACGGTGCCACTTCTTCCTTAGCGCCATATTTATTTGCAGATTTAGAAGCGGATATAGTTACAATGGGGACAAACCCTAATGGATTTAATATAAATGATGGTGTAGGTTCTACACATCCTGAAGCATTAGCAGCTCTTGTAAAGGAAAAAGGTGCTGATATCGGTTTATCATTTGACGGAGATGGCGATCGTCTAATTGCAATCGATGAAAATGGTGAAATCGTTGATGGTGACCAAATAATGTATATTTGTGCAAAATATTTAAATGAAAAAGGTCGCCTAAAACAAAATACAATCGTATCAACTGTTATGAGTAACTTAGGCTTCTACAAAGCGGTAGAAACGAATGGGATGAAAAGTGCAGTTACAGGTGTTGGAGACCGTTATGTAATGGAAGAGATGAGAAAGAATGGTTTCAATCTTGGCGGTGAGCAATCTGGACACATCATCTTTTTAGATCATATTACGACTGGTGATGGTATGTTAAGTGCGATTCAGCTCGTGAGTATTGTAAAAGAAACAGGTAAAACTTTATCTCAATTAGCTGGAGAAATGAAAAAGTATCCGCAATTATTAATTAATGTTCGTGTTACAGATAAAAATGAAGCACTTAATAACGAACGCATTAAAGCAACCATTTCAGAGGTAGAAGATGAAATGAACGGCAATGGCCGTATTTTAGTTCGTCCTTCTGGTACTGAGCCACTTATTCGTGTAATGGCTGAGGCTCCTTCTGAGGCAGAATGTAAACAATATGTAGAACGTATTGTTGCTGTTGTCAAAGAAGAAGTTGGAGAATAATATAAATTAAAAAAATATGCATTGATGAGCACTTTTGTGTAAGTCTATGCATATTTTTGTTATATACAGCTATTCTATAATTTTTTTCAACATATTTTTGTTGACCATTTTAAACACAGTATAGTATAGTTGTTTTATTGTTTTCCTAACAAGGAAGGAGTATAGAAATAATAAAGTATTAAAAAAGCGCCAGAACTACACTAGACGTGAATGTGTAGTTGACGAGGTGGAGTTTTATCGAAGTTTCGGCGGATGACTCCCGGTTGCTGTATCACAACCGAAATTATTTATGTAAAACACATGGGTGACTGTGTGCACAAACGTAAATAATCTGATACACCGTTTAAAACAAATAAAAGAACTCGCTATATGAGCGGAATATGAAAGGTAGGTGGATATTGCTTGTAAGTCCTCTACCATTATTAAACATGACGAGGGAATAGAAAATTAAATAGTTAAACGGTTAGGAAAACAGCGTTCCATTCCTATACATTTTGTATGTCTTGTTTTAGGACTTACTAAGCAATAGTAATTATGTGTGGAATCGTTGGATATATTGGAAATGATAATGCGAAAGAAATTTTATTAAAAGGTTTAGAGAAATTAGAGTATCGTGGTTACGATTCTGCTGGGATTTCTCTTTTAACTGACAATGGTGTAGAAGTT
The DNA here is from genome assembly GCF_002128425.1 of Gottfriedia acidiceleris. Classification (GTDB taxonomy): domain Bacteria; phylum Bacillota; class Bacilli; order Bacillales; family Bacillaceae_G; genus Gottfriedia; species Gottfriedia acidiceleris. The sequence continues at coordinate 6,981 of NZ_NESS01000016.1, forward strand.
TATAAAGAAAAAGGTAGAATTGCAGTATTACGCAAATCAATCCCTACAAAAGCGGACGGAAACGTTGGAATTGGTCATACTAGATGGGCAACACATGGTGCTCCAAGTAAACGTAATGCGCATCCTCACCAAAGCTCTACTGAACGTTTTACACTTGTTCATAACGGCGTTATCGAGAACGATGTACAATTAAAAAACGATTATTTAAATAACATTGAATTTACAAGTGATACAGATACTGAAGTAATTGTTCAGTTAGTTGAACGTCATATTAAAAATGGTTTATCTGTTCTTGATGCTTTTAGAGAAACACTAAAGCTTCTTAAAGGTTCTTATGCAATTGCATTATTAGATAAACAAAATGATGATGTAATTTATGTAGCAAAAAACAAAAGCCCATTACTTGTTGGTGTTGGTGAAGAATTTAATGTTATTGCATCTGATGCGATGGCAATGTTACAAATTACGGATCAATTTATTGAATTAATGGATAAAGAGGTTATTTTAGTTACTAAGGATCATGTTCAATTAATGGATCTTAACGGAAATATTAAAGAACGTTCTCCATATACTGCGGAAATTGATGCTAGCGACATCGAAAAGGGAACTTACCCTCATTTCATGTTAAAAGAGACAGATGAGCAACCTTTAGTAATCCGTAATATTATCCAAAAGTACCAAGATGAAAACGGCGAGCTTGTAATCGACGCTGAAATTAAAGCAGCTTTAGCAGAAGCTGACAGATTATATATTGTTGCTTGTGGAACTAGTTATCATGCTGGTCTTGTTGGAAAACAATTTATTGAAAAAATGGCGGGAGTTCCTGTAGAAGTACATGTTGCAAGTGAATTCTCTTACAATATGCCATTGCTATCAGAAAAACCATTATTCATTTATATTTCACAAAGTGGTGAAACTGCTGATAGTAGAGCATGTCTAGTACAAACAAATAAATTAGGTCACAAAGCAATTACACTTACAAACGTGCCAGGATCAACATTATCACGTGAGGCTGATTTCACTCTTCCTTTACACGCAGGTCCTGAAATCGCTGTTGCATCAACGAAAGCTTACACTGCACAATTAGCAGTACTTGCAATTGTTGCAAATGCTCTTGCAAAAGAAAAAGGAAAAACAGTTAACTTTAACCTAGTTAAAGAACTTGGAATTGTAGCAAATGCAATGGAATCAATTACAAACCAAAAAGAAGAGTTTGAAAAAATTGCTACAGAATATTTAGCTACAACACGTAATGCATTCTTCATCGGTCGTAACGTAGATTACTTCGTTTGCTTAGAAGGCGCATTAAAACTAAAAGAAATTTCTTACATCCAAGCAGAAGGATTTGCTGGTGGAGAATTAAAACACGGAACAATTGCTTTAATCGAAGAAGGGACTCCAATCTTCGCATTAGCAACACAAGAATCAGTAAACTTAAACATTCGTGGAAATGTAAAAGAGGTTGTGGCTCGTGGAGCTAACCCTTGTATCATTTCAATGGAAGGATTAAACATGGAAGGCGATCGCTTCATTTTACCAAGAGTACAAGAAGAATTATCTCCAATCCTTTCAGTAGTACCATTACAATTAATTTCTTACTATGCTGCTTTACATCGTGGTTGTGATGTTGATAAACCTCGTAATCTTGCAAAATCAGTTACAGTTGAATAATCAAATTAGTAATCTTACAGTTTAAAAGAAAAGATGTTTAAGAACAAGAAAGATTCATACTGAACAAGAAAGTTATACACTTACAAAAATTGATTCATACTGAACAACAAAGTTTCATACTAACAATTAGTCAAATAAAGATTAAATTAGGAACTAATAATATCAAATGGGAGTTGGAAAATATGATCAAATTTGAAAATAAAAATGTTCCAACTAAAGAAGATTTTCAAATTAGTGAAATTGATGAAAGAGTTGTAGTTAGAAAACCGAATAAATAATTTTCCCTATATTAGAAGCATTACTTCGGACATTTGAAGTAATGCTTTTGTTTTTCTTCTAATATTCTTTTAATTAATATAGAATTTTGTTTGAATTTTATTTAATTATGACGAAATATTCGGTAAAATTTAAGAATATGACTAAAAAACTATGAAGGTGATGCAATGTCTTTATTAAAATACCATTCTCATGACGATTTGGATTTAGATTATTGGCAAGAACTAGGAATTGCGATTAATCCTATTGTGGAGTTATCCAAAAATGAAGGATTAATAAATCAAAGGTTATCTAGCCTATTAAATAGGCTTACAATAGAATGTCTGAAGGAGCTCGCCACTCTTTATAATCTAGAGATTTATTCTGAAAGTACAAAAGAGAAAATAATTGACAGTTTTATTGGTTTGATCCTCGACAAAAAGAAAGAAATTATTATATTGCAAGATTTTTTAAATCGTAAAAAAAGAACTATTGATGAATTGTATTTATTAAAAATGAATAGTGAAGAAATTCATTATTCTACTTCATTGCCAAGGCTAATTCAAATGTTTAAGTTGTCTCCTAAGTTACTTATGGAAGGGTTGACATATTTTCTTTGGAATGAAAAAGGATCGGGTAAAATTTTTAGTATAAATAAAGTAATACCTATAAAAAACTTGCTAAAGTTAATAAGTGAATATAAGCAAACTTTTCCAGACAGACTTTATCAATTATCGGGCAAAGATAACAATTATAAAATCCATTCTTTTTTTGTAAATAAGACTGAAATTATTTTAAGCATTTATAAACAGGTAAACGATTCTACAAAGCAGGATTTTGATAAGGCGATACGAAATAAAGAAGTTTCTACTATATTGTTAAGTATTAATTCTGAACAAGAAATAGTGGAAGTAAAGGGAGCAAATAATTCAGACGCTGCACATATTATTACATATATTGAGGAAACCTTTCCTGTTAAAGTTTCTAAAATTGAAACAGGCGTATTTAAAAATTATGATCCAGTACTCATTAGTAATGCATTTTTATCTGGTGAACCCATTATTAAGAGTAAAGTTAAAGACTTCCTTGTGACAAAAATATCATTTAGAACAAGTTTACTAAAAAAGAGTCCAAAGATGACATATGAGCTTGAAAATGAAAGCATTTGGCCATCAGTTATAGATGCAAATGATAAAGGTATTTTAAGCTTTAGGAGCATTAAAGATATTGAACATATAATGGCTCAAGTTCAAAATAAGAAAAGACTTATTCGAAGCATAGTTCTTTCAAATGGTAACGTAGTTTTTTCAATGGATGATAGTAAAATGGATAAAGCAATTAAACAAAGTTTTATAGAACAATTTGAAGGTTTATTTGGAATTCCATTATTTCATGAAATATCTAACTATGAATTTTTTGAGGGAAAAGCAGATAAGCTTGACTATATAATGGCTTTATCAACATCTGCAACTTTAACTGAAGTAGAAAGAACATTATTTGATAAATTAGTTGCAAGTAAATTAATAAAAGAAAATAATAAACTTATCCTCACTTGTACTGCTTGTGGTGATGTTTCGGAAACGGAAGATATGTCCTTCGATCTTGAAACTTTTCATTGTAGTTGTGAAAATACATCCAGTTATAGTAAAAAGATTAGCAGTTGCGAAGTTGATATAAAAAAAGTAACTAGCAAGACGAAACAAATTTTAACACCTTCGTTATTAAAAATGGGTTATGTTGCTTCTCCGAAACCATCTACCATTAAAATTGACGAAGAAAAGTATCAGTTTATTAATTTTCATAATGACGATACTAATGAAACTATCCAATTATTTATTACTAGCGAGCATATTCGATCATCTTTTATGAAGCGAATAACTACCATGATGATTCCAACAATTATTGTTACGGTAGGAATGGTAGAAGAAGCTGTACAATCATTAAAGGATCAAGGCGTTTATCCTATTAGCTTTAGTAAAATTTATTTATCAGAAGAAGAAGAGTTGGAGAAGTTAATTCATAACAACATCGAAATCATAAAAATGCAATCTCAAACAATAATTTCTAAAGCTGCTGATCATGCTACGGAATCATTAGAAAGAACAAAAAGTAAGCCAAGTGAAATTGTTGAGGGTTATGATGACAAAATATTTGAAGATGATGTTTTTGCCATCCTAAAAGATTTAGTACCTAATGGTGAAAAATGGGGAAAAGAAAAGAGTGGTAAACCCTTTCCTGAAGGAATTTTTGCAATTTCGACTAAAAACACTAAACGTGAAGATCTTAGAAGAGTTTTCTCGTATGACTGCAAATTTACAAAAAAAGACATAGGATATGATTTAGCTAAAGCAGAACAACGCAAAGCTATTGATTACGTTGAAAAATTAAATGATAATCCATTTATTCTAAGGTTTAGTGATAAAGAAGAACTAAGTGCACATTTATTTATATCAAATCGATTTCAAGATCACCAAAAGGATGGTATGCGTGAATACTTTAACGAAAAATTGGGTGAAAAATACGACACACATCCTGTTTTTCTAGATATTCAATCACTTTTATATTTACATAAGTGTTATAGAAAGAATGTCGAACATATAGATGCTAATAGAAATCTTTTTTATGAACGACTTATTCATTTGTTTACAAGGGAAAACATTACTCAACAAGAAATTGATAAAATGTTTAGAACTGTATTAGATAGGGAACTGGTTGAGCACCGAAATCTAGATACTAAAAAAGTGACTGATTCTTTAGAAGAAGGGATATAAATGTTTAAAGGAGGATCACAATGGTTAAATTGGGAGTTGATAAACAGGCCTTACTAAATTATTGTAATCTTTTTGGTCCAATAATTGAGGAACAAATTGCAACTTATTATAATCCTGATTTTATCATCCATTTCAAACAATCTACCTACAGTTTATCGTTCTTAAAGGAAAGAATTATTATTAGTATTATAAAAAATAACAGAATTTCTGATATTAAGCACTATGATTACATTGATCTTATACCGGATTCTTTTCTAAAACAACTACTTAAAGTTGAACCATTACCATCAAGAGTACGGAGATACCGTAAAATAGGTGTTGAACGATTACGACGAGAGATTATTGATGAATTACGATTGGGAGCTATAACAACAACAGACGATTCAACAGCAGTATGGGATGATTATAGTCTTAAGATCAAAATTTCAAAAGAATTACAAATGGAACAAGTTGTTCATTAGAATACTAGGCTGCAAAAAAACGGTTCACTTTAAAAGTATATAAGCAATAAATGAAAAGTATAAATAATTTTTAAAGAGGAGGATCCTATATATAGGATCTCTTTTTTTATTTTAATCATATAAATTAAAGGAATAGCTATAGCAGATGTCGAATATTGTAAGCTTGTGCTGTTTTGATTAAAAAATTAAAAAAGTAATTCAAGAACCTAGTAAAATATATGAAGTTGGAGATGACATATATATGAAAAATCCCTGGGAGTGGACGACTGTAGCTGATATAGAAGAGCTTATTAAAAATGAAGTTCAGGAAGATTTGTACTTAGATTATAAGCAAAGTGATTCTCTTTTTAATACGCCAGGAAATAAAAAAGAAATAAGTAAAGATGTTTCTGCATTTGCCAACTCTGGCGGAGGAACACTAGTTTACGGCGTTATTGAAGATAAAGCTACACATTTACCTATTGCTATTGATGATGGAGTAAACCCAAGAGAAATAAGTAAGGAGTGGCTTGAAAATGTTATTACATCAAATATTCATAGAAAGATACCCGATTTAAGAATCAATCAAATTCGTTTAACAAGCGGAAATGTTATTTATGTTGTTTATGTTCCACAAAGTTCTCTTGCTCCTCACATGGCTGCAGACAAAAGGTATTATAAACGTTATAATTTTAAGTCAGAGTCAATGACAGAATATGAGGTAAGGGATGTAGGTAATCGTTTTGTTGCACCGAATCTTATGTTGAACATAGAAATTCAAAATCAACCTGATCCTTTAATTGGTTCAGATGAAAATTACACTAACCAAATTGGTCTGAATATTTATATATCTAATGAATCTATTACGCCTGCTACATATACAGCAATTAAATTGAGCTTTGATCCTAAAATTAATTTACCTAGTTTAGGAGGAGAAGAAGAGGAAAGTGTGTATATTATTGAAGATCGATCAATGATAATGAAATCATTTGTGAAACACATCTCGCCAACAGATAAACCAATCCTAAAAGGGTTTGCTCTTAAATTATTCGGTATGGGATTCATCATGAGATTACCAAAAGAACCTGGAAATTATTATATTGTTTCTGAAGTAAGTACAGGAGGAGCTGAACCTAAACAATTCAACTATAAGCTATTCCACGATGGTAGTATATTAAAAATTGAACAAGTTTCAATTTAAAAAACAATATTGAGAATTACATAGTAGGCTCAATTATTTTTATAGTATATTACTTTACTAGGCACTCAATAAAGAGTGTCTTTTTATTTTTAATAATGAATTTAACTCCATGCATATTCAATTGAAATAATCCAATTTAGCTCTTTATTATACTTTTTGATTTTAAAGTTTAGAAAAAATCGCTGAATATTTTAAAGCCGAAATTATAGTATAATAGAAAATAATATAAATAAAATTTCTTTTTATAAAGGCCATATTCATATAAATTAATAATTTATCTAGGAGGAATTAATTTGGTTACATCGGCAAGTGTTAAAAATAAAGTTGATGCGATATGGAATATTTTTTATTCAAATGGTGTTAATAATCCACTTACAGCAATTGAACAAATGACATATATGTTATTTATTCAAGGTCTAGATGAGTTGCAACAGAGAAAAGAAGCGTATGCAAATGATATGAGTGAATTGCTTGGGGAAGTTGTCCCGATAGAAAATCCAATTTTTATAACTAAAGAAGAACAACGGTATCGTTGGAGTAATTTAAAAAACATGAGCAATACCGAAGAATTGTACATGTTAGTTCGAGATGAAGTATTTACGCATATGAAAAAATTGGGGAAAGAAGAAGATAGAGGAATTGCAAACCACTTAAAACATGCTCGACTAGAAATCCAAGATCCATCTGCACTTAGTCGAATTATTTCAGAAGTTGATGAACTTGTGTCAACTATTGAAAGTTTAAATTATCATCAAGAAGATGGCGATGCAGATACACTTGGTGATTTATATGAATATTTACTTATGAAGATTGAAACGGCAGGACGTAACGGACAATTTCGTACCCCTGCACATATTCGTAATTTGATGGTCGAGCTAATGAAGCCAACACCTGAGGATACCATATGCGATCCGAGTGTGGGAACGGCGGGATTTTTGGTCTCTTCGCTAGCTTATTTGTTAAATAATTATAGAGACATATTTACAGATCCAGAAAAAGAGGAACAAAAAAACCGCTTTTATCATGATGTATTACATGGAATAGATAATGATATAACAATGGTGCGAATTGCAGCAATGAATTTATATCTTCATGGAATTGAAGCACCAAACATTTCGTATGGTAATTCTTTGTCAAAAGAAAACAAAGTTGAAGGACAATATAGTCTAATTATAGCTAATCCGCCTTTTAAAGGGACAGTTGATGCAGAGGTTATTGCCAGTGATTTAACAGACATTGTACCTTTAACTACCTCAACCAAGAAGGGGAAAGATGGTAAACCATCCCAAAAAATATCTAAAGCGAAAACAGAATTATTATTTCTTGCGTTGATTTTACGCATGTTAAAAATAGGTGGTCGCGCGGCTGTTATTGTACCAGATGGTGTTTTATTTGGAGGAAATAAGGCACCAGTGTCTGTTCGCAAGGAAATAATTGATAATCACAAGTTAGAAGCTGTTATTTCTATGCCATCTGGTGTTTTTAAACCATATGCTGGTGTGTCGACAGCAATTCTTATTTTTACCAAAACAAATCATGGTGGAACAAATAAAGTTTGGTTCTACGATATGTTAGCGGATGGATATACATTGGATGATAAGAGAAGCCCGATCTCGGAGAACGATATACCAGATATACTATCGCGATTTGAGAATTTAAATAAGGAAAGTGATCGAAATCGTGCAGATCAATCATTTTTTGTTCCCGTTTCGGAAATCCGTGAAAATGGTTACGATTTAAATATTAATCGCTACAAAGAAACAATTTATGAAGAAGTACAATACGATGATCCAAAGAAGATTATTTCAGATATCAAGAACCTACAAAATAATATATTTGAAGGTCTTAAACGTTTGGAGGATATTATAGGATGACAGTTGAGCATTTCAGATTAGGGGACATTGCGCTTATTTCAGCCGGAGGTACGCCTAATAGGAGCCAAAAACTATATTGGGAAAATGGCGACATTCCTTGGGTGAAAATTAGTGATATGAAAAATAAGTACGTAACTAGTACTGAAGAAAAAATTACTATTGAAGGATTAAATAATTCTTCAGCAAAAATTATAAAAAAAAATACAATTTTATTTTCTATTTTTGCTACATTAGGAGAAGTATCAATATTAAAAATTGATGCATCCACGAACCAAGCAATTGCAGCAATTATGGTAGATGAAAATAAAGTAGATATTAATTTTTTATTCTATTATTTAAAGAGTATTAAGCAATCGATAATGAATTCAGGGAGAGGTGTAGCACAAAACAACATAAATTTATCTATTCTAAAAAATTTAATTATACCTTTACCTCCTCTTTTAGAACAAAAAAAAATTGCACTTATTTTAGATGAAGCACAATTTTTGATCGCATTTCAAAATGAAAGCATAGATAAAATGGATAAGCTAGTTCAATCTTTGTTTTTGGAAATGTTTGGTAACCCTGTAAATAATTCTAGAAATTTGCAGAAGGTTAAATTAGAAACTTTGGGGAGCCTAAACAGGGGTAAATCTAAACATAGACCTAGAAATGCTCCTGAACTATTAAATGGTCCATATCCATTAATTCAAACTGGTGATGTTGCCAAGTCAGGATTGTTTATTGAGCATTATACACAGACTTATTCGGAGATCGGATTAAATCAGAGTAAAATGTGGGATGAAGGTACATTATGTATAACAATTGCTGCAAATATTGCCAAGTCAGGAATATTAAAATTTAATTCATGTTTTCCTGACAGCATAGTTGGATTTATTGCAGATGAAAGTAAGACTAATAATATTTATATACACTATTGGCTTACATTTTGGCAAAAAATATTAGAAGAAACGGCACCAGAATCTGCACAAAAAAATATTAATTTAAGTATTTTAAATAATCTTGAAGTAATGATCCCAAAAGTTGATAAACAAAATGAATTCAAAGAATTTGTTTTGGAAGTCGAAGAACAAAAAAAAGTAATGCAATTAAGCCTATCACAATTAGAACAAAATTTTCATACTCTACTTAACCGTGCTTTTAAAGGTGAATTAATAGTTAAAGAAGAAGTGAGTTAAATAGTGATTTTACCTTACGGCCTTTAAAGTGAGGGATATATCTTCTATTATTTTTTGGAGGTGAAATGTTTGTTTTTAGTAGATTTTCTAAGTCAAGAATTCGCTTCGATTTATGAGGTTGCATTAGAAGCTGAAAAAAATATATACACAGCTCCTAGAACGAGTATTTTTTATAGTCGTCATACATTAGAACGTGCTGTTAATTGGTTGTATGACAACGATGACTACTTAATTAAACCCGAAAAAGATACACTACACGAACTACTTTTATCGAAAACTTTTCAAGAAAATTTGAATAGAGGAATGGGTTATACTTTAGATTACATTAGAAGAATAGGTAACCGGGCTGTACACAGTGAAGAACTATTCCGTTCTAACAAGTCATTAGAAGTATTTAAATACCTTCATTCTTTTTTGGGATGGATCCACAGGTATTACAGTGAACTTCCGCAAAATGATTATCCATTTAATGAAGAGGTTTTAAAATCTCATCATGTTGGTGGAATTGTTGAAAAGAATGAAGCTGAATTGCTACAATTATCAAAGCAATTAGAAGATCGTGGTAAAGAATTATCTCTTCTTCAAAAGGAAAATAATGCACTGAAGGAACGTTTACAATATCAAAACCCACGTACAAGAGTTAAAAATAACATTACATCTTATACGGAAGAGGAGACACGTACATTAATTATTGATGAAATGTTATTAGAGAGTGGATGGAGTGTTGATAGAGCAAACCTAACTCATGAACATCCTGTTGATGGACAACCAACTCCTACTGGTAAAGGTTTTGTAGATTATGTTGCTTGGGATGATAGTAAGGTACCAATCGCAATTGTTGAAGCTAAAAGAACCAGTATTTCACCTAAAGACGGGCATATTCAAGCTTTGAATTATGCGAGAAGTATAGAAAAACACTATGGAATATTTCCTGTTATTTTTTTAACGAATGGATTTGATGTATTTATATCAGAGAAAGAAGAAGAATATCCTAGGCGAGTAAACGGTTTCTATCGCCTTGACGAACTAAGTAGAAGTATTCATCGTAGAGAAAACAAAAAACCTCTTAAAGATATAGTACTGCGTAAGGAAATTGCAGGAAGGTATTATCAGGAAGAGGCAATTCGTCGCGTCACTGAAACATTTGAAAAAGGTAATCGCCATGCGCTTGTCGTAATGGCGACAGGAACAGGAAAAACTAGGACTGTAGCTTCTCTAATAGATGTATTAACACGTGCAGAATGGGTGAAAAAAATACTTTTTTTAGCAGACCGTAAAGAACTTGTATCGCAAGCAAGTGGTACATTTACTGAATTTTTACCTCATCAACCATCTGTAAATATGCTAAGAGATCGCTATGATACATCAGCTAATTTTTATTTTTCAACATATGGTACTATGATGAATGCATTAGATCAAAGAAAAAGTAATGGTGAAAAGCAATTTAGTGTTGGGGCATTCGATCTAATAGTAATCGATGAGGCACATCGTTCAGTTTATCAAAAATACGGTAGTGTTTTTCAGTACTTTGATAGTTTGTTAGTTGGATTAACTGCAACACCTAAAAGTGATCTGGATAAAAATACGTTTAGTGTATTCCAGTTAGAAGATGGAATTCCAACTTTTGCATATGAATATGAAAAAGCAGTTGAGGAAAAATTTCTTGTTCCAGCAATACCAATTTCGGTTGAAACGACATTTTTACGAGAAGGAATTCAATACGAATTACTAAGTGAGGAAGAGAAAGAAAAATACGAAGATACATTTACTGATAGTGTAACTGGTGAAATGCCAACTAGTATCGAACCATCGCATTTAAATGAATGGCTATTTAATAGTGATACAATGGATTCTGTTTGGAAAGTGTTGATGGAACATGGTATTAAAATAAATAGCGGCGATGAGATCGGAAAAACTATAATATTTGCTAAGAATAAGGAACATGCACGTTTCATGGTTGATCGCTTCTATGCTCTATTCGGAAGCCAATATCACAGTGAGTTTGTACAAGTTATTGATTACCATGTGAGGAATCCTGAGCACATCATTAAAAATTTTAAACGAAGTGATCGGTTTCCAAGAATTGCGGTATCTGTCGATATGCTCGATACAGGGATCGATGTCCCCGAGATAGTAAATCTTGTACTCGTGAAACCAGTCTATTCAAAAGCTAAATTTTGGCAAATGATAGGACGAGGTACGAGATTATGTGAAAATCTATTCGGTCCAGGACTAAATAAAAAGGAATTTTACGTTTTCGATTTTTGTAAAAACATAGAGTTTTTTGAAGCGTTCCCAGAAGGTAAAGAAGCAAAAGCAGTTATACCTCTAAGTACAAAACTAAATGAGGTCAAGGCTCGATTAATCTTCCAACTTAGCCAAGAAGAGCATAAAGAAGATGATAATAACCTATCTTTAAGAAATAGCTTAGTAAACGAGTTTCTCCATAATATAAAATCATTAGATAAAACGCATTTTTTAATAAAGCCTTATCGTGCATATGTTGAAAAGTATGAAAATCCTGTTTTTTGGGAGAGCCTACTGGAAGACGAACTACGTGAAATTATTGATTATATTGCTCCTTTAATAACTGTTGATGATCTCGATAGCAAGAAACGTTTCGATCTTCTATTACTTACGGGATTACTTGGTATCCTTAAGGGGGAAGAGGTTTCGCAATCTTTGGTCAAGCGTTTAACTGTGATTGGTCGGGAGTTAGAAAAAAAACGAAATTTGGAAGAAGTCCAAAATGAAATAAAACTTATTCGTGAAATTCAAAAGCCTATATTTTTTGAACATTGTACAGTGGAGAAACTTCTACATGTACATGGAAAACTGCGGGATCTCATTAAATATATGGATAAGAACGAAGTGAAACCACTTTACACTGATTTTGTAGACAAAGTTGAAAGTATAACAGTTAGAGAATTACCTCGTCAAAGTGATTACCATGATTATCGTACGGAAATTCGATCATATTTGAAAGGTTCCTTAGCACAATCACTTGCCCTTCAAAAAATACGAAACAACAGAGAAATAACATTGAGTGATTTAGAACAATTAGAAAGTATTCTTTTTCAAGAACGAGAAGAAGCCCGTGAAGAATTTTATTCTCATTTTGGCGCTGAAAAAGGGTTAACAGTACTTGTTCGACAGTTATTAGGTTTAGATTTAGCTGCCGCTAAAGAAGCTTTTAGTGAATTCCTTGAAGATAAAACTCTAAACAGTAATCAAATTGATTTTATTAATATTATAATTGATTACTTTGTACAGTACGGAGTACTTGAACCTAAAAAATTGTTTGAAGAGAAACCTTTTACTAATAAACATAGTTCAGGGGTAATTGGATTATTTCCAGAAAAAGCGAAACGAATGAAGTTAATGCGTATCGTACAAAGTATTAATAAGCATTCAGAAATAAGCTAACAAATAATGGTGAATTGACATATGTCAATTCACCATTATTTGATTTGTTTACTAATCTCATATGATCGAAAAAATATTAATAAGAGTTAGTAATATCATGTATGTTCTAATTTATTTTTATCCATAAATTTTTTGTGTATTTTTGATTTGAATCCTTGCATGGCGAGAGGAATTGCTACTGAATTTGCACTCAAAATCTCATCATGAAAGTTTTGAAACTCCTTAGGAGATACACGACCGTTCCCTTCAATTATAACGAGTTGTTTCTTTTCTTCTTCTTTATCAATTTGAGTGAAAACCCAAAAAGATGCTTTGTGATTTTGACTATTTACTCGATGCACTTTTACTTTACTAATCTTCATATCACGTAACCCCTCCTTAAAATAATATATCTCATAATAGCCCACATACTAATTTATGGTAAGTGCATGTGAAAAAATGACAAAGTGTAAAACATGTCAAATCAAATGCGCTAAAACGAAGCAATGAAAAGAAACTTAAAAATAAAAAAAGGAGATTTTTATGATAAAAAGAATAACTAATCATTCTATAAAAAAAGGGTGATTAGAAATGTATTTCGATAATCTTAGAAAAGTATTGAAGATTTATAATAACGATTCAAAAACAGATCTTGCAATAAAAACAAAAGAAATTTTAATTAAAAATGGTAAAATTAAGGACTCGGTAAGAGTAACCGAAATTAAGGAGTATTTAGAAAATTTTATCTCTGGTGAAAAAAACACATCAACAGTTTATTTAGAAGGGTTTTTAGCTGCAATAGATACGTATGGTGAAGACTATGCTCTTACCCTGATAAAGGGAAGTAAGACAAATAATAGTGATCCTTCTTGGCGTGATATTATGCTGTTAATAACAAACGATTTACCTATAAAACAGTTAAAAAAATATAAAGGAAATATAGCTATTATACTTAAATTTAAAGATCTATTTAGTACGTTAGCTGAAAAGTGTATTACGAATGATGAAAGTGAAACGTTAACAAGGCTTGAAACATTAATAAAGATATTTAGATGAATAAATTAATACTATTAACAGATACATTTACGATAATGTATCTGTTTTTTTTTTTTTTTGTGTTTCCAAACACAAATATGTATATAATTTGTGTTTTTAAGCAACACTAATATTAGGATAAATATCATTTGTTTACCTATATTGATTTAGATTACTTACTATTTTCCTATGTGAAAAATGCAAGTTTTCTATTGTTCTGAAGGGCGGAATTACCAATGTAAAAATTTTAATACCTAGTTATACTGTTTCTCTAGGGAGTGATTATTTTGGCAAAACGTAAAAGAGTGCTAACTGAAAAAAAAATTGATCAATTTGAGAAAGAAGGTAGAGGACAAGGGGAAAAGGAAAATTATAAGCCATGGTTTAATATTCAAGATGTGTCTTCTCACGGTTTATCTACTCGCGTAATGGGCTGGAAGACAAATCGAATTCATCATTTTTTATCTAAAAATGAAACGAATTTTTTTTATGAATGTGAATGGAATTTACATGTAAAAGATATTCGAGAACAATTTCCCCTTCATAGAATCGATACATTGGAAATTGCAAAGGAAAAAGGAATTAAACATCCAGTTGATCCACACTCAAAAACTCCTATTGTAATGACAACAGATTTTTTACTAACTTTAGAGATTGACGGGCAAAAAAAATTAGTTGCAAGAACTGTAAAGCCATCGAGCGATCTAGAAAACGGAAGAACACTAGAAAAATTCGAAATTGAACGTGAGTATTGGGAAAGACAGGGGATTGATTGGGGAATATATACTGAACTTGAGACGCAAAAAGATTTTGTAAATAATGTTGAATGGTTACATGGAGCGTATTATTTGCATAATGATTTTCAGCAGTCCGTATATGAGGCACTTTTATATCAGTTAAAATTATCTCTTCAAAACTATGGAAAACCCATTATTAAGGTTTTAGTGGATTTCGAAAATAAATTTAACTTAGAAAATGGCTTAGGTGTTGAACTGTTTAAGCATTTGATATGTCGAAAAAAGGTTGAAGTAAATATTAGTAAAAGGATCCAACTCCATTTTAATGTAGAAGATATTATTTTATCAGTAGATTAAGGTTGTGAAACAAGTGTTTGTTTTAAATGACATTCTTCAAATTACCGATATAAATGGTACAACAAAAGAGAGACTTCTGTATATCGATGAAGATTATAAATATTGTTATTGCATTAATATTTTTGATAAAAAAGCATTACCAATTAAAAGAAAGCTTTCAGATCTTGAAGAGCTATTTAACTCTCATATGTTAGAAATTTGTTCAGAGGAGCCGTTTAGTTATATCTATAAGGAAGATGAGAACTTATCACAAAAACAAAAAGAAATTAGAGACAAGAGATGGGGAATTATAGGAGAAATTGTGGAAAATGAGCCAGACATTTATGAAAAACATATTCGTGGTAGATTAGTAGAAGAGTTATCTCGTTCAACAAAAAAAATAAAATCCGTAATATATGATTATTTAAAACAATATTGGAGGCTTGGTAAGATAAAAAATGCACTTCTTCCAAACTATCAAAATTCCGGTGGAAAAGGTAAGGATAAAATCCTTAATCACAAGAAGACTGGAAGAAAAAGAAAAAACAGTGTGCTTGGTGAAGGTACTAATGTAACTGAAGAAATTAAGAACATATTTCAATTAAGTTACAAGAGGTATCTATCTAATCCAGGGAATTATTCTCTCAAAATCGCTTATGAAAGAATGATCCAGGATTTCTTTGTTTCAGAGTATCGATATGAAAATGGTACTAAAAAAGTTATTGTTAAGGATAGAAACGAGATTCCTACAATAAGGCAATTTAAATACTGGTATAACAAAATGTACTCCACTGAGCAAAAAATTAGGCAGAAAAAAGGTAATAGGAAATTTGAATTAGAAAACCGGCCTCTTTTGGGAACCTCTACAGGTGATATGTATGGACCAGGTACACAATTTCAGGTAGATGCAACTGTTGGAGATGTTTATCTTGTTAGTAAGTTTAATCGAAATTGGATAATTGGTAGACCAGTTATCTATTTCGTAATTGATAATTTTAGCCGCATGGTTGTTGGTATGTATGTGGGGTTAGAAGGCCCTTCCTGGAAGGGAGCAAGTACTGCAATAGCAAACACTGTAAGTGATAAGGTAGCATACTGCAGAAAATATGGTATTGAAATAAAAAAAGAGGAATGGGATGTGAATCATTTACCACAATCATTCCTAGCAGATAATGGAGAATTTGAGGGCTATGACGTAGAAAGATTAATTAAGACATTTAATGTAAAAGTTGATAATACTGCACCCTATCGGGGAGATATGAAGGGAATTGTTGAGCAACATTTTAGAACTATAAACCTTAAAGTAAAACCTTTTGTTCCTGGAGTAGTTGATTCAAGTGTCCGTGTAAGAGGTGATAAAGACTACAAGTTAGATGGAAAATTGACTATTAATGAGTTTACCGAGATCATTATTAAATGTGTTATTAATCATAACAATCATAAATACTTATCAAATTATGTAATGGATCAGCACATGATAAGTGATGGAGTAGAACCCATTCCTTGCCGTCTATGGGAATGGGGAATAAAAAATCGAGCAGGTAGATTAAGACATTTTTCAGAGGATATTGTAAAACTTCAATTACTTCCACGTAAAAAAGCTAGCGTGACTTCTAATGGAATAGAATTTAATGAAATGAAATATTCATGTCCAAGGGCCATAAAAGAAGGATGGTTTGTAGATGCTCGTAAAAAATCATGGAGAATTGAGATTTGTTATGATGATCGAGACGTAACACATATTTATATTCCAAATGAAAATGGTAGTTATGAAGTCTGTACTTTATTAGAACATCAAAGTCGCTATAAGCACCATACACTTGCCGATGTTATATACCTATTAGACTATGAAAAATTTCAAAAGGAAAAGTCAGAGCACTTACTATTACAGAAGAAGATCGATTTAAATAGCGATATCCAAAATGTTGTTAAAAGAGCTGAAGAAGCGTTTAGAAACGAAAAAAGTGAAATCAGTGATGCGCAGCGAAAAATAGGAATAAATGAAAATCGAATTATTGAGAAAGAAGCAAGAAAAACAGAAGAAGCGATAATACTATCAATTCCTGAAAAGAATTCGGATCCTGATATGTTAGTTTCTTTTGAAAAATTGGAATTAGAAAGTGAAAATATAGTTAATAAAAGCAGGTACGATATGTTGCTTCAAAAGCAGAAGGAGATGAAAGAGCGTGCACTTGGAAAGTAATTTATCCAACGGGTATGAAGAATTGGAGATGGTAGAGGCCGCCTATGATAAGCAAATCCTTGAGGAGTTTTGTGGAAATCCACTAATTGAAGCACTTCCTCCAATTTTGACTGAGGAAGAAATAATCATACTAACTTCAAAATTTCCAAGATTCAATGAAAAAGAAAGATACCTCAATCCAACCTATCGCTATCATTGTATTCAGAGACTCTTTCAATATTTTCAGCCATTTGAAATCCATTTGAATTTAGAACAACGGATTTCTAGAGCTATTAGGCAAGGGTATTTATCAAGGAATCCTCTCAATGCTGATTATGTCTCAAGAGTACAAGAAAATTATCTAAAACTAAAAAAAGGTGAGTTAATAGAAGATTATTCGACAAAGGCTCGACAAACATCTACTGGATTTACTATCATTGGCTTTTCAGGTATTGGAAAATCAACTGCTATTGATAAAATATTATCTTTATATCCGAAATTAATTAAACACACATCATATAAAGGTAAGATGTTTGATAAAATGCAAATCCCCTACCTAAAAATAGATTGTCCTCACAACGGCTCACTAAAAGGATTGTGTGTGGAATTCTTTTCTGCAATTGATCGTGTTATTGGGTCAAAATATTTTAAAAAATTTAACACTAGAAATAACATAGATACATTATTACAGCACATAATTCACTTAGCTCACACATATTCAATTGGAATTTTAATTATCGATGAGATCCAACATCTCAAATTGAATAAGGCAGGAGGAAGTGAAAAAATGCTAAATTTTTTTGTAACACTGGTAAATACGATAAACCTGCCTGTTGTAATGGTTGGAACAAACAAAGCTACTTCTATTTTACAAAGTCAATTTAGACAGGCTAGAAGAGGGAGTGGTCAAGGTGATTTAATTTGGAACCAAATGCCGTTCGATGAAAATTGGAAACTGTTTATTATGGGGATGTGGGATTTTCAATGGACCAAAAATTTTACTCCATTAACAGAAGAAATAAACAAACTAATTTACGAAGAAAGCCAAGGAATTATTGATATTGCAGTAAAAATATTTATGATCGCTCAATTGCGTGCAATCAGTTCAGGAACAGAAAAATTAACTCCCGCAATATTGAGAAAGGTAGTAAAAGAAGATTTGAAACTTGTACGGCCTATGTTGTTAGCATTAAAGTCTGGGATTCCAAGTGAAATAAATAAGTATGATGATATAAAGCCTATTGACATGGATGAGCAAATGGAAAAGTTTCGCGCATCTGTTGAACTACAAGAAAAAGTACGATTACAGAAGAAAATTGAAGAATCGAAACGAAATGCAAAGCGAGCTTCAATGATGGAAGAAATTGTTTTGTTTTTACTTGAAATGGGTACAAATGAGCAAGTCGCAAAGCGTATTTCAGAAAAAATAATTAAATCAGGGGATGAATCACTTATTTTGGTGGATGCCAAAAAGGAAGCAATGAAACTACTTCTCTTAAACGATGAAAGGGATAATGAAAAAAGACAAAAAAATGTTGCTCCAAATATAAAGCCAATAAATACTCTTATGAAAATTCATACTGATGCTAAAAAGAATAAAGTATCAGTTTATGAAAAATTAAGAGAAGCTGGCTATATAAAAATAATATTATAGGATTTTATTAGGAGTGGTCTAATGGTTTTTCATTTTCCTACGCCTTACCCAGATGAACTATTGTATAGTATTAACGCACGTTATCACGTACAGGAAGGAAATACCAGCCCTAAACATACGATTGAAGAACTGTACGGTAAAGCGACAGTTACTGCTGTTTTAGACTTGCCTTGTAATATAGATCTCCTAGTAGGTAATATAAACAATACCTTGATTACAAGTGATTATTTAATTGATCAACATACTTTATTCCCTTATTATGGTGCATTTCTAATAAATGAAAAATACAATAGAGTAAGAAAGTTAATGAAAGGGGAAAGTGGTAAAAGAGTACATCTTATTGCTGGACTTCGGACAAGCGCTATTAAACCGAAATCACATCTTATGCACTGTAAGGATTGCTTTAGAGAAGACGTTGAAACCTATGGAGAGTCTTATTGGCATAGGAGTCATCAATTACCTGGTGTTTTAGTTTGTTATAAGCATGATTGTCCACTTATAGAATCTAGCATTTCCATAAAGGAAACAAATCACCAAGAGTATATTCCAGCACTGAAAGAGAACGTAATCATAAATGGTAATTATGTAATAGTGTTAAATGGGACCTTCCGATCACATCTACAGTTTGCTAAGTTAAGTCATCAGTTACTAAATAATAAACTTAAACAACAAGTACCAAAAGGTTTAGAAATATTATTTAAGAATAAATTGCGCCAACGAGGTTTCGTATCAGTAAGTGGAAAGGTTCATCGAGAAGAACTTTACTCTTCTTTTTTAAGGGCATTTACAAGTGAATTTTTATGTGATGTTCAATCAAGTGTTACTTTAGATCCTCATAATTGGTTAACATCAATGTTTCAAAGTCATCGAAAATCATTTCATCCAATTCGTTTCTTATTACTAATGATGTATTTTGGGGGTGAATTGGGAGATTATTTTAATAAAAGTGTTGAATACCTTCCTTTTGGAAAAGGACCATGGTTATGTTTAAATCCAGTCTGTTCAAATTTTAAAAAACCTAGTGTAACTGATTTGAAAATTTCACGTTGTTGGAGTACAAGAAGGCCGGTGGGTACATTTTCATGTAAATGTGGATTTGTTTATTCAAGGCGTGGTCCCGATAAGGATGAAATAGATCGTTATAAAATCGGATTTATAAAAGAATATGGTGAGGTTTGGGAAAGTACGTTAAAAGAAAAAATGAAAATTTTTACTAGTATTAGGATGATTGCAAGGGAAATGGGATGTGCTCCAAATACTGTTAAGAAACACGCGACTCGTCTAGGGATTTCATTGAACCATTTTGAATTGAAGGTTGAATTAACTTATAAAATAAGTCAATTGGAATTGAATAAAGAGAGTAAAATCAATCAATGCAGAGAAAAATGGTTACAAATTGTAAGTGACAATCCCTTATTAAGCAAAACTCAACTACGTCGATTAAACCAGAACCTTTACCAATTCCTTTATCGCCGCGATTATGATTGGCTAAAACAAAATTCTCCGAAAGTACAAAGAGGAAACGCTAATAAAGAGCGTATTAATTGGAAAGAAAGAGACGAATTAATTTTGAGGAAAGTTAAAAATTTGATTGAAAATTGGGATCAAAATGTTGAAAAACCTACTCGGATAACTATTGGGAGAATTAGTAGAAAACTTGGAATAGAACCACTTAGGGATCAACGTAAAGTGAATCTCCCATTGACTATGGAATATTTAAACAAAGTTGTTGAGGGTTTTGAGACCTTTCGTATTCGGCGTATTAAATTGGTGGTTGATAAAATGATTAATAATGGTGAAGAGCTTAGAAAATGGAAAATCAAAAAACGTGCTGGATTAAATCACAAAAATAGTAAAGAAATTGAGTTATTCATTTCTAATATTGTTGTTAAGGATTAATATATTACTGGGGAACTTATTCGCACTTTTTTTATCCATAAGTAATTTAACACGATTACCCGTTCACGTTTAATTTCGATAAGCTTTAAGCTGTATCAAACAACTCATATAAGATTGATAGAGCATTCTCATAAATGATAAGTACATGTATGGTTAAGGATGTCTTACATGGTCTTTTACAAAGTTTGCAGATGGCATTCTTTGATTAGTCAATTACGCTTAATTACGAATTCGTAATTAAGCGTAATTTTTTGTATTCGATTTGACAATATATGTATTTTTCGTTTATTATATGTTTGTAACAATATTTACGGAATTATACGAATGTTTACGAAGGGGAGTGTTAAGATGAATCTTTATGATTTACGACTTTTTCAATTGCGCGCAAAACCAGGAGGGAATGATCGTACAACTGAGTTTTTAACAGAAGGTTACGTATGTATAGGATGGAGAGAAGTACCCGACATGACAAAAATGGGAAAAGAGGATATCCGTTTTGCTCTTGAAAATGCTTATAATTATTCAGGCCGTTCTCTTTCTACAAATTTGGGGACAGTTAATACGTTTCGAAATGTCATGCGTAATGGTGATCTCGTTTTAATGGCCGAAGGAGAAGGTGTTCATATTGGCGTAGTAGGAGATTATTTTTACGAAGAAAGTAAAAAAACTGATGATACTTGTCATCGTAGACTATGTGTATGGAAAAAAATGGTCAAAAAGGATGAATTAAATGAAGAAGTTCGTGCATTATTAAGGAACATGACAACAATTACGAAATTTAAATATCCTATTGTTTCATCTGGCATTCCTGAACTATTAAATATGACAAATAATTCTCTGCATAAAGATATAAATAAAAACCAACAAATAGAGAAAAAAACAACAGAAAAGATGGGGAGTTTATTTGATCAACTTGAAAAATTAGGAAAAACAGCTTTATCCATTTTAGAAGAGGAACTAGCTTCAACTGATCCAGATAGACGATTAAAAGCGGCCGTTGATGTGCTAGCTATAATGAAAAAATCTACCGAAGTAAAGGAGTAAGAATACTACAGCAGCATTTTGAAAAAGACAAAAAATTAATCAAAAGTAAATCGGGTAATTATACATTTGCTAGGAACTTTATTTTTCAAGACAATGCCGTCGACCTTGGAAATCGAAGAAATGATGATCGGAAAAATGACCATAGATAGTGGGAGTTACTTGATAATGTATAAATAAACAAACCAAAAAGCATTGAAAACTTTGTAGTAAATCCAAAATGCTCAAAATGTGATCGTTGCAATTTTAAAGAATTATGCATAGAAGGAAGTACAGAAGTAGCCCGACACTTCAACCGCTATGGATCTACCTCAGTTTAATAAAACAAACCGTTGATGTTGTAGCATCAACGGTTTTAATTATATAGCAACTAATTAATAATTTAAAGTTAATGAAAAATGTAAATATATAAAAGAAATCGTAAAATAAACAAATACAAGTTAGTTTTGTATAAGTTAATTAGTTTATTGAAATTAAAACTAACTTTTAAAATTATGAGTTGATTTTCTTGCTTCTAAAAATTCGAATTGCTCCTTTAATTTAGGTTTTACTTCTTCTCTTAGGTATTGTTTTATTTCAATGAAATTAATATTTTCCGTAATATTTTCATCAGGAAGATAAATGATAGGGTGGATCACTTCGATATTACCATCAAATTCCATCTCTCTGCGTAATTCTATTTTTTGAGAATCGATTGAAGGCATATCTTCAATTCTTGTTGTAATCTCCTCTAATGCTTCTTGGACTGATGATAACGAATTTTTCTTATTTAATAACTCATCAATAACGTCCTTTATTAAAGTATTAACATATTCTAAATTAACTTCATTATTATTTTCATTATCATAAATCATATTTTCTAAATCGGTAATTTGATCATTGATAGAATCTACTTGATCAGAAATATTATTATTATGTTTTGTGAGCTGATCAGTATCTATTAGGTCATATAGCTCCCAGGTTTCTTCAATATTTTCATCGATATTTATGAATAAATTAATTTTCGCAATAAATTTTTTAAAATCTTCATCTGTAATAAGGTCGTACTCTTCCATAATTTCTTGTACTTTATTTTCTATACTTTTTGCAATACTTTTCGTTTTAAAGTAAACGGTATCGTTAATTCTCTTTTCAACCAAGTATTCGTAATTTTCATCATAAACGGAATGTTGAGTTTTATAAAACTTATCAATTTTATTTTGTATTAACAACTCTGGGTAACCAATAAGTGCTGACTTAGTACTTAAGTTTAGAATATGCTTTTTTACCTTTTCTACTAACTGAGGTGTGGTTTCAGTATAAGTACCAATTTCATAATTTCTTGATGAGTAATTAGTAAAGTTTGCCGATCCAAAATAAAAGTATTTATCTGTTAAAATCATTTTGGCATGGTTAAAAATGCATAAATACAAGTTTAATTTAATTTTCTTAAACTTTTCTGGTAGTAGTTCTACTAGGTCTTCAATTTTGTTAATTGTTAAATTATTAATTATTAAATGAACCACAGTGTCTTTCAGTTGCTTTAGTTTTTTGATCATATGATTGTCGATGTTGTATGTAAATATTATTATTTCCTTAGACTCTTTGAATGGTTTATCTAAAATATCTTGATAGTTTAATTCATCAATTGTGAAATTGACTTCATCTCCAAATGTCGCTGTTAAAAATTCTTTCATATAGACCCCCATAATATGCTTAATATTTTATATATACTTATATATTTTAAAGAAAATAATTAATTTTTAAAATAATCTTTTTAGGTTCGTTGAAACGAATTCGGCTTGTTTCAAATTCACTTTTTGACTTATAGCGGCTTTAATTTGCTACAAATTACGTAATGATCAAATCGTTTTATTTCTATACATACATTTGGTTCTGAGGTTGAAGTCGATCTTAACAGATTTACAGATTTGAAGAATTTCATGGTCTTGCTGCAAACACTTTAAGGTAGAAGCGAATGGCATAGTGAGAAAAACACAAACAATATTTACCACTAAATGAATAATTTTGGTAAAATTAATGTTGCGTTATTTTATGGAAAATGAATTAGAAAATCGTTTAATTGTTTTTTAAAGAAGTGAAGTTGATAGGAGAGAAGAGTAAAATGGCCATCCTTTATACAATTGGCAACACTAATTTATTTACAGTAGAGATAGTAGCAAAGAATTTTGAAATGTTACTAAAAAACAATGCATCTGTAATTAGTAAAATTGTAATTTTTAATTCACCTGAAAGTCATGAACTATTAACAAAGCAACTAGCCATATACAGAAGATATATAGGGAATGTCAGGGTAGAGGAAGTAATGTTAGATAAAGTTGGGATAAGTGATCCAAAACAGTTTTCGAGTGTATTTAAAGAATCAGGTGAAAAGTTCGTAGATCTGACAAACGGGCAAAAGACAACTGCAGCATTGTTGTATTTATCAGCTTGTTTAGTGGGAATAAATAATATTTACTATCTATCCCTATCTACTCAGGAATATATTAAGTTACCCAAAATTAATAATATATCTGATTTGGCTCGTGTAAGTTATTTTGAGTTAATTTATTACATAGAAGAACTAGATAGTATATTTGAAAACACTGAATCAGTTTTTACTAAAAAAACATATGAAGATATAGAAACAAGTATAAAAACTTTCTTCAACGAGGGGTCTGCAAGAAGCTCAATTAGTGATGCAACTGCATTTGTTGAGGGAGTTATTTTAAAACTTGTTTCCTTTTTGCAAGAATACGAACCAGCTAAAAATTTTTCAAAAGAAAATAATGTTCAATTTAATACTCAAAAAGATCCGTTAGGAGCTGTTTCTTATTTTTTTAATTTATTTAGTAAAAAAAATGAAGAAGATCAAAGTCTAGTTTCTTTAATAACATTGCCGGGTTTACTAAGTGCATTAAGAAGCTTTAGAAATATTGCTGCTCATTCAAGTAATACTAGGTATGATTTGAAAATTGATGAGGTTAGGATAGTGCTAAACATGACGATTGAGTCATTAAGAAGAATTAGAAGTAGTCGTGAATTCTGGAATTATATAAATCTTCAGGAGACTTGTAATGTTTATTTCAATTGACGGTAATAATGTAGGGAAATTTCTAGAAGGATATATTATTAACGAAGATCTAGTAAGCTTAGAAAGTTTAAGTGAAAATATTAAAGCAGTGGTATTAGCTATAACAAACTTCATTAAAAATCAAAATGGCGAGGTTTATTTATCTGGTGGCGATAACGTTTTAGGGTGGTTACCAGAAGAAAACGAAGAGAAACTAATATCTTTTCTTAAAGAAATTAACAAGAATAGTGAAATTAAATTCTCTGCAGGTTCCTCAAAAGGACTAAAAGAGACATATTTAGCATTAAAATATTCTAAGTCTTTAGGGAACCCTAATTTAACAATTGTCGAAATTGAAAATAATAAAATTCAATTTAAAATAATTGAAATTTAAACAGCTCTAAAGAGTAAATAAGGATCATTTAAATGAAATTCATTCAACCAATTCTTCGATTTATTTAATAATATCGTTCATGTAGGAATTTCCAATAATGATAGGGATAATACTCTTTGTCCGAGTTCGGACTTTTAGTAATCTGAACGGAAGGATCGTTTGAGTCGTAGGGAGTGAGTCCTGTTACTTCCCTTTTTTTAAGCATGGTGTTTGTTACAACCAATGATTTATGAATCTCAGTCTAGGTTATTACAAAAATTTGAATTTGCTAGGTCAATCTTATTCACGAATTTCTTTTTTCTTATTTTGCCTTGAGAAAATAAAGGAACGAGTAGTGATAAGAAAATCATCTAAATAAATAGAATTATTGAAAAAGCATTACTCCGATTTAAGAAGTAATGCTTTTTTGATTTAAATGGAATATTTACTTGGTGATCGCAAATTGCGAAGATCCATTTTTTTGTCATTATAAAATTAGAGAATTCGCTTGTAGAACAATATTAAGGCGCTGATTAATCAGCACCAGCATCTTTTACATTTTGGCATATAGTTGAAGAAGAAGTTTTTTTATTTTATACTTTCATGCTCTATTTTACCAGTTAGTTACCCACATACGTGACTGATTAGGATTTTTAAAATCAACATTAAAGTCCGATTCATCTAAAGAATAGACATTATTAATCATCCAATCTGTATCAAGGGCATTCTTATTATACTGAAAGGAAGAGCTTCCAAAAGTTCTTTTGTTTTTACTATTATAAAACAATTCTAGAAAATTTGTTTGCATCGCTAGGATTTGCTTATCATTTTTTGAACTAGTAAATTTATTTAAAGAAAGATATAGTTCCTTCACAACATTTTCCCAAACAAATAGTTCTGAACTGGTGGCAAGTATTACGATAGAATTTCTTAATTTTTTCAATATAGACTTATCCCAAAGTTTAATTAATTTATATAATAACTTAGTATTTAGGTTGTATTTTATTTTATCTTCATTCCAATTTCTATCGATATATGATAACAAGAGGTGCAAACCTTTTGCCATTTCTATAGGAAATAAATTTATAAAGTTTTTATTTTGTAAAAGAAGTTGAATATAGGTATTTATTACTTTAAGATCTCGTTCAGCATTTAAGATAGTAAATTCAGTTAAAATCCTTATTCGATCAGATGCATCTCTAGAGGCTTTTACTGCATATACAGGTGTATAGGTGTATAAAAAATTGTTAAAAAATTTAGTTGCTGCATAAAAACTATAAATTGTTTGGTGTATACTATCATACTGATGAAGTATTTCAATTGGTTTTGCGAGTTCAGCTAGTAACAACTGATTCCTTGTACTCACTACACCTTCTATGATTTCTTCTCTAAATTCAGGTAAATCTAAAATATTGTTAAGAACTTCTCTAACATTTAATGTATCTAAAAAAGTAATATACATTCTTGGTGCTCGAAATGAATAATGATCCATGAAACCTAAAAACAGATTTATATTTTCTAAACTATCTTTTTCTTTAAATATCTCCTGAAAGGGAATTACTTTATTTTCCTCAATATTTATAAATTCTAAACTATTTCCAATTGGACGATCAGTATAAATTTTTATAGCCAAATTTCGATGCTTATTATTAATTATTCGAACAGGAAATGCTCTATCTTCATTAATAAATGAAATATTTTCTGCTATACCCGTAATAAGTTCTTTGAACTTTTCTTCTCCGATCTTAAGATCCTCTGGTGTATACATGACTCTCTTGAAAGTTACTTTTTCAAAAATATCATTTGGTTGGTTAAATGTTGGATAAGCTGTAATAACTTCGTTGTTTTCGTTCTTGACAGTAACGGATATCCAAATTCTTTTTTGTTTTTGATCGTGTTCCCATGCTCCCTCACCAATGAATGTAGTACACCATTTACGCTGTGATAAAATTATATGTGGGTTTCTAACTACTTGGTGTATAATATTCTGAATCTCATTTGGGCCAAGTTCTTTAGGGAATAATGTTTTAAAGGGTGAATTTGAAATCATTTTCCATTGATTTGCATTTACTAATTCCCTTGGTATTCTGTGAATCTCAACACCGTTATTTAGCACCATTTTATCAATAAAATGTTTTTCTTGAATAGCCTTATTTAAATAGTATGTATAAGTAAGTGGATTCTTTTCTTTATCCATTTCCAAATATTTTTCTTTTGCATATGTTGAAAAGTAATCCACGTCCAGCTTATAAAAAGTTGGATCAGTTTCTTCACGCTCAGATATAAAACGTTCAAATTCGCTAATAGAATGGAGCCCACCTTTAATTACTTTTTGCTCATAAACAAAAAATGGGGCATTTGAGAGACCTAAATCCCCTTCAACGATATGCTTCATATTTCTTTCATTAAATAATAAATTTAGTGGCTTAGGCGCTCTTAATCTAGCAAAGGTTTCTGGAGGGATTTTTTGTTCAATAATTAATTCATCAATATAATTAATCCAATAGATTTCTTCTAAAAATTCACTTGTAGTCATTAACGTGGTTCCTAATAAAAGGTTAAAATCTATGGAATGGCTAACTGGAAAACGTGTGTAGGTTTTTTTAAAGGTTTTCGTTGCCCTACGAAAAAATGATGTATTTCTATTTGGGTTACTTTCCCAATGTAAAAAAAGTGTTGTAAAAAAGTAAATATAATCATTAGGGGAATTAATTTCAATATATTGATTCGTTGAAAAACCTTTTTTTTCCAATTTTTCTTTTAAAGAAAATTGGGAATACGAGGCATCTTTCCCTATATATAAAAAATCTTTAAATTTATGTTTTGTTTTACCAACATTTTCGTATGTGTATAAAGTAGATTTCCAATATAGCCAAAAGTGCTGATGATCTGGGTTAAAAACCACATTTTTAAAATCTTCTTCCATTTTATTTAGTTCCATTATTTACACCTACATCTTCATTTTTTTAATAAATTTTATAGAAAGCCTTTATTGAAACTGTTATTGTATGTAACAAAAGTTTCAAAACTCTTGCTCATTTCCAATTAGTCATTACTTTTTCTTATATTCTATTTTTTATTTAGAATTCCTTGTTCAATTATATTGCCAGTTAGTTGAACAAGGAAATCCTATATATATCATGAGTGAGCTTACTAATAGTTCCGAAGAATCTGGTGAACAATTACGAGCATAAACAAAAAATCCTGATTACTGTCCACGGACAGCAATCAGGATTTTTTGATACATGTATGGATTCATACACTTTTTCGTTTTGTGGATGCTAAGATAGGGATTGATACACTTCATATCTTATTTTCAAGATCACCAGCAACCTTCCTCCTATTTTGGGGTTCCAAGAACAGAGCCAATCTTATAAATAATAAAGTATGAAACTTTTTTTGTTTATTATACATTTTTTTAGTATGAAACTTTCTTTTACATTTTTTTTAGTATGAAAGGTAAGGAAGCGGATTTGGCCTTTATTTAGTCTACGACTTTCTTGTACTTGAACAAAAGATTTGAAATTAAAAACTGAGCAGGGAGTGTAAAATGATGTTAAAATTTAACGATGAAAATATCATTCCTACAAAAGACGATTTTCATGTTAGTGAAGTTGATGAGCGTGTTGTAATAAGAAAACCAATTAAATAACGATAAATTTAAAGTACAGGGGACTAGTGGCGATGATCACTAGTCCTTTTTTATTTTGAATATGACGAGACATAAGCAAATTATTTTAAAATTCTCCATCTGAAAATTAAAACAAAAACTAAGAATAAACCCGTTTCAATCACTACATCTTAACAATATGGAAAAATTCAGCCGGGAGTGTAAAGTGATGATAAAAATTTACGATGATAACTTCATTCCAATAAAAGATGACTTTCATGTAAGTGAAGTTGATGAGCGTGTTGTAATAAGAAAACCAAATCAGGTTGAACTTTAATAACCAGAGAGGCTACGTTATTTCAGTAGCTTCTTTTTTGTTGCTTATAAAAACGTTTCATCCTTAAGTTAAAATCAGACTTTCAGATGGCAATCATAGATCCATTACCTGACCAAATGTACCCTAACCCAGCATTTAAGATTAAGTCTGAAGTAAAAATTAAAGGTACCGGATTAATTAATTGAGAACAAGGAGTAATAAAGTACGTTTCAATAAAAAGAGATAGGGAAGCGGAAGAAAATTCTGTTACCTATCTTTTTTTACATAAATAAATAGTTCGTTTTCACTATAATTTCACCATACTCTATTAGAATTCATTTTATTAAGAAATGAGAGGAGGGAAATAACATGAATAAAAAAGTAAAGAGGATAGTTACATGGGTCTCTTTAACAGCTGTTTTTGTTTTAGGGATGCATTTTTATCTTAGATTACTAGGTGGTTTTCATGAAAGACGTTTTGAAGATCGGCATTCAATGATCATGGATAGGGGTGGTCGTAATGATTTTAGATCACATCAGATGATGCATGGTCCACAC
Source organism: Gottfriedia acidiceleris (assembly GCF_002128425.1). GTDB lineage: Bacteria > Bacillota > Bacilli > Bacillales > Bacillaceae_G > Gottfriedia > Gottfriedia acidiceleris. The sequence goes on from NZ_NESS01000016.1 coordinate 36,569, forward strand.
CATTTTCATGATTTTTCTTGGATTGGTTTAGTATTATTCCTTTTAATCGCATTTGCGGTTGTGACTTTTATCTTTAAAAAGTTAGTTAAAAAGGGACAAGCTAGCCGAGTTAACCAAATTTCATTAGATACAACTAGTTTTAATACACCTGTAAACAGAACAAATGCAGATGTATTAGATAAATGGGAAAAAAATCTATTATCAAAAAAGGAGAATGAATAAAATGGGTATCTTTAAAAGAATGAAATCAATATCGTTAGCTAAAGTAAATGGAGCACTGGATGGTTTAGAAGACCCAATTTCAATGTTGAATCAATATATTAGAGATATGGAAGAGGATCTTCAAAAAGGACAAGAAGCACTTTCTCGTCAAATCTATCTAGAGAGTAAGCAAAAAGCACTGATTTTAGAGACAGAAGGGCTGATCAATAAAAGAAGTGGACAAGCAAAGCTAGCAGTAGAAAATGGAGAAGATTCCATTGCAAAACTGGCAATACAGGAAAAACTTGTTCATGAAAAACAGTTAAGCCAATATAATGAGCAGCTAAATACAATTCAAAATCAAACTCAGTCACTTTATGAAAAACTAGATGAACTGAAAGGTAAATATGATGAATATTTGCACAAGAGATTATTATTAGTTTCTAGAGCAAATATTGCAAAATCAATTAAACAAATTCAACAAACATCAGTTTCATTTAATTCAGAAACAATCGCAAATGGAATTTCGCGTGCAGAAGATCGAATACTTATGATGGAAGCAGAAGTACAAGCTCAAAATAAATTTGCATATCATAATAACTTATCTAATGGATACAAAGATAACATAATGAGTGAAGAAATAGAAGAAGAACTTCAAAAGCTAAAACAGCATGCTGTGGAAACTGCGTAAGGTCATGATCTAAAAGCAATATAGGGGAGCACCGTATTAATTAACGGGTGCTTCCTTTTATTTTATAATTGATTTGAAAATGGAAAAGATGAAGAAGACAACCGAAAAATATAGAAATACTTATATAAAACGAGGGAGTATTTTGATGATGAATATACTAGTAGCTGAAGATGATCTGATACTTGGTGAGCTAATCAGTTATATGTTAAAGAAAAAATCAGGTTATAAAGTGGAGTGGGTTACAGAGGGAGAAGAAGCTTATTATTACGCTACGAACACCCATTATGATGTTTTAATATTAGATTGGATGATGCCAGGTGGAACAGGAATAGAAGTGTGTCGTAGGTTACGCAAAGAAGGGTATTCAGGAGCGATTCTAATCCTTACAGCGAAAGACGCCCTAGAGGACCGCATTGTAGGACTGGACTCAGGAGCTGATGATTATTTAGTTAAACCTTTTGAAATTGATGAGCTACTAGCTCGATTAAGAGCACTTTCTAGACGTAATTATGCCCCTATATTAGAGGAAGAAATTCCTATTAGTGATATGATTCTAAATCGTACAAGCCAATCAATCAGAGGTGGAGACACTGAAATACAACTAAGCCCACGCGAATTTCAATTAGTTGATTTTTTAATACAGAATAAAGGGCAAGTATTACCTCGCGAAATTATTTTGGAGCGTGTTTGGGGTTTTGATTCAGATGTTGCAATGAAAACGATAGATGCCACTGTTAAACTTCTTCGAAAGAAACTAGATTTGCTTGGTAAACAAGATTTGCTACAAAGTATTAGAGGGGTAGGATATAAATTTGATAACTAATCTTATTTCTTTTTTACGGGATTTTCAAAAACGTGGAAGAAGGGATGTTTTTAAGCGCACTCAAAATCGCTTAACTGTACTATATAGCGGACTTGTCATGCTTTTTCTAATTATATTCATAATGATAGTCTTTGCAGTATTATATGTAGTCATAATGAATGATCAAAGACGGACTGTGGAATCATTGGCTAATCAAGAAGCAAAAATTATCGAAAATTATATGATTCAAAATCAACAAGGAAACCTTCAGGACGATAACCAAGAAGTCGTTTTAGCAGGTGTCGATCAATTTTTTTATTATGTAGTTAATCCAAATGGCGAATTAATAATGGGACAGGAGGATATCCCGCAAATAAGGTCTAGGCTGTTTGGGCAAATAAAAGATTGGATTCCTAAAGGAAATGAAACTCGAAAAGTAAAAATTAAAATAGAGCATGAAGAGTTCGAAAAGGATATGAGAAAATTACATGATCATGAAATACATGTTCCTTCAAATCGAAAAGAGATTAATCTGATGATTGCAGGGAAACCACTATTTTATAAAGGAGATTTCATCGGTACAATCTATGCTGGAAAAGATATTTCGGATGTTTATCATTTATTCAAATTTGTTGTCATCATACTGATTGTCTTAACAATCGTATTTTCTGGAGTTGCACTATATATAAGTTTTTTCATGTCAAAAAAGGCGATGATCCCTATTTTTAAATCATTTAATCGACAGCGCGAATTTGTTGCAGATGCGTCTCATGAGTTAAGAACACCGTTATCCGTTTTGCTATCATCTATCGATGCAATGGAAATGACGATCGATACAGAGAAAGATGATTTTTCTCGAAAGCTTTTATTTAACATGAAAGACGAAGTAAAAAGGATGACAAATTTAGTCAGTGGCTTATTAACTTTAGCTCGTTCAGACTCGGATCAAGTTGAAATTAAATTAGAGAAATTTGAGTTTCGTTCTATTGCAGAAAAAGCAATTTTGGCTTTGCAACCGTTAGCAGCATCAAAACAAATCAATTTAAACTTAACAGCTCCGGAGAACGTAATCGCTGGGGGAGACCCTGAAAAGTTATCACAACTATTATATATTTTAATAGATAACGGGATTAAGTATACCCCTAGCGGAGGAGAGGTCCAGTTAGTTCTTTTAAATAAAGAAAATGAAATATGTATACAAGTAACTGATACTGGGATTGGGATTAAAGCAGAAGACCATGCCCGAATATTTGACCGTTTTTATCGATCTGATAAAACAAGATCTAGACAAATTGGAAGTCATGGTTTAGGCTTGGCGATTGCAAAATGGATCGTGGAAATCCATAATGGAACTATTCAGGTAAATAGTGAAGTTGGAAAAGGGAGTACATTTACTATTCGAATTCCTATTTCTAATATGAATAGTAAAAGGTCGTAGAATGGGTTTTATAATACTAAAAAGCAAGATTAGAATAAACGTTACAAAGAAGTAAAAAATATAAAAGGATAATTATTAGTGGGGTCTTTTCCTTTTGTTTAATACGAACAATTGCTGAAATTTGATTTCCATTTTTCCTAAAAGAGAGGAATGTTGACGTTGAAAATTGCTTTCATTGCACACGATCAAAAGAAAACAGAATTAGTAAATTTTGCAATGGCATATGAATCTATTTTATCTAAACATGAATTATATTCCACAGGAACGACTGGAACAAGAATAATGGAAAATACAAAATTAAAAATACATCGATTTAATTCTGGCCCACTTGGGGGAGATCAGGAAATCGGTGCCCTAATAGCCAAGAATTTGATGGATATTGTAATCTTCTTTCGTGATCCACTTACTGCGCAACCGCATGAACCGGATATTTTGGCTTTAATTCGTTTGTGTGATGTTTACTCAGTTCCTTTAGCAACGAACATGGGTACTGCAGAAATTTTAATACATGGGCTAGAGCGTGGGGATTTAAAGTGGAGAAATATCATACATGAAAAACAAAATCGAGACAAAAGCGATGAAGAAATCGAATAATTAACTTTGATGAAGGAAATAGTAATTCTAGTTCAGTTGAAAAGGAGGATTATGATGGATAATCAAGGATTTGGACATACACATGACACGGGTGAAACAGTTAAGATTTCGGGCTACTATACTGACTCAGACGGGGAGCACATTGAATTAGAGGCAGGACAAAAGTTTCCTAATTGCCCTTCATCAGGAAAACCAACTAAATGGAGACATGGTCGCTAAAAGTAGGAATTTAGATAATAAAGTAAAAGATTGTACTTTATGTAATTAATACATAGTACAATCTTTTTTTACTTAAACTGATACGCTATACATTAGACCAAGGTACATTGTAATCACAAAACAAATACTAAATGAAACTGGTAGCACGATTTTTGTCTTTTTAATAAAGCTTATTACTAATAAGACTAGGAAGATGATCGACATACTCATTAACATCGTTCCTTCTAATGTGAATGTAAAAGCTAGTCTAATAGGTAAAGTAATATCAATCCCCATAATCCATTCAATCCATTTAGACGGACCTTCATTTTGCAAAGTTAAATTAATATTATGTGGTGGAGATTTAGTACCCATTATAGCTGTAAAAAAGAACACAAATGTGATTGTAATATACTCTGTTTTTAACCAGCCACGAATATTATTCGAAGTCGAGGACTTTCTCATTAGTACGCCATTGAAAAATGCAAAAAACAATACAGGAATGATACTAATGTGCTTTAACAGTAACATCTGTCCATAAGGAAGTAACCAAGCATTCGTATAGTCTTTTAACCTAATGACTTCTAGCATTAGTACTACTCCACTAATAAAAATAAGTACGACACATATGATTGCTAAAGGTGTAAACCATTTTAAAAATTTACGATAGTTTTTTGTATCCTTAGTAAGCCAAGTGACATTAAATAAAATGCCACTCCAAATAGAAACCATTAGGAAATGGCTACTTTGAAAGATAAACCCTGTCCAAAAGTTCATAGAGGTAATATGGCCAGCATAACCGATACTTAAAATCATCATGAATAACCAAAAGAAATTAAAAAACTTTTTACCATCGCTATAAATATTTATGACTAACATAATGGCAAACATACTCGAGTAGATCCATGTATTACCTATAGCAGTTTTTATGAAAACAGAATAAATAGCTGTTTTAAGATGAACATCGTCTAAGAAAAATGTAATAACTCGTAGAGCAGGAAATAGTGAAAAGAACAATATGCCGACAATAACCGAGTAAATAGTACGTTTCGAAATGATTATTGTTAGTTTTTTATGTGACGGCACAAAATCTAGTACAAACTTTCCTACTAATATGGAATAAAGTAAATATGTTATGAACTCAGTGATTGGAACGATATAACTCATTTTCTATTCCAAAGAACAACTCCACCAACCATTAACGCAATTCCAAATATCCCGATTGCAATTAATGGAATTAGATATTTCGATCTTTCTTTTTTAGGAGTAGCCTCTTTTTGCTTTTCTTTACTTGGCGTTTGATCCTTAACTGCTTTGTCAGTCGTTTTATTTTCAGTTGTTGTCTTATTTTCAACTTGCTTTAATTGCACTTTGAATGGAATTTGACCAGTTACTGGATGCCCATCTTCACTTACAACTTTCCACTCAATCTTATAATCACCATTTTCTAAACCGTTTGGTAAATCAGCAATTAATTTATTATCTTTAACTTGCACATTCGTAACAGCTGTAGCAGTTCCAGCTTTATACAATTTGATCGTACCTAATTGCTCAAGAGCCTCTTCAAATTCAAGCGTAATTTGATTAATTGGTTCAGTTATAATTTGCCCATTTGATGGATTAGAAGAAACTAGTTTAGTATGGGCACTCGCCATAGTTGGGAATAAAAATAGCAGTAAAATAATGATTGATAAACCTTTTTTCATATAAATCTCCTTCTTTATGTAAAAATTAGTGCTTAATTTAATATAATGTAAAAACATGTAATTATGAAATATTATTATTTTAGTTAAATTAACCACTCAATTCAATTAGACATTTTGGTTCAAAAATGTGATGTAATCGTGAAGAAGACGTAACTAGTCAGTTTATATTTTGTAATCTTATAAAAAGTAGTGGCTGGTTTTAATTAAGAAAATTAACTTATTAAAAACAATTCTTTATACTCTATTAACAGAACCTCCAAAGTGAATTAATAAAATTTCATTAAAATTAAGATGTGAAATCTAATTAAATTTTAATTTTAGGGGGTTTTTTTATGTTCAGAAACAAACTTAAGAAAAAGTTAATTCCAGTGGCAGTGCTTTCAACAATGGCATTTGGTTCGTTTATTGGCTCTTTTGCTAATCATACAGTACAAGCTAAGGAAACAAACAAGAATGAAATTAGAAATGTGATCTTTTTAATTGGTGATGGAATGGGTGTTTCATATACGACTGCTTATCGTTATTTAAAAGATGATCCAAAAACGAATGTAGTAGAACAAACAGAATTTGACCATTATTTAGTAGGGCAACAAATGACATATCCTGAGGATCCTATGCAAAATATTACTGATTCTGCTGCAGCGGCAACAGCTATGTCAGCGGGGGTTAAAACCTATAATGCAGCAATTGGTGTAGATAATGATGGGTCAAGAGTAAAAACAGTACTAGAGGCTGCAAAGGAAAAAGGAAAAGCAACAGGGCTTGTAGCTACTTCGGAAATTACACATGCTACACCGGCGTCTTATGGAGCGCATGATGTAAGTCGTAAAAATATGAATGCAATTGCGGATGATTATTATGATGAACTAATTAAAGGTGGACATAAAATAGATGTCATGCTTGGTGGTGGATTAAGTAACTTTGTACGAGAAGATCGTGATTTAACAAAGCAATTTAAAAAAGATGGATACTCTTATGTAACGAATAAAAATCAAATGTTAAAGGATAAAAACAATAAAGTATTAGGTTTATTTGCTCCTGGTGGAATGCCAAAGATGATCGATCGCGATGATTCAATGCCATCATTAAGCGATATGACAAATACAGCAATTGATAAATTAAGCAGAGATAAAGATGGATTCTTTTTAATGGTAGAAGGTAGTCAAATTGATTGGGCAGGACATGATAACGATATCGTTGCAGCAATGAGTGAAATGGAAGATTTTGAAAAAGCATTTAAAGCTGCAATTGAATTTGCCAAAAAGGACAAGCATACATTAGTTGTTGCAACAGCAGACCACTCAACAGGTGGATATTCTATTGGGGCAAAAGGTGATTACAATTGGTACGGCGCACCGATTGCTGCAGCTAAACATACTCCTGATTTCATGGCTGAACAAATTAGTAAAGGCGCAGATGTAGAAAAAACATTAAAATCGAATATTAACTTAGAATTGAAGCCTGAAGAAATTCAATCTGTTAAAAATGCAGCGGCCTCAAAAAGTGTGTTAGAGATTGATAATGCTATCGAAGCAATTTTTGATAACCGTTCAGTAACAGGGTGGACTACTGGTGGTCACACAGGTGAAGACGTAAATGTTTATGCGTATGGCCCTGGCAGCCAACTATTTGCAGGGAAAATTGATAATACTGACCAAGCGAAAAATATTTTTAGAATTTTAAAGCATGGTAAATAAGTAAAAAATCAGATCCCGTTAAATGACTTTATTTAACGGGATTTAAGGGTGAAAGGGGATTTATATGAAAAAATTGATTCCGTTTATTTTACTTTCTTTCATGCTATCAGGATGTAGCTTAGTCCAGAAGGAAAAAACAACTGGTTCGGCTGAAAACATAAAAAAGGTCTCTACTATATCCAAAAACCGAGCAAAGTCTTTAGACGATATATACGTGCCTAATCCACAGGTTTCAGATGATACAAGTTTACGTCTTAAAGGTCAAACAGTAAAAGATGATAAAGGTGAAGTTACTTTAGAAGGCATTGCTTCATTAAATAAATCTTACTCAGTTGGTCCAATCGAAATGAAAATTAAAAACATCAAGCTTCTTAAAAACTTACCAACGTATTCTTTAATGGATTATTTTCATTATTATACGGAAAGCTATGAAAATTTTCGATTTATAAAGGTTGAAGTAGAAATTATTAATCACTCGAATAAACAACTACACTTTGGTCCAGTTGCACATTTGGTGACAAGTAATAATGAAGTAAAGGAATTCAAAGATGATTTTTATATTGAATATTTAGGCGGGGAAATCAGTCCTAATGGTTCAAAGCAAGGTGCAATGGGATTTGTTGTCGATCATGCTGACCCTAGCTTGAAATGGATTGAGCTGACAACTAGTGATGTATTAGATGATCAACATAAAGTAGTTGCTCAAGGACAAAAAATTAAAGTGAATTTTAATTAGCGTTACACAAAAAACTCCTTTCTCATAATAGAAAAAGGAGTTTTTTATTTTATAAGGTTATTTCATCCTCAACTGGAGGAAGAAGTACATCATTTTTGTCAGGATACATTTGTTCAATATGATTTTCTCCCCAAGAACACAGTAAATCTAAAACTTCTTTTAAAGACCATCCGTAATCAGTTAAGGAATATTCCACTTTTGGCGGAACCTGATTAAATACTTTTCGGTGAACGATATTATCTTCCTGCAATTCCTTCAGTTGCTGAGTTAACATTTTTTGGGTAATGTTTGGCATTAATTTTTTTAATTCAGAAGTTCGTCTCGTTCCTTTTGTCAGATGACATAGAATCACAACCTTCCATTTACCACCGATTACGTCTAATGAAGCTTCAACTGGAATATTGTATTTTTTCATTTTCTCCTCTCCTTCATTCATTTTTAATCAAAAAAGGTCTACGTAACATATTTTTAATGATTAAAACATCATAACATTCTCGTAGTAAACTGTGTAGTTTCTAGTCCGGTAAAAAATTTTTTTGTAAATTTTTCTCTGTTTTAAACCTTTATTCTTATAAATGTTACTAAAAAGTAACTATATCACTTCAAAGTACATACTTCTTTTACTGAATCTTATCACTCATAATGACAATAGTTAATTGATTAACAAACATTTACAAAAAGTATTTTTTCCATTGCTACTTAATTGTATAGAGCCAGATGTTAATCTTTTACAATTTCTTTTCATTTATGTTTTGAATGACAATGAGACTTTATTCAGGCGCCATGTCTTTTTGTATTCAAACTAATAATAAAAATACAATAGCAATAATAAGGAGGATTATATATGAGTTCAACTGCTACTTCGATTAAAATGCAAGAGAAAAAAAGTGGCACTCCCGCGTTAATGGCTCTTGCTGTTAGTGCCTTTGGGATTGGGACAACTGAATTTGTTCCTGTTGGTTTATTATCAACTCTAGCTGGTGATTTGAAAATTTCAATAACATTAGCAGGTTTATTAATTTCTGGATATGCGATGGGTGTTGCACTTGGGGCACCAATTTTAACCGCGTTAACAAATAAGATTGGTCGAAAATCGTTACTAATGCTATTAATGATTATTTTTATCATTGGAAATAGTGTTGCTGCCTTTTCAACTAGTTTTGGTCTATTATTAGTTGCTCGAATCATTACTTCGTTTTCACATGGGGTATTCTTTTCAATTGGCTCAACAATTGCAGCCGATGTAGTACCTGAAAACAAACGTGCAAGTGCGATTGCATTTATGTTTACAGGCTTGACTGTTGCAACTGTGACTGGTGTTCCATTAGGTACATTTATTGGTCAGCATTTTGGATGGAGATCAACTTTTGGAGCTGTAGCATTATTAGGTGTTATTGCAATCATTGCAATCGCGATATTAGTTCCAAAAACAATTAAACAGCCACTGGCATCAAAATTTAGTGATAACCTGAAAGTTTTAAAAAATGGACCATTACTATTAGCCTTTGCTATTACAGCTTTAGGATATGGGGGTACTTTTGTAGCATTCACATACTTGTCACCAATCCTTGAAAAAATCACAGGATTTGCTCCAAACTCTGTAAGTATTATCTTACTTGTTTATGGAATTGCAGTAGCAATAGGTAATACGATTGGTGGAAAAGCGGCAAATAAAAATCCTTTAAAAGCACTAACGTGGATGTTTGTTGTTCAAGCAATTGTTCTCATCATTTTATCGTTCACGGCACCGTTTAAAATAGTTGGGATTATAACGATTTTCTTTTTAGGTTTACTTGCTTTTATGAATGTACCTGGTCTACAAATTTATGTTGTGAAATTAGCTGAGAAGTATGTTCCATCTGCTGTAGATATTGCATCAGCGCTAAATATAGCAGCTTTCAACGTAGGTATTGCAATTGGAGCATTTATTGGTGGATTAGTTGTAGATACAATCGGCTTGATTCATACACCTTGGATTGGTGGAATTATGGTTTTTGGAGCGGTTCTACTTAGTATCTGGAGCGTTTCTATAGAAAAGAAAAAGTAAATTTTTTTAAAAAAATTAAAGAGATAAAAGGAGAAATAAAAATGAATAATGTAGTTAAATTAAACAATGGTTTAGAAATGCCAGTTATCGGGTTAGGAGTTTTCCAAGTTGAAGACGGACAAGTCGTAATTGATTCTGTAAAAGCAGCAATACGAAATGGCTACCGTAGTATAGATACTGCAGCAATCTATCAAAACGAAGAAGGTGTAGGGCAAGGAATTAGAGAAGCCCTTGAAGAAAATGGTCTTAAACGTGAAGACTTATTTATTACATCAAAGGTATGGAATGCTGATCTAGGTTACCAATTAACTATCGATGCTTTCGAATTAAGTTTGAAAAAACTTGGTCTTGATTATTTAGACCTATATTTAATCCACTGGCCAGTAGAAGGAAAATATGTTGAATCATGGAAAGCACTCGAAACACTATATAAAAATGGTAAAGTAAAAGCAATTGGAATGAGTAACTTCCAAATTCACCACTTGAAAGAAGTAATGGCTAATGCTGAAATTATGCCTATGATCAATCAAGTTGAATTACATCCAATGTTAAGTCAAGTTGAACTAAGAGAATTTTTAAAAGAAAATTCAATTCAAGTGGAAGCATGGGCACCATTAATGCAAGGACAATTATTTGAAAATGAAACCTTATTACAAATAGCAAACAAATATAATAAATCAATTGCTCAAGTTGTGTTACGCTGGCATTTACAAAACGGTATTGTCATCATACCAAAATCAATCAAAGAACATCGCATTCAAGAAAACGTAAATATTTTTGACTTTGAACTAACAGAAGAAGATATGAACCAAATCAACGCTCTGAACCAAAACCACCGCGTTGGTCCAGACCCTGACAATTTCGATTTTTAATCGAATATATAGAAGTAAACGACTGTCAAAATAATGACAGTCGTTTTTATTTCTAATCGAAAGTCGTGCGAAAAAAATCAAAATTTATATAAACTTTAGAGGCTTTTTATATTGAGAGTCGAATATTCGAATATAACAATATACATTTACATAAAACTTCCACAGCGTAAGACTTAAGACTTACTAAGTTTAATACTTAAGTGCGTTTTAAATTGTTCACCGATTCATTACTATTAACATAGTAACGAAAAATACTGGAGAACGGTCAAGCAGTAGTAGAGGAGTTGAATACTTTGAAGAAAGACAAAAAACAGTTTAATACGATGAAAGAACTCACGTTACACATAGTATTAGCTACAATATCGATCTTAATATTAGTCACTAGTTTACCTACTATTGTAACGATCTATAAAATATCATTTATTTTTGCAATCATGGGAATTCTGCTACTAGATTTCTATCTTGTTATATCGAATCATAAAAAGTTTTTAAAGGTTACAAAAATAGCGCTAATTAGCTTACTACTTTGTATATCAATAGTTGGAATTTTATTTTATGCCAGTAAATTTCTAGTATTCGTAGATGCGTACGGAGTTGAACGAATATTGACCAATCATATTACAACTGCAAAATTATTATTTTTCTTAATCTGTTTATGTCAGCCGATTTTTTTACCTTTACCAGAAGCACTTACTATTCCTGCAGGTAGTGCTGTTATCGGATCGTTTTCTGGAGCGGTAATTGGATTTTTAGGTTCAACTTTAGGGATTGTCATTATGTATTTTTTAGCAAGAATAGGTGGACTTAAATTAGTTTCAAAGTTTGTTAAAGAAAGACAGCTAAAAAAATATCAGGAATATGTTAAAAAAAATGAAACGATTATTTTAACTTTAATGTTTATCATTCCGATTTTACCTGATGAAATTATTTGTGTTGGGGCAGGAATTAGCAAAGTATCTTTCAAAAAGTTTCTTATAATTGCTTCGATTTCAAAATTGATCACATCATCTCTATTATCATACTCTGTCTATTTGGCAAAGTTTTTCTCTTTAACAACTTCGCAAATAGCTTTAACTAGCTCCATTTTAATTGCTTGTATCGTATCTTTATCATTTATTATTAAGAAATCAATTAAACGAACGAATTCAAAAGAAGCTTACGTAGCACAAAGTGAATAATAAAAAAGGCAATGTAATGGTTTAACCTTACATTGCCTTTTTATGCTTAAGAAATTATAAATTTACTTTTGTCGAAATTGAAAATTTCCTGAGAAATAATGTAGAAAACATGACGAATTTACATCAATACTTTAATACCTTGAACTATATTCCATATAAAAACAATTAAATTAACAATGAATGCTAATATAAATCCACCTATAAGAGCAAAACCAGCACCATCACCAAAAGTATTAAAAGTGAAAAGGGAAATTAGCGCCAAAATAATAATTGTTAGAAATGGGAGTATGTGTGAAAAAAATGCTCGTTTAGAATGCGATTTTAGTTGTTGATCTTTTGCAACGAAATAAACAATTATTGGGAATAAGAAAGGTGCGAAGAATACACTAAAATAACATAATGAGGACAAAATCTTATTTGTTTCCATCTTTTTACCTCGATTTCTTAAAAAATTTTAATTAATCTTAGTATAGTTTAATTTATATATATATATCGATTTATTTATTAATAATTTTTGAAATTATTTAATTTTAAAAAGTTTAGGCTGAGAAATGTGTATCCTTTTTTTGTTTCTTTTTTAAGGAAATATAAATGAAAAAGGTGACTAAGATTGTAGCAGTAATACAGATTGTAACCCATGGCGAGCCAAGCAAGAAATTTCCGTATAAAGTATAAAGAACAGCAATCGGTATATTACCAGCAAATACAATTGCAATATAGGATAAGTATTTCATATTAGTGGAAGCTGCGATAAAGCATGCGCCATCTGTCGGAGCTAGAGGAGTTGCAACTGTTAAGAATAAGTATCTCTTTCGGTTAGAAATAATTTCTTCAAATAGAGTTGGGTATTTATTCTCCATGAATTGCTGGATCGAATCACTTAAAATACTTCTACTTAATAAGTAAATAATTGTTTCGGTGATGGCCATTCCAATTAAGGATAAGAGAATGGTTTCAAACGGGTGAAAAAACAAGCTACCTACTACTATTAATACAGAACTAGGAATAAATAGAAAGATTCTTGCACAGAAAATAGCGACAAATAATAGCATAGGATTGATGGAAGAATTAGTAATGAAATGTTTTATATCCTGTAATGTTAAATGAAATAAATGATATCGAATAGCGAGTAGTAGCATTAAAATCCAAAAGCCGATTACAATTATTGGAACGACTTTTTTCATGATTTATGCTCTCCTTTTAAGTTAGAAAATCTTCTGTTATAGTATTCTATTCTTCAAGTACAAGAAAACTGATTCATTTTTAAAAATTAATAATAAAGGTTATAAACAAGTCAAAAAATGAATAAAAATAATTATGCACTAAATTAAATATCTCAAATCAAAGAGAATTGAGGTGGAGATATGCTTGATGAAGGCCTATTAGTTATTAGACTTGTTTTAGGTATTATTTTATTTGGGCATGGGGTGCAGAAAGTATTTGGTTGGTTTGGTGGTTATGGGATTAAAGGAACTGGACAATGGTTAGAGTCGATTGGAATCAAACCTGGTGCATTTTTTGCTTTTATAACAGGAGCGGCAGAAATTGTAGGTGGATTCTTTATAGCGGCCGGTGTATATACAGAAATAGGTGCATGGTTAATTATAGTAGTAATGGCAGTAGCAGTAATAAAGGTTCATATAAAGAACGGATTCTGGAATAGTTCGAACGGATTTGAGTTTAATCTATTAATTATTGCAGCAGCAGTAGGATTATTGCTTACTGGCCCAGGATCAATGGTTTTATTTTAAGTGATTGATCTTTTGGAAATCTAGAACGTGATAGAGGGAAGCCTCAATAGTAGAGGCTTCCCTCTATCACGTTCTCAGTTATCGTTAAAACGTTCATCTTCATTTAATGAGCCTATGAGTTCACATTCGTTTTATGAAAAATATCCCTCATTCGTGATACGATATAAGTATTGACAATATGGAGGGATCAAGATGGTAGATGCTATTTTTGAACAACTTAGGTTTACAAGGGTTTATACTTTGAAAGTTCTTAGTTCAGTTTCAAAAGAAGTTGTAGATGTAATACCAGCAGGATTCAATAATAATATTCTTTGGAATGCCGGTCATGTACTAGGGGCATATGAGCAATTACTTTATGCTAACACTGGTGATACTGGCCAACTTTCAAAGGAATTCATTGATTTTTTCAAGGGTGGGACTAACCCAGGTGACTGGCAAGTGGAGCCACCATCATATGAGGAAATTGTTTCATTACTAGAACAGCAAGTTGAACAAGTTATTACTACATACGAAGGACGATTAGATGAAATCATTCCAAAAGAAATGAAACTAGGTAGTTTTGAAATAAAGACTGTTCGAGACATGATTAGCTTTAACATTTTCCATGAAGGTCTACATACAGGATTAATAAATGGTTTAAAAAGATCACTTGGCCAATAGATTTATTTTTAACTTTTGTCCTCACACTAAATCTAGGAGTTTATGCTCTTAGATTTTTTTGTTATAATCATGTTTAACTATTTGACAACTTGAAAGTTTGAAAATTTTGGTAATTCAAAATAAAATATGGCTTTTTTGTAATTGACTTTTGTTTTTTAGTAGAATGGATAAGAATATTAAATAGCAGCGATTATTACGAAGACAGCCTAAAAAAAACGAGGTTATATAAATGAAGAAAGAAAGTAATTTAATTATTTACGATCTAATTTTGTATTTAGTATTTCCGCTTGTTTTATATAAAGTTTTACAACACTATTTTAGCGACTATTGGGCAATGCTCTTACCTACTGTTCCAGGGATCTTATATACTTTATTTCGTTTTTGGTATACAAAACAGTTTAATGTTACTGGTATTTTTATTATTTCAACGTTAACTGTTAGTACTGCAGTTGATTTAATGGCGTTAGGTTCTGCGAAAAACTTAATTTTGTACAATGTGTATTATCACTTTGCGCTAGTAGGAGTATTTTTATTTTTAATGGCTTTGAAAAAGCCATTACCATATTATTTTATGATCGATATTGCTGCAATACAGGGGCAAGATCGTGAAGAAAGTAAAAAATTATATAAACACCCTTCACTTTTTAAAGTGTTTCAATACTTGTTTATCGCATGGATTATTAAAGATATATTATTTGCTATTGCACAATGGTGGATGGTTGATACGTATGGATTAAAAGCATATTACTCACGTACAATTATCTTTACGGTTGGTGGATATGTTTTTGGCATAATTATGGCCATTGGCTATGCGATGGTTACAATGAGAGCTCAAAAATTAAAAGGGGATGACTCAGAGCAACCTTCTGATGAAATTATTATTTAGTAAAGTTTTTTAATAGAATGAAACCCACAAGGTACAAGTTGAAGTGCAACCCAAATGTTAGACACAGTCTAACTTTATGGGGTCACTATAAAAGTTCCTTGTGGGTTTTTATATTACTAATATCAAGTTATCCCTTTAATGAATTTCCTACTTCTTGCAATTCTTTGTCTTCTCTAGATGCATTTAAGAATTCAATTTTTTGTATTCTTTCATTTTCTGGTTCCACATGAATTAATATTTTAGGATCTACTAAAACCTTTTTTATTTCTTCTTCAATTTTATCACATAGTAAATGGGCTTCTTCAATACTCATGTGTGATGGTAATACTAAATGAAAATCAATATGCTCCTCGGCACCCGAACGTCTAGTGCGTAGGTCATGGTATTCGATAAATTGAGATTTAAAAGAATATAATACATTTTCAATTTGTTTTAACTCATCTGTGGAAAGTCCAGTATCAAGTAGGGGGGTAAACGACTTACGTCCAAGTTCGATTGATTCCTTCATTATATAAATTGCAATTCCAATTCCGATCAATGCATCGAGAAATTCCCAACCAAAAAGACTTACTAAAATTAAACTTACTGCAACTCCGAGTGATGAATAAACGTCTGTCAATAAATGCAAAGCGTTTGATTGCATTGCAACAGAATGAGTATCATTACCTACTTTTTGAACGATTTTTCCTACTCTCCAATTGATTAATGCTCCAATTAACATGACGACTACGCCGATAATTGGCATTTTAATTGGAGTAGGATGAAGAAGTTTTTCAACAGATTCAATGATAATCCATATGCCGGCTACAAATATTAAGATTGTTTCGACCGTACCAGAAATATTTTCAAACTTACCATGACCATAAGGATGATCTTTATCAGGCGGTCTGTTTGAAATCCTTACAGAGAAAAATGCAATGACTGATGCAACCAGGTCCAGTAAAGAATGAATTGCTTCCGAGATGATTGCTACGGAACCAGTAAAGATTCCGACTATTAATTTTAATAAAACGATGAATGTGTTACTACATATAGAAAGTACTGCTATTTTGCTTGAACGCAATCTATTCACCCCTGTCCAATTTTTTCTACTTAAGTTAAGAGTTTTGTAATAAGGCAACAAAAAAGAAAAACCACTAACAGTTTGTTAGTGGTTTGTTTTTTTTAGATTTAATTTAAATTTATTGAAATGATTTTTCATTTTGAATCACCTTTTCTCTCACATAAAACATATTCTATATTATAGATACTATTTTGGAAAGTAATAGCTGTGTGTGTGATTGAATATATATCGACAAATATGTTAAAAATGGTTTGACATCTATTTTTAGACTGTGTTATACATAGACTAATATAAAAAATAACAGTCTATTCGTAGAGGTTGCATTGTATATGAGTATCATTTTAGAGAACTGTGGGTTTTATGACGAAATGAGAAAGGATCCTATGCCGAAGAAATAAATTGCCACACATTTTATTTCTGGGACTACATTTAATAAATGTAGTACTGTCACATGTGTTTGTGAAGAGCTATTGAAGAGATGTGATTGGCTAAATCCTTTTTTTAAAGCGATAGGCACATGAACATACTTCATGTGTCTTTTTTAATACACTAATACATTGAAGGAAGCTTCTTAGAATGATCTTACATTTGATTTGAAGGGAGAATACGAATGTATTTACATGGTAATAGTCGAATTAATAATGAAGGACATCTAGAAATCGGAGGTTGTGATACTGTTGATTTAGCAAAAAATTACGGTACGCCTCTATACATTTATGACGAAGCATTAATTGAATCAAAATGTAGGGAATTCCATGAAGCTTTAAGAGAAACGGGAATGAAATATCAAGTTGCTTATGCAAGTAAAGCGTTTCTATGTGTTGAACAAGCCCGCTTAATAGAAAGAGAAGGACTATGCCTAGACGTTGTTTCTGGTGGAGAGCTATTTACAGCTATACAAGCAGGCTATCCGGCTGAGAAAATTCACTTTCATGGAAACAACAAAACAATTGAAGAAATTGAAGAAGCTTTAAATGCAAAAATCGGTTGTTTTGTAGTCGATAATTTCTTTGAGCTAGAAGTATTACAAGCTTTAGCTGAACAGCGTAATGAAGAAGTATCAATATTATTACGTGTAACACCAGGTGTAGAAGCACATACACATGAGTATGTAATGACAGGCCAAGAGGACTCTAAGTTCGGATTCGATATTATGTCTGCTCAAGCTAATGAAGCAGTGGAAGTTTCATTAAATTCAAATAACCTAAAATTATTAGGAATACATTCACATATAGGATCTCAAATTTTTGAGCCAGATGGATTTGTTCATGCAATCAATGTATTAATGAGTTTTTTAAATGGACTTAAAAACGATTTAGGCTTTACAGCTGAAATATTAAATGTAGGTGGGGGTTTCGGAATTCGTTATACTTCTGAAGACGAACCTTTAGCTGTCGCAAAGCACATTGAAAAAATTACTACTATTATTAAACAACAATGTGAAGAGTTAGATTACAAACTACCAGAATTATGGTTAGAACCAGGACGTAGTATTGTTGGGGAAGCTGGAACAACACTATATACGATTGGTTCAACAAAAACTCTTCCTTCAATTCGTAAATATGTATCTGTTGATGGGGGAATGACTGATAATATTCGTCCTGCACTATATGGATCAAAATACGAAGCGATGCTAGCAAATCGAGCAAATGATGAGAATAAAGAAGTTGTATCGATTGCTGGTAAATGCTGTGAAAGTGGCGATATGTTAATTTGGGATTGTAACCTACCTGTTGTAGAAAACAGTGATTTATTAGCTGTATCTTGCACCGGTGCTTATGGCTATTCAATGGCTAATAATTATAACCGTATCCGTCGCCCAGCAGTAGTCTTTGTTAAAGATGGTGTTTCAAGAGAAGTAGTTCGTCGCGAAACATATGAAGATTTAGTAAGAAACGATAGAGTTTACATTGAAAACTCTAGTAGATAATTAACATTTTTGTGTTATTTGTCTCAGGTACTGAGTCAATGTTTAGACAAAACACTTAAATTTTGATTTTCAGACTGATTGCAAGCGCTTGTCTATCGAGGCGCGAAGTTACCCTAGACGGTAATGAGCACCGCAGACAGGCGAAGTAACGAAGAAAGCGAGCGTTTGTCAACATTCTGACACTTCTATGTAATATAGAAGTGTTTTATTTCGTTTTCCTTAATAGTATATGATAATTTATCGACATATAAAGACATATTTATCATTTATATTACAATATTGTAACAATTGCGACTCTCTTCGGGAATCTATGGTATAAATATTTACGTAGATTAGCGAGAGGAGAAACGCTGAAATGTTAAGAAAAAAACTAGTAGTGCTGGCGATGGCAAGTACAATAGTATTATCATTAGCGCCAAATGCTTCAGTATTAGCTGATAGCAAAGTTGATAAAAAGCAAGCTGAAGTAGATAAGTTCCAATCACAATTCAAAGAACTAAGCAACGAAGTAAAGAAAATAGATGCTCAAATTAAAACAACTAAGCAAAACATAGAAGCAAAAAAAGCAGAAATTTCTGAAACAGAAGAGATTATTAAAGATAAAAAAGCAAGAATTACATACTTATCAGACAGAATTGAAAAACGTAACGATTTATTAGAGGATCGTTTAGTTGCAATGCAAAAGCAACCAAAAGTTAATCTAGTAACAGATGTTTTATTTGATTCAGATTCTATCGTAGATTTCATTAATCGAGTAAACTCAATTTCAACACTTTTTGAAGCTGATCAAAATATCATTAAAGAACAAAAGTCTGAACAAGCAGAAGTTGAAAAGGAAAAACGTCTTGTTGACGAGAAGAAAGAATCTTTAGTAAATGCAAAAGAAGATTTAGTTGCTCAACAAAGTGAACTTTCTAAATCACAAGCTGAAAAACAAAAATCATTAAATACTGCTGAAGCTAACTTAAAGTTAGCTGTTAAAGAACTAGAGAATGCAAAAGAAGACGAAAGAGTTCAACGTCTTGAGCAACAATCTCTTGAACTAGCTGCTTTATCTAGCGATGATGATGAAGATGACAGCGTTAGCACTCCAGCTACAAAATCTAGTTCAAATTCTGAATCGAAATCTAGTTCAAATTCTGATTCAAAACCTAGCTCAAACTCAAACTCTGGATCTAATTCAGGTTCAAATAACGATGGCCCAGCTGCAACTGGAAATTCAATTGTAGATTATGCTTTACAATACCGAGGTGTACCTTATGTATTTGGTGGAACGTCACCAAGCGGTTTTGATTGCAGTGGTTTCATTTGGTATGTATATTCACATAATGGATATGGCATCTCTCGTGGAAATGTAAAAACATATTGGAGTAATGCTACAAAAATCAGCTCTCCACAACCTGGTGACCTAGTATTCTTGCAAAATACTTATATTAATGGTCCTTCACATATGGGTATTTACATTGGCGGAAATAAAATGGTTCATGCTGGAAGTAAAGGTATCAGCGTAATCAGCTTAAGTAATAGCTGGGTTCGTTCTCACTTCCTAGGCTATGGAAAATTCTAATAGTTTATTAACCTCGTATTATAATTAGTATAGTACGAGGTTTTTTATTTTCTATTAAAAATTGCCAAAAAGATATAAGCTCTTTAGCTTATATCTTTTTGGTTTTTAACCTGTTCTTTTAATAAATCACGAATTTCAATAAGTAAGGATTCTTCTTTAGTAGGAACAACAGGTTTTGCTTCTTCTACTTCTTTCCTTCTAAATGATAGTTTATTGATTAATCGAATAAAGAAAAATACTGAAATTGATATAATAAGGAAATCAACCACTGTTTGGATGAACAGGCCATATCTGATTTCAGTTTTATTATATGTGTACATTAATTTAGAGAAATCAATACCACCAGAGATTAATCCAATTATTGGCATCATAATATCAGCAACTAAAGAAGATACAATCTTTCCAAAGGCACCACCAATAATTACCCCGACTGCTAAATCAAGTACATTCCCTTTTAGGGCAAACTTCTTAAATTCTTCAAACATATTTAATGTCCTCCTGTATAATTATCGTATAAGTTTACATACAAATTTAAATTCTTTCAAGTTAGCAATTGGTCTTTTTAAGCAAAAATATTTATATCGTCAATTAGATATGGTAAATATAATTAATGACAATTTTTAGGAGGAGTAAGGTATGGGCACAGAATTAGCTACATTTGCTGGTGGATGTTTTTGGTGTATGGTAAAACCGTTTGATCAACAGGACGGAATTATAAAAGTTGTGTCAGGTTATACAGGTGGGGAAAAAGAAAACCCAACATATGAAGAAGTATGCACTCATTTAACAGGTCATTACGAAGCTGTTCAAATTACATTTGATCCAGAAGTATATCCTTATGAAAAATTATTGGACTTATTTTGGCAACAAATTGACCCAACAGATGTAGGTGGGCAATTTAATGATCGAGGTAGTTCTTATAAAACTGCAATATTTTATCATAATGAAAATCAAAAAGAGCTAGCTCTAGCTTCAAAAGATAAACTAGAGAAAAGTGGCGTTTTCAAGAAACCAATTGTGACAGAAATTTTATCTGCGAAACCATTTTATGAAGCAGAAGAATATCATCAGCATTATTATAAGAAGCATCCGATTCGTTACCAGCTTTACTTTAAAGGATCTGGTCGTCAAAAATTTTTAAAGGAACACTGGAAAACTGGCCAAGAAGAATTGAAGCAAAAACTAACACCAATTCAGTATGCTGTTACTCAAGAAGATGCAACTGAACCACCATTTAGAAATGAGTTCTGGAATCATAAGGAAAAAGGAATTTATGTTGATATCGTATCAGGTATACCTTTATTTAGTTCATTAGACAAATTTGATTCAGGTTGTGGATGGCCAAGTTTCACAAGGCCGATTTTAAAAGGTGAAATTGAAGAGAAGAAGGATTATAGCCACGGGATGTTGCGTATTGAAGTGAGAAGTTCTGAAGCTGATTCGCATCTAGGTCATGTTTTTGATGATGGACCTGGACCTGAGGGCCTTCGCTACTGCATTAACTCTGCTGCATTAAAATTTATTCCATATGAAAAAATGGATGAAGAGGGTTATGGTAATTATAAGAGTATCTTTCTTAAATAGTCTCTAAGGATATTTAACTAATTACGATCTAATTGTTGAAATAATTAAGATTTGAACCGAGATGTCTATTCGTCTCGGTTTTTTTATCTATATTAGGAAGGGGATGGTATTTATCTAATCTAATCATTAGTTTCTTAATATTGTCCTAAATATTTTTTAAAAAGTTTTCTGAAAATATTTACAATTGTGAAATAAGTGTGTTAATATAAAAGTGTCACAAAGTTGTCACAAATTAGGTATTGCAATTCACAAAAAAAACGAAACAGGAGGTTAATCATTATGAAGCACACTGATTATGAAATCGTTGAAACATATACTCAATATTCTGGTATTGCCTTTTTTATTGGTCTTATTCTTTTTTTACTATATTTCACTGGAAGCGGTTTCTTACATACAGGCGTGAGCTTAACGGTGAGCATAGTATTGATGGGCTCTTGTTCAACCTTATTTCTATTAGGTACTTTTTTGGGATTGATGTTCTCAATTTCTTCAAAAGAACAAGTTTAAAAGTTTAAAAAAAGAGTGGGTGTTCAATGACGAAAAGTCAATTGAACGCCCTTTTGTTTTGTTAACATATTTAATCGGATCCGTGTATAAAGTAATTTGAAACTTAAAATTCTTCCGATACGATTTAAATATGGAAGTTGTATATGCACTAGGAGGTGTCGCTTAAGGATGAATTTTTTTAAAAAGTTAAAAGGTATGGATCGTAATGTGTGGATTCGAGTGATTGGAGAAACAATTACGAGTAGTGCGATGATGATGCTTATGCCATTTTTTGCTCTATACCTAGAAGGTAAAGTTGATTCAATGCTAAAGGTTGGATTTATTATGTCAATTTCACCTATAGCATCTTTATTTGGTTCGATGGCTGGTGGTAGACTCGCTGATTTATATGGTCGAAAACGTATGATGGTTTTTTCGACGCTTGGAACATCTCTTATTTTAGTTTCCTTTGCTTTAGTAGAAGGCTATACAGCATTTTTAATTTTATCGATTTTGCTAGGTATTAGTAACTCTTTTTTTAGTCCAGCGGCTTCTGCAATGGTAGCTGATGTAACTGAACCAGAAGAAAGAACTGAAGCATATGGATTATTGAGGGTTGGAAGTAATGTAGGTACTGTGATTGGCCCGTTATTAGGAAGTTCAGTCGTGTACTTTTCTAAAGACAGTTTATTTTATATTGCAGCAATCACTTTAGGACTTTATAGTATTGCACAATTAATTCTATTAAAAGAAACACTTCCTGCCGAAAAGAATGTTAAAGAAAAGAATGAAGTAACGAAAATTCCTTTAAAAAAGGTTATGAAAATCATTAGTTCTGATAAATTATTACTTTTTTACGTAGCAACAGGTGTGATTATTTCTATGGGATTCTCACAAATTGAAGGAATGCTCCCACTTTATTTTAAACAAACCATTCAATCGCAATTTGGCATGTGGAATCCTTATCCATTTTTAATGTCGCTTAATGGATTGTTAGTTGTTCTTTTACAATTTCCAATATCAAGTTATTTATCGAATCGTTCAATTGGAAAAACGATGTTTTATGGAACTATATTATTTGGCTTAGGTATTTTATCAATCGGTTTTGCACCTCCATTATTACTTTCAGTTGGATTAGGTAAGTGGATGATTCTATTTTTCTTGGCGATTATCTTCATATACTACACATTTGGAGAAATGGTTATGTCTCCAGTCCAAATGACATTTGTAGCCAATATTGCGCCTGAAGAATTAAGAGCGACCTATATGGCTGTTGGTAGTATGAAATGGACGATTGGTGGTTTTCTGGGACCATTACTAGGTGGTTTTTTATTTGATTTAGAACTTGGTATATGGCTTTTTATTATTCTTGGATTAGGCGTTGTATTCTCAGGAATAATGTATCGCTCACTTGATGAGAAAGTAGCAATTAGAGATAATCAACAGGGTATAGCGCAATAGGTCGCAGGACGCTTGTTTTCTTTGATGCTTCGTCAACTGAGGGTAATTATACTTGTGTCCACACTAAGTATAGCTCAAGTTGGGCTATACTTTTTTAGTTGTCAAGAAATCACAAAACAGCTATCATTGCATATGTTGTAAAGAAAAATAGGTTTCTACCCATAAAAGCTTATACACTTTTGTATAAAGTGGTACAATAGGGAGAGCAAAAAATAGTAGGGGGAACATCATGAAGATTAAGTTAGGATTATTATATGGCGGTAAATCTGCTGAACACAAAGTATCATTACAAACAGCTTTTGCCGTTATTTCTGCTTTAGATCACACAAAATTTGATGTGTATCCAATTTATATAACAGAACAAGGCGAATGGTTACAAGGGAAACAAATTGAGGGGAAAGTAGAAAGTGTTGCAGCTTTAAAATTCTCAAATGAGGATCAACATGTAAATGAAATCGCTCCTGTCGCGTTAACTTCATCAATTATTCCTGCAGCTTCAAATCAAGATTCAACTGGCCCGGTTGACGTTATTTTCCCATTATTACATGGACCAAATGGTGAAGATGGAACAGTTCAAGGTTTACTTGAGCTTTTAAATATCCCTTATGTAGGAAATGGTGTATTAGCTTCAGCGGCTGGTATGGATAAAGTGATTATGAAAAACTTATTTGCTCAAGCTGGGATTCCTCAAGCAAAATATGTACATTTCTTAAAAACAGAGTGGAAAAAAAATGCAGAGTCTTGCTATGAAGTAGTCGAGAAAGAATTAGGCTATCCTGTATTTGTTAAACCTGCAAACTTAGGTTCAAGTGTTGGTATTACGAAAGCTAAGAATCGTGAAGCATTAATGGCTTCATTTGAAGAAGCATTCCAATTTGACCGTAAAATAATTATTGAAGAAAACATTGTTGGACGCGAAATTGAAATTGCTGTATTAGGTAACGATCAAGTTGAATGTTCTGTTGTTGGAGAAATCAAACCATCAGTAGAATTTTATGATTATACTGCAAAATATGAGAGTGGCGATACTGGTTTAATTATTCCTGCTCCAGTAGAAACAGAAACATATGAAAAAATTAAGCATTATGCAGAAGTTGCGTTCAAAGCAATCGATGGCTCAGGCTTAACTCGTGCTGATTTCTTTGTAACAGAAGATGGTGGCGTATTAATGAATGAAGTTAATACAATGCCTGGATTTACTCCATTCAGCATGTATCCTCAGTTATGGCAGGCTACTGGATTAACATATCCAAAATTAATTGAAAAATTAATAGACCTAGCAATTGAACGTTACGAACAAAAACAACAAATTAAATATAATATTTAACAATTGAAAACACTATTCATGGTTGAATAGTGTTTCAGTGTGTAGGCAAAAGTCTAAAATCTGATTTTCAGACTGATTGAATTCGCTTATCTTTCGAGATGAGAAGTCTGATGAGAAGCGAGTTACCCTAGACGGTAATTTAGCACCTCAGTCAGGCAAAGTAACGAAAAGAGAGAGCGTTTGTCAACAGTCTGAAACACTATCTCATTGTTGAATAGTGTTTTCATATGAATAGAAGAAAAATGCTATAGAAGAGGAGTCGGTGACAATGTCAATCGTACGTACTTTATCTCAAATTGTTAATATGATCCCTGGTAGCCAATTAAAGGGTGAAGATATAACAATCAACGGAGTTTCAACAGACTCACGTATAGATTTAAATGGAAAATTATTTATACCGCTTATCGGTGAGAAATTCGATGCACATCAATTTTTACCTCAAGCAATTGAAAATGGTGCTAGCGCGGTACTTTGTTCAAGAAAGTTTTCAAATGTTCCAACAAATGCGTCTGTTATTTTAGTGGATGATACATTAGAAGCTTTACAAAAACTGTCTAAATCATATTTAAGAGAGTGGAATGGTAAAATAGTTGGTATTACAGGGAGCAATGGGAAAACATCGACAAAAGATATTTTAACTAGCATTCTTTCAGCAAAATATAAAGTACATAAAACACAAGGGAACTTTAATAACCATATTGGACTTCCATTAACGGTATTAGCGATGGCAGAAGATACAGAGGTTGCTGTATTAGAAATGGGTATGAGCAATTTTGGAGAAATTGAATTTTTATCTAACTTAGCTGAGCCTGATGCGGCAATTATTACAAACATCGGTGAATCTCATATGCAGGAACTAGGCTCAAGAGCTGGTATTGCAAAGGCAAAGCTTGAAATTGCTAGCGGACTATCTAAAAGTGGATTACTTGTCATTAATGGTGATGAACCATTATTAATTGAAGGTACAAGAGACAAAAACTTAAACTATACAATCGAAACTTTTGGTTTTAACGAAAGTAATGATGTATATCCAACGTTTATTGAAATGAATGAATCTGGTAGTGAATTTGAAATAAATAAAGCGAAGGAAATCCGTTTCAAATTGGGCGTACTAGGCAAACATAATATTAGTAATACGTTGGCAGCTATTGCAATTGCAAGAAAGTTTTCATTAACATGGGATGAAATTAGTTCTGGTATGCAGAATTTAGAAATGACAAAAATGCGTATGGAGCTATTAAAGAGTGGAAATGGAATAACAATTATTAATGATGCCTATAATGCAAGTGTTACATCTATGAAAGCGGCTCTTTTATTTGCTTCAGAACTAAAGGGTTATAATCGAAAATTTGTTGTATTTGGCGACATGTTAGAATTAGGTGATCAAGAAATTGCTTTTCATGAAGAAATTGGAGAAGAAGTTGTAAATTTACATTTCGATTATCTTTACACTTTTGGACCATTAAGTAAATTTGCAGCAACTTCAGCTTTTGAACAAATGGATTCTTCAAGTGTAAAAAGCTTCGAAGATAAAAATAAGTTAATTGAAGATTTATTACAACAAGTTCAACCAAATGACCTAGTATTAGTTAAAGCTTCTAGGGGAATGAAATTAGAAGAAGTTGTAAATGCAATAGTAAATCAGGGGTAAACGTATGGATAATGGTAGGGGAAATAAGTATAAAATTTTTGCCTATTCCCTTAGTTTTGCTCTTCGCTTTTGCGTATACTAAATAAAGGAAAATACAATGTGAAAACTTTATATGCGTAATTTAACAAATGAAAACTGTTCGTAATATAAGGCGTGAAGAAGCCTGTAAACATGATTTTATGGTGAATTTAACGATTTTTTAAGGGCAAAATATCGTTTGGGAATCAAATTGTTAGAATATAACTTCATTTGCTTTTTGGATAGAATGTCCGTATAATGGGTAGATATTGTTTCCTTTTCATGATACTTCGGACTATTGTTTTCCACTAAAAACGAACCTTCCATATGAACAGTCACGAAACATATAATTTTTTAAAATTTTTATAGATCAATTGAGATACAAAGGAGATTAACCAAATTGACAACATTTCAAGAATTAGGATTAAGTAGTAAGATCCTGTTTGCGATTGAAAAATTAGGCTTCGAGGAAGCTACTCCAATTCAAGCGCAGACTATTCCATTAGCAAAACAAGGCCATGATGTAATTGGTCAAGCGCAAACTGGTACTGGTAAAACTGCCGCTTTTGGTATTCCATTACTAGAAAAAATTGATGTAGATAGTAACGATGTTCAAGGACTTGTTATTGCACCTACACGTGAGTTAGCTATTCAAGTTGGTGAAGAGTTACACAAAATTGGTATGAATAAAGGTGTAAAAATCCTTCCAATATACGGTGGACAAGATATTAATCGTCAAATGCGTTCATTAAAAAAATTCCCACATATTATTGTTGGAACTCCTGGTCGTATTCAGGACCATATTAACCGCCGTACAATTCGCCTTAACAATGTAAATACAGTTGTTTTAGATGAAGCGGATGAAATGTTAAACATGGGATTCATTGAAGATATTGAAGCGATCTTAAAAGAAGTTCCAGAAAACAAACAAACACTTCTTTTCTCTGCAACTATGCCTGATCCGATTCGTCGAATTGCAGAAACTTTCATGACAAATCCACAAATTGTAAAAGTAAAAGCAAAAGAAGTTACAATGCCTAACATTGAACAACATTTTATTGAAGTTCAAGAAAAGAAAAAGTTTGACGTTCTTACACGTTTATTAGATATTCAAACACCAGAATTAGCAATTATTTTCGGACGTACAAAACGTCGCGTTGATGAATTATCAGAAGCATTAAACCTACGTGGTTATGCTGCAGAAGGTATTCACGGTGACTTATCACAAGCAAAGCGTGAACAAGTACTTCGTAAATTTAAAAATGGTTCAATCGACGTATTAGTAGCAACAGATGTAGCTGCTCGTGGATTAGATATTTCTGGCGTTACACATGTTTATAACTTTGATATTCCTCAAGACCCTGAAAGCTATGTTCACCGTATTGGTCGTACAGGTCGTGCAGGTAAATCAGGTATTGCAATGTTATTCATCACTCCACGTGAGTTCGGTCAATTAAAAAATATTGAGCGTACAACGAAAAAACGTATGGAGCGTATGACAGCACCGACATTAGATGAAGCAATTGAAAGCCAACAACGCATTATTGCTGAAAAATTAGCTTCAACAATGGAAAGTGATAACTTAGCTTTCTACAAACGTATTGCTGAAGAATTACTAGAAGAGCATGATTCAGTAAATGTAGTAGCTGCTGCTTTAAAAATGTTAACAAAAGAACCAAATGAAACACCGATTCGTTTAACTGATGAGCCACCAATGGTTTCAAAACGTGATCGTGGTGGACGTGGTGGAAACGGCGGCGGTGGTTACCGTCGTGGTGAAAACAGACGTGGCGGTGGCGAAGGTCGCCGTGGAGATGGACGTCGCAGTGAAGGTCGTCGCGGAGATCGCGACAACCGCGGTGGAAACTTCCGTAACAAACGTAGCGAAGGTTCTCGCGATGCTAATCGTGGCGGACAACGTAGACACCAAGATAGCAATAAATAAGAAAATTGAAAAGGTACATGGATCATAATCCATGTACCTTTTTTATTGCGAAAATATAAATTACTGTGTGAATTTGGACAGATTCCATAAACTAATTAAAAACGTATGAGAGTTGGAATGAAAATGTTAGTAAGACTTGGATATGTCGCAATGAGTATGAATTTACAAAATGCCTCGCCATCAAAGACAATGACGGTTGCTCAGTTTTTAAAACAAAAGGATAAAGATGCGGCTATTCGTAAGCTAGAGCAAATTGCTAAAACTAATATTAATAACTGTCTAAGACTACTTAAGCACAACAAGGCACATGATATATCTTTTTTCCGCCTAAGTAGTAAATTAATCCCTTTAGCAAACCATGAAGAAGTAGCGGATTGGAATTACATAAAGCCTTTAAAGGAAAGTTTACTTGAGTTAGGTAAATTTGCAATTACGAATGAAATGAGGATTGATTTTCATCCAGATCATTTTGTTATATTAAACTCAACTGATGAAGAGTTATTGAAAACATCAGTAAGAACCTTAAAAATGCATTATCAGCTTTTAAAAGCGATGAAGATCAATACAGAACAACGATGTGTACTACATATTGGCGGAGGGTATGATGATAAGGAAAAATCACTAGAACAATTAATAGAGAATTTTAGCCTTATTCCTGCGCAAATTCAAAAAATGCTAATGTTTGAAAATGATGATACTACCTTCACGTTTGATGAAACATTGTTTGCCTGTGAAAAATTAGGAGTACCGCTTGTATTTGACTATCACCATCATTTAGTTAATCACATAAATGAAGACTGGATTAAAAATTGGAGTTATGCAGTCGATACATGGAAAGCTTCGAGCTTGCCTATGAAAATGCATATATCAAGTCCAAAAAATGAGAAAGATATACGTGCTCATGCTGATTATGTGGACTCTAACATGTTTATTACATTTTTAAATGAAATTTATGGCTCAGTTAGTCAAATTGATTGTATGATTGAAGCAAAACAAAAAGATAATGCACTATTTCAATTAATGGATGATATGAAAGCTCATCCTTCTATTGAAGTTATTAATGATTCAAGTTTTTATTTTAAACCGTAGTTCTCGAAAGTTAGGGTGAGGAAATATGATCGTAGGTATTGGATTGGATTTAGTAGAAATTGAACGAATGAAAGAAATTATAGGCTCGCAGCCTCGATTTGCAAAACGGATTTTAACTGAAGCAGAATATGAAATATACGAAAAATTATCAGAACGAAGAAAACTTGAATTTTTATCAGGAAGATTCGCTGCAAAAGAAGCCTGTTCAAAAGCTTTTGGAACGGGAATCGGGAAAGAATTAGGATTTCATGATATTGAAATCTTAAATGACGAAAAAGGTAAGCCTGTTTTAACCGTTGATTTGCCGTTCATAACGTTTTTATCAATTACACATACTGAACATTATGCTGCTGCTCAAGTGGTCTTACAGCATATATAATACCTTTAAACAGTCACTCATTAAATTGAGTGGCTGTTCTTTTTTGCACATAAAGAAATATAAACTTATTAGCAAAAGGAGAAAAAATGGCGTATTTGTCAATTTTATTAAACATTAAGTATAAGTGCAACTACACCTAATTCTTCGTCTAAAGACTCTCTAATTTGTGAGTTTTCTTTAAAATTTTTTAAATTAGCTTGTCATGCTAGTCTGCATATTTTAGAGCTTGACCTCATATAGTTCTATGAGGATATGAGAAGCAAGGTTGCAACGTGCATGAATAAATCTAGATTTTACTTCTAAGCTACTCGCGCACATTTATTCATATGCCTTTGCATAAAATTCTCTTTTTTACAATTTAAGAGGAATAAAGGAGCTGGGGAGATGAAGAAAAAGCTTGTAGCGATGCTTTTGACAATCATGTTAGTACTATCATTGGCTGCATGTGGCAAGAAATCGAAAGATGATGTTGTAGGTTCTCTTAGCAATCAGATGGAAAAAATGAATGGCTATAAGGCTGATGCAACATTAACAATTAATAACGGTAATGATCCTCAAAAGTATGAAGTAGTCATTTGGCATAAAAAGCCTTCTTACTACCGCGTACAACTAAAAAATGCTAAGAGTGATCAAAACCAAATTATTTTAAGAAACAAAGAGGGTGTGTTTGTTTTAACGCCAGCATTAAATAAAAGCTATCGCTTCCAAAGTGATTGGCCATCAAACAGTAGTCAGCCATACTTACCGGAATCATTGGTTAATGACTTAGTACAAGATAAGAATGCAACGTTTAAAACAACTAAACAAGGCTATGTTTTTGAAACAAAAACAAATTACACAAATAGACAATTGCTCCCAACACAAGAAATCATATTTAATAAAAAAGGTCTGACACCCGAATCAGTAAAACTATTAGATACAGATAAAAATGTTGTGTTGGATGTTAAATTCGATAAAGTACAATACAACGCGAAATTCGATAGTGATGCTTTTGATGTTAAGAAAAATATGACAAGCGCTCGTTTAAGTGTACCTACATCTACAAATCCAGATAATGATCCAAATTTATTAGTTACACTTTACCCTAATTATTTAATGAAGGGTGTTGTGTTAGATGATCAACAAGAAGTAAAAACAGATAATGGTGTTCAGGTTATACTTTCATATAAAGGTGATAAAAAATCGTTTACTTTAATTGAGGAAAAAGCACGAATTTCAGAGTCTGGTACAACTATGGAAATCACTGGTGAACCAGTAGATTTAGGAAAAACTGTAGGAGCTTTATCAGATAAGATGATCACTTGGTCATACGGTGGAACAGATTTTACGATTGTTTCGAAAAACTTAACCCAAAGTGAGTTAATTCAAGTTGCTCAATCAGTCGGAGATACAGGCACAAAATAATATTTTTTTCAAACTTAAAAGGGCGTGATGATGCTTTATCACGCCTTTTTAAATTTCAAATAAACTAAGATTGAATAGTTTATTGGTTGACAATTATAGTAAAATAAGCAAATAATTTTACACATATGAAATAAGAGTAATGGGTAAATCGATAAGGAAGTGTATATCATGACAGAAACATCATTTTATCGCGACACATGGGTAGAAGTAGATTTGGATGCAATTGAAGAAAATATTAAGAATATCGTGTCGCTGTACCCTAATCATCAAGAAATATATGTAGCTTTAAAAGCGAATGCATATGGACATGGTTACGTTGAAGTAGCAAAACAAGCATTAAAGTCTGGAGCAACAAGATTATTAGTTGCTTTTATTGATGAAGGGATTTTTCTGCGTAACGCGGGAATAGAAGCACCTATTTTAGTGTTAGGGGCAACTAGACCTGAGGATATAAACGTTGCAATCAAGCATAAATTAACTTTAACGGCATATAATGTTGATTGGTTAGAAGGTATTTCTCAAAATCTAAAAAGTACAGATGGTACAATGATTCATATTAAATTTGATACTGGGATGGGTAGATTAGGCCTAAAAACGCAATCTGAATGGGAGCGGGCTGCATCGATCTTACGAAAAAATCCATCAATTATACTAGAAGGTTTGTTTACACATTTCGCTACTGCTGATGAGCTAAATAGATCCTATTTTAATGAGCAAGTAGACAAATTTTATGAATGTATAGATTGGGTTAAGAGCAGTGGATTTTCTCCTGAGTTAATTCATTGTGCAAATAGTGCAGCGGCTGCATTAGAAACTAATTTATTTAATACTGTACGTGTTGGAATTATCATGTATGGGTTAACGCCATCTTTAGAAATAAAACCAATGCTGCCATTCACATTGAAGCCAGCACTATCGCTTTATACAAAAATCTCACATATTAAGCAATTACCAGCCAATAGTGGTGTAAGTTATGGAGCAACGTATTTTACTTCTGACTCAGAATGGATTGCTACATTGCCGATTGGGTATGCAGATGGCTGGCTTAGAGATATGCAAGGATTTTCTGTGTTGGTTGAAGGTGAAAAGGCAGAAATCGTTGGTAGAGTTTGTATGGATCAGTGTATGATCAAGCTTTCTAAACATTATCCTGTTGGTACAAAAGTAACCTTAATAGGAAAAAGTAAGGATGGAGCAGTAACGGCTGAGGAAGTCGCTACACACATGAATACAATCAATTATGAAGTAACTTGCCTTATAAATCATAGGGTTCCAAGAGTATATAAAAAGAATGGAAATATTAAGTCCGTAAGTAATTATCTAGTATCAGATTAATTGTAATTTGATGTATTAAAGTATGAAACACTGTTATTTGGTTAAGATAAACGAAGATATGTGTCTTTCCAATCACTGAAAATAATGGTATGATGTAGTATAGGGAGATATATGGGTAATAGTTGATTCTGGAGGTGCTGAAACTTGTCCGAACTAAATGCGACAACTGAAATAACAGTACGTTTACCAAAACACGTAGTAAGCGAACTAGATGGATTAGTCAAGCAAGAAAACGGTAATCGAAATGAGTATATTTATCAAGCGACTAAGATGTTTTTAAAAGATCGTAAAAGACGCCAAAGTCGTGAACAAATGCGACGTGGATACATGGAAATGGCTAAAATCAACTTATTAATATCTTCTGAGTCATTCTATGCTGAGTCTGAAGCGGATTCTAAAGTGGAGCGCTTAGTTAGCGGGGGGTAATCACTTGATAGTAAAACGTGGCGACGTATATTTTGCAGACCTTTCCCCTGTAGTTGGCTCAGAACAAGGTGGAGTTCGTCCGGTTCTCATAATACAAAATGATATCGGTAATCGTTTTAGTCCTACCGTTATAGTCGCTGCGATTACAGCACAAATCCAAAAAGCAAAGCTTCCAACACATGTTGAAATCGATGCTAAAAAATATGGATTTGAACGTGATTCGGTTATACTACTAGAACAAATTCGAACGATTGACAAACAGCGATTAACCGATAAGATAACACATCTTGATGATGAGATGATGGATCAGGTTGACGAAGCGTTGCAAATCAGTTTAGGACTTGTTGACTTTTAAAGTTGCTTTTATAGCAGCTTTACCTACATAGATTATAATAAATGTTTTGTAACCCTTTCGTCTTGAAAGGGTTATTTTAGGTCCTTTAAAATTCCTGAAAATTGGAGGCGTTATTTATGTCACAACAATTGATTAATAAGATTGCATCTGATTTATCGATTACTTCAAAACAAGTAGCTACCGTAATTGAATTAAAGGAAGAAGGAAATACAATTCCTTTTATTGCCAGATATCGAAAAGAAAAAACGGGTTCTCTTGATGAGGTACAAATTCATTCTATTTTAGAAAAGTATGAGTACGCTGTAAATCTTCAAACGAGAAAAGATGAAGTAATCCGTTTAATTGAGGAAAAAGGGAAACTGACTGATGAATTACGTAAAAGTATTACATTAGCAACAAAGCTACAAGAAGTAGAAGATTTATACCGACCATATAAAGAAAAAAGAAGAACTCGTGCTACAGTTGCAAAAGATAAAGGGTTAGAACCTTTTGCAGAGTGGTTATTTTCAATGCCAAATGAAGGTTCACTTGCGGACGAAGCGTTAAAATACATAAATGTTGAACTAGAAGTTAATACAGTTGATGATGTTATTCAAGGCGGAAAAGATATTATCGCGGAATGGATTGCAGACGATGCTACTTATCGTAAGTGGATTCGTGAAATTACCTTCAAAAAGGGAACGATTGACAGTACTGTAAAAAACTCCGAAAAAGACGAGAAAAAAGTATACGAAATGTATTACGAATACTCAGAACCAATTTCAAAGATTGTTCCACATAGAATACTAGCAATGAATCGTGCTGAGAAGGAAGATATTTTAAAAGTTGCAGTTCAATCTCCTTTTGATGAAATTATTTTCTATTTAGAAAAAAAGGTTATAACAAAGGACACTTTTGTACGACCAATCCTAATGGAAGTCGTTGAAGATGCATATAAAAGATTAATTCAGCCCTCAATTGAAAGAGAGATTCGTAAAGAATTATCCGAAAAAGCTGATTCACATGCGATTAATATTTTCTCAGAAAACTTGCGTTCATTATTACTGCAGCCACCATTAAAAGGAAAAATCGTACTAGGAGTGGACCCTGCATTCCGTACAGGTTGTAAATTAGCAGTAGTAGATGAAACAGGTAAAGTACTCAAAATAGATGTGATTTACCCTCATCCTTTCAAAGGTGAAAGACAAGAGGTTCAAAAAAATAAAAGAGAACAAGCAGGTACAAAAATTAAAGATATTCTTATCAACTATAAAATAGAAATGATCGCAATTGGAAATGGTACGGCGTCGAGAGAAACAGAGCTGTTTATATCTGAAATTTTAAAAGAAATGAAAAATAATACTTACTATGTAATCGTAAATGAAGCTGGCGCAAGTGTTTATTCAGCATCTGAGTTAGCAAGAGAAGAGTTTCCAGATTTCCAAGTTGAGGAACGAAGCGCAGTATCAATTGCAAGACGACTACAAGATCCGTTAGCAGAACTAGTGAAAATTGATCCTAAATCTGTTGGAGTAGGCTTATATCAACACGATGTATCTCAAAAAAGCCTTAATGAATCATTAACATTTGTCGTTGAAACATCTGTTAACCAAGTTGGTGTAAATGTAAATACAGCATCAGTCTCACTACTTCAATACGTGTCAGGCTTGTCTAAAACAGTAGCGAAAAATATCGTTAATTACCGTGACGAAAAAGGTAAAATTACAAACCGAAAAGAGCTTAAAACAATCCCGAGATTAGGCTCTAAAACATATGAGCAATGTATAGGATTTTTACGTGTTCTTGAAGGGGATGAGCCTTTAGATCGCACAAGTATTCATCCGGAGAGCTACGCACAAGTAAAAAAATTATTAAAGCAATTAAATTTTTCAACGAGTCAAATTGGTTCTAATGAATTGAAAGAAAAGATAAAAACAATTAATTTAAAAGAAGTATCAGAACAACTGGATATTGGTGAAATTACGCTAAAAGATATATTAGCATCATTAATGCAACCCGAAAGAGATCTACGAGATGAATTAGCAGCACCAATTCTTCGCCAAGATGTTCTCCAAATTGAAGACTTGAAAATTGGAATGGAACTTGAAGGGACAGTAAGAAATGTAGTCGACTTTGGTGCGTTTGTTGATATTGGATTAAAGAACGATGGCCTTGTTCATATTTCTAGAATGAGTAGTAAATTTATTAAGCATCCGCTTGATGTTGTATCGGTTGGTCAAGTAGTAAAGGTTTGGATTGCTGAAGTAGACCAAAAGAAACAAAGAGTAGGTTTATCAATGCTACCAATTGAATCGAAAGAAAAGGTCAAAGCTTAATTTTTTGATAATAAAACCAACATTGATTCAATAATTTTATTTGATAACGGTTTTTTTCATAAAATGCTTTTTGAATTTGGGATTTAAGCCAACTAGGCATTACCATGATGAAAACCTCCAACTTAAAAATCTTCGCCCATCTTTTTTTGAGGATGGGCGATGAAATAAATGAGTGAGGGGTAACCTTCCGATACATTGTATAAAAAGGATAACTGTAATGTTCATTTTAGATAGTAAAAATTACGCCGTAGTAGAGAGATATACTAAGAGCAGCCCATTTAGCATAAATCGTACTAATAAGATCTTTTGAAATTCTCATTTGTAAGTTTAATGTATGCGCATACCCAAGAAATTGTGAGTTGTTCAGTTAGAATAAAGAAGAAAAAAGAGGAAGGCGATTCATAAATGGATAATGAGGAGATACAAAAACTGGTTGAAGAACTATCAATTACTTATTTTAAGCGACCATTTCTCCACCAAGCTTCTTTCAATACTAGACTGAGAACAACTGGTGGTAGGTATTTATTAAAAACAAGTAATATCGAATTAAATAAGTTTTATTTTGAAGAACACGGAATTGAAGAGCTAAAGGGGATCATATTACACGAGCTGTGCCATTATCATCTTCATATTATGAAGAAAGGATATAAGCATGAGGATAAAGATTTTAAAGAACTCTTAAAAAAAGTAGGTGCTCCTAGGTATTGTAAACCACTAAATTCAATCAAAAAAAGAACGCATTCTTATAAGTATAAATATAGATGTTCAGGGTGTGGGCAAGCTTTCTTAAGAAAAAGAAAAATAGACACAAGCCGCTATGTATGTGGATTATGCAAAAGTCCATTAAAACTATTATAAATAGTGTTGACATCTAATATACATTTAGTTTATATTAATACTTGTCATCACGTTACGTTACATTACTTGATGAAAAGATTAGTATTTTTCCGCAGTAGCTCAGTGGTAGAGCACTCGGCTGTTAACCGAGTGGTCGTAGGTTCGAACCCTACCTGCGGAGCCATTATTACAGAGAAGTACCCAAGTGGCTCAAGGGGCGCCCCTGCTAAGGGTGTAGATCGTTTACGCGGTGCGAGGGTTCGAATCCCTTCTTCTCTGCCATATACATATACGGCCCGTTGGTCAAGCGGTTAAGACACCGCCCTTTCACGGCGGTAACACGGGTTCGAGTCCCGTACGGGTCACCATTTTATCCTGGAGGATTAGCTCAGCTGGGAGAGCACCTGCCTTACAAGCAGGGGGTCGGCGGTTCGAGCCCGTCATCCTCCACCATTAACTTCATACGGTCCCGTGGTGTAGCGGTTAACATGCCTGCCTGTCACGCAGGAGATCGCCGGTTCGATCCCGGTCGGGACCGCCACTAATTACTACAGATTGTAGTATTTTTTTCTTTATTTGGAGAAAAATAGTATGAGTGGATATTGAATGTCGGATTGTTTTTATCTTGAGGAGTATATTTGAGAGGTATGGGCAGTACAACGAAAAAAAGTTTTGTAGTGTAGGTTCATGTAGTTTGTTCTTATTCTGGATAAAGATGAGTTGCGAAATGTCGGATTGTTTTTATCTTGAGAGGTAAATTCGAGAGGCTAAAACATTACAACATAAAAAAAATCCTGCGGTGCAGGTTCATGAAGGTTACTCGGAGAAGTTGATTCATGATGCTAAATCAATGGGCTATAGCCAAGCGGTAAGGCAACGGATTTTGATTCCGTCATGCCCTGGTTCGAATCCAGGTAGCCCAGCCATTTGTTTTTGTAAGGTTGAATGTCGGATTGTTTTTTACCTTGAGGAGATAATTCGAGAGGTGGGAGCAATACAACATAAAAAAAAATCCTGCGGTGCAGGTTCATGAAGGTTACTCGTACATTGTGTAAAGAAGTATATTGAAATGTCGGATTGTTTTTATCTTGAGGAGTATATTCGAGAGGTAGAGGCAGTACAACATAAAAAAAAATCCTGCGGTGCAGGTTCATGTAGCTAATTCGAAGGAGTTAGTTCATGACGTTAAATCAATGGGCTATAGCCAAGCGGTAAGGCAACGGATTTTGATTCCGTCATGCCCTGGTTCGAATCCAGGTAGCCCAGCCATTTTAGTTTTGACTAGAAATGTTTAAGGTAAGGGGATGCTTTTATCTTAGACGCGATCGTGTAAACAGTAAGTAGGTTTAAAAATATTTGGTATTTAGTTATACTTGTAATATTATTATATTATGAGCCATTAGCTCAGTAGGTAGAGCACGAACGAGTATGCTACGAAGCGATTACTTCAGCGTACTTGTTGAACCACTACTTGATTTGCTATCTGAGACAAGGACGTCTTTAGAAACGGGCTATATTTTATAAACTGTATTATTACGAGCCATTAGCTCAGTAGGTAGAGCATCTGACTTTTAATCAGAGGGTCGAAGGTTCGAATCCTTCATGGCTCACTTTTGTTTATTCGCGGTCGTGGCGGAATGGCAGACGCGCTAGGTTGAGGGCCTAGTGGAGGTTTCTCCGTGGAGGTTCAAGTCCTCTCGGCCGCATTAGTGTTTTCAAGGGTTTATAAATTGTTAAAAATAATGGAGTTGAATTTGCAATACTCCAATTGATTTTAAATATAAGATGTTACTGATATTTTCGGTAACATCTTTTTTTATTGAATTTTAAAGTATTGGATATGTTCATACTTTAAATGTATTAATCAATACTATAGATAAGTGTATATATCATAAGGTGAACTTACAAAAGTTGCTAAACAATTATTTTTAGTTTTACCTTTAATCACAACTCGACCAAGAATATTATTGTTAATTTATGATGGGATATAGATTTTTCTGGCAATTGTCAGCTCTTTTTTTGTCGATATTGGTAAAAAAATAGTCAAAATTAGAACAATTTGTGTAGGGTTTTTCCTTGCTATACTTGGATTAAATATTAAAAGGAAGACGGTAATAATGTAATTAAGATTAATAAAGATGTAATTAGAAGTGGGTATATATGAATACCATGTTAAAATATTCTACGATATTTTTATGGGTGGTTCTATTTTTGTATTTTTATAACAAACTAATGCCCAAAAACATACTTTATCCTATAATGGGTTTTCTTATAATATTTATTAGCATTACTGTAATACAAAAATTGTTTGAGCTAAAAAAAGTCGTAAAAACATAAACTAGGTTCATTTCCTCTCAGCCACATTAATTTATATAAAAATTCTAAGACTTCTACGGAATGTAGAGGTTTTTTTTATTGTTCAATAGATTTTTAAGTAAATAACTAGTATGAAAATCAAATGTGTAGAGATTCTTTAAAGTAGTCGTTAATTTATGATAAGAACAACTAAAGCGAATTGTAGAGAAAAAAATCGAGAAGATAAATTTGATTTCGAAGAAGAACTTGAATAATTACCATCAACAAACATCGGCATAGCAAGTATTTCAAGACACAGTCATCTTAACTTACTACTTAATCGTAAAAATTCAACTTACAGAAGTTGGAAGTGAGAGACTAGATTTTTATAACTTATTAAAATAATAGAAATTTTTAAAATTGATTGTATTTTATGTCATTTTTGATTATAATACAAAGCATAACAAATTAAATTATTTTATGAAAAAGGGAGGTAATTAATGAAAGTAGCAGGGATGAATATCACGTTCAAACATTATCCTATCCAGTATTTTTTGGATTGTATGGATCAGTTAGGCATCAGTAGAATTGAATTATGGGCTGGTGAACCGCATCTCTATGTTTATAGGAACTAGCTTTGCAATTTGAGAGAGATAAAGAAAGAAATTAAAGCTAGGAGTATGGAAATAGTCTACTTTACTCCAGAACAATGCGTCTATCCTTACAACCTTGCAACTTCAGATCCAAATTGGCGTAAAAAGAGTATTAATTATTTTATTGAAAATATTCACTCTACTGTGGAGTTGGAGACGGATAAGATGCTAATTACTTCAGGGATAGGTAATTTCTCCATAACAAAAGAGGAATCATGGAAGTATGCAAGTGAATCAATCTATCAAATTATGAAGGTGGCGGAGCGCGAGGGTATCACGCTTGCACTTGAACCATTAACAAAATTTGAATCTAATTTAATTATTAATACACGGGAATTAAAGAGGATGATTGAAGAAATACAATCTCCTTCCTTAAAAGGAATAATTGATACCGTTGCGATGAACCTGCCGGGTGAGACACCAGAAAATTATTTTTTATTGCTAAAAGAGCTATGTCATTTCCATTTAATAGACGGTGATAGTAAGACAGATTCTCGTCTTGGTTTAGATGATGGTAATTTACAATGGAGAGATTATGTAAAATGCGTTCAAAAGCACCAATACGATGGGGCATACACCCTTGAAATTATGGGATCAACTTACTATCAAAATCCACTAGATGCTGTAAAAAAATCCTTAGAGAAACTAAATGAATTAGGAATTTTATAATTTGAAAATTTGGAGGAGCTCTTTATGAGTAATACTACACTTACACGAAAGCTCGGATTTTGGTCGGCATTAGCAATTGCTGTTGGTACGACCGTAGGATCAGGTATATTTGTCTCATCTGGAGATGTAGCAAAAGCAGCGGGAACCCCTTCTATTTCTATTTTGGCTTGGATTATTGGCGGTATTATCGCTATTCCTCAAGTAATGGTTCTTGCTGAATTATCAACTGCTTATCCTGAAAATGGAAGCGGTTACGTATATTTGAATAAAGCAGGCTGGAGGCCATTAGCCTTTTTATACGGCTGGGCAACATTTTGGGCACTTGATCCACCAT
Source organism: Gottfriedia acidiceleris (assembly GCF_002128425.1). Classification (GTDB taxonomy): domain Bacteria; phylum Bacillota; class Bacilli; order Bacillales; family Bacillaceae_G; genus Gottfriedia; species Gottfriedia acidiceleris. Next base: position 77,149 of record NZ_NESS01000016.1, read on the forward strand.
CTATTTCTATTATGGCTTTAGCGGTAGTTTCTTACTTGGCAAGCTTTTTTCCGTTCTTCTCTGGAATTGCGGGCAAGTTGTTAGGGGTTGCGATTATTTTAGTAATCACTTCAATTCATTATCGAAGTGTAAAAGAGGGTGGGCTTTTTCAAGTCATTATTACTGCCGTGAAAATCATTCCGTTCATTATTGTGATTGTTTTAGGTTTCATGTATATGAACATGGGGAACTTCTCTTATACACCTCATGGTGAAACGATAAAAACAAGTCTAATTGGCGGTGTTTCTGCCACAACTTGGGCTTATACCGGTATGGCTGCGATTTGTTTTATGGCAGGTGAATTTAAAAATCCGGGAAAAACGCTACCTCGTGCATTGATTAGCTCTGTCTTTATTGTATTAATCTTATATACTCTGCTAGCAGTCTGTGTAACCGGATTAATGCCTTTTAATAAATTAATGAGTTCTAGTGCAGCTGTTTCAGATGCGGTTAAGTACATACCAGGTCTATCTCATATTGCTTCATCGTTTGTTGCGATTACTGCAATTATAGTTATTTTAGGATCACTTAGTTCCTGTATTATGTTTCAGCCTAGGTTAGAATACGCAATGGCTAAGGACGGTCTGTTTTTCCAACGTTTTGGTCGTGTCCATCCAAAGTATGAGACTCCAAGTTTTTCAATCATCGTTCAAGTTACTTATGCTTGTATTCTAGTTTTCGCGACCAATTTAACCACATTACTAGGTTATTTTACATTAATTCAATTAGTAATTAATATTTTGGATTTTGTAGCAGTATATAAATGCCGTAAGAGGGATGATTATAACCCGATTTATAGGATGCCAGTGTGGAGGCTAACAACGATTTTAGCAATTATTGGAGCATCATGGCTTGCTTGGGGTACGTTTACTTGGGCTCCATGGCAAGGGATGGTAGCGGCATTTATTGTCATTGCTACTGGACTACCTGTTTACTTTTACTGGGAAAAAAGATACGGGCCGAATAAGAACAAAGACGGTAATCTAGTAACAAAGGAGAATACAATTATTTCAGGAAGCTAGTTTACCTATACTAGCTTCCTGTTTTTTGAAAAAGCGATTGCTTTATTTGTTATATTTAATTATAATACAAGGCATAACAAATGTATTTTAGGGGGATTTAATCATGTTAAAATTTGATGAAGCGCTATTTTTAAAACTTGTAGAAAAAGAAGGACTTGCATTTAGAAGTAAAATTGAGGATATCGTCGATTCAATCTGTCAAAAAGGTTACAGCAATCTTTTTCTGATTGGTGCTGGCGGAACTATTGCAATGATGTATCCTTATAAATATATTTTAGAATCAAATTCAACGATTAATGTACATGCGGAAATCGCCGCGGAGTTTATGGTCATGAACAATAAGCAGTTTTCAAAGGATTCCGTATGTATTTTTACTTCTGTTTCAGGTACAACGCAAGAAACTGTTGCGGCTGCAGAGTATTGTAAAGAAAAAGGGGCTACTACAATTGCATTAGTAGCGGAGCCGAATACTCCATTAACTCAGGTAGTGGATTACTGTATTACGACCGGCTCGGAAAAACATTCTTTTGATACGTTTTTTATGCTGTTGTACATGGTAGTATTCCGCTTCATGTATAATAACAATGAATTTCCGCAATATGAACAGTTCACAAAAGAAGTTTCCTTGTTGCCACAAGCGATTTTAGCTGCAGTAAAAGACTTTGATAAAAAGGCTGAGGAATTTGCTATTAAACATAAGGATACAGATTACCATATGATGGTGGGCTCAGGTAACTTATGGGGCAACACTTATTCATACGCAATGTGTATTTTGGAAGAAATGCAATGGATTCATGCAAAATCCATCCATGCAGCGGAGTTTTTCCATGGTACGCTTGAGCTAGTAGTTGAAGATACAAGTGTTATTTTACTTAAAGGTGAAGATGAAACAAGACCATTGATGGATCGTGTTGAAAGGTTTGCTGAAAAAATTACGAATCAATTAACCGTTATTGATACAAAAGACTTTGAATTGCTAGGCATTAGTGAGGAATTTAGAAAACACTTTTCTGTCAGTATTAACTGGGCAGTTATAAGTCGAATCAGTGTTTACCTTGAAAGGGAGAGAAACCACTCATTAGAACTAAGAAGATATTACCGCAAAGTAGAATATTGATAAATTTAATGGGCACTACACAGTAGTGCTCGTTTCTTAGATTAAAAAGAAGGTTGGGATTGGATGAGAATTGTTACAGTCGGAGATAACTGTATGGATGTCTATCTTACAAACGGGAAAGTGTATCCTGGAGGAAATCCAGTAAATGTTGCTGTCTATTTAAAGGAGTTAGGGGCAGACTCTTCGTATATCGGCTGGGTTGGGAGTGATTCCTTCGGTGATCAAATGATTAAGTCAATTCAGAGTAAGGGTGTCGATACGTCGTTTATTTCTAAAAAGATAGGAAAAACAGCTGTTACCCATGTTGAATTGATTAACAATGTCCGCCAATTTGGAGATTACGATGAAGGAGTAATGGCTCAGTTTGCATTAACTGATGAGGAACAGGAGTTTATTCAAACTCATCAACTTGTTCATGCTGGGATATGGGGGCATGTTGATGGGTATTATCCACTTTTTAAACAAAAAGGATTGCTTACTGCATTTGATTTTTCAGATCAGTTAAAGCACGATTTAGTGAAAACACTACCTGGTTTTCTGGACTATTCCTTTTTTTCTTATACAAAGGATGATGAATTTATCAGGGGATTTTTAAAAGATGTAAAAACAAAAGGTTCCAAGGTGGCAGTTGCTACGCTTGGAGAAAATGGATCACTTGCTTTTGACGGCGAACACTTTTATCAATTTGGAGTATTAGAAGATAACGTTGTAGATACGATGGGAGCAGGAGATTCTTTTATATCTGGTTTTCTTTATGGAACTTTACAGGGCCTTTCAATCCAACAGTGTTTGGAATTGGGAACTAAAACGGCTGCAAAAACAATTAGCTACTTCGGTGCATGGTGACGATAGCTGGCCGGCAGTGTATAATAATGGTGAAAAACATTGACGGATAGGATGAAAATTATGAACCTAAATTCTTCAACCCCACAGCCTCTCTATATGCAGATTAGGCAAATGCTGAAGAATGATATTCAGCAAGGGAAATATAAACCGGATCAACAGATTCCCACGGAAGCCGAGCTTTGTGAAACATATAATGTCAGTCGAATTACTATTCGAAAGGCCATTGAGGAATTAGTGAAGGATGGTACTTTAACTCGCATACCACGCAGAGGGACGTTTGTGGCTTCGAATAAGTTTAATAATGAACTGTTATCTGTAAGCGGATTCTCAGAATTTAGCCATCAACTAGGGATGATTCCAAATTCCCGAATCCTAAGAAGTGAAGTCATCCCGGCAACAAAGGACGTTGCAGAATATCTTAAAGTAGAGAAAGGAAGTCGTGTACTAGAGCTTGAACGACTTATGTATGTGAACGACCGTCCACTTTTTTATGATATTGCGCATTACTCACTCATTCGTTTTCCTGATTTGGAAAAGAAAATTGCAACTGACGAATCCACATATAAAGTTCTCTCAAAGGACTATAATACAGAAATCCTAAGCAACGATAAAATCATCGACGTAATCGGTGCGACAAAAGTATATGCCAATTACCTTGAATGCGATATAGGAGCCAATCTATTTAAAATCCTAAAAATCGCCTATGATTCAAATGAGGAACCTGTCCATCTTTCAACTTTTATGTGCGAAACAAGTAAAGTAACCTTAACTGTTCATAGGACAAAATAGGGATTACTTACTAGTTTTAAAAGAAATACATATAAATAAATAAACTCACTTTTGATATTTTTTCAAAAGTGAGTTTTAGCATTAATAATTTGTAGGATTTACCTGAATAGGTTTGAAATTTTGATTACTATCTGAGTAATGCCACCATTCTTTAGAATAGCCTACAAAACCTACCTGTCTCATTGCCTTATCCATAATTTGATAACTCTTTTCTTGTGCACTGCTTCGTTTATAGCTTCGAGATGCTCGAGAAGAAAAATCATCGAATTTAGATTGCATTTGTACTTCTTTCCCATCTATGGTACATAGTGTAATATCCAACGTTGCGCCAAGTTGATGTCCACGGATATTTTTAGGATCTGGTTTAGCTACATAATTCGAATTAGGATATGCGTCCCAAAGTGCTTGTTGTGCAGATAAAGGACGATAAGCATCCCATACTTTAATTGTATATCCTTGTTTTTTAAGTAATGCGTTTGCTTTTGCTATTTTTTTTGCAGTACTTGTCCTCAGTATTGCTTGACTAAAATTATAAATACGTTTGCCAGTAAAGTTATTAGTTGTGTTATACCTCAAATCAACAATAATGCTTTTATCTAATGATTTAATATTAGTGAACTCCGCTGTGACATATTTTCCATTTATAAATCCTGTTGTTTTTTTATATTTAATTTTATACCATCCATTGGATTGTTTATTAATAACCGTTAAAAATTGTCCTTTTTTAACAGTGCCAATTAACTTATATGATGTACTAGGTCCACTACGAACATTTAATTTACTTGCAGTTACAGTATAAACTTTATTTGCTGCATAAGTAGAGCTTGGATTTGTAAAGAAACTTAACGATAGAAATGAAAGAATTAAAAAACTTACTGATATCTTCTTGATAATCATATTCACCTTCTTTAATTTTTTAATAATCTCTTAACTATAACCATTATTCTACAGAACACCTCGCATCACCTTTCAATTTAAAAGTGTAAAGTAAATTAAAAAAACATTACCTTCAAGTAATGTTTTTTTCAGAGTGTTGAAAAACAACTTAGTCAATAGATCTAAGCATAAAATTTTAGAAAAAATCCCCTTTGTAGGAAAATTGTTACAAGGGGGATTTTTTATGTACTACTATCAAGAGA
>NZ_NESS01000017.1 GCF_002128425.1 Gottfriedia acidiceleris
TCCTGAGCCAGGATCAAACTCTCCATAAAAGTTAAGTTTAAATCTTGTATTGCTCAAAAAACTAATAATTGACGTTTACTTCATGTTTTGTTTAGTTTTCAAAGTTCACTTTGTCGCTCGTAAGCGACTTTTTAATATTACCATTTTGTAATATAGCCTGTCAACATTTTTTAAAACTTTTATTTAAGTGTGTTGAAGTCAGTTTTTGTTGTCGTTGAAGACAAGAAATAATATAACACGCATCTAAATAAAACGTCAATACATAATTTGATATTTTTTAAAAATCTTTTTCATGGACTAGTTCAACAAGCTCTATATGATTGCGTGAGTGAGAAGCAATGTTGTCTTTACTCGATCTACACCATTATTTATTATTTATGTGTCTCCTCCCATAGCGGTAATCTATTATACACTTCATATAATATTTTCTTCTTTTGGACTATTTCATTTTTAACTCTTTCATTTAAATTATGCGATGATAACTCTTTATCTAATTCATATAGCGATCGTATTATGAGCGATTCGATCTCTAATACATGCTCTTTATTTAGAAGTATTCCAAACATATAAACAACTCCATGTTACTTTCATCTTTATACGATTTTAAGAAAATCTGAATTTTATTGTTCTAATACTTAAAACATTTAATCATTTCGTTTTATAGCATACAAGCTTGCTTAATCTCATATCCTTTATATAAGAACTTGGACAAGAAAGAAGGCGATTTTATGCTTTTTTACTTTTACATCACATCAAAAAGAAAATTAAAGCAATTTTCTTTAATTACTATTATTGCATTTTTCACAGCTTGCTTAGTTTATATACAAGCACCTAAAACATTTTCAACTTTTTCAACAAATAAGGGGCCAATGGCAATTTACAAAGGCGATGCCTCACAAAAAAATGTGGCTCTTACTTTTGATATAAGCTGGGGCGATGAAAATGTACTTAAAGTTTTGGATGTATTACGTAATCAAAAAATTACGAATGCAACTTTTTTCTTATCCGCATCATGGGCTGAACGACATCCAGAGATTGTTGAAACAATAGTTAAGCAAGGTCACGAGATTGGGACACTTGGGTATCGTTATAAAAGCTACACCCAACTAACTCCAGTTGAAATGCAAAGAGATTTAAATAATTCAGCCGAAGTATTTAATCGTTTAGGTGTAAAAGACGTTAAGTTATTTAGACCACCAAATGGCGAATATAATAAAGAAGTTATAAAGCTTGCTGCACGGAACAATCTTTCAGTGATTCATTGGAGTATTAATACTGAAGACTGGAGAAATCCTGGAACAAATAAAATTGTTAAAAGTGTAGAAAATAATACTGATCCGGGAGACATCATTTTGCTTCATGCAAGTGATTCGGCACTTCAAACGCCAAAAGCATTGCCATTAATTTGGTCATACTTAAAAGACGAAGGATATCAAAACGTAACTGTTTCTCAAATGATATCTAATACTAAAACAAATATTAAAATTGTAAAATAAAGAAAACTCGTTGATTGGCGAGCTTTAAGTGGAACAGAGGCGTGGATCATAACACTAAATAGGAAACTATGTCGATTTTTTCTCCGCTACCTTTTATATATAAAAAAAGCTAAGAGAACTTTCTCTTAGCTTTTAACTTTTATACTGGTAGCGCGTTTGCCACCATTTTCGAAAAATTATTTTTTTAGTATTTTGTGTAAAGTTAATAACTGATACATATTACAAACAAATAACGGTACTAACATTAGAATTAACCATGAAAGATCATTTTGTCTTAATGCAGGGACCCATTCCACTATTGTAACGACAATCATAAAAAATAAAGCTGGAATAAACGCCCCTTTGTTTGTTTCTTTCATTTTTATATAAGAGACAATCAAACTACCAATAAAAAGCACTATTGGGAAAATTAAATAGACAGTAAAAGCCTCCCCTTGAGCATACTCTTTAAATCGAAAATAAGCTAAATCAAATAAAGCTAACACGATTAATACAATTTGAACTGTATTCCATAATGACTTAAATAGGCCTAATCCAAATCGATGTATTGTCAAATATGCAAAGAACCCCATCTGACTTACTGCACTGAATACTAATCCCAATATAAATAAAAATGATACTTCAACTAGTAATTTTATTAATCTAACATCTTGTATGTAACCTAAATACTCTTTATACCCATAAAGAATACCCGTTACGATTGTTGCGATTCCACCAACTAGTAATGTTGTTAAAAATAATCGAACCAATTTCCGACTCGTCATTCGTTTCTTAATCCCCCGTTTTCACAAAGCTTCTGCTTTTCTTCTAAAATTCACGATTCATATAAAACTTTATTAACTATTTAATCAATATAAATACCCTAATAATTTAATTCATGTCTAAATATTAGATATGGTTATACGATAACCATTACTAACAAAAAAACAAGCATACAAATTAAAAGGGTATTGTTTATTATTTATTTAATACGATTTTTTCGACTACTTGCTTAGCAATCGACGTATAGATTTTACCAGTCGGGTGATCTTTATCGTATATTGAAGGAGCAAAGTCCTCTTCATCCCAATCAGGCTGCTGTAAAGGTAATTGTCCTAATAGAGTTGTTTGAAGCTCTTTTGCAAGCCTTTCTCCTCCACCTTTACCAAAAACATACTCTTTTTCGCCAGTTTTCTTACTTTCAAAGTAACTCATATTTTCTACAACACCAATAATTTCATGGTTTGTTTTTAATGCCATTACTCCCGCTCTAGCTGCAACAATTGAAGCTGTAGGATGTGGTGTCGTAACAATTATTTCCTTACAAGATGGTAACATACTATGAACATCTAACGCTACATCTCCAGTACCAGGTGGTAAATCTAGTAATAAATAGTCTAAATCTCCCCATTCAACTTCTGTGAAGAACTGTTGTAGCATTTTACCAAGCATCGGACCTCTCCAAATAATTGGTGAATTATCTTCTACAAAGAATCCCATTGAAATGACTTTTACTCCAAAACGATCAACTGGAATGATACGTTCACCTCTGATCACTGGTCTTGTCGTAATTCCCATCATATCAGGTACACTAAAGCCATAAATATCAGCATCAATAATACCTACTTTTTTACCTAATCTTGCTAAAGCAACTGCTAAGTTCACCGAAACAGTTGATTTTCCGACTCCACCTTTTCCACTTGCGATCGCTAAAAATTGTACTTTTTTATTATCTAATAATGAAAGTGATGAGTTTTCTTGGTTGTCTTCAATAAACTGACTTTTTTCCTCTTCTGTAAATTCAGTAAATCGAATTCCAACTGTATCAGCACCGTTTTGCTTCAATAACTGAACAATTTGTGTCTGAATTTGCATTTGTTCAGCTGTACCCGTTTTTAATAATGCAATTTTAACGCTTACATGTTTCTTCTCTTCTTTTATCGAAATTTCTTTAACAGCATCTAATTCGACTAATGATTTATTTAAAAATGGCTCGTTAATTGTACCTAAAAGTGATAATACTTGATCATTGGTAAGCATCTTTACACCTCGTTATCTTAATATACTAAATAGTATAACACATGTAACATAGTTAGTCCTAAGTAACATTAATTAGTTAGAAAAAATGAAAACCACCGATTTACTCGGCGGTTCTTATCACAGACGAAGTCCAAAATATATGATTCCAAACAAATTGAAAACATTTGTCTTTCAAGGCACGAAATCTGTAAAAAAGCAGATTTACCGCAAGCAGACGAAATAACAAAGAAAGCGTGCGTTTGCAATAGTTTGAAACACCGATTAATTCGGCGGTTCATTTTTATCTGTATAGTATCTAATAACCCCTCTATATATAGCTGCAGCAAGTTTATCTTGATATTCTTCATCCCTTAGCTGCTGACTTTCTTCATAATTTGATAAAAATCCTACTTCTACAAGCGCTCCTGGTACTTTTGAATATTTCATTAAATAAACATGATTAATAATTTTCGCTAATCGATGAGTATTATTTAGACTTTCTCTTAACTCTGCTTGGACGTATTTTGCAAATCGCTCATTTTCAATCAATGAACCATAAAAGAATGTTTGTGCACCTTTTGAAGATGTTCTTGGTAAGGAGTTTAAATGAATTGATATGTATAAGTCTGCGTTCGATCCATTAATAATTTCTACCCTTTTCCTTAAATCAACGCTTTTTCTTCTACTATATCCTTTCATTCCATCCTCTGCTAAATCGTAATCTCCATCTCTTGTCATAATAACCGTTGCACCTTGACCTTGTAAATAATCCCTCAGTTTGTTTGTTATTGATAGAGCAACAACTTTTTCAATAACATCTCCACCTGAAGCACCTCCATCTGGTCCACCATGTCCTGCATCCAAAACAATCACTTTTCCATCTAGAGGTAGTCCTCTAAAATTCCAGGTCTTTGAAGTCTTTTGTAATAAAGGTATACTCAAAATCAAAAAAACAAAGGTTACAATGATAACGATTAAATGCCATCTTTTCATTTTTTCTCCCCCTGATTGTCCTATAAAAAATATATGGGACAACTAGGAAGAATATGACTTACTTTGATAAACGAAGTCTGTGTCTTCTTTCTCCTTTTACATATCCATCTAACCACCAATTATTTAAAAAAGATTTACAACGGTCAAATGGTTCTGTTTGAATATCATCCTTACGACCAAATACTGAAGAATAAAATAAATAAGCTAACCATTCTGATTCTTTAGCTGATCTTCTTTTAACATTCTCGATTGGTTCACCATAAAAACCAAATCGGCTATATCTTGCACCCAATAAGTATGTTTCTACCGCTAACTCTAAACAGTAATCTTCTCTTGCTTTTCTTTGGTTAATGTCTGCGTCTATACAGTAGGAAAATGAATCCTTTAATTGGGCTTTTAATTGCATTATTTTTAATTCTTTTAATAAGCTTTTTTCAAATGTAATTTGCTTTGCTCTTCTTTTTTCTCGGAAATTTGTTATAAGATTCATGATGAAACCTCCCCGTAGCCATAGTCTAAGACGAAAAGGGGTGCTTCATTCAAAAACTACATACTTAATTTCTTCCATAAAAAAATAATAATTTTCATAAAAAACATAGATTTTATATAATAGAAAAATTGTATTAATTTTGAATTAAAAATGCATTATTTTAGGGCTTTTTAAATATCTTCTCTTTCTTAAATCATAAAAAAGAGGGGTCTTTGAAGCACTCTATTCCCCTCTTTCATATTTTTAATTATTATATGATTTCATTCTTTGTAAAAGTAATCCATCACTTTTTTCATTTTCTCCATATACAAACTGAGTCATATGATATTTTAAATAATGTCCATATTTAGTATTTGTATTTAATATTAATTCATCTACAAAGTAGGCACCATTTTCTACTGTATCCAAGAATAAACTTGCAACTCCTGCATAAACTCCACACGCTACCTGAAGATAGGTTGCATTTGTACCGTAATTAGCGAATGAATCTTTATTGTTCATAACATTATAGATATAGCGCTCTTTATCTTCGTACACAAGTAATACTCCAACTACGTCCTCTCCTACCAATGGAGCTGTTGAAGGATCTAGAAGCTTTTTATCAAAACCCAATATTTCGTCAGTGTTTTTTAAATTATCTCTAATTAGATTTGTTGTATGCTCATTAACACGATACACAAAACCACTTTCTAAGTTGAACAATTTGCCAATAATAAATACTTCTTCATGTGGCATTAGACAACCATAAAAGACTTTTTCACCCAATGTAACTTTAAATTCAACAGAATAAACATCATCATACAAGAAGATTGGAATATTTTCTTTAACGAACATAGGATAGCTCGTGACTGCTTCTTCTAGGAAACAATCTGGGGACCAAGTGGTGTAAATCGTTTCTTTTTGAGCTAAAGAAGGGTTTTCATAAAAAGAGTTATCATGTTCAACAATGTAACATGCAAGAGGTTTTTCGGAAGGGAATTGGTTCATTAAATCGATTGCCATCCATTGCACAATTCCAGGATTCATACCTGAACCAATAATTGCTGTAGTATTTTTAAACTTTCGTTTATTTTCTTCGAAGATACGTAAACGTTCTTTTAGTGGGAACCCAGTACTAACATCTTCATCTACTATTTCACTTTCTAAAGCTGTGTTGACATACTTAACACCAAACTCATTACAACATCGTAACATTTCAACAGAATCCGCTCTAGAAACATCAACTACAATAACTGTATTACTCTCTATGAGATGTTTTTTCATTAAATCAATATTATTAACATTCATCTCATGAAACGTAACTTTTTCTATTAGGTTAGGAATAATTTTTTCAAAATATGTTAAGTCTTTCTGTTTCAAATCAATTAAATGAAACCTGGCATTTTTCATTAGCTTGTGGATCGGATCATTTTGATCATTCGCCGCTTTATTAAATATAGAAAGTACTGCCTTTGCTACTCCGCCGGAACTACCTAATAGGGTAATAATCGCATCTTTTTCAAACATATAAACAACTCCATAAATTGGTTTAATATTAGCTATTACTTTACTATATGTACCAACGAAAAAAAGTGTTCGGACAAGTATCCTATCTATATGATCTATACTATTTACTGAAAAAAAAAAGCCTAACTATAAATAGTTAAAAGCCCTAATTTTATTAACTAGTTTTATCATCAGTTTCTGTTTTTTCTAAAAGCTTCTTTTGTTGTTCCATACAAAATTCATTAAGTTTTTTGCATTCTTCCCTACATTCTTGTCTACATCTTTCAATTTCTTCTTCTCGTTTCTTTTCTCGTTCAACACGTAATTCAAATTCTCGGTCTCTTTCTTTTTGGTCGATTGGGGCAGTACTTGTATTTAGAAGTGGCACATTACCTCTCTCGATTGGCCCAATCCCCATTAAAGAACGCCATTCATTAGGAGTTAAAGAAGCTCGTTCTACCATAACTGAAAATGCTAATTTTGTTGCGATTGATGCAAATTCTAAGTTAGATGCTTCAAAAACGATCCGATTACCATTTTTTCGTTCCGCAGGAGTGAAGAATTTACGTGTAAATTCATTATTTAGCTGGATAATTAAAGGATTAATTACGGCTTCATTATACGTATTCCATTGATCCTCATTAAAAGTACTTTGAACTATATTTTCGTTCGTATTAAAAAAACTATAGATTCGTTTTATCGTACCATTCGTTCGTTCCGCTTCCGGTGTATAGTCATTTGGTGATACTTGTTCTAAATCATACGTTGGCTCTGAAAAACCTGCTTTTACACCATCACCTGTAAATTTCATATAATTGTTTACAAATTCATTCGTATTCTTAATCATATCTTCTTGATCTAGAGTTTCCTTAAAGTTCAATAACCAATTCATAAAGCGATTGTTGCTTACATTTTCGACGATACTGTCATCTACAGAATCAATCACTTCTAATAACGGAAGTAAAGGATCATATGGGGGCGTACCAAATAGGTCATTGCTATTAAAATCTTGTCTTAAATGAATGATATCGCTATATGGTAAAATTAGTACATTTTTAGTTTTGAATGTGAATTTTAAAAATATCAAACCTTGATTATTTTCGAGCACTTCCACTTTCGTACAAGGAATAGGAAAAATAGCGGTTGGATATCCAAAATCATTTCGCTTTATAAAAGCAAACGCATTACTATTTAAGTCAAGCTGAGTTACCATTTTCTCTAAAAGTAATTGCCTAGACATAAATGGATTTGGTTCTTGAAGTACATTAAAAACCCAAGGATCAGGGTTTATCTTGCATTCTCTGTTATTTTCTCTAACATGGGTTACTTTTAGTTTTCCAATTGCATTGGCTTTAGGTCTAATACATGCCCTGATGACATCATTCTTAAATAATGTATCGCCTAATGTTAATTGGCCATCCCCTTCATCATTTAATAACTCAAAAGAACTAGTGCTAGATTGAAAATTCATTTTTCCCATTATCCAGTCGATCAAGCCCAATTTACATCACCCCTAACGTAGAGGGCCGTAGGTAAATTTTATAAAGGTATATTATTTTATTCTTTTAAAATTCTCATATGCTCCAAATCGGTAATGAATTATTAGATTTTTTTAATTTTCTCTATTTTAAAATATGAGTAAACAATTTAGTTTATTCCTGAAAGTAATCACATACAAAAAAGCCCCTCAAACATATTGCTGAGGGCCTAATAATATTTAGTTTAATATCTTTCAACTAAAAGCTGTTTAGATTCAAAGTATAAAACTTGTATAAATTTCTTTGCATTAATTCGAGTATGTGTTGATGAAGTCAATGATGCTTGCTTCAATTCACTCATTCTTTGACGAACTGTTTCAAAATCAAAAAACTTAGAAGCATAGTTTTCGAATTTAGGGTTCGCAAAATCTGTTAGTCCTATTGATGCCATATGGTTTAATGATTGATAGATTGCTCTACGAACTCTTTGTTCAGATGATTTCCTTTCCCGCTCAACGTCTTCGCTAGAATTTACAATTCCTAGCTTTTTTAAACTGATGTGAGTGTATATATCCTTTAAAGTAGGAAATCCTGCCTCTAGACCAAAATTCGTTTCGTATTCATATAAGTAATTGAGCATATCCAGCAAATCCTTGCTCCCATTTTCTCCAGCTATGCCTAGCTCCGATAATAGAACCTGTCCCCAGTCCGTAATTTTCTTTTTATCAGACATTGGCTTATGTTGATTTATTGAATTTACATCAAAAACATTACTTAATGACTTTTGAATATCAAGAATCGACCGCTCTAGTCGAATTCGCTCCAAAACCTTTCTAACGACCGAAATCACTTCAATTTTATTCAATGGCTTAGTAATGTAATATTCAATACCAAAAGAATACGCTTCTCCAATTAATTCTTTCGATTCAACTTGTGAAATCATAATAATTTTTCCTTTGAATGAAGGTCCCATTCTACGAATTGTCTCTATACCGTCCTGGAGGGGCATTAATAAGTCTATAAATAAAATATCTACATGATTTATTTCAAGCGTATTTGCATCTAAAAAGTAGCCATCTTCCGCCTCACCAACAACTTCTCCTAACTCTTCATCTTCTATAATTTGAGACAACATCGATCGAAAGACTTCATCATCATCTGTGATATAAAAATTCATAAATTCACCCTTTCTAGGACGAGAACTTCAATTGGTAGTCGGATCGTAAAAATACATTCACTCTCTTTTTGACTGAGAATAACTTCTCCTCCCAATTCTTCTGCCATTTCTTTGATATAGGATAAACCAATTCCTGTAGATGGGGTTCCATCATCACTATATTTAGAAGTAAATCCAGGTTTAAAAATAAGCTTCATATATTTTGACGGAACTCCAGGGCCATTATCAATAACCTTACATTCAATCCAATCTTCAACTCTTTCTATTGATAAGAGAATTTTCCCTTTATCCTCTATAGCTTCAACTGCGTTCGCAACTAAGTTATTAATAAATGATAGCATTAGATAAATATGATAGTGCGGATGTTGTCCCTTTATTTGAGAAACAAACTCAATTTTCTTTCCAAGCATGCCTGCATATTTTTGATTAATTCGGACAATCATTGTTACTAAATCATTTACACTCATATATTCAGGTAAACTTTCACTTGTAATAAGTTTAGAAAGTCCCGCGAAAATTCTTTGGTTATCCTTTTTTATTTCATGTACCTCTCCTGCGATCCTTAGAGATTTGTTCCCCCAATTTTCAATTGGAACTCCTAAATCCTGTTTATACTTACTCATGTCTCGATATAAATTGTAGGATTCTTTTGTTATCGTTTCGGCATTTTGTAGCGTTTTTTTCAAATATACAGACTCTACATACAAATTAGATAAATGCATAAGCATATTTTCATTCTCTTTACGAGTTTGTGATTCCTTCAGTTTTAGCTCGTAAAGTTTCATCATATTGATAAATGCTAATACAAAAAAGCTTCTAAACACAGCAATAATAATAATTTTGTTTAACTCTTCTACAGTCAGTGTAGATCCCATTCCATATAGTTGAAGTATTAATTCGATTAAGCTAGAAGTGATCTCAATCGTAATACCGAATATCCCTATTAGCAAAGGATGCTGAAACCGATTCACCTTTATTAAATAAAATAAAACGGAATATGAAAAATAATATAAGAAAGTAGGAAATCTAACCGAAAAAGATGAAGCAAGATTAAAATCTGACAATACTAACCAATCTAGTCCAACACGGAATACAAAGACAGATATGCCTATTAACAGCCCTATTACAACAGAATGATAATTCCTAAAATACAATAAAGAAAAGAAGAATATAGGGGTTCCAAAACTCACGCGAAATATATTATCAAATGGATGAAAGTTCAGTTCACCCGCTATCGGAACAAGAACCATAAGTGCAATAACAATCCAAAAATCTTTACTTTGCAGTCCTTTAGATTTCAAATCCGTCACTTCCTGATTTTTGCTACTAGTATATCGCCTTGTTGTTATTAACACAATGTTCCTCCAAACTACTAAATTTCATAAGAAAATACAGCTTGATGATACAAGCTGTATTTTTTATTTTTATATAGTAACCAATTCTTTTGTCGCTTTAATAGGTCGATAAGCAGGCTCCCACATTGCGTTTCGTACAGCTTGCTCAATATCGTCGTGTACTACTCGAGCTACCCCGTCTGCAACTGCTGCTTTTGCTACTTCAATCGCAACTACTTCTGAAATTGTACGTAGATTTTCGATTTGAGGTAGTAAAGGTGCGCCTAATTTACTTACATCGATCATTTCCGCTACAGCTTCTGCAGCCGCTGCAAACATTCCATCTGTAATAATACTTGCGCGTGAAACATTTGTTCCGAGTCCTAAGCCCGGGAAAATAAGAGCGTTATTTGATTGACCAATTACATAAACCGTTTTGTTATATGTTACTGGAGCAAAAGGACTTCCTGTTGCTACCAGTGCTCTTCCTTCAGTCCACTTAATTAAATCAGAAGGTTTTGCTTCTGCAAGTGGTGTAGGATTTGACATCGGTAAAATTACAGGTCTTTCAACATGTGCTGCCATATCTTTCACAATCTCTTCTGTGAATGCACCGGCAACAGTTGAAGTACCAATTAAGATAGTAGGATGAACTTGGCTTACAACTTCTGCTAAGCTTGCACCTGATTTATTTTCTTCAGTTGGACGCGCATACGGTTGTTGGAAGTCGAACAATCCTTCCATATCCTCTGAAAGCAATCCAT
This sequence comes from Gottfriedia acidiceleris, assembly GCF_002128425.1. Classification (GTDB taxonomy): domain Bacteria; phylum Bacillota; class Bacilli; order Bacillales; family Bacillaceae_G; genus Gottfriedia; species Gottfriedia acidiceleris. The sequence goes on from NZ_NESS01000017.1 coordinate 11,216, forward strand.
TTCGGTCTATGCACCAAAATCTGCGGTTTGCTAATTCGAATGAAAGACCTTCACGTACCATTGCATCACGTACTTGATCTGCAATTCCAATACCAGCTGCTCCTGCACCGAATACAACTACTCGATGTTCACTTAATGGAATACCAGATGCATTCACTGCTGCTAGCACAGCGGCAAGTGATACTGCTCCTGTACCTTGAATATCATCATTGAAAGTACAAACTTGGTGACGGTACTTATCTAATATATTTCGTGCATTTTTAGAACTAAAATCCTCCCAATGTAGTAATGCATTTGGGAATTTCTCTACAGCAGTTGTTACAAACTTATCAATGAACGCATCATATCGACTATCGCGAACGCGAGGATGACGGTTTCCAACATAAAATGGATTATTTAGTAGCTCTTCGCGATCAGTACCTACATCTAAAACGACTGGCAATACTCGTGCAGGATCAATACCTGCAGCAGCTGTATATACCGCTAATTTACCAATTGCGATATTAATACCGCCAACTCCCCAGTCACCAATTCCTAATATGCCTTCACCGTCAGTAATAACGATTAAATCAATTTCGTCTGCATTTGCACCATAATTATCAAATGCTTGTACAATACCATCCTCTTCATTAATAGATAGATACAAACCACGAGGTCTTCTATATTCATGACTATAACGTTGAATTGCTAAACCAACTGTTGGCGTATAAACAACCGGAAGCATTTCTGGTAAGTGATCAGTTAGTACTCGATAAAATAATGTTTCATTACGATCATGTAAAGCTGATAATGCAACATTTTTATGCAAATCAGTAGGTTGTGACGAGAATTGCGCGTAAGCTCGTTTAGCTTGCTCTTCAAGCGTCAGTACAGCTGGCGGTAATAATCCTGTTAAACCTAGTTCGTTTCGTTCCTCTTGAGTAAATGCAACTCCTTTATTAAGCATTGGCACACCTAATAATTCGGCACCTCGCAAGGTAGTCTCCACTTCTCCATTCGAACCTACCTTGAATTTATGCATGTTATCCCATCCCTTTTCTATATTTTTATCTTTTTTAGTTAAGCAAAAAAGGGCTTTTCGCCCTTCACTTTGCAATTAATAATTGTCAGACTGATTAAAAACCACTTATCTTTCAATGTACGACGCCAGAAGCGGCGCTAAAGTTGCATAAATAGCAGTATAAGCACCGAAAAACAGGCGAGGCAACATAGAAAGTGAGCGTTTATCAGCAGTGACTGATTTATTGACGTTCTAAAAGAACTGCACCAGCAATACCAGGGTGAGTCATTTCAAATGGATCTAAAATTAAATCAAGCTCTTCTTCTGATAATACATCGTATTTTAAGCAAAGTTCACGAATTGGCTTTCCTGTTAGGATTGCTTCTCTCGCTATTCTTGCAGCAACTTCATAACCAATATGTGGATTAACCGCTGTGATTAGACCAACGCTCTTTTCTACATATTCTTTCATTCTGTCTTCATTTGCTTCAATTCCTTTTAAACAATTATCAGTAAATGCACGGAATGCATTATTCATAATGTTAATTGATTGAAGTAAATTAAATACTAGTACAGGCTCCATAACGTTTAATTCTAATTGTCCTGCTTCAGACGCTAAACAAATTGTATGATCATTACCGATTACTTGGAATGCAACTTGGTTAATAACTTCTGCCATTACAGGGTTTACTTTACCTGGCATAATAGATGAACCAGGTTGACGTGCTGGTAATGAAATTTCACCAAGTCCTGCACGTGGACCTGAAGCCATTAAACGTAAATCATTCGCAATTTTAGACATATTCATCATACATACTTTTAGAGCAGCCGATACTTCTGTGTAAGCATCAGTATTTTGAGTAGCGTCAACAAGATGCTCAGCTCCAACAAGTGATAAGCCGCTAATTTCAGCAAGATGCTTAACAACTAATTCAATGTAACGAGGATCTGCATTTAGACCTGTTCCAACCGCTGTAGCTCCCATATTTACTTCATATAAGTGCTGACGAGATTGTTCGATACGTTTTATGTCACGACCAAGTACTCGAGAATATGCTTCGAATTCTTGTCCTAAACGAATTGGTACTGCATCCTGTAAGTGAGTACGGCCCATTTTAATAACATGGTCAAATTCTTTTGCCTTTAATTCAAATACATCACGCATATAATTTATTGTATTTAATAATTTATCTAACATATTTAAAGTCGCGATATGAATTGCAGTTGGGAATGCATCATTTGTAGACTGCGACATATTTACATGGCTATTTGGACTAATACAGAAATAGTCACCTTTTTCTTTACCTAGTATTTCAAGTGCACGATTCGCAATTACTTCATTTGCATTCATGTTCATTGATGTACCTGCGCCACCTTGAATAGGGTCAACAATGAACTGGTCATGCCATTTACCTTCAATAATTTCTTGAGCAGCCTCTGCAATTGCATTACCATTTCCCTCATAAAGACGTTTTGTTTCCACATTAGCAAGTGCAGCTGCCTTCTTTACAATTGCTAAAGCTTTAATAAGCTCTTCGTGAATTTTATAACCAGTAATCGGAAAATTTTCAACTGCGCGTAATGTTTGGACACCATAATAAGCATCTGCTGGAATTTCTTTTTCCCCTAAAAAATCTTTTTCGATTCGTATGTTTGGTTTAATTTCAGTAGCCGCCATTTGTTTTTTCTCCCATCTTTACGCAACTTTAGATTCCTTAACAGAATTAATATATTGTTGCGCTTTATCTTTATCGTATTCGCCTTCCCATTTCGCCATCGTAATAGCTGCCAATGAGTTTCCTAATACATTTACTGCAGAACGAACCATATCTAAAATACGATCAATACCTGCAATTAATGCGATTCCTTCTAAAGGTAATCCCATTGAACCTAGTGTAGCCAGTACAACTACGAACGATGCACCAGGAACACCAGCCATACCTTTTGATGTCAGCATTAGTACAAATAACAATGTAATCTGCTCCATAAAAGACATGTGTACATTATACATTTGAGCGACAAATAATGCAGCAAGAGCTTGATAAATCGCTGAACCTGTTAAGTTAAACGAGTACCCTGTCGGTATAACAAAAGATACTATTGCTTTTGGACAACCCATTTGCTCCATTTTTTTCATAATGTTTGGAAGTACTGCTTCCGAACTTGCTGTTGTAAAAGAAAGAATCAGCTCTTCCTTTAAAATCTTCATAAGTGTAAAAATATTCGTCCCTGTCATTTTAGCATTAATACCTAAAATAACAATAGCAAAAAATGCCACAGTTACATAAACAGCTAATACTAGTTTACCAAGTGGTAATAATGTACTTACACCAAACTTTGCAACTGTTACAGCAATTAACGCGAATACCCCAAACGGAGCAGTTTTCATAACTTGATTTGTAACCCAAAACATCGCTTCTAAAACGCCTTCGAAAAATCCAAGAACAGGCTTTCCTTTATCTCCAATCGCTGCTACACCTAAACCGAATAAAACAGAGAAGAAAATAATCGGTAATAGATCACCTTGTGCCATAGATTCAAACACGTTTTTTGGGAAGATATGAACGATTGTTTCTGCAAAGCCACTTTGTTGAGTTGCAGTTGCTGTTTGTTCATAAGCTGAAATATCACCTTTTTGTAGATGGCTCATATCTACGCCTGTACCTGGGTGGAATAAATTCGCTGCAAGCAATCCTATTCCAAGCGCAATTGTCGTAATGATCTCAAAATAAAGAAGTGTTTTTCCTCCAAGTTTCCCTAACTTCTTTATATCGCCTACACCTGCTACGGCAACTACAAGTGCTGAAATTACAATTGGCATTACAATCATTTTAATTAAATGAATAAAGATATCACCAATCGGTTGAATATAAGATATTGCCGTTTCATTTCCGTATACTAATGCTCCTACAACTATACCTAATATAAGAGCAACAAAGATTTGCGTAGCTAATCCAAATTTCTTCATATAAATCCCCCTTGTTAACGCTTTCAAACATTTAAGTTAAATGCTTAACTAATTCTATATGCAAACCTACAAAACAATACAAAAACCTACAAATACTTTTAAAATAATTTAAATAAGAAAAAAAGCTCGACCACTTTGATGGCCGAGCAATTTCATATGTTTAACTATACTACTAGTAATACACCTCTATGAGGGTCACATTCATATCTAATTTTGTCTACACAAGTTTGTTATTTTTCAATATAGGCATATTTATAAGTATTAGGACCATATACATAGAAATCTTTCAAATATGGACGTTGAAGATAAGATGTCCCTTTTTGGAATAGAGGCACAACTGCATCATCATTCAACAAAATCTCCTCAGCTTCTTTCAACGCTTCCCAACGTTTTGGCAAATTATAAAGCAAATCTGTTTTAGCGTGATTAATTAAATTATCATATTTCGGATTTGAGTATCCGGTTTGATTAAATGCACCGTTTGTAACGAACATATCCAAATAAGTCATTGGATCTGGGTAGTCGGCTCCCCAACTAGAAAGTGAGATATCATAATCCATAGCTGATTCTAGCTTCAATTTTTGAGCATTAGGTTGTTGTTTGATATTAATCGTTAATCCGCTTAAGTTTTTCTCGAGTTGCTCTTGTAAATATTCTGCAACCAGTTTAGAACTATCATCATCGTAATTTAACAACTCTAATGTTACATTCGTGACACCAAGTTCATTTTTCGCTTTTTCCCAATAATCTTTTGCTTTTTTTATATCAAGATGGCCATATGTAGAAGTTGTTTTCCTGAAATCTTTTCCATCTGGGCCAAAGGCTAATTCCTCAGGCACTAGATAATCAGCAGGTACAGAGCCGTTGTTTAGAATAACATCTGCAATTCCTTTTTTGTCGATGCTTAAACTAATTGCTTTTCTGGCATTAGGATTTGCTAAAATTTTATTTTTTTCATTTAAACGTAAGAAGTTTGTTCTGCCATTCAAATAAGTTTTCAGGGTTGCATCATTTTTGTATTTATTTACTAAATCACCACTCAAGTCTACACGGTCAATTTGCTTTGTTGTGTATAAGTTTACTGCTGTTGAAGTATCTTTTACGACATTAATATTAACTTCCTGCAGTTTCACTTTATCTTTATCCCAATAATTAGGATTTTTTACAAGTTGCAGGTTCTGCTCATGATTCCATTTTTTTACGATGAATGGACCATTATATAGTGTAGCATTTGCTTCTGAACCAAATTTTTTTCCTTGTCCTTCCACGAACTTTTTGTTCAATGGATAGAATGTTGTAGAAGAAACTAAATCTATAAAATATGGTACCGGATTCTCCAACTCAACTTGCAATGTATGATTATCAATTGCTTTAACGCCTAGTTCATCTACTGGCAACTGCTTTTCATTAATTTTTTTCGCATTTTTTACATCATATAGTAAGTATGCATATTCTGCACCTGTTTCTGGATTTACAGCACGTTTCCAAGCGTATACAAAGTCTTCGGCCGTAATAGGATCGCCATTGGACCACTTTGCATCCTGAAGTTTGAAAGTATAGGTCTTTTTATCTGGGCCAAGTGTATAGGACTTAGCTAAGGCTGGCTCCGGCCGATTATTTTTGTCCACTCGATATAACCCCTCGAAAACGTTATTCATAGCGGAAATCGATACAGAATCTGTTGCCAAGGTCGAGTCTAAAGTAGAAATCTCCGCTGTTTGCGTTACATTCACAACCTGTTTCGTTGATTTTGATCGAGCAACTGTTTTTGTTTCTGCCGATTTGTTGCTACAGGCTGTAGCAAATAAGCTTGTAGTTAGTAATACAAATAAGGCAATATATCTTACTTTTTGATTCATCTCCATTATCCCCTTCATATATATTGGCTAGATGAAAACTTTTCTTTGATTTATTTACCTTTGAAAAAAGCAAAGAAAAAATACTAGTATAACTACTAAATTATCATAGTATTCCGATAGAAAATCAAGGATTAATTTTTGGGTAGGTAATAAGTTATTCGATTTCTTGGTTTGAGAGCATTTTAAATGTGATTAATATATGTAAGAAGCAAACAGAAGATAAATTCAAAAGGTACCTTCAACTATGATTTGTAGACAAAAATTATTTCGTAGTCAAAAGCACTTTTTAGATATAAAAAAGACCCTTTCCACAAATGTGAAAAGAGTCTTGAGATTTTGATAATTAACGTTTTGAGAACTGAGGAGCTCTACGTGCACCTTTAAGACCGTATTTTTTACGCTCTTTCATACGTGCATCACGAGTTAATAATCCAGCGCGTTTTAAAGTTCCGCGGTACTCAGGATCAACTTGTAATAATGCTCTAGAGATACCGTGACGAATTGCACCAGCTTGACCAGTGTATCCACCACCGTTAACGTTTACTAGAATATCATAGCTACCTAATGTTTCAGTTGCAACAAGTGGTTGTTTAACAACTTCTCTTAATGCAGCGAATGGGATGTAATCTTCAAAATCACGACCGTTAATGATAACGCGTCCTTCGCCAGGAACTAAACGTACACGAGCTACTGAGCTTTTACGACGTCCTGTGCCATAGTATTGTACTTGTGCCATGTGAATGCCCTCCTTTTATAATTATCCGCGAAGTTCGTAAACTTCTGGTTTTTGTGCTTGGTGTGGATGCTCGTTACCAGCATACACGTGTAACTTTTTAATTTGAGCACGTCCAAGACGTCCTTTTGGAAGCATACCTTTAACAGCTAACTCAAGCATTTTAACTGGGTAGTTAGTACGCATTTCTAAAGCTGTACGCTCTTTTAAACCACCAGCATACATTGTATGACGGTAGTAAATTTTATCGTTTAATTTGTTTCCTGTTAATTCAACTTTCTCAGCGTTGATGATGATTACGTTATCACCTGTATCAACGTGTGGTGTGAAAGTTGGTTTGTGCTTACCGCGAAGTAAAGTAGCTACTTCAGTTGCAAGACGACCTAAAGTTTTTCCTTCAGCGTCTACAACGAACCACTTACGTTCAACTTCGCTAGCTTTTGCCATATAAGTTGTGCGCATTCTATTTTCCTCCTAATACAATATACATAAAGTAAAATTGTTTTTATTGTTTATCTTTAACACGACAGTTCCGGGGCTAATCGTGGTTCTTAAAACAATACCGTATTTAATATTAAACTTTATACCTTCTAATGTCAAGCAAATGTTACACCAGGATTAGTTGTTATAATCAACTTTCCATAAAAACAGTCCATTAGGCGGCGATGTCTTGCCAGCCTTGGCTCGATCACGTGCTAATAATGCGTTTTTAACACTTTTTACATCACGCTTTCCTTGCCCTACTTCAATTAATGTTCCAACAATTATTCTTACCATATTATAAAGAAAACCATTTCCTTCAAGAGCGATAACAATCCCCTGATCTGTTTTATTAATAGTTCCTTTATAAATCGTTCGTACTTTGTCCTTTATATCCGTATTTGATGCGCAAAATGAACTAAAATCATGTGTACCTAGTAAGCAATCTAATGCTTCTTGCATTTTGATAATATTTAGATCAAAAGGAAAAAAATAATGATGGTTTCTAGAAAAAACATTTTCGTCTTTTTCATTCCAAATAAAATAACGGTATTCTTTTCGAACGACGTCAAATCTAGAATGAAAGTTTTCATCGACAATCTCTACAGATCTAATATTGATATCTTTCGGCAATTGTGCATTTAATGCTCTCTTCCATTGCTCTGGTTGAAGTACATATTCACTATCAAAATGAATTACTTGTCCTACTGCGTGTACCCCAGTATCTGTCCTACCAGATGCATGGATTCGTATCGGATGACCTTTGTGCATTTTTGTTAGAACCTTCTCAATATCAGTTTGGACTGTTCTTTGATTAGGTTGTACTTGGTATCCATTAAATAATGTGCCATCATATGAAATTATACATTTAATTCGATTCATAACTTATCTCCATTACTTACGTAAAAACAATAATAGTAAAAATAATATTAGTAATACTACTAAGCATGCTGTATCACGAAAATGCCACTTCATAACACGAAACTTTGATCTTCCATCTCCGCCTTGGTAACCTCTGGCTTCCATCGCAACTGCTAAGTCCTCAGCTCGTTTAAATGAATGAATAAATAATGGAACAAGTAAAGAGACTAATGCTTTTAACCTGTCTTTTATAGGTCCTGAAGAAAAATCCACTCCTCGGGACGACTGTGCCTTCATAATCTTTTCAGTCTCTTCCATAAGCGTTGGAATAAATCGCAATGAAATTGACATCATTAAAGCCATTTCATGCACAGGTAGACCAAATCTTTTAAATGGGTTAAATAATGATTCAAGCCCATCTGTAATTTCGATTGGATTTGTTGTTAATGTCAGTAGTGTTGTAATTGAAACTAAAAGAAAAAATCTCGCTGATATATAAATCCCTTGAATAATTCCTTCTTTATGAATTTCAACCCAACCAAAATGATAGATTAGTGGTCCCTCTTTATTTGTAAACACATGCAATAAAAAAGTAAACACTGCTAACAGCCAGATTGCTCTTAATCCTTTTAAATAATAATTAAGAGGTACTCTTGATAGTGATACTGTTACAATTGAGAATAATAATAAAACCCCATAAGTTATAAAATTATTTGCAAAGAAAACGATACAAATAAAAATGAACATTGTAAGGAGTTTTGCTCTAGCATCTAGACGATGAATAAGTGAATTGATTGGGATATATTTTCCGATAATTAGACTATTCATTTTGTTTCCCCATTATAAAGATTTGCAATATAATTAGCGAGTTGTTCAATTGTTAAACTTGTAGCCTTTTCATTGATACCTAATTTTTGATTTAATTCTTGATGAAATTTTAAAGAAAGCGGAATTTGTAATCCGATTTCCTCCAGTTCCTTTTCATATGAGAATACTTCTAAAGGGCTTCCCTTTAAATACGTTGTCCCTTTTTGTAGTACATGGATCGTATCAGCATATCTCGCAGCATCTTCCATGCTATGAGTTACTAAAATGATCGTCAGGCCCTTTTCTTTGTGCAATTGATAAAACATATCCATTAACGCCTTTTGACCACTAGGATCAAGTCCAGCAGTTGGTTCATCCAAAACTAAAACTTCCGGTTCCATTGCTAATACGCCTGCAATAGCAACCCTTCTCATTTGACCTCCACTTAATTCAAATGGTGACTTCATTAAATATTCTTCACTTAAGCCTACTTTTTCAATTAAATCTTTCGCTCTTTTTTTTGCTTCATCTTCAGATACACCAAAATTCATTGGACCAAAGCAAATATCTTTCTCAACAGTTTCTTCAAATAATTGCTGTTCAGGAAACTGAAAAACTAATCCTACTTTCTTTCTTAATGATTTTAAATTTTTGTTTTTCTTATCTGATAAAAGTGTAATATCGTCAATTTTGGCGATCCCCTCTGTTGGTTGTAAGAGGCCATTTAAATGTTGCAGAAATGTAGATTTACCTGAGCCTGTGTGACCAATTACAGCATAATATGACCCATCAGGTATATTAACATCAATATTATAAAGAGCACGATGCTCAAATGGTGTTTTCGGCTGATAAGTATAGCCTACTTTTTCAAAAGTAATTTGCATAATTCGCTCACCAAGCTTTCTTGCTCTAGATGGTCTTGTCTCAAAGGTAAACCTTTTTCGATTAATAAACTAGAAAGGTTATTTGTAAAAGGAGATGCTAATCCAAGCGATTCTAAAGAAAACTCTGTTTTTAAAAGCTCTTCTGGAGTTACGCTCTGAACTAAATGACCATCATGCATAATTAAAATACGGTCTGCATGTATTGCTTCTTCTATATCATGAGTAATTGAAATAACAGTCATATTAATGTCTTTATGTAAATCTCGAATTGTCTCGATTACTTCTTTTCTACCGAAAGGATCTAACATCGATGTTGCTTCATCTAAAATTAATATACTTGGTTGAATTGCTAATGCTCCAGCTATTGCTACTCTTTGTTTTTGGCCACCAGAAAGTGAATGTGGCTCGTGGAGCACAAATTCTTTCATATTTACGATGTTTAATACTTCCTCAATTCGACGATCCATTTCTTCTTTTTCAAATCCATGGTTTTCCAATCCAAATGCAATATCATCTATTACTGTCGTACCTACAAACTGATTATCCGGATTTTGAAATACCATCGCAATTTTCTTTCGAACGTCCCAAATTGTTTGTTCTGATAAGCTGATTTCCTCATCAATCACGATTTGGCCTTCTTCGGGTAATATTAATCCATTTAAAAGTTTTGCCAACGTTGACTTTCCTGAACCGTTTCGACCTACTATAGCGATCCATTCATTTTCTTTTATATTAAATGATACAGAATGAACTGCATTTGATTGTGCCTGTGGATATTTAAAAGATATGTTATCTACTTTAATACTATCTTTTCTCATTTGTTCACCTATAATTTTTCATTGTTTTATAGATATATAATAGTCTAAAAGTAAACAGAAAAAAAGGGCAACGACATGTTTACAAGAAACGTCGAGCCCTTTTGTATTCGAATATTATACTAATTCGATAACAACCATTGGTGCTGCGTCTCCACGACGAGGACCAATTTTTGCGATACGAGTGTATCCACCTTGACGCTCAGTGTAACGAGGAGCGATGTCAGCAAATAATTTTTGTAAAGCGTCTTGACCGTTTTCAGCGTTAGCAACTTCATTACGGATGTAAGCAGCAGCTAGACGACGAGCGTGTAAGTCTCCACGTTTACCTAAAGTAATCATTTTTTCAACAACTGAACGTAACTCCTTCGCACGAGTTTCAGTTGTTTGAATACGTTCGTTGATGATTAAATCAGTAGCTAAGTCACGTAACATAGCTTTACGTTGTGAGCTAGTACGTCCTAATTTTCTGTATCCCATTTCTAGTTCCCTCCTTTGTAAGTAGTATCAAAATTGGGTCATATAGACATGAAGAGAACGCCTCTCCCTTTATCGAAGCTACAATCAGTCTTCTTTACGTAGGCCTAAACCTAACTCTTCTAACTTATGCTTTACTTCTTCTAAAGACTTACGACCTAAGTTACGTACTTTCATCATGTCTTCTTCTGTCTTATTCGCAAGCTCTTGTACAGTATTAATACCAGCTCGCTTTAAGCAGTTATATGAACGAACAGAAAGATCAAGTTCTTCAATCGTCATTTCAAGGACTTTATCTTTTTGATCTTCTTCTTTTTCGACCATGATTTCTGCATTTTTAGCTTCGTCAGTTAAACCTACAAAAATGTTTAAGTGTTCAGTTAGAATTTTTGAACCAAGTGCGATAGCATCCTTTGGTCCAATACTTCCGTCAGTCCAAACATCAAGTGTTAACTTATCGAAATTTGAAACCTGTCCCACACGTGTATTTTCAACTTGGTATGTGACACGAGACACTGGAGTGTAAATCGAGTCGATAGGAATAACACCTATTGCTTGATCCTCTCTTTTGTTACCATCTGCAGGGATGTATCCACGTCCACGTCTAGCAGTTAGACGCATACGTAAATGAGCATCTTTAGCAAGAGTTGCAATATGAAGATCTGGATTTAGAACTTCAACATCGCTATCATGCGTAATATCGGCCGCAGTAATTGGCCCTTCACCGCGCACATCAATTTCTAATGTTTTTTCTTCGTCCGAATAAATTTTCAGAGCAAGTTTTTTAACATTAAGAATAATCGTTGTAACGTCTTCTACAACACCTTCAACTGTAGAGAACTCATGTAACACACCATCAATTTGAATAGCAGTTACAGCGGCACCAGGAAGTGAGGATAAAAGGATACGACGTAAGGAGTTACCTAGCGTTGTACCATATCCACGCTCAAGTGGTTCAATAACGAATTTACCATATTTGGAATCGTCACTGATCTCAACCGTTTCGATTTTCGGCTTTTCGATTTCAATCATTTTTTAAACCCTCCTTCAAAACGTCGAAACCCTCGGTTAGCCAATGCTAACCGAAAGTCCCTATTAGGCAGTTCCTAATTGTGCACAACAAGAGATGTCTGTTAATATTTGCCAAACATATATCATAATCCATTATAGACAATTTTTGAAAATTTATACAGACAAATTATACACGACGACGTTTTGGTGGACGGCATCCGTTATGTGGAACTGGAGTAACGTCTCTGATAGCAGTTACTTCAAGACCAGCAGCTTGAAGAGCACGGATAGCAGCCTCACGACCAGCACCCGGACCTTTAACAGTTACGTCAAGAGTTTTTAAACCGTGTTCCATAGAAGCTTTAGCAGCAGTTTCAGCAGCCATTTGTGCAGCGAATGGAGTAGATTTACGAGATCCTTTGAAACCTAATGATCCAGCACTTGACCAAGAAATTGCGTTACCATGAACATCAGTGATTGTTACGATTGTGTTATTGAAAGTTGAACGAATATGAGCTGTACCAGCTTCAATATTCTTTTTCACACGACGTTTACGTACATTTGTTTTACGTGCCATGTTGAATACCCTCCTTTACTTAAAAAATATTATTTCTTCTTGTTCGCTACTGTACGGCGTGGGCCTTTACGAGTACGAGCATTATTTTTAGTGTTTTGACCACGAACAGGTAAGCTACGACGGTGGCGAATACCACGATATGAACCGATTTCGATTAGACGTTTAATGTTTAAAGAAACTTCACGACGAAGATCCCCTTCAACTTTCAACTTATCGATTAATTCACGAATTTTACCTAATTCTTCTTCTGTTAAATCACGTACACGAGTGTCTTCTGAAATACCAGCTTCAGCTAAGATTTTTTCAGAAGTTGCACGACCGATTCCGTATACATAAGTTAAAGAAACAACCACGCGTTTGTCGCGAGGAATATCTACACCAGCAATACGAGCCATTCTAGTGCACCTCCTTCTTTATTAACCTTGTTTTTGTTTATGTTTTGGATTTTCACAAATTACCATTACTTTACCACGTCTGCGGATAACTTTACATTTTTCACAGATTGGTTTTACTGATGGTCTCACTTTCATGATTTCAACCTCCTTGTAGATTACGGAGTGCATATTTATTATTTAAAACGGTACGTAATACGGCCACGAGTTAAATCATATGGAGATAGTTCTACAGTAACCTTGTCACCTGGAAGAATACGAATGAAGTTCATACGAATTTTACCAGAAACGTGTGCAAGAACGACATGACCATTTTCCAATTCAACCTTGAACATCGCATTCGGAAGTGTTTCCGTAACGGTACCTTCAATTTCAATTACATCATCTTTCGCCATTAGGGCATTCTCCTTTCTTCAAATCAGTAGCTTGCTTGTAGGCAAACATACGCAAGGAACATTAAGCCAAAGTGCTCTGATATGTTGGAGATTTTTTGGCCTACTAAAGACCTTATATTATATCAATCGTTCCAAGCAAAGCCATGTTAAAGCTTTTATAACAGTATCAGTTTTGACGAAACAACAATACGTCATACACAAGGAACGACGATCTTATCGTTCAATTATTAAACTAACTCTTTTAAAAGATTATCAATGTCTTGGAAAACTTTATTAATCTCTTGTTCACCTTCAATTGTTTTTACATAACCAAGGTTATTGTAGAAATCAAGTAAAGGCTGAGTTTGTTTGATATTTACTTCAAGGCGATTTGCAACTGTTTCTTCATTATCATCCGCACGTTGATAAAGCTCTCCGCCACATTTTGGGCAAACACCCTCTTCAACAGGTGGGTTGAAAATTAAATGATAAGTTGCTCCACACTCTTTACAAATACGACGACCTGTTAAACGTTCAATTAAAAGTTGTTGGTCTACATGAATGTTTAACACGAAGTCAATTTTGCGATTCATTACTTTCAAAGTCTCTTCTAGTGCTTCAGCCTGCGCAACTGTTCTAGGAAACCCATCCAATAAGAAACCGTTTTGGCAATCGTCTTTCGCTAATCGTTCACGTACAATACCAATTGTTACCTCATCAGGAACAAGATGACCTTGATCCATAAACGATTTTGCTTTAAGACCTAATTCTGTGCCATCTTTAATTGCTGCACGGAACATATCGCCAGTAGATATATGAGGAATGCCGTATTTTTCGACAATTTTCTCAGCTTGTGTGCCTTTGCCTGCACCAGGAAGTCCCATAAGAATTAAATTCATGGTTAATCCTCCTCTAAATTAGGTGAGCAATAGGGAATATTGCATTTCCCTACGCTCGTTCTTTAATAAAGCCTTTGTAGTTTCTCTTAACAAGCTGACTTTCTAATTGTTTCATTGTTTCAAGCGCAACTCCGACTACGATTAGTAAACTTGTTCCTCCAATTTGAGCTGAAGGTGGTAAGTTCGCAATTTTACCAAATATGATTGGTAATAAAGCGATGACAGCTAAGAAAATTGCTCCTACGAAAGTTAAACGATATAAGACTTTAATGATATATTCTTGAGTGCTCTTACCTGGGCGAATACCCGGGATGTAGCCACCTTGCTTCTGAAGATTTTCAGCCATTTGCTCTGGATTAGCCTGAACAAAAGTATAAAAATAAGTGAATGCAATGATCAAGATTAAATAAAATGCCATTCCCCATGGATTGTTATACGTAAAATGCGCTTTAATCCATTCAGTCACATTGTTACTTGGTAAGAACGATGCAATTGTTGAAGGAGTAATTAAAAATGAAACAGCGAAGATTACCGGAATAACCCCAGCGCCATTTACTTTTAATGGCAAGTGAGTAGATTGTCCTCCGACATAGCTATTATTACCATTGTTTCGTTTAGCATATTGAATTGGAATTTTACGATTAGCTTGTTGAATATAAATTACAGCTACGATTACTAATAGTAAAACTAATAACACTAGGCCAACTTTCACGATGTTTAAGAATAGCGCGTCACCAGCACCTTTAAATTGTTGCTGATAAACTTGACTTATTGTATTAGGTATAGCAGCAACTATACCACCAAAGATGATAACTGATATACCGTTCCCTACACCTTTAGCAGTAATCTGCTCACCTAACCACAATAAGAAAGATGTTCCAGCTGTTAGTACAACTGCTATATATAAATAGGTTGACCAACCTGGATTTTCGATTAACATTCCGCCAGTAACATTATTCATACTGATTGATAATCCAATTGCTTCTACAAAACCAAGAATAATTGTGATGTATCTAGTCAGCTGAGTTAATTTACGTCGACCAATCTCACCTTGCTTCGACCATTCAGTTAACTTCGGAACAACGTCCATTTGAAGTAACTGAATAATGATTGAAGCAGTAATGTACGGCATTATACCCATTGCAAAAATCGAGAACTGTTTAAGAGCTCCTCCACCAAATGTGTTTATAACACCAAAGATGCTCATTGAGCTATCTTGGGATGCTAATACATCAGCGTTGACGTTTGGAACAGGTATAAACGTTCCAATACGAAATACAATTAACATTAATAACGTAAAAAATATTTTTTTTCTAATATCTGCAATGCGCATAAAGTTGGAGATTGTCCGGAACATTTTAGATCACCTCAGCATTTCCACCAGCTGCTTCGATTGCCTCTACTGCAGTAGATGAGAACTTGTGAGCTTTTACAGTAAGTTTAACTTCTAACTTACCTTTACCTAAAATCTTAATACCAGCTAATTCTTTACGAACAATACCAGTTTCGATCAGTAACTCAGGAGTTACTTCAGTTCCGTTTTCGAAGCGATTTAACGTTTCAACATTAACGATTGCGTAATCTTTACGGTTGATGTTAGTGAAACCACGTTTTGGTAAACGACGGAATAAAGGAGTTTGACCACCTTCAAATCCAAGACGAACACCGCCACCTGAACGAGCGTTTTGTCCTTTATGACCTTTACCTGCAGTTTTACCAGTACCTGAACCAATACCACGACCGATACGTTTAGATACTTTACGAGAACCTTCTGTAGGTTTTAATTCATGAAGTTTCATTAGGGCACCTCCTTACTTATTCATGTTCAATTAAATTTCTTTTACAGATACAAGGTGAGAAACTTTGTTAATCATCCCACGCATTGCAGCGTTATCTTCTTTAACAACAGTTTGGTTTGTTTTAGTAATACCTAAAGCACGAACTGTTGCGATTTGATCTTGTTTACGACCAATAACACTACGAGTAAGGGTAATTTCTAACTTTTTAGCCATCGTTATCCCTCCTTATTAACCTAGTAATTCTTCTACAGATTTACCACGTAATTTTGCAACTTCATCCGCACGTTTTAAGTTACTTAAACCTTCAATTGTAGCACGTACAATGTTTACCGGTGTGTTTGAACCAAGAGATTTAGATAAGATATCATGTACTCCAGCAAGTTCTAATACCGCACGAACAGGACCTCCAGCGATAACTCCAGTACCTTCAGAAGCAGGTTTTAAGAATACTTCACCAGCTCCAAAACGACCAGTAATTACGTGAGGAATTGTAGTTCCAACGATTGGTACGTTAATTAGATTTTTCTTAGCATCTTCAACAGCTTTACGAATAGCATCAGGTACTTCTTGAGCTTTACCAGTACCAAAACCTACATGACCGTTTTTGTCACCAACAACTACTAATGCTGCAAAGCGGAAACGACGACCACCTTTTACAACTTTAGCAACACGGTTGATCGTAACTAAGCGTTCTTCAAGCTCTAATTTATTAGGATCAATGCGACGCATGTATGTCCCTCCTTCTTTTATTAAAATTGTAAACCAGCTTCACGAGCAGCTTCAGCTAAAGCTTTTACGCGACCATGATATAAGTAACCACCGCGGTCGAATACAACTTCAGTAACACCTTTTTCAGTAGCGCGTTTTGCAACTAAGCTACCAACTTGTGTTGCTGCATCGATATTACCAGTACCATTTAAAGTTAATTCTTTATCTAAAGTTGATGCACTTGCTAATGTTACGCCATTAACATCATCAATGATTTGAGCATAGATATGGTTGTTTGAACGATAAACGTTTAAACGTGGACGTTCTTGAGTACCAGATAATTTAGTACGAACACGAGCATGTCTTTTTTTACGTACTGCATTTTTATCAGCCTTAAAGATCATCTTGGTCACTCCTTTCTCTTATCTAGTTATAGATTACTTCGCAGTTTTACCTTCTTTACGACGAACCATTTCGCCTTCGTAACGGATACCTTTACCTTTGTAAGGCTCTGGTGGACGTACTTGACGGATGTAAGCAGCAAGAGCGCCTACACGTTCTTTGTCGATACCTTTAATACTAATTTTAGTATTTGAAGGTACTTCGATTTCAACACCTTTTTCAGGAGTGATCTCAACTGGGTGAGAATAACCAACAGCTAAAACAAGTTTGTCACCAGTTTTAGTTGCACGGTAACCTACCCCAACTAATTCAAGGTTACGAGTATAACCATTAGTTACACCTTCAACCATGTTACCTAAGATAGCACGAGTTGTACCATGAAGAGCACGGTGCTCTTTGTTATCAGTTGGACGTGCAACTGATAATACGTTCTCGTTAACTTCGATTGTCATATCAGGGCTAAAAGTACGAGTTAACTCACCTTTAGGTCCTTTTACTGTAATAGTATTGTTGTTATTAGTAAGAGTAACTCCAGCAGGAATTACAAGTTCTTTTTTACCAACACGAGACATTCACTACACCTCCATTCTCTCTGTGTTTTATTACCAAACGTATGCTAAGATTTCGCCACCAGTTTTTGCTTGACGAGCTTCTTTATCTGTCATTACACCTTTAGATGTTGAAACAATTGCAACACCTAAACCGTTAAGTACGCGAGGTACTTCGTCAGCTTTCGCGTATACACGTAAGCCAGGTTTAGAGATTCTTTTTAATCCAGTGATAACACGTTCGTTGTTCACACCATATTTTAAGAAAATACGGATGATACCTTGTTTATCATCTTCAATGTACTCAACGTCACGGATGAAACCTTCACGTTTTAGAATTTCAGCAACTTCTTTCTTTAGGTTAGAACCTGGGAATTCTAATTTCTCGTGACGTACCATGTTCGCATTACGAATGCGAGTAAGCATATCTGCAATAGGATCTGTCATGACCATGTTCAGATAACCTCCTTCCTAATATCTATAGAATTACCAACTAGCTTTTTTAACGCCAGGGATTTGTCCTTTATAAGCAAGTTCACGGAAACAAATACGGCAAAGTTTAAATTTACGTAATACTGAGTGTGGACGTCCGCAACGTTCGCAACGTGTATACTCTTGTACTTTAAATTTCTGAGCACGTTTTTGTTTCGCAATCATTGATTTTTTAGCCACGTTTTCGCCTCCTCTTCTTTAGCGCTGGCTTTCATTATTTTTGAAAAGGCATTCCGAATAATGTTAGCATTTCACGAGCTTCTTCATCAGTATTTGCAGTAGTTACAATAACGATGTCCATACCACGTACTTTGTTTACTTTATCATAATCGATCTCTGGGAAGATTAATTGCTCTTTAACACCTAAAGTGTAGTTTCCACGGCCATCGAATGACTTTTTAGAGATTCCACGGAAGTCACGTACACGAGGTAATGTTACAGAAACTAATTTCTCAAAGAATTCGTACATACGCTCACCGCGTAATGTAACTTTAGCACCGATAGGCATTCCTTCACGAAGACGGAATTGAGCGATTGATTTCTTAGCTCTAGTTACAACAGGTTTTTGACCTGCGATTAAAGTTAATTCCTCAACAGCAGTATCTAATGCTTTTGAATTTGAAACAGCCTCACCAACACCCATGTTGATGACGATCTTTTCAATTTTTGGCACTTGCATAACTGATTTATAGTTAAACTTGCTCACTAGAGCAGGAGTGATTTCATTTTGATATTTCTCGACTAGGCGGTTCATTCAGTTGACCTCCTTTCATAAATTTCTATTATTTATCAAGTAATTCGCCTGATTTTTTTGCAATACGTACTTTTTTACCATCCACTAATTGGTAACCTACGCGTGTAGGTACTCCAGTTTTTGGATCTAATGCCATAACATTAGAAACATGGATTGGTGCTTCTTTCTCGATGATGCCACCTTGTGGGTTAGCTTGAGTAGGTTTTGAGTGTTTTTTAATGATGTTAACACCTTCAACTAGTACGCGGTTATTCTTTGGAAAAGCAGCAAGGATAACACCTTGTTTTCCTTTGTCTTTACCAGAGATAACTTGAACTTTATCACCTTTTTTTACATGCATCTTCTTCGTGCACCTCCTTAATAAGGCTTTCTGAAGTATTTATTAAAGTACATTAATTAAAGTACTTCTGGAGCTAATGATACGATTTTCATGAAGTTGCTATCACGTAATTCACGTGCAACTGGTCCGAAAATACGAGTACCACGTGGGCTCTTATCATCTTTAATGATAACAGCTGCGTTTTCATCAAATTTGATGTAAGTACCGTCTGGACGACGAACACCGCGTTTCGTACGAACGATAACAGCTTTAACTACATCACCTTTTTTAACAACGCCACCTGGTGTTGCTTGTTTTACTGAACATACGATGATATCACCGATGTTAGCAGTTTTACGGCCCGAACCACCTAATACTTTAATAGTAAGTAATTCACGTGCACCTGAATTGTCAGCAACTTTTAAACGAGTTTCTTGTTGGATCATGTCAAATTGACCTCCTTTCGGATTAAGAATGATATCCGATCATCTATTAGATAATAACAGCTTCTTCTACGATTTCAACTAAACGGAAACGTTTTGTAGCTGATAATGGACGAGTCTCCATGATTTTTACGATATCGCCAACTTTTGCAGTGTTTAGCTCATCGTGCGCTTTATATTTCTTAGAATATTTAACGCGTTTTCCGTATAGTTTATGTGTTTTATAAGTTTCAACTACAACAGTAATTGTCTTATCCATCTTATCAGAAACTACACGTCCTGTGTAAACTTTACGTTGGTTACGTTCGCTCACTGTGCAAACCTCCCCTCATCATTAATTATTAGAGTTAATTTCTCTTTCACGAACTACAGTTTTCATACGAGCAATTGCTTTACGAACCTCGCGGATACGAGCAGTGTTCTCTAATTGTCCTGTAGCTAATTGGAAACGAAGATTGAATAACTCTTCTTTAAGAGATTTCACTTTTAATTCAATTTCAGCAGTGGTAAGATCGCGAATCTCATTAGTTTTCATTAGAATCACCACCATTGTCTTCACGTTTTACAAACTTACATTTAACTGGTAATTTGTGAGCTGCTAAGCGTAGTGCTTCACGAGCTACTTCTTCAGATACACCAGCGATTTCGAACATAATTTTTCCTGGTTTAACGACTGCTACCCAACCTTCTGGAGCACCTTTACCGCTACCCATACGAACCTCAAGAGGTTTAGCTGTGTAAGGCTTAGAAGGGAAGATTTTAATCCATACTTTACCGCCACGTTTCATGTAACGAGTCATTGCACGACGCGCTGCTTCAATTTGACGGTTAGTAATCCAAGAAGCTTCAGTAGATTGTAAACCGAATTCACCAAATGCTACTTCAGTACCACCTTTGGCACGTCCGCGCATTTTTCCACGATGCTCTCTTCTATATTTAACACGTTTAGGCATTAACATAATTAATTTCCTCCTTCCTCAGAAGCTTTCTTTTTTGTAGGAAGAACTTCACCTTTGTAAATCCATACTTTTACGCCTAGTTTACCGTATGTTGTATCTGCTTCTGCAGTTGCATAATCGATATCCGCACGTAATGTATGAAGTGGCACTGTACCTTCACTATATGATTCTGCACGAGCAATATCTGCTCCGCCAAGACGACCAGAAACTTGTGTTTTAATACCTAATGCACCAGCACGCATAGCACGTTGAAGTACTTGCTTTTGAGCACGACGGAATGAAACACGGTTTTCTAATTGACGAGCGATGTTTTCAGCTACTAATTTAGCATCAAGATCTGCTCTTTTAATTTCGATGATGTTGATATGAACACGTTTGCCAGTAAGGTTGTTTAAAGCTTTACGAAGAGCTTCAACTTCCGAACCACCTTTACCGATTACCATACCTGGTTTTGCAGTGTGAACAGTAATGTTTACACGGTTTGCAGCTCTTTCGATTTCTACTTTAGATACAGCAGAATCTTTTAAACGAGTGCTGATGTACTCACGAATTTTGATGTCTTCATGTAAAAGATCAGCGTAATCTTTTTCAGCGTACCATTTAGATTCCCAATCTTTAATAATACCAACACGAAGTCCGACTGGATTTACCTTTTGTCCCATCGATTATCCCTCCTTCTTCTCTGATACCACGATTGTAATGTGGCTTGTGCGTTTGTTGATTGCGCTAGCACGTCCTTGTGCACGAGGGCGGAAACGTTTTAAAGTAGCACCTTCATCAACGAATACTTTTTCGATGTATAAGTTATTAACATCCATATCATAGTTATGCTCTGCGTTAGCAATAGCAGATTTTAATAATTTTTCTACAACAGGAGAAGCAGTTTTTGGTGTGTGTCGAAGGATTGCGATCGCTTCGCCAACTTGTTTACCTCGGATTAAATCGACTACTAGACGAACTTTACGAGGAGCGATACGAACTGTTCTCAGTACAGCTTTAGCTTGCATTGGAGTGCCTCCTCTCATTATCTTCTAGTTTTCTTGTCATCCGCATCGTGACCTTTATAAGTACGAGTTGGAGCAAATTCACCAAGTTTGTGACCTACCATATCTTCCGATACATATACAGGTACGTGTTTACGACCATCGTATACTGCAATAGTATGTCCGATAAATTGTGGGAAAATAGTTGAACGACGTGACCAAGTTTTAACAACTTGCTTAGAGTCAGTCTCGTTTAATTTCTCAACTTTAGCTAATAAGTGATCATCAATAAATGGACCTTTTTTCAGGCTGCGTCCCATTGTGGTACCTCCCTTCGTGATTGACCTACGGTTCTAGTGAACCGTAGCACAATCGCGTTATTTTTTACGGCGACGAACGATAAATTTGTCTGACGCTTTGTTTTTCTTACGAGTTTTGTAACCAAGAGTTGGTTTACCCCATGGAGACATTGGTGATTTACGTCCGATTGGAGAGCGTCCTTCACCACCACCGTGTGGGTGATCAACTGGGTTCATTACAGATCCACGTACAGTTGGGCGTTTACCCATCCAACGAGAACGACCTGCTTTACCGATGTTAATAAGTTCGTGATGTTCGTTACCAACTTGACCTACTGTCGCGCGGCAAGTTGCTAATACCATACGTACTTCACCAGAATTTAAACGAACTAGTACATAACGATCTTCTTTACCTAATACTTGAGCAGAAGTACCAGCTGAACGTACTAATTGTCCTCCACGACCTGGTTTTAACTCGATGTTGTGGATTGTAGTACCTACTGGAATGTTAGCAAGTGGTAAAGCGTTACCTACTTTAATATCAGCTTCAGGACCTGAAACGATTTCCATACCTACTACTAAGTTTTTAGGAGCTAGGATGTAACGTTTTTCTCCATCAGCGTAGTTAATTAACGCAATGTTTGCAGAACGGTTTGGATCGTACTCTATTGTAGCAACGCGTCCTGGTATACCATCTTTATCTCGTTTGAAATCGATGATACGGTATTGACGTTTGTGTCCACCACCTTGGTGACGAACAGTAATTTTACCTTGGTTATTACGGCCAGCTTTTTTGTTAAGTGGAGCTAGTAATGATTTTTCTGGTTTGTCAGTAGTGATCTCAGCAAAATCATTAGTAGTCATACCACGGCGACCGTTAGTGGTTGGTTTATACTTTTTGATTCCCATCGTAATTTCCCTCCTTTTCTAGTAGTTAATATTAAACGCCTTCGAATAATGTAATTTCTTGGCTATCAGCAGTTAATTTAACGATTGCTTTTCTACGACGGTTTGTGTAACCAGCATGTTTACCCATACGTTTAAACTTACCTTTGTAGTTCATTACGTTAACTTTTTCTACTTTTACACCGAAGATTGCTTCAACAGCATCTTTAACTTCAGTTTTATTAGCTCTTACATCTACTTCAAAAGTGTATTTTTTTTCAGCAATTGCTTCCATAGAAGCTTCAGTGATAACTGGGCGTTTGATAATATCACGAGGATCCTTCATTACGCAAGCACCTCCTCTACTTTTTCCACCGCAGCTTTAGTCATGATTAAAGTATCATGATGTAAAACGTCGATTACGTTTACTTCATTAGCTGCAAGAACTGTGATTCCAGGGATATTGCGAGCAGATAAAGCTACGTTTTCATTTAGGTCAGCTGTTACGATTAAAACTTTCTTAGCAACTGATAAGCCAGTTAATACAGTAACCATATCTTTTGTTTTCGGTGCGTTTAACGCTAAATCTTCAAGAACTAACATGTTTTGTTCTAAAACTTTAGTAGATAATGCAGATTTAATCGCTAAGCGACGTACTTTTTTAGGTAATTTATAAGAGTATGATCTTGGAGCTGGACCGAATACGATACCACCACCACGCCATTGTGGAGAACGGATTGAACCTTGACGAGCACGGCCTGTTCCTTTTTGTCTCCATGGTTTACGACCACCACCACGTACTTCAGAACGTGTTTTAACTTTGTGAGTACCTTGACGTAAAGATGCACGTTGCATCATTACAGCATCAAATAAAACGTGTTCGTTTGGAGCGATTCCGAATACAGCATCTGCTAATTCAATTTCTCCTACTTGAGCACCTGTTTGATTAAACATAGTAACTTTAGGCATTTCTTTTCCTCCTTTCTTCTAAATTAATTATTTAGATTTAACCGCAGTACGGATTGTTACGTAAGATTTTTTAGAACCTGGTACATTACCTTTTACTAAAAGTAAGTTACGTTCAACGTCAACTTTAACGATTTGTAGGTTTTGTACAGTTACTTTTTCTCCACCCATTTGACCAGGTAAAGCTTTGTTTTTGAATACACGGTTTGGAGCAACAGGACCCATTGAACCTGGACGACGGTGGTAACGAGAACCGTGAGACATTGGTCCACGAGATTGTCCGTGGCGCTTAATGCTACCTTGGAATCCTTTACCTTTTGAAGTTCCAGTTACATCAACGATGTCACCATTTGCAAAAATATCTACTTTGACTTCTTGACCAACTTCATAAGCTGATACATCAGCGTTGCGAAGTTCACGAACGAAGCGCTTAGGTGCAGTGTTTGCTTTAGCAGAGTGCCCTTTTTCTGGTTTGTTAGCTAATTTTTCACGTTTGTCAGCGAAACCGATTTGGATAGCTTCGTAGCCATCAGTTTCAGTAGTTTTCTTTTGTAAAACCACGTTTGGAGTAGCTTCGATTACAGTTACTGGAATTAACTCGCCGTTTTCAGCAAATACTTGTGTCATACCGATCTTTTTCCCTAAGATTCCTTTAGTCATAAGTCACACCTCCTGAATTTATATATAATGTTATTAAAGTTTGATTTCAATATCAACGCCAGATGGTAAATCTAGTCTCATTAATGAATCAACTGTTTGAGGAGTTGGATTCACGATATCGATTAAACGTTTGTGAGTGCGCATTTCGAATTGCTCACGAGAATCTTTGTATTTATGAACCGCACGAAGGATCGTGTAAACTGATTTCTCAGTTGGTAACGGAATCGGACCAGATACAGAAGCACCAGAACGTTTCGCTGTTTCAACGATTTTCTCTGCAGATTGATCTAAAATACGGTGATCATAAGCTTTTAAACGAATACGAATTTTTTCTTTTGCCATAATTTTCCCTCCTTTTTCGCCTATTTAAATAATAGACATACTCCATGGAAATTTCCTTACACTCGCCATGGCAAAGCGGCCGGGTGTATCAGCAACCTTCCACTTCTACGCAGTCAAAGACCAACATCATCTATTATACATAAAAAATAATGCTATTGCAAGCATTTGTTATAAGTTTAAGTAAATAATGTTCTTGTTGTCTTCAGTACTTAGTTATTATATTATCTTCAATTATTAAAATCAAGCAAGAATCGGTTTTCTAGCATATTTAAATATTTTCCAATTAACTTATATAAAAAAAGCTTAGAAGAATAGATCTTCTAAGCTTTTAAGTTTAATTATTCAACGATTGTAGCAACTACGCCAGCGCCTACAGTACGTCCACCCTCACGGATAGAGAACTTAGTTCCTTCTTCAACAGCGATTGCGTTGATTAACTCAACAGTCATTTCGATGTTGTCGCCAGGCATAACCATTTCAACGCCTTCTGGTAATTGGATGATTCCAGTTACGTCAGTAGTACGGAAATAGAATTGTGGACGGTAGTTAGCGAAGAATGGAGTGTGACGTCCACCTTCTTCTTTTGATAAAACGTAAACTTCAGCTTTGAACTTAGTGTGTTGTTTAACTGAACCTGGTTTAGCTAAAACTTGACCACGTTGGATATCGTCACGAGCAACCCCACGAAGAAGTGCACCGATGTTATCTCCAGCTTCTGCTTGGTCAAGAAGTTTACGGAACATTTCAACACCTGTTACAGTAGTTGATTTTGGCTCTTCAACTAGACCGATGATTTCTACTACGTCACCAACTTTAACGATACCACGCTCAACACGACCAGTAGCAACTGTTCCACGACCAGTGATTGAGAATACGTCCTCAACTGGCATTAAGAAAGGCTTGTCAGTTTCACGAGCTGGTGTTGGGATGTAAGAATCAACTTCAGCCATTAATTCATGAATTTTAGCTTCCCACTCAGCATCTCCTTCAAGAGCTTTAAGTGCAGAACCTTTGATTACTGGAATGTCATCGCCAGGGAATTCGTATTCTGATAATAGATCACGGATTTCCATTTCAACTAATTCAAGTAACTCTTCGTCGTCAACCATGTCACATTTGTTCATGAATACTACGATGTAAGGTACACCTACTTGACGAGATAAAAGAATGTGCTCACGAGTTTGAGGCATTGGACCATCAGCAGCAGATACTACTAAGATACCGCCGTCCATTTGAGCAGCACCAGTGATCATGTTTTTAACATAGTCAGCGTGACCTGGGCAGTCAACGTGTGCATAGTGACGAGTTTCTGTTTCGTACTCAACGTGTGCAGTAGAGATTGTGATACCACGCTCTCTTTCTTCTGGAGCACCATCGATTTGATCGTAAGCGCGAGCTTCAGCTCCACCTACTTTTGCTAATACAGTTGTAATAGCAGCTGTTAATGTAGTTTTACCATGGTCAACGTGTCCGATTGTACCAATGTTAACGTGTGGTTTAGAACGTTCGAATTTAGCTTTAGCCATTCTAAAAAGCCTCCTTATAATGTAAGAAAATTATTTTTTAGTTTATATGATAATGCTATAAAGGGTAACTTGTACCCTTAATAGCTAACATCTAACATAAATAGTTATACATGATGAGAACTAAATAATCAATTACTCACCTTTAAATTTTTTAACGATTTCTTCAGAAATTGATTTTGGCACATCTTCGTAATGGTCAAATACCATTGAGAACGTTCCACGACCTTGAGTGTTAGAACGTAATGAAGTTGCATAACCAAACATTTCTGAAAGTGGTACCATAGCACGAACAACTTGAGCGTTACCGCGTGCTTCCATACCTTCAACGCGTCCACGACGAGAAGTAACATCACCCATGATATCTCCTAAATATTCTTCAGGGATAACAACTTCTACTTTCATGATTGGTTCAAGTAGAACTGGGTTACATTTCTTAACAGCATTTTTAAGAGCTAATGAAGCAGCTACTTTAAACGCCATCTCGTTTGAGTCAACATCATGGTATGATCCGTCGAATAATTTCGCTTTAATGTCGATTAGTGGGAAACCAGCTAATACACCATTTTTAAGTGAATCTTCAAGACCTGCAGCTACAGCTGGGATGTATTCACGAGGAACAACACCACCAACGATTGCGTTTTCAAACTCGAAGCCTTTTCCTTCTTCGTTTGGTGAGAATTCAATCCAAACGTGTCCGAATTGTCCACGTCCACCTGATTGACGAACGAATTTACCTTCTACTTGTGCAGAAGAACGGAAAGTTTCACGGTATGCTACTTGAGGAGCACCAACGTTAGCTTCTACTTTGAATTCACGACGCATACGGTCTACGATGATATCAAGGTGAAGCTCACCCATACCAGCGATGATTACTTGACCAGTTTCTTGGTCAGTATGTGCACGGAATGTTGGATCTTCTTCAGTTAATTTTACTAATGCTTGACCCATTTTATCTTGGTCAGCTTTAGATTTTGGTTCGATCGCAATTGAGATAACTGGATCAGGGAACTCCATAGACTCAAGAATTACTAAATTCTTTTCATCACATAAAGTATCACCAGTTGTAGTATCTTTAAGACCTACAGCTGCCGCGATATCTCCAGCATATACTTTCGAAATCTCTTGACGAGAGTTAGCATGCATTTGTAGGATACGACCTACACGCTCACGCTTACCTTTTGTAGAGTTTTGAACGTATGAACCAGATTCTAATGTGCCTGAGTATACACGGAAGAACGTTAATTTACCAACATAAGGATCAGTCATGATTTTGAATGCTAATGCTGCGAAAGGCTCTTCATCACTTGATGGTACGACTTTCTCTTCATCAGTATCAGGTAATGTTCCTTTGATAGCTGGTACATCTAATGGTGATGGTAGGTAATCAATTACTGCATCAAGCATTAATTGAACACCTTTGTTCTTGAATGCAGAACCACATACTACTGGGTAGAATTGTACTGAACATGTAGCTGTACGAATAGCAGCTTTTAATTCAGGAATTGTGATTTCTTCACCTTCAAGATATTTCATCATTAATTCTTCGTCAAGCTCAGCTACTGCCTCGATTAAACGACCACGGTATTCTTCAGCTTGTTCTTTGTATTCTTCAGGGATTTCGATTGTTTCAATGTCAGTTCCTAAGTCATTATTGTACTTAATAGCTTTCATTTCAACTAAGTCTACAATACCCCAGAAGTTATCTTCAGCACCCATCGCTAATTGGATTGGGTGAGCGTTAGCTTGTAAACGGTCATGTAACGTACCTACAGAGTATAAGAAATCCGCGCCGATTTTATCCATTTTGTTAACGAATACTACACGTGGAACTCCGTAAGTAGTTGCTTGACGCCATACTGTTTCAGTTTGAGGCTCAACACCAGATTGAGCATCAAGAACTGCTACTGCGCCATCAAGTACACGTAGAGAACGTTCAACTTCTACAGTGAAGTCTACGTGACCTGGAGTATCAATGATATTTACACGGTGGTTATTCCACTGAGCTGTTGTAGCAGCAGAAGTGATAGTGATACCACGCTCTTGCTCTTGCTCCATCCAGTCCATTTGTGAAGCTCCTTCATGAGTTTCACCAATTTTGTGAATACGACCAGTGTAATAAAGGATACGCTCAGTTGTTGTTGTTTTACCAGCATCAATATGAGCCATGATCCCGATATTACGAGTGTTATTTAAGGAGAACTCTCTTGACATAAGGGTTCTTTCTCCCTTCCAATATTAAGTAGGATTTTTTTAGTATAAGAAAAAGTTATTCCTATACATACTTCATGTTATTAAGTTAAGTACTACAAGCAAAGAACTTTCATGTCATCCTAAGTTATGTAATCTGACGTTCACCTACTTAAGCTAGCAAGCTAGTAGGAAAATAGGTGAACGACTTAACCAACATTTATTATGTGCAGAAATAACTAAATTGCTTTGAATCTTACCAACGGTAGTGAGCAAACGCTTTGTTCGCTTCTGCCATTTTGTGAGTATCTTCACGTTTCTTAACTGCAGCACCTGAGTTGTTAGCTGCATCAAGAATTTCATTAGCTAAACGCTCTTCCATCGTTTTTTCTCCACGAAGACGAGCATAGTTTACTAACCAACGAAGACCTAGAGTAGTACGACGCTCTGGACGCACCTCAACTGGTACTTGGTAGTTAGAACCACCAACACGACGAGCTCTAACTTCTAGAACTGGCATGATATTTTTAAGAGCTGCTTCGAATACTTCCATTGGTTCTTTACCAGAACGTTCTTGGATTAATTCAAAGGCTCCGTATAAGATAGCTTGAGATTTTCCTCTCTTACCGTCAATCATCATTTTGTTGATTAAACGAGAAACTAATTTTGAATTGTAAATTGGATCTGGCAATACATCTCTTTTTGCAACAGGACCTTTACGTGGCATGTGATTTCCTCCTTTCGACTAAATCTTATCTATTACTTCTTAGCTGCTTTTGGTCTCTTAGTTCCGTATTTAGAACGACCTTGCATACGCTTGTCAACACCTGCAGTATCTAAAGCACCACGAACGATATGGTAACGTACCCCCGGTAAGTCTTTTACACGTCCACCACGGATAAGAACAACACTGTGCTCTTGTAAGTTGTGTCCGATACCTGGGATATAAGCAGTTACCTCGATTTGGTTAGTTAAACGCACACGAGCATATTTACGTAAAGCTGAGTTTGGTTTCTTTGGAGTCATTGTACCAACACGAGTACAAACACCACGTTTTTGTGGAGCTGATAAATCAGTTGATTTTTTCTTTAATGAGTTGAAACCTTTATTTAATGCTGGTGATTTTGATTTCCATACTTTAGAAGTACGTCCATTACGCACTAACTGGTTAATAGTAGGCATGAGTTTTCCTCCCTTCAAATATTTATAAGACCACACATCCAGGTGGTTCATAATAAGTTGAAAACAAAGTTTTTGCAAGAAGGAAGAAGCCCTCCTTCTCACAAAAACAGTTTTAACTGTATATTCCTAAATTAGCCCCGGATCTAACCTGCTTAGATTAGCAGTGCTATTGTCTAGGAGCAACCTTGAATATCTTATCATTTTTCATCAAATAATGTCAACTCAAGTTTTAAAATATTTTAAGATTATTTTTCAACTAATACTTCTTCGTTCATTTCAACTGATTCATTTAAATCTTTAACAAGATCTACTTTACGGTATCTGTTCATACCTGTACCAGCTGGAACCAACTTACCTATAATAACATTCTCTTTTAATCCTAGCAACTCATCACGTTTTCCTTTAATTGCAGCGTCTGTTAATACACGCGTTGTTTCTTGGAACGATGCAGCTGATAGGAATGAGTCTGTTTCTAATGATGCTTTAGTAATACCTAGTAATAATGGGCGTGCAGTAGCTGGTTGTTTACCTGCATATAATGCTTCTTTGTTTGCTTCAGTAAACTGGTGAAGTTCTAATAATGTTCCAGGTAATAAATCAGTCTCACCCGCATCCATTACACGAACTTTCTTCAGCATTTGACGTACCATTACCTCTACGTGTTTGTCTCCAATTTCTACCCCTTGCATACGGTATACTTTTTGTACTTCACGTAATAAGTATTCTTGAACAGCATTTGTACCTTTTACTTTTAGAAGTTCCTTTGGATCGATTGAACCTTCTGTCATTACTTGACCACGTTCAATTGTTTCACCTTCTTGAACTTTAAGTCTAGCGCCATAAGGAACTGGGTAGTTTCTAGTTTCAACTGAGCCTTGAACAATAATTTCTTGTTTATCTTTAGCGTCAGTAGAAATCGAAATAATACCATCAATTTCAGAAATAACAGCTTGACCTTTAGGGTTACGTGCTTCAAATAGCTCTTGAATACGAGGTAAACCTTGAGTGATATCGTCTCCTGCTACCCCACCTGTATGGAATGTACGCATCGTTAACTGTGTACCTGGTTCACCGATTGATTGAGCAGCGATAATACCAACTGCCTCACCAACTTCAACCTCAGCACCTGTAGCTAAGTTACGGCCATAACATTTTTTACATACTCCATGGTTAGTATTACATGTGAATGCAGAACGGATATTAACTTCTTCAATACCAGCATCGATAATTTCACGAGCTAAGTCTTCTGTAATTAAATCGTTCTCTTGAGCAAGTAATACACCTGTTTCTGGGTGGCGTATAGTTGAACGTAAATGACGACCAACTAAACGATCGTATAAACCTTCAATAATTTCGTTACCTTCTTTAATTGCTTTAACATGTAAACCACGGTCTGTACCACAGTCATCTTGACGAACTATTACGTCTTGCGCAACGTCTACTAGACGACGAGTTAAGTAACCAGAATCGGCAGTTTTAAGTGCTGTATCTGCAAGACCTTTACGAGCACCGTGAGTAGAGATGAAGTATTCAAGTACTGTCAGACCTTCACGGAATGAAGATTTAATCGGTAACTCGATAATACGACCAGCCGGGTTGGCCATCAGACCACGCATACCTGCAAGCTGAGTGAAGTTCGATGCGTTACCACGGGCACCAGAGTCACTCATCATAAAGATCGGGTTACGTTTATTTAAAGAAGCCATCAGTTTTCCTTGAATTACATCCTTCGCGTCACTCCAAATTGCGATTACACGGTCGTAACGCTCATCTTCTGTGATTAAACCACGACGGAATTGTTTTAGAACTTTATCTACTTTTTCTTGAGCTTCAGCAATAATTAATTGCTTTTCAGGTAATACGATGATATCGGATACACCAACCGTAATACCAGCTTTAGTAGAGTGTCTAAATCCAAGATCCTTCATGCGGTCTAGCATTTTTGACGTTTCAGTAATTTTGAAACGTTTAAATACTTCAGCGATGATATTTCCAAGTATTTTCTTTTTGAAAGGAGCAATTTCTTCTCTACTTTCAATAATCTCTTTAATATTCTCACCTTTAGCCACAAAGTACATCTGAGGAGTTTCCTTCTCAAGGTTACTCTGAGTAGGTTCATTAATATATGGGAACGACGTAGGTAAGATTTCATTAAAGATCAGCTTACCAACCGTTGTAATTAATAATGAATTATTTTGTTCTTCAGTAAATGTTTCGTTATTTAAAGAATTTGCTGCAACAGCAACTCGAGAATGTAGATGTACATAACCATTTTGGTATGCAATTAACGCCTCGTTGATATCTTTAAATACCATACCTTCACCGACAGCGCCTGCACGCTCAAGCGTTAAGTAATAGTTACCTAATACCATATCTTGAGATGGAGTAACTACTGGTTTACCATCTTTCGGGTTCAGGATGTTTTGTGCTGCAAGCATTAGAATACGTGCTTCTGCTTGAGCTTCACTTGATAACGGTACGTGAACAGCCATTTGGTCACCATCAAAATCGGCGTTGTATGCAGTACATACAAGTGGATGTAGACGGATTGCACGGCCTTCTACTAATGTAGGTTCGAACGCTTGGATACCAAGTCTGTGCAGAGTTGGGGCACGGTTTAATAACACCGGATGCTCACGAATAACTGATTCTAATACATCCCAAATCTCAGGGTGTAAACGCTCAATTTTACGTTTTGCGGACTTAATGTTATGTGCTAATCCACGCTCTACTAATTCTTTCATCACGAATGGTTTGAATAATTCTATCGCCATTTCTTTTGGTAATCCACATTGATACATTTGTAAGTTTGGTCCTACAACGATAACCGAACGGCCAGAGTAGTCAACACGTTTACCAAGTAAGTTTTGACGGAAACGTCCTTGCTTACCTTTAAGCATATGAGAAAGAGATTTTAATGGACGGTTACCTGGTCCAGTAACTGGACGGCCACGACGACCATTGTCAATTAACGCATCAACAGCTTCTTGAAGCATACGTTTTTCATTTTGTACGATGATGCTTGGTGCACCAAGGTCTAATAAACGTTTTAAACGGTTGTTACGGTTAATTACACGACGATATAAATCGTTTAGATCTGAAGTTGCAAAACGTCCACCATCTAATTGAACCATTGGTCGTAATTCAGGTGGGATTACTGGAAGCACATCTAAGATCATCCAAGAAGGCTCATTACCAGAGTTACGGAATGCTTCTAAAACTTCTAAACGTTTAATTGCTCTTGTACGACGTTGACCTTGAGCAGTTTTTAACTCTTCTTTTAATGAATCAACATCTTTTTCAAGATTAATATCGCTTAATAGCTTTTTAATTGCTTCAGCACCCATAGATGCTTGGAAAGTTTGACCGTAACGCTCACGATAAGCACGGAATTCTTTCTCAGAAAGCAATTGTTTCTTTTCTAAAGGAGTATCTCCAGCTTCTGTTACTACATAAGAAGCAAAGTAGATTACTTCTTCCAGAGCACGAGGGGACATGTCTAAAACAAGTCCCATTCGGCTTGGAATACCTTTAAAATACCAAATATGTGATACTGGTGCAGCTAATTCGATGTGACCCATACGCTCACGACGTACTTTTGCGCGAGTTACTTCAACTCCACAACGATCACAAACTACACCTTTATAACGTACACGTTTATATTTTCCGCAGTGACATTCCCAATCTTTCGTAGGACCGAAAATGCGTTCACAGAAAAGACCATCTTTTTCAGGTTTTAATGTACGGTAGTTAATTGTTTCAGGTTTTTTAATTTCCCCGTATGACCACGAGCGAATTTTGTCAGGCGATGCAAGTCCGATCTTCATATACTCGAAATTATTTACATCTATCAAGGGGCCTACCTCCCTTTCTGTCCTAAGGTTTTACCCTATATAATACTTATTCTTTTACGTATTCCATATCCATCGCTAAATGTTCTGAAGTTTGATCATCATCATCTTCAGTATCACGCATTTCAATTTCTTCGTCTGTAGCAGACATCATCTTAACATCCATACCAAGTGACTGTAATTCTTTAATTAATACTTTGAATGATTCAGGAACACCTGGTTCTGGTACATTTTCACCCTTAACGATTGCTTCATATGTTTTCACACGTCCAACAACGTCATCAGATTTAACTGTTAAGATTTCTTGTAATGTGTAAGCAGCACCGTATGCTTCAAGTGCCCAAACCTCCATCTCACCAAAACGCTGTCCACCAAATTGTGCTTTTCCACCAAGTGGTTGTTGCGTAACAAGTGAGTAAGGTCCTGTTGAACGAGCATGTAATTTATCGTCAACCATGTGTGCAAGTTTAATCATATACATGACACCTACAGATACACGGTTATCGAATGGCTCACCTGTACGACCATCATAAAGTACAGTTTTAGCATCACGTGCCATACCAGCTTCTTCAATTGTTCCCCATACATCTTCTTCACGCGCTCCGTCAAATACTGGAGAAGCAACATGAATACCAAGATATCTTGCAGCCATACCTAAGTGTAGCTCTAATACCTGACCGATGTTCATACGAGAAGGTACCCCTAATGGGTTTAACATGATATCAACTGGCGTTCCATCAGGTAAGAATGGCATATCTTCTTCTGGTAAAATACGAGAGATAACCCCTTTATTACCATGTCGTCCAGCCATTTTATCCCCTTCAGAGATTTTACGTTTCTGAACGATATAAACACGAACAAGTTGGTTTACTCCTGGTGGTAATTCATCACCGTTTTCGCGAGTGAATACTTTTACATCAAGAATAATTCCGCCTCCACCGTGTGGAACACGTAAAGATGTATCGCGAACTTCACGAGCTTTTTCACCAAAGATAGCGTGTAGAAGACGTTCTTCAGCAGTTAATTCAGTTACACCTTTAGGCGTTACTTTACCAACTAATAAATCTCCATCTTTTACTTCTGCACCAATTCGGATAATTCCACGCTCATCAAGATTTTTAAGTGCATCTTCACCAACATTTGGAATATCACGAGTGATTTCTTCAGGTCCTAATTTAGTATCACGAGCTTCTGATTCATATTCTTCAATATGAACTGAAGTATAAACATCTTCTTTTACTAGACGACGACTCATAATGATCGCATCCTCGTAGTTGTAACCATCCCATGTCATGAATGCTACTAATACGTTACGTCCTAGAGCTAATTCACCTTTTTCCATTGAAGGTCCATCTGCAAGAATTTCGCCTCTTACAACTTCATCACCAACACTTACGATTGGGCGTTGGTTATAACAAGTACCTTGGTTAGAACGTACGAATTTTAACATACGGTATTTATCAAGGTCACCTTTTACTTTTTGACCGTCTACATCTAAGTAGCGACGTACCCAAACTTCTTTCGCTTCAACACGTTCAACAATACCTGGGTGTTTACAAATTACTGCAGCACCAGAGTCTTTCGCTGATACGTATTCCATACCTGTACCTACGATTGGAGATTCAGGGTTTAATAATGGAACTGCTTGACGTTGCATGTTCGCTCCCATTAGGGCACGGTTCGAGTCATCGTTTTCTAAGAAAGGAATACATGCTGTCGCAGCTGATACTACTTGTTTTGGAGATACATCCATGTAGTCAATACGTTCACGTTTAACAACTGTGTTGTCTCCACGGAAACGAGCTACTACATCTTCATCTAAGAAACTACCATCTTCACCTAAACGAGCATTCGCTTGGGCTACAACGTATAAATCTTCTTCATCAGCAGTTAAGTAATCAATTTTATCTGTTAGACGACCAGTTTCAGAGTCTACACGACGATAAGGAGTTTCAATAAAACCAAATTGATTTACTTTTGCATAAGAAGAAAGTGAGTTAATTAATCCGATGTTTGGACCCTCAGGAGTTTCAATCGGACACATACGACCATAGTGAGAGTAATGAACGTCACGTACTTCAAATCCAGCACGTTCACGTGTTAAACCACCTGGTCCAAGTGCTGATAGTCTTCGTTTATGAGTTAATTCAGCAAGTGGATTTGTTTGGTCCATGAATTGAGATAACTGTGAGCTACCAAAGAATTCTTTTATTGAAGCAATTACAGGGCGAATATTAATTAACGCCTGTGGAGTAACTGCATTTGTATCTTGAATTGACATACGTTCACGAACTACACGTTCCATACGAGATAAACCGATACGGAATTGGTTTTGAAGTAATTCACCAACTGAACGTAAACGACGATTTCCTAAATGGTCAATATCGTCAGTGTCACCTACGTTATGTAGCAGGTTAAAGAAGTATGAAATTGAAGAAATAATGTCAGCTGGTGAAATATTTTTCACACTTTTGCTTACATTCGCATTTCCAATAACTTGAATAACTTGTTCACCATCTTCTACAGGAGCGTAAATTTTAATAGATTGTAGAGTAATCTCATCTTCTAATACGCCACCAGCAGGGTGAGCAACTTTTTCACCGATATTCTTTTCTAAGAATGGAAGAATACGGTCTAACGTACGGCGATCAAGAGTTGTCCCCTTTTCTACAATAATTTCACCAGTTTCTGGATCTACTAATGTTTCTGCAATACGTTGGTTAAACAGTCTATTTTTAATGTGTAATTTTTTATTTATTTTGTAGCGTCCAACACTAGCTAAATCATAACGCTTCGGATCAAAGAAGCGAGTAATTAATAGGTTTTTAGCATTTTCTACTGTAGGTGGTTCACCTGGACGTAATCTTTCATAGATTTCAAGAAGCGCCTTTTCGGTGCTATCTGTGTTATCCTTTTCAAGCGTATTACGTAGGTATTCATTCTCGCCTAATAAGTCTAGAATCTCTTGGTCCGTACCAAACCCAAGCGAACGTAGTAGTACCGTTACAGGTAATTTTCTTGTACGGTCAATACGTACATAAACTACATCCTTCGCGTCCGTTTCGTACTCTAACCAAGCACCACGGTTTGGAATAACTGTAGCCGTAAAACCTTTTTTACCATTTTTGTCGATCTTTCCACTATAGTACACACTTGGAGAACGTACTAATTGTGAAACGATTACACGTTCAGCACCATTAATAATAAATGTGCCTGTATCCGTCATCAGTGGGAAATCCCCCATGAAAACGTCTTGCTCCTTAACTTCGCCAGTTTCCTTATTTAATAGGCGAACTTTCACTCGAAGTGGAGCAGCGTAGTTTACGTCACGCTCTTTCGATTCTTCTACAACATACTTCGGCTCACCTAAACTGTAATCAATGAATTCTAATGATAGATTACCTGTGAAATCCTCAATCGGTGAAATGTCTTGGAACATTTCTCTCAAACCTTCATCTAAGAACCATTGGTAAGATGCTGTTTGAATTTCAATTAAGTTAGGTAACTCTAAAACTTCACTGATACGAGCATAACTTCTGCGTTGGCGGTGTCGTCCATATTGAACTAGTTGACCTGTCAACATATTCACCCCTTAAATCAAGAGTATTTAAAACAAAAAAATAGTAACAAATAAGCAGAAAAAATCCCTTACTTGTTAAACAAAAAATAAAATGGTTTCAAAATGAAAACCATTTATTAAACTCAACGACAGTCATTTTACTATCATTTCCAAAGAATATAGAAATATACCCACTTTCAAAAAATCATTTTTGAAAATAAATATATATTGGCATTTAATAATACTATCACAAGCAAAAATTACAGTCAATCTTTTTTACTTTTTATGATATAATACCCTTTATCTTTTTTTACTACCTCAACCTCATCGAAAGTTTCTTTTAATAAATCAAGAGCAGATGGCGCACCTTGTTTCTTTTGTATAACTACCCAAAGCTCACCACCAGGAAGTAATTTATCGTGTGCACCTTTCAAAATTTCGTGAACAACATTTTTCCCTGCTCGTATTGGCGGATTCGTTAAAATAGCTGCATATTCTCCAGTTACATTTTCATAGATGCTACTTTCATAGATTTTCACATTTTCTATTTTATTTACAATCGCATTTTCTTTTGCTAATTCAATTGCTCTTAAATTAACATCAACCATCTCTACTGTGCGGTTTACATCATCTTTTGCAATTGATAAACCGATTGGACCATATCCACATCCAACATCTAAAATATCACCTTTAATTTCTGGAAATGCGAATGCGCTAATTAAAACACGTGATCCAAAATCAACTTCATTCCTAGAAAAAACACCTGAATCAGATTGGAATTTCAAATCATTACCTCTCAGAGTAAATGAAAATACCTTTTTATCATTTTTACTATTCGGTTGATTTGTAAAATAATGATCTGCCATAAAAAATCCTTCTTCCATATATTCTTATCAACAGTCTTCCCAAAGTAATCCCATATGAACAAAAAAAGCTCGCATAAATGCGAGCTTTCTTAAAAACTTTTAGAAATTACTTAACTTCTACGTTAGCGCCAACTTCTTCAAGTTTAGCTTTCATTTCTTCAGCTTCTTCTTTGCTGATTCCTTCTTTAATTGCTTTAGGAGTGTTGTCAACTAATTCTTTAGCTTCTTTTAATCCTAAACCAGTTAATTCACGAACTACTTTGATAACTTTGATTTTTTGGTCGCCAGCGCCAGCTAATACTACGTCAAATTCAGTTTGCTCAGCAGCAGCTTCAGCAGCGCCACCAGCCATCATAGCCATAGGAGCAGCAGCAGTTACGCCAAACTCTTCTTCGATTGCTTTTACTAAGTCATTTAATTCTAATACAGTCATGTTTTTAACTGCTTCAATGATTTGTTCTTTAGTCATTGTTAATTTCCTCCTTGTTTATACCTTTAAATTATATATTTTAAGCGATCTTGGCATTAAGCGCCTTGTTCTTCTTTTTGTTCTGCAACTGCTTTAGTTGCAAGAGCGAAGTTGCGGATTGGTGCTTGTAGCACGCTAAGCAACATAGAAAGTAAACCTTCGCGAGATGGAAGTTCAGCAAGAGCTTTAACTTCTTCAACAGTAGCAACGTTTCCTTCGATTACACCAGCTTTAATTTCTAAAGCCTCATGTTTTTTAGCGAAATCGTTGATTACTTTAGCAGGAGCAATTACATCCTCCATACTAAACGCGATTGCGTTTGGACCAGTTAATGATTCGTTTAAACCAGCTAAGCCAGCTTCTTCAGCAGCACGACGAGTTAAAGTGTTTTTGTAAACTTTGAACTCAACGCCAGCTTCACGTAATTGCTTACGTAATTCAGTTACTTCAGCAACGTTTAAACCACGGTAGTCAACAACGATTGTTGATTTGCTATCACGTAATTTAGCAGCTACTTCAGATACAACTTGTTTTTTAGCTTCTAATACTGCGCTCATTTATTACACCTCCTGTGGATTTTTGTGTGTATACCGCAAAAGTGTAACCATAGCAAAACCTCCACGAATTTTTCAAAAAAAGACATGGAGGTTGTATATGCACGAATTTATCAGTTATACACCTCGGTAGGATATTAAGCGTAAGCACCTACTGTCTACGGTAGTCTATTTAATTAGCAAGACAATCTCCATTATAGAGAGTTCTTGTCGAATTGTCAACTTTGTTTTTTTATCTTAGAAACTAGCTGGATCTACTTTGATACCAGGGCCCATAGTTGAAGTGATTGCTACGTTCTTCATGTATGTTCCTTTAGCAGCAGCAGGTTTAACTTTTAACATAGTTTCAAAGATTGTTGTAAAGTTTTCTACTAACTTTTCGTTTTCGAAAGATACTTTACCGATTGGTACGTGAATGTTACCAGCTTTATCAACACGGTATTCAACTTTACCAGCTTTGATTTCGTTAACAGCTTTAGTTACATCAAATGTAACTGTACCTGTTTTAGGGTTTGGCATTAAACCTTTAGGTCCTAATACACGTCCTAATTTACCAACTTCAGCCATCATGTCTGGAGTTGCTACTACTACATCAAAATCGAACCAACCTTGTTGGATTTTGTTAATCATGTCAGCATCGCCTACGAAATCAGCACCAGCAGCTTCAGCTTCTTTAGCTTTTTCACCTTTAGCGAATACTAATACACGTTGTACTTTACCAGTACCGTGTGGAAGAACTACTGCACCACGAATTTGTTGGTCAGCTTTCTTTGGATCTACTCCTAAACGGAATGCTACTTCAACTGTTGCATCAAAGTTAACAGTTGTAGTCTTTTTAACAAGTTCTACAGCTTCGTTTACTGCATAAACAGCTGTACGATCTACTAATTTAATAGCTTCTTGGTATTTTTTACCTTTGTTAGCCATGTTTTATTCCTCCTAATGTGGTTTTAACGGATTTTCCTCCCACGAATAAAGGTTGCGATAAAACACATCAAGTGATGCTCGCAACCTCCTCAATCACACCTTATTGAAGATGGGATTAGTCTTCAATAACGATACCCATACTACGTGCAGTACCTTCTACCATACGCATAGCAGCTTCAACAGAAGCAGCATTTAAGTCAGGCATTTTTTGTTCAGCAATCTCACGCACTTTATCGCGTTTAACTGTTGCTACTTTTTTACGATTTGGTTCACCAGAACCAGACTCGATACCAGCCGCTACTTTAAGAAGTACAGCAGCAGGAGGAGTTTTCGTAATAAATGTAAACGAACGATCTTCGAATACAGTGATTTCAACAGGAATGATTAGACCAGCTTGGTCAGCTGTACGAGCGTTGAACTCTTTACAGAATCCCATGATGTTAACACCTGCTTGTCCTAGTGCAGGACCAACTGGTGGTGCTGGGTTTGCTTTTCCTGCAGGAATTTGCAATTTTACCATTTTAATTACTTTTTTAGCCACGAGACACACCTCCTTAAGTCCGTGATGTGGTAATGGGGTTTTACACCCTCCCACTCATATCGTTTTGCATTTACATGCATATTCTTATACAGAAGTTAATATCATCTATTCGATGCATATTGACCTTTAAAAGTCTAACATTTTCAAATTAAAAATGCAAGGTCTTGTATTATAATTTTTCAACAAGATGTAAATCCAGTTCAACCGGTGTTTCTTTATTAAAGAATTCTACTAACACAGTCACTTTTTTCTTTTCGAAGTCAATTTCTTTAATTGATCCAGTATAATTCGCAAATGGACCTTCTTTTAATCGAACAACTTCATTTACATCTAAATCAAAATCAATTATTTGTTCATCTAGACCCATGTGTTTTAGAATATGTGTAATTTCTTCTTCTAAAAGCGGGGTTGGTTTTGAACCAGATCCAGCTGAGCCAACGAAGCCAGTTACTCCCGGTGTATTTCGAACTACATACCAAGAATCGTCAGTCATTACTAGTTCAACTAACACATAACCTGGAAACACTTTACGTTTCGTTACTTTCTCTTTACCGTTCTTCATTTCTACTTCTGATTCTTCTGGAACTATTACACGGAAAATTTTATCCTGCATTCCCATTGTTTCTACACGTTTTTCTAAGTTCGCTTTTACTTTATTCTCATATCCTGAGTAAGTATGAACTACATACCATCTTTTTTCCATGTTAGAGGACTACTCGTCCTTCCCTCCCCGGTCAACTTTCTTTGCAAATTAAAAAACCCGTCACCGGGCTTTTTTTTAAACATTATCACTCATTATAGCACAATTAGTTTTAACTTATTCAAGAATAAGTCGAATTAGTTTAGAAAGTCCTGTGTCAATTACAGCGAAGAATA
This sequence comes from Gottfriedia acidiceleris, assembly GCF_002128425.1. Lineage (GTDB taxonomy): Bacteria > Bacillota > Bacilli > Bacillales > Bacillaceae_G > Gottfriedia > Gottfriedia acidiceleris. The sequence continues at coordinate 52,450 of NZ_NESS01000017.1, forward strand.
CTACAAAGAATAAAACTGTAGCTAATACTGTAATTGTTGAATTAACTAATTCTTTACGTTTAGGCCATGAAACTTTTTTCATTTCACTTTTTACTTCGCGAAAAAACTTACCGATACGACCCACAGATGCAACCCCCATATATACTAGTTTAGAGATTTACGAAACGCCCACCTTGTCCAAAAAGTAGTGCATGATCTTTAATTTATATACTGAATAAGGACATTCGCAATTATCATTTATCTTACTTCATTTATTTTGTTTCTTTATGTGTAGTATGCTCGTTGCACGTTTTACAGAACTTTTTCATCTCCAAACGTTCTACAGAAGAGGAATTCTTCATCGTGGAGTAATTTCTATTATTGCAATTAGCGCACGACAGGACAACTTTTTTTCTCATGGTGACACCAACCTAATTCATCTATAATTATCCATTAAAAATGTACCATGCGAACTTTAAACTGTCAAACTGATTTCTATACCCTGTTTTCCTATGCATTATAACGCTAATTTCTTAATCTAATCAAACCGACAGTTCTCTAATTTCCATATATCTTTCAAGCTTTCTTTTTACTCGTTGTAAAGCATTATCAATCGATTTTACATGCCTATTTAACTCTTCTGATATTTCTTGGTAAGAACGACCATCTAAATAGAGTGATAATACTTTCCTTTCTAAATCGCTCAATAATTCAGACATTTTAAGCTCTATGTCCACATTTTCTTCTTGGTTGATAACAAGTTCCTCTGGATCCATGTTTTTTGTTTCTGTTAAAACATCCAGCAATGTACGATCAGATTCCTCATCATAAATAGGCTTGTCCAATGAAACATATGAATTTAATGGGATATGCTTTTGTCTAGTTGCTGTTTTAATTGCTGTAATAATTTGTCTTGTAATGCATAATTCTGCAAACGCCTTGAAGGACGAAAGTTTGTCTTCTTTGTAATCACGAATTGCTTTGTATAATCCAATCATACCTTCTTGAATGATGTCTTCACGGTCAGCTCCTATTAGGAAATAAGACCTAGATTTGGCTTTAACGAAATTTCGGTACTTTTGAATTAAAAATGTTAGTGCCTCTTGATCACCCTCTCGAACATATTCGAGAATTACCTCATCTTCTAAAGGTCCATACTCTATCATTAGCTTCAATTCCTGTTCAACGTTCAAAATTAGCACCTCCGACCAAACAATTTAATTAAATTATACAGCACAAAGAAGAAGGAAACAATAAGTCATCGTTCCCCTCTTCGCCATTTTTCTAAAATTTCTGTTTGTTTTGAATTTAAAGTCTTGCTAATTGTCAGTCTTTGATCAGGTATTTCACTAATTCGACTACTTATCATTTTTTTATTTTGCGTAACCGATCGATATAGTTCCATTGCAGGTATACGAAGTGCACCTTGTCCAAATATTTGCCATTGCTCAGTAAAGTCAGATGTCGCAACATAAATATGATGGTTAACATGTCGAAGCTCAATTGCAAGTTTTTCAATTTTTTCATCAGCCGTTTGGTTTTTTCGAGTAAAAATCACTTCTACCTTTGAATTCTTGTCTACCTTTTCGATTCCATTTACAAAATGAGCATCAAATACAACTATTATATACATCCCTGTGTATGCCTTATACTCAGCAAGCTGAGTAATTAGATAATCACGTGATTTATCAAAGTCAATATCTCGAAGTTTTCTAAGATTCGGCCAAGCTCCAATCATGTTATAACCATCTACAATAAGAATTTCTTTCTTTTTATGATCCAAGCGGATGTCTCTTACGATGTATTTCATACATTAATAGACTAGCCGCAACAGACGCATTTAACGATGTAACTTTACCGACCATTGGTAACTTAATTAGGAAATCACATTTTTCTTTTAAGATCCTGCTCATTCCTTTACCTTCGCTACCAATAATTAAACCAAGAGAAATTTGGCCATCCATGTTTCGATAATCATCTGCACCTTTTGCATCAGTACCAAAAATCCAAACTCCTCTTTCTTTTAATTCATCTACAGTTCTTGCTAAGTTTGTTACTCGAGCAACTGGAATGTATTCAATCGCTCCAGTAGAAGCTTTAGCAACCGCTGAAGTTAAACCTACTGCTCTTCTCTTTGGAATAATAATTCCATGAGCACCAACTGCATCTGCAGTTCTCATAATTGAGCCTAAATTATGTGGATCTTCAATTTCATCAAGAATTAAGAAGAACGGTTGTTCGTTTCGACTACTGGCAACTTCAAACAAGTCATCAATTTCCACATATTCATATGCAGCTACTTGTGCTACTACACCTTGGTGATTTCCTTTAACCATTCCATCTAATTTCTTATTTGGTGCTGTTTGAACAATCACTTTGTTTTGGTTAGCTAATTCTAAAAGTTTATGGATTTGACCTTTATTTGCTCCTTCGCTAACCCATATTTTATTTATATCACGACCTGAACGTATTGCTTCCATAACTGGATTACGCCCAATAATAAATTCCTCAGACATATTATGCTCCTTTATCATTCTCAATAAATTGAATCGCAAAATGTACAATTGTATTGAGTCTATCTTCATTTTTTAATAAATAATGGTATCCGATTAACGCTTCCATTGCAGTTGCGTATCGATATGTTTGTACATCAGTATTTTTTGGCACAGTTCCTGATTTTGCATTACGGCCCCTTTTAACAACTGCGACTTCTTCATCTGACAATAGATCAGTTGAAAGCATTTCTCTAATTACTTTAGCTTGTCCTTTCGCAGAAACAAATCTTGTTGCCGCTCGGTGAAGTTGATTAGGTCTTACTGTCCCTTTTTCAAGGAGGTGATGACGTACATAAATTTCATATACAGCATCACCTATATAAGCAAGTGCTAAACTGTTTAGTTGTTTAGCATCAATATTTTGGTTACTTTCAATCATGAAGTTATCCTCTTTTCCAGCGAATGCCTTGTGGAGTATCTTCAATGATTATATTCATTTCTTTTAATTGGTCACGAATTTGGTCCGCTAATGCAAAATCACGATTTTTACGTGCATCTGTACGTTTTTGAATTAATGCTTCGATTTCATCATCTAACATTGCTTCTTCTTTAACTAGTGTAATACCTAGTACATTTGATAATTCATCAAAAGTTGCTACTAATTGATTTAATACATTCGTTGAAGTATGTGTCTCTAGTAAATATTGATTTGCTAATTTAGCTAATTGATATAAAACTGAAATCGCATTAGCTGTATTAAAGTCATCATCCATTACTTTTGTGAAGACAGTTTTTTCATCTGCTATTTCTTTTAACCATTTATCGTCATCTTCTGTTAAATTAGTACTACTTTCTAAACGGTGTTTACTATTTTGGTAAGCCGTTTTAATACGTTCAAAACCATTTTTAGCTTCTTGTAAAAGTTCCTCGCTATAGTTAATCGGGTGACGATAGTGCACTGATAACATGAAGAAACGTAATAACATTGGATCAACGATTTTAATAATGTCATGTACTAATACAAAATTGCCCAATGACTTAGACATTTTTTCGTTGTCAATATTGATGTATCCATTATGCATCCAATAATTTGAAAAAGTTTTCCCACTTAAAGCTTCTGACTGAGCAATCTCATTCTCATGGTGTGGGAATGATAAATCTTGACCACCTGCATGAATATCGATTGTTTCTCCAAGATATTTCTTTGCCATTGCTGAGCACTCAATATGCCATCCTGGTCTACCTTTCCCCCACGGACTTTCCCAGAATATTTCACCTGGTTTAGCTGCTTTCCATAGAGCGAAATCTAATGGATCTTCCTTCTTTTCACCAATTTCAATTCTTTCACCAATTCGAAGGTCTTCAATTGATTGGTGTGAAAGTTTACCGTAACCATCAAATTCCTTTGTTTTAAAATAAACATCACCTTCAGATTCATATGCATAGCCTTTTTTTACTAGCTCATCAATAAACTCGATAATAATATCCATATTATCCATTACTCGAGGGTGATTCGTCGCTGTTTTGCAACCTAATGCTTGAACATCTTCAAAATATGCATTAATAAAACGATCTGCTATCGTTGGGACATCTGAACCTAATTCATTTGCTGCTTTAATTAACTTATCATCAACATCTGTGAAATTTGAAACATAGTTTACTTCATATCCACGATATTCAAAATAACGTCTTACTGTATCAAAAACAATTGCAGGTCTTGCGTTACCAATATGAATATAGTTATATACAGTAGGTCCACATACATACATTTTGACCTTGCCTTCTTCTATAGGCTTAAAATCTTCTTTATTCCTTGTTAATGTATTATAAATTTGAATTGCCATCGTTTTACTTCCTTTCAGATATTCTCATTAAACTTCTTAGCTCTTCTAATTCCGCTTCTAGTTGTAGTAGTCGATCCGCTACTGGGTCAGGTAGATCACAGTGATCAAATTGATTATTTACTCTAATTCCATCTTGAACAACTATCTTACCAGGTATACCAACTACAGTAGTATTATTTGGAACATCCTTTAGTACAACTGAATTTGCACCAATTTTTGCATTTTCTCCGATTGTGATTGATCCTAGAACTTTTGCTCCAGTAGCTACTAATACCCCACTCAATAAGGTTGGATGTCGCTTACCTTTTTCCTTCCCTGTTCCACCTAATGTTACCCCTTGATAAATAGTAACATCATCACCTATTTCACATGTTTCTCCAATTACAACTCCTGCTCCATGATCGATAAAAAATCGTCTACCAATTTTCGCCCCTGGATGAATCTCAATTCCTGTTAAAAACCGAGCAAACTGTGAAATACTTCTTGCAATAAAGTGCCATTTTTTCCGATTGAAATAATGAGCAAATCGATAAAGCCATAATGCATGTAAACCAGCATACGTAAGAATTACTTCTAAATAGCTAGTAGCGGCTGGATCGCGTTCAAAAATCGTCGCTACATCTTCCTTCATGTACTTTAGCATCTTCATTTCCCCTTAAAGAATTTATTAAGAATTTGATTTTTTTCTCTATAAAAAATAAAAAGCGTCCCTGTGTACATAACATACACAGAGACGCTTTATGCGCGGTTCCACTCTGATTAGATAAAAATAAATTATCTCAACTCATGTAATGTAACGGTTTCCACCGCCTTAGCCTACTAAAACGTATTTTTCGGCTAAGGACTCAAGGGGGCACTTCCATGACTACCGTTAAAATCACTTTCACCAATGTGATTCTCTCTGGGTAACGAGTAACCATTTACTTTTCCCTATCAACATTTTACCTATATGAATATTACTTATATATATTACAAATCAATCAAAATGTTAACCAATTATTTGTTGTAAACGAGCAATAACTTTTTCTTTTCCTAGCAAAGTCATCGCAGCAGGTAATTCCGGACCATGACATTGACCAGTAGTTGCAACTCGAATTGGCATAAATAACTTTTTGCCTTTTTGTCCAGTCGACTTTTGAACTGATTTCATTGCAGCTTTAATCGAATCAACTGTAAATTCTTCAGAAGCTTTAAGTTCTTCAACTAATGCAGAAAGTACTTCCTTTACTTGCTCTTCCGAAATAACAGCTTGCTCTTCTTCACCGAATGTTAATACTTCTTTGAAGAATAAGCTTGATAATTCTACAATTTCAGCACCAAAGCTCATTTGGTCTTGATATAAAGCTACTAGGTTAGTAACCCACAGATTTTCATCTGCAGTGCGTTCTTCATTTACAAAACCAGCTTTAATTAGATGTGGTAATGAAATTTCTACAACTTTTTCTAATGGTTGCTCTTTAATATAACGATTGTTAATCCAAGTTAATTTTTGCTTATCAAACATAGCTGGAGCAGAGCTTAAACGACTAGGATCGAAAATTTTAATAAATTCATCCTTGCTGAAAATTTCTTCTTCACCAACTGGTGACCAACCAAGAAGAGCAATAAAGTTAAATAATGCTTCTGGTAAGTAACCAAGATTTTGATATTGTTCAATAAATTGTAATACAGATTCGTCACGTTTTGAAAGCTTTTTACGGTTTTCGTTTACGATTACTGCCATATGACCGAAATCTGGAGCATCCCAATTTAATGCACGATATACCATTAATTGTTTAGGAGTATTAGAAATATGCTCTTCCCCGCGCAGTACGTGACTAATTTTCATTAATGCATCGTCAACTACTACAGCGTAGTTATAAGTAGCGATTCCGTTCTTTTTAACAAGAACCCAGTCGCCGATATCTTTTGATTCAAATTTAATATTTCCACGAACGATATCTTCCCACTCATACGTATCGTTTGCTGGTACTGCAAAACGAATAGTGTGTTCTGCACCTGCTTCTTCTTTTGCAGCTCTTTCTTCAGCTGTTAAATGACGGCATTTTCCGCTATAACGTGTAGTTGGATGACCAGCGGCTAATTGGGCTTCACGTTCTGCTGCAAGCTCTTCCTCAGTACAATAGCACCTGTATGCATGACCATTCTCAATTAATTCATTAGCATATTGTTTGTATAAGTCTAGTCTTTCTAGTTGACGATAAGGACCGTACTCGCCACCTTTATCTGGACCTTCATCCCAATCAATACCTAACCAGTGTAAATATTTCGCTTGGCTTTCTTCGCCACCTTCAACATTACGTTCTATATCAGTATCTTCTATACGTAATACCATATCACCATTAAAATGCTTAGCAAATAAATATACATATAACGCAGTACGTGCGTTTCCAATATGTAAATGACCTGTTGGACTAGGTGCATAACGAACTCTTACTCTATTTGACATTTATAGACACTCTCCACTGAATAATTAATATACTTTATTAGTTTAAGCCTTCTTTTGTAACAATACAACCGCTTGGGATGCAATTCCTTCTTTTCTACCTGTAAAACCTAATTTTTCAGTTGTTGTTGCTTTTACATTAATACAATCAGATGTCGTTTCAAGCAGCTCTGCAATTCGCTCTCTCATTAATTGGATATATGGTGCCATTTTAGGCGCTTGAGCAATAATCGTACAATCTGCGTTAACTAACTCATAGCCTTTATCCTTAACAATATGAAATACGTGTTGAAGTATTTTTGCTGAATCAGCATCTTTAAAAGCTGGATCCGTATCTGGGAAATGTCTACCTATATCTCCCTCACCGATAGCCCCAAGCAATGCATCCGATATTGTATGAAGAAGAACATCGGCATCAGAATGACCTAATAAACCTAATTCGTAGGGAATCTCAATTCCACCAATAATTAATGGGCGATTTTCTGCAAAAGCATGAACATCAAACCCTTGTCCAATTCTAAACATGTAAACACCTTCTAACTTCTATATTGTTCATAAATTGTTTCAGCAAAAAACAAATCTTCCTTAGTTGTTACTTTTATATTGTTATAATCTCCATTTACTACAAAAACTTTACTTCCGTTCCATTCAACTAAGCTTGCATCATCAGTTCCTAAATAACCATTTTCAATTGCTTTTTGATGCGCTTCCATTAAGCATTTGTATGAAAAAGCTTGGGGAGTCTGTACTCCCCAAAGTGTAGAACGATCGATTGTTTCAATGACTTCTTGATCTATAACCTTCTTAATTGTATCTTTCATTGGAACAGCACAGATAACTGCCTCATGTTCATTCATCTTTTCAAGAATCCGCTCAATTACTGCATTTGTTACAAAAGGTCTCGCCCCGTCATGTACTAAAATAAAACTTTCAGTATCTTTAATTGACACTAGACCATTATAAACACTTTCTTGTCTTTCTGCTCCACCTTTTACATAGGTTATTTTATGTTGAATAAAGCTTGGCAAATTTAAAGTTTCAAAGAACTGTCTTTCAGATTCTTTAATCGGTAAGATAATCTCATTGCAACGATGATCTTCGCCAAATACTTTTAATGTTAATTCAATAATTGGCGAGTTAATTATTTTTAAAAATAATTTATTATAGCCTGCACCCATTCGTGAGCCAGAACCCGCTGCTGGAATGATGACCTTATATTGCATTTTACGTATACCCCTCTAACTTACTTTACTTTTGCAAAAATCATACGACCTGCAGAAGTTTGTAGTACGCTCGTAACGACTGTATCTACTCGTTTACCAATTGATTCTTTACCGTCTTCTACAACGATCATTGTACCATCGTCTAAATATGCAACACCTTGTAATTTTTCTTTACCTTCTTTTACTACAAAAGCAGTTAATACTTCCCCAGGTAATACTACTGGTTTAATTGCATTTGCTAGATCGTTAATATTCCAAACTTTAATTTGCTGAAGTTCACTAACTTTGTTTAAATTAAAATCATTTGTCACTAAAATACCATTTTTTAATTTAGTAAGCTTTACTAATTTTGCATCTACTTCAGGAACATCTTCAAAATCCCCTTCGTAGATTTCAACTTTCATAGCTAGATCTTTTTGGATTCTATTTAGAATATCTAATCCTCTTCGCCCTCTATTACGTTTTAACGTATCCGAGCTATCGGCTATATATTGTAATTCTGCTAATACAAATTGTGGAATCACAATTGTTCCTTCTATGAATCCGGTTTGACAAATATCAGCAATACGACCATCAATGATTACACTAGTATCTAAAATTTTAACTGGAATATCGAATGATGTATCTTGCTCTTCAGCAGCCTTTTTCTTAGCTGCCCTTGAAGATAAAGTAAATAAACTTAATAATTCTTCTCTTTTTTTAATCCCAACTTGAAAACCTAAATATCCTAATAAAATCGTAACAACTATTTGAATAATTGATGAAACATACTGTAATCTAATTGAGTCAATTGGCAATGAAATAAGAAATGCCAGAATAAGTCCAAAAACAAGTCCTAAACTACCAAACAAAATCATTGAAATAGGAGCTTTTAATAATTTCTCCTCAATATACTTGATAAACGTTACTGTTGGATCAACTAACCAAAGCGATAAAATAAAAAAGATCACTGCTCCACTTAAAGCTTGCACATAAGAATTATGCAAAATATTAGGTAACTCTGTTTTTAACAGTTTATCTAATAGTGGAAAAAGTACTAATCCTAAAGTACTTCCGACAAAAATATAAATAACTTGAACGATCCTCTTTATCAATTCGCCACCTCCTTTAAATAAATAATTAACTCTATCTTAGACGAAATAACTTAGTTATGTCTATTGATATACAGTTGCTCCTGAATTCGTTTTAGTCCTTCTTTGATTTTTTTCGCACGAATTTCACCAATTCCATCAACATCATCTAACTCATCAAGAGTAGCTTTGTAGATCCCTTTAAGGTGCTTAAATCGCTGTGTTAAATTTTCAATAACTAGCGGCGGTAGTCTAGAAATTTTCATCAACATACGATACCCTCTAGGCTCTACCATTTCTTCAAGATTTGTGTTATTCGGATAACCAAGCAATTTAATAATGGCATGATCCTCTAACAATTCTTCATTAGCTAGTTCTTGGAGTTTTTGCAAAATACTTTTAGGATCTTGTTCCTTATTATAATGATAATCCTTTATTAAAAGTAATGCCTCCTCCTCAAGGTCCGAAATGATCTCAATTAACTGTAATTCGATCAGTCTTCCTTCATCACCAAGCTCAATTACATAGTTATTAATTTCATTTTTAATCCGAAGAACCATTTCAACACTATGTAAAACATTTACAACTTCAAATAATGTAACTAGTTCTTCAAACTCTAAAATACTAAGTGAAGTAATTCCTTGATTCCACACAATTTTATATTTTTCAAGAGTCTGAATCGCCTGATTAGCCTTTGTTAAAATTACACCAATATCCCGCAGTGTATAGCGCAGATTACCTTTATATAAGGTAATAACATTACGTCTTTGCGAAATAGCAATTACTAAGTTTCCTGTTTGTCTTGATACTCGTTCTGCAGTTCGATGGCGCATACCAGTTTCTTTTGTAAAGATTGATTGATCTGGTATCAATTGTGCATTTGCCAACAGGATTTTTGTCCCAGTTTCATTTAAAATGAGTGCTCCATCCATTTTTGCTAATTCATATAAGCTAGCTGGAGAGAAAGGGTCATTAATATGAAAACCACCATCGACCATTTCTTTTGTTTCATCATTAAAGCCAAGTACAATTAATCCACCAGTCTGTGCTCTAAGTACGTTATCAATGCCATCACGCAATGGTGTACCTGGAGCAATCATTTCTAAAACTGGCAACATTGATTTAGCTTTTTGTTTTTGATCCTCCATCTCTACCCTCCTAACACGTATTTTAATGCTTCATGTACTGTATTAATACCTATTATTTCCATTCCTTCAGGAAAACTCCATCCTCCAATATTTTTTGATGGAATTATTGCTCTTTTAAATCCAAGTTTAGCTGCTTCCTGCACTCTTTGTTCTATTCTAGATACCCTTCGAACTTCTCCTGTTAAACCAATCTCACCAATTACTACATCTGTTGGATTAGTAGGTTTATCTTGAAAGCTTGAGGCTATACTTACCGCAACAGCTAAATCTACAGCTGGTTCATCTAACTTCAGTCCACCAGCAACCTTTAAATAAGCATCTTGATTTTGTAATAAAAGGCCCATTCTCTTTTCTAATACTGCCATAATTAATGATACTCTATTGTGATCTATACCCGTTGCCATTCGCCTCGCATTTCCAAAGCTAGTTGGTGAGACAAGTGCTTGTAATTCAACAAGTACAGGTCTAGTACCTTCCATAGAGGCAACAACAGTTGAACCCGCTACTCCAAAAGGTCTCTCTTCTAAGAATATTTCCGATGGATTCAGTACTTCTACTAATCCTAACTCTTTCATTTCAAAAATACCCGTTTCATTTGTAGATCCAAAACGATTTTTAACTGCCCTTAATATTCGATAAGTATGATGTCTTTCACCTTCAAAATATAAAACTGCATCTACCATATGTTCCAATAAACGCGGGCCAGCAATCGATCCCTCTTTTGTCACATGGCCTACTATAAAGATCGGTATGCCTTTTGTCTTCGCAATTTTCATTAATTCTGAAGTACACTCTCGAACTTGTGAAACACTACCAGGAGCAGATGTTACTTCTTGTAAATAGATTGTTTGAATCGAATCAATTACAACAAAATCAGGAGACATCTCATCCATATATCGAGCAATATAAGACAAATCTGTCTCGGATAATACATATAAGTTTTGCGTAGCGACACCTAGTCGTTCTGCTCTTAATTTTATTTGCTTCTGAGATTCTTCACCTGAAACATATAAAACTTTATGATCCTTTTTAGCCAATTGTGAGGAAACCTGCAAGAGCATCGTCGACTTTCCAATTCCAGGGTCACCACCAATTAATACTAATGAACCTAAAACGATACCACCACCTAAAACCCGGTTAAACTCATCGAAGGAAGTTTCGATTCGAGTTTCAGTGCCTATTTCCACTTCCATGATCGAAATTGGTTTCGTTCCTTCTACTGTGGCATTTGTATTAAACGTTAGCCTTCTTGAACTAGCAGGCTGTTCGTTAAACTCAACCATTGTGTTCCATTCATTACACGCAGGACACTTTCCAACCCACTTAACTGATTCATATCCGCAAGATTGACAAACGAATTTAGTTTTCTTTTTAGCCATATGTATAGTACCTCTTTTGTTACTATGATTTTCTATATTAATAGAGTATGTATTCTAAGTCTATCCTAACGCTTTTTTGATATAAGAAAAAGGGCTTCACGCCCTTTTTCACAAATAAGATAACTTTACAAGTAATTGTTCACTTATCCTTCATAAAAGGTATGAACTTTGTAATTGTTTATTGATTTACAGTTTCAGCCGCTGATCTAATCACATATTCATTATCCTTTACATCAAGAATAACTTTTCGGCCTTTTTCAACATTACCTTTTAATAATTCTTCGGATAAACGATCCTCTACTTGTTTTTGAATTGCTCTTCTTAATGGACGAGCTCCATATTCAGCATCGAATCCTTCATCTGAAATTTTATCGATTGCTGCATCTGATAATTCTAGTTCGATTTCTTGTTCTTTTAAACGTTTCGTTAAACTATTAACCATTAAGTGAACAATTTCTTTAATATGTTTCTTCTCTAATGAATGGAAGACGATTGTTTCATCGATACGGTTTAGGAATTCAGGACGGAATGCTTTTTTCAGTTCCTCTAATACTTTCCCTTTCATATCTTTATAATCTTTTTCACCGTCATTAATATTGAATCCAACATATTTGTTTGTTTTTAAAGCACTTGCTCCAACGTTTGATGTCATGATAACAAGTGTATTTCTAAAGTCAACTGTACGACCCTTTGAATCGGTTAATCGACCGTCTTCTAATACTTGAAGTAGGATATTAAATACATCTGGGTGAGCTTTCTCAATTTCATCTAATAGAATTACTGAGTAAGGTTTACGTCTAACTTTTTCAGTTAGTTGACCACCTTCATCATATCCAACATATCCTGGAGGTGCCCCTACTAAACGAGACGTTGCGTGTTTTTCCATATACTCCGACATATCAATACGAATCATCGCATCTTCATCGCCGAAAATTGTTTCAGCTAATGCTCGAGCCAATTCTGTTTTACCTACACCTGTAGGACCTAAGAAAATAAATGAACCAATTGGGCGTTTTGGATCTTTTAATCCTGCTCTTGCACGTCGTACAGCTTTAGAAACTGCTACTACTGCTTCTTCTTGACCAATCACTCGTTTATGAAGAACACTTTCCATATTTAACAGTTTATCTGCCTCTGTTTGAGCAAGTTTTGTAACTGGAATATTCGTCCATGATGATACAACATTCGCTATATCCTCTACGGTTACTTCAGAATTTTCTTTACCTTGTTTCTCTTTCCATTGGCGTTTCGTATCTTCTAATTGCTCACGTAATCTTTGTTCTGAGTCTCTTAATGATGCTGCTTTTTCAAATTCTTGACTTTGTACAGCCGCATCTTTCTCTTTACGAACTTCCTCTAATTTTAATTCTAATTCTTTTAAATTTGGAGGTGTTGTAAAACTACGTAGACGTACTTTAGAACCTGCCTCATCAATAACATCAATTGCTTTATCCGGTAAGAAACGGTCTGTAATATATCGATCAGATAGTTTTACAGCCTCAATAATTGCCTGATCAGATATTGATACTCTATGATGTGCCTCATAACGGTCACGTAAGCCTTGAAGAATTTGAATTGACTCATCTACACTCGGCTGATCAACCTGAATTGGTTGGAAACGACGCTCTAACGCTGCATCTTTTTCGATATATTTACGATATTCATCAATTGTTGTTGCACCGATGCATTGTAGCTCACCACGTGCTAATGATGGCTTTAAGATGTTAGATGCATCAATTGCACCTTCCGCTCCACCTGCACCAATTAATGTATGAAGTTCATCAATGAAAAGAATAATATTACCAGCTTGACGAATTTCGTCCATTACTTTTTTCAGACGATCTTCAAATTCACCACGGTACTTAGTTCCAGCTACGACAGTACCCATATCAAGTGTCATTACTCGTTTATCTCTTAAAATTTCTGGTACTTCATTATTAACAATTTGTTGAGCTAATCCTTCTGCAATAGCTGTTTTACCTACACCAGGCTCACCAATTAATACTGGATTATTCTTAGTGCGTCGGCTTAACACTTCAATTACTCGCTGAATTTCTTTACCACGTCCGATTACAGGATCTAAACGACCCTCTCTAGCCGATACTGTTAAATCACGAGCTAAGCTGTCTAATGTTGGAGTATTTGCTTGATTTGCCGATCCATTTTGATGATTAGATGAGCTTTCATTGCTACCTAATAATTGAAGAACTTGTTGACGAGCTTTATTTAAGCTAACACCGAGATTATTTAATACTCTTGCTGCTACACCTTCTCCTTCTCGAATTAATCCTAAAAGGATGTGCTCTGTTCCTACATATGAATGCCCTAATTTACGAGCCTCATCCATTGATAATTCAATCACTTTTTTAGCTCTAGGAGTGTAATGTACAGTCTGGGCAACTCCCTGACCACGTCCTATTAATGTTTCCACTTCTTGCTGTACTTTCTCTGGGCTTAATCCAAGTGCAAGTAATGCTTTAGCTGCAATACCTTCACCTTCTCGAACAAGTCCTAGTAAAATATGTTCTGTACCTATATTTGAGTGTCCAATTCGGATTGCCTCTTCTTGAGAAAGAGCTAATACTTTTTGAGCACGTTCTGTAAATCGACCAAACATCATAATTGGTTCCTCCCATATAATTAGTTATTTTTATTAGATAGTCTTTCGCGTATTAGTGATGCTCTTTTAATATCCCTTTCTTCGGGAGTAAGCTGATCACCTACGTACTGTTGTAAAATACCTGGTTGAGTTAATATCATTAATTCATGTAAAAAGTTTTTAGATAAACCATCAATTAAACCTAAATCAATCCCTAACTGTACATCCGATAAACACTTAGCACTTTCCTTTGTTTCTATTATTCTTCCGTATTTCAATGTACCTAGAGAACGAAAGACCCGATCTTCTAAACGAATTAAAGAAGTTCTTGCAAGTGCATCTCTTGCTGATTTCTCGTGTTTGATCAGTTGTTGTACAATTGTCGTTAAGTCTTCTATTATTTCTTCTTCCGATTTCCCTAATGTAATTTGATTCGAAATCTGAAAGATATTACCTAATGCTTCGCTACCTTCACCATAAATTCCTCTTACAACTAAACCAAGTTGATTAATAGTAGGAATTAAACGGTTAAATTGTTTTGTTATGACCAGTGCTGGAAGATGCATCATTACTGAAGCCCTTAATCCGGTACCAACATTAGTAGGACAGCTAGTTAAATAACCAATTGTTTCATCAAAAGCATATTCAAGCTGACTCTCTATATAATTATCAATATGATTCGCTTGAGTAAGTGCCTCTCTAAGTTGTAAACCTGGAAATAGAGCTTGAATTCTTAAATGGTCTTCTTCGTTGATCATAATGCTAATTTGTTCATCCTGAGATAAAATACATGCACCATGTACCGACTCTTGAACTAAATTAGGACTTATTAAGTGTTTTTCAATTAATACTCTTTTCTCTACTGGTTCTAACTTATTAATCTCAATATATTCAAAAGGTCCGTTTGGTAAAGCTGTACTACCTTCAAAATAATGTTTAACTAAATGACAAATTTCTTTAGCCTTGTCTTGACTAAGTAAAGTTGGATATAAATATGCACTAAAATTTCTGGCTAACCTAATACGACTGCTTAAAACTATATCATCATCTGGACCCTCTTGTTTCATCCATGGACTGATGGCTTCATTAATAATTCGATTAAAAGACATGTAACTTACTCCACCTCCTTTTGAAGGGCTTGTAAATCTTTTTCAATATCACGAATTTCATCTCGAATCTTAATTGCTTGCTCAAAATCTTCATTATCGATAAAATTTTTCATTTGAGATTTTAAGTCTTGTAACTTCCTTTTTAAAGAGATAGCCCCGTTAATCTTTTGAGGTATTTTCCCTGTATGCGATACATTACCACTATGAATTCTTTTAACAATTGGTTTCATCTGATCCATAAATGTTTCATAACAACTTGAACAACCTAAACGTCCAATTTTAGTAAACTTTTGAAAAGTCATCTTACATCTAGGACATTCAATTTGAGAATCTTGATGAATCTTATTTTTCTTCATTTCATAAATACCAGTATTACCTTTAAACAATCCAGCTAACAAATCATTTACAGAATAACCACCTATTTCAGAAAAAATATATTTGTTGTTCGATTCATTTGCGCATTTCTCACATAAGTGAATATCTGTTTTCTCACCATTAATAATTTTAGAATAGTGTAATGTTGCCGGACGTTCTTGACATTCTTGACAAATCATTATGGGCAACCTCCATATTCTATTTATACTTTAAACTTCTTAGCATTGCTTTGAACATTCTTGCTCTTAACTCATCCCGATAAGGTAAATTAACCATTATTACTGAACGATCTAATACACTTAACATCATTTTTGCTTCACGCCCAGTAATTACATTTTTTTCAAGTAGAAGGCGAATATAGTCCTCGGAGCTAGACTGTGCAATATTATTAGTAAAGCTATTTAATATTTGATCAATTACGCTCGCTTTATCATGAAATTGCACTTTAATAATTCGAATATACCCTCCTCCACCACGTTTACTTTCTACCACATATCCTCTTTCTAATGTGAATCTAGTATTAATTACATAATTTATTTGAGAAGGTACACAGTCAAATTTATTCGCTATTTCACTTCTTTTTATCTCGACATAATCTTTATCGGATATGTCAAAGTAGTTCATTAGATATTGTTCAATAATATCTGATATATTCTTCATCTATTTACCACCTTTACTGACTTTGACTATCTTTGACTATTATTATATTCCTTTCATGAAAAATTTCAACTATTATCTCTTTACCATTTTTTCCAAACCACACCGCTCTTAATCTTTTTTTGATTATTAAGAAAGTAAAATTGGAAGCCTAGAAGAAAAATCGACATATTTCTCAGTTTTAAGTATTAAATATAAGTGCAATAACTCCTCTATCTTCGTCTAAAGGCTCGCCATTCGACGATTTTTTTTACAGTATATAAATATATATGTTATACAATTCTTTTAAGAAGCTTTTTTTCCTCTATACTTTTATTAAAAAATTATTAACTTGATCTAATTCGTTTGATCATTTGAGCATTTATATATATACAAAAAAACACCAGCCTAATAGCTGATGTTTTTATTTACCAGGCGACGTTCTACTCTCACAGGGGGAAACCCCCAACTACCATCGACGCTGAAGAGCTTAACTGCCGTGTTCGGTATGGGAACGGGTGTG
>NZ_NESS01000018.1 GCF_002128425.1 Gottfriedia acidiceleris
TACTAAATCTCATATTTTGCTTCTTTACTTACTCATGAACACCTTATGAGTTACTAAATCCTAGGTTTTTGATTCTTTCTTTACTCATGAACACCTTATGAGTTACTATATTTCATCTTCTTGCTTATTTACTTACTCATGAATACCTTGAGTTACAAAATCCAATATTTTTGCTTCTTTACACATCATAACCTGTTACAAGTATGGTATTTTCATATTTTTGTGTTTTCTCCAACTCATGAACATGAGTATATTATGATCTTTCAATACAAATAAAAAAATTGCTTATACTCTTTTATAAGCAATTTTTTAGCATTTTATTTATTCAATTTCTCCTGTCCAAGCAAGCATACCGCCAGTCATATTCACAACATTAAAACCATGACTTTCTAAAAATTGTACTGCTCGACTACTTCTCCCACCAGCATGACACACAACGATATATTCATTATTTTTATCTAAATCAGCCATACGAAACTCAATTAAACCAAGTGGAATATGCGTCGCTCCAGGGATCATTCCGTTCGATACTTCATCAGCCTCGCGAACATCAATAATATTAACTGTATTTCCATTCTTTAATAGCTCTTCAAGTTTTTCTGCTGTAATTTCTTTCATTAATTTTTCTCCTTTTTTAAGACCAGGAACTCATTCCGCCTTTTACATTTGTAATATTGGTATAACCCATTTTTTTAAGAACTTTACATGCTTTTTTACTTCTCATTCCGCTTTGGCAAATAATAATTGTTTCTTGATCTTTAGATAGATTAATTACATTATGCTTTAACAAATGCAATGGTATATTTTTAAATTCTTTAATATGTTTTCCTTTATATTCTGCAGAAGTTCTAACATCAATGAATTGTTTTTCCTTATTTTTCAATTCATTTTTTAATTCATTTGTTGAAATTTGCTTAACCCCTTTAATTGGAAGAAAAGTTTGTACTAGAAAATAAGCAATTAATACGATGATTAGAATATTGAACAAATCCATTTAAGTCCCACTTTCAAGTTGATGTTCAAATATATGATACCAGTGCTCGTTTCACATATGTTTTTTATCTACTTTTTACTAATAAGTTAACTGCTTCTTTTACAAGCTCTTCTGCACTTTCTCCATTTTCATCAGCTAGTCTTACACATTCAATTAGATTTGTACTTACGATGACTCCAATTGTACGGTCCATTGCCGCTCTAACTGCTGATAATTGAGTAATAACATCTTTACACCCTTTATCCTCATCCATCATTTTTAAAATGCCTCTAAGTTGCCCTTCAATTCTTTTTACTCTATTTTTTATTTGATCATCATAAGTCATAAAAATACTTCCTTTCTAAGTAAAATTTTTACATTAGTTAAAATGAACTATATACCCAGATAGGTATGAAGTCAAATAAATTGTCATCTTCCATTTTAGATTAAAAGAAAAAGTAGAGTTACTCTCTAATCTGATAAAAAAATGGCAAATTAAATTTCTTTTTAAACAGCATAAAAGCCCGGTAACTAACTACACCAGGCTTTACATCTTTACATATTTATTACTAAGAATGGTATCGTGATGATCGCTACGATCATTAATAACCAATTATTCTTCTTAATATGAGTAATTTCTTCCTCCAATAAAAGCTCTTCACTTTTTTTCATTATATATTCCTACTTTCAGTTTTGATTAATTTATTCTTATATTTAAGATTTATTTCCTTAAATAAAGCTTAAAATACCTGTAAGTATTAATTTTATTACTTTTTTACTTTATATAATGAAAATGAAATTTTAATGAAAAACCTTTTTTATTGCTTCAACTATTCCTATTTAAACCATTTTACTTTTCCTTTTAATGTATTATTCTTACACGATCAAACGGAAAAAAAACACCTTCAACTTTACCGACTATTTCGGACTGCTTTATATACCCTAAACCATTTCTACTATCTTTACTATTTAATCGATTATCTCCCATTACTAAATATGACCCGTTAGGTACTTTAACTTGATTAAATTGAAGATATTCTTTATAAACATTTTTTAAATGGTCATTTAAATAGTTTTCAGATATATGTTTTCCATTAATAAATAGGAGTCCATTCGTTAAATTAACATTGTCACTTGGCAAACCAATTATTCTTTTGACATAATACTTAGGGTCATTTTGTTTTTTTATAATGACAACATCGCCTCTATTTATTGATGAAATATGAAAAGAAGCTTTGTTTACAACCAAGTAATCATGATTATGTAGGGTGGGTTGCATCGAGGCACCTTGAACAATAAAGGGTGAAAAAATAAAAATCTTAACAATTAATGCGATCGTAAAAGAATAGATTATTATTTTAAAAGATTGCCATGTAGAATCCTTTTTTCGTATTTTCAACTTTGTATCCCCTTTAAATTTTTTGTTTCCACATTTTAACATAATTAGATTAATTGCTTGAATTTTCCTTACAACTATTTCTTAAAAAATAGCAAAGTTAACTTTTTCACTTTGCTATTTTTTAATGATTAAATCAAATCTATTAAACTTGTTTTTGTGCAGTTTCTACTGCTTGCTCTCTAAGTCGGAATTTTTGTATTTTTCCCGAGGCAGTCATTGGGTACTCTTTTATAAATTCTATATAACGAGGAATTTTATGTTTTGAGATTTTTCCTTTACAGTACATGCGAATGTCTTCTGGTGTAATTTTTATACCTTCTTTAAGGATAATCCAAGCCATCACTTCTTCCCCATACACATGATCAGGTACTCCAACAACTTGAACATCTAATACATCTGGGTGAGTATATAAAAATTCTTCAATTTCACGAGGGTAAATATTTTCTCCACCACGGATAATCATGTCTTTTAGCCTACCTGTTACTTTACAATAGCCATTCTCATCCATGATCGCTAAATCTCCAGTATGTAACCATCCCTCTTCGTCTATTGCAGCACGGGTAGCTTCTTCATTTTTGTAGTAGCCCTTCATTACATGATAACCTCTAGTGCAAAGTTCACCTTGTTCCCCGCGTGTTACTTCATTTGATGTACCCGGTTCTACTATTTTCACTTCAACATTTGGTAATGCTTTACCTACCGATTCGACTCGTAATTCAATTGGATCATTCGTTCTAGTTTGTGTAATAACTGGTGAAGACTCCGTTTGTCCATATGCAATTGTTATCTCTGTAATTCCCATTTTTTCGATTACTGCCTTCATCACTTCAATTGGACAGTTTGATCCTGCCATAATTCCAGTTCGTAATGTTGATAAATCATATTTAGAAAAATCAGGTTCATTTAATTCGGCAATAAACATTGTAGGAACTCCATGTAATCCAGTACATTTTTCATCTTGTACAGTCTGAAGCACTCTTTTTGGACTAAAGTCTTGTATAGGTACCATCGTTGCTCCAACAGTGACACAAGCCATGGTTCCTAAAACACATCCAAAGCAATGGAAAAATGGAACGGGTATGCATAGACGATCAGCCTTTGTTAATTCCATACAATTGGCAATATTAAACCCATTATTGACGATATTTGAGTGTGTTAGCATTACGCCTTTAGGGAAACCAGTCGTTCCAGATGTATATTGCATGTTTATAACATCAAATGGACTCATTGATGCAATTCGCTTATCCAACTCTATGTCTGATGTATGTTTTGCAATAGAAAGAAGCTCATTCCATGAAAAAGTTCCAGGATATTTTTTCTTACCAAGGACAATTACATTACGTAAAGATGGCAGTCGACTGCTATGAAGTTCTCCAGGAACAGCATCCTTTAATTCTGGTATGATTTCATAAAGCATTTCAATATATGAAGAATCTTTATACTGATCCATTAAAATAATCGTTGTGGAATCAGATTGCTTTAACAAATATTCTAGTTCAGCTGTACGATAATTTGTGTTCACTGTAACAAGAACTCCACCCATTTTGCCAGTTGCAAATTGAGAAGTAAGCCATTCTGGTGTATTTGAAGACCAAATTGCGATATGATCACCCTTTTGAATTCTAAGACTCATCAAACCTTTTGCTACTTCTCTACAATGGTTTTCAAATTGTTCGTAATTCATCCTTAAACCTCTATCCGCATAGACAACAGCCTCATGAGTAGGATGTAATTTCGCTTTTTCTTCTAATAGTTTCCCTATTGTTAAATCTAGTAAATTTGTCATCTTTTCCTCCTTATTCGGGTTCCTTTAGAAAGGTTGCGTAATTAAATATAAAATTGATTATAATTAAGAATATTCTATATTTTTAATCTTTTCCCTTTTAAAAAATCTGTTAATAACTGCCTCTATAATTAATCCATTTTTTGCATGGTAAAGAACTCCAATATTAAACGGAGTCCCTTCTTCATTTTTGAAAAGAAAAAAGCCCTCGATTACATAAAAAAATAGAGTGCCCCTATAAGTGATTCTTTTTGGAGACACTCTATCTCTTTTTAATAAGTTGTAGTTTTTGATACTTCTGCGTTTTTAGATTCAGGTACACGAGTTAAAAAGAAAATTCCAATAACAAATAGTATAATTAAACTAAAAACCCCCATATTAGAACGACCTGTAATTTGTGCTGTCAAACCGACTAATAATGGTCCCATTATCGATGCAAATTTACCAAAAATATTATAGAATCCAAAAAACTCATTTGATTTTTCTTTAGGAACAAGTCTTGCGTAATACGAACGACTCAAAGCCTGGATTCCACCTTGAGAAGTGGCAACGAGCATGGCCAATATCCAAAAGTCTAAAGTTGAATTTAAAAAGTAAGCATATATACAAACAAACATATAAATAATAATTCCAACAAAAAGCATCATTTTACCTGTAAACCAATCTGCAAGTTTTCCATAAATAATTGCAAATGGAGCAGCAACAACCTGTGTGACAAACAAAATAATTAGTAGATTTGTTGAACTGATTCCAATGTCAGTTCCATAAGCAGTTGACATTGTAATGATTGTTCCAACGCCATCAATATAGAAGAAATATGCAAGTAAAAATAAAAATAAAGCACGATATTGTCGTATATTTTTAAAGGTATTCCCTAGTCTCTTAAAACTATTTAATATAGGATTTTGTTCAGGTTCAATAAAATAATTTTGGCGAACGTTTCGTAACAAAGGAATTGCAAAAATGCCCCACCATGCTGCGGTTATGAGAAAGGCAATTTGACTTGCAAGAGTTGTTGAAATTGAAAGGATCTCCTTCTGAGCTAATACGATAATAGCAATACTAATGATAAATGGAATAGTACTACCTATATATCCAAAACCAAAGCCTCGTGCAGATACATTATTCATTCGTTCTTGTGAAGTCACATCTACTAAAAAAGCGTCATAAAATACATTCGCACCAGCAAAACCAATAGCTGTAATCGTATAACAAATCAACAGTAAAAGCCAGTTATCATTAGGAATAAAAGTAAGTAGTGCAGTAAAAGAAACCCCGAGAGTAAAAAAGAAAGAAAAGAACTTCTTTTTATATCCTTTGTAGTCGGCAATTGTTCCAAGTATTGGACCTAACATAGCTAATATAAATGTAGAAATTGCAATTGTATAACCTAAATAAGCAGTAGAATCGGATGCACTTATTCCAGCTTTTGATGCAGAAGCTTTATAAAATAGTGGAAATACGGCAGTACTAATAATAATAGAATAAGCTGAATTGGCCCAATCATAGAAAATCCAACTACTTTCTTGCTTCGAATAACTCTTCATGAGTTTTTCCTCCCACTGATTAATAACTGCTGGCTTATAAATTAGATACTACTAATATTTTATTTATCCTCTACAATTATCAGTCTATATTTAAAAATTTCCTGTTTAAAGATAAGTTGTGTTCCCTTAAAATATGTAAGTCTGGACAAATGACTAAAATAAAAGCACGAAAACGTTAAAAAAGACCTAGATTCTAATACATTAATTCCCATTTCTATGTTATCTTAGTTATATACACAATTCTTGGAGGTAAAGAGTTATGAAATCTACTTTAAACGAGACTACAAATGAGAAACTCCCATTTTCAAGGACCAATCCATTTCAAGCGAAGGTTCTCAAAAATATTAATTTAAATGGAACAGGCTCAAACAAGGAAACAAGACATATTGAGTTATCATTACAAGGTTCAGGACTTTCTTATGTTCCAGGTGATGCACTTGGCGTAATTCCATCAAATGATCCAGAACTAGTTGCTTCTCTTATAAATGAAATGAAATGGGATGAAGAGGCTGTTGTAACTGTTGGTAAGCAAGGTGAAACACTATCTTTAAAAGAAGCGCTTACATCTTATTTTGAAATTACACTTCTATCGAAGAAGATTTTACAACAGGCAGCTGCATTCACAGAAAACGAAGAACTGAAAAACCTTATTTTGGTTGAAAATACAAGTCAGCTTAAGGAATATTGCTATGGACGAGATTTACTTGATCTTTTACGTGATTTTGGTCCATGGAGTGCTTCTGCTCAAGAAATCGTATCATTATTAAGAAAAATGACTCCGCGTCTATATTCTATTGCAAGCAGTATTGCTGCGAATCCAGACGAAGTTCATCTGACGATAGGTGCTGTACGCTACACTGCTCACGGACGCGAACGCAAAGGTGTTTGTTCTGTTTTATGTTCAGAGCGTGTTAAAGAAGGAGATACTCTTCCTGTCTATGTTCAAACAAATAAACATTTCTTCTTACCAGAGTCACAAGACAAAGATATTATTATGGTTGGACCTGGAACAGGTATTGCACCTTTCCGTTCATTTATCCAAGAACGAGCAGTCAATAAAGTCAATGGCAGATCATGGCTATTTTTTGGAGACCAACATGCAGCGTCAGATTTCCTTTATCAAAGCGAGTTAGAAAAATATCAACAAGACGGAGTATTAACAAAACTTGATACTGCATTCTCTCGTGATACAGCTCAAAAAGTTTATGTGCAGCATAAGATGCTTGAACATAGCAAAGAATTGTTTGAATGGATCGAAAAAGGTGCTTATTTCTACGTTTGTGGGGATAAGGAATATATGGCAAAAGACGTCCACGAAGCCCTTATTACTGTTTTAGAAAAAGAAGGTACGATGGATCGCGATGCAGCTGAAGCGTATCTTAAAGATATGCAAAAACAACATCGTTACCAACGTGATGTGTATTAAAATAAATAGGTTTTAAATTTACATTTATAATGTTTCAAAAAGTAACCCTTCGTTCCAATTGGTACGGAGGGTCTTTTTTTGTCTTTTAATGTAGGTTCAGTTAAATTAAAATGTGGTTTTTTTAACTGAAAAGAGGCTGTCTATTTAGGCAGCCTTTAGAGTTTATTTATGTAACTAACGCACTGAGTTTAGTTGCATTAATTTGAATAGTTTCTAATGATGGATCACTGTTCTCTATTCCATACTATAACTTGATACGTAATTTTATATACTTATTGTTTCAATGTAAAAAGTACCCAATAGTTTTTGTTCATTAAAAGTAATTGTTAGTGTCTTTTAATGAGTAAGAAATTTGCTTTATACCTTTTTCAATGTCTATCGGCTCACAATTTGAAACATTAAGTTTTAAAATTCTTTCTTGATAAAAGTTATCTAAATAATTTTTTTTAATAGAGTCAATTAGAATATCATATTCATCTAATTGGTTTATTAATGCATTCATATCAACTTGCTTTGGCAGGACAATATGACTATGCATTACGATATCAGACGCAAAGTCGTAATTTGTTAAATGAGTTTCTAGTGATGTTTGTAATATTTTTGCTCGGACAAGGTATTTATCTCGAACATTTTTTTGATAATGTTCAAACATACCACTTTTTAAATATAGTTCTAAAGCAGCCTGTGAAATCATTGAACTATCTATATCAATGACGGTTTTAAATTGTTGAAACGTCTCGATTAACGAATCAGGTAAAACTGCAATACCTATACGTAAACCTGGGAACATAATCTTGGAAAAACTCTTTAAGTAAATAACACGTCCATATAGATCATTTGCAAAAAGTGGGTCATTTTTCTTCGTATATTCAAAGTCTACTAAATAATCATCCTCGACAATATAGACATCGTACTTATGAGCTAATTTTAAGGTTTCTAATTTTTCTTTTTTACTTAATGATGTACCTAAAGGGTTTTGAAATCTAGGCATAGTATAAAAAAATTTAATATCACCTTCGCTAAAAATTTCTTCAAGTTTTTCTAAATTGATCCCGTCTATTGTACGTTTAATCCCAACTATAGGTAATTGATAAAGTTTAACTAAATCCATATATATATGATAGCTTGGCTGCTCGACTAAAATTTTTGACCGATTATTTAAAAAAGGCATTGTACTCAGTAAAAAAAGAGCTTGCTGAACCCCAGAAGTAATAAAAATTTGTTTTTTTTGTGCAAATACTTGATAAGATTGTAATAATTTTTCAACCTCATTTATTAAAGAAGGTAATCCTTTTTGAGTACCATATCTAAATAAGTCAGATTGAAATGTATCAATTGCTTTATTTAAACAATGTTGAAAATCTTGGTACGGAAAAGAATGCCAATTAGGGGCTGAAGTTGCAAAATCGATTTTGTTTATTTTAGATGGTTCTTTAAATATTTTATGCTCAACAACATAATAGCCACTTTTAGGTATTGCATAAATTAGGTGCTGATTTTCCAATTTCTCAAGAGCAGCTAAAATACTACTTTTACTACAAGAAAAGAGTTCTGCTAATTTTCGAATGGACGGAATTTTTGTCCCCGCCTTTAACTGTCCACCTTGAATCTGAGTTAGTAATGTTTGATAAACGTATTCATGTTTTAGCATTAAATACCCCCTTCTAATTGTATTCCATCAAAACTGTATCGGTACAGTTGTGAAATATTTAAATGTTTCAAATTT
The DNA here is from genome assembly GCF_002128425.1 of Gottfriedia acidiceleris. GTDB lineage: Bacteria > Bacillota > Bacilli > Bacillales > Bacillaceae_G > Gottfriedia > Gottfriedia acidiceleris. The sequence goes on from NZ_NESS01000018.1 coordinate 8,855, forward strand.
AAATGATAGATAAAATATTATTACCGGCTGGTTCAAAACTTAGGGAAACGGAGAGATGCATTATGTCAGGTCAAAAAATTAATAGCACTTTAACTATAAAAGAGGCAATAGAATCACGACGTAGTATTCGTAAATTTATTCAAGAAACAATTCAAGACGAAGAAATAAATGAAATTTTAAACCTAGTTAGATTAACACCCAGTGCATGGAATATACAACCATGGCATTTCCATATTATTAAGGATATTCAACTAAAAGAAAAACTTCAAAAAGCAGCATATGGACAAACACAAGTAACTTCAGCCCCAGCTGTTGTGATTATTTCGGTCGATATGGTTGATTCTATTAATCGTATTTCAGAAACAATTCATCCTGGTATTTCTGAAGATAAAAAGCAAATTGAGGTGTCCAATCTTACTTCCGTATTTGAAAAGATGAGTGAAGAAGAAAGAAAAGCATGGGGACAAACACAAGCAAATATTGCACTTGGCTTTCTTTTACTAACAATTCAAGGATTTGGTTATACTAGTGTCCCAATGTTAGGCTTTGATCAAGAGAAAGTAAGAACACTCTTAGGGCTACCTGAACATGTTACATTTACCGCTATGGTACCTTTTGGTAAACCAGACACAGATGGTTATGAACATCATCGTTTTGAATTAGATAAAATAAGCACATTTTATTAAGAAGGAGAGCAGGTGATTTAAAACCTGCTCTTTTTATGCTTAGTTTACAAACTTATCTGTACCGATACAGATTAACATTCTTTGCCTCGATAGGATTAACTACTTTGCATAAAATTAAAGTAATAGTTCAGATTGATAGGGGGAAAAACTTATGACAGATAAAAGAAAAGCTTATTTAGCTATTACTATTTGTTCATTAATCATAGGGTTATCATTTTTATTTGTAAAACAAACATTAACAATTGCAACACCACTTGATACCTTAGCTCATCGTTTTACAATGGCTTGGATTGTTGCCACGGTCATATTATTTTTTAAAAAAGAAAGAATCAAAATAAAGAAAAAAGATTTCGTGAAAATTACATTACTTTCTACATTTTATCCTGTACTTTTTTTCGGGTTGCAAATATTTGGACTAATGCATACAACCTCTTCTGAAGCAGGAGTTATTCAAGCTACGGTTCCAATTTTCACTTTAATTCTTGCAAGTATACTATTAAAGGAATCCTCTACAGGCGTACAAAAAATTTCTATACTCATTTCTGTACTCGGGGTAATGTTCATTATGTACATGAATGGTGCGAAAAATATAAATCCTAGTATACTAGGTAGTATATTAATTTTACTATCAGCACTTGCAAATGCAATATATAATGTTTTAACAAAAAAAATAATTCAACAATATTCATTATTTACAATCACATATACCATTACTTTTATAGGGTTCATTGTATTTAACTCAATTGCTCTTTTTATACATTTAAAAAATGGTACAATTCAACAATTTATACTGCCCTTTAAACAAATTGATTTTATTATGGCTATCTTATATTTAGGAATTTTTTCGTCATTAGGCTCATCCTATCTTTCAAATTATGCTTTATCAAAGTTACCTGCTTTTCAAATTAGTATCTTTCAAAATTTATCTACACTTGTCACAATTCTATTAGGTATTAAATATCTTAATGAATCATTTCAATATTATCATATAATTGGTAGTTTTCTTATTATCTCTGGAGTTGTTGGTGTAAATTATTTTAGAAAAAAAGAAATCAAAGATAATCATTTTCTAGAGGAAAAGCAACACAAAACTGTGACTTAATTAGGGGTGTTTTTGTTAAGTGATAATATAATAAAAACAGAACCTATTAGACTGCACCCCTTAATGTAGATGTTGAAAAACCCACAGTTGGGCAACATTGATTTTAAGGGGTTTTCTTATGGCGAAAAAAGGTCAAAAGTTTCAAACATATAATATAGAAATCAAATCTGACTTTAAAACTTTTAGCCTTAAGTTTAATACTACAAAAATTATTTAATTTCCAATCTGTACCAAACATTTCATATATGAAAGTTCAATCAGTCTGTTGCTTTACTTCTAAAATTTCCATTTCATTCAGGTCATAAGTCGGACTTCTTTTTCCTTATCATCATCTAAAAAGATTATTACTTTACTAACTTTTCTTGAATAAAGAAATAATAATCTCCATCAGGTACTGCTGGGATTAACCATCTATTTAATTCATCTCTTGGAAATTCTAAAACGCATTAATCCGGTAACAATCATTTGCAATCTAAAGCATAGAAATATTCATTAGGCTTAAAGTGTTAACTAAAGATACTGTTTAGTAATCATCGTAATGAACTTGGAATTATTTGTGCAATAAAAAAAGTCATAACCATCATTTTAACTGGTGGTTATGACTTAGTAAATCGATCATTCGTTTGTTTCGTTCAATAATAAATTTTTTAGCTTATTTTACTTTCAACTAATGCATGTTGCCAACTTGGGTAATAATGTAAAGCACTCCTCATTAAATCAGGGTAATTTTGTTTCACCTCTTTTTTACGTAGAGAATTACCTTCGTTATGTAACTTCTGGATCTGAGTAATGACTTCCTTTGATGTAAATTTGACATCCATTCTTCATTCCTCCCTTTCAAAGTTATCAAGATTATTTTCCCTTTGGCTTTCGATTTTTGAAGATAAACATAGACGAAAACTCAGCACATCTATATTTCTGAAAATTCTAACATAAAAATAAGCAATTGTGAAGTAATTTGCATCTGCTATTTTTAAATCTACCATGTTAACTGCCGGACAAACTCAACTTCACCCTGTCTTGGATTCTTACTTAAATGAAAGATGTACTAATATAAAAAAAGAAGAAGCGATCAGCTTCTCCTTTTTTACAATCTATCTAATTTTATTTATTACATTGCAACGTTATTATCGTTTTTCACTACTTCTGGTTTAAACGCACGTTCCCATTTAGCAATTACAACTGCTGCTAAAGAGTTACCTACTACGTTTACTGCTGTTCTAGCCATATCTAGAATACGATCGATACCAGCAATAAATGCTAAACCTTCAACTGGAATTCCTGCTGTACCTAGTGTTGCTAATAATACAACAAACGATACGCCTGGTACACCTGCGATACCTTTCGAAGTGACCATTAGTACTAACATTAATGAAATTTGATCAGTGATTGATAAATGAATGCCGTACATTTGAGCGATGAAAATTGCTGCTAATGCTTGGTATAAAGTTGATCCATCAAGATTGAATGAGTACCCAGTCGGAATAACGAATGAAGAAATTGATTTAGGTACACCGAATTTTTCAACTTTTTCCATAATTCTTGGTAAAACTGTTTCAGAACTTGCTGTAGAGTATGCTAAGATCAGTTCATCTTTAATTAACTTAATAAACTTAAAAATATTAACTCCTACCATTTTAGCTACTAAACCTAATACTACAACTATAAAGAATGCCATTGTTATATAAACAGTTATAACTAATTTTCCTAATGGAATTAAAGACTCTAGTCCAAATTTTGAAACTGTAACCCCGATTAATGCAAATACACCAAATGGAGCAAATTTCATAACTTGATTTGTAATGTAGAACATCGTATCAGCTGTTCCTTGGAAGAACGCTAATACTGGCTTTCCTCTTTCACCTACCGCTGTGATACCAAGACCAAATAACACGGAGAAGAAGATAATCGCTAACATATTCCCATCAACAAAAGCTGAAAAAATATTTGGCGGTACGATATTTACAAATGTATCTGCAAAACCGTGACTTTTTACTTCTTTAGCTGTTTCAACATAAGTATTTATATCAGTTTTGTGAAGAATACTCATATCTACACCAGCACCTGGTTTTACGATATTCGCTACAAGTAAACCGATTAAAATTGCAACTGTTGTGATAATTTCAAAGTAAAGAATCGTTTTTCCGCCTAAACGGCCAAGTTTTTTCGTGTCACCAACACTAGCAACACCTACAATGATACTTGAAACAACGATTGGTATAACAATCATTTTAATCAGACGTAAAAAGATGTCTCCAATTGGTTGTAAATAATCTGCAACCTTTGGATTTCCATAAAAAATTGCGCCAACAATGATCCCGATAACAAGACCAATTAATATTTGCCAAGCTAAGCCAATTTTTTTCATAATAAAAGTCCCCCTTGTAGTAGAATTTTGCCAAGTTTTATAATTTACTAAAAATAACAAAGCTATTTAAAGTTTGTTAAATGTTTTTAAGCACTACTTGGCTTATTAAGATATCGATGGAACTCTCAAAAATGACCCATCATTTACATATTTACTTTTTGATTATATTCAGAATTTACAATCAAAAAAAGTTATAAAAAACAGTATAACAGAAATCATTACGATTTCAATTTTACTTTATTTTCCAAGTATCTATTAAACTACATTATAATTCTACTAAAAAACTGAGATTTTGACAAATTCCCCTTTCTTTTTTTTAATTGTTTTTTAATTTTCAACCAAATAATTACAGATTACTGTATATAATATGAAAAATTGTATAAACCCTTATTTCATTAAAAACCCCTTTGTTTATAAGGAATAATAAGAAAAAAGTGAAATTTTATCAAGACTCTTGTTTACGAATCTGTTCGTTTTGTTTATGATATAAGATGAATAATTTGGAAATTTAATTTATTTTTTAATAATTAATGAAAATGCTTTCAAAATATTTTTTTGAAAGTGATTTTACATATTTTGTATAATCAGCCTTGATTATTACTAAAATAAGTTAGTAATTTATGTTTAAGAAGTGAGGTAAATTCATTGAAAACTACAGTAAACCCAAAAGCAGTGATTGTCATTTTTGGAGCAACAGGAGACCTAGCAAAAAGAAAGCTTTTTATTTCAATATATAGATTATTTTTAAGTCAAAAAATTGATGAAGGTTTCGCGGTTGTAGGTGTAGGTAGAAGACCTTGGTCAAATGATGAGTTTCGTGAAACTGTAAAAAAATCAGTTCAATCTATTGCTTCATCTGATACTGAACTTGAAAGCTTTTTATCTCATTTTTATTACCATCAATTTGAAGTATTAGAACCGTCTTCATATTTAGAATTAGGAAATTTATTAACAAACTTGGATAACCATTATTTAATTCCTGGTAACCGTGTTTTCTTCCTAGCAATGGCACCTGAATTTTTCGGTACAATTGCTAAGCAGTTAAAACAAAATGGTTTGGCTGATACAGAAGGTTGGAGCCGAATTGTGATCGAAAAACCATTCGGACATGATTTACCGAGTGCAATTGAATTGAATGATGAAATACGTGAAGCATTTTCAGAAAATCAAATTTACCGTATCGACCATTATTTAGGTAAAGAAATGGTTCAAAATATTGAAGTTATTCGTTTTGCGAATGCAATGTTTGAACCTCTTTGGAATAATCGATTTATTTCAAATATCCAAATTACTTCTAGTGAAATCCTTGGTGTTGAAGACCGTGGAAAATACTATGAGAATTCTGGAGCTCTAAAAGATATGGTTCAAAATCATTTGCTTCAAATGGCGGCACTACTTGCTATGGAGCCTCCGATTAAATTAACAACTGATGAAATTCGTAGTGAAAAAGTTAAAGTATTTAAAGCTCTTCGAAAAATTGATGAAAATGAAGTGAAAGAATACTTTGTTCGCGGTCAATATAATGCTGGTGTAATTAACGGAGAAGAAGTTCCTGCATATCGAAATGAGAACAACGTTGCACCAGAGTCTCAAACTGAAACATTTGTTGCGGGCAAACTTTATATCGATAATTTTAGATGGGCTGGTGTTCCATTCTATATTCGAACAGGGAAAAGAATGGCTACAAAATCGACTAAGATTATTGTTCAATTCTCAGATATACCGATGAATCTTTATTACAATACAAAAGAGACAATGTCTCCAAATTTATTAATTATACATATTCAACCAGATGAAGGAATTACATTACAATTAAATGCAAAAAGATCTGGCGCTGATGAAGGATATACAAAGCCAATTCAATTAACATTTAATAATAATTGTGTTGATTGTATAAATACCCCAGAAGCATACGAGCGATTAATTTATGATTGTATGTTAGGTGATGGAACAAACTTTACTCATTGGGATGAAGTAAAATATTCTTGGAGCTTTGTTGATGTCATTTCAAAAGCTTGGGAAAATAATCAAGCACCACTAACAACTTATGATTCTGGATCGATGGGTCCAAACGAAGCTGATACTTTATTGACAGTTGATGGTCATAAATGGTGGCCTGTTACTGATCGTTTAAATGAAAATTAAGAACGATTCTTATAAATAAAAAAGTTACCCCCTCCAAAATTACGAGGGGGTAACTTTTTTATTCTTTAATTTATGTCCACTGAGTATGGAACTTTCCTTCTTTATCAATTCGTTCATAAGTATGTGCACCAAAATAATCTCTTTGTGCTTGAATTAAATTAGCAGGAAGTGTTTCAGTACGATAGCTATCATAATAAGCTAATGCAGCAGAGAAACATGGAATTGGTACACCAGCTTCAATTGCTACAACGCTAATTTTTCTTAAAGCACCTTGATAACTTTCTACGATTTCTTTGAAGTATGGATCAAGTAATAAGTTAGAAAGATTAGCATCTAGATCGTAAGCTTCTTTAATTTTTTGTAAGAAAGCGGCGCGAATAATACATCCACCTCTGAAAATCATTGCAATATCACCGTATTGTAAATCCCAGTTATACTCATCAGATGCAGCTCTTAATTGAGCAAATCCTTGAGCATATGAACAAATTTTACTCATATAAAGGGCTTTACGTACATCTTCAATCAGTTGCTCTTTATCTCCACTGTATGTATTGGTTGACGGGCCAGATAATAATTTACTAGCTTTTACTCTTTCATCCTTCATTGCAGAAATGAAACGTGCAAATACAGACTCCGTAATAATAGAAGTAGGTACGCCTAAATCTAGTGTACTTTGACTAGTCCATTTTCCAGTACCTTTTTGCCCTGCTTTATCTAAAATTACATCTACAAGTGGTTTACCTGTTTCTTCATCTGTTTTAGTAAAGATATCAGCCGTTATTTCAATTAAATAACTATCAAGCTCACCCTTATTCCAATCACTAAATACGTGATGCAATTCATCAGCACTTAAGCCCAGTACATTTTTTAATAAAAAGTAAGCTTCTGAGATTAATTGCATATCACCATATTCAATTCCATTATGAACCATTTTTACGTAATGGCCGGCACCATCTGGTCCAATATATGTTGTACAAGGCTCATTATTTACTTTTGCAGCAATCGCTTCAAAAATCGGCTTTACTAGTTCAAATGCTTCTTTTTGTCCACCAGGCATAATTGAAGGTCCTTTTAAAGCTCCCTCTTCTCCACCTGAAACACCTGTTCCAATAAAATGAATGCCACTATCAGATAACATTTTGTTTCGTCTTTGAGTGTCTTTATAGTATGTATTTCCACCATCAATTAAAATATCACCTTTATCAAGATGAGGTAATAACATTTCAATTGTTGAATCAGTTGGTGCACCTGCTTTTACCATTATCAATATTTTTCTAGGTGTTTCAAGAGAATTTACGAATTCTTCAATTGAAAATGTTCCAACTACATTTTTACCTTCTGCTTCTTTTAAAAATTCTTCTGTTTTTTCAACTGATCGGTTATATACAGAAATTGAAAAACCTCTACTTTCAATATTTAAAGCCAGGTTTTTTCCCATTACTGCCAAACCAATTACGCCTATTTGTTGTTTAGCCAATTCAATTAGTCCTTTCTAATTAAAATTTGCAAGGGTTTTCAAATTAAAAATTGTAAAATATTTACTATCTTTAATATAACCTCCGATTAGTTTCGCTATCCTGTTAATATACTAAATGCGACTAACCGAGCAAAATCCTTGCATACCATAAACTTAAGGTCAATAATGATATTAACATAACAAGCGCGATGAATAAATGTAAACATGATCTGTTCATTAAAATTTTATAATTTGAAAAGAAGTGACAATATGGTAATTAATTACAAAAATAATAAATGGAATCAACTTTTATTTACTTTCATTATTGCAATGATTGGTGGATTTTTATTTCAATTGATTAAACTACCAATACCTTGGCTACTTGGTCCAATGTTTTTCGTACTTATATTTTCTAAAATTAAAGGGATAAAATTGTATTGGCCAAGTAAAATTCGAGATACTGCAATGATTATTGTCGGCTACACAATTGGGTTATCTTTTACAGCTTCAACATTTATTCAAATTGGAAATCAAATAACATCTATGGTTTTGATGACCTTTTTATTAATTCTTTTTACTATCATAATATCAATTGTTATTTCTAAACTATTCAAGATTCATTATCCGACTGTATTACTTGGTAGTATTCCAGGTGGATTAAGCCAAATGATCACTCTTGCAGAAGAAATAGATGATGTTGATTTTACGATAGTGACTTTTTTACAAATCTCCAGGCTAATGATGATTATTTTTATGGTGCCATTATTAATTTTTAGCCTTATTTTTAACGTACATAAACATACGATTTCAGAAGCAATTCAACATTCATCTCCAAGCTGGCATGGTTTGTTTCCTAATATATTTATTTTTGCGATTGCTTGTACTCTACTTGGGATAGCAGGGAAGAAAATAAATTTTCCAACTGCATTACTATTGGGGCCAATGATCGCCACAATCATTCTTAATCTATCTGGACTACACGGACCAGCATTACCAACTATTATTTTAAATTGTTCCCAATTAATGATGGGAAGCTATATTGGCTTATTATTGAAACCAGAAAACTTAAAAAACAAATTAAAAATTATCTTAGTCTCAATCTTTAGTGGTGTAATTTTATTAACTTTTTCATTCTTATCAAGTATTTTCTTAACACATATTCATTCCATCGATAATATAACCGCATTGCTAAGTCTCGCACCTGGTGGAATGGATCAAATGGCACTTATTGCAAAAGAAGTAAACGCAGATATCTCTATTATTATGTGCTACCAACTATTTAGAACACTTTTTATCTTTATCGTAGTACCCTATCTATTAAGATATATTTTTAGAGCAGGGATAAAGGATCGTAAAATAAAACGATTAAGAAATGGATAAAGAATATAAAAAAGCAAGGAAAGTAAATTTCCTTGCTTTTTCTATTCCTCGTAGATCATCTTCCTTGTCATACCTCCATCAACTATCATATTTTGACCGTTTATGAAACTATTATCTGGATCAGCTAAATAAATACAAGCTTTAGCTATATCTTCAGGTTTACCTACTCGATTTGACCAATGTTGAAGATGATCAGTTTCTTTTAATTCTTCATTTTGATTAACCTGAATCCATCCAGGACTAATGCAGTTTACTGTTATACCATTTGACTGAAGCGATGCTGCTAATGAATGAGTAATTGAGATAATCCCACCTTTTGATGCTGCATAAGCTTCTGAATTTGGCTCCGACATAATCGCTCTTGTTGATGCCATATTGATTATTCTTCCACCATTATTCATGACTTTAGCAGCTTCTCTAGATGAAATAAATACACTTCGCAAATTTGTATTGATCACTTGATCCCATTCGTCTGTTGATAAACTTAAAAATGGCTTAAAAACGGAAATTCCTGCATTATTAATTAAAATATCAAGTTTACCAACCTTGTCGATTACCGAGTGAATAAGATTGACGATGTCTTCCTCTTTACTAACATCGGTCCGATAAAATATTGCTTTTCCACCATTTTCCTCAATTTTTTGTACAACTTTATTCCCTCTTTGTTCATTTACATCAGCTATACAAACAATTGCTCCTAATTTTCCAAATGCAATTGCAATCCCCTCGCCAATTCCATTCGCACCTCCAGTAATAATAATTGACTTTCCTTTAAACTTTGCTTCCATATTTTTATACCTCATTTAACAATTAGTCTATTATTATTATTTCCAGCCTTAACAAATAAAGCCGTCAACCGACAGCTTTTATATTCTATTTAGTTCGAAATAAATTATCTCAACATTGAGGTTGATTTTTGCTTAATCCAATCTTTTTTAATAAATAGACCAACATATCTTTTTCAGCTGAATTTAGTTCAGAAAATAAAGAATGAATCATTTCACTATGTTCTGGAAAGATGCAACTTATTACTCTTCTCCCCTCTTCAGTCAACGCCGCATAAATAACTCGTCGATCTTTTGGACAATGAATGCGTTTAATATATTGCCTTGCCTCTAATTTATCTAATACATAAGTCATATTTCCGCTTGAGATTAAAATCCTTTTTCCAATTTGTTGAATTGGCTGATCTCCTTTATGATAAAGCAATTCTAAAACAGCAAATTCAGTTAAATTCAAACCGATACATTTAATATTATTAATCGAAGCATCAGTCAAAATTCGATTTGCTTTACAAATTTCAGAATATAATTGGAGCGAATTAGTTGAAATTTCATTATAATTTATCTTATTTCAACTCCTTTCAACTATCTTGAATTAAAGATAATTTTAAAGTATTTCTTATAAGTAGTCAATGTCCTATTATGTTTTCATTCATTTAATGATGACTATAACTTTTACTAGTTTACATAATAATATTATTTGATACTATTCTACAACGTAATAACTCATTAACAGGTGCTAAAGTTAACATTTTTAGATCATGAGCTCTTCATGAGTATGTTATTTTCACGTTTTTACCTGTTTTACTTACTCATAAACCTCTTATGAGTAACTATATTTCACTTTTTTCCTTTTTTACTACTCATGAACCTCTTATGAGTAACTACATTTCACTTTTTTGCTTTTTTACTTACTCATGAACCCCTTATGAGTAACTATATTTCACTTTTTTCCTTTTTTACTTACTCATGAACCCCTTATGAGTAACTACATTTCACTTTTATGCTTTTTTACTTACTCATGAACCCCTTATGAGTAACTATATTTCACTTTTATGCTTTTTTACTTACTCATGAACCTCTTATGAGTAGTCTAGTCGTTAAATTTTCTATTAAATGAATATATTTCTCTGCAAAAAGCTCTTGCGTTTTCATTATCTGAACCAGAATCAATTGTAAATGGAAATATTAATCCTTTTACTCGTATTTATTCCATATTGAAAAGGTAAATTATGGGTATCCTAACTGTGAGAATCGAAAATCCATAGACCATCTAATATGGATTCTTCGTAGGTGAAACATTTATATTTAGGACGTGAGATTATGTCAGAGACAGATATGTCAAAATACGAGAAGAAAATTGAAGTTCGAAATATACGTATGGAAGATATTGATGAGATTATGAGGTTATCAAGCCGTTGTTTTCCTGGTATGGAAGGATGGAAACGCGAACAATTAGAAAGTCATATTCGAATTTTTCCTGAAGGTCAGTTTTGTGTAGAGTATGAAGATAAAATTATTGGTTCATGTTCAAGTTTAATGGTTGATTTTGATGAGTATGATGATCAGCACACTTGGAATGTCATAACAGATAATGGTTATATTACAAATCATGATCCTAATGGGTTTAATTTATATGGAATTGAAGTTATGGTTGATCCAGAATACCGTCGGATGAAAATTGGCCATCGTCTTTACGAAGCTCGAAAGGAACTGGCTCGACAATTAAATCTTCAAAGTATTATCATTGGTGGCCGAATCCCAAATTATCATAAACATAGAGATGAAATGTCACCACGTGAATATGTTGCAGCCGTAGAAAAACACAGTATTTATGACCCAGTTTTATCTTTCCAATTAATGGAAGGTTTTACAATTAAACGGATTAATACACGTTACCTTCCGGATGATAAAGCGTCAGATTCCTTTGCCACTTTGATGGAATGGAGTAATATTGACTATCTTCCAAAATCTAAACGCGTTTATCGAGCATCATTCCCAGTTAGAATATGTGCAATACAATACATGATGAAAAAGATCGATTCATTCTCTGATTTCACGAAGCAAATCGAGTATTATGTAGACGTCGCCGCTGATTTCGGTTCAGATTTTGCTGTTTTCCCAGAGTTGTTTACAACACAATTGATGTCTTTTCTAGAAGAAAAACGCCCCGATCAGGCTGTTCGTAGGCTTGCGACTTACACTGAGCAATACATCGAACTTTTTACAGAACTTGCTGTACGTTACAATGTCAATATTATCGGGGGATCTCATTTTGTTGAGGAAGAAGGTAATATCTACAATGTTGCTTATTTATTTAGACGAGATGGTACGATTGAAAAGCAATTAAAAATTCACGCAACTCCTAATGAGCGAAAATGGTGGGGAATTTCAGAGGGTAACGAGATTCATGTGTTTGACACAGATTGCGGAAAAATCGCTATTCAAATATGCTACGATATCGAGTTTCCGGAACTTGCTCGTATTGCAGTTGATCAAGGAGCAAATATTATTTTCGTTCCATTTTGTACTGATGATCGCCAAGGCTATCTCCGTGTTCGTTATTGCGCTCAAGCAAGAGCAATCGAGAACCAAGTATATACTTGTATCGCAGGTACCGTTGGGAACTTAACACATGTAGAGAATATGGACATTCAATATGCACAATCTGGTATTTTCTCCCCTTCCGATTTTGGGTTTGCAAGAGATGGTATTGTTGGTGAATGTGATGCAAATGTTGATACTGTCGTAGTCGGTGATGTTGATCTTGAAAAATTAAGACGTTCAAGAAATACGGGATCAGTCCGTCAATTACGCGATCGACGACGCGATTTGTATCGAATTGAATTTAAGAATTTAAAGTTAGAATAAAGAACTTGCTTGATAAGTAAACAAAAAAAAGCTCAGTCTAAAATAATAGGCTGAGCTTTTTTTATTTAGAACAAATACTGCTAAATCAATTTATATGCGAAATAAATAGGCTTGCAATTGTAAATATAGAAGAAACATAAAATGAAAATGGCACCTTAAAAACTTCTGTTTCATGATCAATTCTTGCTGTGATCCCTGTTTTTGCTTGTACAGTTGATTTATCTAATCTTCCAATTAAGCCATCTCCACTTGTATTAAAAAAAGCGATTATAGCTGTAATGAACAATGAACTAACAAAAAGCCAATCGATCCAAGTGGAACCCATTGTATGAGAAAATCCAAAAGGTGTCAGAATCAAGATTACGAGTGTAATAATTCCTGAAAGTAAATTTTTCACTTTTTCCTCCCTTGTCTTCCTGTTTTTAATGCTCATCTTTTACTATATTTTATTTAACAGATTTATTCGTATATAGCATAAATCTGCATATTGTACCTTAACTACTACCGCTTTTAAATTTTGACATATTTAGACACCGTTATAAACCTCTACTATTCTGGAAAAATATTAATCTGAGTAATTTTTACTAAAAATTGATTTAAACTACAAATTTGTGTACGATAAAGTTTTTTTGTGATATGTTTACTTTATAATTTGATTATTCAGAAATAATTATGAATTAAAATAATATGTCGAATTATTTTATATTCATCACGTTTCTAATGAAATTTTTTTGATATGAGGAGTGAATGTTTTGGAATTTAATGATGTTTTACATGGGCACAGATCAATACGAGAATATGAGGACAAGGAAGTTAGCCAAGAGGTTTTAGATCAAATTTTAGATGCGGGTATTCGTGCTTCATCAAGTGGCAATATGCAATCTTATTCGATTATCGTCACAAAAGACAAAGAAATTAGAAGGAAATTATATAGTGCACATATGGAGCAATCAATGGTTGTTGATGCACCAATCCTTTTAACTTTTTGTGTAGATTTTAATCGAATGAGAAAATGGCTTACGCAAAATGATGCGCCTGTACATTTTGATAATTTCATGAGCTTTATGATCGGTGCAATTGATGCTACTTTAGCATCTCAAAACTGTGCTTTAGCTGCAGAGAATGCTGGACTAGGTATTTGTTATATGGGCTCTACTCTTGCAAATTGTGATCAAATTGGAGAAATCCTTAATTTACCACCAAATGTCGTACCAATTGTAGGTTATTCATTAGGCTATCCTAAAGAAAACCCAGCTTTACGTGACCGACTTCCAAGGCATGGTCTAGTACATTATGAACAATATAAAGATTATACGGATGAAGATATTCTTGAAATTTATAAAGAAAGAGATGAAAAAGGTTGGCAACGTTACATGGATGTTCCAAAGCTTAAAGAAATGACAGAAAGACTAGGATTAAAGAATTTAGCTCAAATTTATACAATCGCTAAGTATACACAAGAATCTCATCATGAATATTCCCAAACAGTTCTAGAATATCTAAAGAAACAGAATTTTATGAATAACAAATAATCATAACAAAAAAGTCGTACTCCATTTCAAGGGAATCGACTTTTTTCTTTACTCTATTAAAATGGAATGTTTAATACTTCCTATCACTTTACTAAAATTTAAATAGCAATAGTAAAATTAAGTTATTAAGTTATCCATTATAGGTTGTAACCTTTTAAATTTTTTATTGTAAGATTGTCTTTCTAACAATTCTCCTACTAATTTTATAGCATCCTCTTTTCGATTTGCTCTTACGTAGCATTCTATAATTACTTTATATTGTTCATCATATGGTATTTTCTTTTGTTTAACTAGCTCAAAAGCTCGTTCGAAGCTGATCGAAGCATTTTTATAATCTTTGAAATAATAATATGTTCCACCATTACCAACATGTAATTCTGCCCTTTGTAAATCATTTAGTGATGGCAATTTCATACCTTCTTCTCTTATTTGAAGAGCTTTTTCATATTCTTTTCTTCTATCACAATTAAAAGCTTCATTATAGAAATGCTCAAACTTAGTAAAACTTTTACTAGACTTTCTTGTTTTTAGTAAAAGAAATATAATAAATAAATCGATCAATATTGAAATGGTATCATAAAGTAGATTTTGTGATTTATGCTCTCCCCAAACCCTATATACAAAAAGAGTGAGATCCCAAGTAAGCTTAAAATACAAAATATATAGAAGATATTTTCTCAAACAGATCCCAACTTTCTATGATTATATCTATTTATTATAACAATCTAGCATTCAAACGGGTTATTTTTTACAAAAATTGGTATAAATTATCTTTCTTCAACTTAAATGCCAAATTGTACTTTAAGATTAATAGTTTCATTATATATAAATTTCAATTAAATCTTTTCATTTATTAAGGTATACATATAAACTGATATCTTCTTGCTTTATTTTATATTGTTTAAATTCTGTGTCATTTAAAAACATCTCAAAATTTTCCTTCGTATATGCACCTTTTTTCAAGAAAGTTTTAAATGCAAATTTTACAAAATACTTATCAAAGCCTTTCATTCCTGTTCTTTTTATTTCACTTTCAATGTCTTTTGAAGTCGCATTATAATTCATATCGATTATAAGAGACGTACCACCTGGCTTTAATACTCTGTACATTTCTTTAAGTGCTTTTACTGGATCTTTAAAGTTCTTAAATGCTGCACTGCAAACAATAAAATCAAATGTGTTATCATCACAAGGTAGATTTGAGGCATTGCCTTCTTTAAAATCAACTAAAACATTTGCTTCCATTGCATTATTTTTTTCGATGTTAACAAAATCCGAACTTAACTCTACTCCTGTAACATCAAAACCCATTTTTGCTAGCTCAATAGACAAATATCCTGGTCCAGGGGCTACTTCTAAAATCCTTGCTCCATCTTCAACTAAAGATTTAATTTCGTAAGCATATTCTTGCATTTGTGTCATTCGACTTTTTCGTGAATTTTTGTCATACCATTTTGCTGTTAGTCCGTAAATACCAACATCTTTTTTCTCACGCATATTTTTCATCATATTATCCACCCTATCTCTTTTTAATTTATCAATCATTGTTCAAAACATTTTTTATTTAATTTGATTTATCTAGAAGATAATTTGATTGAGCTTTAAAGTAGTTTGTATTTCTAGTACAATAAGGTAACAAAAACGTCTAACAACATTAGTTATCTAACACCGTTAGATTAACATCTAACACTGTTAGAGTCAATGGTAATTAATAAATTTTTGGAGAGATTTTATGGCTATAACGAAAGAAGCAATAGTAAAAGCATCCCTCGATATTTTAAATCGTGACGGAATAAGTAATTTATCGATGCGCACATTGGCAAAGGAGCTTGAGATCAAAGCCGCATCCTTATATTGGCATATTAAAGATAAGCAGGCTTTGTATGATCTAATTGCTGAGCACCTAAATAACGAAATTGTCTTACCTGAAGAAATGGATGATGCAAAGGAAGCTTTAACAGCCCTTGCATTTGAAGTACGAAGAGTTTTATTAAAGACAAGAGATGCAGTAGAGGTTTTTGCACAGTCAATGCCAACTACACCGAGTAGATTAAAAGCAGTCAAATTCACTTTAGAAAATTTGACTAAATACGGTGTATCTGATAAAAACTGTCTAGTTGCTGGTAACCTTTTTAACAATTATGTCTTATCATTTGTAGCAGATGAACATCGTGCTAAACAGTTCACATACACTCCGGAAGAAGTAACTGCATTTACATCTTTTTTAGGTGAACAGTACCATTATAGTTTTGATTTTGAAGAACAATTTCTTTATGGATTAAGAGTATTATTTGCCGGATTACTTACTGAGTAAATTAAGAAAGTCACATCGTCTTTTCGATGTGACTTTTTGAATACAACATTATTAAAAATGAATTATTCATCTTTTTATTTATAACAGGATTCCCATCCTTATCTAATAATGGGGTGATTCCTCCAGCTAGCCATCCCAACTAAATAAATATTGTACTCGGAGTTTCTTTATCTTCGAATATTTTTACTCCCGACAATTTACCTTCTTTATAAACTACATTAAATCTATTTTCTGAATCTTTACTAAACAAATGTATTCCTCCTTAATCAAACCGTACTGTATCAAAACCATCCAATATATCCTCTAATTCAGTTAAAAAGTTTATTTGCACTGGTCCAGGAATTTGCTCCATCCATTTTTTAATTTCGGGCAACTCTTCAGCATCTTCTATATTTGTTGGTTTTGGATCAAGTCTTTCCCACCATTTCTTCAATTCATCAATAAACTCATAGAAATAGCGTTCAAATCTTTCTGCCCATTCTGCTCCTTCATCATCAGTCGTTTTTTGCATCATGCTCCATGCTTCCATTGCTGTTTCAAAGTATTCATCTATTTTTTTCATGTTATTTTCCTTTCTTGATACAAGTATTACTATTTCTATTATATTAAACTTTTTCAATCTTTAACTGTATTTGGAAATTATAACCGCTATTTAAAATCTTGGTCGATCATTATTATGTGTCTGTCTAGTAATTTCTTCATGCAATTTTTGACTTTCTGTTTTATCTGGTGCTTTTGTTCCGAATTTTTTTTGCATAAAGTAACCAAATGCGATGGCGACAAAAAAAAATCCCCAAAATATATAGCCAAATAGTGTCAAATCAATGCCTCCTATGATCAATTGTATAGGCAAAATAAAAATCGACGAGATGTCGATCCTGTTGTTTTAAAATTCATTTAAGAAACTGCTATTTTGACTATTTTACAACCATTGAAATAATTCACTTATTCCAGGAATTAAAATCATAATAATTGAACAAGAAATTAATAGTTTTGTGACTACTTTAGTTAATTTCTGCCCTCCTTTTCCATTGTACCATCCACTGAATTGAAATTTATTTCGATAAAGGACAAATATTAAAACAAGTATACCAATCGAACTCCACCATCCAGTGTAAGTAAGATTCACACCCATTTCTTTATATGCTTCTGATACAACTGTTGAAAATAAAGCACCAAGTAACCCGAAAATCAATATTATTCTAATCACTTCTAATATTAATCCAAGTGAAACGGATAATGCCTTCATTTAATGCCTCCTATAGTCTTTTAATCTTTTTTAATTTGTTCATTTGTAAATTATTATTCGATATGTGGTAATTTTCCCCTTTTTTTATTTTAATAACCTAATAAAAATAATTACTATGAACGATTTTTGAATAAAGTATAAATAGTTAGAAAATACTATTGAAAGGTTTTTACTGTTTTAGGGGGGATACTTTGTTTAGCCAGGTCGTAAAATCTATACCCAATTTACTTACAATCGGAAATTTATTATGCGGAGTTCTCTCGATTACGTTAAATATGAGTGGTTTAATCATTATATCCTCAATTTTTATTTTCATCGCTGCTATTTTTGATCTTCTTGACGGAAGAGTCGCAAGAAAACTAAAAGTGAATAGTGAATTTGGGGTAGAACTAGATTCTTTAGCCGATATTGTCAGTTTCGGAGTTGCCCCTGCGCTGTTATTTCATTCCATTTCAGCACCATCAATTCTAACTTCACTTGCATTTATCCTTTTTCCTACAATGGGGGCATTAAGATTAGCAAAATTTAGTGCTAACCCAACAATAGGCTATTTTAAAGGATTGCCTATCCCAGCTGCTGGATTACCTTTAGCTGGTATGGGAATGTTTTTATATAGTAATGCATGGATTACTTTAATTCTCGCTTTCTTAATGGTTAGTCCGATCAGGTTTAAAAAACTTTAATATAAAATGCTATTACCTTCTGAAGAGGAAATAGCATTTTTATTTTTTATTGAAATATTTTTGTCCCATGAAATTACTTATTACTAAATGAAATGATAGCATTTTTTAAAGTGTAGAGTTTTGCAGTGAAAATATAAAGCTCATTATAATTATTTTCCACGTATTCATCGATAATGCTTATTCCTTTTATAAAATTATCAATCAATAAATATGTATATTTTCCATCCCAGGCAAACCGATTAATTCTTATCAGTTCATCTGCTAATACTTGAAACCTAAATTCTTCAATTAATAGTTTTATTTGATATATTTTATCTTTATTATTAGTAGATGTGTATTTACTATTTTCATAACTATTATGTACTAATTTGACAAAATCGTTTATATCTTCAGCCAACATATTCGCTTTTTGCATCTCAAATTTCATTTCTCCATCCCCTATAGTGTTAAAAATATACATCACTAAAGTGTATGTTTTTATTTTAAATCATATCACAAACAATCCAATTAATCCCGTATCCTCACAGGTATCGATTTATGCTTTGCAATTATTTAATAAAAAATACTAATTCTTACACTAATATATAAGAGTCACTATTGTGAATCTATACTATTCAAGGCGTTTTTTAGAACTGTTCTCCTCGATACACAGTAGCTGTTGGATCCGCAGCATACGGTCCATAGTTTCGTAGAGCTGATCGATCCAGTACTCGTTTCCCGTCGTTCGTAATCGCGATTGCGCCAATTTCGGGGACATTGCAACCAAACGCTCGGACACGATAGATTTCGTGTTGTATTTCTTGTATGATTCGTTTCCCGTACTGTCGTTTGTTCTGATGTTGTTGGTTCACAACCATCGTGGCCAAATAAATATACACTTGTTTTCCTTTTTTATATGGCAAGATGTGATGACACAATTCCGTTTCATCAAGTTCACCTGCGAAGTAACTTTCAAAACTTGTCTGATCCAACCCGAACAACGCAATGAACCCTTGAATCCCTACTTCATTTTCCAGCAGCCGATAGATCTCATTGTTTCTCCCCCAAGCTGTTTTCACAAATTCCAGAGACACTTGCCACTTGGGTGGATATACGCTAGCATCAAGCTCCAGTAGCGCATCAAAGTCTTCTTCCGTAGCGAATCGAATGTTTTCCATACTCTTCATTCCTTTTTCTTTCAATATGGTGTAAACAATATATCTTTAAATAATTTATTGTTTTATGAGATTATACTAGCGAATCATTTTGCAAATATGCAAATTTTTTCCTGTATAATCACAGTTTATCTTCCGTCGACAATTAATACTATCAACGTCATCTTATTTATTATTTCATCTGTTCTTAATTATTTATTCATTACGTAAAATCATGGGTAATAGATAATATTATTTTATTAATTTAAAATGATCGATTGTTACAAAGTTAGAAATCACAAAAAAAGAGATGCCAATTCATCAGAATCACATCTCAAAAATATTTGTTATTTAATTACTCTCAGAACATAAGGATTTGTATTAATCCTCTTTAATATAAGTTAATCCGATTCGATTATTAAAAATTTGATTACGATTTTTGAAAATAAATGAACCATCAGCATAATCAATTACTAGTTGGTCTTCGTAAACATCTTCAAAATTTTTATTTACCATAAATTCAAACTGGTCTCCAATAATCATTTTTTCATTTGGACCGCATTCTCTTTTATTTATAACTTTTATCTCATAAATGTTATTAACTACATCACAACTTCCACGGTCAAATTCTAATTGAAGTATTTTATTTTTATCGACTGCGCCAAGTACTTCTTTGGCTGCATCAGTTATTTTAAAATCCATATTAAAGTCTCCTAATTTATATTAAACGTTTAAAAACTTCACACATACTGCTTCAGGTACTTGAACGTCTGATTGAATGACTGTTAATTTTCCATTCGTTTTATTTCTTGTATATAAAACTAGATTGCCTGACATTTCATTTGAACCAACTAAATAGTTTTCAGATGGATCTAAAACGAAATCTCTTGGCCAATTACCTTCACTTGAAGTGATTTCAACTAATTCAAGCTTACCAGTATCTTGATTTACACAGAAGACTGCGATGCTGTTATGACCACGATTTCCTGCATACACGAATTGACCATCTTTTGAAATATGGATGGCGCTTCCTTGGTTGTTTTCAGTAAAATCGCTAGGAATTGTAGAAATATATTGTAGATCTGTAAAGCTTCCATCTTCATTTAATTGTAGAGTAATAACTTCTGAACTAAGTTCAGTCATAATATAGGCAAACTTTCCATTCGGGTGGAATGTGATATGACGTGGACCACTTCCAGGTTTAACAGTTAGACTGCTTACTTCAATTAAAGAATTGTTTTCGATTTTATATGTAATTAATTTATCGATTCCTAAATCTACTGCAACTACATATTTTTCATTTAGCGTATAACCAGAAAAATGGGCATGAGATTTTTCTTGGCGCTCCTTATTAGGACCTGTTCCCTCGTGTTGCATAATCGATTTTGCCTCACTCGCATAACCATTATCTTGATTAATTTTATATAATTCAATTGTACCTTTATGATAATTTGCTGTAACAATATTTTGCTTACTTGAGTCAACACTAATATGACAAGGTGAAGCGCCTTCATTTAGCTGTTCATTTAATTTTTTAAGCTCCCCACTGTTTTCATCAATTGAATAAACAGTAATTCCACCTAAGTTTCCTTTTTTTGCAACAGCATATAAATTTTTATTGTCTTCACTAATTGTTAAATAAGTTGGATTACCTAGTTCAGCAACTGCTTTAACGTCGGTAATTCTTTCTTTTTCTGTATCAAGCGTAAATTGATAAATCCCTTTACTTTCACTTTTTGTATATGTACCTACATAACCAACAAATTTCTGATTCGAATTCATTACTACTTCCTCCTCTATTCCTTGTTTTTATGTAAATACCCCCATTTCATAGCTGCAAAACAGTTTGTATGAAGATGGGGGTTTTATACTTATTAGATTTAAAGTTTCTTACAAATTATAATGTTGTTTTTGCCCAGTCAGCTGCAAATTTTTCAATACCTTGATCTGTTAATGGGTGTTTAGATAATTGTTCAATAACACTGTAAGGAATTGTTGCGATATGAGCTCCAGCTAATGCTACGCGAGTAACATGGTCTGGGTGACGAACTGACGCTGCAATAATTTGAGCATCCAAATTATGAACTCGGAATAATTCAGCAATTTTAGCAACTAATAATACGCCATCTTCAGAAATATCGTCTAAACGACCTAAGAATGGAGATACATATGTAGCACCTGCTCTAGCTGCTAATAATGCTTGGTTAACTGTAAAGATTAATGTTACGTTTGTTTTAACACCTTTTTTCGTTAAGTAGCGGCATGCTTCTAAACCAGCAAGTGTCATTGGTAATTTAATTGTAATATTTTTATCTCCACCGTTTATTTTAATAAGCTCGTCAGCTTCAGCAATCATTTCTTCAGCAGAAACAGCGTTTGGCGTAACTTCAGCAGAAACTGATTCTACTTCAGGAACTAATTTTAAAATTTCTTCGATACGATCTTCGAATTTTACTCCTTCTTTTGCTACTAAAGAAGGGTTTGTAGTTACACCTGATAATACGCCCATTTTGTAAGCTTTTTGAATGTCTTCTACATTAGCTGTGTCAATAAAAAATTTCATTTTTAAATTCCTCCAATTTTTTCGGGATATTTCCTATTTTATACTTTATTTATTTCTTTTCAACTGCATGTCCACCAAATTCGTTACGAAGAGCCGCAACAACTTTACCATTGAACGTATCGTTATCTAATGAACGGTAACGCATTAATAATGACATTGCAATAACTGGTGTAGCAGCTTGAAGGTCTAGAGCTGTTTCAATTGTCCATTTTCCTTCACCAGATGAATGCATTACGCCTCTAATTTCATCAAGCTTAGCATCTTTTGAGAATGCATTTTCAGTTAGTTCCATTAACCAAGAACGAATGACAGAACCATTATTCCATACTTTCGCAACTTTTTCATAATCATAATCAAAGTCACTTTTTTCTAGTACTTCAAATCCTTCACCAATTGCAGCCATCATACCATATTCGATACCATTATG
Source organism: Gottfriedia acidiceleris (assembly GCF_002128425.1). Lineage (GTDB taxonomy): Bacteria > Bacillota > Bacilli > Bacillales > Bacillaceae_G > Gottfriedia > Gottfriedia acidiceleris. The sequence goes on from NZ_NESS01000018.1 coordinate 31,546, forward strand.
AACCATTTTTAGGAAATGTCCACTACCAATTTTACCAGCGTATAGGAAACCATTTTCTACTGAAGTATCTTTAAATATTGGTTCTACGATTTCCCAAGCTTCTTGGTCACCACCAACCATATAACAAGCACCATTACGTGCACCTTCCATACCGCCAGATGTACCAGCATCCATAAATCGGATACCATGTTCTTTTAATTCTTCATAGCGTCTAATAGACTCTTTATAGTGTGAGTTACCTGCTTCAATGATAATATCGCCTTCTGATAAGAATGGTTTAACATCATTAATAACAGAATCTACAACTCCATGTGGTACCATAATCCATAAAACTCTTGGAGTATCAAGATTTTTAACTAATTCTTCTAAGCTTGTAGTACCGATTGCACCAAAGCCTTTCATTTCTTCTACTGCAGTTGTATTTAAGTCAAATGCTACTACTTCATGATTATGATCCATTAAATTTTGACCTAAATTTAGACCCATTTTCCCTAATCCAATTAAACCAACTTTCATTATGTTATCCTCCCTTAATATCTTCAGTAATATTAATGTTTTTCTCTAAGTAAAAATTTTTATGTTAAAAAAATATATAAAATATTATTTGATCAAGAATTTAATAAAGATTTACTTACGTTTACTACGTTTTCAGTACTGAAACCAAATAATTCCATTACTTCGTTACCTGTTCCAGATGCTCCAAAAGTCTCAATTGAGATTTTTTTGCCTTTGAAACCAACGAAACGTTCCCATCCAAGTGAAATCCCCATTTCAATTGAAACACGGTTTAATATGTGTGATGGTAAAACTGACTCTTTATATTCATCTGATTGCTTATCGAATAATTCCCAACTTGGTAATGCTACTACTCGAACTGATAAGTTTTCTTTTTCTAACTCATTTTTACTGTTCACTGCAAGTGCAACTTCTGAACCAGTAGCGATTAAGATTAAGTCTGGTTGATCGTTCGTTTCTGTTAAAACATATCCACCTTTTGAAAGGTTATCTAATCTAGCAGCTGTTTTTTCAAATACTGGTAAATTTTGACGACTTAATACTAAAGCGATTGGTCCATTTGTATTTTGTAGAGCATATGCCCAAGCATTAGCTGTTTCATTTGCATCTGATGGACGAATAACTGTTAAACCAGGAATTGCACGTAAAGCAGCTAAATGTTCAACTGGTTCATGTGTAGGACCGTCTTCACCAACTGCAATTGAGTCATGTGTGAATACATAAGTTACTGGTAATTTTTGTAATGCTGCTAATCGAATTGAAGGACGTAAGTAATCATTAAATACGAAGAATGTACTTACAAAAGGCTTAACTCCACCATGTAATGCCATACCATTTGCAGCAGCACCCATAGCATGTTCACGTACGCCAAAATAAATATTGCGTCCAGCAAATGACTCAACCGCAAATTTACTTTCATCTTTAATATCTGTCATTGTTGAATGAGATAAATCTGCGCTTCCACCGAAAATTTCAGGAACTGTTTTAATGTAGTGATTAATTGCCTCTCCACTTGCAACACGTGTAGAAATTGTTTTATTCTCGTCAAAAGTTAATAAATCTTCTGTTTCGATTAAAACTTCACCTTTCATTGCTTTTTCTAGCTGAATTGCTAATTCTGGGTAAGCTTCACGGTATGCATTAAATAATTGATTCCACTCAGCTTCTTTTTCACTACCTTTTTCTTGGATCTCTTTAAAATGTGATTTAACTTCTTCTGGCACAAAGAAATCTTCTTCGTAGTTCCAAGCATATGCTTTTTTCGTTTCTTTTGCTTCTTCAAGACCTAACGGATTACCATGGGCTTTATTTGTACCAGCCACTTTTGGACTTCCATATCCAATAATTGTTCTAACTTCAATAATTGTCGGTTGGTCTGTATTTTGTTTAGCTAATTCGATTGCTTTAGAAATTTCTACATGATCATTTCCATCTTCTACTCTTAAATATTGCCAGTTAAATGATTCAGCTCTCTTTTTCATATCTTCAGAATAAGAAAGATTTAATGTTCCATCTAATGAAATATCGTTTGAATCATATAATACAACTAACTTTCCAAGTTTCATATGGCCAGCAAGTGACATCGCTTCGTATGCAACACCTTCCATTAAATCACCATCACCAACTAATGCATAAGTGAAATGATCAATAATAGAAAGGTCTTCTTTGTTAAACTTACCCCCTAAATGTGCTTCAGCCATTGCCATACCAACAGCAGTAGCAATACCTTGTCCTAATGGACCAGTCGTAGCTTCAACACCATCAGTGTGACCAAATTCAGGATGTCCAGGTGTTTTACTATTTAGTTTACGGAAATCTTTAAGGTCTTCGATTGAAACATCGTAGCCTGCAAGGTGTAGTAAGCTATATAACATACTTGAACCATGACCAGCTGATAAAACAAAACGGTCACGGTCAAACCATTTTGAACTTTTTGGATTATGTTTTAAATGCTCTGCCCATAATGCATATGCCATTGGCGCTGCACCCATTGGTAAACCTGGATGACCAGAATTAGCCTGGTTAATTGCATCAATTGAAAGTGTACGGATCGTATTAATTGATAATGTAGAAATCGAACTCATAATTTAAATACTCCTTTTTAGATCTGTTTTGTTGTTTTCTTTTTCGTGTACAAAATCTGTATCTAACCACCATTTGAAACCATCTGCTGCTAATAATTTTTCCGCAGCTTCTGGACCAAATGAACCGGATTTATAAGTATGAAGTGGTACTAAATTTTCTTCAAATGCTTCTAAAATTGGTTGAACCCATTGCCATGACAATTCTACTTCATTCCAATGAGCAAAAAATTTCGAATCGCCTCGTAACGCATCGTAAACTAATAACTCATACGCTTCTGGACGATCTTCTTTATTTGCAAAATACTCAGCTTGTACAGGTTCTATATTGCCTTCTACGTTTTTGCTATTTAAATAGAAAGAAACTCTTTCATTTGGATTAATTTCAATAACCAATAAATTTGGTCCATTATCTGCTCTGTTCTTTTTAGAAAGGTTTTGAATCGGGCTTTTGAATTCAAAAACGATTCGTGTAGATTTTTCTTTCATTCTTTTACCTGTACGGATATAGAATGGGATTCCCTTCCAAAAATCGTTTTCAATCAATACTCTAGCTGCTACATACGTATCATTTTGAGATGAAAACTCAATACCTGGTTCTTGTCTGTATGCAACTACTTTCTTACCATTTTGTTCACCAGAACCATATTGACCTCTAACTACATGAGAAACTACTTCTTCTTTTGATAGTGGTCGAAGGGATTCAAGAACTTTTTTCTTCTCAGCTCTAACATCACTAGCAGAATTTTGGCTAGTTAAATGCATAGCAGACATCATTAACATTTGTAACATATGATTTTGGAACATATCCCTGATTGCTCCAGATTTGTCATAATAACCCGCTCGTTCTTCAACTCCGACTGTTTCACTTGCCGTAATTTGAACATTTGCAATATATTGATTGTTCCATAATGCTTGTAAAACTGGATTAGCAAACTCTAAAGCTTCTAAATTTTGAACCATTGGTTTGCCTAAGTAATGATCTATTCGGTAGATCTCATCTTCTTTAAAAGACTTACTTAATTTTTCATTTAAATCTCTAGCAGTTTTTAAGTCACGTCCAAAAGGTTTTTCAATGATTAGACGCTTCCAACCTTTTGTAGTACCTAGTCCACTTTCCTTAATATTTGAAGCAATAACTTCAAAAAATTCTGGTGCTACCGATAAATAAAATAATCTGTTTTCTAGGATTTGTAATTCCTGTTCTCTTTCTTTGACTAAATCTAATAAATCAACGAATCCTTCTTTATTCGTAATATCTAGCTGTTGATAACGAATTGAATCTAGAAATTCTTGGACCATTTTTTGATCATCTAAAGAACGTCTTGAAAAAGTAATTAGTGATTGCATTACTTGATTCTGAAATTCGTCATTTGAAAAATCTTTTCTTCCAATTCCAATGATTGAAAAAGACTCCGGCATTTTTTGGTCAATATATAAATTATATAATGCAGGAAAAATTTTTCTTTTTGCTAAATCGCCTGTGGCTCCGAACAATACAAATGACATAGAATCCATTAACTAAACCTCCTTTTAGTCGAACTTAAAATAACTAATAATAAAAAATATATTTTCAAACGATCTTTAATTTTTATTTAGAGCTAATGTTAGTTCAAATAATTCATTCCAATTATTCATTTGGAAAATATTTTTTACCCAAACCTATATTACATGAAAATATTTTTTATTTCCATTAAAATGCTTTTGTTTCTATTTATTGGTTTTTTTAATTTCATTTAAAGAAAACTCTTCGATTGGCGAGACTATAGCGCGAAGACAGAGGAGTAGTTGCACTTATACATAATTCCTAAAATTGGCAACAACGTCGAGTTTTCTTCTCCGCTGCCAATTTATACTTTCTTTAATGTGAAAAAAATTATTGAATGACAATTAAAATAGGCATTGATTTATAAACAAATAATTTGAACTTGTGTTTCTTTAACTTTTGAAAAAAAAAAATTAAGACTTATTAGAGTTTGTTGGCATTATAATATTTCTCAAAAATAATAACATTAAATATCCTTCATAAATCATCGAAAAATTTAACATCAATAACTCTTGCTAAATATACGTTATCAATATTGACTATCTTATATTTCAACAATCAAAAAACCTTAATTAACTTTTACGTTAATTAAGGCATTAAAAAAAACAGTTATTTGAATATTATGTAAAAATCATTCTTAGCGAAGTTAATACTAAACCAATAATAAATCCACAAACAGCTCCATTTACACGAATCCAAGTAATATCATTACCAATTTTATTTTCTAATAAATCGGTTATTTCTTCTGTAGATAATTTTTCAATATTGTGTCTTACTAAGTCACTAATTTTATGATGGTATTTTTCAACTGTGCTGGTTAGTAGTTTCTTAAAACTTAGTTCTACAGTATCAATCCAATTAGAATTTTTAATGAAACTGATTATTTTTTGTATAGTATCTAAAATAAACTCTTCATCGTTAATTTTATTTCTAAATATTTTAATTGCTTGATCTACAATATATTCATAGCCTTTATTTTTCCATTCATCTAATTGGCGAATAATATTTTCATTCGATTTATTTTTTTCAGCTTCCATTCTAATAAAGGATAAAATGAAATTTCTTCGATCACTATTAGGGTGCTTTAATTCAGATAGTAAATCAATTAATCCGCTATGTATAAATTCGGTTATTTTCTCTTCTCCAATCATCGGTAGAAAAGCTTTAATCATAAAAAACTTTCTTTCGATAAATTGAATAACTTCTTTGCCGATTAATTCCTTAATATGTGGTAAGCTTACTGTTTCTTCAATTTTATTAATTAAAAATTCATACGTCTTTGCATCCCATTCTTTTTCAATAACAGTATCGACAGCTTTACTTATTAATTTCTGAGATGATATGGACTCAATTGTCGGTTTAAAAGTATTTAATAGATAGTTTTCGATTGTATCATCCTGAATAGATGCACCAAACTGCTTGATTGATTGAACCAATTTATTTCTTGATTCATCATTTTCTAGCATCTTTTCAAATGCATTAATACCTTGATTAATCCATTCCCGTTCTTCTATTTTTTCAATTAAACTTTCCTTACTTAGCCATTGATTATTAAGTGTATTTAAAATCCCCTCAGTAATCTTCTTTCTATTTTTAGGCAATAAAGCTGTATGTGGGATAGGTATACCAAGAGGATGACGAAACATTGCAGTTACAGCAAACCAATCTGCAAGACCTCCAACTAAAGCTGCCTCAAATCCACCAGAAAGAATTTGAGATAATTTAGATTGGAACGGCATTGTTGCAGCGAAACCACAAGTAGCCACAAATAGTGAAATATTGGCTAGCCGTTTTGAATTTTTTTCTTTCATTAACTAAAAGCCTCCTAAATCTATTTGAAAATAGTATATCATTCCTTTAATCTATTTTCTAAAATCAAATTTAATAAAATTTATTTTTTATTAGTATAGGGCGTTAGCGATTTACAACATATTAGTAATATTATTTTACCTTTAATAAAAAGAAAGAGACTGTTTTTCACAGCCTCAATGTATAAAGTGTACAACTGCTAATTAATTTTAGAAGTTACGATCATCTCACTGTTTTACTTAAAAATTCAATTGAAAATGATGACACGTAATATTTAAACTATTTTTAAGATAAAACCTATGAGCATCATATCGTTGCACCCCAGAATCTAAGTGGAATTGCTCACAATTATTTTGTTTTGCTTCTTCGATTAACCAGTTCCATAAAAGTTGTGCATAACCCTTTTTACGGTGATTTTCACTCGTGATTAAATCGTCAACATAAAAATATTTTCCCCATGCTAATGATTCCGTCATACGATAGCCAGCAACCGCTGTTACTTCATCATTTTCGATCACGCCTACAAGGTGATAATTATTTGTGTTGATTAGTCTGTTAATCGTGTCAACAAATTCATCTTCTCTTAGGTGCGGACGTAGTTGGCTTACTGTTTGAAACGTTTTCAAAATATCTGAATTACTTCTCATTATTTTTACTTCTGCCATCTTTTATCTCTCCATTCACAAAAAACGTTCTATTATAAAAATACCAAATTTTGTGTAATTTTGTATCGTTTTTTATGAATTGATATTTTTAAATAAATTTTTAGTTTTACGGTTCAAAACCTTTTTGACTAATAAAAAGTTGGTCCTCTGAATAATATTTTTTAAACCGTCGATATACTAATTGATAAGCTTCTGGACTATACCATTCTTCTAAATTGAGCTCAAAATATATTTTTTCAATACCAAGACGACCTGTTCGCTTCCCTCCACTTCCGTCACCCATGAAAAAATCATCGATACAAATCCTTTGAACAATTTCCGATAACTTTTTTGGGAAATCCTCGCTACTTGGCAGAATAGGAGCAATTGTAGCCTGAGTTGGAATTCCGGCTTTTACAAGTTCTTCTAACGTTTTAAGTCGAGCATTAATAGACGGTGCATATGGTGAGAAAGACTTTCGTATTTCATCTAAATCCGTTTCAACTGTCATACTTACACGTACTTTCTCTTTAAATAGCTTTAAAAGATCAATATCTCTTTTAACAAGCGGACTCCGAGTTTGAACGAATAAAAAATCAGGTAGATTTTGAAGCATGACTTCTAATAAACTTCTAGTCAATCTTTCTTTAAATTCAATCGGTTGATATGGATCTGTGTTAGATGACATAAAAATGGTCACCCTATCTTTTCTTTTAGCCTTTTTCAATTCTTTCTCTAGTATAATATGTGCACTCTGTTTAATATCAACCCAATTACCCCATTCTTTTTTCCGAAAAAGTGAAACTGGCATTTGCCTTACATAGCAATATGAACAAGCAAATGAGCAACCAGTATAAGGATTTAAAGAGTGAGTATAACCTGAGAGAAAACCTGTACCTTTATTTAGAATGGTTTTTGGATTTTTATAAAATATTTCACTTTTCATCCAAACACCTCCTAATTAATTACACATTTAGTTAATAGTTTCAATTTTCAAAAGGCTTTTCTTCATATCTAAACCACCACGATAGCCAGTTAATGATCCATCTTTACCAATTACTCGATGACAAGGAATAATAATTAATAATGGATTTGCACCAATTGCTCTACCGACTGCTCGAACAGATTTTGGCTTATTTAGATAACTGGCTATGTCAGAATATGTTTTAGTTTCTCCATAATTGATCAAGCATAGCGCATTCCAAACTGAATTTTGAAATGCTGTACCACGAAAATCAAGTCTGCTTTTAAAATTAGTTCTTTCGCCCTCTAAAAATTCAACAATCTCTGTCTTATAAGCTTCTAATATTGCGTCATCTTCTTCCATTTCAGAAGTAGGAAAGTATTTTTCCTTAAATAAAAGTAATTCTTGAATAGTTCCATTTTGTGAACCTACGAAACATAGCCCTTTTTTTGCTGCAGCAATATGAATCTTCCAGTCTTTATGTTCAATTAAAGTCCAAACTAATTTTTCATTTGAATGCAATTTAAATCACCCTTTGCTACTAATTTTTCAAGTTCTTATTTAAAACCTATTATAGACTTAATTAAGAATAATGGACTGTTATTAGAATGAAAGAGCAAGATTTTGAAATTTTTTTTCAAAGAGTTCTCTTCTGAACCCAAATAAAATCTGAAAATGGCAATTAAAATTAGAGAATACTAAGTTAGTTAGCAAATGTAATTAATTTCCAAAGTATACAAAATGAAATTATTTCTGCTTCTCAATTATATCCATTACTAATTTTTCAGCTGCATTTTTATATAAATTACTCATATTAACGAAAGAAGTAATTAAAAGCAATTGCTCAATATATTCTTTACTTTCATCATCGATCTGTTCAACTTCATTGTTTACATTTTCACTAGTTTGTTGAAGTTCAATTTTAAATTTTTCGAAGTTTAAGTCATTTAAATGTAAAAAACTTGAATAAATATCATCAATATTTATTTCATTTTTTTCAAGGATTCTTTGATTTAACCCACTTAAAGATTCTTTTATATCATTAATCGAAAGTGCACCTTTCAAATGATAAATTAAACTGATTAAAATAATATGATTCTTCGTGTATTTCTTATTTTTTATTGGAAATAGCAATTTAGCTTTTGCGTAATTATTAATCATTGTTTTTGTCATTACTTTTTCATTAGAATTCGGTTTTGCAAATTTATTATCAAATAGTTGGATAACTTGGTCCATGTATAAATCAAGATTAGGTATATCATCTAATACTATTTTTTTATCTGAATCTATTTGTTCAATTATCTCATTAATCTTTTTCATTATTCGTCCTCTTTTTATATAATTTACGGGTTAATCTTATCATAAAAAAATCGTTCTTTAAACACTTGACTATATAATATCGTTGATGATAACTTTATATGTAGTTATCAAAACTACATAACATAGTTGGAGGAGATATTCATGGGGAACTTTATGCGTGAGCCTATTAATTCCATGACACATTTAGTTGGAGCGGTATTATCACTATTTGGGTTAATAGCGATGGTTTTTAAATCTACTTTTTCTGGTGGAAGTGTTTTGCAAACATCTGCGGTTATTGCATTCGGTATAAGTATGATTCTTCTTTATTCAGCTTCAACTACATATCATATGGCAAAAGCCAGCGATAAACTAATCGCTTTTTTAAGACGGATGGATCATTCAATGATATTTGTCTTAATTGCCGGTACATATACTCCTTTTTGTATCATTAGTCTAAAAGGTACATTAGGATGGATTATTTTTTCCATTGTTTCTTTCATTGCATTTTGTGGTGTTTTGTTCAAATTGATTTGGTTTAGTTGTCCAAGATGGTTATCAACGTCCCTTTATATAGCTTTAGGATGGGTCATTATACTCGCTTCGGCACCTTTATCTGATGCGATCAGTATGAAAGGAATGTTCGCACTGATTTTAGGTGGAATATTCTATACAGTTGGTGGCGTTATTTATGCCGTAAAACCTAAATTCTTATCTTTTAAAAATTGGGGTTTCCATGAAATTTTCCACATTTTTATTATGCTTGGAACACTTTGTCACTTCTTCTGTGTTTATTACTTTGTAATCTAAATAAACAAAAAACCATCCACTTCAACATTCAAATTGAACACAATGGATGGTTTTTTATTATTTTAAGATACCTGAACCGACAATTTTCACTTCAACTTTAGGATTAATTTTAATTTTAGCATAGTCTTTGTTCCAATCCAGTTTTTTCCACACGTCCGGATGGAATGACATTAATTGTCTTCCAATTCCTAAAGCATCACAATTTGATTCTTGAACAGTCTTTATGACCTTTTCGGCTTTTTTTGTTAATTGCTTTGATAGTGATTTGTTTAACTTTTCAATTTCAATTTTTGAATCTAATTCGTCATGTGCGTACTCAAGCACATCAACTTCTAGTTTTAAATTTAAATTTACTGTTATTTTATTTTCTTTTGACACTTCGATTTTCATTTTTGGATCGTTTTTTCTCACTTCAATCGATATATATCTTTCCCTAATGTCTTTTTCTTTCGGACTAACTTCGACATTAAATCTCGCGAACTTATCCATTTGATTTTTAAATAAAAGTAACATAGTAGGTTCATCATCTAAAAGATTATACCCTGTATATTTATGATTGTTAAATAAAGCTAAACCAGATATATCGATCAATTTTTCATCAACTTTTTCAATTAGTGGCAAAACAATATCTTCACCTGGGTCGAACATAATTGTACAGATTGTTTGAACATTTTCAATCGGAACGATTGTATGGTTTTCTGCGGTAGTAATTAAATCCAAAATTTCTTCACTTACAAGAGTTTCCTCTACTGTGTTTAGTTTTAAAATTTCTTCTGCTCGGCCCTTAGCTAAAATAACTTTAGCCCCTAATGAACTTCTTGGATCTCTATATAAGATATCGAATATAGGATAAATATCCTGTTTAGCCAACTCATTTCCAAGTAATAAAACCCTTGTTTTATTCGTAGCAAAATCACCTGATACTTTTCGAGTAACTTTTAACCGTGCATCACCAGAGGTTTTTCCTGTAGCGTTAATAAAAACATTTGTTGATTTAACCTGTGAGGGATCACTCCCTCCTTGGCTAGTTGATTTAATGACTGCAGTTATTAGCATATTATTATCCTCTGTTAAATCATATCCTGCACTATAGACTAGCCTAGACTCCTTAAGTAGTCTTTGGTCCCAGCAACTTGTTAAGGGTAAGAAACATATTAACGAAATAAGAACTATTTTATACTTCATATGATTTACCAAGTTCTTTCTTTTTTCTAATAAACGAAACAATTAATAAAATTAAGGGAATAAGAAAGATAAATAAATAAGTAGTAAAAGAAAGAAATGTCCCAAATTTCTCTATAAATTCTTCATTTTTTGGTATAAAAAAGCAGATTATCGCTAATGCAAGTCCTGTAAACATGGTTGTTTTACTATGGTTTTTAAATTTTAAAAGTTTACTAATTCCAAAACTAGTTAAATATAAATAAGTCACAAATGAAGTCAAAATTGGTACAACCCATATGGAAAGAAAAACAAGATCTAACCTTTCAATTACTTCGTATGATAATGATTTTAATAAATATAAAATTGGCTCGGGAACAATTGCAATTTCAGCTTTACTAAAACTCATATAACTTGTAATTAAAAAAAATGTATATAAAAGGCTTACAAAACTAATGGAAATCGTTCCAGCTTTCAAAATTTTGTTAGGGCTTCCTTTTATATACGGAAATAATACTAATATGAATTCAAATCCCATCATAGAGATTAGCGCATCGTGAGCTCCAAAAAGGATATTTTTAACACCCGCTTGTCCTACTGGAAATAAATAACGATAATTTACATTATTGTAAGAACAAAATTCAAAGAAAATTAAAAATAAAATTAAAACACAAACGAAAGTAAAAAAACGTGCGATTACTTTCATATTTTCTTTTGCTAAATAAACTCCTGTACCAACTATAAATAAGATTAATACAAAATGAGGAGTAAATGTAAGAATCCATTTTTTAAGTACTGAAATGGTGATTATTACGATATAAATCGCAACAATAAAGAAAAATAAGATATAAAGATACGAAATGACAATCCCAATATATTTCCCAACTATTTTCGTTGAATATTCATAAATCGTATCTTTCGGAAATCTCGTACCAAGCATCCACATGATTAGTAGTAGTAAAAAGACCCCAATACCAGCAACTAATGTTGAAATCCAACCATCGTGTTCTGCATGTTTATGGACTACATATGGCAGTGAAAGTAATCCTACTCCAATTTGAGCTTGAATGATGACGAATGTAAATTGTGTTATTGAAAGCATCTTTTCATTTTTCATCATTTTCCCATCCTCTAGAATTATTTTCTCGTTTGAATTTCTTTGGCAAAGGTGCAAATGGTCGTTTTTTCATTTTCCATTGTTGAACGCGAACAACGGTATCTTTTAAATCGGATTTTCTAAATGGAGCAAATGGCGCGAAATATGGTGACCCGAACGATTCAAGTTTACATAGATGGATGAGGATAATACTAAGTCCAAAAACAATTCCTATTAATCCTATTAATGACGCTGCAAACATTAGCGGAAATCCAAGTAAGCGGACAGAGGTTCCGATTTCATTATCTGGTACAACAAATGATGCAATTGCAGTAAGTGAAATGACAACTATCATCGTATTTGAAACTAAATTTGCCTGTACGACTGCAGTTCCAATTACTAAACCACCTACAACACCTAATGTTTGTGCAATTGGATTAGGTAGTCTTATAGCAGATTCTCTTAGTAATTCTAATGTTATTTGCATACCTAGTGCTTCAATTAATGGTGGATAGGGTACGTTTTCTAGTGAACTTTTTACATTAAACACTAGATCAATCGGAATAATTTCGAAGTGAAAAGAAACTAACGCGATATATAATGCCGGTAATGATATAGAAATTAAAAAACTAACCAATCTTAAAATACGTGCAAATGATGCGACCATCCATCGGCTATTATAGTCATCAGGTGATTGATAAAATGTAAAAAAAGTACTAGGTAAAACAAGTGCTGAAGGGCTGCCATCCGTAAGAATTGCAACTTTCCCTTCCATTAAATTGCCCGCTATTCGGTCAGATCTCTCTGTTGTTAATACTTGTGGAAATGGTGAATATGGGTCATCTTCTATAAATTCCTCAAGATTACCTGGTGAATGTACATAATCAACATTTATATATGAAAGTCTTCTATGGACTTCCTTTACTAACTCTTCATTTGCAATCGTATCAATATATAAGACTGCTAATCGTGTGTCAGATTCTACTCCTATTGATAAAGTTTTAACAACTAGATTAGGATTACTAATTCTTCGTCTTATTTGATTAATATTTGTCAATATACATTCTACTAATCCATCGTGAGAGCCCCTGATTGTTTGTTCACTACTAGGCTCTTGAATTGATCTATTTTGAAAAGAAGTCGTTTCTAAAATAAATACACTTTTTTCATCTTCGGTGAAAATGAGCGTGTTGCCTTTTACGATACTTAGAATACATTCATCAAATGAATTCGAACTTTTTACATCATTAATTGATACTGTATTTGGAATCGTATCCTTTGGATTATTAATAATTTGTTGAATGATTTGGACTTCAAGAGCTTCTCTACCTATAATTGTACTAATATAGACAACTATAATCTTTTTATTTTGGAACATTAAATGCCTAATCGTTAAATCACTCGAATTTAATAATGATTTCTTTACGTACTCTATATTTATATCCAAATCGCCACTAATTTCAATTTTTGAATTTCGATTACTTTCGTTATATTTATTTGAACGCATTATGCATTTCACCCAATTTCCAAACTCATACAATAAATTAGACTTATTTTGTGTTAAATTAGGGTTCTTATTCATTTAGAAATTCCAGTATTTGTAAAACCAGTAATGATTGAATAAAAAAGGCGACCCTATAAGTCAAAGTATTGACTTTAAGGTCGCCTTTTTATTGGACTTAATTATTCATTCACTCTTTTTTTCCAAATCCCAAGCATGATCGCTGTAATGATTGATCCAATTAATATTGCTAGTAAATACAACAACGGTTTATTTACTAACGGAATAACAAATGCTCCACCATGTGGTGCAGGTAGTGTAATACCAAATGCCATTGTAAGTCCACCTGCTACCGAAGAACCTACAACAGAACTTATAATTACTCTTACTGGGTCTGCAGCAGCAAATGGTATCGCTCCTTCAGTTATAAAAGAAATCCCCATAACATAGTTTGTAATACCTGATTTACGTTCCATTTCAGTAAACTTCGATTTGAAAAGTGTCGTAGCTAAAGCAATACCTAATGGAGGTACCATTCCACCTGCCATAACAGCAGCATGTGGTGCAAAATTATTTGCTGCAATTGCCGCTATACCAAATGTGAATGCAGCTTTATTTATAGGTCCACCCATATCTACTGCCATCATTCCACCAAGAATTAAACCTAACAATACAGCGTTTCCACCATTTAAACTACTTAACCAATGAGTTAAAGCTGAGTTTAAATAAGTTACAGGAGGATTTACGACTAACTCCATTAAAATACCAGTAATTAACAACCCAAATACTGGATATAATAGAACCGGTTTAATACCTTCTAATGATTTAGGTAACTTAGAAAATACTTTCTTTAATCCTAGTACAACATAACCAGCAAGGAAACCTGCAATTAAACCACCTAAGAATCCCGCCCCAGCGCTTGAAGCTAAAAATCCACCAACTACACCGGGTACAAATCCAGGTCGATCTGCAATCGAACTTGCAATAAAACCAGCTAATATAGGAACTAAATAACTAAAAGCACCAGTTCCTCCAATTTTCATTAGTAATTCAGCCACTGGACCTTTTGTATGAATTCCTCCAAAAGCAAATGCTAACGCTATCAGAATTCCTCCACCAACTACAAAAGGTAACATATTACTTACACCATTCATTAAGTGCTTATAAATACCAGAACCTTGATTAGTTGAAGAACTACCTCCACCATTTTTATTAGCAGAAAAAATTGGTGCATCTTGTTTAACAGCTCTTTCAAGTAATTCCTTTGACTTACGAATTCCATCTGCTACTGGTACTTGGATGACATGTTTTCCATCAAAGCGATTTACTTCTACTTGTTTATCCGCTGCTACGATAATAGCTGATGCTCTACTAATCTCGTCTTTTGTTAATTCATTTTTGATCCCTGTTGATCCATTTGTTTCAACTTTTAAATCGATATTTAACTCTTTTGCTTTTGCCTTTAAAGCATCAGCCGCCATATAAGTATGAGCAATACCTGTTGGACATGCAGTTACTGCAAGGACTAATGGGCGTGAAGAATCTTCAATAATAGTTTCTTCATTTTCAGCATTTAACGATTTTTCTTTTTGATCGATTAATTGAATAATCTCACTTGCATCATTTGCACTTAATAATGAGCCACGAAATTCTTCATCCATTAATAATGAAGATAATCTAGATAATGTTTCTAAATGCGCATTATTAGCTCCTTCACTAGCTGCAATCATAAAAAATAAATGAGCCGGCTGACCATCAAGTGATTCATAGTCAATTCCATCTTTTGATCGACCAAATGCAATTGCAGGAGTCTTAACCGCTGCAGTCTTAGCATGTGGAATCGCAATTCCTTCTCCAATTCCTGTTGTACTTTGACCTTCACGTGTTAAAATCGCTTCTTTAAACTGTTGTTTATCATTTAATTTCCCTGCATGATCTAAAACCTGTATTAATTCATCAATTACTGACATTTTTGATGATGAATTCAAATCAATGAGAACTGTATCTATTTTTAATAATTCCGTTATTCTCATAAATTGCCCCCCCTATACTTTTTCAATCTTTACTTGATTAAGTAATTCTTCAATTTTCTCTCTTTTTGTTAAATCCTCTGAAAAAGCAGTAGCACTACCCGATGCTACCCCTACTTTAAACGCAGTTTCAATACTATTTGTTTTTACATAAGTACCAACAAAACCAGCTACAAGTGAATCACCTGCACCGACTGAATTGATGACTACTCCTTTTGGAACATTTGAAACATAAACGGAAGACTCGGTAATAAGAACCGCTCCATCACCTGCAAACGATATCCCTACATTTTGAGCACCCATTTCAACTAACTTTTTACCGTATGGGATTGCTTGCTCAATTGAGGTAATTTTGACATCAAATAATTCGCCTAATTCATGATGATTTGGCTTGATAAAAAATGGTCGATGTTTAACTACATCTAAAAGTACTTTTCCACTTGCATCTACAATGATATGAATCCCATTTTCTTTTCCCCATAATGTCAATTGTTCATATAAATCAGGTGGTAATGTGTTAGGAATATTACCAGCTAATACTACATAATCACCTTTTTTAATTTGTTTTAGCTTATAAAAAAATTGATCTAGTTTTTCCTCGGAAATTGCAGGCCCTGGTCCGTTGATTTCAGTTTCTAATTGAGATTTTAATTTTATGTTGATTCTAGAATCGCCTTCCACTTGAACAAAGTCAGTAGTAACTTTTTCATTTCCCAACACATTTTTAATAAAATCTCCAGTAAACCCTCCGACGAAACCAAGTGCTATGCTTTCGACATCTAATCTTTTCAAAACTCTAGAAACGTTAATTCCTTTACCACCAGGAAATTTATTTTCCCTTTTCATTCGATTAATTTTTCCTAATTGAATCTCGTCTACCTCAACGATGTAATCAATTGAAGGATTAAGTGTTACTGTATAAATCATGATTTCACTACCTTTATCAAAGATGTTTTTTCCTCTAATTGTTTGGCTAGTACATCATCTATTTCGTCCGTTATAATAATCGCATCTTCAATTTCACCAATTTTTGCAAAACTTGTTTCACCAAATTTACTATAATCAGCTATTATAAAAACTTTCTCTGAAATAGAGATTGCTGTTTTCTTTACAAATGCCTCTTCAGGATCTGGCGTTGTAAAGCCAAACTCGAGATGGATTCCGTTCGCTCCAATAAAACATTTATCAAACCGATAATTCTTTAGACTTTCAGAAGCCATACTTCCTATCAATGCTTTTGTATGCCCTTTCATTTTTCCTCCTATCAGATAGGCGGACACTTCATTCTCAAAAAGAGCTTCGACATGCATTAATCCATTCGTAACGACTGTTACATCTAAACCCTTTAATAGCGGAATCATTTCGAATGTAGTACTACCAGCATCTAAATATATACAATCGCCTTCATTAATTTGAGTTACTGCAAGCCCAGCGATTAATTTTTTACTTTGAACGTTTTTGGATGTTTTTTCAGTCATACTTAATTCTGTGGCTTTGCTATTGATTGAAGCTGCTCCACCATGAACTCTTTTTAAGAGATTAAGAGACTCAAGCTCAACTAAATCACGACGAATGGTCGACTCAGAAGTATTTGTAGCTTCTACAATATCCCTTAATTTCACAATACCCATTCTTTTTATCATATCTATAATGAATTGTTGTCTTTCCGGAGTTAACATAGAATTCATCCTTTCATAAAACCAAGTATAAGTCACAAAAAATAAAAAATCAATCATTTCCTTCCAAAAACATTCATTAACATTCTTAAACGTTCAAAATCAATCAAACACGCTCAAATTTGTAAAAATTTACAAGCTACATTAAACTTAAATTAGTATTTTTATTTGTTTTTTATATTATTTCTTATGATTACTCATATTATTTATCAATTTAAGTTGTACTCAATTTTTAGATTCATAGAGTCTAGTATAAGTTTTAGTTTCTTTAAAGGTTTAATCAATTAATAAAATAGAAATGGGGAATATCTTTTGAACGAGAATATCCAAATCCGTGAAGAACTTATGGAAGTTATTGATCATTTAACAGATGAACAGTTAAATAAGAAAGTAAGTAATGAAAAATGGTCCATTATGCAAGTTCTTGAACATTTATACTTAATGGAATCTAAATTAGTAAAACTGATGACACGTACATTTAATGAAGCACCTAGTGAATTAATACCAGATAAACCAATTCATCTAGCAACTGATCGGACTCAAAAAGTAACCTCTCCACCTCATTTTGAACCAACTGATCAATTCATTACGAAAATTGAAATGACGGAGAAATTGAACCAATCTAGAAAGTCACTACTTAATTTTGTTGAACTAACTAAAGATCATAAATTGGATGATAAAGGCATGCCACATCCGATTTTTGGAAAAATCAATTTAAAACAATGGATTCCTTTTATTGGCGTTCATGAAAAACGTCATATTGAACAAATTAGAGAATTAAAAAACGAATTATTAATTAAATAAACACATTATCTTGGAAGTTGATTACACCAAATTTTAAAATATTTTTCATCTGATTTCCTTTTATTATTTATGGTTTACTACAAAACCTCTTAGCAATATAAAAAAGAGCTTACAACTCGTAAGCTCTTTTTTATATTGAAGAAATTGCCTCTAATTCTTTTTGATAAAGACTTAGAATTTGATCTTTATGCACTTCTAACTGATTAGACACTTGAGAAATTGAATAGCCAATAAATAATGGAGATACAACAAATCTCGGAATAATTTTACAAATAATTTTACGCTTCCATTTATAAAAGAATAAATTATAGCTTTTAAGTCCTTTATAAAAATGGTTAAGTAAATAATGTGTAACCGTTTGTAAATATACAGCCATTTGTGGAATATATTTTTGATCATCAATTAGAATATTGAATTCTCTAAATCCCATAATTGGGTGAGTAGATATATTTAATTCATATCCATTATCCGATGAAATGGTAATACCCTCGAAATACACATCCGTTACCTTTTTGTTGTAATCAATTTTTTTTAATCCAACAATTTGCATATGTGGATGACTTAGTGTTCCTCCAGATAATGGGCCATGGTTTTTATATAAAATAACCGATTTGAATTCTCCTGTTGATTCCATTTCATCCCATTTATCAATTGCAAAGGTTAATAATTCTGTCAAATGTGTTAAAGTATAGTTCGATGGATCGCCTTCACAATTATCGCTTTCAATAATAACAGTTTGAAAAGTATCTTCCAATGTTGGAAATTTATTCTTTAAATAAATGATCGAGCCAGATGTATCGATAATATCAGTTAAGTTTTCTCGATCACAGAATGGGCATTTAACTTCTTTATTTTTAATACTATCTGGTTTTTTTACGCCAATATCCATTTTAAATTGTAAAACCTCATTTTGAATCTCCATTATGGTTTCCCCTTTGAATAAATTGAAAAAAATTATTTATTTTAAGTTCTCCTCTTTGAAAATAAACTAATTGTTAAAATATTTTTTTGGAATTGAAGCAAAAACACTATAAAAAATTCACTTCAGCAATATGTAATTTCTATTATTTAAATAATAATAAACAAAAAGGTTGATTATCAATTAAAACGCTCATAATTATCAATTCATTTTTTAGATTTAACAATTTTCACCCAAAAATTCCTTAAGTTTGTTGCTATCTTATAAAACATTTCAAATTTAATAAGATCAAATTAATTTTAGTGTTTTAAAATAGTATCATTTTTAACTAATTTTCAAATACTAACTACGATATTCAATTGAATATCAAAGAAATCCTAAATTATCTTAGAGGTGAATCAAATATGACATTAAAAAATCATTTAGATCCTCATTCTCAAAAGTTTTACCACAATTGGACTAGACCTAAACATGCTAAATCACAAGTCAATGGACATACTATGGAGTCTCAAAACACGATCATTTTAAAAAGCAATGCTAAGGCACATAGATGGTAAAAAAGGATAATTAAGGAGCAGGAAGACATTTTGATGTCTTCCTTTCTTTTAACATAAATAAAACTAGCTATGACAATTGCCACAGCTAGTAAAAAAATAATTATTTATTTGTTCCATGTTGTTTAGTAGGTAATTTTTCGTTAGGTGTTCCATTACCTTGGTGTTCTTTATTTTTTTGGTCTTTTCTTTGTTTTTCATGTATTTTTTCGACAAATTCATGTGTATCTTCCATTTTTTTAATCCTCCTTAGTAAAGAATCTAAATGTTACTTTAACCAATCAGGTAGGAAAAAATTCATATTAGTGTGAGATCGAAGTTACATAAGAATTTTTATGAAAAATAGAACTGACTTTACAATCAACATTGATTGAGCAATTCCAAATAAGAAACCTGTTATGAAACGTAAAAAATTATTACTTTCTCTCCATTTCCATTTTTGTGTATACCCATCAATTAATAACGGAGTCATTAAAATTGGGATGTACCACCAAAATATGAATGATGAGATCATAAATAAAAATGGGAGAAACAAATAACCTATTAAAATTGCAGTACATCTTGCACAAAGTGGAAAAGTATAAGAGCCTATATGAAATGACCTATCTTGTTTTCGATGGCATGGAATCCAATTTAAAATAAAATGCCCCCCCTTATTAGCTTGGACAATCTGGACTACAGTCACAATCAGGAGTACAATCCGGTGTGCAATCAGGAGTGTGATGATGACAATCAGGGAGGTCACAATCTGGTATAAAGCCAAAATCACCGCAATCACACCAATCGATTCCCCTACTTTTCTTTCTTCTCCGCTCATAGTAAATAACCATAACAATTCCAAAAACGATACTTGCTGTAATCATTAACAGTCCTTTTACTAAAAAACCTTTTACTATTAAAACGATACCTAAAATAAGAAGTATAAAAAAACCACTGATTAAGAAAAAGACCAACTTTACCACTCTTTCTTAAAAATAATGAAAAGACTAACCTGATGTTAGTCTTGTGTTAGTCATAAACATGAAAACTTAATTAAATCATTTATTTTGAACGTTGAGTCGCTGCACCAATTAAAATAAAAATGGCTGATAGAATATGCATGATCATACCTAATATAGGAATCCATGCAAGACAAGATGTTATAATACCAAAAATATTCCCATTAGCAGAGACACCAGCTTTTTTCGCTAACACTAGTGTAATAATATGGAGAATTAAAGCTATAAACAATGGCGTATAACCAAAACCAATTACGATCGAACCACCAAGAACGGGTATACCGAGTAATGCTTCAAATCCACCTGAAATCCATTTCATATTTTTAACGTTAGATCTCATAAAATCTCCTTTTCAACATAAAAATGTTAATTTTTTCTAATAATATTATTGTATTCTATAAATTCATATACGGATAGTTTTTATTATAAATTCCATTTAAATTCAGTCTAAAGAATGAGAATTTCCGACTTTGTAAAATTTAAAAATTAAAAAATAAGAGACAAAAACTGTCTCTTACTTTTTAATTAGTTATATTGCTGTAAAAATGCCCTAACCGATTTTGCGATTGAATGCGCATCTTTAAGTTGCTCATTTTTAAAGCTAAGTGATGTTTTCTTTTCATCTAACCCTAATGACTCTTGTAATAAACCTGTTAAACCACGATGTGAACCAGCTTTATCTACCGCTACCATCATAAACAGACCATCTTTATTCGGTTCAATCATACATTCAATTTCATCAAATCGCCATTCTCTCTTAGAGCTTGGTACAAACTCCCACTCTTGGTAGAATCGACCATTTTGAGCCTCTACCTCAACCTGGCGTAAACGGAAGCCAAGAATTGTAAATGCTTCTACAAAGTTTGCTAATTCTTCATGCGCATGAACCTTTAAGAAATCAGTATCTATCGGATCTATACTTAAATCTATATCTAAATCAGTCTCAATCCAAACTTGACCATGTCTTATCGTAATCGGAGTGTAAAATGGTAATTGGAACGAAAAAGGGATTACTTTTTGTTCATTCGCTTCAATTTTCATTTTACCGGATAAACGCTCTTCATGTAATTGGATTTTAACGTTGACCTCATCGTCTCCACTTTTCTTTTTAGCATAAGACTTTAATTTAAGCCCAATATGATTAATTTCTTGTGCAACTGAACCACCCTTAATTTCAACTACACCTTCAACATTTTTTCCTGGATATAAATCTCTTGTATGAATAATTGTATTTACAGTAGCAGCTCCAATTCCTAGTCTAGCTAGTACCTTTTTAAACATCAGATCCCCTCCAAAAAAATTACTATATTTCCATTATATAGTAGAATACCAATCTTGAATAATCCTAATTTCGTATTTATTCCCTTCTATTACATTATGAATATAAGAAATAATTATGTAACTAATCAAAGTAGAATTATTAGACAAGTTATTAATAGGATAAGCATATTTTAAAATATGAAATTAATTTTGGAGGTGTCTTATGCACTTTATTTTTATTAAGAAAAAATGGTTATTATTTTCCTTTCTCCTTGTAGTAATCGGATTAAGTGGTTGGTATTACTTAGCACCAAAATCAGTTCAAACTGCAGTAGAGCAGCAGCATGTAAAAACAATAGACATCGATATGATCACAGCTGAATTCAGTACAAAGCTAGATGATGGAACGGAAATTGAAGCTTATAGATGGGATCCAGGTATGATTGTTATTGAAAAAAATCAAAAAGTAAATTTAAAAATTCATGGAATAAATGGAAAAGAACATAGTTTTCATATCGAAGGAACGAATATCACTGGTGTAGTGACTAAAGGTAAAACGACTGAAGTACCTTTATTCTTCAAAAAAGAAGGTACATACCGATTAATTTGTGATACACATTCTCATGACGGAGTACCTATGATTGGTTATATTGTTGTAGATTAATTTTTTAGTAAAAGAAGCAGGTAAACATAACGATCCTAAATGGACAACCAAATATTTATATTTCATGAAAAAAGATAGTAAATATAGTCTAGTTTACTAAATTTACTATCTTTTTTATGATTCATCTTTATCTTATTGAGACTTTACGCTCGTTTTTACCCTTTTTTAACGTAATTTGCTTACTCCAAGTCCCTTCCATTGGCAGTTCTAAGCTCACTTCATATATACCTTTATTTATTTTCTTCATACTCGCTTCAACATGATGATTCATACTTTTCATTTCCATTTTAAAATTAACCGAATCCACATCGACTTCTTTTCCATCTGAATTTACTAAATTTACTTGATATACATGTGTATGATTATTATTTGTTATACTTTTTTCGTTAATTGATAATTGAATATGATCTAAAAAAGGGCTCGATTTAATTTCAGCCTTTTTCCCACAACCAGAACAAACTAGTAAAATACAGAACACGGTCATGAATATGTAATGTAATTTCTTCATTAACATCACTCCTTTTTCAGTTAAAATCCTTACCCTTACGTTACTTAAAAAGGATAATTTAAATTTGTGATAAAAAAGTGAAATCATAAATAAAAATAAATTTATTCTTATCTCATTCATACATTTGAGCTTTTTCAACATATAATTGAACGTTAGTTATAACTCAACATCAAAGGATCCAACATAGGAAGGAGTTTAACTTAATGTTATTAGAATGGGCTAGCATTGTATTAACAGTTCTACTTTCATCATATGTCATCATAATTGCAAATAGAAAAAAAGAAAAACTTTCTTGTACAGTCGGAAAAATGATCAGCATGACGAATTCAATGATGACAAGTGTCACCGTGGGTACAATCTTTGGTATTTTTTTTCGGAATACAGATTTAACGATACCTACAATTATCTCAATATCTGCCGGCATATTAATAGGATACTTAACTGGAAAACCTTTATCATTGATGGCTTTATTAGAAGGTATTACTGCGGGAATTATGGGTGGGATGATGGGAGCAATGCTCGGCATTATGCTCCAGGAAACTTATTTAAACATATTAATCTATTTTATAGACGTTGTTTTTGTATTTGTTACAATCCTATTAATTAAAGTGATTGATCAAGAAGTGAACAAATTCAATAAAAATGAAAAATCTTTTCAATCAATTTGATCATTTAAATAGCCTACCTATTTTTAAATTAGGTAGGCCAAATTCTTTTGTTAAATGAGTTATAGATGCTCTAAATGATTTGTATCACAAAGCACTTCAAACTCTATATTTTTATTTTCAAAATGAATGATTGTTAAACTTGTTCCGTGGACATAAGGTAGATCCCATAATTTTTCAATTGGCGATTGTTTTAAATGAGCTACAATTGTTGCCAAAACAACTGCATGTGTAACAATTAATATATTTCCTTCTTCATTTGAATTTAAAATGTTATCAATTACATTGCCTACTCTTTCTCTTAAGTCGAGTAAACTCTCACCTTTATGTGGACTATGGTCGTATAAATGTGGTGTTTTCCAAAGTGATTCGAATTCATTTTCAAAGCACTCATTTATTTCTTTTTTCGTTTTTCCTTCCCAAACACCAAAGCTAATTTCTTTTAAATCATCTTCTTCAATCATTGGAATAGAGGGATTGTTCTTTAAAATAGTTGATGTTGTTACTGCACGTTTACTCGAACTAGTATATATTTTACTAAAACTCACTTTTGCTAATTTTGCACTTAATAATTTAGCATCACTGATCCCACTAGCAGAAAGCTCTGAATCTTTTGAGCCTTGTAATCGATTTTCGATATTCCACACCGTTTCACCGTGTCTTGTTAAATAAATTGTTAACAACTTTAGTCCTCCAGCTTTAGTAAATTATTCATTAACTTGTTTTTCTTCTCTTCGCTCATATAATATACCTGCGATTAAGGCAAGTAAAACATTTGATATTAATAAAGGGCTAAATCCAGAACCACAAACTAATGATAAAAATAACGTAATAATAACGAAAAGGATAGGCAAATTCATTTTATATTCTCCTTAAAAATAAAAGTTAACAAATTTTAAATACAAATAATATTAAAAATATTTTACCATGAATTAACAGTTCTCTAACAATACAAAAAAAACGATTCAGTTGAATCGCTTTGGAATTAGGATAAGAATCCTTGTTTGATTATTAAATTTCCTTTTTTACTTCAAATCGATTAATCAATTCGTATGGTCTAACGTTAAAACTTTCATATGGAATATAATTGGCATTCAATGTATCTAATATTCTACTTCTCAAGTGTGGTCTCGTTACGATTTTTTCAAGCTTTATTTTTGATAATTTAGTAAAAATAACTTCTGTCGTTTCCCCTTTTTCGATTCTTAATTCACCTGATTCATAGTTCCCTCTAAAAACTACACAGATGATATTATTTTTTATATTTTGATAAATACCCGTTACACCAAAAAGTTTAACACGAACACCGGTCTCCTCGTATATCTCCCTATGAATTGCTTGTTCTAATGTTTCACCTTCTTCTACTTGACCCCCAGGCATTTCCATTGTATCTGATCGATTCTCGTTTCTAACTAATAAGACTTCTCCTTCTTTATTTGTAATAAACCCACTAACTGAAACAATATGTTTAGGAGCTTCATATGTTCCAATTGGAGATGTTGAATTAAGAAATTCTTGACGACTTTCTAGAAATAATTCTCCTATACCAGCCCTGATTTCTTTGGCTTTTTGGTGTAGCTCTGATGCTCTTATTTTATTTTCAATTTCCTCATATTGTTCAAGGCTATCATATTGCCAAATCGCTTCAATATTATCTTTTGATTCGTTTACCCACCTGCCAATTAATTTAGCACCATGCTTAATTTGGTTTGGATATAGGTAATGATGAAAAAAATGATTGAATTGCTCTAATTTATTTGGATTTATTTTATATGATTTCTTCCTATAGAACATTTTTAATTTCAGCTCCATTAAATCAATTAAACAAGCGTTTTTTGGGTAAATTGTTTTACTTCCTTAAAAAACAGTTCCTTCTCCTCTAAAAATGGATAATGATTACTTTCATTTAAAATGACTAATTTCGAATTTACAATTCCCTCAGCGATTTCTTCTGAATATTCAACTGGGCATTGTACATCATGTATTCCACATATAATTAAAGTCGGACAGCTTATTAACGCTAACTTTTTTGTTACATCGTAGATTTGATACTCTCTATTAAAATAATTTAGTCGGATTGCAGACATTTTTTTAGAGATTGGTAAATTAAAATACTCATCGTATCGTTCAGGTTTATGTAAAGATAACTTTGTCCGCTCAATTAAAAGAGCCTCTCTTTCTTCATTAGACAATGCAGTACCTTTTAGTTTTTCAATTAATTCTTGCATTTTATTAAATTGCGGATGAGTTCTGTTATAAATACAGTTTTTTGTAAATGTTGAATAGTCTCTCGCTGCAGCTCCAACAATAATATTATGATTTAATGAGTTTGAAAAATAGATTCCATAAATAATTCCGAGCATTCCACCAGTTGAATGTCCAGCAAAATTCCAGGTTGGATAACCTAACGATTTCCTAATTTCTTCTAAATCAAAAATTGTTTCTAACATACTTAATTCATAAGGGAAATGTGCTTTTTCAGAATTACCTGTTTCTCTTAAATTTATTAAAAATACTTTAAATAATTTAGTAAATGAATTTGCAAAATAATCTCCTGTATCATTAAACTCAGAGTAATTATGTGTGACACATAAAGGTTCTCCTTCACCTTTACAAAATACTTCAAATGTACCTCTATCCGTATTAATTAGTCGTCGTTCCCATTTCTCCATAGCGTAAAAACCCCTACTTTTTGACATACCCTACTATTTCTTGAAAATAGGTACTAATTCCTATCACTTAAAAAAATGTTCACATATTATTCATAAATTAATCATTATTAAAATTTAGTTAACTATGAACAATGTAATTCCAAACTTCTTCTTCTCCAAAATAGGTACCGGTCGGATTAAATCCGGTTTGCTTATATAAATTCATAGCTAATTTATTATCTTTATGAACTGTTAATCGAATTTCAATGCATTGTGAAAATTTATTCACAATCCATTTTATCATTTCAGCAAATGCTAATTTTCCAAAACCATTACCTTGAAACTGTTTATCAATTAAAAATCCATTTATCCAGTAACTATTTGTTGTATGTTCCTCAAAAGCATGCATAATAAATCCGACCATTTTCTGATCATCATAAATTGCAAATGGGATATATTCCACATTTTCTCCATCTGGTTTTATATATACTTTTGCTATTGATACTGCAACAGAAGGAACAAAACTTAATTGTTCCTTATTTACTTCAAGTTTAATTGCTTCTTCCCAATTTTCCCTCGTTACGATTTTCAAAAGAATAGTCATCGATAGCCTCCATTTAAACTTAAAATTCAAATCTTCTATATCATAACATTTTCATTACTAAATTCAGAGATTTCAGATATTACGGTAATTGAAATTTTTAAGCAAAAGCGTATATTTTTTAGTCTTTAGGTAATAACAACCTTGAAAAGCAATTTCTAAATAAATTTTATTTAGCTAGTACATTTATATAATATGAAAGGAAAATATTATGAAAAAAAGTGTTTTTATTCTCTCTATCGTATTTGCATTTGCCATTGGTTCCTTGGCTGGCATTCGTTTCAGTAAAGCTGATTTTGCAAGAAGCACACAAGAACATAATGTTATGTCTACTAATTGGTTTCAATCCTCTGCTGAAAACAAGGCTTTGCAAATTCAAATTTATAATCAAGCAAAAGAAGAGCTTGCTGAAACAATGGTTAAAAAGAAAGCAAGCGATAAATTAAATAATAAAGCCAAACCAGCCGCAGTTGTTTTAGACATTGATGAAACAATCCTTGATAATTCCCCTGATACAGCATGGTCAATTAAAAATAATTCTTCATACCCACAAGGCTGGGATGAATGGATCCATATGGCAAAAGCTGATTTAATACCTGGTGCAAAAGATTTCTTACTCGCAGCGAAAAAAATGAATGTTGATGTTTTTTACCTTACAAATCGTCCTGAAAAAACACGTAATGACACAATTAAAAATTTGAATTTACATGGTTTACCGAATGTAGACTCTAAACATTTATTTTTTAAAACGGACAATGCTCAAAAAGGACCGAGACAAAAAGAAATTGCGAAAACTCATGATATTGTTATGTTAATCGGGGATAATTCAAACGATTTATCAGATATTTTTTATAAAGCGGATTTAAAAACTCGAAAAGATAATGTCGATAAAATTGCAAAGGACTTAGGTGTAAAATATATACAACTTCCAAATCCAATGTATGGTGATTGGGAAGATGCGATTTATCATTACAAAATGTCAAAAACTGATGATGAAAAAGCAGTCGATCGATATAAGGCTTTACAACCAATGAAATAAATAGCTTAAGGTTAGATGAGTTATTTTAACTTATTTAACCTTTTTTAATTAGCATGTTTAATTGCAAAAAAAAGACCATCTAATTAGACAGCTTTTTATTGTTTCCAAGTAACTTTTTCTTAAATACTTTTTGAGATTTAATGTTTTCGAAGCCAATTTTTTTATAGAAATTAAGTGTCTCAAATCTAATTTCATTGGCCCGTACTCTAATTTCTTTGAACCCCGATAATTTTGACCATTCTTCGCATTTTTCTACTAGAATCTTACCAATCTTTAGCCCCCTAAAATTACTGTCAACAATCAAACCACCAATCTCTATATAGGGTGGAGATTCAATCAAATATCGTCCGTGTGCATGAATCCATCCAATAAGTTTATCTTTAAATTCTGCAACAACTACAACAGTGTCTTTCTGAACTAATATTTTATTTAATCTTTCAATGACTTGATTTTCTTCTACATTGTAACCCAATTGACCTGATAATCTTGCAATTTCTGAACTATCTTTTGTTGATGCTATTCTATATATTATCTCCATACTACACCTCACACTTATGTACTAGATCTTTTACTAATCGATATACTAAAACAATTCAATTGAATATTCAGTAAAAAAACTTAAGGTCTGCATTAAGTTTTTTAAGATTACTTTTATAGTAATTTAATAGTTCAACATTTCTTTATAAATTACAACCAACTGTGACTTTCTATAATTTCCCGGACTAAAATAGCTTTATACCAGTGAAAAATATTGTAAATTTTTAATAAAATGAAAGTAGGGAAACCTTTTTACAGGCTTCCCCCTTATCAAACCGTACATTCCCTATTAAGGCGTTCGGCTTATAGAATGATCAAGGTGTAAACAGTTTCCAGTGCCCTTCCGATATAACTTCTACCGCTCCTTCAACTACTTTAATTGCGGTTTGATCGTCAATCGCATACGCTGGTCCCTGCATCTCGGCTGCCCATTTCTCTGCGGCAGCCATCGTATTTCCCGGTAACATCTCGTGATCCAGGTGCGGAAAGATTGAAAAATCAACCAGTTTCAGTGTTTCATCACCACCGTCTGGTGGAGTCCAGCCAACGAAGTATTCCCCTATGTTAGGTGCCATCACCATGCTCCCAGCACTCATTCCCACATAGACTGAGTTCAATGACGGTATAAGGTCTGCCAGCCCGGATTGACGCATCCAGTGGCACAGGTAAAGGGCGTCGCCGCCTTACACCAGCAGTACATCTGTCTCCTGAACCAGTGGTATCCAGCGGTTTTCGTCGATGCTTGGCAGCGCTGTGAGCTCCAACACACCGACTGACTTCCAACCGAGGCCGACCATGGAATTCTCTTCTTTCCCACTAATGAACTGCCAGGCTTTGACGCCAGGGCCAACCCAAGGGTGTCCATACATCGCAGTAGGGATGCACAGGGCATTGGAGTCAGCAATTGGCTTGCCCAGCATGTCAACTAGCGCGTCGTGTATGCTTTTGTTATTGATACCTCCAGATGTAAGCAGAAATTTCATAGCTTCACTCCTTCTCCTTGTTTAGTACTGTCATATTTGTTCATACTTCTATGATATCAACCCTAGCTTTTGAATGACTAGAACACTTCAATTGAATCATTTTTATCCGATGTTCAGCTTATTTGTCTATTCGATTACCTGGTGAAGTTTAGTCTGTTTTATACTTTACAATTCTACAAAACTTATATAAACCCTTGCAACTATACTGCTAATTAGTTGAATAAGAAAATCAACAATCTACTTTACAGAGCCAATAATGAATAGTAATGACAGACCAATTAATTTTATTTTTTTCATTTTCATACTCCATTAGATCAGTATAATTGAATACTATTTTTATATTTTCAACAAATAAAAATCGACAAAACTCCTTAAATACCAGAAATAAAATAATCTAAAAATAATATTCAAAAATTTCTAAAATATCGGACTAATATGCTTTTATTTAGCAGGAAAATGAGAACACAATGAGGAATTTATTCTAAAAACAATTTTTTTGTCTTTTGGTTACGCCTTGATTCGACAATTTATTTTTTCAGTCTTTTCTTTTACTACAAAAATGACGATTGTTTTTATTTACGTATTTAAAGGCCGTTTTTGAGTTTTCAATTACTTACATCCTGAAAATTCGTTCAAGGCAATGATCACACCAATTGTTTCCCAGGATTTGTATTAAAGAATAAACAAGGAGATGTGACAAATGTTAAAAGTAGGCAATTTAAAGGAAATTGAACAAACCATTTTTAATCATACAGGTCCGATCATCCAAACAATAGATCGCGATATTGAGATTCTTACTCGCCAAGAGGAACCATTAGTAGTCTTACTTGATAATGTTTTAAGTGATGAGGAATGTGATGAGCTAATCAAACATGCGAAATTACGTATGAAACGGTCAAAAATCGGGTTATCTCATGAGGAAAATGAGATGCGTACAAGTAGCGGTATGTTTTTTGAGGAAAGCGAAACGGAACTTATCAAACGCATTGAAAAACGAATCGAAACGATTATGAATATACCAATCGAACATGCAGAACCTTTACAAGTCCTTCATTACGAACCAGGGCAACAGTATAAACCGCATTTTGATTACTTTTCCAATCATCGGACAAATAATAATAGGATCAGTACTCTCATTCTCTATTTAAATGATGTGGTAGAAGGCGGCGAAACGATTTTCCCTTCACTTAATTATTCTGTTGCTGCAAATAAAGGCATGGGTTTATATTTTGAATATTTTTATCAGGACGAAGCAATCAATGAACTAACTATTCATGCAGGTAGCCCTGTTATTAGTGGAGAAAAATGGGTTGCGACTCAGTGGATGAGACGTCAACGTATTCGCTAGTTGTAACGAAATAGATAGATTGTTTAAAAATATTTTGCAAACTTAGGGCCTGATATTTCAGATAATTCTAATAATATTTAAGTCCGATTATAGGATAGTTGTTTTATTTTCTTGCATTTTCCTTATATACATCTTCTTCCTTTTTTAGTAACTCATAAACACCTTATGAGTTACTATATCTCACATTTTTCCATTTTTATTTACTCATGAACACCTTATGAGTTACTATATCTCATATTTTTCCGGTTTTACTTACTCATGAACACCCTAT
>NZ_NESS01000019.1 GCF_002128425.1 Gottfriedia acidiceleris
CAAACGGAGAAACAGGAGCAACCGGAGCGACAGGCCCAACGGGAGCGACAGGCCCGACAGGAGGAACAGGGTCAACCGGAGTAACCGGGCCGACAGGAGCAACAGGAGAAACAGGAGCAACAGGAGTAACCGGGCCGACAGGAGCAACGGGAGCAACCGGAGTAACCGGGGTAACGGGAACAACCGGGCCGACAGGAGAAACAGGAGCAACAGGATCGACAGGAGAAACCGGAGCAACGGGAGCAACCGGCCCAACGGGAGCGACAGGAGTAACAGGAGCGACTGGCCCAACAGGAGCAACAGGCCCAACGGGAGCGACTGGCCCAACGGGAGCAACCGGCCCAACGGGAGCAACCGGAGCGATAGGGGTAACCGGAGCGACAGGCCCAACGGGAGCAACCGGAACGACAGGAGCAACGGGAGCGACAGGTGTAACTGGAGCGACTGGCCCAACGGGAGCAACCGGAACGACAGGAGCAACGGGAGCGACAGGTGTAACTGGAGCGACTGGCCCAACAGGAGCGATTGGCCCAACAGGAGCAACAGGCCCAACGGGAGCAACCGGAACGACAGGCCCAACGGGAGCAACCGGAACGACAGGAGCAACGGGAGCGACAGGAACAACAGGAACAACCGGAGTGACAGGAACAACCGGAGCAACAGGAGCAACAGGCCCAACGGGAGCGACAGGAACGACAGGAACGACGGGAGAAACTGGAGCGACAGGAGTAACCGGAGCAACAGGCCCAACGGGAGCAACCGGAACGACAGGCCCAACGGGAGTAACAGGTCTAACGGGAGCAACGGGAACGACAGGAGCAACAGGCCCAACGGGAGCAACCGGAGCAACAGGTCCAACAGGAGTCACCGGCCCGACGGGAGTAACAGGGTCAACCGGAGCAACGGGAGCGACAGGTGTAACTGGAGCAACCGGCCCAACGGGAGCAACCGGAACGACAGGAGTAACCGGAGCGACAGGGGTAACCGGAACGACAGGCCCAACAGGAGCAACCGGCCCAACGGGAGTAACAGGGTCAACCGGAGCAACGGGAGTAACAGGAGCGACAGGAAGAACCGGAGCAACTGGAACAACCGGGGCAACAGGTGTAACCGGTGTAACTGGTCCAACAGGTCAAAGACCAACTCTGACATTTGCAGAAAATGCAGGATCGATTGCGGTATTCCCTCCACTCAATACTGAAGTAACTCTTGTAAGTATCACTCAAGCCGTACTTGCAAATCAGCAGCTTAAAATTGACTATGCAACTGCAATCGAGTTAGTGGTAACTGCAAACTGGTCAGTGGTTTTTGAATTACGACTGTATAGAGATGCCACGCTTATAGATACTAGGTTAATTAATAGAAGCCAATCTACAGCAGGTACTCAAAGGTTTCAAATTGCAAGCACTCAAGTTAATATAGCACCTGCAAATGCAACTTCAACCTATAGTCTTAGAGTAATTTTTACCGCTGCATCGAATGTTACTTCAGCATCGGCTATTAATAGAGATATGAATATAATTACATTTACACCGTAGTAAGTGTGAATAGATTTTTAGACTAATCCCCCCATATAATAGACAGTTAGAATAGATTTATACTGTCTGTTATATGGGGTTTTTATATTTAATGATAATTTATAAATAGATAAAGAAATGGTGTACGAGTTTAATATTCAACTAAAAGCATTTTATTTATTTTCACATACTTTAATAAAAGCAGAATATTAAGGATGTGGAGAATTTGAATCGCTTTAATGGCCATCAAGTCGCTCAATTAAAATTCGATATTGAATATAGAACCCAATTTACTTTTATAGTAAATGATGATACTTTAAGTTGCATTTTAAGAGATATTGCTAACGATTCTGTAAATATTGTTGGGATTTTACAAACAAAAAGTGGTGAAAACAATAATTTCGTTAGACTTGTACCTGGTACAACCGAATCGGAGAATAAACGAGATCTAAAAGTAGTTAGAAAAGTACTTGCAATTTTTAATGTTAAATATAAAGAAGAAACAATTATCGCTATATTAAATATTCCACCTGGAATTCCTGGAGTATTTAGTAAATTTTACGCTAGCTTATGGTGTAAGGTTGGCGTGAAATCATTCTATATAGGAGAAAAAGATAGTATTTTTTTAAACGTATCAAATATAAAGAAAGCAACAGAAATTTTAAAGAATGATAACTTAGTACAATGTGAAAATCATTGTGAATAACTTTGTTACAGTTTTTTTGTAGTTTTAAAACAGGTGTGTTAAATAAAATAAGCTTATTCATTATTTAGAATAGTATATTTCTGCAATAATTTTTGACCTAATTTTATTCCATTTTCTGTTAAATAAACTGATTTTGCACGATTACTAAAAAATATGAGATTATTATCAGATAATTTATTCAGTGTATCGAAAGGATATCCTTTCCAACTTCTGAGTGTAGTTTCACCTAATACCGTATTTTCTTCAAATGATGTTAAATATAAAAGCAATAAAGTTAATTCATCTATCTGTTCTTGCATTTTAAATAGTTCCTTTCGAATTTATATTAAAAAAAATAAGAGGAAAATTTTATTAGTAAAAGTTTTCCTCTTATTTTTTTTAAATAAACTTATTATTAGTACAATTAGTTGTAAAAAAAGTAAATTAGTAATTTAATCATTTATGATAGTCATTCGATCTCTATACCCACAAACGGGACAAGTTACAAACCGTTCATTTACCTTACCGGTTTTAAATGCTAATGCAAAATTTAATTTAGATAATTTAAAACGACTGCTACAAAGAGGACAAACAAAATGAGTAGTTCTTGTGCGAATTTCTGAATATTTATAGACAAACACAAATACTAAAATTAATATAAGAATCGATTGAAAAAGACCAGAAAAAAATTGATTCATATTGTTATCCCCTCTTTCTTTTTTATTGATAAATCATACTCCTAAACCATAATGTTAAGCCATCATAGTAAATTTTAATATTATTTCTTATGTTTGCGATTTATAGAATGTTACCTTTGTAGTTTTTGATTTCAAGTAGTAACTATAAATTACAATCTAAAATAATAAGTTAAAAAAGAAAAATTAAATTGAAGGAAATTCCAAAAATAGGAAACAATAGAAACTAATTAATAAAATACATAAATAAAAACTGAACTACATACGAAAGGAGAATTTTATGAATATAAAATTCTTGTTTATATTAAATGATTATATACCTACAGAACCGGCTTATGTTGCCAATACTGGAAAATATATAGATGGGTCATTAAATATCTATTTAAATGATACTTTATTTTTTCATGATCCGAATTTAAATCTTACAGAGTTTGCAAGTCAATTAAGTGAATGGGTCCTAAAGGTACAAAATGGAGTAAGAGAAAACATGAATTATGAATCGATTAATCATAATGAAGATCTTATGAATTTTCTTTATAAAGGAGACGATAAATGGGGAATTTATTCAGTGTGGCAAATGTTTAAACCCACGGAATACATTAATACAGAGACATTAGTTAAATCTGTAAATAGTTTTCTTACTGCGTTAAATGATGGACTTATTGAAATTAATTATGATTTTACGCTCGATAAATTTAATCAGTAATTTTTATTATAAATAAATGCTTTTTGACTAAAAAGAGTTGCATGAGTAACTCTTTTTTTAGTACTTTTGGTTCCCTTCTAAGTAACGATTTACAGCAATAATAACCCATCATTTGTAAATTTAATCATAAAAATGCATCCCTAATATTAGACTGTGTCTAACATTTGGGGTGCACTTCATATTTGTCCTTTTGTTTTTTTATAAATCTAATTAAAAAATCACTTTTATCATGATGATAAAAGTGATGTGCACCTGTTTGCCAATGCCACCAAGAAAACAAGGTTAATACAGAGTATGTTATGAAATAGAAATAGTTCTTTTTTCTCATATGGTAATAATTTCCTTGTTAACTGAATGTGGAAACTGGTGAATATTTTTAAGGTTGAGGATTATGTTGGGCATTGAGATCATTATTTTTATCAAGTAAGTATCTAATTTTCTAACTTATCTGTTAAAATAATTAGTAAGATTAATCGCAAAAGGAGAAATCAACCTATGATGAAAGTATTTTCTAAAAAGATCATACTATTAGTCACCTCATTGATGATTTTATTAATGATTAGTGGAGCGTTAATTTCTTTAACTTATATACCTCAAAAAGTCAAAGAAAACCAAGAGAAAAAGAAATTTATAGAAAGTCACGGATATAAGTTAAAAGAAGACAAATCATTTTAAACTAAAAAGCTCTGATTCAGGGCTTTTTGTAATTTAGAAATTAAAATCATGTTACTAAGGACTTATTTAAATTGAAGCTGGAGGGAATTTATGGTGAGTCAAAAAAGAATAAGAGATTATGGTGTTAATATTGGGTCCCTTGAAACAGGGGAACTTAATTCTATTACGGATGTTGAAGGGGTTACAGTAGGTCATGTTACGATCAGCGATCATGACATCCAAACTGGTGTTACAGCAATATTTCCTCATCAAGGGAATCTATTTAAAGAAAAGTTAATTGCATCATCTCATGTCATTAATGGGTTTGGTAAGTCGATGGGAACGATTCAGATTAATGAATTAGGAACAATCGAAACGCCAATTATATTAACAAATACGCTAAGTATTGGGACAGCTGCAGACGCTTTAATTGAATATATGTTAGAACATAACCCAGAAATAGGTCGTACGACAGGAACTGTTAACCCAGTGATATGTGAGTGTAATGACATGCTTTTAAATGATGTAAGAGCTAGATTTATAACGAAGGATCATGTTTTTCAAGCATTAAGTAACGCTTCTTCAAATGTGAAAGAAGGTACTGTAGGAGCTGGAACGGGAATGCTTTGTTATTCTTTAAAAGGTGGAATCGGTACAGCTTCTCGAGTTATGAAAATAGAACATGGTACATATACAATGGGTGTTTTAGTATTATCTAACTTTGGAATTTTAAGCGATTTAAAGGTAGATGGAAAGCCTGTTGGAAAAGAATTGAGAGATTTTATTTTAAAGGAAAGAGACGAACAAGATAAAGGTTCAATTATTATGATTGTTGCAACCGACCTTCCCGTATCTGAAAGGCAGCTAAATCGGATCATTAAAAGAACAGTTACTGGTTTATCAAGAACAGGCTCAATTATTACAACGGGAAGTGGCGAAGTGGTTATTGGCTTTTCAACTGCAACAAAAATACCCAATGAAAAAACATCGCACTGCATTATGGTTCCGACTATACATGAAGAAGATATTGATCTAGCATTTAGAGCAGTAGGAGAAGCAACTGAAGAAGCGGTTTTAAATTCGTTAGTAACAGCAACACATGTTGTTGGGAGAGATGGGAACGAAAGACCAGCTTTTAAAGATTTGCTAAAGAAATATAATATTAGCTTAATATAGTTTATAGTTATAGAAAACTTGAAAGAATATAGTTATATAAAGTTCTATTATGGTAATAACTTTCATAAACTACTCTTAATCTTAAAGTTGGACAAGCATTAAGTTAGGAGGCTATTATGAAAAAATTTGTATTTCTGATTTCTACATTTGTTATTTGTTTAGGTGTTAATTTTATGGCTTTTTATCAAATTAGTTTAAAAAAGACTAACTCAACACTAAAAGAAACTCAAAATAAAGTCATAGCTGATAAAAATATAAATATATTGAATTTACCCCTGCCTCATACTGATCAAAGAAAATATAATGTGAAAAAATTACCGATCAATGGCAGTCAAAACGAAATTAAAAAATTAAATAATCTATTTTAATTACGTAATTGGTTATAGTGAAAATTAGTCAAAAAAATGACAGACCACAACACATTAATGGTCTGTCATTTTTTAATTAAATACTTTATTAAGATGCTTGGAATAAAATGGTTATATGCAGTACGGTTTTGATTACGTAACCTCTTTTGTTTCATTAAGGGAGGATTATTTAACATTCCTAATTCATCTATCGCATCTTACTCCCATAGTAGTTACACAAGGAATTATTTATTTATTTATTTATTAGGTCACCACCGATAGTAAAATGATGCTTTCCATCTAATTGATTTAAATAACCAACTAATTGATAACTTGGATCATCAATTGCTAAAGAAGTTTTATCTAGTCCTTCATATGGCATATATACATTTAATATTCTAACTTCTCCTGGTTGAATGTCTAACTTGTTTCCCTTTGCCTCTACTTTATAATCGTTGCCTTTGTGTGCGTTTTGAGTTATTTCTATTGGAAATGAAACATATACATTATTTTGTTTAATTATAAAATCACTCCCATTAATCAATTTAAGGGTATATAGTTTTCCTTCTTTTATAGTTTCTTCTTGTATTAATTCAACTTTTATTTTCTTTATATCACTGGTAGAAATCGTTAATTTAGTTTTACTACAACCTGGTACTAGAATAATCATTATTATAATTAAAGATAAAAATTTAATCCTCATATAACACCCTTCCTACTTTGTTATTTTTTTCCATTTTATCATTTAATTTAATTATTTGATTCTTAAATCAAACTTTTTTATCACTTACTGTTCAAAAATTTAATAAAAAAACCTGATTACTTAGCAACTCGTGATATTTATTGTATTAATTAAGAGGATAGTTTGGTTTTTATACTAGTCTGTGTACACAATTCATATACAGAAAATTTCAAATTATGCTATGTTTGCATTAACTAATATAAGGAGTTTAAAAAAATGAAAGAAAAGAGTATACATTTTAGAATGAATGAAAGTTTTTTAGAGCGATTTGAAGAAGCACTAAAGTATGAAGGATTAACAAAAACAGAGGTATTAACTCATGCGATTCAAAATTTTTGTGTAGCTGTAGAATCACAGAAGATGAATGATATTAAAAGACAATATGAGGTAAGTAGCCATTTACAAATCCGTATTGATACTCATGCAAAATATGAAGAAAAACGTGTAGATTTAGATAAGATGGTAATAGAAAAACTTCAATTAACAAAAAATGAAAAAATTCTCGATATAGGATGTGCAACGGGAGACTTTTTAATTTTTTTAAAGGAAAATGGTCATAATGGTCATCTGACTGGATATGATCAGTCTACCGAGATGATATATGATGCAATAAAAATTTCAAAACAAAAGAATTTAACTATCGAATGGTTTGTTGGAGACGCAAGAAAACTTCCTTTTACTACTAATGATTATGACTGGGTAGTTGCAAGGCATATGCTGTACCATGTACCAGAAGTAAAAAATACAATAAAAGGATTTAAGAAAGTTATCAAACCAGATGGTGGTTTCATAGCTACCACAAATTCATGTTTTTCATTACCACGAATACAAGAACTTTGTAATAATATGCTAATAGAATTTGGTTTTCCTGAAAGAACATCTCCAGCTTCTCCGTTTTGTATAGAAAACGCAAAAGATATTTTAAGTACTACTTTTGAAAATATAGTTGAAGTAATTATCTCTAATGCATTGATCTTTCATCATCCAGAACCAATCGTTAGATATATCACTAGTATGTTCCCATCTTTAGATATACCTGACGATAAGGAACTATATTTAGATATGCAAAAATGGCTACAAGTTGAGACTGAGAAGATAATATCTAATATAGGAGGAATATGGCGAGATCCAAAAAATGTAGGTATCTATCGATGTAACTAGGTACCAAACTAACGCTGTGCTTTAGTTGAACAACTTGATCGGCTGTTTAGTCGATTTTTTTTATTCAACAAAATGGCAGTATAGTTTTAATGAAATGACTAATATCGAATAAATATAATTCATAAAAAGGAAAAAATTATCTTTGAGTGGAATAGAAAGTAATGTATATAAAAACTAAAAGGAGATATTATGATTAAATTTTTAGTAATCAGCTTAATTTTTATTCCAATCGTCATCATCATTTGTAATCTGAATCCGGATAACTTGTGTGTTTGGATGTTGGTAATATTATCTTTACAAACCACTGTTTATACACTTTGGGACTATATTAAAAAAAGAAAAACTGATAAGACACAATACACTTAACACATGCGTTAGATCTAAAACTAAAATTAAAATATTAAGTATGATCGTGGTATGAATTTTTTTACAAGGGGGATTAGCATTGAATAAGAATTTAAGAAAGTCTTCAAAAGATAAATCGATATCAGGGGTATGCGGTGGTATTGCTGAATATTTCGATATCTCATCTTTTTTTATT
Source organism: Gottfriedia acidiceleris (assembly GCF_002128425.1). Lineage (GTDB taxonomy): Bacteria > Bacillota > Bacilli > Bacillales > Bacillaceae_G > Gottfriedia > Gottfriedia acidiceleris. Next base: position 8,225 of record NZ_NESS01000019.1, read on the forward strand.
AGAATTTTATTTATTCTTTTTTTACCTGCTAATTTAATTATATATATCATACTTGCTAATACTCTTCCTGATAGTCCTACATCTCTATGATTTTATTATTATCAATCAGTTTTCACAGGTGGAGTAGCTTACGTTTCTAATAGTGAATAGTAGAAGATAAGCAAAATAAAAAAGCCGCATAATGCAGCTCTTGTTCTTTAACTAATAGTTCAATAAGGAATTATTACAATTCAGGTGGAATTTTATATGTAACTTTTCCCTCTCCATCTAAAAATTCCATACGGGGAATATCATTTTCATCGACTACCATTCTGATTCTAGGTTTTCCTTTACGATCAGATAATTGAACTGTTACTTCTCCATTTGAATTCTTTCCCATAAAGGCACGGGGGGTATTTCCTTCCCATATATTTTCTAACTCTTTATTAATTTCTTTATCGGCTAGTTCAGCGTTTTGTATTTTATGTGTTCTTTCTACAAGATCTGGTAAAGGCGTATTAGGTCTATCATAAATTGAAATTCCGTAATTTCTTTGCCCGTTTTCATCAGTATAATGCATTTGTACGACTTGATCTTGTTTATACTGATCAAATGTTAATGATGCGTATGATTCATATTTTCCTAAATCATCTTTTTTACTTCCATATATAAGTCCTCCACACTCATCACCTTCTCCATTATAAAACATTAATCCAGCAATAGGATCTTTCTGCCTATGACCTGGAAGAAAATCTTTTCCATCCATAATTGCTGGTGGAATGTTATCATTATTAAAAATTCTCATTCGTACTGTTCCATCTTTATCAACAATATTTATATTTTCAACATTAATACTTTTGAATTCAGACATAAAAATTCCTCCTATATAGCTCTATAAAGGAGATTCTATATAAACCCATTATTTTCCTTTTACTAAACGTCTTTATAGAATCCATATGCAACTAATCTTTTAGTTAATGAAGATTAACAATCTACTTTAACAGAACCTATTTCTAAAAAAAGGTAGGATTATAATAAAACAAATAGAATAAGTATTTAAAAGGAATATAGAGTGTCGTGGAGGGAAAATAATGAAAATTGCTTTTCTTATTGTTGATATGCAAAAAATCTTTTTAGAGGATAAAAAAGAAACATTGAATGTAGAGGGTGCTTGTGAATATATTAACTATGTTGCTGACAGTATCCGATCTAAAAATCATTTAGTCATACATGTTCAAGATATTGAAGGAGCAGATGAAATAAACACTGAGTTACTTTCTTTTATCCCGGAAATTAAAGTAGAAGAACAAGATATTTGTGTTTCTAAAGAACATTCAAATGCATTTTGGAATACTGAATTAGAGCAAATTTTGAAAGGGAATGACGTTGAGTTAGTTATAATAGCAGGATTTGCAGCAGAACATTGTGTTCTATTTACTTATAATGGCGCTAGTGAAAGAGGATTCAAACCAGTCTTATTGCAAAATGGGATATTAAGCACAAAAAGTGATGTAATAACTCAAACATATCGTGATCGAAACATTATATCTTACAGCGTTCTCCCGTATATTATTTAGAAATAACTTTTAGATAAATGGATTAATATCATAAAAAAGGTCTCATAAGTCATAGTACTTTGAGGTCTTTTTATTAATTTTAAAAAAATATACAAAAAAACCACAAGGTAAAATTAATTATCTTATGGTTCTAATCTTATCTATTGGAAATTTAGTCAACTTTCTTCATATTCTTCTAATGGATACGGATTAGTTCATAAATATCAGAGTCATATCGAATTCTTGTATGCTTGGATTCAATACGTTCTATTTCTTCTATTTCTTCTCGTAACTCTCCAAACCACCAAAATTTGATTTCAGTTAATAGATTAGTAAGCATTTTATTCCCCCTAGTTTGAATAATGCCTTAACACTATTAGATTATAAATCCATTTTTTTAAGCCAAGATTAATCTGATGTAAAAGTTAGAAAAGTTTTTACTTAGTAGTGTTTTAGATTTAATTTTAAATAAAGTTGAATTAATGTGAAGGAAAATTATGGATGGATATAGAATAGTAATCTATACCTCAAAGATTTATCCTTTAAGAATAAATCCCAAAAAGGAGTTGGTAGGCATGTCTAAATTTAGATTAATTCCATACAAGCTGGAAGAAGTTAAAGATCGTACAAAGGAAGTACCACCTGGAGTTCTTTTAATTGAAGCTAAGTCTATTTGGGAAAAAGGGTGTCAAGGGGAAGACGTGGTTGTTGCAGTTATTGATACAGGCTGTCAGACAGACCACCCTGATTTACAAGAGCGAATTATTGGTGGATATAATTTTACTGAAGATTACGGCGGGGATCCTAACGTATTCTTAGATAATAATGGTCACGGTACACATGTTTGTGGAACGATTGCAGCTTCTGAAAATGGAGAAGGGGTAGTAGGAGTAGCTCCAAAAGCAAAACTTCTCGTTCTAAAAGTGCTATCTGGTGCTGGGGAAGGAAGCATTGAATCAATTGTACAAGCTATTGATTATGCGACAAATTGGAAAGGCTCTAATGGGGAAACTGTTCGAGTGATTTCAATGTCATTAGGTGGTCCAGAGGATGATTCTTCGTTACATGAAGCGATTCAAAGAGCGGTTGAGCAAAATATAGCCGTCGTATGCGCAGCTGGTAATGAAGGTGACGGGGATGGACGAACCAATGAATATAGTTATCCAGGTGCTTACGATGAAGTAATTGAAGTAGGTTCCGTAAATCTTGAAAAACGATTATCCAATTTTAGTAACACAAATAATGAAATTGATTTAGTTGCTCCGGGTGAAAAGATTCTTTCAACGTATCCGAAAAATCAATATGCTGTTCTTTCTGGTACATCAATGGCAACGCCGCATGTTTCAGGGGCAATTGCATTGTTAATTCAACAATATGAGTCTGAGAATAATGAGAAAATCACTGAATCAGACTTGTTCGAACTTCTAATAAGTCATACAGTACCACTCGGATACAGTACATTTGAAGAGGGGCATGGACTTTTAAATCTAGGCATAAATGTTCCCGCAAAATCTCAGAATATAATATAATAATAGGTAAAGTCCCGATCGTGTTGCTAAACTAATCGGGACTTTTTTTAGTGGGTAGAAAAAAGCTAAAAATAATAGAGGTGAAATTGATGTTTAAAAATCAAATAACTGAACTTTTAAATATAGAATATCCAATTATTCAAGCTCCTATGGCAGGTGGAATCACCACTTCAAATTTTGTAGCTCAAGTATCAAATTGTGGAGCTTTAGGTACAATCGGAGCAGGCTATATGACTCCTTCACAAATACGTGAACAAATCAGAGAAATAAAAAAGTTAACTAATAATAGCTTCGGAATTAATTTATTTGTCCCAAATGAATTTATAGTTAACGAGAATGAAATTTCAAAAGCCAATGATTTATTACAACCTTTTAATGAAGAACTAAATATAGAACAAAATGGTCTTATACAAGTTCAAAATTTTAAAAGTTTTAATGATACATTTCATGAACAATTAAAAGTGATCATTGAAGAAGGTGTTCCTATTTGTTCATTTACATTCGGTATACCTTCAAAGGAACTGATAGAAGAGTTAAAGCTTCATAATATTATTTTGATTGGAACAGCAACTACTGTAAATGAAGCGATTGAAATTGAAAAATCTGGAATGGATCTAGTTGTCGTTCAAGGTAGTGAAGCAGGTGGACATCGAGGTAATTTCTTAAGTGATAATGAAGAAAGTTTAATTGGATTAATGTCGCTAATTCCACAAGTAGTTGATCATGTAAGTATTCCTGTAATTGCGGCAGGAGGAATTATGGATGGACGAGGTTTAATGGCGTCTCTTTGTTTAGGGGCTAAAGCTGTTCAATTAGGTACCGCTTTTTTAACATGTATCGAAAGTGGGGCTCATGAAGTACATAAAAATGCTATTTTAAATTCTACCGAGGACCAGTTAGTTTTGACCCGTGCATTTTCAGGGAAATGGGCAAGAGGAATCGAAAATAAATTTATTGTGGAAATGAAAAAGCATGAGGATGATTTACCACAGTTTCCTGTTCAAAATACGATTACCCAAACGATGAGAAAAGCATCCTCCGTACAAAATAATAAAGAGTTTATGTCACTTTGGTCGGGACAAAGTCCTAGATTATCTAAAAAGGAATCTGTAGAAAACTTAATAAATGAAATAATGGAAGAAGCTAAAAAAACAATTCGCGAATTGTAGTAAAAAACTTATAAATTGTTTAAGAAAAAAGCTAATAACTAAAAATAGGAATGTAATATTTTAGTTGAACTCTAAATATTTAGGAGGATTTATGAATTACTGTGAAAGTATGAGAGAAAAGATTGGAAATGCTCCTTTAATTATTGTTCGTCCAAGCGTTGCCATCTTAAATTCTGAAGGTGAAATCTTACTTAATCGATACGGAGGAGGCAATTGGGGTATACCAGGCGGGATTTTACAATTAAACGAATCGGTTGAGGAATGCATTAAGCGATCTGTTTTCGAAGATATAGGGCTTAAGCTAAATTCATTATCAGTATTTGGTGTATATTCTGGTGCAGAATTAATAAATAAAGTTGAGGGAAGCGGAGATGAATATCATACAGTAGCAATTGGTTATATTTGTACAGATTTCGAAAACGAAATTAGTCCGGATCAAAATCAATCGATTAAAGCGCAATTCTTTCATTTAAATCAACTGCCTGAAGAAATTGATCCTTTTATAAAAAGTCAGTTAAAAAAATTAAAATTTTAGACAAGCAAAAAAGGTTCTAATAAGGTTTTTTTGAAACCTATAAGAACCTTTTATTTGTATAGTTAAATAAAAATTACTCAGTTACTTTAAAAGCATACGATCAATATACGATTTTATAGCTTCAATATTACCAGATACTTGTTCTTCTCTAAGTTCATCTTTTTTTATTTTATCTAATGATTTTTCCAAAATCGTTTTTGATTCCGATTGAGGGATTACAACTACTCCATCTGCATCACCAACAATGATATCACCAGGGTTAACCGATGTACCTCCACAGGATATTGGAACATTTATTTCGCCTACTCCAATTTTTCCACTTGCAGCTACAGTTGTTCCTTTACAGAATACTGGGAAATTTAATTTTTTCGTACCGCTTATATCACGGATTACCCCATCAACAACTATTGCACAAACACCCATTGTTTGAGCCATTCCAACAATAAAGTCTCCTGCAATTGCCCGGTATTGATCTCCTTTTGCATCAATTACGATGACATCGCCTGGATTTGCTTCACGTATTGCCTTCAATACTGCTAAGTTATCACCAACAGGGATTTTAACAGTCAGTGCTCTTCCAGCAAATCTATATTCTTCCTTTAAAGGCTTTATGGACGGATCCATATTATTTAGTCCATCCATTACATCTGAAATACAAGTTGTTGGTATATTTTTAAATTGATTAATAATAGAAATCACTCCCTTATAAATCATTTATTTAAAGATATTATATAAATAATTTGTTCACATGAGAATTTCGAAAAAATTATTAAGCTTGATAAAAAATAATTATTGAATTAGAAAGGTAGCAATCGATTAATATCGAATAAAATAAGTTGATAATAAAAAATAGTGTAATCTTTTAATATCTTGTAAATAACGATTTGATTTAAGTAATAATAAAGTTACTTTCATAAACAGTTTATGAAGACAATAAAAATTAATATTTTACATTAGAAAATTTATAGACTAGTCCTATTTCAATTAAGAGAAAATGTCAAACAATGTAACAAGATTGACTTTATTATTTAATACATAGATTTAGCCTTGTATAGTAACATTTAATTAAGGAGTTGAGGTGCTTGAGAAACAAAACTAAATATGTCTATTTAACTCACAAGGTTAAAATAGAATCCACTGAAAAACTGGAAAAGCTATCCCAACTTACAGGGAAAACTAGTGCAGAATTAATCGAAACAATGATAGAAGAGATGTATGACCTTCATATAAATCCAATAGGAAATGAAGAAGATCTTAATGAAGTTCTTAACGACGAAAATTTATTTGAAGAAATTACAGACCAAGAAATAAGAGATGCAGAGCAAAGATGGCGAAACTCAAAAGAAGGTATTAAAGATTTCAGTCAAAGAATGGAAGATTGGAAGAAGGAAGAAAAAAGGAAAAATGCTGAGAAAGCAAAAGAATATAAAAAGAAAATAGTTGATTGGGCTAGAGTCTGGGAAGAATATTTAAGAAATTACTCTACTTCTATTAAGAAAAATAAAAAACATAATTTCAAGTATTTCAATCCTAATGATAGTGCTGAAGAATGGAAGAAACAAATGAGGGAATATACAAAGCTTTGGCACCCCGATTATGCACCGGACCATGGAAATCCTCAAAAATTTGGAGAAATGAAAGCGGAATACGATATATTAAAAGGCAAAATTCCGACTGAAGAATATAGTCTATAAATTTATCGATAATACATAAAAAGTAAGTTCGGTTCGATCTGATAAAAATACTAAATGTAGTGGAACTAATTTCGTTCCACTACTCACTTTATCTACTGTATCTATTCTTCTTTTGCACTATCCTCAGCAATCACTCTTAGTTCTTGATAAAAAAGGTCATGATTACATTCTGGATTTTCAGCTTGTTTATATTTGTCCACTATTTCAAGTAATTCACCAGTATCACCTTTTGCATTGATAATTTCTAATATTTGATTCATATCATCAGTATATTCATCTTCTTTTTTCATAATTTACCCTCCATTCGCAATTAGATGGTAATTATTATTCGCAAGCTTTATGAAAAAAATAGATTAATTTTTGAAATATATTTCTTTAATAAAGGATACTTTGAATGTTTATCCTTAAATTTCAATTATTTGTAGTTTCTAATATTCTTTTAATAGCTCTTAAATCTTTCATATTTGCTCTTTTCATCATCATGGACATAAAAGGGGTAACAACTTTAGAGAATCCTTTTGGAATTCCTTTGTTTCTCAAAGTCATTAGAGTAGAATAATCGTTTACCTTTGACCATGTGTATGTGGTTTCCATTGGAAAAGGACCAGTAGCTGTTTTCATTACTAGTTTTTGCCCTGAAGCATATTCAATGATCTCATATATATATTCTAGTTCTTTACTTAAAAACTGTGCTTTAAAAGCAATCTTTGAACCGACTCGTAAAGGTTTTTCCGTTTTCCATTCTACTAAATTAATATTTACATACCATTTTGAAGCGTTGTCTGGATTCGATGCATACTCGGATACTTTTTCTAAAGGGCAATTAATTGTAATTTCAGTTTGTACATCTACCATTCTTTATGTTAACCTTGATGCCAAACAGCAGGATTTTTACCTTCAACATATTGTTTTAAAATATACATTAAAGTACCCCACGTGGTATTAATCATTGCATAAGGACCTTCCATTGATTCAAATCCAGAATGATTAAAATTTAATACTGTTGCACCATTTTCATTCATATTTAATTCAAAACGAATTTTTGTGCCTTTCCAAGCAGGCATATCATGTTTTGCGCTCCACTCTAATAATTTCCCAGGTTCAAAATGATCAACTTGTAATTGGAACACAGCTTGACGATTATAAAAAGCGACTTCGGTAGTACTGCCTAATTGTGGCTCAGCCTTCGCATCCGTTGACCACCAAGATTTGATACCTTCAGTTGTTGTAATTGCTTCAAATACTTTCTCTGGAATTTCATTAATTGTAATTTGATGTGGCATATTTACCATTTTATATTCCTCTTTTCATTTTTGTTTATTATTTAAAAAACTCGTAAGCTTCTCCTCTAAGAAACTTGTCCAACCATGTGTATGATTTTTTGCCTCTTCTTCATTCGGAAGATTTGTATGAGTTACGATTACTTCAGTTTTTCCATCTTTCTCAAGAAAATCGACAGTTACATTTGTAACAGGAAAATCAGCTTGTTGTTCCCATTGCCATGTGAAAACTAATTTTTCATTTGATAAAATTTCTACATATTGTCCATATACAATATGTTCAATTCCATTTGGTGATTTCATAATGAATTTATAATTACCGTGTACTTCAACATTCATTTCTACTATTTTTGTTGTATAGTCTTGTGGACCCCACCATTTTTCTAATAGCTCTGGTTTAGTCCATGCTGCAAATACTTTTTCTTTCTTTACAGGATAAACATGATTAAGTTTTAAAGTGAAGTTTTGTGGATTATTCATCGTGATCATCATCATTACCTCCATTTTCTTCAGATAATAAAAATTGCTCCAAACTTGATAGCTGTTGCTCCCATAAGGACTTTAATTCATTTAGCCAATTAGATGCAGATGAAATTGCACTTGGATGAAGATAATAATACTTAAATCTCCCAACTTTCTTAAAAGAAACCAAACCAGCATTTTCTAAAACCTTCATATGCTTTGAAAAAGCAGGCAAAGACATATCAAATGGTTCAGCTAATTTTTTAACTGTATTCTCTCCTTTAGATAGCTCTTGGATGATTGCTCTCCGTGTTGGATCTGATAAAACTGAAAATACTTGATCAAGATTGTCATTATAATAGTTAACCATGTGGTTAACTATAAAATAAAAATTTATTAAAATCAAGCACTTGTATTATTCATTTTTTTCCAATTGATTATTAATGATTTAGTTGCTTCGTACATTAAAAGTCTTATTTTTAATTGAATTTTCTAGCGGAATAGTATAATTTGGATATAAATTATGTTTACGAAAATACTATTGATTAACTATATACCAGAATATAAATAGTAAAATCTTAAGCGTAAATGATCGAAAATGGTGGGGGAATTAAAATGAACTTTAACTTTTCTGAAGAACATAATAGAAAAAATACTAATAGTACTAAGTGGGATTCACTTAATCGAGTATTTGGATGTACGGATGTACTACCTTTATGGGTTGCCGATATGGACTTTGCTTGTGCGCCTGGGATTATAGAGGCTATAACGAAACGAGCACAACATCCTATTTATGGATATGGACATATTCCAGAAGAATTTTTTACATCTGCAATGAATTGGGCAAGTAAACGTTATAATACATCGATAAAAAGAGAATGGTTAACAAATGTACCGGGTGTGGTCCCAGCCTTGAATTTAGCAATTGATGCATTCACAAAACCTGGTGATGATATCATCATCCAGCCACCAGTATACTTTCCTTTTTTCAGTACAATTAAAAATAATGGAAGAAATATAATTGAAAATTCTTTAATTGAAGAAGATGGTTATTATTATATGGATTTAGAAGATTTAGAAAATAAAATTACTTCTAAAACTAAAATGATAATTCTTTGTAGCCCTGCAAATCCTGTAGGAAGAGTCTGGACGAAAGAAGAATTATCAGGTTTGATGGAAATATGTAAAAAGAATAAAATTGTTGTAATCGCAGATGAAATTCATGCTGATTTAGTTTACAAGAAAGGTACTCACACACCTTTTTATTCTATAAGTGAAGATGCAGCAAATATGAGTATTACATTTATGTCGCCAAGTAAAACATTCAATATCGCAGGCTTATTTTCGTCACTTGCTGTTATTCCAAATCAGGATTTGTTTACAGAGTTTTCTCATGCGATTGCACGTTCGAGTTTAGAAAACTTAAATATTTTTGGAATTGAGGCAGTTATAGCAGCTTATAATGAAGGTGAAAAATGGCTTGATGAATTATTAATTTATTTAAAAGGAAACGCGGAGTTTATACATAATTACTTAAAAACAAATATTCCGGAAGTAAAAATGAGAGTTACAGAAGCGACCTACTTAGGATGGCTTGATTTTAGAGATTTAGGCTTAAGAGGTGACCAATTAAACGAATTTATGATTAATGATGCGAAATTAGGTTTAAATGAAGGTCGCGGTTTTGGGATCGATGGAGATGGTTTTATGAGATTGAATTACGCATGCACACGTAAAACATTAGAAGAAGCCATGTCACGTTTAGAGAAGGCTGTAAAAGCTATTAAGAAATAGATAAGGGAGATGGCATTTATGACGTTAAAAATTACACCATGTATTGTTATGAGTGGGAATGCTAAAGAAGCAGTTCATTTTTATGAAAGAGAACTTGAAGCAGAGGTTCTTAATTTACAAACATACAAAGAAATGCCAATTCCTTGTCCTGAAGCATTAAAAAATAGTGTTGCAAATGCAATTTTAAAAATCGGAGAAAGTGATCTTATGTTATTTGATGCGCCAATTCAATCGAATCCGAACAAAGACTTTCAACAAAATACACCTAATTATGAAAATAAAAAAGTAGAGGTCACGATTAATCTTTCGATCGATAGCATAGAACAAACAAAGCGCATTTTTAGCTCATTACAACAAGATGGACATGTCATCGCACCATTAGAAGCGGTGCCATTTAGTCCTGCCTTTGGAACTGTTACAGATAAGTTCGGCGTTACGTTTATATTGATTACCGAAAAGTAAAATACAAATAATTTATTAGTTTGATAGCAAAAATTAGGGAGATTAAATGGATAAAATAAATGTTGAATTAGTAAAACAATTAATTATTGAACAATTTCCAATTTGGTCTGACTTAGAAATAAAGCCTGTAAAATTAAGTGGTAATGATAACAGAACGTTCCATTTAGGGGATAATATGAGTGTAAGATTACCAAGTGCGGAATGCTATGTTCCTCAAGTTGAAAAAGAGCATAAATGGTTACCCATATTAGCTAATAAACTAAGTTTACCAGTTTCTAAACCGATAGCAAAGGGAAGTCCTAATAAATACTATCCATGGCCGTGGACGATCAATGAATGGATTGATGGAGAGTCATCAAGTAAAGAAAATATAAGTGATTTAAGTCAATTTGCAAAAGATTTAGGGCAGTTTTTAAAAGAGTTCCAGTCAATTAATGTTAGCGGTGGGCCGCTTGCAGGAAAGCATAATTTCTTTAGAGGTGGGGACTTAACAGTCTACGACAAAGAAACTAGAGATTCAATAAATCAAACGAAAGAGTTTTTTAACAAGGATTTACTTACAGATATTTGGCAACTAGCTCTTAGTTCCAAATGGGAGCGAGAACCAGTATGGGTACATGGCGACATTGCTCCAGGAAACTTACTTGTTAAAAATGGAAAGCTATGTGCAGTCATTGATTTTGGAATCCTTGGAGTAGGTGATCCATCATGTGATGCTGCAATGGCATGGACATTTTTCGATACCAATAGTAGAAACGTTTTTAAAAATGTTTTAAACTTTGATGAAAATACTTGGCATAGAGCAAGAGGCTGGGCTTTATGGAAGGCTTTAATTACATTTAATGCGAATAAAGAATATGATACAAAGATAAGAGAAGAATCGTTTAATACGATTAATGTAATCATGAACGATTTCAAATCTTAAAATAAATAAAAAATTTACGAGTTGCTTACTTGCGGCTCGTATTTTTTGTATTTTAGTACTTTAGTGAGAGTGCAAATAACAAAACCGCAATTTTAAAAGTGAAATCCGCAATTAAAAAAGTGTATTCCACAAATAAGGCTACCAATTATGAATAAATAGAGTGAAAAACACAAAAATAATAATAACAAAATAGATTTTAAAATCGATCAGAACAATCAAATATACAAAAAAATAGCTTAGAGAAGCCTAGAAGTCCTTCTCTATTTTTATGTAGTTAAAAAAATATCAAAAAATAAAATAGCACTTGTGATTGATTTATTAGGGAAAAACATGAAAGTACTGAATCTTGTTCATACTAATGTTGGGAGGAATCCAACTATGTTTCAAAAATTACTAGCTAGTTTTTTATTATTGACACAATCGGTTGAACTACCAGATAGCTTAACTGTTAATCAACAAGGTCACCCGATTGCCGTAGTTAATCGCGAAGATTTTACTATATCACTTCCGGGTACACCAATGATAAACGAAAAAAAATTTAATCAATTTATTGAAAAACTTGATCAACAAATTTACCGTAATCCAATAAATGCGACAATCAATGAACAAGGTAGGATTGTACCAGGTCAAGTAGGTTACAGGCTTTATAAAAAAGAGTTCAAGGATAAATTTACTACTTATTTTTATAGTAAAGGTCCATCTAAAATTGAAGTACCAGAGTTGGATATTTATCCAAAAGTTGATAGTGAATTATTAGCTCACATTAGAATTCAACAAATTGGACAATATGTAACCTACTTTAATTCAAATAATAAAAGTCGAGTACATAATATTTCACTCGCAGCAAAAGCAATTGATAATTACGTAGTTTTTCCAAATGAAGTTTTTTCCTTTAATAAGGTAGTAGGAGAGAGAAGTGGGGCAAAGGGATATAAACGTGCACCGATCATTGTAAGGGGGGAATTGTCTGAAGGAGTTGGAGGAGGAATATGTCAAGTCTCTTCTACACTATTTAATGCAGTAGATCGAGCTGGTCTAAAAATTATTGAAAGATATTCCCATAGTAGACGAGTACCATATGTACCAGCAGGACGAGATGCTACTGTTAGTTGGTATGGTCCAGACTTCCGTTTTCAAAATAAATATAATCAGCCAATTTTAATTCGAGCAAAACAATATGGTGGAAGTATGATTGTCACGCTTCATTCTTCTGATGTAATCAATTATGAAGTGAAAAATGTCCCTATAGCGCCAACTCGTTTACCAGAAGAAATAAATACAGAAGATGACAAACATTCTTCAAACCCTTCTAGAAAAGGAAAAATTGTACCACCCCATAAGACTGTAGGGGATTAAATAATACATACAAAGTAAACCCCACAAGGAAAATAATGATCCTTGTGGGGTTTTTTGTGTTTTTCATGAATTAGGATCATTATGAAACAATTTCTAAAAAATAATCAAAGTCTAATCTTTTCAGCACTAGACTTATAGAAACTAAGGATTTAGAATTATAAGAAAGATTTGAAGACAAAGGAGAATTGCATGACAAAAACAACTGTTTTATTTGATTCGAAGGATATGGAACGCAATACATTACCTTATTACTACGATTACGGAAAGATCATTTCAACTATTCAAAATAAGCTATTTGAGTCATTTGGGGTAGATTTCCAAATGTACTCAGATGAAGATACTACAAATGAAATCTGGGAAATTCTAGAAGAAGATCTGAAAGAAGAATCGATTGAGGTCCAATTAATCAGCCATATTTATAATGAGCTTGAAACAAAAACTATTTCTTCGAATCACACTGATAAAAAAATGGAACTCATCATTAAACCAAGGGTTGAAAATGGATTATATTATTATCCGAATTATGGAGTAGCTTTATCTAAAGCGATGATATTTGAAGCGGATAATCAATATAATAGAGACCTGATTTTTGCTAAAAATGATTCATGTCTTTCATCCTTTTTTCAATACGTACTGAAAAGAAAACGAGATTATATTAAAAATTATGTAACAGTCTATACAGATACTGATGACGGTGTCGAAACATCAATTGAAAATATAACAAAAATGGTTAATAGAGAAGATGTATTTTTAGAGGAATCATTAAAAAGAGAAATTTATCGATCAATTGACCATTTCTTTAATGAAGGTCGAGATTTTTTTAAAACATATGATATCCCATATAAACGTGGATTTTTATTATATGGAAATCCGGGAAATGGTAAAACAACATTAGTAAAATCAATTGCAAGTAGTATTAACGCACCGGTTGCATATTGGCAAATTACTGAATATACATCAAGTTACACAATTAAAGAAGTCTTTAGTTCAGTATTAAAATTAACACCAATGGTATTAGTTATCGAGGATATTGACAGTATGCCTGCTTCAGTTCGCTCAGTATTCCTAAATACAATAGATGGTGCAACTTCTAAAGAAGGTTTATTTTTAATTGGAACGACTAATTATCCTGAAAGAATCGATCCGGCTTTAATGAATCGCTCTGGTCGATTTGATCGTGCATATGAAATTAAGCAACCAACAAAAGAAATGCGTTCTGACTATTTACTGAAGAAAAGATTAAATCGAATTTTAAATAATCAAGAATTACAACTTTTAATCGATTCAACAAATGACTTCTCCTATGCTCAATTAAATGAGTTATATATTTCAATCATAATTGAGTGGGATTGTGAACAAAAAGTAGATATCATTCGACTATGTGACGAAATGAGATCAATTTTACGTAAACAAAAAAAGCAAAAGTGGGAAAAGGAACAAACTGTGGGATTTTCTTTTGAATAATTGAGTTTATTTTTTCATGTACTAGTTATGAGTAAGTTACTTTCAAACTTTTGGTAGTTTAGATCCTAAAGAGCTAGATAGAATATCCATCATTATAGCTCTGAAAAGATAGAAGCAAGGGCTTCTATCTTTTTTCTTTTTGGCTCTGTTAAAATAGATTGTTGAGTTCCTTATTCAAGTAAATGGCTGAATAGTGCAATAATGAATAAGTAAAAAACAGTAGACAAATAAGACAGAAAAGTTATAATAATATAAAAATAAATTAAAAAACTTTGAAGAGAAGAGTAAATAGAATTCATTCATCTTAGAGAACTCCAGTTGCTGAAAAGGAGTATGAATGATCCATTGAAGCAAGACTCTGAGTTTCATATCGGAACCAATAATGGCGATGGTATGACAGGCGCTCCTGTTATAGAGCATGAGTATATTTAAAATGTACTTAATGAGGTTAATGTGATGACATATTAACAAACTGGGGTGGCACCACGAAACGATAGGTAAACTCGTCCCCAAGACTACGGTCTTGGAGGGCGAGTTTTTTTATTTGTACAAATTAAAAATATTAATTTCGAGGTGTAAAATGAAAAAAAATAAGATGTATATTACTTGGAAAAACCCTTTGCTTTTACTATTTGGAATAGGCGTTTCAAATATTGGAGATTGGATTTATTTAATCGCACTAAATCTAATTATTTTTGATATGACGAAATCTGTTTTGGCTGTATCCACTCTTTATGTCTTGAAACCTCTTGCAACACTCCTTACTAACTTATGGGCAGGTAGTTTAATTGACAGATTTAACAAAAGGAATTTAATGGTACTTTTGGATTTTTTGAGAGGATTATTAATATTCTTATTACCAAGTATATCATCCGTCTATCTGATCTTTGTCATCGTATTTATCGTTAATATGGGAAGTTCAATGTTTTATCCAACATCAACAACTTATTTAACTAAATTAATTCCACAGAATCAGAGGATTCGCTTTAATGCTTTGCGTAGTTTAGTTCAATCTGGAGGATTCCTAACTGGACCGGCGATTGCAGGTCTACTTTTTATGATTGGCACACCTATGTTCGCTATTAATATTAATGCGATCTCGTTTATTATTTCAGGAGTTGTAACAGCTTGTTTGCCTAATTTGGATAAGGTAGCAGTGCGAAATGTAAAATATGAGAAGCTCTCTATCAAACTAATTAAGAAAGATTTTACAGAGGTTTTAAAATTCAGCCGTAAATCAAGTTACGTTATAATAATTTATTTTTTGTTTAATAGTATATTAGTTTTAACGGCTGCTGTTGATTCATTAGAAGCAGTATTTTCAAAGAGCGTACTTCATTTGAGTAATACAGAATATGGTGTTCTAGTAAGTATTGCTGGTGCAGGAATTGGTATAGGTGCAATTATTAATACAATTTTTGCAAAAAGACTACATCCTTCTTGGCTTATGGGGATTGGAACAATTTTTCTATCATTAGGATATATCGTATATTCATTTTCTAATTCTTTTTCAATGGCTGGGTTCGGATTTTTCTTATTATCATTTGCGTTGTCTTTTGCAAATACGGGATTTGATACATTTTACCAATCCAACATAGATGTTAAGATAATGGGAAGAGTTGGAAGTATCTATGGTTTTGTTGAGGCAATATTAGTGATAGTTTCAACTATGCTAATCGGATTTTCTACTCACTATGTATCGGTTAAAATGTCAGTGATTGCTGGTAGTTTTATTATGCTATTTTTAGCGCTATTTTTAAGTGTATTTATTATCCGACCTTCAAGCGAAAACTATTTCAGAAGCATTGGATATAAATAAAATTTTTAGAATTTAGTAAAATATTTTCGTTCTTTTTTCAACCAACGCAATGTAATGCGTTAGTTTAAGATCTTGAGTCGCTAAATGTGGCTCGTTTTTATTCAACATAATGACTGGATAGTTCAATAAAATGAATTTTATGCCTAAAAAGGGTTAATCACTCTAAACATTTAATATCTTTATACTAGGACTAATGTTGGAAGGTGTGTTCATAATTATGGCTGTAATTGAAAAGAAAAAGGGAACCAGTTTTACAGTTCTTTTCATATCTATAATTTTTATTATTGGGATTATAGCTGTATGTTTTCCTACAATTCAAAATACATATAACAAAATTAGGATTAAAAAGACAAAGATAGAGACCAGCGTTACTAAAACACTAACTAAAGATGAGATTTATAAACTCGAACGGAAGCAAAGAAAATCAGCTAATAAATACAAGAAAAATAACGAATGGTTATGTAAAGAAATCAAAAAAGGAGCAACGATGATAGAGTTAATATGTAGGTGAAATCTATGGAAAGAACGCACGAAACAGAAACGCCTGAAAACAATGTTTGCACGAATAAACAGAAAGTATTTTCACCAATAGAGGATCTTCAAAAAATGGAAGGCACTAAACCTTTTAATAGAGGCAGTTTAGACGTAAGTAGAAAGCCAAAATTAATAAGAAGTTAGGATATTTTTTTATAGCATTTATCGTAATTACAATGGTATTTGGTTTAGCTGCAAGTTTCTATGACTAAATAAATATTAAATTTAGGGAGATGCAAAATGAAAAATCTTATTTTTGGTGCAATAGGCGTTTTAGCTAGTATTCTCTTGTTTGGATCAACACTCATTTCAGCATCAATTTATACATTTTATTTATCTAAACCAGGCGGAGCTGGATGGGATTCGAATTTAGGAGTTTTTGGAACAGCTTTATTTAACATTGGAACCATCCCATTACTAATTAGTCTAGTATTCTTCTTCGTTGGTGCAAGTTACGTATATAAAGGGATGAAAGATTAACAAACATAAGAAGGAGTTAAATTGGAAAACCTATTGTTATTTACCCCAATAATTGTTTGGTTACTAATCTTTGCTACTATGGTCTATGGAGTCTACTTTTTTGCAAAAAAAATATTGAAAATGTAAGCTGTTTTTACTTTGAAAAGTTTTTTGGAGGGCTTCATATATGTTCATAGGAATATTACTCCTGATATTTGGAGTTTTTCTAATAGTGAATCCTGAAGCATTTTGGGTTGTGACAGAAAGCTGGATATCCGATGGTCAACAGAACCATCTTCTTTTTATAAATGGAGCAAACGCTTTGGAGGAACAATGTGCGTTTAGTTGGCACTACTAGTATCATCGTGTCAACGCTATAATACAAGCAGTACAGATCACAAATATTGTGGTCTTTTTTGTGCAAATAAAAAAGAATGAGGTTTTAATCCTCATTCTAGAAAAATAGGAATCTATTAGTTCTGATTTCCCTTTAGACATATGTATTGGTATGATCCAAAGTTATTTAAACTTATTACTTTGGATTAAAAAAAATTTTGATATTTCATCGTAAAATAATAAACAAAAGTTAAGAGAGCTAAAATCGAAAAGTTATAAAAGCTAAACCTTATAAGGTACATTTTACTATTTTGTGGATCTCTCTTTATAAAAAGTTTAAATGAAATTACACTTGCGAGGGAAGCAACAATCGTACCAAGTCCACCTAAATTCACACCTACTAATAAAGGCTGCCAATTCGCGGAGAATTTTGATAAAAAGATCGCAGCGGGTACATTGCTTATCAATTGGCTTAAAATTATGGAACTGAAAAAGATTGATGTGGGACCTTTGAGATTTTCGCTGGCAAATGTGTGTACTACCTTTAATTCCGATATGTTTCCTATAAATATAAAAAAACATATAAAAGTAATAAGCAATAAATAATCAATTTTCTTCAATAATTTTATATCAAGTATACTTGCGGTTCCTAATGCAATGATAAACGCAAGTTTGTAGTTTAAAACCCCTAGTATGGATGCAGATATGATGCCAAATAGTATTCCCCATACTGTTGCACTTTTTTTATTTTTTATAGGAATATACGGAAGTTCCATTTCCAATGTTTTACTATTCAATCTTTGATTAAAAAAGAACAACAGAACAATTCCCAAAACCACTAATAGAAGAATTGTTGTGAAAAATTGTATAGGCCTTATTCCGTAATTAGTAAATATGAAAAGATTTTGTGGATTTCCCATTGGAGTTAGGCTGCTTCCAATGTTAGCTGCAATTGTCTCTAGTATAATAGTATCTAACATAGAAGTTTGTATAATCTTACTAATTATAAGTGTTAATGGTACAAATGTTATTAATGCCACATCATTCGTTACAAGCATGGAACTAAAAAAGCATAATAAAATTAGGATTGCTGAAACGCTTTTACTATTATGACATTTACTCAGTATAGCAATGGCGAACTTATCCAATAGTTTAAGATCTTCCAGAGCCTTAACTACGAGCATAAGATTAAATAAACTGACTAATACTTTAAAATTTATATAATCTAGTTTCGGTGCATGGAATAAACAGCTTCCTATTGCTAACAAGAGTGATATGGTAAGTACAATGTCTTTTTTTAAAATTCCAAATTTCAATTTGATTTTTTTTTCGTTTTCCACATAAATATATTCTTTCATCAATTCCCCTCCAGTACTTTCTATTCTACAACACACCTCTGATTCTTGCATTTGAAACTTCAATGCACTAAAAAATACCATAATCCCATTAAATCACAGAAAAAATGGCGTTTTTTCGTTATGAGGGTAATGATTTGTCTTAACTTGATAGGTATATGGCGCTATCAATTAACTAGTTGAATAAGTGTTCAAAAATCAACATTTTAATTTACAGAGCCTTCTTTTTATTTAATCTGCTCCCAATAATTTTCTTGTATATTACGGATTCCACTTAGCTTTTTAATTTCAATCAATTAATTAAGTGAAGGTAATAAATCAAAAATTTTAATACTTTTAATTCCATTTTTGAATAAAGTTAAACGAGGAAAATAGTTAATTTTCAGAAAAAACAATTGAAAAACGACACTAGTGTCGTTATAATGAAATAAAAACGACATCAGTGTCGGTTTTAAGGGGGTTAAGCAAGATGAAGGGTCTAAGGAATAATAAAGGTTTTTTTACATTAATGGTTGCACAAGCGATTTCAAATATTGGTGATTGGCTAAGTATTGTCGCAATCATTACGCTAGTAGGGATAAAATGGAATGCGTCGCCAATTGAAGTATCATTTATTATTTTATGTCTTGCGGTTCCGATGGCTTTATTAGGTCCTGTTGCAGGGACGATAGCAGATCGGTTCAGTAGAAAGCAATTGATGGTTTTATCTGACATTGTTCGTGCTGGTTTATTTGTTTTGCTTGCATTAGCAAATACTTTATGGATGGTCTATATTTGTTTGTTTACGATTGGACTGTTTTCTGCTGTTTTTAATCCTTCAAAAAATGGCAAGTTAAAAGAACTAGTTCCGAATGATGAAATCAAGAGCGCTATGTCAATTACAACTATGATTGACTCAGCTACAAAAATTTTTGGACCGATTTTGAGTGGGATCCTAGTATCGGCAGCTGGAACAACGCCAGTATTTTATATTAATTCAGTATCATTTATTATCTCTGCGATCTTAATTTTCTTATTACCAAAAGTTGCAGAGCAAATTAAAGAAGAAAAAGTGAAAGATAAAGCTAAATCTTCCTATAAAACTGAATTTATGGAAGGCGTTACATTTATTAAATCCAATACTCAAATTTTAGTAGGTATGTTATTTTTAGGTTTTAGTCTCTTAATCTTGCAGTTATCAGATTCGCAAATTATAGTTTTAATAAGGGAACTTAAACATGCATCACCAGGTTTATTTGGCTATTTAGTAACTGGATCTGGAGTAGGAATGTTTTTTTCAAGTTTAATATTAGCTAAAAAAACTAATTATCGTGCCTATAATTTAATGCTAATTGGAGTTTGTGGAATTGGAATTGGTTTTGGTATGATGGCTTTATTCACACATATGAATCTTGATGTTTCAATTGTTTGGGCACCATTATTAGGGTTGTTTGCAGGATTTGCAGCAGGCTTAGTATTTGTTCCATTCCAGGCATCTGTTCAAGTCGAAACGCCTGTTGAATTAACTGGTAGAGTATTTGGTGTAATAGGAAGCGTTACCACAACTGCAACGATTATCGGACCTTTATTAGGTGGATGGCTATCAACAGTAATAGGTGTTATTCCAACATTTATTATATCTGCATCACTTTTAGTATTTGTATCACTTATAGGATTCCTAACAAAAAATAGAGTAGAGCGGGGGAAGAAAGATGTCTCCGAAAGTCAGCAAGGAGCACCAACAGCAACGTCGAACTAAAATATTAGAAGCAGCAAAACAAGTGTTTATCGAAAATGGGTATGAGAGAACGACAATGAAGCATGTGATGGACGCATCGAATGTTAGTAGAGGTGGCTTATATCAATATTTTGCTAATAAAGAAGAAGTGTTTGAAGCACTTTTATCTGAATCGCTATCGAGAGTGTCTCATGAAACAAGTGAATTATTGAATCAAAATGTTGATTCGTATTGGGAATTACTTTTATTAAGGATGTTCGGTGAAAAAAGAGTGCCAAACGATCGAATGGATCCTTTGGCACCAGTTACTTTAGAGTTTTTCATTACAGGTAGGAACGATGACAGAAGAAAAAAGTATGGAAAAGAACGGTATTATTATGGTATTAAAATCTTTTCTGATGTTATTAAAGAAGGTCAAAAAAACAAAGAATTTAGTAATAAGTATGATAGTGAAATTTTAGCAAGAATGATTGTTTCTTTTATTGATGGACTTGCATTAGACTATGCAATACTTTCAGGAAAAGAAATAATGATAAAAGAACAATCGATTTTGTTCGTACAGTTTTTAAAATTTGCTCTAGAGGTTGAATAAGAATTCCGGATTGTTATGGAATGAACAACACGATTAAATAAGCTGATTATTTATTTAACATATTCCAAGTCTTTTCTCCAACAATCCCGTCCGGTGTTAAACCATTATTTTGTTGAAATAGTTTTACGGCATTTGCAGTCTGAGTACCGAAATGACCGTCTGGCGTAATGGCTAAAAGTTGTTGAATGGTAATGACATAAATGTTTGAATCTCCCAGTTTAATAACATGACCAGGGTATTTTAATGAGTGATACAATAAATGCCCTACATTTGTTTTGAAATGATCAAAAATCTCCCTATATTTTACAAACGGGTATGGACACGGTTTTCTAGTAACATCATAATGGCGTACGACATCTTTTGGATTTAAATTAAACATTGAACACAAATCATTCACAACCATTACTGTTCGAATAATCGTCGTATATGAAATACGATTATTCTTTTCAACACACATTTCAACTGAAATTGATAACAAATTGGCATTTGGCTTTAATGCTTCAACTCCACGAAATGGCACATCATTCACATAAGTATACTTTTCATTTGCATGAAATGTGACCTCATTTAAAGGTATAATACAAATAGCCTCTTTTGGATCCACAAAAATATGTGCCGATGCATAAGTTGGTTTACGCCACTGACTAACTGCTTCCGAATTTTTTAGCGGGCAGAACCTCACTGAAATATTGGTAATGACCGTTAGCAGTCGCAACCGGGATTTGCAGTCCAATGTATGACGATTTTTTAACTCCATTTAATTTTTGCCCTGATCTTGTATATTGATTAATCGGTATGAATTTATTCTTCCAGCTTGCCATGAAACAACCTCCTTTTAAGAACAAATTAAGGAGTTGTTTAAGGTGTTAAATACCATAAATCACTAATATAAAATTATGACTCTTAAAATTTTTCATGTGGAGAATAAATAAATTATTTGGGAGTTTGGAATGAGTTCTCGGTACGAGCCTTGGAAGGTTATGAAATTGGATTCTTTACATGACATAAAATTGAAAACTAATAATATGGCTATACTAGTACTGAACAAAGGAGTGATTATATGAATTTTCGAACGAAGGAACAAATTTTAACGGAACAGCCATCAATAGAAAGAAAAATAGAATTTAGAGGGAATAAATACAAATTAGTTGATACAGTTCATGATGTTTCACACGGTGGGTTTAATGACCTTACATGTTATACATACCGAAATGAAACAGAAAACGCAGAATTATTCCTTTATGTACAAAAAGGAAAAATCGTAATTGTTGGACCTTAAGAATAAGTTTAAAGACTGTCTTATACTACAGGCAGTTTTTATTTATTTTAAGATAATATGAAGAAATTAAGAGATATGTAGCAAAATAAAGCGATAGATTTCAAAAAATGAGGTGGCATATGGATTGAAAAAAATTATTCTTTTATTCTCAATTATTTTCTTAACTGCTTGTTCGCATAACGGTGCAGTTGAATCATTAAAAAAAGAATATCCAAAAACTATAAAACAAGTAGTAGATCAATTACCTAAAGATGTCCAAAATGAACTAGTTGTACCAGAAAAGATACCGTTTAGAGCAAATGAGGTCTCGATGGATATAAAAAAAAATCAAGGAAATGGAACTATTAATGCTACCTCGTTTAATTACTCAAATGAAGAAAGAGAGGTAGAGATGTTTGTCATCACTTATCATAATAAAAAACCCACCTTCTCTGATGTTCAACAACCATTAAAAACAACCAAATTAAATGATGGTACAAAAGTCTTGATTGTTGCTGATGATGATAATACGAAAACAATTCGCTGGAAGAAAGATGGGCTTTATCATTCAATCTCAATCCTTTTTTCAGAGGAAACTGGTAAACAATACTCTATTAGAGATTTAGTAAAAACTGCAAATTCGATGAGTAAATAACATTTTTATTGTTAATAAAAAATGAGACCGTCAAAAAGATGACGGTCATTTTTGGCATATGAAAGTATAAATTGGCGGAGAAGAAATTTCAAACTTCCTCAAAGCCTTGCCAATTGGAGAGTTTTCTTTATTGATTTTTAACTTCATTAAGAGCTTCAGTATTTGATTTACTTGGAGCAAAATAACCTTCTGAATTAACTGCAGCAGGTATAGGTTGCCCTTTATTTTTGTTTTTCTTTTTAACATGTGGATTTTGATTATGACCCATCAATATCACCTCCAAATTTAGTATGTGCTACAATTCAAACTTACTTTCGAAATTGTTATTAACAATAAGTGGGAAGAATTTTGCTATGCAATTTTCTTCTCTTTTTGGCTATTCCTTTTAGACCGGTTTAGAATTAGTAAAGCTAAAATTGAAAAGAAGATTGGACCTGCTATCATCCAGATTGTTGAGTTATAATCACCTTCAATAGCCGGTTGAATAATCGTAAAAAAGTTTGCAAATCCAACTACTAAAATAACGAGAATGCTCGCAAATAAAGCAGATGAATTTGACTTTAAAATTTGAAATGGCTTATCGACTTGATCATTTCTTTTAAACATTGGATACGCAATACCTAAAAATATATAAGGTAAAGTCATTGAAACATTCGTCATTAAAGTTATTTTATTAAAAAATGATGATGCTCCTTCACCGCCGAATGACGTTAGGACAATAATGATTGAAACAATTGAGAATTGTACCCACATTGCATTTACAGGCATACCTTTTTCATTTGTGTCTGAGAATTTAGTCGGCCATAAGTATTTTGGTGTGCCTTTAATGATTGTTTTTAATGGTGCATAAATTAATGTGAAAAATGCTCCTGTGTAAGCAAGAAACATTGATAAACCAGTAATTCTTGCAAACCAAATACCTATTTGATCGGCAGTATGTGCCGATGAATTAAAAGCTTTTCCAAGCTCTAATCCTAAATTGTACATAAGTACATATGTTATGTTCCCTAAATTAGTTGTGCTAGCACTTAAATCATTTGACCAGTTAATAAAAATACCTACTAAAAAAATACCTAACGAATAGCCTACTGAAATAATAATTGCTGAAATTGTAATTCCCTTTGGAAAGTTTCGTTCAGCGTTTTCTGTTTGATCTACTAACCCGCCGATTGCTTCTAATCCGCCATATGCAAAGATTGCGAATACAACAAATGACAATATTGCAAGGGTAGTAAGATAATTTGGATTTGGTGAGTGAGCAAATGCTGATGAAAAACTTTTAATTGGCTGTGCAAATTTTCCTCCATTAAATATAAAAATAATGATACTGGTAATTAGTAACACTATATTTAATGAGAAAACAGTAACCCCTCCAATGGTTGTAACTTTGCTAATACTTTCAATTCCCTTTGAAGCAAAATATGTCACGACTAACATCCAAAGTAATGCTAATAAACCAATCGATTGAGTAGAAGAAAGTCCAAATAATGAAAGGGATTGTGTTTTATCTCTACCAAAAATAAATGTTGATAGTGGAATCCAAACCTTTGAAGAGACACTAACCATATAAATTACATAGGATGAGAACCACATAAATGTACCGATGAAAGCGAATTTAGGTCCAACTGAATCGGCCATCCATGTATAAATTCCACCTTCAGAATGCTTATAGGCAGCTCCGAACTCAGCCATCATAAAAGCAAAAGGAATAAAAAACGTAATAGCTGAGAGTAAATACCATGGAATCGCACTATATCCCATTAAATAAAAAGCGGTAGGTATATTTCCGAAACCATATACAGTTGTAAATACCATTAATATTAATCCAACAAGTGAAAGTTTTTTACTCAAAATCACACCTCATTAAATAGTCGATTATATATGAATATAAATATTTTCTTCAATAATCGCCGAAATTATTAGGGCATAACAAACGGTCTTTAGTTTTACTAATTTTTTAGAAATAATATGGAATAGTTTCATTCAATTTTTCAAACGCTAAGTTGATTATTAAATACTAAAAAATGGTTTGCTTGAAAGAGAAAGGATGAAATAAATGAGCTTTAATGAAGTAGCATTAAGAGTTATATGCTCATTTTTTGTTTTATTTATATTAACGAGATTAATGGGGAAGAAGGAGATTAGTCAATTAGATGTTTTTACATTTATAACGGCCATTACAATAGGGAATATAGCCGCATCAATTTCGGCAGATAAAACATTAGATATTGAGGATGGGATTATTGGATTAGTTGGCTGGGCAGTTTTAACGATTATAATGGGGTATTTAAGTTTAAAATCTAAGACTGCACGAAAGATTATACTTGGGGAACCAATTATTTTAATTAGACAAGGAAAAATTATGGAAAATGCCTTAAAAAAAGCTAGATTAGATACAGAGCAATTTCAAGGAATGCTTCGTAATGAAAATATCTATTCGTTGAAAGATGTAGAATATGCTATTTTTGAAATTGATGGCAGCCTATCTATAATGGAAACAAAAGATGTTAAAACGAAAAAAAATAAAACATGGAAAAAAACTTTATTATTTCCAACTTCAACAGCAGTGGTATCTGACGGGGAAGTAAATGAAGATGCATTATCAAATTTAAACTTAGATAAAAAATGGTTAATGGCTCAACTCGAAAAGGTAGGTATAAAATCAATTTCTGATGTGTTTTTTGTTGAAGTACAAACCGATGGGACATTATATATCGATCTCCAAGATGATCATTTCAATGAAGAAGAAAGTTAATTGACTCACATCCTAAAGTGGATATGAATCAATTAACTTTTTTTAAAAATTATTCGTAAATAGGTACCCAGCCCTCTGTAGTAACAAACAATCGAACTGCTACTACTTTACGATCCTCTGCTAATGTGAAGTAGTGGCGTACATTAGGTGGTACAGAAATTAAATCACCAGGATTCAAATTAACATGGAAAAAGCCTTCATTTCCTTCGATAATAAACGTACCGTGACCACTAACTATGAAGCGAACTTCGTCATCTGTATGGTGATGCTCACGGTTGAAGTTTTTAAGTAATTCATCAAGATTTGGAGTTGCTTCTGAAAGAGTAATAATATCACTCGCTAAATAGCCACGTCTTGATGAAATACTGTCGATTTCAGCTTTAAATGTTTCAAGAATCGCTGCTTTTTCATCATCTGATAAAATAAATTTTTCTTGCAACGAACTATGTAATTGTTCGATATTCCAATTTTCATAAATTACACCTTGTTCTTCTAAATATGCTTTTACTTCAGCATCACTTGTAATATGAAAATCCTTTTTTTCTACCCAAATTGTTGCCATTCTCAATTCCTCCTAATTAATTTTTTATAAATAAATTTTTTGGTATACTTTGTAATGCGTATTGAAATAGAAACTCATAAGCTTCTAAATGTTTTTTAGCCTCAAACGCTGATTCGGCCCATACTGTTATACCATGATTATGAATTAAAACAGCACCATGATCATTCTTAATATGTGGAAGAAATTCGTTTGCAAGTGTAGGGATATGCGCATGATTTTTTATGATTGGAATTGTAATTTCTGCATCTTCTTCCCATAGCCCTAGAGCTTTTATAATTTCAATACCTGAAAAAGATAACTCATCCTCGTATGGAAAATCCTTTGTAATAAAGTTATTTGCTAAAGTGTGGACGTGAAGAACGCATTTTGCATTTGTGTGTTGATAAATTAGACGATGTAAAATGGCTTCAGCTGATGGTTTTTTTGATTCATCCCAGACAGATTGGTCAAATTCATTAACGAGTAAAAAATCGTCATAAGTATGTTTCGTTTTATCTTTACCACTTGTTGTAACTAAAAAGTTTAAAGGTTCATCATTTACTTTAATTGATAAATTTCCGCTAGTTCCTAAAAACCAATCACGATCAGCAAGTACTTTTTTTACTTCACGGATTTCATCATAATGTTTGAAAAAGTCCTTCATACTAGCACCTCCTTCTCTAATGAAGCTCGAATATCATAGAAATTTTCAAAAGGAATGTAAGGTAAAGATAGTTCTTCGCATTTATCTTTTAAGAAATCTCGAGCAAAAATTAAGTTGGCTTCTTTTGCAATTTGTAAGTCAGTAATTGAATCGCCAATGACAATAATAAAATCATTTGCTTCACTAAACTTTCTTTTAACTGATGGCTTACACATTCCACAATCATTCGTACAGTTTTCATCACAAGAGTGATCCCAATGAATTTTTACAGTTTGACCTGTAAAGTCAGTACGATTACATAAAATATCTGCAGGTGGTAAGTAATCTGCTAATATAGGATGAACGAAAAAATCTAGTCCGCCACTTACAACTTTTAACTCATATTGTTGACCACTTACAAATTGAATAAAATCGCTAAAACCTTCTCGAATGACAGTACGATCGATGACAAAATCGGTCATTTCCTGTTTTTTCGTTGAAAGAATTGTAGCAAACATTTTCTCTACACCTTCTCGAATTGATATCTTGCCGTTTAATACGTCACTTGTTAATTCACTTACTGAAGGAGGAGCAAATTCTTTAATTAAATTAACGATATTGTCTCCCTCGGTAATTGTTCCATCAAAATCACAAAAAATCTTTATTGCCATTGTTGTTTACCCCCAAAGTTGTAGTGCTTTTTGTAGTGATGTATTTGGAAGTGCGTAGTCATTTAGCTCAACTCCAGACAATGTTGCTGAAATTGCTTCTCTAAATGCATTACCTCCACCAATTGGTCCATCCGGATGACCATGAACACCACCGCCAGCGTTGATGACTTGCTCAATTCCAAAATCTTGAATTAGTTGAGGCACTAGTCCTGGATGAATTCCAGCAGAAGGTACTGGGAATGTCTCTTTTAATCCATTTGATACGGTTAAATTTTCAGCGATTTTTAAAGTTGTCTCTTTTTGTAATGCAACTGAACCATATGGTGAAGGGAAAAGACTAAAATCTGCACCCGCAATTCGTAAAAGTTTACCTAGTAATAATCCTGCGTCAATTCCATAAATTGGAGAGGATGTAAATGCACCCGAAACAGCAGGATGAGCCATAATTGGAACATTAATTGATGGGTCTTCTACCAAACCTTGTAGTACATCAATTCCATAAGAAAACACATTTAATAAAAATACATCAGCACCAGCTTCAGCAGCACGTAATGCTTTTTCTTTTAACTCATATGTACGGCCAGTTAAATTCACGGCGTATAATGTTTTGTGTCCTGTTTTCTCATAAACTTGGTTCAAAATATTTTTTCCGTGAGTAACACGATCTGTAATAGATGTAATCGTGTCAAAAAGAATCTCGTCATCTTTTATTAAATCGACCCCACCTAAAGCTTGCTTTTTTAATTCCTCTGAAATGTATTGAATATCTCTGCCGATAATTGATTTAAAAATGCTCATTAATAAAGGTCGATCATATACATCCAATTTCTCTCGAATGCCTTTAATACCAAATTTTGGACCGGCAAATAGAGCTAAAATGTCATCTGTAAAGTTTAAATCGATTAGTTTAATTTCACCATCAAGTGATAGCTTTCCAAAGACAGTTGTTAAAATAGCTGGAAGATCAGCTGAAAAATTTAAGCTAGGATAATAGATTTCAATAATCCCTTTTGTTGGTTTATACTCTAAAAAGTTAACGATATTTTCTTCACATTCTATTTCACGAACTGAAAGAACTTTGCCCTTATGCTTTTGTAATTGAATTTGATCATTTTGCGGTAAAGATGTCCATGAACCAACCGTTAAACCTAGAGCAATTGACTCTGCTTTTTTTTCTAAATGATGATTTTTATCATAAACTTGGTAAGTTGCTATTACTCCACTCATTTAAAAAACCTCCAATAGTTTTAATCAAACAAAAAACCTCTCCACTAAGGAGAGGTTTACCTACACCTTATCTGTCAGCAAAATGCTGCGAGAATTAGCACCGTACTAG
The DNA here is from genome assembly GCF_002128425.1 of Gottfriedia acidiceleris. Classification (GTDB taxonomy): domain Bacteria; phylum Bacillota; class Bacilli; order Bacillales; family Bacillaceae_G; genus Gottfriedia; species Gottfriedia acidiceleris. Next base: position 37,101 of record NZ_NESS01000019.1, read on the forward strand.
TTAACTAGCCGGTTGCCGGGTTTCATCGGGCTCGGTCCCTCCACCTACTCTGAATAAAGTTAATATTTAATTTTGAATAGTTAATATAATCGCATTATTTCATGAACAATCACAATTGTCAAACATTAAATTTAGAAAATATTTCAATCTCTTTTAATCTAGCGACAGCTTCTTTGAGTCTATCAGTACCTGACAATAGGCCGACTCTTACATAACCTTCACCATGCTCTCCAAATCCATTTCCAGGAGCGACTGCAATATGTGCTTTTTCTAGTAATAGATCAGCAAATTCCTGAGATGTAAATCCTGCTGGAATTTTCAACCATGCAAAAAAAGAACCTGCAGGTGCAGTTACGTCCCATCCGATTTCGTGACAACCGCTAATAAATACATTTCTACGCTCTTCATATAGTGCTAATAATTGTTTTACACTTTCTTGGGATTTGGTTAATGCAACAGCGGCAGCTTCTTGAACAGCAGGGAAGATGCTAACGTAAAGATGATCCTGTAATAGATTAATTGCTGCAATGGCTTCTTTATTTCCAACTGCAAAACCGATTCTCCAACCAGCCATATTATAAGTTTTAGAAAGGGTATAAATTTCAATACCGCATTCCTTTGCTCCAGGCGTTTGAAGATAACTTAAAGGTTTTTTGCCATCAAAACCAAATGCGCCGTAAGCAAAATCATGACAAACTGTAATATCATTATTTTTTGCAAGCTCAACAGTTTCTTTAAAAAATTCTTCTGTTGCTACAGCCCCTGTAGGATTATTTGGATAATTAATAAATAATATTTTACTAGCATCCAATACATCTTGAGGAATTAATTTATAATCTGGTAAAAACTGATTTTGTTCAAGTAAAGGGAGCGTATATGGTATTGTTTTTGAAAGGGATATACCAGATAAATAGTCTGGATATCCTGGGTCTGGAACTAAAATTGTATCTCCCGCGTCACATAAACAAAGTGGTAGCTCAACTAATCCAGCTTTTCCACCGAATAAAATTGCTACTTCTTCCTCTGCGTCTAAATCAACATCATACTCTCGTTTATAAAATTCTACAACTGCATTTTTTAAAGAGCTCATCCCTCTAAACGGAGAATAACGATGAGTTAAAGGGTTTTCAACAGATTGTTGTAATGCTTTTATAATATGGTCGGGTGTAGGCTGATCTGGATTTCCTTGACCAAGATTAATAACATCATGACCATCACCTATCGACTGATTCACTTTTTGAACTAGTGAAGCAAAAAATTGTTTTGGTAGATTGTTTAATAGTTTACTATGATTCAAGTTAATCACTCCAAAAATATAATGAATTTAAGTTGATTAGATCGTTTCTTATTCGAATGATTTTTATGAACGACTGTTGCAATAACTTTCACCATCATATATGCTCGATTTAAAAATGTCTATAAAATTTAGAATAGGGTGAATAAATTGTGATTAAAATTGCGTGTATTCAATCAGACGTTATTTTAGGTGAATCTAAGTCTAATTTAGAGAAAATGAAAGCTCAAATAAACAAAGCTGTCAAAGAAAATATTCATGTAATCGTATTACCGGAGTTATGGACAACAGGTTATTGTTTAGAAGAAATTGGCTTGCACACTGGTGAACAAGAAGCGGTTATTTCTGAACTTCAGTCGATCGCAAAATCAAATAACGTAACTTTAATTGCTGGTTCATTCCCAATCGCAAGAGAAAATGGTGTTACGAATACGTTAATTGTTATTAGCAATACTGGCGAATTAGTAAAAACTTATGATAAAGTGCATTTGTTCCAGCTAATGAACGAACATCACTATCTTCAAGCAGGGGAAACAGATGGACTTTTTGAAATCGATGGATTAACTGCTGCAGGTTTTGTTTGCTATGATTTGCGTTTTCCTGAATGGATTGGTGCTCATTCTCAAAAAAATGCAAAAGTTTTATTTTTTGTTGCCCAGTGGCCAATTCAAAGAATGAATCACTGGGAAATCTTATTAAAAGCAAGAGCTATTGAAAATCAATGTTATGTTGTTGCTTGTAATCGAGTAGGGAAGGATTTAGCTAATACATTTGGTGGTGGATCATTGATCATTGACCCTTGGGGTGAAGTAATTTCGAAAGGCAGCACAAATGAAGAAATCGTGATTGGCGAAATTGATCCGAAAAAAGTTGATGAAATACGTGGTACGATCCCTATTTTTGAAGACAGAAAAGAAGAAATTTACAAAAAATTTTAAAAAAGTAATTGACAAATTAAAAATCTATAAACTAAAATACGATTATAAAATCAAATATGCGAACTCTTATTTTGAGTAGGCGGAGGGATTTGGCCCGACGATGCCCAGCAACCGACCGTAATACCATTGTGAAATGGGGCGTATTGTACGCCTGAGCTTAAATGCTCAGTAAGGCACGGTGCTAATTCCAACAGAAAAGAAATTTTCTGGTAGATAAGAGACGAAAGCCAATTAGTATTGCCTCTTTTCGTCTCGGAAAAGAGGCTTTTTATTTTGTGAAAAATCAAGGGAGATGAATAGAATGACTGTTATTGAACGAAAAGAATATAGACCATTAACAGAAGCAACTGCCATTACATATATACAAAAACTTGGATATTTTAAGAATGAACTATGTGAATGTGTAGAAATCGGGGATGGAAATTTAAATTTAGTGTTTAAAATTAATCCAGTGGGAAGCGAGAAGGGGTTAATTATAAAACAGGCTCTACCATATGCAAAAGTTGTCGGTGAAAGCTGGCCACTTACATTAAATCGAGCAACGATCGAGAGTAATGCGACAAAAATATACAATGAGTTAATCCCATTACATTCGCCAAAAATTTTAGAACATGACGAAGATCAAGCTGTAACTGTAATGGAGGATCTTTCTCACTTACAAATATTACGAAAAGGTCTCATAGAGAAAAAAAGTTATCCGTTTTTAGCTGAGCATATTGGTGAATTTTTAGCAAAATCATTATTCTTCACTTCGGACTTTGGAACTTCACCAGCTAAGAAAAAAGAGTTAGAGTATCTTTTTAATAATCCAGACTTATGTGATATAACAGAAAATCTTGTTTATACAGATCCATTTTTTAACAGTGAAACAAATAGTTTTGAAGAAGAATTAACAGATGAAATTCAAGAGCTTTGGAATGATGCAGATCTACAAATTGAGGTTGCGAAACTAAAATTAGATTTTTTATCGAAAAAAGAAGCTTTATTACACGGTGATTTACATACGGGAAGTATTTTCGTATCTGCAACAGAAACAAAAATAATTGACCCAGAATTTGCATTTGTAGGACCAATCGGATTTGATTTAGGTCAAATTCAGGCAAATTTACTTTTTCAACTTTTCAGCCGTACTGAACTAAAAGACGAAATTATCGAACACATTTTAAACGTTGAAAAAGTTTTTAATGAAACATTTATTCGACTATGGGAAGAACACAGTGTTAGACCGTTTAATCAATTAGCACTAATTAAAGAAAAACTAGAAGGCTATTGGGTGGATGCTATTGGGGTTATAGGATGTGAATTAATCCGTAGAAGTATCGGTCTTGCTCATGTTGAAGATATTGATGCACTGGAACATAACCAAAAAATTGAAGCGAAGAAAAAAGTCTTAAAATTCGGAGTTTATTGTATAAAAAATAGATTTACTATTGGGAATATTGGGAATTTAATTAGTGGATTGGAGTAATAATCGATGACTACATTACAGCAAATACCTGAATCATTACAATGGAACGGTGAAAGTTTAAAAATTTTAGACCAAACTAAATTACCAACTGAAATACACTATTTTGTTGCAACGACATTAGTAGATGTACGTGAAGCAATCGTAAAATTACAAGTAAGAGGAGCACCAGCGATTGGTCTAGCAGCTGCATATGGACTTTATTTAGGTGTTCGAGAAATTGAAACCAAACAGATTGACGAATTTCATCATCAAGCAAGAATCTTAGCGGATGAACTAATTAGTGCTAGACCCACTGCAGTAAATTTAGCATGGGCAGTACAAAAGCTAATTACTTCTAGTAAAGAAGCAAAGACAGTAACCGAAGCTAAATTAATTATCATGGAAGAAGCGATTAAATTACATGTAGCAGATGAATCAACTTGCAAAGAAATCGGTGAAAACGCCTTAACATTATTACACGATGGTGCTGCCATATTAACTCATTGCAATGCAGGTAGTATTGCAACAAGTCGATACGGAACAGCATTAGCTCCACTTCACTTAGCAAAAGAAAAAGGCTGGGAAATTTCAGCTTATGCAACAGAAACAAGACCAGTATTTCAAGGTGCAAGACTAACATCTTGGGAATTAAACCAAAGTGGTATCCCGGTTACATTATTAACTGATAATATGGTCGGTTACTTATTACAAAACAAAAAAGTTGATGCAGTTATTGTTGGAGCCGATCGCATTACTGCAAATGGGGACACTGCAAATAAAATTGGAACATTGCAATTAGCGATTTTAGCTAACTTTTATCAAATTCCATTCTATGTAGCTGCTCCTTTATCAACAATCGACTTATCAATCGAATCAGGAAATGAAATTGTAATTGAACAACGCGATCGTTCTGAAGTAACGCATATCGGAAATGTTCAAATTGCCCCTGAAGGAATCGATGTACTAAACCCAGCGTTTGACGTGACGCCGAATGAATTAATAACGGCGATTATTACAGAAAAAGGAATTGTTTCTAGTGATTTTAAAGAAACGTTTGAAAGTTGGGGGCAAGAGTAATTGAATTGAACTAAAATAAACATTCTTCTATAGCAAAAGTCCCTCAATAAAAAGTTGAGGGACTTTTAGTTGAAAAAGTTTACTTCTTCCCTAGGAAATAGTTAAAAAGAGCAATTTTTCTTATACGATTTTAAAAAGTAAGTTGAGGGTCTATGTACTCGCTTTCCAGTTTTGAAATATTCGTTTAAGTAAATCGTAACCTACTATTAATATAGAAATAAATAAAAATGAGCTTCTCGTCATTTACTTGAATTAAAATATATGAAAACTTGTTTAGTTATAATATTTTTGAAAAGATTGAAAGCAAATGAGTTAATAATAGAAGAAAAAACATCTTGTAGGAAAATATAGGATGTTTTTTTATACTTTTCAAATACATAACAACATAGCATTATATCAAAGAAATAATAAAGGAATTACATCAAAGTTTTGATATAAAGGAGCTAAGCAAATGGGGAAGAAAGTGTTATTCTTCGGCGATGTAGGAATTGATGATGCGATTGCTTTGGTTTATGCACGATTAACAGAAGAGATTGATATAATTGGGATTGTGGCGGATTATGGGAATGTATCTAAAAAAGAAACGACTAGGAATGTTCGGTTTTTACTTAAAAGATCAGGAAAAGAATATATTAAAGTCTATGGAGGTGCCGAGAAGCCAATGACGGGAGAAATCCCAACCTATTACCTCGATATACATGGTCCGTTCGGTTTAGGTCCAATCGATCCAGGTTTAAAGTTAGAGAACTTAGAAAATTTTTGTGATGTGATCAATTTGATTGAGCAATATAAGGATGAACTAATTATTGTGAATACTGGGAGGTTAACCTCGCTAGCCACCTTGTTTATCTTATACGAGGATCTGATGAAAAGTGTGAATTCTTACTATATTATGGGCGGGGCCTTTTTATATCCTGGAAATGTTACACCAATTGCAGAAGCGAATTTTCATGGAGATCCGATCGCAGCTAATATCGTAATGAAGTATGTAAAAGGTGCATATATTTTTCCGTTAAATGTAACGCAAAATGGCATAGTTACTCCTGCAATGGCCAATTATATTCACTCTAAAGGGAAAACCGATCTTGTAAAACCATTATTAGATTACTATTATTTCAACTTTTATCAAAAGAAGGTACCGGGCATACAAGGGAGTCCAGTACATGATGCGGTAACACTCATGGCAGTCATTCGAAGCGATTTATTTACATTCTATCAATCTGCTGTTGTAATTGATTCAACCGATGTGGCTAGAGGTCAAAGTATTGCAGATTTTCGAGTAACAGATACTCCTGAGAAATTTGATGGGAGACCACAACAACATATCGCAATAGGCTTAAATTATGAAGGTTTTTATAAGGATTTTATGTCAATTATGACTGGTGAGAAATTTTAGATTAAAATGTATTAGAGAAAATATTCGAAATACGATTCATACTTTAGTGGTTAAAGCAATCGTTTAATTTAAATTTAGAGTTAAGATCGGATGGGACAGATATAATATATGAAGTGATTAATCAAAATAAGGACAAAAATGGTAAGAAAATGAAAAATACTTTGCTTCTATGTAATAAAATAGGTGTTTCCATTTTGAACGTTAATTGAATACAAACTGTCATAATCTCCAAACTAAGGGAGATTATTTTTTTTTAATAAACATAGTAGAATTTTAACTAATATTGCATAGAATAAAAAACAAATATTTTCATGTTAGATTTTCTAACATCGTATTGACAGATTATCTAACATGAAATAAAATACTTATAGATGAACGAAAGGAGCATTGCTATGAATGATCAAGTAAGACGCTCAACGCCACTTTTCCCAATCGGAATAGTCATTTCGTTAACTGAATTATCTGCAAGACAAATTCGATATTATGAAGAGCATGATCTAATTCGACCAGCTCGTACAGAAGGTAATCGACGATTATTTTCTTTCAATGATGTCGATCGCTTATTAGAGATAAAAACTTTTATAGAACAAGGCTTAAATTTAGCAGGAATCAAAGAAGTACTCAATTTAAAATCGTCAGAAAAATCCAAAGAAACAATTGTTCAACAAGTCATTGTTGAAAAATCAATATCAGATGAACAGCTTCGAAAAATGCTTCGTCAAGAGTTATATCAAAATGGTAAGTTAGGTAAAACTTCTTTACGCCAAGGAGATATGTCTCGATTCTTTCATTAAGTTATTGATTAAATCCGGATTATTCTAGCTTTTATATTTATATGGGGGGAAATATAAATGAAAAAGGAAACGATTTTAAATAGTGTAAAAGAACACTGTCTAGAGTTTGTACAGTTATTTTTTACAGATGTAGAAGGGGTATTCAAACATTTAGAACTACCAATCACACAAATTGAAAAAATACTTAATAATGAAACTATGTTTGATGGCTCTAGTATTAACGGTTTCACAAAAATTGAAGCAAGTGATATGATGCTTTTCCCAGATTTGAATACTTGGAAAGTCGACACTAACGAAAAAGTTGGACTCTTCATTTGCGATGTTTATTATCCAAATGGCACACCTTTTGAAGGTGATCCAAGAAATGTGCTTAAACGAGCAATTGAAAAAGCGACTGACAAGGGATTTACTTCATTTAATGTAGGACCTGAACCTGAATTCTTCCTATTTACTAAAGAAGGAAATCAGCTAGTTCCAAATGACAATGGTGGATATTTTGATGTAGCCCCCCTAGATAAAACAGTTACAATTAGACGTGAAATTACGAAAGCACTTCAGGCGTTAGGGTTAGAAGTTGAGGCCCTGCATCACGAAGTTGCGATCGGTCAACATGAGATTGATTGGAAATACGCACCAGGATTACAAACAGCTGATAATATTCAATTATTTAAATATACAGTTAAAACAATTGCTGAAAAAAATGGTTTAGTTGCTACATTTATGCCAAAACCAATTTTTGGAGAAAATGGCTCAGGTATGCATTGTCATATGAGTCTAGGAAATGATAATGGTAATGCCTTTTATGATCAGCATGATTCAATTGGATTATCTGAAACAGCACGACAATTTATTGCAGGTGTTTTAACACATGCTCGTGCAAATGCTTCAGTTACAAATCCGACAGTTAATTCATATAAGCGTTTAGTTCCAGGCTATGAGGCACCAGTTTATGTAGCTTGGTCACAAAGTAATCGTACTTGTACAATTCGTATACCGGCTGCAAGAGGTGCTGGTACAAGAATCGAAATACGAAATCCAGACCCATCTGCAAATCCTTATTTAGCTTTAGCTGTATTATTATCTGCAGGCTTGGATGGTATTGAAAGAAAATTAACACCACCGGTCGAACGTAGTGAAAACCTGTATTTGATGGATGATGTAACTAGAAAAGCAGAAGGCATTGAAACATTGCCTGGAAGCTTACTTGAAGCAGTTACAGAACTTGAAAACAGTGAATTTTTACAGCAAGTTTTAGGGAAACACGTATTTTATTCATTCCTTCAAAACAAAAAAGAAGAATGGGATGCATATCGATTACGTGTATCAGAATGGGAGAAAGAAACATATTTAAACTGCTAATCACTAAATTTAAAATAAAAAAATAGAAAAGTGGAGTGGAATAGTTCTACTTTTCTATTTTAAAGTGTGTTAGACTAATTTTGTTTGTTGCATACGAAAGGGGAACTTTTATAATGGCTAAGTTTACTAAAGAAGATATTTTCCGTATTTCAAAAGAACAAAACGTAAAGTACATACGTCTACAATTTACGGATTTACTAGGAATTATCAAAAACGTTGAAATTCCAGTAAGTCAGCTTGAAAAAGCTTTAGACAATAAAATGATGTTTGACGGTTCTTCAATTGAAGGATTCGTTCGTATCGAAGAATCAGATATGTACTTATTCCCTGATTTAGACACTTGGGTAGTATTCCCATGGACTGCTGAAAAAGGAAAAGTAGCTCGTTTAATCTGTGATATTTACAATGCAGATGGTACTCCATTTGAAGGAGATCCTCGTAATAACTTAAAACGTATGTTAAAAGAAATGGAAGCTTTAGGCTTCACAGATTTCAACTTAGGACCTGAGCCAGAATTCTTCTTATTTAAATTAGATGAAAAAGGCGAACCAACACTTGAATTAAACGATAAAGGTGGTTACTTCGACTTAGCACCTACTGATTTAGGTGAAAACTGCCGTCGTGATATCGTACTTGAATTAGAAGAAATGGGCTTTGAAATTGAAGCTTCTCACCACGAAGTAGCTCCAGGACAACATGAAATTGATTTCAAATATGCTGGTGCAATCAAAGCTTGTGATGACATTCAAACATTTAAATTAGTTGTAAAAACAATCGCTCGTAAACACGGTTTACACGCAACATTCATGCCAAAACCATTATTTGGTGTAAACGGTTCTGGAATGCACTGTAACTTATCATTATTTACAAATGGTAAAAACGCATTTTACGATGAGACTGGAGAGTTAGGTTTAAGCGAAACTGCACGTCACTTTATCGCAGGTATCTTAAAACACGCACCAAGCTTTACAGCTGTAACAAACCCAACTGTAAACTCGTACAAGCGTTTAGTACCAGGCTATGAAGCTCCATGTTACGTTGCTTGGTCTGCAAGAAACCGTAGTCCACTAATTCGTATTCCTGCATCTCGTGGCTTAAGCACACGTGTAGAAGTACGTTCAGTTGACCCAGCTGCAAACCCATACTTAGCATTATCAGTACTATTAGCAGCAGGCTTAGACGGAATCAAAAACAAATTAGAAGCTCCAGCTCCAGTAGACCGTAACATCTATGTTATGTCTAAAGAAGAGCGCGAAGAAGTTGGAATCATCGATTTACCAGCAACTTTAGCAGCTGCACTTGACTTATTAAAAACTGACGAAGTAATCGTAGGTGCTTTAGGATCACACTTATTCGAACACTTCGTTGAAGCAAAAGAAATTGAATGGGATATCTTCCGTACTCAAGTTCACCCTTGGGAAAGAGATCAATACATGTCAGTATATTAATCAAATCAACCCTTGACGCTATTTGCGTTGAGGGTTTTTTATTTATCGGGCATTTTTCGTATAATTTAAGATTTCTAAAAATGCCCGATAAATGCCCGGTAAATTATTAAAAATTAAAGTGAATTTTTTAAGTGCTCCTCAAATTTATTCATTGAATCTATATCAATTTTTTTACTAACATGAGAGTAGACATCAGATCCAATTTCATTTTTATTAAAAAGTCCTGTCGTTTTTGTCAAAGAAACGCTGCTAAAGGACAGATGCAAAGTGTGTAATTCCAAAAAAGAAATGATACTAAATCATCTGAAATTTATAACAACATTAAATTTTAATTTTGTACTTGATTCATTTAGGACAAAGGTGTATATTAATTGACATATCAATGATTGACCTATCAATTATTGATATATCAATGATTATTAACAGTTAATAATCATTAATCTTATTTTTTGGAGGTAGCGCGTGCCCAAAACAAAAGAAACAGAAGTATTATCACTATTAAAAGAATTAAAAGTTCAAATAGAAACAACATTTGAAAAATGTATGGGTATTAGTCAATCACGATTAGAAATTTTAAATCAATTGTTTGAGTACGGTGAAATTAGTCAATCTCAACTTCAAAAAACTTTAAAGATTGATAGTGCTGCAATTACTAGACATTTAAAACAACTTGAGTTAAATGGAAAAATCACTAGAAGAAAGTGTGAGACTGATAACAGAATAACCTTAGTTAGATTAACACAAATGGGACAAGATCAAATGTCTTGTTTATGGAAAGAAAAAGTAGAGTTTGTCGAGAACATGCTTATTGGCTTTTCAAATGAAGAAATTGACTTAACACTTGAATATTTAAACCGTATACAAATAAATATGAACCATATCAATTCAAATCGAGATAATCTAAAAGATAATTAAAAATTAGTAAAGAGGAGAATACAACAATGACTACGACAATATTAACTAATAATTTTAACGATATTTTAAAAGGAAGACGCTCAATCCGTAAATATGATACAAATCTTAAAATCCCAGTGGAGGAAATGCATGAAATAATAGAAACAGCTACTTTAGCTCCTTCTTCAGTAAACATGCAACCATGGAGATTTTTAGTAATTGAAAGTGATGAAGCAAAAGCTATATTAGCTCCATTAGCTCGATTTAATCAATCACAAGTTGAAACTTCTTCTGCGATGATTGCCCTATTTGGGGACTTAAATAATTTTGACTATGCTGAAGAAATATATGGTCGTGCAGTTGAATTAGGTTATATGCCAGCAGACGTTAAAGAGAAGCAACTAGAAACACTTAGTGGTTTCTTTGCAAACAGTACAACAGAGCAAATGAAAGATACTGTTTTAATTGATGGTGGATTGGTAGCAATGCAATTTATGCTAACTGCTCGTGCTTATGGTTATGACACTTGTCCAATCGGTGGCTTCGAAAAAGACAAAATTGCAGAAGCATTCGGTATGGATAAAAACCGATATGTTCCTGTTATGTTGATATCAATTGGTAAAGCAGTTGATGCAGGATATCAATCTGTGCGTTTACCAGTTGAACGTGTAGCAGAGTGGAAATAAAAAATAAAAATAATATATAAAAAACACAATGAAAAGAAGGTAAATATCATGATTATTATCCATGCGAAAATGACGATTGATACAGCAAAAGAAACGTTATTTTTAGAGGGAATGACCTCGCTATTAGAATTATCAAGAGCAGAAGAAGGTAATCTTTCATACGATTTGACAAAACAAACGGATAGGGAAAATGAATACATCATGGTCGAAATTTGGCAAGATTTAAATGCTGTAACTGCACATAATACAAGTGCTCATTTTACAGCGTTTGCAAAAAAAGCTAAAGATTACCTTACAGCGCCTATTCAAATAAATATTTATGAAGCAAATAAAATAAAGTAATTTATCAAAAATAAAATTGTGTTAGAAAATATACAAGAAGAGAAAAATCTAGTTAAAACGTATAATTAATCTATAAGAGCCAGTAATAAATTAGGGTCGTAATGTAAATTAAACCTATCTTAAGTCTAGAGTGTTAATGACTAAACACTCTCTTTTTCAATCTTTTTTTAACAACATGTGCACCTATACCAACGTTTTATCGCTACCCTGGCTCATCTTTCTTGAATTTGAAAATGAGGAAACTATTACCTTCTCTTTTGAAACTTCAAAGCCTTTCTAAAGATTTAAATTATCATCATAAAAATTAAACACGGCCCCAAAAATAAAGAGGGTTCCCCTATTTTTAGGACACCCTCCTATCTCTTTTTAGTAATTCGTAGTTTTCGCTAATTCTGAATGATTGGGTCAGCAACACGAGTTAAAAAGAAAATACCAAAATAACAAATATAATAATTAGATTAAATACACCTAAATGACCTGTAAGGAGTATATGACGAAAGACGTCAACGAAGCGTTTATTACGATTATTAAAAATGAAGGTGCAATGATCTATGCAGCTGAAGCGTATCTTAAAGTTATGCAGAAGCAAGGGCGTTATCAACGTGATGTGTATGAATATAAAAAGGTTTTATAAATATGGTATTTTGTAAAAAAGTAACCCTTCATTCCGGATGGTATTAAAGGTTACTTTTTTTATATTATTAGCCGAAATATATTGGTTAACTGACCATAAACTACTGTTTTGATTCTAAAGTAAAAAATTAAATGTTTTTTCACATATTCAATCAACAACAAATCACATTTTTCAGTGCATATCTTAAATAAAAAAAGAATAAAAGTAAAACTGTAGAAATAAATAAATGTACGATTTGGGTAGCACATCATTTACTTTTTATAAGAGGAGAACGTTTTTAATTAAGGGGGGAGAAAAGTTGAGTTATATAGATTCATTAATAGATCGACAAGTATTTGTACTTTTATCTGGAGATATTGCTTTTGAAGGTATTTTAACAGATGCAGGACAAGACATACTTGTATTATATAATGGACAAAAATATTATTATATTCCTTGGATTCATGTTCATCGAGTACATTTATGTCAACATGTTAAAAATAAGGTAAATACCCCTAATGAACCTTCAATTGCAAATGAAATTGAATCAATATCCTACAGAAAAATTTTAACAAATGCTAGAGGGATCTTCTCAGAAATATATGTTACGGGTAATTTAACATTTCATGGTTATATTACAAATGTTCTAAGTGACTATATCGTTTTTTATTCTCCTGTATTTAAAACGATGTATATCTCATTAGCTCATTTAAAGTGGCTCTCACCTTACCACGATAATGTGACACCATATTCAATTGATAATGCAAACTTTCCAATTAATCCATCGAATATATCCCCTGTGCGCTCATTTGAATCTCAATTAAAAAAAGCAGAAGGAAAGCTCGTTATTTTTGATGGTGGGAATGATCCAATGAAAATTGGTTTGCTTAATACGATTGAAAATAGTGTAATTGAACTATCAGTTGCAAGTGGAGAAATCGTCTATTTAAGACTTAACCATGTAAAGTCCGTTCATTTACCTTAACTAAAAAATATCAACGATTTGATCCAGAATGATTCAATGATATATGGATTTTACTGACATCTTTAAAGAGATGCTCTTTTCCTAGAGCTTCTCTTTTTTTATTTAATCGTCAAAGCATAATATAAACTAAATAAAAAATTACTAGTTTAAACGACTAAAACTCAATGTCTTGCTCAATTAAGTTAACTCAAAAGTTGGTGGTATATCTTCTAATTACGATATTTGATGTACCCTTACTAAGGGCAATTGTCATTATAGTCATTTATCTCTATGGGACATTTGTATTATATAGGTAAAACACCCATCTTTCATATTTTAATGAAATAACCTAAAACATGATTGTTATATTTGAATAATAATATAACAAATGGACAAGTTTCATTGGAAAATATTTTATAAGAAGGTGAGTTTTATTGAATTTCGAGATTCTAATAAGTGCTAGTGTTTTTCTATTAACAATGGCGGTTATTTTTTGGAGACCAAAAGGTTTAAATGAAGCATGGCCTGCTGCAGTTGGAGCAGCCATTATTTTAGTAACTGGGATCGTAACAAAAACTAATTTAATTGATATTGTGCACAAAATTGGTGAAGCTTCTATTACAATTATCGCAACGATTGTAATGGCGATTATTTTAGAAAGTTTTGGGTTTTTCCATTGGTCTGCAGCTAGGCTAGCAAGTTTAGCAAAAGGGTCAGGGCGCAGATTATACTGGTATATTCAGCTTTTGTGCTTTTTGATGACACTGCTGTTTAATAATGATGGTAGTATCTTAATTACAACTCCGATTTTAATTCTCCTATTAAAAAATTTACGGTTAAAACCACATCAACAAATCCCATATCTTCTCAGCGGAGCATTAATTGCTACAGCTTCCAGTGCACCGATCGGTGTAAGTAATATCGTAAACTTAATCGCATTAAAAATTGTTCATATGACTCTTTATATGCACACGGCTATGATGTTTGTCCCTGCAAGTACAGGATTACTTTTTATGTCATGGCTAATGTACATGGTATTAAAAAATAAATTACCAGAACGATTGCCAGTGTCTACAGATGATATTGAAGAGTCATTTTTTATTAAAAACTTTCATCCTTTAAAAGGAAAAATGTCAGTAGAAACAAAACAAAAAAGAACAAAATTTATGTTAAAGGTACTAGGATTTGTTTTCCTAATGCGCTGCTTATTATTCGTCGCTTCATTTCTTGGAATACCGATTCAATATGTAGCAGTTTTAGGTTCGCTCGCCTTATTAACTTGGAGATGGTATCACTTACGGACAAGCCCTGTTGATATATTGAAAAAGACGCCTTGGCATATTTTAGTCTTTGCATTTTCGATGTATGTGATTATATATGGTCTCCATAACGCTGGTTTAACTGCAGCCTTAGTAGAATTCTGTGAACCAATCGTTAATCAAGGGTTATTACAAGCAAGTTTTATTATGGGTGGATTAGTTTCAATCCTATCTAATTTGTTTAATAATCATCCTGCTCTAATGGTTGGAACCATTACATTGACAGAAATGGGGCTTGATCCAATTACATTAAAGACGATTTATCTAGCTAATATAATCGGTAGTGACATTGGATCACTATTACTTCCTGTAGGTACTTTAGCATCCCTAATTTGGATGCACATCTTAAAACAAAATAAAATTAAAGTAAAATGGAGGGATTATCTAAATGTATCATTAATCGTCATCCCATTAACAACAATCGTAACGCTATTTCTACTATTTTATTGGGTGCAATTAATTTTCGCCTAATAAACAATATCAATCTACTAGAAAGAGGAGATGCAGGTGAGTGATGTACAATCATTACTTGGAGAAAAAATTTATGTGCAATTATCAGGTGGGAATTATTTTGAAGGGATTCTAACTGATTATGGTAAAGACGTCTTAGTTTTATACAATGGGCAAAAATATTATTATATTCCATGGTTTCACGTCCATAGGGTTAATCTTAGTAACAACTTTAAAGATAAAATAGATGAGCCTATTACACCTTCAATTGCAGAAGATATTGGGACAGTATCTTATCGAAAAATATTAATGAATGCAAAAGGAATTTTTGCTGAAATTTATGTTTCTGGGAACATCACATTTCATGGGTATATTACAAACGTATTAAGTGACTATATCGTGTTTTATTCACCAGTTTTTAAAATGTTATATATCCCATTAGCGCATTTAAAATGGCTAACACCATACGATCATAATGCACATCCCTATAACTTAGAAATCGAATTATTACCAGTAAATCCATCTAATATGCCATTTTCACGTTTAATTGATTCACAATTAAAAAAAGAAGAGGGGAAATTTATCGTATTTGATGGAGGGCTTGATCCAATGAAAATTGGATTGCTCAAGAGAGTGGAGGATGGTGTAATTGAATTAGTAGCTGCAAATGGAGAGATAACATTATTGAGACTTAATCATATTAAATCTTATCACATACCATAGCCGATGAATTTCGTAAAAAGATTTTTTATCTTCCACTTCATTGCCAATCTTCTTCCATTAATTACACTGATGTTTCTTCCGGTTTTCATTATCACAAATGATGTGGATCTATTTGAAAAACTAATTTTTAGGAGAGTATATATGTCAGTATAGTAATTAAATCGACCTTTGACGTTTTGGCGTTGAGGGTTTTTCTATTATCGGGCATGGTCCCGCTTGAATCAGAAATTGATTTACATTTTATTTAAGAAAATAGCCTTGAATTAGATAAATGTACAACGGGAATTATGTTACGAAAAGAGGCTGTTTTGGCCATAACATGAGACGAAAATTATGAAACAAGGCTGGGCAAGTTATTGGCATATAAGAATAATGCGTGAATTAAATCTTGATTCAAATGAAGCAATCGAATACGCAAAACTAAATGCAGGAGTAGTTCAACCTTCTAAAACAAGTATTAACCCGTATTATTTAGGACTAAGAATGTTTGAAGATATTGAAGAGCGATATAATGATCCCACGAAAGAAATGAGAGAATTAGGTGTTAAACCTGGCAGCGGTAGAGAAAAAATGTTTGAAGTACGTGAGTTAGAGTCTGATAGTTCCTTTATACGAAACTACTTAACGAAAGACCTTGTCATGCGTGAAGATATGTATCTATTCCAGCGACAAGGTAAGGAGTATAAAAGTTACTGATAAGGCATGGGAGAATGTACGAGATCAACTTGTAGTTAGTAGAGTAAATGGAGGATTCCCTTATATTGTATTTCAAGAAGGGGAGTATTTAAAAAATGGTGAGCTTTATTTGAAGCATTCCTATGAAACTATGGAGCTTGAGGTGAAGTACGTTGAGAAGGTAATGCCTTATATTCATCAGTTGTGGGGTAGAGGGGTTCATTTAGAGACGAATATTGAGAATAAGTCTGTGTTGTTTAGTTATGATGGAAAGAATATTCATCGGAAGTATATTTGAGACCACCTTTTATAGGTGGTTTTCTTTATGGATTAGAAAGTATAGAATTCTTTTTCGGTAAGTGAACCTTATGTAACTACCATGAAAAAACCTTACGGTATCCATGTGAAAAATTGCATAACTAAAGAAGACGTCTTAAAAGGCGTCTAGCAGTAAAAAATATATTAGTGGTTGATGGATTAAGAGACTTCTTCGATCGATACAGAATACCCTAATTTTTCGAGTCTTCGAACTGAATAACGGACCATTGATGCTTCTTTTTGTTTGTCAAAATAATCTTCTCCTAAGTCTCTGTACATTTCTTTCCTGGTCAGAAGATAATAGGCGATTCTTAACATGGCATGTGCTACTACTATTCCTGCTCTTTTCCTACCTTTTCGTGCTGCTGTTCTTCGATACATTGCTCCAAGGTAGTTTTTGGATGCACCCACAGAATGTGCGGCTTCAGTTAAGGCTGCTTTAAAATACTTGTTGCCTTTTTTGGATTTAGTTGATTTCCTTTTACCAGCGCTTTCATTATGTCCAGGAACTAATGCTGCCCAGGAACATAATCGGGGTGCACTCCCAAACTGGTTCTCTAGATCTGTTCCAATTTCGGCGAGTATCTGTTCAGCCATACGTGTAGCGATACCTGGAATTGAGTCCAGTCGTTCTATGTCTTCTTGATAAGAGCTTACTCTTTGGGTTACTTCTAAATCGAGTTTTTCAATTTGTTCAGTTAGAAAATCAATGTGAGTTAATATTGTTTTCAGCATCATACGTTGATGAGGATTAACATAACCTCGTAGAGCGAGCTCAAGTTCATCCTTTTTTCGTTTTAATGAGCGACGAGCCATACTTGCTAGTTTCGTAGGATCTTCTTCTCCATCTGCAATAGCGTAAAGCATTTCTTTAGATGAAACACCCATAATATCTGAAACAACAGAGCCCAGTTTAATATTCGCACCTTCCAGTACTTTTTGAATTCTATTAAGTTGTCTAGAGCGTTCTTCAATTATACTTCTACGATATCGAACTAGTTCTCTTAATTCGCGTTGTTGTCGATTGGGAATGAAGCTGGCTGTTAGTAACCCATGACGGAGAAGTTGGGCAATCCATTCTGCATCTTTTACGTCAGTTTTTCGTCCAGGAGCTTTCATATGTTGTGCATTGACGACAAAAACTTCTAAATCTTCAGCTTCAACTAAATTAACAATGGGTTTCCAATACACACCTGTACTTTCCATTGCGACATGGGTACACCCATGTGATTTTATCCAATCCATCAATTTTATTAAAAATATTGTTTTCGTTGAAAACGTTTGAATCTCCTTTCCTTCTGGTGTCATAATACAGGCAGTAATGTTGTCCTTGTGAACATCCATTCCGCAAACTCGTTCAATGATAACTTCCATTGAATTCATCCTTCCTTTGGCTTTAAAAGTAGGGGCTGGTGCAAAAATCAGAATAGGATTAATCTACCATGAGTGCTTCCCGTAAGGGAGCGACAGACTGTGATGCACCGTGATCGTTGGAGTCAGACTAAATGATGGGCTCTAATGGCACCATAGTTGATCGACCTTCCTCACCCAGCCATAGAAGCAGTATTGACGATTTTTATTCTTTTTCATTCGCTGTGGTGCAGCGCTTGCGCTGCATGGGTGGCTAAATGGCAGATTAGTTGTGCGAAATGTTTCTAGCTTAAATAGAGAATGGTTACATTACTCTGGTAAAGGCTAGACAGTTCCTTTCGGAATTGAAGGATTATATCGAAGAATCAAATGATTGGGTAACGCC
>NZ_NESS01000002.1 GCF_002128425.1 Gottfriedia acidiceleris
AGAAAAGAATAAATTGGAGTAGTTGGAACGCCGTATGCGGTGAAAGTCGCACGTGCGGTGTGAACAGGGGGAAAAGGGAGCGATAACTTCAAACCCTTACCTATCTGTATGAATAAGGATAAAGGTAAATTTAAAAAATCTCGAAGTATATATGATAAAATACAGATAGGATTTCGGAAGGACGGATACTATACAATGGGAGTCTTTAAGGGGAAAATGAGTATTTCTCAAATTGCATTTATGGGGGCATTTTATGCAATTGTAGATACAATATTAAGTAATTATATTCATTGGGATAATCGTTATATTCATGGTATTTTTGGTGGATTAATTATACTTATCGGAGGAATATTAGCTGGATTTATAATTAAAAAGGGCTAAATCTTATATAACTAACGCATGCTTTTGTTGAACAAGAACAACAAAAGACACTTTGTTGTGTTTATAAATTCTGCACAAAATTAAATTGAGTGTTTACTTTAATGAGAAGCTGAAAATTCGACTTATATATAGTAACCTTGCAAACAAATTCAAAAAATGCTATTCTAAAGGTGAATTATTTTTGTTCGGTGTAAAGGATAATATTAGTAAAACTTTCGTCTTGATGATCACTGAGAGCAAGGATAGTAATACATTGTGTGTACTAACACACTAGGAGGCAACAAACATGGAAAAAGGTAAAGTAAAATGGTTTAATGGCGAAAAAGGCTTCGGTTTCATCGAACGTGAAGGTGGAGAAGACGTATTCGTTCATTTCTCAGCTATCCAAGGCGAAGGGTTCAAAACATTAGATGAAGGTCAAGAAGTGACTTTTGATCTTGAGCAAGGTCAACGTGGAGCACAAGCAGCTAACGTTCGCAAGGCTTAATTATAATAACAAACATGGACAGGCTCTTAATTTGAGTCTGTTTTTTATTTTTCTAAAAAAACAAAAACCCCACTCACTAATGAGTAGGGAACAGGAAACAGAAAACAGTAAATCAAATGGAAAACAAAGTGTAACACATAATTTGTAGGATTCCTAATTTCAATCAACCTACCATGTAAGAACGTAATTTTCTTACATTGCCTGTGGTGAAGCTCTGTTTTTTGGTTGGTTAACGTGTGCGCTTCTTTAGGAAGAAACAATCTTTTTAATACTAATTTAACTAGAAATGATCTTCAGTAAACGGGCGCTTTAGTTGAACAACGATAGGGTTCGCTTGTTATTCGGGATCCTTGTCCCAACCAGCCCAAAGCGTGAAAATCCATCCTCGAGGAGACTGACCTAGCTCGAGAAGTCTAATCTAGGGCATTATCGTGAGGTATTGTCTGAAGGAGATGCGGTAAATCGAGAGACCTGTAGACGAAAAGATAGACCCTAATGCAAGAAGTGTGAAGCACAGCGGCGGAGTAAGTTGGCGAATTTTCGAAGAGTGAGGAAGCCCACTAAAATGGCACTTTCTTTAGAAGTCAGAACGAGGAAATGTGGCTTATAACGTGATGGTGCAGGGTATGTCTTGAAGGAAAATGCGATGACCCCGTGAGGTCTCTACCTTACCGAACAGGCAGGATTCTAATCATTAAGGGAAATCCGAAGTGATGATGAACTGGTAGAGAAGTTAGACGTTCTTAGTACGGAAGTAGTTTGATGACCATAACATCGAATGAACGGAAGGGGAACGACCTATGGCTCCAAGTCATGGACAAGATGGAATGTTAACAATCAAGTTACCGAGGTAAAACCGTTTGGATGAACATCAAGGAAAGGCGCATGGAATACGTAATGAATCAAGAGTGGAAATTTAAATTACACAGTGTTTATGGTCAATTATTATTCGACCGCAAATTAACTCAAAGATTTGAACAAGTTAAGGCGAATAAAGGAACAGGTGGTATTGATGGTGAATCAATAGAAAGCTATGAATCAAACCTGCATGAAAATATCATGTCTTTACTTGAAAAGTTGAAAGCAAAGACTTACCAAGCACAACCGAGTATACATACCAAAGAAGAATGGAAAGAAACGTCCTTTGGGAATCCTGACAATATTACTGTAGAATCTATGAAAATACAAAATACAAATCTAAAATAATATATAAACAGCCATCCAAGATTTGTTTTAATCTAATTAATTGGGCAAAATAACGTTGGTAAGTAAGCTTATTGGTAAAGAATAATGGGGAAGTATATGTTTTGGGAATAGCAATAATTAATATTTAACAAGTTTAAACAATTGTAGCACGACAGATTTTTCAATTTTTGCTACTACTGTTTAAAATTGTGATAATAGACAAGTTTGTCATATCTCCTAAATTTTCACTTATAATTGGATTGGCTAACGATACTTGATTTTAATTTGTGAGCATTAATTAAGCTTTAAAAAAAGTAGATTATATAATACAATTTTTTTTAGCACATACGTTTGTTCTGTATTTACTAATGGTAGGTTAAATGCTTGTGAGAAAAAATTCAACTAATGGGAGTGAAGGAAATGACAATTTCTGATATTGCCAAACTAGCTGGGGTTGCTAAGAGCACTGTATCACGTTATCTTAACGGAGGATCAGTTAGTGAAGGAACAAAAAGAAAGATTGAAAATGTTATTATAAACACTGGGTATATTCCAAATACTTTCGCACAAAGTCTCAAAGCAAAGAGAACAAATATTATAGGCACAGTTATTCCTCGTCTAGATTCATATGCGGCTGCTAAAACATTAATTGGAATTGATGAGGAATTAAGGGCTTTAAATTGTCAAATGCTTATATCAAATACTAGTCAGGATTTAGACCGAGAGCTTGAAAGCATTTATGGCTTTGCAAGACAAAAAGTAGCTGGAATAATCTTGATGGCTACACAGATAACAGATGCGCATTTAGAGGCGTTTAAAAAAATACAAATACCTGTCATCTTAGTTGGTCAACTCCATCACGAAATATATAGTTTAATTCATCAAGATTACGAATCTGGTTACGAGATGGGTAAATATGTTTTGTCAAAGGGACATCGTAACATTGCATTCCTAGGTGTTACAGAAAAAGATATTGCTGTAGGTGTTAGACGTAAAGAAGGATTTAAAAAAGCTTTAGAGGAGGTAGTAGATTGCAATGTAAGATTCCATGAAACAAGTTTTAGCATGATGGAAGCTTTAAAACAGGCCACATTGATAATTGAAAAATATAAACCTTCAATTATAGTGTGCGCAACAGATAATATAGCGCTTGGAGTTTTAAAAGCTGCATCTTTAAAAGGGTTAAGGATTCCCGAAGACTTATCAATTACAGGATTTGGTGGATACGATGTTACAGAGGTGATTCATCCAGGATTAACCACTATTAAGTATTTTTATAAAGATGCAGGTCAAGTGGCCGCTAGGAATATAGTTAAATTAGTTAATGGGGAAGATGTCAATAAAGTTACACATTCGAAATTTAAATTAATCGAAAGAGAAAGCGTTGACAATCGAATTGTTAATATTTTATAATCAAGTTGAAACCGGTTCCAAAAAATATGATTTATTTGAAACCGGTTCCTTTTGAGTATCAAACCAGGGTTTTGTTTTTTTTAATGCATTTCGGAACCGGTTCCAATAAAAAAAGGAGGTATTTATTATGGATTTTAAAAAGATTGCAGAAGAGACATTCGAAGCAATAGGTGGAAAAGAGAACATAACTGCCGCGGCTCATTGTTCAACACGACTAAGACTAGTATTAAAAGATGAAGAAATTATTGATCAAAAAAAATTAGATGAACTAGAAGAGGTGAAAGGGACATTTTCTACTGGTGGACAGTATCAAATAATATTTGGTGCAGGTATTGTAAATGAAGTTTATAAAGAGCTTGCAAAATTAGCTGGTATTTCAGAAATGTCAACTAAAGATGTAAAAGATGCTGGTACAAAGAAATTGAATGTACTTCAACGTTTTGTGAAAATGCTTTCAGATATTTTTGTTCCTATTATCCCAGCTATTGTCGCTGGCGGCTTACTAATGGGGATTAACAATGTGTTGACCGCACAGAATTTATTTATTGAGGGTAAATCATTGGTGGAAGCAAATCCTGCACTCGCAGATTTAGCTTCACTTATTAACACGTTCGCGAATGCTGCATTCGTCTTCCTTCCAATATTAATTGGTTTTTCAGCAACTCAACGTTTTGGAGGAAATCCCTATCTAGGTGCGGTACTTGGGATGTTAATGGTTCATCCGGACTTATTAAATGGATACGGTTATGGTGAGGCATTAATAAAAAATGATATTCCGGTATGGAAGATTTTTGGTTTCGAGATTGAAAAGGTAGGGTATCAAGGTAGTGTATTACCAGTTCTCGTTTCATCTTTTATTCTAGCTAAAACAGAAATATACCTACGAAGAGTAATTCCATCAGCATTAGACAATCTATTAACTCCTTTATTAACTATTTTTATTACAGGTATATTAACTTTCACTGTAGTTGGACCGTTTACTCGTACAGCAGGTAACTTTTTAACGGATGGTTTGATATGGTTATATGATACAACTGGATTTATTGGTGGAGCAATTTTTGGTCTTCTCTATGCACCGATCGTTATAACTGGTATGCATCATAGTTTTATTGCAGTAGAAACACAGTTATTAGCTGACATGGGTAAAACAGGAGGATCATTTATTTTTCCAATTGCAACTATGTCTAACATAGCACAGGGGGCAGCAACAATTGCCATTTTTCTTATCACAAAAGATAAAAAAGTTAAAAGTACTGCCTCGGCTAGTGGTATCTCAGCACTTTTAGGAATTACTGAGCCTGCAATGTTTGGAATTAATTTAAAATTAAGGTATCCATTTATAGGTGCAATAATTGGATCGTCTGCTGGTTCTTTATTTGTAACGTTATATAAAGTAAAAGCAGTTGCGCTCGGAGCAGCTGGTATCCCTGGTATTATTTCGATAAAACCTATAAGCATTATTCCGTATATTGTTGGAATGGTGATATCTTTTTCGATAGCATTTATTGTAACACTGGTACTAGCAAAAAGAGATGAAAGAATAACTGCTACTAAAATGTCATCCGAAAAAGCAATTTATTCGTAAGTGCTTCGAAAGAAGAGGGGGAATTTAAATTTTCCCCTCTATTATTTTAAAGGAGTGAAAAAAATGGAGTGGACAAAAGAACTACTTTACCGCCAGTTAGAAGAAGTTAGTAATGAAGAAGTGGCTGAACTAAAAACTAAAGTAGATAACTGTCCATGGAGACAAACTTTCCATATTCAACCAAATACAGGTCTTTTGAATGATCCGAATGGATTCTCGTATTTTAATGAGGAATACCATTTGTTTTATCAGTGGTTTCCACTTGGTGCTGTGCATGGATTGAAATATTGGTATCATGTTAAATCAAAGGACCTTGTACATTGGGAAAACGTTGGAATTGGAGTAAAGCCGAATAACTACTACGATAGTCATGGAGCATACTCAGGGTCTGCAATAGAACATAAGAATAATTTGTATTTATTATATACAGGAAATACACGTGATGAAAATTGGGTAAGACATCCTTATCAATGCATTGCTATAATGGGTAAAAGGGGGGGGATTACAAAACTAGATACCCCTGTAATCTCTGACGTACCACATGGATACACAGATCATTTTCGTGATCCAAAAGTATGGAAGGTAGGAGAATTGTTTTATGCAATAATTGGAGCACAAAGAAGCAATAAAACTGGCTGTGTAGTTTTATATAGTTCACCAGATTTGTTTAAATGGACATTTGAAGGGGAAATTAGGACAAAAATGGATTCATTTGGATACATGTGGGAGTGCCCTGATTACTTCGAATTACAAAATCAAGGAGTACTCATTTTTTCACCTCAAGGTATAGAACCAGAAGGTGACAAATATCAGAATATTTATCAGTCTGGATACGTGTTAGGTGAAAAATTAGATCTTCATCAAAAAGTTTTGGAGCATGGAGAGTTTACTGAGCTTGATCGAGGCTTTGATTTTTATGCACCTCAAACTACAATTGATTCATCTGGACGTCGTATTTTAGTAGGTTGGATGGGTTTACCTGAAATTGTGTATCCTACAGATCAAAATGGATGGGCGCATTGTTTAACAATTCCACGAGAATTGTCAATTCAAAACGGGAAGTTAATTCAACGGCCAGTGAGAGAGCTTGAATCACTTCGTAAACAGGAAGCTAAAACAGTAAACATTATTAATAGCGAATCAAAGACGTTTAACAGCTTCGATGGAACATCATATGAGATGATTTGTGAATTTAAAAATATAGATGCATCTGAATTTGGGATTGAATTTAGGACAAGTAAAAAAGAAAAAACAATTTTGACCTATGATGTTATAGAGAAAAAGGTTATACTTGATCGTACTTTTTCTGGACAAACAATTAATTCTCCTTTTGGAACGATTAGGAAATGTAGTCAGGAATTAAAACAAGATAAAATTAAGATTCATATGTTTGTCGATGTTTCTTCAGTTGAGATTTTCATAAATGATGGTGAAGAAGTAATCACGAGCAGGATTTTCCCAAAAGAAGAAAGCACTGGAATTCGTTTCTTTGCATCACGTGGAAGTGTTAAACTTCAAGCAGTGAAATGGGATTATTAACTTTTTAAAATTTTAACATGTTAAATTTGATGCTGATAAAGTAGAGACTTTAAAATTATGAGGTGGAAAAGTGGGACAATTATATTCAATCGGTGAAGTATTAATTGATTTTATTCCTTTACAAAAAGGTAGACCTTTAAAGGATGTTACTTCTTTTGAGCGTGCACCTGGTGGCGCACCTGCAAATGTCGCTGCAACAGTAGCTAAGTACGGTGGCAACGCGTCCATGATTACAAAAATAGGAGAAGATGCTTTTGGTGACTTTATATGTGATCAATTATCAGCCGTTGGCGTCAAGACAGATAAAGTTTTAAGAACTACTGATGCTAATACTGGCTTAGCTTTTGTTTCCCTTCGGGAAAACGGTGATCGTGACTTTTCATTTTACAGAAATCCATCTGCCGATCTATTACTAACTGAGGAAGAAGTTAAAGATGAATGGTTTACAAAAAACGATATTCTTCATTTCTGTTCCGTTGATTTAGTTGAAAGTCCGATGAAGCGAGCTCATATAAAAGCAATAAAATCAATTATTACAAAAGGTGGAATTGTTAGCTTCGATCCAAATGTACGTCTTCCTCTTTGGAAAAACCCCGAGGCATGTAAAAATACTATTTTAGATTTTATTCCTCTGAGTCATATTGTAAAGATTTCTGATGAAGAACTCGAATTCATAACTGATATTACAGATGTAGAAGAAGCAATTTCTACTTTATTTAGGGGTGAGGTAAAGGCTATTATTTATACAAAAGGTTCAAAGGGTGCGGAGCTTTACTTAAATGATAAAAACTTTGAATCAAAAGGATTCAAAGTTGAAGTACAAGATACAACTGGTGCAGGTGATGCTTTTATTGGGGGGATTTTATTCAAATTGCTTGAGAAGAAAGCAACTCAGGTTAATTTAGTGGAATTATTTGAGAAAAACTATCAAGAATTCCTTGCATTTGCAAATGCCAGTGGAGCCCTTACAACAACAAGTAAAGGTGCAATTTCTTCCCTTCCAGATCGTGAAACAATTATTCAGTTAATAAATGGATAAAAAATTGTTTAATTAATGCAATTGCTTGTCTATTATTATGCTTATTAACTTTAATATTCACGGAATAATTTAGTTGTATATATGAAATTATTTTCTTCTAATATTATAATTGTAATGTTTCAAATCAAATAAATTAAAAAGTCGATTTTCAAATTTATGAAA
This sequence comes from Gottfriedia acidiceleris, assembly GCF_002128425.1. Lineage (GTDB taxonomy): Bacteria > Bacillota > Bacilli > Bacillales > Bacillaceae_G > Gottfriedia > Gottfriedia acidiceleris. Next base: position 7,792 of record NZ_NESS01000002.1, read on the forward strand.
ATCGACTTTTATTTTCCTATAGTTACGGATAAGGCATGGGAAAATGTAAGAGATCAACTTGTTGTTAGTAGGGTTAATAGCGGATTCCCATACATCGTTGTTCAAGAAGGTGATTATTTAAAAAATGGGGAGCTTTATTTGAAGCATTCCTATGAAAATATGGAATTAGATGTTGAGAAGGTAATGCTGTATATTCATCAGTTGTGGGGTAGAGGGGTACATTTGGAGAAGAACATTGAGAATAAGTCTGTGTTGTTTAGTTATGATGGGAAGAATATTCATCGGAAGTATATTCGATATATAATGAAAAGGTTAAATATTTAGTTAGTACTGTGCATGGGAAATCAGTAAATAAAATCTTAAAACAAAAAAGATTGCTTTTATTTATAAAGGCGATCTTTTTTGTTTTATAAAGTAAAAAAGTTTTCCAATATGTCATTTCAAAGTCAGCATATTAACTAATCTCTACTAATTCTAATTTTCGACATGATTAAAAAATTAAATGTCGATGAAACTTAGTTGTTCATGCCTATTATAAAATGTTAATATTAACGTTAGCATTATAAAATTTACATAATATTTACAATAATTTAAATTTTTTTACAAAAATGGGAGGAAATTTGAAGTTGTCAATCATAACTTTGTGTAATGGCGTAAATTATGAACTATCGTTAATAGGCTCAAAAGCTATGAATCTTTCAAAAATGGCAAAATTGTTTGATCATATTCCTGACGGGTTTATACTGACAGGAGAAGCTTTTGAGGCATTTTTATCGATTAATAACATTGAGACCACAAATAATGAAAGGGTTCAATTAGAAATTTTACAAGGTGAATTTCCTGATCAAATGAAAAGAACTATTCTTATGCAATTTGAGAGGCTAAAAAGTAATACATATGCAGTCGCCGTCCGTTCCTCATCAGCATTAGAAGACCTACGAGGAGCCTCTTTTGCAGGTCAATATGAAACTATTTTAAATGTTAGAAGTGAGGAAGAGTTATTAAATAGTATCAAGCGTTGCTGGGCATCGTATTTTTCTAGTTATGTACATGACTATGCGAAGAAAAATCAGATTTCTTTATCAGAGATCAAGATGGGTGTATTAGTACAGGGAATGGTTGATGCAGATGTGGCTGGTGTAATTTTCAGTATGAATCCTGTGACATTTAATAAGCAAGAAATTATTATTAACGCAAGCTATGGCTTAGGGGAATCTGTAGTTGATGGATTGGTTACTCCAGATCTGTTTGTTCTTAATAAAGAATCCAAATTAATTATAAAAGAGCTTGGTCATAAAGAGATACAAGTTAGACCTATGGAAACCGGAATGGAAAAGACTGAAGTTCCTCCTTCATTGCAGGAAGTATTTTGTTTAGAGGATGAAAAAATCATGGACTTAATGGACATCACAAAAAAAATAGAAAACTACTATCAACATCCAGTAGATATTGAGTTTGCTATAAAAAATAATCAATTATATATATTGCAAGTTAGACCGATTACTACTTTGAAGGGGGAAAAATAAGAATGGGTAAAGAGACGAATGTTTACGAATTAACGGATTTTAAAAAAAATTTATTTTTATCAGAGGAAGAAAAAACAGGATTCTGGGAACTAGACGGAGCTCACTTTCAAAAACCGTTATCTCCGTTATTTTCTTCCTTCATGATACCTGCGTTAACAGCTGGTACTTTGGAGGCTTTTGAAAAACTAAAGTTGCCGATGAAACAGTTTCATGCTAAATCATCAAATGGGTATTTTTACCAAACCGTCTTAACACATGAAGATCCAGAAACGCGCCTTAAGGAACATCAAGCGTTAATGCAGTCTGTTTTCCCAAGAGCTGTCGAAATTTTTAATAATTATGTTAATGATACGCTATTACCTTTTTATAACCGTTTAGATGAGTATAAAAATAAAAGTCTAACACTTGTGGAAGCGGAAGAAAAAATATTTGAACTATATGAAATGTATGAAAAGATTTGGTCTATTCATTTTGAAGTGGTTATGCCGAGAATATCTATAGGGGCTGCACTGCAAGAAATTTATGGCTCTTTATTAAATACGACAAATACAGCTGTTATCTATGATTTATTATTAGGAACGATGAATAAGTCGCTTGAAACAGATCGAGAGCTATGGAAGCTTTCTATGCAAGTAAAAGAGTCCGGCTTATTATCAAAAATCTTTAGTGACACTGCTGCAAACGAGCTTCTAGATTCATTACAGGATGTAGCGGTGGGACGACAGTTTATGGTTTCGGTTCAATCCTTCCTTGAAGAATACGGATATCGAACAGCAAATAGTCATGAATTTGCCGATGAAACATGGGTAGAAAATCCTTATTATGTTTTAAAAATCATTAAAAATTATCTTGAGAAGGATTACGACTTTGAAGCTGAAATTGAGGAAGTAATTTCAAATACAGAACATAAAGTAAAAGAAGCTTTATCCAAAATGCCAGAGGGGGAATTAAAAGAAACGTTTAAAGTTCTTCATTATATGGCATTAAATATGTGGGGATTGGATGAAGATCATCACTTCTATATTGATGCTATGCTGCCTGCAAAAGCACGTCCATTTTTATTAAATGTCGGTCAAACATTGGTAAAACATTCTGTCATTGAAAGGAAAGAGGATATTGTATTCCTTTATTTAGATGATTTAATTGAATTACTTAGAGAGCCAAAGAATTCATATGATTTAATAAAGAATAGAAAAGAAGAGCATTTACGTAATCAAGCGCATACTCCTCAACCGTTCTTTGGTCAACCGCCAGCTGGTCCTATAGATCCAGTTTATGAGCTTGTATTTGGTGCAAAAATGCCTGATTTGAATCAAGTGACGAAAACATTTACCGGTTATTCTGGAGTGCAAGGATTATACAAAGGAACGGTAAGAGTGGTTCGTGATCAAAGTGAATTTGGTAAAGTCAAAAAAGGTGATATTCTTGTTTGTAAAACAACGACGCCTCCATGGACAGTCTTATTTACTTTAGTAGGTGGGATTGTAACGGATGTTGGTGGTATTTTATCTCATGCAGCCACGGTAGCCAGAGAATACGGAGTACCTTGTGTAATTGGTACAAAAATTGCCACTTCAATGTTAAAAGATGGCGATATCATTACAGTGGATGGGACAAAAGGAGAAGTCATCATCCATGAGCAGAACTAAAGAGATTCTAATTTTACTAGCTATATTAACAGGGACTATTTTGGTCCCTGTTAATTCAACGATGATTGCCGTAGGGTTACCGACGATTGCTTCAGAATTATCTGTTTCTATACCCGATATTACTTGGGTTGTAACCATTTATTTAATCGTTATGGCTGTAGCTCAGCCAATTGCTGGGAAGTTAGGTGACATTTACGGAAATAAAAAGGTGTTACTAATTGGATTTTCACTACTGATCATATTTTCAGTAGCATGTGCTTTTTCATTTAATTTGGTTTCATTAATTATTTTCCGTTCTTTACAAGCACTTGGAGGAGCACTCGTTACCCCGAATGCAACTGCAATCATTCGGTTCATCATCCCTAAAGAAAAACTAAGTAATGTCTTTGGTCTTTTCGGTATGTCAATGGGGTTGGGTGCATCAGTTGGACCACTTCTTGGATCTGGACTCATTAGTCTATTCAACTGGGAAGCTATTTTCTGGGTGAATATTCCTTTTTTAATTATAGCCATTTTTTTATCTTGGTTTATGATACCAAATCAGAGTAAAACGAAAACAAATTCCTTAGATTTATTTGGTTCTATTTATCTTGGTATTGTATTAACGTTCATCACCTTGCTATTCACACATAATGAGTACTTAAATGTATGGACCATTCTTACATTACTACTTTTCGTTGGACTATTTATTTATCAAGAACGAACTGCGAAAACGCCACTCATCGAGTTTTCCATGTTTAAAAATAAAGCATTTTCTAGTTCGAATCTATCAATCTTAATTAATAATTTTGTCATGTACAGTACCATATTATTTATTCCAATTTTATTAAAATCTTATCATTTTACGATTAATAAGATTGGTAGTTTGTTATTTTACTTTTCTCTTGCTATGTCTATATCCGCTTTGGTTGGTGGGAAGTTAGCAAATAAATTCGGAAAAGAAAAAGTTATTATCTTATCTTTTCTATTATCTAGTTTTACCGTTTTATTTTATTTTGGATTTACTCCGAAAGTAACCTATCTTTATTTAATGAGTACTCTCTTATTAGGAGGTTTTTCTGCTGGTATTGGTGCAGCAGCCATGCAATCGACAAACCTAGAATCTGTATCAAAGGAAAAATCAGGTGTTGCTGCAGGGATCTATTCAACCTTTAGATATATAGGGGGGATGATGGCTTCTGCGGCGGTTAGTATTTTTGTAGGAAAGGTATTTTTATACGTCCTTTTATTAATTTTTTCCATAATAGGTCTTATCCTTTCAATTGTATTAACACTTGGTCAGGCTAAGTCGGTGAAAAAGTATTTAGTGGGATAGTCATATTTTTAAGAGAAGTTTATGAAGGGATTGATTGCATTTTATCAATCCCTATTTTTGGTGGTATATATGTTCAAAATCATGTGTTAGGTAGTCCACGCATCCTTTCGATAAACTGGTTTTCTTACGTGGAAATAGAATAGCCTCGATATAAGAAAGGTAGCTAACCGTTTCTACCCGAAAACAACAAATTAATGAAATATATTATATTTCGTTCCAGTAGATTTGTTACTTAGTAGGATAAAAGCATGGGGAAATAAAAGAAAACAAATTAAAGAAAATTACCTGTTCCCCATACTTTATAATGCTCAAGGATAGTTTGGATCTTTATTTAAAATATTTTTTTACAAAAGTATACACTGAATCCGCAAGTGTTTTTTTCCGTTCTATAAGATACCTATAAAGTGCTTCTTTGTCTTCAAGTGAAACATCCCAGTCCACAGGAATATCCCGAATCACTTCTTCGATTGACACTTCTGGCAATGACAAGATTTGTTCAATATAAGATGAAATGATTTTTAAGTCTTCTAGCATGCCAGCTGTCCAAATATGAACGACTGAATCCTTTTTAAACTTTTTGGGCTTTTGAAGAGTTTCTGCATTCCATTTGTATCCTCCTGGAAAACATTTTCCATGATCAATCATATGAATGTCATATTGTCCACCCGGAAGTCGTTCTAAAAGAATATTGCTTTTAGTGCGGTCAGCACCAAACACCCAATGATCGAATACGAGTATTCCGGCCAAATCATGGGGATTTTTCACTTCCTTTATAGCTGGATGAGGAGGTTTTTTCGCAAGGCCAGTACAATTATCTATATAAAGACTAGCAAACTGGTTGCCTGGTTTGTAATGAGAAGAAAATTTTTTTGGTATAAGCTGAATTTGCTCCTCGGACATATATACAATTTCAAATGGCACTACAGGTAAAGACAGCAGTTGTCCTAGTCTAGCAACTACGAATTCGTTTACGAGCTCCCTTGTTCCGTGGAAATTATTTTTACATTTAACTGCATAACGATTACCATCACTAAACGAAAATAAATGAGCAGCTTTTCCAGATAGCGTCTCCAAATATTTTTCCGGTACTATCGATGTCATAATTCAGCCTCCATTTAAAGTAATACATAATACGATATTCAATAGAAGTAGTAGAGTGCCGGAAAAAAGAATAAATGATAGAAATTTGATTTCGTGAATTGTAATTTTACGTAAATCTTTTGCTACTTGTTCAAGAAATGAGCTACTTCTAATTTCATTGTATGTTTTACCGTATGCATCTCTTGTATAAGCACTTGTGGTGTAAAAGGTAGACATCTTTTTCATGAAGAATCAGAAGAATACTATCTAATTAGCTACGATGAACTCTTATCTATCACAAATATTAAATCCTTATGTAACTAAAACATGTGATAGTTGAAGATCGAGTCAAAAAATGGGCTATTTTTTTATTGAACAAACTAGTAGTATAGTTCAATAAGTAAACAGGAAAATGGAAATATATGTTAAAATATAGTGGCATACCTAAAAATTAATTATTATAAAAAGAGGTGAAACTATGAAAAATTTCAGTGCAATTTCGATAATATTATTAATTATAGGATTGGTTTTGTTTGGAATAATTTATGTAATTCCAGGCTTCAACGAACTTATGGCTTTAATTGGTTTTTTATCTATATTATTTGCGGCGATATGTAGCTTTATAGCAATTTCAAAAAAAGAAAGAGGGAACACTAAGTTTTTTGCAGTATCTTCGTTTTTTTTTATATTTTTATTGATTACTTGTTTTGAACCCTTTCTTATTTTACGTATGCTAACTTGGATTAAAAATTAATATATATATATCCGTGAAATATTTAATTCTCAAAATTAAGTAAGTAATTGTTATTGATTTCCAAATTATAATTTATATGCATTCATACAAAGGAAGAAGGTCATTATTGTTGAAATACATAAAAGTATTATTCAGTATGCTTACCGTTGTTTATCTAGCAGGGTGTAATATCACAAGCCAAAAAACAGAAACGAAACAAGCAAATAATTTAATTTCCTATTATGAATCGCTTAAACTACAAAGTGCCATTGAATCTTCTTTCAACAAAAAAGTGTTACAGAAAAAAGGCTATCCAGATGGTTATGATTTAACTCTTTCTCGTAAAAAGAAAGAAGTCGTTCTCGTAATTAGACCATATTCAAAGAAAAATTTTAATTATTTAAAAGGTGACCTTCAACGTAATATTGAAGATGTGTTAAAAACGAAAAATTATAGCGATTATAACGTGAAAGTCAAAGCTCTGTGGAACAAAACTAATGTGTCAGAAAGGCAAAAGCAAGAAGAAAAGATTCTTAAAGAAGTAGCAGAGGAGTTTAAGAAACGCCATAATCAAAAGCTAGAGGTTGGACCTGGGGCTATGTTTTCAGCTACTGATGGCCGAGTAATAAGTATTACCTTATCCTATACTCAAAATGATAATGGTAACATTACTGAAATTACGAATCCATCTGAAATTAACAACTATAATAAAGAGTTTTTCAATCTCGTTCAAGAAAAAGGATTTAATATTAAACAGATACCAGTGAACTTTACTTTTAATAAAACAGGAAAATGGATAAAAAAAATTGCTCCTTCTATAGACATAGGATTAAAGGAAATGACAGAACTGAAAGTTACGTATACAACGATAATAGATGAGAAACATCCAATTATCATTAATACATCACTAAACAGTTCAGATCCAAATGCGAAGGAACTCGGAGAAAAGATAGAGAAATTAGTTAATGAGTTTTTACAATATGATGAAATAAACAAATCTTATCCTGGTCCTTATGGAATTAATGTTCTAAGCGAAGATAATAAAAAAATTAATTAAGGTACTATAGAGTGTAAGGAAAGCTCATTTTCTCATTATTAATTGAGAAAATTGAGCTTTTTTATTTTTCTTTGAAAAAAGTAATTTACTCAAGCTATGCAACTACGAATTGATTTAGTTCGAAAAAGAATATTATTTAGATTTACTACTAAAACGAGAAATCCAGCATTCTTCAATATACAATTCATCAGCTAAACCATCTTAAGAAACTATTTTAATTGAGAGATAATATTTATTTATTCCAAAGGAAAGAAGTATTAGATAATAATATAAGCGATATTATTATCTAATACTCCTTTTAAACAGTTTATTTGAAATTTTATTGATTATTTTCAGAATTTTCCCTCCATATAAAAATATAAATTAAAAGTATCTTAAATTCGTCTCAAGATTAATAAGGTATCTAATTAAAAAAGGAGGAATAGTTATGTTTTGTAAAATATGTGGCAATTCATTAGTAGAAAATGACCGTTTTTGTGGGAATTGTGGAACAAAAGTTATTACTTTGAAAAATGAAGAGGTAATTTCAACAATTCATGATCAGATTAATGAGGATCTTTTCTCAGGTGAATCGGTTTCAAAAGTAGTTACATCTAGAACTGAACTATCGAAACTTGAATCTGCCAGAAACGTACATAATGGGCTCTTATCACAAACAGAAACTGAACCAGGCGCAAATAGCCAAGCAATAAATCATATTAATTCAGAGCAATTTAATCAATTTAAATCATCAATGTTAGACTTTTGGAGTTTCTTTAAATTAGCTTGTAAAAAGCCATATGGTGTTGCACAAGCAGTTAATGAAAAACATTTTTTAAAAGGAATTATTATTTTAATTTTATATTCGCTATTAATTCCAGCAACTTTATATAATGTATTAAAAATTGGTATTAAATCAACAGAGAGTGTTCTAGGAGGTTATACAAACTTCAGTAGCCAATTAAATTTTAGTGCCTTGGTTATTAGCCCATTTGTTATGATTTTAATTGTTCATTTGGTAACTGTCATTACATCTTACATTTTTTTAAAAGGTAAAAAAACAAATCTTCAATTAAAAGAAGTTATTGCGAGATTAGGTACTTTATATTCTGTTAGTTTAGCTTTAATTTTCTTTGCATTTATTTTAAGTTATGTCTCTATAACACTTTGTTTAATATTTGTCTTAATATCGATATTTATAAGTATTAGTGTTGTACCATTATTAATAAGTTCGTTCCAAAATACTAATTCAAAAGGAATCGATAGTTTATATATCATTTCAATAGTTTTCATTGTAATGTCAATTACACAAATAATTTTATTACGATCCGTGATAATAAATACTATTGATAGAATGAGTGACTTACTGTTAGGGAAGCTATTTTAATTAATAAATATCGAATAAAGTTTAATTAAATCTGCAAGTTATTATTAGCCAAAACTCGATAGTTAGATAGATAGAACAAAAACTATACCTAAGATCTATAATATTATCTCATTTAAGTAGAAAGTGAAAAAACAACACATTCAATTTGTGGATGGTACTATTTTACTTGGATGGGACCTTTTTCTGAATAAAAATGGACAAGCATTCCATTCTGTGTTCAGAGCGGAATATTAATAAAAGACAATTTGTGCTTTTAATAATGGAGTGCGAATTTTTAACAAGCTTTCTATAGATTATGAATTCATTTATAAATCTATAAAAATCTAACTATATAAATACCAGAAATGGACCTATAAAAAAAGAAACGTGTAAGGCATCCAAGGATACCCAAACACGTTCTAAAATACAACAAAAAAAGAGAAGTTCGGGTAAATAGAATTTGATATGTTATTTACCTACAATCACATTAGATTTGTCAGTACTATATCGATCTATTCCATCAGCTATCTTCATCAACAAATTTGTTAAGTATTGTTGATTTGATAGTTTTCGATCTTCTACGGGATTTGTCATAAATCCCAGCTCAAGTAAAGTAACGGGTACCTTTGACCAATTAAATCCAGAGAGATCATCACGATAAGAAATCCCATTTACTTTTGTAGATTGCTCTTTTTTTACTTCCTCAACAATATTCTGTGAAATTAGTAAACTATCCTTATAAAGTGAAGGAATATAGGGATTATTTATAGACGGAGTTAATACAGAAAATCCTTTATTTGAATGATCATTCGACCCGTCAGCATGTATTCTTATAAATAAATCAGCATTGTTATTATTCGCTATTTCTGCTCTTTCTATATTGCTTATATTTACATTATTTGTTGTACGAGTGAAGATGACATTGTAACCCCTCTTTTTAAGGATTTCACCTAACTTAAGTGAGGCTTCTAAATTCAAAATATACTCGGGCTTCTTTGTCACTACTCCAGTTGTACCACCAGCCACCTTAATCTTCATTACACTAGAACCCGGTCCTAATGGTTCAAGCGCTGTATTTGCTTTACTTTGATGACCTGGATCAATACATATCACAAGTGGTTTTTTTGAATTCTTCTTTTCGTTTGTTTGAATGGTTTTATTAGAATTATCTTTAACATTTTCTATATTAGGCTTCGGAGTTAGTGATGTTTTGTTCGGTTTAATATCAGAAGTATCTTTTGGATAAAATAAAAAACTTAAAGCACAGATTGTAAAGACAATAAAAAAAATAAGACTCTTTTTATTAACTACCAACTTCAATTAATGGACTCCTCCCTAACTTTGATCAGGTTTACATTAAAAGTTTCAATTTCACTTAAAGAACCATCATATGTCAAATCTGGACTATACCATGATTTAGTTAAAAAATATTTGCGAAGATCAACCGACTTAAAAATGTATCCATGACGTGCATAGATTTCGTTCCTAGCATAGCGCAACTCTTCTTTCGTCAAATAATCTATTTCAGCTTGAGTTAGTTTTCTTATATTACTTGTTGGCAATATATACTCATTTGTAGTTGACACCTCACCATATACCATTGTATGAATCACAATAGCTAAATCATCTTTCGAATTTCCTTCCAATACAGGTACTGAAATACCGCAAGAGCCTGAATAATACATTAAATCTTCTTTTGATAACGTATGCGGATATTGTGCAACACACTGATTACCAACAAGAATATACCAAGATGTATTTTTAGACATTGCTACCTCATCTGCAATATTTGCTACCTTAATAGCCCAGTCCCTAATTGGCGAAATATTTCCACTGTCATATAAATTAAATATTAGTTGGAGATTTTGTGAAGAAATATTATTAGCAGTTAAATTAATTGCACCATCACTTTGTGTTATGTTCCAACTACCAACAGAAAGACTTCTATTCCCATCATTAATTTTTAATTGTTCTAATCGATTTATATAAGAAGGAATCGTTTGAGTATTAGTTGGTTTTTTTTCAGAAACTTTTGCTTCCTCTTTCGTTCTATCTTTATTTGATAGCGCATTCGATACATGTTGTGAGTGTTGATTTTTATTTGTTATTTTTGGATAAATTAAATAAATAGCTACAGCCAATATGATTAATACGGCAATTGAAATAATTATACCTTTCATTCTATTATACTTACTTTTGTAATTACTTTCCTGCAAATTTCTATTTTCCGAACGTGTTTCGACAGGATTAGTCACTTCCGGAATACTAGCTCTTTCTCCGCAATTTGTACAAAATATTGCTCCTTGCTCTAAGCTACCACCACATTTAGTACAGTAAGCCAAATCATCTCACTCCCTTTTTAATATTTAAAAATATTCTAATGTTGACTTTAAGAAAAAATGCTTTTTATTTTTATGTATGAAAGTATGGGATAAGGTGTCTAAGTTACCAATGTAGGAATGTCTGTTGGACAGAAATGACATGTAGAAATGAGTAAATTGAATTGGATGCCTAAAGTTACTATTAAAAGGACTTTTTCTTTAGTCGTTTTGTAATTTCTGAAAGCTTTTATTTTATATACAATGTTTCGTTTGAATATAAGTTTTGTGATAATAAAAGGATGTACACATTTATAAATATTCGATAACTATCTAATTTAAAGCAAAAATTTGAACTACTTCCTATAATTCATAAAAAAACACACTATAAAGTGCTGAATTCCCCCAATTATAAAAAACAACTTATAAATAATAATGATTTAAGTGATATTTCTATCTATATAAATAAAGGGGTAGGGTGTTTTTGAATAGATAAATAAAGGTAAATGGAATTAAGATGACGAAATATTTTTAAACAACACTTGAAAGGCTGGTCTAAAATGCTTAATTTCGTTTTTCCTAGTTTAGTCTTAATTATTTTAATTGCAGTTTTTGCACTATTTAATAAAATCATTAAGAAATCTAAAAGATCATAGTTTGATAGAGAAAAGAATCTACAATTTGATTCTTTTTTTATTTGGCTCTGATTAATATAGATTAAATATAAAACAGGACGACATTTAAAAGAGCCACTTTAACAAAGATTACAAATTATTCATACAAATTTATACCTTATTTACAGTATATATACAGTTCCTAAATACTCTTCCTTTATATTGAAAGTAAGAAATATTTCATTAGGGAGTGTTATTTATGGGGAAAAAGAAAACAATCATCAGTGCTGCTTTATCAATTGTAACCGCAACTACATTCGGAGTTAATCATTTTGTAGATGCAAAAGAATCGGATAATAGTCACGCGCATGGAAAGGCAAAAAATGTGATAGTTTTTGTTGGAGACGGAATGGGGGCCGCACACCGTGAAGCGATCAGACTGGCTACAGTTGGACAAACTGGTAAACTAGCAATGGATGATATGCCTTACGCGGGATTAGTACATACTAGCTCAACTAATACTATAACAGATTCAGCAGCAGCGGCTACTGCTATGGCATCAGGGGTAAAAACATATAACGGGGCAATTGGTGTTGATGCAAACAAAAAGTCAGTAAAAACAGTCATGGAAATGGCGAAAGAGGCCGGGAAATCAACTGGTTTAGTAACAACTAGCCAGATTACGGATGCAACACCAGCAGCATTTGGTGCTCATGTGACAGATCGTTCTAAACAAAGTGACATTGCAAAGCAGTATCTTGAAAACAGCAAAGTCGATGTACTATTAGGTGGTGGAGAAGATTTCTGGTATTCTGCAGGAAATGCTGGAAGCTTCGAAGATCACCCAGCAAAGGATCCTTCTGAACAAAGTAAAGGAACACAAGGAAATCTTGTTGATGAAGCGAAAAAGCTTGGCTACAATTACGTGACGAACGCAAAAGATCTTCAAAAAGCGAAAAACGGTAAGTTGTTAGGTCTTTTTGCAAACGAAGAAATGTTCGAACAAAGAGAAGAAGGAAAAGGTGATCTTTATGATCCAGTAGTATCTCTACCTGACATGACAAAAAAAGCAATCGATACTCTATCGGATAATAAAAAAGGTTTCTTCTTAATGGTTGAAGAAGAAGGAACAGACGAAATGTCTCATGAGAACAATGCTGAAAAAATGATCAAAGCAGGTCAAGAACTAGATAAATCAGTATCTGTAGCAAAGGAGTACGCGAAGAAACACCCTGATACTCTTGTTCTAGTTGTAGCAGACCATGAATGTGGCGGTTTATCGATTGAAGATGTGGACACAAAAGATGAGTCTGGCGATGGAATTTCTAAAGAGGATGGTCCATTTAACGTAGCAAACAGTAGCAATCAATTCATGATTGACTGGACAACAAGTGGGCATGGAGGTGTATCTGTTCCTTTAACAGCAATTGGTGCAGGAGCAGAACGATTTTCAGGAACATATGAAAATACATTTATCTATGAGGCTATTAAACAAGCAATGGGTTTGAAAAAATAAACTAGATTTTAAGAAACATTCCATTTTTACTGATGGAATGTTTTTTTTGTACTAGAAATTGAGTGGATAAATACAATGTAAAAATATTGACATAATCTTTAAAAAGGTATTTGTAGAATAATGTAGAATTTTATATTCATAATCAGAAAGGAGGCGTTTTTATGTACCTAGAAGAAATACGCTCAAAAGCAAGGGTTACATTGAGTGGGAATTGGAAAAAATTTGTTGGATATACCATCATCGTGCTGGTATTAACTACATTCGTTGAAAATCGACTTTCTACATATTTCCCGAATCCCATTGAAAATGAATTGACGAAATACATATCCTATATAATTAATTGGGATGACTACCTAACGTTTATTTATAGTTTATTTATTACGGCTATTATTACCCTTGGGAGTACACGGCTATTTACATTTGTGACAAAGGAAGATGAGCAACCGTATTCTTTAAAAACAATTTTTTATTATTTTACGAACTTGAACTTATATTTAAATGCATTTTTACTAAATTTCTTAACTTATTTATATACTACGCTTTGGACATTGCTTTTCATTGTTCCTGGCATTATAAAATCATATTCATATAGAATGGCGCCATACATATTAATTGAAGAACCTCATTTGACTCCGAATGATGCCATTACAAAGAGTAGAAGAATGATGGATGGATATAAATGGAAATTGTTTTGTTTAGACCTTTCTTTTATTGGTTGGTTTATTTTATGTATATTCACACTTGGGATTGGGTTATTATGGTTGATTCCTTATATGAATGCAAGTGAGGCACATTTTTATCATGAATTAAAAAAAAATGAACTTGACTCTAATATTTGAGTATCAGGTTAATGGTTTTAAAATAAAAAACGGCTGTCCTATTTAAAACAATAAAGATCAGCCGTTTTTTTTTACTTAACAATCTGATTTGAAGTATACCTGGTTACTATTTACTTATAGGAGGAGAAGCATGTATCAATATTTCAATGGATTAGTGATTAGGGAAGGTACTGAGGGAATACAAATCGATGATATTGAGGCCCTTTTTAATGATGCTGGTTGGGTTAGAAATACACCGACTTGGCAGAAGGAAAAATTTTCCTTAATTTTTAAAAATTCTACTTGGGCATATACCGTTTGGGATAATAACAAAATAATTGCTATGGTTAGAGTTATTTCAGATAAAATTATGTATGCTAATATATTAGATTTGATCGTTCTATCAGAATATCATGGTAAAGGAATCGGAAAAAAACTAGTTGAATTATGTGTTCAAAAACTCCCACACGGCGATTGGTTTGCACATACATCTTCTAATAACTTCGATTTCTACAGAAAAAGTGGCTTTGAAGTCAAAGACTCATCCACAAATGGTACATGTGTGTTTAATGGTTATATTCGGGCACGAATAGATGGACATCGGAATTAATTTTTGTTCTTTATAGAAGTATTCAGAGAGAGTCGATCTTTTTTTGTAAGAAGTAACTGTTTTGAATGTGAAAATAAGACAAGGAGCTAAAAAATGTCTCCTTTTTTCTTTTTAGTAAAATAATAAGGAAGGATTACTATTCTTTTAAATTGAATAGTTTAATGGTTACCAAATATAAGAATTTCCCATTAACAATTTCAAAAAATGTTTGCTTGTTTATAAGGCATAGTTAGATCGGGCTTTAAAGTAAAATGCAAATGTTAGAGAACAGGAGGAAGCAGCATGACAAAAATAGCAATTATTTCAGATATCCACGGAAATAAAACTGCATTAGAAGCAGTTTTAAAAGACATTCACTCTAGACAAATTGAGAGGATTTTTTGCTTAGGTGATCTAATTGGTAAGGGTCCTCAAGGCTCAGAGTGTATTGAGCTCGTTCAAAAAAATTGCGAAAAAGTAGTTCGTGGCAATTGGGATGTATTTATTCAGTCACCTGCAGAAAATGATTTTATTCAATGGTTTAGAGACCGATTAACAGAAAAAGACTATGATTTTCTATCTACATTACCATTTCATATTGACCTTGAATTAAATGGACAATTAATCAGGTTTTTTCACGCTTCACCAAGGAGTGAATTTGAACGGATTTTACCTTTTCATTCAATTGAAAAGAGGCTAAGTATGTTTGAAAATAGTAAAATAACAAATTCAAACGAGAACGATAAAACTCCTGATATCGTCTTTTATGGTGATATACATACTACGTTTTTACAAACTTTTAAAAATGGTATTCTATGTAATGTAGGAAGTGTCGGAAATTCACTTGATTTAACTTCAGCGTCATATGCGATCCTTGATGGTTCATACTCTACAAATTCAATCAACTTTGTTAGGGTAGATTATGATAAGGAAGCTGAACTAATGATTGCTGAAGAATTAAAATTGCCTCATCTTGATAAATATCATGATGAAATAATGTTTGCTAAGTACAGAAATTCATAATCAAAATACATAACAGTGGGAAATCGAATCCTCCCCACTGTTTCTTTTATTATTTAGCTGTTTCTTTATGGATTTGACAATCTCAATGAAGGATTTTTATTTATGTAGAGCCTACTCTATTTCTAACAGCATATTATTAAAATTATAATTAAACTAGTTTAATGAATACATAAAGATTGGAGATTTAATATGGAAAAACAACGTAAAGTTATATTATACATTGGTACTTCAATTGATGACTATATAGCAATTAATGATGGCACGTTAGAATGGCTGGAAACAACAGAAGTATAGGGAGATTCTGGCTATAATTCACTTTTAGAAAGAATTGACACTGTTGTAATGAGAAAAGGAACATATGATGTCGTTCGCGGATTTGATATAGAGTATCCTTATAGTACATACAAAAACTATGTGTTTTCAAAATCTGCAAAAGGTTCAGATGAATATGCTACCTTTATAGATGAAGATATGAAAGCTTTCATACAAAATTTAAAACAACAGCCTGGAAAAGATATATGGTTCATTGGTGGAGGGAATTTAGCTCGAGAATTTTTTAAAGAAAATTTAATTGATGAATTTCAACTTGCTATTGCTCCAATTGTTTTAGGGAAAGGAATCTCCCTTTACACTGGGGATGATATTACCCAAAGATACATTTTAACGAAAGTAGAAAAATTAGGTCAACTTGCTATGCTTCATTATGTTAAGAAATAATTATATGAATATTCATATTTAGTAGAGGAGATTGTTATCTAAATGGGAAGATAATAAAACTGCTTTATGGGAATTGAATCAGAGACATTTAAAAACGATTAACAATCAAAAAAATCTACAAGCTTAAATAGAATTATATTTATTGTGAAAATGTCTTTTGATTAAAAAAGAAAATTTCAATGGAAGAAACAGTAAACTGGAAAAATAATGCGTTTGGTCATAAATTTATAACTTCTTTTAGTGGAGGGAAAGATAGTGTACTAGCTTTGTATAAAGCGATGAAAGTAGGAGAAGCGATTGGATTAATCGTTATGCTGGAGGAAGAAGGGAAACGTTCTAGATCTCATGGAATGCCTCCTGAATTAATACAAGCTCAAGCTAAATCGATAGGACTTCCTATATATACAGGGGTAGCAAGCTGGGAGGAGTATGAAAAAGTATTTATACAGCTATTAGCAAATGCAAAAAAACAAGGAGCAGATGTATTAGTTACCGGAGACTTAGATATGCCTGTGAAAGATTGTTGGCATGATAAGATTACTAAAAACGTTGGATTAAAGCTTAGTATGCCATTATGGGCAATGAATCACCGTGAAGCTGTCGATGAGTTTATAAATAGAGGTTTTAAAACAATTGTTGTAACTGTCAACTTATCGTTAGGAATGCGAGAAGAAGATTTAGGCCGAATGTTAACTCATGACTATGTGAAGGAACTTGAATCTCGAGGAATTGATCCATGCGGAGAAAGTGGTGAGTTCCATACTACGGTAATAGATGGGCCGATTTTTAATTATCCGATAAAAGTTAAAAAGTGTGAGATTATTAAGGACGGAGAATATGCTTATTTGCCTTTAGAACTTGCTTAAGAAATGAGAATGGGGAATTAAGAATGTTTATAAAATCCATTTTAATTATGATAAAATTCAGATATAAACAAACTTCCATGGAGAATTTCCTATGCATTCTTTTTTTAGAAAGTAAAACAATATATGAAAATTAGATTTAAACCTACTGTTATTAATGCAATAATTTTTGCCATTTTAATTGTAAGTGGATTTGATATGAATTTTAAAGACGTATTGATTTATTTGGTACTTTATCACATCGGTAAGAGCATTATATATTACTTTGAATCTAAAAAAATAAATTGGATGGAAAGTATTAAAGGAATTATTATTTGTCTATTATTTGTAAGTGTATATCACATTCTATATCAATTCTTGTACTCAGTTGGTTTTAAGTCAATAAAATCTTTTAAAGTTGTAATCGGTTTACTAGTTGCTATTGTGGGAATTTTATCATTTTTGGATATAACACTTTTAATTCCTTTTAAAATTCTTAAGCAGAAGAGAATTAGTAGAAAATAGTAGGTATTTAAGTTTTAATGAATTAAATTAAAGAAATTATTTCAGTGGGTTCAAAAAGGAGTAAGTTATTTGACAAAAATACTAGAAAGTAAGAAAAATTGGCAGAAAAGAAGACGACAAACATTTATTATAATAATTTCTGTAAGCGTATTATTAGTGGGTATTTTCGGGTATGGGATATACTGGGCATTTTTTGATATGAATAGATTGCCAAAAGGAGATTTTCTTACAGAAGAAAAATCTCCAAACGGAAAATACACTTTAAAAGCATATGTTACAAATGGAGGAGCAACAACTGACTATGCTGTAAGAGGAGAATTAGTATTTAACAAGGAAAAGAAGAGTAAAAATATATACTGGAATTATAGCGAGAGCGCAGCCGATATTGACTGGATTGATAATGATAAAGTTGTTATTAACGGTCATACTTTGAATGTCCCTCAAGATAAATTTGATTTTAGAAATAATTAAAATAGCATAATTAAAAATAGTTTTATGAGGGAAATTTTCATAGATTTATAGGTTTCGGAATTTTAGCTGGCACTTTGTTTAGAGGATTATATCTTTTAAACGATTTAAGTAAAAGACTTTCAAAGATAGCTCCAAATCTCCCGAAATTTGATAAAGTAAAAGATGCTTATGAAAATTATTTGAGAGAAAAAGAAATAAACAATTAAGGATGGAAATTTTGGTTTTACGTACCCTTCATATAAATAGAAAAATAGTTATCTAATTTTCAAGAATACACGATTGTCAAAGACAAGTATTAATTGAATTTAAAACCTTGCATTGATAAAAATTTTAATATGGAAAAAGACAAAATTCCCCCAAATTACAAACATAAGTTGTTAGTGTACTATAAGAATAAAAGTAAAATTACAACATGGGGGGAATTGCATTGGGAACAACAAATAGTAAATCTATTTCTTCATTAACTTTAGGTGTATTATCCATCATTATTCCTTATATTGGTTTCATTCTTGGTATAATTGGTCTATTTATTTCTAGAAAGAGTATTGCCGAAATAAATCACTCGAATGAAAAGGGGAAAGGTCTAGCAATTTCTGGAAGGGTTTGCAGTATTGTTGGAATCTGCATACAGATAATTTTGATTATCATTTTAGTTTTAGGAATTATGACTTTTTTTTCAACGAGTAACAAAATGACTTTTTAAAGCAATTTGACTATTAAATGTATATAAGTTTAAATTAAAGTCATAAAGCCTGCCATTTATGAAAAACATCATTTTACTACATAATTTTTTACTTGAGGAGGAACTGATATGGAAGTTTTTGCAGAATATTTAGCAGGTATAGATCATCCAGACCATCGTGAGCGAACTGCTGAAATTTTGGATTGGGTTTCAACTACATTTCCTAACTTAGAGCAGCAAATTAAGTGGAATACGCCTATGTTTTCAAATCATGGCACATTCATCATTGGTTTTTCGACTGCGAAGCAACATATGAGCGTATCTCCCGAAGAAGTGGGTATTGTACATTTCGCTGATGAAATTGCAAAGGCTGGCTATAGTGCTACAAAAGGTTTATTTCGCATTCCATGGAAAGAACCGGTCAATTACGAATTGCTTGAGAAAATGATTGAGTTCAATATTCAAGATAAAGCAGAAAATACGACCTTTTGGCGTAAATAAAATTACTTATCTCATAGGAATTGACTTGATCAGCTCCTATTTTTATTTATTATGTATTATTTTTAAATCTGAAAAAGGTCATTTTAAGTACTAAATCGAATAATATAGAATCAATGTTTTTGGATAAGTGGTGATTTAATTGAAGAAACCAAAGAAAATACATATCATTGGTTCAGTCGGAAGTGGTAAGACGACTTTAGCAAGGAAAATGTCCACAAAGCTAAATATACCTTATTACGAGTTAGATAATGTTGTATGGAAAAGGCAAAAGGGTCATAAAGATATCAGGCGTTCCGAACAAGAAAGAATCTCCTATTTAGATACACTCATTCGTTCGGATACATGGATTATTGAAGGTGTTCATAATGAAGAATGGGTAGCTAATAGTTTTCAAAATGCAGAGTTGATTATTTTTTTAGATACTAGCTATTCTGTTCGTACCTACCGAATCATTAAAAGGTATTTATTGCAAAAACTTAGATTAGAGAAGTCGAATTATAAACCGACGCTTAAAATATTTTTCAAAATGTTTAAATGGAATAAGTATTTTGAAGAAGTTGGGAAACCAAAATTCTTTAAAAAATTTCAACATTATAATAATAAAATATTGGTCGTAAATAGTAATAATGAAGTTGAAAATTACTTTAACTAACACATAACAAAAATATAGGAATCGCAATTCGCGGTTCCTAATTTTTTGTCTATAGACCTTTTTTTCTTAATGTAATGGGATTGGCAGATTTTCTACTAATTCTGATAAGAATACAAAGTTTGCTTCTTCTTTAATTTTAGGTATGTATTCCTTTATTACATTTGAAGTAATTTCACCTGGTTCCCCAACATGTCCAATCGCAATCATAGTTGGTTCTACTCTTACTTTTTCTAATAGTAATCGAGTTTGCTTTTCTATATGCTTATAGGTATATAGATCATCGAAAAATAACTTGTTTTCAATGACCGGCACTCCAATCTCATCTGCAATTTTAGAAACTATACTCCTATAATTCGTTTTACTATCGAAAAAAAATAATCCTCTTTCTTTACAAGCAGTTAAGACTATGCGCATAACTCTCTCATCGGAAGTTGCTTTTGAACCCATATGATTATTAATACCAATTGCGTATGGGACGTCATCAATAGCCGCTTATACTCTTCTTCGAATTTCTTCATTACTTAAGTTGGTTGTAATTGCATTAGGTCCTAACCAACTTGCTTTCCCCTTCCTTGGTTCCATTGGCAAATGAACAATTACTTCATATCCTTTAGAATGAGCAACAGTTGCATCTTTTTTAGTTGAAGGTAAAAAAGGCATTACGGCAACTGTTAATGGGATCGGTAGTGAAAGCATTTGGTCCGTTCCTTTCATGTTATTACCAAAATCATCAATCACTATAGCAAGCTTATGATTAGGCTCAGCAAATACACAAGAGCAGGTAGTAAGTAGAGCTACAAATATAGAGAAAATCGAAGTAATCCAAAGCTTCATCGGTAAATCTCCTTTTCCATTAATTACTATGCACTACTATTTTCTGTGATTATGAAGAAATTAACCGTAAAATATTGAAAAGAAACTTATCTGTTTAAATAAATAAACAAGTAAATGTGATTTTGTGCTCAATTAAATAAATAAAAATTCAATTAAAATTAGTGGTAAAAAGTAGTATGAGTAGCCCGTTGCTGCTCACTTTTTTATTTTTTATTGTAAAAGGAATTTTGATTTTGTTGGTGAAGGTAATGAAGTTAAAGTTTTGTTTTCATCTTAGGAGGTTATATGAAAGATTTCCATTGCTGTGCAACATGTCAGCATTTTAAAGCAGAGAAACAAGGAAAAGGTATGAAATATTATTGTAACAGGTTGGGCTTTGAAACAAAGACAAACTATAAATTTAATTGCTGGAGTCCAAATGAGAATGTGGTGAAGTTATTAAATAAGATGAACCAGAACGAGGAGACTCAAAAGTAAATAAAAATCGTATTTCAAACAAATAAAAAATGAACAAAAACTAAAATGACCTTATCAAAGGTCATTTTTAATTTTCTAAATAACGATACAATGTAGACTTGCTGATTCCAGTCTCCCGTTTAATATCTTCAAGAGTATATTTTTTACTTTCATACATAACGATCGCTCGTTTTACATTTTCATCAGGTTTTTTAGGTCGTCCAGAAGTTATACCTTTTTGTTTGGCTTCATATATTCCCTTTTTAGTATTTTCACTTATTACATTGCTTTGAAAAGTAAGTAGTTGCTTTACAATATCGATGAAATAATATTTAGATTGGGTACATGTATTAATATTTTCCTCCAATGATTGTAAAAAAGCACCTTTTGAATCTAAAATTTCTAAAATTTCCATAAGGTGACGGGTAGAATCAGCTAAAGTAAATAGTTTTGGGACCGCAATTGTATCACCCTGATTAAGTTTAGTTAATATTGTTTCAAGTTGATTTCTATTTTTAGCAGATGAATGATCCTCTGATATAATCTCATCACAACCTAGTTGTTTTAATTGTGGTAGCTGTTCTTCACACTTTGGGTCATCTTGATTCGGGCGCATATATCCGATTAACATATATAATCTCCTAACTGTTAAGGGGTTTACATTATCATATCATATAACATTCCCAAAAAAGGTTCCTTTTTGGGAAAAATGGTGATAGACTAATTTTTAGTGATTAATCGTAAATTTTATGTGATTTAAAAGTCAAAGAATAGATATGAGGTGGAAGTTACTTGATAGAAAAAATAAAAAATGAATGGTTTTCTAATATTAGAGCAGATGTATTGGCGGGGATTGTAGTTGCTTTAGCGCTAATTCCTGAAGCAATTGGATTTTCGATTATTGCAGGTGTCGATCCAATGATTGGATTATATGCATCTTTTTGTATCGCTGTTGTGATCTCGTTTGTTGGAGGTCGTCCAGCAATGATTTCAGCTGCAACTGGTGCAATGGCACTTGTGTTAGCTGGTCTAGTAAAAAAACATGGAATTGAGTATATGCTTGCTGCAACTATTTTAACAGGGATTATCCAAGTAATACTAGGATTTTTAGGAATTGGTAAATTAGTCAAGTTTATACCAAAATCTGTTATGACGGGTTTTGTTAATTCTTTAGCAATCTTAATTTTTATGGCACAATTACCTTATTTTGTTGGTCAAACATGGCATATGTACGCTATGGTTGCAGGGGGATTAGTCATCATTTATTTGTTTCCTAGAATGACAAAAATCATCCCATCACCATTAGTTGCAATCATTGTTATTAGTATGATTGCAATATTTTCTGGTAGCGATGTTAATAAAGTAGGGGATATGGGGAATATTTCTGGATCTCTTCCAAGTTTCATTTTACCAAATGTATCATTTAGTTTTGAAACACTTATGGTTATATTTCCATATGCTGTTTCTTTAGCACTAGTTGGCTTAATTGAATCGTTATTAACTGCACAAATAGTTGATGATCTGACAGATACTTCAAGTAATAAAAACACTGAATCCAAAGGACAAGGAATTGCCAATATCATCAATGGATTTTTTGGAGGTATGGCTGGATGTGCAATGATTGGACAGTCTGTTATCAATGTTAAATCAGGTGGTCGAACTAGATTATCTACATTTGTTGCTGGTTCATTTTTAATGTTTTTAATTCTTGTTTTAAATAAATTAGTCGTTCAAATTCCATTAGCTGCATTAGTTTCTGTTATGATCATGGTTTCAATTGGTACATTTGATTGGTCATCACTTAAAACATTACACAAATTACCTAAAACTGATGCTGCAGTTATGGTTATAACTGTTGGAGCGGTTGTATCGACACATAATTTAGCCATAGGTGTTATTATTGGAATTTTGTTAAGTGCTGTTTTCTTTGCATCGAAAATCTCGAAAGTAAAAGTGACTTCTCAACTTGAAGTAAATAAGCGAGTTTATAAAGTAGAAGGTCAACTGTTCTTTGCTTCGGTCACAGATTTTGTTGAAGCCTTTAATTTTAAAGACGAAGTGAAAAAAATCGAGGTTGATTTATCAAATGCTCATATATGGGATGAATCTGGTGTATCAGCAATTGATAAAATTGTGATGAAATTTCACGAAAATGATATTAAAACAAGCATAATTGGTTTAAATACAGCAAGTAAATCAATTGTTGATTCAATAGCTGTATTTAATAAATCAAATGGTATAAACCAAAATATTGGACATTAAGAAAGGGCTTCTTCATATTGAAGAAGCCTTTTTAGATTAGGAATTTATTTACAAACTTAAGTTGTAGAAGGTGTCAATACCTTAGATGTAGAAACAAATAAATATATGTAAAAAGGATGTGGGGAAATTGGACAATATCAATTCAGTAGAGAAACAGTTAAAGATCCTCAGTGAAATAAATACAATCTGTTTAAATCTAAAATTTCATCTTTGGCTACGAGGAGGGTGGGCGATTGATTTCCTGCTCGGTAAAGTGACTCGCGCACACTCGGATATTGATTTAGTCACTTTCATTCAATATCGGGAAGATATAGAGCAAGCCATGATCAATGCTGGATTTAAGAAAATACCGGTTAGTTTGCTTCAAACAGATTTCATTAAAGATGATATTGATGTGAGTATTGTATTTGTTATAATTTCAGACGAAGGTAAAATCATTGCGAATGGTTTTCCAGACTGGGAATGGAGGAACGATGCGTTGCCAATGCAAAAATATCTTTTAAATGGTATATCAATTAATGTCCTAAGCCCATACCAGTTACTTGAAGAAAAAAAGGTTTATGAAAAAGGAACTGGACACAAGCTTCGACCAAAGGACATTGAGAGTATGAAAGTAATAAAAGGAATTATTGATTCAATAAGTTAAATGAACTTGTTTAATAAGAAAAGGAGATCTAAGAAATAAGCACTTCGAAAATTTCTATGAAAAGTCCAACACCGATTCTACGCATGTTTGTTGAAGTTAAGGCAAAAGAATTTTACATAACTTTTTTAGAATTTGAGATTGATTGGGAGCATCGATTTGAAGATGATTTTCCTTTATATATGTAAAAATCTTATAACAATTGTTTAATTCATCTGTCTCAAGCACCATGGAGATTGTAGTCCAGGAGCCGCTATTCGAATTGAGGTAGAAAATTTAGAATTACTTATTCAAATCTACTGGCAAAGAAATACAAATATGCTCGCCCTGGCATCGAAGAAACTCCTTGGAAGACACGAGAGGTTCGTATTTGCGATCCATTTGGTAATAGAATTGTGTTTTATGAAAACATGAAAGACTAAAGTTCTATTGTATAGTAAAGAACAACCTTAAATTAATCCCCTTAAATATTGAATAAATCCACAATCATATTATTATTTGTACTATTGCAATTCTTTTTTTCTTGATTGTATTGAAGACCAAACGAACTGTATTAAACCAGCAGTTAAGACACCTACAAGCGTATCCCTCATTCGATCCATCGCATAATCCTTTGATTGATGTTCAAATGCAAAGACAAATAAAATTGTGAGAGCGACCTGGTGAAGTACTTTTTTGTCTAATTTTAAACATTTAGCAATATATGTACCAATTAGAATTAAAAGTCCTAAGTTCCATCCAGTCACTTTTAGATAACTCGCAATTATTACTGTTATTCCAATTCCGATCATTGTTCCGATTACTCGCTTGATCGATAAACTAATTGTTTTGTCCATTGTCGATTGAATTGTAAGGATAAGTGAAACTGGACCTAAGTAGGGATGTGAGGAACCAAAAAATTTTGAGATTTCCCATGCTAATGCAGAACCAATTGATAATTTCCAAATAAGACTAGTTATATTTTCAGATGAGTTCAGTGATTTTGTTTCTTCCATAAGCACCTCTTATAGAAATTTCTATTTTTTTATATTATCCTCTCAAATTAAATCCATTATGTATGAATGCTTGATAAGTATGAATAAGAAAATGAATACTAATAATAGTGATTAGCTAATAGACAACTAATAATAGAAATGGGTTGAAACAATGATAACCGTCTTATTTGAATATAAGTTTGAAAAGAAGTATTTAGACGATTTTAAGTCAAAATTAAAAAAGTCAGCACATTCAAAATTTCATTCAGAACCCTCAAATATTGGAATGAATTTAATGCAAAGAGAAGATGAGAACTATCATTACATCAATTTATTTATTAAATATAGAAGTATAGAAGAATATGAAGAACGAACGAGGTTGAGAGAAGCCAGGCAGAATGGAATGAATCTTGGTTTAGTGAAAACATTACTCATGAACTTTTATCAGTATCAATCTGGAAGGATTTTAATCCAATGTCTTAACTCTTTCATCGCGAACGTAATTTGTACACGAGAAGACCACTTTGAGAACTTGGTTGAAAAAGTTACAAACTTTGCTTATTGAATGATAAAACCCGCAAGGAATTCATATTTCCTTGCGGGTTTTATCATTTATTCGTTAAAGTAAAAACTGAAATTTCTGGAACACTAAAAAGTCGAAATGGAAGCCTTGTTGTTCCAATGCCCCGATTTACGTATAAGTTCAAAGGTTTTATGCGATGATTTATTTTATATAACCCTTCAGTATAAATAGTTGCTAGAGGTGGGGTATAAATTGCTTCGTGAAATGGAAGTTTTATTTGTCCACCATGACTATGGCCAGAAAGCTGTAAGTCAATCGGATACTCTTTAAGGCGTGCTGCGACATCGGGTTCATGGACTAGTAAGAGATTAAAGGCATTTTTTTGTATTTTTTTAAATGCTTCAACTGGATTTGGTCTTCCTAAAAGATAATCATCCAATCCAATAATATTTAGTTTACTCTGATCATTTAAGTCGATTTCTTTGTTTTCATTTTCTAAAATTGTAAAACCAGATTTTATGAATACAGATGATGAGATTTTCTTCCCTGCTCCACCAACGTCATGATTACCGTATATAGCATATTTACCATATTTTGCTTTTAATTGTTGAAGTACTGCAGGGATTTGATCTATTTTATTGTATAGAGCGCTATTATCAATTAAATCACCAGTAAACACAACTAAATCCGGATTTTGTTTATTAATTTGATCTACAACATCCTTTAATTGCTTTAATGTATAATGAGCACCTAGATGGCTATCACTAAATTGAACAATTTTCATACCTTCCATCTGCTTTGAAACAGATTTTGATGCAATTGATACTTGATTTACATCCAACATTTTTGGTTCAATACTTTTTGAATAACTGTATAACAAAATAGGAAAAATAAATAATATAATCGTAAAAACTATTAAACTTCTAACTATCTTTCGAAATATGGTATATTTCATATCTATAACCTACCTTTTATGAATGAATTGATACAATTAAGATTGCAAATAAAATAAATAAAGCACTAATTAAAATTTCAATTATTCTCATGTTTCCACTCCTCGAAAGCAGTTTAAGCTCCTTTTGTTACATGAACGTGACAAAATAACATAATTGAATGGAGGAATTAAAATCAATATTCTAATCGCTGATGATGAAAAAGATATGTTAAAGATTTTACATGCATATTTCAAGAAGGAGGGTTATACTGTTTTTTTAGCGGAAGACGGAGAAAAAGCCATCGAAATCTTTTATAGAGAAAAAATCGATTTAGCTATTTTAGATTGGATGATGCCTTATAATAGTGGGATCAATGTATGTAAAGAAATAAAGAAAAATGGTGAAACAAAAGTTTTAATGCTTACAGCTAAAAGTGAAGATGAGGACGAATTACAAGCTTTAAAACTAGGGGCTGACGATTATGTAAGAAAGCCATTCCATCCAGGGGTGTTGGTTACTAGAGCTAAAAAATTACTAAAAGAAGAGCATGTGATTTTAATTGGTAATATTAAAGTAGATTTTAAAGGTAAATTAGCATTTAGAAACGAGGAAAATATAAATCTAACTAAAAAAGAAATTGATTTATTAAGCTGTCTAGTTCGTAATCGTGGTAACATCTTGTCACGTGAGGATTTATTAGTAAATGTATGGGGTATAGATTATGATGGCGATGATCGAACGGTGGATACCCATATAAGAAGATTAAGAGAAAAAATTGGAGAAGATCTTATTCAAACACATCGAGGTTTAGGATACAGTCTTATAAAAGAAAAATGAATCGATTAGGAAGAAAAATATCGATAACAATTACAGCATGTATTCTTTTTGTTTTTATTTTCTATCTAATAATCAATTCGTATTTATTACCAAAATATTACTTATACCAGATGAAAAATAGAGTACATGAATTATCAAATACAATAAACAAGATGCCAATGGCAGAGTTTAAACAATCAATTGATCATTTGGAGCAAAAATATAATGTAACAATCGCTTATGAACCAATTCATACTAATTTAGACGAGTTTAATGGATCATTAAGAGACAATTTATATCAAAAAAGAGTAACCTTAAATAAATTTTGGGTTACAGAACAAACATTAAAACAAGTAAAGAGTGGTAAAAGAATTAGTAAAATCTACGATCAAGGTAAGTTGAAGTCTAGTTTTTTAGTCGATTTTATTCAAAAGGATAATCTATTTATTGTAGTCGGTGTGTCTATTGTTTATTTAAGTGATGCTGTTCAAATCGTCAATAAGTTTACCATTTATATTATGATTTTCTTGATTCTAATGTTGATTTTAATGGTTTGGATTTGGTCAAAAAAAATAACGAATCCATTAAAAGAGTTAAAAGATATTTCTAAAGAAATCGCCCAATTAGAATTTAAAAAGGCAAAAATTTCAACAAATGATGAAATCGAAGAACTTGCAATGAGTATTAACGAAATGAGTGACAAACTGAGGATTGCTCACGATGATTTAAATCAACGGAATGCCAACTTAAAAACATTTATATCAGATATTTCTCATGAACTAAAAACACCATTGGCTTTAATCAAAGCTTATTCTGCAGGCATTTATGACGGAATAGATGATGGAACTTATGTAGATACAATTATTAAACAAACAGATCAAATAAACCGGTTAATTGATAAATTATTAGAGTTATCTAGAATTGAACGTGAAATATTAAAGCTAGAACGAATTGATTTGATTCAGCTTTTTCATCAATGTTTGGATAATTTTGAAATAGAAATGAGTCAAAATAGCATAGTTGTAAAAAAAGATAGTAATGGCATTCATCAATTTTATATTGAAGCAGATCGAGACCAAATGGAGAAAGTATTTAATAATTTAATTAGTAATTCTATTAAATATGCAAAAAATCCTGAAATAACCATCAAGTTTTACGAGGTTAAAGAGGAATTTGTATTCATCATTGAAAATGAAACAAATCTTAAAGACTCTGCTCAAATTAAGAACATCTGGGAGCCATTTTATGTTATGGAGACTTCTCGAAATAAACACTTAACCGGTACAGGCTTAGGCTTAGCGATTGTAAGATCCATTTTAAACCGTCATCAATTAAAACATGAAGTAAAATTAATAGATGGAAGCATTCAATTTTCTATTCATTTTCCAAAATACAAACCCTTACAGTAGAGTAAGGGTTTTTAATATTCTTCTTCGTTGTAACATTCATGTCACAAAGCAGCGTTATGCTTTCAACTAAGGAGGAATGTAAATGAATAAAATAATTAGTTTAATCTGTACAAGTATTTTATTAATTACCACTTTATCTAGTTGCCAGCAAGTAAACAAAAAATCTTCTACGGGTTTAACTTTTATACCAAGTGATTTTACTTTTGATGTTAAGCCCGAAACTTTTGAACTTTTTGTTGAGAAGGATGGAGTCAAGGAAAGTGCGTCACTTCCAATGGAAAAGGAGAGGGTTACAAATCTAGTAAAAACAAGACAGTCTGTTTCGTGGAGCTATCCTGATGAGAAAATGGATATAAATATTCAAAAGAAAAAAAATTACTTAGACGTTACACTTAAGTCATCTGGTTCAAAGAAATTTGTATGGCCAAAAGTAAGCTCATCGAGTTATATCTTACCTTTTGGAGAAGGAAAAATGATTCCTAGTAACGATGAAAATTGGAAGAAGTTTTTATCAAATGATGAACTTTCATTTGCTGAAAGCTTTTCAATGAGATTTTTCACATTAAATAAAAGTAAGTACTCGATTACTTACATAGCTAAAAATATGTTCAATAATACAGTAAAATTTAATTCGAATTCATCAATTAACTTTGCATTTGAACATGAATTTCCAACTATTAATCCAGATAAAACATATGGTTTCCGAATTTATGTAACAGATCACGACATTGTTCATATTGCGAAAATCTACAAAGACTTTGTAGTTGAAAAAGGTGAATTTAAAACATTAGCAGATAAAAGTAAAGAGAACCACAATATAGAAAAATTATATGGTGCCCCGCATATTTATTTATGGAATAATGAAGCGATTTCAAGTGAAAACATAAAATGGAATTTATTTCAAAAGAAATTAAATAGTGAATTCTTCCAATGGACTGTGAAGCTAATGAAAGAGCATTATCCAGAAGAAGCTGATGAGTATAGGAATGTACTAAATAATGCAAAAGAACAAACCTATCTTGATAATTACCAAAAAAACAATCTAATTAGAGCCTTAAATAGTGTTGTTAAATTAAATCAGTTTTATAATAAATCAATTTTTCATGATTTAGATGATGAATCAAATAAATTAATTAAAAAAGGTGTCAGTAAATTAAGTGAGCAAGAATTATATACATTAAATAAGCATCTTTTAAAAGTTGCGTTAAGTGATTCAATAGACCCAATAAATAAGTGGGCAAACTATGATTCTATTGATTTAGTAAATGATTTAAATAAGTCTGGTATAAGAAAGGCTTGGATTGGTCTTCCTAACTGGGCAAATGGATTAATTAATCCAGAAATGGTAAAACAAGCAAACAAACTAGGCTATTTAATCGGACCTTATGATTCATACCATTCAATCCAAAAGGATGCATCAATTGATTGGAATACAGCGTCATTTGAAGACAAAGGACTTTATGATAATGCAACAATTACAAATAAAAACGGTGAAAAGATTAAGGGATTTTTAGGTAGAGGGAGAAAACTTAATCCAACCTTATCTTTACCGAGTGTTAAACAACGGGTAGGTGCTGTATTACAAGGTGGAATTGATTTTAATACATGGTTTATCGATTGTGATGCAACAGGAGAAATTTATGATGACTATACAAAAGCTCACCCAACTACACAGAAACAAGATTTAGCAGCTCGATTAAATCGAATGAATTATATTGCAACGAAGAAAAACATGGTAGTTGGTTCTGAAGGTGGTAATGACTTTGCAAGTAAAACGATTGCTTTTGCTCATGGAATTGAAACACCTGTCATCCAATGGAGTGATTCAGATATGAGAACAAATAAAAATAGCCAGTACTATGTGGGTGGATATTGGTCTTCTACGAAAGATATTCCCGAACGATATAGTAAGCAAGTACCGATTAAAGAGCTTTATAAAGAAGTATACTTAAATCCAGCGTATACAATACCAATGTACAAATTAGTTTATAATAATTCAGTAATAACTACTCATCATTGGGAATTTGGAAGCTTAAAAATAAAAGATGAAATAAAAAACCGCATGCTCTATGAATTACTATATAATGTTCCTCCCCTGTATCACCTTGATTCAAAAGAATGGGAGAATAATAAAAAGATGATAACGTCATACTTAAAAATATGGTCATCATTTCATGAGAAAGCAGTGCAAATGGAAATGACAAATTATAAAATCCTTAAAAAAGATCGGACTGTTCAATCAACTGAATTCGGTAAAAATCTCAAGGTAATTGTTAACTTTTCGAATAGTAATTTCAAGTACAAGAATGAGACGATTCCATCAAAAACAGCCGTTATTTACGAGGGAAATAAAAAGATTGTATTTAATTAAAAATAAGGCAGTTTCTCAGAATGCAGGCTTCATAAAACAATCTATTAAACAGCTAAAACCCACAAGGTAATAAACTCTTGTGGGATTTTTTTTCAACAAGAATGACCAAATATCATTAGTTTATTTATTGATGAATTACGACTCCTGTACCAATTGTAACCTTTGAAGACAATTCAAGAACATCCTGATTGTACATTCGTATACAGCCATGTGAAACATAGTGACCAATTGTTGCTGGGTTATCAGTTCCATGAATTCCATAATGTGGAGCTGATAGTCCCATCCAGAGTACGCCAAATGGTCCACCAGGATTTGGATCTTTATTAATAATTGTATATGTGCCCGTAGGAGTAGGAGTCAGCATTTTTCCTACTCCAATTGGGTAAGTTTTAATCAGTGTGTTACCGTCGAAAAGTTTTAGTTGGCGGTGAGATGTAGAAATGTAAATCCAATTAGTCATTTTTTTCAGCTCCCGTTTTTAACCATAGTATGAAGAAAGTTAAATAGTTGTTAAATAGAGGGTTCATAGAATAAAAGTATGATTAAATAGTATGCTCTGTAAAAGAATTATTTTAATTTTCTTGTTCACCTGTTCGGCTGACAGTTTAGTTGTACAAGGAAATTAATAATACGTATCGAATAATTTTGTTAAAACAATTTTTTAAGGAGTATGACAATGGATAATTTTAGCTTAATCATAGTTTTATCAGTTATCATAATTGTTGTTTTAGCGTATCTGCCTATATTTTATAAAATCAATCAACGCCTTATACTTAGAAATGAGATAAAAAAATTAAATGGAGAATAACCTTGTACAATAAGATCGTCTGTGAAAGTCGATTTTTTTATTGCGCTATAGATTTTAAAAATGTTGTTGTAGTAAATAAAGTCATTTGTGCAAATATTGCTACTACTTTTCTAATCTTCTTTTTTTGTATTATAAAGTTTTTAATTGTTATTCTTCTTATTATATTTATCAGCAAGTAATCGTTTGACTTGATTATATGTTCACCCTGAGTTTTTATCTTTCACGAAGCTCAACCCAAACATTAGTTTATTCAGTTTACTATGTAGTATAGTTTACCGAATTATTATGATACTAAAGTTGATTAATATATCGGGGGTAGTAAATTGTCTTTTTTATTTAGAGATCATTCTTTAACTTTTTTTGATTGGTTGTTGAGAGCAACAGTTGGATTTATTTTTATGTTAATTAGTGTGAAAATATTAGGTCAAAGAACAATTTCGCAAATGAGATTACTGGATTTTGTTATCGTTCTCATCGTAGGAAATATTATCGCCCATCCATTATCTGATAAAGAATTATCGTTAACGGATTCTTTTCTTTCTATCGGTGTTTTAGTTCTCTTATATTTATTTTGTAACTATTTAACTTTTAGATCAAATAAATTCAAACATTATGTGAATCCTCATCCATTGCATCTTATTTCTAATGGAAACATACAATATAAAAATTTAAAAAAAGCCCGAATTACCATTGATGAATTACTTTCAGAGCTCAGAAAAGAAAAAATTGATGATCCGAAAAAGGTTGCGTTAGCTTGCTGGGAAGCTGGTGGTTTTATATCTACGTTTTTATATCCGAAATACGAGCAACCAACAAGAGAAGAACTTCAAATAAAAGATAAACCATTTCATTTTAACCAACCAATTATTAAAGATGGGGCAGTTGAACAAGAAGTTCTTACTAAAATCAACAAAGATTTAAATTGGCTTATAGCAGAATTAAAAAATAAATATAATGTTTCAATCAATGAAATATTACTAGCAACTCTAAATGAAAATGATAAGATTGATATATATTTATATAAATAAAATGAGGTTATTTACATGTTTGTAGTGTTATTAAGGGGTTATTTAATTCTTTAGGATATGTAGAAAAGTTAGAATCTAAATAACCCCCTTTACAACTACTATGGGAATTAAAATCGTACTCCCATAGTAGTTAAATAACAGCATATTAAAAGTCGATTTCCGAATGCGGAAGTCGACTTTTTTGATCCTTATAACGTTAGTATTGAACACAGCATTATTGAATTAACAAGTAGGAATACTATTACTGTATATCAAAGCAAAAAGGTATAATCTGTATTCTGAGGAATATATAAAGGTAAACCTAGAAAAGGAGGGATTTTTATTTCGTTGAAGGTAGCAATCCAATATTTCTTATATTCAGTTGGTTTCTTTATTACTATTTTCATTGTGTTACATGTCCAACGATTATTGAAAAAACATACAGCTGAAACTTATAATTTCATCCCATATATAATATATGCTCCTTTGTTATACATCATCATTGGAATACTCCTCGGATTACCAACTTTACTTAAAGAAAAAAGTAAAAGTGGTAGATGGACTTTCAAATTAGAAAAATTGGTTTTTGTGGGTGTACCATCACTATATATTGCATTATATCCATTGATTTATGCCAAAGCTCGTATTCTAATGTTATCAAACTATATGAGCACTATGCTTTTGTCTAGTGAAATATATCTCATAGCTGCCCTAATTTTTGGATACATACTTGTAACTGCTCTAGAAAAGAAATATAAAGATCAGCCAGATGTTCAAATGAACGTGTAAGAAAGCTTAAAGAAATAACGGATGCGGTTGTTAAACAAAGATAGGCTACTATGGTAGTCTATTTTTTTATTGCACAAACTTGATATTAAATTAATCATTATTAAAGAACAGTCTCGAGAAGGAAAGTCTATTATTTGGAGTTGATTATTTGAAAAAATTGATCGTTTTATTAATTCTATTTTTATTGACTAGCTCTTAAATATTGATGCTAAAACCTCGAGTAACTTTTGCTTGTTCATGCGTAAAAGAACAACCTGTACAAAACGAATTCTCTCAATCGAAGGCTGTATTCAGCGGTACAGTAATTGATACTAAAACGACTAAATTTTTAAATCCTAACTATAAAAAAGTTCTTTTTGAGGTTTCCAAAACGTGGAAAGGCATTAATAATTCTCAAGTAATTATTAAAACAGGAAAAGGTGACGGTGATTGTGGAATTAGCTTCATCAATGGGCAAAACTATCTTGTTTATGCCAGAGCTTCTAAAATGTATGGAGAAAACTCTCAATCGCTAACAACTACCATATGTGATTCTACAAAAGAGTTTAGCTTATCACAAAAAGACCTATCTATTCTAGGTGTTGATACTTTATTTAATTTTATTTTAATTGGATGTATTTGTATGCTTATTTTAGTAATCATTTTTAAAATACGAAAGAAAAAAGGAGCATAGTATATCTAACAATCTTACTTTGCTAGAATAGTTCGTTTTCGTAGACTTCAGATATTATCTTTCCTATATTCAAGAAAATAGTCCAGTTTATGAGGTGTAGTAACTCAATTATTGTTCAACTATTACGTGCATTAGTTGAACAACATAATTGAGTTATTGTCGATCTTTTAGATGAAATCTAACGTGCACTTCCTCGTCTTCAGAAATTATAAATAAGATATTAAATAGTGAAAATTGGATATAGTAAAAAATAGAAAATAGAAGTCAAATAAGAAGGAAATAAAATGAACCGTAAATTAAAAGTAAGTGGTTATCAATTCTTTAGCATGATTTTTATGTTTATACTTGGTTCTTCACCACCAATTGAAATATATGGTATAGCTAAGCAAGATTCTTGGATGAGTTTATTAATAGGACTTGCTTTAAGCTGTCTACTATTTTATGTGTATATTAAGTTATATTCAATTTTTCCTGATAAACCATTTACAAATTATATTCAAAATATTTTAGGTAAGTATATGGGAAAATTAATAGCACTAATTTATATCCTATATTTTATTTATATTGGTGCGAGAGTTTTACGTAATTTTGAAGATTTGATGACAATCACGCTATATAATGCTTCATCGAAAATTTCAATTGGAATACTAATGATGATCTTAATTATGTATGCAGCTTATAAAGGACTTGAAACATTTGCACGTGCAAATGAAGTTATTTTTCTATTTATTATGTTCCTTACTTTTCTATTTATTGGATTTGAAATCATTTCTAACTTAATTATCATCAATAATCTAAAACCCGTATTAGAAAATGGTTGGAAACCTGTTTTCAAAGCGGTTCCAATATTAGTTACAAATCCTTTTGGTGAGATTCTTACATTTACTATGATCTTGCCATATTTAAATAATCAGAAGAAAGCAACAAAGATAGGAATAACATCATTACTAATTTCAGGACTTGTTATGACTATATTTTCAATATTAAACACTGCAATATTGGGAGTTTCTGAAATAGAAAGAACTATATTTCCACTCTTAACAGCTGTTGGTTATATTAATATTGCTAATTTTGTTCAAAGGCTGGATACTTTTATTGTGGTGATTATGGTATGCAATTACTTCGTGAAAATTACGATCTATTTCTATTGTGCGGTATCTGGTGCAGCAGATTTATTTCATGTAAAAAAAAGCGAACAATTAGTCTATCCTATTGCAGTTATCATGTTAGTTTGTTCATTATGGTTAGCATCAAGTTATTTTGAACAACATAATGAGTTTATTGAAAAAGTTCCTTATCTATTACACATTCCTCTTCAAATAATTATTCCGGTTTATTTATTACTAATCATGCTAATAAAAAGAAAACTAAAAAAACCAGCTATATAAGAAAATTCCTGGATCATTTATTAGGTACAGGGATTTTCTTTATCAAACTAGTTCTGGATCAGTTTTAATTGCTGATTTAACTATAAAAGTTGAGATAGACTAACCCTTAAAAAATCAGTAGGAGGTTTTGTACAATAATAAACAATTTACTTTAATAGAGAATTTTAGTAAAAAATAGAAATTTCCATTACTTTTCTACTATTTCCTTAGTACCAAGATTGGAGCATATGAATACTCTATAGGACAAGCTTTTTAAGGAGAGGATTAGTCTATAGTGTCTAATACAATTAAATATTTTCAATATGCCCAAGATGTTTCAAAAAAAATAGGCTGGTTAACTGAGGTAATTTATACTCAATGGCAAGTTGAAACAGCACATTTTACGTCTAAAAATTTTAAGAAAAATAACAATATAGCAGGTCAAACTTGGTATCCAGGTTTACCTTTTAGTAGTAGAGGAACAGCTAGACCTAAAAGTGAAGGTGGATATTATATTAAATATGATGATCCAGTTCAAGGTTATGTTGATTTTATATTGAATAATTCACGGTACAATAAAGTCAAAACTTACAAAACTGCTAATGAGCAATTTAAAGCGATTGCAGCAGCAGGATGGGCAGTAGCTCCTAATTATGCAGATGTGCTTATCTCGGTAAATAATGCAAATATTAAAAATGGATTATATAAAAAAATTATTGAAATTGAATTACATCCTTATAAGGGAGTCTTAAAAAAAGGATCCAGGGGGATACAAGTAAAGAAAATTCAAGAAAAAATAGGCGTTAAAGTGGATGGTATATTCGGGATCCTAACCGAAAAAGCAGTTAAAGAATTTCAAAGAAAAAATGATTTAGTAGTTGATGGAATTGTTGGGCAAAAAACATGGGGTAAACTTTTCAATCCATCCAATCTATAAATCACTTAATCGTTAATTTTGTGAACCTGTATGATTTTAAATACAGGTTTTTTAATATTAACCTTAATACATTAAAGGGATTGAAAGTATTTTATAGAAAAGGTAACTATAGCAATTTTAGATAAGGAGTAAGAACGTGAAAATTAGAAGTGCGGATATGAATGATTGTGAATCGATTGTATACCTGGATTCACAAATAATTGGTAGTCGAAATAGAATAAATCAAATTAAAAGATCAATTAAAGAAAATCGATGCATTGTTTGTGAAATGAATAAAAGTATAGTAGGTTTTATGATTTTTCATAAATTTTTCTTTGGCCATCTATTTATTGATTTAATCATTGTTTCACCAAATATGAGGAGGCGTGGTATAGCAAAAAAACTCATGAAATATGTTGAAATTCTTCCAGAAAAGAAAATATTTTCATCAACAAACAAATCAAATATCCCAATGCAAAAAGTATTTCAATCTTTAGGATATATTGAGAGTGGATTTATCGATCATTTGGATGAAGGAGATCCTGAAATTATTTTTGTTAAATTAATAGAGTAAACGATATTTTCAGTATGAATAATTTTTTAAAGAAAAAAGTTTATTATTTCCTCAAATTTCATTAGCCGCTTCCAATTACTCATCTTCAAAATCATATAAAGTTAATCTCATCGGTTTCTCAACTTCGTTCAAAATAATCCAAGGTTTTAATAATAGGAAAAATAGTAAAATTTTTTATATGTTAATTGATTTCGAAGTAGTGGGTAAAAAGACCTTAATGAATGATTCGTTTGTTACTTTAGGCTAATCTGTATAAAAAAATTTTAAATACATTCTTCCTGTTATTCTATTTTTCAATGCATGATGAATAGTAATAATATATAAAATGCTCCAATTATATCATTACAAGGAGTGGAAATATGGATTTTAAAAGGGAATTCATCTTAAAAACAAAAGCAATATATAAAGAAACAGTTACAGAAAATATGGCATACAGTAAGATGTGTGAAAAGTTCGAATCATATTTTGTTGATTTAAAGGATTCTTTAAAAAAGGAAATCGAAGTTTCGAATGGTGAATTTGATATTATGATTGATAAGGATAATGTTATTGAGGTCTTATTAAATCAAAGAGAGTTATTAATTACAATTGATGACTCTGGCGTAGAAGTAAGTATTAAATATTTTGATGAAGTACAAAATGAACAGGTTGAAAATAAGATTGATATAATTGAATATGATGGTGGGGCATATAAGAGTCAAGTATTTCAATCACCTATTACTAGAAATATAATCGATAATTATTTAGCAATTGCGTTTAGAGATGATTTAGAAAAGAACTTTGAAAGTTATAGTGAATGATAAAGTGATCAATATTATGTCTAGAGCTTGGACTTCCAAGCTCTTTTATTTTTTGTCTAAAGATCCTCGACTTGATACCTTAAAACAGTTTTCAATTTATCAGGTTGAGTTTTTCTTGCATCAGAAATATAGATTTCTTTATGTGTTTTTTGTACTCTTTGTAGATTATTCTCCGTGCAGAACTCTTCCATTAATTTAAAATTTCGTGGTTCGTCATCATAGCTTCCAATATGCATGGTTTGAACACATAATCCTTCAGTAATCGATTCGAATTTTACTTTTGCTAATAGTGGATTTTTCTTTTTTTGTTTAAGTTAATCTAAAATGTTGTACATTAAATCTTCTGTAACAAAGTCAGGCTGTCTAATCATTAATTTATATAGAAGATGTTCTTTGTTTAAATAGTCAAGTTTTCGACCTTCTTCATCTAAATCCCAGACTCCTTCAAGAGGGAAGACTGTGTAGTCAAAGTATCCTTCTGGAACAATGCCTTTTTTGGGCAACATTTTAATTGCATATGCTAAAGAATAAAGTGCTTCTACATTTTTTTTTAATAATTCATTATTTGGATTGCCATTGCCTTCAATCGTTATATATTTAAATGTTGGTATTTTAATTTTACTTGGCTTACTTTTTGGTAAATAAATTTCTTTTAAACTTTTTCTCCACTCGAGTTTACTCACTAAAAAAACTCCCTTAATTATAAGTCAGGTGGTTTATTTTGTTAGGACTATGTTTGTAAAAATAAAAAGCAATCACATAAAAATGTCATTGCTCTTAAAAGGTTTAATGATATGTACGATAAACTCCAATTACTTTCCCTAAAATTGATACTTGTTTTAATAAAATTGGAAACAGGGCATCATTTTCAGGTTGAAGTCTAAAATGGTCGCTTTCTTTATAAAAGCGCTTTACTGTAGCTTCACTATCTTCGGTCATTGCAACAACAATTTCTCCATTTTCAGCAGTAAATTGTTTTTTAACGATTACAAGATCGCCATTCAAAATACCGGCATTAATCATACTATCTCCTTCTACTCGTAACATAAAAACTTGCTCGTTAGATGGAGCGACAGATGTCGGTAAAGGGAAATATTCTTCTACGTTTTCAACTGCAGTAATTGGAATCCCCGCAGTTACTTTACCGATTACAGGAATGTTAATAATATCGTTATAGATTTCACTGTATGATGCTTGTGCTTCATTCACAACCGTAGTTGTATCGCCAAGAATCTCGATTGCTCGCGGTTTTGTAGGGTCTCTTCGAATATAGCCTTTTTGTTCTAGTCTCTCTAAATGACCATGTACTGTAGAGCTTGAAGCTAATCCAACAGCCTCAGCAATCTCTCGAACTGAAGGTGGATAACCTTTAATTTTTACTTCATCTTTAATATAAGCTAAAATTTCAGCTTGCCTTTTCGATAGTTTGTTCATCCTAATTTCCCCCTTGCCTATAAATTAGATAATACGTTCCTCTTTATTTTTTTCATTATATCATGATAGGATATAATATACAAACGTTAGTTCTATTTTTTATTAAAGTAGTTTTCATGTTCGTATGGGGAGAACGGTTAATGAATGTAATAATCTACGCGAGAGTAAATACAGCAAAGGATTCACAAGAATCATCATTACATAGAAAATGAATGAACTAACCGAATTAGGTGAGCGGATGGGAATGTGTATTCTAGAAACAATATGCGAACAGGCTAGTGGATATGAAGAAGAAAGAAAAAGGGCAATATTTTAAAATGTTAATACAAGCCTTATTTTTTTTGTAAACCTAAAGAATTTATAAATTACTATTACAAATTGATTAAGTCAGATTCGTAGATTAAGAGGAGGAGAAAAATGAAAGCAGTTATTTATTGCCGAGTTAGTACAGAAAAAAATACACAAGATACTTCATTAAAAAGACAAAGGGAAGAACTAGAAAAATTAGCAAAGATTAATAAACTTGATGTGATTAAGATAATTGAAGAAAGACATAGTGGCTTTGATATAGAACGTGAAGGAATTATTGAAGCTTTAGCAATATTTAAGGATAAGCAGGCTGAGATCTTACTTATACAAGACGATACCCGATTAGGAAGGGGACATTCAAAAATTGCACTTATTCATGAATTACGCAAAATGGCAATAAAAGTTTTCACAATACAAGACCATGGGGAGATATCTTTATCGGATGCGGATTTAATGGTCTTGGAAATATTAAGTACAGTAGAAGAGTTTCAACGAAGAATTGCTAATTATAAAATAAGCAGGGGGATGCGTAGAGCAGTCGAAAATGGTTTTCAACCTCAAAAGAATTTATCAAATAATCATTTAGGGGGTAGGGAAAAAAAAGAATTGCCTGTGGAAGAAATAATAAATCTTAGAAACAAGAAACTTACTTTTCATGAAATAGCAGCTACATTACGAGGTTTAGGTTATGAAGTAAGTAGGGCTACTGTTCATAGAAGGTATAAAGAATATTTTGATGAACTAAATCAAGATTCTATTAAAAATTAAAGAAAATTTAGACATTTAATAGTATATCAGTTAGCTTTTTCTAATAATCAAAAAGAAATACATCATATATTTAAATAGATTTTTTCCTAAAGATTAAAGGATTTAGAATATCTTAACATAATATTAATGTAATGCCTGAAATGTTTATAAGTACTGACATCAAGTTTTGTTACGGACATGATGAGCCTTCTTTTGCATTTCTTTTTTTGTGCTTGATCGTATAAGTATACATAAACCATACAATAACAAGCGAGAACATGAACGCTCCAAAATAAACGTCATTCCTACCACACATCCGTCTCTGACAACCGATTTACTAATATGGGGGGATGAGCAAATTAAACTTTATCACTTGAGTAAAGATAAGTAAAAAAATCAAAACGATAAAATTTTTTTATGGTTACCATAATGACTTTTGATTTTACATTAAAGTTGCAAGAACCTAAAGTTTTAAAATAAGATACTGTAATTACTCTATTGATTCTAGATTTTTTGTCTTAACGATATAAATTCGAATAATCCTGAAGTTATCTCTTATCAGGATATTTAATTATCGGGTTGACCCATCAACCCATTCTATTTTATAATTAAATTGTAAGAAAATTCCATCTATTGATGTTGTAAGAGAGGATTGGATGGATCTTATATTAGAAATAAAACAGAAATGCATCTCAGTAGGCAACAAGAGCATATCAAATAAAAAAATACAACGAAGAGCTAAATTGAACACAGCACATCCATCTAACATTCATCGACATATATCTATCAATCTTTAATTCCCCTTATCAATCTAGATTTTACATAGTCTTTTATTATATCAAATTCATTTCTCATTATACGAAAACCACAAATTAATGCTCTTTTTAGGACTTACTTAATTACGCTTATATATTTAGTTATAAAAATATATAAAAAAATATAGATGGGTGGTGAAGATAAAAAAAGTTATCCGTTAATAGGTCCAATTGCAAGATTTTTGAGTTTTATGGAGCCGTCTTTCTATTCTTCCAATTGGATCTACTAGGAATTGTATAAGCCAATGATCCATCAGAAGAATTAAAGACAATCGGTATTTCATTTTCAGAAGACCACTAAAATCGGAGGTAGAATATGCTAAGACGTCAAGCTAGGTTGAAAAATCTGGTAAGCTTGTGTTTATCAGTGGGTATGTTTCTTTCTATGCTTCCAACGGCATCTGCTGTTGGAACTGAAAAGGAGAACAAAATTAATAATGTTTCTAACAATCAAACCTATAAGACTATTGGAAAAGTAACAAAGATTACGAAAGAAAGAAATAATGTGTATTTGGATTTAGAAACCGGAGAAAAAATAAGAATTAACTTCCTAAAAAATAATGTTTTTCGACTGCATTTGGACCCAAAGGGCATTTTTGAAGAATATCCAACTCCTAATGAGCCTGAGCATGTGACAAAAATTATTGACAAAAATGTTAGCGATTACAATAAACAATATGGTGAGATTGACATTAAGGTTGATGATCGTGATAACAATGTCTATAAAATATCCACTGATGCTTTAGAGTTAAGAGTAGATAAAACGACGTCAAAGATGAGCCTGTACGATAAAAAAAGATCAAAGATTCTTTGGAGTGAAAGTGAACCGCTAAAACATTCTAACGGAAGTACAGTTCAAACCCTTGATACAAAAGAAAACGAATATTTTTATGGCGGAGGTCAACAGAATGGATTTTATGCCCATAAGAATAATTCCATAAACATTGCAATCGGGGGAGGTTGGGATGCAGGAGCTGCATCAAGCCCAGTCCCTTTCTATATAAGCACTGAAGGCTACGGAGTCATGCGAAATACTTTTAAGCCAGGCGTTTATGATTTTACAAAAACTACTACTTTGACTCACAGTGAAGACAGATTTGACGCTTATTATTTTGTAGATGATTCCATTCCAAAAATCGTTAATGATTATACCGAACTAACTGGGAAACCAGCACTTATGCCAAAATACGGTTTTTATTTAGGGCATGCTGATTGTTTTAATGGAACTCATAATGGTCATAAGGACCAACGAACACTCTTGACTAATGGATTAAATACAATAGATCAATATGCAGATCACGATATGCCGTTAGGTTGGTTTTTACCAAATGATGGCTATGGATGCGG
Source organism: Gottfriedia acidiceleris (assembly GCF_002128425.1). Classification (GTDB taxonomy): domain Bacteria; phylum Bacillota; class Bacilli; order Bacillales; family Bacillaceae_G; genus Gottfriedia; species Gottfriedia acidiceleris. The sequence continues at coordinate 50,574 of NZ_NESS01000002.1, forward strand.
GTATGGCGGACTTGGTAATTTGAAGCAGTTCGTTGATAAAACAAATAATCAAAAAGTAGAAGTGGGCTTATGGACACAAAGCAATCTCTACCCAGATCCAAATCTACCTGTTGATAGTCCTTTACGAAGAGACCTTGACGGAGAAGTTAAAGCAGGTGTAAGAGCAATAAAGACGGATGTTGCATGGGTTGGACAAGGATATTCCATGGCCTTAAATGCCACACGCCAAGCAGCGGAAGGAATTCAAAAAGTAGATAATTCAGGTGGTGCACGTCCATTTGTTATTTCGCTAGATGGGTGGGCTGGTACTCAACGTTATGCTGGATTATGGTCAGGCGACCAATATGGCGGTAATTGGGAATACATAAGAATGCATATCCCTACTTACATTGGCGCAGGCTTATCAGGAAATCCAAACGTCGGCTCAGATATGGATGGTATATTTGGTGGAGATGCAAAAGTACAGACTCGTGATTTCCAATGGAAAGCATTCACTCCTATCCAAATCGACATGGATGGCTGGGCATCCGGAGGCAATGATTACAGTAAATCTAAAAATCCATGGAATTATGGTGAACCATATGCGTCGATTAATCGGATGTATTTAAATCTAAAATCACAAATGCTGCCTTACATCTACACGATTGCCGAGGAAGCTACATCAAAATCCATGCCAATGATTAGAGGAATGATGTTAGAATATCCAAATGATCCTTACACGTACGGTACGCAAACACAATATCAATATATGTGGGGGCCGAATCTATTAGTGGCACCAATATATGATGGAAACTCTAATGCAGCTGAAGTAAGGAACGATATTTATCTTCCAGATAAAAATCAAATTTGGATCGATTATTTTACAGGTGAACAATACCAGGGAGGTTCGGTTCTTCATAACTTTAGCGCTCCATTGTGGAAGACCCCTGTATTTGTTAAAGCTGGGGCAATTATTCCAATGGCGCCAGAAAATAATTCTATTAATGAATTAAATGGTTCTGAAAATAGAATATTTGATGTATATCCATCGGGAAAATCAGAGTTTACTCTATACGAAGACGATGGGAAAACTGTTGAGTATAAGGAAAAGAAAAATACAAGAACGAAGGTCACTTCAAAGGTAATTAAGGAAAGAGCTGTTATAACCGTTGATACCGCAAAAGGTAAGGGCTATAAAGGGATGGTTACAAACAGGGGCACAGAAATGATTGTCAACACGCGTGTAAACCCGAAAGATATAACGGTTAAGGTTGGAAATAAAGATATTACATTAAGGAAAGTTACGAATGAAGAGGAATATAAAAACTCAGAAAACGTGTACTTCTATAATGAACAGCCAAACTTGAATAAATATTCTACAAAAGGCTCACCATTTGAAAAAACTGATATTATTACATCACCAAAGCTTTATATTAAGGTAGGGAAAACAGATATCACGAAAAATAAAATAACTTTTACAGTAGATGGCTTCAATAATACTCAAAAAAAGGTTGTAATAGATAAAGAAGTACCAACGATTCCATCTGGGCTTCATGCTGATGATGCCAACCTTACAGATCGTGAAATTAAATTAAATTGGGATAAGGTTAATGGTTCGAATACAACTTATGATTTAATGATCGATGGAATTATTCATACAAATGTGTTTAAGTCAAGTGATAGTCAGCAAATCCCATTCTATCTCCATACAGGTTTAACATCTGATTCAGAATATTCTTATCGAATAAGAGCAACGAATACAAAAGGCTCATCTGGCTGGAGTGATGAAATCAAAATAAGAACGAAACTTGACCGATACAGAAATGTCCCTAAGAATATGACGGCAAAAGCAGATAGTGAACAGCCGGGACAAGAAGCATCTTTAGCAGTCGATGGCAAGGATGATTCATTGTGGCATACTCAATGGGGAGATGCTGGGAATAAACTGCCACATACCTTTGAGATTGATATGAAGCTAGCGTATGAACTAGATAAGCTCGAGTATGTTCCAAGACCTGATGCAGGGAATGGGACAATATTAAAATACAATTTAGACGTAAGTTTAGATGGCAAAACTTATAAAAATATCATCACCGATGGAACATTTGAGAGGAATAATGAAACCAAAGTCATAGATTTTAAGGGGAATATTACTGCAAGGTATATTAAGTTAACCATTACAAACTCTGTAGGCGGCTTTGGAAGTGCACAGGAATTCAGGCCATACAAAAAAGATAAAACAGGAGGAACCGTTGTAGGTGAGAATATACCGAACGGAGTCATTGATGAAGATGACCTACTCTTCTTTGCAAGTTATATGGGTGTTAATCAAACGGATACAGCTTGGGGACAGGTATCAAGGGTTGATCTTAATTTTAATGGTGTAATTGATGCCTACGATTTAATGTATGTAGCATCTAAATTAGGTGAAATACCTCTTCAAGCAACAGGAAGGCCTGTTGCCGGACTATTGGACATTAGACCAAGTAAGCAGCAGTTAAAAGCAGGAGAGGAATTTTCAGTAGAAATAATAGGAGCAGGATTAAAGGATATCAATGCGTTTAACCTAGAACTTGGGCTGGATCCGAACAAATATGAATTAGTCAAAGAGTGTAAACCCGACGGGACTTGTGGTCAAAATATTGTTACGCCTTCCAATGAAATAGCCAATATGTTAAATTACTCCGCTCTTGCGGGTATTGGAAATTCGGAACAACGAATTATGGCTGCGTTTTCTAACAAGGGAACACAAAATACATTAGATGGTACGAAGACATTGGCCACGCTTAAGTTAAAGGCTAAGAAAGATCTCCCATTCGATATCTCAATCACCAGATCCTTACTGATTAATACAGCCTTTGACACTATTGATAAAATAGGAGAGGTTTTAACTCCAGGCCAGGAACCGGGAGGGGTTGAACAACCACAAGAGCCTAAGGAACTGCAATTATCTGATAAAGATATGACAGTTACTGGTGATGGGGAAAAGATGCAGGACGGTGCAGCAGCTTTTGCCAATCTGATTGACGGTGAGATAAGTGAAAATTCATTGGCGGAATTGAAATGGAGTCTCACTGGGAATGAAGGAATTTCACTACCGTTACCCGTTGATTTTAATTTTACTAAACCACAAGAGTTGACTAAATTTATTGTTTACAATCGCCCGCAATATACGAATGGCAAAATTAAAACACTAACTGCTAAAATATATTCTGATTCTGGAAAAGAGTATGATTTAGGTGCAAAAAGTGTTCAATTTGACGACAAATCAGTAACTTTCGATTTAGCAGAGGCTGATATACCGATTGGAACCAAATTTACCAAGTTATCGATTATCTTTAAGGAATCGCATAGTGGGCCACTCATGTTATCTGTTGCAGAGGTAAATGTTTTTGCAAAGAACCCTGCTTATGTAGACGAATAATAGTATAAATTTAGATATCTAATTGGAAATGCAGCAGGACAACATTGCCAGCTATATATGTGTCATTGAGGTTGATGGGGAAATCAATTATGATTTGATTATATTTAGTTCGGCAAGGAGGCTTAATCTGTACCTTTTGCTTATTTGGCCTTACCCATTGTCATGGTTGGCCCGATGTTTACATTACAGGTTTAATAAAAATCTCGGGGGAAGAAAGATAAGGAAGTGTAGAGAAGAATCTCGAGCTTCCTTATTTTTTGATTTATTTTAAAAGTCGTTTAGATAAAACATCATTTTAATAGTTTGGAAGAAACTATTCCGTTATGAACCTGGTTGTCAGGTTGACTCTACAAGTGTCGGTGATATAATTTATGATATTAATAGAATCTAAGTAGGGTTTGGAGGCATGTTTAGTAAAATGAAACCATTGCAGCATGAAAGTTTAATCCCTCTTTATCACCAATTGATGGAAAGGCTAAAGGATTCGATTGAAAATGGAAATTGGACCCCTGGTGATAAAATTCCATCGGAAAATCAATTGATGGTTCAATTCAGTGTGAGCCGTAACACCGCTAAAAAGGCCATTGAGGAGCTAGTTCAAGAAGGAATTCTTTACCGAATTCAAGGTAAAGGTACATATGTGGCAAAACCAAAATTACAGCAGTCATTGATGGGGTTCTATAGCTTTAGCAAAGTATTGAAAGAAAAGGGACTGAATCCAAAGGATATTATTCTAAAAATAGAAGAAGTCAAACCGACTGTCAAAATCAAAGAAGCGCTGCAGTTGAGTGAAAATATGAATGTCATTGAAATGAAACGCCTTCGCTGTGCTGAAGATGAGCCGTTTATTTTGGAATCATCTTTTATTCCAAAACATGTTGTTACAGATATAGAGCAGTTAAAAAAGGTAGGCGAAATTTCTTTATATGATTTATTTTCACAACAGTTCAATACTATTGTAACAAGAGCAAAAGAGGCTTTTGAACCAGTTCTCATCCGTGCCGACGAAAGTGAATATTTGCAATCGGAAGAAGGTCGTCCCGCACTTCTGCTTGAACGAACGGCCTACAATGCCAATGGTGAGCCAGTTGAATTTTGTATCTCCATTGTACGTGGCGATCGCTGCCGCTTTTACACAGAACTACGCTAATCATAACTCATAGCATTTTGTCTATGAGTTTTATATATCGTTGACCTATACCAACAACCTCCCAACAACCTAATAAATTTAAATCTTGTACCAACAATCCGTTGGAATTCACAAAAACAACGTTAAATGGCTGTTTCTTGGGTTGATCCCGTTTCTATGCTTAAATTGTGGAAATATAGGTTTAATAGATTATGGTGAGATTAAGAGTTAAACAGGCTTTTAAAACGATATAGTTCTTTTAATAATTAATAATTGTTGACGATAACTTAATAGAATCGACCCTATATTTTATAAGTTTGGGGTCAGTTTTTTTATTTTTTGATTATTGTAAATTTATTGCAATGGGATGATCACATGTCATTCATATTACCTTTCTAAAATTCATTTGTAGAAGAATTGAAGAGATAGTTTATAGTATTAATTGGAAAAAAAATATTATTTTAAGAATGTTATTTTATTTTTTTATACATACCAATACAATTATTGCAGTATTTATTAAATTGATAATCTGGACATCACACAAAAGTGATCTTGATCAATTTGAGACAAAGGGTAGCACGTTTAGTAAATGCAATATGTTATTAAGGAAGCGTAACAATTTGTAGTTGCCATGACCACCCTAAAAAGAAATGTCATATTTAATTTCTGCCATTTCTATATTACATACAATGACTTACGAAGTTATTGTAGGGAAGCGTTTTCTTATAAGTAGTTTAATAAACTCTTGAAATATTAAATCTGATAGACTAGTATATTAATAACTAATAAATTAAATAATAATTTGTTAACAATTAGTTAAGATGCCTTAGGGCTTAATAGGGAATCTGGAGCAATACCAGAACTGTCCCCGCAACTGTAAGTGTGGACGAAATAGACAAACCACTGAAACGTTTATATGAACGTTACGGGAAGGGTCTAAAGTAGGAAGATACACAAGTCAGGAGACCTGTCTTAGCTTTTAAAGTTTCGATTTCTTCGGGGGTTGAGAAGATGAAACGTTTGGACAAAAAGGATTATTTATTAACTTTCTTTGTGCTGACGTTTTATCCGTTCAACTTATGTTGAACGGATTTTTTCGTTTAAATCATTTTTAATCTTATAGTATGCCTCTAGAAGAAACAAGTCTTATTAAAAATTGAATAGATTAGGATTGGTGCACTTTGTAAATTAGTGCTTAATAGGGAAGTACGGTTTAAATCCGTCACGGTACCCGCCACTGTAAGGGGAGTTCTTTGCAGATGTCACTGAAGTAATTCGGGAAGACGCAATAGAATGATGAACCTAAGTCAGGAGACCTGCCTATACCTAATAGCTTTAATCAACCTACGGGAACATAGGTAGAAGTGCTGAACTTACATTGCTATTTTTTTGTGTGTATTTTATTCTGCGCCCCTATGTCCATAGGGGTGCTTTTTTTTGAAAAAAACTAAAAGGAGTGTGTGACATGACTACTTGGAATTTACAAGGGACGAAACACCATGTTTTGATTTGTAACGGCAGTAGCTGTATGAGAAAGGGTGGGGAGGAAGCGACACAAGCGATCCGAAATGAAATCACCAATTTAAGCTTAGATTCAATCATACATACAACAAGAACGAGATGTAATGGGAGATGTAAGGATGCTCCCGTTGCCATCGTTTATCCGTCAGGGACTTGGTATAAAAATGTAACCCCAGAAGTGGGAACTACGATTGTTAAGCGTCATCTGGCGGAAGGTCAGTGTCTAAAGGAGTATTCAATCTATCAATATTCCGAAGCTGGATTCATACATCCAGAAGGGTCAGAATGCATCGAAGGAGTACAAAAAGTGGTTAAAGAGAAGATTTAACAGCGGATAGTAACTGGATTCTAGTTTGAAATTGTGGAAGGTGGCGTAATAGTGTGAAAGGTAAATTATTGGTTATTGGTTTTGGCCCTGGTGATGAAAAACATATTACCGGACGGGCAAAGGAAGCCATCCAAGAAAGTGATATCATCATCGGCTACAAAACCTACGTTGATTTAATCAAGGGATTAATAGGTGGAAAGCAAATTATCAGCACAGGAATGACAGAAGAAGTGGGCCGTGCCCAGGAGGCGGTGAAACAAGCTGAGCTCGGTTACACAGTAGCTGTCATTTCGAGCGGTGATGCCGGTGTATATGGAATGGCAGGACTTGTTTACGAAGTACTAATTGAAAAAGGCTGGAAAAAAGACTCAGGGGTAAAAGTGGAGGTGGTCCCTGGCATTTCTGCCATCAACTCCTGTGCTGCTTTATTAGGCGCGCCAGTCATGCATGATGCCTGTACGATTAGTTTAAGTGACCATTTAACACCTTGGAACTTGATCGAGAAACGAATCGAAGCTGCCGCTCAAGCTGATTTTGTGATTGCTCTATACAATCCAAAAAGCGGGAGAAGAACACGGCAAATCGTGGAAGCACAAAAAATTCTATTGAAATATCGCTCGCCAGACACCCCTGTAGGATTGGTAAAGAGTGCATACCGTGATAGTCAAAAGATCGTTTTAACCAATTTACAAGAAATGTTAGAACATGAAATTGGCATGTTAACCACCGTTTTAATTGGGAACTCTTCAACATTTTTCTACGATGGATTGATAATCACTCCGCGCGGTTATCAGCGGAAGTATACATTAAATCAGGCAATTCAGCCGTTGAAACCGCATCAGCGTCTGCAAAAGGAAGCCGAACCATGGGCACTTGAGCAAACGGAAGATGTAACGTCGGTAAACAAAAAACAAGTCACCCTAACCACAGTGAAAGAGTCGCCAAGAGAGTTGGCTGAGGAAGCCTTGCAAATGATCCTTGGTGAGACCTATAGACAAACCCAAGATTTAATTGTGAAGCAAGACTTTCAATCTATTTTTGAGGTAGCGGTCAGCCCTGGTGTCGCCAATAAAAAATTTACCGTGCATCAGATGGTCCTTCTTTCCGAAATTGTTGGAGAAGAAGGAGTCATGGAATACACACAAGACCATTTTATGAAGCTGCAAATTTTAACCTCTAAGCCTGATGAGATTATTGAAAAACTAATGGCAGCCAACTTTTTGATTGCACCTGTTGGCGACGTATTAACTGTAAAAGCTTGTGATTTTTGTGACGGAGAAAAAAAGGATTCCATCCCTTATGCCGATGAGCTTCAAGAAAGGCTTGGAGGCATGGAACTCCCAAAAGAATTGAAACTTGGTGTGAATGGCTGCGGAATGGCCTGTTATGGAGCCGTAAAAGAAGATATTGGCATTGTCTATCGTAAAGGAGCGTTTGATTTATTTTTAGGAGCCAAGACAGCTGGAAGAACCGCTCATCCTGGCCAAATCGTAGCCGAAGGAATCGCACCGGACAAAATTGTCGGGGTCATAGAGGGGATTGTTCAAGAGTACAAACAAAAGGCTTATCCAAATGAACGTTTCTATAAATTTTTTAAACGGGTTAAAGAGGTTCAAGGTTTTGTGTACCAGGATATCACACCAAACCTTAAAATCGAAGCGGCTGTTTGCGGGGAGTAGTCTAGCGGTAATTGGAAGGTAAGGTATTTACAAACAAAGGGGAGGAAATATTTTGAAAGCAATTTTATTTGTGGGGCATGGAAGTAAAGATCAAGAGGGAAATCAGCAGGTTCGTGAGTTCATCCGTGAGATGAGAAAGACTTGGGAAGGTTCTTTTCTGGTCGAGACGTGTTTTTTAGAATTTGAACGACCAACAGTAAATCAAGGCATCGATCTATGTGTGGAGAAAGGGGCCGACCATATTGTCGTAATTCCGATCATGCTCTTACAGGCAGGGCACTCCAAAATTCATATTCCAGCAGCTATTGATGAGGCAAAGAATAAATATCCGCTTGTTCAATTTACTTATGGCCGCCCAATTGGTGTTCATGAGGAAACATTTGAAATTCTAAAAACTAGATTAATGGAAATTGGCGAGAATGTAGAATCCATCGAAGACGATACGGCTATCCTTTTGTTAGGACGGGGCGGAAGCGATCCCGATGCGAATAGTGATTTATATAAAATTGCTAGATTACTATGGGAAAAAACAAACTATAAAATCGTCGAACCTGCTTTTATGGGAGTGACCAATCCTTTAGTGAACGAAGGGATTGAGCGTTGCATTAAGCTTGGAGCAAAAAAAGTAGTAATCCTGCCTTACTTTTTATTCACCGGCATCCTGATTAAACGCTTAGAAGATATGATGGTTCCTATTCAAAATCAATATTCCGCGGTTGAAATTCAGTTGGCTGACTATTTTGGTTATCATCCAAAATTACAGACGATTTTAATCGATCGGGTGGAAGAAGCACTACGTGATGAGGTGAAGATGAACTGCGATACTTGCCAATACCGTCTTAATGTGATGGAACATATCGATCATCACCACCACCATGATCATGACCATGATCATCATCACGGCCATGACCATGACCATGACCATGACCATGACCATGACCATCATGACCATCACCATGATCACGAACATGCGGTGCAAAAGGCTGGAGATAAAGGATGATCTTCGTGTTAGCCGGAACAAGTGATGCAAGAGCCCTTGCTTTAGAAATAAAAAAGGAGGGGTTCGATCTCCTGGCCTCAGTTGTCACAGAAAATGCAGCAGTTGAATTAAGGGAGTCAGGGATACGTGTCCAAGTAGGAAGATTAACGGATGCAGACATGGTGGAGTTGATTGACACAAAAGGGATTCTAGCGGTTGTCGATGCCAGTCATCCTTTTGCTGAAGAAGCTTCCAAAAACGCTATCAAGGCGGCCGAAACGGCGGGAATCCCCTATGTTCGGTATGAACGAGAGTCACAAAACTTCCAATATGAAAAAATGAAAGTCGTCGAAAGCTACGAGGAAGCTGCGGAGCTTGCATTGATTAATAAAGGCGTGGTGATGCTGACGACAGGCAGCAAGACGCTTCAAATTTTCACAGAAAAACTATTAGGTAATCCGGACATTCGCTTGATCGCCAGGATGCTGCCTCGTGTGGATAATATGGAAAAATGTGAGCAGCTAGGGCTGCCACAGAAAAATATTATTGCGATCCAGGGCCCATTTTCAAAAGACTTTGATAAAGCCCTATATAAGCAATATGGCGTTTCCTTAATGGTGACTAAAGAGAGCGGGAAAGTCGGATCTGTCGATGAAAAGGTGGAAGCCGCCAAGGAACTGGGGATTGATGTTATTCTTATTGGCCGCCCGAAACTGAATTATGGCACCGTCTATGCTAATTTTACCGATGTCATTGAAGAATTACATAAAAAGATTGGTTCCACACCAATCGTCACAACAGAACAATCATTTTAATACAGGAGTGATAGAAATGGATTTTCGTACCGAATTTAAACCGTTAACCGTCCAACCAGAACAGATTGAAGGTAAAAGTTTTGAAATGATTAATGAAGAAATTGGGGACCACCCTTTTACTGAGGAGCAGTATCCAGTTGTCCAGCGTATCATCCATGCATCCGCTGATTTTGAACTTGGGCAAAGCGTCCTCTTCCATCCTGACGCTATTCAGTCCGGTATTCAGGCGATTCGGAACGGGAAAATGGTAGTTGCAGATGTTCAAATGATTCAAAGTGGGGCAAATAAAGCACGAATTCAAAAATTCGGAGGAGAAATTAAAGTCTATATTTCCGACCCGGATGTCATCCAGGAAGCCAAACGGCTGAATACAACAAGGGCGATTATTTCGATGCGGAAGGCAATCAAAGAAGCAGATGGCGGTATTTTTGCCATTGGGAATGCCCCAACCGCCTTACTTGAACTTATCCGCCTGATTAAAGAAGGTGAAGCAAAACCTGGTCTTGTCATTGGGTTACCTGTTGGATTTGTTTCTGCTGCAGAGTCAAAAGAAGAACTAGCTAAGCTCGATATCCCATTCATCACCAATATTGGCAGAAAAGGTGGCAGTACCGTGACCGTTGCTGCATTAAATGCCATTTCCATTATGGCTGAACGGGGATAACCCATGCAGGAAGTACCAAAAGGAAAGCTGCGGGAAGGATATACGACTGGGGCATGCGCAACAGCAACCACCAAAGCAGCGCTGACGGCATTAATTACGAGTGAACCGCAAACAGAATCAACGATTTACTTGCCCGTCAAGCGGTTTGCAACCTTCCAGATAGAAAGCTGTGATGTAAAGGACCAATCGGCTACAGCTAGTACGATTAAAGACGCGGGGGATGACCCAGATGCCACCCACGGGGCCTTGATTGTTTCCACTGTGTCATGGCTCGATGAACCAGGCATCGTGCTTGATGGGGGAATTGGAGTTGGCCGCGTCACAAAGGACGGCTTGCCCGTTCCTGTCGGAGAGGCCGCGATTAACCCTGTTCCCCGCAGGATGATTCGTGAGACGGCCGAAGGGGTATTAAAAGAATTCGGGATTACAAAAGGCATTAAAATCGTCATTTCCGTACCAGCCGGTGAAGAAATCGCCAAAAAAACACTCAATGGACGATTAGGAATCATTGGCGGGATCTCTATTCTCGGTACCCGCGGGATTGTCGTTCCTTTTTCCACAGCCGCTTATAAGGCCAGTATCATCCAGGCTATTAGTGTTGCCCGGGCCAGTGGCTGCGAGCACGTTGTGATTACAACAGGCGGGCGGAGCGAGAAAAATGCCATGAAGCAATTCCCCGAGCTGTCTGAGGAAGCTTTTATTGAAATGGGTGACTTTGTCGGGTTTACCCTTAAACAATGCAAGAAGCAAGGGGTAAAGAGAGTTTCGATGGTCGGCATGATGGGAAAATTCTCAAAAGTGGCAATGGGGATCATGATGGTCCACTCGAAAAGTGCCCCGATAGATTTTGATTTTTTAGCTGAGGCGGCAAGCCGTACCGGTGCTGATGCTACTCTGGTCGAGGAAATTCGAACTGCCAATACTGCATCACAGGTTGGTGATTTGATGACAGCACAAGGCCATCTATCCTTTTTCGAAATGCTTAGCGACCTTTGCTGCCTCGCTGCGTTAAAGGAAGTCGATGGCGGGATCGACATAGATACGACCCTATATACCATGAAGGGGCAATTGTTAGGAAAGGCGGTGCGAAAGAGTGACATCAATTAAAATGATCGGCATTGGGGACGAAGGGAAAGTCAGCCTACTCCCGATGTACGAAAAGTGGATTAATGAAAGTGAACTATTAATAGGAGGAAAGAGACAGCTTTCTTTTTTTCCTGAATTCGCCGGCGAAAAAATGGCGATTGAAGGCGGGCTTAATTCCCTAGTGGAACACTTGCAATCGGAGACGAGAAACGTAGTCATTCTAGCTTCCGGAGACCCGTTGTTTTATGGAATTGGAAGCTATTTATCTTCTAAAATCGATTTGGATATTTATCCATATATAAGCTCAATCCAGCTTGCTTTTGCCAGAATGAAAGAAAGATGGCAGGATGCTTATTTTACTAGTGTTCATGGCAGGAGTATAAAAGGGCTGGCACAACGAGTCGATGGAAAAAAAATAGTCGCAATCTTAACCGATACAGAAAATTCCCCAAATAAAATCGCTCAGTATTTGCTTTCCTTTGGCATGACTGAATATGAGGCGTTTGTGGGCGAGAACCTTGGCAGTGACAAGGAACGATGCCGCTGGTTTACCCTTGCTGAAATGAAGGATGAAGAGTTTTCACCGCTCAATGTAGTAATTCTTAAGAAAAAGGGTGAAAGTCCGCATTGGTCGATTGGCATTGACGATTCGGAATTTTTTCAACGTAAACCAGATAAGGGCTTAATTACAAAAAAGGAAATACGTACACTAAGCGTTAGTGCCCTAAGGTTAAAAGAAAATAGCACAGTTTGGGATATTGGGACATGCACAGGTTCTGTTGCGATTGAGGCAGCGAAAATCGCCAGGGAAGGACAAGTGTTTGCTATCGAAAAGAACGAGGGCGACCTTGAAAACTGTAAGCAAAATTTAGCAAAGTTCCGTGTGGATGCAACACTCGTCCATGGAAAAGCACCAGAGGGCTTAGAAACCTTCCCGGATCCGGATGCGGTTTTTATTGGCGGAACGGCAGGCGGGATGAAAGACATTTTGGATATTTGCTGTAGCCGCTTGAAAGCGTGCGGGCGCATTGTCTTAAATGCTGTCACGATTGAAAATCTTTCAGAAGCGATGCTTTTGTTTAAAGAGCTGGGATTTGAGACGAACATTACTCTTGCTCAAATATCCAGAAGTAAGCCCATTTTGAATCTGACAAGATTTGATGCATTAAATCCGATTTACATAATAGAAGCATGGCGCAAGGAAGGGGAGTAAACATGTTAGGTACATTATACGGCCTTGGGGTTGGCCCAGGGGATCCAGAGCTCATTACCGTTAAGGCGTTTCGGAAATTAAAGGAATCACCAGTGATTGCCTATCCGAAAAAACAAAAGGGCAGCAAAAGTTATGCCCATCGAATCATTGATGTCTATTTTCAGCCAAACGAAAAAGAAATGCTAGGCCTTGTCTTTCCGATGACAAAGGATCCAGCCACATTGGAAAGAAAGTGGACGGAAACCGTGGAAAATGTTTGGGCGAAGCTGCAGGAGGGAAAAGATGTCGCTTTTGTAACTGAAGGGGACCCTCTTTTATACAGTACGTTTATTCATATGATGCGTTTGATGCAGGAGAAGTATCCGCAAGTCCCGATTGAAGTTGTTCCGGGGATTTCGTCCATCAATGGGGCGGCTTCTAGGCTTGGGATTCCATTGGCAGATGGGGATGAGCATGTAGCAATTGTTCCAGCACGGGATGACTACGAAACGATGAAAAAAGTCATTCAAGAAAATGATTGTGTCATTTTTATAAAAGTGGCAAAAGTGATTGATTTAATGCTAGAAGTATTACGTGATTTAGATTTGCTTGACAAAGCTTCAGTCGTCACAAAGGTAACATCGGATGAAGAAATTATTTGGAGAGCAGATGAGCTCGAAGGAGCGGAGCTTGAATATTTAACACTAATGGTGGTGAGAAAATGAAGCTTTATATCATTGGCGCGGGACCGGGCGATCCTGATTTAATTACGGTAAAAGGTCTTTTGCATCTTCAGGAGGCAGATGTCATTCTATACGCGGATTCTCTTGTAAACGAAGACTTAATTGCTAAAGCAAAACCTTCCGCCGAAATATTGAAAACCGCCGGGATGCACTTAGAAGAAATGGTTAACGTGATGGCTGACCGAATCCTACAAGGGAAAAAGGTCGTTCGTGTCCACACGGGCGATCCGGCTGTCTACGGGGCGATTATGGAACAAATCGTATTGTTAAAGAAGAGAGGAATCGAAATAGAAATTGTTCCAGGTGTGAGCTCAGTGTTTGCAGCCGCCGCGGCCGCTCAAGCTGAGCTGACGATTCCTGATTTAACGCAAACCGTGATCCTGACAAGAGCCGAGGGCAGGACACCTGTGCCAGAATTTGAAAAGCTGGCGGATTTAGCAAAACATCATTGCACGATCTCGCTTTTCTTAAGTGCGACGTTAACGAAGAAACTTGTCAAGGAATTGACCGGGGCAGGCTGGAGTAAGGATACTCCTGTTGCTGTTGTTTATAAAGCGTCTTGGCCGGATCAAAAAATTGTCCGGACCACACTGGAACACTTGGACGAAGATATGCGGGTAAACGGGATTCGTAAACAGGCTATGATTTTAGCCGGATGGGCGTTAGATGAAAACATCCACGAACAAGATTATCGTTCCAAGCTGTATGACAAAACGTTTACACACGGATTCCGCAGGGGGGTGGAATCGTAATGATCGAGCTCAAAGAAGCGCAAAGGGCAGTCATCCAGCAGAAGGGGGACTATGCGGTTGTCGCCATTACAAAGCATGGGGTCGAACTGGCCCGCAAGCTGGGAAATTCGTTTCAAAATGCCGATGTGTACTATATGGCGAAGTTTGAAAGAGGAGATGAGAAGAACAAGGACATCCAGTTATTTACTGGTAGTGTTCGCCTTCTTCTGCCCTCCCTTTTCGAGGTCTATAAGGGGCTGATCATCATCATTTCCCTTGGAGCCGTGGTACGAATGATTGCACCTATTTTAAAGGATAAAAAAACAGATCCTGCGGTTGTCGTTATCGACGATAAGGGCGAACATGTGATCAGCGTGCTGTCAGGCCATATCGGGGGTGCCAATGAACTAACGAAAGAAGTAGCGGCCACTCTACAAGCCCGTCCCATTATTACCACAGCTTCAGATGTACAGGAAACGATTGCGGTTGATTTGTTCGGAAAACGATTTGGCTGGATGTGGGACTCGGCTGATAAGTTGACACCCGTTAGCGCTTCGGTTGTAAACGAAGAAAAAATCGCCGTGGTTCAGGAGTCAGGCGAAAAAGAATGGTGGCCATATGACCGGCCGCTACCTGAAAATATTCAGCCGTATTCATCGATCCAAGAAGCGCTGGCCGCAAAGCCAGATGCTGCCTTAGTAGTAACCCATCGGAATTTATCCGAAGACGAATCGGACATTTTACATAATGGTGTTTTATATCGACCAAAGGTGATCGCCCTTGGGGTGGGCTGCAACCGTGGGACCACTGCCGCGGAAATCGAAGCAGTAATCGACGAAACGCTTGAGGAATTAAGGTTTTCAAAAAAAAGTGTCAAAGCGGTTTGCACAATTGATCTAAAAAAGGATGAAGCGGGACTGCTCGAAGTGGTGAATAAAAACTTCTGGGAGTTTATTTATTACACACCAGCTGAATTGAATTCCATTAAACTTCAGAACCCTTCTGAAACTGTCTTTAAATTTACCGGTGCATACGGCGTCAGTGAGCCGGCTGCTTTATTATACAGCAAAGCGGAACATCTAACGTTGATGAAGAAGAAATCAGGAAATGTCACCATATCAGTTGCGGTGATTCCTTATTGAGAGAGGAGGGAAATAGAATGTCTACTCGTAGACTTGTGATTGCAGGAACAGGCAGCGGTGTCGGAAAAACGACGCTGACAATCGGGCTGATGTCTGCTTTAAGGAAAAAGGGCTATAATGTCCAGGGCTTTAAATGCGGTCCAGATTATATCGACCCGACCTATCATACGGCCGTCACGGGGAGAACGTCAAGAAATATTGACAGCTGGATGCTCAACCACGAGATGGTGAAAGAAATTGTCAATCGTGCAAGTAATGGGGCGGATATTTCCGTCATCGAAGGAGTAATGGGATTCTTTGATGGAAAAAATCCTCTAAATAATACAGGATCAACTGCTGAAATTAGTCTCGTCACCGAAAGTCCGGTCATTTTGGTCGTGAATTGTGCCAGCATGGCTCGGAGTGCGGCGGCCATTGTGAAGGGATTTCAAACGTTTCTGAAGGAAGCCAATATTGTCGGGGTGATCGCCAATCGGGTGGGTAGCGAAGGGCATTTTAAAATCGTTCAAAACGCGATTGAGCAAGAATGCGGTATTCCCGTCCTTGGCTATTTGAAAAGAAACGAGGAACTCTCGATTCCCAAACGGCATTTAGGATTGATACCATCCGTTGAACGGGGAGAATTGAATCCATTTTTTGATCAACTAGGTGATTTAGTCCTTGAAACCGTTGATATAGATGCTATATATGACTTGGCACAAGCCCCCCTATTAAAGATAAAAGAATCCCAGTTTAAAAGAGCTGAGCAGGCAACTGTAAAAATTGCAGTCGCACGAGATGCCGCTTTTAATTTTTACTATCAGGAAAACCTCGACATGTTAGTAGCTGCTGGAGCCGAGCTAATCGAGTTCTCTCCATTAAAAGGTGAATGCCTGCCGGAACAAGTCGATGGCTTATATATCGGTGGTGGTTTCCCAGAGGAATTTGCGGAGGAGCTGACAAAACAGACAGAGGTAAACAACTCGATTCGAACGGCCATTGAAAAAGGAATGCCAACCTTGGCGGAATGCGGCGGGTTTATGTACTTAACTGAAACGTTGGAAACAACTGATGAAACGAGTTACAAAATGGTCGGGATCATTCCTGGAAAGGTGAAAATGCAGACAAAACTAGCTGCTTTAGGATACCGGGAAATCACTGCAGCAGAAGAAAATTTCTTGTTAGCGGGAAATCTGAGTGCAAGAGGCCATGAATTTCACTACTCAACCTTTCATCCGAGAACGGTTTTTGAACCGGCCTACCAAACGAAAGGAATGCGTGGGTTTAAGCAGGAGGGCTATCGGAAAGGGAATTTAATTGCAGGTTATACCCATTTTCATTTTGGCTCATGCCCTGATCTTGTCGAAAATTGGCTGAAGAAATGTAAGGAGTTTAAACAAAATGACTAAAGCTCTTCCAATTATGTTTCAAGGTACCAATTCGGATGTCGGCAAAAGTGTTGTCGTGACCGCCTTTTGCCGGATTTTCGCCCAGGACGGATATAAAACGGTTCCGTTTAAATCACAAAATATGGCGTTAAATTCCTATATCACAGTGGATGGAAAAGAAATAGGCAGAGCACAGGGAGTTCAAGCCGAAGCAGCATGTATCCAGGCAACCACCGATATGAACCCGATTCTATTAAAGCCGAACCGGGATAACCAATCCCAAATCGTCGTTCATGGTAAACCATTTGAAAATATGGAAGCAGGAAGGTACCGCCAGGAATTCTTTCAAACTGGATTGGAACTTATTCAACAATCGCTGTCCACCCTGTCCCAAAATTATGAACGAATTGTCATTGAAGGGGCTGGTAGTCCGGCTGAGATTAATCTGAATGACCGGGAAATGGTTAATATGCGGGTCGCCAAAATGGCGGATGCTCCTGTGATTTTAATTGGTGATATCGAAAAGGGCGGAGTGTTTGCTAGTTTAGTAGGAACCCTTCAACTGATGGAACCTGAGGACCGCGATCGTGTAATTGGTGTAATAATCAATAAATTCCGCGGCGATCTCAGCCTGCTAGAATCTGGATTAACGTGGTTTGAAGAGTATACAGGAAAACCCATTCTCGGCGTGATTCCTTACTTGGAGAATCTAAATATTGATGCCGAGGATTCCGTGATTTTAAACCAATATACATCTACTCAAAATACTGAAAAAGAATTAGATATCGCGGTGATTCAGTATCCGAAAATCTCCAATTTCACGGATGTCGACCCGTTTTTTGCTGAGCCGGATTGTCAAGTCCGTTTTATAACGAGAGCAGATCAATTACACCATCCAGATTTAGTCATTCTCCCTGGTAGCAAGAATACAATTGAAGATTTGCTGTTTTTACGAAAGAGCGGCATCGCTCAAAAAATAGCAGAATTACAAAAAATGAAACACTCAGTTCTTTTCGGGATCTGCGGCGGCTATCAAATGCTTGGTGATAAAATTGAGGATCCGTTGGCGATCGAGTCTCTCCATAAAGAAATAGAAGGCCTTCAGTTACTGCCAATTGGAACGACCATTACGAAAGAAAAGACGACGATCCTATCAAATGGGCAGTTGCATCTTTTCGGAAAAAACTTTCATGTGACAGGTTACGAGATTCATATGGGTGAAACCGTGGCGACAGGAGCGTCTCAAGGTCTTATTTTTACAAATGAAAAATGGGATGGTTGTCATTCAAAAGACGAAACGATCATTGGAACTTATTTTCATGGGATATTCCATAATGATGAATTTCGTGAGGAATTACTTAATCATCTCCGCCGTAAAAAGGGATTGGAGCCCATCCTCATACGCCCGTCTTTTAACCAATTGCGGGAAGAAGCATTTGATCGGCTGGCAGAACATGTAAGGGGACACGTTAAACTGGATGTCATTGAACAATTAATGAAGGATTATCAACAAAGGAGATCACCCAATGAATAGCGTAATAACAGAAATCCAGCCTCTTGATAGAGAAATGGGACAGCAAGTTCGTGAGTATATCGATACGTTAACAAAACCTCAGGGCAGTTTGGGGAGATTAGAGGGATTAGCCATTCATCTGTCGGAAATGACATCTGAAGCATTCCCGGTCGTGTCTCCACCCGGTGTAATAGTTTTTGCCGCTGATCATGGTGTAGTTGAAGAAAGGGTGTCCGCTTTCCCGCAGGAAGTTACCGTGCAAATGGTCAAAAACTTTTTAAACAGCGGTGCGGCAATCAATGTTTTTAGCCGGCAAATTGGAGCTATGTTTGAAGTCGTTGATATCGGTGTGGCAGCAGATATTGAGGCTGACGGGTTTGTGAATCGGAAAATCCGCTATGGAACCAACAATTTTTGCCAACAGGATGCATTAACAAGAGCAGAGGCAAAACAAGCTATCGCCGTTGGCTATGAACGGGCGGAACAAATGATTCAAAAGGGAATCAAATGCCTAATTGTTGGTGAAATGGGGATCGGTAATACGACGTCAAGCAGTGCGATTGCAGCGGTTTTAAGTGGGCAGGACATCGATGTTCTCGTCGGCCGGGGAACTGGGATTGCAAAAGAAAAAATTCGTCATAAACAAGAGATCATTACAAAAGCGCTAAAGGAAAGAAACCCTGACAAGAAGGATCCCATCGATATCTTAGCAAAAATCGGCGGTTTGGAAATTGCCGGAATGACAGGTGCAATGCTCTGTGCCGCACAAAAACGGATTCCAATATTGGTAGATGGGTTTATTTGCACGATTGCAGCTCTTTTGGCAAGGGAAATCTGTGAGACAGCAGCGGAATATATGATTGTCGGCCATCGTTCCGTCGAGCCTGGGCATGAAATTGCGCTGCAGTTATTAGGCAAGAAGCCACTACTTGATTTAGATTTGCGGCTAGGAGAAGGAAGTGGGGCAGCAGTGGCCTTTCCAATCTTACAATCAGCGACCTTAATGCTGAAAGAAATGGCCACCTTTGCATCGGCTGGAATTTCCAATGAGTAATTTAGGAAGGAGCGAGAAGATGACAAATGGAAAAGTGTATCTTGTTGGTGCTGGGCCGGGAGACCCTAAGCTGATCACGGTTTACGGGATGGAGTGTATCCAACAGGCGGATGTGATTTTATATGACCGTTTAGTAAATGAGGAACTGCTCAAGTATGCAAAGGCGGAGGCAGAGTTAATATTTTGTGGAAAACAGCCAGGGAAACATCAGATCATTCAAGATCAAATTCACCAGCTGTTAATTGAAAAAGCCAGTCAGGGCAAGACTGTCACCAGATTAAAAGGAGGCGATCCTTGCATTTTCGGCCGTGTCGGTGAAGAAGCGGAAATTCTTGCAGAACATGGGATTCACTATGAAATAGTACCGGGGATTACAGCTGGTATTGCAGCGCCTGCTTATGCCGGAATTCCGGTGACCCACCGCGATTATGCTTCCACCTTCGCGATTGTCACTGGCCACAGCCGCGCGGAAAAGGATGGGGATCAATTAAATTGGTCAGCTCTCGCTCAAGGAATCGATACGATTGCCTTTTATATGGGAATTGGGAATTTACCTTATATTGTTTCGCGATTAATAGAGAACGGAAAAAGTCCTGATACGAAAGCCGCCATTATCCAATGGGGGACCACGTCCAAGCAGAAAACGGTGACCGGAAGTTTAAAGGATATCGAAATCCGGGTCCGAGAAGCCAGGATTACTCATCCAGCGATTGTTCTCGTGGGTGATGTGGTCGGTCTTCGCGAGAAAATACGCTGGTTTCAAGAAGCAGAAGAAAAACAATTAGTTGGAATAGGGAGGGGCTAAGATGTCAATTTTAGCGGAAATCAAAAACCGAAGAGCAATCCGTGATTATGCGGCTCGAGAGGTAGAGGACGAAAAGATTCACACCTTATTAGAAGCAGCGACATGGGCACCGAATGACCGCATGCGTGAACCATGGAGCTTTTATGTGATTAAAGGCGAAGCAAAAAAACGCTATGAAGCGTTGGCCTATGAATATCTACTGGAACGCTTTCCAACCAAACCAAATTTAATCGAAAGCTCCTTAAAGGTACTAAAAACAACACCGGTCCATATTGTCGTTACCGCTGACATCGTTCCAGACGACGAAGAGGCATCTGCCGATAATGAATATGCCGTATGCTGTGCGATCCATTCGATGTGGCTTACTGCCAAAGAATTGGGATTAGGTCTAGTCTGGCGGACAAGGGGAGTCGGACTTGTTCGTGACCAACGAATGTATGAATTTATTGGCTCACCCGAAAATAAGAAAATAATCGGAAATTTGTTTATCGGTTATCCCGATCCAGAAGTATTAAAAAAGGCGAAGGTGCCGGCTCGGACATCTTTTGAAGAAAAGACAGTCTGGCTGTAACGAGGAGTGAAGCGGATGGAAAAGGTAACTGAAAACAAAGCAAAGCGCGGTCTTACATTAGTATACACTGGTGATGGAAAAGGAAAAACGACGGCAGCTCTTGGGCTCGCAGTTCGTGCCGCAGGCCGGGGAAAACAGGTGCTCATGATTCAATTTATTAAATCGCCTGAACGAACGTACGGGGAAAAAATTACGTTTGAAAAATTAGGGATTGAAATCGTGCAGAAAGGAATCGGCTTTACATGGACGAAAACACCAGAGGAACATCGGGAAGCTCTAAAAACCGCTTGGTCTTTTACGAAAGAAAAGGTCCAATTTGGCGGCTATGATGTTGTCATTTTAGATGAGCTAAATAATGCTCTTGCGATTGATAAATTCCTGATAGACGATGTCCTTCCGTTAACAGAAGTAATTGAGTTGATTCAGCAGCGCCCTAAGGGGATGCATTTGGTGATTACCGGACGATCAGCCAAAGAGGAAATCATCGCTTGTGCGGATTTAGTAACTGAAATGAGGCCCGTTAAGCATTATTATAACGAAGGAATTCCTGCCGTGAAGGGAATTGAGTTTTAATGGTCTATATTGAAAAATTTGGACATGGTGGCGATTTACTGACAGCCCAACAATTGTTTGGAAAAGATTCATCGCAGCTGCTAGATTTCAGTGCGAATATCAATCCGCTCGGTCCACCTACTAGTGTAATTAAGTTGATAAAGGAGCAACTGGAGTCGATCGTTCATTATCCCGATCCCGCCCATCGTGTTCTCAAACAAAAGTTGGCGGAAAAACACTCTGTTTCACCAGAACAGATTTTGATTGGAAATGGAGCAGCAGAGTGTATCGCCCTTGCGATTTTAGGCTTGCAGCCTGAAACAGTGGGAATCGTATATCCTTGCTTCTCGGAATACGAACAGACTTCTAGAGCTTATGGTGCTACCATCAAGCCATTGGTTGGCAGGGAAGAAAATGATTTTAAGCCTGATCAATCGGAATTCCTTCAATTAATAGCGAAAACCGATCTTGTATTTGTTGGACATCCCAACAATCCCACTGGTGTCACATATTCGAAGGAAGAACTTGTCGAGATGGCAGAACAGGCAAAGAGGACAAATACATATTTGATAATAGACGAGGCATTTATTGATTTTCTTCCAATTGAAACACGAATCACACTGCTTGGGGATTTGCAACGTTGGAAACAAGTAATCCTGGTTCGCTCGATGACAAAGTTCTATGCGATCCCTGGTCTCCGGCTAGGATATATGGTGGCCGATCCAACCTTGATATTAAAGCTACAGGCGAAACAAGTAACTTGGAGTGTCAACCAAATGGCCCTATTGGCAGGAGAAGCGGTCCTTAACGAAAAGGTATACGAGAAAGCAACGATTACCCTAATTCAGGAGCAAAGAAGCTATGCCAAACTAGCCATTGAAGAGAAGCTTGGGTGGAAGGTTTTCCCGGGACAAGCGAATTTTTTGTTAGTTAGGATAACAGCTGGCATCACAGCAGCTGAATTACAGTGGCGCATGGGTCATAAAGGAATCTTAATACGTTCCTGTAACATGTATCCGGGGCTAACGGATCAAGATTTTCGGATTGCGATTCGAACTGAAGAAGAAAATCAATGCTTGATTCAAGCCTTAATTGAAGTAAGCAAAGAGGTGAATCCATCATGACACTATCCTATGTTACTGGAGGAATTCGCTACGGAAAGAGTGAATTTGCGAAAACGCTTGGCATTCAGTCATGAAGGCCGAGTCCTTGATGTTGCGTTTGGAGTTCAATCCGATCAAGAAATGGAAAAAAGAATAGATAGCCATAAGAAGCGGCGTCCAGTTGAATGGGGCGAATTAGAAGAGCCGAACGAACTCACTTCCGTTCAAACGGTCTATCAAGACTACGATGTTATTTTAGTTGATTGTATTTCTTCGTGGCTGTCCAATCATTGCATGTGGTTAACAGATCAGGAACTGAAGGAAGAAAGCAAGAAAACCAGTTTAATAAAGGAAGTGCAACTTTGGATTAAGGTGATACAAGAAAATCATCAGCATGTGATAGTCTTTCTAATGAGGTAGGTCTAGGTGGTGTCTCCTTATCGCCGTTAGGGCGTTTTTTTCAGGATGTTCTAGGAAAAATCAATTAATTATTGGCAGCCGAAGCAGATGAAGCTTACACCGTATTTTCCGGTCTACCACTAAGGTTGAAATAATGAAGGCGTTCCTAGTTAGCCCTGATGTTACTCACTAGCATTCTCGTTTTGAAAATAGAGGTTTCAAAAATCGATTTGAAAAAAAGTGCTGTTTATTTTCCATTAATCGGATTGTTAATTGGATACCTTGTTATGAGGCCACATGTGAAGCAGTAAGGAATCAGGAGGGCTGAAGAATTCGATGTTAGTTCATGCCATTTATATTGTAATTGCTTATCTTATTGATCGAATCATTGGTGACCCCAAAAAGCTGTTACATCCGGTGGTCATCATTGGAAAGTCTATTAGTTGTTTGGAAAAAGCGATTCGTTTTTTCACCGTAAAGGAAAAGTATTTAAAACTAGCAGGACTCTTATTTCCTATTTTGATTGCTGGTGGCAGTTATTTAACCGTTGCCTTGCTGCTTTACGGCCTCAATCAGTTGAATCATGTTATTGCCGTCATTACGGAAATCTGGTTAATTTCTACGACCATTGCGACAAAAGGTTTGGCTGATGCAGGGTTGGAAGTATTCCGACACTTAAAAAAACAGGATATAAGGGCTGCACGAAAAAGTCTGGGAATGATTGTCGGAAGAGATACAGAAAACCTTGAGGAAAGTGAAATTTCGCGGGGGGCAGTGGAAACCGTAGCCGAAAACATTGTCGATGCCATTATATCACCGTTATGCTTTGCCCTTATCGGGGGTGCCTCGCTTGCAATGTTGTACCGAGCGGTTAATACGTTAGATTCGATGGTAGGATATAAGAATGAAAAATACAAAAACCTAGGCTGGGCCTCGGCCCGATTAGATGATCTATTAAACTATTTGCCTGCTAGGTTAACGTTTGGAATGATGCTGCTTGCTTGTTCGATTAAACGTCTAGATGTATTAGGCGCCTGGAAAATGATGAAACGCGATGCTAAACTTCATCCGAGTCCAAATAGCGGTTACCCAGAGGCGACAATCGCAGGAGCGCTTCAGATACAACTTGGAGGAACGAATTATTATTTCGGAAAAGTCTCTGAACGGGCAAAAATGGGTGAACCATTACGGAAGATCAAAGCAGATGATATTTTACTTACAGTAACGGTTATGAAAACTACCTCCATTATTTGTGTCGTGTTATTTATGGTACTTTCGATATTAGTGGAGCTAAGCATGAAGTAGGGGATAGGAGCCTGACCAATGAAACTAGGAAGAGGAAGCTGCAATGGCACATTTGGAGAATTGGTCCAAGGTGTCATGGAAGAGCGTCCGTTTTTAATCACATTGCCCATCCGGAGTTTACGAAGTGAGGCTAGATTTGTTCCAGACAAAGCCGTTTCCCAGATAAGGGTCGTAAATTCCAAAATGAAAGCGAAGAAAGCGGGGGAAACGTTACTCCAACTTTTTGGAATAAGAGGAGGCGGGTATCTCGATATACATTCCAATATCCCTGCCGGCAAGGGGATGGCTAGTAGTTCGGCGGATATTGTTGCTTCATTAAGAGCAATTGCTGACAGCTATAGTATTACTCTCACAAATGAAATAATCTCGATGATTGCCGCAAAAGTGGAACCTACCGATGGGGTAATGTATGAGGAAGTCGTGGTCTATGAATATATTCACGGTCAGCTGATTGCAAGCTTTGGAACCTTACCCCCATTCATCATCGTTGGTATCGATCTTGGGGGTGAAATCAACACAATAGAATTTAATGAAGTTCCGAAAGTATACAGCCAGGACGATCAACAGCAATTTATTAAAGCTTTTGATCTCGCTGCAAAAGGGTTTAAGGAAAAAAATATAACTTATATTGGGGAGGCAGCAACCGTCAGTGCACGGGTGAATCAAAAAATATTGCCAAAACCTGTTTTTCCTCTATTAGATCAGTTGGCCGATCGCTATCATGGCGGAATCGTTGTCGCCCACAGTGGAACCGTTGCGGGTATTTTACTAGATGGAAATCTTTCAAACAGTGAAATGGTGGTTTCACACTTAATTAAGGAAATGTCACTCGCTTACAAGGGTGTACCTATAAATTTATTTCATTATGAAAGCAAGGAATAGATAATAATTTGAATAATACACAAAGTTTGATTTCAAAATGGGGGTAACGTGTTTAGTCAAGAGGCTTGTATTAAAGGGTCATCTTTATACTTGGGGTGGTAATTACAGACACCCTAGTTTGTCGACTATTTGCATCTCCTCAAAAATCCTCAATCTGTCAGTTAGGATTGATTTTTTATGTTGCAACTGTTTAATATAGGGAGGAATTTTTAAATGGAAACTGTATCATTGTTTTTACTTGTTTTTGTATTGGGGCTTCGGCATGGGTTGGATGCTGATCATCTTGCCTTTATTGACGGACAAACCCGTTATAATTGGAGAATGGGCAGTTCGTTTGCACGTTGGGTGGGAACATTATTTTCATTGGGTCATGGAGGAATGGTAGCATTAACAGCAGGTATTTTAGGTATGGTGATAGAGAATTTTTCATTCCCAGCTTATTTTGATAATATTGCATCATGGGTGTCGATATCTTCTTTATTCCTTATTGGAACATTAAATACATATAATCTTTTACGGACTAGAAACAATCAAGAAGAGTTTCAACTTAGCGGATTAAAGGGAAAATTTATTCCAAAAATTGCGAAGGGGACTACAAATCCTTTTCTGATTATTTTAGTAGGGGCTTTGTTTGCCTTGGCTGCCGAGACAGTAAGTCAAACCGCGGTTTGGTCTTTGGCGGTAGGAAATGCAAGTCAATATACCCCTTTATTTTTAGGGCTAGTTTTTATGTTTGGGATGATGATTACGGATACAATTGATTCGATGATTGTCTATAAAATGGTAAACCAGTCCAGCAAAATCGGTCAAGCTGCGTCAAGACTAATGGGCTGGGTGATTGTCGTCTTGGCATACGGGGTTTCCTTCTATCTTGCATTTACATTTTTTAACCCTTGGGCAGAACTAGATTTCGAAATCGTTGGAGTCATTCTTTTCATTTTCTTAGTCGCATCATTTATCTTTATAACCGTTTACTCCAAAAAACAGAATCACGAAATAAATACTACGAATTAATTAGATGAGTTCTGACAATATTTTTAGTGTCAGAGCTCTTTTGTAAGGGTGACAAAACGATATTAACTCTTTTAAAATCCCTTAAGGTCCTCGTGCTATCGGTCTGTGTTCTATCCTTACAAGAGGCTTTGTCCCCTTATAAAGAATGTACATTCTTCCTTACAATCTTTACTCTTAATATTTTAGTTTGTCTATTAAAATAAAGTGGTCTTATTTTATTTATTAACAAGTAAATAGATTTTTAAATAGTGACTTTATTCAATAAATCACATGAGAAATTGAAATTAATAAATAGATTGATCCTAAAAATATATTAAGGGTTTTGTTTATTAACAATATGGAAGAGATAAGTTGGAATTACCGATTTCCGAAATTGTTAGTTTACGTCAAAACGACTTAACATTTGAAGAAATTGCAGCTACCTTAAAAGGATTTAGATATATCGTTCCAAAGGTAACTGTCAATAGAAGGTATAAAGAACAGGTGAAAGAAATCTCCAATATTGAAAGCTAATGCAATTTATTGTAAGATGAGATACATTGAATAGAATATCAGACTGCTACGATCAATTGCATTCTTCCTTGAATAGCCTGCCTGCGGTGCTTATAACAATCTTAGATAACGGCGCTTTCTCATCAGACTTCGCGCATAGAAAGACATATTACAATCTGTCTGATTATCAAAGCTATGGATCTAACAATGAATAGATAATATTTAAATAAAGGAGAGGTTACTAATGGTTACTAAAAAAACTTTAGATAGAATAAATGAATTATCAAAAAAGTCAAAAGAAGTAGGATTAAGTCCTGAAGAGAAAATTGAACAAGATCAATTAAGAAAAGAATATTTAGCAGATTTCCGTTCTCGTATGATGGACGAATTAACTTCACTTAAAATTGTCGATGAAAAAGGGAATGATATTACACCTGCAAAGTTAAAATATGAAAAAGCAATGCGTAAAAGAAACTTACATTAAAATAATTTTGACTATATAAAATTTCATATTTTGTAAATAATAACAAATAAAAGCAGAAGAAAATTCTGCTTTTTTCTATTTCTTGGAAAGAATTTGTTAAAAATGTCAAAACTAATTGTTAGTTATTGTAATAAATCGTGGTAAATTATATGATAATACTTGTGAATAAGCTAAAGGAGCGAAAATTATGTCTAATAATATTGAACAATTAGCAATTAATACGATTCGTACGTTATCAATTGATGCAATCGAGAAATCAAATTCTGGCCATCCAGGAATGCCAATGGGTGCTGCACCGATGGCATATGCATTGTTTGCAAAATTTATGAATCATAACCCAAAAAATTCAAAATGGTTTAACAGAGATCGATTTGTGTTATCAGCAGGCCATGGTTCAATGTTACTATATAGCATGCTACATTTATCAGGCTACGAAGTTTCGATTGAAGATATTAAAAACTTCCGTCAATGGGGAAGCAACACTCCAGGACATCCTGAATATGGACATACACACGGTGTTGAAGCTACAACAGGTCCATTAGGACAAGGTATTGCGATGGCTGTTGGAATGGCTTTAGCAGAGCGTCATTTAGCAGGTACATATAATAAAGAAGATTTAAATGTAGTTGACCACTTTACATACTCAATTTGTGGTGATGGAGATTTAATGGAAGGTGTTTCTGCAGAGGCAGCTTCATTAGCAGGACATTTACAATTAGGTCGCTTAGTAGTTCTTTATGATTCAAATGATATTTCATTAGACGGAGAATTAAATCGTTCATTCTCTGAAAGCGTGGAAGACCGCTTTAAAGCTTATGGATGGCAAGTTATTCGAGTTGAAGATGGTAATAACTTAGATGAAATTACTGCAGCGATCCAAAAAGCTCAAGAAGAATTATCAAAACCAACTTTAATCGAAGTGAAAACAACAATCGGTTACGGTTCTCCGAATAAATCAGGTAAATCGAAATCACACGGTGAGCCATTAGGTAAGGAAGAAACAATTTTAACGAAACAAGCGTATGCTTGGGGTTATGAAAATGCATTCCACGTTCCAGAGGAAGTGTATGCACATTTTAATAAAGTAATTGTAGAAGCTGGTGCAAAGAAAGAAGCAGAATGGCATGCTACATTTGCAAAATACGAAGAAAAATATCCTGAATTAGCAGCTCAATTAAAAAATGCGATTGAAGGTAAAATTACAGTTGATTTAGAAACAGCATTACCTAAATATGAAGTAGGTAAAAAAATTGCGACGCGTTCATCTTCAGGTGAAGCAATTAACGCTATTGCAAACGTATTACCTAGCTTCTTTGGTGGATCTGCTGACTTAGCTGGGTCTAATAAAACGTATATGAATGGTAAAGGTGACTTTACTAGAGAAAGCTACGATGGACGTAATATTTGGTTCGGTGTACGTGAATTTGCTATGGGTGCAGCATTAAATGGTATGGCTCTACATGGTGGTGTACATGCGTTTGGTGCGACATTCTTTGTTTTCTCTGATTACTTAAAACCAGCAATTCGATTAGCTGCTTTAATGAATTTACCTGTTACTTATGTATTTACACATGATAGTATCGCAGTTGGTGAAGACGGACCTACACATGAACCGGTTGAGCAACTAGCAGCATTCAGATCAATGCCTAATCTTAATGTAATTCGTCCAGCAGACGGAAACGAAAGCTCAGCAGCATGGAAAGTAGCTGTAGAGGCTAAAGACGCACCTACAATGCTAGTATTGTCTCGTCAAGATTTACCAACTTTAGAGGGGACTACTACTGATATTTATAATAAAGTGTCAAAAGGTGCTTATGTGATTTCAGCTGCGAAACAAGATAAAATCGATGTTGTATTAATTGCAGCAGGTAGTGAAGTACAATTAGCAGTTGGAGCACAAGAAAAATTAGCTGCAGAAGGAATCTCTGCATCTGTTGTTTCAATGCCTTCAATGGACTTATTTGAAAAGCAATCTGAAGAATATAAACAATCAGTATTACCAAAAGAGGTTACAAAACGTGTAGCGGTAGAAATGGGTTCATCATTCGGTTGGCATAAATATGTAGGTTTCGAAGGTGAAGTAATTTCAATCGATACATTCGGTGCATCTGCTCCAGGTAACTTATTAATGGAGAAATTCGGATTTACTGTTGATCACGTAGTTTCAGCAGCAAAAAAAGTATTACAATAAAAGGTAAAGATGGGAAATGTAGGGAAAGAATTTAAATTCTTTTCCTACATTTCCTAAACCTTTTTTCAATATAATGCTTTATTAAAGATTTTTCGACAAAACTAGTTGATTTTCACTTCTTTAAAATGACAAATATTTTGTATAGAATTATATATAATCTTCCATACAGATAGTTGTTGGGAGTGGACAAGATATGAGGGAATATAAAATTTTTTTAATTCGAGAACCACTGTCTATAGAATTTTATGGGAAAGAGCATAAAATATATCAACTAGTATATGAGTACTATTACTCATCGATTGAACTAAGGAAAATAATCGAAAAACAATTAGAATATATAACAGAACCAATTCCTTTATTCGAGCTACATACATTTATTCGCAAATTTGATTCTCAACAGATCTACTTTTATGAGGAAACTGGAGAGTATCTTCTCGAACTTGTTGATGGTGCAAAAGCTCAGCTAAAGCTTTATCCTCACGAACTTATTTTATATGCAGAAGGTTCATTAGAGTCAGAAACAACATTCTTTGAGCTATTAAGAAAATTTCGTTCAACATTTATTGCAATTGATGTGAAGGATCAGCGATTTGGCTGGCTAAAACCTATCGCCTATCAAAAGTATATTTAAACGATTAAATTGCAGATTGCTCTTGTATAAACTGGTTAGTTTTAGTAAAATTGTTTCTAGATGATTTTAAGGAGGAAGCAATAAAATGTGGGTATACTTTCTAGTCGGCATCTTAGCATTAATTGCAGGTGTAGCGATTGGATTTTTCATAGCTCGTCAATATACAATGAACTACTTAAAGAAAAATCCACCAATTAATGAACAAATGTTAAAAGTAATGATGGCTCAAATGGGACAAAAACCTTCACAAAAGAAAATTAACCAAATGATGAAGGCTATGAACAACCAAACAAAATAATAAATCCTTTTAATATATAAGGCTTTATAGCTTGTTTTGAAATAAATATTGAACATGTTCTTTCAGGAAACAGCTCTTTAAAGTGAATCCTTCATTAAGAATTTGTAATTATTTAAATCATGATTCATTATACTAAACTGAAACCACTTATTCTGTTGGGAAATTAACCAATAGGAGAGTGGTTTTTATGTTTTTAGAGGAATATATTAATGATTATTAAAAGAAGCTGGTCCTAGGAATAATCTAATAATAATTGTAAAAACACCGACTTTTACTAAAAGTTGGTGTTTTTTATATCATTTTTTTTTTTACATTTAGAAGAATTCGTTTATCCTACCAGTATTTAATGCAACACGCAAATACAGAACTTCGTTAAGTAAATGAAAATACATTATTTTAGAACAAATATTTATAGAAACGAATAATTTGGATTTACCGAAAATTAACAACCTCTATAAATGAGCAGATTATTAAAAATTATTTAAATTTTGTGTTATAATGAACTCTGTGTTTTGAGTTTTCGAAATATTATAAAATTAAGTTTAATAGCATTGCGGGGGTGAAGGAATGTCAGTTTTTAAAGATTTGTTTTGGTTTTTTAAACAAGAAAAAAGAAGCTATATATGGGGAATATCTCTTTTAGTAATCGTTGCAATTTTAGAGCTACTACCTCCGAAGGTTATTGGTTATGTAATTGATGAAATGGTAAAAAACTCACTTAATAGTAAAAACTTACTTTTTTGGGTAGGTTTAATTTTTATTAATGGGTTACTTCTTTATGCATTTCGCTATTGGTGGAGGAGATTAATATTTGGTTCTTCTTTGAAGTTAGCCAGACAGCTTAGAGACGATTTATACAATCATTTTTCAAAAATGTCTCCATCGTTTTATCAAAAAAATAGAATAGGAGATTTAATGGCGCATGCAACAAACGATGTACAAGCAGTACGCGAGACAGCTGGGGCTGGAATCTTAACTTTTGTTGATTCCATTATTTTAGGTGGATCGGTACTAATTATGATGGCAGTTTCAATAAGTTGGAAGTTAACGCTTGTTAGTCTATTGCCATTACCAGTTATGGCCATTTTGACTCAATACTATGGTAAATTATTACATCAACGTTTTCATTTAGCGCAAGAATCATTTTCTGAATTAAATAATAAAGTTCAAGAAAGTATGAGTGGATTAAAGGTTATCAGAAGTCTAGGGCAAACAAAAGAGGATGTAACCGCTTTTAAAAATCAAGCAGATTTAGTAGTGAAATATAATATGAGAGTGGCTAGAATTGATGCACTTTTTGATCCAACAATCATGTTAGTCGTTTCGGTTTGCTATATTATTGCGGTTGTTTATGGTTCTAGATTAGTTATTGCAGATGATATTACTGTCGGGCAATTAATTACATTTGTTACTTATTTAGGAATATTAATATGGCCAATGCTTGCAATTGGATGGTTATTCAATATTGTAGAAAGAGGCCGCGCTTCTTATGATCGAATACGTTCTTTATTGAGTGTTGAACCTGAAATTAAAAATAAAAAAGGTGCATTGGAAAAACTTTCGATGGGTGAGATTACTTATTCAATTGATTCGTTTAAATTTAATGATGAATCAAATTTTGAATTAAAGGATATTTATTTTACTGTTCAAGAAGGTCAAACAATTGGAATAGTTGGTAAAACTGGTCAAGGAAAAACAACTCTTTTAAAACTTTTATTGAGAGAATATGAAGTAGTTAACGGGAGTATCTCAGTAGGCGACTTAAATATTAAAGATACAACTTTAATATCACTTAGATCACATATTGGTTATGTACCTCAAGAACATTTCTTATTTTCATCATCGGTAAAGGAAAATATTGCGTTTAGTCAAATTGATTCTTCAATCGAAACAGTACATAAGGCTGCCGAGATTGCTAATATTCATGCAGATATTTTGGAATTCCCGTTAGGCTACGACACGATTGTAGGGGAAAGAGGAGTATCCTTATCTGGCGGTCAGAAACAAAGAATTTCAATCGCTAGATCTTTAATTAAAAACCCGAATATTTTAATATTAGACGACTGTTTATCCGCGGTGGATGCAAAAACAGAGGAAAAAATATTACACTCTTTAAAAGATGAAAGAAGTGGGAAAACAACATTTATTACTTCTCATCGTATGAGTGCTGTCATGCATAGTGATTTAATCATCGTTGTAGACGAAGGAAGAATTATTCAAAGAGGTAAACATGAAGATTTAGTTCAAATTGATGGTTGGTACAAAGAAATGTTTGAAAGACAACAATTAGAAGAACTAGTAGAGCAAGGAGGAAGATAAAATGAATCAGGAGATTGAAATCGATGCTACAAGGCAGAAAAAAGATTTAATACGTCTTCTTTCATTTCTAAAAAAATATAAAGTTTTACTGACTTTTGCTTTTATTTTCTTATTCCTTGCAACAGCATGTGAAATGTATGGTCCAATTTTAGTTAAAAGATTTCTAGATGATCATTTAATGAAAAGGTATTTTCCTAAAGATACAATCGTAACGCTATTTTCAATTTATGTTGCAATTACAATCGGAAAAATCGTTTTATCTTATTTACAGCTTTTAATGTTTCAACAAATTGCATTTAAAGTTGTTCAAGATATAAGGATGAAAGTTTATGAGCATGTACATTCATTAGCTTTTTCGTTTTTTGATAAAACGCCAATCGGAAGTATTGTATCAAGAATTACAAATGATACCGAAGCTATAAAAGATTTTTATGTTAGTATACTGGCAACGTTTATCCAACAAATTGTCTTTTTAGTCGGAATCATTATTGCGATGTACTCATTAGATGTTAAATTAGCAACGATTTGTGTAGGGTTAGTTGTAATTGTTTATTTTATTATACTAACCTATCGTAAAAAGAGTTTTCCGTTTTTTATGGAAACTAGGGGGCAATTAAGTAATTTAAATGCTAAATTAAACGAACACTTACAAGGTATGTCCATCATTCAAGCCTTTAATCAACAAAAAAGATTACAAAATGAATTTGAGGGAGTAAATAAGTCTCACTATAATGCAGGTGTAAAAACAATACGATTAGATTCTCTGTTTTTAAGACCAGCAACAGATTTAATTTATACAGTTGGAATTATGTTTGTACTTAGTTTCTTTGGAATTACATCTTTTAGTAATCCAGTTGAGATTGGTACTGTCTATGCATTTGTAAGTTATTTAGAAAGATTTTTTGAACCGATCACACAAATGATGATGAAATTATCTTTATTACAGCAAGCTGTCGTATCATCATCTAGAGTGTTTGATTTAATGGATGAAGAACAAAAAGCTCCTACTAAAGTAGGAACTGACCTACCAAAAGTAAAAGAAGGAAGTATCGATTTTAAAAATGTTTCATTCGCATATGACGGAGTTCACAACGTAATTCACGATATTACATTCTCAGTTAAACCTGGACAATCTGTGGCCTTTGTTGGTCATACAGGAAGTGGTAAGTCTACAATCATGAATTTATTGTTACGTTTTTACGATGTGAAAGACGGGGTAATTCAAATTGACAATCAAAACCTATCAACATTTGAAGAAAGTGAAATACGATCTAATATCGGATTAGTTTTACAAGATCCTTATTTATTTGTCGGAGATATAAAAGGAAATATCTCAATGTATAATAGCAAAATAACTGAGAGAGAAATTAAAGATGCATCCGAATTAGTTAGAGCGAATGAATTTATTGAGAAATTACCAAATGGTTACGATGAAGTAGTTGTTGAAAGGGGTTCAACACTATCAAGTGGACAGCGTCAATTAATCACGTTTGCAAGAACAATAGCAGCTAAGCCTACTATCCTTATTTTAGATGAAGCTACTGCTAATATTGATAGTGAAACAGAAGAAGCAATTCAAGAAGCCTTAACAGAGATGAGAAAAGGCAGAACTACAGTGATCATCGCTCATCGTTTATCAACAATTCAAGATGTTGACTGCATCTATGTATTGCACAAAGGTAAAATCGTAGAAGAAGGCAATCATCAACAACTTCTTGCAAAACAAGGATTGTACTATAATATGTATCTATTACAAAATAAAGGGTCTTTATTATTGGCTGAGTAAATTAAAAGTAGCTAGAATTTCTAGCTACTTTTTTTATTTAGAACTATTCAGGTGGATATAATCTAAATAAAATAAAGCTTCATCACTAAAACCGTACCTATTGCACCAAAAACAACAAAGATAATATGTAATCTAAGTAATGATAAGAGAATCGCAACCAATCCACCAATCAGTCCAACACTCATATTTCCCTTTTGAACACTTAGTATTCCTGGGAAAATTAATGCACCTAAAGCAGCATATGGAACTCCTTTTAACCAGGAGGATACCCAGTTTGGAAATTGAATCCGATCAACAATAAATACAGGAATAATTCGGGGAATCATTGTCACTAAACACATTCCTAAAACAAGTAAAAAGACAATCATTCTTTGTGTTCTCCTTTCATTAATATAATTGCAAGTAAACTAGCAAAAATTGAAGACAAAATTAATGACCAGCCTTGACTTAAAAAAGATGAAAGGATGAAATTTAAAAGCATACTCACGAATACGATTAAACATGCTCTCCAATTTGTACGAATTGCTGGAGTTAATAACCCGATAAACATAGCGTATAAAGATATTCCCATGCTTTCACTAATAATCGCAGGAATTAGTTTAGAAAAAACTACACCTAAAATAGTACCGGTGATCCAAGTACAATAAGCAATTGTATGTAATGTAATTAAATAAGTAGACGAATAACTAGCTGAATTACTTTTCTTACTTAAAGTAGTAACCGCAAAATTTTCATCTGTTAATGTAGTAGATAAGTAGACTCTATGCCAAAATGGTAGAGTTTTAAATTGATGATTAAATGATAGACTCATAACAAAGTTTCTAAAATTTAAAATAAATGTAGCGATATAGATCTG
Source organism: Gottfriedia acidiceleris (assembly GCF_002128425.1). Lineage (GTDB taxonomy): Bacteria > Bacillota > Bacilli > Bacillales > Bacillaceae_G > Gottfriedia > Gottfriedia acidiceleris. The sequence continues at coordinate 85,608 of NZ_NESS01000002.1, forward strand.
GAAAAAACTCACTCCTGCCAAATACATTGATAATCCCATAAACTGACTAGCTCCAGCATAAACTAGTGCACTAAATGAAATAGTATTTAGTACATCAATGTCAGCTTGCTTTGCAATTAATCCGAATGTAAAAGCAACAGGTAAATAACCAATAATTAATGGAACAGAAGCTAGAAATCCCTCCTTCATTTCCTTACTACGATTCGCTTTTGTGTGTGTAGTTTTTGATTGTTGCAAAACAGTAGACATACTTTAGTTACAAACTCCCTTCAATTAAAATATCCTTTAGCTAATAGGAACAAAAAATATGTTCCATAATCGAGATGGCAGCTATTTTAAATCATTTCCAATAATTATATTTCCATATTCCTGCTTGTAAAGTGGTTAGAAAAATGATTGACCACCAAAGATTGTCATATGATTATACTATAGAATTAAGAAAATTTTTATAATACTAAAAATATAATTTATTTTATATTTAAGATAATTATTGAATTTTAATATTAATGTACATTGAAGTTGAAGAGAGGGAATTTTAGAAAAGCCATGTTAAAGGTTTGACTTACTCATGAAACTTATAAATAAAAGGTAATATTTCCCAAAAATAAATAGTAAGGATTAATAATAATAAAATACTTGGCCATATTTTTTTAAACATTTTTACCACCTTCATAATAAATTAGTTTATTATGAAGTGTGCCGAAATTTTAGTGAAAATATTCCATATTAATCACTATTCTACAATTATTGGTAATTTAATGATTTCTTAGAGGCTCTTAAAATATTTATACGATGCGGTGTATTAACTACTTTTAATACTAAATAAAAAGCAATTCTGTTATAATGTTAACTAGAATGTATAGATGGGAAGGGATGTAAGTTAATGGGGGATTTAAATATTGGTATTGCATTTGGAGCGGGATTTCTCTCCTTTATTTCTCCATGTTGTCTACCGATTTATCCAGCGTTTTTATCGTATATTACAGGGGTATCTTTAAGTGATTTACAAAATGAAAAAAGAATACATAAAAGTAAAACTTTACTACATACTTTGTTCTTTTTACTAGGTTTTACAATCATATTTATTGTTTTAGGCTTTAGTACTTCCATAATCGGTTCGTTTTTTATGCGATATCAAGATTTTATACGTCAAGTTGGTGCGATTTTAATTGTATTTTTAGGATTAGTCGTTACTGGTATTTTTCAACCGAAATTTTTAATGAATGATCGCCGATTTCAATTTTCAAAACGTCCTTCAGGATTTCTAGGATCTACTTTAATTGGATTAGCCTTTGCAGCTGGTTGGACACCTTGTACAGGACCAATCTTAACTTCAGTATTTGCACTTGCTGTAAGTAACCCAAGTTCAAGTTTATTTTATATGTTAGCATATACACTTGGATTTTCTATTCCATTTTTTGTTTTGTCGTTTTATTTAGGGTCACTAAGTTGGATTAAAAAGTACTCACATAAAATTGTTGTTTTCGGTGGATATATCATGATCATAATGGGAATTATGTTATATTTTGATTGGTTAACGAAAATAACAATTTATTTTACTAGATTTTTTGGTGGGTTTACTGGTTTTTAAGGTTGTTTTTTCTATATAGGAGCCAATATAAAATACGACATGTAAAAAAAATACAGTGATTGAAGTTTTTGGATTTGCTTCGATGTAGGAGAAGCTGTATTATATAATCAGTTTAAATTATGTCTTACATTATTCGGTAAAATAGTTGGATAATTAGAAGATAAAACAAATTCATAAAGATCAAATTTATGATCAGTTCAAGCGATACTAGTCAATGTATTAAGAATGAGATAAAAGGTAGTGAAAAAAATGAGCAAAAATATGAGTATTATATTTAGTACAGTAATAGCAACTTGTATGGCTTTAGGTGTAATTGTCGTTAGACTAAAAGCTGCTAAAAAGCCAACAAACTTAAAAAAAATAATTTTACCTCCATTTTTTATGAGTAGTGGAGCTTTAATGTACTTAGTACCAGAGTTTAGATTAACAGGGACTGAAGTTTTAGAAGCTGTTTGTATGGGTGTATTTTTTTCGTTATTTTTAATTAAAACGTCTAAATTTGAAATTGTAGATAATGAAATTTATTTAAAAAGATCTAAAGCATTTGTATTTATCTTACTCGGTTTATTAGTTGTTCGAATTGTAATGAAATTATATTTAAGTTCGTCAATCGATGTAGGCCAATTAAGTGGTATGTTCTTCTTATTAGCATTTTCAATGATTGTTCCATGGCGCTTAGCTATGTACAAGTCATATCAAAAAATGAGAAGACAACTTCCTTCAAATACAATTATTACATGAAAAAACGTGTACCATTTCGGTACACGTTTTTTATTTAGCAAGTAAATGCTTATAATCAGTAAAATCGATTTCTTTTTTCTTTAATGTTTTAACTAAAAATGCATGATCTCGTTTAGGAGTTGCTTTAATATATCCTTCAATAATTAAACCTTGTGTAATTTGCGAAGCATTATTTAATAGCGCTAATTCACCAATTTTTCCTGCTATTTTATCTCGAGCTATATCTCTAAATAAAGATGGAACAGGTTTTACTAATTCTTCAAGTAATTCTTTCTGTTCAGTTGACCATAAATGCCTTGTTTTTTGTAAATATTCTTCCTGCCAATCTAAAATCGATTTCCCGTCCTCTTTAGGTAATCTTTTCAAAAACTTTCTGAACATAAAGTATCCGCCGATCGACATCATTCCTAACAAGAAAATTGTCCATAAGACAATCATAATTTGAGAAAAGAACGAAAACATATGTATCCTCCTTGTATTAGGTAAACATATCACTATTATAGTAAGAAAATATGACAAGTATCAAGCAAGTACATATGTTTTTTGTCAAAAAATGACCAATTATTTTTAAGTACTAGTTTCATTTTAAGTATTTGAATCATATAGTAGAAAAAAGAAAGAAAAAAGTCGTAGAGGAGGCGAAAGAATGTGAAACAAACTAAATTCTCTTCTCACTTTACTTTTCTAAGTGTTTTATTTTATATGGCCGCAAGCTCTATATTCCTGGTTATTCTGTACAAGTTAATATCAGTGCTAGTAGGAAACGAAAATGATTTAAAGACTTATTTGCAAATCGCTGTAGTTGTAATTGTTTTAAGTATTACAGCTTTCCGCCTAATAAGAAGTGATATTGTATTAATTCAGGATGAAATTATTATTCATAAAGGCATTCTTACAGTTAAACTTAAGGTCAATGATATTACAGAAATAAAACAACTAGTCGAAGTTTATGGAAAAAATAAGGAAATAATAACGTTATTAATTCATATTAACGAGTCAGTCCAACCAATTATTCTAACCCTTGAAAATCCAAAAGCTTTTATAAGAGAACTTTTAAATTTGAATTCTGACATTATATTCGATGAAGAATTGATTATTTTAGTAAATAAAAATAACTAATAAATGAAAGCCAAGTTTATTTAAATGTAAACTTGGCTTTTCAAATTGTAAAAATGTTTCACTGTAAAGGAAGTTAAGTAAGTTTGCTTTTCTCTGTAGAATGCTCGCTTAGAATTGGGCGGAACCTGAGATTAATAATAATTTTGTATCAAAAGGGTTATGGATAGTTAGGTTACTTTAGTTTATGTTACAATTATGTACAGTACATAATTGTAGGGGGAATAGAGCACTAATGAGTAAAAAGAAAAAATCTAATAGTAATCAAACGTTTGCTATTTCTGTATTTGTTGGAATAGTTGTTTTAGTTGGAGCATTATTTTTAGTTTCTAAATTACAAGATAAAAAGAGTGAAGAAGTGTATCCAACAATTGCTGGGGTAAATGAAGTGAAAGTTGATGGGTTTGATACAAAGGATCAACCAACATTTAGTAATAAAGATGCAAAAGTTGAAGTAGTTGAGTTTGGTGATTATAAGTGTCCGATTTGTGCTCAATGGAATAAAGTAGTTTTTCCACAACTTAAAGCTGATTATATTGATAATGGTTTAATTAATTTTTCATTTATTAACTATCCATTTATTTCAAAGGATTCAAATTTAGCTGCACTTGCATCAGAAGTAGTTTATAAAACACATAAAGATTCATTTTGGAAGTTTCAAGAGCAAATCTATTTAAAACAAGAAGATGAAACAACTACTTGGGCTACACCAGATAAACTAGCAAGCATTGCGAAATCTGTTATTCCGAATTTGGACGAAAAACAATTTAAAAAAGATTTATACAAAAAAGACGCAATGAAACAAGTTGCTAACGATGTTGCAATTGCTAACCATTATGGTGTGAACGGAACTCCTACAATATTTGTAAATGGTAAAGCAGTGGACAATCCTAGCTTAGAATCAATTAAAGCAGCTATTGATGCTGAAATAAATAAATAATTAAGAAAAGGTATGCGAAAAAAATCGCATACCTTTTTTATATCGTATTACATTTTTTTCTTTACTCGAGCATCTGCTTGAGCTGAACGTTCTTGTGCTTCCATATCATTTTGATCTGCTAATTCCGCTGAATACTCGACATCAAGTCCATCAGGCTTTACATTCTTATTATTATTAATATTGAAAGTACTTTTCTTCTTCAACTTAAAACCCTCCATTATAAATGCTAACTAATTTAAATTACATATCGTGGCTACTATGCTTTTTCTGTCTTGTATGATTTTGGTTCTTTACTTTATGAGACCCGCTTAATGGTTTTGGTTGACCACTTTCATGATCAATTGGGCTATTTCTCTTTGACGATTTGTTTGTCATTCTTGTCACCTTCCTTTATGAATAGCATTAGTTGTAACCGAAAAAATATGCCATAATGAAAAATTTACTAATTTAAAAATGTAAGCGTTTTAATCATTTTTTCTAATAATTTTCGATAACCATTTTCCATATATATAAATAAATTAATGAAAGGGAGGTATTTCTTATGATCTAATTCATCTAAATTAATTGCAAAAATTAAATGTTGAGAAAATTATTTTTCATAATAAAAAACGACAAACAACAATTAAATCTAAGAAATTAATAGAGTAAAAGTTAATTTTTTTAGTTTGTCTGACTCTTTTGATGTATGAAACAAGTAATTTGACCAATACTAGTAATAGTCAAAATGAAAGAGGAGACTGATACTGATTATGCAAGTACTAACAGTTTGTCTTATATATTCGGGTGTGATCATACTCTATCTCTTGTTTAAGAAAGTTCAATATAATAAGAGACAAAAAAATGTGATTAATTTTTTCCTATACTATAATCGAAGAAAAAGTAATGTTAATAGAGATACGAAAAGAACTGGAGATATTATTTATTTAATGCCACAATCGACGTTAAACAAAGGTATTTTAAGAAAACGAAAAGATGATTTTGAGTAATGATCAAAAAAAATTTAAAAATAGCAAGCAATTCTCACAAATTGCTTGCTATTTTTTTATTGTCTTTTTTTCGTCTTTTTATTGTTTAACTTATAATCAGCTGAAAGTGGCTCTTGTGCAGTTTCTTCATTAAAACCAGCAGCTTTTCCTTGCTCTTTTGAAGCTGATATTCCGCTACCAGAAATATTTTTACGTCTAGACATGATTATTCCTCCTTTAATAAGGCCATTTTCGTAAACATTTTTATTGAATAAGTTTGAAAACTGCCTTTTATAATCATATTCTTTCCTTTATCTTTTTAAGTAATCTAAAAATTTAAATGGTAATTAATGTGAGATGTAAAAATTTGTTCAATGTCAGCACCTAATAATAGGTGTTTTTTTATATAAAATGTTGTTCAGGATTAAAGGCTTGTGAAAAAACGATATCTTTTGGACTATTTATTCAAACCGAATTTTAATTTTATGAATATATTGGCTTATGTGTACAATTTGATTGTTTATTAAGAAGTGATCAAAGTATGAAAGCAAGCGAAGTATTTACTAAGGATAAGTCTTCCTAAGTAGGTTGGCTTTTTAAATTTATTTAAAAGGAGAAATCAGAAATGACAAATCCAACTTATCACGAAAGAAATTTATCAAATATAAATAAGCTAGCTCCAAACACAAAGCAAGCAGCTTTAAAGTGGTACAATTACTGTATAAAAAACAATATCAATGTTTTAATTTACGAAACGACTCGAACAAAAGAACGTCAAGAAGAACTAGTTGATAATGGTAAATCCCAAACTAGAAAGTCATATCATATTGTAGGTCAAGCATTAGATTTTGTTCCAATTGTAAATGGTAAAGAAGGATGGAACTCATACGATTCTGAACCATTTAAATCAGCTATTAAATATGCTAAATCGATTGGCTTTACATGGGGAGGAGACTGGAAAGGATTTGTAGATGAGCCACATTTACAATTTGAACACAAAGGATATGGTACTGATAAAGTATTAGAAGCTAAACCTCCTGCATATCCAGGAACGATTTTGAAATCAGGTTCAAAAGGAAATAATGTTAAATTAGTTCAAAAAGAATTAGGAATTACTGCAGACGGTATTTTTGGTCCAATTACGGATCGAGCAGTACGAAACTTTCAAAAGAAAAATGGGCTGACTGTAGATGGAAAAGTAGGCCCGAAAACTTGGGCAAAATTATTTGACTAAGAAAAGGATCATATTTTCATTTCATTAGCATTAAATACTAAATTTAGTTTCCAAAGTGTAAAAATAAAACTTAGTTCAAACCCTTTATCAGTTTTGATACAGGGTTTGTTTTACTTCCTAGTGTTTTTAACTTTATAAAATTTGATGTTTTACAGTTTCACACGTTCAAGAATCACATTTGTTCACAATTTTTTTAAAACTTAAATTAATTATATTGATATAAACTTTGATATAATTGGGTAAAAGATTATTAAAGTAACTTAGATTTTAAAGGTCATAAGGAATTCTTATTGCAAATGATAAGTTACTTGTTATTTACTTATGATACACATTGTAATAATATATTATTGTAAGGTATTGAAAAGTTTGGATAGTAAATATATTCAGACATTTTTTGCTTAATAGGGGGAAGAAAACATGGGGAAAAATGACGTTTTCAAATCTCGTTCGACATTTACTGCGAACGATAAAACTTATCATTATTATCGCTTAAAAGCAATTGAGGAAGCTGGAGTAGCTAAAATCGGTAAATTACCTTATTCGATTAAAGTGTTACTAGAATCAGTTCTTCGTCAAGTAGATGGAAGAGTAATTACAAAAGATCATGTTGAAAATTTAGCAAAATGGGGAACAAGCGAGCTACAAGATGTAGATGTTCCGTTTAAACCTTCTCGTGTTATTTTACAAGACTTTACAGGTGTACCAGCAGTAGTTGACTTAGCTTCATTACGTAAGGCAATGGCTGATATGGGTGGAGACCCAGAAGTAATTAATCCAGAAATTCCAGTAGATCTAGTAATTGACCACTCTGTAATGGTTGATAAAGCTGGTTCAGCTGACGCATTAGATTTTAATATGGATTTAGAATTTTCTCGTAACGAAGAGCGTTACCAATTCTTAAGCTGGGCTCAAAAAGCATTTAATAACTATCGTGCAGTTCCACCAGCAACTGGTATTGTACACCAAGTTAACTTAGAATACTTAGCAAATGTAGTACATGCAATTGCAAATGAAGAAGGTGAAGTTGTTGCATTCCCTGATACATTAGTAGGTACTGACTCTCATACTACAATGATCAATGGTATTGGTGTATTAGGTTGGGGTGTAGGTGGTATTGAAGCTGAAGCAGGTATGCTAGGCCAACCTTCATATTTCCCAGTTCCAGAAGTTATCGGTGTTAAATTAACTGGTGCTTTACCAAGTGGAACAACTGCAACTGATGTTGCGTTAAAAGTTACTGAAGTTTTACGTAAAAAAGGTGTAGTAAATAAATTTGTTGAGTTCTTCGGACCAGGTTTACAAAGCATGCCTTTAGCAGACCGTGCTACAATTGCAAACATGGCTCCTGAATACGGTGCAACATGTGGATTCTTCCCAGTTGATGCTGAGGCACTTAACTACTTACGTTTAACAGGTCGATCTGAAGAGCAAATTCAATTAGTAGAAGCATACTGCAAAGCTAACGATTTATTCTATACAGCTGACCTAGAAGATCCTACTTTTACTGATTTAGTAGAAATCAATCTTTCAGAAATCGAATCTAATCTTTCAGGACCAAAACGTCCACAAGACTTAATTCCATTATCTGAAATGAAAAAATCATTCCAAAAAGCAGTTTCTGCTCCAATGGGTAATGCAGGTTTCGGTTTAACTGAAGAAGCATTAGATAAAGAGGTAAATGTTAAATTTGAAAACGGTACTGAAACAACTTTTAAAACTGGTGCAGTAGCAATTGCTGCAATCACAAGTTGTACAAATACTTCAAACCCATATGTTATGTTAGGTGCTGGTTTAGTAGCTAAAAAAGCTGTTGAAAAAGGTTTAACAGTACCTGCTTATGTAAAAACTTCATTAGCTCCTGGATCTAAAGTTGTTAGTGGATATTTACAAGAAGCTGGCTTAATTCCTTTCTTAAACCAATTAGGATTTAATATCGTTGGTTATGGTTGTACTACATGTATCGGTAACTCAGGTCCATTAGCTCCTGAAATGGAAGAAGCTATTGCTGAAAATGATATGTTAGTAACTTCTGTACTTTCTGGTAACCGTAACTTTGAAGGACGTATTCACCCTCAAGTTAAAGGTAACTACTTAGCATCACCACCATTAGTAGTTGCTTACGCGTTAGCAGGTAATGTAAATATCGACTTCTCTGTTGAGCCAATTGGTCAAGATAAAGATGGTAACGACGTATTCTTAAAAGATATTTGGCCAACATCTGCTGAAGTTCAAGAAGTAGTTGCATCTACAGTTACTCCAGAATTATTCAAAAAAGAATATGAAAGAGTATTTGAAGATAACAAACGTTGGAACGAAATTCAAACTACAGATGATTCATTATACAAATGGGATAGCGAATCAACTTATATTGCAAATCCTCCTTTCTTTGAAGGATTATCAAAAGAGCCAGGCGTAGTTAAACCATTAGCTGGTTTAAAAATCGTTGGTAAATTCGGTGATTCAGTAACAACTGACCACATTTCACCAGCTGGTTCAATCGGTAAAACAACTCCTGCAGGACTTTACTTACAAAATAAAGGTGTTAAACCTGTAGACTTTAACTCATATGGTTCTCGTCGTGGTAACCACGATGTAATGATGCGTGGTACATTTGCTAATATCCGTATCCGTAACCAAATTGCACCGGGTACTGAAGGTGGATACACTACTTACTGGCCAACAGGCGAAGTAATGTCAATTTATGATGCAGCAATGCGTTATAAAGAAGATGGTACTGGATTAATGATCTTAGCTGGAAATGACTACGGTATGGGAAGTTCTCGTGACTGGGCTGCTAAAGGAACTAATCTTTTAGGTATCAAAACAGTTCTTGCTGAAAGCTTTGAGCGTATTCACAGAAGTAACTTAGTATTAATGGGTGTTTTACCACTTCAATTTAAAAATGGTGAAAATGCTGAAACATTTGGATTAACAGGAAAAGAAGTATTTGCTGTTAATGTAGATGAAAATGTTAAACCACGTGATCTTGTAAAAGTAACTGCAACAAAAGAAGACGGTACAACTGTTGAATTTGATGTAGTTGCTCGTTTCGACAGCGAAGTTGAAATTGACTACTACCGTCATGGTGGTATCTTACAAATGGTGTTACGTGATAAATTAAATAATTCTAAAGTAACTCATTAATTTGTACAGAAACACGGTCTTTATTGGACCGTGTTTTTTTGTTTTTTTAAAGAAATCATTATTAAATCTGTGGGCATCGCAAATAAAAACTGGATATCACAATTAAAACGTTGGAATCGCAATTAAATCTGAGGAATCGCAATCAAATTCTGGAAATCGCAATCAAATTCCGGTTATCGCAATTAAACAGACAAAAATAATCAAATTTTTATCAAAATGTTTAAAGAAGATTAAAAAAATCACGAATTAATAGGGCGTTGATGTAAAAAATATAAAAAAGTGGATCTATATAAAGATAATTTGAATGGAAATTAGTGTATAAGAGGTAATCTCTAGTAATATAGACTAAGAACCTATCCAAGCTTGTTCCACTTTTGTATTTATTATGGTTAAATAGAGTTAGTTCATTAAAAGGGTGATTTGTATGAAAAAAGTGATTCCTTTGCTGATACTTTTAGTTGCGTTAGGATATTCAACTTTTCAATTATTTGAGAAAAAAGAAGAGAAAAAAGTCAGTAATAATAATGATGCTTATATTGCTTCAATTCAAAAATTAGGTGTTCAAGTTGGACAGCAAGCACCTGACATACAATTGATGACATTAGACGAAAAGAAGGTTAATTTATCTTCGTTCAAGGGCAAGAAAGTAATATTAAATTTCTGGGCTACTTGGTGTCCTCCATGCCAAGACGAGATACCTGCATTAGAGAAATTCCATCAACAGCATAAGGATATTGAAATGATTGGTGTAGCGGATTATATTGGCGAGAAAAAGGATTTAAATTTTATTAAGAACTTTGTTAATAAAAACAGTATGAATTATCGAATTTTAATTGATGAAAATGGTGATAATTTTCGTAAATATGGTGTAATTTCAATACCAACTACATACTTTATTAACCCCAATGGAGAGGTAGTTTTTAAGCAAATTGGACCATTAAATGAAAAACAATTAAATGCATTTTTAAAATAAGAAAAAATTTACTAAAATGTAAGAAAACTCTTTTTTTTGGCAATACTAACATAAAAAGAAGAGGTGATTGTTTTGAGAAAGAAAAGACATAAATCGTTTCAAGAATTAATTCTTGAAAATAAAAATTCTCTATTAAATGATGAAGAAGCATTGAATAAAATATATGATCGACTAGAAGAACGTTTAGAAAGAAAAGCTAAAGCGGAGTAAATTGTTTCGAAAATCGAATTTTTGGGACTTTGTCTACACAAAAAAGAGAAGGGAATATTTCCTTCTTTTTTTGTTGTCAAAATCGGACATTTTTTTATTTCCTTTTACATATTTAAAGCAACAAAACTCATACTATCGCTAGGGGGGCGAAAAATATGGGTAATCCAAAAAAACATCCTAAAGATTTTGTACCAAATCATATTGGTACTCAAAACAAAGCAGCTGGTGGGAATAAAGGTAAACAAATGCAATATAAAGACCCTACTGGCAAACAGCCAATCGTAGATAACGGGTAATATCCAAAACACATTTTAAAATTGGAGTGATTTATGATGGAATGGAAACCAAATCCAGATGATCGTAGTGATAATGCAAATAAAATCCAAAATATGATTAATCATACGAAGGAAAATATTAAAGAAGCAGAGGCTTCAATGAAATTTGGAAATGAACAAGATCGTCAAAATGTATTGGCGAAAAATCAACGTCGCGAAGAAGCATTATCCGCATTAGAGAGCGAGCTAAAAGACGAGCAAGCATTTAATGATGCAAATGATTGATTAAAAAAAGAAGCTAGGTATTTAGAGTAAACCTCATAAATACCTAGCTTTTCTTTATGCTCTTTTAACGATATTAAAATTAGCTTCAAGAAGCTCCCAATTTTGAATAAACGGTAATCCTAATTTCCAATATGATATACCTCGTATATTCTCTTGCTTTATTAAGTTAAACTTAGCTTGAATTGATCTTGCATCTTCGAACCAAACTTCATGTTTTTGACCATTTGATTCTGTATAACGGAAATGAGGTGCTTTAGCTTTGTTATCAAAAAGGATTTCGTTTGTCATTTGAATTGCTAAGTTTGTAGCAGCTTCAGCACTTAATGCTTTAGCCATAGTACCTTGTTTAAATGGAACTTTCCAGTCAAATCCATATAAATTTTGACCCATTACAATTTTTGGTACAGGGATTACGGTCTTTGCATAATTAATTACTTTTCGAACTTGATCAATCGGCGATACGGCCATCGGTGGACCGCCTTGCCAACCCCAATCGTATGTCATGATTACAACGAAGTCCACAGCTTTACCTATATTAGCGTAATCATGAGCTTCATAAAATCTACCTTTTTGGGTTGAACTTGTTTTAGGTATTAAAGTAGCACTTAATATGAATCCTTGAGGCAGTCTTGATTTTACTTTATATAAAAAATTAATATATGCTACACGATCAGTCGAAGCAACGTCTTCAAAGTCTATATTTACTTCTCTGAATCCATATCTATTAGCCGTACTAATAATTGTATTTATCAATTTGTCTTGAACTGCAGGACTTTGTAATATATCGGTTGCGAGTGATGTTGAAAACTGTCCATTTTCAAGATTAGAGACAACCATCATATAAATACAGCGATTATCCTTTGCAATTTGAGGAATGTTTCCTAGCGGCGGTTCTGTTAGCGTACCATCTCTTTTTGCATCAAAGCTAAAATGTGCTAAATAGGTTAAAAACTTACCTTCTGTTCGAGCAGCTTCCTCAAGTGCAGGCCGAATTGGGTTTGAAGTAGGCTGTAAATAGCCTATTGACTCTATATTTCTTTTTTTACGTGGTGGAAGATGTAACTTTTGACCGACATGTAATGAAGCATATGGACTAATTCCGCTAAGGGTTGCAATTTGACTACTAGATACTCCATAAGTTAAGCCTAAATCAAATAAATTATCACCAGGTTGAACAAAATATTCATTTCCTGTAGTTGGTACAACAAGCGCTTGACCTTTTATTATTTTATAAGGAGCTACTAGAGCATTAGAATTAATGAGTGCTTGGCGTTCAACTCCATAAAAATCTGCAATACTCATTACTGTTTCTCCACTTTTTACAACATGAATTTGCATCAAGTTTATCTCCTTCCATTAAACGTAGATATTCGTCTCTATTAAATATATGCCAAATAGTTTGGATTAGAAGAGAATAGGTGGAAAAGCAAGTTGAAATTGATTTTGATAATAAAAACCCTAGCCGGTAGCTAGGGTTTGAGGGGAATTTTTATTTTTTTGATTCTTTATTGTTATTTGGATCAAGTGGAAATTGAATGATATTTGAACTACTACCTGAGACAGTAGGAAGCTTACCATCCCATTTCTCTGCTTTTTTATATTCAATTAACTCATTGGTTAATGATTTCTGAATCACTTGGTTCGCTTTTGCTTGACCTTCTGCCCGTATAAGCTGTGAATCGGCATCAGCCTTTGCTTCGACTTTTTTCTTTTCTGCTTCTATTCTAGCCGTTTCAAGTTCAATTTTTTTACGATCATTTTCTTGGGCTGCTTGAACACGTGCATCAATTGCATCCTGCGTTTTTGCATCTGGTTTTGGTGTTCCTAATGTTAGATTTTCAACAAAGAAACCAAGTACCTTTACATCGTCTTTATAAATTGTTTCAATATCAGCAGAGGCATTACTTGATTTCTCACCGTATAATTGTAAAACTGTGTACTTTGATACTGCAATACGTGCTGCATCTTGTAAACGTTTCTTTAAATATGTATCCTCAATTTCTTCAATTGCCACAGGTCCAAACTCATTAAACATTGATACTACTTTTGAGGAATCAATTTTATAGGTATAAGATAAATCCATTTCAATCCTTTTACCGTCTGAAGTAGCTAATGCAACATCTTTATATTCTACAGTACGTAGACGGACTGGGTATTCGGTAACTTTATCGAATAAACCAACGAAATTCCAACCTTGTGATAATGTATTTTTCTGTATACCACCATTTGGTGAATAGACAACTCCTACATAACCTGGCGTAATTTTTTCAATAAATAAAGTTGGAATTGTTACTAGTAAGATGAGTGCGATACCTGCGATGATTCCACCAATTAGCTTACGATTAAAAAATGAATTCTTTTTTTCATTTGGTCGAATTTCCATTATTTTTGTCCCCCTTATCTTTTAAAATATTTTTTACTTTAGCTGATTTCTCACCAATTTTTTCAAATGTTGGAGAAAGAAGAAGCCAAACTCCAAATAAAAGAAGAAGGATGATTATAATTGAACCTACTAAAACCTTCAGGGAAGATCGACCTCCTAATTTCAATTGTTAAAAAATCATTAGTTTATTATAAGGAAATTATAACATTTAGGATAAGTTAAAAAATAGAACAATTATTAATTTTTTGGTAAAGTATTCTGTAGAAGAATAAGAGGTGAATTTATGTTTGTTTCAGAGAAATTAGTTGAAGTAAGATATGCAGAAACAGATGCAATGGGTGTTGTGTACCATGCAAATTATTTAGTGTGGTTTGAAATTGGACGTACTCAATTAATAAAAGATTTGGGTTTTAATTATGCTGAAATGGAATCACAAGGTGTCATTTCTCCAGTGATTGATTTGAATGTTTCATATAAGAAAAGTCTACGATATGGACAGTCTGCGAAAGTAAAAACAAAAATAAAATCACTGACACCACTTAAAGTGATTTATGAATATGAAATTGTGAATGAAGAAGGAGATATTTGTTGTATAGGAAGTTCAACACATGTCCTTGTTCATAAAGAAACATTTAGACCGATTAAATTCAAGAAAATGTTCCCTGATTGGTTTGAAGCATATGAAAGAGCGATGGAGCAGGAATAAGGGAATAAAAGAGCAAAAAGTGCATGGATAAAAAAAGATTAGAGATGGAATATTTTATCTCTAATCTTTTCATTGAGGAACCAATTTTGTGCTTTTAAAATTTTACTTTTGGTTCTGTTTTTTCTCTAATTCTTTTTATATTCGGACGGTGTTTATAGACGACAAAGATGGTTAGTACGATTAAAATGTAAGTTATAATATAGTCATTGTCTTTAATTAGTCCCGTGTATTCCATTATAAAAGCTAAAATTGTACCTATAAAAGCTGTTAACATTGAAGAAAGTGATACGTATTTTGTTATTTTTAAACTAATTGCGAAGATGATAATTAGGGCTACAAAAAGTAGCGGGGATGCAAATAATAAAATTCCTGCTGAAGTTGCTACCGCTTTACCACCTCTAAAACCAGCGAATATTGGATACATATGACCGATTACAGCTATTAGGCCGATAATTAAAGGGTGAATTCCATGATAATGGAAAAATACGGGTAATGAAGCTGCTAGTGTTCCTTTTAAAATATCTCCAAGTGTTACAATAATACCTGCTTTTTTACCTAATGTGCGGAATGTATTTGTTGCACCAAGATTTCCACTACCGTGTTGACGAATATCTACTCCGTAAAATATTTTTCCAACTACTAAACCGAATGGTACAGATCCGATTAAATAGGCTAGTACAATAATGACCAAACTCATTTTCTAGCTCCTTTTCAAACAATAATAAATTAGTGCAGTATCATATGATTTTATCACAATTTTAAGCGAATATATAGATAATTGCTTTAGAATATTAATCCAAATGAAGAAACAAAGGACATTTTATATTAGGTAAAAGTTGTTTGATATCAATTTTAATGAAAGGAAAAAAATATGAATCCGACAGTTTTAATCATTGAAGATGAAAAAAGATTACGAGAAATCGTAAAAGAGTATTTTGAAAACGATCAATTTATTGTGATCGAAGCAGAAGATGGAGAACAAGGTATAAAGAAATTTAACGAAAATCAAGTAGATTTAATTATTTTAGATTTAATGCTACCGATATTAGATGGATGGGAAGTTTGTAAGATAATTAGAGAACAATCAAGTATTCCAATCATCATGATCACTGCTCGTTCAGAAGAAGAAGATCAATTACTAGGTTTTGATCTTGGAACAGATGAATATGTGACAAAGCCATTCAGTCCTAAAATTCTTGTTGCAAAAGCAAAGAGTGTACTTAGAAGAACAGCTGATCTGAAAGAAGACGATAAAGAATCTAAAACGATTTGTGGAATTACGATAAATACTTCCTCAAGGACAGCTTCAATTAATAATGAAATATTACAACTTACGAATAAAGAATTCGAATTATTATGTTATTTAATTGATAATAAAGGCATCGTATTAACAAGAGATCAATTATTGAATAATATTTGGGGCTTTGATTATTTTGGTGATGGAAGAACTGTTGATACACATATAAAAAAGCTTAGACATAAATTGGGAGACAAAGCAAAGCATATAGCAACAGTTATTAGAGTAGGCTATAAGTTTGAGGAGTAGAAGATGAAAAATAGTATAGTCCGTAAACTTTTTTTATCGATCACGTTATTATTAGTTATTTTTTTATTAATTGTATTTGTTGGTCAATCAATCTTTATGCAATCCTTTTATACGAATAAGAAAGTAAATATTGTAACTGAAGAACTAACACAATTTGCTAAAGGATATAAAGCAGGTAAGTTTAACAATAATCAATTTCAACAAGAACTAACCAAACTATATTCAAAGTACAATACTACTTTAGCAGTTTTAGATAAAAGTGGTGTACTAAAAGCTGAGAATAATTTTGATTTAACCGTTCTTACGAATGAAGGAAAAAAAGTATATGTACCTTTAAATAATCTATTATATTCGGATCAAATTGATAGTATTTTAGGGCTTAATATTAAAGAAAATTCGAGAATTACAATCCGAGGTTATGTTCAAGATGATTATTTTATTCCACTTTATATAAAAACGAATATGGGTGTGTGGCAAGAGGAAAATCAACCGTCTAACACAGTTCAAATGTCAACTAAAAATAGTCTTCAAGAAATGGTGAATATTGAAATTAAAGGGAAAGTTGTTAATTTACATTTACCTATTGCAAATCAATATACGTATTCAGCTCAAATGAACTCATTAATGGGTGCAATTACTGATTGGACAAAGAGTAATGAAGATTTTTCTAAATATAGTGAGGAAGATTTTCCATTAATTTATCGCTATTTAGATCGAGCAAATGGATTGGAAAATAAAGTTTTTATTTACCCAATTAGTACGATTAAAGGTTCTAAAGAAGTTATTTTTGCCATTACATCACTACAACCAGTAAATGAAGCAATGTACGTTTTAAAAGATTTTTATATTTACGCATTTATTGTTGCTTTATTATTAATAGTGATCGTTTCTTTTTACTATTCGAAATTGATTACTAAGCCTTTATTGAAAATGAATTCTGTAACAAATCAATTAGCAAAGTTAAATTTTAACGAGAAAATCGATATTCAATCAGATGATGAAATTGGACAATTATCAAAATCAATTAATTCATTATCTGAGAATTTAGCTAGTACAATTGAAAATTTACAGCAAGCAAATGTTAAATTAATAAAGGATATTGAAAAAGAAAAGCAGCTTGAGCAAATAAGAAAAGAGTTTATTAGTGGAGTTTCTCATGAGCTAAAAACCCCTTTAAGTATTGTGCAAAGTTATGCAGAAGGTTTAAAAGATGGATTAAATATTGAAAAAAATGGTTATTATGCAGATGTAATCCTTGAAGAAGTTGATCGGATGAACGGGTTAGTTGTAGATATGCTAGAACTTTCCAAACTTCAATCAGGAACATACACACTTAAAAGTCAACCTTTCTTAATTGTGGATTGCATAGAAAATGTGATTATTCGCATGTTTGAAAATAGTAGTAATCATTGTAAGTTTCATTTTAATTTAGACGAAGACACGTTAGTAATAGGTGAAAAAAGAAAAATAGAACAAGTTCTCATTAATATCCTTTCAAATGCAATTCATTATGGTAACCCAGGTAGTGTCATAAAAATGAATTTATTAGATGAAGGGGAATATGTAAATATCGCTATTTTTAATGAAGGTAATCCAATCCCTGCTGATAAAATTGATAAAATTTGGGATCGCTTCTATCGAATTGATGAATCTAGAAATAGACAAAATGGTGGAACAGGTTTAGGTTTAGCGATCGTAAAAACAATCCTTGACTTACATCATTCAACTATAAAAGTTCATAATAAGAAAGATGGAGTTGAATTCATTTTTAATTTGAAAAAATATTTAAATTAAATCAAAAAGTTCACAGCAAATACACATGAGTGGGTTAAATTAATATCAATCAAAGATACCTACATATTGGAGGAATGAATTATGGGATATTATGATGAAACAGATTTATATGATGAGAATCAAAATAATAATCATAAAAGACAAAAGAGAAGTAGACGTGGGGGGTATCCGCTTGTTACAGGGTTTATTGGAGCAATCATTGGAGCTGTAACGATCTCAGTAGTATCACCGGATATTTTTAACTTAACGAATAAAAATGCAAACTTATCAAATGACACGAATACTGTACCAACACAAGTTATTAATGTATCACGTGAAGATTTAACAACTACGATCCAAAATGCTCGCAAATTTGTAGTAGGAGTTAATAATTATCAATCATCAAATCCTTTTTCAATGGAAACACAAGAAGCTGGATCAGGTTCTGGTGTTGTTTATAAAAAAGTAGGAAATAAAGCTTTAGTAGCAACAAATAACCACGTTGTTGCTGGTGCAAAACAATTAAAAGTAAAAATGGCAGATGGTCAATTAATTGATGCTAAACTAGTTGGAACTGATGAATTATTAGATTTAGCTGTTGTAGCAATTGATGCAAAATATGTGACGAATATTGCAAAATTAGGTGACTCAGAAAAAATTAACGTAGGTGAAACTGCTATAGCAATTGGAAATCCACTTGGATTTTTAGAAAGTACTGTAACAGAAGGTATTGTAAGTAGTAAAGCTCGTGAAATACCACAAGATATCGACGGAGATGGAGTAGCTGATTACCAAACTCAAGTAATTCAAACGGATGCAGCAATTAATCCTGGTAATAGTGGTGGTGCATTAATCAATGCAAAAGGTGAAGTAATCGGGATCAATTCAAGTAAAATTGCTGAACAAGCTGTGGAAGGAATTGGATTTGCGATCCCAATGAATATTGCAAAACCAGCTTTAGATCAAATCGAAAAATTTGGTGAAGTTACTAGACCTGTAATGGGTGTAGGCTTAAAGTCACTTGATGAAATTCCTCAATTTAATATCGAAGAAACATTAAAATTACCTGGTTCAGTGACTAAAGGTGCAGTTGTTACGCATGTTGATCCAAATACACCTGCTGCGAAAGTAGGAATGAAACAATTAGACGTTATTGTTGCACTTGATGACAAACCAGTAAGTGACGTAATAACTGTAAGAGAATACCTATATTCTAACAAAAAAGTTGGAGATAAATTAAAGATTACTTATTACCGAGATGGTAAATTAAAAAATTCAACATTAACATTAGCTTCTAGTCAATGATTGACAGGCAATTGATTTAGGAAATATGATAAAAGAATAATAAATAAGCGAAAAGTGGGATCTTTTCGCTTATTTATGCAATTAGAAAGGGTGATTAGCAAATGAGTAAATACCCATCAAGAGAAGAAATTGGCAAGATTTTAAAATCAAGTAAAGTAATCGCAGTTGTTGGCTTATCAGCGGACCCATCTAAAACGTCTCATATGGTAAGTAAGGCAATGCAAGATGCTGGATATAAAATTATTCCAGTAAATCCAACAGTAGATACTGTTTTAGGAGAAAAAGCTGTACATAGTTTAACAGAAATAAAAGGAAAAGTTGATATTGTAAATGTATTTAGAAGACCTGAACACCTATTACCTGTAGCACAAGAGTTTCTTAAAATTGATTGCGATGTTTTCTTTGCACAGCTTGGAATTGAAAACGAAGAAGCATATCAGTTGTTAAAAGAAAATGGTAAAACTGTCATTATGGATCGTTGTATCAAGGTAGAACATGCAATGACAAGATAGGCCGTTAAAAAAGCTCACTCAAATTTTTGAAGTTTGTCAAAAACCTGGCTCACTGTTAATCAGTGAGTTTTTTTAACGGTAGATCGAGTAGAGATTAAGTAAATTAGAGAATGCCAAAGAATATTGCTTCAAAAGTTAATGTTATATAAGCAATTAAAATGCCGCATACACGGTCTGTAAAATTTGAATTTTAATATGCAAATTTATCAATTTTTAACTTTAAAGCTTCATTTTCTTGATTCTAATATCCAGCTTTTTATGAACTTGTCCTATTTTTTTTTTCGTGTTCGACTTGTAAGTTAGGAAAAAAACCATTAACATGAACGATTAGAAGCAACATTTTATTTATATTATGATATAATGGAACAGATGTTCTTATGTAAGTGTTTAGTTAGAAAGGAGAAATGGTGTTGGCAAAGAATGAGACAACATATAACGAAGATGCGATACAGGTACTAGAAGGTTTAGAAGCTGTACGTAAACGACCTGGAATGTATATTGGCAGCACTGATAGTAGAGGTCTGCACCATTTAGTTTATGAAATCGTAGATAACTCTGTAGATGAAGCATTAGCTGGTCACGGGACTCAAATAGATGTGGTTATTCATAAAGATAATAGCTTAAGCGTAAAAGACCATGGTCGTGGGATGCCTACTGGAATGCACAAAATGGGAAAACCAACTCCAGAAATTATTTTAACTGTATTACACGCAGGGGGTAAATTTGGACAAGGCGGCTACAAAACAAGTGGTGGTCTACATGGTGTTGGTGCTTCAGTTGTTAATGCTTTATCTGAATGGTTAACAGTTGAAATTCACCGTGAAGGAACGATTTACAAGCAACGTTTTGAAAATGGTGGTAAAGCAGTAACTTCCTTAGAAATCGTTGGAAAGACTAAAAGAACTGGTACGACGATCCATTTTAAACCAGATCCAACTATTTTTAGCACAACAAATTTCAACTTTGATACTTTATGTGAAAGACTTAGAGAGTCAGCTTTTTTATTAAAAGGATTAAAAATTACAATTAAAGATGAACGTCATGATACGTTCGAAGAGTTTTATTATGAAAACGGTATCGAAGCTTTTGTATCGTATTTAAACGAAGAAAAAGAAGCTCTACATCCTGTAGTATTCTTTGAAGGACTACAAAATAAAATAGAGGTTGAATTTTCGTTCCAATTTAATGACGGTTATTCAGAAACGATGCTTTCTTTCGTAAACAATGTTCGTACAAAAGATGGTGGTACACACGAAGTTGGTGCAAAAACTGCTTTAACAAGAGCATTTAATGAATACGCAAGAAAAGTAAATCTGTTAAAAGAAAAAGATAAAAATTTAGATGGAGCGGATATTCGTGAAGGATTAGCTGCAATTGTATCTGTACGAATTCCTGAAGAGCTGCTTCAATTTGAAGGTCAAACTAAAGGTAAATTAGGTACTAGTGAAGCAAGGTCAGCTGTTGACTCTGTTGTTTCGGACCAATTGGCTTACTTCCTAGAAGAAAATCCAGATATTGCGACTTCATTAGTAAAGAAATCGATAAAAGCATTTCAAGCGAGAGAAGCTGCAAGAAAAGCACGTGAAGAAGCAAGAAGTGGTAAAAAGAGAAAGCGTTCAGAAACATCATTAAGCGGAAAGCTTACACCGGCACAGTCACGTAACCCACAGAAAAATGAATTATACTTAGTTGAGGGTGATTCAGCTGGTGGTAGTGCTAAACAAGGTCGTGATCGCCGTTTCCAAGCAATTTTGCCTTTACGTGGTAAAGTAATCAATACAGAGAAGGCAAAACTAGCGGACATAATGAAAAATGAAGAGATTAATACGATTATTCATGCGATTGGTGCAGGAGTAGGTAGTGATTTTGACATTGAAGATGTTAATTATGACAAAATCGTTATTATGACCGATGCTGATACAGATGGAGCGCATATTCAAGTACTTTTATTAACATTCTTTTACCGTTATATGAAGCCATTAGTAGAGGCTGGTAAAGTTTATATCGCCTTACCTCCTTTATTCAAAGTAAGTAAAGGTTCTGGAAAAAAAGAAGTAATCGAATATGCTTGGTCAGAGGTAGACTTACAAGATGCGATTAAAAAAGTTGGTAAAGGTTATATGATTCAGCGTTATAAAGGACTTGGTGAAATGAATGCTGACCAACTTTGGGAAACAACGATGGATCCTGAAACTAGAACGCTTATTCGTGTGAAAATTGATGATGGCGCTAGAGCAGATCGTCGTGTAACTACTTTAATGGGTGATAAAGTTGAACCTAGACGTAAGTGGATTGAATCAAATGTAGTATTTGATTTAGATGAAGAGGATAAAATTTTAAATAATGAGCAAGTTGAAGTAGAAAAAGAAGGGAGCAATGTCTGATGCAATCATCGGAAAAATTATATAATATCCCTTTAGAAGACATAATAGGTGACCGCTTTGGTCGATATAGTAAGTATATTATTCAAGAACGAGCATTACCTGATGCTCGTGATGGTTTAAAGCCAGTTCAACGTCGTATTTTGTATTCAATGCACGTTGAAGGAAACACGCAAGACAAGCCTTACCGTAAATCTGCTAAAACAGTCGGAAATGTAATTGGTAATTACCATCCACATGGTGATACTTCTGTATATGATGCGATGGTACGACTAAGTCAAGATTGGAAATTAAGAAATGTATTAATTCAAATGCATGGAAATAACGGTAGTATTGATGGAGACCCTCCAGCAGCTATGCGTTATACCGAGGCTAGGTTATCAGCAATAGCAAGTGAACTATTGAGAGATATTGATAAAGAAACAGTTGATTTTGTACCGAACTTTGACGATACAAGTATGGAGCCAGTTGTTTTACCATCAATGTTTCCAAATTTATTAGTTAACGGTAGCACAGGAATCTCTGCCGGATATGCAACTGAAATACCTTCGCATCATCTTGGGGAAGTAATCGATGCTACGATTATGCGCATTGAAAATAAAAACTGTACAGTAGATGATTTAATGACCGTAATCCATGGACCTGATTTTGCTACTGGTGGAATCATTCAAGGTGTGGATGGTATAAAAAAAGCCTATGAAACAGGAAAAGGAAAAATCATTATTCGAAGCCGTGTTCATACCGAGGATTTACGTGGTGGGAAACAGGCATTAATCATTACAGAAATTCCTTCAGAAGTGAATAAAGCGAATTTAGTAAAGAAGATGGATGAGGTTCGTCTTGATCGAAAAGTTGATGGAATTACAGAAGTACGTGATGAAACAGATCGTACTGGACTCCGAATTGTCATCGAACTGAAAAAAGATGCAAATAACGAAGCGATTTTAAATTATTTATATAAAAATACTGAACTTCAAATACCTTATAACTTCAATATGGTTGCGATCTATAATCGTACACCGAAACAAATGTCATTACCTGCAATTCTTGATGCTTATATTGAACATCAAAAAGAAGTCATTACAAATCGTTCAAATTTTGATTTAAGAAAAGCAAAAGCTCGCCAACATGTTGTAGAAGGTTTGATGAAGGCTTTATCGATTTTAGATGAAGTAATTTCAACAATCCGTTCTGCAAATGATAAACGCGATGCAAAGGATAAGTTAATCGCTCAATTTGAGTTTACTGAACAACAAGCTGAAGCGATAGTCATGTTACAATTATATCGCCTAACAAACACTGATATAACAGCATTACAAGAAGAAGCAGATGAGTTAGATAAACGAATCAAACAGCTTGAAGCAATTTTAAACAGTGAAGCAAAATTATTGTCAGTTATAAAAACAGACTTAAAGAAAATTAAATTAAAATATGCAGACGACAGACGTTCGACGATTCAAGAAGAAATTGAAGAAATTAAAATTGCTAGAGAAGATAT
Source organism: Gottfriedia acidiceleris (assembly GCF_002128425.1). Classification (GTDB taxonomy): domain Bacteria; phylum Bacillota; class Bacilli; order Bacillales; family Bacillaceae_G; genus Gottfriedia; species Gottfriedia acidiceleris. The sequence continues at coordinate 109,186 of NZ_NESS01000002.1, forward strand.
AATCGCTCAAGAAGACGTGATTGTCACGGTTACAAGTGAAGGATACGTTAAACGTACAAGTCCTAGATCTTTTACAGCTTCAAATGGTAAAGATTACGGTATGAAAGAAGGCGACCGTTTAATTTATCAAATAGAAAGTACGACGACAGATACACTTATTTTATTTACTTCAAAAGGTAACTATTTATATTTACCAATTCATGAAATGCAAGATATCAGATGGAAAGATATGGGGCAACATGTTGCAAATATTATTCCAATTGAGAGAGACGAAACAATTCTTTCTGCTACAGTCGTAAATAATTTTGAAGAAAATAAAGATTATATTTTATTTGTGACTAAAAATGGTATTGTAAAACGTACAAGTATTCAGCAATTAAAAGTACAACGTTATTCTAAACCACTTGTTGGTATGTCAATTAAGTCAGATGATACCTTAATTTTTGCTGGTGTCACTTCTGAAACAGATCAAGTGTTGATGGCTACAAGTTTGGGATACACATTGTTATTTAATGTTGAAGAGATTAGTATACAAGGCTTAAGAGCTGGCGGAGTTAAAGGAATTAACTTAAAGGATCAAGATTTTGTTGTATCTGCAGACACGATTAGTAACGAAGTGAAAGAAATATTCTGTGCAACACATCGAGCAGCAATTAAAAAAATGAAACTCGATACGATCCCTCAAAGCTCTAGAGGTACAAGGGGAGTTAAAGTACTTCGCGATTTGAAAAATAATCCTCATATGTTAATTGGGGTATATGCAATAAATGAAAATGATATGTTTGCATTATTAAGTAAATCTGGGCAATTTGAGACAGTTGACCCAAGTGATTTAAGAAATAGTGATCAGTATAGTAATGGATCATTTGTTATGGATACTGATGATTCTGGTGATATAAAGACGATTATTCGATACAAAAAAGAAGAAAATAATTAGAAAAGAACCTATTCCAAGCTTTTTGGAATAGGTTTTTTTGTCGAATTTGTCGAAAAATGTACAAATAATACTAGAAAAACATTTTATATGAATTAATCAAGGGAAATTAATTAAAAGTTTCTAATTTTACAATTCAAAAATAAGAAAAAAAGGTTTTTAATGAATTTTTAATGGTAATAATTGCCTAAAATAACAACGAATCGACAGAATTGTCGAAATATTTTGAACCAAAAGACCTTGTCTAACGAAAAAATATAGCTTACTATTTTCTTAAGTATTTTAAATTTTCAAAAAAATAGGTTATTAAGGGGGCGTACATATGGTTTTAAAGAAAGGATTTGCAATTTTAGCATCAGTATCGTTAACTGCAGGTATTTTAGCAGGTTGTGGTAATAGTAATAGTTCAAAGGATGGGAACCAGGTCATTAAAATTGCTACAAATACACCATTATCTGGTAATAACGCAATTTTAGGTGAATCCATTAAACTTGGAGCTCAGCTTGCATTAGAGGATCAAAAAGCAGCTTTCAAAAAATTAGGCTTTGATTTAAAGATTGTACCTTATGATGATCAAGGGGATCCAAAAAAAGGTGTAGCAAATGCTGAGCAGTTAGCTGCAGACAATAAAATCCTTGGTGTTGTAGGACACTTAAACTCTGGTGTAGCAATTCCATCTTCTGTAAAGTATGAGAAAGACCATATCGTAATGGTTTCTCCTTCAAATACTGCAAATGAAGTTACTGACCGTGGATTAGGAGTCGTTAACCGAATTTGTGCTCGTGATGACTTCCAAGGTCCTGCAGGTGCAAATTTTGCGATTAATACATTAAAAGCTAAAAATATATTTATCATTCAAGATAAAACACCTTACGGAACTGGTTTAGCAAATGAATTCAAAGCTGCTGCTGAGAAATTAGGCGCTAAAATTTTAGGTGAAGAAGGGATCTCAATCGGAGATAAAGACTTTAACGGTGTACTAAATAATGCGATTGCGAAAAAGCCTGATTTAGTATTCTTTGGTGGACTTTATGCTGAAGGTGGAATTTTATTAAAACAAGCTCGTGAAAAAGGATTAAACATCCCATTCATGGGTGGAGATGGAATGGACTCTTCAGGTTTAGTTGATATTGCTGGGGATGCTGTTAAAAACTTCTACTATACTTCAGTTGCTGGTGATACGTTAAAAACAGATAAAGGTAAAGCTTTTGCTGACGCATATAAATCAAAATTTAATAAAAACATCGAATCGTTCTCGTCTTACGGATATGATTCTGCTGGCGTTTTATTAGAAGGATTAAAAAATGCGATTAACGATAACAAAGGTAAAACTCCAACTCGTGAACAAGTTGAAAAAGCAGTACGTGCAATTCAAGATTATGATGGTGTAGTAACGAAGGTTGGTTTCGACGATAAAGGGGACAACAAATACGCAAAAGTATTTATTTATACGTTTAAAGAAGCTAAATATCCTGGTACTCAAGAAGGCGAAGTTACTAAACCATAATTAGGAACAAAGTCTACCAGTCTAAAGAAAGAGAGTATCCCGTAAAAACGTGATACTCTTTTTCTCTCAATAAGGTGAGAAAATTGTAAAATTTTGGAAATTAATAGGAAATAAACTATATTATTTATAGGAGGTCTCATACATGAATGAAGTAATCCAAACACTACCTCAAGTACTAATAGACGGTCTTGTTTTAGGAGCAGTATATGCAATCGTAGCACTCGGTTACACGATGGTTTATGGGATATTAGAACTAATCAACTTTGCACATGGTGAAATATTCATGGCAGGTGCGTTTATTGGTACTGCAGTATTAATTACATTTACTGGTTTAGGTTTATTAAGTAGTCTACCTGCAATTATCGTGTTAGCAATTGTATTAATTATAGCTTCATTAGCAACTGGATTCCTAGGAATGGGGATTGAAAGAGTTGCGTATCGTCCATTACGAAAAGCACCAAAGTTAATTACATTAATTACAGCAATAGGTATTTCATTTTTACTACAAGATATCGTGCGTTTTATTGCTGAATTAAAAGAAGGAAATTACATTATTACTGGCCCATCACTATTTTCAGGACAACACCAAATTAAAACTAGCTCAATTTTTTCTTCATTTGGAAATGCACAAATTAAATCAGCATCAATTATTATTTTAGTCGTTGCAGTTGTAATGATGATTTCATTAGATTACTTCATCAATAAAACAAAATGGGGTACAGCAATGCGTGCAGTTGCTCAGGATCGTGAAACTGCATCATTAATGTCTGTAAACGTTAACAAAGTCATCTCATTAACATTCTTTTTAGGCTCTGGATTAGGTGGTGCAACTGGCGTACTTTTTGCATTACAATATAACACAATTGATCCGTACATCGGTTTTATTTTAGGGCTAAAAGCATTTACAGCTGCAGTATTAGGGGGAATAGGAAATATCCGTGGTGCGATGGTTGGTGGTTTATTAATCGGTATAATCGAAGTGTTTGCAGCAACAAATTTATCAACTTTAACACATGGCATTTTCCCATCAGAATATAAAGATGTATTTGCATTTGGAATTTTAATTCTAGTTCTAATATTCAAGCCAGAAGGTTTATTTGGTAAACCTGTAGCTGAGAAAGTGTAGGTGAATTAGATGAAGAGCTTAGTAGAAGGGTTAAAACAATCAAACAAACTACAAGGAATTTTCTTAGGAGCTTATATCGTTGTTACATCATTAGGATTATACTTTTTGCAAGAATCCGTAACAGCATTTCTATTAATTTTATTCTCACTTTATTTATTATATAAAACTAATTTTCCAGTTAAATTAAAATGGAGCATTGGAATACTAGTTTTAACAGTGATCATGCCATATGTAGCATCACAAGGTACAGCATTTGAATCATATATGGGTGTAGCGACTTTAGTTGGAATTTATGTTGCAATGGCACTTGGATTAAACGTTGTAGTTGGTTTAGCAGGTTTATTAGATTTAGGATTTGTTGCCTTCTTTGCAATCGGTTCATATACTTATGCAATTTTTTCTACTAAACAAGTAACGAACTTCTTGCATTTTGACTTTCTTCCTTTTTCAGGAAACTCATTCTGGGTATTTATAATTATCGGTGGAATTATCGCAAGCATAGCAGGTGTATTATTAGGTATTCCAGTACTTCGCGTAAAAGGTGATTATTTAGCAATTGTAACACTTGGATTCGGGGAAATTATTCGAATCGTATTTAATAACTTAGATAAACCGGTAAATATTACTGGTGGAGCACAAGGTATTTCTTCTATTCCAGCACCTACTATTTTTGGATTAGAAATTGATAGTTCTGGCCAATTTTATTATGTGGTGTTAGTTGTATTAGCAATTGTCATTTTAGCTGTTACTAGATTACAAGATTCTAAACTTGGCCGTTCTTGGAAAGCGGTACGTGAGAATGAAATCGCTGCCCAAGCATCAGGTATTCACTTAGTACGTACGAAATTAATTGCATTTGCAATTGGTGCTTCTTTCTCAGGAATGATGGGGGTAGTATTCTCTGCAAAGCAAATGTTCATTGACCCTACAAGCTTTACATTACTTGAATCAATCACGATCTTAGTAATGGTAATTTTAGGAGGAATGGGTAGCGTTCCAGGGGTTATTCTTGGAGCAGCACTTGTAACAATCTTAAACCTACAAGTATTAACAGAAGTAACAAATTATTTAAACCAATTAACATTAGATGGAGTCATTAATTTACCACCGGCTCTATCACCTTCTAAAATGCAACGTATGATTTTCGGACTAATTTTAGTACTTGTAGCAATCTTCAGGCCTAAAGGACTATTGCCTGCCAAAAATAAGGTTGTTCCAAAAGAAGACGTCGTAGATCAAACTGTAGTCGAAGAAAATACACGCTCAGTTTCATTTTAGGAGAGGAGGTTATTAAATGTTAAAAACAACGAATTTAACGAAAAGCTTTGGCGGTTTAACAGCTGTTAATAATGTAAATATAGAAATTAAAGAAGGCTCAATTACAGCAGTAATTGGACCAAATGGTGCAGGGAAAACAACATTTTTTAATATGATTACAGGTGTATATACTCCTACTAGCGGTGAGATTTTGCTTGGTAATGAAAGTTTAGTAGGGTTAAAGCCACATACTGTTAATAAAAAAGGGATCGCGCGTACATTCCAAAATATTCGTTTATTTAGTAGTATGACGGCTTTAGAAAATGTCATGGTAGGAATGCATCAGCACTTAAAATATGGCGTATTTTCAACAATATTCCATTTACCTAAATTTAAAAAAGCAGAAAAAATGGCGATGAAGGAAGCATATAAATGGTTAGAATACGTAGGATTGGCTGATGTTTATAATGAGGAAGCATCGAGTCTATCATATGGTGCACAAAGACGACTTGAAATCGCGCGTGCATTAGCATCTCAACCAAGAATCTTACTTTTAGATGAGCCAGCTGCAGGGATGAATCCGAAAGAAACGAAAGAATTGACTGATTTAATCTATCAAATGAGAGATGACTTAAACTTAACAATCGTCTTAATCGAACATGATATGAAGCTTGTAATGGAAATTTCCGAGTATTTATTCGTACTTGATCATGGCGAAAAAATTGCAGAAGGTAAACCACTTGAAATTCGAAATAATCAAAAAGTAATTGAAGCATATTTAGGAAAAAGTGCAGTGACTACTGCATAGTGAAAGGAGTACGAAAAGATGACCCTATTACAATTAAAAGATATTAACTCTTTTTACGGTGGTATTCAAGCACTAAAAGATATTAACATTGAAGTAAATGAAGGCGAAATTGTAACATTAATTGGAAGTAATGGTGCTGGAAAATCTACTACTTTAAAAACGATTTGTGGCCAAGTTAAACCAAAATCTGGAACGTTGATTTATAAAGGTGAAGAGATTATAAAGTTACAAGCTCATGAAATTGCCTTAAAGGGAATTGCACACGTACCGGAAGGAAGAAGGATCTTTTCTAAATTAACTGTAAAAGAAAATTTAGAGATGGGTGCTTTCTCAGTTAAAGATAAAAAACTAATCGCTGCACGTATGGAAATGGTATTTGATTATTTTCCAAGACTTAAAGAGCGACTAAGCCAAAAAGGCGGTACGATGAGTGGAGGAGAACAACAAATGCTAGCAATTGGTAGAGGACTGATGATGGGTCCATCATTACTGATGCTAGACGAGCCATCAATGGGTCTTGCTCCAATTATCGTTGAACAAATATTTGAAATCATTGAGCAACTAAACAAACAAGGGATGACAATTTTATTAGTAGAACAAAACGCATACCAAGCATTACAAATTGCTCACCGTGGCTATGTTATTCAAACTGGAGAGATTCAAATGGTTGGTGAAGGTAAGACATTAATGAATAATGAAGAAGTGAAAAAAGCATATTTAGCTTAATTAAAAAAGTCAGTTCATTTATCAATAATGAACTGACTTTTTTGTGAAATATTATCTATTAGAAATAAATTCCGAAATTTTTAATTGCTCTTCACTTGAAGCATTGTTAATTGAAGATTGAAGTGATTCCTCTAGTAAACTACGATTCTTGTAAAAATCTTCATGTTTACTATTATAATAGTACTTCACTGCTTCTAAATCTGAGAAAAACTCTTTTCCAACCTTTAGAAGAAATGTTACTGGAAGTCCTTCGATCACTACTGTATTTACATTTTCAGAAATTTCATTTACCGTACTGTTTGAAGTTGAAATCATTTCCTCGTTTAATTCTTTAACAAGTAATTGTTCGAACCCTTTTATTTTATTGTTTCTTTTGTTTACGATTCGCTTTTTGTTTGTCTTTAATAAACGAATGGAATGATGTTTATCAAGCAATACTGCTGAACGTTTCTTTTTCTTTGAAAAAATGCTGCTACTCAAAACTAGCACTCCCTTCTGATAGTTAGGTATATAAATAAAACAACTTTTCTATCATACCAAGTAATGCTCATACTGTAAAGGTTTTATCTTTACATGTTAGTTTTCCAAAAAATATTCAAAAAATTCACCGTATTTTTTTATCATAAATGTTCATAATAATATTTGACTTAATCATTGTCACTTTGTTAAAATAACAACATATTATTTATTACATATAACGTTGACGGAAAGAAGTACCTAAAGATCATTTTGCTTAGCGAGTTGAGGATAGTGTGAGCTCAATCAAAACCTTTAGCGAAAGGCATTCCTGAGTTAATTCTTAAAGTGGACAATTTTTTTAATTGTCAACTAGGGTGGAACCGCGGGTGCATATACAGCTCTCGTCCCTAGGCAGAAAATGCCTAAGGATGAGAGCTTTTTTATTTCATTCTTGCATTTTCAAAAAACAATTGAAAATTGGAGGCGAATGAAATGTCAGAAAAATCAATGGATGTCGTTGTAAGTCATGCTAAACACAGAGGATTTGTATTCCCAGGTTCTGAAATTTACGGAGGTTTAGCAAATACGTGGGATTATGGTCCACTAGGTGTTGAATTAAAAAATAATGTGAAAAAAGCTTGGTGGAAAAAGTTTGTTCAGCAAAGTCCATATAATGTTGGTTTAGATGCTGCAATCTTAATGAATCCACGTACATGGGAAGCATCAGGTCATATTGGTAACTTTAATGATCCAATGATCGATTGCAAAAATTGTAAAACTCGTCATCGTGCAGATAAATTAATTGAAAATGCACTTGAAGAAAAAGGAATGGAAATTATCGTTGATGGTCTTCCATTTTCAGAAATGGCTAAATTAATTGAGGAACATAAAATTGCGTGTCCAGATTGTGGTAGCCATGATTTTACAGATATTCGTCAATTTAACCTAATGTTTAAAACATTCCAAGGTGTTACTGAATCAAGTACGAATGAAATTTTCTTACGTCCTGAAACAGCGCAAGGTATTTTCGTAAACTTTAAAAATGTTCAACGTACGATGAGAAAGAAAGTTCCATTTGGTATTGCTCAAATCGGTAAAAGTTTCCGTAACGAAATTACTCCAGGAAATTTCACGTTCCGTACTCGTGAATTCGAACAAATGGAGCTTGAATTCTTCTGTAAACCAGGTGAAGAGTTAGAGTGGTATTCTTATTGGAAAGAAACTGCAAATAAATGGCTTTTAGCTTTAGGAATGAAGGAAGAAAATCTTCGTTTACGTGAACATAGTGCAGATGAATTATCACACTATAGTAACGCGACTACTGACTTTGAATATAAATTCCCATTTGGTTGGGGCGAGTTATGGGGCATTGCGTCTCGTACAGATTATGATTTAAAACAACATATGGAATATTCAACAGAAGATTTCACATATCATGATCCAATTACAAATGAAAAATACGTTCCATATTGTATCGAGCCATCATTAGGTGCAGATCGTGTTACATTAGCATTTTTAATTGATGCTTATGAAGAAGAGGCATTAGAAGATGGTACTTCACGTACAGTAATGCGTCTACATCCTGCATTAGCACCGTATAAGGCAGCGATTTTACCATTGTCTAAAAAATTATCAGAAAATGCACAAGAAGTATTTGCTACTTTAGCTGAAGATTTTAATGTTGATTTCGATGAAACTGGTTCAATTGGTAAACGTTATAGACGTCAAGATGAAATCGGTACACCTTTCTGTATCACTTACGACTTCGAATCAATTGAAGACGGAAAAGTTACAGTTCGTGACCGTGACACAATGGAGCAAACTCGTGTTGCAATAAGTGAACTTCAATCATTCTTAGCAAATAAAATTAAATTTTAATTTAGTTTTTTAAATAAGGTGTCCTTTTGGACATCTTTTTTCATATATTTTACTAAAGCTTGTTTAAAGTTTAAGAAATTTACTAAAAATGGTAAAATGAAGGTATAAAATAAAGGAGGAGTTTAAATGAGGAGTTCAAATCCTATCTTAAATTCTGAACGATTGACAAAATCAAGACATTCAGCTCAAGCGATGACGTTAGGTGGGACAATTGGTAAAACAATAATCGCATTAATCTTACTAATCGCAACAGCAGGATACTCATTTTATTTAACGGCTACTGGAACACTTAATTCGAAAGTGTTTATAGGATGTTTAATCGTTGCATTTATTATTGGGTTAGTGACATCTTTTTCACCTAGAATTGCGCCGATTACTACACCAATTTATGCAGCAGTAGAAGGTATTCTAATTGGTAATATTTCAGCTGTTTACGAAGCAACTTATGGAATGATTGTACTACAAGCGGTTCTATTAACAATCGCAATTATTGCAGGAACATTAATTTGTTATGCTACAGGACTTGTGAAAGTAACGCACCGTTTTAGATCAATTGTTTTAGGTTTAACAATCGGAGTATTTTTATTTTATTTACTAACGATGGTCCTTCAGCTTTTCCATGTTCCAATTCCATATATCCATCAATCTGGTCCAATAGGCATATTTGTTAGTTTAGCGATTCTAGTTATTGCTTCATTAAATCTATTCTTGGACTTTGATCTAATTACGACAAGTGTTAGACAAGGGGCACCAAAAGAATTCGAGTGGTATTGTGCTTTTGGTTTATTAGTAACCGTCATTTGGGTTTATATTGAAGCACTTCGATTCCTTTCAAGGATTCGCGATTAAATAATTTTAGTCAGTCAGACCTTACTCTCAAATGAAAGTAAGGTTTTTTACTATATTTTGATTTAATTCGGATCTGTTTAAATAGAATTACAATAGTAGAAAGTAGGGAAATAGATGAGTAAGAAAAAATTTGAAGTCTTTGAAAACGAAACAATTAATGAGTGTTTAGAGAGAATGCAAAAAGAAGGCTACACACCAGTTAAAAGAATGGAAGTACCAATATTTTCAGAGCAAATGATCAATGGTAAGGTTGAAATCGAACCGACTGGAAGAAAGATTGTTTTTGAAGGAAAATTAAATAGGAATTAATATGAATAAATATAATAATTTAATGGAATAGTAACCTTATATGAATAAAATGAGGTGAAAATATGCATAAATTAGCATGTCCACGCTGTAAAACAAACAAAAGTAGATTTTATTTAATCGAACAAAACCCAAAAGCGGTTAAATTAAATGCTCAAAGCGGAGATGTTGAACGAGAAGAGTATGTTTCAAGTGGGCTTGATCCATTTTTTGTTCCATATAAGGGTCCAGAATATTTAGTTCAATGTGGAGCTTGTGGTTTAATTGACCAAAGTGTAATGTTTGAAAAAACAGCTGAGTCATTGTAAATAGATATTGTTTAGTGACAAAAATTAGTGCATGTCTAATCAATCACAAAAAAATAATAATATTAAAAAATTTTTTAAAATAATCAGATGAAAAGAATTTTGTATTTTATTTGGAAACCTTAAATATTACAACTTTTTTTACAACTGGTCAGAATGAAGAAGACTAAGCAGAATGCTTAGTCTTTAATTAATTTTGGAAGAAAGATATTCAAATCAACAAATAAAAAAATCCTTAAAACCTTGTCGTTGATTAAAAAAAGGTTAACAAATTTTTTTATAACCCACTAGTGTTAAATTTTCATTTAAACGTTTAGTTTCGCCAGTTAGGCTATAACCCATTTTTTCATATAAATAACAGTTACATTTTTCTTCTAAGATTGTTCTTAATTCCCAAGTAGTTGCTTGTGGGAATTGTCTTTCAATTAAATGGATAGCTTTCTGTGCAATTCCCATACCTTGGAATTCTGGTAAAATGAACATTGGACTGATCCAAAATTGTGTTTCTTCTTTGTAATAGATACATACCGCTCCTACAAGAGCACCCTCAAGCAAAATCTTATAAAATCCACCAGCAGGATAATTGATTCTTCTAATTACCTGATCAATTGTTCGTTCGCAGGACTTGTGTCATGATCTTGATATTTTTCTAACAAAGGTATAAAGGCTTTCACTTGCATTTCAAAAATGGATTGTGCATCTGAGTCTGTTGCTTTATCTAATCTTAAGTACATGTACATTCACCTCTTGTACTTTCGTGCCTTTATTAATTTCTAAATTATTTTTTGATTCGCTTGCTCAACTAGTCTAATAGTTAATTGTCTAAGCTAACTGAAGTTGTTAAAAAATGGTATAAATGCGTGAACTAATTTTTGATCCCATTCTTGCAAAACTTCTTCTGTAATTATGTTATGTTTGATTTTATACATGATTTCACACCATTTTTAATATCTATTTTTATCATTTCCACTCTTCTACTAAAAGTCCATAATTAATATGATCTACATAATGATCGTAGAGCCACTCAGCTTGCCTGAGTATACCTTCTTCAACGAATCCAAATCGTTCAGGAAGTGCCCTACTTTTTTTGTTTTTTACAGCGACTCTAACTTCAACTTTATTCAGACCAAGTTCATTGAATCCATAATCAATTAAATATTTAAATGCCTTAGACATAATTCCATTACCTTGGAAGTTTTCTCCTAACCAATATCCAATTGTTCCAGTTTTATTTGAGTTATTTATGTCGTTAAAACCTATTGTACCTGCAATATTTCCTTTATAAATTATAGCGAATGATCTTGGGTAACCACCATGTTCAGCAAATGCTTTAAGCCTTGCGTTAATGTTTTGAGCAGTATCTTCAACACTCTCAATGGAATTCAACCAACCGAGCCATTCTTTCAAATAATCCTTTGAACTAATCGTTAAATTGTAAAATTCTTCAGCATCATCTATATTAAACATTCTTAATGAAATATCTTCATCAATCTTATGTAGTAACATTTCCTTTTCCTCGCTTGTAATAACATTATGAAATAATTGATCGTAGTTAAACACTTTGCTTTTTATTACCTTCGTAAAGTACAACCGATGTTGGTAACATTAACGCTATCAATCCAGTTAACATTTCAACAAGTCCTGCAGCGATAAAAAGTATGTTAGGACTACTTATATCTATAACCCAGCCACCGAACGCTTGAGCTAACGGTACGACTCCTTGAGCAACCATCATATTAACACTTGAAACTCTACCCATCACTTCCATAGGGATCACTTTTTGAAATACACTTGGTATAAATGTACTTACTAATGCAGTTGCAATTCCGATAAAACCTATAGCGATCATTGCTTGCCAAACATTTGATGTAAATCCTAATAAAAGTAATCCGACTCCTTGAGCCGACACGGCAATCATATTAACCTTTAAACTTGGATTTTTAATGATAAAGACAAAAGCGAATAGCAGAGAAACAATTATTCCTCCTCCACCAAGCATTGATTGCATCATGCCAAACTCACTTTCACTTGCACCGAACGATTTTGCCAAAAAGGGTAATCCTACGAATAACATTCTAAAACTCGCATTAGCGAAAAGCATTGTAATAATCAAAGTAAGTACTAGTCGATTTTGGAGTATAAATCTGATGCCAAAAATGAAATTTTCTTTCAAATTCGATTTCTTTTCAGTCTGAATGGCCGTCTTTATAGGCATTAATTTTATTAAAAACAGTGTTATCGCAGAAATAACAAAAGAGATACAAATAAAAATAAAACATGTTTTACCATTATCCAATTGATATAAAAACGCTCCTATGATTGGCCCTATTAGAGCTGTAATTTGCCATGTCCCAGCAAATACACTATTCGATTGAACATACTTATTTTTTTCAATTACTCGTTGCTGGATCGATGTAACTGCTGGCCAATAAAAGGCATCCACAGTTCCAAAAATAAAGCCCAAAATAAAAATAAAGGACATATTCATACTATTTAACATAAGTAGAACTAACATCACTATCATTAAGATGGCACGAAGCATATCTGATAGCATCATTACTTTTCTTCCATCAAAACGGTCAACAATTACACCACCGAAAAGCATGAACATAATCCTAGGAACTCCAACTACCAGCAAAAATGTTCCCATCATTGTTCCTGAACCTGTTATCTCCTTAATCATCCATGGTATTAAGAAATAATATATAGAATCACCCAATGCAGAGAATAGATAGCTTAACCAATACTTTAAAAAATTTCTATTTTTAAAAAGATCTATACTTTTATTGAATCTCATATTCGTTCAATGAAATTAGATGCATTCGCAATTAAATCATCCAATGTAAGTAAGGAGTGTAAGTTTAATCCGACTTCAGATAAATTTTCTTTCCCATTTTGTTTTCGATCAATTACACATAAAACATCTTTTACGTTTGCACCAACTTGTTTTAAATCTTCAGCGCTAAGCTTAATCTGTCCGCCGGTTGTTACTACATCTTCAATGATACAAATCTTTTTATTTTGGATATCAATTCCTTCTGCGAGTTTACAAGTTCCATAGACTTTTGCTGCTTTTCGAACGAATACAACTGGAATACCTGTTTTTAGAGACAATGCTGTAGCGATCGGAATACCACCCATTTCTAACCCTGCCAATACTTCTGTACCTTCTGGTATTAAATACGCTAAATGTTCTGCAATTTCTCTTAAAAGTGTAGGATTCGATTCAAATAAATATTTATCAAAATACTCGTTTGATACTAAACCAGATCTTAATTTAAACTCACCAGTAAGATGGGAAACTTTATAAATCTCTTGCGCCAATTGAACTTTATCCATTCCATGATCCCCCTAATAAAATCATAATCAATATATTTTACCATAATTTTGGAATTATTAAAAAATACGAAATTTAACATGAATTATGGATAGTTTGTAATAAAAGTCCAATATTGAACTGAAGAGAAAAGTATATCAACAGTTTAAATCTGATTTTCCTTTAGCTAAACATTATGAATATTTTTTGTGTTATTAAAAGGAGTTTAATTACTTTTCTAGAAAAATTACCTTTAATAATATATAAATGAGGTTTGTTGAATGGTAAATCTATTATTAACTTCAAATGGTTTTTTTACCGATGAAATCAAGGAACAGTTTTTACAACTTACTAAAGGAAATATAAGTAATATGAGTGCAGGAGTAATTACAACTGCATCACAACAAAAAGAGAATAATAAATTTGCAATAAAAGCAAAACAAGACTTTGATCATATGGGTATAAAAAGTGTGGAGTTTATTGATATAGAATTTGAATCAGCAGAAAAGTTTGAAAAATATAATATTATCTATATTAACGGAGGTAATCCATTTTATTTGCTTCATCATATTAGGAAAAGTGGTGCCGATCTGATATTTAAAAGATTATCAAATAAAAACGTCATAATAGTCGGTGTTAGTGCAGGTGCAGTAGTTCTCGGCCCAAACATTAATGTTGTCAATTATTTTACCCCTCAGCTGAATATAGTAGAAACCAAGGATCTAACTGGTTTAGAAATGACTAATAAAATGATCTTTCCACACTATGACAGAGAAGACTTGTTTCCAGACACTACTAGAAGGTCTATCGAAGAAAGGTTAATTGAGTTTGAAAATTTGAATAAATGTAATGTAGTTAGAATAAAAGATGATCAATTTGTTTTAATAAATAATTAGTTCTTATGAAACTAACACATGCATATGTTGACTAACTTCCGGCTTTTTCAACTATTGCATGCTTTTATTCAATAGCATCAATAAAAATTTGGGGATGATTTATTGAGAAAAACAAATATAGTTCCATGGACAGCATTAATTGAAATGTACCATATCGGAAGTACATCAGTTAAATCGATAGGTTTTGCGAAACCAATTATAGATATTTTAATAGTAGTAAATAATATTGAATTAATCGATCAGTATAACAAAGAGTTAGAGTTACTTGGGTATGAACCACGTGGTGAGAATAGCATATCTGGCAGAAGATTTTTCCTAAAAGGTAAAGAAAATAGAACTCATCATATACCTATCTTCCAAGTTGGAAAAGACTCACTTGGATTTTAAAGAGAATTTGATTAAACACCCACTGGATGCCAAAAGTTATGGTGATTTAAAAATTAAATTAGCAGAACAGTTCCCTAGTAACACCAAAGAATATCAATTAGGTAAAGAACAATTCGTAAATGAGTTATTAAGAAAAGTTAAAAAATGGAGTTCTAAATGAACTTCTTATTAAACTAACGCAATGTATTAGTGTAACAAAAAATAGAAGATGATCATTAATTGATCACCCTCTATTTATCTAGTTTAATAAGGTAAAAGACTCATTGTATAACAGATAGATTATATGTTGTTAGAGCTTAAATTATAAACAACATAAGATTTAGTTACATAAAATCTCAATTATTTATTGTTGTAGCTAAAAAGGAGAGAGACTAGGTAGAATGGATGGTTATCAATATATTTTAATAAATAACAATAAAATTGAAGTGTTATACAAAGGGAATAAAGGACCATTATTTGTCATACTTACTGGTATGGGATGTTCTTTTGATGAGTGGTATGAGATTATAAACATTTTAAGCCAAACTAATAGAGTTCTAACATTTCATCGTCAGGGGCTTGGTAAAAGTGAAATTGGAGAAGGTGTTAAGAATACTGAATCGACAGTACGTGTTCTAGCTTCATTACTTGATCATTTTAAAATTGAAGAACCAATTTATTTAATTGGGCATTCTTATGGTGGTCTATGTGCACAACACTTCGCTAAATCATATTCTAAAATTGTGGCTGGCGTGATTTTGGTTGATTCTACTTCTATTGAATTGAAAGAGTTGGATAATTTAAATCTACCTGTAATAGATCAAGAAACTGATAAAGATTGGATCGAAAAATGTTTAAATTATGCGCTTAAAGATTTAAAACAATTATCGAAAATACTTAATCCAACTTTGAATGATAAACATCGCCAATTACCAATTGATATTCAACAGAGATTATTGGATTTTCAAATAAATCCTTCATTATATAAGGCGATGGCATCGGAAATTAAAGAGTGGAAAAAGGATGCTGAAGTTATTAAAAATCTTGGGGATTTCCCTGATATTCCGTTAATCGTAATTGGACGCGATAAAGATTTCACGATTAAGTCAGAATTGAAAACAGGAACTCCTTTATGGGAATTAAGAGTTTTTGAAGATAAGTGGTCGCAATTGATCACTAATCAAGTTAAATTATCTTCAAAGAGTGAATTGTTATTTGCAAGTAATTCAGGACATTCTGTATTTCTTGATCGTCCAGACCTAATAATTGAATGTGTACATAGAATTTCAAGTGAGCATCACAAGTAATTGTAATTGTTGAACAATGGACAAATTTTTTCTGGTAAAATAAGGTTAAATAATGATGTACTCAAGTAGGAGACGAGCCATGAAAGATACCGAAATGTATGTTTATCACATTGTTACTAGAAAAAAAATGAACCTTGGGCAGATAATTGATTTCGACGGTGATCAAAAAAATACCTTATATAGCTTCTTTTTTGAAAAGGAGCAATTGAATAATAAAGGTGAAGATTTTATACAGATATTTTATAGACATTATACAGAAGTCGGGTTTAAACAGGATGCAGAAAATGCTGAAGTTGCTAAGAAGTACGTAGGTCAAACTACTAGGGCAATTAGAGAAGTAATTTTAGAAATGGTTAGACTGCAAGAATATCCAGAATATCCGTCTAGATTGTCTTGCTTATACGCTGCCAAAAGTTATGAGGATTCTTTGAAATGGAAGGAAATATTCGATTCGTTCAATCGAAAAGTTTTGCAGATTGTTAAATTAAGAGTTAATGGGAGTTCTTTTGAGGGCGATGGAAATCTATTACCGAAAGAGGATGGGCTACCATTTGCAAAGAAAATTGAACAAGCTAGAGAATATTGGATGGGTAATGTTAAAAATGATCTTCCTGAGCTTTTAATTAATGGGAAAATTGAAGTGGTAGAAATTATTGATGATTTCGTAGTTTAATTTCATCATTTTTTAAAATTGATTTCTAATCTTAACTAAAACAGACCATACGGAAAGTTCACTTTACAATATCGTTGTAACAATAATTCAAATCGGCAATTATAATTAAGAAAAAAATAAATTTAAGAAAACTTTGACTTTTTATTAGTCGATGGATATAATAAATAACAATTAAAGCACACAAATGAATTCAATGACGAGAAAAGTAATTTTCGTTACTGTTCCACAGAGAGCCGGGGAAGCTGAAATCCGGTGAATGGTACTTAAATGAAGATCCTCTCCGAGAAGTCAAACTGAAAACATAAGTAAGTTTGAACGGGTGTCTACCGTTAAAAGGAACGCGTATGATTGTACGTGACTAGAGTGCTATTGAAGAACGGACTTTTTTCAATAGAATTAGGGTGGTATCGCGGTTAAACCCGTCCCTTATTATAGGGACGGGTTTTTGTGTGCTTTAAAAAAAGAAGAGAGGCGATATCATATGAAGGAATCTGTACAAAGTCGTGAAAAAAGAATAAGTGAACTTTGGTCTAAAAATAACACGTTTGTAAAATCAATTGAACAAAGAGAAAATAATCAAACTTTTGTTTTTTATGAAGGCCCCCCAACTGCAAACGGTCTACCACATGTTGGTCACGCATTAGGTCGTACAATAAAAGATGTTGTAGCTAGATATAAAACGATGGCTGGTTTCCAAGTTGTTCGTAAAGCTGGATGGGACACTCATGGTTTACCGGTTGAACTTGGTGTTGAAAAGATGTTAGGCATTTCAGGTAAGGCAGAAATTGAACGTTATGGTGTAAAAGCCTTTCTTGATAAATGTAAGGAAAGTGTTTTTACTTACGAGAAACAATGGCGTGATTTTACTGAGCAGTTAGGTTATTGGGTTGATATGGATGATCCATATGTAACATTAGATAATTCTTATATTGAAAGTGTTTGGAATATTCTTGGGACAATTCATGAAAAAGGTTTACTTGTAAAAGGTCACCGTGTTTCACCTTATTGCCCTAGTTGTCAAACATCATTAAGCTCGCATGAAGTAGCACAAGGATATAAAGACGTTAAAGATTTATCTGCAACGGTTAAATTTAAATTGCAAAATGAAGATAATGTATATTTTCTTGGATGGACGACAACTCCGTGGACACTTCCAGCTAATGTAGCGTTAGCTGTAAATCCAACAATGGAATACGTTCGTGCTAAAAAAGGTAAGGAAGTATATATTCTTGCGAAGGCTTTATTAGATAAAGTATTAAAAGCTGATTATGTCGTAGTATCTGAATTTCTCGGGGCTGATCTAATCGGTACCAGCTATTTACCACCATTTAAATTCGTAAATGTTGAGGTCGGACATAAAGTTGTGAAAGCAGATTTTGTGACGGAAAGTAGTGGTACTGGGATTGTTCATATAGCACCTGCATATGGAGAGGATGACTATAAGGTTGTTCAAGAAAATGGTTTATCTTTTGTAAATGTAGTGAATGAAAGAGGCCAATATACGGATGAAGTACCTAATTTTCAAGGTCGTTTTGTTAAAGAGTGTGATGTAGATATAGTCAAGTATTTAGCTGAAAATGAATTATTATTTAGTAAAGAAAAATATGTGCACAGCTATCCTCATTGTTGGCGTTGTGATTCACCTCTACTCTATTATGCGAATGAAAGTTGGTTTATCAAAACTACAGCATTAAGGGAACAGTTTATAAAAAATAATGAAGAAGTAACATGGCATCCAGAACATATAAAACATGGTCGATTTGGTAATTTTTTAGAACAAATGGTAGATTGGAATATTAGTCGAAAAAGGTATTGGGGCACACCATTAAATGTTTGGGAATGTGATTCATGTAATCATCAATTAGCACCGAAAAGTATAAATGAATTATGCAACTATTCAGTTGAAGAAATTGACGATTCAATTGAACTGCATAAACCTTTTGTTGATGATGTCACACTTAAATGTCCGAACTGTAACGGGAATATGAAAAGAACGTCTGAAGTAATTGATGTCTGGTTCGATAGTGGTTCGATGCCATTTGCCCAGTATCATTATCCTTTTGAAAATAAAGAGAAATTTGCAAAGCAATTTCCAGCAGATGTTGTCATTGAAGGAATTGATCAAACGAGAGGTTGGTTCTATAGTTTACTTGCTGTATCTACTTTATTTACTGGGAAAGTACCTTATAAACGAGTATTATCACTAGGCCATGTATTAGATGAAAATGGACAAAAAATGTCTAAGAGTAAAGGGAATGCACTTGATCCAGTAGAATTAATTCAAAAATATGGTGCAGATTCATTAAGATGGGCTTTATTAGTAGACAGTGCGCCTTGGAACCCGAAGCGTTTTTCTGAAAGAGTAGTTCAAGAGGCGAAATCGAAACTCATTGATACAATCGACAATGTGTATAGTTTTTACAGTTTATATGCAAATTTAGATGGATTTAATTTAAAAAAACAATATGAGTATCAAACGAGTAAATTGGATCAATGGATCATTTCACGTTTGCATAGCACAATCAAAAATGTAACTAACAAATTGGAGGACTATCAATTTACAAATGCTGCTAGAGACATCGCTAAATTAGTGGATGAAGTTAGCAATTGGTATGTAAGAAGGTCAAGAGAACGATTTTGGTCAAATGGGATGAATAAAGAGAAGGCAGCGGCTTACTACACACTGTTTGAAGTTTTAACAAAAGTAAGTCAATTATTAGCACCGTTTACGCCATTTTTAGCAGAAGATGTTTATGTTAATTTAACAAAACAAAGCGTCCATTTAGCTGACTTTCCAGTGTACGATGACAAATTAATCGATTCTCAGCTAGAAAAGGAAATGGATGCGGTCCTAAAAGTTGTGGAACTTGGAAGAAGCATCCGAAATGCAAATTCATTAAAGATTAAACAGCCTCTAGCTAGTTTAACTTTAGTTAGTAACAATGAGGCCATCGATTGGGAAGTATATAAAGAAATTGTCTTAGAAGAGTTAAACGTAAAAAAATTCCAACAAGTAAACAATGAAAATGAGTTTTCAATCTTAAAATTAAAATTGGATTTTAAAAAATCTGGAGCAAAATTTGGAAAGCTTTCAAATTTAGTCAATAAATCACTTCAAGCATTAACAAATGAAGAAGCAAAAAATGTGGTTGAGAGCGGGTACGTTAATTTATTAATTGAAACAGGAGAAACTGTTAAAGTCGATGTACTAGATATTTTAGTTGAAAAAAGTGCAAAAGAAGGTTATGCATCTGCGACGAATGGTGAATTTACAGTGACACTCGACACATTATTAACAGAAAACCTGATCCAAGAAGGTACCGTAAGAGAACTAATACGGTCTATTCAAGAATATCGAAAAGAATTGAATTTACCAATCAATATGCGAGTAGACATCGGAATTACAGCTAATCCGGAATTTATTGAAATCATTGAAAAGTTTAAAGAAATGCTTGAAGAAAACTTATTAATGAGAAAATTGGTTGTTAAAAATCAAGTGAACGGAAAAGAAATTAAAGTTGGTGACTATCAATCAGAAATTGAATTAGTTGCTTCTAATTAATTGAATAGTTTAAGAAATGACAGACTAATAACAAGATTTAGTCTGTCGTTTTTCTATTTAAATGACAAGGAATATAGTGCAGAAATATAATATCCTCTAATGGACAATTAAGTTAATCCAATTAAAAGATAAATGGCCGTTCCCCAAATAAACAAGGCGGAGCATTTGTTGAATATGTTCATTAAACTTCCTGTACTGTCTACCTTCTTCATGACTGAGCCTGCGATTGTTAATCCACAAAACCAAATCCAGGATACTGTAATACATGCGATCGTAAAGAAAACTTGTTCCTTTCCGACATATTTTAATGCACTTGTTCCAATTACCCCTACTGTATCTAAAATTGCATGTGGATTTAATAAGGAAACTGATAAAGCAAAAATGATTTGCTGACGGCCAGGTAATGCGCTGTTCGATTCATTTGCTACAGGTTTAGACCTCCAAATAACATACCCCATGTAAAT
Source organism: Gottfriedia acidiceleris (assembly GCF_002128425.1). GTDB lineage: Bacteria > Bacillota > Bacilli > Bacillales > Bacillaceae_G > Gottfriedia > Gottfriedia acidiceleris. The sequence continues at coordinate 129,925 of NZ_NESS01000002.1, forward strand.
TAAAAACAAAATACCAGCAATCATCAGGCTAATTCTTAGCCATTCAAATTGTAGAACGATAGTGGAAAGTCCAAAAATAGCTAAAAGAATTAACAAAGTATCACATAGCGCAGCGGTAAAAGTCGCAGGAAGCGCTCGAATTAGTTTTGGCTGTGTTGCACCTTGTGAAAATATAAATACATTCTGTACCCCTAAAGGTAAAATAAGTCCGAATGCTAAGACTAGGCCATGAATAATAGCTTCCATGTAATCAACTCCCTTTCAATTACTATCGTACTATGTTAAAACTAAAAGAAAACAACCAATTGGATGGTTTTATATCCACCCAATTTAAGGGGGAGTTAGATGAAATGGAAACCAAATCGCGATTCTCATTTGACTGTTCAAGAGCAAATTGTAGATTGGATAAAATCTCGTATTGAACGAGGTGATTGGTCTGTAGGCACAAAGATTCCAACACAGCGTCAACTAGCAACGCAATTTAATGTGAACCGCAGTACCATACAACTTGCACTTGATGAATTAAGGGCAGAGGGTTTGATTGAATCAAAAATGGGTTCAGGGGTATTTGTGACTAACAATTCTTGGAACGTACTTTTGAGCAAATATCAACCTAATTGGCAGAGACATATTGAATCAAGTATTCATAAACCAAACTACCATACGATTCAACTCATAAATGAACATGAGCAAATGGATCATATCATACGTCTTGGAACAGGTGAATTATCACCTGAGTTACTACCAACTAAACAAATAGAAGATTCGTTAAGACAGATTACACTTGATTCCAAAGCAATCGGCTATTCATCTCCGCAAGGAAGTGAAAAGCTCCGCGGAATTTTAAGTAATTATTTAAAAAAACGTGGAATTGAAACAGCACCAGAGAACATTTTAATTGTTTCGGGTGCACTTCAAGCACTTCAATTAATTGCAGTTGGATTATTAGAAGAGGGTTCCATTTTATTTCAAGAACAATTTTCGTATTTGAATTCAGTACATCCCTTTCAATCTAATGGCATGCGAATGATTTCAGTTTCAAGGGAACATCAATTAAAAGATAATTTACGGGCACATAAAGGGAAGAGGCAATCTTTATTCTACTGTGTTCCAACGCTAAACAATCCAACGGGTTATAATTGGACATTCAAAGAAAAGCAAAATCTATTTAATACATGCAAAGAGCTACAAATTCCGATAATTGAAGATGATGTGTATCATGAATTGCTTTTTGAATCATCTTCACCAGCTATAAAATCGCTTGATACATCAGGACAAGTTCTTTATATAGGGAGTGTATCAAAAACACTAAGCCCGGGATTAAGAATTGGTTGGGTTGTTGCACCTTCACCTGTAATTGAACGATTAGCTGATATTAAAATGCAAACAGATTACGGTTCAAGTGCCTTTTCGCAAGAAATCGTATCACACTGGATCTCAAATGGTCTATACGAAAAGCATCTTGTTAACCTTCGTGAACAATTGCAAAGAAGAGCTAAATACGTAGAAGAAATTTTAGAAAAGGAATTTAAAAAAATAGCTTCATGGAAAAAGTCTGAAGGTGGTTTCTACATATGGCTTAGGTTTCATAATCCAATTGTAAATAAGACTTTATTTTTAAAATTACTTAAACAAAATATATTGATAAATCCAGGTTATATTTATGAACCAAGAGACTTACACCATATTCGTCTTTCTTATGCCTATGCGTCATTGGAAGATTTAAAAAAGGGATTAAATATTTTACTACAATTAAGCCAACTGTGATTTCATTTAGAATTTTATTACTTTGGTCCTTTTAATGAAGGATAAAACCATTGGAAAGTAGTTATGTTCATTTATCTGAAAGAGTTGATAATAAGAAACCGTTATTGAACAGTAAAAAAGAGCACCGAAAATTCGATGCTCTTTTTTATTACTAGAAACTTCATTGGATATTTGCCTGAATCTTTAAACTTTCAAACCCACGAAATGCAACATTTGCACGTCGAGTCGGCTCTTCAATTAGAACTGGATTAACTAAATGTCTAATCAGTTTTTCAATTGCAATTTGTCCTTCTAATCTAGCAAGAGGGGCACCTAAACAAAAATGCGGGCCAGATGAAAAGGATAAATGTTTTATATTTTTTCGAGTGATATCAAATGTTTCAGGATTAGTTGTGACTTTTGGGTCGTAATTGGCTCCTCCTAAAGAAACCATAAAGTAATCGCCTTTTTTAATCGAATGTCCAGCGAACGCAAAGTCTTCTCTAGCCCACCTGGATGTAAAAATAACCGGTGATTCGTATCTTAATATTTCTTCAATTGCTGAAGGAATTAACGTTAAATCATTTTTTAATAGCTCAAACTGCTTAGGATGTTTTATTAAAAGATAATAGCCATTCGTGATTAAATTTACCGTAGTTTCATGACCGGCAATTAATAAAAGAAGACAACTTGCAATCATTTCATCCTCACTTAATTTATCACCTGATTCCTCTGCTACAATTAAACTACTAATTAAATCCTCTTTTGGTTCTCTTCTTCTTTCTGATATAAGACTTCTAAAATAATTAGAAGCATCACGCAGATCCTTTGATACTAATTCTAAATCCTCCATAGTCGTATTAAAATCAATAAATTTAATAAATGCATCAGACCAATTACGAAATAAATCACGATCTTCTTTAGGAACACCTAATAAGTCAGTTATGACAAATACAGGTAATAAATATGAAAAATCACGTATTAGTTCGTGGCTAATTTTTCCTTTCATATTTGCTATTAAATGATCAGCAATTTCATTTACCGTAGTTCGTAAATTTTCAACCATTCTTGGAGAAAAGGCTTTGTTCACAAGATTTCTCAATCTAGTATGATCAGGAGCATCTCGAAATAACATCATTTTTCGATTTATTGCTATTGCAGGCATAACACTTTTTGGTAATTGTTCAGGTGGGGTAACTTTAGTTGCGTCTTTTATAAATCGTGGGTCTTTTAGCATGTTTTCTGCTTCTTTATAGCCTGTTACTAACCATCCAGTTCTCTGAAAAAGCTCTGTGTAAAGCACAGGACTTATTTTTCTAGCGTTTTTAAAATACGAATATGGATCCTTGTAAAAATGCTGTGGATTTACTTTTAATTGATTGTTCATGTAAATGTTCTCCCTTGTGAATGAAATGAGTCTATTTATTTCTATTTCTATGAAAATGGATTATTCCCAAATTTTGGATAACATAAAAAAAGAATACTTTTGTAAAGAATGATTTTCAAGAGGAAATAGGCTGAAAGAATAAGAAATAAATTGGGTAAAAATTAAGAAAATTAAATCATAATTTATGGTAAAATAAGGTACTTCAAGTATTAAGAAAGGGGTAACATGATGGATTTTCCAATTTTAGAAACAAAAAGATTATATTTAGTGCAAATTTCACCAAAAAATGTAGAAGAGATTTTTTCCATTTTTTCAAACGAAGAGGTAATTAAATACTACGGTATGGACCCCTTTATTGAAAAAGATCAAGCGGTTAAAATGATAGATTCCTTTCAAACTAGATTTGAAAACCAACAAGGAATTCGATGGGGAATCGTTGAAAAAGATTCAAAAAAATTAATCGGAACAATTGGTTTAAATAATTTAGTCTTACACGCTAGAAGAACTGAAATTGGATATGATTTATTACCTGAATATTGGAGAAAAGGATTTATGTCAGAAGCAATTAAGGAAATTACAGCTTATTGCTTTGATAAACTAGGACTTTATCGAATTGGAGCGAATATTTTTCCAGATAATAAAGCCTCATCTACATTAGTTGAGAAGTTAGGCTTTCAAAAAGAAGGATTACTGAGAGGCTATTTAGTTCAAGGGAATCAGTCTCATGATTTAAACGTATTTTCACTCATTAAACCTGATTGGCAAAAATAAAACGAATTTTATAGAATCTTTTTAAGATAGATTTGACTCGTGAAACTAATAAATTTTGTTGCTCTAAAAATATGGTAAACTGAAAAAACTATAAAATAGTAAAATTGTCCAATTAAGGAAAAGGAGACATGGAATGATTAAAGCTGTAATATTTGATTTTGATGGGTTAATTGTCGATACGGAATCTGTTTGGTTCGAAGCATATAAAGAAGTACTACATCGCTATGAAGTGGAGTTAACTCTTCAAAAGTTTTCAGAAGTTGTGGGAACAAGTGATGAAATTCTATTCGATTTTATTAATTCAAATTTAAAAGAACCAATCGAAAAAGAACTGATTGAACAAATGGCTAAAGAGCTCGTTGATGCGAAACTACTTGAGCCGGCATTAAGAGATAGTGTAGAAGACTATTTAATTTCAGCTAAAAATGCAGGATTACAAATAGCTTTGGCTTCTAGCTCTTCAAGAGAATGGGTAGAAAGCTTCTTGAAAAAGCTAAATATTTATGAATACTTTTCAGTAATAAAGACGAAAGATGATGTAAAGAAAGTTAAACCTGATCCGGAGCTATATTTAAAAGCAATTGAAGAAATTGGAGTTCAAGTAACAGAGGCAATCGCATTTGAAGATTCGTTGAATGGATTAATCGCTGCAACAAAAGCAGGATTACATTGTGTAATTGTTCCTAATTCTGTTACATCACATTTAGCGTTTGAGAATCATAGTTTAAGATTATCATCTATGGCAGAAAAATCTTTAGAAGATGTAATTAAGCATATAACAAACAAATAAAATAAATTTAAAAAGTAAAACCATTCCAAAAAAATTGGAATGGTTTTTTAGTTAAATAGAATTTACTTCTTTTACTTCACTTGCTTCATCTTTCTTTATTAAAATTTCCTTTTTCAGACCCCAACAAATTAAAAATGTTAAAATGGCAAGTACGAAAGATACCCAATATAAATCCTGGAATGCATGAGTAAAGACTGTTTTTACTTTTTCAAGTAAGTTAGGATCAAGATTAGATGGAATCATCCCGTTTTGTACATTTTTTAATTGTAGTAATTGATCCACGGTAAGACTTCCAGCTAGTGATTTCATCCCTGATGTAATTTTAGAAGCTAATAGAGAACCAAATAAACTAAAGCCAATCGTCATCCCAATGGATTGAAATAACATTACGGCAGATTGAGCAATCCCTACATTTTCTTTTTCAACTGATTCTTGAACAATTAATGCATTGTTAAATAATGCACCAAATCCTAGTCCGAGAATAATGAAATAAATAACGAATGTAATAATTGATGTGTGAGCCGTAATACCTGTAAGTAAATAGAAACCGATTATTGGTATAATAAATGAAACACCGTAAATATTTCGATAGGGGAATTTATTCATTACTCGACCAGCAACTACACTTGCACCCATTGCACCAACCATAATTGGTAAATTTAAATAGCCAGATTCAGTAGGTGTTAAACCGAGTACATTTTGCGAGAAGAATGGGAAAGATGAAAGTGACCCCATTATCGCAAGAACAAATACAAATACAAGAGCCGAAATGACAACAAAGTTTCTATTTTTAAATAAGTGCAATGGGATAATTGGTTCTTTTGCTTTTGACTCGACAAAAATAAATAATCCAAGTAAAATGGTTCCTAAAATTAGTAAACCAATCATTTGAGGATCACTCCATGCATATCCTTCTGTTTGATGAAGAACAGGAGTGAGCAGATAACTGATTAATGTGGTAACTAGTAAGATCCCACCAAACCAGTCGATATGGATTTTTTTCTCTACTTTCGTTTCGTTTAATCCTAAAGCTAATAAAATTGCAGCTAAAACTCCAACTGGAATATTTACTAAGAAGATCCAGTGCCATGAAATATGCTGTACAAAATACCCCCCAATAAGCGGTCCAAGTAATTGAGGTATAAACATAACAGCTCCGAAAATACCTTGTAGCTTAGCACGTTGTTCAACTGGGAAACTATCTCCGAAAATGACCATCGCAAGTGGCATTAACCCTCCTGCACCAATCCCTTGAATCCCACGTCCAATTAAAAGGACTTCCATAGATTGGGCAGTACCACTAATAATTGAGCCAGCCATAAATAATCCCATACTAAATAAATATATTTTTTTTCGACCGTATAAATCCGCAAGTTTGCCGAGTATCGCCATAAAAGAGGTCATCGAAAGCATGTAAACTCCACCAACCCAGCCGTATAATGCTAAACCTCCTAAATCCCTAATAATTGTTGGCATAGCTGTTGAAACGACTGTTTCATCAAGCTCCGAGAAGATGACTCCAATCATTAGTCCTATTAAAATAAGAGTCTTGTTATTTTCTTTCATCCTTGACCTCCCTATTACATTTCAATATTATTCAATTGATTCATTGAATACTTAAAAAAGAAGAACTTTTATAAAATTTAAAAACTATTGCGAATGAAGCTATTATAGTTAATTTAATTCTGAACTAAGCAAAGAGATTATGTGTTTGGATAACGGAAATTCTTTTTGATTCTTTATGCCCACATTTAAAGATGAAATCTAAATATCAAGAAAATTAATCAATTATATCATTTTTGTTCTATTTAATTTATTCTTTACTTCGTTTAAAAATCCTTTAGTTAGTATCAATCTTCTTTGTGGTTGTTTAAATACCAGGTGATGCATGGGAAACCTTAGAATATGGTCCACTTTTTTCTAAAAAAATAGAAAATGTTTATAAAATATTTGTAATTAATTATTTTAAGCGTTTGTTAGTAGAAGGTGAAAGTAGGTTCTGATTACAAAATACCCTATTTCTTATTCAACTAGTTCATACGTTAGGTGGACAACGTTTGACTGCTTCTGCGGTCGTTTTTATTGAACGAAATGGCAGTATAGTTGAACAATTTAATAATATCCTGGATCATTTTATAAAAACTTTTTGGAAATTCTACTTCAACTTGTAAACGAATATCATTCTAATGAGACATATTCTAGAGCAAGAAGAGGTGATAGTTTTGATTCAAAAACTACTGCTATCAATGGATCAAATGATTTCCATCATTCAAAATGGATTACAAAAAACGAACTCTCCAAAACATGTAACCATTATAGGTGCAGGAATTTCTGGTTTAGTTGCTGCTTCACTTTTAAAAGAAGCTGGACATCAGGTTATTATTATTGAAGCAAATAACAGAATAGGGGGGAGAATTTACACAAAAAGGGAACCTTTTATTAATAATCAATATATAGACCTTGGTGCAATGCGTATACCTTCTTTTCATTATTTAGTTATGGAATATATAAAAAAATTCAATTTACAAGTAAATGAATTTATTAATAGTACTCCTAATGATTTGATTTTCATCAATAATGTATTAACAAACCAAAAAAATTATGAAGCAAATCCAGACCAATTAAACTTTAAACTAACATCAAGTGAACAAGGAAAAACTGCAACAGAATTACTCTTATTAGCTATTGGCCCAGTTATTGATTTTATTAACCAAGATCCTGAGAAGAATTGGGATATCGTTATTAAATTATATGATCATTATTCAATGGCAAACTTTTTAAAATATAACCCGGTTGGTGTATCACTATCAACTGAAGCTGTTAACCTAGTTGAAACATTTGTTGGATTAGAAGGATTTTCTGAACTTGCATTTACTGCAATATTAAGAGAAGTTTTAGTACTCCTAACAAAGGATCTAAAACTTTATGAAATTACAGGAGGGACAGATCATCTTATTAATGGATTTTTACCACAGCTTAAAGACGACATCGTTTCTAATCAAAGAGTAAAAAAAATTATACAACAAGAATCAAGTGTAACAATCTATACAGAAAATCAAATACTTAATACTGAGCATCAATTGTCTAGCGATTTTGTTATTTCAACAATTCCTTTTTCATTATTGAATTTTGTAGATTTACTTCCGTTTGAGTCTATTTCATATGAAAAGAGAAAAGTTATTAGAAAAATACATTATGCTAATTCTACTAAAATAGGTCTTCAATTTAAAACGAGATTTTGGGAAAAATATGGATTATATGGTGGGAAAATAACGACTGATTTACCAATCAAGTTTTCATATTTTCCTAGTCATGGTCAAGGGTCGTCGGTCAGTACGGGGATTATGTTAGCTAGTTACACATGGGAAGATGATTCTAGTATCTGGGATAATATGACACAACATGAACGGATAAAAATTGCTTTGAATGATCTATCGTATATATTTGGAAATGAAGTGTTTTCGGAGTTTTTAATAGGATATTCTCATAATTGGTCTGATTTTCCTTATTATGGTGGAGCTTTTGTCATGTTTAAACCCGACCAGGTAAAAGAATTAGGTCAATATATTAGTACTCCAGAAGGGAGAATTCATTTCGCAGGATCTCACTCGTCTACTACACCAGGTTGGATGCAAGGGGCGATTGAGGCTGGAATTAGAACAGCTTATGAAGTTAATAGTAGATAAATTAAATATTATGGATTTCCTTATTCAACTAAACGCATTCGTTAGTTGAAAATCAAAAGCTACTTAATTGTAGCTTTTTTAATGAACTAAATGGAAGTAAGTTGAATAAGAATTCAAACTCATAGAAGGAACTGATAGTAATTTATTGAATTATTATAAAATAAATATTGGAGAAATTTGCCATATTTTCTTGGTTTTCCATAAAAATTATATGAGTTTTTTAGAAAGGGAGATTTAGTTGAAAAAGCTTATTTTTGCAATTATTACACTAGGAGTATTGTTTGGTCTTACGTGGTTTGTTTCTGATTTAATGCACGCTAAAATGATTGATTTTGCATTTTTTGTAGGATTAGTAGTAACGATAATCATCCGATTTTTCACAAGTAGTGGCGGATATGCATCCAATAGCGTAAATTTAAGCACTCAAACTCAGACGGGGATGAAAGTAACGGGAGAGAATGCTAATCCTTTTACAGTGACTCAAAAATCATTTTCTTTTCTAGTGTCTTTAACATTTACAATAGTATCTTTGTTAATAACGTTAGCTTATTATTGGAAGGAATTTTAAATATAGAAAATAGATAAAGGGGATCTTTAGAATGAAAAAGGGGATTGTTTTATTAATTGTTTTAATTGGTTTAATAAGCACTTTAATAGGGTGTTCGATTAAAAGACCATCACAAAAAATCGAACTAAATGCAAATGGACTATACAATAATTCGAATATCCGTGTAAGTGGGAACACGAACCTACCAAAAGGAAGTATCTTGGTATTACAAATTAGTGAGATCGGTAAAAACGATTTAACTTATGATAAGAAGATCAAAGTGGAAGAAAAAGGTTACTTCAGCTGGCAGAATACAGATTTAGATACTTCTAAAGATTATAATGTCAACCTACTGTTTGATCCAAGTAAGCAATCCGGTGAAATTCAAAAAAAATATGGTGAAAAAGGAGAATACATAAAAGATGGGGAGTACTCCGGTCTAATCAAATCGAAAAAAGGTGTCCAAATTGTAAAAATATCAGGAACTATTGAAGGGAATAAAAAGGGTGATTTTTTTTACTTGCAGGGTCCTAAATAAAAATGGAGGAGACTCAAGTAGTTAATTCTTGGGTCGTTTTTAATATGAAAATCATTGGTTATATGTTTGAAAAACTTTTTCAATTTCTGCTAACGATCGTCATGATTGCCTTAATTCTTGCTTTTTCAGTTTCTTTACAAGGACCAAGAGAGGATTTGTTTTATACGTTTTGGGATCAGATTCAACTCTATCTGGGTAGTTTAGTATTTATAAACGATATCTCAATTCAAGTTACCAAAACAAGTTATGATCTCTTAATCAACGTAATGGAAAATCCATATGTTTACTCATTAATAGTATTAGGAACTTCATTTATAGCGTCTTTAGTGGTAGCAATTACTCTGTCGTTTTGTTCTTTTTTATTACCAATAAAACTCCGGAAATTTGTTCAAGAATGTCTATATTTTCTACAAAGCATTCCAGATGTCATGTTTATTTTCGCGACTCAATTAATATTCATTGGAATTTATCATAAAACGGGTGTGATGATTCTTGATCCAATTGCTGGATTTGATAATGTCTATATTTTACCAATTTTGGTCGTTTCGATCCTCCCTGGCATGATGTTGTCTCAAATGACATTACTTGCGATAGAAGAGGAAAGTCAAAAAACATATGTCGAATACGCAATTTCAAAAGGATTAACAAAGAAATGGATACTATTTAAACATATCTTTCGAAACGTGTTAGTAACAGTTTTCTCAAATATTCAATATTTGTTTTGGTTTTTACTTTCGAACCTGCTTGTACTCGAGTATTTGTTCAATATGAATGGATATTTTAAATTGCTATATTCCCTAATCGATCACCATAACCCAGAAGCATTTTTTGTCTGTTTAGTTTTTTTATTTATACCATTCTACTTATTCGACGTGGTATCTAAATTATTCATTTTAAAATTAACGGGTAAGGAGCAGATAATTTGAAGAAGTATCTAAAGAGTAGTTCCTTTCTAATCGGCTCACTATTTATTGTAGGATTATTAATTGTCAGTTTCATATATTCGTTTTATCTGAAAAAATTGATTCAACCTCCACCTACTTTTTTTTATAACGAGGAAGGTAGAGTGGTTGATACTTTCCCATTTCCTCCAAGTTTACGGTTTTTATTTGGTGTAGATCGGCACGGGAGAGATGTTTTTTGGTCTGTAATCGACGGTGCGAAATATACGATACTATTTGCGATCATTATTGGTTGCTTTCGTGTATTTTTTGGTATGCTTTTTGGCGTGATCTACGGGGTCTATTTACAAAAGTTCCGATTTCTTTTTCAAGCGTTCGAACGCGCTTTCCGATTTGTTCCGGCTGTCTTTCTAGTATTCATGTTTTTTAATGTGAATTTTTTCAGTCAAACTAGCAGTAGATTGACGTTGTTAATTTCACAAATAATGGTATTAACAATTGTTGCGTTACCACCTATAACAAGTGTGATTGGAAATGAAGTGAATTTCTATCAAAAAAATGAGTTTATCACTTCAACTAGGATAATAGGAGGTAGTAAATTTTGGGTGATTCGTAAGCATATCATTCCTTTTTTACGTTCTAGATTGCTTCTTATGTTTGTCCAACAAATTATACAAGTGCTGCTATTAATGGTTCACTTAGGTGTTTTTAAAATGGTAATTGGGGACAGTCAAATTGTAAACACAGGTGAAAGGGACGTTACTGTTTCATTATCAAATGAATGGTCTGGATTGATTGGCTTATCGTACGCTGAATTAATGTTGGATAAATGGATCGTAATTGGGCCGAGTATTGGATTCGTATTAACTATCCTATCCTTTACCTTGATTAAAAAAGGAATTGAAAATCCAACAGTTGAAAATAAGGAGAAAAAGTTGTTACGTAGACGTTCGTCAAGGAAAGCGAAACATGAGATAATGATGGATTTTTCATTTGTCAACGAAGAGAGATAAAATCTTTAATCTATTCATAATCTGCTTTTTATAACCAACTTGTTGGATTTTCTTTATTGAACTAAGGCATACATTAATTGAAGATCAACGAGGTGTATCGGCAGCTTGCTTTTTCGTATTCAAGCAAATGGCAGTTTAGGCATAAGGATAAAGGTGATTTTTAGAAAAATGTCGAAATCTATAATTATAGAATAAAGGTATTTATCGTGGAGGAAATAACATGAAACAAGAATTAAAAAGTAAAATTGATATAAATGTTCGTCCTTATGTTGATGGTGACTTTTCTAAGATTCATAATTTGAACGTACAGGAAAAATGGAATAATCTAGTTGAAAAAAGTGAGGATACTCAAAAAGCTTGGGAGAATTCAAATGTTAAATATGTAGCGTGTTTTAACGAATCAATCATTGGATATATCCGAGGATTAACAGATGGTAATATCACTCTATTTGTATCAGAATTATTAATAGATGAAAATTATCGTGGGTTAGGAATAGGGACAAAATTGTTAAAACATGTTCATCAAATATATCCTAAAACTCGAATTGACCTTTTAGCGACAAGTTCATCTCATACCTACTATGAGACAAATAAGTTTAGAAGTTTTTATGGATTTAGAAAGACAATCTTAGAGTGGGATTAACAAATTGAACTAACGCAGTCGTTAGTTCAATTTGAAGTCTCAAAGGCTAGCGATACATTGCTAGTCTTTTTTTCATTCAATTCTGTTGTTAGATCAGCCTAAAATGGATGAAATTATTTTTTATATAAATTCGAAAAAAATAGAAGGTTTTGTTCTATTTTTATAGAATCATTAATTCCATAACATTTTTTTATGGAGGAAAGATTATGCCAATGTTGGATTTGAGTTTAGAAAAACAATCATATTCTGTAAAAGTTTGTGCGTCATTACTATTTGAATGCGCTTTGGGAATAGCTGCTGTTACCTACACTGAAATTAGAGACACACTTGAACGAACAACGTCTGAATGGGATGAAATAATTTTGAGATTACATCCTGAAGCTAAACATGAATTAGATTATTGTGCGAAGCATAATACATGGCAGGCATTGCTACGCCTTATTCATGGAAGTAATAGTACGTATATAAACGAATTTCTGGATTATTTAAGCGCCATAACAGTTGAGGAATTTCGTTTTCAAGTGCTACCACCTCTTGAGGGGATACAAGAAAAAGATTTACGGCTTAAAGCTGCAAGGGGTGATAGGGATGCAGTAAACAAACTAATTGAGTTAGCAGCAAGTCATAGTTTCTTCTCAACCTATGTTCCTTTTTTCTTAAGTGAAGATGTAGAGAAGCTCAAAAAGCATTTGATTCTATTGATGGAAAGTTGGTTTGAAGCTGCCATTACGCCGAGAAAAGCAGAATGGGAAAACATTTTGCAACGTGAGTTAACTTCAAAACAGGACATGCAAAGTCGCTTGTCTTTTGAAGCATTTATAGAATGGGCAATCGGTGCAACATATGTACCGGAACCAGGTGAAAGAAATGTACTACTCGTACCTCATATTTCCTATAGACCATGGACTATTCAAGCAAATTTATCTGATACAAAAGTATTTTACTATCCAGTAAGTGATGAAAGTTTGTTTGGCATGAACGATCCATTTCGCCCTTCGGCTTCTCTTGTTTTACTTTATCGTGCGTTAGGTGACGAAAATCGTCTGCGTATTTTAAAGCTTTTACATGAAAAAGAACGTACTTTGCAGGAACTTACAGAAATCCTTGATCTTGCTAAATCAACCATTCATCACCATCTTGCACTATTGCGTTCTACTAGGTTAGTTAATTCAAATGGAACAACTTATGTATTGAAGTCTACTACACTACAACATGCGTACAAACAATTGGAAGCTTATTTTGAATGCAATGTTTAAATTACTTACATTTCAAGGAGGATTGTAATTAATGAAATGAAAAGGGGGCTTCTTACATGACTTCATCTGTTTGGAAAAATAGAAATTTTATGTGGTTATTTACAGGCAGAACAATCTCACAATTAGGTACATCGATTACAACATTTTCCATACCTTGGTTGTTATTAGAACTAACAAATTCCGCGGCACAAACTGGTCTAGCTTTTGCTGTAGGATTCATACCATATCTATTATTCTCATTACCAGCAGGTGTTTGGGCTGATCAATACAATCGTAAGACTTTAATGATTATGGCCGATAGTTGCCGGATGCTTTTACTACTTTCCATTCCACTTATGCATTTATATAGTGGAGAGATTCCCATATTTTTATTGTATTTTGCACAAGCTGGTGTGAGCGTATTCTCGGCAATATTTGATGCTTCATATGGGGCTTGTTTACCTAATATTGTTAATCGCTCACAACTACAAGAAGGAAACAGTGCATTGCAGATGGGATTTTCCTTAAGTAGAATTGGAGGCCCAATAGTCGCCGGTTTGTTGATTTCAATATTAGGTGCAGCGAATACGATTTCTCTTGATGTACTCTCATATGTAATATCGATACTAACGGTCTTTTTTATTCGTGCATCTTTTTCAGTTCCAGTAAATAAAAATGATGAACCTAAACTTGAAACTAAATTACATAAAAAAGTTCGGGAAGGTTTGGAGTATGTATGGCAAATTAAAATATTACGAACGTTAGCATTATTTACAATGCTAGTAAATTTAGTTGGTCCTGGAATAGACATTGCTTTACTATTCCATATTAAAACTGAATTACATCTAGCTTCAAATTGGGCTGGAATTATTATGGCGGGTTTAAGTTGTGGAATGCTCATTGGTGCGATTGCTATTGGTAGAATAAAAAAAGGTTTCAGTATGGGGATTTTACTTGCTTTTTCAACAATCGGACAAGTTATCCCGCCATTTTTATTAATAGTTTCCAAGGATCCATTCGTAATTTTATCTACCCAATTTATTGTTGGATTTTTACTTATAGCATGGAATATTCAAACAGTAACTCTAAGACAGTTAATTGTTCCTGATCAACTTTTAGGTAGATGTACAAGTCTATTCAGAATGATTGCTTGGATAACAATTCCGTTGGGTACAACTATTGCAGGTGTTATATCAGAAATATTTGGAGCATCTTATTACTTTTTACTAGCAGGTTGTGTACTTGGAGTGGTGTGTTTAATTTTCATAAGTTCAAAGGTATATCGTTTAAATGCAGAGGATATTGAGGCGAGTACCATACAGACTGCATCAACTTATAATTGATAGTATTAAATGCTTAAAAAGAACTAACTCATGTGTTATTTACATATCAATAGTATCTATAAGAAGGTGGAAACTTGAAAAATATAGAACAAATTAATGTGCTTAATATGTTTCATGATGGTACAATTACTCAACTTTTAAAAGGTGCTAAAACGACTTCAATGGAAATTGAGATTGAGTATTTAGCTGAGTTAATTAATAAAAATTTTACATCTTTTATATGTGAGTTTATCAACTTTGAAGAAATTAACTTCAAATTTTGGGAAGAAGATAATTTTACTGTAATTGATTCAGAGTTACTGCAAAATTATGAGTTGGAAATCATAGAAGCAGAAGAAATAGATAATACAGTAGTTTTAAAGTGTTTAAGTAATATAAAAAATGGTGGTAACTTCTATATACAAACAGAGACCATAAAAATTTATGATCAAGAAAAAAATGAAATTTCAATTAGCAAACTTGCAAGGAATAAGTCATCAATATTGGAGTACTAAATAATTCATCTTCTCTATTTGTTGTGTATTGTCATAGCATTTTTAAAATAAAGTTATGGATTGCTTACATTCAAGTCACTTTTTGGAAAATAGAAAAGAAAATTAAAAACAAACCAAAAATTAAATCGATAAGATTAGTTACTTTTTTATTTTTATAACTTAGAATTAAAGACTCTACTATAAGAGAACCACCTAAAATGCACATTAAAATTATTTTTAAATCAACATTTTGAGGTTTAATCATAAAAATACTTCCTATTATAACTCCTATAAAAAAAGGTTTTATTTTTTTAAAATATGCCATCGCAAACACCTTCTAAATCTGTAGTAATTATATAATTAGGGGGCAGACGATCAATATAAGTTTTCTTAAAAATATTGATGTAACTCTTATTATACTAAAAAATAAATCACCAATATATTCAAAAATGAAATAAAGAATACCATCTTTGAAACATCATTCCATCTATTAATTGGTTAACCTTATTAATAAGAATAAGTTTAGTTTTATAGAAATAAAGCTAGTTGTAGGTTTAGGAATTGAATAGAAGATCTAGATTAATATACGAATTCATGGATGTAGAGTAAAAAATACAAGACAGAGTTGCACTTAAAAAAGATATTTTACAAATAAAGGATTGTACTCTGAATTAGTGTATCAAGTTTTAATTGATACGCTGGATAAATTGAATTTAGAAATTGACGAATTAAATTCTGATATTAATAACAATATTGGACCTATTAGATTAGATAAAAAGGATTTTTGAACTGTTTAGACAAGTTAATACACTATTTTATTTGCATTGATTCATTAATTGTTAATTGGTTCCAAGTTTGGTGGCTTTATGACCGATCGTATCGGTAACCCTAAAACTCTTGTCGGATGTTTGATAATCCACGTTATCGCTTTAGTATTGCTAGCACCTATCGCTAAGACAGTCTTCGTTAATGTTTAAATTAAAACTTAACCCACTAATTAATCAAATTTCTTATTATAAATTCAGTAGTCGTAGTTGTTCGACGACTTTTTTATACCTAAGAAGTGTTTCATTAAAAAAGCAGTTTTCTTTTGTCGTTTGAAAAAACAGCAGTATTTATTAATAATTAAAGGATTTTTTTATCTAAAATGGAATTACATAAATTAATTAATGGTGTTATGCTGGATATTTTTCACCAACGGGATTATCCAGTTAAGAGATTAAATAGGGGGGATTAGAAATTGGATGTAAAAACACTTTTGTTACAGCAATGGGAAAGCTGCTTAGATGCAGAAGACTGGTTTCCACCACTTGAAAAAGTACTAGAGAATATCACTTATGAACAGGCGATTTGGAAACCGGCTGATGGGGCAATGAATTCCATTTGGGAATTAGTTTGTCATTTGCTTTTCTATGAAAAGAGATTTCTGATGCGATTTCTTGGTGAAACAGAAAATGAACCACAGGCAGAAAATAATGATTCTACATTTCAATTACCAACTCAGACGGTAGAAAATTGGAAGGAAACTAAACAAGAATACTTTTATGTTCATCGTGAACTTGGAAAAATACTAGCAAAATCAGATCATGAAGATTTGTATAGAGAAGTCCCTGGAGAAGATAATTCATTAGTTCTTGAATTAAAGAGTTTAGCAATGCACGACGCATATCATATTGGGCAAATAGTATTAATAAGTAAAATGCAAGGTGCTTGGGCAAGGAAACGCAGCTTTTAAAATGCTTTTTTAGCTATACACATATTACCCTATAGAGGGCTTTATAAAGGAATATTACTATTGTGTAATTCCTTTTTTAATTGAATGAACACATGCGATAGTTTAATAATACTTGGAGCTATAACGATAATCGACTTCTATTTTACTATCTGGCAGGAGGTTTTTTATTGAATAAAATTCCAGATTAGTTCATTGAAGGATTTAAGATATTGAAAATATTGTAAAGTGAGTTTGAAAAGGAGAGCGTAAAATGGATCATATAAGTCTAATCATTACGTTAGTACAATTAATAATTCTATTTGCAGTAGTGTATATCTTGATTAAGAGTGTTAAAAAAGTAAGCTTATTTGCAACAAAAAATTTGTTTGTTTCAAATAAAAAAATTGAAGAATTAGAGCAAAGAATAAGTAATTTAGAGAAAAAATAGGGATACCACTTATACAAACATGCTTGCGTTCGTTAAATAATAATGGACTTTTAATTAGCCGAATTTATTAGTTAATCTATTTCTTTTGATGACAATTTGATAAATCATAACTATATTGATAAAATTGAACTATTACAATGTGTGTAAGTCACACAGGGAGGTAACAAAATGGAACATGGTAAAGTAAAATGGTTTAATGCTGAAAAAGGATTTGGATTTATTGAGCGTGAAAATGGTGATGATGTATTCGTACACTTCTCAGCAATTCAAACTGATGGATTTAAATCATTAGACGAAGGTCAAGCTGTTACGTTTGAAGTAGAACAAGGACAACGCGGACCACAAGCAACTAATGTTAAAAAGGCTTAGTTGACTAAAAAGAGTCGGATTCTATCAAGTAGAATCTGACTCTTTTTATGTCGTGTAAATTAAAAAGCCCCTATTCGTAAAAAAATAAGGGTAAAATCTTAAGTGGATCTTGGTAAAGAAAATGGTTAAGTATTTAGCCCATAGAAAATGATGATAAAAATAACCATTAATTATTATTAGATATTTGAATTATTATTAGTTGTTTTGGAACTGCCATTTTTTTTAGTACCCTTGCTAACATATGGCTTCGCGTTTTTTGCTTTCTTTGCACTAGCTTGCCACCTATTCCAACCCTTCTTATCTGTACCTCTACCTGTACCGCCTTTAGCTTTAGCTTTACTCATATAAACACCTCATACCTATTATACACTAAGTATCATATAGTTTTTAGCGTTTGTTTTAGTAGAAGGGAAAAGTCTATTCTGAATACAAAATATTTTAATTCTTATTCAACTAACGCATTCCATTTGTTGAATAGGAGAATCGACTGTTTTGTGGGTCTTTTTTGAAGGGTAGTTCAATAAGCAGGAATTGAAACTAAATACATAGAATACGAACAACAAAGTATATTCCTAAATTAACAGGGGGGCAAATGTATGTTAAATAATTAGGAGTAGCTTCCCCGTAACGATAACAAAAATAAAAAATAATTTTAATAGAATGTAAGTTTTTTAATTAAAGGAGGTTGTCCCATTGGAAAGAAGAAAGTTACTGGTAAATTCATTACCAGGATATGAAGAAGAAATTGGCAGATGGCTATGGTGTTTAGAAGATGTTCGCCACTCTCTTATTAAAAAATTAACTGCAATCAACCAAAGTTTACTCGACACAAAAATTGATGAGAGACAAACGATTGGCTCGTTGCTATATCACATAGCGTTAATTGAGGCAGATTGGTTATATGTAGAAGTCCTTGGTACTGAATGGGATACCGAAATACGCTCTTTGTTTCCGTTAGAAGACCGGTCTGAAGAGGGTGCTTTAATTCACATTAGTGGTCAAAGTTTAGAAGAACATTTTTACCGCCTTAATAAAGTGCGTGAAGTATTTCTTTCTCACTTTCAAACAATGGACTTAAAGGATTGGCGTAAACCGAGAGTACTTGAACAATATGACGTCACACCTGAGTGGGTTGTTTACCATTTAATTGAACATGAATCACATCATAGAGGTCAAATTTTTCAAATGCTAAGGGAATTACAAAATGATTAAAATGTTAAATAAAGGGAACTTTTATTCCCTTACATTAGTTAAACAAAAATAGCAGCCATAGACTGCTATTTTTTTAATTATTTATGTCGCAATTAGAGTTGTTCAGAAGGCTCGGGCTGTATAAAATTTAAATTTTTCATTCGATTTATGACTGATAATACTTCATTAATTCTAGGTAATTCAAGCCATCTTTCGAAACCAGGAAAAAAGGAAGAAAATACGATATCTACTCCTTCTCTTTCCATTTCTTCGAGAGCTTTTTGAATCTTTTCATGTAGAAAGATGGTACGATCCTGATTTCTTATAGCTATTTTTCGAATTAAAAAGGCAATTGCTGCAAGCTGTGCGTGTGATGTGATATTGTAAAGCCCTCTGATATCAATTTGTTCATCACCTATCATCATGTATCCCATGGTTGAAACGATCAGCTTTTCTGTACCACTGCCATTTGGATAGCTCGAAAAGTGATCGGTAGTTATTTTTCTCTCTATATCCCATTTGGTATGGGCGATACGCTCGCGAGGTATTTCGTGTTCACATAAATTTTTTGCTTCCTGGGTTACGTTTTTTGGAACAAAATTGTCCATCAGGATGATTTGATCGGCTACTGATAAAAATTCACTGCTACCTCCAATAACAAGAATGGAAGATACGCCTACAGCCTCATAAAGCTCCCTGACACGTTCCGTAAAAGGTGTAATAGGTTCACGCTTAATTAATGTACGCATTTTAAAGTCTTGAATCATAAAATTGGTTGCACTTCTGTCTTCATCTATAAGAAGAAGCTTACATCCGTAGTTGATTGCCTCCATAATATTTGCGGCTTGAGATGTGGAACCGGAGGCGTAGTCTGTCGAAAACTGTTCAGCCGAACTATTTGGTATCCATTTTATGAAAGGTGTTATATTGATATTTTTGATAGAACGGCCTTCTTCTGCAGATATTTCCATTGCACTTTGATCTGTAATTACAAATTCTCGTCCGTCGCCTTTGATGTGATTGTAAATCCCTGAATTTAGTGCATCCAGCAAAGTACTTTTACCCGAATAACCACCACCTGTGATGACCGTCACACCTTGTTTTATTCCCATTCCTCGCAAACCACAAATTTCAATTTCAACATCTTCCGTGGATTTAAAAGGCAAGGCACTCTCGAGTGGTCCGCTATGGTCTTTATTTCTTGGCAAAATACTGCCATTTCCAATAAACGCACAATAACCACTGGATTTTAGCCATTCGCGAATCATATTTTGTTTTTTTACTAATTCATAGGCAGCATTTAATTTAATGAGATCAAACTTGGTAATAAACTTCTCCACTTCTTTTGGGAGCATTTTGCAGAGCATGCGCATCGCTTTATTATTATCCTTAAATGGAAGTTGAACGGTAATCATTATGCATAAATACCATTTATCCGAGATGACTTCGACAAAGGATGCATTACGTTGCAACAACACATTGGTTGGACGAAAACAATAAAAAGCACCATTTTCTTTATCAGAACGTGACCGGTTATAAATCACTTCATTTAATGTCTCAATATGATCAACCCATTCTCTTAATGCAAAATCTGAGAGAACAACTTGATTCATATTTTCATATAAGCCGAGACGGTCAAATGGAATTTTTATGGTGATACATGGTTTATCGAGTGTGAGTTTATGTGTCCTTTC
This sequence comes from Gottfriedia acidiceleris, assembly GCF_002128425.1. Lineage (GTDB taxonomy): Bacteria > Bacillota > Bacilli > Bacillales > Bacillaceae_G > Gottfriedia > Gottfriedia acidiceleris. The sequence goes on from NZ_NESS01000002.1 coordinate 150,415, forward strand.
AATGTAATAGGCAACATCATTATTCCAATACGTTGGGTCTTCATAAATCATACTGTAAGATGATTGACCAGATTGTAATGAGCGAAAATATTGAGCAAGTCTTTTAATAAAGCATCATCCTTTCATATTTGGAAAGCGGTGTATAACGGAAAACGATTCCGAATTTGAAACAAAATCCGAAGAAGGGGGGCCTTTATCCTTTGGAACAGGGTAACGACTAACCAGATAGGCCCATAATCCCCTGGTATAAACCTGTTCAAACATAAACCAGCATTGTTTGAAATTTTCCGTGGAAAATGAATTCCATCCTAAGTAATTTAAATTCAATAAATATCCCCCTAATAGAGTTCAGATCAATTTGTAAAAAAAAAGATTAATCTAAACCAACTTCAAAATAAAACCAATATTATTGCCTTGAACAAGCTTTTATCCAAAAAAAATGACAGCCACTCTGTAAGTGGCTGTCATAGGTCGGCAAGAAAGTTTGCTCTTTCTACCAAAATATAAAAGCTCTGAGAGTGAATCCTACCCTCAGAGCCTAATGTATTAGTAAAAGAATAACTAAAAAGCAATATGATGAGGATAAAATGTATATTTTTTTGTATTCATTTTCCTCACCTCGTTATGATTTATTTTAAAGCAAAGCAATCGTAACATTAATTTAACTATTTGACAATAGGTCATTGTAGCATGTTTATTTCAAAAAAATTTATAACTTAGTATCAGTACCCAGTATTTGTAGGATTAATTTATAGAATAAATCTGCAATAATATACTATATAGCATTTAAATTTAAGATGTAAGATGAGAATAACTTGAAAGGAGTTACCTCATGAATTTTACATCTTTTATAGTTTATTGTTTTATTGTTACTTTTACACCAGGGCCTACTAATATCGTAATATTATCGACAGTGCATAATAATGGGACAAAAAAGGCATTGGAATATACGTATGGTGCAACGCTTGCTTTTGGATTATTACTTTTAATTTCTGCAATGGTAAACACTATGCTGATTGAGATAATTCCCAAAATTTTAATTTTTATGCAGGTAATAGGAAGCTTTTATATGATCTATCTTGCTTATCAAATTTACAAAATGGATTCATCCAAATCATCCGAAAAGCAATCAGGTACTTTTTTGTCAGGCTTTTTTATGCAGTTTTTAAATCCAAAGGTAGTATTATTTACAATGACAGTTATTCCTAGCTATATATTGCCATATTATGTCGCAATGCCTGCTGTTACAATTAGTGTTATGGTGATCACAATGATTGGATTTTTAGCATTTATTACTTGGGTTCTTTTCGGTTCAATCTTCAAAGTGTTTTTACAGAAACACAAAAAGACTGTTAATATCGTGATGGCCTTATTTTTAGTTTATGCTGCAGTTATGATATGGATGTAAGTAAGCTTTTAAAGAGGTGAATTTAATGGAGAAATTTATCTATAAAAAATCATCAGGTATTACGGCGCTATCAGCAAGAATTACTGATTTTAAGTATAAGAAACACTCCCACAAGGAGTATGCAATAGGTGTTACATTACGAGGTATTCAACAGTATAATCTGGATGGAAGTTTACAGTCATCACATCAAAATGGTGTCATGCTTTTTAATCCAGAACAAGCTCATGACGGAATGGCATATGATGAGTCTGGCATTGATTATGTAATGCTATATATTGATCCACAATTGCTATTAGAAGTTAATGAAAACAAGGGTTTAGTACGTTTTTCAAACCCTATTGTGTATGATCATATTCTTGAACAAAAAATAGTAAAGTCTTTCTAATGCAATATTAAGTGAAAAAGATGAGGCATTTTGTAGTGAATTACTAGTATCTCTTACAGATGGTCTAATTAGAACTAATCTTTCAACAAATTTTAAGAAAGATAACGCACTAATGAAAAAAGCGAAGAATTTGATCCATACCAATTTGGAAAATGTTCTTAAGCTTGATGAGATAAGTAAAGAACTAAATTTATCGAAATTTAAGTTTATTAGATACTTCAAGACTCATTCTGGAATATCACCGTACCAATACTATCTTAACTGTAAGATCGAACGCGCAAAGCAGCTGATAGAAAAAAATAGAGGTATTTATTCAGCAGTTTTGGAATGTGGCTTTGTAGATTTAACCCATTTAAATAAACATTTTAAGAGCGTATATGGAACAACAGCATATGAGTATATGTCATATTTAAATTAAGGAGAACGGATGATTGTCCTTTTGATATTATTTTAAGTGGGAAAGAACGAAAGCATATTTATCTTATAGAAAACAAGTATAATATAAAAAGCCTGAATCTATGATTACCAAGTAATTGTAGATTCAGGCTTTTTTAATATGTTAATTCAATTATGGGCTATGCATTAGCTGAACAATAGTTACATGATATCGATTTTTAGATCGTTCACTTTAACCTACAACTGGATAACATTTTATGCAGGAGATTTCATTGCTTTCTTTATAATCCGTTTGTTTTTAGAAATTCCATTTGTTTTAAAGTAAGTGAATAAGAAACTACCTACAATAACAATTATGCTCCCAAGTGCTTGAACCCATGTCATTTTTTCATTTAATAAGAAAAACGCTAAAATGGCTGTGAAAATGGGATTGAAGTTTAAGAAAATACCTGCTGAAGTTGCCCCAATTTTTTGGACACCAATATTCCAAAAGAGCATACATAAGACAGTTGAAATAATCCCAGTATATAAAATTGAGAAAATAAATGAGCCATTTATATTTACGAGTGTAAAATTTGAGAGATTAAAAGGGATGATTGTAACAAGCCCAAATATGCCCGAATATAGTGTAGACAGCATAGGTGATACCAACCTCGTTGCCCATCTACTACATACCGAATAGATTCCCCATATACATACGGCAATGACCATCCATAAATCACCTAAATTAAACTTCATTGAGAATAGTAGATTCATATCTCCTTTTGAAAGCACAAGAATAACTCCTAAGAAGGAAATAAACATCGAAAATATTTGTAAAAAGTTCATTCTTTCTTTTAAAAATAAAGATGAGAATAAAGCAATGGAGATTGTATTTAAGGTTGAAATTAAACCAACATTCGTTGCAGATGTCTTTTCTAATGCCATAAATTGAAAAAGATTGAAAAGAACAACACCTGTTACTCCCATCATGATTAATGGGAGAATAGCTTTACGTGGAGGTAAAATCTTCTTTTCTTTCCACCATACTATTGGTAATAATACGATAATTGCAATCCCCCATCTAAGAGTCGTCAAAGTCATTGGTGAAGCATGACCAACAAGTGATTTTCCAACGACAAAATTTCCTCCCCATAACAAACTTGTTAATAATAACAACAGTATATATAAAATTGGCATATCCAAACCCCCTATTTCACTGTTCTTAAGGTTTAAAAAGACTTTACACAGTGATTCCTTACTTTTTTTAAATAGTTTAACATAATTGTTTATTTTACCGTGTATTATTTTGTATAATGGTCTAAATACAAAATAATCTTAATTTAAAGAGGTGTTTTAAGAAAAAAAATTCAATTTAAATGTTGAATTCAAACTATTTTCCGAATAATTGAAAGGGAGTAGATAATAGTGGAATACCAAGGAAGTAAAGTGTTAGATGAAGTAGATCTTAAAATTTTAGATAAGCTACAAAAGGAAAGCCAAATAAGCAATACGGAACTAGCGCGACATGTAAACTTGTCACCACCAGCTACACATGCAAGGGTTAAACGATTAGAAAATGAAGGGTATATCGATCGGCAAGTTGCGATTTTAAATCAAGAAAAGCTAGGCTTTGACTTACTTTGTTTTATATTTATCAATACAAATATCCATCAAGCTAATAAGTTAGAAGTGTTAGAGAAAGAGTTAAAATCCATGCCTGAAGTTTTAGAGTGCCACTTATTAACAGGAGAGTATGACTATCTATTAAAAGTTGCGAACAGAGAACGAAAGGAATTGGAGAACTTTATCCGGAAGCTAAATCAGCTTGGAATTACAAGAATACAAACAAGTTTAGCTTTAAGAGAAATTAAATATTCTACCGTTTTGCCGATATGTGAAGAAGAATAATATTTTTCTAATTCTCAATCTGTGGTTGTGATTACACAAGGGAAAAGTTTATTAAAAAAGGTTAATGTGTGCCTATGTTGAATAAAATTATCAGAGGTGATCATATGAAAAATTATATTATAGCTATATCGATATTTCTTTTAGGAGTATGCATTGTGATCGGAAGTTGGATGATTTCTAGTGGATTGAAAACAAAAGTTTCAACCAAACAAGTTATACAACATCAACTATTAACACAGTCAGAATTAGTTGAATATTTAGGATTAAGTAAGGAAGAAATTCAAAAACTAACAGAGTTATATGATGGAGATGGTAGTTATACGAGTGAACTCCCACATATAAAAATTGGATCTGAATTTTACTATCCTAAATCAGCAATCGATAAATGGTTATTAAATGTACAATTAACAACGATCCCTAACTAAGTAATGTTTCAATTACTGTATGTGGCCGGTATTTTTTATTACTGTATTTTTATAGAGGTAGAAGTTATTGCAGCTGCTTAAATGCGGCTTTTATTATTGCATTAAAGATAAAGTTAAGGAATATATATAACAAAATTTAGTTTATTTAAAGCTCGATATTAATAGCCCAAGAAATGATTGATTTTAAGTGCCAATTTCAGTTAGGTTTTTTTTTATGTCATTTTTTTGCTTTTGTATATATACTCTCGATTGGGAGTGAACGTAAGCAAAACAAATGAAAGGATGTTTAAAATGAAAAAAAAAGCATTCGTGACCATTCCGTTTTGTATCGTTTTGGCCATCTTAATCGCTACATCGCTTGTGCTCATTTCGACTAAACCAGCTGCCCCTAGCGTACTCAAACCTCAACGATTAGCTGAAACCACAAAACCTGCGGTTGTCCGAATTGTTGATTATGCGATTGTGAAATGGACGATTACTTTAGATGATGAACGTGTAACGTGTGTGTTGAAGAAATGGGATTATAAAACCGAACTGGACGGTTTTGGATCAGGCGCAATCATTAATTCTGATGGCTACATTGTCACAAACGCTCATGTTCTCGTTTATTCACAGCAATTGTCAGATAAAGATATTGTCTCTGAGGCATTTTCATTTCTAGTGGATGATGTTGCAACGGCAAACAAATGGACACACAAATTCACTGATGCGTACTTGAAACAGTATACTAGTTACGAAATTTTCGAAAAAGGCGTCGATGTATATTTACCGACTATAGATGATCCTATTAGCGCAGTCGTCAAAAGTTATCAACAACCTACCGATCATGGAAAAGATGTCGCGCTCTTAAAAATAGATGGCTCCAACTATCCAACGATTCCACTTGGAAACAGTGACTCCATTTTAAATCAAGACAATATTTGGGTGATTGGATACCCAGCCGCGGCAGATTCTGAGTTGTTATCTATGCATAGTTATGTAATCCCAACGATGAATAAAGGGCAAATCTCAGCCATCTCAAAAACAACCTTAGCTGGTAGCCCAGTACTTCAAATCAATGCAGCATCTACCCATGGAAATAGTGGCGGACCGATCATTAACAACAAAGGAGAATTGATTGGCTTACTCACGTTTAGAGGGGATACGGTGAATGACCAAGAAGTGCAAGGATTTCATTTTGCGGTACCTGTGAACACGATGAAAAAAGTTGTCAAAAAAGCGGATGTACACTTCACAGAAAGCCAAACTGATAAATTGTTCCAAGAAGGGTTAACTTTCTATTGGTCGGGCTATTACAAAGATGCTCTGTCGAAATTCGAAGCTCTCCAACAAATCTATCCAAAACACCCAGAAGTAAAGCGTTACATTCGTGAATCAAAAGAAAAAATGGGCTCAAGCAAAACACTTTGGGCTGATCACAAAACTAGTTTTTACATTCAAGATACTATCGCATGTATACTGATCCTCATTCTTCTTCTTTACACTTTCATGTTTAACAGCAAACGACAACTAATTACCAAACCGAATCCAACATCTTCCGAAAATGTATCCGACTAAACGCATCGTAAATGGTTCTTGATATTCCGGTCCCCAATAGCATTGTTGACATTCATTATAGTCACAATGAATGAAACGGCTCCATTTTGTTGAATGTAGATTGCAATTGGCATTAAAAAGATTGATAAAAAACTAGCAAAACAAATTGTAGAGGGATAAACAAAATGAGCCGTTTATTATTTATAGCAAAGAAGAGGATTGGTTATGAACTTATCAAAAATCCACCCGGTTAAATGGAAAATCAAGGATGTATCTAACCAAAACCAAAATAGTAAGCAATTAATCTTGTAAATATGAATATGGATAAAAAGTAACATAAAAAAATAAACAGTATTTAATATTGAATATTCAGAATTTATCTAGTATTATCTAATTAACAAACATACCGACTGGTTAGTATCTGAATCGTTTGTTTAAATGAGTCTAAAGTTTTGAGTAAAATAGGGGTTTTGTATAATAAATACTATTTTAGGAGGTTTTGAAATGCACGTAAAAGAGTTATTTGATTTAACCGGGAAAGTAGCAATTATAACTGGTGGTGGACGAGGTCTAGGTGAACAAATTGCGAAAGGATTTGCTGAAGCAGGAGCAAATGTAGTACTTTGTTCTCGAAATGTAGAAGCATGCCAGGAAATAAGTGAAGAATTGAAAAGTTTAGGTGTGGAATCTTTCGCTCTCAAGTGTGATGTAACAAACAAAGAGAATGTGCAAAGAGTAGTAGATGTAACGAAGGAGAAATTTGGTCGAATTGATATTTTAGTAAATAACAGTGGTGCTTCTTGGGGGGCTCCAGCTGAAGAGATGCCATTAGAAGCATGGAATAAAGTAATGAATGTTAATGTGACCGGTACGTTTTTAATGTCTCAAGCAGTAGGAAAAATAATGTTAGAACAAAAGAGCGGAAAAATTATAAATATTGCTTCAATTGCTGGTTTAGTAGGAACGAATCCAAAAGTATTGAATGCTGTTGGTTATAGTGCTAGTAAAGGAGCAGTGATCAGCTTTACAAAAGATTTAGCTGCGAAATGGGGTTCAAGTGGCATTTATGTAAATGCATTAGCTCCTGGATTTTTTCCAACAAAAATGACTAAAGATGTTATTTCTCATGGTACAGCTGAAATGTTAGAAACGATTCCACTTAAGAAATTTGGGAATGAAGATGAGTTAAAAGGAGCGGCTTTATTTTTAGCAGCGCCAGCTTCAAATTATGTGACTGGATCTGTCCTTGTTGTTGATGGTGGAACATCAATCGTGTAATGTTTCAAACTTCATAATCAAAAGGAGTTTTGTAAATGGGCAAACTTCATCTTTTGATGAAAAAAGAGGAAATTGATGATCAAAAACTAAACGATGAAAAGTTAGTAGTCGTTTTTGATATATTGCTTGCTACTTCAACGATTACAGCCGCATTAGCCTTTGGTGCTAAAGAGGTCATTCCAGTTATGAGTGGACAAGAAGCAGTTCAATATACAAACAAAAATAAGAGCAAAGAATATTTATTAATAGGTGAATATGAAGGGAATACAATTGAAGGTTTTCTTTCACCGAATCCATTAACGCTAAAGAAAGTTGTTTCCAATCAGTCAATTGTATTATCAACAACAAATGGAACAGTGGCGTTAAAAAATTCTCAAAATGCAAAGAGAGTCTACGCTGCATCGATTTTGAATGCAAACGCAGTTGCAAATCATTTAAGACAATCCTATAAAGATGAGTCTGTTATTTTAATATGTTCTGGATCGTCTGGACAATTTAATATGGAAGATTTTTATGGGGCAGGTTATTTTATTGATTGCCTATTAAATGAATCATATCATTTAGAATTATCTGATGCAGCTAGATCTGCCCATCATTTTTACTTAGGTTTAAAAGAAAAATGTAATGATATTTTAGCTGAATCGAATGTCGGTAAAATGTTAATTCGCTATGGATTTGAAGAGGAATTAAAATTTGTAAGTAATAAAAGTATTTTTGAAGTAGTACCGATATTTATAGATGGTATAAGCGTAGTTAATGCTAATTTTTCAGAGGAAACTATTTAACTATTTCTATATAAAACACTGTAACTTGTTAGGCGAAAACAAAATAGTGAAAGGGATGATTAAATGGATTTTTTATATTCGCAAAAAAGTAAAGAGCTTCAATTAAAATTAACTAAATTTATGGAAACTTATGTTTATCCTAATGAGCGAAAATATGAGGAGCAGTTGAATACTCAAGAAACTCGGTGGAGTGATGTTCCTCCAATTATGGAAGAATTAAAACAAAAAGCAAAACAAGCAGGATTATGGAATTTATTTTTACCTGAAAGTGATCTAGGAGCAGGATTAACGAATTTAGAATACGCTCCATTATGCGAAATTATGGGACGATCTATGATTGGACCAGAAGTGTTTAATTGTAGCGCACCAGATACAGGGAATATGGAAGTATTAGAAAGATATGGTACGAAAGAGCAGAAGGAAAAATGGTTGATGCCACTTTTAAATGGTGAAATTCGCTCATGCTTTTCAATGACAGAGCCTGAAGTCGCTTCATCTGATGCAACAAATATTGAGGCAAGTATCAAAAAAGATGGCGATTATTATATCATCAATGGTCGAAAATGGTGGTCATCAGGAGCGGGGGATCCTAGATGCAAAATTGCAATATTTATGGGCAAAACGAACCCCGATGCACCGAAGTATGAACAGCAATCTATGATTCTAGTACCGTTAAATACACCTGGTGTAAAAATCGAAAGGGTATTACCAGTATTCGGTTATGATCATGCACCGCATGGACATGCAGAAATTACGTTTACAAATGTAAAAGTTCCTGCAAGCAATATTTTATGGGGAGAAGGAAAAGGATTTGCAATTGCACAAGGTAGACTAGGACCAGGTCGAATCCACCATTGTATGAGATTGATCGGGGCTGCCGAACGGGCACTCGAAGAAATGTGTAAGCGTGTTCAAAACCGAGAAACATTTGGTAAACCTATTTCAAATCAAGGCGTAGTTCAAGAATGGATTGCTAATTCAAGAATAGAAATTGAGCAAGCTAGATTACTAACCTTAAAAGCTGCATATATGATGGATACTGTTGGTAATAAAGAGGCGAAAGCAGAAATTGCTATGATAAAAGTCGTCGCGCCTTCAATGGCTTTACGAGTGATTGACCGTGCTATTCAAGCTTTTGGAGCTGCAGGTGTATCTGATGACTATACGTTAGCAGCTCAATGGGCTAATGCTCGAACGTTAAGATTAGCCGATGGTCCAGATGAAGTACATCGGGCACAGTTAGCAAGATTAGAATTAAAAAAACATGCCTCAGAAAAAAACTTCTCTACAATAAAAAGTTAATAAAATTAAATGACAGATTGAGAGAGGATCAAAATGAGACTAAAAGATAAAATTGCAGTTATTACAGGTGGAGCTAGTGGAATCGGACGTGCTACTGCTATTCGCTTCGCAAAAGAAGGAGCAAAAATTGTTATAGCTGACATTAATGAAGTTACTGGTGAAGAAACACTAGGTGTAATAAAAGAACAAAATCCAGAAGCTATTTTTGTTAAAACTAATGTTGCAAAGAGCAAAAGCATTCAAAATTTGATTCAGCAAGCTGTCGAACATTTTGGTAGAATTGATATTTTATTTAACAATGCTGGAATAGGAAACTCCGAAGTAAGAAGTGTAGACTTAGAGGAAGAGGAGTGGGATCAGGTAATTGATATAAATTTAAAGAGTGTTTTTTTAGGGATAAAGTATGCAATTCCTGAGCTAATAAAATCTGGCAATGGTGTAATTATTAATACAGCAAGTTTACTAGGCTTAAAAGGAAGAAAATATGTAAGTGCTTACAATGCTTCTAAAGGTGGAGTAGTATTATTAACGCAAAATGCAGCATTAGAGTACGGAAAATATAATATTCGAGTAAATGCAATTGCTCCAGGAATAATTGATACAAACATTATTGAAGAATGGAAAAAAGATGAAAGAAAGTGGTCAATTTTATCTCGTGCAAATGCATTAGGTAGAATTGGAACTCCAGATGAAATTGCATCAGCAGCATTATTTTTAGCATCTGATGAAGCATCGTTCGTGACTGGAGCAACGTTATCAGTTGATGGTGGAGGATTAATATTCTAATCTATTAGCTTTGAATAGTAGTTTTAAACAATATTCATGATCTGAAATGGAGAGTTATGTATGCTGACAAATAAAGTTTGGTTATCTCACTATCCTGAATATATTGCAAAAGAACTATCAATTCCGAGAAAATCAATTCCTGAAATGTTTAACGAAACCGTCGAAACCTATCCTAATCATTCATGTCTATCATTTTATGGTAACAAAAAGACTTATAAAGAAGTACAGTCGGCAGTAAATTCATTTGCTTCTGCTTTGCAAAAAAACGGAATTCAAAAAGGTGACCGTGTAGCAATCATGCTTCCAAACTGTCCACAATATGTTGTTTCATATTATGGAATTCTTACGATAGGTGGAATCGTAACCCAAGTAAATCCAATGTCCGTTGAAAGAGAACTAAAAGATTTATTAAATGACTCAGGTACTGAAACGATTGTAGTATTAAACAGTTTGTACCCTACCGTCAAATCGTTAGTAGAAGAAACGAATGTACGAAAAATTATTGTCGTAAATTTAAATGGTACAGAAGAGAATTATAACGTAGGGATATCATTTGAAAAATTTTTACAAAGTGGAGATCAAGAATTGAAGCCAGTCACAATTGATTCTCATGAAGATGTTGCAATTCTTCAATATACTGGGGGAACAACTGGACATTCAAAAGGAGTAATGCTAACGCACCGAAATCTATATGCAAACATAATGCAGCAAGCAGAATTTTTTAAAGGCGCATTTGATCCTGGTCGCGAGCGGGTCTTATCAATCATACCGTTTTTCCATGTTTATGGAATGACAGTATGTATTAATTTAAGTGTTTTTATGGCAAATGAAATGATCATCCTTCCTCGTTTTGAAATTGAAGAAGTTTTAAATACGATAAAAAATGAACAACCTACGCTATTTCCAGGAGTTCCAACAATGTATGTTGCATTAATAAATCATCCTGAATCTGAAAAATATGGAATAGATGCAATAAAACTTTGCAATAGCGGCAGTGCACCGATGCCAGTAGAACTAATGAAGCAATTCGAAAAAAAGACAGGTGCTACAATATTAGAGGGTTATGGATTATCTGAAGCATCTCCAACGACTCATAGTAACCCAGCATTTGCAGCAAGAAAGCCTGGCACAGTCGGTATTCCTTATCCATCTACTGATTCCAAAATCGTTGACCTAGCTAGCGGATTACACGAAGTTCCAGTAGGTGAAATTGGTGAATTAATTATTAAAGGTCCACAAGTGATGAAAGGTTATTGGAACTTGCCGGAAGAAACTGCAAATACAATTAGAGATGGATGGTTATATACTGGTGATATTGCGAGCGTCGATGAAGAAGGATACGTGTCAATTTTAGACCGAAAAAAGGATATGATTATCGCTAGTGGCTTTAATGTGTATCCTCGCGAAATCGAAGAAGTAATTTATGAACATCCTTACGTAAAAGAAGCTGTTGTAATAGGTGTACCCGACACGTATCGAGGGGAAACAGTGAAAGCAGTGATTGTACTTAAAGAGGATAAACATCTTACTGTAGAAGAAATGAAGGAATACTGTAAAAATAATTTAGCGACATATAAAGTTCCACGATTGATTGAATTCCGAAAAGAACTACCAAAAACAAATGTTGGCAAAATATTAAGAAGAACTATTAGAGAAATAGAAAGTACGATAAAGCAGGGGTAAGTAATAGTATCCTACTCTTAAGGAACCATAGTATATTTTAAAAGGAGCATCCATATATATAGTAAGATGTGATGTCCTTTTATTGAATTAATTAGATTATTATAAAAACTTCCTTGTACTATGATATAATTCTATTGAATTTTTAAGATTGCGAGGACATCAAATGAAACAAAAGATAAAGGAACATTCAATACAGCTATTTGATAAAAAAGGATTTACAAGTACATCCATTCAAGATATCGTCGAATCGATCGGAGTTACAAAAGGAACATTTTACTATTATTATACTAGTAAAGAACAGCTTCTAATGGAAATTCACCTTCAATTTATTGATGAAGTATTAAATGAGCAGGAAGACGTTATTAATGATTCAAAGAAAAGCTTTTCAGATAAGCTGTTTGAAGTCATTTATTTAAGCTTAATGGACATTAAAAAGCAAGGTCCAAGTGCAAAAGTGTTTTATCGTGAAATGAGACATTTAAATCCAGAAAGTTTAACAGAAATTAAAGCAAAAAGGGATTTATACAGATTTAATATTGAGAAACTTCTTAATGAAGGAATTAAAAATGGTGATTTAAGATCAGATTTAGACGTACCAATCGTTACATTCGGTATTTTAGGAGTTATGAACTGGAGTTATGAATGGTATAACGCTGAAGGTGAAAAAAATGCATTTGAAATAGCGAAGTCATTCCAAGAAATGATCTTAAAAGGGATTAAAGTAGGAGAGTAGCCTATTGTCTCCTAATCCCTTACATACCGACTAGTTAGTATTGGTAAATACAAAATAATTTTGAAAAAGGTAGGTAGTTTTTATGGAAAAATTCACCGTTACCCCTAGATTTTGTGAAACCGATGCATTAGGTCATATTAACAATACTAGTTACTTTATTTATTTAGAAGAAGCGCGAATTAAATTCTTCCAATCGCTTGGCTATTCAATGAATCTAGATGATTGGAAGTTTATTCTAGCATCTACAAAGTGTGATTTTGTTAATCAAGGTCACTTTAATCAAAAAATGACAGTATCTACCTATATATCAAAAATAGGAAATAAAAGCTTTCATCTCGAACATGAAATTTGTTGTGAAGAGACAAATCAATTAATCGCAACCGGTAATGCGATTATCGTATTTTTTAATTTTAAAGAGCAGCGTAGTGAAGTACTTCCTAAGTTATTTAGAGAACAGTTAGAAAGGCATTTAGTTGTAAAATAAACTGAATTTTCTTAATAAAGGAGGGTTAAAATGGCTGAAAAAATAGAATTAGAAACGATTCAAGTTCGTAAAGGTGAAGAGTTAAATCCTCATGTTTTACATAAATTTTTAGAAAAAAATATTGATGATCTTCCAGATGGAGAATTAACGATTAGTCAGTTCTCAGCGGGTCATTCAAACTTAACTTATTTATTAAAAATTGGAGAATGGGAAGTTGTGTTAAGACGTCCGCCACTTGGCCCAGTTGCTCCAAAAGCACATGATATGAAAAGAGAATTTCGTATTTTATCAGAAATACATCCTCACTTTTCGGCTGCACCTAAGCCAATTTTATATTCAGAGAATGAAGTAATTGTTGGTAGTCCATTTTTCATAATGGAAAGAAAAAATGGTGAAGTATTTGACTCATCATTTCCTCCACATTTAAACGTAACGATTGAAGATCGTAAAAGGCTATCTACTGTAATGGTAAATAAGCTAGTAGAATTACACTCCATTGATTATACGAAAACGACACTTCTAGAAATAACTAAACCTGAAAATTTTATGGAAAGACAAATTAACGGCTGGATTGGGCGTTATAACAGGGCAAAGACTAGTGATATTGCTGAGGTTGATCGACTAATGAGTTGGTTGATCAATAATGTACCAAAGATGCATGACTCATCAATCATTCATTATGATTTTAAATTGAATAATTCGATGTTTAGTCAAGATTTAAAAGAAATGATTGGCCTATTTGATTGGGAAATGACAACAATAGGCGATCCATTGGCTGATTTAGGCGTGGCTTTATGCTATTGGATTCAAAATGATGATCCAGATTTATTAAAATATGGATTAGGTAAACCACCTGTTACGATTCAAGAAGGATTTATGACAAGAAATCAATTGATTGAGGCATATGCAAAGAAAAGTGGCAGAGATTTATCAAACATTAATTACTACATGGCTTTCGCCTATTTTAAATTAGCAGTAATTGTTCAACAAATCTTCTATCGATTTAAAGCTGGACAAACAAGTGATCAGCGTTTTGCGAAGTTTGACCAATTCGCAGAAAATTTGATTAGAATTGCGAATGAGTTAGCAGTTAAATAGATTCATATAAAGGGAGTGTTATAAATGAGTAATCAACATTTATTAGTAGACGTTAATGAGCGGATTTTGACTTTAACGTTAAATAGGCCCGAAAGTTTAAATTCTTTTAGTTATGAAATGTTAATTGGTATTACAGAGGCGCTTAATCAAGCTAAAATGAATCCGGAAATCAAAGCAATTGTATTAACGGGAGCTGGTCGCTCGTTTTCAGCAGGTGGAGATGTGAAAACGATGGGAAACGTCACTCCCAATGCTGTATACGAGCATATCGGAATCTTAAACACAGTAATTAAAACGATTCGAGAGATTGAAAAGCCAGTAATCGCTTCAGTTCATGGTTTTGCAGCTGGTGCTGGTTTTAACTTGGCTTTAGCATGTGATTTAATCATCGCAGCAGATAATAGTAAATTTGCATTAAGTTTTTCTCAAGTTGGATTAATTTCAGATGGTGGAGGTTCTTATTTCCTACCAAGGTTAATCGGTCCATATTTAGCAAAACAGTTTTTCTTTACTGCAGAGCCAGTTCCTGCTGAAAGAATGTATCAGCTAGGTATTATTAATACACTCGTATCACCTGAAAATTTAGCTGCAGAAACAGTAAAATTTGCGAATAAAATAGCCGCAGGACCTGGAAAAGCAAATGGCATGATGAAAAAATTAATTGATCAATCTTTTACATCCACATTAGATGAAATGCTAGAGCTTGAAAGAATTACTCAGCCATTAATGGTAGCAACTGAAGACCACCTGGAAGGTGTTGCTGCATTTAAAGAAAAAAGAAAAGCGATTTTTACTGGAAAATAAAAAGCTGAAAGGAAGTTTACGATGAAATCAATTCAATTTAAACAATTTGGCGGCCCTGAGGTATTAGAAAAAGTCGAACTTGAAAGACCAGTACCAAAGGGGAAAGAAGTATTAATTGAAGTACATGCAGCAGGTGTTAATTATGCTGATACAGCGCGAAGAGAAAATCAATATGTCGTCAAGACTACTTTGCCATATGTACCTGGTGCTGAGGTTGCCGGAGTCGTAGTGGAAATTGGAGAAGAGGTTACTTCAGTTAAAATTGGTGATCGAGTTGTTTCAATGCTTGAGTGTGGTGGTTATTCAGATTTTGCATTGACAGATGAGCGCTCGATTATTCATTTACCAAACGAAATGGATTTTAAAATAGCCGCCGCATTACCTGTCCAAGGATTAAGCGCTTATCATATTTTAAAAACGATGGGTATGTTAGAACCAGGTGAAACCGTTTTAGTTCATGCTGCAGCAGGTGGTCTCGGTACTTTAGCAGTGCAATTAGCGAAGCTTTTTGGAGCTGGCAAGGTAATCGCAACAGCAAGTACGGCTGATAAATTACAGCTAGCGAAAGAGATGGGTGCAGATGTATTAATCAATTACACAGAAGAAGGCTGGGATCAAAAAGTATTAGAAGCTACAAACGGAAAAGGTGTAGATGTTGCCTTAGAGATGGCTGGTGGCGATGTTTTTTATAAAACGTTAGATTGCCTAGCTTATTTCGGAAGATTAGTTATTTATGGTGTAGCAAGTGGCCAGCAAAGTAAGTTTTACCCATCATCTTTAATGGCAAAAAATCAATCAGTAATCGGCTTTTTCTTACCACCACTTTTGAGAAAAAAGGCATTAATTAAACAAAGCTTAGAAGAGTTATTTACTTATTTAGCTGAAGATAAATTAAAAATCACGATTGGAGAAGTATTTCCATTAAGTGAAGCAGCCAATGTCCATACGATATTGCAATCAAGAAAAACAGTTGGAAAAGTGATTTTAGAACCGAGAAAATATTGAATTTTTGATTTGAAAAATTTGATTTGATCGAAACGGGGGAAATTTAAATGCATTTACGCCTGACTGACGAACAAAAAATGATCCAAAAAACAATTCGAAAATTTGTTGAAAAAGAATTAATCCCTTTAGAGAATGAAGTACTTAGAAATGAGCGTGAAGGTAGACCAAGCTTAGATCCTGCAGTTGAAAAAGAACTTCAATTAAAAGCGAAAAAAGCTGGTTTCTGGGGAATTAATACACCTGCTGAATATGGTGGTGCTGATTTAGGTCAAATGATGTTAGCGATTATTTATATGGAAATTTCAAAAACATTCGTTCCTTTTAAATTTGGTGGATATGCTGATAATATTTTATTTTATTGTAACGAAGAACAAAAAAAGAAATACTTGATTCCAACTATAAATGGCGAAAAAAAATCTTGTTTTGCGATGACGGAGCCTAATGCGGGCTCTGATACGCAAAATATTAAAATGACCGCTGTAAAGGATGGAAATGAATGGGTATTAAACGGTGAAAAAACATTTATTACAGGTGGAAACGAAGCAGATTTTGTAATGGTCATTGCAATTACGGATAAAGAAAGGCATCAAAAAACTGGTGGTAGAGATGGTGTAACTTGTTTTATTGTCGACCGGGACATGGGGTGGAGGTCTGAATTTATCCATACAATGGGTGAATGGGGGCCAGCTGGTTTAGTATTTGATAATGTCCGTGTGCCTGAAGAAAATATTTTAGGTGAATTAAATGGTGGATATAATTTAGGTCTTGAATGGATTGGCTTTGCGAGATGGATTGTAGGAGCGACAGCGGTTGGAGCAGCTGAACGTTTATTACAAATGGCAATTGATTATTCAAAAGAAAGAGAAACATTTGGAAAACCAATTGCCGAACGACAAGCTATTCAATGGCAAATTGCAGACTCTGCTGTTGAAATCGAAGCTGCAAAATGGCTTGTATTAAATGCAGCGTATACACTCGATCAAGGTGAAGACAACAGACATTTAGCATCAATGGCAAAACTATATGGTTCAAATATGGGTAATCGAGTTGTTGACCGTGTACTTCAAATTCATGGTGGAATCGGTTATACAAAAGAACTTCCAATTGAAAGATGGTACCGCGAAGCAAGACTATGGAGAATATACGACGGTACTGATGAAATTCAACGCTTAATCATCTCACGTAATTTACTAAAAGGACATGTTAAATTAGGACAGTACGTTTAAAAGAGAGGAGAGAGGAAAATGGCAGGAAGATTTGAAGGTAGAGTAGCCTTTATAACAGGTGGTAGTCGAGGAATCGGAAAAGGAATCGTAGAATTATTTGCAAAAGAAGGAGCAAAAGTAGCCATTATTGATGTGAACGAAGAAGCGCTATCACAAACTTCTTCTGAATTTAAACAGTATGAAATATTCACAAAAGTTGCAAACGTTACAAATTCCAATGAAGTTGAAACTGCTATGAAAGAAGTACATGATACATTTGGTTCAATCGATATTATAGTCAATAACGCAGGTGTTATTCGCGATAATTTATTATTTAAAATGACAGACTCAGACTGGGATACTGTTATGGATGTTCACTTGAAAGGTTCTTTTAATGTTGTACGTGCTGCACAAGCCTATATGGTTAAACAAAAATATGGAAGAATCATTAATATTTCTTCAACTTCTGCGCTTGGTAATCGTGGACAATCAAATTATGCAACTGCAAAGGCTGGTTTACAAGGTTTAACGAAAACACTTGCAATTGAACTCGGTAAATATGGAATCACATCTAACGCTGTGGCACCAGGGTTTATCGAAACTGAAATGACGAAAGAAACAGCAAAACGAATCGGTATTACGTTTGAACAACTTGTTGAAGCAAGTTTAAGTCAAATACCAGCAGGAAGAACAGGTAAACCAGAGGATATTGCAAATGCGGTTGCTTTCTTTGCTGATGAAAAGTCTTCCTATGTAAATGGTCAAGTTTTATATGTTGCAGGTGGACCTAAAGCATAAAAAAAATTGAGGTGAATTATATGTTTAAATCTTTTATTGGTAAACGGTCTAAATCAGTAAAAAATACAGTGGAACGTGGTGCTGTGAAAAAATTTGCTGAAGCAATTGGTGATTTACATCCAATTTATGTTGACGAAGAATACGGAAAACAATCTAGATATGGACAAAATATTGCGCCGCCCACATTTCCTAGAGTATTTGACTATGGGAAAATAGAGAATTTTAACTTACCTAATGTTGGTC
The DNA here is from genome assembly GCF_002128425.1 of Gottfriedia acidiceleris. GTDB lineage: Bacteria > Bacillota > Bacilli > Bacillales > Bacillaceae_G > Gottfriedia > Gottfriedia acidiceleris. Next base: position 168,659 of record NZ_NESS01000002.1, read on the forward strand.
TAATTCATGGTGAGCAAACATTTGAATATAAAAGGCCACTTTTAGTTGGTGAAACCATTAATTGTTTTACAGAGATAAAGGATTATTATGAAAAACGTGGTGGACATGGGTTTATGGGTTTTCTAGTACTGTCAGATAACGGAGAAGATCAAGCAGGCAATATTGTATTTACTGCGAAATCAGTAGTTATCATAACAGAAGAGGTTAGGAAGGTGCTATCGGTATGACGGAATTATTAGATTTGCAAATTGGCGATTCGTTGAAACCAGTCGTACTTGAACCAGTATCTCGAATTGATCTAATAAAATACGCAGGAGCTTCAGGTGATTTTAATCCAATTCATACAATTGATGAAGAAGCAAAGAAAGCTGGTTTACCTGGAATAATTGCACATGGCATGTGGACAATGGGGAATTTAGCGAAGCTTTTTTCAGATTATGTAGAAGTCGGCTTTATTGAAAATTACTCCATTAGATTTAAAAATATGGTATTTCTAAATGATGTAATTACATTAAATTCAACATTCGAAAAAGTTGATGAAAACATACTACATTTTAAAGTAAACGCAAAAAACCAGAACGATGTATCTGTTATTACTGGTAAAATTTTATTTAAATTATATGAATGATACGCAATGTAATTGGGACTTCTAAAAGGAGTCCCTTTTTTATTTTAAAAATTGGACTATGACTAATGTTAATTTTACATTAAATACGATTTGGATACAGTGTATTTACACATAATATTAAAAAACGAAATAGGTGAGAAAAATGGATCTTTCATTTGATAAATTATTAGAGCAATTTGATTTAAAAAAAAATGAACACCAAAAAAATATGCATAAGGTTAACAAAAGAATAGATGAAATAGAGTCTCATATGGAAGAAATTAAAAAGCAATTACATAATTTTGACCATCAAATTGTTAATATAGAAAAAGAATTAAAAACGACTTTATCAATGATTAGCAGTGAAAATGAATCTGGTTCACATCACAATATAGATCAAAGTAAAGGACATGAACATAAGGAACATAAAGAGCATCATGAACAGCACAAACACCACAATCATCAAAAAGATCATGAACACCATCTTGATCATCCTAATTGGGCTGAAAATCTAATAAATAATGTAGAAGAATTTTCTGCAAGTATATTTGAACCTAACCAGGAAGGTCATAAAGAACATAAAGAACATCAAGAACATCAAGAGCATAAAGAATATCAAGAGCAACAAGTCCATGAACATCACGAGGAAAAGTCAAGTAACTCAAGAGTAGCTAATAGGAAAAAGTATAATAATCAAAATATAGAAAATATGAACCAGTATTCTGCAAGTACAATGGACGAAATTCAAACGAGCGGACTAACTACAGGATTAACGAGTCTGAACGAAAAAAATTATACGGAATTAACTTCTATTACAAATCATAATAACGAGCAACATCAAAATCACAATCATAGTTACAATCAAGAAAATCTCTCTAGTCAAAAGACATCTGAACAATTATTAGAAACGGATTTTTCTGATTTATCGATTGATGATTGGGAAGACACAACTACGAACTTATCAATGTCAGAATGGTTTGAAGTTGATCCTAATGATAAAAGATAGTATTAGTTGTTTGACTCTTGAATTTGGGAGCGCTAAGTCCTAATCTATTCGATACATTAGGTAAATATCTGATAACAGAGAAAATGCATTACTTCTAAAAAGTGAAGTAATGCATTTTTGCTTTTTAGAGGAAATACAGCCTGATTTGGTGAATTTATCTAGACAATATGTTACCTAACTATGCATTTTTTAGCTATAAAGGTTCATAAAGATAAAATTGAGTTTAAATAGAAAATAGTGGAGGGCGAAAATGATTATTAGGGAATCAAAAGAGAGAGATATACCTGATTTATCAAGATTAATGAACCAGTTAGGCTATCCTACCACTGAAGAAGAAATGGTGATTCGATATAATAAAATAAAAAATGATTCACATTATTTTACTTTTGTAGCTGAAATTAATGGTAAAATGACTGGAATGATTGGGATTTTTAAAGGTCATTTCTATGAAAAAAACGAAGTAAGTATTAGGATTGTTGCTTTTGTTGTTGATGACCGATATCGAAACATTGGTATAGGGAAAAAATTAATTCATTACGCTGAAAAATGGGCTAAAGAACAAGGTGCTTTAGGAATTGGATTAACAAGTGGTAAAAGAGAGGAAAGGAAAGTTGCACATCATTTTTATAAGCGTTTAGGCTTCTGTGATAGTAGTATCGGATTTGTTAAAACTTTGGAGTAAATAAAAGTACTTAATTAAATAGATAGGAGTTAATATGTCTAAGAAAAAAATTGTTTTTACCGGTGGTGGCTCTGCAGGGCATGTAACACCAAATATCGCCATTATAAATGAGTTAAATAAAAATGATTGGGATATACATTATATTGGATCAAAAAAAGGAATTGAAAAGGAACTAATAAATAAAATCGATGTACCTTATAACGGGATCTCAAGCGGAAAATTAAGACGATATATAGATTTCGAAAATATTATTGATTTGTTTCGTGTAGTAAAAGGATGCTTTGACGCAAGAAAAGTATTAAAAAAGATTAAGCCGAGTTTAGTTTTTTCAAAGGGTGGTTTTGTTTCTGTACCAGTTATCATTGCTGCTAGCACTTTGAAAATTCCAATTTTTATACATGAAAGTGATATGACACCTGGACTTGCAAATAAAATTTCTCAGCGATTTGCGACGAAAATTTTTACTTCATTTGAAGAAGCAAAAAATTATTTTCCAAAAAATAAAACAACAGTAATTGGTTCACCAATTAGAAAGGAACTATTAAATGGCTCAAGAAAAAAGGGCTTAGAATACCTTAATTTTAAAAGCTATATACCTATATTAACGATTATGGGTGGAAGTTTAGGAGCAAAGAAAATCAATGAAACTGTTAGAGAATCGATACAGGACCTAACGAAAAAGTATCAGATTGTTCACTTATGTGGTAAAGGAAATGTTGATGAAAGTTTAAAAAATATAAAGGGATATAAGCAATTTGAATATGTTCATGACGAGCTAGCGGACGTGTTGGCCTCATCCAGAATCATTATTACAAGAGGCGGTTCAAATGCAATATTTGAATTTTTAGCGCTACATAAACCGATGTTAATCATCCCACTTACAAAAAATCAAAGTAGGGGAGACCAAATATTAAATGCACAATCTTTTAAAGAAAAAGGCTTTGCATTAATGCTAGAAGAAGAGGATTTAACGATCAAAACACTTCAAGAATCAATTGAAGAACTTCAAACTAACCAAGACTTTTTCATTAACAATATGAAATCCTCTAATCAAAGTAATGCATTAGAAATACTTATTGAAGAAATAAATAGAAATTGATTATTTTAAAGCATTCTTCTAAATAAAGGAAGAAATGCTTTTTTGTTGAATATAGCTAATTGGGACTAAAGACATAATTGTAAGAAGAAGGTGGAAAAATTGATTACAGAAAAGCAATTAAACGAAATTAAAGTATTACAAGATGAATGCGAAAAATTTGAAGAAATTACTTTAAAGTTAAATTGGGAGATGTTAAGAAATCGACGAAATGATGTAAAGGAAGATTTCTTTTACTATGAGGAGGATCAATTAGTTGGCTTTTTAGCAACCTATTATTTTGGTGAAAAAGTTGAAATCTGCGGCATGGTCTATCCGAATTTTCGCCGAAAAGGTATTTTTGCTAGTTTATTAAATGAAGCACTAAATTCAATATCCTCTGTCACGACTATTTTATTAAATACACCTGAAGCTTCAAATTCAGCGAAGGAGTTTATTAAAAATCAAAATAAGTGTACATATTCTTTTTCTGAATATCAAATGGTTTGGAAAAACCAAGAAGTAAAAGAATTTACACCAATTGTTAATTTCACAAAGGCAGAGCAATTAGATTTCTCATTTATTTCATATTTAGATGTTGTATGTTTTGGATTTGAAAAAAATGATGCAAAGAAGTACAATCAACGTATATTAAATGAACCAGATCGTGATTTATTTATATTAGATGTAAATGATGAAAAAATTGGTAAAATGAGTTTGCTTCGTGAACATAATGAGAGCTGGATTTATGGATTTGCAATACTGCCAGAATACCAAGGTAAGGGTTATGGAAAAAATGCATTACTTCAAACCATTCAAAAAGAAAATGAGATTGGGAACGAAATTCATTTAGAAGTTGCCCTAGAAAATAGTAACGCGAAGAAATTATATCTAGATTGTGGATTTAAACAATATAACACGCAAGATTACTATAAAATTAGTCAATAGAGGTAAGTATTTCAAGAGGCCGTCTGTTAAGTTAAGACTGTCTCTTTTTTTACATCCTATAATAAAAAAAATTTCTATGTTACACTATAGATGGATTAAATGGTAAAGGGTGAAAGTTTTGGAAAAAATAAGAGGATTTGAAGTAGCAAAAGGATTTGAGAACTGTGGAGTGAATCTTCCAAAAAGAGCAACAACTCATGCAGCTGGTTATGATATCGAATGTATTGAAGAGACAATTATCAATCCAAACGAGATCAAACTTGTTGCAACTGGATTAAAAGCGTATATGCAAAGAGACGAATTTTTAGCATTATTTGTACGTTCGTCTACTCCGTTAAAGAAAGGTTTAATGAAAGGGAATGGGGTAGGGGTTATCGATTCAGACTACTACAGCAATCCTTCAAACGATGGCCATATCATGATGCAATTAATAAATGTATCAAAGGAGCCTGTTATCATTCAAAAAGGTGAGAGAATTGGACAAGCTGTTTTCCAAAAATTCTTATTGGCTGATGATGATTTAGCAGGAGAAGAAAGAGTAAGTGGATTTGGAAGTACTGGCAAATAAAAAGTTGTAGAAATAAAAAAAGAACTCGATTGCTCGAGTTCTTTTAATTTTGTAATTAGTCTAACATTTTTGCAAGTTTTGGTGATAATGCAAGTAAGATTAAGCCTGCAACGATTGCTGCGCCACCTACTACTAAGAATACTTGTAACATACCAAGTGTAGTTGTAAATGCAGCTAATTGACCACCAACTAAGTTTGCAATGAAACTTGAAGATAACCATACACCCATTAATAATGAAGCTAGTTTAGCTGGTGCATAACGAGATACTGCTGATAAACCAACTGGTGAAAGTACTAGCTCAGCAATTGTATGGAAGAAATATGTCATAACCATGAATAACATGTTTGCTTTTACAGTAATATGATTTGGATCAGAACCTGTCTTCATAACTGCCATAATTGTGAAAGCGAAACCAACACCTAATAGGATAAGACCCATTGCCATTTTCGCAGGAACACTAATGTTTTTGCCATTTCGTGCCATTTTAATCCAGATCATAGAAAGAACTGGAGCGAAAAGCATAATGAATAATGGGTTAACAGATTGGAACCAAGCAGATGGTACATTGAAGCTTCCAACTTTAAGATCTAAGAAACGCTCTGTATAAAGTGTTAATGATGAACCAGCTTGTTCAAATCCAGCCCAGAAAAATACTACGAATGCAGCTAAGATAAAGATAACTGTAGTACGTTGTTTTTCTTTTTTAGTAAGAGGAATATCTTTAACTGAAGCGCTGTTACCCTCTTTTACAACTTTTGCATTAGGTTTTGTACCTAAATCTCCTAAATATTTAGAAGCTAATAAGTTGAAAATAATTTGTCCAATAATCATACCGATTGCAGCTGCTAAGAAACCATAACGGTAACCGAATAAATCATCACCAGCAGCATTTTTAGACATAAATAAAGTTTGTGCTAAATAACCAGTAACAAGTGGAGCAAAGAATGCACCTAAGTTGATACCCATGTAGAAGATTGTGAATGCACCATCACGACGTGGGTCATCTCCTTCATAAAGTTCACCAACAATTGTTGAAATGTTTGGCTTGAAGAAACCATTACCGATAATCATTAAAATTAAACCAAGGTATAAACCAGTTGAAGAATGAATACCGAATAATGCGATATTACCAGCTGCCATGATTATACCACCAAGAGTTATAGCAGCTCGCTTTGCAAGGAAATTATCTGTAATCCAACCACCAATGATTGGCGTGAAATATACAAGTCCAGTAAATAATCCATAAAGTTGTAGTGCCCAAGCATCTTTAAATCCAAGTCCACCTTGAACGACTGAAGTTGTCAAATAAAGAACTAAAAGTGCACGCATTCCATAATAACTAAAGCGCTCCCAAGCCTCTGTTGCAAAAAGTAAGTAAAGGCCAGGTGGGTGTTTCGTTTTTTGATTTTGCTCGTTTGATGAAACGTTTTGTTTTGCTGCTACGCTCATTCAAATTCCTCCCTCATAAGTGCTATTCTGTGTAATTTTCTGTTTGAATATTTATTGTCGCTAATTCATATACTATTCTGTCAATTTACTGTAAAAAATAATTTCCGAATTCAACAAATTTCGACAATTTAAGTTAAAAAAAATTTCTAACTTTTTTCAACAGAACATTGCTACTAATTTTTTATCTAGATCGGCCAAATTAACTTGGGGCCAATTTACTATCTTAGTATAACACACAACAGCATAATTCTGTAAAGTTTTTTATATTGTCAGACAAATCTTGCAATACTGATTTTTCTTATTAAACTAGTATTTTTAGACTTTGTCGATTGACCTGTATTAGTACAGTCTAAACATAAAGACCTATATTTAAATAATAATAAGTTTTTGAAATATTTCAAGGGTTTTTATTATTTTTTATATTAATATTAAAAAAGTTTAATTAAACAAAAAAATAAGAATTGTCAAAATTTGTCGAAATAGAAAATAGAATGTTTTGTCCTTTTTTAATATTCAATTAATTCGTATGGACGATTTTCTAAAATTTGGATATACTAAATGTACTATATATGAAACGGAGTGATGAATATGGGAAAGTTAATTAATTTAGTTCAGAAGAAAGTAAATATCAGAGGACAAAAAATGGAGTAAATCTTCATTATTGTCCTTATATAATTGGAGGACAAAATGAATTTAAGACAATTAGGTTGGAATGAAGCGTTCGGAGAAAAGGATCAACATACTGTAGTTGCAAGAGTAATTTCTGAACAAAGACAAATTTATAAATTGCATGATGGAGAAAATGAACTAACTGGTGAAGTTTCAGGGAAATTTCAATACCAAGCAAAAGTAAAAAGTGATTATCCATCCGTTGGAGATTGGGTTGTTATTGAACCGTTAAAAGGTGAAAACAAAGCAATTATTCAAAAGGTATTGCCGAGAATAAGTCAATTCTCAAGGCAATCTGCAGGTGAAAAAACTGAAGAACAAATAGTAGCAGCTAATATAGATTACGTGTTTTTAGTAATGGCATTAAATAACGATTTTAATATAAGAAGATTAGAACGTTATTTACTTGTTGCATATGATAGTGGAGCAAGTCCAATTATTGTTTTAACAAAGAAGGATTTATGCACTGACCTACCAACCAAAATTGCAGCAGTCGAAGAGATTGCATTTGGTGTACCGATTTATTCAGTAAATAGTACAAATGGAGAAGGAATTGAAGAATTGAAACAGCTCATTTCAGAAGGGAAAACTGTTTCTCTACTTGGTTCTTCAGGTGTTGGTAAATCTACATTATTAAACGCGTTAATCGGTGAATCAATTCAAATAACCCAGGACGTACGTGAAGGTGACGATCGTGGTAAACACACCACTACACACCGCGAATTATTTTTCCTACCAACTGGCGGAATGGTCATCGATACACCAGGCATGCGGGAATTACAGTTATGGGGCGGAGAAGAACATATAAGTTCGACATTTACAGATGTAGAAGATTTAGCTAAATCCTGTAAATTCTCTGATTGTACACACGAAAACGAACCAGGATGTGCAGTCAATCAAGCAATCGAAAACGGCGAACTAGACCAACAAAGACTCACAAGCTATCGTAAATTAATGAGAGAACTAGCGTATGCAGAACGTAAACAAGACGCATCTCTAGCTAGACAAGAAAAAGATAAGTGGAAAAAAATTAGTAAAATGATGAATACTAAGTCTTATAAATAAGAGAGAAGAGTATTTATACTCTTCTTTTTCTTTTGAAATTTTGTAACTCATAAAGGGTTGTTGAGTAAGTAAAAAGGCAAGAAAACGAAATATAGTAACTCATGAAGGGCTCATGAGTAAGTAAAAAGGCAAAAAAAAGAAATATAGTAACTCATAAAGGGTTCATGAGTAAGTAAAAAGGCAAGAAGTTGAGATATCGTAACTCATAAAGCTTTCATGAGTAAGTAAAAAGGCAAAAAGATGAAATATAGTAACTCATAAAGGGTTCATGAGTAAGTAACAAGGCAAAAAGATCAGATATAGTAACTCATAGAGAGTTCATGAGTAAGTAACAAGGCAAGAAAACGAAATATTGTAACTCATAAAGGGTTTATGAGTAAGTAAAAAGGCAAAAAGATGAAATATAGTAACTCATAAAGGGTTCATGAGTAATTTAAAAAGCAAAAAAATGAAATTAACTAACTCACAAAGAGTCCAAGAGATAGTTGCTTAATTTATTAAAAAAATCTCAGTCTTAAGACCGAGATAAGACAATACTTAAGTTTGTATCAAAACGAACTAAAAATAGATAAACTACATAGTAGAATAGTTAATAACAAAAGCTTTCAATTGCTATTAACAAGCTAGTTTAGTGAATAGAGGAGAGCTATATGAAGCGATTTAGACGATTGTCTAGCAATGAATTAACTGGATTATTATTCATAATTGCAGGCATAGGATTATTATTTGATCTATTTTTAAATCCTTTTGCAATAATCGCAGCTGGAGTAGGTATTTATTTATTTCAATATGGTGCAAAAAAACGTAAAGTTTACCCATCTACATCTGCGAATATCGCGTTTTTTGGAGGAATTATTTTATTCATTAGTAACGTATTTCAATTGAAATCAATCTTAGGAGTATTATCTTTTATTGTGATTTATGTTGGATATTTGATATTCGTTAATTCTAAATTTAATGCAAAAGTCATTATACCAAACATAGTTGAAACAACGAATACAGGTGTCTTTGAAACAAATTCTCTTATTTCAAATCGATTTTTTACAAATATCCATCTAAAGAATGATTCATTTGAGTTAGAAGATGTCGATTATTATTTTGGAATTGGAGATGTCATAATCGATCTTTCAGAGTCATTTATTCCTGAGGGAGAGACTGTGTTGGTATTAAATGGAATCATCGGTAATATTACTTTGTATGTGCCGTATGATTTAGAAGTCTCAATCCAGCATTCAACTTTATTTGGCAAAATTAATATCCTTAAAAATAAATTAAACGGGTTTAATAAAAATTGTAAGTTCACTTCTAATGATTATAAAGAAGCTTCAAGAAAGTTAAAAATTGTTACTTCTTTAGCAATCGGAAATATAGAGGTGACAAATAAATGAAAATCGACAAAGGTATCTTTTTATCAATTTGTCTTGCTGCATTTACATCAAGTATTTTAATCTGTGGAGTTGTTTATTATTTCATAGATCATACTTTCCTTGATAAAATGTTTCTGTATAAAATTGGGAATTTTCCTTTACTGTTAATACTATTTGTAGCAATCATAATCATATCAATTGTTTATAGTACTGCTGTTTTGAGCACGATTCGTCATAATGAAAAAGCTTTATTGGATGGCATCGTAAAGGCAGAAAATGGAATTTATCATAAAGAATCAGATCATTCAATTCGATCAATTGATAACGAAATCGAATTACAACTTCAAAAAATATCGAAACAAATAGAAGATTCCAGGAAGACCGTTCAAAAACTTGTAGATGAAAAGAAATTAATTGAATCACAGACAATTGAAGATGTCGTAACGAAAGAGCGACATAGATTAGCAAGGGAACTACATGACTCAGTTAGCCAACAATTATTTGCAATTTCGATGATGATTTCTGCGATTAATGAACTTGGTGAAACTACGTTTAAAGAACAATTACAATATATTGAAAAAATGGCGATTAATGCCCAATCAGAAATGCGTGCACTTTTACTACATTTAAGACCAGTTCAGTTAGAAGGAAAAAGCTTAAAAGAAGGTGTAGAAAAGCTTCTAACTGAACTAACAAATCGTCAGGCTCTTCAATTAAAATGGAAAATCGACGATATCTCACTGTCAAAAGGTGTAGAGGATCATTTATTTAGGATTATTCAAGAAGCATTATCAAATACTTTAAGGCATGCAAATGCAAAAACTTTTGAAATAAGAATTAGAAAAATTGAAGATTTTGTATTAGTTCGAATGATTGATGATGGAATTGGATTTGATGTCGAGAACCGAAAAACTGGTTCGTATGGATTGCAATCAATAAGTGAACGTTCTTCTGAAATTGGTGGAACGGCAAAAATAGTAAGTATACCAAAAAGAGGAACCCAGATTGAAGTAAAAGTTCCGGTAATTGAATAGAGGTGCGAAACTTGATTAAAGTCGTGTTAGTTGATGATCATGAGATGGTAAGAATGGGTGTTTCTACATATTTAAGTACTCAATCTGATATTGAAGTGGTTGCTCAAGCAAGTAATGGAAAAGAAGGCGTAGAACTTGTATTAGAAAAACGTCCTGATATTGTTTTAATGGACTTAGTTATGGAAGTTATGGATGGAATTGAAGCGACGAAACAAATTATTTCAAAATGGCCAGAAGCAAAAATCATTATTGTAACAAGCTTTATTGATGATGAAAATGTTTATCCAGCAATTGATGCAGGTGCAATTAGTTATATGCTAAAAACTTCTAGAGCTAGTGATATCGCAAATGCAATACGAACCACACATAAAGGTGGCTCAGTGTTAGAACCAGTTGTAACCGGTAAAATGATGAATAGAATGAGAAAATCTACTCAACGAGAATTACATGATGATTTAACAGCCAGAGAACAAGAAGTGCTGCACTTAATGACTGAAGGTAAATCAAATCAAGAAATCGCAGATACATTGTTTGTTTCATTAAAAACGGTAAAAACGCATGTAAGTAATATTTTAACGAAATTAGAAGTAGTCGATCGAACTCAGGCCGTGATTTATGCTTTTAGACATGGGATTGTAGAGCAGAAATAAATTTATGTTCAAAAAGAAGTCAAAAATGGCTTCTTTTTTTTCTATTTCCTAAGATTTATAGCAATTCTTTAGATAAATAATTAATTAATGGTAAGATAGATATATTCGTTTTATTTATTTTGGAAGGAGCAGTTCATTGAAGAGTAAATTAAATCATAAAATCATAAAAGAACGCTGCGGTACAGTCTCCTTCAAAAGGGGGGACTCTTTTTATCGCGCAAATAAAGTAAAGATTGAAAAATATAATGATGATGCTTGTACAGCAACAGTTATAGGAAATGAAGATTTTACCGTTAATGTCATAAACCAAGAAAATGGTGATTTTTATTGTAAGTGCACTTGTCCAAAACTATCATCAATCAAAACGGATTGCCAACATATAGCTGCAGTTTTAATTTCGATTTTTGAACGTCAGAAAATAGAAGAAAAACCTACAGAAATAGATGTTTTTATAGAAAACTCCGAATTGAATAGGTCAAATGGTATTTTAGAGCTTTTTCATGAAAAAACGTTCAGTAAAAGTGGACAATTAAGACATTTTGACAATCGGCAAATAATTGATTTCGAGTTTATTTGTGAAGTAAATGAAATGAATGAAGGATATAAAATCCTTGGAATTGCAATGAAATTTGGAAAAAAGAAAGTAGAAAATCTACGCAAGTTTTTAAGGGATGTTAAAGAGGGGAAACCAAGTGAAATTTCATCTGATCTTATTTTTGACCCTATTTTGCATTGCGTTCGAAATGAAGTTAATCGTATTTGGGAGCTTTTAATTAAGTTATTAGATGATGAAAAAATGTTTAATGATCCTCTAACAAAGAAAAATGAATACATGTTCATTTCTCCAACAATTTGGAGCCAATTAATTAATTTATTAACCGTTACAGAAAACGTCAATATAATTGAAAACGGAGTTACATTTAATGGAATTTCATTTACCGAAGATAAATTACCATTGGAATTTGAAATTGAGCATTTAAATGGTCAATACTTTTTGACTGCAAAAGGAATTGAACAATTAACGATATTAGAAGCTTATTCAACTGTCTTATATCATGGAAGAATTTTTAATCTTAAAACTGAGGAATTTAATCGTCTTGTTGAATTAAAGCAAATTTTTAAAAACTCAGCACATGAAAAAATAACGATTCCAACAGACCAAATCCATCTTTATGTTGAGAAAGTAATTCCAGGACTTATAAAACTTGGTAAGTTACAAATACCTTCATCACTATCAAAACAATATTCAGATACCCCGTTAAGAGCAAAGCTATATTTAGATCGTATAAAAAATAAATTACTTGCAGGGCTTGAATTTCATTATGATCGCATTGTGATTAATCCGTTAAATAAAAGAGAAATACAACTTAGTAAAACATTAATTAGAGATGAAGAACAAGAATTAGAAATATTACAATTAATGGAAGATAGCTCGTTTTCAAAAACAGAAGGCGGCTATTTCTTACAAAATGAAGAACTTGAATACGAGTTTTTAAGAAATAGATTACCGAAACTTGAAAAACTCACTGAAATTTATGCAACTACCGCAGTTCGGAATCGAATTTTTAAAGAAAATAAGAAACCTCAAATACGTGTTAATTTAAAAAGAGAACGAACGAATTGGTTGGAATTTAAATTTGAATTAGACATTCCTGAACAACAAATAAAAGAAGTATTATTAGCACTAAAAGAGAAACGGAAATATTATCGGTTAAATGATGGTACGTTGTACTCGCTTGAAACGAGAGAATTACAAGAAATCAGGCGATTTTTAAATGCAGTACCTGAGCAAGAATTTGATTATGAAAGTGTATTAAACTTACCGATAAAAAATAGTCTATATTTATTAGATTCTGGGGAAGAAACTAGTTTATTTAAAATTGAAGAACGTTTGAATCATTTTTATAAGAGTTTAATAAACCCAAATGAAGAAGTTGAAAAAGTACCTAAAACATTGAAAAATCTGTTAAAGGACTACCAAATATTTGGGTATAAATGGATGAAAAACTTAGCTAAATTCGGATTTGGAGGGATCTTGGCGGATGATATGGGGTTAGGTAAAACAATTCAAAGTCTTACTTATATTCAATCCGTTTTAAACGAAATCCGTTCATATAATGCACCAGTCTTAATTGTTTGTCCTACTGCATTAACTTATAACTGGTTAAGCGAAGTATTCAAATTTACACCTGAAATTCAAGCGCTTGTCATTGATGGTAATAAAAATGAGAGGTTGAAAATACAAAAAGAACTAGACAATATTGATGTATTGATTACCTCTTATTCATTGTTAAGAAATGACATAAAGTGGTACGAAAAGCAAAAGTTTCATACTGTATTTTTTGATGAGGCTCAGAATTTTAAAAATCCTTTTACTCAAACAGCTAAAGTCGCAAAAAGGATAAATGCTGATCAACGGTTTGCATTAACAGGTACGCCAATTGAAAATTCACTTGAAGAACTTTGGGCAATTTATCATGTGGTTTTTCCTGAATTATTTGGAGGATTAAAAGAATTTAGCAATTTGACTAGGAAAACAATTTCTAAAAGAGTTCGACCTTTCTTATTAAGAAGATTAAAAGAAGATGTTCTTAAAGAACTCCCAGAAAAAATCGAATCGAAGGAATCCGTCGAATTACTACCAGAACAAAAAAAGTTATATGCTGCCTATTTAGCAAAACTATGTCACGATACATTAAAGCATTTAGCAGTTGATAAATTTACATTAGGCAAAAATCACATAAAAATTTTAGCCGGTTTAACGCGTTTAAGACAAATTTGTTGCCATCCTGCTTTGTTTATAGATGGTTACGAAGGTAGTTCTGCTAAGTTTGAACAATTATTTCAAATAATTGAAGCTTCAAAAATAGCCGGTAGGAGAGTATTGATTTTCTCTCAATTTACGAAAATGTTAGATTTAATTGGTAAAGAACTATCGATAATGGGAGAGCAATTTTTCTATCTAGATGGACAAACTCCTTCAGAAGAACGTCTATCTATATGCAATCGATTTAATTCTGGTGAACATAATTTCTTTTTAATTTCATTAAAGGCTGGGGGAGTTGGTCTTAATTTAACAGGAGCTGATACAGTTATTCTTTATGATAATTGGTGGAATCCTGCAGTTGAAAACCAGGCAACAGACCGAGCATATCGTTTCGGTCAAATGAATGATGTTCAAGTGATCAAGCTGATTGCTAAAGGAACGATTGAAGAAAAAATGAATGAACTACAAGAGAAGAAAAAACAATTAATAGAAGAAATCATTGAAACGAATGAAAAACCTTCATTTAATTTAACAGAAGAAGATATTCGTGAATTATTAATGTTTTAACATAAAAGCCGCTCACCTGAGTGGCTTCTTCCCCTCCCCTCGAAAAGCTCTTAGCTTAATATTATTTCATTCTTAAATGTTTAAAAGCGAGTATATTAGTAAAGAAGCTAATAATTTAATAATTTTATAGATAGAAAATGAAATTATTTCTATGAGAGGGAGAGTTAACATGAGCAATAATCGAAAATTTGTTAATGTCTCGGCAGGGGTTCCAGGACCAAAGGGGAAAGAACTTATTGAATTACGTAGTCAGTTTGTTCCAAATGGAGTTGGAAATAATACACCTGTTTTTGTAGAAAAAGCAAATGGTACGATCGTTGAGGATGTTGATGGAAATAAATTTTTAGATTTTGCTGGAGCGATTGGTACATTAAATGTAGGACATACACCAAAGAATGTTGTACAAGCGATTAAAGATCAATCAGAGCGGTTAATCCACTCTTGTTTTCATGTAGGAATGTATAAGTCTTATATTGATTTAGCTAAAAAATTAACTGAAATAACGCCTGGGGATTTTTCCAAAAAAACAATTCTATTAAATAGCGGTGCTGAAGCCGTTGAAAATGCTGTTAAAATTGCGAGGAAGTACACTGGTCGTTCAGGAATTGTTTCGTTTACTCGAGGATTTCACGGGCGAACTTTATTAGGGATGTCTTTAACAAGTAAAGTGAAACCTTATAAATATAAAATGGGACCATATGCTCCTGCTACATATAAAGCTAAATTCCCTTATTTATCAAATCGACCAAAAGAGTTATCAGAGGAAGAGTATATTAATTTTTGTATTTCTCAATTTAAGGATTTTCTTTTAACAGATGTGTCACCTGAAGAAGTGGCTGCGGTTATTATGGAGCCTGTCCAAGGAGAAGGGGGATTCATCGTTCCTCCAAAGAAATTTGTAAAAGAAGTATATAATATTTGTAAGTCACATGGAATTCTGTTTATTGCGGATGAAATTCAAACTGGATTTGGTCGAACGGGTGAATTATTTGCTTCAACGATTTTTGAAATTGAACCAGATTTAATTACAATGTCAAAATCAATCGCAGCGGGTGTACCAATTAGTGCGGTGACCGGTCGTACTGAAATAATGGATGCTGCATCACCTGGCGAACTAGGCGGAACTTATGGTGGAAGTCCTTTAGGCTGTGTAGCAGCACTCGAGGTGATTGAAAACATTCAAAGTGAAAAATTATGGATTCGAGCTAGATCAATTGGAGAAAAAATTAAATCATTCTTTGACGAATTGAAAAATGATTTTCCAATTTTTAATGATATTAGAGGACTAGGCGCAATGATAGGGATCGAATTTATTGATCCTACTTCTAATCAACCAGCAAAAGAGTTTGTAGCAGCATTAACAAAGAAATGTTGTGAAAATGGAGTCATTATTCTTAGTGCAGGTGTTCATAGTAATGTGCTTCGTTTTTTAACGCCCTTAATTATTTCTGACGAGGAATTAGATGAAGGTCTGGATATTATAAAACAATCAATACATCAAGTTGCAAGTCAGCTTGTAACAGAGGTGAATTAAAATGAAAAAACAATTTTATATAGATGGAAACTGGGTTGAAGGGATAAAACATGAAAATCTTCTTGCCCCTCATTCTGGTGAAATTTTAGCCGAAATACCAATTGCAACAAAAGAGAATTTGGAAGAAGCGATTAGAGCTGCTAATAACGCAAGTGCTCAAATGGAAAAGCTCAGCTCATACGAGAGAAGTATCATTTTAGAGCAATTAGTTGAACAGTTTAAAGAAAATCGTTCAAAACTTGCTGAGATTTTAGCATTAGAAGCGTCCAAACCATTAAAGGCTGCTTTAGGTGAAATTGATCGAACGATTGCAACTTATAAAATAGCGGCCGAAGAAGCAAAAAGAATATACGGAGAAACAATCCCTCTTGATGCAGTAGCAGGTGGCGAAGGTCGATTCACTTATACTGTTAGAGAGCCAGTAGGTGTAATAGGTGCAATTACACCGTTTAATTTCCCGTTTAATTTAGTAGCACATAAAGTAGGTCCAGCAATCGCTGCAGGAAATACGATCGTTTTAAAACCTGCAAGTCAGACGCCACTGTGTGCGATTGCATTAGCTGAAATGATTGATAAGACAGATTTACCTAAAGGTGCGTTTAATTTAATTACTGGAAAGGGCTCCGAAATTGGCGATGCTTTAGTAAAACATCCTGAAGTAAAAGCAATTACATTTACCGGCAGTCCTGAAGTAGGCATCTCATTAAAAAGTAAAGCAGGATTAAAAAAGGTAACTTTAGAACTAGGTTCAAACTCTGCATTGATCATCGATGAAGGAGTCAAGCTAACTGATGAATTAATTAATCGTTGTGTATGGGGAGCCTTTATTTATAACGGCCAAGTATGTATTTCATTACAGAGAATTTTTGTTCATCATACGCTTTATAATGAATTCCTAGTGAAGATGAAAAATGCTACCGAATTATTAAAGATAAGTTCTCCATTAGATATTCAAACAGATATTAGTGCACTTATTTCTAAAAAAGATGTTAATAGAATAGATGAATGGGTTAAGCAATCAATAAAAGATGGAGCCGATCTAGTAACTGGTGGCGATAAAATAGATGAACGTCTTTATAAACCAACTATTTTAACAAACGTAAAGAATAGTAGCAATGTATCTTGTAAGGAAATTTTTGGTCCTGTTGTAGTCATCAATTCATATGAACAGTTTGATGAAGCAATAAATGAAGTAAACAACAGTCGATTCGGATTACAAGCTGGTGTATACACAGACAACTTACAAAGAGCATTATATGCTACTAAAAAATTACATGTAGGTGGCGTGCTAGTAAACGATGTTCCTACATTTAGAGTTGATTTAATGCCTTATGGTGGAGTAAAAGAAAGCGGCTATGGAAGAGAAGGCATAAAGTATGCAATACTAGAGATGACTGAATTGAAATTAGTTTCTATTAAACTTTAATTTTTTTGCAAGGACTTATCATGTTTAAAGACGATAAGTCTTTTTTTATGGATAAGAAGGTATTTTGGAAGGTGTACCTTGATCAACCTATTGGTAGATTAGTTGAAATTTAAAAAATCAATGTCTCTTGTAATTGTATGGATTTTTCACATCTGAAATATGTTATGATGAGAATGTACGTTCGTTTTTAATGGTATATACATATTAGGGGAGGTAACTTATGGGGAAAACAAGCTATCCAAAAGAGTGGAATCTAGATAAGGTTTTTATGGGCGGAAGCAAATCAATTCAATTTTTCGATCATATTAATCGATTAGAATCTCTTGTACATGAACTAGAAGGTACTGTTGAATCATTTATTACTCCACTTTCAATAAATGAACTAATTAAAGTGGTGAATTTAGTAGAAAACATTGGAAACATTCGATTGTACTTAACGCAAGCAAATTCGTTTATCACTTGTCTCCTTGCAGAAAATCCAAAGGATCAAGATGCAGCGGTTTTACGAGGAAAAGTTGCTCAAAAAGAATCCCGTTTTGAAAAAGAATTATCGAAAGTAAAGAAAATATTACGAAATACAAAGGAAGATGTTTGGGAAAGCATACTAGAAACCGAAGAATTACACGAATATAAATTTATTCTAAACGAATGGCGTGAAAACGCAGATAAAAATTTGTCAGAAGAAGTGCTTAATTTGATTTTTGATTTAATGATTGATGGGTACCATGCTTGGGGACATTTCTATAAGGATTTAGTAAGTAGTATTAATTTAAAGATTCAAATTAACGGAAAAGAAGAAACTGTATCAGTTGGACAAGCCATTAACTTGCGTTCACACCATAATGAAGAAGTGAGAAAGGAAGCTCACTATTTATTAGAATCTACATGGAAAGAGAAAGAAGATTTATTTAGTAAAATAATAAATCACATTGTTGGCTTTCGTATACAAGTGAATAACAAACTCGGGATAAAAAGTGGAATAGATGAACCTTTGAAAAAGAACAGAATGAAGGAAGAAACACTGAAAACGATTTGGACAGTGGTCAATAAGTATAAAAAACCTTTCTCGGATTACTTAAAGCAAAAAGCTGAAATGATAGGCGATTCTAGTATGAAGGCTTATCATTTTTGGGCTCCCATTAAAAAAAGTCATCAAGAGATAAAATTCGAGGAAGCTGCTTCACTTATTACGGAACATTTTAGTCAGTTTGGAACTGAATTAGAAGGTTTCGTTAGGCAAGCATTCAAAGAAGGTTGGGTAGAGGCCGAAAATCGTCCAAATAAGTCTGCTATTCCGTTTTGTGCTAGTTTTCCACTAACAGGTGAATCAAGAGTATTTATGACATTTAGTGGTACTTTTTTAAATGTGTTAACTCTTGTCCATGAACTGGGGCACGCTTTCCATAATTATGCCATGAAGTCGGTTAATGGGTTGAATAAGCGTTATCCGTTAAGTATTGCTGAAACTGCTTCAACCTTTTCCGAAATGATTATTTTTGATGCGGCTATGAAAAAGGCAAAGTCAAAAGAAGAAAAATTATTTATACTGGATGAAAAATTAAAACGCAGTGTAATGAACTTTATGAATATCCATTCGAGATTCTTATTTGAGCAGAGATTTTACAAGGAACGGAATGAAGGTATTGTTTCAGCCAATCGACTTAATCAGTTAATGGAAGAATCAATAAATGAGGCGTATGCTGGTTCATTAGAACAACCCTCAATTTATTCTTGGATTTGGACACCACACTACTACATAACACAATCACCTTTTTATAATTTCCCATATACTTTTGGGTATTTATTTGCTTTGGGAATATATGCAAAGGCAAAAGAGAAAGGAAAAGATTTTGAGAAAGATTATTTGAATATACTTCGTGATTCTGGAAGTATGACTGTAGAAGATTTAGTTATGAAACATTTAGGAGAAGATATTACTTCTGAAGAATTCTGGGAAAAAGGAATGGAATTATGCGTTAAAGATGTTGAAGAATTCATTAAATTAGCTTCTTCTTAATTTGTTGGATGATATTGAACGCTATGTTATTCATCGTTATGATAAGGACCCAAAAAATCATAATGTTTGATTAATTCTTCTTCAACAAAAGGGCGCAATTTCATAGTAAAGGATTTGCGCTCAATTTTGCATTTTAGGACCAAATTGTTTGAACAAAACTATAAAAAAGCAATAAATATTAGAAAATATTCACAAATGGGTGCGTGTTTACATAATTGTTTACTAATTACAGCATCGATTATCTGTGATTGGTTAAATTTTTTTAGAAAAATTATGAGATATAATTTATAGAATTTTAAAGAAAAAAAATTTGATAAATTTTAGTAGATATTAAGAAAAATTTTTAAAAGCCTGGGATACCCAAGCTTTTTTTGCTATTTACACAATATCAATTGATTAAATTCTTCTACTGTTTCGAAATAATATTTAGAATCCAATTTCATTTGTTCCTTAATTTCAGGTATAAAGCGTGACCATCCGGCAGTAGCAAAATCAACCTTACAACTACTAGCCATTTTTAACCCAGGCATTAGGTCATCCAACATCAGTGCTTCTGTTTCTTGCAGAGAAAATTGTTTTAATATTTCCTGAATTGGATATGGATGTGGCTTTCTTTGGTGTTCAGGAAGTTCCCATCCAAAAATTGCGTCTGGCACAAATCCACAATGGATTGAATAATCTCTCTCAATTTTCTCTCTCTCAGAGTGAGAAACCACTGTAACAATACCACCTTGCTTTTTAAATTCTTGAATTGTTTCAATAAATAGATCATAGAAGTCTGGTACTGTAGATTTAGTATATCTTTTCCAAATTACTTGTTGATGTTTCTGCTCCTCATCTGAGAATTTAATTATGTCCTTACATAATGAAGAAAAACCGGGATTATAACAGTATCTAACAAAATCTTCAAATGAAATCAATTTCTCATTTGGACGTACATCTTTTAATGCCTCTACAAATGAAGGATAGTGTATATTCGGTGTGCTTTTAACTGCTGTATCATCATGGTCTAAAATTAAACACTTATATTTTATAGCCATAATAACCTCCTATCACAGATTTACTTAACTCTTTCAAATTATCTTAACTAATTTTATATAAATTTTGAATAGGTTATTATTAAAGAAAAGTGTTTAGTTGAAATTTGCCATATTTTTATTTTATAAATTTATACATCATTATCATACTTTTCCTTCACAATCAACTAACTGGCGCATTAGTTTTATAAAGAAATGGAATAAACACTTTGAAAGCGAGTGATCCAATGGAGAACGTACAATGGATAAACGGTAGCTACAAAGAAGATAATTATATATTTGAAACACAACGGCAAGCAGAAATGTGGGCAGACGCATTATATCCAGATTTTGGACTGTATTTACATTCAAAAACAACCGTAGGATACGCTACACCTGATGAAAAGGTTATTAAATGTCTGGCTGAACTTATACCTGAATGGATAATTTACAACAATAATACGAACGGTAGTATTTGTTTAGGAGAAGATAAAATAAACGGAAAAATCATTTATAAAATATGGGTAAAAAATTTGATGTAGTTATGCAACTAATTGGCGAGTTAGTTGAAAATCGAGAGTTACTTAAATGTAGCTCTTTTTATTTTAGTAAATTGTAGGTTAGCTGATAAAGGAATATAATTTTTCAGATTGAATATTTAATATAAAGTACAGCAGCGATGGGAAAGAGGTTCAATCAAATGGAATCTTTTAAACTGTTATTAAAGTGGGTATGTATAATACTGATGTATTGGTTATCTGGTGTTATTTTATCAGCAGGTTTTGCTTTTTTGTTTGCATTAATTGGAGTAGAAATCGTACCATATGGAACTGGTCTAATTATATTGCTAACAATAATATATGGGATTTATTGGAACATTCGAAAGTCTATAATTTAAAATGTAATTATGGGAGTTAAGAGGGGAATCTTATGCAACTTTATTATATGCAAATTGGTACAATTTCCGAAAAAAATGTAATTTTAAAAAGTCAGATTCCACTTTGTGGAATCCGACTTTTTTGTATATTATGCTTTTTGAACACTGGTTATTTGTGGACTATCTGGACCATCTTGAACATTAAATTAACTCAAAATTTAAGAAAACTTTTTAAAGCAACTGTAAAAGCTGGTAGATTAGCATCATGCACAAAATGACCTGCATCCTCTATAGTCACCATTTCGCAATTAGGAATACACTCAGAAACTTCGAGTAATTTTGTTTGAGGAATATGACTAGATTCACCGCCACCTATAATAAGTGTCGGAATGCTAATGTCCCCAAGTCGCAACCACCATTCGGGATTGGGTTCATTTAGTTGTCTTAGGATTGAAGGGACAACTGGCCAATCAAACGGTAGAGGCTCTGATGGTTTTGAAGGTATATTGATCGGTTTATCATTGAAAGGAGGAGGAGTATCTTCAATAATCAAATGTTCGATTCTTGACGGAAATGTTTCCGCGAATAGATAAGAAACTGTCCCCCCCATGGAATGTCCAATCAGCGTAAATCGTTCCAAGTTCATTGCATCCGCAAAATGCAGCAAATCATTCCTCATCAATTCAAAAGAGTATTCACTAGTTCTCGCACTCCCACCATGTCCACGTTGATCTAAAGCTAAAACATGGAATTTGTCTCCTAATATAGCAGCCACTTTATCCCATGAATCTGCACTTCTTCCAAGTGCGTGAAGTGCAACAATCGGTGGTGCAGAAGAGTCTCCACTCTCACGATATTGAAATGTGAGTCCATTCAATTCAATTTGCTTAACTCTTATTTCCATCTCTTTTCATCTCCTAGAGTAGGTTTCATTATTTGAAACCTGAATTCTTTAATTTACATACCTATATGGACATTCAATAAAACCAGTTTATAGCCTCCCTCTCTATATATAGTTTATATAATTTTCAGAAAAAAAGAAATAATATTTTACTCTATAGAGTAATTAATTTTAATTGCAACGTAATAAAATGATTACTTATTGTCTTCCATGTTATTTAAAACATAATCCTAATTCAACTAACGAGAGCATTAGCTTAATAAAATCATGAGTTGCTATCTGCGACTCCTTTTTTATTGTAGTTTATTAGAGAAATGTGGAATAAGAAAAAATATAATTTACTAATGCTGTTATAATTAATCATATACATTATTTGATTAGGAATCGGAGTTATTTAAAAAGAAATTAAAATTAAGATATATACTTTATCTATTTTCTTTTATTGTTGTTTTCCCGTTTAGCATACCAGTTTATTTAATAAGTGGTTTTATGACTGATAGTTTATAGTCTGAACAAACAGTAAATCTTATCTTTTTTGGATTTCTTGCTTTCATAACCATTTTTGGTTCAATTATATCGAAATATATATTTGGATTTGCTAGAAAAAAATAAATATTCTTTGTCAATATTTATAGCACATTTAATATTAATTCCATTAAGTTATTTTGTTTATAACTGGATTTTATTCTATTAAAATGTAATTTTCTAATATAACTAAATGGCGCGTTAGTTCAAGATCAGAGTCACTGTTGTGGCTTTTTTTGATGTAGTTGACAGTATTGGCGAAAAAAGGTTTCAATCATTTTTTGTGGAATATATTAAATGATAATACTGGGAATTAATTCCAAATTTATTGGTTCGTATAGGGGGCAAAAGGAGATTGAATAAGTTTTTGAAATTATTTATGAGATTGATTTTGGTTTTTACATTAACAGGCTGCATAGGAGAGGATTATGATGTAGGTGTTCCGACAGCTCATTTATATTTTGAAGTTGAAGATGTAAAATTAAAAGAAGCAAATATAAGGTGGAATACAGAAAGTGAAGATGTTCAAAAAACAGTAGACGATATACAAAAATTCGCATTATCTCAGAAGGAAATAAAGCTGGTTTCAAACCAAAAAGTTTTTTTAGAGTTTAAAGAGAACGAAGAAAACGGGGGAGATATTTGGACAGCTCCAATAATAACTGTTACCTTATGGAAAGGGGAAGAACAAATCGAAATCAAAATGGATGATAGTAGGGAATTTAGGTTTCCAAATACTAACGGAAGGTATGTATTAGAAGTTAATTTTATAAGTAAAGCAGGAAGTGCTCAATATGTAGGGAATGTCTTGATTCAGTGATAGGAACATTCTTACTTGTACAACTAACGACTGCGTTAGTTACATATAGAAATCGTTTTTTATAATTCACCTAGAGTAGTTCAACAAAAGGAGATTCATCATGTTTGTATATTTAGACCTGTTTGTAGTGGTTGTTATAATCCTATTATTAACATTTTTCTTCTACTTTTCTTTTAAAATTATAAGAGGAAAAAAAACAATTAATTCTTGGATTACATTGATTGGATTATCTGCGTTTATCTTTATTATTGTTTGGCAGGTGCTAATTGCTCTTGGTGTTGTTCGACCATGAGATAATTATTGAATTAACGCAATGCAATAGTTGAAGATTACGAGTTACTTCGGTGACTCTTTTTTGTTTAAATAATGGCAGTTTAGTTGCATAACGATTATTTAAAATTCTATGAAAAAAGGCGGAATTCCCCCAAATTTCAAAAGACGTTAAGTTGATATAATTAACTTAAAACTTTTTGAAGGAAGGAATAAAATGAAAATGAATCTAGCTGTTAAATTAAGTTTTGCGACAACGATCATAACTGCATTTATCCCTACACCCCCCAAAGAATTACCATATTATCATTGGTTTGGAAAACCAAATACAGTTTTCGGCTATACAGAAACAGGACACTGGAATGTTATGTTACAAGATATTATTTTTAATTTCTTAACTTTTTATCTAGCATTTTATTTGGTCTTTAAAATTATCAACAAAATGAGAAAAACTTCAAATAAAAATACAACTATTTAATAAAACATACAATTTAAAAAAATTAATTTCTTGTGCAATTAACGCATGCATTAGCTTTACAAAAATCAATTATTAAAAGGACCGTACAGGTCCTTTTTAAAAGTATTTGCAGTATTGATCTTGGCGTTGCTTTCCACTTAGTTTTGCATATATTCGTGTTGTTTCACTCTTTTCGTGACCTAATAAGCTCTGGATTACTTCAAGTGGAGCTCCGTTATCCATTAAATGTGTTGCGTAACTGTGTCTTAGTTGGTGGGGTGAAATCTTTTTGTTAAACTCTGCATGTATGGAAACTTCCTTAATTATATGGCGCGTTTGAGCAATACTTAAGCGACGAGGTGCTCTTTCGGTTACAAATAATGCAGGATCTTCATCGTGTCGTTCGTTTAAATATCTAAATAACCAAATTTCAGCACGAATATTGAAGTATACTTCTCTTTCTTTATCACCTTTTCCTCGTACTATTACAGAGTGATTCGTCCAATTTATATCATTTTTATTTATTAAGACAATTTCGCCAATACGGCATCCTGAAGAATACATAAACTCAATTATTGCATGTACTCTTGGTGTATTGCAGGCTTCGCGAAGGAGCTCAATTTCCTTAATAGTTAAGAATTTAGGAATTCTGGTTCCAGCTTTTGGTTCTTTGAGCTTTGAGGAAGGGTTGCTATGAATTTCACCCTCTTCATGAGCCCATCGGAATAAAGATTTTATAAAACGAACTCGGTGTGCTAGACTTGCAGGTTTTAATTTTTCTCCAACAATTACAAGGTACTCTTTCAAAGCATCAGTAGTGATTTGAGCAATTTTAATATCACCGAAATGTTTAATTAATAGTGTTGCTTGTATTTTATATGCTTTTAGAGTAGTTGTTGAGTATCCTTCAATTAACTTATCATTATAGTAACTTTTCCATGCTTTAGATAATAACATTAATGAATTCCCTCCAATAATTGGTGTTTTACCATGCATTATTGACGAAATTCATGATTAAAAAGGTGGGTTAAAACTAGAAGAGGATCAAATTTTATTGCACTAAATGGCAGTTTAGTTGAACAAGGAATAGGGCTAACAGTAAATAATTTGTATAATAAATAGAAAAGATTTTTAGAGTAAAGATGAGATTTAATAAGAAAGGTTGTTATATTTGAACAAATTTGACTGTATTTCAGAAACGGAAAGATTAATAATTAGACCATTAAAAGATGAAGATTTTAAAAATTGGCTTTGTGAATTTGAAAATAGACTTCCATCCCAACACAAATATGATAAAGGTAAGATTGATATGAGTGAATGTACAGAAGAATGGTTCTCTAATTTGGTGAAAAAACATCAGGAATTAGCATCGAATGATACTGCTCACGTATTTGGCGTTTTTCGGAAAGATGTAGATACACACTTGGGAATGATAGATTTCTCTACATTAGCAAGAAATGATTTTCAATGGGGGAGAATTGGTTACACCATTCATAATCAGTATTGGAGAAAAGGTTACGCTAAAGAAGCAGTCAAAGAGGCACTTAATATCGCCTTTAGAGATTTGAATTTCCATCGTATTGAAGCTCATATTAACATTGATAATATATCATCAATAAAATTAGCAGAAAGCGTTGGAATGGAGTTTGAATGCACGAGGAAAGGATTTATTTTTGAATTTGGTGAATGGACTGATCATCTAGTATATTACAAAAATTTGATATAGGTCTTAAGGAGTATTAAGTTAGTGGATATTTTTGGTAAAATATTAGGTGGAGAAATAAAATATTGAGTAACTAAGGGAGAGAATGATGAACTATAATATAGAAGTTTCATTAGAGGATAATGATGAGTTTGCAATTTACTTAAAAAACAAGATAAAAGAGTTTAATAATAAACATTCACTTCATCATAATGAGGCTAGAAAAATAGGTGCGGTTCAACCTATCAATATTATGGTATCGGATAATAATAAAAATTGGATAGGTGGACTAACTGCGGAAGTTTATTGGGATTGGATTGAAATTAAGGATTTTTGGTTTAGTGAAGAATTTCGAGGCAAGGGAATAGGACGTGATCTTCTTGAAAAAGCAGAGGAAATCGCTATAAGTAAAGGTGCAACAAGATCATTGTTAACTACTTTCGAATTCCAAGCTCGTTCATTTTACGAAATATATGGTTATAAGATTGTTGGTGAGGTTAAAGATTATCCACCAGGTAGTAGTTATTACACAATGGTAAAATCACTTGTTTAAATATTCCTTATTCAACTAACTAATGCATTAGTTGTACAACATGAAACGTGATCGACAATTTTGTCGATCCTTTTTTATTCAACAAAATGGCAGATTAGTTGCATAAGAAATGAATATGATGAGAAATTTATTTTGAATTTGAAGGTTATTTTTAATCAAATGATTAATAGACTTTTAAGTAGAATTTAATAGATAATCAAAGTTAAGTAATTATATGGAGGACATATTATGATTACCTTTTCTGTTGAAGAAATTCAGGTTCAAGATAAGTTTTTATGGCTTGATTACAATCATCAATATCTAAAAGAACTTCGTGAGAGGTATAAATTAAGAAGCCTAGTTAATGATGATATGGACGATTTGGTAAAAGTGAAAGCTGTAATGAATTGGGTAAATAATTTATGGGAGCATAATGGTGAAAAAGTACCCGATCACTTTGATCCTTTATATATTTTAGAGCAAGTTTTTAAAGGTAACCAATATCGGTGTGTTGAATATGCCGTAGTTCTAAATGGGTGCTTAAATGCTTTGGGACTTCGCTCGAGACTATTATCATTAAAAACACAGGATTGTGAGACCAGACAATATGGTGCAGGTCACGTGGTTGTAGAAATATATATTTCTAAAATAAGAAAATGGATAATGGCAGATCCTCAGTTCAATGTAGTTACTTATAAAAATAACCAACCATTAAATGCTGTTGAATTAGCCCTGAGTAATAAGAGTACAGTGGATATAAAGGGATCATTTAATGATGGCTTTTCTTACTACGATTGGATCTTCCCATACCTATTCTTTTTTACAATCAATTTCGATAACAGAGTAAACATTGACCGTTCTTATAAAGATAAAAAACAATTAATGTTAGTTCCGTTAGGTTCTCATTTTCCAAAAGTCTTTCAGCAGGCATACTCAATTGGAGATGTTGAATACACAAATGCAGTTAGTAGAATTTATTATAATCCTATCTAAAAGTATTTGTTGTACAACTACCACATCGCAATAGTTGAGGGTCAAAAAATGCTTAATTGCAGTTTTTATATTGCAGTAAATGGCAGATTAGTTGTATAAGAAAACTTCCAAAAACTGGATAAAATTTATGGTAAAATGATTTTATGCTACGTATTTAAGGAGGAAGAAAAATAGTGATTCAATTATGGAGAGCATTTGGTGATGTTGTTCCTTTATTTATCATAATCGTTTTAGCAATGGGTTTTACTACATACTTTGTTATTAAGAAGAAGAACTCAAATTTTAAAAGAGTGGTTGTAAATAATTTATTTGTGATTAGCATTATTGCTATTTTATTAATAACTGTTTTTCCACTTTCTTATGGTGTAGCAATGCCCCGAGTAGTGAACTTTGTACCATTTATAGGAATGTATGATATTATATTTAATTCTGTTGATATTACAGTACCAATTCGTAATTTAGGACTTAATATTCTTTTATTCATTCCTTTTGGATTTCTCCTTTCTTTACGCAGAACATTTAATAAGAGAATAGTTCTTAATGTTGCTTTCATAGGATTATTGTTATCTTTTTTTATCGAAATTGTTCAATATATTGTTCCAATGGGGCGTGCAGCAGACATTGATGATTTGATATTAAATACTTTAGGGGCATATTTTGGGTATGTAATTTGGAAATTTTTAAACAAGAAATCTTCAAATATATTCACAATGAAATCAGAAAAAACCATTGAACGTCAATAATGTGAACACTCAAATTTTATGCAACTAACGATTGCTTTCGTTTAACAAGCAGTGGGTAAATAGATTTTTGAGTTGCCACGGCAACTTATTTTTTTTGTTATTTTTTTGAAAAATTCTGTATACATTTTTCGTCTTTGAACGTTTAACTAGTAGAAAGGAGAGAACTAATGGGGAATGAAGAGATAGATCAGCTTTTAATCAAGACAGCAAAGAATATATACGGCTATTTATTAAAAATTGGCGTCAATCGGGCGGATGCAGATGATATTGTACAGGACACGTTAAATAAGGCTTTACTGACAATTTACCAAGTAGACATTACCTACATAAAAACCTGGTTATTCCAGATTGCGATAAATAAGCATCGGGACCTATTAAGGCGTCGTAGGCGTATTGAACAATTTCCTCTTGAATCGGTTCAGTTAATCGGAACAAAGGGATTAGAAGAAGCTATTTTAACTAAAGAAATGCAGTTGGAAATACAAAAAGTACTTAATCAATTAAACCCAATGTACAAACACATCTTACTTTTAAAATATGATTTTGAGTTATCCTACAAGGAAATTAGTGTGTTATTAGAAATGAAGGAAGAGACCGTAAAGACATCTTTGTATAGAGCTCGAAATGAATTTAAGAAAATTTACAGGAGGGAAAATGATGAAGAATGATGATTTTGACTTTGATCTTGATCGTAAAGTGACAAAAATGTTATCAAAGGCAAAAAGAAAGCAATCAGTTAGAATTATATTAATTTCTGCAATCACATCTATTTTAGTGTTCGTTGCTGGGATTATTGCTTTTCAAAAAATTACTGATGATACATATGAAGGAATGAGTGTGATACCTGAACAAAGAAAAGATATTGGATTATATAAAGGCCTAGAACCGAGGCAAAATGATTATGTAATGAAAGGGAATCGATGGAAAGAAATCTATAATTACTATCTTAAGAATCTACCAAAACACGGTTGGGTATTGGAACACAATGAGTCTAAAGAAATTGAACGAATTCCTGGAGGTTATGCACGCTGGATAAAAGAAGGTCAAGTTGAATTAGACATTTCGACTTCTTATTTTCCACAAGAGGATCAAACCCAAGTGAATTTTGACCTAAATAAAATAATCCCATCTTCCAAATGGATTTCAATTGTTCCAAAGCGTGTAGATGTATACGACGAAAACAATAAAAAAATAAAAGAAATTGTTAATGAAGATCAAATAAATCAAATACAAAAATTCATAAATGATGAAGCTTATGATACCCAAAATCAACCTTCAGGTAAAGTGCTTAGAAAGTTACATATAAATGAATTAGAAATAGCAGTCTATGAATCAGGAAGTGAACCAATCTATTTTGTTTCGGATAAGGGGACCAAGATGATGAAACCTGAAGGGGAATTTTTAAAGCTTTTAAAATAAGAATAAAAAAATGAAAATTATGTTTTATGTTTATTCAACTACTATGGAAGTAAGATATAACCTTCCATTCACTGTGGTGAATCTGAGGATTCATGGTTGGCTAACGCATGCGTAAGTGACATAAAAAAGGATTGATTAATCATTCTTTTATTATGCTTTAGGGGTGTTTTGTAATGTACATTGCATGGTAAAATTTATTAATTAGATAACGAAAGCTGGACATAAAAATGAAAAAACATAGAAAAAAATATTGGACTCTATTACCACCTTTTTTATTAATTCTTATGCTTATAATGGTTTGTTTACCAAATCCAAAAACATTAATAATGCTCCATTATGCAGCTCCAGTTACTTTTTTTTACAAATTACAAGGTTCTATTTTATTGTTTTTTTTATTCTTCTTGCCTTATTTTATTGTTTTTCTATACATAATTGAAAAGAAAAAAACTGAAGCACCCACATTAATAGTTGATGTAACGAAAGTAAAAACTAACAAAGAATTGCATGCACTATTGAAAGAAAAACTGAAATTTCCAGATTATTATAGTGAAAATTGGGACTCTTTTTGGGAGACCATTACTGGAGTCGTTGAGTTACCAAATAAAATAGAATTTGTTGGGTGGTCAGAATTGGTTAAAAGATTACCTGAAGATTCGAATATAATGAAAGAGTGTCTTCTAGAGCATAATCAGGAATTTCCCAATTGGAAATGTGAGTTCTTGTTCAACTAACGCATGCTTTAGTTGCATATCACGAGTTGCTAGCAACTCGTTTTTTTATTCAACAAAATGGCAGTTTAGTTTCAAAAGAAATGATAAAATAGTAACTAAATTGATGATAATACGAATCTAAATACATGAATTAGGGTGGTTAAACTATATGGGGAGTTACATAGACTTCTTGGAAAGTCATTTAGGTAAAATTGATTATGGATGGAACACTGACGCTGATAACCATGAAATGCCATTTCAAATTGTAAAGTTTAAGAAGGGTCCATTTAAAGGAACTATTACATATTCAACGTTGGGATTAAGTCATCATTCTTTAAAGAGTTCTGAATCTGGTAAAAGCATCAGACAAGAATTATTTATTGTGGCAGATTCAAAGTTTGGTGATCAAAATATTCCTAACATACTTCAACAACTAGGACTTGAGGTAATAGAAAGTCATCTCCCCTATTTAAGAGGACAAGTTATTGGACCAAGAGGAGAGTTGGTTAAAGGTACAAAATTAGAAGCAATGTATGCAACTGTTCCAGTTTATTTTCCAGAGTCATTTCATGAATTTGAGGTAGGTGATGGGGATGTTCCTATTGTTCAAGTTTGGATGGTACCTATTACCGAACTAGAAGCTGAATATATTTTAAAAAATGGATGGTCAAGGTTTGAAGATTTATTAGAGGAAATTGATCCAGATTTAATTGATTTTCATCGAGAAAGTATAATTGATTGAGGAAGAAACAGCTTTTTTTTAATTTTTTATAAACTATTCCTTATGCAACTAATGCATGCGATACTTCAATAGAAGATCGCTTTTTCTTATTAAACATAATGGCAGTTTAGCTCAATAAGAATTCATTAAATAACATTGATAGTGTAAATGAAGGGATTAACATTTTAGTTCGAGAATTAACATATTATGGTAATAAAGGAGAGGTTACTTTGAGAAAAATGTACTTGTTGACTTCGGTTTCCTTGTTTCTGTTAGTTGGTTGTTCAAATGAAACCCTTCATTTTAAAGGTCAAAGCGAACATTGGAAAGGCGAATACATAACAAATGTAGATGGTACTAGCGAAGATGGTCAGTTTGAATTTGTATTCAAAGATGGTAAACAAATAAAAAAAAATTTAGAAATCAATGTCGATGGACCTACTCTTGGCAGTAAGCGAACAGAAAGTGAAAGTGTTGAAACCGTCATTAGAATGAAAACCTCTTGTTCAGGTTGTGCAGTTACTAAAGATTCAGATGTTTTTAAAGTAACCATTAAGTGGGATGGAAATGAAGAATCTTTTGAGTTGAAGTAAATACAACTAACGGGTGCGTTAGTTGAACAACTTGATCGGCTGAAAAGTCGATTTTTTTATTGTAATGGCAGTTTAGTTGCTTAAGAATAATTTAAATTTTGTTGAAAAAAAGTGGAATTCCCCCAAATTACAGTAGGAGATATACAATGTATAATGAACTTTATGGGAGTTACTGGAAACATGGAAATAAGCTAGATTCAATTTCTAATAAAAGTGACTAAATCATGAAGATTAATTATAAATGGAGTGAGATTTTCTTGAAAAAGCAAGTTGTGAGTTTAATGTTAAGTTGTTTAGTGGTCGTAAGTGCAGCAGGTTGCAGTCAAACATCGGCAAAAGGTGTTTCAAAGGAAATGGATACTGTTATCTCGAATTATATCGTTGAAAAGTACAAAGGTAATTTAAACAATCCAACTGACAAAGGTTTTGAGGCACACAAAATCTACGGGTCGAAAAAAATGAACGATAAAACGACAGTTTATCTTCAATATTTTTATGAAGGATTTTCCTATTCTACAAAAGCGGAATTAGAGACTGGTAGTGTTGTGCCAGCATCAATTACCTTAAAAGAAAAAGGTAATTCATACGAAGTTGTTGATTACCAAGAACCTGGTGATGGCGAGATGTTTGAAGACGGCTTAAAAAAACTATTCCCATCTAAGTATGTCAAAAAAGCCATTCACGACCAAAGTAATGCAGCAGGTTTGAATGATGAAATGGACAAAAAAGTTAAGGAATGGGAAAAAGAGAAAAAGAAATCATAACAATTCTAGAATTAGACATTAAGTGACTAACGCATACGATTCTTCAAAAACGAAGGATCGTTTTTCTTATACAACAAAATGGCAGATTAGTTGCATAAGAAGTGTTATTATTTAAGTAGAAAATTTAGAAAAAATAAAGCGAAAGTAGTACTCAGAATATAATTAAAGCAGTTTTAAATAAACAAACTTATGTAAAATAATAAATAAAATTTTGAGGTGAAATATGTTAAGTATCAAAACTTATGTATACAAAAATGGTGAATGGTATGGTGAGTTAGTAAAACCAACAGATTACAGTAAGCATTTTATAGAATTTCGAGAATTTAACAAAGAAAAACTTCAATTCCTATCAGGAAGAGAAAGATTATACGGATTTGTTGATATGCAATTTAATACGACAAGTATTATAGATTCCACCTATTTTGGAACTTTAACAGATATGTGGTTAGTTTATGTACAATTAATTCAAGGCTTTTTATCAACTGGAGAAGGAAACGAATGTTATCCAGATTATGAATGTTACTTATCTATTAAGAAAAATGTAAACAATGGAATTTCACTAAAAATTGGCGAACAAACAAATGAATATGACATTGAACCAACATATTTTTGCAAAGAAGTTATTAAAGGTGCTAATTTGTTCTTTGAATCATATCCAGTTATTACAAATTTGGATGGATATCAGAATTACATTGAAGAGGTAATTAATCCTTTGTTAAAAAAGATTTAGAATAAAGTTGGCAGCCTAGCTAAATAAATGAAATTATTATTCAACTAACTAATGCGTTAGTTCAATTTGAGAAGTAATTAATGGAGACATTTGTTCTAAAAAGGATTGTTTACAAAACGAGGTGATTAATTAGTGAAGTTAAATCAAGAATCTCAATACATTAGGTCTGTTAATCTTAAAAGTGAGCAAATATCTTCATATGATCAATTCCCACTTAATCTCCCAGTAATTCGGAATTTCCAAGAAATAATGTTTCATCCAAGTGTTACTTATATTATTGGAGAAAATGGAATGGGTAAGTCAACTTTACTTGAGGGGATTGCTATAGCTTTGGGATTTAATCCGGAAGGTGGCACGTTAAACTTTAATTTTTCTAGTTATGACTCCCACTCAAATTTAGATGAATACCTGCAAATAGTAAAATGAGTAAACAGGGCAAAGGATTCTTTTTTCTTTAGGGCAGAAACTTTTTATAATATAGCAACCAATATTGAGGAATTGGATAAGGAACCATTCTCTGGCCGTAAGATAATTGATTCATATGGAGGAAAATCATTACATGAACAATCTCATGGCGAATCTTTTTTCGCAGCATTTATGGAGCGTTTTCAAGGAAGCGGTTTATACATATTAGATGAGCCAGAAGCAGCTTTGTCACCATTAAGGCAAATGTCGATGTTAGCTAGAATTAATGATCTTGTTAATCAAGGTTCTCAGTTTATTATTTCCACTCATTCACCGGTAATTATGGCTTACCCGAATGCTAAGATTATTCAACTTACAGAAAACGGTATGAGTCATTCTAAATTAGAAGACACGAATCATTATTCAATTATGAAACAGTTTTTTGAAGATAAAGATCGATTATTGCACCATCTTTTCGAGTGAAGTAGGACTATTGTTAAATTCATAATTTACTTAAACAAGTAACGCTCAGCGATAGTTGAACAACATGATCGGCAATTTGTCGGTCTTTTTTTATTTTAACAAACTGACAGGATAGTGAAACAAGGATTTATTATAAACTTATTGAATTTCTAAATTATAACAACCAAAATGGGGTGTTCTTTTGAGTTCAACTTATAAAGGTTTAGTAGAAATTGACCTTGAATATGGAGAGGTCAATATTACTGTTTCTGGAGATCAACAGGTTTTCACTTTTACTTCTGGTTTAGGTTCCGTTATTTTACCTCAGCTATTCTTAGGGTTATCCTCTCTTTATAATGGCAATAGTAGTCGTGTTCGCCTGAGTAATTACGGTAATAGTGACTATTATAATTTTGTAAGGGATAGTAATAAAATTCGAATCGATCAAATTAGGCATCAACCTGGTGGCAGAGATATCTATTCTTTTAATCTTTATATGTTTGTAACGGCCATTGATAAAGCCTTTAGCAAACTTCTTAGACAGCTTCATAGAGAAGCGATATTACCATTGAGTTTTCAAGATGATGTACACCCTTTATGTCAAAGCGTTATCGATAAATTTAACGAATTTTCATCTATTATTAGAAAGTCTAAATTGAAGTAAGTGTAACCGCATGCAACCTGGATGTATATTCAACTAACAAATGCATTAGTTAAAGATTAAAAAAGGTTGTCACACAGCCTTTTTATTTTTGTCCTGTGGCAGTAAAATTAAAGAAGGTATATACAAATAGAGCAATGAACTTTAGGATGTATGTAAAAAATAGCAATTTATATTAAAGGAGGAACTCTATTGAAACGTCTTCTATTAGAGAAACAGAACCGGATCGGCTTAGTAGGTATTGGAAAATTGGGTAGTTCTATGATGAAACATTGGTGTGATCAACAAATACCAATTGGAGTTTATCACCCTAATCAGTCAAAAGCTGAGCACTTCATTGCTCGTTATTCAAATGGATATCTGATTAAGAAAGAAGATATTTATGAATTAAGTGTTTGTATTTTGGCCATGCCTTCAGATACTGTGGTTCCGTTTATTTCTCAACTCGTTTCTCCACAATTCCCTCTTGAGAATACCTACTTAATCAATATGGCAACCGCTTTGAATACAAATGAGGTTTGTAGTAAATTTCCTGACTTATCTATTGCAGGCATGAAATATATGGGTCATTCCAACGACTTATATGAACATGGTAATGGATTATTTATTACAGAACATTCCTTACCTGATGAAATTTTAGAGTTATTTCGGTTTCTTGGAGAGGTGAAAAGAGACAGCGAAGAAGTAGTAATAACGGTTAACAAAACTGCTACCTATCAGGCAGTTAAAGCGGCCATCGAGCTCGAAATAGAGTTTGCAAAGAAAAACCTCCCAGTTGAATATAAAAACAGAGCCCTAACATCACTTTTTCCAGAAGTAGTACGTTCATACAGTAAAGGGAACCTTGGACATTTTGCAATCGAAATTGTAAATGAAATAAAACATAGAAGATAATGCTATTGTGTAGTAGTAAAATTATTACATCTATAATAAAGTCGTTTATAAAAAATCTAAAACATTCCAAATGTTTTCATATTCATACAGAGGATTTAACCAACTTGTACAACTAACGCTCAGCGATAGTTGAAGATTATGGGTCACAGATGTGGCTCATTTTATATTAAAGTAGTAATTAGAAGGTTAGTGGAAGAAGGAAAACAAAAAATTTGTTGAAGTATTATTTAATATTAGCTTTAGGGGTGTCTCATTACTATGAAATTAACTAAGTCACAACAATTAGCTGTCGAATATATTACTAATTATGCAAGAAGCAATAAATTTGAAGCACAAGCAGTTATTAATCATGTACTTAAAATGGCAAATATCACGGGAAATACATTTACAAATGCTGTTTCCAATTTAAAAGCTAATGCAAGGATTGGACTTCATTTCCATCCAGACAGACCAGATTCAACTATGAAAACCGTTGCTGAAGCGCTGTTTGAACAAGGAGTTTATAAGAGCCAATTTGAATCGGGGTTATCTAATGGTAGCGTATCGGCATATTCTGGTGGGGATCGTGATCTTTGGGAAAAGAGAATTTTTGGAGGTGCTTATCAACTGGAGGGCACAACAAATAATCAACGACCAAAATATGGGGCCCTAAATCTAATGTTACATTCAGATGGACCTGCTCCACGCTTTGGGTCATGTTATTTTCTTCTAGCACCTGTTGTTTCAAATCGATCAACATTTACATATTTAGATTCCCATCAAGATCCAAAAGAGAAGGGGACATTTGAAGAATTTAATAGCATACTAGCTGCTTTGTTGGAAGATGTATTTGTAAGTGATTTTGCAATCGGTGAAAGAAACCTGACTCCAGTAAAGTTAGTCAATCATTTGCTAGACAATCTTAAGAGTCCGTTTAAATACCCAGCAAACAATGATCCAAACCGAAATCTAAATCATTACATTGAAGCCCAGGTCCATGGTGTTATTTCACTCAAAGAAGATGTGGAAGTACTTGTTGCAGATCCTTCATTTAGAAACACTCATGTGGGGGATATATTAGAACAGTTATGCCTAAAGTATTCTATTAATCTTTATTGGCACAGGGGATTTGAACTAATGGTAGACGAGGTTCCTTCAGATTTTCGTGGCCCATCTATGCCTTCCTTAGCAAAACGTATAGCTCAAAACAATTATATTAATGCAAATACAATTGGAACTGCAGTAATGAACTTGAAGCACTATCCAGATGCTTGGAGAGATAGAGGTAATTATAATGAGGTACTTCAAGAATTAAAACTATTGTGGCATGTTTTAGTAAGATATGGAAAACCATTTGGTAATTGAACAGATTATTACATTAGTCAACTATCAATTAGATTCCTTGTTGAACTAACGCTGAGCAATAGTTGAACAATACGTAGGAGCTGAGATGATCGGCTCTATTTTCTTTATTGCAGTATCATCAAATAAGACAATTTGAAATTTTTTATGTAAAATAAACAATGGAAATATTTATGAAAAGTAGGGGATAAAGTGAAAGTAGATTATTTGAAGTACACTGAAAAACCATTTAAAGCAATTGAGCTTATGAAACTATATAAAGATGCAGGTTGGTGGGCAGAGAGGAACGAGAATGATATTGAAAAGATGCTAGAATCTGTAATTTCAATAGGTGCATGGAAAGACGGAAAACTTATAGGATATGCTAGAGCGATTTCAGATGATGAATTTAGAGCATACATAGAGGACGTGGTTATTCATTCTTCATACAGACATTCGGGAATTGGAATGAATCTAGTTTCCAAGTTGTTAGATGAGCTATCTAATATTGATGTTATTAGCTTGTTTTGTGAAGAAGAATTAATTCCTTTTTATACAAAAAATCATTTTAAATATACTAAATCACAATTTGTAATGCATAGAAAATAAAATTGAACCTTGTGCACCTAACGCCTGCGATAGGTCAATAGGGTCATTAGTTTATTTCAAAGGTAGTTTTTGATATGAGAGATAGGAATTATCGAGAATTTCTTAATAATTTAGTTTCATTGAAGCAATTAAAAGATAAATCTGGCGAAGAAATCGTAGAAGAAATTGCATCAAACTTATATGAAGGCGAAAATTATTTAATATTCCAAGAGGAATATTTTTATAAAATCCCTGAACAAATTAGAGAGATTATTCTCATACTGAACTTGCAATGGAAGGTATATTGGGTTTTCTTGAAAACTCAAGTGGTGTTTATCTAAACGATACAATAGAAACCTTAGAAAAGATAAAAGCAGAACAAGATCACAATATATTGAATAATATCAAGCATATATTGGATGAGAATAATATATTTACTTCTCAATTAAGAGTTAATACAAATGATCAAGAACTTTATAGCATTCAAGGCTTTAGTGAAACACATGGCTCAGCATATGATGATATGGCAGATAGAATTTGTGAAATTGCGGAAAAACTTTATATTTCTTCAGAAGATAGAAACATATTTGATTACCTTATTTTGTATGTAGATAAAAATAAATCATTGTTGATCAGGGAACTAAACAACTGAAATTTCAAATTCTCTTATTCAACTAAATAATGCATTAGTTGAAGTTCACAAAGGCTGGTTTACAGCCTTTTTATTATGTGAAATAACATTTTAATGGAATAAGAAATGGTATAATTTATTTAAAATCAATAAGAATTAACCTAAGAAAATAATGAGGAGTTTTAAATTTAATGGCATTAATCCATGATTTTTATTTAGTATCAAAAGATGCAACCTTAAAAAATGATTTAATGGGTTACATGGATTCTATAAAAGAGTTCGCAGTAGCTCACGTTAAAATAAACGATGACCTTATTCTGTATATGGCTGATACGATAAATTGGGTACCATCTAAAAACACACCTTTTACAAGACGATTTCATGAAATGGGTTTAGATTATTATGGTATTACGATTTTCGATGAAAACTCAATTACTATTTTAAAAGACGTTCTTCTTGGATGGAGAATGATATTTGCAAGTGCTCCAAAAGTAATAACATTAACGGGTATGTACGTTGAAGGTGATGATGAAGAAGATGGAGAGTATGAGAAAAATACTTTTGATCAAGATGAAGTACTTCAACAATTTGATGCTTTAATCGCACTAATTGTTGAAGTTGAAAAACATAGTCATAAAATTTATCATATAGGAATTTAAACTACAAAATATAGCTTTTACTTATTAAACTAACGCATGCCATAGTTGAATAATAAAATAGCATATATAAATGATCATTTAGCAATTTTGGATACTAACTTTAATTTGGCTACTAGTTGTTTATATATAGTTAATTTTATAGAAAGAATTTAACATTATTTAAATACCATAGTAACTTTTTTAAAGATTATAAAAAAATGAAAAGCATGATTTGAATAGCTTGAACAAAACATGCTTTTATTTATTAATCTACTAATTTCTTTAGAATTAAGTTCAGTATAAAATGAGATGGATACTAATAAAACTTATATTCTAATTTGTTACTACTTAATAAAAAACGCGATAATACCTATGATAATACATAAAACTCCACCCAAAAATTGTCCTAATCCAGATGCTTCTCCCATTAATAATAAATTGAATATGTTTTTACTTCTTTGACTTTTTCCAAATAAGCCTTTGTCTGTTCTCATACGATAAAGACCCCAAGTAATTAAAATTATTCCAAAAATAAATAAGATTATAAGCATTTTCGTTCCTCCGTTGTTTGTTTAAGTAATGTAATGAAATTATTTGTCATCTTCATCAAAAATAAAAGTTTCTTCAATTGATAAATTGAAAACTGAAGCTATTTTATATGCAAGTTGAACAGATGGATTATATTTTTGTTTTTCTAATGAGATGATCGTTCTTGAAGATACACCTACTTTATCAGCTAATTCTTGTTGTGTTATATCATGTTTCATTCTCAATTCTTTCACTCTATTTATCATAACTCCTCCTAATTAAAGGACATGATTATAAAATTTTCTAGATACCATATCACTTATTATCAATGAAACTAAAAGTATAAATAATGCAGCATTTGTTGAAATTACAACAAAATTGGATAGAAACATAATAATTAAAAGTTCACAAACCAGCAAATTCAAGGATAAATGGGCAACTTTCCCATCAATTATCATATCTCTTTCGTCATACTCCTTTGATAATTCCTTTTCTATTACAGTGTTATTTCTAGATTTAATGTAACAGGCTATTGAATATAACAAAAGTATTCCGCCTAATAATAACAAGATAAATCCGAAATTAAATCCTACCGATTCATTGAAAATTAATTTTATACTCCCAAATACAATGAGCAAACTTGACAATAAAAACCGATCCCTAAACATATTTTTCAAAATATATCTCTCCTAATCAATTTACCACGCAAAAAGTGAAGTTTTCTTCACGTGAAGTTTATTTCATGTGAAGCCTACTTCATGTTACTGTTGTTTTAAAAAAATGTCAATATGTAAAATCTTAAGCCGATTAAGTAATAGTTATAAAGAATATAATGAGCGAACCTTTATATAACTAACTAATGCGTTAGTTGAATAAGAATCCTTGTATAGATACAACGATGGTGTACCAAAATCTATTCAAAAAACAATAGATGACAATCGATACGATTCAAAAAATTTCGCTTGAAATAAGTGCGTAATTTAATCAACAAAAGAGACTGTATACGCTCGTCATTGCCAACAGTACCAACAATATCAAAATATATAGTAAACCGTTCGAAGTGGCATCTCAGTCAACTTCTTCGTTCACCCGTTGAAAAGAACAAAGCAATTGTTCTCGATGAGCACACCAACGAATTATTACAAGGAAACATCAAATCCATTGCAAGAGCTGGTTTCAACGGATCCATTGGCTGGATCATCTTCATTCCAGTTATTCTAACCATCGTTCGATACTTTTTCTTTTCGAATTAATAACTCATGACTATTAAAGTGTGCATTTATCTGCTTTATTTGGTATGCTTAACGGACAGTTATGGACCGGATCCACTAAACTGAATGAAGAAGAGGGTAAAACATGGGAAAATTGAATGCAGTCGAAAAATTGCAAAAAGAATTAATGAAGACGCGTGAAGCGATCGACATCGTCAAGATCATCTTAGCGAAGAAACACGACCCTCATCTCGAAGAACAGTTGAAAAGATTAATCACCGAACACAACGAAATTGTGACACAAATCAAGAGCATCCAGTAAGGATGCTTTTTTATCTTATCGCCCTCTACTCGTAACTACCCGGACGCTATCCATCTAGGTCAACCAGTCCATCCATATTTTATGTCATGACTATTTCATTTTTGAATGTTAACATTTTTACACATTCAACCAAACTAAAATGATATCTTTCCTTTTTTACACAAACCAGAAATGACCGATCGATTATCGTTCGAATCGAATCGAAAGGATGAAGTCAAAATGAATGATGAATCAACGCAAGTGATTT
Source organism: Gottfriedia acidiceleris (assembly GCF_002128425.1). GTDB lineage: Bacteria > Bacillota > Bacilli > Bacillales > Bacillaceae_G > Gottfriedia > Gottfriedia acidiceleris. The sequence goes on from NZ_NESS01000002.1 coordinate 209,771, forward strand.
TAATGGCAATCAAATCATTAGACCAAAGAATGCAGTCAATGGAAAATAAATTGCAAGCGATGGATGAAAAATTCACATATTTCATGGACCGTCAACATTCAATTGAATAAATGGAATACAAAAAATCAAGTGGAATTTAACATCAATACAGGAATTTTTTGTGAGAAAGTGTCTGCTATATTAAATGGAGAATTATCAACAACCTTTAGAATTATTAACAACCTTTCCAATAGAAGTACATTCTATGTTAAGGATTCGATTAAGCGAAATAAAAAATTCAACAGATCATTGGTATAAAAACACAGTGAAAACGGATCTTGAAACTCTTTTTTGTACTACGCCACAAAAATGGTTTTACTTGAAGGTTCATTATTATAACAACACATAATTCTAAACCCATTACGCAAGAGAACATTCTCTTCTATTTCCAAATGTACCCTCGAATAATATTTTCCATTTACGCAAGGCTCTGTTAAATTTAATTGATGATTTTTGAACTAAAAAAGGTTGTCTAATTAGACAACCTTTAGAAACTCTTATACAACTACCATGGGAGTACGATATAAGCTTCCATTCACTGTTGTGAATCTGAGGATTCATGGATGGCTAACGCATGCGATTCTTCAATAACGAAGGATCGTTTTTCTTATGCAGCTAAATGGCAGATTAGTTGAACAAGATTTTTAATATTTATCGTATAATCTATATATTAAGAAAATAAAGAATAGGAGTTTCAAATTTGAATAATAAAATCAGTTATGAAGATTTAGTACATGGAAAAATAACTATTGAAGATCCAGAAATTCTAGCGTTAATCGAAACAAGTGTATTGAAGAGATTACGTTATATCAAACAACAAGGAAATACTTTTTTTATTCATTCTAAAGCAACTCATAATAGGCTTGAACATAGTTTAGGCGTACATAACTTGGCAACTAAATTTATTAGTAAATTTCAAAATGAATTTACAAATTATGAAAAAAAATTACTTTTAATATCGGCACTATTACATGATATCGGTCACGGACCGTTTTCCCATTGTTTTGAGGGCATATCGAACCATTCTCATCATGAATGGACAATAAAACTGATCAAGGAATCTGACGAAATTAAAAACATTTTAAATAGAATATCTGGTTTGTTTGATGATGTTATTGAGGTTTTAAGCTATACAGGGAAATTTAAGGTAATTGAAAAAATTCTATTTGGACCATTAGGATTAGATCAATTAGATTTTTGGAATAGAGACCTAATTCATTCAGATTTAAAGTTAAACCAAATGGATTTAAATTCTCTTTTAAATCAAATGATAATTTGGAACCATGAAGTGGTCATCGACGAAAATGGAATCAATCATATCGAACAGATGACTTTGATTAAAAATTCTCTTTTTCATTCAGGATTTGGAAATCCAGGTGTCATTGGAAAGGACATATTATTAAAGGTGATTTTATCAGAATTAAAAAGCAGAAATCACATTCGTTCTAAGTTACTTCAAGAAGTTTTAATAAATCCAATTGAAAATACCTCTATTGAATCTTACTTGGCACTAACAGATGAAGTTCTACTTAAGGAAATGAAGGAAGCTAAAGATTTTGAAAACGGAGATAAATATTTACAAGACCTTATTAAATTGTACCTTAGTGAAAAACAAAGTTTACCGTATTCTTTAGATAAAGTCGAATTGTCAAGCAACGAAGAATCAATCATTTCATATATTCAACACAATAAAGGTTACTACGCTTATCAATCAAACGTATTGCTAAAAACAAATACTAATGTAAGAGACGCAAAAGAGATTTCTGATCACCTACTAGAATCATCACTCTTACCTAAAGTAGAGTATTACTTTACTCTTCCCACACCTGTGAAGTTATGCAACTAACTAATGCAATAGTTGAATAAGATTTGGGTGAGAGCTGATTGATAATTGGACTCCTATTTAACTATTGATTTTCTAAAAAGGGGTGAATTTTTTTGGTAAGGGAAGATCTTAAGGTATTCACTAAAATCACATTCATTATTGCGCTGCTTACGATTACGTTAATACCTATAAGTGTGTTCCTAGTATCCGTAACTTCTGAGGAGGTGGAACCTGTATTTGAAGGTCTAGTCATGCTTTCGGTTGTGCTTACAGTGCTTGGCATTCCTTTAAGTATAATTTCCATGTTTAGCACAGAAAACCTAGTTAAAAGAATTTTTGCTTTAATTATAAATTTTTTGCCACTTACCGTTATAGTTTACAAGTTTATAATGGAAATCATAAATGAGTTTACAAAAACTGCACCTTAGCAAAATCAAGAAAATATATTTTTCAAAGGGGCTACATCTCATTTTTCTTATGTAACTAACGCATTGCTTTAGTTGTAGATCACGAGTTGCTAGCAGCTCATTTTTTATTCAACAAAATGGCAGATTAGTTGCATCAGAAAAGGGGATGTTTTAGTAGAAAAAAGTAAAAGAACCCTGTTTTTAGAATAATAGGGTTCTTTTATTATATGGTATGGGGAGACCGAACGTTATAACTATTTATTTATTACTTCCATGGAGTTTCAGTTTTATGCTCGATGATGTGTACTACTTTTGGTTCAATATTTTTTTTCATTTGCTCCATTTGATCATCATTATTACCAATCTGAATTTGTGCCTGTGTTTGTGCAATGGCATCAATTACTTGTTGTTTAGAAACATTTTTAGAAGCTGCAATCTCAACTACAGTCTTTCCTGTCGTTAGTTCTTGTTTTAATTCTTGTGCGTTTATTTTTAATATAGAAAATAATTTTTCATCGTTTAAAAAATAATCTGCAGTATAATCAGGTTGTCCTTTTGTAGAAAAAAAGCCTTCCACTTTAATATTTGAAGGTGTAGGTTGACCTTTTTGCCTATTATATAAATAAAAATAAAATAACAAGCAAATTTGCTTGTCAGGCTGTCGAAAAAGTCGACAGCCTTTTATTGTGGAAACGAAAACCTTAGGCTAGACCTAGGGTTCTAAAAAGCTTACAGCGAGGTATTAAAAAAATTCTCCCAAGGTGCTAAACTATTTTTGGTTCGCCAGCCAAAATAGCAGCATACGGAGGAATTTTTATGTCAAAAGACAGTAATAGTTTAGGACATACAACCTGGAATTGTAAGTATCACATCGTATTCGCCCCAAAATACAGAAGGCAAGTCATTTACGGGAAAATAAAGAAAGATATAGGAGAAATACTTCGAACTTTATGTGAAAGAAAAGGTGTTGAGATTATAGAAGCCACAGCGTGTAAGGATCACATTCATATGTTAGTTAGCATCCCGCCAAAGATTAGTGTGTAAGCATTTGTAGGATATTTAAAGAGGAAGAGTAAAAAGATATGAGGATGTTGAAGAATTACTCGCTGCTGGTATTAATGTGAATTGGCAATGAATATCCAGCATTTAGAAAGTGTTCATGACATGGTACAACAAGTTACCGGAGTTGCTGTAAGAGAAAGAGTACCTGACTCTTTTGTACGGAAAGCAAATGAAATGCAGTTAATTGGCCTAACTCCGGAAGCACTTCAAAAGAGATTACAAGATGGAAAGATTAATAATAAAGAGAAAATTGAACAGAGAATAAATAATTTTTTACAATAACAAATTTAGGTGCTATACGAGAACTAGCACTCCACGGTTCTACTGCTGGGAAGCTTATCCGACGAGGCTGGAGAATGGCTAACTGATTAAATGCAGATCTAATTGTTTTAACTGTAAAAATGGAAAGTGGGAATTTTAATTCTCCTACAAGGCAAGTAACTGTATCAGAATGGAGAGAACTGACAGAGCAATTAGGCGCAGTATTTACTGAAGAGCCTTCAAAGGGAAGTAAACCGGCAGATGTTATTGTAAATATCGCAAAAAAACACAATATTACTCAAATACTACTTGGCCAATTAGCACGATCCAGATTTGAAGATATTACAAAAGACTCAATTGTTAATGCAATAATGCATAAACGAGTAATATTGATTTGTATATAGTATCAGATAATCGAAATTAATTGTTATTTTTATAAAATAATTTGGCGTTTCTTTAGAACAACTTAAAAAATTTTAAAAAAATGTAGTTTACAAAATGAATTTACAGGAGTATATTAACGAACATAATAAAAAATTTAATGACCTATGATCGCTGAATTCTTTTGAAGCGGGGGAACCAATTATTGTGCATTTGCACTTGGGGTGAATCCTTTAAAAAGGTAGGGCTACTCTTAAAAGCCCGAATCCGACAGCTAACCTCGTAAGCGTGTTTTAGAGAAGGTTTCTATTTGTCCTTGAAAAAAGACACTTGGAATCCTAGTGTCTTTTTTGTGTTCTAAAACAGATTAACGACCATAGGCATATGGAAGAAGGGAAGAGTAAAAAAAAAATTATCGAATAGCCCAATCAAATTCAATAAACATGAATATTTGTAAAGATGTGCAAAAATATTAATTTACTACTTTACAAGTTGAATTTAGGAGTGTAAAGTAACGTTCATAATCGAATAGTACAAACAGATTACTAATTGTAATCAAATAACCTATGATCGCTGAATTCATTCGAAGCGGGGGAACCAAATTGTGTGCAAATTGCACTTGGGGTGAATCCTTTAAAAAGGTAGGGCTACTCTTAAAAGCCCGAATCCGACAGCTAACCTCGTAAGCGTGCCTAAGAGAAGGTTTCCTTTTGTTGTCATTGTCTAGACACTAGGGATAACCTAGTGTCTTTTTGCTGCCTTCTAACAAATCGAAAACACTTAGGGATAGTGAGTAGTAAGCATTATTCAAGGAGGAAATTTTGATGGAAGGTCCAGAACAAATCGTTCTATTTGTTGACGAAGATGATAAGATTAATAATTTTAAATGTCTATTAGAGCTAACTGAAACTTTGATTATTATTACAAGAAAGGATCAGGCAGTTAGAAAAATTAAGGAATTAGGATTTTTAAACGTGTTAAAAGAATCATCAGATATTCTTTTATTTCAGGAAAAATGTGAACGAATTTCAAAAATAATTGTTTATAGTGATAAATTAGAGACAACTTCACATTTTCTAGAGTGTGCTCAAAGGTATTTTAAAGCACCAATTATCTTAATTACTGAAAATAAAAAGTATTCTGTTCTAACATATAAATTACTTGGTGCAAACTTAGTAATTTATACAAATTCAATTCATATTTTGCCTTTTTTAAAGTAATGAGTTTATCGAAAATAACAACAAAAATGGTAAAAAGATGATAATTAATTTAATAACCTACGATCGCTGAGTTCAAATTGTCGAGTGAAGAACGAGACTTGAAGCGGGGGAACCAATTTTTTTGTGCAAATGCACTTGGGGTGAATCCTTTTTAAAAGGTAGGGCTACTTTTTAGGCCCGAATCCGACAGCTAACCTCGTAAGCGTGTAAAGAGGAGGTTTCCTTTAGTGATGTCTTTTTTAGGCACTGGGGATTCTCCCAGTGTCTTTTTTGCGTTCATCTTTAAGGAATTTAGTAAAAAAATGGAGGGATTAAAAGTGTTAGACATGTATATGATTGGTGGTATTTTGGTTCTGACTGTTTTAATGGCAGCATTAATCACTTGGTCAGATTCAGTGGTGGAAGAGGGGAAGGATCAATGACAATCGCTTTAGGAATACTTGTCATTCTTGTTACAGGTTACTTAGTATATGCGTTAATAAATCCAGAGAAATTTTAAGGAGGAACCATACATTATGGTTTGGATTGCAGTTTTTATCAGTATATTATGCTTTATTTTCTTAGCAAAACCAATGGGGCTTTATTTAGAAAAAGTATTCGAGTCAAAGGACTCGAATTTTAATAAGTATTTTAATCCAATTGAGAAATTAATTTTTAACATATCCGGTATTAAACAGACGAATCAAAATTGGAAGCAATATATATTAGCATTAGTTTTGACGAATAGTTTTATGATTTTTGTAGTTTACTTAATTTTTAGGTTTCAAGGATCACTTCCTTTAAATCCAAGTCATATTCCAAATATGGAGCCTACTTTAGCCTTTAATACAGCAATCAGCTTTATGACGAATACAAATCTACAGCATTATAGTGGTGAAAGTGGATTATCATATTTATCTCAAATGTCAGCTATTACATTCATGATGTTTGTTGCACCATCTACTACATTGGCGCTAGCTATTTCATTTATTCGAGGATTAGCTGGAAAACAATTTGGTAATTTTTATGTTGATTTTATTAAAGCAATTACACGAGTGTTTCTACCAATTTCAATTATCACAGCTTTTATATTTGTAGCATTGGGAGTACCGCAAACATTAGAAGGAACAGCGGTAGCACACACAATTGAAGGTGTAAAGCAATACATCTCTAGAGGACCAGTTGCTTCGTTACTTTCAATCAAACAACTTGGTAATAATGGTGGCGGATTCTTTGGTGTAAACTCGGCTCATCCATTTGAAAACCCAACGATATTTTCAAATTTAATTCAAATGATCTTAATGATGCTTTTACCGACGGCTCTACCATATACGTATGGAAAAATGGTTGGTAATAAAAAGCAAGGACGCGTGTTATTTGTTTCAATGTTTATGATGTTTTTAATTGGATTCGCAACGCTTTATACAGCTGAAGCTGGCGGTACACATGTTTTAAATTCACTTGGAATTGACCATTCTGCTGGCAATATGGAAGGTAAAGAGGTTCGATTTGGTACTGCATTTTCTGCATTATATGCAACTGTAACAACGGCTTCAGAAACTGGAGCAGTCAATACAATGCACGATACATTAACACCAATCGGTGGAATGGTACCTTTAGTGAATATGATGTTAAACACAGTATTCGGTGGTGTTGGTGCTGGTTTTATTAACGTATTAATGTACGCGATGATTGCAGTCTTTATTTCAGGCCTAATGGTCGGTCGTACACCTGAGTTTTTAGGTAAGAAAATTGAAGGAAAAGAAATGAAGCTAATAGCCGTTACATTGCTTTTCCAACCACTATTGATTTTAGGTTTGTCAGCAGTAGCATTATCAACTCATTTAGGAGCGGATGCAATTTCAAATCCAGGATTCCATGGATTAACACAAGCAATCTATGAATATACTTCTGCGGTTGCGAATAATGGGTCAGGTTTTGAAGGTCTAGGTGATAATACACCATTCTGGAATATCACAACTGGTGTTGCAATGTTCTTAGGTCGATATTTCGGATTAATTACAATGCTAGCAGTAGCTGCATCATTAAAAGAAAAGAAAGTGGTTCCTGAAACAGTTGGAACATTCAGAACTGATAATAGTTTATTTGGTGGTATTTTCGTAGGAACAGCAATTATTGTTGGAGCTTTAACGTTCTTCCCTGTCCTTGTTCTTGGACCAATTGCCGAATTTCTTACGTTAAATTAATGGAGGAGTAATAAAATGAGTAAATCAATTGTTCCGATGGATACAACGAATGAAACGGAAATAAGAAAAGCAAAAACATTAGATAAAGATATTGTGAAAGACGCAATCGTCCAGTCAATCGTAAAATTAAATCCAAAAGTAATGATTAAAAATCCAATCATGTTTGTCGTTGAAATTGGTTTTATCATTACGTTGATATTAACTGCATTTCCAGATATTTCTGAAAATGTGCCGCAATGGTTTAATGCTCTAGTATCATTAATCCTTTTAAAGACAGTCCTTTTTGCAAACTTCGCTGAAGCTTTGGCTGAAGGGCGTGGTAAAGCACAGGCTGATTCATTAAAACAATCGAAAAAAGATGTATCAGCAAATCTTGTAAAGTCAAATGGAAATATTATAAAAGTATCAGCTACAGAATTAAAAAAAGGTGATATCGTTTTAGTCAAGCAAGGAGAATTTATTCCAAGCGATGGAGAAGTAATTAAAGGATTAGCATCAGTTGATGAATCAGCAATTACTGGCGAATCAGCGCCTGTCATTAAAGAAGCGGGTGGAGATTTTTGTTCAGTTACAGGTGGTACGATGGTTGTTAGTGATGAGATTACTGTGAAAATCACTAGTAACCCAGGGGAGTCATTTTTAGATAAAATGATCTCATTAGTTGAAGGTGCAAAACGTCAAAAAACACCGAATGAAATTGCATTAAATACGGTTTTAACAAGTTTAACGTTAATCTTTTTAATTGTAGTAGTCACACTACCAGCTTTTACAAAGTATTTAGGCTTTTCAATTGATACATCTGTATTAATTGCATTACTTGTTTGTTTAATTCCAACTACAATTGGTGGCTTATTATCAGCAATCGGTATTGCAGGAATGGACCGAGTAACAAAGTTTAATGTTATTGCAATGTCCGGTAAAGCTGTAGAGGCAGCTGGTGATATAAATACCATTATTTTAGACAAAACAGGAACGATTACATTTGGTAACCGTATGGCTTATGAATTAGTTCCTTCTGCAGATGAATCATTAGAATCAGTCGCAAAATGGGCTGCAATCAGTTCTGTACAAGATGAAACACCTGAAGGTCGCTCCGTTATTGAATGGGTAAAAAGAAAAGGTTTAGCTTTTGATTCGAAAATCGCTGATGATGGAGAGTTTGTACCATTTAAAGCAGAGACTCGTATGAGTGGAATCGATTTAAAAGATGGAATGAAAATACGTAAAGGAGCCGTCAATGCGGTAGTTGATTGGGTAAAGGAACAAGGCGGTATCATTCCAAAAGGATTATTAAAGCAAAGTGATTCGATCGCAAAAGAAGGTGGAACACCACTTGCAGTAGCAGTAAACGATAAAATTTATGGCTTAATTTATTTAAAAGATACCGTCAAACCTGGAATGCGTGAACGATTTGAAGAAATGAGACGTATGGGAATTAAAACGATTATGTGTACAGGGGATAACCCTTTGACAGCAGCTACAATTGCAAAAGAAGCTGGTGTTGATGAGTTTATCGCTGAATGTAAGCCAGAAGATAAAATTGCTGTTATTAAAGCTGAACAAGCAAAAGGTAAATTAGTGGCAATGACAGGTGACGGAACAAATGATGCTCCAGCACTAGCTCAAGCAGATGTTGGTTTAGCTATGAATAGCGGGACAGCTGCTGCAAAAGAAGCAGCAAATATGATTGATTTAGATTCAAATCCGACGAAAATCATTGAAGTCGTATCAATCGGTAAACAATTATTAATGACTCGTGGTGCATTAACTACATTTAGTATTGCGAATGACGTGGCAAAATATTTTGCGATCATCCCAGCAATGTTTGCGGTTGCAATTCCAGAAATGAATACACTTAACATCATGGCATTACATTCACCATTATCGGCGATTTTGTCAGCATTAATATTCAATGCAATCATCATACCGATCTTGATCCCGTTAGCTATGAAGGGGATCGCATACAAACCAATGAGTTCAAATGCATTATTAAGAAAAAACCTATTCATTTATGGTTTAGGTGGAATGGTTGTACCGTTCATTGGAATTAAGTTAATCGATTTAGTTGTCGCTTTATTCATGGCTTAATTCAAGTGTAAATAAAAAAATACAATAATAAAGGAAGATAAATATGAGTGAAGGTAAAGTACAGTTTGGACCAATCATTCGCATGACGCTTGTATTAATTTTAATTTGTGGAATCATTTATCCACTAACTGTAACAGGTGTTGCACAAGTCATAATGAAAGACAAGGCTGATGGAAGTTTAATATATAATAAGAAGAAACAAGTAATTGGATCTGAACTAATTGGACAACAATTTACAAGTCCTGAGTACTTCCATGGACGCGTCTCTAGTATTGAATACAAATCAGAAGGATCGGGGTCAAATAATTTTGCGCCATCAAATCCGGATTTAAAGAAACGACTTGATGAGTCAGTAGCAGCTTTCCAAAAAGAAAATCCTGGAATTAGTTTAGCTGAAATACCAATGGATTTAATTACAAACTCCGGGTCTGGTCTTGACCCACATATATCACCAAAAGCAGCAGATGTACAAATTGATCGAATTGCAAAATCAACAGGTCTGGATAAAAAACAATTAAAAGATTTAGTTAAAAAACACACAGAAGGACGAGCATTAGGACAATTTGGGGAAGAAAGAGTAAATGTCCTAAAACTTAATATAGAGATTACAAAACTATTAAATAAGTAATGAAATATTTGAATGGTGAAAAGTATTAGCAACGTTTAAGATTCAACGATCGCTAAGTATGAAGGGATGCCCATATGATAACGCAGTCGCTACCTTTAAAATCATTAAAACAGAGTTTCTTAAAGGTAGACATTATGAGAATCTAGAAGATTTAACAAGAGAATTTGATGACTACGTTCATTGGTTTAATCATATTCGCATTCACTCGACACTTGGATACTTAAGTCCAATTCAATTTAAACTTGAACACTTAAAAAAAGTTGTCTAGTTTAGTGTTGACTTTCCAGTAAATGCAAAGAGTGGTAGTAATTACTTTAGGAATTGTAGTTTATTTATTAGTATTTTGGCTTTATACAAAAGTGGTACCAAATTTTAAATTGTACTATACGGTTGGCGCTATATTTAGTTTAAGTGTAGTTTATTTAGGAACTAAACTTTTGAATAAAATTAGACTATCAAAAATATCTACTAAATAATTTCTTAAGCAACTAACGCATAGTCGAAGATCACTAGTTGCTTGCAGCTCCCTTTTTTAATGAAGTAAATGACAGTATAGTTGAACAAGAAAATTAAAATATGAAAAAGCAATTGAAATAATCGAGCAAAAACAAGAAGAAGCCGATTTTGTAGGAAAACGTTCAGAAAGTTTAATTGAAAAAGCAGAAACTACGTTAGGGTTAAAATTTTCAAAGATATATCGCCATTTTCTCATTAATTATGAGCTGGAGATTTCGGCTCCGAAGAAGTATATGGAGTAATTGACGATGACTTTATAAATTCTTCTGTTCCAGATGCTATATGGTATACAATCAAACTAAGAAAAAATGCTGGTTTACCAGATAATTATCTTATAATTTATGCCACAGGTATGGGTGAACTATATTGTTTAGATTTTAATAAACTTAATCGAGAAAATGAACCTGCTGTAGTTTCTATTAATTTTGGAATGGAGTTTAGTGAACAATCAATAGAACTTATTGCAGATGATTTTGGAGATTTCTTTTTAGAAATCATCCAAGAAGAATTAGAGTAATTTATTTTTTCTTATACAACTAAAGAGAGCGTTAGTTTAAGATCATTGGAGTTACTTCGGGTAACTCCTTTTTCTTATTTTAGCACTATTTACCGCGTGTTCAAATGAACTTTATACATCAAAGAAAGCAATTAAGAATGGGGACATTGTTACAAAAATTGAAACACACAATCTAGATCGACTAGAAGAGTTTACAACAAATGTTGCAAATAATGTAAGTGATACAATTAGATTAACAAGCTATACAAAAAATGGAAATCCGATAATTAGAGAACTAAATTATGATGGTGAAGGAATCCAGTTCTCATATACAGACACGAAAGACAAAAATAAGGGAAATGAAAATAAAGTAAAATGGGATGTATGTAAAGAAATTACGAAAAGTAAAAACTTTCAAAATGGAAGCGATTATTATTTGACTAATTGTGGAAAAAATTTAGATTATTTTTTAATATCTGTTGGTAAATAAATATCAAAAGAAGGATACTTTTTGAACTACTAATCCTCATTTACAACAACAACATTTTTAGTATCTTATTCAACTATTGAATGCGTTAGTTGAAGATCACGAGTTGCTTGCAGCTCGTTTTTTTTATAGAACCAAATGGTACGATTTGTATAAGAAGCAGGAGTTTTGGGTTAATTTATACTGATAAAATACGCACTTTACTTTAATTAACTAATAAATTTTATTAAATTAAGATTGAAATAACCCAACTTAATTTTGAAGGGTATCAAAAATATACTGTAGAAATTATCTATTTAACGAAAATATGTATTAAGGAGAAAAAAATGTTTGATTTCCTTTATCCTGTTTTACCTTTATTGAATATTGTCTTTTTTATGGCACTTATTATTTACATTATTTTGAAAGTTGGTAAGAAAAATAACAATAAGTTAATGCGTGTTTTAGGCAAGTTCCTTATTTTTTATGTATCTTTAATATTAATAATTGGAATCGTTACTTATTTTAAAAACCCTTAAGTAATTACGCAATGCTTTAGTAGGATATGATGCTAGACTAAAAAGTGGACACAGATTGTTATAATAAAATAAATATAACAATAATGAGGTGTCTTAATGGCTAGTGGAAAAGGTAAGCGTTATGATGAAACATTTATTCAACATAATAGCAGGATAGCTCAATAAGTAAAGGACTTCGTGAATATTTAATAGAACTTATTTAGTATATTGTAAAAAGTAGAAGTATATATTTTGTGCAATGTCTATGTTTAATGAAAGGAACTGATTTCATTGACCAAAAAAGTAAGAGACATTATGAAATATCGAAAAATCTCGTTATTATGTTTATTCAGTGCAATGTTTATTTGTATATTAGATTTTGTGATAAATAGCATGTTCTTAGCTAAACTTGCTTGGTTTCTCATCTTCCTATTTGTAGCAATAACAATCATATTCTGGAGATGTCCAAAATGTAAAAAGAGACTGCCATTTCGATTTAATATCAATAAAGACGTTCATGATTATTACCGATGTCCATATTGCGAGACAAAGTTTTTAGACGGCGAAATCGTCGAGTAATTAAAATGTTTATATTATTAGATAAATATTATCTAATTCAACTAACGCATGCGTGTGCGGGCGAGCCAAGGTCGTATCATATAGTGGGTGGGATTCCCGTCGAGTAAGAACTAGCCATTCACTCGTAGCGAGTCTTGGAGGGCTAAAGGTAACTTTAGTCTTTAAGCGTAGACAGTTAGGTGGAGCAGCCGTCAAGGCTGAGAATCTTACCGTGGCCTATTCTACACAGAGAGAATAAGGTCAGAACAGTCTGTGTGGCGAGCAAACCTAGAGGCCAGAAGGATTAAACGAATACTGCAGTCCCGAAATCTACGCCCCTCTATAAAACTGCTTCGAGGGATGATTTGCTTAGCGTCGACCTTTATCTAACGGGGGAAGACCGATGCCTTACGGGAAGAAACGGTCAAAAGCACCGTAAGGGCAGCCGGGGCAAGGATTCTAGCATCTAGGGAAAGATTCTCACAGATAACGACGGGAAGGTCCTACTTCAAATTGGGAAGGTACTAACCAATAGAGACCTATTATATAAGAGGCTAATAGAAAATGGTAGGATGATTTAGGACTGGCGCATGAGGTCGTAGTAGCGATGAGGGAAGGGTAATGCCTTCCTAAGTGTAAGATAATTACACTTCTATCAAGGTAACTCCTATGAAGGAGCGAAGGACCTCTGGGCACTTGGGTAGTCAGAACATACCAAGACACAGAGCTTATTATTTGTTCACTGACTAGCATACAAGTAAATCAATAATTGATGGGGGAATATGTGTACCAACATTTAATCCTACGGTTATTAGGGAAGGCGAGTATGTGATAATAACCAAGGTCAGAACCAGACTCGGGAAATCCGACCGTCCGGGATCGTAGGTGGGCTACAAGAAACGTGACTCAATAATCATTGATTGCGCGCGCTTGTTTTCTACCCGACTGCGGGCCGAAAGCCAAATGGTTGAAGGGATTGAGCTTCGAAATGTTAGTAAAATGAGAGGGCTGATACCTTACGCATAGCAGAAAGCAACATTTTACCTTTCATTAAAGGCAAGAAGGGTAAAACCTCTCCGGAGTCAGAGACCTTGGCACGTAACACATTGATATGATACGGCAACTCGGGAGACCCTACCGGTCTTTTCATTTAGAAGAAGAGTATGGTGTACAAACGATAACAAGTAAGGAAACCAAATGCCGATGTAGGAAAGGCTGCTACCAAAGTATCACCCTTAATAGGGACACATTTACTACACACAGAGGTAGAATAAATGGAAACAAAACTATTAAGGATAGTAGAATTAGCAATATTTAAGATTGCTACATTCTGTGAATGATAACTTGGAGGAGCCGTGTGCATTAATAGTGCAAGCACGGTTCTGAGAGGGGGTGGAGTTCAATTTACCGCAAGGTAAAAAGACTCCATTCTACTCGACTAGTTTATTAAGTACTAGAAAAAATTTTAGGAGTCTGCTATGAAAATTTCATTGATAAGACATGGTAAATCTCTGTGGACTGAAGATAAACCAATAACAAGTAGAGAGTTTAAAAATTGGATACAAAAGTATGATGAGAATGGGGTCTCTGAAGAAAAGACTTATCCATCAGGAACTCTAAAAATAGTAGCTAATACTAAAGTAATAATTACGAGTGATTTGATAAGAACAATTAAATCAGCTGAGTTTTTGAATCATTATGATATTTCAACTAAAGCAGATCCATTGTTTCGTGAAACGGAATTACCTACTCCTTTTACAAACTTGTTTGGATTGAGGCTAAAACCCAGTTTTTAGGCAGTAATATTGAGATGTCTATGGTTTTGTGGTTATTCAAGTAACTGTGAGTCATTGAATGACGCAAAAATTAGATCTGAAAAAGCATCAAAATTATTAATAAAATATGCCCAGGGAACATACTGATGTCGTATTGGTTGGACATGGATTTTTTAATCTGTTGATTGCTAAAGAACTTAAAAAGACTGGTTGGAAAGCAAATAAAAAAACAAGTTCGAAACATTGGGATATAACCACATTTTCAGTTGATGGTTAAAATATTTTACTTTTACTTCTTATGCAACTAAAGCATGCAGTGTAAAAAGACTATAAATCTTCCGTTTTTTTTTGTTGGATTTTTTTAAAAATATGATATCCATAAATATGAAACCTATTACATATCGGTTTTGCTTTATTAATTGCACAAAGCCTATTTTTATAGATAAATAATGAAATTAGCCCACTTTTTGGTTATTGCTAATTTTTTTGGGGATATTTTTAGACATAATAAAAACCCCAAATAGTAGACTACCTATCCTTTTTATCGGATGGTTTTTTTGGGGGTGTCTACAATAAGGGGATAATATCATAAGTCAGTCCTTTTTCACATAGATCATCCAGTCTTTTTATCACTGTTAGAATTTTGATATTTATATTCTTTCTCCCAGAAATCAGCATTTTCGATACCAAGTTTCGTAGGTTCAAAAACAGGATCTTTTCCAGCTTTTAGCTGTGCTTCGTAATCTTTAAGTACTTTTAATGTTGGTTTCGTTAAAAGTAGGATTGCAATGATATTTAACCACGCCATACTTCCTACACCAATGTCACCTAATCCCCAAGCTAGACTTGCAGTTTTCACGCTTCCATAGAATGTCATCACACAAATTAGAACTTTTAAAACATACTCAGTCCATACACGATTTGTTTTACTATTAATATAGGCAAGGTTCGTTTCTGCCATGTAGTAATATGCCATAATCGTCGTAAATGCAAAGAATAATAACGAAATTGCAACAAAAGGAGCGCCAAAGCCAGGAAACATGGATTCAACAGCAGCTTGAGTATAGCCTGGACCTGGTTCTATATCAGCAAGATTGTTAACTATTTTTGTTTTACCTTCAGGAGTAACATTGTACATTCCTGTAATCAAAATCATAAATGCTGTAGAAGTGCAAACTAATAAAGTATCTATATAAACTGAAAAAGCTTGAACAATACCTTGTTTAGCAGGATGAGATACTTCTGCAGCAGCAGCGGCATGTGGACCAGTACCTTGACCGGCTTCATTAGAATATATTCCACGTTTAACTCCCCAAGAAATAGCGGCACCTAGGATTCCTCCAAAGGCAGCATCTGTACCAAAAGCACTTGAAAAGATCAGCTTTATAATCCCTGGTAGTTCTGAAATATTTAATACTATAATAATAATTGCTACTAAAATATAACAAAGCGCCATAAATGGAACGACAAATTCAGCGACACGAGCTATACGTTTTACTCCTCCAAATATAATGAAAGCGAGTATAGCAACTAAAACAATACCAGTTATCGAAGGACTAATTCCGAAAGCGCTTTTAACACCTTGGGCGATACTATTTGCTTGTACACCAGGTAAAAGTAAACCTGTCGAAATAACTGTCACAACCGCAAACAAGATTGCATACCATTTTATTTTTAGCCCTTTTTCTATGTAAAACGCAGGGCCGCCTCGAAATTGACCGTCCTGTTTTGACTTATACACTTGTCCTAAAGTTGATTCAATAAATGCAGAGCCAGCTCCCAAGAAAGCCATCACCCACATCCAGAAAACTGCTCCTGGTCCACCAAAGGCAATCGCTGTTGCAACTCCGGCAATATTTCCTGTTCCTACTCTTCCTGATAATGCAAGACTCAACGCTTGAAAAGATGAGATACCTGCTTCTGATTTTCCACCTTTGAACATTAGTTTGAAAATATCTTTCATATGCCTTAGTTGCAGAAATCTAGTTGCTAAAGAATAAAACAAACCAACTCCTAAACATAAATAGATAAGTGCTTGACTCCAAATTATACCGTTTAGCCAGTTTACTATTTGTTCCATATCATCTCTCCTTTTACTTGATATTTTTCTATTATATTATAGACTATTAATTTAAAAAAGAATCTTTTGTATTTTTTTAATATTCCAAAATAAAGATTAAGCAATTAACCTATTTAAGCATCTAGGATTATTTATAATTTGATAAGATTTATAGTTGTATGAGGAAAATTATACGTTGAGATTACTAAATGATTTGGTAGAAAATTAATAGGTAGGTGAATGTTTTTATACTGAATAATAATTCTATCAGTTTTATAAACAAAATTAAGAATTTAGCACGCTAGTCATTGATTCTAATTATTTTAGAAGCACAAATATGATCATATATCAAATAATGATATAACCAATACTCAGATTATATAAATGTTTAAAAGCAATTATATCAAACATTCTCTCAACCTCATTGGAGAGACATATAATCAAAAATTTTATTAATGTAGATAAAAATTGTATTTGACACCTATGTAATTTGTATCACTATTCAAAGAAGAAATGAAAAGTTTATCAGTAGCTCAAATGAAGTATAAGCATGGGTATTCTGGAATCAAAGAGTATAAAAAGAGATAGCGTTTAATAACCATTAGTTTGATAGGTTAATAAGAAAAACTGGTAGGGATTGGGATATGATTACCCTGGTTTCTTATTTATTGTTATTTGTTTTATTAAGAATATTAGTTTTCTATTCTATAAAGGAGTGGAAGGATGGCAGCATTAACTAAAAGTAAAATGTCGTGAGTAGATTCGATTAAGTATGCTCAACAACACTTAGCAAACGAGAGGACATATTTGTAAAGATAGTACACAACCTGAAAATCTTTACCCTCATCACAAAATAGTAGGAATTGTTAATGGGTACGATGAAGAAAATATGTGGTTAAATATTCCTCTCAACCACAAGCTAAAAAAATACCAAAAAGGTTCATTGCTAATACTGATCAAAAAGATGGTGATGTAATTAGTTATCAATTATTGTCAGGAGACTACATTCTACTAAAAGTAATACTCATTATTGAAGAATGGACTGGTGATAGATATACTCTATTTGAAATTTGTGATTGGCGAGGTAAAGTGATCCCTACAAAAGAATACATTAGTCGATTGCAACTTAAAGAATGGATTTGGGAAAATGGGGATAGAGAACTTATTAAATTAGTAGTTTATCAAGCAGTAAAAAGAGATGATCCTTCTAATAGAATTAAGAAAGTAGCTGAAAAAATAGATGCCATTTTAGATAAGGATCCCCCTCATAGGTTAATTACTTGGAAGGAGTTAGATAAAAAATTAGAGCAATTTTATCAATTAAAATAACAAGTATTTATTTTCTTCTTATTCAACTAAATGATGCGTTAGTTTTAACTGATCTTTTGCTTAAACAAATGTGAATAAAATGCAATTGTAGCTGAAAAGAGTGCAATTATAACAGTAGGTAGTAATGAACTTTTTACGAAAACAACTCAGGTGAGAATTGATCAACATTATTCCATAAATTAGATGGATTTGAAAAATTCATTCGAAATTTTTATTTATATAATGTTTAATCGAATATATAAATGATAAATATTCAAAGCATAAAGGGTAAAACACTTGTATAATCCTAAAGTGTTCTTCTATTAGTTGCGGTTGGCACTAATGGCAAATGCCATAATCTAAATCCCCGCAGCAGGGAAGGAAATCTTAGATTTAGAAACAGTTTCAAACTGGAAATATGAACAGAATAATCACAAGAAAATTTGTAAAGATCCTCGAATAGAAAAACTTCTTGAATATCGCAAAGGTTTTAAGACTGTTTATAATAAAGAAGTAAAGGAAGTTCGAAAAGACGATTATCGAAAATATCGGAAACGAATGAACCATTTAATCAGAATTGAAAAATACGAACTAATTCACAAATATAAAAAAACTAGTGGTTGGTTGACATGGTAGTAATGAATGAATTTAGTCTTTATTAAACTATAAATAATTATTTGGAAGGACTTATCTTATAAAAATAATAAGTCCTTCTTTTAATTCTAAAACTTCAGAATTATATGTTATATTTGTATGAGACGAAGTGAAATGATAATGATTTAAGTGAATTCTAAAAGTGTTTTTAAAAATTTGACACAACTATGAGAATCGAAGGGAGATTAAGGATGGAAATTCGAAAATTAACAATTAAAGATTTACCTGAATTTATTCGATTAAGAAGTGAAGGGTTAAAATTATCACCAGAAGCTTTTGGTGAAAGTTTAACAGAATATGAGAGTAAATCAATGGAACAGCATACGAATAATTTTCCTAAAACGTACGATAATTTTATTATTGGTGCATTCGACAAAGATGTACTTGTAGGGGTTGCAGGCTTCTTCCAAAAAAGATCTGAAAAAATGAAACATAAAGGAACAATTTGGGGAATGTATGTTACACCAGATTACCGTGGTAAAGGTGTTGGAAAAAATGTTTTAAGTCAAGCGATTCAGGATGCAATGGAAATTGAAGAAATTTTACAAATTGAATTAGCAGTCATTTCATCGAATCAGTCTGCAAAAAGACTTTATGAGACTGTAGGATTTGAAAGCTTTGGAACAGAAAAAAGAGCATTATATGTAAATGGTGAATTTTATGATGAGGACCACATGGTTAAGATTATTAAATAGAAGGAAGAGATGATCAAATGAATGGTTTGATCGTCTTTTTTTTGTAAAAACATCTAACCATAATTGATAATTTTGATTGTAAATGTTGGATTATTGTTAGCCTTAGTAGGTGGATTTTTAGATGGGTATAATTTTATTAGCAGAGACGGTGTGTTTGCCAATGCACAAACGGGAAATCTTGTTCTATTAGCAATCAATCTATCTTATGGGAGCTGGAAAAACTCTGTTGCATATATTCTTCCTATTATCGCCTTTATTTCAGGTGTATTGGTTGCTGAAACTGTTAAACATCCACGTTTAAAAGAGCTATTATACAGTTATAGAAGGTCGATCCTTATATTAGAGTGTATTGTTTTAATAATTGTAGGGGGATTACCTAGTAGTGTACCTAATTTAGTTGTAACAGTTTGCATTTCCTTTGTCTCGTCATTACAAATTTCAACCTTTACTCATTTAGATAAATGGACATACAATTCAACAATGACAACTGGTAATATAAGAATTGCATCACAGGCGGCATATACTGCATTTATAAATCATGACAAAGAAGCCAAAACGAAATTTAAAAAGTTTTTCGTAATTATCATATCGTTTTCTTTTGGTGCATTTTTCGGAAGTATTTCTACAAAGTATATTGGTAATCAATCTGTTTGGATTGCCGCAGGAGTATTATTAATCGCGTTAATTTTATATCATAAAGACAAAGGTTATTTTAGAAAGAAATTACATTTATGTAAAAAATGAGCCCTGTTTCAGGCTCATTTTTTTTGCGTAGACCAGTTATTTAATTTACTTGAAAAATTGAATTAAACAAACAAAAATAAGTGCAAATAAAATAGAAGGTAGCATATTTCCAATTTTTATTTTTACTAATCCTAATGAATTCAAACCAAGAGCAATTAATAAAATTCCTCCTGTACCTGAGATTTCGGCAATAATTGAATCTAATAAATGCTGTGTTACTAGATTCGGTACGAAAGATGCAAAAATGGCAATAAATCCTTGATAGATTAAAACTGGGACAGCAGAGAGTAACACGCCAATTCCAAGAGTCGAAGTTAAAATGATTGATAGAAAACCGTCCATCATTGATTTTGTATATAAAATTTCATGATTATGACGTAGACCGCTATCTAGTGCTCCGAGTATTGCCATCGCACCGACACAGAATAATAAAGTGGAAGTTACAAATCCTTTCGAAATAGAACCCTCACTTTTCGAATGGAACTTACTTTCTATAAAATCACCTAACTGATCTAATTTACTTTCAATATCTAACCATTCACCTACAACTGCACCTAATGATAAGCTGAAAACAACGATTAGAATTTGATTTGTTTTCATCGCTAAAGTAAATCCTATAACGATAATTACGAGAGAAATTGACTGAGTTACTAGGTTTTTCATTCGATCTGGAATTCTTTTAATAAACAAACCTAGTAAAGAGCCAAGAATAATAGCTGCTGCATTAACAATTGAACCGAGTAGTACCATGATTATCCCCTTTAATTTGCATATAATTAATTTATTTTTAAGACTATTTTTCCGATATTTAAATTGTTCTCCATTCGAGTATGCGCTTCATTCACGTCATGCCAGCTATACACTGAATCGATAACCGGTTTTATTTTCTTATTCGTAAAAAGTGGTAAAACATATTTTTTAAATTGATTCGTTAAATAGATTTTTTGCTCAAGTGTTTGTGAACGCAAAGTACTCCCTATAATGGAAATTCTCTTTGTCAAAAGTGGTAATAAGTTCACATCGTTCACTTTAACGCCACCCATTGTACCAATCAAAATCAGCCTACCGTTTCTGTTTAATGAGTGTAAGTTTTGATGGAAATAAGATGCTCCAATAAAATCTAAAATGACATCTACACCAGCATGATCAGTAACTTTTTCGACCACAGTTTTAAAATCTTCATTTTTATAGTTAATCACATGATTTGCACCTAAATCAGTACAAGCTGCAAGTTTCATTTCATTCCCGGCAGTAACGATTGAACTTGCACCAAATTCTCTTGCAAGCTGAATTGCAGCGGTTCCAACACCACTTGCTCCGGCATGAATTAAAACAGTCTCATTTTCTTTTAATCTACCTAATTCAAATAAATTTAAATAAGCTGTCAAAAACACTTCTGGAATAGCCGCAGCCTCTTCGAACGAAAAATGATTTGGAATTGAAATAGCCAAATCTGAAGGGATGGAAACATACTGCGCATAACCACCGCCTGGCAATAAGCTACAAACGCGATCGCCAATTTTCCAATTTGTAACATTTGCCCCAACTTGCTCAATAATCCCGGCCATCTCTAACCCTAAAATTGGAGACGCACCTTTTGGTACGGGATACTTACCATGTTTTTGAAGTAAGTCAGCTCTATTAATAGCCGTAGCATGAACTTTAACAAGTAGTTCATTCTCACCTAAAACAGGCATATGATAATCGTCAATAAATAGATGCTTTGATTCATCAATTTGAACTGCCTTCATTCTAAAAACCTACCTTTAATTTAGATAATTCTTATCATACTATATAACTAATCGAAAGAATATTTTAAAAACTTGGATTGAAGAAATTTGTCTATTTTCTTAACACAATTCCTTACTCATTCTTTTTTTAGTAATTTTAGGGAAAAAAATTAAAAAAACCCCCGAACTATAAGTTGTTTTTAAGTGTATATAGAGTAAGAACTGAAAGGAGAAGAACTAGTGCCTGAAAGTATAAACAAAGATCGTTTAGAAGAATTGTTTAATAATCACTCGTCAATGGTGTATCGCACAGCTTACTTTTTAACTAAATCAAAAGTAATGTCAGATGATATTACACAAGAGACTTTCATTCGTATCATAAAAAAATTTCATTTGTATGATCAAACAAAACCGATTGAACCTTGGATTTATCGAATGACAGTAAATATCACCCGTAATATGATACGTAAACAAAAAATTAAGAAACTTTTTGGCATTAACCATGATGTACTAGCTGAAAATGACGTTGTTCAATCGATTTTACAAAATGAAATGGAAGAACAATTATGGAAAGAGATAAACTTATTATCAGAGAAGAGTATGGAAGTGATCGTTCTTCATTATTATCTAGAACTCAAATTGGATGAAGTGGCGGATTCTTTAAATATTCCAATCGGTACATGTAAATCAAGGCTTAATTACGCACTGACAAAATTAAGAAATCGTTTATCAAAAAACGAACTGTTTAAAGTAGAACAAAAACTTAAAGGGAGAGAACTAAATGGAGGAAAACAATCCTATTTCTGAAATTAAACAAACACTTCAGAAGAAATTAGATCATCATAATCCTTCCGTCACATATCATCAAATATGGAATAAAGCAAATTCAAAAATGGGCAATAATCGAATCAGAAAGACGTTCGTTTCAGTTGGTATTCTTT
This sequence comes from Gottfriedia acidiceleris, assembly GCF_002128425.1. GTDB lineage: Bacteria > Bacillota > Bacilli > Bacillales > Bacillaceae_G > Gottfriedia > Gottfriedia acidiceleris. The sequence goes on from NZ_NESS01000002.1 coordinate 232,328, forward strand.
TATTTTTGACATTTAGTATTTATATTTTTTCCCCTATTAAAAACGCACAAAAGAAAGAGTTAGGCATTAAAAGTGAATATAAAAGTACTTCTGCAGATGACTCTACTGGACTATTAATTGTTAACGGGGTTAGGTATCGGTTTGAAGGAATTATAAATAATAAAGAATTTACTCTTAATCAACAAATTGGTGTAATCCAGGAAGTTGTTAAAGATAATACAATTCCGAAAGTCAATTTTTCGTCAAATATGTTAAAAGTTGGCGATAAAATTTACTTAACAAATGAGGATTCAAAAGTCATTATAGTTAGACAAGAGGATGGAACAATCTTAAAGTTTATAGAAACTAAAAAATGATTGATTTTTTAAAAGAAAAATAGGATTCTTTAAAGTCTAATTTGAAATAAGGGAGTGTCCAAAATGTCAAAATGGTTAAGTGCATCTGTACTTCTTTTGTTTCTTATTCTCACAGGATGTTTAGCATATTATGGTTTCAAAGGCAATAAGCCTCCAAAAACAATAGTTCAAGTAGGGAATCATACATATGATACGAAGTTAGGTACTTATTGTTGGAGTATGAAAGGAGAAGGGGAATGCGTCGATACGGCTGGTCCAGTTGAACTATTAGAGGGTGAAAAGCCGATTGAAGTAAAACCTGGTGAAAACGTTAGAATGATAATGAACTATAGTCCTAAACCAAACGAAATCCACTTAACTCAAATAAATAACGGTAAAGAAAGTGAAATAGTAGTAGTGAAGAATCAATTTTCAGCACCTATTAATAAAGGAGTATACTATTATTCATATGGAGTATGGTGGTTGAATAAAAAAGATGAACACTTATCAAATGGCGATGCTTCTTATGTTTTTGCTTTAGAGGTAAAATAGATAGTTTTTGTTTGATTAAGAAAGGGTATGTTTTGTAAAAAAATTAATCAAAACATACCCTAAAATAAAATGCTCATTATTCTTCAGTAGGATTTTTTGGTCCATCAAGATCTAATTGATAAAAGGCCAAGTCAAGCCATCTATTGAATTTATAGCCAGCCTTTTTAATTGTGCCTGAATATACAAACCCAAAGTTTTTATGCATAGCAATACTTTTTTCATTATCTGCATCAATTCCAGCAATTAAAGTCATATACTCTCGTTCTTTGGCAATAGAGATTAATTCTTTCATTAATGAAGTGGCAATTCCCTTTTTTCTGTATTCTCTATTTACATATACGGAATGCTCAATCGAATATTTATAAGCCGGCCATGCTCTAAAAGGACCGAATGTAGCAAAGCCAACGACTTTTTGATCAAGTTCGAAGACTAGGATCGGATACCCTTCATCTATCTTTTGTTCAAACCAAATTTTTCTACTTTCAAGGGTTTGAGGGTTATACGAATACACAGCAGTTGTATTAAGAATGGCATCGTTATAAATTTCTAAAATGTCGCCTAAATCGTTTTGAGTAGCTTCCCTAATCATTTTTTTCTTTCCCCCAAATTTAATTTGTTATTTCTTCTTATTTTAGAACTTTTTGTACAAAGCGTAAAATTAAAATTTACATTATAAAGCTTTGTATCCTTGGTTAACGATCCTTCCATAGTGCGAATAGAGGATAATCAATTTTCGATAATCTTCCATTTCATTATTTGAAATGTTTGTTCAAGAAGGAATCTAATCTATTTTCGTTGAATTAATTACAAATTGAATTTTCATACCAATGTAAACTAGTGGGCAAAAATAATTATTTAGGTAGTTGGTTTAAATGAAAGTTTAATTGACTTAGAGTTAAATAGAGAAATAGCAGTTGAATTTCTTAAGGTAAGATCAAAGGAGCGAGGAAGTTAAAATGAATCAATCCTATTTTTATTTAAAACTTGAAACACATCAATTACATATGTCTTATAAAAATGAAAAACGTCGCGTGCGTGTTTTATTGCCGAAAAATTATGATAAAGATGTGGCTGAAAATTATCCAGTTGTCTATATGCATGATGGACAAAATATTTTCTACAGTAGTGAATCATATAGCGGGTATTCGTGGAAAGTTATTCCGGCAATTAAACAAAACCCCGATTTACCGAAAATGATTGTTGTTGGGATCGATAACGGTGGTCAAGACCGAATTAATGAATATACGCCTTGGAAAATTACTGAAAGTCCACTTCCTGAAGATTTTGAATTAGGTGGAAGAGGCGTGGAGTTTGCTGATTTTGTCATGACAGTAGTGAAGCCGTTTATCGATAAGCAATACCGAACTAAATCAGATAAATATCATACAGCGATGATTGGTAGTTCACTTGGAGGAAATATTTCGGCTTTTATGGGTGTTGAATATAAAGACCAAATTGGTTGTTTAGGCATTTTTTCTTTAGCCAATTGGATTACAAGTAAAGCATTTGATAGTTATATCGCTAAAGAAGTGTTGGATCCTGAACAACGTGTATACATTCAAGTTGGAACTCAGGAAGGCGATGATGCTGATCGACAATTGATGTACGGTAATATGAAGCAGGCGTATATCGATTGCTCGATTAAGTATTATAAACAACTAATAAAAGGATCTGTTCCAATTGATCGCATTCGTTTAAATATTTTTGCGGATGAAGTACATGATGAAAAAGCTTGGGCAAAACACCTGCCAGAATGTTTACGTTTCTTAAGTGAAAAGTGGTCCTAAATGAACTGAATGATAATATTTGACTTAAATTAGGTTATGAGAGGGATCTATCACTTTTTTTTAAAAAGCTTACATAGATATTAAATTGAAATAATTGTACCTTAGTTGTAAAAATAATTTATTTTTGATATTAAGAAAGGAGCTTTTTCATGAATTATATTTTGATATCACCATATTATCCAGTTAATTTTCAGTCATTTGCTCTACGTTTAAAAGATGCAGGTGTCAATGTATTAGGAATTGGCGAAGAGCCATATGACCAATTAGGTTCCGAATTACAAAACGCTTTAACAGAATATTATCGAGTGAATAATTTAGAAGATTTAGATGAAGTGAAACGTGCAGTTGCATTTTTATTTTATAAACATGGTCCGATTGATCGCATTGAATCTAATAACGAATACTGGTTAGAACTTGATGCACAGTTGCGTGAGCAATTTAACGTGTACGGCAATAAAACGAGTGACTTGAAAAAAGTTAAATATAAATCTGAAATGAAAAAGCTGTTTAAAAAAGCAGGTGTGCCGGTTGTAGATGGTAAAGTCGTTAAAACTAAAAAGGAGTTATCTATTGCCATTGATGAATTAGGACTGCCAGTTATCGCTAAACCGGATAATGGTGTTGGAACAGCTGCAACCTTTAAATTATGTTCAGAAGAGGCTGTATCCCATTTTGAAGAAGTATGGGATGAAGAACAAGTGTACTTCATAGAACCATATGTCGAAGGAGGCATGCTTTGTACATTTGATGGTTTAGTGGATCAAAAAGGGAACATTGTTTTCCAAACAAGCTTTACATATAATGTGCCAACTCTGGAACTCGTAAATGGTCAATTGGATTTAGCTTATATTATTCAAAAAGAAATTGATCCAAAACTCGAAACTTATGGAAAGGCGATTGTAAAAGCTTTTGGAATGAAAGAACGCTTTTTCCATATTGAGTTTTTTAAATTAGAAGATGGGGATTATGTAGCACTTGAATATAATAACCGATTGGCTGGTGGCTACACGATCGATATGTATAATTTTGCGTACTCCATTGATTTATTTGCTCAGTATGCTTCTATTGTAACAGGGGGAGAATTTAAGGAGTCTGATGTCGAAAACCAGTTTTGTGTCGGTGTAACACAGCGTGATGCGTATGAGTATAACCATGATACAAATGCTATTAATGAACGATTTGGCGACAGTGTGAAATTTGAAAAGCGTATTCCAGATGCGTTTGCAAAACTACAAGGAAATCAATTTTATGCGATTAATGCAGATACCCAGGAAGAAGTCGATGACATAATCAGTTTTGTACATGAACGAAAAAATTGCAGCGTTGTAAACGTATAGGAATAGGAGATTTAGCTATGCAAATTGAACATTTAAGCCATTGGAGTGGGGAATTAGGACGTGAAATGCCGTTGAACAGATATGGACACAGTGGCATGCCAATCTTAGTTTTTCCATCATCTGGGGGGACTCATTTTGAATACCATAATTTTGGAATGATTGATGTGTGTCATGAATTTATAGAATCAGGAAAAGTTCAGTTTTTTACATTGGCTAGTATAGATAGCGAAAGTTGGCTTCACGACTCAAAATCGGTACATGACCGTGCATTAGCTCATGAAGCATATGATCGTTATGTGATTTCAGAAGCTATACCATTTATTAAACATAAAACAGGTTGGTTTGATCCAATGATGACAACGGGATGTAGTATGGGGGCATATCATGCGTTGAACTTTTTATTGAGACATCCGGATGTCTTCCAAACAACCGTTGCCCTTAGCGGTGTTTACGATGTGCGTTTCTTTTTTGGGAACTACGGAAATGATCCTCTCGTATACGAAAATTCACCGAGTGATTACATATGGAATCAAAATGACGGGTGGTTTATCGACCGATATCGTTCAGCAGATATCATTATTTGTACTGGGCTTGGTGATTGGGAAGAAGATGGACTGCCTTCATACTTTACATTAAAAGAAGCCTTTGAACAAAAGCAAATTAAAGCATGGTTTGATGAGTGGGGCAAAGATGTTTCGCATGATTGGGTTTGGTGGCGACGCCAAATGCCGTATTTTTTAGGAGAATTATTTAAATAAGATTGCTAGTTTATCCCTTAAAATCAATTTAAAATAGAAAAAGGCTCTTTACTAAAGGGCCTTTTTTTGAATTTGTAACCTTACATAATACACATGGATATTTTGTAAAATATATTATAAGTTTTTTAGCAATTTAGGTCTTGAAAACTACTGAGGATTCTTAATGTAGTCGGTATGTAGAACTTATTTTGACTGAGAAAGTACATAATGAAAATACTTTTGTGGCGTACCATAACGCATGAGCTCTTGAATTAATTCTTCATCAACTTTAGTAATAGTTCTTTTTTCTGCTTCACTACCATCTTGAATTGATACGGGTAATAAACTTCCATTTTCATAATCAAAATGAATCATTTTTCCTATACCTTCTCCTGTAATGCTTAACGTAACTCCTTCATTTACCATAGCATAACCAACAATGTCATACATTTTCTTAAACAATTCCTCTATATCAGCAAAAGCAACAAATTCTTCTTCACCGTCGTTAAATACGTCATCCTTATCAAATTTTACCCAAATACCAACGGGTTCTTTTTCTGGAGCTCTATTTAAATCTTCATAATCGATTTTTGTTATCGTCCCTGAATGATAAATAGGCTCTTCCTCATTAACACAATAAATGTCACTTCTTTTAATAATTTCTACACGATCGCCTTCACCAACTGTTAATTCTCTTTTTGTTCCAAACCTATTGTAGTAATTCAAGATACTTCCTCCTAATAAATTCTTTAGACTTACAAATTATCCCCTAAATTACTAAAGAAATACTTAAAGAGAATGTCAATTTTAATTGATTTTCATTTGATTTTTTCATCAGTGTAGTTAGATAAAAAGTTCTTTAGCATTCATATAAATTAAGAAAGGAGAAATTTAACAACTATGGAATATAAATAAAAGGATTTAGAGTAATTGCAATTGCATTTTAAAAACTACTTTTTGTTAATTTGCAGATATTTATAGAATCAATTCGTTTTATCCGCTTAGGGAGATAATTTATGAGAAAACTAATTTTTATCACTATTATGTTAGTTTTTTTTGAAAGTTGCTCGTCATCGACGCTTCTAAATGCAATTGAAATATCGGGTCGTGGAAACGTTAATGTATTATTTCAAGATGATCGAGATCGAATTGTTATTTTTTCAAGCAAAAACGGTTCAGGTAATGAAATGCTAAGTTTAAATACTTTTACAAAAACAAAGAAAGGTTATGAGTATAATTCAGATGGAGAATTTGGTGTAAACATGCATTCTACAATTAAATACGAATTTTTAACAGTGAGTAGAGTAGGACACAAAACTAGTAAAGTATTCTGGGGTTATGTAGCAAACTATCCGAATGCAGACCATGTGAATTTCATCTTGGAGGGCGAAACTCACCGAGTGTTATATCAATCAAAGGTTAATATACAAGAAAATAATATCGTCATTAAGAAGTTACCGAATGAAAAATCTCTTGTGAATATTAAAGAGTTTCGATATGAAATTTTAGATAAAAAAGGTAAGGTTATTGTTAAACGTTGATGTTCAACGAACGCAGTACTTTAGTTGTACAACAATTTAGGAGTTGATCGAACGCGATCAGCTCCTAAAAACAGAAGTATTAGGTAGGGGATAAACATGGAGAAATCTAATAGTGAACAACTATTCAATGAGTTTTTAAGAATTTCCCACATATTAAATATCGAACTTAGTATCGTACCTGTTTTATACGGCTCGTTAGGACTTCAAAAAATTAGTGGATTAGAATTTTTCCCTCAGGATATAGATATTTTATTACCACTTGAATTTTTAAGGGAAAAATGGAGAAGTTTGCAATTAACAGTTGAATCGTTAGGATATAAACTTGTTGATTTAAATGAGCATGAATTTAAAAAATATGAATTTAATATCGCTTTTTCACATGAAGAAGATCTTTATCAATTTGCAGAAGTAGAATTTAAAAATCTTAATATAATAAATGTTAATGGGATTAAATATAAAACTCTGAGCATAGAAGAGTACCTTATAGTTTATAAAAAATCTTCAATAGATGGTTATAGAAGGACAAAAAAAAATAATAAGGATTTTGTGAAAATAAATATCATAGAAGAATTAATGCAAGAAAAATTCTAGGTAAATTTGTGTTTCTCTTATTCTATTAACATAATGCGTTAATTGAAAAGCATAAAGGGCTGCTTTGGCGGTCGTTTTATTATGCTATCCTAAGGGTTAATGAAAAGATAAAATTATTGTGAAATAACAAAAAATTATCGATATCATGAAAATAATATTTAAGTTACAGAAATGTGAATTTTAATAAATAGTATAGGAGAAAAAACCAATGAATCCATTATTATTAGAAATTCCAACTAGGATCGATACAAAGAGATTGTACTTAAGAATTCCGATGGCTGGCGATGGTGAAACAGTTCAAGCTTCAATAAAAGCATCACTTAATGAACTTAAACTTTGGTTAGCTTTATTTCAAAATATGCCTGATATTAATGAAACAGAAATACTTGTGCGACGCGCGCATATTCAGTTTTTAAATCGTGAAAGTTTTCGTTATTTTATATTCAGTAAAGAAACAGATGAGTTTATTGGTACGTGCAGTTTACACAAAATTAATTGGGATATACCTAAATTTGAAATAGGATACTGGATTGATACTCGTTTTAGTGGTAAGGGTTTTATGACAGAAGCAATTCAAAGATTAACCGATTTTGCAATTCAGGTATTGAATAGTAAACGAATTGAAATACGATGTGAATCTAGTAATACGAAAAGTCGTACGATCCCCGAAAAATTAGGATTTGAGCTTGAAGGGATTTTACGTAATGAAGATTTCTCAGCTGATGGTAAAAAATTAACTGACACTTGTATTTATGCAAAGATAAATTAATCTATAAATTATCTTTACTTCTGCAACTAAAGCAAAGCATACCTTAGTTCGATTAGAAACTATTAAGTAAAAATAGTTGATCTGTTTAATCCTTAGATACAAGCACGAAAATGCGGATTTACAACGTTAAGGTAATTCAAATATAAAAAAGCCTAATTTCTCGTTATTATAAGTGAGAAATTAGGCTTTTGTTATTTTCATTAAAGCTCCATTTTGCCGAATAAGCAATTTCAAGAAAATTAGAGAAAATCCATAATGATTAAGTCTCCCCACAATCAAAGAAAGAGATGGTTAATGGTGGCTTTCAAATGCGAAAGCTGGGTTAATCATTTTTAATGCATCGTAAGTAATAGTAATTTTAATATGTTTATCTTTTATTTTATGCTTTCTTATATTAACTTCGGGATTTGTGAATATAAACCCATTTTCAATCATCTCCCAAAGCTTTTTTCTTGAAACGTTTAATTTATTTTTAAGTAACTTGTCTAGTCGAAGATTAAAGCTATATTGTGACTCAATTATAATAAATATTTCTTGCGGCAGTTTTTTATAAAAATCAATGTTTTCACCTATTGCGATATAATCAATATTAAAAATTGCTTCCGCTTGATTTCTCCTAATAGTGTCCATATCGAAGGCATATTTCCATGCAGTCTCTTTATCATTTTTCGACATGTTTTCAAATAAGCTTTTATCTAGATCTACTGGGTTAATACGAGAAAAGATAGTTACGTTCCATGTTGAATCACATTGATTACATTTATAAATTAACCATACATCTATTTTTTGTTTGTTCGCATTCATTCTAAAAAGTTCACTACAATAAAATTCCTTTTTTTTACCGCATTTAGTACAATTCCTTAGAACCAATGGTGTGCTCTTCGGCTGTATAGACCAAGTAATTATATTATTTTCATTCATAGAGTATTGGTGCTTAAAACTCATCACTTTCACCTCGAAAAATGTTATTGAACATTCGAAAAGTTATTTGCGTGAAAGTGTTATCTTATCATCGGTCTCACCCCTTTGATAAATTTATAAATTAACAAATGAAAAATTCATTGGACGATACCTCACTTTCTTTTAAGAATAACTCTATAATACCATAATTTCCCTCAAAAACCGTATTTTACCAACAATATCCCATTAATAAATTGTAATATTAATAACAAAAAAAGATTCTTCGAACAGAAGAATCTTTTTTAGAAATCGTCAAATTGTAAGGAAGATAAACATTTTTGTAGAACTAACGCATTAGTTAGTTGCATAAGAATGAAGTTATTCTTTCCTAAGAAAAAACGTTATTAGATAAACAACTAACATCCCGATCGTTGTCATTCCAACTGTTGATACAAAATTGGCTACACTCAAATTTTCCGTTATCGTTACTTCATTCCACTCTACAATTACTCTTAAGATAACGCCGACAACACTACTAATAATAGCGACCATTAAGGTACTGTACCACTTTCTTTGAAAAGCGTTGTAACATGAAATACCTGCCATTATACAATAAAAGTAATATAGAAAATTTAAATTCGAAGTAAATTTTAAAGGAAATACAACGAATGACAATATAATTTGCATTAAAGATATTAGCATTATAAGAGTCAGCTTTTTTTTATTTTTGAGAGATAGTATCATGTTCATTTACTTTTTACCTCACTTAATATTCGTTTTAAATGAAGGATAATACTATATTTTATTTGATATTATTCGGCATAAATTACTAAAATCCCTTGTTCAATTATTTTGCAATTTATTTACTTGTTTGAAAACAAAAAGCGCAAAATTTCAAATAATTATATTTTAATAAACTGTATGAACTAGTGTATGATTAGTAAATTACTATTAAAGTTTAAACTTTCTTTAGTTCGTTAAAAGGGTGTCCGAGACTTAGGGGAACTCACTAACTCAAAATATAAAAAGATGTCTAAAGAGAAATCTCTAAAGATCAATTTGAAAATTAATAAGGTGAAATAAATGATTGTAAATACATTAAATGACGTAAATGAGTTAATTACAGAATGGCAAACAGCAATTGAGGCGGAACGAAATTATTTAAAATTTCACGGTGGGAGAAGTTATACTCTTTCAAAGGGAACTCCACTATATCATATTGGACAAAGTACAGTTATCTTGTTTACGATTTATGCAGAAATTTTTGTCCCAGAAGGAACGCCGGTAAGAATAAAAATAGATAATCAAGAGTATCAAGGTGAATTATTGTCCTTTAAAGGCTCTCAAGTTGAAATTAAAATTAATGAAAGTATTACTTCAACAATTCCATATGCTGAACTTTTTAATGAACCTTGGGAGTTACTCGATCAATTAATTGAAAGACTTGAGGAAATAAAAGATTATCGAAGTAAACAAAAAAGAATTATGAAACTAATGAATGCTGATGCTACTGCTAAACATTTAAGTAAAATGAAGAAAAAAAGTTCAACAAAGCAGGAGCTAATTTATCGTTCGTTTTATAATGCGACTACATATATATGGGGGCCACCAGGAACTGGGAAATCTTATAACTTAACAAATATTATTTTAAAACATTACGAAAAAAATAAGTCAGTTCTAGTAATTGCTCATTCTAATGCAGCAGTAGATGTTTTAATGAAAAATGTTATTCATGAATTAGAGCAGAAAGATAAATGGAAAAGTGGAGAAATTGTCCGCTATGGTTATACAAAAGATGAAGTGTTATTACAACACGAAGATGTCCTTTCATCAAAGCTTGTTGAGATAAATGGAAGTATAAATCAAGATGAGTTGGAAAATTTAGATGAAAGAAAGCATTCAATGCTAAGGAAAGCTAGAAGAGGGGCAGCCTCGAAAAAAGAATTAGATGATTTAAGTAAAATTCAAACTAAATTAAATAAAATTCGAGGGGAAATCCGTGAAAAAGAAAAAGAATTGATTGATCAAGCAAAAGTGATCGGAACTACATTATCCAAATGTTCAATTGACCCTTTAATTTATCTACGCCAGTTTGATTTAGTTATTGTGGATGAAATTAGTATGGCATATACACCACAAATTGCATTTGCTTCAACATTAGGGAAACGAATTGTTGTCTGCGGAGATTTTAAACAATTACCCCCAATTGCATCATGTTTTCATAATGAATATGTAAAAAAGTGGCTACAAGAAGATTTATTTCATCATACAGGGATTGTTCAAAAAATAGAAAATGGTGAACCATTAATTAATTTAGTTTTATTGAATCAGCAAAGGAGAATGCATCCGGCCATATCTGGATTTACGAATAGTGAGATCTATCATTCGTTAGTGTTTGATCATCCATCCGTCAAAAAAAGGCAGGAAATCTCAAAACATAGACCATTTCCAATGAAAGCAAATAGTTTAATAAATTCTCAATTTCTAAAAACCTATGCTCTAAAAGATTCAAATACAAATTCTAGATATAATTTAGGGTCTGCGATTATTGCAATTCAATGTATTCTTACAAGTATCTTAGATGGGGTCAAGTCAATTGGAGTTGTTACGCCATATAGAGCACAGGCAAAGTTACTTAAGGCTCTCCATAAAGAGATGATCGGCAAAACAAAATATAGAGAATTACCAATACAAATCGCAACAGTTCACCGATTTCAAGGAGCCGAGTGCGACGTTATCATTTTTGATTCAGTCGATACGAAACCACAATATTCTCCTGGATTACTGCTTACAGATCAAAACAGTGAAAGATTAATTAATGTTGCTTTGACTAGAGCTAGAGGTAAATTTATTCATATTGCAGATATTCCATTTATTAAAAGTAAAACAAATTCAAAAAAGACGATTAATAAGTTAATTCATTACCAAATGGAAAATGAATACAAGGTGAGTAAAGAAGATTTTGAAAAAGTTTTTTCAAAGAATATATCAAAGAGGTTAAGACTGTTTTTAAATGATTCAATCGACCTAAAAAATGAATTAGTAAACGATATAAAAAATGCTAATAAAAAAATAATTGTCTCAATGCCAAATTTATCTGAAATGTCATTGGAAATTCGGAAACTTATAAATGAAGTTGAGATTCCTATTCAGTTTATAAGTGAAGCTCATTTTGAAAATCAAAAAAATAGAACTTTTATTAAAAAAGATCAAGTTCAACCCTTTATAATGATTGATAATGAAGTTTTATGGTATGGAATTTCTTTGTCAAAAGTAAGTTTAAACCAATCAAATAACTCTGCGAGATTGAATTGTCCTTTAACATGTCAAATATTAAGAGGTTTTATTGATTATTAAAAGTTACATAGAGCGTATTCTATGTAATTTTTTTTATTCTTATTAAATAATTTTCCGCATAAAATTAAAATAAAATGCTACGGGATAGGTGAATAAATGGTCGATCGATCGGTATTTTCTAAATTGTCTATGCCATGTGCTTTTTTGGATTGGGATGCTTTTGTTCAAAATGTAGATACTATTGCAACTAAATCAAACGGTAAGAAAATACGAATTGCTACAAAATCAATTCGTAGTGTACAAGTTTTAAAATATATTTTAGAGAGAAATGATTGTTATGAGGGGCTAATGTGTTATAACCCCCATGAAGCAGATTTTCTTGCTGAAAATGGTTTTGATAATTTATTAATTGGTTATCCAACAGTTGATGTAATAGGAATAAATAAAATTGCACAACAAATAAAAAAAGGAAAAAAAATCATTTGTATGGTGGATGAGACAGAACAGATCAGTATTATTGAAAAGATTGCAGTGAAAAATGAGATTGTTATTCCACTTTGTATCGACGTAGATATGAGTACTTCATATTTAGGATTTCATTTTGGAGTAAGGAGGTCACCAATTAAAGAAACTAGAGATTTAGTACCGCTACTAACACATATATTGCAATCTTTGAATGTGCGCTTGGAAGGAATTATGGGATATGAGGCACAAATTGCAGGGGTTGGTGATGATGCAAAAAATAGGTTTATGAAAAATAAAATAATCCAATTTTTAAAGAAGAAATCATTAGGTGAAATAGCGAAAAAAAGAAGAGAAATTGTAAAACATATTGAAAAAGATGGATACCACCTTGAATTTGTAAATGGAGGGGGTACTGGAAGTCTTCACTCTACGACAAAGGAAAAAGTGGTTACTGAAGTAACAGTAGGCTCAGGATTTTATGCTCCAACATTATTTGATGAATACAGAAGTTTTCAATATCAGCCAGCAATTGGCTTTGCTTTACCAATCATTCGAAAACCAGCGGATAATATTTTTACATGCACAAGTGGAGGGTTTATCGCCTCAGGTGCTGTAGGTAAAGAAAAATTACCAACTCCATATTCCCCAGATCATTGTACACTTTTGCCACTAGAAGGTGCTGGTGAAGTTCAAACCCCAGTTTATTATTCAGGACATGAAGATTTAAAAATAGGCGATGCAATTTTATTTAGACCAAGTAAGTCCGGGGAAATTGCTGAGCGTTTTTCTCATTTATATGTTGTAAGTAAAAATAAGATCATCGACCGGTTCACAACATACAGAGGAGATAGGGGGTGCTTCCTATGAAAAGTATGTTATGGAAAAACTGGTCTGGAAATGTAAAATTTAATCCTAAACAAGTAAAATATCCATCATCGATTGAAGAAATAGTTAACATAGTTAAAAAAGCTAACTCGGAAAATATGAAAATAAGAGTAGTAGGTTCAAGTCACTCATTTACTCCACTAATTTCAACAAATTACTATTTAATGTCACTAGACAATTTAAATGGCGTTATTTCAATCAACAAAGAGGAACAAATTGCCGAAGTTTGGGCTGGAACTAAGCTTGCGCAATTAGGAAAGGAATTATACGAATCTGGTTATTCACAAGAAAATTTAGGTGATATTAATGTTCAATCGATTGCAGGAGCATTTTTAACGGGTACACACGGCACAGGAATTGATCACGGAATTTTATCTACTCAAATTGAAGAAATGACAGTAGTATTACCATCAGGTGATTTATTAAATTGTTCTAAAACAAAAAATACAGATATTTATAGGGCAATAGGCGTATCGTTAGGTTTACTAGGCATCGTTGTTAAATTTAAAATTAGAATAAAGCCTGCTAAAACGTACCGTTATGAGAGTAAAAAATTAATGATTGATGAAGTTTATAGTAATCTACCAAATTTGAAAAAAGAAAATGAACATTTTGAGTTTTACATATTTCCTTATTCAGAAAATGTTCAAGTAAAAGTAATGAATGAAACTAGAACGAAGAAACATTCATTTAAATTTGAGAAATGGAAGGTTGCAACCATTGAAAATAAAGCATTCTGGTTGTTAAGTGAATTTAGTAGAAACTTTCCAAAAAGTAGTTCTCAAGTTAGTAAAATAAGTGGTAGCAGTGTTCCGAATTCAAAGATGGTCGGACCGAGTCATGAATTATTTTCAACAACTCGAAATGTGAAGTTTAACGAAATGGAATACAGTATTCCAGCACAATATATGAATGATGCGACCTTAGAAATACAAGAAGAGATTAAAAATAAACGGTTTAACGTCCATTTCCCAATCGAATGTAGATTCGTAAAATCTGATAATTTTTTAATAAGCCCTGCCTCTATGCGAGACTCAGCGTATATCGCAATCCATATGTATAAAGGAATGCCTCATCAAGAGTATTTTAATAGAATAGAAGAAATTCTTCAAAGTTATAACGGTAGACCACATTGGGGAAAAATGCATTCAATGAATATAGAAAAACTAAATCACTCGTATCCATCATTATCTAACTTTCTTACTATTCGAAGTCAATTAGATAATAAAAATATTTTTGTGAATGCTTATTTAGCGAAATTATTTAAGATTGACTAATTAAATTTGGGGTTATAAGTCTTGCTGTTAAATGATTTAAAAGTTTCAGTCATTAATATCTTAATTATATATGAGTTAATATAAATTAGTACGAACATTTATTGAACTTAAATGAAAAACTTGTTCCACTTGATAAGTTCCTTTTGCGTAGGGTTGAAATATATTGTAGTCAATATTGAAAAATATAAACATTAAATGAATTTAGGTCATTATAATTACAAATATCTCTTTTTGAGGATCAATATTTGTAAAGATGTGTAAGTCGATCAATTTTTCAAATGACTGTTCTATTCTATTTAAGAATATTCGTTTTATAAAGAAGTGATTGAAACGAAAGGGTGCTCGACTCCTATGGGATTTGCGGGAAGGCTAAAGACCCCACAGGCGAAAGCCGAGGAGGCTCAGGTCTCGCCCAATGGAAATCAAGATCATACAACATACTTATCAATGGTATCTAAAAATTAATTGATAAATTCTTAATTTAACAGTAAAAAAATGACTGAAAAATCTTCAGTCATTTTTTTTATGAAATTCTAATTGAAAATATTTATCAATTGTATTATGATTATTACTGAAAATAGTTATCAATAAACGTACATAAATTTAATTAAGATTTTTCGGGGGTATTTTCATGAAGAAGCCAACAACAATGATCGCAATTTCTCTAGCTACAAGTTTAATGATGGCAGGTTGCGCACAAAAAAGTGAAGAAGCTAGTAACGTAAAAAAAGAATCAAAAGTAGAAGCAAAAATAAATTTAGATTCAGAGATTAATAATTATAGAGATTTTGTTGTATCTCAAACGGAAGAGTTTGTATCAAATACACAGAAGTTTGTTGATGCAATTAATGCTGGAAACATGGCAGAAGCAAAACGTTTATATCCAATTAGTCGCTCATATTACGAAAGAATTGAACCAGTAGCAGAATCATTCGGTGATCTAGATCCAAAAATCGATGCACGTGAAGGCGATGTACCTGCTAATGAGTGGACTGGTTTCCATAAAATTGAGCAAGTTCTATGGGTTCAAAATACAACAAAAGGTCTTGAAAAATATACAGAACAACTTATGAAAGATGCTAACTACTTAAGAGCAAAAGTAGAAACAGCTGAAATTGATCCAGTCTTATTTGTAACAGGTCCTGTAGAATTATTAAATGAAGTTTCATCTTCAAAAGTTACAGGTGAAGAAGAACGATATTCTCATACTGATTTAGCTGATTTTGCAGCAAACGTAGAAGGTTCAGATAAAATCGTTCGATTATTATCAGATAAATTAAAAGCTAAAGATGCTGATTTAGCATCTACAATTGAAACTAGATTCAATGAATTAATGACAACTTTAAATACGTATAAAAAAGGTGATCAGTACGTTGATTACAAACAGTTAAAAGAAGATGAAGTGAAAAAATTAGCTCAACAAGTAGATGCATTAGCAGAACCGATTTCACAAGTTGGGTCAACATTAGGGGTTAAATAATATGAAAAAATTAGAAACGAATAAAGTTTCTAGAAGAGATGCATTAAAACTTATTGGAGTTGGTGGAGCCGGCATACTTATAGGTGCAACTGGAATTGAAGCAGCTACTGAAAAGGTAACTAACTTCTTTTCCCCAGCTAAAGCGGATGCAAGAGAAATTCTTCCGTTCTATGGTGAAAAACAACAAGGTATTACAACTCCTGCTCAAGATTTTATGTATTTGGCGTCATTTAAACTAGAAACTACTTCAAAAGCAGATGTCAAAACAATGTTTAAAAAATGGACTGAAGCAGCAGCTTTAATGAGTGAAGGAAAGGAACTAGGTGATTCTGACTTTCCTTCATCTCCACCAGTTGATACTGGCGAAGCAACAGGTCTTCAACCAATGAAGCTTACATTTACATTTGGAGTTGGTCCAACATTTTTTGATCGATTGTCAATTCAATCAAGTAAACCATCGGGGTTAAAAGATCTACCTCATTTCCCTGGAGATGACTTAAGAGAGGAATGGAACGGTGGAGATATCGTAGTTCAAGTTTGTGCAAACGATCAACAAGTTGCTTTTCACGGCGTAAGAAACTTGATTCGTATTGGACGTGGAACTGTTAGTTTAAAATGGATGCAGCACGGCTTCCAACGTTCATCTGGAGCGGATCCATCTGGTAGTACTCCTAGGAACTTAATGGGCTTTAAAGACGGTACTGGAAATCCAGATACAAAAGATGAAAAAGAAATGAATACACATATTTGGGTACAGAACGGCGATGGTCCAGCTTGGCTAACAGGTGGTTCTTATCTAGTTGCAAGACGTATTCGTATACGTGTTGAGGAATGGGATCGTAGTTCATTACAAGATCAAGAACAAACATTTGGACGTCACAGAGCTACTGGTGCACCAATTGGTGAAAAAGATGAGTTTGCTAAATTAGATTTAAAGAAAACTGATGATAATGGGAAATTAATGATTCCTGCAGATTCACATGTTGCCTTAGCAAGAGGAAAAGGAAAAATTAAAATTTTAAGAAGATCTTATTCATACACTGACGGACTTGATATTCAAACTGGAAAATTAGATGCAGGCTTACTATTTGTTAGTTTCCAAAGAGACTTAGAAAAACAATTTATTCCTTTGCAAGACAAATTAGCGAAGATGGATTTATTGAACGAGTACATTGAACATAATGGTAGTGCAGTATTTGCATGCTTCCCAGGAGTTAAGAATGGAAGCTATATTGGTGAAGGATTACTCTAGGTGAATTGTATGAAAAAAAATATACTTTTAATAACTAGCTTACTATTTTTTAGTTTAATGATTAGTCCGTTCCATAAAGCATTTGCTGAAACTGATACACAGGAACAAGTACTTTCACATATTGGTAACTCATTAACAGAAGTTAAAAATGGTGAAAAAGATAAAGTGAAAACAGATTTATTAGCGATTAAAGATTTAATTAAAAATGAGAAAAAAACTTCGAAATTAAATAAACTTGTTGACCAAGCGATTAAAGATATTGATCAAAATGAACTTGCAACAGTAAAAGATGATCTTCGCTCGATTGCTTTTGAAACTGAAAAGTGGATAGAAAATACGAATGATAAAAAAGATCTTTCTCAAATTAATCTTACTAAACTAGTAGCTCATTTAAATAATGTTAAAACTTTATCAAATGAATCGAATTGGGCAAAAGCACAATCAGAGTATAAGCTTTTTGAAATTGAATGGTCTAAAATAGAAAATGATATAAGAAAAGCAAACAGTGGTTTTTATGGTTCAATCGAAGCAAATATGATTACTTCTAGGTCAACTTTGTTTACTGAAAATCCTTCAATTAATAAAGTAAACGATTCGTTTACTAAATTAATTAATGTATTGAATAATCCAAGTAGTGACTCATCAAAAGAAGTAAGTATTGAGAAAGCAATTAAACTACTAAATCAAACAATCAATTATGTAGAATCAAATGATACAGAGAAAGCACGAACTACATTTAATGAATTTATAGAAGATTGGCCTTATGTTGAAGTAATGGTGCAATCAAATTCAATGGAATTATATAAGAAAATTGAAAATGATACATCTATTGCATTAACTCAGTTAACAGAAAAGCCTAAATCAGCAACAACTATGAAAACATTAAAAGAAATTCAAAACAATTTAAACTTAGCTACGAAGAAAACATCTTATACGATGTTTGATGCCGGGACAATTGTATTTCGTGAAGGTTTAGAGGCTTTAATTATTATTTCTGCTTTACTAGCATTAGTGTCAAAAGGCAAACAAGAATCAGCACGTAAGTGGATTTTCGTTGGTGGTGCTTTTGGTATCCTAGCTAGTTTAGTAGCAGGTCTATTATTCCAGTTCTTATTATCAAAAATCTCAGCTGGAATTAGTAATCAATTAATTGAAGGAATCTCAGGTCTTATTGCTGTCGTTTTCATGTTAACTGTTGGGTTATGGTTGCATAAACAATCTCGTCAACAAGAATATGGTAGTAAGATGAAAGAGAAAGCAAAAGAGGCTATTGCAGGTGGAGGGATACTTTCATTAAGTTTACTTTCATTTTTTGCAGTATTTAGAGAAGGTGCCGAAACTGTAGTATTTTATATCGGTATGAGTTCATCAATTACAATGAAAGAATTGATTACTGGTTTTGCAGGTGGAATCATTATACTTGTAATAATTGGAATCTTCATCTTAAAAGGTAGTAAATTTATTCCGTTAAAGCCGTTTTTTACAATCGCAAGTTTATGTATTTATTACTTGACGTTTAAATTCATTGGTCAAAGTATCCATGCATTACAAGGAATTGGCTATTTACCTGACCATATGAGTACGATTTTTCCAACTATACCTAAATTAGGGATCTATCCTTCTCTTGAAAGTATCATTCCACAATTAGTTTTATTACTATTTGTAATTTGGTTGTTCGTTGGAATGAGAATCAAAAACAATAATAAATCAATTGCTGCTTAATATGATTTAAGAAAACAGACATAATTGTCATTAATATAGACAATTAATGTCTGTTTTTTATCTTCTATTCAGCGTAATAATAGTCCAATCAAATTAAAATAATTGATTTTATAAAAAATTGGTAAATTATGAGCTGAAATATTTAAAAATTCTTTTAAAAGAGATAAGATAAGATTAAAGAAATATACGGGTTTTACATAATGATATTATGTAAACTAGGTAATGTAAGGAGGATTTAAAATGATTCAAAAAGCTACATTTGCAGGTGGTTGTTTTTGGTGTATGGTAACACCGTTTGAGGATTTACCTGGTATACATGGTATTGTTTCAGGTTATATGGGTGGAGAGTTAGAAAATCCTACATATGAAGAGGTTAAAAAAGGGACTACAGGTCATTATGAAGTAGTTCAAATTACTTATGATGATGAATTATTCTCATACAAAAAACTATTAGAATTATTTTGGCCGCAAATTGATCCAACAGATCCGGACGGTCAATTCCAAGATAGAGGTTCACAATACCGAGCTGCAATCTTTGTTCATAATGATTCACAGCTTAAGGAAGCAATGGAATCAAAAGAAAAATTAATTGAGAGTAATATCTTTAAGAAACCGATTGTAACCGAAATTTTAAAAGCATCTGCTTTTTATGAGGCTGAAGAATATCACCAAGACTATCATAAAAAAAATCCAAAACATTATAAAGAAGACAGAGCGATGTCTGGCAGAGACGAATTTATTGAGTCAAATTGGAAAAAGTAGGCTTAAAAACAATAGAAGCTCCATTGAGCTTCTATTATTTTTAAGGAAGTATAGGAATATTTATCTATTCTAAAAACTTCATTCCTAATTTCTGCTCTCGAATGGAGGTTTAAAATGGAAACAAATCGAAGGCTAGTGACGATTGGGTTATTAGTAGCTGTGACATTGTCTGCTATAGAAGGAACAATCATAACAACTGCAACACCTACCATTACTACAGAATTATCAGGTGTAAAGTTGATGAGTTGGATATTTGCAGCTTATATGTTGGCAATGACTGTAACGACACCGATTTATGGGAAACTATCGGATTTATATGGTCGCAAAAACTTATTAATGTTTGGCATCATTTTATTTATTTTAGGTTCAGTTTTATGTGGTTTTTCACAAAATATGGGTCAATTAATATTATTTCGTACAATTCAAGGGCTAGGTGCCGGAGCTGCATTACCCTTAACAATGACGGTAATAAGTGATCTGTATCCTTACCAAGAAAGGGCTAAAGTACAAGGATATATTAGTGCAGTATGGGCGGTTTCAAGTGTAATTGGTCCATTAGTTGGAGGCTTTTTTGTAGACTTCATTTCTTGGCGTTATATCTTTTTTATTAATTTTCCATTCGGAATCATTTCTATTATTCTATTTTGGAAATTTTATCATCAAAAAATTGACCGTAAAGATACAATTTCAATTGATTATTTAGGGTCCATTCTTTTTATCTTAAGTACTTTATCTGCTTTATATGCTTTAGTTGTAGGAGGAGAGCAACATAACTGGACTTCTCCAAATTTATTATTCCTTTTTGCATTTGCAATCATTTTATTTGGGTTATTTCTTTTTATTGAAACAAGGACAAAAGAACCATTATTACCACTTTCTTTATTCAAAATCCGTCATTTAGTCGTAACGTATGCAGCAATGTTTATTGCACATGCACTTTTAATATCAATCGAGGTATATTTACCTGTTTATAATCAAAGTGTGTTTGGATTAAGTGCGACTCAGTCAGGTTTAATGTTGATTCCTCTTTCATTCGCTTGGACATTAGGTTCATTTTTATCTGGTCGTCTTATTAAGAAAATGAAGGCAAAAAATATTATCTTATTAGGAGCTTTCTTATGTATAATAGGTGCATTAGGGATGAACTTTTTCCATGATTCGAAAGTATTAATTTATCCATTTAATGTATTTTTAGGTCTTGGATTTGGATTATCTTTTCCAATTTATATGATCCTAATTTCTTCAGCTGTTGGAATGAATCAAAGGGGTATTGCAATTGCCGCAAATTCCTTTTTAAATACTTTTTCACAAACAATTACGGTTGCTGTGTTAGGTACCATTTTTACGATTAAGGCATCCGAAGTATTAAATGGTCATAAATTAGTTCTAAATTCTCAAAATCAAATCAATCATCTTGCTACAGTAAAAGCTGTAACTACTGGTTTTGAAATCATCACATTATTTATGGCGGTATTTAGTGTAATTACGTTTATTTTCGTTTTATTTTTACCGTCTGAACAATCTGAAGAAAAAAAGGTTGAAATATCACACTAATCTTTAAAAAGAAAGCTGGGAGAGAATGAACAACACACTTAAAGGGATTTTGTACGGTGTTCTTGCATATGTGGTATGGGGAGTCTTACCAATTTATTGGAAACTAATTCAAGATATTTCACCTTTTGAAATATTAACGCATCGTATTATATGGTCTTTTGTAACTTTATTACTTTTCATTCTTCTTACAAAAAAATTAAAGCAATTTAAAATTACTTGGAAACAAATTGTAAGTAATAAGAAAGTATTAGTTTCAATGATCGTTATTTCATTATTAATTAGTACGAATTGGCTATTATATATTTGGGCAGTTAATTCAAATCATATTCTTGATGCAAGTTTAGGCTATTATATAAATCCATTAGTTAGTATTATACTAGGTGTGATCGTATTGAAAGAGTCATTGTCAATTTGGCAAATCGTTTCAGTATGTTTAGCAACAGTAGGTGTAGGCTATTTAACAATCATGTCAGGTACGTTACCAATTATCGCAATATTATTATCATTAACATTTGCTTTTTATGGATTATTGAAAAAGATTTTAAATATCGATGCTTTTTTAAGCCTTACTATTGAGACATTATTAATTTTTCCAGTAGCCTTAATATACTTTGGTTTTCTATCATATAAAGGGCAAGCGGGACTTATACAAAGTGCACCAATTGAACAATTATTAATAGTGGGTGCTGGTTTAGTAACCATTATTCCTTTATTATTTTTCGGAAAAGCAGCACAATTAATTCCATATACTTATGTTGGATTTTTGCAATTTATTTCCCCAACGATTAGTTTATTAATTGGGGTTTTATTATACGATGAAAGTTTTTCAAAGAAAGATTTTATTTCATTTTCATTTATTTGGTTAGCTTGTATCGTATTTGCCGTGTCAACTACACCGTTTATGAAATCAATTGAACAAAAACTTAAAAACCGAAATAAGAAGCAATCAATATCTGCCTAAAAATAAATTATTTTTGTAGCATTGAAAGGAGTAAAAATGGCTGTAAGTAAAACGAATGCAATGAGAATGTTAGATTCAAAAAAAGTTAGCTATTCAACCTTAAATTATGACTCGAATGATGGAAAGATTGATGGAGTTTCTGTAGCAAATAAAATAAATAAAGACCCTGAATTAGTTTATAAAACACTTGTATCAATCAGTCAATCAAAGGCGATTTATGTATTTGTCATTCCAGTCGAAAAAGAATTAGATTTAAAATTAGCTGCAAAGGCTGCTGGAGAAAAGAAAGTCGAATTATTACCAGTGAAAGACCTTTTAGCAAGTACAGGATATGTTCGAGGTGGTTGTTCACCAATTGGTATGAAAAAACAATACCCTACTTTTATTGAAGAATCTGTTAATAATATAGAAGAGATTATTGTTAGCGGAGGAAAAATAGGTATACAACTGCAATTGAATGCAAAAGATTTAATACAAACAACTCGTAGCAAAATAGCAAAAATTTCAAAATAAACGAGTGTATGAGGGATCAAAATGGTAGGGTATTTTATTTTTTATTTAGTAATTGTAAACATTGTTTCATTCGCAATAATGGGAATCGATAAATCTCGGGCAAAAAGAAAAGCATGGAGAATTCCTGAACGCATTTTATTTTTATTTGCAATCATCGGAGGTTCGATTGGTTCTATTTTAGGAATGTATTATTTTAAACATAAAACAAAGCATCCAAAATTTGTTTTTGGTTATTGGATTATCCTATTTATCCAATTTGTTGTCTATTTTTTCTTCCTGTAATTTAGTGGGATAGTCTTTCCTTAATTGTATAAAATATTTTTATGACATTTAAGGAGGCGAAAGAAATGGGACGTGGTAATGGTGGAAGAAAAAATAACGCCGGTCAAAAACAACCAAACTATGAAGATAAATCAAATTTATCTGAATCAAAAAAAGCACAAAAGTAAAACGGTTGGCCTGTGATCACTTGGTTGATACAGGCTTTCTTATTGGAAATGGGGAATAAAAAATGCAAAATGAATGGTTTTCAAGAATTAAAGGAATCGGTATAGATGAAGTCTCAAATGAAAATATGACAGTCTATTTTATAAAAGAAGAAGATTTAAACGAAGCAAAAAAGGACTTAAGTAAAAGAATACAATGGCCTGAAAATTGGTTAATAATTGGCTTCGATGATGAAACAGACGATGTTATTTTTATCAACGAGGAATCAGGAGAAGTATGTACTACCTATGAATTTGAACGAAAGTGGGAAGTAGTTACACTATATTCAAGTTTGAATGAATTTTTAGCTGCATATGGATATTAATTTTTTATAAAAACGAGGGTGTTCCAAAATTCTAACTTTATATGGGCACCCTTGTTTTTTAATGCGGGTAGATAAAAATTGCAAATAAGAAATCCATCTATGCAATTAAAGTATGAAAATGTGAAAAAGAACAGTGGTCTGCAAATAAAATCTGAAAATCGCAAATAAAATAGCAAAACAGCAATTAAATTTAAGAGAATCGCAAATGAAATTAAAAATTATCCATACCAGTTAGGGTATTATGACCTTATATTTGTAAAATAGTGTTTAGATACTAGTGAATATTTTCTATTTTTTACTAAATTGAATAAGAATCTTTTAATTAACTTTAAAAATGATCGATTTTATCTACTATAAATGAAAATTGCTGTAGAAATACCTCTGTTTCCTTCTATCAAAGTAACTCAGTACTTAACTAGTAATGTTTACGAGCCGTTTGTAATAAAAAAGAGGCGCCTCATTGTCAGATAGCCTGACTTTTGAGATAGCCTCTTTCATTACATAGATAAGTTTTGAGTTTCATTCACTAACTCTTCTTTTGTTTTTTTGTCTTTATATAATAATCTAGCAAGAATTAAGAGCGAAAGCGTACCAAAAATTAAAACCATATTTTGTAAACCAATTGTATCTAAAAATAATCCTGTACTTAAAAGTACAACCTGAAATGTTACTCGGTCATACATACTTCTAAATGAGAAAAGCCGACCATGATATGATTTGTCAATTGAAGTTTGAAAAACAGTTGAACAAACAGGAAAGAAACAACCAACTGAAAATCCGAAAATTGCAAATGAGATAAGTGTCATCCAATGGTGGTCTGCAAAGAAAAGTGATAGCTGAGCAAAAGCTACTAAAAAAGTTGAAAAATATAGTAATTGTTTATTCGTATACTTTTTTGTTAATCGTTTAATGACAAATGCTCCAATCATGAATGAGATACCTTCACTTGTATAAATAAGGCCTTTAATCGAAGGGTCATGTTGAATATCACTTATTTCGATTACCATTAAATTAAATCCACCAAGGAAAAGTACTGGAATCAGGTTTAAGATAAATAAATTTAAGATTGTTGGACTTTTTCTTATAAGTGCAAATATTTCAGTAAATCCTTTTTCAGTTTTAGATTCCTTTGTTTTCTCTTCATTAATTGGTTTGACATTAGGTTCATCAATTCGTAAAAAGAACGTCATTAAAAATAAAAATGCATATGCGAGCATACTCATTCCGTAAACATTTGTGAGACTAGTTGACACAACTAAAATACCACCAATTGAAGTCCCTGCTATTCTTGATATTGTAGAAATATTCATATGAATCCCATTTAAAGTTAATAACTGTTCGTTTTTCACAATCATTGGTATAACAGCTTGAAGCGCTGGGAAGTAAAATGCAGCAGAAATTTGCAGCATAACTAAAAATAAGACCATGAAAATTATACTTCCGTATTGTATTGCAAAAAACATAAGAATTACGCTTAAAGTACGACCTAAACCACTAATTAATAAAATCCTTTTCTTTGAATATTGATCAATTAACCGTCCAGCCAACGGACCAACAATAACTCCTGCTAATAAACCGAAAAAAAGAATTAACGATTTAAAGAAATCAGAAGGTACATGTTTTTGCATAAATTCTAAATTTCCGATAATTCCGAACCAAAGACCTATACCGGCTCCAAATTCACCGAACAACACGATCCAAACGTTTCGGTTTTTCCACATAATATTTTCTCCCCACTTACCCTTAATATAATTCGACAAAAACTATTATCTCATCAATAGTTAAAAAAGACTATGTAAAATTCGAAATAAAAATAGAAAAAGTAGTATATAGGTTCTGATTAATTTGTGTTGTTGAGGTGCTAGTTTAACTAAATGGCAGGATTGTTGAACAAGAAAAGGACTATTTATCATTAAAATAGAATAAATATAGTGGTGCGTATGGGAAGTGTGATTCAATTTAAGGTGAATATTTTTGCAAACAAGTGATTTTTAATAAGAAAATTAAAATAAATATTAACCAAATATTTTATATGCGATTAGAAGGAGTTCTTTTTTTATGGAGGTTATTGTTCGAAAGTATCGAACTATTTTCTTTTTATTGATAATAATCGTAAATTTAATATATTTAACATTAGACAATAAAAAAATAGAAACTATTACTTCAATAGTAACTTTAGCTATTGCCACAATACTTTATATTATAAAAATGAGATATGATAGTAATGACGTTAAAAACAAATAGAAGTATGTTTAATGCCTATATAAAAAACCACCTAATATTATAATTAGGTGGTAATTAAATTCATTTAGTGTAATTTATTCTTTAAGTTAATTCTCCTTTTGATGTCCTCTTTTTACTGCTTCCTCTGATAGTGCTGTAAAAATTTGAAAGGTAACCCCGAATTTGTCAGTTACAAGGGCGTAGGCTGGACTAAAATGAACTTGTTGCAATGGCATAACCACTTGACCTTCTTCCTTCAACAAATTATAAAAATGATGGGATTTCTCCATTTCATTAGTAGTAATACAGATATTAACATTGTTTCCATTTCGATAAGTCATACTGGGAAACATGTCAGCAATCATGATATTAGTCTCACCGATTTTTAATATTGCATGTGCTACTAAACTTTTTATATTTTCTGGTAGAGGGGATTTAGGATCTTCTGGTGCATCCCCAAATGTTTGACTAAATAAAAGTTTTGCATCTAGAGCTTCCATGTAAAAATCAATAGCTTCCTTTGCGTTTTCATTCATCATTAAAAATGAATTTAATTGTACTGTCATAGTAAAACATCTCCTTTATTTTTAAGTGTAGTTTGGCTCGTTTAATATGATTGAGAGATTTATTATTCTAACGTATAAACGAGATTGTATTGTTTGCTTCATCGATATTGATTACACTTAAAAGTATAGTGAATAAAGGTGACAGATCTTGGCACCGTTAAGAGGTGTTTTTATGAAAAAATCAGAACGAATAAATCAAATACTTCGCTTCATTAATCAAAAGCAGCATTTTACACTTCAAGATTTAATACAAGAATTTCAGATTTCAAAAAGGACAGCACTAAGAGATATAGCTTCATTAGAAGAAATTGGTGCACCAATCTATGCAGAATATGGTCGTTATGGGGGATATCGTTTACTTAATCAAATGCAGCTGCCACCTATTTCTTTTACTAATCAAGAAATATTTGCGCTTTACTTTGCTTTGCAGGCACTCCGAAGCTTTTCGAATTTACCGTTTCAAGTATCCTATCGTACCATACATGAAAAATTCCTAAATGAACTGTCTGAAAATCAAAAGCAGGATATAGCGAGAATGCAAAATCGCGTATCTTTTCAACATACTGTGCAAATTAAAGAAAGCACACATTTAGAAATTTTATTAATGGCAGCTGTTCAAAATATTGTAGTTAAAATAGAATATCAAAATCATTTTCGTACTATTCACCCAATTGCTTTATATGTAATGAAGGGATATTGGTATTGTCAAGCATATGATATGGATAAAATGGCTTACAGAGTTTTTCGCTGTGATCGTATTTCATCAGCTGAATTAACTACGATTCAACCTTTGGAGGAGTTAAAGGAAATTACGAAACAAAATTCGCATTCACTGTGGAAGGCGTCTGATAAAGCAATTCAATTTAAATGGTTGATAAATCGAGCAGGAATAGAATTATTTCAAAGGGAACATTATCCATCAATGGAATTAATCTATGAGTCGGAAAAAACATATATTGTAGGTCACTATGAGCCAAACGAACTTGACTTTATCATTAAATATCTTGCTAGATTAGGAAAAACAGTAAAAATCACAGAGCCTAAAATCTTAAAGGAATCCTTACGACAATACTATAGGGATTTAATTGAAAATATATAAAGAACTGGACAATCAATTATTTGATAATCTTGATACTTACAAATTTGAAAAAGACAATTAAGCATTATATTCATTTTTTACTTAGCTAAATATCAAATAAATCCAACTTTGGGTGGTCAGTACAGTTTGTTGAGTAGAATGTATATATTTACTCTAAAAATGTAATCTACTATTATAAAATACAATCGAATTTTCTATTATAATGTAGGTATTAAGCTCAATCTTCGAGCAAAAATAAATGAAGAAATTATAAAGGAGATACTAGAAAGTTGAACATAAAATATTTAGATTTACTGGCTCATAAATATGATAGTGAAGAAAAAGTGGTAACTGAGATTATTAATCTTGAAGCCACCCTCAATTTGCCAAAGGGAACAGAGCATTTTGTTAGTGATTTACACGGGGAATATCAGGCTTTTCAACATGTGTTAAGAAATGGTTCGGGTAGAGTAAAAGAAAAAATAAGCGACCTATTTCAACATGAACTATCTGATTCAGAAATTAATGAATTTGCAACGTTAGTTTATTATCCTGAAGAAAAATTAAAGTTAATTAGAAATAAGTGTGTAAATAAACAAGAGTTACAACAGTGGTATACAGAAACCATTGACCGTATGATTAAGCTAATTTCTTATTCCTCATCTAAATATACACGCTCAAAGTTACATAAAGCATTGCCTCAAGAGTTTGTTTATATAATAGAAGAGTTACTTTACAAAAAAGATGAATCTGCAAATAAGAAACAATATTATTCAAAAATAGTCCAGCAAATTATTTCTCTTGGTCAGGCAGACAAGCTCATTACAGGTCTGGCATATTCTACTCAGCGGTTAGTAGTTGACCATCTTCATGTCGTGGGTGATATTTATGATCGCGGACCTGAACCCGATAAAATTATGGATACGCTAATTAATTATCATTCTGTTGATATTCAATGGGGAAATCATGATGTCCTATGGATTGGAGCCTTTGCTGGATCGAAGGTTTGCCTAGCTAATATTATTCGTATATGTGCCAGGTACGACAATTTAAACATAATTGAAGACGTGTATGGAATAAATCTTATACCACTTCTAAATCTTGCGGAAAAGTACTATGAGGACAATTTAGCGTTTAGACCAAAGAGCAATTCGGATAAGAAAAAGTCTGATCATGAACTTTCGCAAATCACTAAAATCCATCAAGCGATTGCAATCATTCAGTTTAAGCTTGAAATGCCAATCATAAAAAGACGCCCGTATTTTAATATGTCAGAAAGGCTTTTGCTTGAAAAAATTAATTATGACAAAAATGAAATAACAATTAATGGGAAAACTTACCCACTGGATAATACTTGCTTCAAAACCATTAATCCAGATAATCCTAGTGAATTATTAAAGGAAGAAGAGCAAGTCATAGACAGACTATTGTTTTTTGTCCAGCATTCAGAAAAATTGGCCAGACATATGAATTTTCTCATGAAGAAAGGTAGTCTTTATTTGAAGTATAATGGGAACTTATTAATACATGGATGCATCCCAATAGATGAAAAAGGAAATATGGAAAAAATGGAAATTGAAAATCATACCTATGCAGGTCGTGATTTACTTGATATTTTTGAACATTATTTACGACATTCTTTTGCACATCCTGAAGAAACGGATGATCTTGCAACAGATATGGTCTGGTATTTATGGACAGGAGAATATTCTTCATTATTTGGGAAAAGAGCAATGACGACCTTTGAAAGGTATTTTATTAAAGACAAAGAAACCCATAAAGAGATTAAGAATCCCTACTATCATTTACGCGAAAAAGAGGAAATCTGCAGAAAAATTTTAGCAGAAATGAATCTTAATCCTAACGGAGGTCATATAATAAACGGCCATACACCTGTTAAAGAAATAAAAGGAGAGAATCCAATTAAAGCAAACGGAAAGTTGATTGTCATTGATGGTGGATTTTCCAAGGCGTATCAATCAACTACTGGTATTGCTGGATATACTTTATTATATAACTCCTACGGTATACAACTTGTCGCCCATGAAAAATTTAATTCAAAAAAAGATGTTCTACTAAAAGGGTCAGATGTATTATCAGTCAAGAGATTGGTGGATAAAGAACTCAAGAGAAAAAAGGTTCTAGAAACTAATGAGGGAGAGCTATTATTACAGGAAATAACCGTTTTAAAAAGTCTGTTGGAAAATCGCTATAGGAGCTTAGATCAAACATTACAATCTAATGATAAAGACTTTATATAAACATAAACGCATTATGTATTGACTTTTATTAACGCATAATTTATCAGCGGAAATACTGAATGTGGAAAGTCAATCAATCTCAATGTTAACTTTAATTTAGTAAGAAGATAAGAAGATCATTTTATTGATGATCTTCTAATTTATATTTAGTACAAACAAACTCTAAAAAATATAGTTGACACTTTTAACTGTAAATAATAAAATTACAGTATACTCATTTAAATTGAGCATGGAAGTCAACCTAATTTGTTTTATTAGGTAATACATTATTAATAATTTTTATCTCAACTGTAATTTTTTTAATTACATTTTAAAATTTAAGGAGTGTGTAAAAGAATGGTGAATCTATATGTAACACCAAGTTGTACATCTTGTCGTAAAGCAAAAGCTTGGCTAGATGAACATCAAATTGATTATAGTGTTAAAAATATTATGAATGAATCAATTACACTTGAGGAGATTAAATCTATTCTTCGCATGACAGAAACTGGTACAGAAGAGATTATATCGAAAAAATCAAAAACGTATCAAGAATTAAATATAAATATTGAATCGCTCCCACTTAATGATTTATATAAATTAATAATAAATAATCCCAAAATGTTGCGCATGCCAATAATCTTAGACGAAAAAAGATTACAGGTTGGTTATAATGAAGAAGAAATTCGTAGTTTTCTTCCTCGTAAGCTAAGAACATTCACATACATTAAATCACAAAAAGTAGCTAATTAATAAATCATACTAATAGTATAAAAAATCAGTTTCTTGACAAGACAATCTGTAACAAATAGTATTACAGTAATAAATAATATCATCGAAGTATTAGAAATTAATGATTTTTAGGAGGCAGGCCATGAATAGTGATTTCACTCTTGCCATTCATAGTTTAACTTATCTTGCGCTGCAGCCGGATCGGATGTCTACAAGTGATGGAATATCAGAGAGTGCTTGTGTCCATCCAGTACGTATTCGTAAAGTGCTTAGTTTGTTAAAAAAACATGGATTTATTAAATCGAAAGAAGGAACTGGTGGTGGATTTATATTTGCCTTAGATTTAAATGAAGTTAATCTATGGGATATTTATATGATCACCTCTGAAGGGGCATTACAGCCTAAGTGCCCTGAATCAAATAAAAAGTGTGTTGTTGGTGCAAATATGCAACATGTTCTCTTTAAAATTTTCATAGGTGCAGAAGAACATCTTGGAGGATATTTAAAGCAATACACCATTAAGGACATTGTCGATCATATCAATTGTGAGAAGTGAGCAGCTAAAAAAGTGAAGGCTAGGCCTTCTTTTAATCGAAATGTAATAAAAAAAATTACAGTTTGAACTAAGTGCTGTAATGATCACAAATTTTTTAACTTAAAACTTTAATTAGAAGGTGGAAAAAATGAACTTAAATAATGATTCTATTTTAAAAGCAGGTGACTGGGTTAAAGGTAATTCAATGGATGGAGAATTAGTAATAGGTTATATTGAATCACTTTCTATTCTTGATGAAATAGTAAAGGTAAATGTAATAACTTCAGATAATAAAACGACAGTTGGGAAAACCATTCCGATGTTAAATAAAAACGTAAAGAAAATACCTGATTCGAAAGTGACAAACAAAGAACAGATTCGTTTTCTAATTGACTTGGCCCTCGTAACGGGGGATGAGGATTGGTTTAATGAGCTATCTTCTCAGTTAATTTACATGAGGCAACTTGTTAATAGTGCATGATTAGTTTAATAACTACTAGCATCGGCTACAATTTTTTGTTTAGAGGTTCATAAAGAGATTAAATCTTTTATTTGTAATTACTGGTTCGTCGTACAAAACCAAAATCTCGTAAAATATTTGGAGATTTGAATTTTTTGAGCAAATAGTTTTAATTCATCAGATACAGAAATAGACATAAAAATACGCCATCCTTTCTTATGATTCTATAGAAAGAATAGCGTATTTTTTTATTTTAGGGGGATTTTTTCAACTGGAAAAGATACCAGAAATATAAAGCATCTTTCGCTAGATAACCACATTTACACTGATTTCGCCATCGATCTACTGAATATCAAGTTCACTGCAATCACGAGGACTGCACCGACA
This sequence comes from Gottfriedia acidiceleris, assembly GCF_002128425.1. Taxonomy (GTDB): domain Bacteria; phylum Bacillota; class Bacilli; order Bacillales; family Bacillaceae_G; genus Gottfriedia; species Gottfriedia acidiceleris. Next base: position 264,077 of record NZ_NESS01000002.1, read on the forward strand.
AAGGTTGCAAATACACGGTCGAATAGAATGATAAACTGGAACGGCTTGCCAGCTTCCATGATCAAAATAATGAGCGGGATCATTGTAGCAGAGTATACAAGATAATTTCGAACCTTTAGAAGAGGTCGAACACTTGCGAATAGCCCGACTTATAACTACCCCCCAAATTAGTAGACTAGTTGCGAGAAGCAAGCTCGCAACAATCACGCCTATAACTGTACCAAGCACTCGTTGTGTTGTTTTGATTGGAAAGAGTTCTATTTTCCTCTGAGTAAGGATCGCTACGGTAATTGCAACCCAATATATTTCCAAGATATTTTATATTATTTTTAATTTGAAATAATAAGTTCTTCTTCAAATATCGATGAAATAGAAAAAATATTAAATGATGATATTAAAGAATTAATGGAGATTTATTAAGTATTCTAACCCTACTATTCAAAGAATAGAATCTTATTAAACTACTATGGGAGTAGGAATTAAACTCCCATTCACTGTTGTGAATCGTTGGTTTTGGGATTCGTGATGGCTTACGCATGCTTTAATTCAATAAGGAGTTTAATTAAACCTGCATAATAATTGATTGACAAAAAGTAAAGAAAGTAAGTTGTAATAGGTGGATCTTGATTATCATCACAGTTGCTCAAGAAATTCTTGTAAATTTATAAAGCCTATTTGCAACTGTAACCTTAGTTCTTTAAAAAAATAAACGCCGAATCCATGATTAATGGTGATTGGCATTTATTTTTAATACTTCATATTTTATGATTTTTCTTTTTTAACCCTTTATGTTAGGTAAATCGATTCTTTAAAAATGTATTAATAATATCAGTCTTAAATAATTCATAATTGAACTGAAATGCTACACTATGCATTTTGAAATTTGGGTCTGGCTTTGCACGTAAGTCAATAATACTTTGACCAAACCCATCACCCTGATCAGGAATCACTTTAATAGGGACTTTCGAAAGCTGAACAGCATTAGGATGCAATAAATACCACACTGTTAAAAAATCATGAATGGGACTTCCTTCAATTCCTGGGTTCGAATGAGAATAAAAGTTATAATAATAGTCTAACATTGGCTTAATAATCAGTCCTGCTGGGTCACGAGTAATTTGATGAAATTCATCAATTTGATTAACCATTTCAGGTGTGACAATTGCATTTTGAGTAACGTTCAAAGGAATAATCGTTAAATTCTTTGCGTATTGCACAACTAAATTTGCTGCATACGGATCTGAATGGAAATTTGCTTCTGCAACGGCAGTCACATTTCCTGGATAAAAAAATGATCCTCCCATGCAAATATATTCTTTTACATTTTCCATCTCCTCAATTTTTAAAACAAAAGCTGTCGCCAATGAAGAGAGCCTACCTAAATTAATTATTGTCACATTATTAAAATCTATATTTTTCATATGATGGATATCGCTTATTGGGTAAACAGGATAATTAATTTTAGGAGGAATAATTGGACCTAACCCCGCCTCACCATGCACCTCTGGAAAAGTCTTAATACCTTTTCCAGTTAGTGGAATCGATGCTCCTAGAAATACCGGGATCTCTTGTCTTCCAGTAATGTATTTTAAATAATTTATGTTCCACATAGCCTTTTCTCTTGTTACATTTCCATAATCGGCAACAATTCCTACCAATTCAATATCATTACGAAATAATATATATAAAATTGTAAATGCGTCATCAATACCTATATCTGTAAAAAGGAGAACTTGTTTCATTATATACTTCCTCCTTAAATAAAATTGACAAGTTCTTGTAATTTTTTCATTTCGCTCTATATTTTATGAGAAATATAAATTCATCATTACAAACCTCGGGAAAGAAATCTTGTAAAGAATGTTTGAAGAAGAATGGAAATAAAATATTCATTTAATCAAGGACAGATTCAAACACTCTCTTATTGCTACTTCAACTACTATTGCATCACTGATAAAATCCCAAATGTTAACATTTTCAAAGTTAAAATCGAGAATCTACTATTTAAGTGGCTCAATAGAAGAAGTCAAAGAGGATAAGAGGGAATGCGATTTCCTTTATAGAATATAATTATTTATTAATAATCATTACATAAGGCGGGAATTAAATGAACATTAGAGAAATCAAACTAGAAGATGCAGAAAATTTTGTACAACTAATTAAAGACGTGGAAAAACAGGCTGATTTCATGCTTTATGGGGCTGGAGAAAGAAATATTACGGTCGAGAAACAACGTAAACAGTTAGAACTAATTGAGAAATCAACGAATTCAACCGTATTTGTTGCGGAAGATTCTTCTGGAAGATTAGTCGGTTATGCGTTTGCGATTGGGAGTAGTGCGATAAGAAAAAAACATTCGGTCTATCTTGCAATTGGAATCTTAGAGGAATACACAGGTAAAGGTATTGGTACTAAATTATTTCAAAACATAGAAGAATGGGCAATTAAACATAGTATTACAAGATTAGAACTGACTGTCGTAAAACAAAATGAAGCAGGAGTAGGTTTATATAAAAAGATGGGGTATGAAATTGAAGGAACAAAAAGGAACTCAATAATAATAGACGGTAAAAGTTTTGATGAATACTACATGTCTAAAATATTATAATGAGTTCTTATTTATCTAATATATAAATTAGTTGAACAACACTGAGGGGCTGAACAATTAATACCTTTCTCACTTTCTGGAAGTAAAGATTAATAAAAGAGCTCTAAAAAAAGTAATATTGATTAACTTATGAAAAGGGGATTTTATATGATATTAGAAGCGGTAATGCTACAAGTTAAGGAAGGCATGGAAGAGGACTATGAAGAGGCATTTCGTGGGGCATCAGAAATAATTTCTTCAATGAAAGGCTACATAACTCACGAATTACAGCGTTGTATCGAAGTAAAGGGGAAATATTTACTACTAGTTCAATGGGAAACATTAGAAGACCATACAGTTGGATTTAGACAATCTAACGAGTATCAAGAATGGAAAAATCAGTTACATCATTTTTATGATCCATTTCCGATAGTTGAACATTTTAAAAGGGTTGAAATTTAGTAAGTCTTATACAGCAATTGACTGCTTCGGTGGTCTTTTTTATTGCACTAAATGGAAGTAAAGTTGAACAAGGTTTTAAAGAACTATTAAAGAATATAATATTTCTAAATGCTTTTAAAAGGGAGATTTGCCATGTCAATGGAAAACGAAAAGAATAAGAAGGACCAGTATGAAGGGGTACACTTATTAGTATTTTTATCAATTTCCATTTTCTGTGATTATTTCAATCTTCCTGATTTTATTTTTCCGATTTTATTTCTGCTATATTTTATATTTTCTTTCTATTTTTTAGAGAAATGGACGAAGGGAAAAATCATAAAATATGCTACATTCTATTTAATACTTTTTATCATTGGCAAGATGGTCGAGAGGTTATTTTAAATTAATAAACGTAAAATTTTTTAAGTAATATCAATATTTAGTTCGAAAAGGAGATCATAGCATTGGATTGGCTCAGAGAAATGAATGTCATGGCAGTTGTTAATGGTACATTAGGTAATGGAATAAGTAATGAAAAACTCGAAATAAAAAGAGTTCAAATAGATAAAAAATGTAATGATATAACTATCATTGCTCAATTTTTTATTGCGATTCATACACTTTTTGATTTACCTATTGTGACAGCTATTCCGATTACAAATGATGAAGTTGAAGAAATCGTCATGGAACAAATTGCAATTCACTTCAATAAAATTCAAAAAATAATCATCAATGAGCGCTTAGAACGAATTCAACTGAGGAAAATAAAGGACTTCTCTAAAAATAAACTCTTGGAAATGTCTCGAACTAATCAAATTCACCAAATCATAAAAGAATTATATTTTTCGTCAGAAATTATTCCTATGGAGCACAATTTTCTAAGCTTTAGGGTAAATAAAAAGCTATACCAAGTATTAAATGAAAAAATAGAGATACCTGCTCAAACAGATTCAAATTTTTTTTGGATGTCATCAAGTTTATAAAAAAAATCTTTGGTGTTTCAGAAGAAGACAATCAAACATTCGTTATATCGCCAGCAGGATGGATACTAAGGAATGAACTGAAAAATCTTGAATCAATAAAGCTGTTCAGTCAATATTTTAATTTAGAATTAATTGTAGACAATGAGAATGGTCAAATATTATCGATTGATCTCTTAAATCGGTAAAGGATTCTTATATAACTAAAACAGTTCTTTAGTTACTTAAGTTTAAATTGAACTTTGATTTATTGAATTATTACACCTCGTAAACTGGGCTATTTTTTTAGAAAATAGGAAAGATAATTTCTGAGGTGAATTTACTAAATGAAAATGAAATTTTTATTGATGATTACAATTATAATGTGGTCTTTAGGTTCAATTCAGGTGCATGCACAACCTACAAAATGTCCTGTGTTAAGTGACATAGATAAAACATCTATGAAGAATCAAAAAGAGGTAATTGAAGTTTTAAATACCTTAATTCCAAAAACTTATGGTACAGGTTTAGAGGATCTTCCTGACATTTATTCGAAGTGGAACGTAGTTACAGCAAAGCCATTTCCTAAAACAGTCGGTGTTAAAGAAGAAGAAGTTTATTTTGGAATGGCAAAGTATTTTTGCGGGAAAGAGATTGCTGAAAAATCGTGGCTTGTCCGTTTAGATTTCCCAAAGGCACCTGGGGCTAACTTAGCCCAAGGTCAAATATTTTTAGCTAAAAGTAAAGAAAAAGGATGGTTTGTTTGGTTTCGATACCATTAACTTTATTTAACTAAAGGATGCATAAGTTGAACAACGATTGACTGCTTCGGTGGTCATTTTTTATTGGACTAAATGGCAGTAAAGTCGCACAAGGATTTTTACAGAATTACCAATATATGGATTATAATAATTACTATTAAGAGAAGGAGGAGGAATTATTGAAAAAACCATTAGGTGTTTCTGTAATTAGTTATTTTTATATTTTAGGTGCCTTAGTTTTACTTTTTACTTCTGTTTTTTATGATGCAAATGCTAATCTGATTGGTATAGCCGAAAGATTTGGAATTACAAACGGATCTGAACAATTATTAAGTGTGATAATAGCTTTTCTAACCTTGGTAATGATTTTTGGATATATTCGACTAAAGAAATGGGGATTTTGGTTAATGATTTCGTATTCTGTACTTTTCGGAGGTATAAGTTTGTACTTAGCCATAAACCATAGCCAACAACCTTATATTGGAAATATGATTTTTTCCTTCTTTATTTTGTTATATACAATTTACGTTAAAAAATCATTTTTTCAAACAAAACTTCAATAATATAAAAAATGGCTATGAGCCTATAGGTATTTTAGTAAATTGAACTTATTCAATTAACGCATGTATTAGTTGAACAACACTTAGGGGCTGAACGTTCAGTCCTTTCTCACTTACGGGGAATATTGATTAACTTAAAAGGGGACTTTATATGTATTTAGAAGCCTCCATGCTACAAGTTAAGGAAGGGATAGAAGAGGACTATGAAGAAGCATTTCGTGGGGCATCAGAAATAATTTCTTCCTTCAATGAAAGGCTACATAGCTCTCGAATTACAGCGTTGTATCGAAGTAAAAGTGAAATATTTAGTACTAGTTCAATGGGAAACATTAGAAGACCATACTGTTAGATTTAGACAATCTAACGAGTATCAAGAATGGGAAAAGCGTTAGTTCAATAAGAAGATTCACTAAAAAAATGAAAAAACACGCTCAATTACACGTGTTTTTAATCCCCCAAGGAATTTTTTGATTTTGTTTAATATGTTTTTTCCAATAATCAGGTGGTTGATAATTAATCAGTGAATAATCGAGTTCATAACTGTTAATTGCCAATTGTATAAGCAACATTTTCTTAAAATCAGACGGATGTATATCTTTTGTTTTTACAGTTATTACTTGAACGCCATTGCGTTGTGGATTTCCAACAACAACAATTTGATTTTCTTTTGTATAAACTTTTGTAACATTTGTTTGAAAAACAATAAGATATAAGTCAAGGTCGGCTTGATTTTGAAATGTTGGAAAACCAATACCTAAATGATTTCCAATATTAAATAAATTTGTAAGTCCAATATCATAGATTGGGAATAAACGATGTTGTGCGTAATATATCCTACTTGGGATATAACTCCATCTTCTATAGGTGCTATGCCACTGCTCTTGATATATTGGTCTTTCATAATTAGGTTCATTTTTAATTATATTGAAAGGTATTTTTGTTCCTTTACTTAAAATTTCAGAAATAGAAAAGGTATTTGTAGGATAATTCCCCTCTGTTTCTTTTTGTTCTGGAGATTTTAGAATAGTAATTGGCTTAGGAGGTTCAAGACTATTTAAACGTTCTTTCAGTTCCAAGCACTCATTATTATTTTGCTGATTAATCGACTTTGGAAGATTTATTTTTGCATTAGTGTTTGTACTATGAAAAACACACAAAAAAATGGAGTATAAACACAGAGTAGTAATGCTTCTTTTTAGCATATACCTTCACCTCTAAGTTAATATTGGTGTACTAAAGGTAATTTATTCAAGTAGTTAATATGGGAAACAAGAAATGGATAGTTAAACATCGCAAGTTGCATAGTTGAAGCTTTTTTTTATTGTAAAATTTAACACTTTAGTTAAATAAGAAAGAAGGACATCTCGATATTTATATTGAATAAAGTGGTAACAGCGATATGAAAGATAAGTGGCTATATTGAAACAGTAAAGTGTTAATATTTTAAAGGCGGTGTAAATTAATGAACAATATTCCTATTGTGAAAGAATACTCTAATGATTATCAAGCTCAAGTAGTAGATTTAATACTTGATATTCAGCAACAAGAATACAATATAAAGATAACGAAGGATGATCAGCCTGATTTATTTACTATAGAAGATTTTTATCAGAATGGAAACGGGAACTTTTGGGTTGCGCTGTCTGGCGATAAAGTAGTTGGTACAATTAGTCTTTTAGACATAGGGAATCAGCAAGTTGCGTTAAGAAAGATGTTTGTAGACAAAGAATACAGAGGTGCAAAATTTAATACTGCTAGTCTCTTATTAAATAATGCCATTAATTGGGCGAATGAAAAGTCAATAAAAGCAGTTTATCTTGGAACAACCCCTCAATTTTTAGCCGCTCATCGATTTTATGAAAAAAATGGATTTACATGTATAGAAGTGACAGATTTACCTGAGGAGTTTCCTGTAATGAAGGTCGATAAAAGATTCTATAAGTATGTGGTTTGAATATATAGCACAAAACAAAAAAAGAACAACGGTGCACTTTAGCAGTCTGTCGTTGTTCTTTTGAATGTATAAATGTGTTAAGTAAAGTTAGCTTTAAAAGATAAGAATACGTTTTAGGGTATTTTCAGCTTCATTTAATTGGACTGACGTTTCAAATGTCGCTTGTGCTTGCTGAGTACCGCCGCCTCCTTTTCCTTCAACCTGTTTTAGTAAATTTTTAATTAATTCTCCACAGTGCACATCATTTTTTAGTTGATTAATTAGCACTAATTTATTCTCTTTTATGCTCGAAAAAACAAGTAATGAAGGTTTTTTAGCTTGGATGACCTTTGCGAGTATTTGTAAGTCTTTTACTGATTCTTCTTCAAATGTTTTGATAATGATATCATTTGTTGCATTTGAAATTAACTCGTCAGAAATTGAGTTAAATATCGTTGCTTTCATTTTCTCGATTTCTTTTTGCGCTTCTTTTAATTCATTAATTGTAATCTCGACTTTATCTTTAACAAGATCAGTTTGTGTATTAAATAATTGATTAATAGTTGATAAGGCTTTACTATTCTTTTGAATTTCTTCTAGTGCTCTATAGCCACATTTAAAATGAAGTCGAGTAGTTTGTCTAACTTTTTCAGTTTTAATTAATTTTATTAATCCTATTTCACCAGTTTGATTTACATGAGTACCACAACATGCAGATATATCAGTGTGTAAAATCTCAACAATTCGTATGTTGTCTTCAACTTTTGGCAATTTGCGTAGTTGAAGTGAATTTAATTCATCTTTATTTACAAAATATGTTTTAATTTCAATATTAGCAAGAATCTTTTCATATACTGCTCTTTCAATTTGATTTAATTGTTCAAAAGAAAGAGAAGGTGTATCTAAATCAATCGTAACTGTCTCTTTTCCTAAATGAAAACTTACTGTAGGTATATCATACAGTTCAATAATTGTTGCTGAAAGTAAATGTTGGCCGCTATGATGTTGCATATGATCAATTCTACGATCCCAATTTATTTCACATGTTACTTCTGTTGTATCTGGTCTTTCATTTAAGACATGGACAACTTCTTCATCATCTTCAATTAATTCATCTATTTCGATTCCATTAATTGTTCCGAAATCAGATGGTTGCCCACCACCTTCAGGATAAAATGCAGAATCTTCAAGTTTGATATGAAATCTTGAATCAACTTCCTTTATTTCAGTAATTTTAGTAAACCATTTCTTTAATGAGGGTTGTTCATAATATAGTTTATTAGCCATTTTTATACCTCTAATCGTTTAATTTTCTAAATTTGATGTTTAATTTAAATTATATAGAAACGAAATAAAAACATAAAATAATATATTTCTAATCTTAGCATAATTGACAATTACTCAAATAGATTTTAGTATTTAGTTAATTAACTAAATACTAAATTTTAAGAGGTGTGAAATGTGAATGAACTATTTAAAGCATTATCAGATCCCACTCGAAGGAAAATTTTAGATTTATTAAAAGAGAAAGATTTAACTGCTGGAGAAATCTCAGAACAATTTGATATGTCAAAACCTAGTATTTCGCAGCATCTTAAAATACTAAAATCTGCTCAGTTAATTCAAGATGAAAAGAAAGGGCAATTTATTATTTATTCTCTAAATATGACGGTTTTCCAAGAAATTATTAGTTGGGCATATAGTTTTAAAGAAAATAAATGAGAGGTGACTTATTTTGAAAAAACATATAATTGCAATATTAATTTTTATTTGTTCTCTAGTACTATGGATGATTAACTTTCATGATTTACCAAGTCAACTACCTGTACACTGGGATTTTTCAGGTCATGTTAATAATTACGATTCAAAAGTGCAAACATTTATCGAGCTTCATGCGATCATGCTCCTTGTTTATTTATTGCCAATTATTACTCCAAAAATTGATCCAAGAAAAGAGAATTATAAGTTATTTCAAAGAAGCTTATATGTAATGGCAACAGGGATTTTATTTGTTTTCTTTTTAATTAATATAAGTGTTTTATTTTATGGATTAGGTTATAACGTTCACATCGGATCGATGAGTTTTCTCTTTATTGGTCTTTTGTTTATGTTTCTTGGAAATTATATGCCTCATGTTCGTTCGAATTATTTTATTGGCGTCCGTACACCATGGACATTAAGTAACGAAACTGTTTGGAAGAAAACACATCGTGTAAGTGGTAGATTATTTATGATTGTTGGTATATGTTTCTTATTGCTTTATTTTATACCAGTGAATGACAAGAGACTCATTATAATTCCATTGATTATAATATTAGTCGGATTCCCAACTATTTACTCATATATTGCCTTTAAGAAGGAAATGAAAAACTAAATTAGGCTACTTTTTTACAAAATTTGGTGACTGTTTTTGAATTTATTTTAGAAAAAATTTAATTTCCTTTTAAAATATGGTATTGTAAAGAGTAGAGCAAAAGAGTTGGAGGAATAAAATTAAAATGATTACAGTTTCTAATGTTAGTTTGCGTTTTGCGGACAGAAAATTATTTGATGATGTTAATATAAAATTTACACCAGGTAACTGTTACGGTTTAATTGGTGCTAATGGTGCGGGTAAATCTACTTTTATTAAAATTTTATCTGGTGACATTGAGCCTTCAACAGGTGATGTAATTGTAACGCCAGGTGAGCGTCTAGCAGTTTTAAAACAAAACCAATTTGAATATGAAGAGTTTGAAGTTCTTCAAACTGTTATTATGGGTCATACTCGTCTTTACGAAGTAATGAAAGAAAAAGATGCAATCTACATGAAGGAAGATTTCACTGAAGAAGATGGCATGAAAGCTGCAGAACTTGAAGGTGAGTTTGCAGAGTTAAATGGTTGGGAAGCAGAATCAGAAGCTGCGATTTTATTAAAAGGTCTTGGCATTACAGAAGACTTACATTATAAAAAAATGGCTGAATTACAAGCAGGCGAGAAAGTAAAAGTTTTACTTGCTCAAGCACTTTTTGGTCAACCAGATATTCTTTTACTAGATGAGCCAACAAACAACTTAGATCTTAAAGCTGTTCAATGGTTAGAAAACTTCTTAATTAATTTTGAAAACACAGTTATCGTTGTATCACATGACCGTCACTTCTTAAATCAAGTATGTACTCATATGGCTGATTTAGATTTTGGTAAGATTCAACTTTATGTTGGTAACTATGATTTCTGGTATGAATCAAGTCAATTAGCTCAAAAATTAATGTCTGACGCTAATAAGAAAAAAGAAGAAAAAATTAAAGAACTACAAGGATTTATTGCTCGATTTAGCTCAAATGCTTCAAAAGCAAAACAAGCTACTTCACGTAAAAAACTTTTAGATAAAATTACTCTTGATGATATTAGACCATCTTCTCGTCGTTATCCATTCGTTGGATTTACGCCTGAGCGAGAAGTTGGAAATGATTTATTAACTGTCGAAGGAATTTCAAAAACAATCGATGGTGAAAAAGTATTAGATAATGTACGTTTTACTGTAAACAAAGGTGATAAAATTGCGTTTGTTGGTAAAAATGACGTTGCTATTTCAACTTTATTTAAAATTTTAATGGGCGAAATGGAGCCAGATACTGGTTCATTTAAATGGGGTGTAACAACTTCTCAAGCATTTTTCCCTAAAGATAACTCTGAGTTCTTTGAAAACAGTGATATGAACTTAATCGAATGGTTACGCCAGTTCTCTCCACAAGATGAGTCCGAAAGCTTCTTACGTGGATTTTTAGGGCGTATGCTATTCTCAGGAGAGGAAGTAATGAAAAAAGCTTCTGTACTATCTGGGGGAGAAAAAGTTCGTTGTATGCTTTCAAAAATGATGTTAAGTGGAGCAAACGTATTAGTATTAGATGATCCTACTAACCACTTAGACTTAGAGTCAATTACGGCATTAAATAATGGTTTAATTGCATTCAAAGGTACTGCATTATTTACATCACATGACCATCAGTTCATTCAAACAATTGCAAACCGTATCATTGAAGTAACTCCAAACGGTTTAGTTGATAAAGAGTGTACTTATGATGAGTTCTTAGAGAATAAGGATTTACAAAAGCAAGTAGAAGAGTTATATAATAAATAATTAACAATACTGATCTTTTACAATGAAAGAGAATATTTGTGAAAAGAGTGAAACCACTAATCAATTGATTAGTGGTTTTTCATACTTTTATCTTGTTTTCATTTTTGTTAAACTATAAAAAAGGGAGGAGAAAAAATGTCTGAGTTAAATGAAAATAAGTTTTTTAAAAAATATTTAAAGAAAGCTTCTTCCTATTTAGGAAATAAAGAAAAATCAACAAATTTATTGAAAAAAGCTGCTAAGTTGGCACCGGATAAAAAAGGTGCTTTAGGTGAAGCATGGGAAAAAGTAAATTTATTTATTGATCTATTTAAATCATATATTAATGGCAGTTATAGAGATATTTCCACTAAATCAATTTTGACTGTAATTGGCGCATTAATTTATTTTGTAAGTCCAATCGACGCAATACCAGATTTTATCGTAGGCTTAGGCTTTTTAGATGATGCAACGATTTTAGCATATACCTTTAAACAAATTAACAAAGATATCGAAAAGTATAAACTTTGGAAAGAAAATAATAACGAAATAGTTGAACCAGCAAATTTAGTGGAAATTGAAGAGTCAGAGAAAGATCATGAGCTAAAAGATTAATATTGTAAAACAAAATAAAATTAAGGTTGCCCCATTTTAAATGAGCAACCTTTTCTATATTTATTAATAATGTACATGACTTTCTTCTTTGGACCAAACGATGAAAGGGTTTTCAATATCTTTGACTTTAATCATTATTTGTTCACTAGGTATTGTGCGATCTTCATATGGCAGTGAAAGTTCATTATAAATATGTGCATCATCAAATCCAATTTTTGCAGCATCATCTTTTGTGAAAAAATAATATATTTTTGAAATTCTAGACCAATAAGCAGCACTTAAACACATAGGGCATGGTTCACAACTAGTATATAAGACAGCATCCTTTAATATGTACGTACCTAAATTTTGACATGCGTTTCGAATTGCTTGCACCTCAGCATGTGCAGTAGGATCATTTAAAGTTGTGACACCATTAACTCCGGCTCCAATCACTTTTCCATCTTTGACAATAACTGCTCCAAATGGTCCACCATTCTTATTTAATAAGTTTTCGTACGCTAGTCTTACACTTAATTTAATCCAATCAGAGTGATTCAAACTAACACCACCTTTATAGTTATAAGGGCGAAAGATTTAAAAGGGACATTTATCTAATCTCTAAAATTAATATAAATAGATATTCAATCATATTGGTTAACAAAGCGATTTACCATTCTTTTAATCGAATAGTACCGTTAGTATTAAAAAGGGTAACTTACTTATTTGTACACACTATTACAGTATTTAAGAACATATTTAAGCCATATAAAGTAAGAAAATTCGTTACTATTAATAACAAAAAATAGAATAATATTATCCAAACAAAAATTTTTAATATAAAATAGAGAAAGGAAATCTTATAAATATTCAAAATGTCGAATGATTTATTAATAAAATTAAAGGAGTTATATGAACCCATTCAGAATATGTAAACGGTTACAACTTTTTTAAGGATGTGTTTCATATGAAGAATTTCGGAAATTATATGCAATTGAAAGTGTATAGTAGTGGCAAAAAAAGTGAAATTCCTGTAAGATTTGAGGATTTAGAAAGTTTAGCTCAAGAACAATTAGAAGAAGGACCTTTTTATTATATAGCAGGGGGCGCTGGTGGTGAGCGCTCGATGAATGAAAATCGATTAGCATTTGATAAATGGAAAATTGTACCGCGAATGTTACGGAATGTAGTTGAGCGTGATATTAGTATAAATTTATTTGGCAAAACATATAATTCGCCAGTTTTATTTGCTCCTATCGGTGTCCAGTCGATTGCACATCCAGAAGGGGAACTTGAAGCTGCAAGAGCAGCAGCAGAATTGAATATTCCATACATTACTAGTACTGCATCTACTTATTCATTAGAAAAAGTTTCAAGTGTTTTAGGAGATTCTCCTAAATGGTATCAATTATATTGTAGTAGTGATATGGAAATTGCAGCAAGTATGATTAAACGTGCTGAAGCAAGTGGATACGAAGCAATTGTTATTACACTTGATACTTCGACTATGGGCTGGAGAGAAAAAGATATTGAAAATGCATATTTACCATTTCTACAAGGTCAAGGTATTGGTAACTATTTAGAGGATCCAGTGTTTTGTTCAAGATTAAATAATTCACCTGAAGAGGATCCGCAGTCAGCAATTCTATTATGGACAAGACTCTTTGGTAATCCTTCATTAACATGGGAGGATTTGGCATTTTTGCGAAATCAAACTAAATTACCAATTTTATTAAAGGGAATTTTACATAAGGACGATGCAATGCTTGCACTTGAATATGGTATGGACGGCATCATCGTTTCAAATCATGGTGGAAGACAAGTCGATGGAACAATTAGCACATTAGATGCATTAGAGAGCATTTGTAGTGAATTAAAAGGTAGATTACCAATTTTAATGGATAGTGGCATTAGAAGGGGATCAGATGTATACAAAGCATTAGCAATCGGTGCTGATGCAGTATTAATTGGTCGACCGTATATGTATGGTCTAGCTCTTGCTGGAAAAAACGGAGTAGTCCAAGTAATGAAAAATATTTTAGCTGATTTTGATTTGACGATGGCTTTATCCGGACAAAAAAGTATTAGTGAATTAAAGCCGTCTTTGTTAGTGAAAGAAAATCTTAGTAAACATTTTTAAAAATGAAAAAGAGCAATCTCAGTAAGTGCTTAGACTAATGAGCCGCTCTTTATTTTTGGATATAACTTAAGCTGCATTTTTTATTTCAGCATATTCTTTAACAAAAAGCTTCTCCATAATACACCCAATTAAAAAACCGATTAAGCCAGGTATTACCCAACCGAATCCTTTACTTTGCATTGGAACAATCGATAATAAATCACTTAGTCCATTATTTAAAAATGATGAATTGATAATCTCGATTAGGCTATACATTCCAATCCTTCAGCCAGAAATGGTTTAACCGCCATTTCATAGGCTAGGCTACTAGCTCGGGGAATAGCAAGTCCAGGTCCAATCGACAAGTAGATTGCTATCGGGAAGAGAAGTGCGAAGATAGGATGCACTCTGTTTACAAGCGTATCAAGATTACTGGACTTTGCTATTGCAATAAACGCTAAAATCGCAAGTCCCGCATCTGAAATAATAAATCCAATAAACATAATTTCTTTTTTTGTTAAAGTATTCAAGCAATACACCTCAATCATAGTTGCAATTTAAAAATGATTTTCTCATTCTACCAAAAAACAATTCTATTTACTACAAAATCTTTTAAAATTCTTACAATTATCATGAAAAAATGAAAAAAAATTTCTTTGTCCTAATTTTTTTTACTTAAAGCATAAGAAAACTTGTCCTCTAACTATATATACTTATAGGCATTTTTATAGGGGAGGACTACAATGATCCAATTTCAAGATATTTCTTTTAAGTTTCCAAATGGTAAAAGTGCAGTTCAAGATTTATCTTTCTCAATACTAACAGGTGAATGTTTTGTTTTAATTGGCCCAAGTGGCTGTGGGAAAACTACAACAATTAAATTAATAAATAGATTAATTAAACCGACTGATGGTGAAATTTTTTATCATGATAAAAACATTAAAGATTATGATGAACATAAGCTGAGGAGAGAATTTGGATATGTACTTCAACAAATTGCACTATTTCCGCATTTGAATGTTGAAGAAAATATTTCGATTGTTCCAGAATTAAAAAAATGGAACAAGACACAAATTAAAGAGCGTGTAAAAGAATTATTAGAATTAGTAAAGTTAAATCCTTTGGAATTTAGTAAAAGACCTATTTCAGAGCTATCCGGGGGGCAGCAACAGCGGGTAGGTGTAGCGCGAGCTTTAGCAGGGGATCCAAACTTATTATTAATGGACGAACCATTCAGTGCATTAGATCCAATTACAAGATTACAATTACAAAATGACTTGAACCAATTAAAAACTAAGATTAATAAAACGATTCTTTTCGTTACACATGATTTAGACGAAGCATTTTATTTAGGGGATCGAATTGGGATCATGCACGATGGTGAACTAGTTCAGGTAGGAACGAAGGACGAAATTTTAAATAATCCCATAAATCCTTTTGTTGAACAATTTATAGACAATTATCGTGGTAAAGCTGTTGTAAAGGAGGGAATATAAGATGATTCTCACTTCATTTACAACGACTCTTGCAGATAGAAAAGCGCAATTATTAACAGCTTTGTTAGAGCATATTCAAATTTCAGTATTTGCACTAATTATTGCAATACTCCTAGCTGTCCCGATTGGAATTAACTTAACGAGGAAAAAAGGTATCTCTGAGTTTGTAATTGGGACTACGGCAGTTATTCAAACCATCCCTTCATTAGCGTTGTTAGGGATTTTAATACCATTAGTCGGTATTGGAAAGATTCCAGCGGTAATTGCGTTAAGTGTTTATGCATTATTGCCAATCTTGCGAAATACATATACCGGAATTAAGGAGATTGATCCAATCCTATTAGAAGCAGCAACTGGGTTAGGAATGAACGGTAGACAAAGACTTTTTAAGGTTGAATTGCCATTAGCATTACCAGTTATTATGGCGGGAATCCGAACAGCAATGGTAATAATTGTCGGAACTGCTACTATTGCAGCATTAATCGGAGCTGGTGGATTAGGAAGCTTAATTTTACTAGGAATCGACCGAAACGATATGAATTTAATTATTTTAGGGGCAATACCATCAGCACTTTTAGCAATTTTATTTGATTTTATTTTAAGGTTAATAGAGAAGAGGAGTTTTAAGAGTTTTTCATTAAGAATCATAACGGCCAGTTTTATTTTACTAGCATTATTATTTTCTCCATTAACAATTAAATCTTGGAATAAAGCGGATCTAGTGATTGCTGGAAAATTAGGTGCAGAACCAGAAATAATAATGAATATGTATAAATTAATGATTGAGGACGAAACGAATCTAAACGTTGAAGTTAAGCCTAATTTTGGTAAAACAACATTTGTGTTTAATGCATTAAAAAAAGGTGATATTGATATTTATCCAGAATACACAGGCACTGTCGTTTCTACTTTTTTAAAAGAAAAGGCTGTTAGTAATGATGCAAAGGCTGTATATGAACAAGCTGCTGAAGGTTTAGCAAAAAAGTATCATTTAAGCTATTTAGAACCTATGAAATTTAATGACACTTATGCATTAGCTGTTCCAAATCACATTTCAAATCAATTTGGAATCGAAACGATTTCAGATGCAGCCAAAATAGCAAATGAGTTAAAAGCAGGTTTCACTTTAGAATTTACAGATCGTGATGACGGATATTTAGGGTTGCAAAAATTATATGGATTGAAGTTTCAAAATTTAAAAACGATGGAGCCAAAATTGAGATATGATGCAATTCAATCAGACGATCTTTCAATAATCGATGCGTATTCAACTGATAGTGAGCTCCAAAGTTTTAACATGAAAGTGTTAGTCGATGATAAAAATTTATTTCCACCATACCAATGTGCACCACTTCTAAGAAAAGAAACACTTAAAAAGTACCCAGAAGTCAAAAATATTTTAAATAAATTAGAAAATAAAATAACGGATGACCAGATGCGTGAAATGAATTACAAAGTAAATGTTGATGGAAAATCTGCCGAAAGTGTTGCTAAGGAGTTTTTGAAGGAAGAAGGCTTGTTAAAATAAAATGAATATAAAAAGAGACCGTCTCTATAGTCAGGGGAACTGAACAAGCGGTCTTTTTTTTGTTGTAAACATACATACTTAACAGAATCGTAATGTTATTTTATTTGATATAGATAGAATTAGACTGAATTATTGCGGATTCACTTTAGTTCAGTCTACATAGTCAATATACATCTTTCATTTAACAATTGTTCAAAAAAAGAGGGTTGCCTAAAAACTAGAATTTTTTAGCTACCCTCTTTTTTGTTATCATACGATATGAATTTTAATGTTTAATCATTATAGGCTCCGGTTAACATTTCACTTACAAAAGAATCATTTTCCCATTCTTCATAAGAGAAATCTACTGAATAGTCCTGATCGGATTTTTCGTCTTTAATCTGAATGTCAAAATGATTACTCATTACTTTCAACACTTCATTGATTTCGTTAACAGTTCCATTAATTTGTAAAGTAGCCATTTTTAATCGCCTCCGATTTTAATTTACAGAAAATTCTGTATAAATTAACCATATGATAATCCTTTTAAAAAAAAATAGCAAGGGTAGAATTTTGTCGAAAAATTATTTTAAAAAAATGTAAAGGTTTTCATTGTTGATTTACCAATATTTATACGAGATTTGAATAAATTGTGAATTTAAAATTTTCTAAAAACTTATTGATTAATTTCTTAGATTGGAATAAAGTAAGTACAAATATTTTAACTCTTGAGGAGGATTAACCGTGACAGAGCAACAGATTTTTTTAAATGGTGAATTCGTTCAAAAACAAGATGCAAAAGTTTCTGTATATGATCATGGATATCTATATGGAGATGGAGTATTCGAAGGGATTCGCGTATACGATGGCAATGTATTTCGCTTAAAAGAACATCTCATTCGATTATACGAATCAGCAAAATCAATTTTATTAACTATTCCTTATTCATTAGAGGAATTAACACAAATTGTTGTTGATACAGTAAATCGAAATAATTTACATAGTGGTTATATTCGACTCGTCGTCTCAAGAGGTGAGGGAAATCTTGGATTAGATCCAACTTCTTGTCCAAGAGCAAATGTAGTTGTCATTGCTGAACAACTAGCACTGTTTCCACAAGAACTATACGACAATGGTATGGAAATTGTAACAGTAGCAACGAGAAGAAATCGAAGTGATGTATTAAATCCACAAATTAAATCGTTAAATTACTTAAATAATATATTAGTAAAAATTGAAGCTAAACTAGCTGGTGTACAAGAAGCACTTATGTTAAACGATCAAGGCTTTGTAGCTGAAGGTTCAGGAGATAATGTTTTCTTAGTAAAAGGGAATAAGTTAATTACTCCACCAAGTTCAGCAGGTGCATTAGAAGGAATTACTCGTAATGCAATTATGGAATTAGGTGACACATTAGGTTACGAAGTTGAAGAAAAATTGTTCACTAGACATGATGTTTATATTGCTGATGAAGTTTTCTTAACAGGTACAGCAGCTGAAGTAATTGGTGTATCTAAGGTAGATGGACGAGTGATTGGTGATGGAAGACCAGGACCAAATACACAAAGGTTATTAAAAGCATTTCGTCAATTAGTAGTTGAAGATGGAGAAAAAATTTACGTAAAACAAGGGTGATAAATTGTGCGAAGTGACATGATCAAAAAAGGAATCGACCGTGCGCCTCATCGTAGCTTATTATTAGCGGCAGGTGTAAAAGAGGAAGATTTTAATAAACCATTTATAGCGATTTGTAATTCATATATTGATATTGTTCCAGGTCATATTCATTTAAGAGAAATGGCTGATGTTGTAAAACAAGCGATTCGAGATGCTGGTGGAGTTCCATTTGAGTTTAATACGATTGGTGTCGATGATGGAATTGCAATGGGGCATATTGGAATGAGGTACTCTCTACCAAGTAGGGAAATCATTGCCGATGCAGCTGAAACTGTTATTAATGCACATTGGTTTGATGGAGTATTTTATATGCCAAACTGTGATAAAATCACACCGGGAATGCTAATGGCAGCTGTTCGTACAAATGTACCAGCAGTCTTTGTATCAGGCGGCCCAATGGCTGGAGGACTATCTAAAGATGGAAAGGCTCTCTCTCTTGCTTCAGTATTTGAAGGTGTAGGAGCTTTTAAATCAGGAAAAATGAGTGTAGAAGAATTACTCGATATTGAAAAGTCAGCATGTCCTACATGTGGATCCTGTTCTGGAATGTTCACAGCAAATTCAATGAATTGCATTATGGAAATGCTTGGTGTAGCACTACCGTATAACGGAACAATACTTGCAACTAGTAAAGACAGACATCAATTAATCAAAGATGCAGCAGTTCATCTAATGGATTGTATTGAAAAAGATATTAAACCAAGAGACATTATTACAAAAGAGGCCATCGATGATGCATTTGCATTGGATATGGCAATGGGTGGATCGACAAATACAGTTTTACACTTAATGGCCATCGCAAATGAAGCAGGAGTTGATTACGACTTAAAGGATATAAATGAAGTAGCAAGAAGAGTACCTTATTTATCTAAAATAAGTCCTGCATCTCACTATTCAATGCATGATGTTCATTTAGCAGGTGGCGTTCCAGCAATTATTAAGGAACTTACTACTATACCTGGAGCAATCAATAGTGACCGCATTACAATTACGGGTAAAACTTTATTCGAGAATGTGCAAGAAGCTACAATCTACAATAGTGAAGTTATCCGTAAGAAAGAAAATCCTTATTCACAAACAGGTGGATTATCAATATTACATGGGAATATAGCCCCAGATGGAGGAGTTATTAAAGTAGGTGGCGTTGATCCTTCAATCCAAACATTTATTGGCGAAGCAATTTGTTTTGACTCACACGATGAAGCGGTTGAAGCGATTGACAACGGTCTCGTTAAAGAAGGGCACGTAGTTGTCATTCGTTATGAGGGGCCAAAAGGTGGACCTGGAATGCCAGAAATGCTTGCACCAACTTCATCAATTGTTGGAAGAGGATTAGGTACAAAGGTTGCGTTAATTACAGATGGTCGTTTCTCAGGTGCTACACGAGGAATTGCAATCGGACATATTTCTCCAGAAGCAGCTGAAGGTGGGCCAATTGCATATATTGAAGACGGCGATGAAATCATAATCGATCTTTTATCAAGAAGTATTACATTATCCATTTCAAACGAAACGTTAGAATCACGTAAAAAATCATCTAAATTACATGAACCAAAAGTAAAATCAGGTTATTTAGCAAGATATGCAAAGTTAGTAACTTCTGCTAATACAGGCGGAATTTTAAAAATATGAAAAAGCATTGAAAGAGAAAAGTAGTTATGAAAAGGATCTTCAGAGAGTCGGTGGCTGGTGTGAACCGATGACCTTGATTAATGAAACTCACTCTTGAGTGTCAAGCCGAAGTACTTTGTACGGTAAGCTTGAACGTTGGCCACGTTATAGCTAGATTTTGGTTAGCCAAAATCCCAAAGTTAGGTTATTAACCTAAGAAGAAGGGTGGTACCGCGAAAAGTCTTTCGCCCCTTCAGCATCTGCTGAAGTGTGGAGTTATGGCTTTTTTTATTGCGAATAAATGGGTAAATTTTATCCAAAAATGGAGGGAAAAGTAGAAATGAGTCATCATTCGATGAGAACTCTGTCAAAAGAATTGTCAGGTGCAAATTTACTAATTGATGCTTTGAAAAATGAAAATGTTGAAATGATTTTTGGTTACCCTGGAGGGGCAGTATTACCATTATATGATGCACTTTATGATGCTGATATTCCTCACATACTAGCAAGACATGAACAAGGAGCCATTCACGCAGCAGAAGGATATGCACGAGTGACTGGACGTCCAGGAGTTGTAATCGCAACAAGTGGGCCAGGTGCAACAAATGTAGTTACTGGTTTAGCAGATGCGATGATGGATTCATTACCACTAGTTGTTTTTACTGGCCAGGTTGCTACAAATGTAATCGGAACGGATGCCTTTCAAGAAGCAGATGTTATTGGAATAACAATGCCAGTTACAAAGCATAACTACCAAGTGCGTAATGTTGAAGATGTCCCACAAATTGTAAAAGAAGCATTCCATATTGCATCAACAGGCCGTCCAGGTCCAGTCGTCATCGATCTACCAAAAAATATGATGGTTGAAAAAGGAGTGAAAAAGGACGATATAGAAGTTCAATTGCCAGGTTATCAACCGACATATGAACCAAATTATATTCAAATAACAAAGTTAATAGGAGCGATTGAAAAAGCTAAAAAACCAGTCGTGTTAGCTGGAGCAGGTATATTACATGCCAAAGCAGCTGATGAGTTTACAGAATTTATAAAAAAGTTTAATATCCCGGTTGTCAATACGCTTTTAGGACTAGGTGGATTTCCAGCAAATGAGGAATTATTCCTTGGAATGGGGGGGATGCATGGGACCTATACAGCAAATATGGCAATGTATGAAAGTGATTTACTAATTAACATCGGAGCAAGATTTGATGACAGGTTAACGGGTAATTTAGCACACTTTGCTAAAAATGCAATTGTTGCACATATCGATATAGATCCTGCGGAAATAAATAAAGTGATTCCGACAAATATTCCAATCGTTGGATGTGCTAAGGAAGTTCTGAAAGTTCTATTAAAACAAAAAGTAGATAAACAAAATCATAGTGAATGGTTAGAGCTCCTTAAAAGTCGGAAAGAGGCATTTCCACTGCAGTATGAATCGAGTAGAGAAGTTATTAAACCACAAACTGTCTTAACTTTACTCCATTCAATCACAAATGGGAAAGCGACGATTTCCACAGATGTAGGTCAACATCAAATGTGGGCTGCTCAGTATTATCCTTTTGACGAACCACATAAATGGATCACATCAGGTGGACTAGGAACAATGGGATTTGGATTACCAGCTGCAATTGGAGCACAATTTGCAAAGCCTGATGAATTAGTTGTAGCCATCGTAGGTGATGCCGGATTCCAAATGACATTGCAAGAATTGAGCATGATCAAGGAACATAATTTACCAGTTAAAATTTTAATTTTAAATAACGCAGCTTTAGGAATGGTAAGACAGTGGCAATCAGCTTTTTATAATGACCGCTTCTCTAGTTCTCTATTAGACTGCCAACCTAGTTTCACGAAACTTGCTGAGGCTTACGGTATTAAAGGGATGACAATTTCAGATCCAAATCTAGTTGAAAATCAATTAAGAGAAGCAATTGAATTTGATGGACCAGTTTTAATTGATTGTCGAGTTCATCAAGCTGAAATTGTTACACCAATGGTTCCACCTGGTAAAGGAATCCATGAAATGGAAGGGGTGAAATAATGAAACGAGTCATTACATCGACAGTATTAAATAACAGTGGCGTACTTAACCGAATTACAGGAGTCATCTCGAGAAGACGCTTCAATATCGAAAGTATTTCTGTAGGACATACAGAGCAAGATCATATTTCAAGAATTACGTTTGTCGTTCATGTAGAGGATTTACAACAAGTTGAACAATTGATTAAACAGCTTCACAAGCAAATTGATGTGATAAAAGTAGCAGATATAACAGAAGAATCCGTTATTGCTAGAGAACTAGCCTTAATAAAGGTGAGTACAAATGCAGCTACAAGAAATGAAATTTATAGTCTAATAGAACCATTTAGAGCCTCGGTTATTGACGTAAGTCGTGATCAGATTGTCGTTCAAGTAACTGGTACCTCTGATAAAGTAGAGGCTTTGATTGAATTATTAAGACCTTTCGAACTAAAAGAAATAGCTCGAACAGGTGTAACCGCATTTACTAGATCTGCTAAACATAAGGAGCATGCTCAAAAGCTACTCTCTTATTAAATAAAAATATAAAACTAAAAACATTGGAGGAATTTGAAAATGGCAAAAGTATATTATGGTACAGACGTAAAGGAAAACGTATTAGTAGGAAAAACGATTGCAGTAATTGGTTATGGTTCACAAGGTCACGCACATGCTTTAAATTTACATGAAAATGGTCATAAAGTTGTTGTTGGTTGTCGTCCTGGTAAATCATGGGATGCTGCAGCAAATGACGGACTACATGTAACTACGGTTGCTGAGGCATCAAAGGCAGCAGACGTAGTAATGATTCTATTACCAGATGAGCATCAACCAACTGTTTATAAAAATGAAATTGAACCGTATCTAGAAAGTGGTAACGCGCTTGCGTTTGCACACGGATTTAACGTTCATTTTAATCAAATTGTTCCTCCTGCAAATGTTGATGTATTTTTAGTAGCTCCAAAAGGTCCAGGACATCTTGTTCGACGTACTTTTGTTGACGGCGCAGCGGTTCCAGCATTATTTGCGGTTTACCAAGATGTAACAGGTGAAGCAAAAAATGTAGCACTTTCTTACTCTGAAGGAATTGGTTCTACAAGAGCTGGGGTGCTTGAAACAACATTTAAAGAGGAAACTGAAACAGATCTATTCGGAGAACAAGCGGTACTATGTGGTGGTGTAACTTCTTTAGTAAAATCAGGATTTGAAACATTAGTAGAAGCTGGCTATCAACCAGAAGTAGCATACTTTGAGTGTTTACATGAGTTGAAGTTAATCGTTGATTTAATGTACGAAGGCGGAATGAGCTATATGAGATATTCAATCTCTGATACTGCTCAGTGGGGTGATTTCGTATCAGGTCCTAGAGTAGTTGCAAATGAGTCAAAATTAGCGATGAAAGATATTTTAACAGAAATTCAAGATGGTACATTTGCTAAAGGTTGGATCAACGAAAATAAAAATGGTCGTCCAGTATTCAATGAAATTAATGAAAGTGAAAAGCAACATCAGTTAGAAGAAGTTGGAGAAAAACTTCGTGCAATGATGCCGTTTATCCAAAGAAAAGAAAAAGTCGAGGTGAAATAAAAAATGAGTAAAATTCAGTTTCTTGATACAACATTACGTGATGGCGAACAATCTCCTGGGGTTAATTTAAATCGATTTGAAAAGCTCGAAATTGCAAGACAACTAGAAGCTTTAGGTGTTGATATCATTGAAGCTGGTTTTGCCGCTTCTTCGGAAGGTGACTTTTTAGGTGTTCAAGAGATTGCGAGACAGATTCGATCTGTCTCCGTCTCTAGCCTTTCTCGCGCAAAAGATTCAGATATTAAAACAGCATGGGAAGCGTTAAAAAATGCTGCAGAACCGAGACTTCATATTTTTCTAGCTACAAGTGACATTCATATGAAATATAAATTAAACATGACGAGATTAGAAGTTTTGGAAACTGCTAAACACTGTGTACAGCTTGCAAAATCCTTTTTTCCTAATGTCCAAATTTCAGCAGAGGATGCATGTCGTACCGATCGAGCATTCCTTGCCGAATTTGCAGAGACTGCTATAAAAGCAGGTGCGGATGTAATTAATATTCCAGATACTGTAGGTTACACAAGCCCTTCAGAATACTATGATCTATTTAAATATTTACAAGAAAATGTACCGTCTTATCATAAAGCTATTTTTTCTTGTCACTGTCATGATGATCTAGGAATGGCAGTAGCGAATTCATTAGCTGCAATACAGGCAGGAGCAAACCAAGTTGAATGCACCGTAAATGGAATTGGGGAAAGAGCAGGAAATGCAGCACTAGAAGAAATAGCAGTTGCACTACATATTAGGGAAGATGTTTATCGTAAAAATACTAATTTACGATTACATGAAATTACGAAGACAAGTGAACTTGTTAGTCGTCTTACAGGTATGGTTGTCCAGAAGAATAAAGCAATTGTAGGTACAAATGCTTTTGCTCACGAATCAGGTATTCATCAAGATGGAGTATTAAAAAACCCAACAACATATGAAATTATACCTCCTTCATTAATTGGACTTTCTACAAATTCATTAGTATTAGGGAAACACTCAGGACGTCATGCTTTTACTGATCGATTAAGAGAACTTGGATTCAATTTTTCACAAGAAATTATTAACGAAGCGTTTATTCAATTTAAAGCTTTGACAGATTCTAAAAAAGAAATTACAGATGCAGATTTACTAAACATTATTAGTAAATGGAGCAAAAAGGAGGTTCTAAAATGAAATTAAAGATCGCATGTTTACCAGGAGACGGAATCGGACCAGAAATAATGAGTTCAGCTGTGCAAGTTTTGGAACAAATTGCACAATCTTATCAACATGATTTTACTTTTTCTACAAACTTATTTGGGGGCCATGCGATTGATGAAACAGGCACCTCATTACCGAAAGAAACTTTAGATAGTTGTTTAAATTCGGATGCTGTATTATTGGCCGCAGTAGGTGGACCAAAATGGGATCAAGGTGTTGAACGGCCAGAAAGCGGCTTATTAAGATTAAGAAAGTCACTAAATTTATACGCTAACATTCGACCGGTCGATGTTTACGATGAACTTGTAAATCACTCTCCATTAAAATCTGAACAAGTAAGAAATGTAAGCTTTGTCGTCGTTCGAGAATTAACAGGCGGAATTTATTTTTCCGAACCTCGTTTCCATAATGAAAATGAAGCAACCGATACGCTTTCCTATACTAGAGAAGAAGTTGAACGAATTGTAACGTATGGTTTTGAGTTAGCTAAAACTAGAAAAGGCAAACTTACATCAGTTGATAAAGCAAATGTATTAGAATCTAGTAAACTTTGGAGAAAAATTGTCATTGAATTAAGTTCAAAATATCCAGAAGTAGAAGTTGAGCATATTCTTGTTGATGCAGCTGCGATGGAGTTAATTCGTAATCCAAGAAGATTTGATGTAATCGTTACTGAAAATTTATTTGGAGATATTTTAAGCGATGAAGCTTCGATGATTACTGGTTCATTAGGAATGCTACCTTCTGCAAGTAGATCTGGGAATGGTCCTTCATTATATGAACCAATTCACGGTTCAGCACCAGATATAGCTGGACAAAATAAGGCTAACCCTATTGCAATATTAAGGTCAGTTTCGATGATGCTTCGCGATTTCAAATTAGTAGATGAAGCAAACTCAATTGAAAACGCAATTGTTAATACAATTAATAATGGTTATTTAACTGGTGACTTAGGCGGTAAAAGTTCGACGATTGAATTTACAGAACAAGTATTAAAGGAATTACAATTTCAAACAGTTGGAGGAACAAGTCGATGAAGCAAACATTGTTTGATAAACTTTGGCAAAATCATGTTGTAACTGGTGAAGTAGGTAAACCTCAGCTTTTGTATATCGATTTACACTTAGTCCATGAGGTAACTTCTCCGCAAGCATTCGAAGGGTTAAGATTATCCAATCGAAAAGTAAGAAGACCAGAATTGACATTTGCGACAATGGATCATAATGTACCAACAAAAAATCAATTAGTCATCACTGACTTAATTGCTAAACAACAAATGGATACGTTAAGAAATAATTGTCAGGAGTTTAATATTCCTTTAGCAGATATTACGGATGAGGACCAAGGCATTGTCCACGTAATTGGTCCAGAACTTGGATTAACTCAGCCGGGAAAAACAATCGTATGTGGAGATAGTCACACATCTACCCACGGTGCATTTGGTGCATTAGCATTTGGAATTGGAACAAGCGAAGTTGAACATGTTTTAGCAACACAAACTTTATGGCAAGTAAAGCCGAAATCAATGGGTGTGAAACTTGATGGTAAGCTTCCAAAAGGCGTATATGCTAAAGATATTATTCTTCATTTACTAGCAACTTATGGCGTTTCAATGGGAACTGGATATGTCATTGAGTTTTATGGTGAAGCAATTACAAATATGTCAATGGAAGAGCGTATGACATTATGTAATATGGCGATTGAGGGAGGAGCAAAAGCAGGATTAGTGGCTCCTGATCAAAAAACTTTCGATTATTTAAAAGGTCGAAAATATACTGTCAATTCATATGATGAAAAATTAGTAGAATGGAAGAAACTATATACAGAAGAGGGAGCAACATTTGATAAAACAATCGAAGTGGATGTAGCAACCCTTGCACCATACGTAACTTGGGGAACGAATCCTGGAATGGGCGTAAGAATTGATGAAGTCCTTCCAAAAGCTAAGGATGAGAACTACGAACGAGCTTATGAATATATGGGATTAAAGCCAGAAATCACACCGAAAGAAATTCCAGTTCAACATGTATTCATCGGTTCATGTACAAACTCTAGATTGTCAGATTTAGAGGAAGCGGCAAATTATTTGAAAGGAAAGAAAGTAAAATCTGATGTACGTGCACTAGTTGTACCAGGATCAAAAAAGGTCCGAAATGCAGCGATGGCAAAAGGACTACATAAAGTCTTTATCGAAGCAGGATTTGAATGGAGGGAAGCTGGTTGTTCGATGTGTCTAGCAATGAATCCAGACCAAGTACCAGCTGGAGAACATTGTGCTTCTACTTCAAACCGAAACTTTGAAGGAAGACAAGGTAAAGGAGCAAGAACACATTTAGTCAGTCCGGTAATGGCAGCGGCTGCTGCGGTACATGGCCATTTTATTGATATTCGAAAGGAGCAAGCAAATGAAACCGTTACGTACGCATAAAGGCACAACTGTATCAATTATGTTAGATAATATCGACACAGACCAAATTATTCCAAAACAATATTTAAAACGAATAGAACGAACTGGCTTCGGAGAATTTTTATTCGATGAATGGCGATATCATGATGATCGCTCACCTAATAAATCTTTTTCATTAAATAATGAAGAAAGAAAAAATGCTTCAATCTTAATAAGTGGAAATAATTTTGGATGCGGATCATCTAGAGAACACGCACCTTGGGCGTTAAATGATTATGGATTTACTATTATTGTTGCTGGTAGCTTCGCAGACATTTTCTACAATAACTGTATAAAAAATGGTATGCTACCGATTGTCTTAAATGATGAAATTCGCTCACAATTATCTACACTAAATGGAAATCAAGAAATTGAAGTGGATTTGGAAAATCAAGTCGTAAAAACAATATTTGGGAACTTTGATTTTTCAATCGATCCTGTTTGGAAAGAAAAATTACTTAATGGCTTAGATGATATTGCCATTACAATGAAATATGAAAATGATATTGAAAAATACGAAAAATTACACGCATAACTAAAAAAAGGAAGTATCTTATAAGCTAACTTACTTATAGGATACTTTTTTTATTTGAGTGAAAGGCATAGACTAGGTAGATGTTCCTTTTTCAATGCAATTTTGTCGATAAAATTAATTCAAATGAGAAATAATTGATTCAATATTTAGATAGTTGTTTAATAAGATTAAAAATACATTATTAAACTAGAAAGAGGTGAATAAATTGAAACTAAAATTAATTGTAGATAGCTCTTCTGATCTTCCAATTGAAATATTGAAAAAATACGATATTTCAGTTATACCATTAAGAGTCTACGACCAATTAGATAAAGAGTATCTTGATGGAGTAAATTTACAATCACATGAGTTAATGCTAAGAATGAAAAATGGAGAGAACTTTACTTCATCTTTACCTTCCTACGATGCAATTTATCAAACTTTAGTCTCTTGTAGTACAGACCAAAATTGTGTCTATCTTACTTGTTCTGGGGATTTATCAGGTACTTATAATTTTGCACAATTAGTAAAATTAGATATTTTAGAAAACAATCCAAATGCCTCTATTCATATCATTGATACAAGATCAGTATCACTCGGAATTTGTGTATTAGTGATGGAACTAATAGAAGGCCTGAATAATGATGAATCATTTGAGAATCTAATCAATCAATTAACTCACAATATAAATAAGATCCAACATATTTTTACGATAGAAGACCTCCAATATTTAATACGTGGTGGTCGTGTCGGTAAGTTTGCAGGTTTTTTAGGAGGCATGCTTAATATTAATCCGATTATGGAAGTTAGCGCAGGGAAATTTAAACCAGTTGAGAAGGTAAGAGGTCGAAAAAAAGCATTAAATCGTATGCTTGAAATAATGAAGGATCGAAAGGATGAACTTAGTAGAAATGTTGGAGTTGTGTACGGGGTAAAGGATGAATTTACTGAACAATTTATTAACCAATTAAAGGATCTAATAGGTAGTGGACATTTAATTGAAAACTCAGTTGGTTCAGCTGTCGGCGTTCACACAGGTCCTAGTGCATTAGGAATCTTTTTTCTATCTAAATAAAAAACATTTCGACTCTCAAAGTGGTGAGAGTTTTTTTGTTTAGATAGCTAAATTTAGAAAATATATGGAAATAATAAATGATCTTTTGATAGGAAATAATAACACATGCTTTTTTGTTAAAAAGAGACATATTTATTAATATTGAAACAGATTTTGACAAAGAGAAGTATAAAGATGTTAGAAAATTTGTGATATTTAAATGTATATATACTTCAGTTTTGAATTCAGTAGATTATTCCTATGGAAATTAATTTTAGTAGGATAGATGTTTATGCTTTTATTCTATCAATAGGGAAGAACGTTTAAAACAATGGGAAAAACTTTTATTAATTAAGGTCTATTGTTGGTTGAAAATAATTTAATAGATAGTAATTGGACTAACGTAAATAAAAATCAGGTATCGCAATTAAAAAAGGTAAATAGAAAATAAAATTGTGGAACTGCAATTAAAATTGAGAATGGCAATTATATTTTAACTAATTGCAATTAAACAAGGTAAATTGATGTGTTTGAAACTCATTTTTTTTAGTTCTTTAACAAATTGAACTAAAAATATGATTCTAAACAATTTAATCGAATTAAAACTATAAAAATGGCTCTTCTTGATTAATTTTTAATAGTTCACAAAATTTTTATGTTCCAATCCCAAAAATTTAATGATATATTCGAAATTTCACGTACTCAAGTAAATTGATTCTATAAAAAAATTGAATAATAAATAAAAATAATACACAAAACCTTTCAATATCTTCACTTATAAATCTAATCCAATATACCTACCAGTAGTCATAAAGTAATAACCAAACCTCCCTATAATACTTCCAAACCATACATAAATCTTTTTACTAAACTAAATTTAACTTTTTTTGGTAATATAAAATCAAGGAAGATTTGATTATTTACATATTAAAATTCGTAAAATTTGTTTTTAAATTATTAAAAGGAGTGATTTAATTGAAAGCTTATATTTTAAGAGACAAAAATGGGCCAGAGTCACTAAAATTGGAAAATGTTGAGATCGGTACTGTGCTTCCAAATGAAGTAGTCATTAAGTTAAAGGCAGCATCATTAAACAGACGTGATTTTTTTATTACTCATGGTATGTATCCAGGGATGAAGTTAGATGCAATTTTAGGATCAGACGGAGCTGGGGTTATTGAGGTTATTGGAGATGAAGTAAAGGGATTTACTATAGGTGATGAAGTGATCATGAACCCGAGTTTAAACTGGGGAGAACGTGACGATATCAATTCAGATGAATTTACTGTACTTGGTATGCCTACTAATGGTACATTTGCTGAATTTATTAAACTACCAGTTGAAAATGTTTATAAAAAACCTGAGTACTTGTCTTGGGAAGAGGCTGCAGCAATTCCATTAGCTGCACTCACTGCATATAGAGCATTAATTACACGTGGTCAATTACAAACGAATGATACTGTTTTGATTCCAGGGATTGGAAGTGGGGTAGCATTATATGCATTGCAAATTGCTGTTGCATATGGGTCAAAAGTAATTGTTACATCTAGTAGCAATGAAAAAATTGAAAAGGCTATTGAAATGGGCGCAATCGCAGGTTTTAATTATCGAGAAGATGATTGGTATAAAAAACTGCGTAAAGAATTTGGATTTGTTAATCTTACGATCGATGGTGTAGGTGGAGAATCATTTAATCGATTAATTGATTTGACTGCTCAAGGTGGAAGAATTGTATCATTCGGTGCGACTAATGGACCAGTTCCTCAAACGGTATTGCCAAAAGTATTCTTTAAAAATATGGATATTAGAGGAACTACTATGGGAAGTCCGAGAGAGTTTGAACAAATGTTAGCATTTTTTGAAGAACATAAAATTAAACCAATTTTAGATAAATCATTTGAATTTGGGGATGTAATTAGTGCATTACAACGTATGAGTGAAGGAAATAATTTTGGTAAAATTACAGTTAAAATAGGTTAATTTGTATTATTTCTTGATGTTTGTCTTCAATCGAAAGAACTGAAATTTTTCAGTTCTTTTATTTTTGCTCCTTGATAAATTACAATTAACATCATATGATTATTACAAATGTAATATTTGAAAAATTTAGTATTTTGAGTATTGTAAGCGTTTTATATATGTGATTAATTATTAGGGGGGCTTATTATGAAACATTCTTACTTAACAAGAGAACATGAAATCTTCCGCACGGCTCTTAGAAAATTTTTACAAAAAGAAGCAGTACCATTCTATGAAGAGTGGGAACAAAACAGAATGATACCAAGGGAATTTTGGGATAAATTAGGAAATGAAGGATTTTTATGTCCTTACGTTGATGAGAAATATGGTGGGTTAGGTGTAGATTTTGGCTATTCAGTTATTATTATTGAGGAACTTGAGAAAGTTGGTTCAAGTTTAGTAGGCGTAGCCTTACACAATGATATTGTTGTACCTTATTTGACTGCTTATGCAAATGAGGAGCAAAAAATGGAATGGTTGCCTAAATGTATTTCAGGTGAATATATTAGTGCAGTTGCTATGACTGAACCAGGTGCTGGATCAGATTTAGCCAATATTAAAACAACGGCAGTAAAAGAAGGGGATTACTATATCGTCAATGGTGAGAAAACATTTATTACGAATGGTATTCATTCAGACCTAATTATCAT
Source organism: Gottfriedia acidiceleris (assembly GCF_002128425.1). Lineage (GTDB taxonomy): Bacteria > Bacillota > Bacilli > Bacillales > Bacillaceae_G > Gottfriedia > Gottfriedia acidiceleris. The sequence continues at coordinate 295,911 of NZ_NESS01000002.1, forward strand.
TGCAGTTAAAACTGATACGACAATTCAACCTGCTCATAAAGGAATAAGCTTGTTAGTTGTCGAAAAAGATACAGTTGGGTTTTCTAGAGGAAAGAAATTAAATAAAGTAGGACTTCATAGTCAAGATACGGCTGAATTAATTTTCCAAGATGCTAAAGTACCTGTAAAGAATTTATTAGGAGAAGAAGGTAAAGGCTTCTATTACTTAATGGAAAAATTACAGCAAGAAAGATTAGTAGTTGCATTAGAAGCACTAGTTTCTGCAGAAGAAATGCTGAAAGTGACTACTGAATATGTGAAAAGTAGAAAAGCATTTGGAAAATCAATTGCAGCGTTCCAAAATACACAATTTAAACTTGTAGAATTAGCTACTGAAATCGAAATTGGTCGTACTTTCATTGAAGATTTAATTTATAAGCATATGGAAGGCGTAAATGTTGTTAAGCAAGTATCGATGGCAAAATGGTGGATTACAGATTTAGGAAAAAAAGTGGCTTCAGAGTGTCTTCAATTGCATGGTGGATATGGATATATGGAAGAATACGAGATTGCTAGACGTTTCAGAGATATTCAAATCATGTCAATTTACGCAGGTACAAATGAAATCATGAAGACGATTATCGCAAAACAAATGGATTTAAATTAATCACAACGTAAAATTGGAGGATCATATTTATGAGAGAAGTAGTTATTGTTGATGCTTTAAGAACTCCTATTGGCAAAAGAGGCGGTGGCTTTAGCGAAACAAGACCTGATGACCTTGCTGCAATTGTACTAAAGGAATTAATAAGTCGAAATGAATTTGATCCGAAAGAAATTGATGATGTGATTATGGGCTGTGTAACTCAAATTGGTGAACAGGCTGGTGATATTGGTAGAGTGGCTTCTTTATTAGCAGGTCTACCAATTGAAGTGCCTGGTGTTACAATTGACCGTCAATGTGGATCAAGTCAACAATCCGTCCATTTTGCATCACAAGCTATTTTAAGTGGAGATATGGACATTGTCATCGCAGCTGGTGTCGAAAGTATGACACGTGTACCAATGTTTTCTAATTTAAAAGGATCAAAATGGAATGAAAAACTAACTAGTATGTTTGGTGACTTTAACCAAGGGATATCAGCAGAACGCATAAATGAGAAGTGGAACATCAGTAGAAGTGAGCAAGATGAATTTGCTTATAAAAGCCATCAAAAAGCATTAAAAGCAATGAAACAAGGCTATTTTGAAGACGAAATTGTTGCAGTTTCGGTTACGAATCAAGAAGGTGAACTTGTTAAAGTTACGAAAGATGAAGGACCGAGAGAAAACTCTTCTATTGGGAAATTAGCTACCTTAAAACCAGCATTTACTGAAACTGGTTCGGTTACAGCTGGAAATGCAAGTCAAATTAGTGATGGTGCAGCAGGACTACTTTTAATGAGTAAAGAAAAAGCGCATCAATTAGGTTTTAAACCAAAGTTTAGAATTATTGGGAGAACGGTAGTAGGATCGGACCCTAAATTGATGTTAACAGGGCCAATTCAAGCTACTCAAAAAGTTCTACATAAATGTGGATTATCAATCGATCAAATCGATTTATTTGAAATAAATGAGGCATTTGCTACTGTTCCTTTAGCATGGCAGAAAGAATTAAATGTACCATTTGAAAAATTAAATATTTTCGGCGGAGCGATTGCATTAGGTCACCCACTTGGGGCTAGTGGTGCAAGAGTTATGGTTACATTGTGTAATGCTTTAGAGAAAACAGGCGGACGTTATGGATTACAAGCGATCTGTGAAGGCCATGGTATGGCAAATGCAACAATTATTGAAAGATTAAATTAATAACCAACAACAAACTGGGGGATTTAAAAAATGAATATTCGTGAAAGTATCGCAATCGTTACAGGTGGAGCATCAGGACTTGGCGCAGGTACAGTTAGAATGATCGTAGAAAATGGTGGAAAAGCTGCTATTTTCGACTTAAATGAAGAGAGAGCTGCTTCCTTAATTTCTGAATTAGGGGAAGAAAATGTTTGTTTTGAAAAAACAGATGTTTCTTCTGAGGAGAGCGTAAAAAATTCAATTAAAAATGTTTTAACTAAATTTGGTTCATTCAATACAGTAGTCAACTGTGCAGGTATTGTTTTAGCTGAAAAAGTAATTAAAAGAGACGGAATTCATTCGTTAGAATCTTTCCAAAAAATTATTAATGTAAACTTAGTTGGTACGTTTAACGTTATCCGTTTAGCAGCTGAACAAATGATTAACAATGAGCCAAATGAATTTGGTGAAAGAGGTGTTATTATTAACACTGCATCAGTTGCAGCATTTGATGGTCAAATGGGGCAAGCAGCTTATGGTGCATCAAAAAGTGCAGTAGCTGGAATGACATTACCAATAGCTAGGGATCTATCAAGATACGGAATCAGAGTAATGAGTATTGCTCCTGGTATATTCGAAACACCAATGTTTGATGTATTACCAGAAAAAGCTAGAGAATCATTAGGAAATATGGTTCCATTCCCATCACGTCTTGGTAAACCATCAGAATATGCACATTTAGCGAAAAGCATTGTTGAAAATCCAATGTTAAATGGTGAAGTAATCCGTTTAGACGGTGCAATTCGTATGCAGCCGAAATAAGAGGGACAAAAAAAGGCAGGAAGAGCGGGGATTAACTTGCTCTCCTGCTTTTTTCTTTGTTCATATTCCGTGTAAGCAATTTTTTTATGAAGTTCTGGTAAGAAGATTGTTGATTTTCTTATTCAACTACTGGCAGATTAGTTAGGTAAAGAGGTAAACGTTTTTTTATGTCGAACAATATATCGATGATGTTTAATATGATTATTAGAAATATTAAGAGGTGCTATTTTTGAACGTTCAATTTGCGAACTTATTAAGTAAAAATACATTTATTGAAAAAAAGAATTTATTCAAACTTGCAGATGTAGTTTTATATCATCCAGGTCATTTTCCAGAGTTAAATGAACATATAGTTAATTTATATAAAAATGACTCTTTTAAAAAGATTATGATCCCTAGTGTTTATAACATTAATCTTAAGGAGGACGAATACATATTCCATAAGGAAAAATTAATTGAATTAGGAATACCTGAAAATATTATTTTCCCAATTGAGGGTCAAGCTGTATCTGCCAATGATATTATAAAAAATGCAATGCTTCAAATATCTTCAGAAGAAAAAAACATATTATTGGTAGGTAAAACGTTTTTCATGAATCGATTCCTATTAATTGCGTCAGCTTTTGCAAAAGAAGACATGATATTAGATGTACTACCATTGGAAGATAATCGAGGTTTAAATCAAGAGAATTGGTATTTAACAGATAGTGGAAGAAAAAGAGTATTAAATGAATATCATATGATTTCACAGTTTTTCAAACAGAATGGTGAACTAATTTTCTAAAAAAAATACGTACCTATCCCAAAGCATTAGTTGAACAAGGTTATAAAAGGACTGTCTATCTAAATAGATAGTTCTTTTTTCAAGTTAAGCATTTGAACAAAAGTTACAATTCATTATTCAACAAAATGGCATTTTAATTGAACAATGACAATAATCAAAATTAGCAAAATATGTATAGATAAACTAAATATTAAGGAGCTTTTAGGATGCAGAAATGGAAGACACTTAGTTCAGAATATTTATTCAAAACTCCATTTGGAAATTTAAGAAAAGACTGTTGTGAACTACCGGATGGAAATATAATACAGGATTATTATGTAAACGAATATTCAAATTGGGTAAATGCTATTGTGATAACAAAAGAGAATCAAATTTTACTAGTCGAACAATTTAGATACGCTGGACAGGACTTTTTTTTTGAAATCCCAGCTGGAAAGCCAGAAGAAAATGAACCTTATTCCGAAGCCATTTTAAGAGAAGTAAGGGAAGAGACTGGATATATTACAAAAACCGAACCAATTTTATTAGGAGAGTTTTTCATTAATCCTGCAACACAAAATAACAAAATAATTACATATTTAATATTAGATGCTTATCCAGCTTTTGAACAAGAACTGGATCCTGCTGAATTTATTGAATTCAAATTAATAGATGTAGATGCTATTTACACTAAAATAAAAAGTGGAGAAATAAATCAACTTTTTACAGTGAGTGCGTTTTATTTAGCAATGCCGCATTTAAGCAAAATATTAAACTTACAATTCAACTAACTGATGAGTTAGCAAATGTCATAAGCTTCTAAATATTCAGCTTTTATTTTGTGATTGTATATGTTTCGTTTCCAATAGAAATAAATCAAAACGCACTTAAATGCAACGATTATAAGAGAGGAAATGGTAAGCAAGTCAACTTACCACCTGGAGTAGATACAATATAAGAGCTTAAAAGGAAAGTATAAATTTAATAGTGAATATTTATCACTAGAGGTGTTGGGACAATGTCATCATTAAAAAATATGGAAAATGGCTTTTCAAATTTGAGGCTAGGAGGCATTATCTAGTCGAATTATTGTTGGAGATAGTTTTTTTACCTTTAATTTATTTTGGAACTAAATTTTTTCTTAGGAATTATTCTTTTACTTTTACTTTATTAGTTATATTTTTGGCTATCTATTAATCTCTATTCGTTCTCAGACGACATATCGAGGAAAAATTTAAGCAAATTTAATATGAGAATTCCAACTTGAATGAGAATTATTTCACCTGCTTGTTTCATTGTTTTTATTTCTTTTATAGATAAATAGAAACCACAGGGGTTAACTGCTTTGTTGGTTTATGGAGCTAAAATATTCAAACAAATATGAATGTTGGAGGAGTTCATCTGATGAAAAATACAGAAGATTTATATTTAGAGATGTCTGATAAAATTAATGAAAAAGAAAGTGTTACTGGAATTAAAGTACTAAGTGAAAATGAAAGAAAATTATATTTAGTTGATAGTCTTCTATTGGAAGTAAATAATGGTGGATTTGATCAATATCTCTCAAATTGGACTGGAGAATATTGGCAAGAAACTGTTTCTATCTTAGATAAATTAGAAATCAATTTCTTATCTAATTTAGTAAAAAAAGCAAATGAAATCTATCGAAGCGATAAATCTGAAGATGATATTCTTGAAGAACTTGAAGAATTAGATAATGAATTTTATGATGATTTGAATTATGAAGATACATACAAGAAAGTATTGAAGTTGTTCATTTAACTAGTGCATTAGTTGAACAACATGATCGGCTTTATAGTCGAGTAAAGATTATCAGTTTTCATGAGTCTTTTGATAGATTAATGATTTTTAATTCAATGATAAAATAAAAAATGAATTGATTTAATTATGAAACATGCCTACATAAATAAGTACGCAAAATTAGAGGGAAAAGGATTCTAGGAGGAGTAAAATGCTTGAAGGTGGAGATTTTATGTTTGCGTTCGGTCCCATTCTTTTTGGTATAACTTTTGTAATAGTTATATCCATTTTTTTATTCACAATCATAAAGGGAGTTACACAATGGAATAAAAATAACAACTCACCAAAATTAAATGTTAAAGCCAAAGTTGTTACTAAAAGAACAGCCGTACAAAACGGAGTGGAACATCGGTCATTTAGTAAATATTTTGTAACGTTTGAAGTAGAAAGTGGAGATAGAATAGAATTTGAAGTAAAGGATGCTGAATATGGAATGATAGTTGAAGGTGACGATGGGGAGCTTGAATTTCAAGGAACAAGATTTCATGGTTTTATTAGAACCAGATAAACTCAAAGTGCTTCATTAATCTTAATTTCTCCTTCGTGGGTATCTTATTTTATAAAACTAATGTAACTAAATAGTTGATCAGCTTTAGGAGTCGATGTTGAACGGCTCCTTTTTAAGTATTTGACAGTTTAGTTGCATTAGGAAAGGATTTTTTTAAGCATAAAAAGAATATTGTTTTAAAAGAATAAACATATGTGTTTCTCATTTAGAACTTTTTGGAGGGAATATACTTGGATTTTTTGATTTCAACAAACGGTGGTATTTTAGTGTTTGGTTCATTGATTTGGTATTATGCATCTCTAGGAAAAAGAATTCACAAAGAAGAAAAAGAGGCTGGCAGAGATCTATCTTATGAAATTAATCCATTTACAGGTTCGGCTAAAAGCAATTCGAATGAAAAAAAGTAAATATAAACTACTATGCAACTAACGCATTGCATTTTTTAAGAACGTGATCGACAGTTTAATCGATTATTTATTACACAATCATAAATCCCCTACAATAATTGGTGTTTTATCAGGCGAAATTTATAATTAATATAGAGGGGAAAATAAGAAATAGGATCAAATATTATTTCACTAAATTGCAGATTTGTTGAAGATGGATATTATCCTGTTTTTTAAGAGAATTAGAATTTCAAGCAAACCTAACACGAATATAGGTAATGAAATTAACAGGTACATAGGAGGTATGAGATATGAAGATTAATAGAATAGATCATGTGAGTATAAACGTAAATGATCTTTCAGAGGCTAAAGCGTTTTTTCTTGATTTAGGTCTTGTAGTGCATGCGGAATGGGAAATGGAAGGAGAACAGTTGGACAGAATAGTTGGGCTTAAAGATGTTAAAACGTCATGTGTAGGATTGGGGATGCCAGACGGTCAGGTTTGGATTGAGCTAGTCAAATTTTATTCTCCCTCAGATGAAAAAGATATTCAGCAACCACTTGCAAATACGCTCGGTATCAGACATATTTGTTTTGCAGTTGAAGATATTGAAGCTATTGTTGCAAAATTGAAAAAGAAGGGCACGGAAATCTTTAGTGAGATAGAGCAATATGAAGAAAGTTATAAGTTATGTTACGTTCGTGGTCCAGAGGGAATTATTTTAGAGTTGGCGGAGAAAATCAGATAAATATTTTATGGGACTTTAAATGTTATACATCTCCAACTTTCAAAATATGTTCTTAAACTATCTGGTGCGTTAGTTGCATAGCGATCGTTATATTGTTAAGTTTAATTCCCACTATGGAACACTGAAGGTAAACGGGTTGGATCTAAAACTAAAATTGAATTTCGTATATTATATAGAACTTGATATTCCAGAAATTCTAGAATGGGAAAAGCATATATATAAGAATAATGAAGGTTTTAGCCAAATAACAAGTAATGATAATCATGTTTATTTATTAAGGGTATTGGAATACAATTCTTTGAAGAACTTACAAATCTCAAGTTCAATACAACGGAATTTATTATTGTAGAAAAATACTCCCATGAAGGAATTTCTAGTGGATGTATTTCTGTAGAGTATTGGAGTATTGGCAAAAAGATGCTCTTCCGCTTTTATTCACCCGATCACATAAATTAAACTATAAATTGTATTAGCAATTCTATAAGCAACCAACACAATGCGTTAGTTATCCAATAAGTACTTATATTAATCAAACAATTTTTTCAAAAAAGGGTAAAGCAAAGTCTGAACGGTGCAACAGGTTCATATTGCCTTACCTTCTATAAGTTATATACATTTGTTGAAAAGCAAGAAATATTGTTAAAATTTTTTTATCTAAAGCTACCACAAGTAATTAGAGAACTAGTTAATAGTAGAAAGTAATGGATCGATATTAACTTTCCATGGTGAAAGTGGTGACGTTCTAACCAAGGTAAAAGAAAGTTTACTTCTAACCGAACCTACATTTTTTATTAAAAGATTAACCTCAACTGGAATTTCAGTTTCTAAAGAGTATGGCTCTGTATCAATTGATTGAGGCAATGACCAATGTATAGCTTCTATTTTTTCTATTTTTTTAAGCTCTTTGTTAATATTTTTGTGGTTACTTATGACAATATTTTTAGCCAAGCCTTTATCACTGTTTTTAATGGTAACAAATAATACATTCAGCAGTTGGTAAGGCGGAAGGTTATTCATATAGTCATCAATCCTTCCAGCAGCTTTAAGGATCATTACATAATGAGATAAGTCTGATTTTCCTGTTTTATGTGTCGTACTGCCCAAAAAATGAATGCAAAAGTGACCACCGAAACCGTTTTGAAGAGCACCTGCACCATGTGGCATTCCGTGCATGGACGCAGGGATTAGATTGTCATGAGCTAAAATTAATACAGCCCTTCTTTTCCAACTCCATTTCCCATCGTATATTTCCTTCATTATATTTGTATCTTCTCTTGTTAATGGCTGAACATCTGCATGCCTACTACCAGCTCTTCGTTGAACATTAAAGCTCTTGCCACTTTCAACATCGATTACTGTGAAAAACGAATATTTTGGGAGTAATTTGTTAACAGTTTCCCAATTCTCAATTTCAATTTGAAAGCTAATTGGCGAGGGACATGGTTGATTTGTCGTAGCGTAAGTATGTTCTACAAGACTTAGTAATGAAAGGCATAGGATTGTTACAATAAAAAAAACTTTTTTCACAGCTATTTTTCAACTCCATTTGTTTAGTAATTGAATACGAATACGTACGATTTTGATATTATTCCTTATTTGACTAAACGCATGCATTAGTTGTATAAGTAGCAAAAAAAGGAAATTCAGAAGAAGATTCTTTTTTATGTAGATAATATGAAAACTAGTATTGCATAAAATTTTCATTAAAATTTTAAAATTAAACACTTGTCCAATTCTTTTTGCTTGTCCAAACATAAGATGTTGGGATGAAACTAAAAGAAAAGGTGTTGTTATAATGGGTTGCAACTGTAATAATGAAAGAAATAATGAAAGAAATAATAATGAAAGAAATAATAATGAAAGAAATAATAATGAAAGAAATAATGATAGAAACAGAAGAAATAGAGATTTTACGTTTAATGCGAAAATTACGATTGATCAAGAAGAATTCTGTCGTGCAGTAAATCGTTGTGACGATGAAAGACGTCGTAGTGACAGATGGTGGAACTGGTAAGTTCAAAGAGCAAAAAAAGGAACTTCAACATAGAAGACATTTTTGGATTCTCGATACTAAATTATAATTTAGAGTTAAGGAATATAGAAAACTAATGCATTGCGTTAGTAGAAGATTATGAGCTGTAAATATGCAGCTTTTTTTTATTAAATAGAACGATAATAGATGAAAAGAAATTTTCAACTCAACATTGAATTTTTACTTTTAAATTTAAAGAGCTTAAATGAAAAAAATTTCTCAATTAAAATAAAAATGGATATTTAAGTCATTTTATTCAAAAAATACTCTTATGACAAACTCATGTAAGAGGAATCTATGAAAAAAATAATAAAATTCATTTTTAAAACTTTAATACTGCTCTTTTCGCTATTAGTAATATTATTTGCTTTAAATGAAATTGAAATGGAACACGTTCAAAAAGATAATATTTACGCAAAAAAGCCAATAACTTATCCAATTGGATATAGTGATTTGTCGATTTATACGAACGGAAAGAAGCTAAATAAACAATTATTTAATGATATTAGGAATGCAAAAAAGGAAGTGCATATTTACTTTTTTTCAGTTTCTAATGATCGAGTTTCTCATGAGTTTTTAGATGTCTTAAAAAAGAAAAGTGATGAAGGAATTCCAGTTTATTATGCAGTTGATCGTCTTGGTGGGATTTTATTAGAACGAAAAGAAAGAAAATCTTTAATCGACCATGGGGTACATTTTACATATTTTAATAAACCTCAATTATCATATTTTTTTGCATCGATAAATAACAGAAATCATCGTCGAATGACGATTATTGATGGAGAAATTGGCTATATTGGCGGGTTTAATATAGGTAAAAAGTATATAGATGAAAAAAAAGAATTAAAACCGTGGGAAGATGTTCAACTTAGATTGGTAGGTAGTGGTGTTGAAGGCTTAGAAAAACAATTTGTACATGATTGGAGAAAAAATTCAGACCAAAAAATTACACAGATGGAGATTAGTAAAAAGGTTGGAAAAAGCCAGCATCAATTTGTTTCTTATACAAAGTTAGGGATTGAACAAGAATATAGTAAATTATTTAAACAAGCAAAACATTCGATTACAATTTATTCTCCTTATTTTATACCGAATAATAAAGTAATATGGAATACATTATTAGATGCAGCAAATAGAGGAATTGAAGTTAAAATACTATATTCTCATAAGTCAGATGCACTTTTAGTAGAACAAGCAGCAATACCGTATATAAAACAAGCCTGGAAAAATAATATTAAAGTGTATGGGTACAAAAAGGGAATTTTTCATGGTAAAGTAATTAAAATTGATGATAAAGTACTAATGATTGGCACAACAAATTTTGATTCCAGATCATTTCATTTAACAGATGAATTGAATTGTTATATATATGATCCACAATTTATCAAACAGGTAGAACCAAAATTAGCCGATGTATTTAATCATCAAGCATTTGAAATTACGCCTACTTATATTAAAAATTTACCTTTTAAAGATCGAATAAAAGAAAAAATAGCTAAAGTATTTGAGTTCTATTTATAGTGTAAAAAACTATTTCTACTGTATTTTTATTTGTAGAATACAATAAAAAAATAATGAAAGATTAATCATGAAAATTGGTTAATCTTTTTTTATTTTCAATTATTTATAAAAATACAATTGATTTTATATTTATTCATAATTATAATGGAGAATATAATTTTATAAAAGGGGATATTAAAATGAAAGTCGGTATTATGGGGGCAACCGGATATGGTGGTCTTGAACTCGTAAGATTTCTATCAATGCATCCGGAAATAAGTGGTATGAATTTTTATTCAACATCAGATTATACGGAAGATTTGTCTACGTATTTTCCACATTTAGCTACTAATAATAGTGGTCAAATAAAAAAGTGGAATAAAAATAATTCTGTTTCTGAAAATGATATTTTGTTTTTTGCTACGCCACATGGAGTAAGCAGTGGATTAATGGAAGAAATCGATTTTTCGAAAACAAAATTGATTGATCTATCAGGAGATTTTCGATTAAAGAAAGAAGAAACATACCAAAAATGGTATAAACACACGCATCCTTGTTTTTCAAAAACGAATGAATTCACTTACGGACTATCAGAACTTAATCGAGAAGCGATCAAACAATCCAATCAGATAGCTAATCCAGGATGTTATCCAACAGCAACGCTACTCGGTTTAGCGCCATTATTAAAGGCAGGAATTGTAGCGAAAAATTCAATTATTGTAGATGCTAAATCTGGAATTTCTGGAGCTGGAAAAACGGCTAATCAAACGACTCAGTTTATGAATAGAAATGAAAATTTAACAGCATATAAAATTACTGAACATCAACATATACCTGAAATAGAACAAATTATTGGATCAATTGATTCTTCACAGGATTTTATTACTTTTACACCGCATTTAGTTCCGATGACAAGAGGAATTTTGTCAACAATTTATGTTACTTCAACTCGTGAAATTAGTAACGAAGAATTAAAAGAATTGTATAACCAAAGTTATGAAGATTCCTATTTTGTAAGAGTAAGAGACGGGATACCTTGTACAAAAGATGTTTATGGTTCAAATTTTTGTGATATATACGCAACTTACGATGACCGTACAAATCGAATCACAATCGTTTCTGTCATTGATAACCTTGTGAAGGGAGCGGCAGGTCAAGCAATTCAAAATATGAACATAATGTTAAATCTGCCAGATGAAACAGGTTTACAATTTACACCAATATTTCCTTAAGGAGAGATAAAAGTTGATTACTAAAGAAAAGAATATAAAAAAGATAAAAGGAACAATTACATCACCAAATGGTTTCTATGCTAGTGGAGTTCATGCTGGACTACGTTATAAACGTAAAGATTTAGGATTAATATATTCTGAAAAGCCAGCTTCAGTTGCAGCTGTATATACATTAAATTTATTTCCAGCTGCACCAATAGCGATTACAAAAAAGAGTATTGCAGATAGTAATAAAATTCAAGCAGTTTTAGTAAATAGTGGTTGTGCAAATGCATGTACTGGTAAAAAAGGGGAGGATGATGCCTATTTAATGAGAGCGTGGTGTGCAGAGTATCTTAATCTTCCAGAACACTTAGTCGCAATCGCATCGACGGGTGTAATCGGTGAATATTTAAAAATGGATCGATTAAAAAGCGGCATTGACAAGTTAACCCTCGGTAATAAGTTGGAAGATGGAGAAGATTTTGGTCACGCAATATTAACGACTGATACGGTTTTAAAAACTATTTGTTATGAAGTATTGATAGACGGAAAGCTTGTAACGATTGCTGGGGCTGCAAAAGGTTCTGGTATGATTCATCCAAATATGGCAACTATGCTAGGTTTTGTGACAACTGACGCTACAATTAGTTCAGAACAATTACAAACTTTATTAAAAGAAGTGACAGATAAGACATTTAACCAAATTACAGTTGATGGGGATACGTCAACAAATGATATGGTTTTAGTTATGGCAAATGGAGCAGTTGAACATGATGAATTAACTGAAAGTCATTCAGATTGGGCTAATTTTGTAACTGCATTTCAATTAGTTTGTGAAGACCTGGCTAAAAAGATTGCTAGAGATGGTGAAGGGGCAACTAAGCTAATTGAAGTAAATGTAAATGGAGCTTCAAGCAAAAAAATTGCAAATCAAATTGCTAAATCGATTGTCGGATCAAATTTAGTAAAAACAGCGGTTTATGGTGAAGACGCTAACTGGGGAAGAATTATTGGTGCCATTGGATATAGCGGGGTCGAAGGGAATTTTAATCAAATTGACATTGCAATTAATGGCGTAACAGTATTATTTGGTAGTAAACCAGTTGAGTTTAATGAAGAAGAGGCTAAGAATGCTTTGAAAAATGAGATTGTTTATATTGATGTCCATTTACACGATGGAGATGCAGTTGGTACTGCATGGGGCTGCGATTTAACTTATGATTATGTGAAAATAAATGCAAGCTATCGCACATAAGGGGGATTTAAACAATGGAAACTGTAGTCATTAAACTTGGTGGTAGCTTAATCCAAAACTTGTCTAATACATTCTTTGAAAATATAAACCAACTAAAAATGAGTGGTAAAAAAGTTATCCTCGTTCATGGAGGGGGGCCACTTATAAATAACTTATTATTAAAGTTTTCAATTCCAGTAGAAATGGAGGACGGCATTCGTAAGACTTCATCTGAGGTTTTAGAGATTGTTGAATATGTGCTAAATGGAAAAATCAATAAAGATTTAACGATTATATGTAATCAATATAATATAAAAGCTATTGGTCTATCGGGATGTGACAATCTATTACTGGAAGCTTCACTTTATAATAAGGGAAAATTAGGTTGGGTTGGAGAAATTGAAGATGTAAATACGAATCTATTAGATTTACTACTTAGCAATGATTATGTACCAGTTATTTCACCTGTAGGGGTAGATAAAATTGGCCAAAAATATAATATAAATGCAGACGAAGCGGCAAAAAGTATTGCCAAGGCAATGAATGCGGAATTGCTCTGCTTTATAACAAATACAAATGGTGTATTAGATTTGGAACATAAATTGATTGAGAAGATTACGCCTAGCGAAGTTCATCAATTAATAGATGAAAAAACAATTTATGGTGGAATGATTCCTAAAGTCACGAGTGCCTTAAATGCCTTAAATGTTGTAAATTCAGTGGCAATTGTAGGTGAGAATTTCTTAAATGAAAATGGAACAATAAACGGTACAGTATTTACAAAAGGAGTTGTGTTAAGTGAGTAATTTATTCCCTACTTATAATAAAAAAACAATTAATTTTCTAAATGGAAAAGGTACTTACTTATATGATGACGAAAATAACAAGTATCTAGATTTTTTAAGTGGAATTGCCGTTTGTAACTTAGGACATTGTCATCCAAAAGTTGTTGATGCACTAAAAGAACAAGTTGAATCGGTTTGGCACGTATCAAATTTATTTACAATTAAAAAACAAGAAGAGCTTGCTAAAGTTTTAGTAAAAAGCTATGTGGATGGATTAGTATTTTTCTGTAATAGCGGTACAGAAGCAAATGAGGCAGCCATAAAATTAGCAAGAAAACATTCAGGTAAATCTCATATAATCAGTTTTAAACAAAGCTTTCATGGACGTACTTTTGGATCAATGGCTGCTACCGGTCAGTCTAAAATTCATGAAGGGTACGGCGAAATGTTAAGTGGATTTACATATGTACCTTATAATGATTTAAATGCTTTACAAAATGAAATAAATGAAAATACTGGAGCAATAATTTTGGAGGTAATCCAAGGTGAGGGTGGTGTAATTGTTGGTAATAATGATTTTTTTGAAGGGATTCAAGCTCTTTGTAAAAAACATGAATTATTACTCATTGTTGATGAGGTACAAACCGGAGTGGGCAGAACAGGAACAATGTTTGCCTATGAACAAACTCCACTAGATCCAGATATTATTACACTAGCAAAAGGTTTAGGGAATGGTTTTCCAGTTGGGGCAATGCTAGGTAAGAACAAATTAGCTGAATCATTCTCACTAGGTGCGCATGGTTCAACTTTTGGCGGAAATTATTTAGCAATGGCAGCTGCATTTGAAACAATTAATATAATAAATGACATTCCGTTTTTGAATACTGTAAAGGATAAAGGGAATTATTTATTTGATAAATTAGTCGAAGTAAAAAAAGAGTTTCCACAAATTTTGGAAATTCGCGGTAAAGGATTAATGATTGGTATCGAATTAAATCTGCCAGTTGAACAACTAGTAGAACAATTTTTAAAGAATGGGTTAATTGTAGGTACAGCAGGGGCTAATGTATTAAGATTATTACCACCGATCAATTTATCATACGGAGAAATAGATGAAGCAATTCAAATAATAAAACAAGTACTTTCTTCCTGTTTTTTAAATACCCAAGTTAAATAATATAGAGTAACTTTTAACTAGGAGGCATTCATGGAACTAGACCATGATGCCTCTTTATTGTTTAGGTCTTTCTACTTGATTCGTAAAAATAAATTGAAAGTTGAATTAAATTTTTAGATAATGGGATAATCACTTTTATTAGGGGAGGAGATAGGTTATGTATCATATTCGTGTAAGAGCATGTGCTTTAATTGTTGAAAATGATTCGGTATTATTAATTCAATTTACAGATGAGGACGGAATTCATTATAATTTACCTGCTGGTGGTACTGAACCTGGTGAGACAATTATAGAGGCTGTAAAAAGAGAAGCTTTTGAAGAAGCAGGTGTGGAAGTTGAGGTTGGAGAACTTGTATTTGTTTCAGAAAATGCACCCCATATGACCGGTCATAAAATACATGGATTAAGTTTAATGTTCCGCTGTCATATTAAAGTAGACTCAGTTCCAACGATGCCAATAAATCCAGATCCAAATCAAACTGGCGTAAAGTGGGTTCCAATAAATGAATTAGACAATATCATCTTATTTCCAAATATTAAAGAACAGATTATTCAATATGTAAAAGGTAAGTATAAAAATAATCGTTTAATTGAAGAGTACAAATTAAAAGAACAACTAATTTAGTGGTAGTTGAGTTTCTACATGTAATTTTGCAAAAAAAAAAAAGTGTAGGACTCAACTTTCTATTTTCATCAATTCATACATGTACTCCAAATTTTCAATAATAATTCATTAAATACTATTGTTAATAGAAAAGGGTGATTTAATGATAACTCTTCCAGATCAATTTATTAAAACCATTAAAGCGATCCATAAAGAAAAAGGAGAAATATGGCTCGAGAATTTCGAAGACTTGTGTATTAAATGCGAAAATCGATGGAATATGAAGATATTAGCACCATTTGAATTATCATATAATTTTGTAGCTCCAATTTTAATTGATGGTCAAAAAAAAGCAGTTATTAAACTAGAAGTTCCTAATGAGGAATTTAATAGTGAGGTTGAAGCTCTAAATGAGTTTAAAGAAAAAGAATTCGTTAAAGTTATTGATGCCGATCTTAATGAAGGCATACTAATTTTAGAACAACTATTACCTGGCGAAACTCTTGCTACGATTGAAAACGAAGAAGAGGCAATGAATATAGCAGTCAAAGTGATGAAAAATTTATGGATAACTGCGCCAAAATCTACAAAAATACCTACAATATTAAGTCGAGAAGATAGCTTTAGCCGAATTGTTGAAAAGTTCCCTAATGGCTTAGGTCCCGTTTCAAAAGAAATGCTATTAGATGCGTTTTCTATTTTTAAAGAAATGAATAAAACACAATCAACACAATACTTACTTCATGGAGACTTACATCATTATAATATATTAAATGCAGGAGAAAACTCATGGAAAGTTATTGATCCAAAAGGATTAATAGGCGAAAGAGAATATGACATCATCCAGTTTCTATTGAACAACTTAAAAGATAAAGATATACCTAAAACCATAGAAAAACGAATTGATCTACTAGTAAAAGAATTAAATTTAAATAAAGAAAGAGTACTACTTTGGGGTTATTCGCACGCTGTATTATCAACATGTTGGAGTTTAGAAGATGAAGGTACTTTTACTGAATACTTTTTTCAAGCTATAAATATTTTTAAAAATTTACATACAAACTTTTATAAATAAAAATTTATATTGGCTCTACGGGTCTAACTGTTGATCATTGAAAAAAAGGCTGTCTATTTAGATAGCCTTTAGCAGATTTAACGAGTAATTTTCTTATACCGCATGCGTTACTTGAATTACAATTTATTATTAAAATACAAAACTGGATTATTTAAATCATTATTTCTAATGACTACATCAGCATTAAGTTGAGGAGAGTGTTGCTCCAAATAGAGTTTCGAAGCTGCATGATACCTTTTAATAAACATTTCTTCGGCTTTTTCATAGCTTCCGAATGCTCGTTCTTCACGTATAGCCCCTCTTTTTCTTGCTATATCAAAATCGGTATCTACGAATATTTTAAAATCGTACAGGTTACATAAATCTCTCTTAAATAAAAATGTTCCATCTATAATAAAAATCATATCCTTAGTCGCAACTTCTAAATCTGAATTAACATACTCATCCTTATGCAAGTCGAGGGAAATTGTTTGATAATGCAGGTTGCCATTTGGTCCTAAAGGAATTAAAAGTTTATGCTTAAAAGACTCGTAATCATGGGCAGACTCATAATAACCTAAAGCAGACTCCTTCCCGAGTTTGTAACGAATCTCTCTTGGGTTATGAAAATGATCAATACTTGTTCTAATCACGTTCTTTTTTCTGCAAATAAGTTCTTCAGCAAGTTCATTAGCAATAGTTGTCTTACCAGATGCCGTGATTCCACTAACCCCCACTCGAAGTGGATGATCTATTTTTAAGCACAATATTTTATTTACCAAATCAGAAATTAGTTTACTCCTTACCATAAATTCTCCTTTCAACAAAAACATTTATTAAAATTAATCTAAGGCAAGCGTTAATTAAACAGTGTGTAATATTCAAAAAATAACATTAAGGTGATAAAAGTTGGTTTTAAATAAATGATTTCCTAAGCAAATTACAATAATTGCTACTTTAGATATAACTTTCGATTGTGTTAGCAACTAAGAAAATCGGCCAAAATTTAAAGTTGCTATCATTTTAAATCTTTTTATTTATATTCTAGAATTAGTGATTTTTTCCTGTTCTTTTCAACTCATCTTCAATTATGCCTATCCTAATCCCTGTACTAATAAGAACAAACCCCGAAAATGGGAAAATTTAGCGAATATCAAGATTAAAAAAAGTCATAATATTAAACTATAAAAAGTAAAGAACCTATTTTGATATGTCTCAAAATAGGTTCTTCTTCTCTTATTTACCTAAAACATGTTCAATTAATCCATAGCTCCAAAATCCAAGTAAAGCTAAACTACTCGCCAGAATGATGTAAGCAATAAAAATTTGCCATTTTTTACGATTACTAGATACATAGTAAGTTTCTAATGTTTTTTGTTGCTTTAGTAAAGGTGCAATCTTTTTATGCTTAATCTCTTGAATCTTTTCATCAATATAATTTCTCCAATCTAAGTCTGGTTCGTGGAAGCGTGCTCGAACAGATCGAATTAGATAATTTATTTCAAGACGTTCCTTATGAATTTGAAATTCTAGTTTTTTATTATCCTCAAAAAAAGGAAAAAAGAAACGTTTTACAATCGTACGATCAGAATAGACATTAAAAATACCAAATTGAAATTGTTTAATTGTATGTTCATATAGTTTTATTTTTTCTTTAATTACATTTAACTGGTAAGCTTCTCGGATTCGTTTAATGAATGTCGTAATACCTAAAATAATAATATAAAATGCGATAAAATTAGGTTGATAAAATAAATACACTAGCATCAACATAATACCGATAAACCAGAAAATTGGAGGTAATACACTTAATATTCTCCCTCCATCTAAAGGAGAAATAGGAATTAAATTAAACAAATTAAGTATACAGCCTAAAGCAATTACTAATCCGAAAAATTCATTATGTGTGTAATGATAAAGCGGAATTGCTGGTAGAACTGAAATTAAGCCTAAAAACGGACCACCAAATGCTACATAAGATTCAGTTACAGCATCTTTTGGCATTTCTTTAAGTGAAATAACCGCCCCGACAAAAGGAATAAAAAATGCTGGTGAAGTTGGTAGACCCTTTTGTTTCGCTGCTATTAAATGCCCACCTTCATGACAAATTAATAAGTAAACAAGTGCGAATGCAAAATACCATCCAAATGTAAATCCGTATACAAATAAATACAATACCATGCTTAAAAAAGATAAAAATTTTGCAGCTTTTAATAAAGGTAAAAGCAGCTTTAATTTAGTGCCAATTATTGCGATTACAACACCAATTCTTGTTAACGACTTTTTCGTCTTACTATTGATTATTGGTTGTGCCATTCATTTCACCTTCTCGCTAATTATGATATGATTATGTAGTATCAAAATTATATCATTAAAAATTATTTGTTTGATAGAATAATAAAGAAATAGGGACTAAAGTCTGTACTTTTACTGATTTTAAACGAAAAATCATAAGAAAATAATTACAAAATAGATGGAAAAGAATGTTAGAAAGTTCGCTTTCTAACTTTTGCATTTTTCTAGAATATTTAATTAGATGAAATACTAACAATGAAATTAACTAAGGATTGATAAAGTAATGAATATATATGGGATGGTCAAAGAAGTAGCAGATAATAAAAGTAAAAACATAGCTTATATATACAATGGAAACAAAATAAATTACGAAGAACTTATGTCATCTTGTGAAAACATAGCCCACATATTAGTTGAAAATAAGATTGAAAAGGGAGATAAAATAGCGATTTTACTAGGAAATTCACCTGAGTTTGTTCAAACCTATTTAGCAATATTAAAACTCGGTGCAATTGTTATTCCGTTAAATCCATCTTTTACGGAAAGTGAACTTAGCTATATTTTAAAAGACTCTGCAACTAAACTTGTAATCGCTACTAGTGATCAGAAGGAAAAACTTAAAAGTGTAAAAAAACAGTGTCATACATTATTAAATATTATTTTAATAGATGAAATAAAACAAAATGAAATTGTAAATATTCAATTAGAAGAAATTGAAATAGGGCAAAATGATACGGCAGTTATTTTATATACATCAGGAACAACCGGTAACCCTAAAGGTGCAATGTTGTCTCATTCAAATTTAATTGAAAATGCTAGTGATTTTACAAAGTTAATCGAATTAAGTGATAGTGATCGAATGATTGCAGTCCTTCCGATGTTTCATTCATTTTGCTTAACATTATGTGTAAATATGATTTTGTTAAATGGAGCATCAACAATCATCATTCCTAAATTTAATCCTGCTGAACTAGTTGAGGTAATAAAAAAAGAAAAAGCTACATTAATCGCTGCAGTACCGACAATTTATAATTATTTATATCAATTAAAAAGTGCAACTGCAAACGACTTTAGAACCTTGAGAGCTTGTATTTCTGGTGGAGCTTCAATACCGCTTGAATTATTACAGTCAATACAAGAAAAATACAATATTTTAATTGTTGAAGGCTATGGATTATCCGAAACAGCTCCAGTGCTTACTTTCAATCCATATCGTGGTATTTGTAAACCAGGGTCAGTTGGTCTTGATCTACCTAGTGTTGAGACAAAAATATTCAATGAAAATGGTGAGGAAGTTCCATCTGGTGAAGTAGGAGAAGTTGTTGCGGTTGGCCCGAATGTGATGAGAGGTTATTTAAATAAAATAGAAGAAACTGAAAAAGCATTTATTAACGGTTGGTTTAAAACGGGTGATCTCGGTAAAAAAGATGAAGATGGCTATTTATTTTTATTAGATCGAAAAAAAGATGTCATTATTACAAATGGATATAATGTGTACCCTAGAGAAATAGAAGAGCGCCTATATGAACATCAAAATATCATTGAAGCAGCGGTTGTTGGAAAACCTGATCAATTAATTGGTGAAAGTGTATGTGCTTATTTAGTCGTTTCGAATGATTCACTATCAGAAAGTGAAATCATTGATTTTTGTAAAAAAGCTCTAGTTTATTATAAAGTACCTAAGGAAATTTATTTTGTAAAAGAACTGCCTAAAAATAGTACTGGGAAAATTTTAAAAAGAAAACTTAGATAATTTCGGAGACCAATTTAGTTAATAGTACTACCATTAAAAAAGCAAACTTATCATTGCCACCAGATCTGTTCTGGTGGTTTTTTGTGAAAAAATATGAATAAACTCATTAATGTTTCATCATTAGTAGGAGAGGATAAGATATATACTCATAAGTGGATCATGAGTTAGAAAAATAGCGAAAAGACGGATTCTACTTACTCATAAGGTGTTCATGAGTAAGTAAAAAAGGGAAAAGATGGATTCTACTTACTCAAAAAGGGTTCATGAGTAAGTAAAATGGCGAAAAGATGAACTTTATTTACTCATAAAGGGTTCATGAGTAAGTAAAAAAGGGAAAAGACGAACTCTATACTCATAAAGGGTTCATGAGTAAGTAAAAAAGGGAAAAGACGGATTCTACTTACTCATAAGGTGTTCATGAGTAAGTGAAAAAGGGAAAAGACGAATATACAACTCATAAAAGGTTCTTGAATAAGTAAAATAACAAAAATATGAAAATACCTTACTCATAAGGAATTCAAAAGTAGTAATAAAAATGTATTCACAATAATGAGTACAAGCTAAAGTCACTAAACAAAATAACTATATTTCCCATGTCCTTCCATTTTGAAGTTTTCACGAAGGACTTTCCATATACCTTTTTTTGATTTATAAATTGCACACCACTCATAGACTACATTAGTGGTAATTTTTCTATCTGGAAAGAGCAATTTCAGTTCTTCAATACTTCTTAATATTCCAATGGGAAGATCTTCTTCGTAGCCACAAGTTTGACATTTCAGTTTACCCTTTTTAACTTCTGTAAAATACGTATTACAGTTAATACAGTTAATCCCCTTTATTAGTTTGTCATAGTGATATTTTGGATATTGTGTGTATTTTGACTCTGATTTGTGAAGTGTTAAAAATACTTCAGCGAGTCGAAAATGGTTAACATTTAATTTGAAATGTTGCATGTTTAATTCGTTTATTAAAAGATTTAATTGTGCTGGAAAAATAATGGGAAGGTTCATAGGGGCATTGAATAAAAAAAATTCGGGGTTTACAAAAACTAAATGAGGTATTATTTTAAAATGAATCTTGTCTTCATTTAATAATTTTCGTAACATAGATTCTGTTCTTTTAAGCTGTTCGTAAGGGTTTTTTATTTCAGTCTTTGGGGTTTTATACCATCGATCTCCTTCAATATAATAATCTCCTTCGTAATTTTTCACTTCAAATAAATGGATTGTTTCTCCAGAGATACCAATCGAATCAATTTGGAATTCTGATTTGTTACATTCGAACAATAAATCGTTAAGAAAAAGCCAATTATCTGAGAGTTTTGAAGTCCATTCATCAAATTTCTTCTCACCTTCGAACCCTTTTTCTAAATAGGATAAGTATGCTAATTCCTCATCGGATAGACTACTCCTAGCATTTAATCTTTGATAAATCCTTAAATCATTTGATTTAAATCGTTCTTTTAGATTTTTCATATTCCACATCCTTTCAATCTATTATTACATAATTATAAACATAATAACTTGACGATTTTTTACTATTTTATTAATTGAGTATTGTTTAGACTTATTTCACACAAATTTTACACTTTTTTAAGATTTATATGATATAGTTCTTTTAATTTGAAAAGAAATGATTTTTAAATCTAAAAATTATGGTTTATGAAAGTAGATTGCAAGCTAAGAATAAAAATAATCTAAATAAAATCATATTATCGAGTGAGTGAAAGAAATGTCAATTAAAATGAGGTTTCAGTTTTCATATATTGGGGTGATTTTTTTTCAATCACATTATTATTGGCTGCAGGTTTCTTAATAATTTTTGCAAAAACAGGAGATGTAAAATCAGTTGAACATCTATACAAGAAAACATATGTACAAAAGCCTTTAACAACAGTTGAAGAAAGTGTGTTTCTCGATTTGAAGCTTCTTGCTAAAAATAATCCTATGCAGTTACTAAAATACGAAGGAAATTAAAAATATTGAGCATAAGAATATCGAAATTGTAGTTCGAAAAGGAACTTATGTCGAGTACGCTTCCCCTTCGCTAGACAAAAAAGTGTTGGAACGAGCGCTTCCTGGGTTTGAGGCAACGAATATTAATACTCGCGATACGATAAAAATAAATGATGTGTTTTTTACGTATGTGAAATTTGATTTTTATTTTCCAGATCAAAAACAAGGGAGTATTTTTGTTTTAAGGAAGGCAAGCTCCTATACCGCGGTTTTTCGTAATCTGTTTCCAATTTTACTAGGTTTACTGTTTTTTTTATTTATCATGATAATTGGAATGATAAATTACTTAGTTTCACGAAGCATTCACATAGTGGCGGTTTTTTTATTTATTGAAACCATCTAAGTTGTTGCTTAGTTAACTACATGACAACTGCAGAAATAGCTACAAAATAATAAGCTCAGGAGAAATATAATTGATATAATTGCCTTATACAATGATTTACTAACATAAGGGGTTAATAATGGAATTACTATTTGATTTAACGTTTAATGTATTAGGTAGTATTATATTTGGTTGGTTTATAGTACTTTCAATGATTAAGATACAAGAAGGTTTGACTGGTGCTAAATTTGAAAAACATCATAAAAGGTATTTATACAAATGAGGAATTTTATTAAGTATAGCAATAGGATTAATTTTTTATTTTATTGGATAGTAGTATGAAAATTCTTTTACAAACGCATGGAATAGATACATAATTTTTGGGGGGCGGAACAGAAGCTCTTCTTTTACTTTCTAAAAATATAGATGATTAGGACTAGGATTGTTAAAAAGGTGAAATTTTAATTGAAAAGAGATGATTAAAGTTAGAGTTGAATGAAAAAATTGATGGTGTTAATAGTCGTGAAGATTTAATCAGATTAATTTTCGACTTGAGAATGGATATACAAAATAATAGAGGAAAATGGGAGAATATAACACTCGAAAACTATTTAGAAGCTATGGAGGCTTGGGTAAATGATATGGATGGTTATTATTTGAATACAATTTAATCTATGCCGATACAACAAACCTGGAAAATAATTGCCGATATTCTATATGCTTCAAGTTTATATGAGTAATCAACAACTAACATTCCCTTTAGTTTAACAAAAAGAATTGTATATATTGTGAGTATTTGAATTCCTTATGACTGTCTACTTGACAGTCATATTTTAGTTCAAAAAAATACATTTTAGTTTATTAGTGCAATCTATAAAGAAATATTATTAAAAATTTTATCCTTTTTTAATAATTTGTTTAGATGGAGTTTTCATTTAAGGATTAACATAGATTTCAGACGAACTAAGGTCTAACTAATGAGCAAGATTGGAGGAAAATTTCCCAGGAATAAAACGATATTTTCATGTTGATTTGTAGTGGATAAGGAGGTCGTTGAACTTTTGTTGAAGTTTTACCAAATCATGAAAATGTTACCCCTTTACAGCATACACGTGAAAAAGGTTTTAAAGAAATCGAAGAGATTTAGATATAAGCAGGTGCTAAATAAGGAAAGTTTTTGAATAAATGGAGATTATATAAAAAACAATTCATCGAAAATTTGAGGAGACGATTAAAAATGAATAATAAAACAAAAACAATTTCATCCATATTACTCGGATTAACTTTAGTAGTAACAGGATGCAATACAGCTGCTAACGCACAAGAAGAGCATAATAAACAAAAGCAAGAAAGAGTTTACAAAGCACCTAAAAAAGTTAAGAATAAATTAACAAAAGGTCAGGTAATGGCTAATATTTTAAGTAGTACAAACTGGCAAGGTACAAGAGTGTATGATAAAAATCATCATGACTTAACAAAAGAAAACGCAAATTATATTGGTCTTGCTAAATATGAAGCAAAATCGGGTAGATACGAATTTTTTGATGCAAAAACAGGTCAAAGTCGTGGCGATAAAGGAACATTTTTTATTACAAATGATGGTAAAAAACGAATTTTAATTTCTGAATCAATGAATTACCAAGCTGTAGTCGATATGACAAAACTTAATAAAAACGTATTTACTTATAAAAGAATGGGTAAAGATGCAAACGGTAACGATGTAGAAGTTTACGTAGAACATATTCCTTATAAAGAAAAAGAACTTTCTTTTACAGATCCTGATAAAAAATTGGATTCTAAAACTGGCGAGATTGTAAAAAAAGTTGATGGCGATAAAATTTTAGGTAGAACACTTTGGAATGGTACAAAAGTACTGGATGAACATGGGAATGACGTAACGAAATATAATACGAATTTTATTAGTCTTGCAAAATTTGATGGAATCACTAATAAATATGAGTTTTTCAATCTTGAAACTGGTAAAAGCCGTGGTGACTATGGCTATTTCGATATTGCCCACGAAAATAAAATTAGAGCACATGTTTCAATCGGAGCAAATAAGTATGGTGCTGTTCTTGAATTGACTGAGCTTAATAATAATAAATTTACTTATAAAAGAACAGGTAAAGACAAAGATGGTAAAGATATAACTATATTTGTTGAGCATGAACCTTATAAAGGTGATTTTAAACCAATGTTTAGTTTTTAATAAACAAAAAGGAGTGGAGAAATCCATTCTTTTTTATTTGAATAAGAAAATTTCAATAAATAATAATTAAACTGAACACATCCGTGCGTTTAAATATTAATTTATTTTATAAAATGGTGGATTTAGTTTATCATTTTAATCGTTTTGTTGTTGTTTTTTCAGAATTCCCCCAATACAACTAATATTAATTTCTTGATTTCATAAGGTTTATAACTGTTGTTAACCAAAAATTGGGAATTATCGCATTATTTTTAATACAAACGTAGTAAAAAAACCCCAATAGTAATTATATGAATTCCCTTGTTTAATTATAGTGTGGATGAAATTATGTTAATTAATTTATTTGTAACTTCTAATCTATTATTTGAAAAGGGGAATTAAAATGGAATACAATTCTACATACTACAATGGCAGCATACCAGAATATGAAATTCCAATAGAAATTGGGAAACAAAAAGACAATGCTGATATCTTTGATGAAGAAGAACCTAGAATAGACGATGAGATAAAACATCATTTTATAATTCGTTTATAATAGAGTATATATAAATTTCAAAAGCTTGTAGACATTGGGAATTAACCCGAGTTTACAAGCTTTTTTGATTATTCACTTACTCATTACAATAATCGTATTATTCGAACTAATCACAGAAAGAGCTCTCAATACATACAATAAATGGGCACAAATACAATACATCTTAAAAGGATGTGAGAAAGATTTATCCATTAACTAATTATAACTTAGTAAGTATGCGATCTGATTATTCAACCCCTCAATATCAAAGTGCTTTCCAATCACGAAATATGAATAGTAATTATACGATTAAAGCAACAGGAAAAGGTGAAGTATTTGTGAAGCCCGATCAGTCGTTTGTACTATTAGGATCAGTAGTAGAAGATATGAAAGTACAAAAGGCCCAGACAGAGAATGCAATCATTTCGAATAAAATAATAGAAGCACTAAAAGGGGTGGGAATTAAACAAGAAGAAATTGAAACGAATTCTTATACAATCGACCGAATTATTGATTACCAAGATTCACAGCAAATTTTTAAAGGATATCGAGTAGGTCATATGTTTAAAGTAATCGTGAAGGATCTTGCAAATGTTGGGAAAGTGATTGATGTTGCAGTTGAAAATGGAGCAAATGAGGTACGGAATCTTACATTTGAAGTATCAAATCCTGATCCATATTACGGAGAGGCACTACAAAAGGCTACTTTAAATGCAAAAATGAATGCAGAAAACATCGCAAAATCATTTGGTTTAACGATTAATAACATACCAATCTGGTTGGCTGAAGAAGGGATTCAAATCGTACGTCCGATGTCCTCTTTAACAATGACTGCGGCTGCATTCAGCGGTCCAACAACACCAATTCAAGAGGGACAAATAAAAATAACTGCTTCAGTACAGGCTTTGTTTAATTATGTAAGTTATTGAATAGTATAATAAATGGCAAGAATTTGTTTGGAAAAATTAACGTTAGATAAAATTGATCAAAACATTTACAAAAAAATGGAAAAATGCGATAATATAGAAAATTCCAAAGGAGGAAAGTAAGTTTATGATGCCAACTAATTGCTGATATTAATTTATTTAAAATTAATATGTTTTCCTAATGAGTACAAAATTGCCTAATGTGTAGGCTTATTTGTTATGATCTTATGGAAATAAGGCAAATTAGAAGGTAACTTACTTTACTGATAACGAAATGATGATTTATCTAATACTGGATATCTTTTAAAGTATTTCATCGGTTTTTTTGTTTAACTGATGAGAGGTATATAAGAATTGTATGCTTATATAGCTCTAGATAAATGATAAATTACTAAGTTTATTAGACTGTGAGAAGATACTTTCTTCTTATAGTCTTTTTTATTTTGGTTCGAAAATCTTAACAAATTTTAATATAAATGAGCCGTAATTAAATAATCAAATCGTATCTAAGTTCACTTCTTTACCTTGTCCATATAAGGCATAACGAAATTTATGGATGAAAGAAGGAAATTTTATGTTTGAATTAAAAATAAATGGTCTTAAAAAATATATGGAAGCAACTTTAGTGCTTAAAAATATTACATTTGAAGCATTTGAAGGTGATAAAATCGGTATTATTGGTATCAATGGAAGTGGCAAAAGCACCATTCTAAAGATAATAGCTGGTATTGTACCGATGCATTATTATCCGGGATATCCTCAAACTTCTAGTTATGGTTATGATGAAGGGTTAATTAATTTCGTACCAAAAGGACTCACCACTGCTTATTTAGAACAAATGCCAGATTATCCTAAAGGCATAAAAGTAATTGATGTTTTAAATATGGCGTTTGATGAAGTTATTCAATTAGAAAATCAAATGCGTGAGTTAGAAGAACAAATGAAAGACTTAGAAAATAATGCTCTAGAAAAAGTAATGAAAAAGTATAGTGATATAGTTCATTTATTTGAAGTAAAAGGCGGCTATGACCGGGAAGAAAAGTTAGGAAAGGTATGTACCGGTCTTAAATTTGAAGAAAGTTTATTAAAAAGAGATTTTTATTTATTAAGTGGTGGTGAAAAAACGACTGTATTACTTGGTAAACTTTTAATAAATAGCCCTGATATTTTATTGCTTGATGAACCTACGAATCATCTCGATATGGACTCAATAGAATGGCTAGAAGGCTTTCTAAGAAATTATAAAGGAATTGTACTGATTGTTTCCCATGACCGTTATTTTTTAGATCATGTCGTAACAAAAATTGTAGAAGTTGAAGAGATGGAATCAATTACGTATAAGGGCAACTATTCATCTTTTGTTGAGCAAAAAGAAAAAAACTTACAGCTCCAATTTGAACATTTTAAAGAACAACAAAAAAAAATAAATGCTATGGAAAATACCGTAACGAATTTAAGAGATTGGGCGATGCGTGCAGATAATAACAAATTTTTTAAAAGGGCTGCCAGTATACAAAAAAAACTTGATAAACTAAATAGAATTGAAAAACCAGTTTTTGAAAAAGAAAATATGAAATTAGATTTAAAGGGTTCCAAGAGATCAGGAAATGAAACAATTAAGGCAATTGGGCTATCTAAATCTTATGAAGATAAAGTAATCTTCAAAGATACGGATTTATTGATTAAATATGGGGAAAGAATCGGGCTTATTGGGCCTAATGGAAGTGGCAAAACTACATTCTTAAAGATGCTGTTAGGCGAAGAAAAACCAGATCATGGTGTAGTACAACTAGGTGCAAATGTGCTGAGGGCATATTTACCTCAAAAAATAAGCTTTAATAACGAAGAAATGACAGTAATAGAATGTTTTAGAAAGGATATCTCAATTACAGAAGGAAAAGCAAGGGAATACCTTTCTAAATTTATGTTTTATAAACAAAATGTTTTTAAAAAAGTTAAGTTCTTGTCAGGTGGAGAGAGAATTAGGCTAAAATTAGGAATGTTATTATACGAAGACATCAATTTGTTAATACTTGATGAACCTACAAATCATCTTGATATTGATTCAATTGAAACGCTTGAAGAAGCACTTAGTGATTTTAAAGGGACAATTTTCTTTATTTCGCATGACAGATACTTTATTAACAAAATGAGCCAAAGAGTAATCGCTGTTGAGGATTATGGTTTAAAAAGTTATCTTGGCAATTACGATGATTATAAAAGTATAAAAGAAAAAATTAGTTTAGAAGAAACAAAAGAACCTGTTGAAAAAATAGCCAATCGAAAAAAAGTTATAAATAAATATGATAACAACCAAGAAGCAATCAAAGCTAAGGCTCTAAAAAAAATAGAACGATTTGAAAAGGAAATAAATGAGATTGATTTAGCAATGAATATTGAGGAAGATTATAATAAGCTAAATAATTTATATTGTAGGAAAATAAAATTAAGTAAAGACTTAGAAACTGCAATGGAGTTTTGGTTAGGGTTGTAAGTTCAGCAAAATTTTCAATTTCTTCCACTGAAAAATCAGAAATATATAAAATTAACAATAGGATTGTTAATTTGAAAATATAGAGATATAATAAATCCGAATGATATGGAAACATAATAATGTATTTGTTATGAATCTATTAAATTCATTTAACTTAATTGGATTGGTATTTTAGTAAATTTTTTGCTAATTAACTATTCCACCAAGAAGACAGAAAGCCTTAATGGGCTAATTGTCTTCCTGGTGGAATTTTTTTTTCAAAAAGTTGAGAAGGGAATGAAATAGTGAGGAATTAGATCAATCAAAAGTTAGTTTACCTAAACTTCATCCAAGGAATTTGTAAATAGGTTGATAAAAAATGTGCAAGTATAATAGGAAAGTAATTATAAATTATAAATTGAGGCGATTAAGTAATGTCGAAAAAAATACATGAATTTAATGATATGATGAGAAAACTTCGGAAAGATTTGTTTGGAAAGGGTCCGGAGAGGATTCATACAGTGTTCGTAGAAAACATGGCCGTATCAACTTTATATGGTAATTTGACTCCAACTGAAAAATTTATTTCCGGAACAATGAATGGAGCCGAAATGGTTCATACTGCACGAACAAAAATGATTCAAGAATTGTACTTAAATAACGCACCAGAAGGTTTAGAAGAACTTGTGGGAGCTAAATTAGTCCATTTATTTTCAGATATGAAGGTAGAAGAAAATATTGCTATTTCAGTTTTTGTATTTGATCGAAATATTATATAGAAGAAGCAGTACGATTAAATGATATTGTTTATCATTTATTTTACTAGAATTAAAAAAGAAACTTTTTATTGGGGACAAAATTGGAGGAGACTAATGCTTGGAACGGGTTGGTTTAAAAAACGAAAATTTCTGATTAAGCTTTATCAAACTGTGTTAAATATTTCATTACTTTTACTGAGCTTGATACTTACTTATTTTCTCTTTAGAGAACTTTATTATATTTTTACCGATTTGTTATTAGGAAATAAAAATGTTCATCAGATTTTTGGCAAAGTTTTAATTTTTTTCTTATATTTTGGATTCATTTCAATTATTGTTCAATATTTTAAAGAAAACTATCATTTTCCAATTCGCTATCTTCTTTATATTGGGATTACGGCTACTATTCGTTTTATTATTGTAAACAATGGAGAATCGACCCATAATTTTTGGTTAGCAATTATCATTTTAGTCCTTACAATTAGTTATATCATTTTACCTTTTGGAGAAGCGAGAAATGGCTGAAAATACCGGATATAGAGGCAAAAAAAGTTGAGGTATTACTTAATTAAAAAACTTTTATTTGAATAATGAATCTCTATTGAATATTAACCCAACCTTATGGTTGAGTTAATGGAATTATACTTAGATGACAGGATTAATTTTAATAAATCAACTTGAACAAACTGAACTGCAACTCGAACTAGAACACGAAGAGTGAGAACTACTAGAACATGAAGAATGTGATGAACTAGAGCATGAAGAGTGTGAGTTATGATGATGACTATCACTCTTGCTTGAACAATCATTTGAACTTTCATTTAATGCAAAAAAAGTATTTGTAGCTAAAAATGTTGAATTAATATGCCCATCATCTGATTTTTTGCTTGAAGATGAACGATTAGCTGAATTTTGGTAAGATTTTTGTGATTGGTGTTTAGTATTTGCTTCTTCATTTTCTTTTTCTACTAAATTTTTTTGAATTCTAGCAAACTCGTTTAAAAAATTATTTTTAGTTTGTGAGTTTAAATGTGAAACGAAACTTTTTGTTTGAATTGTTTTGCTCGATAAATATTCTTGAACTTTAGTATTTTTATCATTAACAACTAAATTTCCTAAGACATAGGTATTTACAGATGTCGTTTCAAACAAAGTATTATATAACAAATTGTAAACAGCTCTAGTATCGCTTCTATCTGTTATAGTTACATCTTCTTTAAGAATATTTGGTTCATGGTGGATCATTTCACCACAAAAAGCCTCGCAGAAGTTATGGTAACTTTTCGTAAATAAAATCATTTCGTGCCAGATTTTATCAACTTCTTGACTATACATTGGAACGTTTTCAAAGATTGCTGTCATTAAGAAAAAGCGCTTTAATTCCCTTTCAATGAAGGAATACTTTTCATTGCTCCAACCTTCTTTTTCTATAACTCTTTCTTTAACATTAGCTAGGAAATCCATTTCCCATGCTTTTTCTAGTCTAGAAACGAACGATAAATTAGCAAAGTTGGAATTTACCTTTAAGTCTTTTGTAATAAACTGATTATAAAGATCATTATAGTATGCATTATCATTTTTTAAATTCTTTTTAAAAATTCTTCCGAAAATTTTTTTCATATAAACCTCCTTTTATTTATTTTTAATACAATTATATAATTAAAAAATTTACAAAAGAAGAAAATTGTTAAGATTAGGAAATAGTTGAATTCTGGATTAACATATCTATAATTCTAGAAGAGAGACCAATAGGTTGACGGATATATCATTAATAGTATGTTAATTCCTTATTAACTTCGCATTTATTTCAACTAACTGCGAAGTTTTTTGATATGTAAAAATATGGTACAATATATTTATATTTAGATTTATTAAAGGCTAAATCTCAAGCGGAAATAGTTCTAAAACGAGGTATTTATAAATTGTTTGGAGGGTTTAAAGATGACACAAGAACAAGTTATACCGTTTATATCAGGGCAAAGGATTACTCCATTTCTTACGTTTAAGGGTAATGCGGAGGAAGCAATGAATTATTATGTTCGTACTTTTCCGAATTCTAAACTCGTTTCTCTTCGAAGATTTACGGAAGGTGATCGAGGTGTAGAAGGGAAAATCATGAATGGCATCATTGAAATTTTAGGACAGACTTTTATGGTTTTAGATATGGATGAAGAATCTTGTCCTGATTTTACTTGGGCTGTTTCTTTTTACTTAGAATGCAAAGACGATGCGGAGTTTGATTTAATTTTTGGTGGCTTGAAAAGTGATGGGCAAGTACTTATGGGGCCAGTAGAGATGAATGATTTTAGTAAGGTAACCTGGGTTACTGATTGTTTTGGTGTTACTTGGCAGCTAGTGTTAAGAAAAAAATCTTAAACAAACGGCGATTATCCCTTTTTCTGTTATTAATTGATGACAAATGGACAAGTTTTCTTAAATAATAATTTATTGATAAGTATTTTGAATATTTCAACAAGTTTTAATAAAAAAATATTTTTTAAAAATAATAATCTGAATATATTGAAGTTTACTAATTGTTGGCATATAATGTAATCAGATACTAGTTTATTAGAGAAAGTAAGTAAGAGGTATTAGCGAAATGGCAGAGCAAAATCAACGAATTGGTCGAACAGCTATGATGCTTGCTTTGACTGATCAAGAAGATGAATTAATGAAAAATGAAAACGTTGTATGGTGTGTAGGTAAAGTCGGTACAATGGATGCTCAAAAAGTTGTTGCTGCGATTGAAACCGCTGCCAAACAAAATGGTGTAATAAATGGAGCTCTATATAGAGAAGTTCATTCATTATATCATGCAACACTTGAAGCAATTCAAGGCGTAACAAGAGGTCACGTTCAATTAGGTGATGTTCTTAGAACAGTAGGACTTAGATTTGCTGTTGTTAGAGGAAAGCCATATAAAAACGTGAACGAGGGTGACTGGATAGCAGTTGCACTATACGGAACAATTGGTGCTCCTATTAAAGGATCGGAGCATGAATCAGCAGGACTTGGCATTAATCACATATAATCGCCCATAGTTTATTAGATGATAGGGGGCTATGATTCGTAAGTTTATATTTACGTCTCATAGCCTCCTTCTGTGTTTTTTTTTGACAAAATTCGGAGGTGTTTTTTAATGGTAACTTTAACTGGTAATAGCTTAACAATGGAACAAATGAAAAGTATTTTATTCGATAAGGTATATGTAAAAGCAAGTGAAGATAGCTTAGTAGCGGTAAAAGCATGTAGAGAAAAGGTTGAAGAAATCGTAAATAACGGCAAAGTTGTTTATGGTATTACAACAGGTTTCGGAAAATTTAGTGATGTTTTAATTGAAAAAGAAAATGTTTCAACTCTTCAATATAACTTAATTGCTTCACATGCATGTGGAGTTGGTGAACCGTTCCCTGAATTAGTTTCAAGAGCAATGTTAGTTCTTCGTGCAAATACAATGCTAAAAGGTCATTCTGGAGTTCGTTTAGTAGTAGTTGAAAAATTACTTTCACTAATTAATGCACATATCCACCCAGTTATCCCGTCTCAAGGATCATTAGGCGCAAGCGGAGATTTAGCTCCTTTATCTCACTTAGCACTAGTTTTACTTGGTGAAGGTGAAGTTTTCTATAAAGGAAAACGTATGGAAACAGCAGAAGCTTTAGCAAAAGAAGGAATTTTACCAATCACTCTAGAAGCAAAAGAAGGTTTAGCTTTAATTAATGGTACTCAAGCAATGACAGCGATGGGTATTCTTACTTACCTTGAAGGTGAAGAGTTAGCATATCAAAGTGAATTAATTTCTTCTATTACATTTGAAGCATTAAATGGTATTACAGATGTTTTTGATGAAAGAATTCATATTGCACGTGGATATAAAGAACAAATTGAAGTAGCAGAACGTTACCGCAATATTTTAGCAACAAGCCAATTAACAACTAGACAAGGTGAAATCCGCGTTCAAGACGCTTATACATTGAGATGTATCCCTCAAGTTCATGGGGCAAGTTGGCAAGTTCTGAACTATGCAAAAGAGAAATTAGAAATCGAAATGAATGCAGCTACTGATAATCCATTATTATTTGGTGATGATGTATTCTCTGGTGGTAATTTCCATGGTCAACCAATTGCGTTTGCAATGGACTTCTTTAAATTAGGTGTTGCTGAGTTAGCGAATATTTCAGAAAGACGTATTGAACGTTTAGTGAACCCGCAATTAAATGATTTACCACCATTTTTAAGTCCAGAACCAGGATTACAATCTGGTGCAATGATTATGCAATACGTGGCAGCTGCTTTAGTTTCTGAAAATAAAACATTAGCTCATCCAGCAAGTGTTGACTCAATTCCTTCTTCAGCAAACCAAGAAGACCATGTAAGTATGGGTACAATCGGAGCACGTCATGCGTATCAAATTCTACAAAACGCTAGAAGAGTTTTAGCAATCGAATGTATTTGTGCAATGCAAGGTGTTGAATATAAAGGAATCGAAAAAATGTCTGAAACAACTAGAAAGTTTATGGAAGATGCTCGTAAAACTGTTCCATCAATTACAAGAGATCGCGTATTCTCAAAAGACATTGAAAAATTAACAACTTATTTAAAAGAAAATTTCTTAGCAAGAAACTATACAAAACAAACACAAATATAAGAAGAGGTGGAATTAAAATGGAAATCACAAAAGGATCTTTAAAAGCGCCAAGAGGTACTGAATTAAACACGAAAGGTTGGATTCAAGAAGCAGCACTTCGTATGTTATTAAATAACTTAGACGAAGAAGTAGCAGAAAGACCAGAAGATTTAGTTGTATACGGTGGAATCGGTAAAGCTGCACGAAACTGGGAAAGCTTTGATGCAATTATTGAATCATTAAAGAAATTAGAGAGCGATGAAACTTTATTAGTTCAATCAGGTAAACCAGTAGCAGTATTTAAGTCTCACGAAGATGCACCACGTGTATTATTAGCAAATTCAAACTTAGTTCCAAAATGGGCAACTTGGGAACACTTCCGTGAATTAGATGAAAAAGGCTTAATGATGTACGGTCAAATGACTGCTGGTAGCTGGATTTACATCGGTACTCAAGGGATTTTACAAGGTACTTATGAAACATTTGGTGAAGCTGCTAAACAACATTTCGGTGGAAGCTTAAAAGGTACAATTACAATTACTGCTGGTCTTGGCGGTATGGGTGGGGCACAACCACTTGCTGTAACAATGAATGGTGGAGTTGTAATCGGTATTGATGTGGATGAAACTAGAATTCAACGTCGTATTGACACTAGATATTGTGACGTATTAACTCACGATTTAGAGGAAGCATTACAACTTGCTACTGAAGCTAAAAATGAAGGAAGAGCTTTAGCAATCGGTTTAGTAGGAAATGCTGCTGAAATTTTACCTCAATTAGTTGAACGTAATTTTGTACCAGATTTAATTACTGACCAAACTTCAGCACATGATCCATTAAATGGTTATTTACCAATCGGAATGACAATGGAAGAAGGAAAGAAACTTCGTGTAGAAAATCCAGATGAAGTAATTAAACGTGCAAAACATAGTATGGCAGTTCATGTTGAAGCAATTTTAGCGATGCAACAACGTGGTGCGATTGCATTTGATTACGGTAATAACATTCGTCAAGTTGCATTAGATGAAGGCGTTAAAAATGCATTTGATTTCCCAGGTTTCGTACCTGCATTTATTCGTCCATTATTCTGTGAGGGTAAAGGTCCTTTCCGTTGGGTAGCACTTTCTGGTGATCCAGAAGATATTTACAAAACAGACGAAGTCATTTTACGTGAATTTGCTGACAACGAGCATTTATGTAATTGGATCCGTATGGCTCGTGAAAAGGTAGCATTCCAAGGTTTACCATCACGTATTTGTTGGTTAGGCTACGGTGAGCGTGCTAAATTCGGTAAAATCATTAACGAAATGGTTAAAAATGGCGAATTAAAAGCGCCAATCGTAATCGGTCGTGACCACTTAGATTGTGGATCAGTAGCATCTCCAAATCGTGAAACAGAAAGCATGAAAGATGGTAGTGACGCAGTAGCTGACTGGCCAATCCTAAATGCACTTATTAATGGTGTAAATGGTGCAAGTTGGGTAAGTGTACACCACGGCGGTGGAGTAGGTATGGGATACTCTTTACATGCTGGTATGGTAATTGTAGCTGACGGAACAGATGCAGCTGCAAAACGTATTGAAAGAGTATTAACTTCAGATCCTGGTATGGGTGTAGTTCGTCACGTTGATGCAGGTTATGATTTAGCTGTTGAAACTGCGAAAGCAAAAGGCGTAAACATCCCAATGATGAAGTAGGTGTTAGATTTGAAGGCAGATATTCTATTAACAAATATTGGTCAATTATTAACGATGGATCATGGTGATGGTCCAATTCATGGGAAAGACATGAGTAATCTACCTGTTCTAGAAAATGCAGAAATCGCATGGAAAGATGGGCAAATTATTTATATCGGACAAATGAATGAACAAAAAATAGATGCAAAAGAAGTTATTGATTGCGAGGGAAAACTAGTCACTCCAGGATTAGTAGACCCTCATACTCACGTGGTCTTTGGAGGATCACGTGAGCATGAAGTTAGTTTGAAATTACAAGGTGCCTCTTATTTAGAAATATTGGAAATGGGTGGCGGGATCCATTCTACTGTAAGTCAAACTAAACTAGCTTCTCATGACGATTTAAAAAAGAAAACGATTCATCACTTAAACAGAATGCTTTCATTCGGTGTAACAACAGTCGAAGCAAAAAGTGGTTATGGACTTGACGAAGAAACTGAATTAAAACAACTTCGAATTGCTAAGGAATTACAGGCTGAGCATGATATTGATTTAGTTTCAACTTTCTTAGGTGCTCATGCAGTACCAAAGGAGTATAAAGGAAATGAAGAAGCTTTCTTAGAAAAAATGCTTTCTTTATTAGATGTTATTAAAGAAGAAGAACTAGCTGAATTTGTAGATGTATTCGCTGAAACTGGTGTATTTTCAGTAGAACAATCAAGAGAATTTTTATTAAAAGCAAAAGAACAAGGCTTTAATGTTAAAATTCATGCAGATGAAATAGATCCTCTAGGTGGCACTGAAATGGCAGCGGAAATTGGCGCTATTTCTGCTGATCACCTATGTGGTGCATCCAAAAAAGGTGTAGAAATGCTTGGTGTGAGCAATACAATCGGAGTCATTTTACCGGGAACTACCTTCTATTTGAATAAACCTGAATTTGCACCTGCAAGAGCGATGATTGAAAATAACGTAGCAGTTTCATTAGCAACTGATTTCAACCCAGGAAGCTGCCCTACTGAAAATTTACAATTAATCATGACAATTGCAATGCTTAAATTAAAAATGACGCCTGAAGAAATTTGGAATGCCGTTACGATTAACTCTTCATACGCGATTAATCGTGGAGACCAATCTGGTAAACTAAAAATTGGTCGTAAGGCAGATGTCGTTATTTGGAATGTACCAAACTATACTTATGTACCTTACCATTTTGGTGTAAATCATGTAGAATCAGTATTTAAGAATGGTAAATTAGTAGTAAGTAGGGGTGAACATGATGTCGTTATCACATCTTAAAAAAGCAGGAGATGCAATTTTCATTGATTCAAAAGTTACAAAAGCAAATGAAATCATCTCTGCGTGGAATGGAACAGAAGCATCAAATTTCTCAATTATCGGTGTACCATTGTCCAAAACATCAATAAGTCATTCAGGTGCAAGCTTCGCACCCACTTCAATTCGAAAAATGCTAAGTAGTTACAGTACTTATCATATTGAAGACCAAATTGATTTAAAAGATTACAAGGTTACTGATTTTGGTGATATTACGATGCATGTGACTGATTTCGAAGAGTCGAGAAATCGTATTAGATCAACAATCTCTGAATTGCTAGGTCAATATAAAGAAACAATGCCAATCATATTAGGTGGGGATCATGGCATTAGTTTTCCAAGCATTTCAGCGTTTGCAAAAGAACGAGGAACAGTAGGAGTTATCCAATTTGATGCTCATCACGACTTAAGAAATACTGAAGATGGTGGACGTTCAAACGGTACACCTTTCCGTAGCCTGATTGATGAAGGTATTCTAAAAGGTGAACATTTAGTTCAAATTGGTATCCGCAATTTCTCAAATAGCGCTCCATACACTGAATTCGGTGTTAATAACGGAGTAAAAATCTTTTCAATGCGCGATGTTCGCGAACTAGGAATCTCAAAAATTATTAAAGACAGCATTAATCATTTAGTAGACAAAGTTGATGCAATATACATTAGCCTAGATATGGACGTACTAGACCAAGCATTTGCTCCTGGTTGCCCAGCAATTGGACCTGGAGGAATGGACAGTCAAACACTATTAGATGGTATTTGTTATCTAGCATCACACCCAAAAGTTTGTGGAATGGATATTGTTGAACTTGACCCAACAATCGATTTCCGTGATATGACAAGCAGAATCGCAGCACATGTTATATTAAACTTTCTTGTTGAAAAAGTTAAACTGTTAAATATGTAAAATGTGAAACTCGTAAACTTAGTTGTTTGCGAGTTTTTTTTGTAGGTAAGGGCGGCAAATAATACTGTGTAAAGTGCAAATAGGAGATGTGTGACTGCAAATAAGAGATCAAGAGCTGGTGATAAGTGCAAATAAAAATTTCAAAAGTGTAAATATAATCGAAAAATTGCTAGTGGCAAGCGAGCTTGCTATAATCAAAATGAGAATAAATGTTCGACTGATTTTAAAAAAATAATAATTATAGAAATCTACACAGGTTGATCAAGTATTAACTCCAAAAGAGTTCATGAGTAAGCAAAAAAGCAAAAATAGTAAATTTAGTAACTCATAAAGGGTTCATGAGTAAGAAAAAAGCAAAATTAAGAAATATAGTAACTCATAAAGGGTTCATGAGTAAGTAAAAAAGCAAAATTAAGAAATATAGTAACTCATAAAGGGTTCATGAGTAAGTAAAAAAGCAAAATTAAGAAATATAGTAACTCATAAAGGGTTCATGAGTAAGTAAAAAAGCAAAAATAATAAATTTAGTAACTCATAAAGAGTTCATGAGTAAGTAAAAAAGCAAAAATAGTAATTTTAGTAACTCATAAAGAGTTCATGATTAAGTAAAAAAGCAAAAATAGTAATTTTAGTAACTCAAATGGTTCATGAGTAAGTAAAAAAACAAAACTATTTAATTTAGTAGCTCATAATAGAAAAGGAGGAAGAGTTTTGTTAAATAATGAATCAAAAAGAAAAATAATTCTAGATTTAGCAGTTACATTAGATGGTTTTATTGAAGGGAAAAACGGAGAAGTTGATTGGTGCATAATGGACCCTGAAATGGAATTCTCAAATTTCTTGAATCAAATAGATACTATTTTATATGGTCGTAAGAGTTATGATTTATGGGGACATTATATTCCAAGCATAGATGACTCTGTATCTGATAAAGAAATGTGGGATTTAGTTCATAGCAAGGAAAAATATGTGTTTTCCAGAACTCAAACAAATGATGATAATAATGCAAAATATATAAATAAAAATATAGTTGAAGAAGTAAATAAATTAAAAGAGCAGCCAGGTAAAGACATCTGGTTATATGGCGGATCGAGCCTTATTACAACATTTATAAATTTAGGCCTAGTAGATGAATTTAGAATATCAATCCATCCTGTTATATTAGGAGAAGGAAAACTTTTGTTTGTAGACATTAAACAGAGAAAAAATTTAATTATGATGAAAACGAGAACTTTTTCTTCTGGAGTTGTTCAGGTTATCTATTATTTGAATGAAGAATAAGTTCCTTGAGGGATTCCTTAAAAAGTTTTCCATTCACATACAAATTCACAAGCTGCTTAATTGCAGTTTTTTTTATTCCCATACTTCTTTAATAAAGACTTTTTCCCAACACCTCAATATAACTATTTGCTCATCAATTTCTTCATGCTAAATTGATTACAATTTTTTCTAAAGAACTTATGGTACAAAAAACCGAGAACAAGTGAATATTCTCGGTTTAAATGTTTTTATTTACGTTATTTATAAACTTCGTTGTTTTGAAACGTCTTGATAAACGTCTTGCTTGCCTTGTGAAGTAGCAATCCACCAAAGAACCCCCTGTGTGAGAAAGAACAGACTCCACATTAATACAAGACCAATCGAAGTTAAATCAGTACCTCCATCACCGTATATACCATTGACTGTAACACAAGTGATGAGACCACTAAATATAAGAACAATCAACTTAATAATTAACGGCGTTTTAGAAATAGATGTATCTATTTGTAGGGAATCATTTGAACTTGTTACGAATGGTTTTTTATAAGACCTAGCATAGTCATGAACACCTCTCTTAATCTCATCCTGTAATTTTTCTTCGTCACCTATTGCCATCTCTTTCGTAATGTAAATTAATGAAAATGCAAAAGGTACTACAATTACTAACCATCCTAAAGCAAATGCTATACCACCGAAATCAAGATGTAAATCTCCAAAAGGCGTCATTATTCATCTCTCCTTTATATGTAGACAATAAACACATGCATTGTTCATCTGAATTCATAATACTGAATAACAATTTTTTTGTGTGTGATTTAAATCACACACTCAGTACTATTAAATAGCAAAAATTCTTGTGAATAAAAGGGGAGAGTTTATGTTTACTAAATCAACTATAACAAATCAAAATTATGATTATATAAGAATAATTTAGGGACACTTTTCAAAATTACATATATAATTAGATAGGCTATATCAAAAGGCATAACATTGAAGTGAAAATTAATAACTATGTTGTTCAGTTGGAAAGAGAGAATAATAAATTATGAAATATGATTTAATTTTTGATTTAGACGATACATTAATTCAAACCCAAGCCGCATTTAGGGATAATACAGATTTATGTGCAAATCTAGTACACCATGCGCTAGGTGGAAAAGTACTAATTAATGACATTAAAGAAGTTTTTAATAAAATCGATTTGGAACTAATAAAAGATATGGGATTCAGTAAAAAACGATATCCTTATGCATGGGAATCAACTTTAGATTTATTTGCAACACGACATAATATAGAGATATCAAGCATTGTCTTTGAACAATTACAATCATTAGCCAAAACGATATTTAAAGTAACTGTTCCACTGCAAAGTGATACATTTATAATAGATGAATTGTCAAATCACAAAGATGTTGCAAGTATGACTATATTGACTTTAGGTGAAAAAGACGTACAAACAAAACGAGTGATGGATACTGGCTTAGTACATCATTTTGATAACGTTTTTATTACAAATAAAAAAGATAAAAATACCTATCTTGAATTAAAGGAAAAATTAAGTAATCCAGTAATGATTGGGAACTCTCTTAGAAGTGATATTGTACCTGCTATAGATGCAGGGATGAAAGCAATTCATATTATTAGAGATTCATGGTCTTATGACGAAATTGAGCATAATCATAGAATAGAGAGTATTCATTCTTTAGTTGAAATAAAATTACTTTTATTTGGAAATTTGATAAACCTATAAGGGCTTTTTTTCAGTTCGTTTTATTTATCAATAGTTCAACAACAAATAGAGGATTATCTTTAATGAGGATGTTGAGAAATCGGTAAAGGGGATTAAACTCCTTTCCCGATTTGTCTTTTTAGGTTATTTCATCGTGTTAAAACATGTTTTTATCAAGCTGTCTTGTTTAATTTATTACTTTAACCATTTTTTAAAATTTAGAGCAATGTTGAGCTAATGCATTGCTTTAGTTGAACGAAACAATCTGCTTATAGTCGATTTTTTATGTAACTAATCGTAGTTTTATGGTATAAGGAAAAAACTAAAGAAGACATTTGAAAAGGATTATTTAAAAAAAACGAGGTGATTAATTAGTGAAGTTAAATCAAGAATCTCAATACATTAGGTCTGTGAATCTTAAAAGTGAGCAAATTTCATCATATGGTCAATTCCCACTTAATCTTCCAGTAATTCGGAATTTCCAAGAAATAACGTTTCATCCAAGTGTTACTTATATTATTGGAGAAAATGGAATGGGGAAGTCAACTTTACTTGAGGGGATTGCTATAGCTTTAGGATTTAATCCAGAAGGTGGAACGTTAAACTTTAATTTTACTAGTTACGACTCCCACTCAAATTTAGATGAATACCTGCAAATAGTAAAAGGAGTAAATAGAGCAAAGGATTCTTTTTTCTTTAGGGCAGAAACGTTTTATAATGTAGCAACTAATATAGAAGAATTAGATAAAGAACCATTTTCTGGCCGTAAGATAATTGATTCATATGGAGGCAAATCATTACATGAACAATCTCACGGTGAATCTTTTTTCGCAGCATTTATGGAGCGTTTTCAAGGAAGTGGTTTATACATATTAGATGAGCCAGAAGCTGCTTTGTCACCATTGAGGCAAATGTCGATGTTAGCTAGAATTAATGATCTTGTTAATCAAGGTTCTCAGTTTATTATTTCCACCCATTCACCAATAATTATGGCGTATCCTAATGCTAAAATTATTCAGCTTACAGAAAACGGAATGAGTGATTCTAAATTAGAAGACACGAATCATTATTCAATTATGAAGCAATTCTTTGAAGATAAAGATCGATTATTGCACCATCTTTTTGAGTAAAGTAGGCTATTGTTAAATTCATAATTTAAGAATGTTTTAGTTGTACTACGAGCGACTGCTTCGTGGTCTTTTTTTATTGGAAAGAAGACAACAAGTGATTCTGATGATGGTTTAACAATCTCGCAAAATGTTGATCTGATAGATTACCTTATTCCACTTTTAAGGGTAACATTAGTAATTGGAATTTTTGGAGCAATTGTTGGCTTAGGAATATTTGTAATAAAGAATAAAAAAATTAATTGAAATCCTTGATCGACTGAGATAGTCGATTTTTTATTGAGGAAAATGGCAGTTTAGTTTAGTAGGATTAATAGAATAATATTTTTTTGTGTTAGAAACAA
This sequence comes from Gottfriedia acidiceleris, assembly GCF_002128425.1. GTDB lineage: Bacteria > Bacillota > Bacilli > Bacillales > Bacillaceae_G > Gottfriedia > Gottfriedia acidiceleris. The sequence goes on from NZ_NESS01000002.1 coordinate 338,636, forward strand.
TATAGTTCATGGTAAAATATGGATATATTCTTGTGTTGAAAATTATTGAAAACTGATGATTTTTAGAGGGGAATTACGATGATTAACGCTTTATTCATGATTGACTCAGTTTTCGGAGTTTTTTTCGATTATGGCAGTGTTAAATACACGGAAAATCCATAGGTATTTACCAAAAATTTATGGAAAAAGGAAGAAAAAATAATCTTTCTTTCAGTATAGACCTTGATTTTGATGATTAATATAAAAATCAATCCAAAAGAGTCTTCTTTATAAAGGAGAATGATTATGAAAAAGAGCGTTAAACAAAGGGAAATTCAATCAAAATACAGAAGAATTATGAGTGAAAATAAAGAAAAGCCAGATAAAAATGGGATTTTTTTTGTCATCATATTGTTCATACTTCTTATATGCAACTTACTATTTAAAGGGTTTTAAAATTGTTGAACCAATTTTATTTATAATTCAATACTTTAAGGGGATTTAACTGTGTCAGTTACTTTAAAAGGCTTTTTAATATTACTGTTTGCACTATATCACATTCTTAATAGAGAAGAAGTTGAAAAATCAGAAGTAGAAATTGATGTATCGAACATAAAAACAAACAAAGAGTTGCATCTTCTATTGAAAAAAAAGCTTAAATTTCCAAATATTTATGAAGAAAATTGGGAGGATTTTTGGGAAACAATTACCGGTCGGATTGAATTACCAAATAAGATTAAATTTGTTGGCTGGAAAGTTTTAGAATCAAGATTACCTGAAGATACAAAAATATTACAAGATTACATTCTCGAACATAATCTTGAGTTTCCAGATTGGGAATGTGAATGTTTATTCAACTAACACATGCTTAAGTTTAATAAAAAAATCGATTGTTTAGTCGATTTTTTTATCTCACTAAAACGCAAGATTTACAAAAACTCTTACTTTAGTCGAACAGCATGATTGGCTGAATAGTCGATTTTTTTATTGAATAAGTAAAAAATCTACCTAATTACCAAAGTTGTAAGGTTGGATTTAATTTAACTAAAACAATTTATTCTTTTAATCGAGGTGTTATTATGATTTGGTTGTTATTAATAGATGTTATCTTGTTGTTTTTGACAATTACTTATTTTGTTAAAACCTTTTTAAATGGATTTAAGAATAGTATGACTTTTAAAGAAATCATTAAATCAAATTACATATGGATTTTATTTTTTTTACTTATTCTTTATCCTATAATCTTCAAGGATTTAAATCGATATTTATTAAAATAAAACTAATGTAAAAGATGTCAACTTGAAACTATTACACCACTCTCCTTCATCTTGGACTAATTTGTTTTACATCCTCCATCAATGGCAAAACTATTGATAAAAGGAGGAGATAAAAATGACTCAAGATCGATTTGAAGAAGCGTATGAAATGTATAGAAATCAAAGTGAAAACGAACAAATGGTAGAAGAATCAGTGAATCAAGATAGGGAACATATTGTTGCAGTTCGTAAAAATGAAGATGGTGATTTAATTGGTTTTAGAACAAGTTTAAACCGTGAACTAGATTATCTTCAAGCTTTACAAGAAGCAAAAAGTGGAAATTTAGCATATGTTGATGTCATCCATAAATATGGTCGTGACATACTAAGAAGTGAACCGGATGGTATGGCAGAAAATAATTTGAGTAATCTACCAGAATTTTAAAAATTAAGATAAAACAAGAAAGCTCAGTCTAAATTACTGAGCTTTTTACAATGTCAATTTTGAAAACAAGAAGATACTCTATTATTAATAAATATTAGGATCGATAGAAAACAAAAATAACTTGTCCACATTTTTGCTTTTTAAAATTGATGACCATACTTAGACATTAATAGTAACCAACAATAATCATAGATTAAGTTCCAAGAGTTCTTATTCTTGGTAATTCGAATTGTTCTGCACTCGCTGCTTCCATTCCTCCTCCTTCGTTATGCTCGGAATTAGTTCTAATTCTGCTTCTATTAAGTCTACTGTCTCTGATTTTTATTCCTTGCTGTCCTCCTAATTCATCATTATCTTGTCCTGCAATGCCACTTCTTCCATTACCATCTGCAAATTGAGAATTAGTATTTGAAGTTTGACTATTGTTTCTAGCATTTTGTCCGCCTTGATTTGCGTTCATTCCAACATTTCGATTAATTTGTCCTCCGCCTTCAGCCCTTTGTTCGACTTGGACGCGATTCTCTTTAATTTCAATGTTGAAAAAATTAAAATTGATTGAATCATTCGGATTAGCGGATGCAAGGATCTCCTGAATCTCTTCTTTTAATGCTTTGAAATCATCTAATTCTGCTGCCATAGTAAAATATACACACTCCTTTCTATCAATACTTACACTATATTCATTTTTAATAGATTCTGATTAGACATTTAATAGAATAAATTTCGACTTTTATGTAATTTAGTGAAAAAAAGGTCAAAGCAAACATTTTGAAAGAGTTATTTTTAGAAATATATTTTATTCTCCCGGAATTTTCAACTATAAATTTGTTGTTTTTCCCAAGAATTAGTTCCAAATTACATAGAATAATCATTATTTCACATTTAAATCATAGATTAGTAATGGAGTGTGATCTAGATGAATCCTTTTTTAATAAAAATATTAAAATCATTTTGTGGTGTAATTGTCATCGACCTGTTTTTACTTACTTATTGCTTGTTACTAGGGAGCTATTTTCATATTTTACATTCATTTACTTGGTTTGGATTTAAAATAATTGTTTTACCGTTTAGCATTTTAGCATTTATTATTTCAATGGTTTATTTTAGTAAAAAAATAGAAATCGAGGCATTGGAAGATAGTAATGAGCTTGAAGAAGGTGAAATTGAACATTCAACAAGAATGGAAAAATACCATCAACTCGAAAAAAATTGAATTGAGGTGGTAAAATGGACCTCGAAAATATTGTTTTACGAAATATTGAAGAGCGGATCAATCGTCTAACAAGGAAACAAGGTGAAGATGGATCATGGGAATTTTGTTTTGAAGGTTCATTATTAACTGATAGTTTTATGGTTTTATTAATGAATGATCTAGAATACAAGAATCAAAAGGTAATAGATGGGATTATTGATCGTATCATCAATCTTCAACATCCGAATGGAGCTTGGAAATTATACGAGGATGAAAAAGATGGAAACTTAACTGCAACTGTACAAGCTTACATAGCTTTACTAATTTCAAAAAAGTATACAAAAGAACATTCAAGTATGAAAAAAGCTGAAAAATTTATTCGTGAAAACGGCGGTATTAAAAAAACACATTTTATGTTAAAAATGATTCTGGCTACTCATGGTTTAATTGAGTATCCTAAATTATTTTACTTTCCAATGAGTTATTTTTTACTTCCAAATAAAATGCCGTTGAGTTTATTTGATTTAAGTAATTATGCTAGAGTTCACTTAGTTCCAATGATTCTTTGTATTAATAAGCGGTTTAAATTGAAATTGGATGACAATCTAAATATCGATCATCTTCTAGAGACTAATGAAGTAGAATGGTTTTACGAAGAGCGAGGGAGTTTTTATCAATTTTTACTTGAGGAAGGTAAGAAGCTTGCTTCATATCCTCTTTATTTTCACCAGAAAGGATATGAAAAGGCTGAAAGATTTATTCTAGATCGTATTGAAACAAATGGAACATTTTATAGCTATGGCAGTTCTACATTTTATATGGTCTATGCTTTAATGGCTTTAGGTTATGAATCAAATTCATCCGTTATTCAAAATGCACTTCATGGACTTTTATCATACGCAACCGATACAGAAGCCGGACTTCATATTCAAAATTCACCATCGAAAGTATGGGATACTGCATTATTGTCTTATGCAATTCAAGAAGCTGGTTACCAAGTAAGTGATCCAATCGTTTCGAAATCTTTAAGCTACTTAATTAAGAAGCAACAAAATATGATTGGGGACTGGTCGGTTCATGCTAAAAATTTAAGTCCTGGTGGTTGGGGATTTTCAGATGTTAACTCTTTTATTCCAGATAATGATGATACTGGCGCAGTTTTAAGGGCATTATCAAGAAGTGCTTTGAATCAAACGACTATTCATGAAAGTTGGTTGAAGGGAGTTCATTTTTTACTTGGACTTCAAAATGAAGATGGTGGTTGGGGAGCATTCGAAAAAAATGTAACGAATAAATGGTTAACCTTTTTACCGATTGATAATGCAAAAGATGCAATCATTGATCCTTCTACTGCAGATTTAACAGGACGTGTATTGGAATTTATTGGGCATTATACGACGATTTCAAAAGATGATCCGATTGTGAAGAAGACGGTTGATTGGCTATTAAAAAATCAGAAATCAAATGGAAGTTGGTATGGTAGATGGGGAATTTGTTATATATATGGAACTTGGGCAGCGATTACTGGTCTTAGAGCCGTGGGGATTCCTAAAAGTCATGAGGCAATTAAAAAAGCTGAGAAATGGTTAGTTAGTATTCAAAATGAAGACGGAGGCTGGGGAGAATCAGGTCTTTCACCTGTTAAAAATAAATATGTTCCTTTAAAATATAGTACTCCCAGTCAAACAGCATGGGCAGTCGATACTTTACTTTCGATTCGTAATAAAGAAGACGAAGTAATTAGAAAAGGGATTAAATTTTTAACGACTCAAAGTGAATTATCTAATAAAGCATTAAATTATCCAACTGGATTAGGATTACCCGGTCAGTTTTACATTCATTATCATAGCTATAATGAAATTTATCCGCTATTAGCACTAGCACACTATAAAAATAGTTAAATAATACTATTATGTAAACAAAGTATATTTATTTTTGGGAATTTTTCCATAAATGTCTTTTCTTTATCATATAAATATAGTAAACTGTGTTATATTCAATATAACTAAATAATCCTTATCGAGAGCGGTGGAGGGACTGGCCCTTTGAAACCCGGCAACTTTAGCGAAAGCTAAAAAGTGCTAAATCCAGCATGTTTAAAACATGAGAGATAAGGCGTAATCTACATTTTAACGTCATTCTTTCATTTTTTGAGAGAATGGCGTTTTTTATTTTATATAAACGGGAAGTGATCGTATGAGCTTATTGAAAAAGTTAAATGAAGGAATTGTTTTAGGTGATGGCGCAATGGGAACACTTTTGTATTCTGGAGGACTTCACAGCTGTTTTGAAGAACTCAATATTACTGAGCGTGATCGAATCATTCATATACATGAACAATATATAGATGCTGGCGCAGAAGTTATTCAAACAAATTCGTACGGGGCAAATGCTGGAAAACTAAGACAATATGGTTTGGAAAAACTGGTTAAGCAAATTAATCAAATGGCTGTTAGAAATGCTAGAGAGGCTTCAAAAGGAAGAGCTTTAGTAATTGGTGGTATTGGTGGAATGAAATATGTAGGTTCTACTTTTACAACTCCTTTAGAACGCGAGATGATGCTACTTGAGCAAGCTTCTGCATTACTAGAAGAAGGCGTAGATGGAATCATGCTTGAAACATTTTATGATGAAAATGAATTATATGATGCGGTAAATCTATTAAGGGGAAGAACAGATTTACCGATTATTGCACAAGTAACATTACAAGAAATTGGCGTTATGCAAAGTGGTCAATATATTGAAAAAATTCTTCCTAACTTAATTGATTTGGGTGCAGATGTAGTTGGTATCAATTGTCATCTTGGACCACTTCATATGCTTGAGTCTTTAAATACTGTTTCATTACCAACGAATGGTTACTTATCGGCATTTCCAAATTCAGGATTGCCATTATACAATGAGGGGAAATATGTATACAAATCGAATCCAGAATATTTTGAAGATATGGCAAAACCATTTATTGAACAAGGCGTAAGACTAATTGGTGGATGTTGCGGTACAACACCTGCGCATATCGCTGCTTTACGAAGTAAGATTGATACTTTACAGCCTGTTACAAAAAAAGAAGTGAAAAACAGAACAATTAAAATTACGATTCCTAAGCAGGTAGAACAAAAGAATGAAACTTTACCAGAAAAGGCAACAAAGAGAACGACAATCATTGCCGAACTTGATCCGCCAAAAACATTACGAACGAGAAAGTTTTTTGAAGGAGCAAAAGCATTACATACCGCAGGGGCTGATGCAATTACGCTAGCAGATAATCCACTTGCTTCACCTAGAATTTCGAATGTGGCGATGGCATCACTTCTTCAAAGATTGGATGTACCAGTCTTGACGCATTTAACTTGTCGAGATCGTAATATGATTGGACTTCAATCTCATTTAATGGGGCTATCAACATTAGGATTAAATGAAGTTCTTGCAATTACGGGCGATCCTGCAAGGGTTGGAGATTTTCCAGGTGCAACTTCAGTATATGATGTAGCATCACTTGAACTGATTCGAATGATTAAAGAAATGAATGATGGAAGGCTTTATTCCGGTAAAAGCTTAGGAAATGGCACGAGATTTTCTGTTGCGGCTGCATTTAACCCGAATGTTCGGAAATTTGATGCGGCAATTAAAAGGCTTGAGAAAAAGGTCGAGGCTGGAGCTGATTATTTTTTAACTCAACCAATTTATGATTTTGAAACGATTGATAAGTTATATGAGGCAACACGTCATATTAAACAGCCAATATTTATTGGGATTATGCCACTAGTTAGTAAAAGGAATGCTGATTTTATTCATTATGAAGTTCCAGGAATTACTTTATCCGAAGAAGTAAGAAATAGAATTACATCAGTTGAACCAGAGAAAGCAGTTGATGAAGGTAAAAAAATTGCAAAAGAGCTTATTCATTATGCTAAAGATAAATTTAACGGCATTTATTTAATCACTCCATTTTTGAAGTATGAAATAACCGAGGATTTAATTCAGTTTACTAAAAGCAGCAATAAAGAGGAGATACAACTATGAAAACTTTAGATGTAGCATTAAAAGAAAAAATATTACTTCTTGATGGAGCAATGGGAACGATGATCCAACAAAGAAACTTAACAGCAGAAGACTTTGGTGGAGAAGAATATGAGGGATGTAATGAATATTTAGTTGTTACAAGACCCGATGTTATACAAGAAATTCATGAGGAGTATATAGAAGCAGGTTCTGACATTATCGAAACGAACACATTTGGAGCAACAAATATCGTTTTATCCGATTATAATTTACAGCATTTAGATATTGAACTAAATGAAATTGCAGCAAGGATAGCAAGGCAAGCAGTTGAAGCATCGGGTAAAGATGTATATGTTGCAGGTGCAATGGGGCCAACAACGAAAGCAATCAGTGTTACAGGCGGTGTAACTTTTGATGAATTAATTACTGCATATAATCGACAAGCAACTGGATTAATAAATGGTGGCGTCGATGTTTTATTAGTTGAAACTTGTCAAGATATGAGAAATGTAAAAGCTGCATGTATTGGGATTAGTGATGCATTTAACGAATTAAATATAAAATTACCAGTTATGATTTCCGGAACAATTGAACCGATGGGGACAACATTAGCAGGTCAAACGATAGATGCTTTTTATTTAGCCATTGAACATATTACGCCTATATCAGTTGGATTAAACTGTGCAACAGGACCTGAGTTTATGAGAGATCATGTTCGTACATTGTCGGAGCTATCTGAGACTTTTGTTTCTTGTTATCCAAATGCTGGCTTACCAGATGAAGACGGACACTATCATGAATCACCAGAATCATTAGCAATAAAAGTACGTGATTTTGCTGAACAAGGATGGATCAATATTATAGGTGGTTGTTGTGGAACAACCCCAGATCATATTAAAGCAATGAAAGAAGCGATAAGTGGAATTACACCTCGTCAGCCTAAAAAAAGAGAGGATCATGCTGTAAGTGGTTTAGAATCACTTCGATATGATGATAGTATGCGACCACTTTTCGTCGGTGAAAGAACAAATGTTATTGGGTCTCGTAAATTTAAAAATTTAATAGCTGACGGAAAATTTGAAGAAGCTTCAGAAATTGCGAGAGCTCAAGTGAAAAAAGGTGCTCATGTAATCGACGTTTGTATGGCTGATCCAGATCGCGATGAAGTTGAGGATATGGAAAACTTCATAAAGCAATTAGTGAATAAAGTAAAAGTTCCAATTATGATTGATTCAACTGATGAAAAAGTAATTGAATTAGCATTAACTTATATTCAAGGTAAAGCGATTATTAATTCGATCAATCTTGAAGATGGTGAGGAACGCTTTGAGAAGATCTTACCTTTCATTCATAAATATGGTGCTGCAGTTGTAGTAGGTACGATTGATGAAGATGGGATGGCTGTATCAGCAGAAAGAAAATTAGAAATTGCCAAAAGAAGTTATCAACTATTAACTGAAAAATATAAGATTCGTGCTACAGACATCATCTTTGATCCACTTGTTTTCCCTGTTGGAACAGGTGATACACAATATATCGGTTCTGCAAAAGCAACAATTGATGGCATTAAATTAATTAAAGATGAATTTCCGGAGTGTTTAACGATCTTAGGTTTAAGTAATATTTCTTTCGGATTACCAAATGCTGGTCGTGAAGTATTAAATGCAGTTTTCTTATACCATTCTACAAAAGCAGGTCTTGATTATGCGATTGTTAATACTGAAAAACTGGAACGATTCGCTTCAATTCCTGCAAAAGAGCGTGAGCTTGCTGAAAATTTATTATTTCATACGTCTCAAGAAACATTAGATAAATTTGTTGAGCATTTTAGAAATTCAGTAAAGAAAGAAGAAAAACCAAAAGAACAGCTTCCAATTGAAGAAAGGTTAGCCGCTTGTGTAATTGAAGGTTCAAAACAAGGATTAATTGAAGATTTACAGGCTTGTCTTGATAGAGGAGACACACCACTAAATATTATTAATGGTCCACTAATGACTGGGATGGATGAAGTTGGAAGACTTTTTAATAATAATGAACTAATCGTAGCTGAAGTATTACAAAGTGCAGAAGTTATGAAGGCATCTGTAAACTTTTTAGAGCAATTTATGGAGAAAACTGAAAGCTCTAGAAAAGGAAAAGTTATCTTAGCAACAGTTAAAGGTGATGTTCATGATATCGGTAAGAACTTGGTTGATATTATTTTGACGAATAATGGCTTTGATGTCGTCAATTTAGGAATTAATATTCGACCAGATGATTTAATTACAAAGATTCGTGAAAACAAACCAGACATTATTGGATTATCAGGTTTATTAGTAAAGTCTGCTCAACAAATGGTCATTACAGCTGGTGACTTAAAAAGTGCCGGAATTAACACACCAATTTTAGTTGGTGGAGCTGCATTAACTAGAAAATTTACTGAAAACCGTATTCAACCAATTTACGATGGATTAGTTGTTTACTCTAATGACGCTATGACTGGTTTAGATTTAGCAAATAAAATTGTTAATCCAGCTGAGTTAAAAGCATTAGAAGATAAGAAAAAAGCAATTAAAAAAATAGACAATGTAATTGAATTGCCTGTTCCAGAAATTAGTACAAAGAGATCAGCAATACAAAAGTCAGATTGTCTAGTTCCTTCATCATTAAGTAAAACGGTCATAAAAAATATTCCAGTAGCTCAAGTGGCACCATTTATTAATTATCAAATGCTAATAGGACATCATTTAGGTGTGAAAGGTAAGTGGGAAAATCAAGAACGTGGCCAAGAGTTATACGAGTTAGTTCAAGAATTCTTAAAAGATGGAAATGAATATTTCGACTGCCAAGTAATCTATCAATTTTTCCCAGCTCAAAGTGATGGCAATGATGTCATTATCTATGATTCTGAAACTAAAAAACCGATTGAGCGTTTCCAATTTCCAAGACAAAGAAAAGAGCCTAACCTTTGTATAAGCGACTTTTTAAATCCTGTTGGTGAAGAAATGGATTATGTTGGATTCTTTTCTGTTACATCGGGACCACGAGTAAGAAATATTGCTGAAAGATTGAAACAAGAAGGGGAGTATTTAAAGAGCCACGTTTTATTCTCATTAGCTTTAGAATTAGCAGAAGGCTTAGCTGAGAAAACTCATATGTTGATGAGAGAAAAATGGGGATTCCCCGATCGTCCAGATTTCACGATGTCAGAGCGTTTTAAAGCGAAGTATCAAGGAATCAGGGTTTCATTTGGTTATCCTGCTTGTCCAAATCTAGAGGATCAAGAAAAGTTATTTAAGCTAATTAACCCAAATGAAATAGGGATTAATCTAACAGAAGGATTTATGATGCTACCAGAAGCTTCTGTAACAGCAATGGTATTCTCGCATAAAGATGGTAGATATTTTTCAGTTTAAAAAGAAAGAATAATTATTCATTTTGTTCAATAAAACTAAAATTTAGGTTAAACAGATTAAATAGGTAGTAGATACATTTTATTCACCATTCTACTGCCTTTTTTCAAGGAAAAAAAGGAGTGGAAAAAATGCCGGTCATTATTAACAAAGATTTACCTGCAACGGAAATACTAACGAAAGAAAATGTTTTTTATATGACAAAAGAGAGAGCGGAGTCTCAAGATATAAGACCGCTCCAAATAGGAATATTGAATTTAATGCCAACTAAAATTGAAACCGAAACGCAAATATTACGTTTAATCGCAAATTCACCTTTACAAGTAGATATCGATTTAATCGGTACGGAATCATATAAGCCTAAAAACGTATCAGAAGAGCACGTTTCAAGCTTCTATAAAACAATTTCACAAATTCAAAATACAAAATATGATGGATTTATTATTACCGGTGCTCCAGTTGAGACATTGGAGTTTGAGGAAGTTGAATATTGGCCAGAGCTTAAAGAGATTATGGATTTCACAAAAGAAAATGTAACTTCTACTTTACATATATGTTGGGGTGCACAAGCAGGTCTTTTCCATCATTATGGAGTTCCAAAATATTCATTAGATAAAAAAATGTTTGGCGTTTTCCCACACTCAGTAGAGGATCGTTTTGTGAAGCTAGTACGTGGCTTTGATGACGAGTATTATGTACCACATTCAAGACACACTGAGGTTAGGAAGGAAGACATCGATAAAATAGGAGAATTGAAGATTTTAAGTCTATCTGATGATGCAGGTGTGCATCTTGTTACGAGTGAAGACGGAAAGCAAATTTTTGCGACTGGACATCATGAATATTGTATTAATACTTTAAAGTCGGAATATGAAAGAGATGTACAAAGAGGAGCGGAAATTGCTATTCCCAAAAACTATTTCCGAAATGATAATCCAAAGGAAACACCGATTGTGCGTTGGAGAAGTCATGCTAATTTACTTTTCTCAAATTGGTTAAATTATTACGTTTATCAAGAAACCCCTTACAATTTATGATTTTTTAATTTTCGTTTCATAATTTGTAAAATACGAAATAAAAATAATTGGAAAATTTAAAAAAAGTGTTTGCTATTTTCATAAAATATTCTCATAATGTAAATAATATCAAATTTTAACGGAGGAGATCATATGAAGGACTGTATTTCTATTGGACTATTAGGACTAGGAACTGTTGGAAGTGGTGTTGTAAAAATTGTTGAAGATCATCAGGACAGGTTAGCCCATCAAATCGGTTGTTCTGTTCAAGTAAAAAAGGTTCTTGTTAAAGACCTTGAAAAGGAACGTTCAATTTCAATTCAGAAGGATTTATTAACTACAAATGCTTATGAAATTCTAGATGATGCTGAAGTAGATGTTGTTGTAGAGGTAATGGGTGGAATTGAAGATGCTAGACAATACATAATCCATGCTCTTCGAAATAAAAAGCATGTAGTCACAGCAAATAAAGATTTAATGGCTTTATATGGTACTGAATTACTCCGTGTAGCAAATGAAAATAAATGCGATTTATTCTATGAAGCTAGTGTTGCTGGAGGTATACCAATTATTCGTAGTTTAGTAGATGGTTTGGCTGCAGACCGTGTAACTAAGTTAATGGGTATTGTAAATGGAACGACAAATTTTATCCTTACAAAGATGAGCAATGAAGGAAAAGCATATGAGGATGTGTTAAAAGAAGCTCAAGAACTTGGCTTTGCAGAAGCAGATCCTACTTCTGATGTAGAAGGACTAGATGCTGCGAGAAAAATGACAATTTTGGCTAAATTAGGTTTTTCAATGGATGTTGAACTAGAAGATGTGCAAGTACGTGGAATTAGTTCAGTATCTTCAGAAGACATCGATTTTGCTAAATACTTTGGTTATACAATGAAATTAATTGGTTATGCAAAGAGAAACGATAATCGAATTGAAGTTAGTGTTGGACCAACTTTAATTGCACATAATCATCCATTGGCATCTGTTAGCAATGAATTTAATGCAGTTTATGTATATGGTGAAGCAGTAGGAGAAACGATGTTTTATGGACCAGGTGCTGGTAGTTTACCAACAGCAACTGCAATCGTATCTGACTTAGTAGCAGTAATGAAAAACATGCGATTAGGTGTAAACGGCACTAGTGCTGTTTTACCACAATATCCAAAAGAATTAAAAGAAGATAATGAGATTTATTTTAAATCGTTCTTCCGCTTTACAGTAAAAGATCAATTAGGTTCGTTCGCTAAAATTACTTCAATTTTTACAGAATCTGATATTAGCTTTGAGAAAATTATTCAAGTTCCATTAAAGCATAAAGGGCTAGCTGAAATCATTTTAGTAACTCACAATGCTTCATATTCAGCATACAAAAAAGTAATAGATAATTTAGAAACATCTGATGTAGTCGATGAAGTACGTAGCTATTATCGAATTGCAGGTGAAGATCGTGATGTATAAAGGATTAATCGAAAAATATTCAAGTTTCTTACCTATAAATGAAGAAACACCAAAATTAACTTTAAATGAAGGAAATACGCCATTACTGTTCTTACCTCGTTTATCCGAGGAGTGGGGAATTGAATTATTTGTAAAATTAGAAGGACTTAACCCAACAGGTTCATTTAAAGATCGTGGTATGGTAATGGCAGTTGCTAAGGCAAAGGAAGCAGGAAGTTCAGCAATCATTTGTGCATCGACAGGTAACACATCTGCTGCGGCTGCTGCTTATGCTGCAAGAGCTGGAATGAAATGTTTTGTTATTATTCCTAATGGCAAAATTGCATACGGCAAACTTGCGCAGGCTGTCATGTACGGAGCACATATTATTAGTATCGATGGGAATTTTGATCACGCATTACAAATGGTAAGGAAAATTAGTCAGTCTGAACCAATTACTCTAGTAAATTCGGTAAACCCATATCGAATCGAGGGTCAGAAAACAGCTGCCTTCGAAATTTGTGAACAATTAGAAGAAGCTCCTGATGTATTAGCAATACCAGTTGGAAATGCAGGGAATATTACAGCTTACTGGAAAGGGTTTAATGAATATAATTTTTCAAAAGGTTATCAATTACCTAAAATGCATGGTTTTCAAGCAGAAGGTGCAGCACCAATTGTAAATAATAAAAAGATTGAAAATCCTGAAACAATCGCAACTGCAATTCGAATTGGAAACCCAGCAAGCTGGGAGCACGCAGTAAATGCCATCGGGCAATCAAACGGTGCAATCGATAGTGTATCAGATGAGGAAATATTACAAGCGTATAAATGGATTGCATCAAAAGAAGGCGTATTTGCAGAACCAGGTTCATGTGCAAGTATTGCTGGTGTATATAAACAAGCACAGTCTGGTGTAATCAAAAAAGGCTCTAAAGTAGTAGCCATTTTAACAGGTAATGGATTAAAGGATCCAGATATCGCAATTGAATCAAGTAAAATTGAACCAATTTTATTACCGAATGAAGAAAAAATTGTATTAGAACATTTACAAGGTGTGGTTTCGATATGAAAAAACTTTTCCAAATAACAGTTCCTGCAAGCACTGCAAATGTGGGACCTGGTTTTGATTCGATAGGTATCGCTTTAGATCGATACTTAACAATTGAAGTATTTGAACACGTTCAATATAGCTGTGAGGGATTTAGTGAATATTTGAAAGATATTCCACTTGATCAGACAAATTTAATTTTAAAAACAGCAATTGATGTTGCAAAAGCAAATCATAAAACTTTGCCAACATGTCATTTAAAGCTTGAAAGTAATATACCGTTAACAAGAGGTTTAGGAAGTAGTGCATCTGCAATAGTAGGGGGCATTATTCTAGCGAATGAACTTTGTGATCTTCAATTATCTCTAGAAGAACAGCTTAGAATCGCAACTTCAATTGAAGGCCATATGGATAATGTCGGTGCTTCAATTTATGGCGGTTTAGTTATTGGGACTTTTATCGATGGAAAAGCGTATATCCAACACTCGACTTTAAACAAAGTGTCAGTAGTAGCAATAATACCAAAATACGAATTAGAAACTGTACATGCAAGAAATATATTACCTTCAACGATTCCTTATAAGGATGCGATACAATCTAGCAGCTATAGTAATTTATTAGTAATAGCACTATTATCAGAAAATTGGAAACTAGCAGGCGATATGATGAAAAGAGATCTGTTTCATGAACCATATCGATGCAAAATTGTAAAAGAGCTAGACACTCTAAAACAAATCGAATTACCTGAGTATGTACATGGATTTGTTTTAAGTGGTGCCGGTCCAACAGTATTAGCCTTTGTTTCGAAAGAGGGAAGTCCTGAAGCAATTGATTATTTTACAAGTCTTTTTCCAAATTGTGATGTAAGTGAAATAAAAATAGAAAACAAAGGTGCAACAGTTAAACATTCAATCCACTCGAATTAAAAAACACAACCGCTCAATTATAGATAGTTGAGCGGTTTCTTTATTTTTGAAAGATATTAGATGGAGAATAAATATATTTTGAAAGTGCAAAGGTTAGACTGCAATTAAAAACTGTGAAAGTGCAAATAAAAAAGGTAAAACTGCAAATAAAAATTGGGTAAGAGCAATTAAAAAGATCGAACCTTCAAATAAAATCACTAAAACAGCAAATAAGAGCATGAATTGTGAGTAGATTAAACGAAAACCACAAGAAATATCAACAAAAATAGAGTAAGGAATAATTTATTTTTTTTATTTTTCCCGTTCTTTCATATGTTTTTCTGCTAGTAATTGTTTAACTTGATTATAAGTTAAACCAGAATTTGAATTTTTTCTTTTCACTTCGTTAATGTCAGTTCCAGTTATCGTAAAACGTTTATCTTTCATTTGGTTTCATCTCCAAAACAAAATATTTAATTTTATTATTTATTTGTTAAACGGAAAATATGCTTTTAAAAGATTATGAAATAAAACAATTTATTCCTTATTTTTATTGGAATAAAGACATGATAAAATTATTGGTAATATAAGGAAAAGGGGATAAAACCATGCATGAGGTTATCTTTGGAATAGTAGGTTTTATTTTTCGAATCATTTCTTGGTTTGTTATGGAAATAATAGTTCAATTTTTCTTTGATTATTTGCCAAAGAAGTTTTTTGGTTATCCTAATAATGAGAAGGATGATGAATTAATACAAGGGAAAATTTACATATTAGAAAAAGAACCTTGGTTTGGACCATACAAAGACTATTCATTGGAAATTTCTCAAAGAAAAAGTATTCGAAAATTAATCATAAATTTAAAGATGTTAGAGATTCAATCAAATGAAGAAAAGAGAAATGAATTCTTATTTGAATTAGATTGCCGATTATATGACTTAAATCCAAATGGAATTACAAATAGAAAAACGAGCCCGAATTAACGGCTCGTTTACTTATTTTTTATAAACTTTTACAGTAACTGTTTTAACTCCCCATTTTAGGGCGTTTTTCTGATTTGGGATAAATACATCAATTTTATTTCCTTTTAGTGATCCGCCTGTATCACCAGCAATTGCATAGCCATAGCCTTCTACATATACTTTAGAGCCTAGCGGAATTACCTTTGGATCCACAGAAATAACTTTTGCTTTTGGATTCTTTTTTAAGTCTATTCCAGTAGCTGTTTTTCCACTACATCCTTTACAGCTTCCAGTGTAAGCTGTAGCTTTCATTTTGATTACTTTATAAGGTGTAGCAGCTTTAGCTGTAGTTTTTTTAGTTGTTGTTTTTTTAGTCGTTGTTTTTTTCTTAGTTGTAGGGTTAATTTGTAATACTTGATTTACTTTAATAAGGTCTGATTTTAAATGATTCCATGTTTTAATTTGAGAGACTGTTACCTTTTGTTTTTTTGCGATAGCAGATAAAGTATCTCCAGATTTAACTTTGTAAGTTGCTGCGTATGTATTTGTCGTAAATCCCATTGTTAGAAAAACAGTAGTAACAAAACATGTCATTAATTTTTTCATATTTCCCGCTCCTGTCCATCTTCTATGTATAATACTTTACCATGGAAATGTGACAGTAAGATTTCAGTAGCTTTATTTTATATTACAAATATATTACCTTTTTTATAATTTTCTATAAATTCTGCAAAATAGTTACAGTTCGTTTCGACATAATTCTAATTTAAGAAAGTGAAAAGGTAAATTATTGGCTAAAATGCTTGATTTTAAAGGGCTGAACAGGTGGAAACATAGAATAATACGGAGAAATTAAACAGTGAAAACATTTCAATAGGCTTTTAAATAGTCCATAAAAAACATACTTTTTTACTCTATTAAAGATGGGTTTTATTAATTTTGAATTAAAAACAATGTAACAAATTGAGAGGTTTTGTAATATTAGATTTTAATTTAAGGAGTTTATATGCCTAAATTTAAGTTCTATAACCGACTAAAATTTACTAAAAGTTACTAAAAGTTACGTTCATTAGCAAATATACGAAAAAATATTACATACTTTGATAAATAGATAGAATGTATGAATAAACCAAATAAGCTTGAGTATGATTTAGAATTGGACATAAGTAGTATGATTAGACTAAATATTTTGAATAATGTATAATAACAAATGTACTTATAAAACCAAAAGGTGGGGTCGTATGTCAACGAATACATATTCACTTACGTGGGATTTAGATGTTTTCTTTAAAGGAGGAAGTGAATCTCCTGAGTTTGGATCATACATAAAAGAAATTACTAGTCTAGTAGAAAGATTAGAGAGACAAGTTTCTTTGTTTTCTGCTCCTAAAAGTAGTGTTGAAATCGAGGAATTAGCTGATATCATAAGTAATATTGAAGTAATCGGTAAAAAGTTATCACAAGCAAGTGGATTTGTTAGCTGTTTACAAGCTCAAAATATGGCTGATCAAAAGGCTAATTTATTAGAAGGAACATTAACTCAAACTTATGCAGCATATTCAACTTCTTTAACAAAATTCCATAGTCAATTAACTATAATTGAAGAATCTGTTTGGAAAAATATTTTAGAAACTGATGAGTTTAAGGAAATTTCTTTCGCATTAAATGAGCGTCGTCAAAGTGCTAGTGAGTTATTATCAGTTGAACAAGAAGCATTAATTACTGCACTTTCAGTTGATGGATATCATGGTTGGGGTCAAATGTATGACACTGTGGTTGGAAAAATGCAGATTGAACATGATGATAAAGTTTTATCTGTTGGTCAAGCGTCAAATCTTTTTTCTTCTAAGGAACGAAGTGTTCGTAAAGAGGTTTTTGAAAAATGGGAAGAAACATGGGGGAATGAGTCAGATTACTTCGCAAAAATATTAAACCATCTTGCAGGTTTCCGTTTAAGTGTATATGGACAACGTGGATGGAATAATGTATTAAAAGAACCACTATCAATCAATCGTATGAGTCAAGAAACACTTGATTCTATGTGGGGCGCGATAATCGACAATAAAGCTCCATTTGTTGAATATTTAGAAAGAAAAGCTAAATTACTAGGCGTTGAGAAATTAAGTTGGTATGATTTAGATGCGCCTGTTGCTGATACTGATTCTTCTGTTTCATATTCTGAAGGAGCAGAATTTATATTAGATCAATTTGGCCAATTTGGTGATGAATTAACTAATTTTACAAAGATGGCGTTCGAAGATTCATGGATTGAAGCAGAGGATCGTGCAGGTAAACGTCCAGGTGGTTTCTGTACGGGATTCCCTGAGAGCGGTCAATCTCGTATTTTTATGACTTATTCAGGTACACCTTCAAATGTTTCAACATTAGCACATGAATTAGGTCATGCTTTCCATTCATTTGCGATGAAAGATGTTCATACATTTAATAAATATTACGCAATGAATGTTGCAGAAACAGCATCTACTTTTGCAGAAATGATCGTAGCTGATGCAGCCGTTAAAAATGCAAATTCAGATCAGGAGCGACTTGCACTATTAGAAGACAAAATTCAACGTAGTGTTGCATTTTATATGAACATTCACGCTCGCTTCTTGTTTGAAACGCGTTTTTACGAAGAGCGTAAAAATGGTGTTGTAAGTAAAAATAGAATAAATGAACTGATGGAAGAAGCTCAAAAAGAAGCATACTCTGGGGCTTTAGAAGAGTATCATCCACATTTCTGGGCATCTAAACTACACTTCTATATTACAGGTGTTCCGTTCTATAACTTCCCATATACTTTTGGATACTTATTCTCATTAGGAATTTATGCAAAAGCATTAGAAGAAGGTAAGAGCTATGAACAGAAATATATTGCTCTTTTAAAAGATACAGCTTCTATGACAGTTGAAGAATTAGCTCAAAAACATTTAGGTGTAGATTTAACAAAACGCGATTTCTGGGAGAAAGCTGTAAAACTATCTCTTAAAGATGTTGAAGAATTTTTATCGATCACTGAATGATAACTATGATGAGGACTCGTTTAATTACGAGTTCTTTTCCTGTTTTAAATGGCTTTATTAAGATTTTTGTAGATTTATTAAAAAGAGATAAGAAAATACGGAGGGGTTTTTTAATCATTACCTCTTTAGTAGGGGAGTGACTAAAGTGAATAGTTTTAAATTTTTAAAACCATATAAAATAACAATTTTCGCGGCAATCGTCTTTTTACTATTAGAATTAGTAGTTGAATTATTTCAACCTTACATTTTATCTAATATTATAAACAATGGAATAGTAAACAAAGACATGGCTTATGTTACAAAATGGGGAATCGTTATGATCGGGTTATCGATTGTAGCTTTTATTGGAGGGGTATTAAATACTTTTTATGCAACCCATGTAGCCCAAAGCTATTCATTTATGTTAAGGAAAACATTATTTGAGAAAGTGCAAACTTTTTCATTTACTACATTTAGTTACTTACCAACCTCATCCATCATTACTAGATTGACAAATGACGTATCACAATTACAAAGTGCAGTATTTATGAGTTTAAGGATTATTTTAAGAGCGCCATTAATTGTAACTGGTAGTGTCGTAATGGCATTAATTTTAAATTGGAGGCTTTCTTTTATTCTATTTTTAATTTTACCTTTCTTATTTATGTTTCTTAATTGGATGGTTAAAAAAGGTAGAGGGCTATTTAAGAATGTTCAAGATAATGTGGATATCGTAAATAGTGTACTTAGAGAAAATTTAGTTGGAATGAAATTAATTAAAGCGTTTGTACGAAATGAACATGAAAATAATCGATTTCAACATATAAATCAAAATTTAAAACAAAAAACTTCTGTTGCATTAAGAACAATGGAAATTACGATGCCAGTAATGCTTCTATTTATGAATGCTTCCATTCTGATCGTATTATGGTTTGGAAATAGTAAAGTACATTCACACGAAACAAATATTGGAGATATTGTTGCAATTGTAAATTATATTTCTCGTATTACTTCATCATTTACTGTTTTTTCATTTATCATTAGTGCATTTTCAAGAATGAGAGCTTCTTCTGAACGTATCGATGAAATTTTAACAATTGAAGAAGACTTTGTAGAAAAGAATGAAGGAAATCAACTATCAAATCGATTAGAAGGAAAAATTCAATTCCATCAAGTTTCCTTCAGTTATCCGAATTCTGAAAAAGAAGTGCTAAAAAATATTTCATTTGTTGCATACCCTCAAGCAACAATTGCAATATTAGGTTCAACTGGGTCAGGAAAAACATCATTATTCCAATTAATCCCTCGTTTATATGATGTTAATTCTGGAACCATTTTAATTGATGATCAAGATATACGTAAAATAAACAGTAAGCAACTAAGAGGACAAATTGGTTATGTACCTCAAGAAGCTTTACTGTTTACAGGTACAATCAAAGAAAATTTATTAATGGGTAGAGAAAGTGCATCAGATGAGGAAGTTTATTTAGCGGCAAAACATGCACAAATTCATGATACAATTTTGACTTTTCCAAATGGATATGAAAGTTTAATTGGTCAAAAAGGTGTTAACCTTTCAGGTGGTCAAAAACAAAGACTTTCTATAGCAAGAGCAATCCTCAGAAAACCTAGTATTTTATTACTTGATGATAGTACAAGTGCATTGGATTTAAAAACTGAAGCTAGCTTGATTGAAGCTTTAAAAAATTACGAGTGTACGACATTAATCATTACACAAAAAATCAGCACTGCTAAAAATGCAGATAAAATATTAATTATTGATGAGGGTGAATTAGTAGAAGAGGGTACACATGAATCCTTATTAAAAAGTTCAAAACTATATAAAGCTATCTACTATTCACAATATGGAAAGGAGGAGATTCATAATGTTAAAGGAGCTAACTAAACCTTTCCAATATAAACACTTACAATTATCAAAGAACAAGAAGAGAAACGAATCTTCTCGCGCAAACAATGTTTCCTCCACATTGAAAAGAATATGGTCTTACCTTGCACTAATGAAGGGTAAACTAGTTGTTGTACTATTAATGGTTTTAGTAAGTTCTGTACTAGGCTTATTAGGACCTGTATTAGTAGGCTATTCAATTGACCATTATATTTTAAAAAATAATTTAAGTGGTTTAAGTTTGTTAATCATTGCGTTAGTGTTTATTTACTTAGGTTATTCGGCATCATTGTTTTTACAAAATTTTTGGATGATCGATATAGCTCAAAACACTGTAACCAAAATGAGAACCGAATTATTTAATATGTTTCATAAATTACCAATGTCATTTTTTGAAAAAAGACAACACGGTGAGTTAATGAGTCGTGTGACGAATGACTTGGAAAATGTCAGTTCGACTTTAAATACTTCGGTAATCCAAGTATTTTCAAGTGTTTTAACTTTAGTTGGTACTATTTCAGTTATGCTTTGGTATAGCCCAATTTTAACTTTATTGACTTTATCAATTGTTCCAGTATTAATAATTGGTATAAAATGGATTACACACCGTACTGGCCAACTTTATAAAATTCAGCAACGTAACTTAGGTGAGTTAAATGGATTTATTGAAGAAACAGTATCTGGTCAAAGAATCATTAAGACTTTTTCACAAGAAGATAAAATGATTCGAGACTTTTTAAATAAAAATGAAAAATTGAGAAACTCAGGGTTTTGGGCATTTATCTTTGCCGGATTTATTCCTAAATTCATGAACGTTTTAAATAATGTAAGCTTTGCAATTATTGCAGGTATTGGTGGCTACTTTGCATATAAAGGTCATATCTCTATTGGTACAATTGTCGTATTTACTGAGTATTCAAGGCAATTTACTCGTCCACTAAACGATTTATCAAATCAGTTTAATACATTACTTTCTGCGATCGCTGGAGCTGAAAGAGTATTTTCAATTATTGATGAAGATATTGAAGCAATTGATGAGTCTCACATTATCAACGATCAAAAAGTTATTCAAGGTGAAGTGGAATATAAAAATGTTAATTTTTCTTACGGGAAAGATTCAAATACATTAACAAATGTTTCATTTAAAGTGTCACAAGGAGAAACAATTGCTTTAATCGGACCGACAGGAGCAGGTAAAACGACAGTAGTAAATTTACTTTCACGCTTTTATCAAATCAATAGTGGTGATATACTCATAGATGGTGTAAGTATTGGTCAATATTCTAGAAAAAACTTGAGACAGCAAATGGCATTTGTTTTACAAGATTCATTTTTATTTAAAGGAACAATTCGCGAAAATATACGGTATGGTCGTTTAGATGCAACGGATGAAGAAGTAGAAGAGGCTGCAAAGCTTGCCAATGCACATAGTTTTATTATGAAATCTACTAAAGGATATGATACAATCTTACAACAAGATGATCAGCAAATTAGTCAAGGTCAAAAGCAACTTCTCTCAATTGCTCGTGCTATTCTAGCAAATCCTGCAATTTTAATTTTAGATGAAGCGACAAGTAGTATTGATACGATTACTGAAATTAAAATTCAAGAAGCTTTACAAAGACTAATGCAAGGCCGAACAAGCTTTGTTATTGCTCATCGACTAAATACAATAAAAAATGCTAATCAAATACTTGTTTTGAAAAATGGAATGTGTATAGAGAGAGGTTCACATGAAGAATTAATTGATAAACAAGGCTTTTACTATGAATTAGTAAATCATCAAGGGATGAATGAAGATCAGCATATACAATAAAGGGTGGAAACATGGATTACAATTCGTTTAAAGAAATTATTCACGGAAGAAGAAGTATTCGAAAATTTACTGATCAAGCAGTTTCAAATGAAATAATTGAAGAAATTATTGACTGCGCACGTTATGCTCCAAGTGATACAAACTCACAAACTTGGGAGTTTATTATAATTAAAAACACTGACAAAATTAAAAAAATTGAAGAGATGACTTGGGATTCTTTACATGAAGTTGCTGAAAAAGCAAAAGAAAAAGGATTAGAAAAAGAAGGTAAATTATTAGTTCGCTCTTTTGGTCCTTATGCAACAGCATTTAGAGAAGCACCAGTTTTAATTATTTGTTTAGCAACACCTTACGAATCAAAATTCAGAACAAAAATATTTGATCCAATTGGCTTTGTTGAAAATGAAGTTTGGAAAGAAGAAGGAATTAAAAGTAGCTGCTTAGCATCACAAAACTTAATGTTAGCTGCTCACGCATTAGGATTAGGAACATGTCCAATGACAGGTCCAGTTCTATTAGCTCAAGATAAACTTAGAACATATTTAGAGATCGAGGATAACCGTGAAATTAATATGGTCATTTCACTTGGATATCCATCTGAACCAGCAAAAAAACTTGCACGTAAAGAAGTAGCAGAAATTATTCGTTACGTTGATTAATAAACTAAGTAGCCCACGAGGAAATTACTCGTGGGTTTTTTTGTGTTTATACAGTAGATTCAATTAATATTAATAATCTATTAACTAAGTTCACAACTTTATTAATATAATTAGTTTGTATTTTAGAGTGTGAGATATTTGAAAATTTACTTTTACACCTATTTGAAATACTATACTAATATATAATAACAATTGAATTTATATTAATATATCTGTATAATTACTCAAGGTATTATAAGCAGAAGATTTTTTTATTGAAAGGTGCAGTATCATCATGGATTCGACTAAAAAATTAGGTGTAATGGGTTTATCATTTTTAAGCATAAATGCAATATTAGGTTTGCGTAATATTGCTTTCGCTTCAACAATTGGTCCTTCAGCATTATTTTATTGGATTGTTGCAGCATTAATCTATTTTATTCCAATTGGATTGATCGTAGCTGAGCTATCTACAACCTATCCAAACCAAGGCGGAATGGGTGTTTGGGTTCGAAAAGCTTTTGGAGAAAAAGCTTCATTTTTATGTTCGTGGTTTTTTTGGATTGCTAATTTTACATACTATCCTTCACTTTTATTAACAACTACAATTGCGATTGCATATGGAATTAACCAGCCACAAATGGCAACTCACCCTATGAAAACAGCTATTATATCAAGTGTTATATTTTGGATCGTTACTTTACTTACATTAAAGGGTACTAAAATGAGCGGAAGGCTTGCGTCGATTGGGGCACCACTTGGGGTTTTAGTTCCTGCAATTTTAATATTTGGTTTTGGATTTTATAGTATGTTTAGTGGTGAGCCAAGCGCTACTCACTTTACACAGAGTACAATCATGCCAAATAATTTATCTCTTGGAACGATTATGTTTTTATCAACATTAATGTTTGGATTTTCAGGGGCAGAAATGTTAGGAACAATTGCGGGGAATGTAAGGAACCCACAAAAAACATTTCCAAGAGCAATTTTTATCACATCTATTATTATTGCATTAGTCTATATACTTGCAACAGTTGCATTTCAATTTGTCATTACTATTTCATCTGACCAAACTGCGACAGCACTTTACTTATTTGCAAATAAAATAACATCTCAATTTGGACTGAATTTTTCACTCTCACAAATTTTAGGAATCTGTTTTGTGTTAGCATTTGTAGGATCTCTTTCATTTTTAATTTTGAATCCTAGTGTAATGATTGCTGAAAGTTCAAAAGAGGTTCTTCCTAAAAATTTATTAAAAGAAAATAAAGATGGAATGCCATCAATTTTAGTATTAGGTCAAGCAGTTGCAGTTACATGCATTTTAATTCTTTCTGCTTTTGTACCAAGTGTCTCAAAGGCATTAAATATGTTAATTTTAATGTCGACTTTGGCGTTTTTTATCCCTTACGTATTTTTAATTAGTGCTTATATTAAACTTCGAATGACTGATAAAAAAGTAAACAGACCGTTTAAAATTAAAAGCAATTCAGTAGCTTTATTTGTTGCACTAATTGGAATGATTTCAGTAGTTGGAACAATCGGATTAACACTTATTCCAGCTCCAGATACTACATTATTAGAATATTTACCAATTGTGCTTGGACCGATTTTATTCGGATGTATAGGATTTATTCTATATAGTAATGGAACAAAAGGTAAAAAGAAACATATGAAAAACTAATAAAAACACCTAAATTATTTATAATAGAATAATTTAGGTGTTTTTGATATTTTTTAGAAAAGTGACTCTAATTCAGTCACTAATGAACCAACATACTCAACAGCTTCTTTGATTGGTGCACTTGTCGTTAGATCAACACCAGCCATTTTTAAAAGTTCAACAGGTTTTTTCGATCCGCCTGTTTTTAATACTTCAATCCAAGCATCAATAACTGGTTGTCCCTCAGATGCAATTCTTCGTGAAATAGCGGTAGATGCAGTCAAACCAGCAGAATAAGTATATGGATAAAGACCCATATAATAATGAGGCTGGCGCATCCAAGTTAAACTTGCACCCTCATCTAATTCAACAGAATCTCCCCAAAATTCTTTCAGAACATTACCTTTAACTTCACAGAATGTTGTCGCAGTAAGAGGCGTACCTTTTTCAGCAAGTTCATAAACTCTTCTTTGAAACTCACCTTCAAGTAAATGAGTTACAAAATTATGATAATAAGTACCTAGCAATTGAAGAATCACCCAACGCTTCATTTTTGGATCATTCGTTTGTTTTAATAAATATTGTCCTAATAACATCTCGTTAAATGTCGAAGGTGCTTCAACAAAATACATAGAAGGACGAGTATTTACAACACGTTGATATTTGTTTGCATAATAGAAATGACCAGCATGTCCGAGCTCATGAGCAAGTACAAATGCATTTCGCATAGTATCCTGCCAGCTAATTAAAATGTAAGGGTGTACTCCATATGGACTAGAGCAAAAAGCTCCTGTTGATTTTCCAACATTATCGGAATAATCAATCCAACGCTCGTCAAACGCTTTTTCCATAATCGAAATATAGTCAGGTCCCATAATTTCTAGTGATTTTAAAATCGTTTCTTTTGCTTCTTCATATGTAGTACTCGGATTGAAATCTGGATCTAGTGGAGCTTTTAAATCATAAAAATGCATCGTTTCTAGTCCAAGTTGTTTTTTCTTTAAGTTAGCTAGTCTACGCATATGTGGTGCAAGTTCTTTAAAGATGATATTTAATTGATTATGATACATTTCTAAAGATACTTTGTGGTCTTGCAGTAGCATATGTGTAACTGATTCATATTTACGCAATTTACTTAAAGCGACTTCCTTTTTTACTTGAGTAGCATAAATCGAAGCATATGTATTTTTGTATTGGGTAAGCGTTTTAGTAAAAGATTCATACGCTTGTTTTCGTACTGTATGATTTGGAGAGAATTCATATAAATTTTCAAACATAGCAAAGGAATTTTCTAATTCTTTTCCATTTTCATCTTCAAAGGAATCGAATTTTAAATCAGCGGCCTTACTTGTTTGGTAAATTCGATATGGGGCAGAAGTAACTTCGCCAATCGCAGCTAAAGCCTCTTCAGTTTCAGGGAGTAATTTATGTTCCTTAGATGCAATAATTTCTTCTAATAATAATTTAAAAACCTCAATTTCGTTTTCTTCCTTAATAAATGCTTCTAACATTTCATTATTTAAATGTAAAAGCTCTGACTGAATAAACGTTAAAGTTGTATTTGCTTTCGTACTTAAGCTAGAAAATTGTAAACTATCAGATTGATTTTGAGAATCTGAACCATCTCCAGACTGACGTAAGCTGACATATGTACCACAACGAATTAATTGAAGCATAATAGATTCATAAGTTAATAATGCCTTTTTTAAACTTTCAGCAGACTTAAGGACAGAACCTTTCAACGATTTTGCCTCTACTAAATCATTTTCAATAAGTTCTAAAGCAACAAGCCACTCCGCACGAGTCGGATATAAATCCTCTAATTTCCATGTCATTTCTGTTGGAACCTCAGCACGGGTTAAACGTTTTACTAACATTTTTTCCATCAAATTGCCTCCTTCAGTAGTAGTTGGTACGAGTCTATTATACTGTATAAAAACATTTTAAGGGTGAAATTATTCGATAAAATTGAAAATTATAACAATTCGACTGCACAAGTCCTCATTATTTTGATAAAATTAATTGTATTTGGTTAAAAATTTCAACTATTAGAAATAATTTTGGAAATTAATTTTATTCGTAAGAAGGGAGTTTTTTAAGAACGAATGAAAAATTTTAAAATGGTCTGTTTACTAACTTTGGCAACTATTGCACTATCAGCATGTACAATTAAAAAACCTCCACAAAATTTGGCTATTCATGCAGACGGAAGTTTTGATCCTAAAAGTATTGGAATTAAAGTGGAATCATCACTTCCTAAAAATGCAAAATTTAATATTCTGTTTAAAGATGATGATACAAAGAAGGTAATCTACGAAACTACTATTAAAACGGATGAAAGAGGCACTGCAAATAAGAAAATTGCAATAGACTTAGGCGATAAAAATTTAACAGGATTCTTATTTTTTAAACCTGATGAGCAACCAAAAAACATTCAAGACAAATTTGGTAAAAATGGTGAAAATATTCGATCAAATACAATGGGATATAGGGTTGGGAAGAAGAATAACCAAAAGTATATATACATAAAGCAATACGGGACATTTTGGAAATTTGGTAAGTTAGATGATGGAGGTTTTCTAGTATTTAGTAAAGAGAAGATAAAGCAAGAAAAGGAGGGGAAATAATACACAATTAGACTAATAAGATTGTGTATAAAATATGATACAAACTAGTAGAATTATTTCTAAATATCTTCTTCAGTTTTGTTTAACTGTATTCGGAATTGGTTTAATTACGGCTACTTCTTTTACTCTATTTTTACCAAAAGGAGAGCGGCTAGCTGAGTTTTGGAATCAACTACAAATCTTTTTTTGGAGTTTTTTTTACTTCGATAATTTGGAAGTTTACTTAAAAGAATTTCAATATGTTCCTTTTTCTTCCGTATTTTTAGAGCCATACGTTTATTCTTTTACAATCCTTTTTTCGGCGTTTTTACTATCAATCATTGGCGCATTAATTATTTCTTACATAGTAAATTTAGGTCCAAAGTCATTTAGAAAAATAATGAATAGTATTCTATTTTTCCTACAATCTATACCAGATGTAATAATGATTTGCGCATTACAAATATTCTTTTTATGGATTTTTAATAAAACCGGCGTTAAAATTGTGGATCCAGTAAATGGCTTTGAATCTAAAGCTTACGCATTACCGATCATCCTTGTATCGATCATTCCTACGATCCAACTTTTCCAGATGTTATTTCTAGCAATACAGGAAGAGAAAATTAGAGACTATGTAGATTATGCAAAAGCAAAGGGGCTTTCTGATTCTTGGATTATAATCCGCCATATATTCCGAAATGTTACGATTACTTTATTAAGTAATAGTAAGCTAATATTTTGGCTGATGATTTCAAATCTATTAATAGTAGAAAAGTTCTTTAATATGAAAGGTTATTTTTCATTTTTATTTAATAATAGTAGATCTCCTGAAATCTTTTTTATGGCACTAGTTTTACTATTTATCCCATTCTTTTTGCTAGATATTTTGTTTAAACAAATTGTTAATAAAATGAAAGGGGGAGAAGCTGTATGATAAAAAATAGAAAGTATTTACCAATCATAATAGGAAGCTTTATCATACTTGGCTTAATCACCTTTAGTTTTATTTATACTTACTTTATAAAAGATACATTAAAGCCACCTCCAGCCTTGTTATACAATGCTGAAGGTAAATTAATAGATTCATATGGATATCCGCCAAGCCTAAAATATCTTTTTGGTGTTGACCGGTATGGAAGAGATGTATTTTGGATGGTAATTGATGGTGCTAAATACACTTTATCCATTGCCATAGTTGTTGGATTAATTAGAGTCATATTTGGCGGTTTATTAGGTGCTTTTTTCGGGTTCATGAATCAAAGATTATTAAAAATTATTGAACCAATTTTGAATGCATTTCGATTTGTACCAGCTGTTATCATTATATTTCCATTTTTTGAGAAACTAAATGACGTTCCAGAAGCAGCCAAAGAAAAAACGATTGCCATTCAATTATCATTACTAATCATTATTTCGATACCAGTACTGATGAATTCAATTGGTGAAGAAGTTAGAGATTTTTTAAAAAATGATTTCATTACTAGCTCTAGAATCATTGGTGCTCGAAATGGTTGGATACGACGAAAACACGTCATCCCATATTTACGTAGCCGTATTCTTTTATTATTTGTACAACAGACTATTCAAACTTTATTTTTACTAACACAATTAGGTGTTTTCAAACTATTTATTGGTGGAGTTAAAGTCCTATCCCTAGATATCAATGTTGATCGACCAATGTCAAAAGCAAACGAATGGTCGGCGATGATTGGTGCAAATTATATCGAGTTATCGATCGATCCATGGGTCATTGTAGGACCAAGTATAGCTTTTATTATTTCAATATTTGCTTTTAACCTTATGAAATTGGGCATTGAGCGTTTAATGGACAACCAAACAATCCATAAAAAGAAGCAACTAATGAAAAATGAGAGTTTATATCCTGGATTAAATGATTTTGATTTTGTGAATAAGGAAAAATTTAATGAAGCTAGTAGGAAAGTAGAGGACGAACCTAAATCGAGTGGGCAGCTTGCAACTAGATAATAAAGTAATAGAAAACCTTTGTTCTAAATTGAGAATAAGGGTTTTTTATTTTTTTTGGCTCTATTTTGTCGAGTTTTATTAACATTTAGTGGAAGAAGAATTTTTAAAAAACAGCCATTTAAATCCCAATATATGGTAAAATTTATCAGTACAGTAATTAATTTTTAGGAGTGTTCTAACTATGCAAAATAAATATACGGTACTATTTTTACTATTGTTTATTATTTCAATTACAGGTGGATTAGCACTTAAAAATGTTCTCGAGTTTTCGATGATATATGGCGTAGGATTAGGACTGGTATTTTTAGTTTGCTCGATCTACATTTTAGTAAAAAGTCAGAAGAAAATAAGTGCACGTTAAACTTATTATCTTATTTACTATCTAAAGAAATGTTTATAGCCTCTAAACGAATATTGCCATGACATTGTACACAACAATATAATAACTTTCTGTTCTCCTTGTACAACTTATATTCCTTACTACCTTCGTATAATCTAAATTCCTTTTTACAACAAAAACAAGTGATATCATAAAAAAACATTGTACATCCTCCCCAGAGATGACACATTTGTTTTAAGATAATATGGATACATTCTTATAGTAGGTGAACTTAATTATATCAGCTAGGCCGTGAAAACAAACTATGCTTGGATTTTCTTTATTACCAAATTCGTAATATCTCACTTTTTTATTCTCTATGTTTAACAAAACTTTCTGCAATTTCGGAGCCCCCAAATGACTTTTATATAAATAAAAACTTCTATAATTTTGTTCAATTTCCTCTTTACAAAAATAGTTTCTATTCATTTGATTGTTTATCTGTTATTAACTAATCTGTCAGCTTGTTCAAAAGAAGTATTTGAGGATTCATGGCTGGCTAACGCATGTATTTGTGACATAAGAGAACAGTCGCTTTTGTGGCATTATTATTCATATAAATGTTTCGATAAGTCAGAAAATTCGCCTTAAATTGGATAATTATGGTAAAATTATTTAATATAATAAGCATTAGGGAGGTTGGCAAAATGAATAATAAAGCCAGAACTATTATAACCCTAATATTTAGTTTACTTATTTTTGCTCTTGGAATGTTTAGGATACTTACAGAAACACTCTCTTCAACATCATTGTTTGTAGCATATATTTTTGCTATTACTGGGTTACTTGGGGTTGTTACAAATGGTTTAATCCTTGGAAAACTACAATCTAAATAACCAAAGCTGATTGCGGCTCATTTAAAGAATCGCTTTTTCTTATCCAACTAAACATGTGTTAATTGAACAACTTGAACGATAGTAAATTTATATGTCAGTTAAAGGTAATATTTAATGGAGGGGTTAAAATGAAATTTGATCTGCAAGAAATAAATATTCCAATTTCTGATTCGGGTCCATACGGGGTAGCCGTTTCGCCTGATGGGAAAATATGGTTTACTCAGCATATAGCAAACAAAATTAGTTGTCTAGATCAAGAAGGACATATTCAAGAGTATACTGTTCCCACTCCTAATGCTAGAGTGATGTGTTTAACAGTTTCTTCAAAGGGGGATGTTTGGTTTACAGAAAATGGAGCCAACAAAATAGGTAAGTTCTCGCCAAGTGGTGTATTTACAGAATATCCCCTACCGCACCCAAAATCAGCCCCGTATGGTATTACAGAAGGATCAAAAGGAGATATCTGGTTTACTGAGATGAATGGAAATCGGATAGGTAAATTGACTTTAGAAGGGAAGATCCATGAATATGAACTTCCTACCAAAGATTCATATCCTTCTTTTATTACACTAGGTTCTGATAACTCTCTTTGGTTCACTGAAAACCAAAACAATGCTATTGGTAAAATAACGGAATCTGGTGAATTAATGGAATTCCCAATTCCAACACTCGCTTCAGGACCTGTAGGGATAACAAAGGGGAATGATGATGCACTTTGGTTTGTAGAAATAATTGGGAATAAGATAGGGAGAATCTCTTATTCTGGTGAGATAATAGAATTTAACATCCCTACACCAAATGCACGCCCCCATGCTATTACTGTTGGTGAAGAATTTGATATATGGTTTACTGAATGGGGGGCAAACAAAATAGGAAGATTAACAAAAGATCAAAAAATTGTAGAATATACCATTAAAACACCTAATGCAGAACCACATGGAATTGTATGCGATAAAGATGGTGTCGTTTGGTTCGCATTAGAATGTAACAAACTCGGAAAACTAACCATAATAAAATAAGAGTCAAGTAGTTAGCTTGTTTAATATATTTATGCCAAATCAAGTTATGTTTAACGGAAATGAAGGGAATTTTTTAAAGATTAAGAATTAACATAATATGGTAATCAAAAAGTGGATCATAAGAAAGTATTTAGGGTTATTTCATATGTATATTTTCATTTAAAAAGGTGAAAACGAACATTTGTCCAATTGTGGGATTAGTCACGATAAGATAGTTTAAACAAATAGGAGTTGAGGAGAATGGAGCAATTTTTATTTAATCAGTTAGCTTTTGTAAGAAATCAAACTTTAAATGTACTACAAGGTTTAACAGAAGAAATGGCTGACCAAATTCCGAATGGGTTCCGAAATTCGATCCGTTGGAATTTAGGACATATCTATGTCGTTGAGGAACGATTCGCATTTCAACACTTGGGACTTCCTCAAAAGTTACCAGAAGGATTTAAGGAACAATTTGAATACGGTACAACACCAGTAAATGCCCACAAATTTCATGTACCTACTTTAAAGGAATTAGAAGATCTACTAAAAGAACAACAAGTTCGAATTCAAGAAACACTTATAGACTTATTAGATGTAAATGTTGATCCATATACTACATCTGCAGGAATGACATTAGAGACACCAAAACAATTTCTAACTTTTATTTTGTATCATGAAGGTATGCATTTTAGTGTTATTAAACTTTATAAATCATTATTATCACGTTTATAAATAAGAATGATAGCTTAAATGTAGAAAGAATATTTTAATTGAAAGTCCTTTAATAATCTTTTCTGCCCTATTTCATATATTGTTGTTCAAGGTATTGGAGCCGATTTATTGGCTCCTATTTTAGTTTTTAACATTTTAGTTAGAAAAGGACTACTAATTATGAGGTGAGAAAAATGAATATTTTAATTAAAGATCTACCTGAATATGAAATTGCTTTTTTCAGACGTGTTGGATCTTATTTTGAACCAAATGCCGAACATTGGGACAAATTATTAAATTGTGCAATAGAAAACGGACTCTTTCCTCCACATCAATCTTTTATAGGAATTTCTTTAGATAATCCAGATTTAGTAGAAAGTCATAATTGTCGTCATGATGCTTGTGTTACGTTACCTGATGGTTTTGATAAAGAAAAACATGAAAATATACAATTTAGAAAATTAGATGGTGGGCAGTACGCTTTGTATCAATATTATGATTCTCCTAGTATGTTAAATAGTGGATATAAATTTATGTATGAACAATGGTTACCAAATAGTGAATTTGAACCTGATTACGAACGATATAACTTAGAATTTAGTATGAATAATCCTGCCGAAGACCTAGATGGAAAAGCAATAGTTCATTTATTTGTACCAATTAAAAAACGTACATCTTGAACAAACCTTTTAGTATAACGATATTAAGATTAGTAAATAACTAAAATTATTATCTACTAACCTAAACATCTTCTTTCATAATGATGTAAGTGTTGTTATTTCTTGGAAATAATACTATAATTAAACAGAATTTAAATTAAAATTATATCCTTTGTGAAAGGGTGTTAGACAATGAATTTCACTATTTATTTTGGAAATCATGAAGATAAAGAAGTACATACAATGGATTGCTATGTGGACATTGAGGAAGAAACTGTTTCTTAAGTTATCGATTTAAATAAGTTTAATTTCAAGGATGCGAAAAATTTTCGTATCCTTTTTTTCATTTTTGAGATTTACATTTTAAAACTTATTGTGTATGATAAAAATATAAAATGCGAACTAATGTTCTGTATATAGATTTTAGAAGGAAAGGAACTTGCATGATGAAAAGAACTGGAGCAACTAAAAGGAATTCAAAATCACCTATTATATCCAATACAGGTTTTATCGGGGCAAGTTTCATTGATACGGAAGAAATGAAAGAAAATCAATATTATTTTTCAAGGAAGCATCCTTTAATTATACATGAAGTATTAAACGGTCTATTACGAGCTGCATGCACTTTATTCCAAAAACAAAATATCCCAGCATATATAGCTTGTGAATATTTACGTACGGAAAAGAAAATAGGCTTAATTTTATCAAAAAAGCCATTCGAAAAAGAAGAAGGAATTCGTTTTTTTATTGAATATCTTCGTGAGATTGGTCACTTAAAAAATGATAAAACAATAAGGGCTGAAATTTCAAATACTGGATTTATTGGAGTAATATTTGTGGATTTATCTTATATTACAAGGTTTACATTCGAGACGGAAATGAAGTTGCTTTCTGCTTTCGTTATTAATTTCATGGAACCGTTAAAAGAAATCTATCATCAAAATAAAATTCATTTATATATGTCAGGTGTAGAACTTCAAAAGGAAGATAAATTAGGATTTGTACTTTCTAAAAATCCTTATGATGAGCGAAAAGAGGCGAACTTGTACTTTAAGGAATATTTGAGAGAAAGAGGCATGCTAAAAAATTATAAAGAGAATGTATTTATTCAAAGACATCGAGCATGACTTTTATAAATTAAACGTTGTATTATGATTTTTATTATACATATTGAATCAAAGAGGAACTGAAGGGATCAGTTTCTCTTTTTTTATTCAAAAAAGTTCATAATTTGTTTACAGTTAGAAACTTTCTTAAAACATTCCTTTGCATAATATATAGAAAGGAAATAACTAAGAAGTAAAGA
Source organism: Gottfriedia acidiceleris (assembly GCF_002128425.1). Lineage (GTDB taxonomy): Bacteria > Bacillota > Bacilli > Bacillales > Bacillaceae_G > Gottfriedia > Gottfriedia acidiceleris. The sequence goes on from NZ_NESS01000002.1 coordinate 372,782, forward strand.
ATAATATAGTATAGGACTAAGCAAAAAGGAGGTTAGTACGATGGCGAATAATGGGAAGTATGTAGATTGGTTAAGTGAAATTGTTCAACGTCATGAAAAAGAAGGTGGATTTGAAGATTTACCTGGATTAGGTAAACCATTACCTAAAGAGCTCCTAAAAGATGATCTATTAACAACTGTTATTAAGAAATCCGGCTATAAACCAGATTGGGTAGTTCAACAGAAGAAAATTTATCAGAAGCTTGAAACGATTTTAAAGAAATTAAATTCTGATGAAAATAGTAAAGAAATAGCTAAAATGATTTCAGAAGTTAATGATGAAATTAAGAAATATAACTTAGGCTGTCCTTTTCCAATGCAAAGAAATTATGTAAATAAAGAAAACCTTGAGAATCAATTGATTTATTGGAATTAAACTTGTGAAAAATCGAACGTATTCACTATATTGATGTTTATACGATTAGACAGTATAAACATCTTTTTTATTTTCTTAGCCTTTATTCACATGTAATTTTTTAAAAATGGTAATCTATGAAAAAATCTTAATTTAATGTTAATGTATTAAATAGATAGAAGTTGTACAAGGGGGAAGAGGAATGAGCGCCACTCTTGAAATGAGGAGATTAGATCGGAATTTTCCATTTTGTTTATTTTCAAATGATGGATTAACTTTAGTTGGTCATCATTGGCATAAACTTGTAGAAATTATTTACGTACAAAAAGGCATTTTAAAGATTGGTGTAAATGATGAGTTACTTCAATTAGAAGAAGGGGAATTTTATATCATTAATAGTGGTGACATACATTATTTTTTATCTTCACCGAATAGTATGAGATTGGTCGTGCAATTTGATTTTTCTATTTTTGAAGATGTACAGTTTTTGAAAAGACATAATATGGAACTAATCGAATTGTTTAATTGTATTCAAAAATCTAGTGTGTTTTGGAACGAAGAAGTTAAACAGAAAATGATAACCTATTTAAAAGAACTTGAAAGTGAATATATCGATAAAAAAGAAGGATATGAACTAGCGATCAGAGCTAGATTATACGATATTTTACTACTAATCTATCGAGAACTACCCCACACAGAAAATAATAAGCAAAACTACCCTAATAGGAAAGCTAGTCTATTGAAATTAGAAAAAATATTTCACTACATAGAAGAGAATTATATGAATGATATTACATTAAATGATGTTGCGAATTATATCGGTTTTACGAATTCTTATTTTGCAAAGTTTTTTAAAAAATACACTGGTTCAACATTTTGTCATTTTGTAAATCAATATAGGATCACAAAAGCTCAATGGTATTTATTTAATGAAGATTTACCAATTACTGAAATTACGTATAATGTTGGATTCATCAATGTGAAAACGTTTAATAGATTATTTAAAAATGAAGTTGGTTTATCTCCAACCCAATATAAAAAAAAGACAATATTTGAGAAGTTTTAGGCAAGATGTAAGGAAGACTCAAATCAAGTATTTCTATAAACTGGAAATGTAAATAACATTTCTGGAGGTTTCATAATGAAATTAAAAGTAGGAATAATCGGTTGTGGCGGAATAGCTAAAGGTAAACATATGCCTAGCTTAGCAGCATTAGATAACGTAGAAATGGTAGCTTTTTGTGACATTATTGAAGAACGCGCAATTAAAGCAAAGGAACAATTTGGTGTTGAGGAAGCAAAGACATATACAAATTACAAGGAATTATTAGCAGATGAAACAATTGATGTAATTCACGTTTGTACACCAAATAAATCTCATTCATTTATTACGATTGATTCTTTAGAAGCAGGTAAACACGTTATGTGTGAAAAGCCAATGGCAAAAACTTCAGAAGAAGCAAAGGCGATGGTAGAAGCGTCTAAACGTACAGGAAAAAAGTTAACAATCGGATATCAAAATCGTTTTCGAAACGATTCACAATATTTAAGCGAAGTTTGTAAAAATAATGAACTTGGTGAAATTTATTTTGCAAAAGCACATGCGATTAGAAGAAGAGCGGTACCAACTTGGGGAGTATTTTTAAATGAAGAAGAACAAGGTGGTGGCCCATTAATTGATATTGGCACACATGCTTTGGATTTAACATTATGGCTAATGGATAATTATAAACCTAAATGTGTAGTTGGAAACGTTTACCACGAATTATCACATAAAGAAAATGCGGCAAATGCTTTTGGACCATGGGATCCAAAGGAATTTAAAGTAGAAGACTCTGCATTTGGATTTATTACGATGGAAAATGGTGCAACCGTTATCCTAGAATCAAGCTGGGCTTTAAACACACTTGAAATTGGAGAAGCTCAAACTACTCTTTGTGGTACTGAAGGTGGAGCTGATATGAGAGATGGTCTTCGAATTAATGGGGAAGTATATGGGCGACTTTACGATAAAAAAATTGATATCCAAACTGGTGGCGTAGCTTTTTATGAAGGTGCATCTGATTCTGCTGAAGTGTTAGAAGCGAGACTTTGGATCGACAGTATTATTAATGATACAGAACCACTAGTTAAACCTGAGCAAGCATTGGTTGTAACTCAAATTTTAGAAGCAATCTACGAATCTTCAAAATCAAAGAAACCGGTATTCTTTAACTAAATAGTATAGGAGATGGCTTAAATGACACTACCGATTGCACTACAATTATGGAGTGTAAAAGAGGACGCTGCAATCGACTTTTTCGGTACTTTAGAAAAAGTAGCAGAAATGGGTTATGACGGTGTTGAGTTTGCGGGTTACTATGGTAAAAATGCATCGGAAATTAAAGCTGTGTTAAATAAACTAGGATTAAAAGCTGCGGGAGCTCATGTAAGCGCAGAACAAATTATTCATCATATTGATGACGTAATTGCTTTCGAAAAAGAATTAGGAAATAAATATGTCGTATGTCCTTGGGCAAATTTTAATCGTTTAGAAGAATGGAATGAATTTGCAGAACATTTGCAACAATCTGGAAAGAAGCTGACTGAAGCAGGATTATCTTTGGTTTATCATAATCATGCTCATGAACTAGTTACATTAGAAAATAAATATATTCTAGATATTTTATTAAACGCAGTTCCAACTAATCTATTAAAAGCAGAATTGGATACTTATTGGCTAGAATTTGCTGGTGTTAATGCGGTCGAATATATGAGTAAGTATAAAGGAAGAACGCCATTAATTCATGTGAAGGATATGTCTCCTTCCAAAGAGGAAAGTACCGAAGTAGGAAATGGAATAATGGATATAAAAGGAATTGTTCGCCAAGCAAAACAAAATTCAGCCGAATGGTTAATTGTTGAGCAAGAAGCATTTACTAAACCTCAATTAGAAAGTGTTGAAATAGGATTGAATAACTTAAAAATGATCTTAGCTGAAGTTTAAGTCGCAATTAAACAATTTTAAAAAATAGAGATGGGTGAGCCATATGGTAAAAGTAACGGTTTGGAATGAGAATCGACATGAACAAATTAATCCGGAAGTAAAAAGTATTTATCCAAGCGGAATACACACTACAATTGCTACTTTCTTAAATGAGGCAGGGTACGATGCTGCGACGGCTACATTAGAACAAACTGATCATGGTTTGACGGATGAAGTGTTAGAAAATACTGACGTATTAATTTGGTGGGGACATATTGCTCATAACGATGTGGAAGATCAAATTGTTCAAAAGGTTTATGAAAAAGTATTGCAAGGAATGGGCTTAATTGTTCTTCATTCTGGACATTTTTCTAAGATTTTTAAAAAGTTAATGGGGACTAGTTGCGATTTAAAATGGCGTGAAGCAGCGGAAACTGAAAGACTTTGGGTTGTCGATCCGTCCCATCCAATAGTAGATGGTATTGGTGAATATATTGAGATTGACCAAGAAGAAATGTATGGCGAACATTTTGATATACCTACGCCAGATGAGCTAGTATTAGTTAGCTGGTTTAAAGGTGGAGAGGTATTTAGAAGTGGATGTACATTTAAAAGAGGGAATGGGAAAATCTTTTATTTTAGACCAGGACATGAAACATATCCAACTTATCATCATAAAGAAATTCAAAAAATAATCATTAATGCAGTAAATTGGGCGAATAAATCTAAAAGAAATTATCCTTCATATGGACATAAAGAGGCAATAGAGGCATTAACAGATTAATAGAATGGAGAGAAAACGATGAAATTAGGAGTATTCACGGTATTATTTGCGGATAAATCATTTGAAGAAATGCTTGATAAAGTTGCAGACTCCGGATTAAAGGCTGTTGAAATAGGAACTGGTTGTTACCCTGGGAATGCTCATTGTCCGTTGGATCGTTTATTAGAAAGTGAGCAACTTAGAAGAGAATATATTGAAAAAGTTGAAAAACGCGGATTAACGATTAGTGCTTTTAGTTGTCATGGTAATCCAATATCACCTGATAAAGAGTTTGCGAAGGAATCACATGCTGTTTTAGCTAAAACGATTAAATTGGCTTCGCTATTAGGTGTTCCAGTTGTAAATTGCTTTTCTGGAACTAGTGGTGATCATGAAGAAGCAAAATTCCCTAGTTGGCCTGTAACTGCTTGGCCAAATGAATATAGGGATGTACTAAATTGGCAATGGGAAGAAAAGCTAATACCTTATTGGAAAGAAATGGGTAAATTTGCGGAAGATCATCAAGTAAAAATTGGGCTAGAACTACATGGTGGCTTTTTAGTTCATACTCCATATACATTATTAAAGTTGCGTAAAGAAACTAGTAATGCAATTGGTGCTAACTTAGATCCTAGTCATCTTTGGTGGCAAGGAATTGATCCTGTAGCAGCGATTAAAATACTTGGAAAAGAAAATGCGATTCATCATTTCCATGCAAAAGATACTTATATCGATCAAGATAATGTAAATATGTATGGTTTAACTGATATGCAACCTTATGGTGAAGTTCAAACTAGAGCTTGGACATTCCGATCAGTAGGCTGTGGACATAGTTTGAAAGATTGGTCAGATATGATGAGTGCACTACGAACTTTTGGATATGATTATGTCGTTAGTATTGAACATGAAGACCCGATCATGTCAATTGAAGAAGGTTTTTCACGTGCCGTTAAAAACTTACAATCCGTATTAATAAATGAAGAGCCATCGCAAATGTGGTGGACTTGATAAAAAATAGGTTACCAATCAAAAAAAAGTTGGTGAAAAAATGGGAAAATTAAGAGTTGCGATTATAGGTTGTGGAAATATTTTTTTAATGCATGCGCAACCTGCTTTCGTAAGAGAAAATGTAGAATTGGTAGCGGTTTGTGATATTAAAGAAGAGCGAGCAAAAGAGAAAGCTGAACAATTTAATTGTGCTTATTATATAAACTATCTTGAGCTTTTTGAGAAAGAAAATTTAGATGTTATTCATATTTGCTTACCGCATTATTTACATGCGCCGGTTGCAATTGAAGCAGCTAAACGAAAAATTCATGTTCTTACTGAAAAACCAATGTCTATTCATTATTCTGATGCTCAAGATATGGTAGAAACAGCAAAAAATAATGGAGTAACTTTAGGTGTCATTTTTCAGAACAGGTATAATCCTGGATCCGTACTAATTAAAGAAATATTACAAAATGGTACTTTAGGAAAAATAAAATCTGGAAAACTTTCAGTTACATGGGATCGTTCTGACCAGTACTATTTGAATAGTGATTGGAAAGGGACTTGGGATAAAGAAGGTGGCGGGGTAGTCATTGACCAAGCTATTCATACGATGGATTTAATGCGATGGTTCGTTGATGATGAGATTGAATATGTAGACGCGACAATCAGTAATAGAGCTCATGAAATAATTGAAGTAGAAGATTGTGCAGAAGGTGTTATTAAGTATAGAAGTGGTGTAGTTACTGCTTTTCATACGATAAACTATTATTCTTATGATGCACCAGTTACAATTGAACTGCATTGTGAAAACGGAATTGCTAAAATGGTTGCTGACCGAGGTGTAGTCTCTTTAAATGATGGAAGAGAGTTTGTTGCTGATAACAATCCAAATGAAACTTTTGATTACGGCAATGGTGCAAAAGGATATTGGGGCGTTAGTCATGTAAAACAGATTAATAACTTTTATGAATCATTGGAAGATCATTCTCAGTTACACATTACTGGTGAAGAAGCGATGAAAACTCAAAAAATGATTTGTGCAATCTATGAATCAGGTAAGAAAAAAGAGCGGATTTATTTATAAACTATTAAATCTCCTTATAATTTAAATGTTAGACCGAGAAAAGTAAATGACGTGGACTGTTTTGTTCACGTTGTTTACTTTTTGGTTTTTTTAGGAAGGGATTTCATATCATTAAATGTTTAATATTCAAGTTGGTGAAAGCCATGGAGATATAATTGTTTGACATTAAAAGCTTTAAGTAATTACCTTCTAGAATCATAGGATTTCAGTATATTAGCGGGAGAAATTTCATTTACCGAAATGGGTTTATTTCAATTAATTAAGAATAAAACAAGCTTACTAGAACATACATGATACCTTCGTATGGAGATGGTGAATGGGATGAGCACTTCAACCTGCAAATGCTCAATTGAAAATTTACATGATGGTATGCATCGTATTGATATTTATATCTAATGTTGGTTCGGATAAAGGGAAGCTTTTTAAGTTGTTAATAATCCGATTTGTTTTAGTCTTTTTAAAATTTTAATCAACTAAATGACAGGATAATTGAATAGTAAAAGGAAAAAATATCCACTTCGTCGAAATAAAAGAGAAAAGGTTTTAATAAAGGAGAAGTCGATGAATTACATAGCAGAAATGAGAAAATATATTGGTGAACAAACCCTTTTAACTGTAGGTTGTGGGATAATTATAGAGGATAATGAACAGATATTGTTGCAACATCGAACTGACGAAGACAATTGGTGTATTCCAGGTGGAATTATGGAAATTGGAGAAACTTTTGAGGAGACAGCAAAAAGGGAATCTTTTGAGGAAACGGGGCTAACGGTAACAGGTTTAGAGTTGTTTGGAATTTATTCAGGAGAAAAATGTTTTGTTCAATATCCCAATGGAGATAAGGCATTTAGTGTTCAAATAATTTTCAAATCCAAACATTTTACAGGGGAAATAAAACAAAAGGATGTTGAAAGCAGAGAACATCGATTTTTCAGAAAAACAGAACTTCCTGTTAACATAAATCCACGTCAAAAACCATTTATAATTGATTGGGCAGAAGAAAATAGATATCCAATTATAAAATAATTCGTTTACTAAAGTATAAATTTGTTGAAGATCAAGGGTTTTTGGTTACTTCAGTTGCTCATTTCATGTTGAACTATTAACGGTATAGCTCAATAAGGATGATTAAAGGATATAACTTTATTTTGCTGAATATGTATTAGTTATCAGAATGTTTTCTTTAGGAGGACCTATATATTGAAAACCATTAAGATTGTATCGATAACTTTTATTTGTGCTTTAATATCATTTGTTGTTTTTTTGGCGGTAAAAGAAGTATTTAAATATGCTCATCAATCAAAACCAGTGAATGTAGAAATTAGTAAGATTAATGCACAAAAATCATTAACATTATTAAATGCAAATGTTGATATCATCAATGATAAAAATAAAGTGGGTGCTATAGGCATTACTGAGGGAGAAAATAAGGGGAAAGAACTTGTACCAACTGCTTTATATTATGAGTTTACTATAAAAAATACTAGTAAAAGAACGGTTGGAATGTATAATAAACAAGGACTTGAGGTTAATATTATCCCTAATGATAATTTAATTTCATTATCAAAAGAAATAATAGGATTTAATATATTCAATCCTTCAGAATATAGTAATAGTGGGGTTGGTTATGGAAAGTCCTTTGATTCTGTCCTTAAGCCTGGTCAAGTAGGTCAGTACAGTATTCATTTTGATTTAGGTGTTAGTGAAGAGAATTCTCAAGTTCCTTTATTAGTGCCATCAGCAGAAAAATTACAATTACTTAAAAAAGATGCTTTAAATGCTACGCTTGTTGTAACCTTAGAGGATAAAGAAATATTACGTTTTAATCTAAAAGAATATAAATAGTTTGTTTAACCAAGGCTTTGGGAGTTGAACAACAAACTCGGCTATATAGTCGAGTTTTTTTGAGATAATAGCTGTATAGTTCAATAAGTAAAGTACTGCGTGAATATTTAATAGAGAACTTATCTAGTATATTCTAAGAGAAGATTTGTTTTTTTATGCAATGTCAATGTTTAATAAAAGGTGCTGATTTCATTGACCAAAAAAGTAAGAGACATTATGAAATATCGAAAAATCTCTTTAGCATGTTTATTCAGTGCAATGTTTATTTGTTTATTAGATTTTGTGATAAATAGCATGTTCTTAGTGAAACTTGCATGGTTTCTTATCTTCCTATTTATAGTAATAACAACCATATTCTGGAGATGTCCACAATGTAAAAAGAGACTGCCTTTTCGATTTAATATCAATAAAGACGTACATGATTATTACCGATGTCCTTATTGCGAGACAAAGTTTTTAGACGGAGAAATCGTTGAGTAATTGTAATGTTTTTGTTATTAGATAATCACTAATACAAGAGCTAGTTACTTACCAAGAAGTTGACCCAAAAGTCGTTTTTCAACGTCCTTTTGAGTCAACTTCTATTAATTTAAGGAGTTCAGATAATAATTTTTGATAACTTCTTACTTATTAAATCTAACCTTTGAAGGGCTATTGGCTATTTAAACATCATTATCCTGTTCGAGCATACTAATGTTATAACTTTTTTGATTTGAATCTTAGGCAAATGATGAAAAAAGTAAGAAATAAGTCATTATGGCGTTTTTTATAGACAATTAAACCGCACTCTAATTGTAAGATATAACAAACAATAGGATGTGCAATTTTTTCATAGCTAAGTTTACTTTGGATTTTCAGTCTTATTTAAATGTGTGTTCTAAGCAAATAAAGAACCACTTTGAAAGGTTCTTCGGCGAAAAACACTTAAAAGCGATGTTTGAATATGATGGGTATAAATGAGAATAAAAACTTGATGTTGAAAAGAGGTATAGTATGAATCATTTTTCGGGGATGCCAATTCAACAAAGTGACACGGGGGCGTCTGATAGTGTAATAAGAATGAAAGTTCAACAGATGAATGTAAATCCAGCTATTCATGCATATCGATCGATTGATGAGTTTGAAAGTATGTTGCGAAATAACATCATTCTAAGTGCAAGAGCGATGTTTCAAAGTAGAGTGAGCTTTGCAGTATTTGAAAAATCGCGTTGTAATCCAATGTACTGGCAATTAATGAGAACAGGAGGATTCCTATTAAGGCAAGGTGTAAAACCTTCTGACGCGATTAATGATATTTACTATAATAGTTCATTATATGCGTTTGAATGTGCAACGGCAATGGTCATTATTTATTACCATGCAGTCCTAAATCTGATTGGTGAAAACTTATTTAATCAAATTTTTCAAAGCATTTATTTATACGGATGGCATACTGATTCTGACTTAGGAGTAAATGCCCAGTATTCTGACCGTTTTTTTCCTGGAGATATCGTATATTTTAAAAATCCAGAATTTAATCCACTAACCCCAGAGTGGAGAGGAGAAAATGCAGTTGTACTAGGAGATGGTACGTTTTTTGGACATGGAATAGGAATTATGACAGCTGAACAAATGATTTATACCTTAAATAAAATGAGATGGCCAGGAGCATATCGGTCTGCCTACCTGACTAATTCAGTTACAAGACCGAATTTTAAACATCTGGCAGAATTATCGAATTGGCAAAGAGATCACTCAATTAATAAATATAGAAATATAGTCATCCATCATAATCAAAGTTCAATTTCATTTGATTTTTATAGATATTTATTAAATTGCCTCACATGATATTCAATAAATTATGCAATTAATTAATCTTAAACAAAACCAAGGTCATATCTTGGTTTGAGTGTTTTATTTGTCTAAAATAGTATTCTATTTATTTTTGTCTAACATTCCTTATGACAATTTATCTATTTAAGTTAAAACTAAACAACAACTTGATCGGCTGTATAGTCGATTTTTTTTATTAAAATAAATGGCAATATAATTACAAAGGGGCTGATATAATTTGAGTAAAGTAACCATTTAAGGGGAACAAGATGAAGAAAAAAATTATAGTATTCTTGACTACTATTGTAGTACTTCTAATTCTGGATCAAGAAATAAAACCGTTTGAACGTAAAACTGGCATTAATGGAGTTCCAAAAGGAGAACTAATAGTTGAAAAGAAAGCACCAAATCAAAAGTATATATTTCGATTATATGAAACAACTGGTGATGCCACAGTTGGAATTGGAAGAGTAGGGGAAGTCGAGAGTACGAAGGATAACATAAGAAAAGTAGTTTACCAAAGTTATCCAAATGAAAAAAATGAAATTAATTGGATTACAAATAACAAATTAATGGTTAATGGAAAAACATTAAATGTGAAAAAGGATGTCTTTAACTACAAAAGACATGTATATAATTTTTTCAAAGGCTATTATTCTAAGAATAAATAATTCACTTTTTAAGCAACTAACGCAAAAATTTTGAGCAAATATTTACGGTCAGTAGGATGAAAAAATGTAGGTAAATTTTATTTTATATTGATAAAATTATTAACTGTATTATATATTATTTACATTTAATTTAAACGTAATAATAGTAAAATAGAAAAAATGGCTTTTTGGTATACAGAGAATGGAGGATATGGGATGGCGGGAATAAAAGACATAGCCAAAGAAGCTGGAGTTTCCATTTCAACGGTGTCATATGCATTAAATGGTAGCCCAAAAGTAACAGAAGAAACTCGAAGCAGAATCATGAAAATCGCAAATAGATTAGGGTATGTTCCTAATGCAGCTGCAAGGATGTTAAAGGTTAAAGAAACAAAAATTATTGGGGTATTTTTAGCTGATTATGGAGGTTATTTTTACGGACCACTATTAAGAGGAATGAGACAAGCTTTAAATGACAAAGGGTATGAATTAATTGCATGTTCTGGTGTGCAATCACATCGACTTTTATTAGAAAAAGTAATTGATGGTGGAATCATTTTAGATCAGGCTTTTTCAGATGAAGAACTTTTAGATTATGCTGAAAAAAATTATAAAATTGTAGTGATGGATAGAGAATTACAGCACAACAATATTAAAGGAGTTTTATTAGATAATAATGGCGGAGCTAAATTAGCTATTAAAGAACTTCTTAAAAATGATGTAAAAAAAGTATATGTTGTAACAGGGCCAGAAGGATCATACGATTCAAGTAAACGTATAGATGGTGTTAGAGAAGAATTAGCAAATTATCCTGAAATTGAGTTAATTGAAATTGGCGGAAATTTCATGAAAGATTCAGGAGAATTAGCAGCAAAACAAATCTTTTCAAACTATAACGAACCAACTGCAATTTTCTGTTTAAATGATGAAATGGCAATTGGAATCTATAACTATTTACAAGATACAGATTACAAAGTTGGTAAAGATGTTTTTATTGTAGGTTTTGATAATATTGAATTATCACAATATGTTTCACCAAGATTAAGTACAATATCTTATTCTACATTTGATTGGGGTTCATTAGCGGCTAAAAATTTATTGAAACTCATATCTAACGAAGTTGTTGAGAATAAGAAAATTGAAGTTTCATTAACTGTTGGTGGTTCTTCTTAAGAAGGAAATTATATCAGAAACTTAATTTTTTCTTAAAGAGACTTAAATTTCTCTTAAAAAGAGAGGTTTAAGTTTCTTTTTTTATGACTAATACTTAAAATTTCACATACCGTAATAGGATGACTTAAATGAAAAAAACAGTTTTTATAGTCAAAATTGAACAGACGACCAGATTTAAAAAGAACATACTTTGGAATTCAACCTTACTAATATGACAGGAAAATAAACTGACTTTGTCGAAATATTGAACTATATAAATTCTACCAAAGGACTGATTGCTTTTGAACACATTATTGTTAACAGGTTTTGAACCTTTTCTGAACTTTTCAATTAATCCTACAGAAGAAATTGTGAAAGAGCTAAATAATCAAGAGGTTGGAGGGTTTCACATTATCGGGTCAGTTTTACCTGTTGATTTCAGTAAAGCAGGTAATGAATTAATAAAATTGTTTCATACACATAACCCATCGGCGGTTATCTCATTAGGATTAGCAGGTGGTAGATTTAAAATATCACCAGAACGGATCGCCATAAATTGCAATGATGGTGCAGCGGACAATAAAGGGAAAAAATATGCTGGGGCAAAAATTGATCCAGAAGGCCCTGATGGACTATTTTCAACGCTTCCAATTCAGAAAATTGTTAATGAATTAAACAATCACAAATTTCCAGCTGAAATATCCAATTCTGCAGGTACTTATTTGTGTAATAACGTTATGTATCAAATGCTTAATGAATTAAAAAAAACTAACAAGCAAATTCCGAGTGGCTTTATTCATATTCCAGCTTCACATGAAATGGCCGTAATTGATCAGAAGTTGCCAAGTTGGTCGCAAACTGATTTGACGGATGCTATAAAGCTTGCAATTGAAGTGATTAGTCTAAATGACTAGCACCAAATTAGATATTTTTCCGTTAGGTTGCTCTGGCTTAGTATGTTATTTAGGTGATTCAATTTCAATGGAAACAAATAGTCTACTGCATGCTTTTTCAGAATATCTAAAAACTGAATTAATGACGAAATTAACAGCAGTCGTACCATGTTATCATTCCATTACGATTTTTTATGATTCAATTAACTTTTCATACGCGGAAATAAACCAAGAAATAAATTCGCATTTTAATCGTTTTAATCGTTCAAAAATTAACAGAGAGAATACAATTTATGAAATTCCTATTTGTTTTAATTCCACTTTTGGGACAGAACTTCAAAAAGTAGCAGAGCATAATAAACTAAAAACTGAAGAGGTAGTGCGACTTTATCTAGAAAAAATGTATCCCATTTATATGATTGGTTTTATACCTGGGTTTCCGTATCTTGGCGGGTTAAATCCTAAACTATCAACTCCAAGACTAATCAAGCCAAAAACAGTTTTAAAGGGTTCGATTGGGATTGCTGGAAATCAAACAGGGATCTATCCATTTGAATCTCCAGGTGGCTGGAATATTATTGGACGTACTCCAATTTCAATATTTTCAACGAAATATAATGGCACAGAAAACTTTAAACCTGGAGATTTAGTGAAATTTTTTGAGATTAATATCGAAACATTTAATCAAATTGAACAGCTAGTGAAAGAGGGTAACTATTTAATTAAAAAGGAAGTGCGTTTTATTGATACAAATTGATTTAAACTGTGATTTAGGTGAAAGTTTTGGAAATTACAAAATAAATGATGAGCAAATTATGCCACATATTACTTCAGCCAATATTGCTTGCGGATTTCATGCAGGAGATCCGTTTGTAATTTATGAAACAGTAAAATTAGCTAAGCAGTATAATTTATCAATTGGTGCGCATCCAAGTTTTCCAGATTTACTTGGTTTTGGTAGAAGAGAAATGAATTTTAGTGAAGAAGAAATATACAAATTAGTCCTCTATCAAATTGGAGCACTTTATTCGGTTTGCAAAGTAAATCGAGTTGAACTTCGTCATTTAAAACCTCATGGTGCACTTTATAATATGGCAGCTACTAATTTGAAGCTCGCTTTAGCGATTACAAAAGCAATGAAAGACTTCGATTCTTCACTAACCTTATATGGACTAGCAAATAGTAAATTAATAGAAGCAGCGATTGAGATGAATATTCCTTTTTCTTCAGAAGTATTTGCAGATCGAGCATATGGTGATGATGGTTTATTAGTACCTCGTAATCAATTAAACTCGGTTCATCACAATACAAAAGATGCCATTAATCAGGCACTTCAAATTGTAACAACCAAAACCGTATCGACAATTTCCGGTAAAGATATTCCAATTCAAGCTGATACCATTTGTATACATAGTGATTCTGATATTTCAATTAAATTAGCGATGGAATTACGTAAGGTATTTAGTGAAAATAATATTCTTGTTAAGTCTATAGGAGCGTAATACTTTGAAAGAGTTTTTTGAAGTTTTACAAAGAGGTGTATCTATTTCAATTCAAGATAATGGTAGGAATGGATTTAGACATTTAGGGATCCCCGTATCTGGTGCTATGGACAAATTAGCTTATCAAATTGGAAATCTATTGATGGGAAATAAATTAAACGCGGCTAGTATCGAAATTGCGATTGGTGGTACTGTCCTAAAAGCATTAAATCATTTTTCAATCGTCATTACAGGTGGAAATTTGAAACCTACAATTAACGGCAAATCTGTTGAGATGAATAAAATAATTGACATAGCAAAAGGAGAGATTTTGACTTTTAACGGGGGAGACACTGGTGTTTACTCATATATATCAGTACCCGGCGGAGTTAAAAGTGAAACTCATTTCGAAAGTCAGTCATCGTATGAACCTGCTTCTCTTGGATTAGTTCCTAAAAAAGGTACAATAATTTATGGTTCCAGCACTACTTATAAACTAGTGAAAAATGGACTAAAACATGAGTATATTCCAATCTATCCAAAGCATAATTTGGTTCATTTTATAAAAAGTAGTCATTTTGAGAAAATACCTCACCAGATAAAATCACAAATTTTATCTGAACCTCTTACGATTGGTACGTTTAATAGAATGGGAATGTATTTAAGTTCAAAAAATGCTAATTTAGAACCGTTTGATTCAAATATTCTATCAGAAGGTACTACTTTTGGAACGATTCAAATACTACCAACTGGCCAACCAATTATCTTACTAGCAGATTCTCAAACTACAGGCGGATATGCAACAATAGGTACAATAATTTATTCAGACCTTTGGAAACTTGTACAATTGCAACAAGGAAATACAGTTCAATTAATACCAGTAGATGTAGATGAGGCGAGACTTTTAAATAAAAAGCTTCATTTATTTTTGAATTATTTACAAATTGAATGTAGAAATAGGGAGAGATAACTATGGGAAATTTACTTGCAAAATTATTTGATGCTACCCAAAAAGGTGAAAACGAAATTGTAATTGAAATAATAAGTAACCAGCCAAATTTGATTCATGAAGAAAATGAGCATGGGTTAACATTACTTGGAATCGCAGCACATTACGGTCAATATGAAGTTGTAAAAACTTTAGTAAATAATGGTGTTCAGATCAATGCACTTTCTCATTCAAAGCTTTCATTCATTCCACAAAACACTGCCCTACATGCAGCAATTGCAGGTGAAAAATCAATAGAAGTGATTGATTTTCTTTTAACAAATGGAGCAGATCCTAATATTAGCGACAGTGAAGGTCACACTCCATTACATATCGCAGCATTTGAAGGAAATACGTCTATAGCTGAACGTTTGTTAAAAAATGGTGCTGAAATTAAATCGAACAAGTCTGGTAAAACCCCAATAGAAATTGCTGAAGAACGTGGTAATTCAGAGTTTATTAAATTAATAAGAGAAGTGACTTTATAAGACATTCGTAGTGTTGTGATGACTGTTATGTCACAACACTTTTTGTTATGATAAAGGAAAGACTAGTAAAAGAGGAATATGTATTGAGAATTAATGTTTATATTAGCGCATCAGGGTATTGTTCTAGAAGAGCGGCAGAGCGACTAGTAGCTTCGGGACAGGTTAAAATTAACGGGCTACCTGCTGAGAAAAACAGCATAGTCGAAGAAAATGATCTTGTACTAGTAAATGATGAAGTTATTTACTTAACGAGTGAAAAAGACTATATTATTCTAAATAAACCAGTAGGAATTACTTGTACAGGATTACAAACTGTTGAAGGAAATATAATTGATTTTGTAAGCTTTCCAAGGAGAGTTTTTCCAATAGGTAGATTAGATAAAGATTCTGAAGGATTAATTATCCTTACAAACGACGGGCCTATTGCACATAAAATTTTACATAGCGAACATGGACATGAAAAGGAGTATATTGTCACAGTCGATCATTCAATTGATGAAGATTTTATTAATGGCATGACAAATGGCGTTCTTATAGGAAATGTTTTAACTAAAAAATGTAAAGTAGAAAAAATAGATGATTACACATTTCGAATTATTTTAACGCAAGGGTTAAATCGTCAAATACGAAAAATGGCAAAAAGTTTTGGATTTAAAGTGACTAATTTAAAGAGAATTAGAATTATGAATATCCATTTGGAAAATCTAGAATTAGGTAAATGGAGAAAATTAACGGATATCGAATTATTTAATTTAAAAGAACAATTGAAAGAGGAAGAATCAAATGAAAATTTTAATTGATGCAGATGGCTGTCCAGTAGTTTCAGAAACAATTAAAATTGCAGCAGAATTTAAGATAAACGTTCTTTTATTATGTGATACTGCTCATATTATGCAAAGAGATGGCGCGGAAACGATTGTTGTTTCACAAGGTGCAGATGCAGTTGATTTTGCATTAGTGAATCGAGTTGAAATTGGAGATCTCGTAATTACTCAAGATTATGGTCTTGCTGCAATGGTTTTATCAAAGCAAGCATATGTATTAAATCAAAACGGCTTTCAATATACAAATGAAAATATTGATTCACTTTTACATACTCGATATGTTTCAAAAAAGATTCGAAATGCAGGTGGGCGAGTGAAGGGACCAAAAAAACGTCAGAAGCTTGATAATACAAATTTCGAAAACGGCTTAAGAAAATTACTTACTTCAATTTCTTTATAGTAAAATAGAGTTGTACAAATAAAATAAAAAAGGAGGATTGTATGCTAACACTTGCAAGAGAAAACTTAAAAAAGTATTTTGGATATGAAAATTTTAGAGCAGGACAAGAACAAATTATTGAACGAGTTTTATCAGGAAAGCACACAGCAGGTATAATGCCTACAGGTGGTGGAAAGTCGATCTGTTATCAAATTCCAGCCACAATTCTTCAAGGAGTTACCCTCGTCATTTCTCCTTTAATCTCTTTAATGAAAGACCAGGTAGATGCACTGCATCAAGTAGGTATTCCTTCCACATTTATTAATAGTTCACTTTCTTATAATGAAGTAAATGAAAGAATGATGGATTTAAGTTATGGTGAATACAAAATTCTATATGTTGCACCTGAAAGACTAGAATCTGAAAGCTTTATTAATGAATTAAAAAGATTGCCGATTTTACTTGTAGCAGTAGATGAAGCACACTGTATATCATCATGGGGACATGATTTTAGACCAAGTTATTTACGCATTAAAAACTTAATTCAAGAATTGCCGACTAACCCAACAATATTGGCACTTACCGCGACGGCAACTCCTCAAGTTAAATCAGATATTTGTCATCAACTAGGAATAATTGAGGAATCAACAATCATTACAGGCTTTGAAAGAGAGAATTTGTCATTTAAAGTCATTAGAGGTCAAAATCGATTAGATTATATTTGTAATTACATAAAACAAAATAAAAACGAATCAGGTATTATTTACGCAGCAACTAGGAAAGAAGTAGATAATGTTACGAATAAAATAAAAAATCTTGGCATCTCCGTCGGGAAATATCATGCAGGCTTAAGTGATGCTGAACGTACAAAACAACAGGATGCATTTTTACAAGATAATATTAATGTAATGGTCGCTACGAATGCATTTGGAATGGGAATTGACAAAAGTAATGTTAGATACGTAATCCATTACCAAATGCCTAAAAATATGGAAAGCTATTATCAAGAGGCTGGAAGAGCAGGACGAGATGGATTAGAAAGTGAATGTATTTTGCTTTTTACAGCACAAGATGTTCAAATACAAAGATTTTTGATTGAGCAATCTACCTTTGATCCTAATAGACTAAAACAAGAAATTTCAAAACTACAATCAATGAAGGATTATAGTTATTGCGAAACATGTTTACAGGCATTTATTTTAAAATATTTTGGTGATGAAAATGACCACTCCTGTGGCAAGTGTAGTAATTGTATTGATCAAAGAACCGCTATAGACATTACAATCGATGCTCAAATCATCTTATCATGCATTATTCGAATGGGCGAAAGATTCGGTAAAACGATGGTTGCATCAGTACTTACTGGATCAAAGAATAAAAAACTAATAGACTTGAATTTTCATACTTTAACGACTTACGGTTTATTCAAAAATCGTACATTAAAAAGCGTTGGAGATTTAATTGATTATTTAACATCAGAACAATTTATAGGTGTAACAAGTGGTAAATTCCCACTATTAACCGTAACAAATAGGGGAAGAGAAGTACTATTAAATAAAATAAACGTGATGAAAAAAGAAGAAATCCAAGTTGCTGAAATACAAAACGTTGATAATGATTTATTTAATCAACTACGAAGTTTACGTAAAGAAATTGCTACAGAACTTGGTGTACCGCCATTTGTCGTATTTGCAGATAGTACTTTGCGAGATTTATGTAATTTACTTCCTACAACTGATGAGGAGTTCTTACAAGCAAAAGGTGTCGGTTTACAAAAACAACAAAAATTTGGTAAGCAATTTATAGAAGTGATCAAGAAATATAAAGAAGAGAATCATATTGAAGAAGAAGCAATAATCCCAAAAGCGACATCAATCAATAAAGTACCTTCTCACAAAATATCATATGAATCTTATCAAAATGGACTCACTATTTCTGAAATTGCAAAAGAGAGAGGATTAAATACGACGACTGTTGAAAATCATATTCTGCAAAGTGCAATGGAAGATGATTATTTTGATTGGGATGAATTGGTTCCTAATGAGGTTGAAAAACAAATTAAAGAAGTCATCAATACAGTTGGAAGCGAAAAACTTCGACCTATTAAAGATGAATTACCTGCTGAAATTAGTTACTTTATGATTAAAGCAGTGATTATGAAATCTGCAACATAATTTTCAGTAATAGTATAAAGAGCTTCCTATAAAAAATGGAAGCTCTTTTTTTACCTATTCCTTGCTAGCTTTAACCTTTATTTGATTACTTACTTTACTTTCATTATGAAGTCGATCTACAGCTGTTATTTCATAAGTGTAGTCTCGATTATTTTTTGCTGTTGTATCAAGGTATGTTGTTTCTCCATTTTCTGATTTTCGAACAGTGTTTACGATGTTTCTTGGATCATCAATACTTTCCTTATGTAATCCATCAAAACGATATACAACATAATATGATACATCTTTATCATTTGGATGAGTGTTCAATGTCAGTTGGATGCCATCTTTTGTTCGAAGGGCATTTTCAAATTTTGGTTTCTTTGGAGCTTGATCATCTAACCATGGCATTGATGGAATTAATGCCTTTGTTCTATACAAGTCTTGGCTTAAACGATCTTTAATACCTAGTGGATTTCGATTTAAGTCTTTTATTGAAAAATGCATACTACCTTTGATTTCAGGTATTGTACGATTTAATGCAATTTGATTCGGTAATTCGTCAGGATTAGCCCATGCTTCATTGTTAGCGTTAATTTTGTAATCAGCTTGTCCAATATATAAATCAACATTCTTACCTTTTACTTCCTTCGTCCACCAATTTGCAAGCGTATCGTATGCAGCAGCTTCAAATCCTATATTCCAATAGATTTGAGGGGTTATATAATCAATGTATTCTTTATTAATCCATTCTCTAGTATCAGCGAATAAATCATCATAATTTGTTTGACCAGCAGTAGTATTTGAACCAGTAGGATCTTTTGCTATATTCCGCCAAACTCCAAAAGGACTAATTCCAAATTTCACATAAGATTTTTCTTTCTTTATTGAACTTTGAAGAACTTTTACGAATTCATCTACATTGTCTCGTCGCCAATCTTCAATATTAGCAAACTTTTGTTTACCATATTTTTCGTACGAGGCTTGATCTGGAAATTCTTGCCCTGCAATACGATAAGGATAAAAATAATCATCCAAATGTACAGCATCTATATCATATTTTTTTACAACTTCCATAATCCCATCAATAATAAATTTGCGTGCATCAGGATTACCCGGATTAAAATATAATTGCTTCCCATATGGGACTACCCAATCAGGATGTTTTCTTGCTGGATGGTTTTCGGCTAAAGTATTTAAATCATCTAAAGTCGCATCTCCTGGTACAGTTTTAGGCATGGTAATACGATATGGATTAAACCAAGCATGAAATTCAATATTACGCTTATGTGCTTCTTCGACCATAAATGCAAGCGGATCATAGCCTGGATCCTTTCCTTGAGTACCAGTTAAATATTTAGACCATGGACCATATTCAGAAGGATAAAAAGCATCGGCTGTCGGCTTAATTTGTACAACGACTGAATTCATTCCCATCTTTTCTACATCATCTAATAGTTTTATAAACTCCGATTTTTGTTGCATTTCAGACAATCCAGTAGCTGATGGCCAATCTATGTTTGTAACTGATGCAATCCAAGCTGCTCGCAACTCATGCTTAGGCGGGACTGAATACTGTGTAGTAGTTTCAGCATGAACATTTTGAATTTGTTGAAATAATAGAGATGCGCCTACTGTCGCAGCAATCGCATATTTTCCTAGTTTTCTTTTTTTCATAAGTGTTCCTCCTTACTTTCTATCAAATGAATAGCGCTTACATAATATTAAACTATCAAAAATGGAAAGTATTGTCTATAAGATATGAAACAAAATTTCAAAAAAATCTAAAAAATAAAGAAATTAAATTTCGGTTTGTTTTAAAATTTAGTGTAATCCCTCATCTAAATATAACTTATCATTTACGAACTATAGCTTGTATTGTCTTAAATTGTTAAAATATTTAATGTAAGTATAATTGCATATATTAAAGGTCATATAAGGAAAGAGTCTACATAATTTATACAAAAATTGAGAGACAAGAGAGGATAAGAATTTGAAAATAAGTCAACTAATTGCAAATAATATTAATAAATTAGATGCAATTTTACCTGAGAATCAGTCGTTAGGAATTGCTGGATTATCTGGTTCTGGTAAAACAACCTTTTGTCAAACAATTGGGGAAGAATCAAAGAAACGACTTGTATCTTTACTTCCAAAGGCTGAATATCAATATTTGTTTCCAAACATTATGGATACAAATTTTAGTGCTATTAAGATGGAAGATATGCCATTAGTACTTTTCCTAGGCAAATCATCCATTTCTACTAATCCACGTTCAACACTTGGAACACATACTGGTGTATTTAAAGACATTCGTGTAAGTCTTGCAGAAAAGTTTAATCTTTCTCCAGAAGTTTTTTCGTTTAATAATGAATTAGGCTGGTGTCCGGATTGTAAAGGTCGTGGAATTACAAAAAATATTGAATGTAAAAATTGTAAAGGAAACCGTTTTAATCAAAAAATTGAAGAATATACAATTGAGTTATTTGAACGTCCACATTCTATTTCAGATATTAATAACTTAAGTGTCGAAACAATTTTATCACTAGCAGAAGAATTACAAATTAGTGAAGCTAAACAGCATCTACTCAACAATATAATCAAAATGAATATTGGCTATTTATCTTTAAATCGAATAACAGGAACATTATCTGGTGGAGAAATAACTCGACTTTATTTAGCCGAATTTATGGCAACTAGTGAAAATACAGTAATTATAATCGATGAAATTTCGGTAGGGCTTGATCATGATACGTTAATTAGAATATTAGATGAGATAAAGGAATTAGGATTGAAAAATCAAATATGGTTAATTGACCATTCTGATACTGTATTAGACGCGACTGATGATCAAGTATTTTTTGGACCCGGCAGTGGAAAGTATGGCGGTAAAATTGTTGAAGAGTCTCCACGACCAAAACCAATTTACTGCCAAAGAAATCAAACTTTGCCTAATGAGTTTTATGAGTTTAAAGATCTTCATTGTCGCAATATCCAAATTCAAGAGATACAAATTCCTAAAAATAGACTAGTTACTTTTACCGGCGAATCCGGTTGTGGTAAATCAACTCTAGTAAATGAGTGTATGTCAAAAGACTTTTTAAAACGATATCCTAAAGATAAATTAGTGATGGTAGGGCAGGATCGAAACCAATCGATTACGAGTCGTTCAACAGTTGCTACATTTTTAGATATAAAAAGAAAGTTAACAAAATATAGTAATGAAATTGATGATATTTTCCAACGTTCAATCGAGGATATTATTGAAGAACTACCGAACGAAGACATTGCACATAAGCGATTAAGCCTATTAATCAAACTTGGTCTTGGCTATCTCACACTTGAAAGAAAAACACAAACACTATCAACTGGAGAATTTCAATGTGTACATCTAGTTTCTGAACTATTTTCTAATTCAAGAAACCCTCATACTCTATTTATTTTTGATGAACCTTCAAAAGGATTATCACAAAATATATTAAATCAATTTATCGATAGTATTCGAGATATTCTAAATGATGAATCGATTTCCATTATGATGATTGAACACAATGCATACATGTTAGAAAGCTCAGATTATATTGTAGATTTTGGAAAAAGAAAGATAACGCCTGTTGAACATCTTGAAGTTGTAGGTCATGATGACTATTTTAATCAATTAAAACAGGACAATGAAAAGCGTCAAGCGCATATTTCATCAGAGCTCAAAGTACAAAATGGCGTTCAATATATACAAGAAAATAATATAAATTATTTCAAAAATGCTGAAAACATATATAAGGGTGGAATATTAAAAAGTCTATCATCAATGGCACGACTTATTTATGGGGAATATGAAGCAGATGCTATTCTTCCTGTTATTGCAATTGATTTAGAAAGACATTTATATAGTCAATATACATTTTTATATGAAATTGGTGGACTAATTAATCAAATTGTTGCTTCACATCCAACTAATAAGGATTCAAGAAGCTTTGACTTTTATAACCAAGAAAATCATTGTCCATCTTGCTCTGGCCGTAGAGTAATTGAGAAGTTTGATATTGATGTAGTCATTCAAGATAAAACAGTACCATTTTGGGAAGGCTTATTGCATCCAGATGTAATGGAAGTTTTAAAATATTACCAATATCCTAAATTACAATTCCTATTTGATGAAATTAAAAATGAACTAGGTCATGACATTAGTAAAAGTTTTAATGAGATGTCAGAAGCAGAAAAGCATACTTTTTTATATGGATATTATGAAAAAACTTTTTATGATAAAGCTGGAAAGACGCAAAGATTATGGGAAGGCTTTAACACCATTATTGGAAGGTATATGTCTATTTCGAAATCGACTATTAAAGAACAAATGAAGGCTTCAAAGAAGCAAATTACATGTCCAATTTGCGAAGGCACAGTATTAAACCATCACAAAAAATTAATGTTTGGTGATTCTGATATTCGTGAAATAATAAATCAGCCTGTAGATCAAGTAATTAAAACGGTTGGTCAGCTAACAGTTTTAGAAGAAATAAAATCAATTGTTGGTGGAGAATCAGCTTTGACAATAGAAGTTTCTTTACTATCACGAGAGCAACAGGTTGCTTTAAAAATGCTAGAAATAAAACAAGCAAGTTTCGTTGGATATGAAGTTGTCTTACAAAATGCTTTACCATTTTGGGATCGTGTTAAGACAAATATTGAAGAAGTAAGCAATAAAAACTTAGTAACGATAACTGATTTTAAAGATATATATGAAACTAGAGAAGACATTATAGACAAATATTTTACAAATGGTAAATTCAAAAAACTAACATATGTTTATGAAGCATTTGGATATAAAAAAATTGTTACTCTAATTAATAAAATAAAAGCAAGTAATCCTTGTCCGTTCTGTAAAGGAAAGAAAGTAATTTCTGAAGATAATCTACATGATGGGGTATATAAATTAACAATTCCTTGTGTTAGCTGTTATGCTAGTGGGATCAATGAGAGTGGACGTCAGCAGCTTGTTGAGGGTATTGCGGTTCAAACATGGCTCACTGGTAAAGTAAGTGAAATTGTACCTGAAAATTTAATAACGGAAGAAGTTAAAGACATACCGATTTTCAATCGTATAAGAGAACTAAATAAACGTGATATGATGGCAGTATATCAATGTTTGATTCAAAATAATTAACAATCATAAAACTCATTTTCAAAGATTTTTTGAAATGAGTTTTTTATTTTGGGGTTTATATATATGTGTCAATATAACAGCTAAAATTGTTAAAAAATTTTCATAGAATAATGTTCACACTTTATACATGGAAATAAAACAGAATACTTAGTATGATTAATCTGTAGCAATTAACGAATTTTCTAAAAATACATTTTTATAATAATAATATTACAACCAATATTTTATTTGAAAGTAGGAGATATGATGAATCATTTAAACTTAGGTAGGAATTTAAAAATATCAGCAGGTTTAACAGTATTTGTAATATTTTTGATGTCATATCTTTTAAATTAAATATTTGTATTTAGCATGATACTTTGATCTAAAATCAGATAACATTGATATTGAATTAACTATTTAAGTTACTGAATATAAATTAAAATACAAAAGAAGAAATAAAATTGAGGGTCACACTTAAGTTGTGGTCCTCTTTTATTTGCTAAATACAATAAACCTTTTGTTTTCAAAAGTTAACTATATCATCGGGGTAAATATTTAATTCGTAAATACATGACTTAATCTAACAAATGCAAAAAGGAGATAGCATGCCAGTATAGAATATAAGCATTGTAAGGAGTGTGAGGGCATGATAGACGGAGAAGTTATATTAACTAGTTCTCAAATAAGAGAGCAGTTGGAGTTGAAACCTAGCACCTTCAGAAAGTATCAGGACATCTTAGAGAAGGTTGGTTATTCAATCAAGAAGAATAGTAGAGGACATCGACAATATTCAAATTATGATTTCGTGATATTCGAAAAACTAATTGAATTAAGTAAGCATGATGGTATGACGTTAGAGAAGTCTGCGAGAATGATAATAGAGCAAACCAATAGATTAATACATAATACTGAAATGATAGACGAAAAAAAATCATTTAACTTAACAGAGCACCTAATACAGATAAACAATGAACACCAATTGCAAACAATTGGAAAACTAATGAATGAAATGGAAGAAAGACTTTCTAATAAGATGGATCTACAACATAAAGAAGTATTAAAGCAACGTGAAAAGCAGACCAGCTTACTGTTAGAAGAATGGAGAAAACAAAGAAAACAAGATCAACAACTTTTATTAGAAACGGCAGCCACTCAAGAAAAGACTTCATTACGAAAGAAAGTAAAAGAAAAAATGGAAGAATTAAAAAAATGGTATTTCGAAATATGAGCTTAGATTACATTATAGCGATTTCTTCCGTTGCTTTTGTCGTTGGAATGATACAAGCTATCTTATATGGAATTGTACGATCAATAAATTAAGGAGCACTTAAAACAAGTGTTTCTTTTTATTTATCTGAAATTATTATGTAAACTCGATACATATTGAGCGTTGTTGAAGTGTAGAGGATCTTGAATAAAGTTGCGGATCTACCCGGCATTGATATTATCTGAACACTTCGTATAGAAAAAAGAACCAACGTTCTGTTTGAATATACCTTCTAGCTTCATAATTCTATTACCCTTATCAAGTTCAAAAGCTGCCGTTGAAGTAATGTTAATCCTCTCTTATGCACTAAATGGCTCAAAATTAAATCCTAAAAAAACAGAACATACATTCTAGTATTTTGAATATACTTATGGTAAAATTAGGTAGAGTAGAGTTGTGGTAGGTGCCTTTCTTCGCTAAGAAGGGAGGTGAGAATGTGACTGGTTATGAGATTGCAAATTTAATTATTCAGAGTGTTGGGATAACCGCAACTGTAATCTTAAGCATAATCGGTATTATCATTTCTATTAGCAAAAAAAAATAACCACCCTACCCCTCGAATGGTTGTGGTGATTATTTCTTCACTGGATCCGAGGAAAGCAACTTTACCAATTACTACTCGGAAGGGGTGTGTTCGCAGCACATCCCTTTTTAGTATATTCTTTATGACTTTATTATAGTCCTTTTAGTATAGTTTGACAATGTAGTTAAAGTTCTTTTTAACTGAATGAATCGTTAATTTGCGATTTTTTCATTTGAATTTTGCGATACCTTTTTCGGTGAGTTCAGTAACAGAATTAAAGCGATACCTAAAAATGTCATAAAAATTCCAATTATTTGGGTTGGTGTTGGTTTAAACCCTGTTATAACTATATCCAATACAATTGCAACTGCAGGATCTAAAAATGTTAACACAGCAATTATATTAGAAGGTAAAAATCGAATATTTCCAAAGAATAATGCATAGATAACGCCTGTGTGAACAAATCCAATAATCAAAATAAAACTCCAGTTTTCTATATGCAAGTTTTGAAAAGAATCAAATTTAACAAATGGAATTAAAAATAGAAAACCTAATGTTGTCTGAAGTAAAGTCGTAAAATATGAACTCGTTTGTGTAATCCCTTTATTCACGATCATTAATAATCCATAAAATATTGCAGCAAGAAATGCCCAAATAACACCTGAAGAAAGGAATTTATCAATTGTAAAATCGGAATTAATACCGGATAAAAGGATTGATCCGATAAAACTACTTAAAACTCCAAGTAAAGGAACTAGCGTTATTTTTTCTTTATAAATTAGACTTCCTAATAAAAATAAAATAACTGGAGCTAAGTAGTAAATTGAAACTGAAATTGTAACCGATAGATTTTCAAATGATTTAAATAAAAATACCCAATTCAAAACTAATAAGATCCCACTAAATAACGAAAGAGTTATATCTTTTTTATTAAATATTTCTTTTTTAGCTAATCCTGAAAAATACCAAACAGCAAATAAAAAGATACTTGCAAAAACACATCTAATAAAAACTAAATCAATGGCTTTTAGGCCTGTTTTAGGAGCGACGAAACCTACTGTACCGAAAGTAGCCATTGCAATAATGATACTAATTGTCGCCTTTTTATTTACTGCCATATTCCCCAATATGTATCACATCCATTTCATGTGTAATTTCAATATTCTGTTAATTAAGTATATATTATACATTATTATTATATCAATTGTTTAAAACAAGGTAAAAATAAAGAAACTCTCACTTATCATGATAAGAAACTAATACAATATACTAGTTAGTTAGTAATAATATAAAAAACTATTTAAAGATTTCTTAAAAATAGTTAAGAATTGGAAGCTCACCGTTTCTTTGGTTTTACATAATTGTAAATGCCCATATTAATAAATGTGGGCATTTACGATTATGTATTCATATTGAGGTAGTGCACAAAATATATGAAAACGGTAAGTAGACTCAGACAGACTATAAAGTGACATAACTGCAATCGAAAGTTTCCTTTGATCCTGTCTAATAAAATATATACATATATATTGATAATCAGATTTTTCTATAGTGAGTCTTACTATAATCAGTACCAGCTTTTACGATAGTTGCTAATGGATTATCTATTAATAGCAAATCTGCCTATTAAGTTTTTAATTCATCAGGTGAACTATTGAAGGAATTAATGTTCTACATAAGAGGATATTTTTTGTTTGTAACGAATAGTATTTAACGTATATTAAATATTAATGTTAATTAAATAATAAAGGAGGTTAATATATTGGGTAGCACGAATGAATACATCGAACGAATTCAGATTGCACTTCAAACTACTATTCATAAAATGCAGCCTAAAATGACAGAGAATATGAATAAACATGGGGTAACAGCTACTCAATTTCATGTACTAATGTACTTACGTAAGAATACGAGCTGTAAAATTTCTGAAATCGTAGAAATAATGGGCGTTAAACCTAGTGCGGTATCATTTATGATTGATCGACTTGAACAAAATAACTTTGTTTATAGAGAACATGATAAAAAAGACCGCAGAGTTGTAAATATTTTGTTAACTGAGAAAGGCATGAAAAAATTAGATTCAATAATCAATGATCGGAAAGAAATGTTTGAAGGTATTCTACTTAATTTTACTGAAGAAGAGCTTCTACAATTTGTAAAGGTTACTGAAAAGCTTGCAAATACCAG
Organism: Gottfriedia acidiceleris; assembly: GCF_002128425.1. GTDB lineage: Bacteria > Bacillota > Bacilli > Bacillales > Bacillaceae_G > Gottfriedia > Gottfriedia acidiceleris. Next base: position 400,769 of record NZ_NESS01000002.1, read on the forward strand.
CTGATTAACAAAAAATAATCCAAAGAGTTTTCTTGGTATTTAGTGAGAGAGGAGCAAAAACTTTGGGCACAAATACTTCTACTCAAAAAGAAGTTAATCGTAAACTATTACTAATTGGTCTTATTATTGCAATGTTTTTCTCAGCATTAGATGGAACGATCGTAGGTACTGCAATGCCTAAAATTGTTGGAGACCTTGGCGGCTTAAGTATAATGACTTGGCTTACAACAGCTTATTTATTAACCTCAACCACAGTTGTACCAATTGCAGGTAAATTAGCCGACTTATTGGGCCGTAGAAGCGTATACATTGCAGGCTTAGTTATTTTTATGGCAGCATCTGCGCTTTGTGGTATTGCTAATAATATGACAGAATTAATTATTTATCGTGGTATCCAAGGTATTGGCGGCGGTGTCATGATGCCAATGGCGATGATTGTAATTGGTGATTTATTTACTGGCAAGGAACGTGCGAAATTCCAAGGGGTTTTTGGTGGTCTTTACGGTCTAGCCTCAGTAATTGGACCTCAAATTGGTGGATGGATCGTTGACTCATTAAACTGGAAGTGGGTTTTCTATATCAACCTTCCAGTAGGTATTGTAGCAACAGTCTTTATTGGATTAGGTCTCAAAGGTAGAAAAAATTCAGGACCAATCAATTTCGATATCGCAGGCATGGTAACAATGATCATTGGGGTAGTCAGCTTACTCCTTGCTTTAAGTTTAGGTGGAGTTGAATATAATTGGAATTCTTGGCAAATTATTGGTTTATTTACGTTAGCTATAGTGGGAATTATTAGTTTTGTGATTATAGAAAATAAAGCTAAAGAGCCAATTTTACCAATGCATTTATTCAAGAATCGAACTTTTGTTACTTTAAACTTAATAGGCTTCTTTATGACAATTGCGATGTTTGGCGCTATTATGTTTGTACCATTCTTCATGCAAGGTATTGTTGGGGTTAGCGCGACACAATCAGGAACAATTATGACGCCAATGATGATTACAATGATCATCGCAAGTATTATTGGAGGGCAAATTGTATTTAAAGTAGGGATTAAACCACAAATTATAACAGGAATGTTCGTTATTGCATTAGGTTTATACTTATTAACAACTTTAGATATGGATTCAAGTAAAACAATTGCTACAGTATTTATGGGAACTATGGGTTTAGGGATTGGTTTAGTAATGCCGACAATTACTCTTGCTCTTCAAGAAGTATTTGATAAGAAGGAATTAGGGATTGTTACATCTTCTAGTCAATTCTTCCGTTCGATTGGTGGTACATTTGGAGCAACTGTTTTAGGTTCAGTAATGAATAGTAAATCAGGAACACTTCTAAACAATGATTTAGTACCATACTTAAATAGATTACCAGAACAAGCTGCACCGTTAGTAGACAAATTTAAAGGCATGATAAATACAACACCTCAATCTGTTTTTACAATGTTATTTAATGAAGATGCTAAGAAGTTAATTCCAAATCAAATCTTAGAAGGAATGCTACCAATTATTAAAACGTCATTAATGGAATCATTACACAATGTATTTTTTGTTGCATTAGGATTCATTATTGTAGGTGCGTTTGCTGCATTCTTCTTAAAATCAATTAAATTAACAAGCAAAAAATCTGGTGAACATAATAAAAAACAAATAGAAGTTGAATCGGCCACTTAATAAAACTATATAAAATCTCAACTAGTACTTTATTGAAAATTTTATGAGTAGATATAATAATTTAGATAAGTAACCGAGGTGACTTAAAATTAAAACATATCTTGTGACAGGTGGTTCTGGTTTTATAGGTTCACACATTTGTGAGCGACTTATGATGAAAGGAAATAGGGTTATTAATCTAGATAACTTCTCAAACTATTATGACTACAAAATAAAGATTAAAAATGTACTTGAAAGTATGGGAATGACTACAAATTTTGAATTCTATAATAAAGCAGAAGACCTAATAAGATTAGCTAAGAAAGTTACGAATCAATACTATCGTTTATATGTGGCTGATATTACAGATGGCAAAAGTTTTGATGTTATTTTTCGGGAAGAAAAAATAGATGCAGTGATTCACTTAGCTGCAAATGCTGGTGTAAGACCATCTATTGAAGATCCGATAGGATATATAGATGTTAATATTCATGGAACAGTAAAACTATTAGAAAAAATGAAAGAGTATCATGTGAAAAAATTAATTTTTGCATCTTCATCTTCTGTTTATGGAAATAATCAAACAGTACCCTTTTCAGAAAAACATAATGTAGATTTTGCTATTTCACCCTACGCGGCAACAAAGAAAAGTGGCGAAGTTATTTGTCATACTTATCATCATCTATTTGAGATCGATATGTTGCTTCTTCGGTTTTTCACTGTATACGGAGAAAGACAACGACCTGATCTTGCGATTCATAAATTTACGAGATTGATAGATGAGGGGAGGGCAATACCTTTTTATGGAGATGGTCAGTCTGAAAGGGATTATACGTATATTGGAGATATTGTAGATGGGATTGAAAAGTCTTTACATTACGTAGAGAATTATCGCAATATTTATGAAATTGTTAATTTAGGTGAGAGTCAAACCATTTCTCTAAATGAAATGGTTACTATAATCGAAAAGGTATTAAACAAAAAAGCAACATTTGAAAAATTTCCAATGCAACCTGGTGATGTTCAAAAAACGTATGCTGACATTTCAAAGGCAAAGAAATTATTAGGTTATAAGCCTATAACAGTTTTTGAAGATGGGATTAAGCAATTTATAAAATGGTATAAGGGGGATAAGAATGATTAAATTATCTGTTGTAGCCCCAATTTATAATGAAGAAGAAAATATAAATAATCTTTATCAAACTATCACAAATGCGGTTAAAGGCAAAATAAAAGACTATGAAATTATACTAGTTGACGATGGAAGTAAAGATAACAGTGCAAAACTAATTAATCAGTTAGCACAAGCAGATCCCCATGTCAAAGCCGTATATTTTAAAGATAATTGTGGTCAGACGGCTGCACTTTGGGCAGGAATGAGGGAAGCTAGTGGTGAGTATATTTCATTAATTGATGCAGATCTTCAAACGGATCCTCGTGATATATTCACTTTAATGCCTTATATGGAAGATTATGATTTCGCGAATGGGATGAGGGTTAGAAGACAGGATACATATATAAAAAAGATCTCCTCTCGAATTGGAAATGGCGTGCGAAATAAATTAACGAACGATACAATCTATGATACTGGTTGTCCAATGAAATTAATGAAACGAGAAGTTGCACAAAGCTATTATTTACATGAGGGAATGCATCGTTTTTTACCAACTTTAGCTAAAATGAATGGGTTTAAAGTCATTGAAGTTGCAGTAAACCATAAAGAAAGAGAATTTGGAGTTTCAAAATATGGTGTTTTTGATAGAGCATTTGTCGGACTTATGGATGCAATTGTAATAGGTTGGTTAAAAAAACGGGTGATTAAATACAAGATGAAGTCATAAAATATTATTTCATTCTCCGTAGCATCATCAAGAATGCAGTAGGTAAAATATAAAAGATAGGAGAGTGTAATATTAAATGGCTATTCCAATTAGAGAATTAATTTGGATTACTTTTGGATTTATAGGTCAAGCCTTATTTTCCTTACGATTTTTGACTCAATGGTTGGCTAGTGAAAAGGCTAAACAGACAATCATTCCATTTTCATTTTGGGTATATAGTATTCTAGGTTCAATCATTCTTTCTATTTATGCCATTTATCGTAAGGACCCGGTATTTATTCTCGGGCAACTGCCTAGTGTGTTTGTATATATTAGAAATGTTATGATTTATCGTAATAATAATAAAAAGAATAAAGAAAATGAAGAATCAACTCTTAGTGGCTAACAATCTTCCTCTCAATTATACGGGAGCAGATTTTTTATTAGGATTTATACAATGGAAACTCCCTAGAGGTCTATTGGTAGTGAAATAAAATAAATGATTCCGTTTTAAGACCTTCAAATCAGTTTGACAAAAAAGACGACAAGTAGGTTCCATGAAATAAAATTTTTATAAAAAATAAATCTTAATTAGACTTTTGATCTTAAAAGTGATTTGGAGCCATATTCTAAAGAAGATAAGGGTGAAAAATTTATGAAAATTGCCGTTGTCGGAGTTGGATACGTTGGATTGGTAACAGGTGTTTGTCTAGCAGAAAAAGGACATACTGTCTCTTGTGTAGATATAGATGATAGAAAAGTATCCTTATTAAAATCTGGAGTTTCACCAATTTACGAACCTTATTTAGAGGATTTAATGGTAAAAAATATGGTGAGGTTAAACTTTACTACAAATCATAAGGAAGCTTTTAAAGATGCTGATGTCATATTCATCGGGGTAGGAACTCCAGAAAATCATGATGGATCCGCTAATTTAAGCTACATTAGTGAAGTAGCTATCCAAATTGCTCAATTTGTTGAAAAAGACTGTATTGTTGTAATCAAATCAACTGTACCAATTGGAACAAATGATATGATTGATGAATTAATTAAAACGAACCTATTTAATAATGTTAATGTTAGAATTGCTTCAAATCCAGAGTTTTTGTCTCAAGGTACAGCAGTTCAGGATACCTTAAATCCTTCAAGAATCGTTATTGGAGTAGAGGAAAAAATTGCTGGAGATATTTTAAATGAAGTCTATAAGGATTTTGGTGCTCCAATAATCGTTACAAATCGTAAAAGTGCTGAGATGATTAAATATGCATCAAATGATTTTTTGGCCCTAAAAATTTCCTATATTAATGAAATAGCTAATCTTTGTGAAATCACAGGAGCAAATATTGATGATGTTTCGCTTGGTATGGGTCTTGATAGTAGGATAGGAAATAAATTCTTAAATGCTGGTATAGGGTACGGTGGATCCTGTTTTGCAAAAGATACAAAAGCTTTATACTGGTTAGCTAATTTTTATGATTATGAATTAAAAACGATAAAAGCTGCTATAGAAGTAAACGAAAATCAAAAACTAAAATTAATAACTAAATCAAGAAATTATTTTGATAGCTTAAGAGGATTAGAGGTTGCTGTACTTGGACTTACTTTTAAACCTGGTACGGATGATTTAAGAGAATCCCCATCCTTAATCAATATTCCAATTATGCTTAACGAGGGAGCAAATGTTAGGGCATGGGATCCTGTGGGAGTTAATAATTTTCAAAAATTATACGATGAACACATAAATTATTATAGTACAATTGAAGAAACGATTAGAGGTGCAGATATTTGTTTCATACTTACTGAGTGGGATGAAGTAAAAAAATTTGACTTATTAAAATACAAGGAATTAATGAAAAGTCCAATTATTCTAGATGGAAGAAACTGCTATGAACTTACTAATACTAAAAAGGCTAACATCATTTACGACTCTATTGGAAGACAGTTAACCACTCCTACTTCATTAAAAACGTTTTAGAGCAATCCTACTCATTTTGGAATCAATTAAATGCCTTTCATAATTGTGCTTATTGAAACATTATCATAGTATACTCTATTTGTGAGATGCTCTAATGTTATTATTTCCAAGTCTATCGGTACAATGATTTCGAAGATTTTTAATTATAATAAAATGAGGCTTATTCAAAAAAACGTTGAACAATCAAGCGATTTTTTTGAATAAGCCTCATTCTTTATATTATATTTTTATTCTTTAAATGGAGAAAGAGATACCGTAAAGTCTTGCTAATACCTACTCTAAAATAATTAAGTTTTCTTTAAATTCAGTTTAAAATAATAGGCAAATAAATAGTTTTCATTTATACTATAATTTGAAGTTTTAAAGTATTATTAGTAAAAATTGTCAATTAAGTGACAACAATTTTATATTGTGAGGGGAATTTAAATGAATATCGTCGTAGTAAATGGTTCACCAAGAGCAAATGGTCGAACTAGATTCTTAGCTAAACAAATCGCAGAGTCTAATAATTATACAAATTTAGATTTAGCATTTGAACAAGTTCCTCTTTATAACGGGGAACCTGAACAAAAAGAAATAGAAGCAGTTAAAGCAATTAGAGAATTATTAGTTAAAGCTGATGGAATCGTCCTTTGTACACCAGAGTACAATAATGCGATGAGTGGAGCTTTAAAAAACCTAGTTGAATTATTAGGCTCTGAGCCATTCAAGAAAAAGCCAATTTCTTTATTAGCAGTAGCTGGTGGCGGAAAAGGCGGTATTAACGCTTTAAATAGTATGAGAACAGTTATACGTGGTGTATATGGTAATGCATTACCGAAACAACTTGTTTTAGACCCAGTTGATTTTGAAAATGATACAGTTGTGAAGCCTGAAGCATTTTCAAAAGTAACTGAAGTAATTGATGAACTAAAAGAATATGTACAAAAAGAAATTTTATATAAAGAATACATAGAATCAAGTAGTGTTTCTAAGTAATAAATTAATGGTCCTAATCAATTATTGATTGGGACCATTAAAAATAGCTTAACATTTTTGTTAAGCTTAAAGTAAAAACGATTTATCATTCACATTTCGAATCGGAAAGTTTACTTTGTATCGTACAGCGATCATTCTAATTGCAGTTGTAATTAGAAAGCAAATATACAAAGATTGAAGTTTAGTAAATTCATTATGTGTAAACAAAATTGTTATAGAGCCAATAATTGCTGCAATTGCATATATTTCTTTTCGGAATACAAATGGAATTTCTCGTGCGAATACATCACGCATAATTCCACCACCAATTCCAGTAATTAAACCCATTGAAATAATTAAAAACGAACCTTTTAAACCGTGATCAATCGCCGAATATGAACCAACTGCTGTAAAAACACCTAGACCAATTGCATCAGTAATGATTAAGGTTGATTGGAACTGCATTGTTCGTTGATAAAATAACCATGTTACGATGGAAACTACTGTACTTACGATAAAGTATTGAGGTTTTGCAAAAGCATTCGGTACCGTTTGACCTAAAATAATATCACGAATTAACCCTCCGCCAAGCGCAGTACAAGCTGCTAAAAAAACAACACCAAATAAGTCTAATTTCTTTTGAATACCAACCAAAGTACCCGAAATGCTAGCAGCGATAATTCCTGCATAAACAAAAACCTCGATCAAAATCATCCCATTCTATCCCCTTAATTCCATTTTCCTATGATTCATTTTAGCAACAGGTAGGGACTATTACAATATTAAAATAACTTTGAAAACGCTTCACTTAAAAAAATTTTTTTATATAAAAAATTTACAGTATTTTACATAAAATTCACTTGAAATTTATAGATTGGAGAGGTTAAAATGCAAAAAAATATTGAACTTCAAAAAAATAAACTAGTCACGAAAGAAATCCAATTAATAATGGACAAATTTAATATTGTCGGCTGTCAAGCAGCAGCGGTTTTAAAAGATAAACTAATTTGGTCTGATGCTTATGGATTTCGGAATTTAGAAACAAGAGACTTAGTTACGGAAAATACGATGTTTCGTATTGCTTCTATTTCAAAACTTTTTACTGCCACAGCAATCATGCAATTAGTCGAAAAAAAATTAATTGAGTTAGATAATGATATTAGTCATTATTTAGGATTTAAAGTAAGAAATCCTAAATTCCCAAACATTTACATTACTTTGAGACAAATTTTAACTCATACATCTTCACTAAACTCAGACGATGCATCAAATAGTGTTTATGCAAAGTTTATTAGAGAAGGACATTCAAATTTTTCTTTAAAACTTGAAGATTTAGTAGTTGTAAATGGAAAGTATTTTACAAATGAAACATGGGGGGACTGTAAACCAGGGGATCATTGGATGTATTCAAATATTGGTGCTATCATATGTGGTTCAATTATTGAAAAAGTCACTAATTTACGCTATGACGAGTATATCAAACAAAATATATTTGAACCTTTAGAAATGAAGAATGTAGCTTTTTCATATTCAAATATTAAAAATATCCATGAACTTGCAAACCTATATGAAAAAAATAAAGAGACAAACGAATATAAAGTAACGATTGATGATGTTAAGCAAAGAGAATATTCGAAAACTCATTGGGATCAATACATCATAGGTAATCACGGTGGATTATTTGAACCTCAAGGTGGACTAAGGACATCAGCAGTTGAATTAAGTAAGTTTTTACGAGCACATATGTTAAACGGGAGTCTATATGGACAACAATTTCTTGAACAAAAAACTTCAAAATTAATGAAATCAATTCAATGGTCTAGAGAAGAAAGTAATCATTTCTTTAGTAAAATGGGTCTTGGTTTTCATATTAGCCACGACTTCTTACCGGATTATAAAGAAATGATTGGACATGCGGGTGAAGCATACGGATTAATCAGTAATTTATATTGGCAAGAAGAAAAACAATTTGGCATCATCTTTATATTAAACGGAAGTCAATTCGATTTATCCGAAAATTCAAGATTCGAAGTAGAGAAAGAATTAGCAGAAGTTATTTATAAACATGTTATTGAAGAAAAATTATTGAAACAGACTTAATGTAAATAATGAAAAAATATTGAATCATAACCTTAACCTGTAAATTAAATTACTCACTTTAGCAAACAGTACTCTTATTGTTTGTGCAATTTCAGTAAAAAGGAGCTATTTTTAAAATAGATCTTTTTTTATTTGAACAACAAGTTCACAACTGAATTTTCATCAATTTTTCATAAAACTTTTATATAATAATTTCCAATCAAAAAACGGAGGAAATTTTAATGAACTACTCAATTTTTAAATTAATAAATAGTTTTGCTGGTAAATGGCCAGCATTAGATAATTTAATGATATTTTTATCTAAATCAGCCATTTTAATCGTAATAGGAATTTTATGCTATTTATGGTTTCAAAAAGGTAACGAACGTAAGCATACTGCTTTTTATATCGTTTTAACACTTATTTTAGCACTAGGCAGTAACTTTATAATCCATCAATTTTATTACCACGCACGTCCATTTGTTGATCACCATGTGACGAAACTAATTTCACATTCATCCGATTCATCTTTTGTAAGTGATCACGGAACATTAGTATTTTCAACAGCTCTTATTTTATTGCTTAGAAAAGATCGTTTAGGTATTTTTTCACTTGTATGGGCAATATTAGTTGGCGTTTCACGAATTTATGTTGGGGTACATTATCCCTTTGATATTATTGGTGCATTTATTTTGGCTAGTATAGTCGCGATTGGTGTTTTAAAAACTTCATCATTAACAGAACCATTAATGAAAATATACGAAAGAATAATCAATAAGCTACCTTTTAATACGAGAAAAAAATTAAATTCTACTGAACAAGAACTTAATAGAGGAGACATCTTTTGAAAATTTTATTTGCTGAAGACGATCAGAAATTAGGAAAAATGACAACCCATTTGCTAAAAACGCAAACTCCATTTCAAATCGAATGGACTACTAATGGAAAGCAAGCTTTAGAATTAGCTACTCACTATGATTTTGATTTAATTATTTTAGATTGGATGTTACCTGAAATTAGTGGTTTAGAAATATGCAAAAAGTTAAGAAAAGATGGATTTAAAGGACCTATTTTAATGTTAACTGCGAGAGATAGTATTAACTATCGTGTTGAAGGATTAGAAGCTGGAGCGGATGACTATTTAATCAAACCATTTGATTTTAGTGAACTTGCCGCAAGAATTAAAGTACTCAATCGTAGGAATTTTGCGCCACTTCAAGATGAAATAATCTCCATCGAAGACTTAACATATAATCGGACAAATTTTAATTTATATAGAGGAAATGAACAAATAATTTTAACTCAAAGAGAATTACAATTATTTGATTTATTAGTAAAAAATAGAGGAATTGTGCTCACTAGAGAAGTTATTTTTGAAAGAGTTTGGGGAATTGAATCAGAGGTAACAAGCAATGCTGTTGAAGCGTATGTAAAAAATTTAAGAAAAAAAATTGATGTACCAAATCAGAAAACTTATATAAAGAGTGTTAGAGGTGTTGGATATACAATCGAAAAATGAGATCTCCTTATTTCAGCAAATTAGCAAGCGATTAACATTTTTCAATCTTAGAATTTTAATGATTTTCATTCTATTATTTAATATTTCTGTAGGAATTGTATTGTCGTTTTACATTTATTTAGACCAAAAGAGTGATCTAATTACAGTATTAAAGGAAGAAATAAAGGAAGTAAAAATGAATGCTGCCTCTCTTGGTCCAAATGATGACAATATTCAAAGAAAACATAAACGTAAAAATGTTTATTTTAATTATTTTTTAAATAAAAATAATGGATTTGAGATCTATGATGAAACAGCTCCCGGGTATACAAAGGATATAGAAAAAGTTTTAAAGCAGGTTAGTCCCAATCAAAATAAAGTAGTTATTAAACGAATAGTTCCTCATCATAAAGAAGAACTAAATTTAATGATTGCTGCAGAAAAGGTGTATGATTCATCAAATAATTACCTCGGTACGATTTACAGTGGTAAAGACTTATCATCAGTAATTTATTTAATAAAGCAGTTTATTAGTATCTCATTTTTACTCTCCATTATCTTTTGTTTTATGGCGTACTATTTCGGCAAAAAAATAACAAATCAGGCAATGGAACCGATTATTGCATCTTATAAAGAGCAGCAGGAATTTGTAGAAAATGCTTCACACGAATTAAGAACACCGTTGTCTGTATTACAGGCAGGTATTGATGTATTAAGCGTTGAGCAAAATCGCCTCTCTGAATTTGGAAAAGAAACCTTATCCGACTTAAAGAAGGAATTAAGCGATACCCGTAATCTAGTCCATCAATTACTGTTTCTAGCAAGACTTGATCATAAACAAATCGCCAAAGTTAATTTAGAAGAATTTAGAATCGATGTCTTTTCTGAGCAAATTCAAAAAGCATGGCAATATAAAGCAATAGAGAAAAAACAAAAAATACAGCTAATGAATAAAGAGGAATTTATTGTTAAAACAAATCAAGAGAGTCTAAAACAATTGATTAATATCTTTGTTGATAATGCGATTAAATACTCACTTGAGGATTGTACAATATCACTAAATTACTACGTAAGATCAGAAAAAAAAGCAAACTATTTCTATTATGAAATAAGTGATAATGGAATTGGTATTGCAAAAGAACTACAAGACAAAATATTTAATCGGTTTTATCGAATCGAAGAGCATAGGTCAAGAGATGAGGGGAATACGGGGCTCGGGTTATCAATCGCAAAATCGATTATCGAATCTTTCAATGGCGAAATCATTGTTAATAGTGAATTTGGAAAAGGAAGCACTTTTAAAATTAAAATTCCTCTTTCATATTTGTTTCAAATTTATAAAAACAGTTAGAGAAAATTTTAGGAAGAGCTAGATTTACATGGAGATTATAAAAAATTTTGTTGATCTCATATTGCATTTAGATCAACATTTATTAACTTTTGTACACAATTATGGATCAATAACCTATTTCATCTTATTTTTCATTATTTTATTGGAAACTGGACTTGTTGTGACACCATTTTTACCAGGAGATTCATTAATTTTTACTGCAGGTGCACTTGCATCCTTACATTTATTAACCTTTTTTGGATTATTAATCCTTTTCATTATCGCAGCTAGTTTAGGTGATACTTTAAATTATTTTATAGGTAGGAAATTCGGAAGAAAATTTAGTCAGACTAAAATAATAAATTTAAAATACATTCATGAAACCGAAAACTTTTACAATCAAAAAGGTCCTAAATTTATTGTATTAGCAAGGTTTATTCCGATTGTTAGGACATTTGCTCCATTTGTAGCTGGGATTGGTGAAATGAATTATTCAAAATTTATCTCATATAACGTTTTCGGAGCGACACTTTGGGTTGGACTAATGATGTCGGTTGGTTTCTTTTTTGGTAATATTCCAATTGTTAAAAATCATTTTGGTCTATTAACTATTGGAATCATCTTTGTTTCAATCATTCCAATCATAATCGATGTACTAAAAAAAATAAGTAAGAAAAGAAGATTAAAACAAAAAGTCTAAATTTCACTAAAACATAATTCTATTTTCATTAAATTTTCACTTTTATTTTGTACATTTTTTATATAAAAAAGGAAGGGAAAATTCTTGAGTAGGGGTTATGAATTTTCAATAATCCTTCAATATTTGAAAGGATCGAATCAAAATGATTAGAAATTGGATAAAAAATAAATCTGAGAGAAAATTAATTTATATAGCAGTATTAATCTCCATCATTATTTTCATCATTGCATGGTGGAAAGTCATGCATCGAACTGAATTATTAACAAATATAGGACCCCATATACAAAATGGAATACAACATGGATTTCATAAAATGAATCCTTTGAAATATTACGCGAAAGATAAGGGATCCCTTGGTAGATTAGGTGTATTTGCGGCATTTATTCTCTTTCCACTTTATTTTTTGATTAGATTAAAAAAATTAAATGACAAAAAGCAATTCAAGAAATACTTGAGTAAATTATTGAAATGGTGCAAGTTAATACATGTCCCGATTTCGTTAATTACTTTTGCTTTGATTACAGTACACTCTGTGATTATGACTTTTTTTGAATGGAAAACAGATGCTGTTTATATTTCAGGTGTAATAACTTATTTGCTATTACTTCCATTAGGAATCTTTGGGTTTTTAAGATATAAACGCAAAGATAAAAACTGGCATTACTATCTATCATTTGCAGTTGTAATCTCAATGTTATTTCATACATTTGTTTAATTAATTTGTCTATTCTGAGAGGTTGATCAGTATGGTATTGAAGCCTAAAATACTTGTTGTTACATCCAGTTTTGGAAATGGGCATAAAGAAGTCTCAAAAGCGTTAAAAAGTGAGTTTGAACATATAAACTTTAACGATGTAACAATTATTGATATATATGAAGAAGCATATCCGACAATAAATGTATTCGCTAAAAGTATACATTTGCAATTATTCCAACATGCTCAAACAATTTATAAATGGTTCTTCTATGGGACTGAGAAATTATTTAGCACAGTCATTTTTGACAGGCTATTAGAAATATGTGGCAAGAATATAAAAAGCATACTTCAAAAAGAAAAACCAGATATTATCATTACCACATTTCCAGTTGGATCTGTAGCGAAATGGAAAAAGTATTCATCACATCCTTGTAAACTATATACAGTTGTAACCGATTATTATATCCACCGCTCTTGGATTCATAAGGAAATCGATCGCTACTATATAGCGACGGAAGGATTAATACATCAGATGATAAATCTAGGCGTTTCTTTATCGAAAATATTTGTAAGTGGTATACCGCTTAGACAAGAATTTAAAGAAATAGATTATTTAAAAGAAGGAACAAGCAAATCGAAATCAAACGATCAAATCTTAATAGTTGCTGGGGCAGTTGGAATATTAAAGGACGTAGAAAAAATGGCCAAGCAGTTACTTGCTGAAACAAAACTTAATGTAGCAGTTGTTTGTGGCTATAATCACATCCTTTATAATAAATTAAGCAAGTTGAAAGAAGAATACGAAGACCGCCTACAAGTATTTGGATACGTAAATAATATACGTAATTTATATAAAAAATCTGACCTGTTAATAACAAAGCCTGGTGGTATTACATTATCGGAATGTATTGCATGTAGTTTACCAACAATCCTATATAAACCAACGCCAGGTCAAGAAAAAGAGAATTCTCTATTATTTGAAAGTGCAGGTGCTTCAGTTACAGTAAAGTCTTTGAATGAATTAACATATTATATTAATCGAGTTTTGTTCAAATCAAATCATTTAGAACAAATGAAAACTTCTTTAACTGCATTAAATAAAGGTTTTAGCTCACAATTAATTGTAAATGATATTTTTAGTTCAATTTCATAGATGAATACGTAAATAAACCACAAGGTATAAATGTATCCTTGTGGTTTTTGGTTTGAATTAAAAACTAATCATCAATCCTAACAAATTGATATTGGTTTTGAAAACAATGTTCAATAAATCTTTCTAAAGCTTTTATTGTATGAATAGGTGCATCTTCATCTGCACCTAATGTATCTCCATTATCATGTAATAAAATAATTGATCCTGGTTTCGTTTGACTTATCAAACGAGTATAAATGCCTTCACTTCCTTTTTTACTACTCCAATCATTTGCCATTACAGACCATAAAATAATTTTGAGTTTCTTTTGAAATAGTAGAGGGAGTGACACTAATCCCCAAGGTGGTCGATAATACAGTGGATCATTGTTCGTTAATTCCCTAATAATACTAGCTGTCTTTTCTATTTGATTTTTTAATTTTTTTGGACTGAGAAACCAATTGCATTTATGTTTATAATTATGTATTCCTATTAAGTGACCGTCTTCATGTATTTTTTTAATAATCGTTGGATACTTTTCTGCCTCTGAACCTAATACAAAAAAAGTTGCTTTAATGGAATGCCTTCGGAGTAAATCTAAAAGTAAGGTCGTATAAACTGGATGTGGGCCATCGTCAAAAGTTAATGCTATGCGTTTTTGACTATTATTTGAAACTTGATGGATTGAAACTATTTTAAATAAACGCGTAAGTAAACTAGGTATTGGTCCATAAAGAATAAATAATAGTAAAAGTAAACCCCCGATTATGATGAAAATTGTAAGCATAAATTCTCCTTAACTAACTCGTTAAATAAAAATGATAGTATAACATTATTATAATCGAAAATGCTAATTGTTGGTAATTAAGTGAGGATAATATTATGATGAAATAAGATCGTACTAGCGATAAGTAGGTAGATGATAAAATAAGAAAGATTATTTCGATTCAAGGCGGAATGGCTAGTGGAAAAACAACACTTGCGAAACGATTAGAAAATCTATTAAAAAATTTCCAAGTATTATTTGAAAATCCTTATCCAAGAAGTTCATTTGATTAAAATATGAAAAAGTTTGGTATAAGCATTTTAAGACTATGATAATTGATGTAAATGAAAAGACCCCAAATGAAGTAGAAAAATCAGTTCTGCAAATATTAATTAATAATAATTTTCTATAAAATTGAAATTCACTATAATAAAAAGGGATTAAGTATATTACATAGAATTATTACAATATACGTTTCGAATTTTCCATTTTTAACTATTGAAGTATAAAAATGGTATTGAAATACATATACAAATTTGGATAAATATGATATTTGTGTAAAAAATAAAAAATTTGAGGTGAATAATATGATCGTAGTTACAACTGAAAATATTGAAGGGTATAAACTAGTTGAAGTAAAAGGACCTGTATTTGGAGTAATTGTCCGTAGTAGAGGATTAGGTGGCGATATTTTAGCTGGTCTAAAAAGTCTTGTTGGTGGAGAAATCAAACAATACACTGCTATGCTTGAGGATGCAAGAAAAGAAGCGATGGATCGAATGACTAAAAACGCAAGTGAAATGGATGCAAACGCAATTATCATGATGCGCTTTGATTCAGGTGAAATTGGGCAAAATATGAGTGAAATTGTTGCATATGGAACTGCAGTAGTAGTAGAGAAAATATAATGAAAAAACCTTGAAATTTCAAGGTTTTTTTAAATTTAATTTTTTATAGAGTTAAATATAAATAACAAAAGTGCGGACAATTCCACGGATAAGTTTCCACTCAATTGACTTTATATTACATTTAAGCTCTACAATTGTAATTAATATATTGCTATTTTTATGGACCTTAGTGGTCATCCCGGATTAACAAGTATCTCTTTTATGGTACGTTGTAATGCCCAGTAATGTTTTCAATAAAGTCGATTTTTCTCCTCATTTCCACCTACAATTGCGTGAATCTCCCCTTTTTGTACGGACATGGTCCCCCTTAAAACATTAATTCCAGAGATTGCTTCCATACCTGATGTATTTCTAGTAGAGTTCGTTACGATTCATTGGACTTTTGTCACTGCCCCAATAAAAAGTTCAGAAACACTTACAAACTGTCCAAAAAAATTTACCATATAATTCTTCTGTACATGGAGACAACAGTAGTTAATTATTACAGAAAAAAGTTAGAAAAATATTACCAGTCTGAAATAAATTTTGAATGTCCGGAAACTTATTTTGTAAGGTCTTATTATTAAAATTATGGATATATTTCTAATAAGCAGGCGAACATTTTTTTCGTGGGAAATTTCGTTAAGGGGTGTAGTAGCTGAGCCAAGAAAATATGCTGATGAAAGTAGCTTGGTACTACTATAAAGTGAACTTAATTCAAAATGAATTATACCAACCCCTCTAAAAAAATGGATGTGAGCGATTCTTAATCAAAGGCAGCTGCTCAGTATTTACAGAAAAAACTGCAGCCGAATGAAATGGTTGGCATTGGTTGGGGGAAGAGCCGTTCTAAAACGATTTAATGCTTAACAATTTTGTGATCTTAACAGGAGTAGTTCATTACTAACTCCATAATCGTCGTCAAAAAAAGGGTGGTTTGGAAAAGTTTCTGGAAATACATGTAACTCCTGCTCCATTTTTGACTTCAACCGAAGAAATGGCAGGAAAATTCTGATCTGAACCTTTAATAAAGGACATTCTCGAGCTGGCTAAATAAACAAAATATATCATTGTTGGTATTGGAGGTATTTATCCCGATGCCACGTTTATTCAGGAAGAAAAAATGACCATGAACGAACTGACATTTATTAAACATCAGTATGCAGTCGGCGATATTTTAGGTCAATTTTATGATCAAAATGGTAAAATTATTGATTTGCCTCACCATAAAAAGCTAATCGGAACGGACTTGAAGAGTCTAAGGTCCTTAAATGTGATAGCTGTGGCTGCTGGTGAGAAAAAAATTGATGCCATTTACGGAGCTTTAAAAGGTAAGGATATTACGACGTTAATAACAGATGAAGCTACAGCTATTTCATTACTCAATATGGAGGTGAAATAAATTAATGGCGTACATTCTGGCATTTGATGCTGGTACAGGTAGTATTCGCGCTGTTTTGTTTGATCAATTAGGAAATCAAGTTGGGTTTTCACAAATAGAATGGAACCATTTATCAAAAGAGAAGTATCCAGGATCTATGGATTTTGACTGGGAGACAAACTGGAAGTTAGTCGTTCAGTGTGTAAAGTCTGTTATTGAAGAAACAGGAGTTGACGCAAAAAATATAAAAGCGATAAGTGCCACGAGTATGAGGGAAGGAATTGTCCTTTATGATAAAAAGGGTAAGGAAATTTGGGCTTGTGCAAATGTAGATGCTCGAGCTTCGGATGAAGTCAAAGCATTAAAGGAATTA
Source organism: Gottfriedia acidiceleris (assembly GCF_002128425.1). GTDB lineage: Bacteria > Bacillota > Bacilli > Bacillales > Bacillaceae_G > Gottfriedia > Gottfriedia acidiceleris. The sequence goes on from NZ_NESS01000002.1 coordinate 418,022, forward strand.
GATCCTAAATTAGAATACAAGATTTATAGGTTATCAGGTCAAATGTTTGCATTAGGAGCACTGCCTAGGCTTTTGTGGATAAAAAATCATTTACCAGGGATTTATGAAAAAGCCACTGATATGACTATGATTAATGATTGGATTCTTTATAAATTGTCAGGGAAACTACAAGTGGATCCTTCAAATGGGTGTACTACAGGGATATTTGATATTGAGAAAAGGAATTGGGAAAGTGATGTTGTAAAAATGTGCGGACTAAAAAATAATTTATTTCCACCGGTAAATGAAGCTGGTACCGTTATCGGTTACGTGATAGATGAAGTAGCCGCGTATACAGGTTTGAAAACAGGAACTCCGGTTATTAGTGGAGGTGGAGATGCTCAAATGGCTTCTGTTGGTGTCGGTGCGGTAAAAGCGGGGCAAGCCGTAGTATCAGGTGGATCATTTTGGCAACAGGAAGTCAATGTGAGACAGCCGTTAGCTGACAAAAGTGGCCGTATCCGGGTTAACTGCCATGCCGTGCCTGAATTATGGCAGCTAGAAACCATTGCTTTTTTCCCCGGGCTTGTAATGAGATGGTTTCGTGATGCATTTTGTGATTTGGAAAAAACAGAAGCAAAAGTGACCGGTAGAGACCCGTATGAAATTTTAGAAGAAAAGTCAAAAAATGTTCCGATAGGGGCAAATGGGATTATTCCTATCTTTTCAGATACGATGAATTATAGCGCTTGGCGCCATGCATCTCCATCATTTATTAATCTCACTCTAGATCCTCTAAAGACTGGAAAAAAAGAAATGTTTAAATCGATTCAAGAAAATGCTGCGCTTATCACACTTGGAAACTTAAAGATTATAGAAGAAGAAACTGGTTATTATCCAAGTGAAGTTATTTTTACAGGTGGTGCTGCGAAAGGAAAACTTTGGAGTCAAACCCTTGCAGATGTCCTTGGAGTACCAGTGAAAGTTCCTGTAGTTAAAGAAGCAGCAGCACTAGGCACCGCATTATTTGCGGGGATTGGCATAGGAATTTATGAGAATATCCATCAAGCAGTTAATCAAGTTGTAAAGTGGGAGAGGACACATATACCTAATAATGAAAACCATGACAAATACCTAGAAATCTATGAAAAATGGAGAAGTGTATATTTAGAACAGCTTCAACTTGCTGATCGTGGTTTAACCACTCATATGTGGAAGGCACCTGGTTTGGAATAATGTGAACGGGGGTGAAGGGATGAAGAAAGTTCACGAAAATGACTTCGATTATCGGTTTGGCGACAACGGGCCGAAATATTTAACAAAAGGTCCGAACATAGATATTGGTGTGGTTGTATTGAAACCAGGTCAAGACTTCCAAAACCATTATCATACAGTTTGTGAAGAAATTTTCTATATCCTAGAAGGGCAGATAGATTTCTATATAAATGGTAATAAAGTTCCTACAATACCAGGTGATATGATTCAATGCCACCCAGGCGATGCTCATTACCTTATCAATCAAACTGACAAAACCTTTAAAGCCCTCTTCATTAAATCTCCGCATATTTTGGAAAGAGATGTTGTGAATATAAAGAATCCAGAAATTAAGTTAAGGAGTGAATAGATAGTGAGCTGGGGATTTCAAAACCGATTAAACAAAATATTACCAAATAAGAGGGCAGTAATGCTCGCGATAGATCATGGCTATTTCTTAGGGCCAATAAGAGGTTTAGAAAGGCCAGAGGAAACTGTCAAAGATTTACTTCCATACACGGATTCGCTATATTTAACAAGAGGTACACTTGCAGCATGTATTCCGAAAAACACGGAAAAACCAATGGTTCTTCGTGTTTCGGGCGGTCCTACAACGTTAGGGAAGGATTTAGCGAATGAAAGGATTGTTACTTCAATAAAAGAAGCAATTCGCCATAATGTTGTTGGTGTAGGGGTTTCGGTTTTTATCGGATCTGACTATGAAACTCAAACAGTAACAAATCTAGCTCAGGTTGTAACTGATGCTCATGATTATGGAATACCTGTACTTGGAATTACTGCAGTTGGAAAAGAACTTGAAAAAAGGGATGCCAGGTTCTTAGCATTAGCTTCAAGAGTTCTTGCTGAAATGGGTACCGATATTGTGAAGACTTATTACTGCGACAACTTTGAACAGGTAACTAGTAAGTGCCCGGTTCCTATAGTTATTGCAGGTGGCCCAAAATTTGATACAATTCGTGAAGCACTAGAAATTACGTATAATGCTATGGAGCAAGGTGCAGCTGGTGTGGATATGGGAAGAAATATTTGGCAATCTCAGCATCCTCTTGCAATGATCCAAGCGATACATTCCATCGTTCATAAAAGATTCACAGTAAATGAAGCGGTAGATTTATATGAATCTTCCTCAAAAGTAAAAGCTTAATATATGTCAAAAAAGATAGATTTTACAATAACACCCTTAAGGTACAGAGACAGTATCAGCAGAAGTGGTTAGTAAACAAGGTTTTTAAGTTACAACAAGTCCAAAAACAATAAAAGTATCATGAAAATTAATCTATTAAGAAAAGTGTAGGGATGTAAAAATTTCTTGCACTTTTTTATTAGTTTAAAAGATTGTTAGTTTTAATAAGTGAAAATTGATACGAGCAACGTGTTTTCCCAGTTTATATAATAGCTCGAAAATGCAATTACACTACAGATAGTCCCAGTGCTTTTAAAAAAGAGACTGGTCTTTATTGTAGTTTATAGTAATCTTTCAATAAGCCATATGTTCGAGTTAAAAAAAAAGACGATACCCTAAGATGCCGTCGTTTCATTTTCTTAAATACTTAGATTGGTGAGAAGCTGTTTTCATACAAGGTAGTGATTTGCTTTCCGAAAAAGCTTTATCGAATATTTACTAAAAGCATCTTTTCATGTTTTTCCTCTGCCTTTTGTTCATACCCCTTTAATGCCTTTTCTACTCTAAAATTAACCTGATTCCTCGTTAGCCCAGATTGAATTTCATAATCCCCTATGTCTTTATGAGTTGGTAAATTTGATTGTCGAAGAACCATTTTAGCTTTTTTTAAGTGTCAAACCGTCATGTTTTTTATATTCAAGCATATTTTCAATGGCCAGAAGGTTATGAGTTGAAAAAGTTCTATGTTTCTTTACTATTCCCTCGATGTCAAAACCTTCATTTTCTAAGATACTTACACAATGTCTAAAAGTACTTTCTTTAAGGTAAAAAATGAAAAGACGATGCTACACTCCTAAAATTTAATTATTCAATATAAATACTATATTTATTTCTGAAATTTTGGTAATATAATAAAAAAGTAGTTTGAAAGAAATAGTAATTAAAATAATTACTTCTTAATTTTTCATCATTGTATGAAAAGAATAAAAAAATGTCCACTAGGTTATTTGTATAAGATAGAATTACAAAAAGGATTTAGTCGTATTATTCATTAAGGGTCTAGCTAACTTGGTACGAATTAATGTTCATGTACATATTGATGAAGACGTTTTCAATTGTGATTAAGAAAAATCAAAATATAACAACAAAGTAAAACTAAGAAAAATAATGATGATGATTGGGGAGAAGAAGATGAAATTCAAGGCAAAAAAGATAGCAGGCTTAAGGGATCGTGTCTTTTTTAAGAATGGAATTAAAGGGATTGTTGAAAAGGTCAATGAAAATACAGTTATTGTAAATATAATTGATAATAAAACGGAATTGGTGTTTGAAGGAAACAGAACAGTTGTAGCACATAAAAATTACAAAGTGATTGATGGTGTATGAAGGAAAAGAAAAGTCAGTAATTCTTGAGTTATTAAAATATATCTAATTAATATTCTAAAAATTGAAAATGTAAGCGTTTTCTGTAATACTAAATAGTAGGTTGGATGGCATGTGTGGCTATCATCGTATTTGGCGTAGGTGGGGCCAATACAAGGGACTAAAGAAATAGTATATGTGATGTAAATTGTTAATGCTTTTGAAAATGTAATGACTTGATAAAAAGTAATAAGAGTAATAATGTAATTGGATAAAAAGAAAGTACTGGATAGTTTTAAGAGGCTATCCAGTTTTATAGAACCCTAGGCTAGGCCTAGGGTTCTATAAAACTGGAAAAGATACCCGAAATATTAAAGCATCTTTTGCTAGATAACCACCTTTACACTGATTTCGCCATCGCTCTACTGAATATCAAGTTCACTGTAATCACGAGGACTGCACCGATAAGGGTTGCAAATACACGGTCGAACAGAATAATAAACTGGAACGGCTTGCCGGCTTCCATGATCAAAATAATTAGTGGGATCATGGTTGCAGAGTATACAAGATAATTTCGAACCTTTAGAAGAGGTCGAACACCTGCGAAGAGCCCAATACTTATAACTACCCCCAAATTGGTAGCCTAGTTGCCAGAAGCAAGCTCGCAACAATTACGCCGATTACTGTACCATGCACTCGTTGTGTTGTTTTGATTGGAAAGAGTTCTATTTTCCACTGAGTAAGGATCGCTACGGTAATTGCGACCCAATAGAAGTGGTGCTCTGGCCAAAGTATTCGTAATCCCTCAGTTATACCTAGACATAATGCGAGCCTGATTGGGAATTGCCAACCGGATAGGTGTGCAAGTGAATTCCGACATAGAATGATTTTTTTCGATGTTAGCCCTTTCACAGCTCCTTCCAGCGAGGATTTAAAACAACTGTGTACCCAGATGCCTAGCACCAAGCTGAAACTGACGGTCCAAAACGCCCCTGCTAAGATTGAAAAAATTAGTTCCATCCGGTACTCAGTCTGGTCGACCATGTTGAGGATGATAATCAGAAATACGACAAAGCGTGTTGTTGCCACCGACAAGGCACGATTATATCCGCCGATTAACGCAGCAAGGCTTACCAGCAGGATTAAGACTCCAAATGTCAGGTAGCCGTGTCCGAAACAGAGAACAGCAGCAATCGCAGCCAGCACTACTGATATCAGCGCTGATGCCAATTTTTTCCCGTGATTTATAAAACTCGAACCGACTTTCACGCTACTAACTGCCAAACTGCCGACCGATGCAGCGAAACCAAGAGCGGGATAACCTAAAACTGTGGCGAACAGAACAGGTCCGGCCATACCTATGCCGGCGGAAATGAGTTCTACTATTTCTACTTTGGCCTCCTTAGACCAAGAAAACACTTGAGCCCTATATGTCTTTCCATTCATCTATAGCACCTCTTCCAACCCAAAGAGTAGGGTACATTTTAATAATAGGCCCTTTCTTTAATCCCTGGACATGTGGTGATACCTATGTTTATCAGGCTAATATTTTGAAGAATCCCCTAAAATAAAATTTTATCTTTCCAGAGTTATTTTAAATACCCAGGATTGTACCTATATTAGTTAGGGGAAAGAAACCTTTTGTTCGGCTATTCGGCATTTCACCATTTCGTTTAGATTGGTTCTTCTTCATTCATAAAAGCTTCTTTTTAAATATCACCCATAAGAAGAAGGCAACCGGGAGTGGCTGCCTTCTTCATGAGGGGGCTTGAGCTGTAACTTACATTCTTAATAAAACTAATTGAACCGAAAAATGCAAACTTGTATAAAAAAATCAATTTTTCGTTCTTAAATTATCCGATAAGCCATTGTCATTAATGATTTTGATTACCGAGATTTTTCCTTTTTCTTTTGAATAGAAGTAGACTTTACCTTCTACATTTGCAGTTTTTTCTTCTTTATTTTTCTGATAGGTGACTTCTGCTATGAAGGTATAACGAGATGAATCAGTATCATTTTGCTTAATTGAAATCTTCTTAAGACTTAACTTATATCCATTATCGTAAGCAAAATTTGTATATTTACTAAGAATAGTTGAAACGAAGGGATCGAGATAAGAATCTGAAATGTATGGTCCGTATATCTTTGCTACATATTTATCGAACGTTGGGTTTTCTTCTTTATTATTTACAACAGTCCTATATTTAGGATTCCACATTAGATCAATAAGCTTCTTATCTGGACCAGTAAAAAGGTTCTCAAGAACTTTTTTTATTGCTTTCTTAGATGTTTCAAAAGATGACGCTTCGGTAGATTGTTCATTTTTTTGTTTTGTTGTATTGCTAGAATCAGAACAGGCAGTAAGCATCATTGCAGCAATAAGTAGAATAGATAATTTCTTAATCATAGTTTATTCTCCTTTTAATTAAAACTTAATTCATTTTATCTTAGCATGATAATAAATATAAATTTGTCGATAGAAGTAGAAAGAAAGTAAAAGATAAATATAATACTAAAAATAACTCTTACATTCATTTTTAAAAATGATAAAAACAAAGTTTCAACTGGAAAATGTGATTAATCCAGTAAATATACCAATTCTTAAAGCAATCATTTTTTTTGTTCAATTTAAAAAATATGATTTTGTTGGTTGCTAAATGAAAACAAAATTTACAGGAATAACCAAATAAAGTTAAGTACTGGCCCTCTTACGAAGATATATAGCAGTTAAAGGGGGCTTTTTTATTTTGAACAAAGATTAAAAAACAAAAAGAGTGTAGTATTTTAAAAATACATAAAGATTTTTGATAAAAATCTAAAAATATTGAATTATTTCAGAAAACGTTTTCACCTATAATTAATTTCCAAAGGGGGGAGAAAGGTATTTGTTTTTCAAAAGAATATAAGAAAGGTGGAGACATAGTTGAAGAGATTTAAAATTTGTAACTCTATCATTTTGGCATTTATACTAGTATTCAGCCAACTTGGTGCAACAGCTCACGCTTATAAACATTCCGCTCCAAACGCTCCTGCATCGCCAGTAAACTTACAGATTCCAAAGCTTGCAATTGACGAAGATAGCATAACACTTGTTTGGGAAAAGCCTAAGAACTATAGTGACATCGTGGATTTTAATGTCTATATGAATGGGAAGAAAATCGGCAGCGCTTCAAAGGATAACAGCGGCCCTGCAAAAGCTTATATCGATAATTTCTATAAAAATATTGATAAAGATAACTTCCACATGGATATTCTTATTCATAATTTTAAGGTTGAAAACCTTAAACCAAACAAATCTTATGAATTCTATGTAACTTCAGTTAATGCAGACGGTGTCGAGTCTCCTCATTCTAATAAGGTTGTTGGAAAAACAACCGCAGTACCTGAGGTTTTCAATATTGTTGATTTTGGTGCAACACCAAATGATAAAACAAAAGATACAAAAGCCATTCAAGCCGCGATTGATGCAGCTACACCAGGAGCAAAAGTGTTAATTCCAGAAGGTCAATTTATTTCTGGGGAATTATGGCTTAAATCTGATATGACGTTACAGATAGATGGGTATTTACAGGGTTCTTCAGATCCTGAAGACTATAGCAAGAATTTCTGGGTGTACGACTACTCTACTGATGAGCGCTCTTACTCGCTAATAAATGCTCATACATACGATTACGGTAGTTTAAAAAATATTCGAATCGTAGGAAAAGGAACTATTGATGGGAACGGCTGGAAAAAAGATAAAAATAATCCTACCATAGACGAACTAGGCAATGAACTTCCCCGCTTAGCTGCAGGAAATAACTCAAATGTAACTGGGAATGTAAAAGTAATCAATGGAAGAATGAGTCCTTTAGAACTTGATGCAGAGAACACCCTCGGAATCTTGGCTGCAAAGCAATCTTATGCTGCTCAAGTGTTAGGTATGGACGAAAAATCCGCTTATAATGCCCGTTCAAATTTAATTACGATACGTGGTGTAAACGGTATGTATTACGAAGGTATCACGCAGGTTAATCCTTCCTTCCACGGAATTGTAAACCTTCACAGCAAAAATATTGTTGTAAATGGAACGATTTCAAAAACCTATGATGGAAATAATGCTGATGGATATGAGTTTGGTGACTCCCAGAAAATTATAGTCTTCAATAATTTTGTTGATACAGGAGACGACGCCATTAACTTTGCGGCAGGTATGGGACAAGCCGCAGCTGGTGAAGATCCTACCGGAAATGCCTGGATTTTTAATAACTATATTCGCGAAGGACATGGCGGTGTGGTAACAGGTAGTCATACGGGGAGCTGGATTCAGGACTTGGTTGTGGAAGATAACATAATGTATAAAACTGATGTTGGTTTACGCAGTAAAACGAATACCCCGATGGGTGGTGGCGCTAAAAATATTCTTTTCAGAGACAATGCGTTAGAAGGTATTGATGGGGATGGTCCATTCGTATTTACTTCTGCATATACGGATGCAAATGCGTCTATTCTTTATGAACCAACCCAAGACATCTCGCATTTTAAGGACATCGAAATTCTCAATACAACCGTTCGTAACCAAGGAGGTAGTAATAAACAATCGATCCTTGTGACTGGGAATAATGACGCAGGAGAAGTATATCATGAAAATATTATATTTAAGAATGTGAAATTTGATAATGTCTATTCAGTTAATATGGATTATGCAAAAGATTTTAAATTTATTGATGTATCCTTTACAAATGTTAAAGATAATAATGGAAATCCTTGGAGAATCAAAAACTCTACAGGCCTTGTTTTTGAAAATACAACGGCGGCTCCTGAAGATACTGCTCAAAAACCGGTCTGGTCAGAAAATTCTGCAGTTAAGGCAGTATCTTCAGCTGATGGAAAGAGTGTGGACATAACTTGGAATGCAGCCAGCGATAATAAAGGTGTTACTGGTTACACCATCTATAAAGATGGCGTAAAAGTCGGTGCTAACTATACAACAACCAATAAAACAAGTTTTACATTAACCGGGTTAACTCCGGAAAAAGAGTATACGATTAAAGTTGAAGCTGCCGATGCAACAGGAAATCGTACTTCGAATGGTCCAGAAATTAAGGTTAGAACAAATGGAGAAGCTGACAAAACAGCCCCTTTACTTCCAGCTAATACAGAAATCAAACAACCAACAACGACGATCCCTGCTAGTGATACATTTAGTGGGAATGAAATAAACGCTGTGTATCCCGGCTTTACATGGGCTTCAATTGCCTGGGAAGCAGCAATTGATGAAACTGGAATTGCAGGTTATAACGTGTATGCAAATGGGAAACTCCATGGATTTGCGACTTCTAACAAGTATACTCTGGATAATCTTCAACCAGGCAAAAAGTATAAAGTAGAAGTGGAAGCAGTGGATTTAGCAGGAAATAAGACTCCTTATAACCGTTTACTCGAAATCGAAACAGCTGCTCCGTACGCAATTGGTGCTCCATCAATTACTGGCAAGCTAAAAGCTCAGATTGGATTAGATGGGACTAGTGTTTCCCTCTCCTGGAACAAGGCAACCGCCATTAATCAAGATGTAATTGGATACCGTGTTTATGTAAACGGAAAACCTAGCAATCCCAAAGGAGCTGAATTTACACCAATTAATGCAGAAATGACAACAGCTAAAACATATTATAGAGTGACTGGCCTTAAAAAAGGTCAACAATATACTTTTAAAGTGGAAGCAGTCGGACAGGGAATTAAATATTCGAAAAGAGAACGACTATCCGATGTAATTCCAAACGGTCTTACAAAGGTTTTAGGATATCGCTGGAGTGGCTTTGGGCCCAGCGAAACAGTTCATTTATCATTAGGAAGGCACAAAAGTGAACAGCCTAATCAGAGAATTTTTTAGAGTTATTATTATAAAAAAAATGGTAAGAAACAAGAAACACCTCCCGTTTGTGTTAATGCTTGGAATCATGTGAACTTTCCGAATGGAGTTAGGGAACGTAAACATTTTCATAAACATGTGTGAAAGAATTAGCTTGTCTAGTTCTTGAAGGATTTGTATTTATTACAGTTAAGTATTCGTATTTAAAATAAGGTATGTTTAGCGCAGTAAAAATCGTATTAATTTTTCAAAAAAGTTTTTGTAGCTAATAAAAAGGTAGGTGAAAAATGTTTAGTTCAACGACATCAAGTATTTATAATATCAAACATTTTGGAGCAATCAGCGATGGAGTAACCAATAATACTAAAGCTATTACTCTGGCGATTGAAACATGCGCAGAAGCAGGCGGAGGGACTGTCTATGTACCCGCTGGACAATTTCTAACTGGAGCTGTCATTTTAAGAAGCAATGTTCATTTTTATTTAGAGGCTGGTTCTATTTTAGTATTTAACCCAGATAAAACTGATTACCCAATCGTACATTCTAGTTGGGAGGGAGTATCAAAAGAAGTCTATTCCTCCTGTATTTATGCCGAAAATGCAGAAAATATTTCGGTAACCGGTTATGGTACGTTGGACGGTAGCGGGTATTACTGGTGGAACATCGTTCGGAGAAAAGAAAATCAATACCCGAGGCCGAAGCTAATTAGTTTCGACCATTGTAAAAATGTCTTGATTTCAGGAGTGAAGCTAACGAACTCCCCGAGCTGGACCGTTCATCCTTTCTGCAGTGAAGACGTCACAATCCACAATATTCGGATTGAAAATCCCAGCGACTCTCCAAATACGGATGGGATTAATCCGGAATCCAGCAGAAACGTTCGTATTTCTGATTGCCATATTGACGTCGGTGATGATTGTATTGCGATTAAGTCAGGTACTGAGGAAACAAAGGAGCGTATTCCTTGTGAAAATATTACCATTACCAATTGTACAATGATTCATGGCCATGGTGGTATTGTGTTTGGCAGCGAGATGAGCGGAGATATCCGAAATGTTACAATAAGCAATTGTATTTTTGAGGGTACAGACCGCGGCATCCGAATGAAATCAAGAAGAGGCAGAGGCGGTGTGATTGAAGATGTGCGTATCAATAATATAATCATGAAAGGTGTCATCTGTCCTTTTATTGCTAATTTATATTACAACTGTGGTCCAAATGGCGAGGAAAAATATGTGTGGGATAAAAATCCCTACCCAATTACAAAAGGAACACCTGTGTTTAGAAGGATCCATTTTGCCAATATTACTGCAAGTGACGTTAGCGCCGCAGCAGGTTTCTTATATGGTCTTGCCGAAATGCACGTGGAGGATTTCACGTTTGAAAATGTTTCGGTATCAATGGCTCAAGATGCACAACCTGGAATGCCTGCGATGATGGCGGGAATTGAACCAATGAAGCAAAGAGGTTTTTATTGCTGCAATGTTTCTGATATTCGATTCCAAAGGGTAACAGTCAGTAATCATAATGGACCGGCTTTCTATATTGAAAACGGTAATGTGATTGAAATAGATGATTGCAAGTCCAAAAGTACTCAGTCTACTGCCCCACTTTATATATTTAATAATGTACGTAATATTTGATAGTGAAATAGAATTTTTCTCAATTGCCTGTCCCAATAACAAAAAGCAGGTAACGTTACGCTATTAAAATATTAAATTCTGATTCTATAAAATGATTAAATAAGGGTAAAATAGTTGAAGTAGAAGAATAATGTATTGAAGGCAGCTGCTCACAGCTGTCTTCTTTATTTTCAAAAATCAAATAGTATAAAAAATTATGAGCACATAAAAAAATCAAACAAACGTCTAAAGATATTGGATTCTTCGTGTAAGCGTTTTCTATTAAAATGAAAAATAAGAAAGGAGGATCCATTCAATGAATCTAAGACAAGCGTTGGAAGCATCAGTAGTTTCTACTGAAAAAAAGAAATCAACAAAAAAATTTAAATTACAAAAGTGGATACCTTATTTGTTTATTTTGCCATCAACACTAATGATTGTAATCTTTTTGTTTTATCCGATTGGGACGGTGTTCTACTACAGCCTTCAAAATTATGATTTATCCGCTCCCTTCTATAACGGTTTTGCTGGGTTAGACAATTTCAAGAAAATTTTTACGGGAGATAAATTATTTCTTCCTAGTTTGCTAACCTCTTTTAAATGGGTGGTTTCTCAAGTAGGACTACAGCTAATTTTTGGTTTATTTGCAGCACTTCTTCTCAATCAAAAGTTTAAGTTTAGAGGGATGGTAAGGGCAGCTGCCTTTATTCCATGGGCAATTTCGGGTGTGTTAGCCTCGGTAATGTGGTCTCTTATGTTTAATGAACATATGGGGGTAATCAATGATCTATTCATCAGATTAGGGTTTATCAGTGAAAATAAGGCATGGCTTGCTGATAGTTCTACTGCTTTTACATCGGTCGTTATAGCTGAATTATGGAGAGGGATTCCTTTCTTTGCCATTACTTTACTCGCTTCACTTCAAAGTATTCCAGAAGAACTGTATGAGGCGGCAAAGATGGATGGTGCAGGAAGAGTGAAATCTTTCTTATATGTGACACTGCCGTCTTTGAAAAATACAATTGTCCTGACAACTTTACTACGTGTAATTTGGGAGTTTAATAACGTCGATCTTCTTTTCAACCTCACTGGAGGAGGTCCAGCACACAGTACCACAACTTTGACAATGTACATTGCTGAACAGGCAGTTCACGGATCAAATTTTGGATATGGGTCAGCACTAACTGTAGTTGCTTTTTGTATATTACTACTTTTTGCCATTATCTATTTATTAATAACGAGATATGATAGGGAGGGGAACTAACATGAATAAACAAAATAAAATTGACCGGCTACTGACATTTAATCTACCGCTACTGGTTATGCTCGCTTTTACTCTCTTTCCGTTATATTGGACTATTAATACGGCCTTAAAGCACGAAGGAGATATCGTCAAGCGGCCCCTTGGATACATACCAGCTTCTCCGACAATCGATAACTTTGTAACAGCATGGACTAATGTAGGGTTTTCAACCTACTTTAAAAATAGTTTAATAGTTGGTGTATGTACGGTTTTGATAGTATTAATACTATCAACATTATCAGGTTATGCATTAAGCAGATACAAGTTTAAGGGTAAGCGAGCATTCCTTCTTATGCTTTTATGCACTCAATTTATTCCAAGGTCCATGTTGATTATTCCTTTGTTTATTATTTTTAAACACTTGGGGCTAATCAGTAACCCACTTTCATTAATTATTACCTATGCGGCTGTTGAGATCCCATTTACGACAGTATTAATGAATGGTTTTATATCAAGTGTTCCACGAGAACTTGAGGAAGCAGCCATGGTAGATGGTTGTAACAAGTTACAGGCAATTCGCTATGTAATTTTCCCACTCTTAGTTCCGGGAATCGTAGCGACGAGTGTATTTACCTTCATTTACACTTGGAATGAATTCCTGATTTCTTTAATGCTCACAAATCAACAGGGGAAATTTACACTCCCAGTCGGTCTTAGCTATATGATGGGGGAATTCAATATAAACTATGGCGCTTTGGCAGCTGGAAGTGTAATCGCTTTAATTCCAGCAGTACTTATGTTTGCTTATGCCCAGAAGCATTTGGTTAATGGTATGGGTGGAAGTGTTAAAGGTTGATACAAGGTCTAATATATTTCAAAAAAAGAGGAGGATTTTTGTGCACAAAAAGTTTTGGAAAACAGTTGCAACTACATCGATGACTGCTTCATTACTTTTAGCAGGATGTAGTTCAAGTGCTAATAATGAAGCTAGCGTTAAGGGCAAGAAAACAGATTCAAATGAAAAAATTACGCTAACGTTCTGGGATGAAAATGCCGGACCGCAGCGTACACCAATCTGGGAAGAATTAATAAAGCGATTTGAAGAGAAAAACCCTAACATTGACGTTGAATATGTTGGGCTGCCAAAGGACTCTGCAAAAGCGAAATACGATGCATCCATTGCGGCTGAGGATACTCCTGACGTGGGTAGTGTGCAGACAAGCTGGCTTCCAGAGTTTGCACTCAGAGACGCATTGCTGCCATTAGATCCTTATTTCAATAAATGGGAGGATAAAGACAAGATTAATAAAGGAGCAATCGATTTCAACAAAGAAATCGTTGCAGACCACAAGTTATATGGAATTCCATATACACAAAATCTTGATATTCTTTGGGTTCGTACTGATTGGTTCAAAGAAAAAGGGACAAAAGTTCCCGAGACATGGGATGACTTCTTTAATGCCGTTAAAATTCAATCAAACAAAGCCAATAACCGCTTTGGTTATACGATACGAGGTGGAGCAGGCGGATCTTTCCAATTACAGCGTTTAATGTTTGCAAACTCTGGTGAAGAAGATTACATAAAAAATGGTAAAAGTACCATTAACAGCAAAAAAAATATTGAGTTTTTGAAGAAGTATTTCGGATTGTATAAAAAATATACTCCTCAAAGTGATATCACAAATGGATATAAAGAAATGATTGCTGGATTTGACACAGGTGCAGTAGCAATGGTTCAACATAACATTGGTTCTTATGGCGAACATAAAGAGGCATTAAAGTCAGATCAGTTCCAGGCTATTCCACTTCCAAAAACGGCTGATGGAAAATATGTAGCAGAAGGCGGAAATACGATCGGAATCAGTGTATTCAAAGGGACGAAACACCCAGAAGCATCATGGAAATTTGCAGCATTCCTGAATTCAAAGGACAGCCAATCTTATTGGAACCAGCAGGTTGGACAGATTCCTACGAACTCAGACGTATTAGGTGAGCAATGGATTAAGGATTCACCACATATTCAAACAGCATTCAAAGTTTATGATGATCCAAATACCATTCTTTACAAGCCACCTTTCTATCTGCCTGAATATCGATCCATTCTTGATACAATCGTTGATCCAGGGACACAGGCAGTTATGAGTGGGAAAATGACGGTAGAAGAGTTCCTTGACGAGTGGGCAAAAGCGATTGAAGACGCTCAAAAGAAATACGATGAGCATTTCAAAAAATAAACATTCAAAAGAAAGCCGTCTAGATACTTGTTTCGAGACGGCTTTGTCTCTTCATAGGAAGCAAATAGGGTTATATATATATTCCCCCTTTTACACCCCAACGAGACTATTTTCTTAAATTTTCGGAAAACAGGAGGTATATTTATGAATTATTCTGAAACTAAAACTGTAAATGTAACGGCAGAAATAGCGTTAGAGATGGCTGAAAAAGCATCGAGAACATTAATGAAAACTTTTAAACCAAAAGAACTTCCTCCAGCAAATGTGTGGCATTATCATCAGGGGGTATACCTTTATGGAATGCAACGTGTTTGGGAGCTAACTAAAAACCAAGAGTATTTTGACTATCTTAAAAGCTATATTGATAATCTCCTAGATTCAGAAGGCAATTTCATGTTCGAGAGGGATCAACTCGACTCGATTCAGGTAGGTATTTTGTTATTTCCATTAATGAATGGGGCGAAGGATCAACGTTATAGGAAAGCTGCCGGAAAATTAAGACATTTATATGATACATTGAATAAGACAAAGGAAGGTGGTTTCTGGCATAAAGACAAGTATCCATATCAAATGTGGCTTGATGGTTTGTATATGGCTGGACCTTTTGCTTTAATGTATCAAAACACCTTTAATGAACAAGGGTTAGATGACATGGTCTTATATCAAGAAAAGCTAATGAGGAAAAATATGAAAGATGAATGTTCAGGTCTTTTTTATCACGCTTATGATGAAAGCAAAAAGATGCCTTGGGCAAATCCTAAGACAGGTTGCTCCCCAGAATTCTGGGGGCGTTCGGTTGGCTGGTATGGCACTGCACTAATTGATATCCTCGACTATCTTTCAAAGAACCATATCGGAAGAGGAGAATTAATCGAGGCACTGCAAAGTCTTATTAAAAGCCTTGTCAGCTATCAGGACGAAAAAACGGGATTATGGTATCAAATCATAGACAAAGGAAGTCAAGAAGATAACTGGCTCGAATCTTCTTGCTCCAGTCTTTTCATATACACAATTGCCAGAGCGGTTCAACAAGGATATGTAGGTAAAGAATACATTGAAGTCGCTATCAAAGGATACAACGGTTTATTAAATGAGATGATAGAAGTCGATGGTGATTCATTGACGATGAAAGGAATCTGTATTGGAACTTCTGCAGGCGTATATGACTACTACGTTTCCCGTCCAGTGTCCGAAAATGACCTTCATGGAGTAGGTGCCTTTATTTTAGCCAGTGTGGCATTAGTGAATATGATTAAAAAATAAATTAATGTTTTTTACCATAATCCATTTGACTAAAGTCAGACTCTGCACTGGTAAACGCTAAGGTGGTACAGATAAACAAAAAAAGCTATAAAGAAACCCATAAAACTTTATGGGTTTCAGCCATTTCGTTATGGAAGTTTTTGGATGCGAGTGAAGATTCATTTACCAGTCGTGAAAAATAATGTATTTTTAATATTAAGATTTATAGTAGTAAAGGAATGGAGTGGAAGTTGAAGATTTATCTACGCTTCCTATTTATCTATGAGAAATAAATTCATCGTATTTATTAAAAAATATTTTTTATATTCATTAAGATCCACAATCATTTCGTTATTTTTGCCAGTTATCATCTTTTTTATTGCATTTACAGGATGGATCTCCTACCATCTGGCTGTGACCCAACTGGAGGAAAACGCTTATAAAAATGTAGATGATACAATATTCCAAACCAAATCCTATTTAGAAAACAGACTCTATGATGTGTTCGAACAATTAGTTGCTTTCTCGAACGATCCAAAGACATTGGACTTAATAGATTCTGAATTTTCTGAGGTCGATCCTAATGATTACATTCAAATGAACAATTCATTGAAAGTGATCCATTTAACTTATAACACGATAATTGAATCAATTTATGTTGATATGCATAATGGGAAATTTTCTTTATATCGAAGTGATTTCCGGAAAAATTTTAATCAATTTCCCTATAAGAAATATAATGAAGAATATCGTGGCAGCAAGGAAGGATTTTACTGGCATAATGAGCATCTCGATGATATATTTGCCAGTAAATCAGATGTGGTAAGTGTGTTTAAGTTGATTGGTAACGAGCACACTAAAGCCAATGGTATTTTGCTTTTTAATTTACGAAAGAGTTTTTTTGAAAACGTCTTAAACAAATCATTGATCGGGGATCATGGCTATCTAACTCTTGTCAGCCGGGATGGAACGTTTAATTCAAAAACAGTTTCAGACAAATACCGTTTGAGCTCAAAGGAATTAAGCTTTCTGCAGTCATTACAGGATGAAAAAGGGAGATATGAGTTTCAAAATGCATTTGGAAAAAACATGACGATTATTTACGATACAATCGGTGTGAATAAGTGGAAAGTAGCTGCTGTTTTCCCAACGGATGAGATTTTAAAGAAAGTCAATTATATAAAATTTGTAACGGTTATTATTATTTTACTGTTAACAACAATTGCTATTTTAATTGCAAATTTTTTAGCTAAATACATTACAAATCCAGTCTCTACCCTAGTCGATCAAACAAAGAAAATTAATGAAAATAATTTAAATATTACCTTTTCGCATAAAGGTCCTAGAGAAATAGGAATTATGAAAACAGCATTAGATGATTTATTGGTTAAAATTAAAACGCTTTTGGAGCAAATTAGATTAGAACAAGATGAAAAGCGGCAACTTGAGTTCTCAATCATGCATGCACAAATTAATCCTCATTTTCTATATAATACACTTTACTCGATAAAAGGCCTATCCGATATGGGAATGAATAGAGAAGCCAGTAGTATGATAACAGCACTTTCTAACTTTTTTCGGATTAGTATCAGCAGAGGGAAGGAAATTATTAGTTTAGAGGAAGAAATTGCTCATATCGAGAATTATCTAATCATTCAGGAAATGAGATATGGAGATGATTTTTCTTATGAAATTACCTTCAATCCAAATCTATTAAACTTTAAAATTGTTAAACTAACTTTACAGCCTTTGATTGAAAATGCCATTTATCACGGAGTAAAGCAAAAAAGGGGTAAAGGAAAGATTATAATTAATGCATATGAAATAAACGATATCTTATGCCTTGAAGTAATCGATAATGGCTCGGGGATTGACTGTGACAAATTAAGAATTATAAATGAAGAACTACATAGTAAAAAGAGCAATTCTTCGACAATTGGAATTGGTATTAGAAGTGTACATGAAAGGATCAAACTTCATTTTGGGGAAGCTTATGGGTTATCAATTGAAAGTGCAAAAGGAGTTGGTACAAAGTCTATGGTAAGAATCCCAAAATCGCGGGGGGACTAAACAAATGTATAAGGTAGCAATAGTAGATGACGACCGCATTATCCGACAAGGGTTGACTAGCGTTATACCTTGGATGGAACACGGATTTGAATTAGTTGGTGTAGGTGCGGATGGTGAGCAAGGACTGGAAATCATTAAAGAACATGATCCGCATATTGTTATCTCAGATATTCAAATGCCTTTTATGGATGGGCTAGAAATGACTAAGGCCATTAAAGAATTTAATCCCAAAACAAAAGTCATCTTGTTAACTGGCTATGATGATTTTAAATATGCTCATGAGGCAATAAAATTAAAGGCTTATGATTATCTTCTAAAACCAGTAGAAACGAATGAATTAATTGAAAAACTTAAACAGGCATCATTAGAATTAGAGGTTGAACTGCAAAAGGAAAATCAAATCAGCGATAGTCAATATTATATCCAGCAACAGTTCCTTAAAAGGTTAAGCCTTAATGTATTTAATAATGAAGAAATAGCTAGAGAGTTTAATAAACTAGGTATAAAACCGAGATGTACACATTTGGCTGCATTGTATGTCAAAATGGACCAAATTGATTTTATTCCTCAGATAGGGATTGAAACAGTGAAAGAAAGGATTATGGTGCATTGCAGTAAAATACTTGACTTATTAAAACTGCAAGGATGTGTTGTAAATGCTGAATCCGAGCATTTTGCCATTTTTCTGTTTGGGTCGGATTTATCGGAAGAGGATTTTGCTAGTGACATTTCTACCGTAACACGCGAATTCCTTTCTACTGTACAAAAAGAGTTTCATACGACAATTACTATTACAAGTGGAAGAATTTATGATGAAATGGCAGACATTATCTATTCCTATCAAGAGGCATTAAAAGCGATGGAATTTCGTCACATAGTCGGAATAAATCAGGTTTTTTCTATTGAAGTAATTGAAGCGTTACAGAAAGAGGAAGTGGCTGATTCTTTAAAAATCGAAGAAGATTTATTTCGGTATATTTCATTTGGTCTTCCGGAAAAAGTAACTGATCTGCTAGAGAATGTTAAAAATGATCTATCGACAAATAAAAGAGTAACATTGCAGGAAATAGTTTTATTTGCTGTTAGAGTCATTAGTTTAATATTTTATGAATCTTCAAAAATAGCAAAAAAATGGGACGATACGAGGTTTGAAAACGTTGAGAAAAAAGTAGTGACATTGCAAACAATTGATGAGATCTTTTCGGAAATAAGAATAATTTCTGTCGATTTAGCCGAGTTTGTAAAGCAATTAAATAGAAATCAAAAGCATACACTTGTTGATAAGGCAATTGATTTCATTCATGAAAATTATCACATCTCCAATTTAAGTTTACAAACAGTTTCAGAAAAAGTTCATGTGAGTTCAGCCTATCTTAGTAATCTTTTTAAAGTTGAAAAAGGATTTAACTTTGGTGATGTTCTACTTGAAACGAGGATGAAAAAGGCTATGGAGCTTTTTCAGAAAACAGATTTGAAGACTTATGAGGTCGCTGAAAAGGTAGGTTACTCAAATCCACAATATTTCAGCAGTAGTTTTAAAAAATATACGGGGTATTCGCCAATCGAATTTAAAAGGCTGAAATAGTCATATTATTTAAGTTAATGAGAGTAAAATAAATGCCCCAACAAATTAACTGATAGGTAATTGAAAAGGGGTGGGAAGTTTACTTTGTCAAAGTTTTTTAAGAATTCTACGATTTTTAAAATATTGATATTTTTTATTCCATTAGCTGTATCTGCAAGCCTTACATCCATTTCGCATGTAATTATCAATGGGACATTGAGCCGAACCAATCATGCTGAAGTTATTATTGCCAATTATGCGATCGCTTTCTCTTTATTTGGGATTCTAGAACGGCCGGTTTTGGTTTTTAGGCAAACGATTTCAGCCTTGGCAATTGGAAAAGCTTCCTTTAACAAAATTGCAACCTTTTTCATAAAGGTGTCGCTTGTCATAACAGCTTTATGTTCATTAATCGGTCTTACTCGGCTTGGGGACTTAGTGTTTAAGTATGGTTTTAATGCGGAAGCTGATACGATGGCTTCCTTGAAGATTACATTTCTTGTTCTTTCAGGCGTCATTTTATTTTCCGGGCTCCGGTGCTTATATCAAGGAATGATTATTAATAAGTTGGAAACAAAATGGTTAACCATAGGCGTTATTTTTCGTTTAGTAGGCATGTTTGCTGTAGCACTATATATGAACTTAGCTAATCATGCAAATAGTAGTATTGCAGGAGCAATTATCTTTTTGACTGGAATGTGTATCGAATGCTTAATTAGTGTCTGGAGAGGAAATTTAATTGTTAAAGAAAACAAAAAGGAAACTGAAAAAAATTTGAGACAAAAAGAAATTTATGCTTTTTATTTTCCTTTAGTTTTTTATTTGTCGTTTCAAACCATCTTAATCCCGATTATTTATGCGTTTCTTGGCAAAATTCAAGATGTACATATGGGGATTGCTTCCTTCGCGCTGGCTTTTAGCATTACGAATTTGATACTAAGCTTTTTTATGTACACTCATCAAATTGTCCTGCAATTCTATGAAAAAAATAAACGAACGGTTATGAATTGTGTAATAATTTTCAGTATTGTTCCATCTGTCTTTCTGGCTATTCTATGTTTTACATCTGCTGGTCCTTGGTTTATGAGAACAGTATTAGGTGTTGACTTGGAATTAGCAGCTGAAAGTCTGGATGTATTAAAATTTTTCATTATTAAAACCTTAGTTTTCCCATGGGTGGATTACTTCGGAGGCATTCTCATGCTTCAAAAAAGTACAAAATCACTCTTAAAACCGCAAATTTTTAATATGATTGCTGTGGTCTTAGTCATAATCCCATTAGTATATTTGAAACCGGAACTAAATGGTAAATCCGGTGCTATTGCAGCTTCAACAGGTGAACTAATCGGCTTGCTTGGAGTTTATTCTGTTGTAACCCGTACGCAAAAGATCAATCAAGTAGCAGAACAGAAAACGATTTAATATATTTATACAATAAATGTTAACGTTAACATTTTGTGTTTTCATAGGTTGTTTAATTGTTAGACTGAAAGTATAGAAAAATGTTAACGTTCACAATATTAATGTTGGAAGGTGTTATATGTGGAAAAATTCATGGGACCAAATTTTTTATTAAAAAATGAAATTGCTATCTCTTTATATCATGATGTTGCGAAGAAAATGCCAATTATTGATTATCATTGCCACTTAAGCCCAAAAGAAATCTATGAAAATAAGAAATTTAAAAATATTACAGAAGCATGGCTTTATGGTGATCATTATAAATGGCGCGCTATGAGAGCAAATGGCATATCCGAAGAATTTATAACTGGTAACGCAAGCGACTATGAGAAGTTTCTGGCGTGGGCAAAAACTATTCCAATGACAATTGGTAACCCACTATATAACTGGACGCATTTAGAACTTCAACGATATTTTGGTATTCAAGATGTGCTAAACGAACAGAGTGCGCCAGAAATATGGGAGAAGGTAAATAGATTACTAAATGGGGAAGGATACTCGGTCCGTGAATTAATCGTAAAGTCTAATGTACGAGTAATTTGTACTACAGATGACCCGGTTGACAACTTGGAATACCATAAATTATTAAAGAATGCTAGAGACTTCCCAGTAAGTGTTGTACCTGGATTCAGACCTGATAAAGGACTGGAAATAAATCGTGAAGGTTTTCTTGATTGGGTCGAAAAACTGAAGGAAGCTTCTAATCTTCAAATTGAAACGTTTGAAGATTATCTTGCAGCGTTAGAAGCCAGAGTTAAGTACTTCCATGAATGGGGTAGCACTGTATCTGATCATGCTTTAGATTCCATAGTGTATGAAGAAGCTTCGTTTGATGAAGTTTCGCTTATTTTTGAACAAAGGTTATCTGGCAACGATATTTCACAGGAAGCTGAAAGGAAATTTAAGACATACACACTTATCTACCTTTGTAAGCTGTACGCAAACCTAGGCTGGGCGATGCAATTCCATATCAATGCTCATCGAAATAACAATACGAAAAAATTTCTCCAACTTGGAGCTGATACAGGTTATGATTCAATCAATGATGATCAAATTGCCAAACCACTAGTAAGGATTCTTGATGCCTTAGATCAAGAAGGTAAGCTTCCTAAAACGATCATCTATTCGTTAAATCCTAATGATAACTATGTGATAGCTAGCATAATTAATAGTTTTCAAGATGGAATCACTCCTGGGAAAATTCAATTCGGCACAGCTTGGTGGTTCAATGATACTAAAGATGGTATGCTTGATCAGATGAAGGCATTGTCTAATGTAGGCCTCTTTAGCAAGTTCATTGGTATGCTTACAGATTCTAGAAGCTTTTTATCCTACAATAGACATGAATATTTCCGAAGATTGGTATGTAACTTAATTGGAGAATGGGTAGAAAATGGTGAAGTCCCTTATGATTTGGAATTGCTGGGCAAAATTGTCCAAGGTATCTGTTATGATAATGCGAAGGACTACTTTAATTTTAAAATCGTAGAACCAAGCTCGGAACTTAATTTAAATAATTATAATGATTTTTTGCTAAAAAGGTGGAGTAAGGCTGGAGAGGCTTAATTAATGGGTAGATGTTCAAAAAGGAAGGTAAGATAAATGGTTACAATAAAAGATATTGCTAAGTTAGCCAATGTATCACATACAACAGTGTCTAGGGCCCTTAACAACAGCCCTTTAATTAAAGAACCAACGAAAAGAAAAATTCTTGAGATTGCCTATCAGCTAAACTATACACCAAATTTTAATGCGAAAAGTTTAGTGATGCAGAAATCCTATACAATTGGATTATTTTTAACAAGTATCAGTAAGGGTACATCTGCAAGTTTTCTGGCTGATACGATTAAGGGTGTCAATAGCATTATAAACCAGGATTATAACTTGTACATTCGTGGTATCGATGATTATCAAGATTATTCCAGTATAAATTCTCAAAGGTTTGATGGAATTATCTTAATGAGCCAAAGCGTCTATGACAACACATTTATCTATCATGTATTGCAAAAAGGAATTCCTCTAGTTGTCCTAAATAGAAAAGTTGAAGAAGAAAATCTTATTAACATCTTAAGTAATGATACAGAAGGATCACGTAAGGCAGTAAATTACTTGATAGAAAATGGACATCGTGAAATAGCGATTATCGAAGGAACATCAAGTTTTAAATCATCACAAAAGCGAAAAGAAGGTTACATGAAAGCATTAATTGAAAATAACATTCCCATAAAAATTGAATATTCAGTTCAGGGAAATTATGATATGGAAAGTGGATACAAGGCTATGGGAAACTTATTGGCTTTGAAGAACCCCCCAACTGCGGTATTTTGTTCAAATGATGACATGGCTATTGGAGCAATGAACGCAGTATTTGCAAAAGGGTTTAAAGTTCCTGATGATATTTCGGTGATTGGTTTTGATGATATTGGGTTCTCACAATATACCACGCCAAGACTAACGACTGTAAAGCGTCCTTTAGAACAAATTAGCATTCTTGGTGCAAAAAAAATACTTTCGCTTATCCTTGGAGATGAGCAAGAAGCTGAAAAAATATTATTAAAAACTGAACTAATCATAAGAAATTCAGTAAAGAAATTCATATAGCTTACCCCTAAATTTATAGCGGGGTATATTCAAAAATGTTAACGTGTGCATAAAAAGTTAGGAGTGTTGACTATGCAAAAGTTAAATCGAGAGAATTATAAAGGAACCCGTATCTACCCTGAAAAGATTCTTCAATTTGGAGAAGGGAACTTTTTAAGAGCCTTTGTTGATTGGCAAGTACAGGTCTTGAACGAAAAAACCGACTTTAATGGAAGTATCGTTGTACTTCAGCCCAAAAGCTTTGAAATGATTGAAAAGCTAAAACGACAAGATGGATTATTTACCCTTTTTTTACAGGGGATCAAAGATGGTTGCCATGTAAATGAACATATGGTCATTGATTCAATCAATCGTGGAATAAACCTTTTTACTGAATATCAAGCGTATATAGAGCTGGCCGCTAAGGAGGAACTTCGATTTATCATAAGCAATACGACTGAGGCAGGCATTGCTTATGATCCTAAGGATAAATTAAACGATCAGCCTCAGAATAGTTTTCCCGGAAAATTAACTGCCTTCCTATTTCATCGATTCCAGGCTTTTTCCGGAGACCCAAAACGAGGCTGTATCATTATTCCTTGTGAACTAATTGAAAATAACGGGATGAAACTGAAGGAACTAGTACTAAAATATGCGCAAAACTGGAACCTTGGAAGTGGGTTTATCAATTGGATCGAGCAGGCAAATACATTTTGTTCAAGTCTTGTTGATCGAATTGTTCCTGGATTTCCTTCGGATACCTTCAGTGAAAAAACGGAGATGCTTGGCTATCAGGATGAATTAATGGTGGTAGGTGAACAGTATCATCTCTGGGTAATTGAAGGGCCGGAGTGGATTAAACACGAGCTTCCCTTTAGTGGAACGGGACTAAATACGATAATTGTAAAGGATTTAACCCCTTTCCGAACTCGTAAAGTTAGGATTCTTAATGGGGCTCACACAGCAATGACACCTATCGCGTATTTATCCGGATTAGAAACTGTTGAAGAAGCAGTGAGTGACAAAGAAGTAGGATCCTTTATCAGAGAAATGATAAGCGAGGAAATTATACCTACTTTAAAAGGAAATACTGCGGACCTTGAAAACTATGCTGAGGAAATCTTAATTCGGTTTGCTAATCCATTTATTAGGCATTATTTAATGAGTATTTCCTTAAATTCAATTTCTAAGTTTATTACAAGAAATTTACCTACTCTTATTGATTACATAAAGAAAACTAACGTACTTCCGACGAGGATGGTTTTTGCTTTGAGCTGCCTTATCTACTTTTACCGAGGAAAACGGGGAGAAGAAAATATTAGTTTGCAAGATCGAACTGAGACACTGGAATTCTTTCAATCTACTTGGGAAATGTACGAAAATAAGAAAATAAACTTAAACTTACTGGCAGAAAGAGTACTTTGTGAAACGAAGATTTGGGAAATGAATTTAAATACGATTTCAAATCTAACAGACACCGTAACAAAACACCTCAGACTTATCGAAAAACTGGGAGTAAGGAATGCGTTAATAGAATTATCTCTAACATCGACTCATAAATAAGGAGGACTAGGATAGATGAGAGATTTCCTTAAAATTAATGGTAACGATAATATCATACTTGCTTTAAAAGATTTTAAAAAGGGCGAACAATTAAATGTTAATGGCGTATCGATACAACTAAAAGAAGTGATTTATAGAGGCCATAAGGTAGCCACTAAAGAAATATTAGAAAATGAAGATATCATAAAGTACGGGTACCCGATAGGGCATGCCTTAACTAGGATTGCACCTGGTGAACTCGTCCATACTCATAATACAAAAACCAATTTATCAGGCACTGAAGAATACAACTACAATCCAGTTCAAACCACAAATCAATATAATAATGAAAATAGGACATTTAAGGGCTATCGACGGGAAAATGGGTCAATAGGGATTCGAAATGAACTTTGGATTGTACCGACAGTAGGCTGTGTAAATGGAATTGCTGAAAAAATTATTAAACGTTTCGAGAAATATATAGGGGATTATACACCTTTTGATAATGTCTTAGTTTTGAAGCATAGTTATGGATGTTCCCAGCTGGGTGATGACCATCAAAATACGAAACAAATTTTAGTGAATGCGGTCAACCATCCAAATGCAGGAGGGATCCTAGTTTTGGGGCTTGGATGCGAAAACAATGAACTACCGGAATTTAAAAAAGCTCTAGGTAATGTGAATGGAAATAGAGTTAAATTTTTAATTTCACAGGCTGTTACGGATGAAATTGAAGAAGGCTTTAAGTTAGTATTGGAACTCTATGAAGCAGCAAAACAAGATAAAAGGGAGGATATTCCACTTTCAGAATTAAAAGTAGGTTTAAAATGCGGCGGTTCTGATGGTTTCTCTGGCATCACAGCTAATCCACTACTCGGCAGATTTTCTGACTACCTCATTGCTCAAGGCGGTACAACGGTTCTTACCGAAGTTCCAGAAATGTTTGGCGCAGAAAAAATTTTAATGGAACGTGCAGCCAGTGAGGAGGTATTTCATAAAATAGTCGTTTTAATTAATGATTTTAAAGACTATTTCCTACAACATAATCAGCCAATTTATGAAAACCCTTCACCTGGAAATAAGGCAGGAGGAATCACAACTCTTGAGGATAAATCACTTGGTTGTACTCAAAAGGCAGGAACGTCAATCGTTGTCGATGTCTTGAAGTATGGGGAGGTCCTTAAAACAAAAGGTCTAAATCTACTTAGCGCACCAGGAAATGATTTAATTGCTTCTACAGCTCTTGCTGCGGCAGGATGTCAAATGGTTCTGTTTACAACAGGTAGGGGAACACCTTTTGGAACCTTTGTTCCGACAGTTAAAATTTCTACAAATTCCCAGATTTATGAATCAAAACCTCATTGGATTGATTTTAATGCCGGAACCTTATTGGAAGATCATTTCTCGGCTGAGCAAGTCCTAAGTGATTTTGTTGATTATATCGTCAAAGTGGCCAGTGGTGAAATGGTTAATAACGAAAAGAATGACTTTCGTGAAATCTCTATTTTCAAAAGCGGAGTGACATTATAATTCTTGGTTACTCATTTACAATGAAACTAGAATTCTTGTAAAAAAACATACAGATTTAGTGTAGTTGCCTTTGTTAGAGCAGATTCAAAAGAAGAAGCTATACAAATCTCTGTAGCATATGTTGATGGAAGTTGGCTTGCCAGATAACACGGAAGAACAAGCTTAAAACAAAAGCACCGTACCAAATTTTTTGGTACGGCTTCTTAATAGAACGAAAGAGGTGTTTCTTTGTGAATTTAGGGATCAGAGCCCATGATATCGATACAAATGATTTAGAAAAACTCGTAAATGAAATAGCAGCTAAAGGATTGACCAGAGTTCAGCTTGCTCTAAGCAAGTCTTTGCCGGCATTTTATTCAGGAGTTGGCAGTCTTTCATCTGATATTGCCCAACATATTGGAAATGCCTTTTCTGACAAAGGGATTCAAATTGTCGTTTTGGGCTGTTATTTTAATATGATTCATCCAGATCCGATAGAGAGAAGAAAAGGGATGGATCGTTTCAAAGAGCATCTAAGATACTCAAAGGATTTTGGCTGCAGCATTGTGGCAACAGAAACGGGTAATGTCAATGCAGAAATTATATATACAGAAGAAAACTTTAAAGAAAAACCTTTTTTGGCAGTAGTTGAAAGTGTTTCAGAACTTGTTAAAGAGGCTGAAAAATATGGTGTCATTGTTGGAATCGAAGCGGGAGTAAATCATCCGATTTATTCTGTAACAACTATGAAGCGTCTTTTAGATATGATTGACTCTCCTAATCTCCAAGTGATTTTTGATCCGGTTAATCTATTGACCATTAAAAACTATATAAATCAGGAGGAGATTTTTGAAAAGGCATTTGAAATATTAGGAGACAAAATGATTATTTTCCATGCGAAAGATTTTATTATCGAGAGTGGTTCATTAAAACAAGTACCAGTAGGGCAAGGTTTGTTAAATTACAATAAGCTATTTGGTTTAATTAAGGAAAAAAAGCCAAATATAAATATTTTAATAGAAGGAACAAAAGAACCGTTTATAGATAAAAGCATTGCCTATTTGAGAGGTAAATAAGAATATATATAAGTTCACATTCGTGGTATTTTCTTTATTTCCCCAATATCCATATATATAATTAAATGGTAATACACTCTATATGACCCTTAACACCTTGTAAAATTATCAAGACGAACCATTATTAAAATCTTACGGAACTTTAACCCTCACGTAGACCTAAAAAAATAAACTTGATATAATCAAATTAATGATGTGATAAGGCAATTTTGGAGGAAGAAATTAAACTTGCTTGATAGATTACTGCATGGTCTTTAAAGTTATGATTTCGAACGTTCAAAATGATGTACATATATTAGTTAGTGTAATATCAATTACTTATAGGAGGTCTGTTTACATGAAGTACAATATGAGTGACATTGTAGCATATGGAACGTCTATAGGAGTCGGGAAAATATAGTGAAAACATTTATTTTCGGTTTTTATGGTATCCAAATATTATTTCTCATTATTTGTTTAATTCTTGGTTATTTTATATTCGATAAACGATTTAATCGAAATCATGGAAACCATATACCAGAGGGTTTTGAACGAACTAGTGAAGTGAATATTGATCCAGTAACTGGGGAGAAAACAAGAGTTTACTATAATCCAGATACAGGTGAACGATTTTATAAAAAAGAAAAGTGAATGCAAGTATTTTAAAAACGCCCTTTAAGTAAGGGCGTTTTAGTTTGTAAGTTATTTGATAGTTGAATTGATCAATTCAAGCATATCATCAAAATCAAACGGAGATTTCGATTTAACGGTCTCCGCAAATTGAGATACAAGCTTTAATGTTTCAATGCTTTCAATCGGATGATGGCCAGCAGCACTTTCAGCCGATAGCATTACGGCATTCGTACCATCCATCACAGCTTGAAATACATCAGTTACTTCAGCTCTTGTAGGTAATGAATTATCTACCATTGATTGTAGCATTTGAGTTGCTGTGATCACATATGTCCCATTTGAATTACACTCATGAATCATTGCTCTTTGTAAGAGAGGAATACATTGATAGGGTAGTTCAACACCTAAATCACCACGAGCAATCATTAATGCATCCGTTTCTTTATTAATTTCCTGGAAATTTTTTATTGCTTCTATCGTTTCAATTTTTGCTATTAATTGAGGTGTTTTATCACTTTTTGAATTCATAAAACTTCTGATTTCTTGTAAATGCGATGCTCGTCGAATAAAGGAGCATGCAATATAATCTAAACCTTCTTGCAAAATGAATTCGATGTCTTTTCGGTCTTTTTCAGTAATAGCAGGCAAACTTGTAACGACTCCAGGTAAATTAACCCCTTTATGTGAAGAAATTTCGCCACCAGTTTTCACAGATGTGACAATCTTATTTTGTTCGATATTTTCAACTAATAACTCCACTGCACCATCATTAATTAATATACGATCTCCTCGCTTTACATCGTTTATTAACCCTTTATAATCAACACTGGCTTGATTACGATCACCTGTAATCTCATCAATTACGAGTGTAAAAGTTTGATTAGGTTCAAGATTTATTTTTTCACCTTCAATTTTTCCTAATCGAATTTTTGGACCTTGGAGGTCTCCTAATATCTTGATTTCTTTTCCTGTCTCTTTTCTTATTGATTTTATTAGTTCAATGACATTTTGATGACTTTCATGTGTTCCGTGTGAAAAATTGAGTCTTGCAATCGTCATGCCGTGTTCAATCAATTCAGACAATATTTTTTTATCAAAACTTGCTGGTCCAATCGTACAAATTCGATCAATAGTCATTTGATATCGCCTCCATTTACTGGAATTATTATACCCAAGATAAAGTATAAGAATCTAAATGATTTTTGAAATGGATTTATGGAATCCTGATAGAAGAATATCTCAAATAATATTCACTTCTAAATTTTGACATTTTTCTACGTTTTATAGAAGGAATTCATGTAAGTTTTGCAGAAGATAATTAATCGGTCAAAATATAATATGAGGTGAATCTATTGGTGATTAAACAAGATGAATTAAAAGTTGTAATTGGAGCTGGAGAATATAACAATAATCCAACATGGATTCAAACTCAGGAGGAAGAACTTAATTTATTAGTTAAGTCAACTTGGGAAAATAAATTTGAGAAAAATTCAATTACTGCTATTTTAGCTGAACATGTATGGGAACATCTTACATATGAAGAAGGTTTAGAAGCCGCTAAAGTTTGTTATGAATATTTAAAACCATCAGGTTACATTCGTTGTGCTGTACCAGATGGTTTTTTTCAAGACGAAACGTATCAAAGTATTGTTAAAGTTGGTGGACCTGGCCCAAAAGATCATCCTGCTGCAAGCCACAAAATTGTATATAATTATAAAACACTAGTTAACATGTTTAAAACAGCGGGTTTTGAAGTTACACTGCTAGAATACTATGATGAAGAAGGAATTTTTCATTTTAAAGAATGGGATGGCAAGGATGGTGTTATTTTCCGATCAAAAAAATATGATCCTAGAAATCACGGGGAAAAAGTCCTGTTTCCTTCCATCATTGTCGATGCAGTTAAGCTTTAATTTAACAAAAAGATCATTTACTTGAATACAGAAAGAACTGAAGCTTCACTTCAGTTCTTTTAATTAGATTAAATTTAGTAGATCATTATATCTCTGATTTCTTTCGTTATTCGTTCGATTTGACCTTGAAACATCATAGATGGGATGAAAATAGATTCTTCGGGATGGTTAATTACTAGATAAGCACTATGTGAAGGTGTCTCTTTATAACGATATTGTAAATTTACACGTGTAATATGATGAGCAGGAATCGTTCGCTTAAAACCCCAATGTTCGTATGTAACACCGTAATCGTTTATCCTGATCACCATACTACGAATATAACCGATATAAGCTAAGAAGGTGAAGCCTACGATTGTTATTATCAAATATGACTTAATCGTATTAGGAAAACCATGCTTTTGTACATAAAAGATGAATGTAATCATGCAAATCGTGAACAGTATTGAAACTAAAAAATTAGAAAGCCTTCCACTACTTCTAAATTCCACTTTGATACACCTCTTTCATATTAATATAGTTTAGTTTAAAAACTTTTAATATTAACATTAGGATGATCTCTTTTAGTATGAATATTTATTAATGAGGCTTATCCACTCTAATTGAAGAAGTACACAAATAATCAATCTTTTTAATAAAATTAAGAATACCAGTGTAAGGAGTATATGATGAAAATACAACCTCAGAAATTTACGATAAAAAACCTTCAATATATTATTAGACATGCAGTACTTACTGACGCGAAACAATTATCTAGTTTGAGGGTACTGATAGATGGCGAGACAGAAAATTTAGACCGAGAAGCAGGAGAAGCATTTATCGATCCAAAAGGCTTTGAACAAATAATTATCTGTGATACAGAAACTATAAATAATTTATTTTTAGTAGCTAAGGTTGAAAATAGAATAGTTGGTTTTGCTAGATGTGAAGGTAGTCAATTAAAAAGACTTTCTCATAAAGTAGAATTTGGCGTCTGTGTCTTAAAAGAATTTTGGGGATACGGCATCGGTAAAAATCTTTTAAAACAAGCAATTTCTTGGGCAGACGCAAATCATATTCACAAAATAAATTTGAGTGTTCTAGAAACAAATGAAAAAGCAATTAAACTATATGAAAAGTTAG
Source organism: Gottfriedia acidiceleris (assembly GCF_002128425.1). Classification (GTDB taxonomy): domain Bacteria; phylum Bacillota; class Bacilli; order Bacillales; family Bacillaceae_G; genus Gottfriedia; species Gottfriedia acidiceleris. The sequence goes on from NZ_NESS01000002.1 coordinate 449,402, forward strand.
GCTTTGAAGTTGAAGGAGTATTAAAAAAAGATAAGGTACTTTCTAACGGGAGATATTATAATACGATTTTAATGGGTAGATTTAAAGAATAAATGTTAATAAAAAAGAGTCAATTTAATTGGCACATTTTTACAATCATTTGATTTATTAAATTCAGATTTCCTAAAATAAGAAAGCAATAATAAGAGGGGCCATTCAAAAAATACATTTTTAATATTATAAAATGAATTTTCTGAAAAATCCAGTCTTTGAATTAATAATAGTTTGAATAATACGTTCTGTTAAAAAGTAGATTGTTGATTTTCTTTTTAATCTAAATGCACATATAGATTAATAACCGTTTTTTACTTTTAACGAATTCATTAATGCATTTAAATCAGGGCTAAAATTGAAGGAATGAAGAACTTAAAGTAGAAATTATAAAATTGGGAACTTAATCGTGACGACCCTGCAAAGCTAAAGTAGATCACATTAAAAGCTAAGAAGATGAAGAGATTAGATTAAAATTTTAAATAAAGGTGTTTTTTATGATTTTAGTTATCAATCCTTATCTAATATTGAATGGAAATGGGCAGGAAGCTGTTTCATTTTATGAACATGCATTCAATACAAAGACCCTTATTCTTCAAAGATTTGGCGACATGCCTGGGGAAGAATATACAAACCTATCTGATGAAGAAAAAAATCGTATCTTACATGCACATCTCAAAGTTGGTTCAACAGATTTAATGATTTCTGATCCATTTACAGGTCTACCATATCAAATTGGCGATCAAACCACTTTAGCTATATTAATTAATGACGTTGAAACAACAAGAGAAGTATTTGGTAAATTACAAGATGGTGGAAAAGTGATTATATCTTTACACGAAACTTTTTGGAGTCCTTTATACGGACAAGGATCTTATTATACAATAAAAGTTTTAGGTAGATCCATTAATAGATTATAGAGGGAGATAGCAATGAACATTCTTTTTGTTTGCACCGATAATTTTACTAGAAGTGTAATTGCTGAATTTTGTATGAAGGATTATCTACAAAAGACAAATAATACGACAGTTAAAGTGGCATCTGCGGGCATTAGGGCTAATAGTGATATTCGTAAATACTCTACAATTCATTTTAATATAATGAATGAATTTGGTATTGATACTTCTGGATTCGAACGAAAACAATTTGATGATTCTTGCTTTAATAAGTATGAACTTATTATTGGGATGAGTGAATTACATAAAGAATTCATTAAGCAACAATATAATCGAGATATTCGATTATTCAACGAGGTTTACAATGGACAACAAACAGCAGTAAATATAGGCGAACCTAATAATGAACATTTTTTTGAACAAATGAAACAATTAGTACATTACATTAATAAAGCGATTCCAACTATATTTAACAATGTTGAATTGTCAAATAAAAATCTTGTTAAGCTAACGCATGAAGTAGTTCAATAGTGATAAATGGAGGAGTAATATTTGTATAATGATTTGTTGCTACGAATTAGACCAATAAATGAAGAAGACTTATATTCACTTTGGACTTTGATGTATAAAGAGAGTTCACCAGAGTGGAAAAAATGGGATGCACCATATTTTGAACATAAAGCTATTACTTTTGAGGACTATTTAAAAACTAAGGATACTGTTGTAAACCAAGAAAATATATGGATTATTGATGTAGATGTAAAAATCATTGGCACAGTTAGCTACTATTGGGAACATAAACCTTCTAATTGGCTTGAGATTGGAATAGGTATTTATGATCCCCAATATTGGAGTGGAGGTTTTGGTACAAGAGCTTTAAAACTTTGGATTAATCATTTATTTAATACATTACCTCTTGTACGGGTGGGTTATACAACATGGTCTGGAAATCATCGTATGATTAAAGTTGGAGAAAAATTAGGAATGACAATGGAAGCTAGGTTAAGAAAATGTCGTTTCTATGATGGAACATATTATGACTCGATTCGCATGGGGATATTACGAGAAGAGTGGAACGAATACATAGATACAGTTGGATTAAACGAAGTTCAAAAAATATGACAGTAAAATATACTAATGCATGAATTAGTAAAACTATGTAAAGGAGCTGATGATTATATCATTCAGCTCCTTTTTTCGCCGATTATTTTTAATAAAGGTGAATACGAAAAATTAGTTCAAAGTACACATTTGAAAACAGCTGAAACAATTAAAAATAAATCTAGTACTGATAAGTCCATGTTTGGTTTACGCACAATAAACTCAACCCAGTCTTTCTCGAAAATAGAATTCTTTAAATTCCTGTCAATTCTATCTATTACTTTTTAAATTTGAAAATAAAAACCTGTTTGTCTTGCATTTTTCAAGTATAATGAATCATATTCAATTAATGAATATGATTTTTCTTACGGAGAATTCTATCCATATATCGAAAAAACAAAAAACGAGGTTAAGAAATGAATAAAAGAAGTTTTGCGGACTATCATGTAAGCGAGGAAATTAAAAGAGCATTAGCTGTATTAAAATACGAAACTCCAACTGAAGTTCAAAGTAAGGTCATTCCATTAGCAATGGAAAATGAAGATCTAGTCGTAAAATCTCAAACTGGGAGCGGCAAGACTGCCTCATATAGTATTCCTGTTTGCGAAATGATCGAATGGGAGGAAAAAAAACCACAGGCTTTAATTCTTACACCAACTAGGGAGCTTGCAGCTCAAGTCCGTGAAGATATTACGAATATTGGAAGATTTAAACGCATAAAAGCGGTGGCCGTTTATGGAAAAGAACCTTTTTCTAAACAAAAGGTAGAATTGGAACAAAAAACACATGTAGTCGTTGGTACACCTGGACGGGTCATGGACCATCTTGAACGAGAAACTCTGGATATAGATCAAATAAAGTATCTTATTATAGATGAAGCTGATGAGATGCTTAATAGAGGTTTTATCGACGAAGTAGAAGCAATTATCAACCGGCTACCTTTAAACAGGGTAACGATGGTTTTTTCAGCAACCTTACCTAATGATGTTGAAAATCTATGTCATAAATATATGAAAGATCCTATTCATATTGAGATTGAATCAACTGGTGTAACGGCCGATACCATTGAACATTTTTTAATTGAAGTGAAAGAAGAAGAAAAGATTTCACTTCTTAAAGACGTCACAGTTGTAGAAAACCCAGACAGCTGCTTAATTTTCTGCCGGACTAAAGAACACGTTGATGCTGTGTATAATGAACTGGAAAAAGCTAATTATTCATGTGAAAGACTCCATGGGGGAATGGAACAAGAAGACCGGTTTACTGTAATGGAAGGCTTTAAACTGGGGAACTTCCGCTATCTGGTAGCAACCGATGTAGCTGCAAGAGGTATTGATATTGATAATGTAACCCTAGTCATCAACTATGATGTTCCTATGGAAAAAGAGAGCTATGTACACAGAACCGGGAGAACTGGACGTGCAGGAAATAAAGGAAAAGCAATTACGTTTTCGACACGTTTTGAAGGAAAGTTCGTTAAAGCAATTGAAAATTACATCGGCTTCGAGATACCTACTAAAGAAGCTCCTAGACATCAAGACGTCGTTGCTGGAAAAGCTACTTTTGAGGAAAAGCTTAACAGCAGGCGAGTTGTAAGAAATAATAAAACAGCCCGAATTAATCAAGATATTATGAAACTCCATTTCAGTGGCGGAAAAAAGAAGAAAATCCGAGCTGTTGATTTTGTTGGAACAATCGCAAAAATCCCTGGAGTGACAGCGGATGATATTGGCATTATAACCATTCAGGATAATATGTCATATGTTGATATTCTGAATGGAAAAGGATCACTAGTATTACAAGCAATGGAGAATACAACGATTAAAGGTAAAAAGTTAAAAGTGAGTAAAGCAATTAAATAAAGAAGTATTCTCGCATACTTAAGTTACACAAGAACAAAAAAGACGATATCCTAAAACGGAAATCGTCTTTTTTGTTTTTCACTAACTTTCTTTAATAGAAGGGAGTTTATTTTACAAACAAGCTTCTAATGAAAGTTTCATCATTTTATCAAATGATGTTTGTCTTGCTTCAGCACTAATCTCTTCATGAGTAACTAAAGAATCTGAAATAGTAAGTAAACATGCTGCTTTCTTTCCTAATACTTTCGCATTATGGAATAGTGCATAGCTTTCCATTTCTGTGCAAATACACTCATGGTCTTTATAAAAATCAACAAAATTTGGAACTGAACTTTCGTAATAGAATACATCACTAGAATGTATTCTTCCTTTAACAATAGGAGTATTAATTTGCTTTGCAGTATCTTCAATTTTGTTTGTTAAAGATTCACAAGGGTACTGAATGTCACCTTCTACGCCTGCTTGAGTTTTTGCAAAAGTTGATTGACTCCAAGCACTTTCTACAAGCACTATATCATGAATGTTTAGTTTATCTGTATAAGCTCCGGCACTACCAACACGGATAATATTTTCTACATCATAAAATTTATATAATTCGTATGAATAAATTCCTATACTTGGCATACCCATACCAGATCCCATTACAGATATTTGTTTCCCTTTATAAGTTCCTGTATAGCCAAACATATTACGTACAGTATTAAATTGTACTGGATTTTCTAGATATGTTTCCGCAATGTATTTTGCACGTAATGGATCTCCTGGCATTAAAACTGTTTTTGCAATATCTCCTGGTTTGGCTGTATTATGTGGCGTTGTCATATTATTATCTCTCCTGTTCAATTTTTTACATTTACTTAATTAACAAACCTATACAACTAATATTCTTTCACATTTCACATGTTTATTTATCTTTAAGTTATCATTCTTACCTAAAATGTTTCCGTTTACAAAATAAAATAACGTAACAAGTTCAAAATGATAAATTCATACTATGAAGTATAGTTGTATACATCGTTGTCTATTATGTTTCAACTAAATTATATTTCAACATAATATATAAATCAATAGCAACTTTTTCTCACACAATATTTTTAAAAATTTTTTAACTTGGTTTAAAAGAATAATGATTGTGTTTGTGATTTTCACTTAACCGACAAGTTTGCGAATAATTCATAACTCGTTATAATATTTGTAAGGAGTGTTGTTATGTCCGTTGAAAATAAAAAAAAATTACCTCTTTACGTAGGGGTTTATGAAAAATTATTTAAACTAATTAATGAGGGAGTTTATCCGATTGGAAGTAAGCTACCTCCAGAACCTGAACTTTCTAAGATGATGAATGTTAGTAGAATGACCTTAAGACAAGGATTGGGTTTACTAAAAGAGGACGGTTATATTGAAACAGTCCATGGGCAAGGTAACTTTATAAAACAAAATGTGAATTTAAGAAGTGTTGGTTTAGAAAAAATAGATAATTCTATTTTTCAATGTTGTACAGAAACCATTGATGATGTAGATGCTTATTTAGAAGTTAGTTTTTCGGATGATTATGAATACGTTAAAAAGATATTTAATCAAGATTCAGCAGTGATGATTAGGTTTAATAGATGGTACAAGTCTAAAAATAAAATTGTCGCTCATGCTTATACAATGTTTCCAAGTGAGACAGCTTCCCAATATCAAATGAATCTAAGCGACCAGCAGAGTCTACTAAAAATACTTGAAGAAGATATTTATAAGTTAATCCATTCATCCACTATCGAAATAAAATTTACAGAATCAGTCCTTCCTTCTTCAAACTATGAATTACGTTCAAATAATAATTTATTCGTATTACTAATTGAAAATCTATATGACTCAATGGGGAATATCGTCCTTAAAAATAAAATTTATATCCCAATCGAACTTAGTTCAATAAAAATTAATCGAATAAACAAATAGTGTATTATTCTAAATACATAAGATTTTGCTCTTCTAATCAATTCTGAATCAAATTATGAACATTTCAGCAAACTATATCATATTTAATTGATTTTAAAGGAGAGCAATATGATTAAACTTGTATTAATCAGACATGGACAGAGTTTATGGAATGTTGAAAATCGGTTCACAGGTTGGACAGATGTAGACTTAACAAAGAGTGGACTTTCCGAGGCAAGAGAAGCTGGTATTATTTTAAGGAAAAACGGATTTACATTTGATGTTGCCTATACATCAGTACTTAAGAGAGCAATCCGTACATTATGGATTATTTTAAACGAAATTGATATGATGTGGATTCCAGTTTATAAGACATGGAGATTAAATGAACGTCATTACGGTTCACTTCAAGGTTTGAATAAATCTGAAACAGCAAAAAAGTATGGGGAAGAACAGGTTAATATTTGGAGAAGATCGATGAATGTTAGACCACCTGCTCTAAAACCAGACGATCCAAGATATGAGATAAATGAACCTCGTTATAAAAACTTATTAAAAGATGAATTTCCACTAACTGAAAATTTAGAGGATACAGAAAAAAGAGTGTTGAAATATTGGGATGAAGAAATTGCACCAGCTTTGAAAGCAGGTAAAAAGGTTATTATATCTGCACATGGAAATACGTTAAGGGGGATTGTCCAATATTTAGATCAAGTCTCAGCTGACGGAATAGCTTCTCTTAATATTCCAACAAGTATTCCATTAGTTTATGAATTAAATGATGAACTGAAGCCTATACGACATTACTATTTAGGTGTGGGTGGTGAACTCCCACCAGATGTAATCCCAAAACATATCCCTAGCGAATTACTTGACCAATTGGATGATGATCATCCAAATATAACGATACAAGATGAGTAGAAATACAAAAAAAGGATGGGTGAGCAATTGTGCTTCCCATCCTTTTCATTTAAGCTTCAGATAGCTTTAGTTTTTTTATTTGTAGTTGTACTAATCGGAAAGATAATGTTAGTGCTGAAACTCCTAAACCAACAATTAATCCAACCCAATATCCTTTTGCACCAAGATTCGTATTAGAGAGTACATACCCGACTGGTAATGCTATTACCCAATAAGCTAAAATCATCATAATTAATGTGGCATTCACATCTTTATAACCTCTTAATGCACCTTGGATTGGCGCAGCAACGGCATCAAATAGCTGAAACATCACTGCGAAGATCAAGAATCCGCCTGCTAAAATTTGTACAGATGGATCATTCGTATACCATCCAGCTACATCATATCGGAATAAGTAGATGATGATACCAAAAAATGAAGCAATTGAAACTGCCATTACTAAACCAATTTTGCTATATTCTTTTGCATTTTGGAACTCTTTTGCACCAACTTCATATCCGACAGCAATTGTTAAAGCCATTGAAATACTTAATGGAACCATATAAAGAAGACTCGCAAAATTCATTGCCACTGTATGTGCTGCAATTGTTTCAGTATCAAACTCACTTAACAATAATGTTACGACTGAGAATACACTTACTTCAAAAAAGATACTAAGTCCAATTGGAACTCCTAATTTTAAAATACTTTTCCAAGTTGCAAATGAAATTGGAGGAAGTTTTTTAAATAGATTAAATGTGCTAAATGGCTTTTTAGTTTTAATAATGTATAAAGCAATTCCAAAAATAATCCAATACGTTATTGCAGACGCAACTCCAGAACCTACGCCACCTAAACGCGGAAGACCAGCTTTACCGAATATAAGAAAATAATTTAAAATCACGTTAACTGGTACTGAAATAACTGTAATAATCATAGTAGTTCTTGTTTTACCTAAACCATCAATAAACTGACGAATAACTGTATATAGAAATAATGGTAAAATTCCAAATGATAATGCAAATAAGAAATGAAGAGCAACACGATGAACTTTCGGATCAAGATTCATATGATTTAAGATCGGATGGATAGAAAAAATACCAATAATAATAATGATAATTGCAATAATCCCAGCCAAATAAATTGCCTGCATAACGAGAGGCGTTATTTTTTCATCCTGTTTTGCACCATTTAAATTGGCAACCATAGTCGTTATTGCGACTAAAATGCCAGTTAACCCTGTACTAATTGGAGTCCAAATACTTACACCGATCGCAACTCCTGCTAAATCCCCTGGACTACTATTTCCAGACATGATTGTATCAAAAAATGACATCGAAAATAATGTCACTTGAGTGATTAAAATCGGAAGTAATAGTTTAAAAAAGCGTGATATTTTATCCGTTTTAGTCGTATTCATTTTATCGACCTCCTAAACAAACACTTTTACAATTGTATCATGTTTTGGTTTAATAGCTATAATGAAATTATTCGGATTAATAATTAAAATAGAAAGTTGGTTTTAAATTGGGTAATCAAGTTATAATAATCACAGGCGCTGGTAGTGGTTTAGGAGCGTCATTAGCTAAAAAGTATTCTGAAAATGGAGCACACATTTGTTTGTTAGGAAGAACTGAAAATAAACTAAGAGAAATTGGCAAACAATTACCAAACAACTATTCAATACATACAGTTGATGTTTCAAAACATGAAGATGTAAAAAGAGTCTTCGATACAATTATTCAAACATACGGTAAAGTTGATTTATTATTTAATAATGCAGGTGTTGGAATTTTTGATATTGCAGAGGAATTAAATGAAGAAGCTGTACATAATATGATCGATATTAACCTTAAGGGAACCATTTTCTGCTCACAAGAAGTATTAAAACAAATGAAAAAACAAAATAGTGGAACAATCGTAAATATTGTTTCTACAGCAGGTTTAATTGGAAAAGCAACAGAATCGGTTTATTGCGCAAGTAAGTTCGGCGTTAAAGGATTTACCGAAAGTTTGGTTGTTGAATTAACAGGAACACCAATCTCGGTTTTTGCAGCTTATATGGGTGGAATGAATACAGACTTTTGGGCAGGTATTTTTGATGAAGATAAAACTTCAAAAATGATGAATCCAGAAGATATAGCTGAAATCATTATAGAAAATATAAAACCACGTAAAAATATAGCCATACCTGAAATTATCATAAAAAACATAAAATAAGTATTAACAAAGCCATCTTTTACACAAACTATAGCTAAATCCTTAAGGACTAAGTGAGGTATAAAATGATGAGTAAATCAAAAAAGAACAAATCAATTAATTCGAATCAAAATAATTTTGATGAATTATTACTTGAAGATTTAAAATCTGCAGATGATATACCAATTGATTGGTTACCAAAAAGTGAACCAATTACGGATACTATGTCATATAAAAATACTAAAAAATAATTAGACGGTAGATTGAAAAGACTTGTTTTTATTTGACTTACATTACAGCGGTATGAACAGGCTTAGTGACCCGAAAATTAAGCGCTTTCAATTAGTCAAATTGGCATGTTTTTTCGACTTTGCCTTCAAACTGTAAAGAATAGCCATTTTGGCTATTTTTTTTTATTTTGATATGGTATTATTATTGAAGCGTTTTATATTAAAGCCAATTCCTGGCATTAAAATACATAAAAAAATGAAAAACAAGATATAGTTAGGAGAATTTTTGATGGAAAAAGTACTAGTTTTTGGTCATAAGAACCCAGATACAGATACAATTTGCTCTGCAATTGCTTATGCAGAATTAAAAAAGGCATTAGGTGAAAATGCTGAAGCAATCCGTTTAGGTGACGTAAGTGCAGAAACTCAATTTGCACTTGATACATTTAAATCTGAAGCACCACGCTTAGTAGAAAAAGTTGCATCTGAAACAAATAATGTCATTTTAGTTGACCATAATGAGCGTCAACAAAGTGCTGATGATATCGAACAAGTTCGTGTACTTGAGGTTATTGATCATCACCGTATTGCTAATTTTGAAACTAGCGATCCTTTATACTATCGTTGTGAGCCAGTTGGATGTACAGCTACAATTTTAAACAAATTATATAAAGAAAATAATATCGAAATTAAGAAAGAAGTTGCTGGTCTAATGCTTTCAGCAATTATTTCTGATACTTTATTATTTAAATCTCCAACTTGTACTAATCAAGATGTTGCTGCTGCAAAAGAACTTGCTGAAATCGCTGGTGTAAATGCAGATGAATATGGTTTAGAAATGTTAAAAGCAGGTGCAAATCTTGCTGATAAATCGATTGAGTCTTTAGTTTCACTTGATGCTAAAGAATTCCAAATGGGTAACTATAAAGTAGAAATCGCACAAGTAAACGCAGTTGATACAAATGACGTACTTTCTCGTCAAGCTGAATTAGAAAATGTACTTGAAGGCATTGTTTCAAATAAAGGATTAGACCTATTCTTATTTGTTGTAACTGATATTTTAACAAATGACTCGATCGCAGTTGTAAAAGGAACTGCTACTAATGCAGTTGAAAAAGCATACAATGTGTCATTAGAAAACAATACTGCCTTATTAAAAGGTGTTGTATCTCGTAAAAAACAAATCGTTCCAGTATTAACTGAAACATTTAATACACTATAATTCGTAATTTAACAACAAAGTCTTATGAAAGGCTTTGTTGTTTTTTTATAAATAGCTACTAGTAAAAGGGGGATTTGAAATGGAAAATTTAAAATATCCGATTGGCAGATTTACCGTTCCATCAAACTACACTCAACTGAAACGTGAAGAATTTATTAAAGTACTAAAGGATGCTCCTAATAAATTTAAAGAGGCAATCACATCTCTTACAGACAATCAACTAAACACACCTTATCGTGAAGGTGGTTGGACACCAAAACAAGTAATACATCATGTTGCAGATAGTCATATGAATAGCCTAATAAGAGTCAAATTAGCTTTAACTGAAGAAAATCCAACAATCAAAGCGTATGATGAAAACGCATGGATTACATTAAGTGATTCAAATTTTGATTTTCATAGTTCTTTAAAAATACTAGAAGGAATCCACGAACGATACGTAGTTTTACTTGAATCACTTACAGAGGAACAGTTTAAACGAACATGTTTTCATCCTGAACTTAAAATCAATATTAGTATAGATTTCATATTAGCTTTATATGCCTGGCATAGCGAACATCATTTGGCTCACATTTATCTAGTGAAAAACAATTAATATTAAGGTTTTCGAAAATCTAAATTAATAATAATTTCATAAGTTTTTTAGAACCCATTCTTTTAAAAGAATGGGTTTAGTTCTTTTCGCCTACGGAACAATTCTGCTATCATTGAAATATAAGTACTTCCTCAAAAAAAATAATAATTTCCAAAATAATCCAATCTATAATAGTGTCAAAGTACATGTTGTACACATAAAAATAAACTAGAGTAAATTAAAGGAAATGATGTGAGCATGTATTACAAATTACTTAGGCAATATATAAAAAATTCAAATTTAAGTTTGACTGATATAGCAAAAGAATTAAATAAGTTAGGTTTTTCAAAAGATAAGAGCTATTTAAGCAAATTACAAAATGCGAAACTGACTCCACCTGAAGAAAAATTAACTAGAGCGATTGCAAAAGTTACTGGTGGAAATGCTGAAGAATTAATTTGGTGTGCTTATATTATTAATGCACCTGAAAGATTGAAAACACCTTTACGTAACATTTCAGAAGAAGTATTCAATCTTTCAAAGAAAGAAATGGATGGTAATCTAAAATTTGATGTGGTCTATAAGGATCAAAATATTGAGGATCGCTCAAAAATATTTGCTGAATTTATTAGACAGACACGATTACAAAAAAATCTATCAATAAAATACCTTGCAACAAAAGCAAATATATCCCATTCATATATTTCACAAATTGAAAATGGTAAAAGAGGTATTCCGTCACCAGAAATTATACGAAAGTTGGCAGAACCACTCGACGTTCCTGTTATTCAGTTGTTTCAATTAGCTGGATATGTACCAATTGGTGAAAATGATTGGATAGAAGGTATGAATCTCATACGTAAAGCTAATTCAATGCTAAACAATGAAGAAAAAGAGAAATTATTGAGGTTAATAGAAGCATTTCTTACATTATCTTCTTTACGCTTTTTCTAATAAAATGGAGAAAAATAAAAATGCAGGATTCAGGATAACACCTTTAACCTGCATTTTTCTATCTAGCTATTATTCCTTTAATTAGGTAAATTGCAATAGACCAAATTATAATAGCCGATATTTTATTCACAATTAGCATAAATTTACCGAATTGATCAAGTTTCCCTGCCGTTCTTCCGGCTATTGCGAGTAACAAAAACCAGATCCACGAAACAGCAATACAAGTTACCGAAAAAGCAATTTTTTCAATTCCGTCATATTGAAGTGAATTTGTTCAAATTACACCTATTGTATCTAATATTGCATGAGGATTTAAAAGTGAAACTGATCCAGCAAAAAGTATTTGTTTTTTACTGAAAAATGTTCTTGATTAGTATTTACATTTGAAGTTTTAGATTTCCATGTTTGCGAGCTCATATAAGTTAAAAATAAAACGCCAAAGCATAAAAGAGCGGTTTTTAAATAAGGTGATGTTAAAATTAGCATTGAAACACCTGTAACAGATAAAGTAATTAATAAAGTATCGCAAATCGATGCAGTTGTTACAGCAGGAAGTACATTAATAAATCTATTTTGAGTTGCACCTTGTTGAAAAATAAAACGTTTTGTACCCCTAAAGGAAGAATTAATTCAAAAGATAATAAAGTTGCGTGTAAAATAGTTTGAATCATAAGTCCACCTAACTAACCATTTTTATGTAAACATCAATTCTTTTTGCGAATCTTGACTAAATTTGTAAATTTTAGGAAAGGATAATAAGAAACTGTAAAAGGAAGTGATGAGTATGTCTCAACAATTTGAAAATCTACCCGATTATGAATTATTAGCGAATAATCCAGCATTATCTTTACATGAACTGTCATATCACTATGATATGAGTTTTAATGATATTGCTGAAATTAGAGGAATCTCTGTAGAAGATTTAGTAAATTACTATCAGACAAATACTTCTCACGATTCATTATTTTATTTTGAATAATGTATACATAAAGCTGAGCCAATATAATATTGGAATCGGCTTTTTTGCGTAATAAATCTTCTACTTATTATATTGAAAAATAGTGAGAATACTAGAATTTTAGACAGACATAGCGAACAGGCATAGGTATTGGAATTAAATAAAGAAAGTTAAGCCATTTATAGACTTAACTTCATTTTTACATCTATATTTTACTTATTGACAATTTTTTTCTCTATTGAATAAAGTCGAAAAGAACAAACATCAAGCTAATTAGAAATAAGAGCTGATTTTTGTTTATTAGAAAAAGAACTACAATCAAAAGTAGATGATAAACAGTTTCCAAGATAAAAAAATATCTTTTTTGACTTAGGAATTCGCGTAGTTTTCGATAAAAAGAAGTGTTTGTTACAAAAATTCCATTTAAAATAAGGATGCATATTAATAGTAAACTATACATTAATTCAAACGGTTTAAAACTCAATATCAATAATAAAAACGTGACTGATAAAAAATATATTATAAAAGAAGCCCATATTAAGATTCCTTTCATAACATGCTCACAACCTCTTTTAGGACTTGAATAATTACTATACCAATATTTTATATTTATTTCACATTAACTTTACCACAATTTAACATAAAGTTATTCCTTGAGATGTGACAGAACAATGTATTTTTCAAACGTTTTCAAAGAGTGATAGTGAGAATATTCGAATAGGAAAATATAGAGTAAGCTTAAAAGGGCTGATTGAAGATAGTTCATCTTCAATCAGCCCTTTTACTATATATTTTAAATTTAATCCTGTTCAGTAAATTTCATCTGATAAGCTCTTACGATAATCCCATCATTTGCTGGTTCAAAGTCAAACTTTGGCAAACGTTTAAATCCGATTCTTTCATATAAACTTATGGCATTTTTCATAAATTCTCCAGTATGTAATCCAACCGCATCGAATCCTTTTTCCTTTGTGCGATTAATACATTCTAAAATTAGCGCAGAAGCAATTCCTTGACCGCGGCACTCTGAATCAACAGCAAGCATTCGGATTTCTGGATAATCAAGCTCGTCGATATAATCCTCATAAGCATTTATTTTGGCTGGAAATAAAGCGACGCTTCCAACAATTTTTCCTAAAACCGTGGCAACAATTAATTCCACACCTTCTTGTTCATCAACATTCGAGGAGATGGCCTTCTTTAAAGCATTCCAATGATTAACCGGTAAATCGTTGACATACTCACTATAAGCGTTAATTCTTTGTTCGCGAATGAATTGCAACATCTCTTTTTCGGCATTACAAATTTCTATTTTTACCATTTGGATCGCATCCTTTTGCATTAATGAATGAGGAACTTTTCTTTTTGTCCACTTAAAACTTCTCGATTGTGCTTCGAGTTCCAAATCGTAAGTTCTGGACCTTTTGGTAAAACTTTTGGTTCTTCCTTGTCGGGCGATATGGTAATTGATAAATGATAATGTCGCTTAATCGCTTCAAAATCAGTCGTGTCCCAAAATCCTGGTGTTTGATATAAATCTCGTACATAGCCCCATAAGTTTTTATACTCACGTATTAAATTTCGATTCGTATTGAAGGCTGTAAAGTAAGCAGCATCGAACCGAACTAGTGTTGTAAATAACCTAACATCGGTATCAGTAATTTTATCACCAAATAAAAAACGTTGATTAGTTAGGCGTTGCTCTAGCTCATCTAATCTATTAAATAATGTTTCATAAGCATCTTCATAAGCTTTCTGCGATTGAGCAAAACCACATTTGTAAACGCCATTGTTTATATCAGAGAAAATAATTTCGTTTAGCGCATCAATTTCTTGACGGATAGATTCTGGGTATAAATCGGGTGCATTCTTTTTATGATATGGCTTCCATGCAGTTTCGAAATAATTTGTAAGCTTAAAATAATCATTATTGACAATCTTACCAGAGCTAATATCAATAATTGCAGGTACTGTCGGACGTCCGGAATAGTTTTGATCAGATTTATGATAAATTTCACTCATATATCGAACGCCTAATATTGGATCAACTCCACTTGTATCCAAAGAAAATTCCCAATCCACATGGGGTAATCTTGGACGCATTGGACTGACAGTTCCTAAACTGATCGCATTTTCTAAGCCTAAAACTTTTCGGACAATAACAGAGCGGTGGGCCCATGGACAAGCAGCTGACCAAATGAGACGATATCGACCTGCTTCAACAGGAAGTTCTCCTGACTTATTTCCAAATGGTGTAGAAAAACGATTTAATTGGCGTCTAAAGAAACCTTCAACTGTTATTTCAGTTGGTTTAGTTTGATTCATACTTAAACTTCCTTTCTCACTACTTTGGAGAATATTTTTTCTTAAGAATTTTTGAAGGGGCACATAGAAGTAATTCTAATACTCTATTATACTCTAAATATTCAGAATATGTATTTTTTCTGGAAATTGATATGGCGACAATACTATATATTTAACTGTTGTTAGAAATTATCTCGAATTTGAGATATATTTAAGTTGATTAATAAATTAAGCAAACGAATATGTAAGTCTACTTAAAAATAGAAAAACGGATGAATAGTTTTATGGAAATAGGAATCAGTACATTTGTAGAAACAACGTCTGATGTTAAAACAGGTAAAGTAAAAAGCCATGCCGAACGTTTGCATGAAGTTGTTGAGGAGATTATTCTTGCAGATCAAGTTGGATTAGATGTATTTGGAGTACGGGAACATCATCGAAATGATTTTGCAGCATCATCGCCAGCAGTCGTTTTGGCTGCCGCTGCATCACAAACAAATCGTATTCGGCTAACAAGTGCCATAACTGTACTTTCATCAGCAGATCCCGTATGAGTATTTCAAGATTTTGCTACGCTTGATGGTATTTCGAATGGACGAGCTGAAATCATGGCGGGACGTGGTTCATTTATCGAATCTTTTCCTTTATTTGGCTATAATGTAAACGACTATGATGAGCTTTTTGAAGAAAAATTGGATTTATTGTTATCATTACAAAAATCCGAATTTGTAACATGGAGTGGAAAACATCGACCATCCATTAATAATATAGGAATCTATCCACGCCCAGTACAGGATCCCCTACCAATTTGGATTGGTAGAGGAGGAAACAGTGAATCAGTCGTTCGTGCTGGACTATTAGGACTTCCACTAGTACTTGCAATTATAGGGGGACGCCCAATTTAGTTTGCACCACTTGTCGAGTTATATAAAAAAGCAGCAGCTCATGCCGGTCATGATGTAACCAAATTACAAATTGTATCCCATTCACATGGGTTCATCGCAGAGGATACAATGACTGCAGCTGATAAATTTTTCCCATCAACACAGCAAGTCATGAATAAGCTTGGAAAGGAACGGGGTTGGGGAATTTATGACCGAGCTGCCTACCATGCGGCACGAAGCTTTGAAGGTGCACTTTATGCCGGTGATTCCGAAACAGTAGCACAAAAAATAATCCATCTTCGAAAAAATGTAGGTATTAAAAGATTTATGCTTCACTTACCAGTTGGTTCGATGCCTCATGCAGACATAATAAAAGCAATCGAACTATTAGGTCAGGAAGTTGCACCAATCGTTAGAGAAGAAATTGCAAAGTGGGAAACAATTCAGTAACTTGCAATAAATGAAAACTGTTTTCTATAAAGAAGATAGTTTTCTTATCTCGATTTAATTAAAAAAATTGTGATAATTTTCCATCATATGGAAAAGAATATTACATAGGAAAGGAGGTAATGCGAGTGTTAATTAAAAATTGGTTAACAAGACTAATTGTTTTTGCAACAATTTTACTTTTGGCAATACCAGTTAATATCAAAGCCTTTGCAGAATCTCAGATTTCACAGTCTGAACAAAGAGCACAAATCTTAGTTGAGCTAAATGATGATTACTTTAATCCAAAAACCATCACGATTCCAAATGGGGCAAAAACAACTTTAATATTGAAAAATAAAGGAAGTAAACCTCACACATTTACTGTGAAGATGCTCAATATCGATGTAGAAGTTCAGCCAGGAAAAGAAACGGCTATTAACGTGGAACCAAAACAAGCTAATACATATGATCTTACTTGTAAATACCATTTTAATGTTGGAATGGTAGGAAAAGTAATCGTCAAATAAAGGCAAGGCCACTGGGCCTTGCTTTTATTTGACGATTACAAATTTTCACTGTAAAGTAACGCCATAATTTCCAACTTAGAAAGGTATTTCATTACTTTTTGGCAAAACTTCCTCATACACTTAAAATGAGGAGGGATATGGATGGAGAACATCGATTTTCATATACTTCAATGGTTTTTTGGTACTACACCGATTCTTGGTTTAACATTAATGATGTTTATTGCTTCATCGCTTGGGAAACGCCCGGCTATACCAATTATTACAGTTTTAGTAACATCATGCTTGTGGTTTATTTGGAAGGAGCTTCCAAACGATATATGGCATAATATGGGAGCAAACGATAATGTTGGGCTGTACCAACATATAACATTTGCCTTAATTCTTGGTTTTGCCACATCGAGTATTCTCGGTTCATTTCAAAAAACTCGTTATGCTAAACATCATTAAATATGTGAATATGTGAATTACTTATAGGCTATGAATATATAGAGATGTATGCAATATACCAATAACTATGAAATTGAGCTTCTATCTTAGAAGCTTTTTTTATATTTAATGAAAAAAAAATTAAAATCAATATTCTAAATATAAAAGAAAACGAATTCATAAAAACAGAATTAAAAATAATAAAAAAATCATTTGACTCTACCCTTGGGAGAGGCTTTACATTATGTTTTGTAGAGTTTTAAAAGGGAGTTGAGTTAAGATGAAAAAACAAAACATAATGTTATCTTTAGTATTAATGAATTTATTCATTATATTTTTAGGAATTGGCTTAGTAATACCAGTCACACCTTCAATTATGAATGAGTTAAATATATCTGGTACAATTGTGGGCTATATGGTGGCTGCATTTGCTATTACACAATTATTTTTTTCACCAATTGCAGGTCGTTGGGTAGACCAGTTCGGACGTAAAAGAATGATTATAACTGGTTTATTAATCTTTAGTATCTCAGAGTTTTTATTCGGAATGGGTAAAATGATTGAGGTTTTATTTATTTCACGTATGCTAGGTGGAATAAGTGCAGCATTCATTATGCCTGCTGTAACAGCATTTATAGCAGATGTTACAACGGTCGATACAAGAGCAAAAGCACTTGGGTATATGTCGGCTGCAATTTCAACGGGGTTTATTGTTGGTCCTGGTGTTGGCGGATTTTTAGCAGAATATGGTCCACGCATACCATTTTTCTTTGCAGCAGGATTAGCCGTTTTCGCTGCGGTATTATCTATTACAGTCCTTCCTGAACCTGAACGAAATCAAGAAAATATTGAAGAAAATGAACAAAAACCAGGTTTTAAACGTATTTTTGAACCGATGTATTTTATATCGTTTATAGTCATATTGATTTCACAATTTGGTTTGTCAGCTTTTGAATCATTATTTTCACTGTTCACAAATCATAAATTTGGTTTTACACCAAAAGACATTGCAATCATGATTACTGGCGGTGGGATTATTGGTGCGATTGCGCAAGTAGCATTATTTGATCGATTAACAAAATGGATGGGAGAAATTCGTTTAATTCGATATAGTTTAATTCTTTCTACAATACTAGTCTTTTTTATGACAATTGTGAGCTCATACTTTATGATTTTACTTGTAACGATTACAGTATTTTTAGGCTTTGATTTAATGCGTCCAGCTGTGACAACCTATTTATCTAAAATTGCAGGTAATGAACAAGGCTTTGTAGGTGGAATGAATTCAATGTTTACTAGTTTTGGTAATGTAATAGGACCAATCATAGGTGGAATCCTATTTGATATAGACTTAAACTATCCATTTTATTTTGCAACAGTCTTATTAGCGAGTGGTGTTGGTTTAACAATCGCATGGAAAATGCCAGTTTATCGCACTGCTTAAGTAATCCAAAAGCGTAATCTTTGTTTACGAATAAAGATTACGCTTCTTTTGCTAAAATAAGAATGTGGAGGTGATTGAAGTGAAGGAAAAACTATATACAATAGGTGAGGTTTCCAAATTAGTTAATATTTCGATTAAAGCACTCCGATATTATGATAAAATCAACTTATTTAAACCAGCATATGTCGATCCAGATACGAATTATCGATATTACAAAGACTCACAAATTCATCTTCTCGATTTAATTAAATCATTAAAATATATTGGTACTCCATTAGAAGAGATGAAAGAGGTACAGGGACTAGAAAGGGATGAATTTTTCGCCTTTTTAACGGAACAAGAAAAAATTGTAAGAGAAAAAATTAATTCATTAATCGAAATCGAAAAAATCATCGCAAATGCTAAAAAGGGATTGCAAAAACAAAAAGATTATCCTCATTTTGGTGAAGTATTTTATTCGTATGAAGAAGAAATGCAGATCATTCAGACGAAAGCAAATGGGATTGACCCAAAAAATATTCTAAATGCTTCATACAGTAAATTGAAGAAATTTGCTGCATCGACAGAAGGTTTTAGAAACAATGGCTATGGCGCCACTTTCCCTTATAAGTCTTATACAAATGTTAATGAAGTAACATATCAATATTTATTTACACCTGTTTTAACAAAAAAACAAATTTCATTATTATTGCCGGGTACTGAGGTTTCAAAAATCCCAGAAGGAAAATACTTATGCATTACATTTAAGAGCGTATCATCTGATGATTATTTTACTAACTTACAAAGGCTCATTAAATACATAGAAAAACACTTAATAACTGTTAAAAGTGATATATATGAATCATTAATACATAATAATTATTCTCCGAATCAGAAAGAAGAATTTTTAATTGAAATGAGAGTATTGGTAGATGACGAAAGAGTATAACAAGACACAAAAATGATACTAAAAGACTCTCAGATGATTAATTAGCTATTTAGATTTAGATTTTAGACAGACTTCTTTAAGAGTCTGTTTTTTATTTTTAATTTTTTTAATATACAAATTGAATTATTTAATAAAAATATAAAGATTTATAGAGAAAATTAAATTTACACGTTAGAGGAATCAAATTATTTAATATGTTAATTCAATTATTTAATAAAAATAAATATTTTTATAAATAATTTTAAATTATAGTTTGAAAAAATAAATATATGGTGTATGATATGATTAAATAAAAGAAAGGAGAACTGTATGACGTATCCTTTACTCACTAATTGTCCTGTTTGTAGCAAGGCACTTAAAATTACTAAACTTCATTGTAATCATTGTCAAACAACGATCGAAAACGAATTTGAAGTTTCAAAATTGGCGGCTCTAGGGCAAGAACAACTGCATTTTATTGAGATTTTTCTTAAATGTCGAGGGAATATCAAAGAGGTCGAAAAGGAACTAGGAATTTCTTATCCGACTGTCAGAGGAAAATTAGACGAAATTATTTCTACTCTTGGATATTCCACTCAAAAGAAACCAGAAATAGATAAGTCAAAAATCGTAACATTATTAGAAAAAGGCGAAATTACTGCTGAGAAAGCCATTCAATTATTAAAAGAGGGGGAATAATAATGAAAGACGAGATTTCAAGAATCTTAACGTTGATGGAAGAAGGAAAGATTGATAAGGATAAAGCAAGTGAATTAATTAATATTTTACAAGAGAAAGATCAGCCAGAACGTATAACATTAAAAAAAGAAGCATATGGAAATAAAATCTTAAAGATTCGTGTGAACTCTGAAGTAGGAGATAATGTAAATGTTAATGTACCGATTAATCTTGTAAAGGCTGTTTTAAAAGTAGGTACAAATATTGCTGAAAAAATACCAGAAGCCGAAAAATATGTAAAAGATATTAACGTTGATCTGCTAATCGAAGCAATTGAAAACGAAATGGTAGGACAAATCGTAGACATCACTTCTTCTAACGGTGATAAAGTTTTTGTCGTGATTGAGTAAATTATGTTAAAGGTCAAATTGAAAGTAGAGGGAAAACGATTCTCCATTCCAATTCCTTATGCGGTTTTAAATTTAGCTTGTATGATCATTTCATCCAAACAAATTAATCGTATAATAAATAAAGCAATTAAAAAAAGTGACAACAAATTCATTTTTCCTGAAATTGAAAGAAAAGATTTAAAGCCGCTACTACAGGAACTTTCTAAAAACAGTGGACTGATCCTAGTTGATATGAAACCAAAAGATGGAACAGAGGTAGTAGTAAAGCTTTAGTAGAAAAAGTGTAGTCTTAACTCGTTTTGTTCCATCAATACTAAATTTAAATTATATTTTCTTTTTTCTTCAATTTAATAAAAGTAAGTTATTTATAATAATATTATGTAAACAAAATAAATTTAAAAAGAACCCCCCTTTTTCAAAATGGGGGTTTTTTTAATACTCTTCATCATCCCAAACATTACTTGCATTTTGAGTTCGATTCATCATTTTTGCTAAATAAAGTTCAGTCGTTTGAATACTTTCATGACCTAAACTTCGACTAACTTGATATATGCTCGCACCTTTTTCAATTGAACGACATGCATAATGATGTCGAAAGAAGTGAGGACTAATATTGTTAGTTCGATTATGATCTTTCACAAAAGTTAACTCAGAATCTTTTATCATTTCAATTACATATTTCGATAAATATTTATAAGAATAATGTTGATTTCGTTTATTTGGAAAGAATGGATTTGAATCAGTTTTAGAAATTATATTTGATAGACCACGTCGACTCCTTAGTTTACATAAATCTACAAATACATGATTTAATAATTTAACTTCTCGTTTTTTATTTCCTTTTCCAACAATTTCGAGCCAATAACCGTTTGAATCCTTTGTAACTTTACCCCAATTTGCCTCTGCTAGTTCTCGAATCCGCATACCAGTTGTAGCCAATAATTTGATTATAGTCGTTTTTAAAATGTTTCCATTATAAAAATTCAATAATGCTTTAACTTCACTTTCTTCTAAATCGCGATTTGGTAAGTCATCTTTAGTAATTTTTGCATTCAATATTCGAGTATATAGAGGTAATTGAACGTAATGACTATCAAATAAATATTTAAAAAAGCTTTTTAATATCACAAGTTTTCTTGAAAGAGTAGTAACACGATATGGTTGTTTTTTCAGACCGTACTGGTAAGTAGAGAGCCATTGTTGATAGGAATCGATATGTCTTTGCTTTAAATTTTTGAAAAATGAAGTTTCTATATAAGATTCTACATCCTGTCGCAAAAATTCCTCACTCTTTAACAAGTACCGATAAAACTGCATTAATTCTCGTATGTATTCCATCTTAGTACTTTCTTTTCGCTGTTTCGATTTTTGAATATCTTTTCTCTGATGGACAAAGTAATAGATCATATCTAAATCAGAAAAACTTTCATAAATCATTCGATGATTTTTTTCATTTTCAAACTTTGTTTGTAGAAGAGTAGGGAAGTAACTTTCATCTATTAAATACTCAATTAGATTGGATTCATTAAGATTTGTAGTTGGTATATGTACTGAATTTGTAATAAGTAGACTTGATTTTACTAACATATTACTCACCTCATAATCTATTATACATAAATCAATGTATTTATAGTATTAATTTGAATACTTTTTCCAATTAAATAATATAATTCAATTTTTTATAAATAGGTAATTATAGTAAAAGATTAAGGTAGAAAAATACACTATTATTCTACTTTAAACAAATAACGTATATTTTATTATTTATATACAAATAGATTTATTTTTATCGCATTAATTACTTTTTAACAATTTGTTGGAAATAATTATGATATAATGAGTTTATAAAACATTAAAAAAGGAAGAATTCAAATGTTAGAACAAGATCAAAAAAGGAAAGAGATTGTTACAACAAATGAGGCTGTGGAACTGTTAGGTGTATCGAAACAAACGATTTACAATTATGTAAAGGCTGGAAAACTTAAACTTGTTTATGAAGATTGGCAAATCGATGGTACGATGAGGTTTTACCAAGAGGATCTTAATCAGTTCAAGTCCCAAGCTGTAAAACCGGTCGGGCTAACTGTTCTTGAAACTGCTAATTTATTAAGAGTATCCAAAGCGACAATCCATCAATATATAAAACTTGGGAAAATTAACGCAAGTAAAGTGAATTTTAAAGGAAGACTAACTGTTTTTATTCCAGAAGAAGAAATTGCAAAACTAAAATCCTCACATAAAAATGCTCCAAGAAAGAAGTCTTTTTTTACAAAAGACCTAGAATTTTATTTATTCGGGCTATATGAAATTCCAAATTCGAATGAAAAAGCCCGGATTATCGAACTTAATGAGACCACAGAGATCGTAGCAAAAACGAATATGGGGGAACTTTTAAATAAAGAAGAACTTACAAGCCGTGGTTTTAAAAAGGCTTATGAAATAAAAAAAGCCAGTCATAGTACTAAAAGAGGCATGATAACATTTCAATTTCCAATACCTCAGTCAATTAGTGCCCCGATTTTTGGCATTATCGATACATTTTATAAACATATTGGACATCAAAATATGAATCTTTATATAATGAACAACTCAATTAAAGTCGAAATAAAACCTATTAAACTACCGTATTTTGATGCACAAATTGAACAAGATATTGAAATTTTACAAAACTGTTTGATTGATGGTAAGCTTTCTACTAGACCAGGTTTTATTGTCTTTACAAGTAATCAAGAACAACTAACTATTTTCGTGAAAGATTCAATAAAAGAAAAGATAAAACAACTTGCAATAGATCATCACACTGGAATTGAAGATATTACTGAGAAGCTTTTGCATATGGGTTTAAAGGAATTTGAAAAAAATAACTCATTTAATGACTAAATTAATCCTCCAATTTCCGACAACGAGATGGGTACTTGTATTAGAAATCAAATCTCGATGCGTCTATCAATCTAGTTTAGATAATTCTGAAAACCATAAAAAGGGGAATGAAAATGAAGTTTATCGATCTAAGAAGTGATACTGTAACAAATCCTACAGATGAAATGAGACAATCTATGTTTTCAGCTGAAGTTGGCGATGATGTTTATGGGGATGATCCAACTGTACAAAAATTAGAAAATCTAGCTGCTTCCATGATTGGCAAAGAAGCTGCATTATTTGTACCAAGTGGAACTTTTGGTAACCAACTTGCATTGTTTACACATTGTGATCGTGGTACAGAAGTTATTCTTGGGGAGGATTGTCATATATTCGAACATGAGGTTGGTGCTGCTTCTATTATTGCAGGGGTTCACTTAAGAACATTACAAACAACTCACGGTAAAATGGATATTAAACGAATTAAACATTCTATCAGACCTGATGATATCCACTATCCAGAAACTTCTTTAATCTGTTTAGAAAATGCCTATTCAAATGGATCCGTAGTTGATATCGATTATATGAAGCAAGTTTATAGCATTGCAAAAGATGTAAATATTCCTGTTCATTTAGATGGAGCAAGGATTTTTAACGCCGCAACTTATTTAAAAACAGATGTTAAAGAATTATCTCAATATAGTGATTCAGTAATGTTTTGCTTATCAAAAGGTCTTTGTGCTCCAGTAGGTTCTATCCTTGCAGGAAGTAAAGAATTTATTGAAAAAGCGAAAAAGAAACGTAAACTATTAGGTGGAGGCTGGAGACAATCTGGTTTTTTAGCAGCCGCTGGTATAATCGCATTAGAAAAAATGACGGAACGATTACATGAAGATCATGAAAATGCTCTATATTTAGCTAATAGACTAACTGAAATCCCAGGAATTAATGTTGACACATCTCAACTTCATATCAACTTAGTATTCTTCCAAATGACTGATATGAAAAGAAGTCCTGAGGAAATTGAACAAATATTTAAAGAGAACGGAATTATTACTTTTGCGCCTGAAGAAGATGGTATGATGCGTTTTGCTACACATTACTGGATTAAGAAAAATGATATTGATAAAGTAATTGATGTGATGAAAACAATCTAAATTTTGGATGTAAAATTAAAAAAAGAGGAAAATTCCTCTTTTTTTTATGGACTGTTAGAGTAAATGGGAATCTTCTTACTATCCAATTGACAAGATATGATAGTTAAACAAGGATTTCAGTAATTCGTGTCGAATAACATCTAAAAAATAATGAATTTTTCAGGTGAAATTTCAAATGAAAAATTTGAGGATATAGTATCACTTCATTTAAAAATATTCGGGAAAAAAATGACACCATTTTTTAATAGAAGGGAAAAAAATAATAGATATGAATCTGATTATCCGATTTTTCTTGTAAATTATAAAGCAGGAAAATTCTTATTAGAAATGCATTATCAAAAAATAACAAGGTGTTTTGGCAGCGCGCTTTTTCTTCTTAAAGTAAATAGCAAGTTGTTCAATAAGTAGAAGTTTGATTTCCTATTTGAATATCCAACAGTGAAAATAAAAAGAACTGTACTAGCGGGACAGTTCTTTTAAAGAGGTATTAATTTACTTAATTTACTTTTTTAGAGGTGAAATTACTTTGTTATAAAAATATCTTTCCCATTTAGATAATAAACTGTTCCCATTTTCACCTCGTTGTATTTCACTTTCATGTTTTTTATGAAATTCGGCTACTCGCTTATTATGTTCTTTATGCCAATTATGGAGAGATGTTTGCTTCATTCTTATTCCTCCTTCTATTTTTATCATAATGATTATAGCAGTAGAATTATTAATTAAAAAGCTATTTTAGCCAACAAGTTTTGACATAGTGGATGCAAATATTTTCTATTGAGGAGAGAGGTTAATCTTTATGAAAAACTATTTTATAAGATTGATATTCGGACTCGTTACATATGCTATTATTTTAGTTTTATCTTTTATTTTTAAGATTGATTTGTACAATTCAAAGCACCCCTTTATTAATTTTATTTTATTACTTCTTATATTAGCCGGAGGTTGGGGTGGCTGGTTTTTCCACAAGTTAAAAAAGAATAGTTTTTTATAGAACTAACGTATTAATGGAACAAAACGATCGGCTGAATAGTCGCTATTTTTAGCAGCTAAATGACAGTTTAATTTAATAAGCAACGAACTTTCAACAGAATATTAATTACAAAATATTCCAATTTCATTTATACTAAAGATAGATTTTAATTATGAATATAGACTTAGAAAATCTCGAAATATTTAAGTGAATATACAGGTCGGCTTTTGAAAGGAATGATACGAAACAATGGGAAACATAAAGCAAAAATTTAAAAGTAAGGTGAGCATTTCTCAAATTTTTTTTATGTCAATGTTTTATGCAATTGCAAGTACAATATTTAGTGATATTATTCATAATCGATTTATTAATGGTATTTTTGGGGGATTATTCATCCTTATCGGTTGGATATTAGCCATATTACTTATAAAAAATGACTAAGAGTTTAAAAAATTACTTAAATAAAAGTATCGTTATTATTAACAGAATTATCAAGAAACTATTGTGCATTAGGATGACCTTTTATATATTAATAGTACAACATGAACGAAACATTTCTTATATTAAGTTGAATTTACTTAAAAGTTTTAAGGAGGATGTATGATGGAAAAAATAATTGAAAAAGCAATACAAGATGTCTACCCCGATGATTTCGCTTGGTGTTATGGGTGTGGTCGATTAAATAAAGATGGTCACCATCTTCGAACTGGTTGGCAAGGTGATAAAACTGTTACGATCTTTACACCGGAATCAAAATACATGGGAATTCCAGGTTTTATTTATGGTGGATTAATAGCTTCGTTAATTGATTGTCATGGGACAGGTTCTGCCTCACTTGCTTTACACCGTAAGAATGGAAACGAAATAGGAGATGGATCAGTACCTCCTAGATTTGTAACCGCTGCCCTCAATGTGGAATATCTTAAACCAACTCCACAAGATGTTCCACTAAAAGCAGTTGGAACTGTTGAAGAAATCCATCCTAAAAAATGGAAAGTTCATACAGAATTATTCGCAAATGATATTCTTTGTGCTCGTGGAGAGGTAGTTCTTGTTGTTATGCCAAGCACATTTTTAAAATAAAACAAGCTTGGAAGTTCTTTAAACAAACCAAGATGGTGTGAAGAAGTATTTACATTCCGTATTTTTAAAGTGGAGGAATGATTTAGAAGATTTTTGGAAGGATTCACAGAATAAGTTAGTGCTCCAAAAAAATAGTTCTTACACAACAAATGTTTCCTTTTGTTAAAGGTTATGAGTAGCTTTTCGCTACTCTATTTTTTCGTACTACTAAAAAATATAAATCTCTATCTAATTCAATTTCATTTGTTTTAATAAAGAGTATATGGTAAATTAAGGTCATTAACTTATTAAAGTCGTTTAATAAGTTTTTTAAGGTGGTGAATCTAGTGAATGAATTTTTAGCAACTCCAAACTCAATGAAGAAAATGATTCTTCGCGGCATTCGTACAACGCTTTTAAAACTAGGTAGTGCAACAAAAGTTGAATTAAGTCAAAAGCTAGAAATTAGTTTTCCGACAATTAGTAAGTTTCTAACAGAAATGGAAAAAGAAGGAGAAGTTCTTTTAGTTGGTCTAGATCATTCTAGTGGTGGAAGAAGGGCAAAAAGATATTCTTACAATCCTGAACATATGTTAGGATTAGTAATATTTTTAGAGAAAACAGAAACGAATTATATCATTTTTAATTGTGTCGGTGAAATAAAGGAACAAGGCGATACGCCAAGTGCATTAATAGACAATAGTTTGCATTTTTTAACTAAGACCATTGAAAATATAATCACTAAATATCCAAAAATCAGTTCAATGTCGATTGGTGTTCCAGCAGCAGTTGATAATGGAAAAGTATTTTATATCCCAGGATACGAACAGTTTCAAAACATTAATTTAAAAGAATATTATGAAGAGTATTTTTCGATCCCTGTCATAGTAGAGAACGATATGAATGCAGCGGTTTTAGGGTTTCACAATAATAGAGGCTTAAAAGATAAACAATCCCTTGTTTATTTGTATTCAGGTCAAAACGGTCCAGGTGCAGGAATTATGGTAAACGGTGATGTTGTTAGAGGAAGTACTTTTTTCTCTGGAGAGGTTTCATTCGTTCCTCAGTATGATGAAAAAAATTTTGGGCAGGCATTAGAAAATGGAAGAGGACTAAAAAATTTAATAATAAGTGAGGACTATGAAATTGATGCAATCAGCAGGCTATTGGCCTCATTTGTAGCTATTATTAACCCTCATATCATCATTTTTTGTAATGATGAAGTTGAAAATGTAATATTAGATAAAATTAGAATTACTAGCACAAATTACATTCCGTCCGAACATCTTCCTGTGCTTACGTCGAGTGATTGGAAACAAGACTATTTATTTGGATTACAAAGTCTTTGTCTTAAACTTATGATCGATTAAAAATTTAAAATAAAGTCATATAAGGTGGTGATCTTCTTAAATACTAAAGTGTAAAAAAATAATATTGGGGAGAGAAAAAAGAAATGAAAATTGAACACGTTGCTATATGGGTTAATGATTTGGAGGGGATGAGGAAGTTTTATGAAACTTTCTTTAATTGTAAATCAAACAATAAATATCATAATATTGAAAAGGAATTTGAATCTTATTTTCTTACTTTCGAATCTGGCGCACGATTAGAGATTATGCGAAAGGCGGGGATTGTTAAGACTAATCCTGCTGATCAAATTGGTTGGGCTCATATTGCAATCTCCTTAGGAAGTGAAGATGCTGTCAATCAGATGACTACCAAATTTAAAAATAGCGGTTATCCTCTTATTAGTGGACCTCGTTTGACTGGTGATGGGTACTATGAGAGTGTAATAAAAGACCCTGAAGGAAACCTTTTAGAATTGACAGTATAAACTTATTAAAGATATTAAATAAGTATTTGATTCGGCACTTTTTAAATCCGTTTAATAAGTTTGCATTTTCAGCACTTTTTAAACATATTTAAAAAGTAATATTATAACTAGGAGGTTAAGTATGGACTATTCATTGAATAGACGTCAAATTCAATTATGGCGTATCGCCATTTATTTCATTTTTGCACTGACTGGATTTGCATTCGCATCATGGGTATCTCGCACGCCTGCAATTAGGGATGCTCTAGGTTCTACTACAGCTGAGATGGGGGTCATCATATTTGGGCTTTCCGTAGGATCGATCATCGGACTGATAAGTGCCAGTATTCTTATCGCTCAAAAGGGCGGACGTTTTGTTATGGTTTTTGGTCTACTAGTTGTTTCTATTGGATTATTAATTGTTGGATTCAGTGGTTCGTGGCTGACAAATAGTATTATAGTATTTTTAGGGCTAGTCGTTTTTGGTTTCGGGCAAGGAATATGCGATGTAGCGATGAATGTAGAGGGAACCGCAGTTGAGATAGCCGCAC
Organism: Gottfriedia acidiceleris; assembly: GCF_002128425.1. GTDB lineage: Bacteria > Bacillota > Bacilli > Bacillales > Bacillaceae_G > Gottfriedia > Gottfriedia acidiceleris. Next base: position 478,675 of record NZ_NESS01000002.1, read on the forward strand.
AAAAGTCGCTCTTAACCGGTTTTCATGCAGCGTTCAGCTTGGGTACGCTTCTTGGTGCATTGGTCGGTTCGGCAATGACTAAATCAGGAATCATTGTACCTATTCACTTGACACTTACTGCCCTGGTTATTGTTCTAATTGTTTTGTCTTTATACCGTTTTATACCTGCCGATACAGGTAAAGAAGTTGCTAGTAATTCCGTTAAAGTAAACAGAACGCAGGAATATATGTCTGTATGGAAAGAGCGACGCACAATAATGATCGGTATCATTGTTCTTGGAATGGCTTTCGTCGAAGGATCAGCAAATGACTGGTTACCGTTAATTATGGTTGATGGTTACAATGTTACGCCAGCTATGGGTTCTATTGCATATGGTATTTTTGTAGGTTCAATGACTTTTGGACGTGCAATAGGTGATAAAATTTTAGACCGCTTCGGTAGAGTTATCGTTTTGCGTGCATCAACACTTTTGGCTTTTGTAGGATTGATTATTGTTATAATGAGTCATAATTTCAAGGTAGCCACTATTGGTATTGTTTTTTGGGGATTCGGGGCAGCATTTGGTTTTCCAGTTGGCCTGTCCGCTGCAGGAGACGATCCTCATAGAGTGGCTGCAAGAGTAAGTGCTGTATCGACTGCTGGATACCTTGCATTCCTAGTAGGACCACCATTTTTAGGAATGATTGGTGAACACGTAGGGCTACTTCGAGCTCTGATTTTCGTACTTATAGCTGTTACGATCTCTGGACTACTTTCAAAAGCTGCAAAACCGATTGGTAAACAAAATAATTTGGAAATGGACTCGAAAGTATCTAATTCCCTAAAGTTGTAAAATAAATATTCGACTTGCCTACCGAAACATTAAACGAAATACAGATAGCAAAACTGTGTGATTAAATGAATCTTATCCAACTAAACGCATGTGTTAGTTGTACACTCGTCAAGAGCTGAGAGATCAGCTCATTTTAGTACTTTAATAAAACAACTAGTATAATATTTCAAACAAAAAGTTCCTTATTTAAGATTTTTGCTTTATACTTAAGAACGGTAATTTGTCATCTTTTGATAAGGAGTTTTCCATTATGGGTTTTATCTATATTAATAACAATGTCTTGGATAATTTGTTTTATGTATTAGTGAGTATTTTTATATTTTTTGTTTTATACGATAATGTCAAAATGTTAATAAATTATAAAAAAACATTGCTTACTATATGCATGAGTTTACCAATAGTCTTATGTATGAAATTTCCAATTTATATAGATGAATATTGTGTTCATGATCTTAGGCAAATCCCACTATTCATTGGCACGCTTTATGGTGGATGGGTTGTTGGAGCAGGTTTGTTTTTCATTTTATTAGCTACTCGAATTGCTCTATATGGATTCAATGTTCTAACATTAATTGTTTATATTGTAATCTATTGTGCAACAGCAATTTTTTCAACAAAATTCAATCAACAAAATAAGAAGAACAAGTTAATTTCTTCTGTTATACTTACTTTATTACTTGAAATCCTAACTACATTTATTGCTTTAAAGATGTCTAAATATTTTGTCCTAACAGATGCTTATATTTTTTATTTTATTATTTTACCTCCTATCGTCATGTTTTTTGCCGTATATCTTTTAGAAGTATTAATGGATACCATTCATATAAGAACACACATCGTTAAGCTTGAAAAAATGGAGGTAGTTAGTCAGCTTGCAGCAAGTATTTCACACGAAGTTAGAAATCCTTTAACGGTTGTGAAGGGGTTTGTTGAGCTTCTAAAAGCTCCGAAACTATCTCAAGAAGAGAAAGAACGATACATTCATCATGTAGTGAATGAACTTAACAATGCAGAGTCTATTATTAATGATTACTTAGCGTTTGCGAAACCTGCACCTGATAAAGAGGAAAAAATTCTTATTGAACGTGAAATTAGAAATGTAATCGAAATTATTAAACCATTAGCTAATATGACCTCAGTGAAAATAACCGATGATCTAAAACAAGGAATTGTACTTGGAAATGCGAATCATTTCCGTCAATGTTTTTTAAACTTAATAAAAAATGGAATTGAGGCTATGCCAAACGGTGGAGAACTTCAAATTGTATCATTTTCTGATAAAAAAGTAGCAACAGTAATAATTAAGGATAACGGAATTGGGATGAGTAAAGAGCAAATTAACAGGTTTGGAGAGCCTTATTATAGCTGCAAAGAAAAAGGAACAGGACTAGGTTCAATGGTTGCTTTAAAGACCATTCAAACATTAAGAGGGAAATTGACTATTGAAAGTATTCTAAATGAGGGAACTACGATCAAGATTATATTTCCAATTAATTAATAAATTTCAGTTTGCATTATTATTATTTCTTAGTAAAAAGTAAAAATGATAGATTAGCAATAGGTTTAGATATTGTTTTAACAAATGGATACATCTCGATTTCTACTATCAAACATTATATATTATTGAACTAAAGTGGCAATTACAAGTGGCCCCAAGTGCAAACAAAGATTTTTATGTCAGATAACATTGATGAAAAGGTTATTCGAAATGAAATTGATTTAGCTTTGACAGTCATGCTTATAGAGATTGAAAAGCTAACGAATATCGATATATATATTGAAGAATATTATTTAGCAATTTCAAATGACCATCCATTGGCGGATAGGGATACAGTGGGGCTAGAAGAGATAAGGGACCTGTCACTTGTGTTATGTCCAATAAACCAAAAGCGCCGAAAGTTAATTGATGATGCCTTTACCTCAGTAGGATTTTCCAACCAGCCAATCATCGAATTAACAGAGATAAAATCTATATTGAGTTTAGTGAATGTAGGTATGGGAGCAACCATTCTTCCCAGAACACTTCTCGATTCTGAGAGGGATGAGACTCTAAAGGTAATTAAAATAGAAAACCCAACAATTTGTAACGAAATTGCCACTGTATATCATAAAGAAAAATATATTAGGTCAGCAGCAAGAAGTTTTATAGACTTGTTGGTTACTCATTTGAAAAAACAAAACTGAATGAGAGTGTGTATCCTTATTTTATATAAGTATATATAAGTATTAATTTTAAATATGTGAAGTATTCAAAGGTGCTACCCAATCCAATCAACAGGTAATTGAATGGATTTCTCAAAAAATTTCTGAAATCGAACGTATGAGAAATGAATATGATCAAATGCTTGTTACAATTAATATCATGTAGAATACAGGAAGACATTAAAGATTCGAAAAATGTATAATCTTGATATACTATTTTTTATTATTGAGTAGTTTGCAAACGGTTTTCTTTTAATAGAAATTTGTATATCCATTTTTTATAGGCTATAATACTTTAAACCATTTCTTTACCAGATCTCCACGTTTGATTTTACCCTTATTCTTAAATGAATAGGGGTTTTTATTTTATTAGATAAAAAAAGTCAGATTCTACTAAGAGAATCCGACATTTTTATTTATGCTTTTTTAACATTAGTCGCTTGTGGTCCGCGTTGTCCTTGTTCTACTTCAAATGTAACTGCTTGACCTTCATCTAATGATTTGAATCCGTCAGTTTGAATTGCTGAGAAGTGAACGAATACATCATCACCATTTTCACGCTCGATGAATCCAAAACCTTTTTCTGCATTAAACCATTTTACTTTACCTTGTTCCATTTTTTTTCCTCCTAGTGTGCTTTACACACGTTGTAATAATTCAATCTTACCATTAAATGGAAATATAATCAAATTCACCTAATAGAATATAAATCACATTACATTTCTTTATAGTTCAATACTTTTTTTATTGACATGACTTAATTGTTACTGATAAAATATTTATTTTGACAAAAAAATAATAAGTGTTATGCTTATATAGGTTAGTCATTAAATGGGGGTGTAGAGTATGTTTGAAGTTGGAGATAACATTTTTTATCCAATGCAAGGAGCAGGTGTAATCGAAGCTATTCAAGAAAAAGAAGTACAAGGTGAAATACAGCAATATTTTATAATAAGATTACTAATAAAAAAGATGGAAGTAATGATTCCAATTTCGAAAATGAGTAATTCAAGAATACGAATGGTTGTTGATACACATACACTCGACAATATATTAAAAAATTTCCATAATGGAGAATCTGATCGTTCTCTTTCATACAAACAAAGATTTAAGCTAAATACTGAGAAAATGAAAACAGGTAATATTGAAGAGGGCGCAGAAGTAGTACGTGATTTAATGCGTATAGATAAAGAAAAACCTCTTAATTCAAGTGAAAAACAAATGTTAGGTAACGCAAGTAAAATATTTATAAGCGAACTTGGATTAGTTAAAGGGATTACAGAAATTCAAGCAAAAGAACTATTATTCGGATAAAAAATCTTTATTTCATCTTACCTAATGAAGATGTGTTTAAAACGAAACTCCTTATATTAAGAAATTAAAAAACCACGTTTGGTCTATGCTATTTTTCCCCCTTTTTAAATTCGATTTATCATATTATGTTGCTAATTTAAAAAATTAATTAACACCAATTACATTTTATTGAATCTTTCAGTATTAATTAAAAAGCTACTTTTAAAATGACCGTATTGAATAACTGAAGTCAAGTAACTATATAATAATTAATTTATTCAACAACGAAAAAGCATCCAATTTAGTTGGATGCATATTTAAGTATTCCGCTTAAAAAGAGTGAATCTTCTAGATGTGTGCACTCTTTTAGTTTGATTAATCCATCTAGTTCTAGTTCCTTAGCCAGTTTTTCAATCATTTTTGTATCATTTTCCAAGGAATTTTTAATGTTGATTAAAAAGAAATTTCCTCTTGTTGCAAGTCGAAGGTTCTTTAATAAATTTTCCTTACTCATTTTCTCATCTCCCTTCTAAATTGATTAATTCGACACAAAAGAGGATTTGTCCTGTCTATTCAATTTAATTACAAATTTATTATCACTAGCGTATAACAGCTTCGTTCAAAATTAATTAATCGTTGCCAAGTACACGGTGAGGTAATAGAATTAGTAGATGCAATTATAGCCTATAAAAAATGAATGTTGTGTATTCATTTTTTATAGGCTATAATACTTTAAACCATTTCTTTAGCCGAGCTCCACGTTTGATTATTACCCTTATTCTTTATTGAATAAGGGTTTTTATTTTTTTAGATAAAAAAAATCAGATTCTACAATTAGAATCCGACTTTTTTTAATTATGCTTTTTTAACGTTAGTTGCTTGTGGTCCGCGTTGTCCTTGTTCTACTTCAAATGTAACTGCTTGACCTTCATCTAATGATTTGAATCCTTCAGATTGAATTGCTGAAAAGTGAACAAATACATCATCACCATTTTCACGCTCGATGAATCCAAAACCTTTTTCTGCATTAAACCATTTTACTTTACCTTGTTCCATTTTTGTTTCCTCCTTATGTGCTTGTACACATTTAATGTTTCTATAATAACAATTTAGATTAAGATAATCAAATTGCCTTAATAAAAAAATAGGTCTTTTCACTTAATTCCTTGATAATCCTAGTTATTTCCACATCTTTTTTATGAAATTTTTACTGTTTAGGAGCGTTTAACAAGCATTCACTAAGAATTAAGAGAGACACCAGCCCTTCATTTTCTAAATAAGATACTACGTAAATATAAAAGATATGAAGAGAGTGATGAATTTCTCAACTTGTCAAAAACTTGCTGATATGATCGGAGGAGAGGTTATTCAAGCTACACCTGTATGTGACATTATGCGTCTTCGAGATATTAATGCAACTATTTTAGGTCGTAGAACTCGTTCTCCATTAGCACTTCCATTTATGCTATCCTTTGAAGATAATGGCTTAAACCTTGGTGAATCTGTCGTACGTCAAAAAGAGATTAATCCATTAATGACTGCTTTACGAAAAAGGGGAATTACAGTAACTGCAGTTCATAACCATTGACTGTTTGATAAACCACGTTTAATGTATATGCATTGGGAGAATGTTAATTTAGATCCCGTTGAATTTACTAGAATTAGTTTTGAAGCTGCGAAAGAAGCAGGTCTTTTTTAGAGATACTTACTAAAATTGCATAAATTAGAAATCAATAGATGAAATATAAAAAAAGCAAATGGACAGTCCAATTCTTAGCCGTTTGCTTTTTTGTTTTTATACTTATTATTTTTAACGATTTTGTCATGAATTTTGTTTAGGTAGGACTGCGAGCATCGGATAATATTCCGTTGTCATAATCCCAGCAATAACGGCTGGATCTTCTTCGATAAGTTTTGGAACTTGAGCTTCATTTTTAACTTCAATTATTGCAATGCCATGAGGTGATGAGGAATTTCGGACAGGTCCGAAGACTAGAGCAATCCCTTCGTTTTGTTTGTCTGTCTAATAAGCAATATATTTTCCCATAATATTCCGTTCTTCAACTGTCATGACCTGTTGAAGGTTGTTCTTGTGGGATTAGATTTTAGCATAAAGTGCATTTTAACTGAAACATTAATTGGAGTGTTATTTGACATTCCTAATTTGCCTCCATTGATTCTGACTTTCCGATCTCAACTTCAATTATTTCACAAATCTCCTACGGATACACTTACCAAGTAAGATAAATTAAATGACTGTATAATTTAGGAAATGCAGTAGAAAATACCCTATTGAAATTTTTATTAACAATTTTTAATTGTACAAATGAACAATAAAGTTTTATTATTAGTTTACATTGTAAACAGTTCATAAGGTAAACTAATGGAAGGAGTATATGATGTCAGATTTTCAACAAGCAATCGATTTAACGAATTCGTTTGTTTCAATTGCGCACCAACTAAAAAAAATAAGCATACAAACAGCTACTAAACTTGGGATAACTTTCCAACAGTTAATTATCCTAAATTCAATTCGCAATAACGAGGGTTTAACACAAAAAGACCTTACTGAACGATTAAGAACTGCTAAAAGTAGAGTTAGTCTTAGTATTGATGAGTTAGAGAAGAAAAATTATGTAAAAAGAGAAACGTCAGCAAATGATCGTCGAGAAACTCAATTATTTCTAACGCCCGATGGAATACGATTATGTCAACGCTATCGCGAAGAATCAGAAGCATATAAGAGTTTAGCAAATTCACTGGAACAATTTTCAGAGGATGAGCTTAATATACTTATAGACATGCAAAAAAAAATTTTAACTGATTTATTAAATGAACAAACTAATTGTTCAAAATAAGGAGGAAGTTTAATTATGTCAGGATGGGGTGGAGGACCTCCGATGGGTCCCCATGGTTTTGGGCGAATGAAATTTGATGAAAACGCACAAAAACCAAATATATCAAAGGCAATACTACTTAGAATTGCAAAATATTTTATTCCGTATTGGAAGCAAACAATACTTGTCGTGCTTATATTATTAATTACTTCTGTACTAGGCATTTTACCGCCTATTATCATTCAACATATTGTTGATACTGCCTTACCAAATAAAGATTTAAGTCTTCTAATCTATCTCGTACTTGCCTCACTTAGTACTACGATTATTTCAGGGTTGTTAGGTGTATGGCAAAATTATTTAAATGCATATGTTTCTCAAAAAATTATTTACGATATGAGAAACCAGATGTATCTTCATTTACAACAAATGCCACTCCAATTTTTTTCAAATGTAAAGCAAGGTGAAGTAATCACTCGAATGACGAGTGATATTTCTGGTGTTAAAGCTGTGTTTGATAATACGATTGTGAGTTTTGCTAACAATCTATTCATTCTTATTTCAACCGCTGCCACTTTGTTAATAGTGAACTGGAGACTTGGAATATTAGGACTAATCATTGTCCCATTATTTATTCTACCGACTCGTAAAATGGGGAATGTTCGTTGGAGTATTTCAAAACAGACACAAGAAAAAACAAGTGAGCAAAATCATATTATACAAGAAACATTAAATATTAGTGGTTATTTATTAATGAAGCTTTTTACAAAGGAACAAAGAGAATTTCAAAATTTTGATGCTATTAATGTACAGGCTACAAATCTTAAAATAAAGGAATCTATGGCAGGTCGCTGGTTTATGATGATTCTATCAACCTTTACTAGCATCGGCCCAATGCTCATCTATTTATATGGTGGATATTTATTTATTCACGATCAGATTACGATCGGGGCTATAATTAGCTTTGTTGCATTACTTGGTCGTTTATACGGACCGGTTGGACAATTAACAAATCTTTATGTAAATATTACAAGTTCGATCGCTTTATTTGAACGTATTTTTGAATATTTTGATATGAAATTAACGATTAAAGATCGTGAAGATGCGATAAAAATGAATGTACCTCATTTAGATATTGAATTTAACGATGTATCATTTTCTTATCAGCAAGATAAAACTGCATTGCAAAATATATCCTTTATTGCTCCATCCGGTACTATGACTGCTCTAGTTGGACCTAGTGGTGCTGGTAAAACAACGATTACGAATTTAATTCCTCGTTTGTATGATTTTACATCAGGTTCAATAAAAATTGGTGGTCGTGATATTAGAGAATTTACATTAGAATCACTGCGGTCTCATATTGGACTTGTTACACAGGACAGTTATTTATTTAATGGAACGATTAAAGAAAATTTATTATATGCAAAGCCTGATGCATCAGACGAAGAAATTACAAATGCATGTAAGGCAGCGTATATTCATGATTTCATAATGGACTTACCAAATGGTTATGAGACAGTGGTAGGAAATCGAGGAATCAAACTTTCGGGTGGCGAAAAACAAAGAATTTCAATCGCTCGTGTATTATTGAAAAACCCTGAAATCATTATTCTTGATGAAGCTACTTCTTCATTAGATACTTTATCTGAATTTTATATCCAAAGTGCAATCCAAGGATTATTAAAAAACAAAACGTCTATCGTTATTGCTCATCGACTTTCAACCATTATGGCTGCCGATCACATCATTGTTTTAAAAGATGGTCAAATTGTTGAAGAAGGCAAAAATGAAGAGTTGCTGATGCAAAACGGATTATATAAAGAACTATATAATAAACAATTTGGTAGAAAAGCAATTGCAACAATTGAATAATTAAAAAGCACAGATTTATTTCTGTGCTTTTTTTATTATGTATGGTAGTTAAATTCAATTTTTGTTCTTACAAATTTTTTACATACTCTTCCTACTTTAATTATACCATAAAAAAAATGCCCAAAATAGACTTTATCTTCCTATTTTCAACTGATAAAATCAATAGACACTAAAGGTTAGGAGAGATGTGGAATGAATTCTTTAATTCTCGATTTCCAAGAGATTGATAAAAACCAACTTTTACTCGTTGGCGGAAAAGGGTTAAATTTAGGTGAATTATCAAAAATTCCAGATATAAAAGTACCAGAAGGATTTTGTGTTACAACAATGGGGTTTCAAAAAGCGATTGAACAAAACGAATTCTATCAGGCTTTGTTGGATCAACTAACTATGCTAAATGTAAAAGATCGAGCTCAAATTGGTGAGATTAGCAGGAAGATTCGAGACATTATTTTAGAAGTAGCAATCCCTTCTGAAGTTGTGAATGCAGTTTCTATTTATCTCTCCAAGTTCGGCGAGGAACATGCATATGCTGTACGTTCTAGTGCAACAGCTGAAGATTTGCCACATGCCTCTTTTGCTGGCCAACAAGACACCTATTTAAATATTATTGGGAAAGAAAACATCTTGCAACATATTAGGAAATGCTGGGCTTCCTTATTTACTGATCGAGCGGTTATCTACCGTATGCAAAATGATTTTGACCACAGTCAAGTTTATCTTTCGGTCATTATTCAAAGAATGGTATTCCCAAGGGCTTCAGGGATATTATTTACTGCTGACCCCATTACTTCGAATCGAAAGGTGCTATCAATTGATGCAAGTTTTGGACTTGGAGAAGCGTTAGTTTCTGGATTAGTATCTGCTGATTGCTATAAAGTACAAGAAGACGAAATCGTCGATAAAAGGATCGAAACGAAAAAATTAGCTATTTATGGTCGAAAAGAAGGCGGAACAGAGTCACAGCAGATCGATCCTAAACAACAAACCACTCAAACACTTACTGAACAACAAATTTTACAACTAGCTCAAATTGGTAGACAAATAGAAGCTTATTTCAGTTGTCCTCAAGATATCGAATGGTGTTTAGTTGATGATATATTTTATATTGTCCAAAGTCGACCAATCACCACTTTATATCCGATTCCTGAAGTAGTTGATAATGATAAACACGTCTATCTATCTGTCGGCCATCAACAAATGATGACTGATCCAATAAAACCATTGGGATTATCTTTTTGGATGTTAACAAGTAGGGCACCTATGCGTAAAGCTGGAGGTAGGTTATTTGTTGATATCTCACAAAATCTTGCTTCACCTGACAGAAGAAAAATGTTTATAGAGGCAATCGGAAAATCTGATCCGCTCTTAAAAGACGCTTTATTAAAGGTTGTAGCAAAAGAAGATTTTAAAGAATCATCATCTGAGAATAAAGGACCGACCCCAAATAAAAATAATCAAGAACAATCGAGTTTTAAACCACTAATCGAAAACGACCCAACAATTGTTTCTGATTTGATTAAGAAAAACCAAACATCAATCAAAGAGTTAAAACAAACGATTCAAACGAAATCTGGATCAGATTTAATCGATTATATTTTGGAAGATATTCAGAAATTACAAGAGTTATTATTTGACCCACGAAGTTCGGCAGTGTTTATGTCTGCGATGAATGCTACGGCATGGATCAATGAAAAAATGAACGAATGGTTAGATGAAAAGAATGTAGGAGATATCATTACGCAATCTGTACCAAACAATATTACTTCTGAAATGGGTCTAGACCTAATGGATGTCGCCGATGTAATTCGACCTTATCCAGAAGTAATCGATTATTTACAACATGTAGAAGATGAAAACTTTATGGTTGATTTGATTAAGATTGAAGGTGGCCAGGAAACAAAAGATGCGATCGATGAATATTTGAGAAAATATGGAATGCGTTGTACAGGTGAAATCGATCTTACTAGAACTCGTTGGAGTGAGAAACCATCTACGCTAATTCCAATGATCCTTAGCAACATCAAGAACTTTGAGCCGCATGCTAGTAAACGGAAATTTGAGCAAGGGCTAGAAAAAGCAACGAAAAAGGAACAAGAGCTATTAGAAAGATTAAAGCAATTACCGGATGGTAAACAAAAAGCGGAAGAGATAAAGGAAGTTATTAGTCTTATCAGGAATTTCATTGGATATCGTGAATATCCAAAATACGGAATGATTAGTCGCTACTTTGTTTATAAGCTAGCATTATTGAAAGAGGCCGAACAACTCGTAAAAACAAATGTCATTTCTGAAAAAGAAGATATATTTTATCTGACATTTGAAGAACTTAACGAAGTCGTACGTACAAATAAACTAGATCACCAAATCATCAACAAACGAAAAGACGAATACAAATTATATCATAAACTCACTCCTCCTCGCGTTATTACATCTGATGGTGAAATCATCGTAGGTGAGTACAACCGTGATGATCTTCCATCCGAAGCGATTGTAGGTCTAGCTGTTTCTACAGGTATCATTGAAGGTAGAGCTCGTGTTATTTTAAATATGGAAGATGCAAACCTAGAAGATGGTGACATATTAGTGACATCATTTACAGATCCTAGCTGGACACCATTATTTGTAGCAATAAAAGGACTAGTCACTGAAGTAGGTGGACTAATGACTCACGGAGCGGTTATTGCGCGAGAATATGGTTTACCAGCAGTTGTAGGTGTAGAGAATGCAACCAAACTAATAAAAGATGGGCAAAGAATACGAGTTAATGGTACAGAAGGGTATATTGAAATTTTATAATTATTGAATTCATTAAAAATATAGTCGTTTTCCATATGTGGAAAGCGGCTTATTTTTTATTGAAATAAATGTCAGTTTAGGCAATTCCTGCAAAATATTGTTGTATAATAGTCTAATAATAAATAACGAGAGGAGAATTCCATCATGCTTTCATTCATTTTAGTTGTTTTAACGTTATTTTTGATCCCAGGACCGGCTGTACTTTTAACATTATCCCAAACAATGAAAGGAGGGAAATGGAATGGAATCTTAACAGGCGTTGGTATTGCTGTCGGAGATTTAATTCATACATGTGCATCAGTATTTGGCCTATCTGCAATTTTAATGACTTCTGCATTTGCTTTTGAAATCGTTAAATATTTAGGTGCAGCCTATTTATTTTATTTAGGAATTACTGCAATCATTAAAAAATCTAAAAACAGTAAAAAACTAAATGAACAAAAAGAAGTAAATAGTAAACTTTCTTTTCGTCAAGCAGTGCTTATCGAAGTATTAAACCCTAAAACTGCACTTTTTTTCTTAGCCCTTTTACCTCAATTTGTTCAACATAATGGACATCCGGTATTCATTCAGCTTTTAACACTTGGTTTGACATTTGTATTACTTAGTATTTTGTACACAACTTTACTAGTGCTTTTATCAAGTTTAATCGGTAAAAAAATCTTTAGCAAAAAAACGAAAGGACCAAAATGGATGGGAAAAGCGATCGGGTTAGTTTATATTGGATTAGGCTTAAGGGTCGCTCTTCAAACACAATCTTAAAAGTTTAATAATATCCAATAATAAAAAGGAGGCCGACCGGCATCCTTTTTATTATGCTTAAATTACACACCCATTACCAGATTTGAGAAGTAATTTCATATTCACTCAAAATACAAATGATAATGATTTTTACACCCTGGATTAAAATCGGATTCACATTTAGGACATTTGTAGTTACAATCTTGATATTCTTGAATCGTTAATTCCTCATGACAGTTCCCACAAAGAATTGCTTTGGTTTGCCATTCGTCTTTACTCCAGACTTTCGGTTCATGATTAGTACTTTCCTCATGGCAATAATAACAGCCATAGTATTCATTACAGCACTTGAATTTAATGGCAATAATATCTTTTTCTGTATGGTAATGTTTACAGCGTGTATGCTGATCGATTGAACCGATTACTTTCATATTTTTTCCTCTCTTTATACTTCTAATTAGATCATGATTCTTTAATCTTATTTTACGATTTCGAATAAGACAGCTAATCCAATTCCACCTCCACTTCCAATTGCAGCCACTACATAAATTGATTTTAAGTCTTTTCTTCTTTGTACTTCATAAAAAAGTCTCGTGATCATGACACTCCCGGAAGCTCCATAAGGATGGCCGATGGTTAATGCACCACCACAACTATTTAACTTGGAAGTAGGGATGGAAAGTTCCTTAGAACAGGCTAGTACTTTTGAAGAAAAAGCTTCATTTATTTCAAAAAGTTCAATATCTGCAACTGATAATTTGTTTCTAGTTAATAAATCGTGAATAGCAGGGATCGGTGCTGCACCTGGAAAATTAGGATGAACACCACATACTTGACTATCCACAAATCTTAAAACAGGTTTTAATCCATTTTCTATTGCTTCATTTTCTTCCATAACTAGAACTGCGGATGCTCCATCATGAATACCACAACTGTTCGCCGCTGTGACTGTACCATTTTTTTTAAAAACAGGCTTTGCTCTTTTTAAAATTTCTTCCATTTTCCTTTTTTTGAAAAACACTTCATCTTCGTCGAAATCATTAACTGGAATGATTTCTTGATGGAAGTATCCATTATGTTGAGATTCCCAACTACGTGTATAACTTAATAGGGCATATTCATCTTGAGCTTCTTTTGAGATACCGTATTTTTCAGCTACATTTTCCGCAGCAATACCCATATCAGGGTCGCCAATTTTGTCTGGAGCAAATCTCGCTCTAGAAGGATAGGGTGAAGTGCTCGTACTTTCAACACCTCCAGCAAGATAGCAATTTCCAGCTCCACCTTGGACTAAGTAACAAGCCATCCGAATCGCTTCTAATCCTGCACTACATTGACGATCAATTGTGATTCCTGGCACTGTAAGAGGAAGATCCGCTTCTAATGCAGAAACTCGAGCGACATTTCCACCTGGACCTACAACATTTCCTAAGATGATGTCATCAATCTTATCTTCTAATCCATCTGCCAAACGCTTGAGCAATGGAGCAGCCAGCTCATGTGGTTGAAAATCTCGTAAAATTCCACCTTTTTTTCCGATAGGTGTTCGCTTTGCTTTGACTATGACCGCTCTTTTAATTTTGAGTCACCTGCATTTCGATTTGTTTAATTAGCTCAGCTCGTGCAATCTTTCCACTAGTCGTATACGGCATTTCATCTTGAAAAAACCATTTACGAGGTATTTTATAAGCAGATAAGTGTGTCTTACAAAATCTTTTTAACTCAAAAGAATTACATCTACCTTTAATGACTGCCGCAACAATTTGACCCCAATATGGGTTTGAAAGACCAACGACTGCAACTTCCTCAACATCCGGATGAAGAGAAATAACTTTTTCGATTTCTTCAGAAAATATATTAATACCACCGTATAGAATCATATTTTTTTCCCGTCCGTTAATTGTTAAAAAGCCGTCTTCATCAATAAAACCCATATCATGAACAGTAGCCCAGTCATCATCATCCTGTATTGAATGAATAGTTCTTTCATTTTCTTCAAAGTAGCCATTGATTAAATATTTACTTCTCACATATATTTTTCCAGTTTCATTCGCCTTAGCTAGCTCTTGATCTGGTCGACGAATTTGTATCTCCACACCATAACAAGGTTTTCCGACGGTTTTTGCCTTATGAACACCATCTTGATCAGACAAAACGGTAATGAAGCTAAGTTCACTTGCGCCAAAGAATTCGTAGATCGTCATCGCAGGAAACAAATGGCGAAATTCTATTTTGGATTTTTCGGTCCATTTTGCACCGGACGAAAGGATTTTCATCGCTTGATCGACTTGAATTCCTTCTTTTATTAATGCTTCAATCATTGTCGGAACAACAAAAATTGTCGTAATAGGAAACGTATTGATTCGTGATAGTACGTTTAAAGGAGAAAACTTTTCTAAAAGAATCACTGTTCCTCCTAAATATAAAGTACTAATGGCACCATATAGAAAATGAGAATGGATTAAAGCTCCTGGAATAAGAATTTGATCCGATTCATCTAATCCAAAATCAAAGCGATTGCAATCAAAACTAGCAACCCATGAATCTTGAGAGCGGATAAATGCTTTCGGATTCCCGGTTGTACCTGATGTAAATCCTACATAGAAAGGTAGGTCCTCATTTATTTCCATTGAAGATAAGGAATCAAATTGAACAATTTCTTGTAAGCTATCATCTAAAACCTTAACATTTGGTATGATCGATTCAATCTTATTGTAAATTTCTCTTGTTGTAACAATAATGGAAGGATTCGAAAGCTTTACTCTTTTTTCTAAATCAGCTAAATTCCATTTCATATCATATGGAACAGCAATCCAACCCGCTTTAGAAGCTCCTGCGAACATCTGTAAGAACGAGATCCCATTCGGCAAAAGGATACCAATTGTTTTCGTATTTGATCGATGAGAGAGTAACCAATTCGCTGTTTGATTGATTAAATGATTCCATTCTTTATAACTGATTTGTTTATTACTTGTATGTATCGCAATTTTGTCAGGCGATATTGAAGCGTTTTTCTTATAGGTTTCTGTAATATTTGCCATTTTAAATCACCTCTATAAAAAAGAGACACAACAAGAGTGTCCCATAAGATTTACATATTTTTTGCTGATTCGTTTGAATAGTTTGTTGTCAATGAGCTTGAAAAGACTGGATGCTTTCTTAGTCTGTAAACTAAAATTGATGCAAGGATTGCTTTTAGCACATCTCCTGGAATATAAACTAAACTTAATTTAACCGCTGTTAAAACAGGAATATTCATGATCATTGCTTGAATAGGGATACCGATTAAATAGATTAATAGAATACCAACAGTTAAATTAATTAATAAAACATGTTTTAATTTTAACGTTTTAAAACGTGATAATAAATAACCAATTACAAAAGCCGTAATAGGCCATGAAATTAAATAGCCAACACTTGGACCTGCAAATACACTAAAACCACCACGTCCACCAGATAAAAGAGGCATTCCAACAGCAACTAGTAATAAAAAGACTGATTGGCTTAGTGCACCTAATCTTGCACCTAACACTCCACCAGTAAGAAGAACACCAAGTGTTTGTAATGTAATAGGAACTGGTGTAAAGGATAACATAATCGGAGGAACTTGTCCAAGGACACCCATAACTGCTGCAAACATTGCTACAAATGTAATTTCTTTGATCTTCATTTTAATTCTCCTAATGTCAATTTTCTGATAACAATTATCATATTAATGAAACTTGAATTATATGTCAACTAAATATTTATTTTAGTTGACATATATTATTTTAAGATAGAAAACTTGAAAAATTAAAGAGGGAAGATATAAGGCTAGAGTAGGGATGGTAAGATTTTATAGATGGATAGACTAGTTTAATTTAATAATTTTAAAAGTTTATGATGGAGGTCATTCATGCGGAAAATAGGAATGACTCAAGCAACTTTCTAATATTTTAAGTCATTGAAGAAAGTACTTAAATTAAATAAGAGATAAAACTCAATCTAATTCGATTTAATCAAATCAAAAAAGAGCCGAACAGGGCTCTTTTATTTTTGTCTTATTTTTTCAATCACATCTTGGATTTCATCCGGCTTCAAAAACTCGATCGGAGAAAATCCCTTCTCAAATTGTAATGTATCAGCTTCTAAAATAACGACATATCGTCCATTTACTTTTGCAATATGGAGATTATCACCAAAATCAGCTAGCAATCCTTTTACGGAAAAGTGATCCGCTTTAAAAGATAATTCAATTTCTGGTGTATGTTCGACGATTTGTGCCGTTGCTTCGATTACTTCATTTGGTGTAAAATGCTCTTGGATTTCACGTTTAGGACTTGCTGCCCATACTTCCATAGCTGCATCGAATTGTTGTCTTTCCACACTTTCTTCTTCAAAAACGTCTTCAATTTTGTCATAAACCATTTCCATTACTTGAGATTTGACAATTTCAGGCATCGATTCAGAATAGGAAACAAATTTTAAAAAGTCCTCAAAATATCTTGCATGAGAGGCTTGGTGGATTTTTAATTCACTCTCGGAAATCATCCCTAATTCTTCCATATAAGGGTATTGAATCGATTTCATATTTTTTGTTGTAATCGCCATTTCAACTGTTTTAATGAGAGTAGATTCATCTGAAATGGAAGCTACTTTTGGTTCAAAATCGCATTTTAGTACAAATAAAAAAGGATCATCAAAATATTTTCTTAGTTTCGCTTGAATAACTAAAAATGCTCCTCCGCGAACTGCACTTGTATCAATATAATTAATGACTAAGGTCTCATTTTCAGCTTTAAAATCTTCAATTGATTTTGCACCACGTATTCGCTGGAATAAATTATAATTTGGATTAGAGTCTAAAGAGTGGCCTTCTTCGACGATAAAGTGACCTAATTTCGTAGGTACAGAATCAGATTTTGGATGTCTTTCAACTTTTCGATTTACGATTCTTTCAAGTTCACCTTCTAAAAAGCCTTTCAATGCGCTTTCTTCAAACATTGATTCGTCTAATGTTTGAAAATGTTTATATCGTTTATCTGATTGTTCACCTTTACCCTCAACCGTAACAACATAAAACGATAAATATGTAATTTCAAAATCCATCCAATCACCTTTTCCTATTTTTCTGTATTTAAGTATATGGATGAGGATAAGCTTTAGTCAATCATAAACAAAACAAGTTTTTTGCTAAATTTACATAAAAATTATCATAAAATAGAAATTTTACAGTTATGAGACAAATTCATTACACACTATGATAAAAAAAGGATATAATTAAATGTGGAACCAATAAAATTTAAAGTACTTGGATGTGGGAATATCACATCTTTTTTTTACGTTAAGTGAGTATAAATTGGCAGCAATGAAGTGAATTCGACGTAGTCGCGTAATTCTAGCAATTAAGTATAAGTGAAACTTCACTGCCTTCTTTACTAGCAATTTTATGGTACCAACTATATGGAGAGGGGATGAGAGACCTGAGAATAGATAGAATAGCTACATTCTCATTAATTATCGTAACATTACTTTGGGGCACGACATTTGTAGTAGTCCAAAATGCGATTGCATACGTTGAACCGTTTGCATTTAACGCATTTCGATTTATCCTCGCAACTTTAGTCCTTTTGCCATTTTTAGTAAAAAGAAAACAAAAAATGAAATTAACGCTTAAACAAATCGTTATTACTAGTGGTATTGGATTCATGTTGTTTTTAGGGTATTTACTTCAAACATTTGGATTGAAGTATACAGCATCATCAAAATCAGGTTTTATTACTGGTCTATGTGTTGTATTAGTACCTGTTCTTTTATACTTAGTCTATAAAGAACGGTCAAACTGGTCTACCGTAATCGCTTGTTTAATTGCATTACTAGGACTAAGCTTTTTAACTTTAGGTGATTCATTTTCTGTAAACCTAGGAGATGTACTAACATTATTTGGGGCAATTGCATTTGCATTCCATATTATCTTATCAGGAAAATATACAAAGCAAATGGATCCGCTCACCTTTACAACGATTCAACTAGCAACAGTTGGAATTAGTAGTACGATTTTCTCGCTAATTTTTGAAGATACGACCGTTTCATTTTCAAAAGAACTTTGGATCAATCCGACATTCATTTTTGCAGTGGTTATCACAGCAGTATTCTGTACGAGTATCGCATTTTGGGTTCAAATGTTTGCTCAACAACACATTTCTTCTACGAAAGCAGCATTAATTTTTATTTTTGAACCTGTTTTTGCCGCAATTACTGCAGTCATTTTTGCAAATGAAACATTATCAATCCAAACAATTATCGGTGGTACTTTTATTGTAGGCGGTATGCTTCTATCTGAAGTTCCTTTACCCAAGAGACGAACTAAAGAAGTAAAAAATGAAGCAATATAGCAAGAAATGTAAGAAATTTTAAAAAATGGGTAGTATACACATTGACAGATAGTATTTGTTCACGTATTATAGCTTTAAATTAATATATGACTTAGAAAAGGAATAGTAAGTTTATTAGCTTTTTTAGAGAGGGAATGGTCGGTGCAAATTCCTAAAGCAAGTATTCTGAACCAGCCTTGGAGTCTCTGTACCGAACTAAAAGTAGGCTACAGCGGTTTTCCCGTTAAAGATGTTAAGAGATTATGTAGATTTTTACATAATAAGTAGGGTGGTAACGCCATGAATGGTCCCTTTTGATCATTCATGGTGTTTTTTGTTTTTTATCCGCTTATTTTCGTATTAATAAACATAGTAATTAGGGTGGTAACGCCATGAATGGTCCCTTTAGATTATTCATGGCGTTTTTTGTTATCTAAAAATTGATTAGGAGTAAAAAAAATGACTACAAAAAAATTTGTTGAAGCGATTACAGATATGGATGTTGATTTTGCACAATGGTACACAGATATCGTAAAAAAAGCAGAATTAGTCGATTATTCAAGTGTGAAAGGATGTATGATTTTAAGACCTTATGGTTATGCATTATGGGAAAATATCCAAAAAGAATTAGATTTTCAATTTAAACAAACAGATCATGAAAATGTATATATGCCATTATTTATCCCTAAATCATTATTACAAAAAGAAGCTGAGCATGTAGAAGGATTTGCTCCTGAAGTTGCATGGGTAACACATGGTGGTCATGATGAATTAGCTGAACCATTAGCAGTTCGTCCTACATCAGAAACACTATTTTGTGAACATTTTTCAAAAACGGTTGAAAGCTATAATGACCTACCAAAATTATATAATCAATGGTGCTCAGTTGTTCGTTGGGAAAAAACAACAAGACCATTTTTAAGAACGACTGAATTCTTATGGCAAGAAGGTCATACAGCACATGCAACCGCTGAAGAAGCACAAGCTGAAACAATCCAAATGCTAAATGTTTATGCTAATTTCTTAGAAGACTTCCTAGCAATTCCTGTTATTAAAGGACAAAAAACAGAAAAAGAAAAATTCGCAGGTGCAAAGGCTACTTATACAATTGAAAGCTTAATGCATGATGGGAAAGCATTACAAAGTGGTACTTCACATAACTTTGGAGATGGATTTGCGAGAGCATTTGATATTCAATACACAGACAAAAACTCTAAAAGACAATATGTACACCAAACTTCTTGGGGTATGACAACAAGAGTAATCGGAGCTTTAATTATGGTTCACGGTGATAACAGCGGACTAGTATTACCTCCAAAAGTTGCACCAACTCAAGTAATGGTCATTCCAATTGCTCAACATAAAGAAGGCGTTATCGAAAAGGCAACTGAATTAAAAAACCGAATTTCAAAGATTGCTCGAGTAAAAATTGATACTTCTGATAAAATGCCAGGCTGGAAATTTAACGAATATGAAATGAAAGGAATTCCAGTTCGTGTTGAGATTGGGCCAAAAGATATTGAAAAGAATCAAGCAGTTTTAGTAAGACGTGACACGCGAGAAAAAACGATTGTTTCTTTAGACGCTTTAGAAGAAAATATTACAAAATTACTTGAAGAAATCCAAACATCTCTTTACGAAAAAGCATTAAACAATCGTACTGAAAAAACATATGTTGCTACTTCAATGGATGAGCTAAAACAAATCAGTGAAGAAAAACAAGGCTTTATAAAAGCAATGTGGTGTCAAGATCTAGCTTGTGAAGAACAAATTAAAGAAGAAGCTGGGTTAACGTCAAGATGTATTCCATTTGAACAAGAACAACTTGCTGATACATGCGTCTGCTGTGGAAAGAAAACGGATGTAATGGTCTATTGGGGTAAAGCTTACTAATATAATATCAATCTAAATAAAACGAAAAAGGTGAACGAATGATGGAAAGCTTAAATTTTTTAAAAGAGCATCTTTGTATGTTAGAAGAAAAATTACTTAAACCAGAAATTCGCACCTCACAAATTGAACTAAAAAATCTACTAGCCGATGAATTTTTTGAATTCGGGAGTTCAGGTAGAGTTTTATATAAAGATGAACAATTAGACAATGGAATCGGAATCGTAAAAATGACATTAAGTGATTTTGAAATTCATCCATTATCAAATGAAATTACATTCGTTACCTATCGGATTTTTAATGAAATAAAAAAACAACATACTTTACGTAGTTCCATATGGAAGTTTAAAGATGGTCACTGGAAAATGTATTTTCACCAGGGCACACCAACAGAGTTTTAGGTAAAAGAATAAAAAGAACTAACAAAAGAACACAAATCCTTCGATGATTAGTGTTCTTTTGTTAGTTAGATTATTTAATAATACAATTTCAATTCATTTTCAAATATATGGTAAGATAATGTAAGAATGATTAGGTAAGGAGAACAAAATGTATTTAACAATTAAAGAAACAGCGGAATACTTAGATCTTGATGAATCTTATATTAAACAATTAATTCAAGTAAAAAAAATAAGAGCAGTCCATGACGGTGAACAATATTTAATCTACAAAGAGCAATTTAATAATCATTTAGAACAAATGGAAAAAGCAAAAAAAATGATTGCTGATTACTATAACGAACCAATTCCTGAAGACCCAGATGTAAAGGACGAAGATTAAAATAAAATCAGATTGTAAGAGGTTGCTAAAATAAGTTACTTCTTACAATCTGATTTTTTCTATTTAGATCAAAAAAATAATCAACGTTTATTCAAATTCTCCTGCGCCATTCTCACTAACTCTTTCACCATATTCCCACCGATCCGGCCACCAACTTTACCGTTTTCATGAGACGTTAAATTGCCATTATATCCTTTCGTTAAAGGAACTCCTACTTCCTCAGCAGCTTCGAATTTAGCATCTTCAGGACTAGATGCATGCATTACTTTAGCTTTTAAAGCATCTAGTGCTTTTCTAGATTCAGGAACTAAGATTTTATTTTTTCTACTCATCAAACCCACTCCTTTTAGTCGTAGATTTCCCGTTTATTGATTTTTTTAATTATGGAAATAATTGCTATAAAATAGGGAATGTTACATAATGAAGACATGTGTTGATCAATACATATAAAAGGAGAATGATGATGAAATCTTTTAATGTTACTTTTCACAAAGAAGATAATGTAGATAATATGTTAATCCAAAAACTGAATGACGAGGAATACCATAAGTCAACTGAAGGTGGAACTAGACATTTATTTGAAATCGATACGAATATAGGCTTTTTTGTGTTTCTAGATTCAGAAGATAATGATGGAAATGTATCACATTTAGTCCTTCAATATAATGAAGAAGATGAAGATCCAGTTGCTTGCTATTCATTTGCAATGAAAGATTTTTATGAATTCATGGCTTTATATTTAAATGATCTTGAATTCGTTGATGAAACTGCTGAAGAAGATGAAGTTGAACTGGATGCTTCTAGTTCAATCCATCATTTAGTTCATCTATTATTCCATGTAATTGAAGAAGGCGAAGATCTAGAAGTATAAACTTCCATTTAAATGTATTTTCTTCCAAAAAATGCCGAGTTTATATGTTTAAAAATGGATATTTATGCAAAATATGGAAGTTTCACTAATTTGTTTTGGTCATTAATTTAAGACAGTAATTTCAAAAAGCTCTTGATAAAATATCAGGAGCTTTTTTTATTTTAAAGATTCTATTCTATCTATCATAAATAACTTTCGACTCAATAGAATTTATACAAGGATATTTCCAGAGGAGCTTGACTAAAAAAATAAAAGTAGAATAGGAGTCGATCATATTGAACCTGCCGCAGTCTGTATGTATAAAAGAAATTGGACCTCGTATTAATTTTCAATATGGATCACAATTATCTATTGAGCAAAAATTACAATGGATTAACTATCTTATTGATAGCGGATTAAATCACATCGAAGTTGCGACATTAATGAATTTTCCGAACCAACAACAGTTTAAAGAAGCTACGGAATTAGTATTGAAGCTAAAAAGAGATCATAACTTAACGTATGGAGTATTAGTACCGAATAAGAGAAGCTTAATGAGAGCTTTTGTCGTAGATGCAGATGAAATCAACTTTTTTATATCAGCAAGTGAAGCATATAATTTTAAAATTAAAAATTGCTCGATCAAGCAAACACTGAAAGATATAAAGCAGATGACTACAGTAACAAAAGATTATGAAAAGACTACGCGTGCTTATATTACATCGGTATTTGGATGTCAGGATGAAAAAGTAGGACATCAAAAAGCAATCGACTTGGCATCGCAATTATTAGATGATGGTGTGGAGGAGCTATCATTTGTTGATACTGCGGGAAAAGTAACGCCTCTTCAAGTTAAATTATTTTTGGAAGATTTATTAATAAAAATTCCAAAAGAGCGTTGCTCAATGCAATTTTATAATACTTTTAGGAATGGAATTTCGAATATATTTACCTCACTTTCGTATGGGATTGAGCGGTTTGAGTCATCAAATGGTGGGCTCGGAGGTTGTTTTCCATCTGCTGAACAAAATAGAATGATTGAAACGGAAGATTTAATTGCCTTTTTACATAAACTTGATATTCATACTGGGATTAATGAAGTAAAACTATTAGACGCTACAAACTATATTTCAAAGCAATTAAACGAAGAGCCTACTAGTAAGTTATTTACAAGATTACCATCCAAAAAGCATCTTACATGATGCTTTTTTATATTGTTTTTAATAATTTGGACAAGAATTGAATTTTAATTGCATATAATTTACTAATTTGAATGAAAGGAGCATTGATTATGTCTAACATTGAAGCAATTATATTAGGCATCATTCAAGGGTTAACTGAATTTCTCCCAATCAGTAGTACTGGTCACTTATATTTAGGTAGACATTTATTTGGATTAGATGATGCAGGTCTATTATTAGATACTTTAATGCATATTGGTACTTTATTAGCAGTGTTTGTTTTTTACAGTAAAGAATGGAAAAGTTTGATAAAAAATCCGTTTTCAAAATTAACTTTATTACTTTTTGTAGGCACATTGCCCGCAGTTATAGTTGGATTATTATTTAAAGATTTTTTCGATGAAATATCTGTTTCGGGTAAAACGATTGGATGGGAGTTTATATTTACTGGTATTATTTTATTTATTGCTGATAAAAGGAGAAAAGGGAAGAAAACGATGGAGGAGCTGACATGGGTGGATGCCTTATTTATCGGCTCATTTCAAGCACTTGCTATTTTTCCAGCTGTTTCTCGTTCAGGATTAACGATCGCTGCAGCGTTATTTAAAGGAATGGAACGAAAAAGCGCAGCGTATTTTTCATTCTTATTATCTACTCCTGCAATTTTAGGTGGAATCGTATTTCAAGGAAAAGATCTTCTTGGCGGAAAAGCGGAGCAAATCGCATTTTTCCCACTATTTCTTGGTACATTAGCTGCAGCTTTATTTGGTTATCTGGCAATTAGTTGGATGATCAATTTATTAAAAAAGCAATCACTGAATATTTTTGGGTATTATGTTATTTTCTTAGGGGTTAGTATCGTAGTACTTCAGTATTTGAAGATATTTTAATACAATTCATTTTAAATTGATATAAAAAAGAGCAGGAATTCTGCTCTTTTATTTAATCGCATTTCTTTAGATAAGTATTTAATTATAGTCGTAGCAACATGAAAAATAAAACAATAAAAAGCACAGGTAGTGATTAACCTGTGCTTTTTTGACATTACTTAAAGTTTTTTAACTTTTTCTTCGTCACCAGTTGTTGCATTAATAAAGATATCATATGTATCGTGATTATATGTACCTAAAAATTCATACGTTAGCACTTCTTTATTAAAATCATTTAAAATGACCGCTAGACGTTCTTCCTCAACTTTAACATTTTTATTAAGCTTTGCTCTTGCTTGCTCAAGAGTAAGCTTAGGAGTAGGGACTTTACGTACATGGTTTGAAGTAATATAGTTTTTAGCATTAAATCCGATTATTTGTCCGTTATCCAATGCAACTTTTAATTGAATTGCTTCTGGATAAATGCGTACATTGTCAATTGCTTTTACATATTGAAGTACGCCAATCGTATCGTATTGTGAACTATCGTATAATTCCATGTTCTTATATTTTTTTGAATTTAGATAACTTAAACCTTTTTTCACTGCATCATCTAAACTGATTTGCTGTTTACTTATTGGTCTATTTGTAATAAAGAAGATAGGCAAGCCTGCCGTTTCAGTTATTTCCATATACGTATCTGCTGTTGGGTTAGTGTGAGCCATTGAAACTGAGTAAAAAGGTTCAAATCGTTCATTATCGCTTTTACTTCTAGTCACTTGAATTTTAGTAACATGTTTGAGCGGTACAATGTCCTCAGCAATTTTTTTAGCTTCATTTTGGTCAATTTTTTTACCAGTAAGCTTCTTTAAGCCTTTAGATTCTTCTTGACCATTCGAAAAGGTTGGACCAAAATCATTGTCTGTCGTTGCTTTTACTTGTTCAATATGCTTAAATCCATCCACGATACTATTGTCTCTGGGTGCATTTTTTTCTTCAGACATTTGACCAACATCAATCCAACTTAAGTTTTTATTCATGATGTTTGTTTGTACATTACGTAGTCCATCTTGAATTTTTTCAGCGGTTGAATACATATTACGTAAAGAAGTATATTCTTTTGCAGTTAAAGGTTCTTTATTTAAATCTCGAACGGCTGTTTTATAGCTAAAATTTCCTACTCCAGTCAAAAAGGCCTGTGTTTTATCAAACGGTACAAATTTTAGCGGAAGTTGTGCAATGTCAGATTTAGCTTGAATCGAAAGACGCCAAACATCTGCTAAAGCAGGGGAGAGGGACGTTCTAGAATTCATAGCAAGTGTTGTACCGATTTTATCATGTAATAAATCCATATCAAATGTTAATTCATTAAATGCTCGCTGATAACTATTTTCGGCTTTTAAGTTCATTTCATTCAGTTCACGATGTTGCGTATATCCCCAATAACCAGATCCGATTAGAGCGGCTGCTAAAGCGCCTGCAACAATCCAACTACCTTTCATACTGACACCTCACTACTTTTATTTGCAAAATATATGTTGACCAATCGTTAAAATAATAGGGCGGCCACGAATCCATTGATTTGTTGCTGTTTTAGGATTGTAATAATAAATACATCCAGTAGTTGGATCCCAGCCATTTATCGCATCTATTACTGCTTTTTTAGCTTGAACATTAGGTGTTAAATTAATTTGACCGTCGGCTACTGCTGTAAAAGCACCCGGCTGATAAATGACACCTGCTATTGAATTTGGAAAAGAAGCGTTCGTTAAACGGTTTAGAATGACTGCAGCAACAGCAACTTGACCAATATATGGCTCACCACGTGATTCTCCATATACAGCATTTGCCATTAATTTAATATCGTTATCGGTATAACCGTTTGGCGCATTTGCAATCGGTTTATTATTTGGTTTTGCATTCGAATTATTAGGTTTATTTGTATTCGGTTTAGCTGGTTTATTATTCGATGCATTATTATTTGCTGTGTTATTTGATATTGTACCTTTATAATTTTTAGTAGCTTTTGTCAGCATTTCTTTTAATTTAGTACCAGCAATTCCATCAACCTTCATACCAAATTTCTTTTGAAAATTACGGAGAGCCCAGTAAGTATTCCAACCAAAAACCCCATCAGCTTTATCGTCTAGAAAACCAATAAATATAAGGCGCTCTTGAAGCTCTTTTACATCTTGGCCTGTTGAACCGCGGCTAAGCACTTGACTACTAAACGCATCAACTTGTTTTTTAGGTAAGTATGTATTTACCGTAATCATTGAGATACAGATTATGCAAAAGATAATAAATGCAGTTTTATAATGAAAATTTTTTTGCAAAATAAATCCTCCTTAATCAAATACATATAGGATTACTATCTGTAAAAAATTTCTTTTTATTACTAAAAAGCGTAAAAACTGATATAAATTGCACAAACAAGAAACGGATAGAGAGAGTAGAGGGGTCAAATAGTAAGGTTAGTAGCAAAAAGGAGGTATTATGAAAAGAACATACAAAACCATTTTTATTTTTACATTCTTATTTTGTATTTTTAGCAAACTAAACCTAGCTTCTGCAGAACCTGTTTATGAGCCTCCATATGCAAAATGGGGGAAAATAGCAGTAGAAAAAACGATCCAAAGATACCCACAATCGGATGTAATAGATTATTTACACATAGGAAGAGAACAAAAAACACCAACAGTCTCAATAGAAAAATTCAAGTTATGGTTAAGAGTAAAAGATGGAAGTAGAGAATTTGGGGTATATGTGAATGTTGAATTCGAACCAAGAACTGATAGGTACTTAGGAATTACTTATACAGAAACAGATCGATAATAAACGATCAATAAAAAACAAAAACATCGCTTTAATTTTAAAAAGTGATGTTTTTTATTGAAAATCCATTTTGTGAGGAAAATCACATAAAGGAAAATTTTAAGGAGAGAATTAGTTGAATAAAGGCTAAATGATTTTAAATTAGTAAAAATGAAGATTTTAAACGATGAATTTAATGATGGAACGGTAATTGAAATCAATAAAAAAATTAACTTAATCATTAAGTGTAAATAAACAATAAAGATTTAATTGTTGTAGAAACTTATAAACATTACAAACACAATTTTATATTGATTATTGAAGAACTTTTTTAAATCTAATTTTTATTTTAACAAAGTTTTAAATTATTATATAAATTTGAGTTTTGATAAATAATTGAGTTTTTTTGATCTGATTAACTAAATTGATGATTTTTTCTCTTTCATCTCAAAACACTAAGAATACTTGCTAATTGAGATGAATTGTAGTGATTTTACTTTAACTTCCTATAATATATATTATGTAAACTAGCAACAGTTAACATAAAAAATATTATGGTCCACTTCTCTTTTGTCCTCAGACACAAATTTGTTTTCCCGCGGTAAGAATTTTTTTGAAAAAAAATAAGCAAGTATGAACTTGCTAAATATATCTCCCAACCACATCGCACCATAAACTTGTTTTTTGAAAATTCTCTTTGCTTCGAATATATGTTAGTTGACGATTGTTAACAAAATTATTTAAATTAATATACACTTCTTGTAACTGTTTAAGTGGATCAAACGGAATCTCGTGATAATAGGTATTCTCATATGTTTTTGCATTCTGAAAAATCTCTACCCAATGATAAAAATTATTTATAATAAGATCCGCAAATAGACGATTACGTATAGTTGTGGATAGCCGCTCTACATCAATAAAACAACCATCCCCTGTCTCATAGATTTCTCTCTTAATTCCCTTTTCACATTGAATTACAAATGAACGTAAAGCATCATCATATATGGGTGAGTAATAAGATTTAGGTGTTGTAGCGAATCTATTTTTAGTAGTAACTCCATTTTGCACATTGTACGAGTCTCTTTTTTATTTAACCAAAAGTTGTAACTTCTAGATTTATTACTTAATTAACTCGATTTTACTGGATACCTATTTTAATGCAATGAAAAATAACAAAATTTTTTTAAATGACCTTATAGGTCTACCTTGTCGAACAGATTTGAAATGAAAAAATCCTAATCGTCTAGGAACGATCAGAATTTCACTTCTTTACTATAAGATGTCTTGCTCCCTCTTGCAGAGTCCCCTATATTGAGTTGGGTGCTGATTACTTTGATAAACGAAAGAAAGAAATTGTCATCAAGCAATCTATTAAACGATTAGAGACTCTTGGTTGTAAAGTATCGATTGAAGCAATAGCTTAATATGATCTATAAAAATCCTAAAAGAAAAGACCCGTTTTAAAAAATTAATTGAACAGGGTCTGGTTTCATATTGCCTAAAAAGTGCAATAATGGATTTATATAATTTTCAGGATAGTTGAATAAGGAATAGATCATTAATAATAATTAATATGCAAAGTATTGTTCATTGTCCAAGTGCATTTTTTGAATAATAATCTAGAACTATAATAAAGAAGCAGTTATCAGAAAACCGTTTTATAGAATTTATGGCCTGGATATAATATTTTTACTTTGAACAAAACCACCAATCATAGCATTGTATCTGTCCTTCTTTTGATTGTTCCATACGTTTATTTGCATCCTGAATAGTATTTGGTGGCTGCATAATTAAGCGGTCACCTACTAGTTCATTTTCTGGCCAGTTTGCTGGTGTCCCTGCTTTATTTGCATCAGCTATTTGCAATGCTTTTACAGCTCTTATAATTTCATGGATATTACGTCCAACATTCTCTGGATATGCCAACATTAACCGTATCTTTCCTGTCGAATCAACTATAAAAACGCTTCGAACGGTTCTTGTGCCCATCGTTGGATGGATCATCCCTAATTTAGAAGCTGTTTTGCCAAGGCTATCTGCAATGATTGGAAAAGTGATTTCCACATTAAGATTTTGCTTTATCCATTCAATCCATTTTATATGGGAGAAAACTTGCTCAACAGATAATCCTATTAAATAAGTATTCAGCTTCATAAATTCTGGCATCATTTTTTGGAAGGCTACAAATTCTGTTGTACAAACGGGAGTAAAATCGCCCGGATGACTAAATAATACATACCAATGTCCTTGAAAACTTGTTGGAAGAAGTAATTCACCAAGAGTGGTTTGAACCTTTACCTCAGGAAACAGATCACCTATAAATGGTTTTGTATAAGGCTCATTTTGCTCCATTACTATACCTCCATTTTTTAAGAAATACCTTTTGGTAGTTCTAAGCTTCTTATGCTTTCTTAATAAATTAATTTAACTACTCTTTTCAATTTTTAAAGGAATACTATCATCTCTATTAATATTCAAAAAGGTTCATTTAATGCTACTAACTTTAAATGCCGTCATTAAATCTTTAATATGAATTTGTGAATTCTTATAAGGTTTTGGTGAGCTATATTATATTGAGAAATTTAAAACAATAAAAAAATGATCCTCTAATTGAAGATCATTTTTTGCAAAATCTAAAAATAATGTCTTAGTCGTTTAAAACAGTCCCCAAACATCCAAATAATATACTTCAAAAATAAGAAAAATAAGAATTAAGGCAACCGATAAATAAATAAATAACTAATATCCTTGAAAATTTAAATGATTGACTATTAATATCGTTTCCTTTGGTAAAATAACTGATCGTTGAAATGATTAAGCAAAGATTCCAACAATAATTACATCAATTCGCTTGTCAACACCCGCTCTTCCTACGCACTGCGCTCCATATATTTTTCCTGTCTCTTTACAGAACAATAATTTAATTAACAAAGGATGTGCACCAGGATAATAACCAGCATGTGAATTATATTGAACATGTACTGCTTCATAAGGTATGCCTAATCTTTTCAATGTTTTTTCGTTATTCCCTGTTGAAGCAACAGTCGTTTCGAACACTTTAACAATCGATGTTCCCATTGTTCCAGGGTAGGTATGCCATTCTTGATTGACAATATCAGCAACCATTCGTACTTGTCTATTTGCTGGCCAAGCAAGAGGAACCATTGTCTCAGTTCCATTTATGTAATCTTTTACTTCAATCGCATCCCCTATCGCATAAATAGAGGAGTCACTTGTTTGAAGATTCTCATTTACTTTAATCGTATTTCGGAAACCTAATTCTAAATTTGCTTCTGTAGCTAATTTATTTTCTGGTTGAACACCTATTGATAAAATGATCATATCCGCTTCAATTTCTTTTCCACTTTTTAATCGAATAACATTCCCGTTTTTTTCAATTGAGTCAATACCATCTTCTAAAATAAGTTCTATTCCTTTTTGAACTATTAAATGCTGAACACCTGCAATCATTTCATAATCAATAGGTGTCATTATTTGATTGGCCATTTCTACAAGTGTAACTTGTAAACCTTTTTCAAATAAGTTTTCAGCCATTTCAACTCCGATAAAACCTCCACCAATGACAACTGCTCTTTTTGTTTGTTTCTGTTCTATATATGCTTTAATTCGATCCATATCTGGTATATTGTGTAAAATAAATAAATTATCTGGCTCTTTTATGCCTGGTATAGGGGGAACAATAGGATTTGCACCTGGAGATAGAATTAAAAAATCATAGGATTCATCGTAAGTATCGTTAGTTTTATTGTTACTTACTGTAATCTTCTTTTGATCACGATTGATTTTTATTACCTCAGTCTGGACTCTTATGTATAAATTAAAACGTTTAGACATTTTTTCAACTGTTTGTACAAGAAGCTTTCCTCATTCTTTTATTACATCACCTATATAATATGGTAATCCACAATTTGCAAAAGAGATATATTCCCCTCTTTCGAATAAAATAATATGATCTTGCTCATTAAGCCTACGTAGACGAGCTGCTGCAGAAGCTCCACCTGCTACTCCACCTACTATTATTATTTTTCTAATCATTTTTAACCTCCATTGTATAAAGTTCATGTTGTAGTACAACTAGAAAAAATCTTAATTTATCATTATCATTCTATAAATGCAATTTTCTTGAGTATTTTATTTATTACCTCTAACTATTTTGATAATAAAATAAACAATAATTGAGATTACAAAAATTATTATTAAAGCTGGTAAGACTGCAAGCAAATTTTTTCCTCCTAATAATTATTGCTCAAATGTGATTATACAAATACATATTTTATTGTGTACCTTATCCTTGTAAAACTATACTGCCAGAAAGTAAAATGGGAGCCGATGATCGACTCCCAAAACTTTATTGTAGCTAAAGCTAGCGTTATTTGCATAAGGATAGTAATTGATTTAAAAAATAGCTATCAAAATATATAGAATAAAAACTTTTCATGTTAGCACAAAAAGTTAAAGGATTTAACAGATTAGCTTACTATAGTAATACTTCTATTTCACTAAATTAAAATAAATTTAACTATTGTACTTTTTTATTGATAAATTTGAACGAACGATGAACTCAAACTAGGAATAAGATGTAAAGAAATTTAGGTGAAAGGTTGTGTTTTTCCTGTACTACTATAATACTTATCCACAAATAAAAAATCTTAACCAACAATTGTATTATCGCTATCCAATCGTATCAACTTCAGATCAAGGTACTTGTCAAAAAGTTTTTGAAGCAATCCTTAAAGGCATACAAGGTGAAGCTACTGCGATCGAATTTTATTCTCGCTTAGCCAAAATAGCACCAAATCAAACTGCTCAAGAGGATGTTCTACATGCATTAGAAGATGAAAAAGTTCATTTAAACGAATTTACAAAACTTTATGTAAAAATGACTGGAATACAACCGAATATTCAAATCACTCCAATTCAGTTCAATACCTTTAAAGAAGGATTGAATATTGCTTATCGTGATGAATTAGAAGCTTATGAATTTTACAGGAATGTCTACTTAATGACTCAAAATCTTACTGTCCGAGATGTATTACTTCGCGGATTTACAGACGAGATTGAACATGCAACACGTTTTGGGTTTCTTTTATTAAATTTATAAATATCACCATTTGTTAAGGCTGAGATAAACATCTCGGCTTTTTTATTATCATATCTCTTTCTTAAAATACACTAATTCGTTATTTATTGAAAAAAACACTTTAACTCTATAAGAATAGGCATAGGCATACAAATCAAACTCGTAATCAACCGCTCTTTTGGCTTTTTCTTTCCATACTTTAGCTGGTGGAATCACAGACGAGATCTCTTCTGCTAACTGGTCAAAGGATGTTTGAAGAGATTGAATTACCTAATTTTGAACAAATTCGGGCATGTGATCTATAAACTGTGACCAATCTAATGTCATCTCTTCATCTGTTAATAAACATTGATCCAACGATTTTTCTATTTCAGCTTGTACTAAATCAATGCCTATAAAGACAAGCTCATTCAATCGATCTCCAAATTTTTCATCCCATTTTTTTTCAAGCAATGGATCTTCCAACTTTAATTCTTGTTGCTCACTTTCTGGAAGAGTAGCTATCCATTCACCTGCACCTTGTATTGTAATCGTCGATCCAGCCTGAGATAAAAGTCCAACCAAGTCATTTCTTGTTGCTAACCAGAAGAATCCTTTAGCTCTTACAACATCAACTGGCCAATTCTCTAACCATTTTAACAATCTTTCAGGGTGAAATGGTTTTTTTCGACGATAAACAAATGAACTAATTCCATACTCTTCTGTTTCAGGAACATGTTCTTCATTTAATTCTTTAATCCAACCTGCAGATTGGCTTGCTTTATCAAAATCAAATTTGTGTGTGTTTAAAATTGATTTTAGATCTACATTCGAAAAACTAGTTGGAATAATATCAGCATCAGCATTCATTTTCTTTAAAAACGAAACTAGTTCGTTTATATCAACTTCTTCTAATAAATCTGTTTTATTTAGGATAATTACATCTGCAAATTCCATTTGTTCTATTAGTAAATCGGCGATTTCACGTACGTCACTATCATCTGTACCCTGCTTTCTGTCAAGAAGTGTTTCCCCTGACACATAATCCTCCCAAAAACTATTTGCATCTACTACAGTTACCATCGTATCTAATCTAGATTTTTTGGTTAAATCAATACCGATTTCTTCATCAATATACGTAAACGTTTGTGCAACAGGAATTGGTTCACTAATACCTGATGATTCGATAACAATATAATCAATCTCTCCTGCATCTATAATACGTTCAACTTCAATCATTAAATCTTCTCTTAATGTACAGCAAATACAGCCATTTTGTAATTCAACTAACTTTTCTTCTGTTCGTGAAAAACCTGCATTTTTAACAAGTTGTGCGTCTATATTTAATTCGCTCATATCGTTTACGATAACTGCGATTCTTAATCCATCTTTATTGTTTAAGATATGATTCAATAATGTGGTTTTTCCTGCACCTAAATATCCACTTAATACTGTAATTGGTACTCTCATTTTTTACTTCCTCCTGATTTTTATATCTTTTAGTTTAAGATTTTTCTTCTTATTTGAATGACTACATTTTGGGTAATAAAACCTACTAATAAAATAATGACTAATAGCAATGTAACAGTTGCACCAGGTGGGGTTCCAAATGAATATGAAGAATACAGTCCTGCTAAAATGCTAAATATTGCTGTTAATACTGCAATAAAAAGTACCCATTTAAAACCCTTGGCAATTTTAATTGCAAAGGCAGCAGGTAGAACCAATAATGCCGATACTAGTAACACACCTATAGTTGGGATAATAACTGAAATGACAATCCCCGTTAAAATACTAAAAGATAATGACAATAGATTTGTGTTTACACCACTTGTATACGCAGTATCTTCATCAAATGTCATCAAATACAACGGTCTTCTTAATATGACAAAATATAGTAAAACACCTATTGTTACACCTGATGTCAGATAAACTTGTTCTTTACTAACTGTAACAATCGATCCAAATAAATATTGTTCTACATTCGTTGTCATTCCTCCGGCACTGATACTCATTAAGAATAGTGCAAATGAAAGTCCTGCTGCCATTAAAATGGCTATCGATACCTCTGAATACGAACTATATGCCCGACGCATGTATTCAATTGATATAGCTCCTAATATTACTATTAATATGCTAGAAAATGTTAAGTTCTCATGTAGAAAAAAACCGATTGCTACACCTGCTAATGAAATATGAGAAAGTGTATCGGCCATAAGTGCTTGTCTCCTTAGCACTAAAAAGACTCCTAAAATAGGAGCAATAATTGCAATTAATCCGCCAACCCAAAATGCCCGTTGCATGAATTCAAGGTTAAACATTTCCATAACCCATGGTCTCCTTTTTCTAGATGTATTATTTTATCAAGATACGATTCTACATCTGCTTGTTCATGAGTAACCATGATAACTGTTAAGTGATGCTCTCTTACTTGATGATGTAAAAATTCATAAAAACTTACTCGTGACTCTTTATCCATTCCTGTAGTCGGTTCATCTAAAACTAAAAGATCTGGATTAGATGCTAATGCACGAGCGATACAAATTTTTTGTTTTTGTCCTCCTGATAATGCTCCAATTTTCTCATGTCGATATTCCCACATTCCAACCATTTCGAGAGCATTTTGAATAACTTCGTGATCCTCCGAATTCAATTTCTGAAACCACTTTTTCTTGTTAAACCTACCAGATCTTACAAGTTCAATGACTGTACTTGGGAACCCAATATTAAATGATGCAATTTGTTGAGGGACATATCCAATGTTTAGAGGTTCTTTTTTACCATTCACTTTTTTTAATTCAACCTCGCCACTCCATGGAGTTAATAATCCTAATATTATTTTTAGTACAGTTGATTTTGAGGCTCCGTTTTGTCCAGTTATTCCTACAAATTGACCTTTATCAATTTCAAAACTTACATTATCTACTACAGAGGTATGATGATATCCAAAAGTAACATCCTTTACCGCGACTATTCTCATCGTAAAATTCCTTTCATTATTCTCAAAGAACGATAAAAGCGTGACTAACAATTTAGCACGCTTTTACCGTTCTATTTATTAGTTTTCTAATACTTCTTTCAGGATTTTTAAATTATTTTCCATAACAGAAAAATAATCAATTCCTTGTTTTTGTTCCTCTTCACTTAAACCTTCAAGTGTATTTAACACTTGCGTCTTTGCACCTATTTCACTCGCTAATGCTTCAGCGACTTTAGGAGATGCAACTTCTTCAAAAAAGATTGTATTAATGTTATGATCTTCAGCAAAATGTTTAAGGTCTGCTAATTTAGATGGGCTAGGCTCATTTGACGGTGATAATCCAGCTATTGGAACCTGCGTTAAACCATATTCTTTTGCTAAATAACCAAATGCAGCATGCTGTGTAATAATTTCTTTATTCTTGATATTATTTAATGAATTTTTAAACTGCTGATCTAATTTTTTCAATTTAGCAATATAATCACTGCTATTTTTTTCATATTCTTCTTTATTTTTGGGGTCGACTTTAATTAATGCAGCGGTAATATTTTCAACCTCTTTTTGTGCCAGCACTGGACTTAGCCAAACGTGAGGATCCATTTCATGTTCGTGTTCATGCTCACTATCTTCATGTTCCTCTTCCTCCTCATGACCTTCCATAAGAGTGATCCCTTTGCTAGCTTCAACAAAAATTGATTTTTTATCGTTTAAACTTTTCTCGATATTCGGTACCCAAGTTTCCATATAAGGACTATCAAATACAAACAAATCTGCATTTTGTATATTCCCAACATCCTTTGGGGTTGGCTCCCATTCATGCGGCTCAATTGATGACGGAATCAACAGCTCTACATTCGCATTGTCCTTAGCAACATTTTTCGTAAATTCATACATTGGATAAAAAGTTGTTACGATATTGATTTTCTCCGATTTATTGGATGATTGATTTTTAGATTCATTTGAGGAAGTCACATTATTTGTTGAACAACCTGCAAATAAAAATAAAGAAGCACTAATACCTACGATCGTTTTTAGTTTTTTCATATTAGATATCACAAATGGCAAAGTGTAATACTCTACCAATTTGTGCACCACCTTTCTTAGTTTGTATTTAAAGCGTAACAATTACGATTTACAAAGTGAAAATATAGTCCTTGCTTGTTAACTTACAAGCAAGAAACTCGAATATGTTCATTTTAAACCGAAACCATTACGTTTTTCAAGTATTTTTTTTAAATAGTTTGTTAAAGTTTTTTAATCGAAGTAAACATATGGTTCAGCTAGTGGTTTAACAGCTTCTACGTTTTCTAATTTGATAAGTGGCAAGTAGTATTTCCCTTTTTTTACTTTCTCTATGATTCCAGTGACTTTAACCCATTGGTCATTTTTCAAACTTTTTGTTATCTCACCTTCTGCCATGATCCCAAAAACTTGCGCATCTGCCACACAACACGTAATGGCAAAACGCGAAACATATACTTGGTTATGTTTTGTTTCTTTATCACGATAAACAAATCCTTTATAGGTGATTTTGGCTCCAACATATTGATCTAAATTATCTTGTACATCTAAAATAACATGTCCATACATTGAATCTTCTACAACAATTTCATTAATTTTTTCTCGGTTTTGATGTTGATTACTTTCAACCTTTTTTGCTTGTTTTTTTACAATATTCTCACTGTAAGTGATTCCTCTTTTCGCAGCAACGCTTGAACCTATCACGTGATTTGAAAACAAATTACCAGTAACAATCGGTAAACTAATTAATATTATTAAACTAATTGAAATCGTGTTTTTATGATGAAATCCACAAAAACAATCTGCCTCACTATCTGAAAGAATTTCGAAAAAATGAAGTAAACAAATCACTATAAAAGCGAGTAATGTAAAGTAAGTAAATTTCAACATTTTTGGAGCAATGAAATATTGAATATCACCCGTAAGTAACAGTTTCAACAACAATAAAACCATCCCAAATAACATGACAGCTCGAATTCTATTTTGGAAAGAAGACACTTACTCACCTCCCAAAGTACAAATCCCATAAAAATGTTACCAAGTAAACTGAACTAGCTGTGACTAGTATATAAAATAAGACAAATCGTCTTTTAAAATATGCGAACATCATAAATGTATTTTTCAAATCGATCATTGCACCAAATATTAAAAAAGCAAGAATTGATTTTAGTGGAAATGTACTAGAAAATGATGTGGCTATAAATGCATCTGACCCAGAGCATAGTGATAAGATATACCCTAGTCCCATCATCGAAATGCTTGAAAGATAGTCATGATTTGAAAGTTGTAAAAGAAAATCTCGGTTTACAAATGTTTGTAAAATACTAGCAACAAGAGCACCTATTAATAAAAACTTGCATGTAGAGAATAGTTCATCGCTTGAATGAGTCAAAACGTCTTTCCATCGATTACTTTTATTATGAGTATGGGTATGATCTGTAAAACTACTTTCTAGTAACACATTTTTTCTACCATAGAATAGAAACGTTACACATCCAATTAATAAGACAACAATAAAAGCTAATCCTAAGCGTAGGTATGCCATGTTAAGATTTGACTGAAATGCATAGAAAGTGGAAGTAAACACAATTGGATTAATAATAGGAACACTACTTAGAAATACAACCCCAATATGTAATGACATTCCTTTTTTCAATAAGCTCCTAACAATTGGTACAATTCCACATTCACAGATAGGTGCAACTATCCCAATTATTGCTACAGGTATGATTGCTAAAATCGCACTTTTCGGTAATGATTTTTGTATCATTTCAGGGGTAACGAACACTTGAATTACCGAAGAAATGATAATTCCAATTAATATAAACGGGAGTGCTTCTAAAAAAAGACTAATAAAGATCGTGTTCATATTTAATACTTCTTTTGGTATATGAGAAAAATATGACGATAGATTCGTAAAATCAAATACAATGTAGAAAAATAAATAAGAAAATAAAACAAATAATATTAATACTTCCTCACTAAATCTTCTTAACATATTCCACCACCAACAAATTCATTTTTGGGATTTCTCAACCTTTATGATTATTCATTTGCTCGTCCACCTAATTAATTCTAATTTTGTTTTTACAAAACCTTTGATTACTTTTCGCTTTACATATAAGCCGGTTATTCTATAATATGTTAATAAAGCGTAATTATTACGGTTTATTAACATATTTCTAAGGAGCTTCGGAAATGAATGAAATAAATTTTAAACGTCACCGCTCTCTCCGTTCTTCTGTCACACTTCGTGATATGGTGAGAGAAAATTCAATTGAGCTACGAAATCTTATTCAACCAATCTTTGTAGTTGAAGGAAAAAATATTAAAGAGGAAATTAAAAGTATGCCGGGTATATACCGATTTTCTTTAGATACCTTAATTGAGGAAGTTAAACTTTTAAATTCTCTAGGCATAAAATCAATTATCTTATTTGGTATTCCAAATGAAAAAGATGACTTAGCTACTTCTGCATATAACGAAGTTGGAATCGTTCAAAAAGCGATAAGAGTCGTAAAAGAACATTGTAATGAAATGGTTGTAATAGCGGATACCTGTATTTGCCACTATACTAATTCAGGGCACTGTGGAATATTAGAGAATGGAAAAATCTTGAATGATGAAAGTTTACTTCTCCACGGAAAAGTTGCAGTATCACAAGCTGAGGCTGGAGTTGATATTGTAGCTCCATCTAGTATGATGGATGGCTATGTTACGTTTATTCGAAAATGCCTTGATGAAAACGGATATGAACATATCCCTATCATGTCGTATGGCGTAAAATTCAGTTCGGCTTTTTATGGTCCATTTCGCGATGCTGCAGACAATGCACCTCATAACGGTGACAGAAAAACTTATCAAATGGACCCAGCGAACCGATTAGAAGCGTTGCGAGAACTAGAATCAGACATAAAAGAAGGTACAGATTTCATGATTGTTAAACCTGCTCTAGCATATCTTGATATCATTCGTGATATACGCAACAACTGTAATCTACCAATTGTTGCCTATCATGTAAGTGGCGAATACTCATTAATTAAGGCAGCTAGTATGAATGGATGGGTAAATGAAAAAGAAATAGTTCTTGAATCTTTGTTAAGTATGAAACGGGCAGGTGCAAACTTAATTATCTCGTATTATGCGAAAAGTGTTGCCCAATGGTACAAAAATCAAATTTAATATGTTCTGATCAAACTTTAATCTTACCAGGCTCTTTAATTCGAAGAGCCTTTCCTATACAACCTAATTATTCAAAACTAAATATTAAAAAAACTTAAGAATAATAAATCAGTCTTATCATAATATTTTAGTAAATTTATTTGATAGTTTATTTATATTTATTTGAATTTATAACATTAGACTGGAGGAATACATATGAAAAGATTTTCTATTAAAACTTCGGAATGGTTTTATGAATAAGTTAGCTAGTTACTTCTGGATAAATCTTTTTCTTGTTATCCTTTTAGTAGTAATTGTTCCTACCGGAATTGTTATGTTTTTTGGAAAAACAGAAACGTTTCATATTGGGACTAGTGTTGCATCACAATTTTCCAATACTATACCGCAACTTTCTGATCCCCTAAATGAAATAAATCTATCAAAGACTATTACTTTAGGTTGGGTGACTGGTAATAACGTACAAGTTGGAAAATACACTACCTATCAAGGATTAAATATAGTTTCGCCCGCCCTCCTAACAATTAATGAACAGTTTAATCTAAATATAAAAATGATGAATAAAAATTTATCTACAAATAATCAGATAGCTATCTGGCCACGAATTGTAATCAATAAAGATAGTAATAAAAATATCCATGCTTTTTTATCCAATGAAAAAAAGAAGAAACAAATAATAAATGCTATTCGAAATTCAACTATAAAAAACAATTGGACTGGAGTAAACATGGACATTGAAAATGTTGGAGTTCAAGATCGTAATAATTTTTCAATGTTTATTAATCAGTTATCTCAAGCTCTACATTCATCTAACGTACTGCTTAGTATTGATATTCCCCCTGACTTTAAAGGTTCCGGAAACAAAAATACTCCTTTTGATCATCAAGAATTAGGACTAGATTGTGATTATGTTATCTTTATGGGCTATGATCAACATTGGTCTTCAGATCCAACTCCAGGTCCTACCACTTCACTAAACTGGCTAAAAAACAATTTACAAGAAATGATTCATACTGGTTTACCTCCAAATAAGATAATACTAGCATTGCCTACATACACAAGAATTTGGCAACTTGATAAAAATGGAAAAGTAGTGAAAAATCCCGCATATGCCTATTCATATGTAGAACGATTCATTCAACAAAAACATGAATCTAAAATTTGGGACCCAGTTTTAGGGGAATATACGTCTACTTTTAGTATAAATGATACTCAGTACAAAATATGGCTACCTTCCATAAAATCTATAAATATTTATTTATCACTTATTTCTGAAATGCAATTAGGTGGTTCTGCATTTTGGAATCTCAATTTAATATCCCAAAAAGATTGGAATCAATTGTTCTAGAGATGTACTTTTTTAACTAATTTAAATATCTAGATAAGTTAAAAGATTCCTCATAGTAAAAAAATCTGTCATTTTAATGACAGATTTTTTTATCGTTTTATTTCATTAAATTCCATTTAAATGAATCAGTAAATGACTCCCAATCTTCTTCTAACTCATTATCAGTTAATATGCATTTATCGAGATCTTCAATTATCTCTGAAACTGGTAAATCTGACCCAATAAATACTAGTTTTGAATGACGATCGCCGTATTGATGGTCCCACTCTTGTACTAGGTGCGGATTTTCTTTTAAAATTATTTTTTGTTCATTTTTAGGTAATGATGCTACCCAATATGAAACGGGCTCAATTTGTATCGATGGGCCAGCTTGTGACATTAGTAATGCCAAATCATTTCTTGAGGCACACCAAACAATCCCTTTGGCACGTACGACTTCTTTTGGTAAGGAGTGTATGTAATGATAAAAACGCTCTGAATGAAATGGCAAGCGATTAGAATAGACAAAGGATGATATGCCATATTCTTCAGTTTCGGGCATATGATTTTCCACTCCAAATGATAACTCACGTATCCAACCAGCAGAGGCACTTGCTACTTCAAAATCAAATAACCCTGTACTTAATATTTCTTTTGGATC
Organism: Gottfriedia acidiceleris; assembly: GCF_002128425.1. Taxonomy (GTDB): domain Bacteria; phylum Bacillota; class Bacilli; order Bacillales; family Bacillaceae_G; genus Gottfriedia; species Gottfriedia acidiceleris. The sequence continues at coordinate 520,240 of NZ_NESS01000002.1, forward strand.
TACTTTACCGTAAGCTGTTCGAATGATATTAGCCTTTGGTTGCAACGTTTTTAAAACGTTTTCTAGCTTAATAAGTTCTTTTTCAGATACAAGATCACACTTGTTTAATATTAATACATCACAAAATTCGATTTGATCAATTAATAAATCTGCTATTTCTCTATTATCAGATTGATCCACTGCTTCTTTTCGATCAAGTAAACTCTCTCCTGATCCAAAATCAATCCAGAATCTATTTGCATCAACAACTGTTACCATCGTATCTAGCTGGCAGAATTTTGTTAAATCAATGCCCATTTCCTCATCAATATACGAAAAAGTTTGTGCAACTGGTATAGGTTCACTTATTCCAGTCGATTCAATGACAATATAATCAACATCTCCAGCAGTCGCAATTTTTTCAACTTCAATTAATAGATCTTCTCTTAATGTACAGCAAATACAACCATTTGATAGTTCCACCAATTTTTCTTCAGTTCTTGAGATATTTGATCCTTTTCGAACTAACTCTGCATCGATATTTACTTCGCTCATATCATTTACGATAACAGCAACTTTTAAACCTTGACGATTATTTAATATGTGATTTAAAATAGTCGTTTTTCCCGCTCCCAAATAGCCACTTAGTACTGTTACAGGTATCTTATTCTTAATCATTAGAATTCCTCCCTAATATCCCTAATAATAATTTTTTAGCCATTCACAATACAATTTTCAAACTCCTTCGTAAACCACCCTTTATCAAGGTTCTTTCCGATAAACACCATTTCAGTTAACCGATTTTCTGAATCCTTCCATTTCCACTCAGCTTTACCTGCAAATAAAAAATGAACGCCTTGAAATATGACTTTCTCTTCTATTTCATCGATATTAATAATTCCTTTATAGCGATATAGATCCGCACCTTTTTTTTTCACAACATACGTCATCCACTTGTTAAAACGATCTAAATCTAATGGATTTCTTGTAGTTAAGAAAATAGAGTTTACAAGATCATTATGGTGGTGGTGATGATATGTCTCTAATAAATTGGGCTCAATTTTTAACTTTTCATCTACATGAAATGAGTTAATATTTAATAGACTTTCTATTTCCACTTCACAATTTATCGATTCGATGAATTTAAAAGTCGGATTTAATTGATTTAATCGTATCTTTATATCAAAAATACTGGACTTATCGATTAAATCTGTTTTGTTTAGGATGATTACATCAGCAAATGCAATCTGTTTTTGAGCCTCAATCGATTGTAAAAGTTGTTTTTCAACATGATAACCATCAACAATTGTAATAATTGAATCAACATAGAAAGAAGAAGCCAAATCTACTTCTATTAAAAAAGTTTGAGCCACTGAAACAGGGTCTGCTAAGCCAGTTGTTTCAATAATAACTTGATCAAACTCTATTTCACCATCTCTCTTTTTATCTAAGAGACTATTTAAAATACGTATGAGGTCACCTCTTACTGAACAACAAATACATCCGTTATTCATTTCAAAAATCTCTTCATCGGCATTTAAAATCAATTGATGATCTATGCCGATTTCACCAAATTCATTCACAATAACAGCGATTTTCCGGTCAATTTTTTTTGAAAGGATTCGATTTAATAATGTTGTTTTTCCCGCTCCTAAAAATCCTGTTAGTACAGTAACTGGGATGTTCACTGCTATCTTACCTCCTATTACAAAGTTAAAAGTATGATTATTTAAATTTTGCTTTTACAATTTCCAAATCAATATCATTTCCAATAAATAAAACCCTAGGCTTCATCGTTTCACTCTTATATGGTAGTTTCGATATAGATAAAATTTTTGAAGCGAGTTGAATTGAATAAAAATGTTTTTCACCTCTTAAGGAAACATAACCCTTTGCACGTACAATTCCTTTTGGTAGTTGTTGAATCCATTTCTTTAATTCTCTACTGGATAAAATGGGAAAATCATTAATTAGTAAGGAATGTATACCTTTTTGTTTTGAATGTGATCCAAGATAACGATTTCCTTCATCCAACTCGTTAAGTTCTTCTACATTAATACTAAATTGGCTATGTCTTTTTGTAAGCAACTCTTCCATTGAAATGTTTCCATAAATAGTCGTTTGGATAGGTGTACTAGGTAATTTCAATTTATCAATACTCTCAATAACTTTCTCTAATTTATTCGCTGAAATTAAGTCAATTTTATTGATTATTATATAGTTAGCAAATTTCACTTGTTCCAATAAAATCTGCTTCACAACAGAATTAAATGAGAAAAAACTCACGTCTTCTAAGTACGATTGTGCATTGATTAAAGAAATAACGGAGTATACTTCAAAATTACTTGCAAAAATAGGACTTCCAAAAACTGAAAGTAACTCAATTGGTGTAGCAACACCAGTACCTTCAACAATAACCAAGTCGTAAGGATTATTTACGTTCTCTTTAATATCACTTAAAGCTTTAACAAATTCGTCCTTTATTGAGCAGCAAATACATCCTTCGAGTAATTCTACTATCGGTGTTTCATTAAATAAGTGCTGATCTAAATTTACTTTTCCAATTTCGTTTAATAAAATTGCTGGTTTTATTTTATTTTCTTTACAGTATTTAATGATTTCTAGTAATACTGTTGTTTTCCCACTACCTAGAAAGCCAGATAATATATAAACCGGTAATCTTTTCATGAAAAACCTCCTAATATCAAATAAAACGAAATTATTACGATTTAATAACCATGTTTTTATAAGTCTAAAAAATATTTAAACGTTTAGACAGTTCCCTTCTATCACTCTCATTTTTGTTCAATCTTTTTCAAGAATTTATCAAAAGCTTGCCATGGCATTAGTGCACAATTATGCCTCCCCTTCAGTTTGTGAACTCCTATTAGAGAATTCCATTCTTCTAATTCATCAGATACTTTCCCGGATTTAATCAACTCATCTGCTTCGTTTCGTAACTGATTAATTTGTTGAATGTTCCTTCCTTTAATTAATTCTGTCATCATTGAACAAGAGGCCATACTGATTGTGCATCCTTCTCCCCAAAATGCAACTTCCTTGACTAGTGAGTTTTCCAACTTAACATAAAGTGTCATAATATCACCACATGTCGGATTTTTATAGTACGTCTTTAAAACATCCTCACCCTTTAATTCTTGAAAATTCCTCTTCCTTTTAAAATGATCAAGGATTGTTTTTTGATATAAGTTATCTAACATTTTTCACTTCACATCTTTCTATTCATCATTTTTTCATAGAAATTGTTGCAATAGCATCGTGTATGTGAATAGATTCTTCATTTCTACAAGTTACTGTAAACTCAGATATCCAACCTACTTCATATAAATCTGCAGCTACTAGTCGAACCATATCTTCAACAAATCGAGGATTTTCATATGCCATTTCTGTAACCATCTTTTCATCGGGTCTTTTTAAAACAGGGAACATCATTGAACTGGCGTTTGATTCAGCCGCATTCAATAATTCAACCTTCCAATCAATTGATTCATCAAAATTCTCTGACAAAATAGCAGTTATCGTCACATAACCACGCTGATTATGTGCACTATATTCGCTGATTTCTTTTGAACATGGACAAAGTGTCGTTACAACACATTCAAGTGATACTTCATGTGTAAACCCAACTTTACGATCGTAAACTATTTTTATATTGGCACTTGAATGATTCATTCCTGTAAATTTCATTGCTGTACTTGTTCTTTCGTAGAACCAAGGGAACTGTACTTCAATAGTCGTTTTTTGTTGTTCCAATTTATTTGAAAGCTCTACTACAAAATCTCTTAAATTGGAAAAATCTAAATTCAGACCATTTTGTCGATAAACTTCTAATTGTTCTGTAAACCTGCTCATATTCGTACCCTTGTACTCTGAAGAAATACTACAAGATAAGGTAAAAGTAGCAATTGTAGATTGTATTTTCGGCTCTAATTTACTTAATAAAGTCGCAGGAATTTTAACATTTGAGACTCCTACTTGATCAATTGGAAATAAAAAATCTTTTTTCGTATTTTGTAAATCTACCATTTCACTTTTCTTAGTAGGTTTTACTTTCTCTCTTGGTTCAACAGAACCGAAAAGAATATGTCTTTCCTTTTTTGATGGTAAAGTTTTTTTCATTTTTTTCTCCTCATAAAATTGATTAATACTAAAACACTTCAAAATTAATAAATTGGTAAGATTAAAATAAGCAAATAAATAACAATTGAAGACACACTTGATGTAACAATCTGCTTACCAATCATTTGAAATGCTAGTTTCGTTCCAAATTCTTTTTTTATAGTCCACATCGTTACTAAACATGCTGTAAACGTTGAAGCTAAATAAACTAATAGGAATAATTGTATGGTTGAAATGGAAGAAAGTAACTGACCTTCTCCTTGATAAAATAATAAAATCCCATCTTTTCTTATAATAGAAAATATTAGCCCAATTGCTACTTCTACTGGAATTTGAAATAATTTCAAAATTGGTATTAATAATGTAGCTAAATAATTTAATACATTTAAGTATTGAAGAATTGCTGCAATAACACATATCAATAAAAAGATGGGCATAGCTTGAAAAATAAATTGTGAAATTGTCGATTTCACTCTGAATTTTATTCCTATCAGTGTTGGCCTTTGAATAAATGTTCGTCTTGTACTTAAAGAAATAGAGCTATCTACACTTCCCCTACCTCTTTTTCGATTCCAAATTCGAGTATGAATCGCTCCCACAACTACAAGAGTAAACAGGTAAGGTAGAAATAACCAATACTTATGGGCTGAACTAAATATCGATAAAGTTGCACCAATTTGATAACTACATGCAGAGCCAAAGGTTATAAATGAGACACACTGCTTCCTAGTACATATGCTACAACTTCTACTTTGCTGCACAGCCACAACATTACATCCAAACCCTCCTAAAATAGGAATCAAATCCTGTCCATTCAACCCAATTTTTCGCATATAGGGATCTAAAGTATCAGATATTCGATCTTTAATGCCTGTTTCATCAGCTATTGCCAAACTGCAACCAATGAGTAATATGACTGGAAATGCCCATATAAAAGAATAAGTTCCTAAAGTTAAAATCCCGTAAGTCCCAACAAATAGCTCACGTATAAAATGATTTGTGGTTGAAAACATGTTGACAATATAATTGATGAAGTATTGATCAATTAAAGGTTGAATCATTTGTGAAAATTGATATGCTATAAATACAGGGACTGCAAAAAATAATAATAGAGCTAGTAAAGAAAAAATTGGTCCGAAAAATGGTTTATCGAACAAATTTTCTTTAGGTTCGTTCTTTTGTAGTGAAAAATTTAGCATCCTATTTATTTGATTAGATGTTATTGAATTATGATCTTTTAGTTTTTTTAATAATTCATCAACGCTAATTCCTTCTCTACTATCAATAATGATGATTGGTAATTGGAACTTTTCAATCTCGATTACTAAATTTCCAATATCATTGCTTCTCATTTTATCTTTGAAAGTTACTGCAATTAATGCCGATTTTTGATTCTTTTCAATAATTCTATGCAGAACTTTCATTTCTTCATGAAAGTGAGTTCCTCTGATTATAAAAACACATGCATCAGATTTCATAGCTTCATTTATGATACTTTGTTTACCCAAATCATCATTTACCCTTATCCCAGGTGTATCTACTACTGTCCAATCTTCTGTTTCAATTATTGCTTTTTCTAAATACTGAAAAGTAGAACCTTTTACATTTGTTTCTTCTCCAACGTTATAGTTGGTAAACCTAGAGAATAATGTAGTTTTTCCAACAGACTCTAGTCCAACTAATATTAATTTTTTTTTATTTAGTTTTTGGACTAACATTCGCACTCCACCTCACAACATGTCAAATCATCTAATAGCATCTGATGCTGTTTGTAGTAGTTAAATATTCTCGAATTATGTTCTAAATTAAATCGTTCAACGATCTCTTTTGCTACAATAGCAAATCTCTGTCTGAATTTATAAATAAAACAGAAAATCACTTTTTTATGTTGAACACTCGGCCCTATTAAAAATAAATTTTTTGTAATAGTAGACTCATCATAATCAGTTAACTTTGGTTTACCGTTATCCATCCATTCAAACATTTCTTGTACCTGAAGGGCACCTGATTTAAAACCTGTCGCTAAAATCGGTTGTTCACTTGACTCGATTGATGAACCATCAGATAATAAGATTTTAAAGGTTTCCCCATCTTTTAATACTTCTATGACTTCTACTTTTTCTTTAAATTGTAATCTGTCGGTTTCTAGCGAATTAATTAATCTTTCCCAAGTAAAAGGTGATAGCGTTAAACTTGGATCAGCTATTTTCTTTTGATTCATTTCCTTTTTACTAATAACAGTAACATTTTTACCTAAATTAATTAGGTTAACTGCTGCATCTATTCCGCTTTCTTGTCCACCAATAACCACTATTTCTTTACCTTTAATGTTATTCCAAGTACCAACCGTGCTATTATGCAGACAATGCTCAATGCCAGTAAATGCATCTAAGTTTGGAAATTGATATTCTCCTGTTGCCCATATAACAATATCCGCATCATAATAGCCTTCATCTGTCATTAACCTAAATTGATTATTCTCCTTTTTTACATTAGTCACTTCGATATTCTCTTCAATAGGTAAATCTAGGTGATCGACTAATAAATCTAGATATAATGCATAATCCTTCCCACTTAGACGCTCCTTTTTTAGTGTATACGCAGGTGAAGTTGCTGGATAAATTGAGTTTAAATCTAACGCTCCAAAACCTTGTCCTGTAAATGAAGGTGTAATCATTCGCATCTCGGCTGGCCAATTTAAAAACGAATTTCCTACCTCCCCTTTTTCTAAGATTACAAAATCCTCTATACCCAATTTCTTTAATAGTATCCCCATACCAATTCCAGAAGGTCCAGCCCCAACGATTACAATGCTCGGCATCATTTTTTAACCACCTTTATTCATCAAATAAATCGCAATTTAAATCGAAATTATTACGATTTAAATTGTATAGAATATTACTAATTTAAGGGAACCAATTGAAAGGAACAAATTTAATTTATTTTCTTTCACTTTTGATTTCAATCGAAATTTATTAATTCTTTAAAACTTTTTCATCTTGAAATACAACCTCCAATTTTCCAGTATGGGGATCAATTACTAATCCATGAACCTCTATATTTTCTGGTACTAATGGATGATTTTTAATAAGTTTTACACTATTTACAACACTATCTCCAACATTATTAAAACCCATTAACCATTTATCTAGATTGATTCCAGCTGAATTTAAGATTTCTAACTTCTCCTTGGATATTCCTTCCTCAATCATTTTTTTCTTTATACGATCGGGATTTGTATTACACATTCCACACTCATGGTGCCCAATGACTAATACTTCTTTTACACCGAGTTCATAAATCGTAACTAATATACTTCTCATTACTGAACCAAATGGATGACTAATCATTGCTCCTGCGGTTTTAATCATTTTTACGTCTCCATTTTTTATATCCAATGCTTTAGGTAGTAGTTCAACTAAACGAGTATCCATACAAGTAATAATTACAACTTCCTTGTCAGGAAATTTCGAAGCTGAATAAGCTTTGTAATCCTTATTCTCTACAAATCTCTTATTAAATTCTAAAATTTTATCTAACATAATTTCCTCCAACGTATCCTTTGTTAATTGCACAACAATTAATTTAAAATTATTCATCTATACATGTTGTGCAATAACCATAAAATTCAAATCGTTGTAATTTGAATTTTTCATTAGTATTAGCAATATTTAAATCTATCGGTGACTTCTCTAGCCATTCATTTTTACCGCAGATTAAACATTTTATTAAGCAACTATTTGTTTCTGCAACAAGTTGATATTTGCATTCTCTATCCCACATACCCTTTTTTTCTATGTATCCCTTTTTTTCAAGTAGAAAAAGGTTTTTATAAATTGTATCTGCACTAATGTTTGGATATTTTAACTTGGCTTCTTGATGTAGAGTTCTAGCTGAAATGAAAGTTTTTTTATTTTTAACAATCAATTCAATCAGAAGAACTCGAGTTTTAGTTAATTTCAACCCTTCTTGTTTAAGTGAGGAATAAATTGCATTTTTAAGGTCCACCATCAAAACTCCTTTTATTATTACATATATACTTTATAATTAATTAAAAGTGCCTCGATATAAAACGTAACCATTTCGGTTTATACAAATTAAATCACATTTATTATAAAAAAGTAAAGATGATTTTAAAAATTTTAATCATTTCACAGAAAAAGCACACATTGGTCATTTAGAATTTCAAGAGATTCTTATGTACTTCACCCATTTTTGTATACGAAATATTAATGGAATTGTGATAAACGCTAAATTTTTCCGCCTTCATTGGCTAACAAGTTAAGAGTTAATCACTTAAGAATGTATTAAATGGGATTTTTAGTATTGAAAGGTTAAATAAGGAAGCTACTTCAACCATCCATCAGTAGTTGGAATGCTTAAAATTGCTTTTTACCATGATCTAATCATGCAGCATATTGAAAAAGATTTTTAAGCAGAACTACTTGAAAAGTATGGTGAAAAATACCAGAAAATATTAGAATTCTATTCCAAAGAGAAAGGCTGGAATATATAGGCAATAAACTTACTTATTACTAAACTTTTAAGGGAATTAACGCGAGCACTCTTTCATTCATTGGTTTACAAATTCGCTTCAAATTACACATGAACCGCCCCGAATTAATTAAAACTTGGATATAGAGTAACATGAATATAAAAAAGCAATCCCCAAAAATGTAAAAGACACATAGTTAACTTTATATGTGAATACAATTCATTGAATCTTTTTGAAGAGGAGCGAAGAGATGTCTGGGAATATGGATAATCAATTATCAACTGAACAAATGATTAACATAATTAGAAATGGTCTAAATAAGTCAATTGCTCCCAAAAGTGTTATTATTGTTGGCGCGGGATTATCAGGACTCGTTGCAGCCTCTTTATTAAAAGACGCGGGTCATAATATCACTATTCTCGAAGCAAATAACAGGTTAGGAGGGCGAGTTTATACTTTGCACTCTCCTTTTAGTAATGGATTATACTTTAACACAGGACCAATGCGTATTCATGAATCACATTTTTTAACCTTAGAGTATATTAAAAAATGTGATTACCCACAAATCAATTTATTAACCAGACTCCAGACGATATCATTTACGCAAACGGCATCAATACACGTCTTAACCAATATGAGCAGAATCCAAGCATTGTAAATTTTCCTGTTGCTCCAAATGAAAGTAAGAAAACTGCTGATGATCTATTTCTTTCTTTGGTACAACCTTTCGTTGATTTTGTTAAACAAGATCCTAAAAAAATTGGAATCTCTTAGAAAAACAATATAATAAACATTCACTAGGCTTTATGTTAAACTCTTACTTTTCAGTTGGTGCAATTGACATGATTGGTGTGCTTCTTGACTTAGAGGCTTATATGGGAATGTCTTTTATTGAGGTACTAAGAGAAATGGTATTTTTTTGTTCAACTACCCGTTTCTATGAAATAACAGGTGGTATGGATCGATTACCCTACGCATTTTTACCACAATTAAAAGAAAATATTTATTTTCATCATAAAATGACAAAGCTTGTCCAGAACTCATCTAGTGTAACCGTACATACTAGTCACCAACAAAAATTGGAGCATTATACGACAATTGGCGATATAGCTATCGTAACTGTACCTTTTTCAGCCTTAAGATTTGTGAAAATCGAACCATTCCATTCTTTTTCCTATATGAAACGAAAAGCGATTCGTGAAATCAATTATTTGTCTGCGACCAAAATTGGGATCGAATTTAAAAGTAGATTTTGGGAAAAAGAAGGTCAACAAGGTGGTAAATCGATTACTGACCTACCAATTCGATTTACTTATTATCCAAGTGAAGGTATTGGTACACAAGGCTCTGCAGTAATCTTAGCAAGTTATACGTGGGCGGACGAATCGTTAACTTGGGGTAGTCTTTCTGAGAATGACCGTATTCAATATGTTTTAAAAGACTTAGCAGAAATTTACGGACCCCAAGTTTACTCCGAATTCATAGCAGGAGTTTCCCAAAGCTGGAGTCAGAATCCATATTCTAGTGGTGCTTTCACGGGTCCACTTTGCTGGTGAACACACAACACTAACCCATGGTTGGATGCAAGGAGCGATAGAATCGGGGATTCGAGTTGCACATGAAGTGAATATAATACCAAAATAGAATGCTTGTTACTTTCCTTAATTTATGCCATATCAGTTTTCAATTCTTTTAGGCATTCTAAAATTTTGTATTCCATTTTCATCAACTACTATAAATAATAAACAAATTGATGACAATTCGGTATCTGTCGTTTATTCAAAAAGTAAGATCTCAAATTCGGCGATCATGTTATACAACTAAAGCAGTGCGTTAGACCGTCCTAGTTATAGAACTATAGTATTACTAAAGTTGCATAATGAATTATTTTTGAATAACCAAATTTGGAAAAATAACTATAAAGTATTTGTTAATTTTCTCAACCTCAGACTTAATACGACTAATACCTAATTCTCCTTTAAGATATAATAGCGAAATTTCTCATCATTAATGTATTATATATGGACATTAGCGCAATGTGTCAATTGTATTGTTTGTCTGTATTGGTCCCCCCCTTGATTATGACTTAATTTTTCGGATGTCATAAAAAAACTATTTAATACATGTTTATCAAAAATTTATTTCCTATAAATAAGGAATTTTCCTTTTGCTTTGGCAGTTATAGAGAAAAAAGAATTCAGTTTGCTATTTAGGGTAAATTAAAAACGAATTTTTTCTTACTTATATGAGTTTTTAGCCTGTTTATTTAAATATTAAACATATAAAGAATTGGAGGTATATTCATGCATGAAACCCATACTGCATTGTTAATTGTAGATATTCAAGCTGGTTCATTTCGGGAGTCAGAACCATTATTTAAGGGAGATGAACTATTAAAGAATGTCCAATTACTAATTTCAAAAGCTCGATTGACACAGACCCCAATCGTTTACATGAAGTACAATGATGGACCAGGAAAACCTCTTGAGCAAGGAACCTCAGGATGGAAAATTCATTCATCAATTACTCCATTAGAAAAAGACATCATTATTGAAAAAGATTATCCTGATTCTTTTCATATGACAAATCTTCATCAAGAATTAGTTGCTAGAAAAATAAAACGTATCGTCATTACAGGTATTCAGTCCGAAGTTTGTGTAGATGCAACATGCCGTCGTGCTTATAGTATTGGATATGAAGTTGTCCTTGTAAAAGATGGACATAGTACATATAATTCAAAAATATTACCCGCATCTCAGATTATAGATCACCACAATGACATACTCGGTCAATGGTTTAGTGTTATAAAAAAGGCAGATGAAATTGAGTTTTAGGAATAACCAAAAACTTGAAAGTTATTTTCAATATAGTTAAAGATTAATGTTGAAAAAGATACACGTAATAATAATACTTAGTCTACTATGACAAAAACCAGTAAAACCCTTCTTTCAAGTTTCTTTGATTTCAAAATTCCTACTAATTTCGTGCCCCATTTCATTCTTCATGTCCACTCACAATTTCGCTGCTTTCGGCAGATTTTTATGGTTGACCTATTTTACAATTTTTTACCACTCTAATTAACACGTATAATTGGGATATTTAGAACCGTAAAAAAATGATCCTCTAATTGAAAATCATTTTTTAAAATCTTAAAATAATAGTAAGGAATTTAATACAATCCACAAACATCTAAATAATAAACCCCAAATATTAGAAAAATAAGCAATGATCCTGTGACATTCCTCTTCTTTTATATTCCTTAATAGCAATACTTAAACCTAATAGGTTCTAACTTTGTATGCATAATATAAAGCCTCCATTATTTTTTAGAAAAATTCTAGACTCGATTTATTATACATCAAATAGTAGATTCCAATGATTTTCTTTTTTTCACTAAATCCGTAACGCTAGGAAACATCACGTTACTGCTAACAACGACCTCACGTTCATGGTCGTCAGTTTCTTCGTCACATTTCCACCCGTTTGTTCTGCAATAAATTTTGTAAAGCGATTCATGGTCACTCCTCCTAAAAACTATTTTCTCATGCCGGAACGCCATTCCTAATTCATTGAAGACCCTTTTTTTATCTTAAAAATTATTTAATTTTTAAAATAAATAATAAATGATTTAGTTTTTGTACTCACATGGAATCTTTTGCTATGTTTTTTAAGAAAAATAAAATTTATTACAGCAGGTTCGAATATTTATATAAGCAAAAAAACGGTTAAAAATTAAAAAGTAATTACTGAAGTAACATATTTGTGTCGTACGTTTCTCGAGTAAACGCATTTGTGTCGCAAATCAATGACATAAATATGTTACCTACTCTTGATAAACCAACGTTTTTTTAAAATTAAGAGTAAACAGATTTGTGTCGGTGGACAATAATATTTTCTGATATTTATTACTAAAGTTTATAGGAGGTTTTTATTTTGAACTTAATCGATGTTTTTGATGAGTTTCTATATATTTACAAGTTGAAAAGAATTACTCGATATGTACTATAGATAGCTACCACCATGATTTTCAATATTTATTACATTTCTTGAATGCAAATAGTGCTCTACTAGACTCGAAGATATGTCTCCTGCATTAATACGTCGCTTTATTCAAGATCAAGTAACTCGCCATAATATAAAACCCAGAACTGTTCAAAGACGAATTTCTGCATGACGTCATTTAGTCGTTTTTGTTTAAAAGTTCAATTTACTACGAAGGATTTTACCGCTGGAATCGAAGTGGGATGAGTCTCCAGGAATTGGTGGTTACGTGGTAGCAGATTGATTTTCATCAGCAAACAGTAAGTAATCTTTGGTAAGGGTAAAAAAGAGCGTCTTCTTCCCCTTCACCCTATTGTAATTCCACTTATAAATAACTATCGTGATAAATTAAGTGAAGTTGAATTACACAATTCCGAGCCAATTTTCTTAAATTCAAGAAAAGAAAAATTTAATCCTCGGGGGTTACACATATTGTTCAAAAGATCTCTAGAAGCCGCTGGTTTACTGCCTTATCGATTTTCACTTCATCATTTAAGATGATATACATTTGCAACTCTTCTGTTACAAGAGGCAAATGAAAAAGTTGATTTAAGGACGTTACATGAGTTACTTGGTCATGAATCACTATCCACTATCTTTATATACACACGCAGATTTTGAATTAAAGAAAAAAGCAATTCATTCATTTATACTTAGTTAGTCAAATAAAAAATTAACTACCTTTTAAAAAAGGTAGTTAATTTATATTAATTACAATCCCACTTTCCAAGATCTAGCTTAAAATCTGAACAAACTTCAATTACCATAATATTCCAATTATAAATAAATGGAAGATTATTTGGCATGTCAAAAATAGTATAACATGAGTCACAAAATTTTTTTATTAAAAATTATTGACAAACTATTAGCTGGTTTAGTTGCATAAGGTTATTTTACTAAATCAATAATTTGATTTCTATTCTCTTCCCAAAGACCCATTTGTAAGGATACATCTTTAATCTGTTGAAAAATAGTTTGTGAAATTTGTATATCTTCCTCATTAAGCATTGTACAAATGTGCTCTAACGCAACTCCCCATTCATTATATTCCAAGTACTCCAATACAATTAACATTTCAACATTCATAATTAGAAAACCCCATATAACAATTTATTTTTCTTATTATATTAAACTGCCATTTACTTGAATAAAAAAACGAGCTTTTGGTGATAAATGATCAATCTTAGTTAAACCAATAGAATATTAAATGCCCCATATCCTATTGCCCCTTTCTACGTTTAGATTTTTTAGTAATAAAAAATACAACCCCAAATGTTAAACGGTGTCTAACATTTGGGGTGCACTTCAAAATCCAGGGATTTTCTTTTATAAGGCTGTGTATTTTTGTTTCCTTTTTATTAGCACTATTAGTATTAAACATATTGGGATAATAATCTGAAGAGGTATTTGCAGTAAAAAGGGGACAACATCACTTGCTTGATTACGTAATGCAACATAATTCGTTGTCATCCACATTGAACAAACTAACATTATAACGGAAGTAGGATAAACTAATTGCTTACTTTCCTTAATGCCAAATAAATCTGCTGCTCCAGACACCGCACAATAGAAATATATAGTAATCTTCACGAAATAATTACATACAGAAACCACTATAATAAAGGTATCCAATCTTTGAACAAAATCAGCAATACTAATATAACTAACAGCTGTAAGAAGTGGATATATGGTTCTTTCTATTTCAGAAACACCCATTATGGAAGTATTTAACATTGAAAATAAAGTCAATATAAGCCCAGAAAATAGTAATGATGTTATTCCTACTTTTACTACTTTCTTTTGTTTATTTAAATAAGGCAAAATCATAGTAAATGTAAATATCTCACCAAATGGATTTGCAATTAATATCGGAGTTGCCTTTAACACTGGTTTCCATCCACTTTCTAATACAGGTCTTAAATTATTAATATTGATTAAGCCAGAAATAATTTCTAATCCAATAATAATAAAAATAACAAACATTATAAATAAAAAAATAAATTCATTTGAACGTGCAAATGTTTCAATTCCTTTATGACTTGCATATATGACTACAATCATCATTAAAATTCCAATTGAAATACGTGATGAAGCATTGTAAAGAGTAATAACCATTAACTCCTCAAAATTACGCAAAACTCGTGCACCTATATAAATAAAATATAATATATAGATTAGTGCTAACAGTTTTCCAACATATTTACCTAAAATATATTGTATATATTTTGTAAATGGTACATCAGGAAAAAATGAATATAACTTTATACATACAAGAAATAATAGACACCCCACTGTAAGTCCTAATAATAAACTCATCCATGAATCTTGCTTGGCTAAAGAATAGATTTCAATTGGTGGCGATGTACCATTAATAAACATATAAATCATACATAATAATTGAAAACCACTTACTTCTAATTTACGATTCATTGCAGTACCTTCATTTAATACTTACTTCCTCTATTTTCTTTTTTAAAGCATGTTTATTTTTACCATTTAGAATCTAAATTATGATTTATATTACAAAAATACCCTGTATCGATAATGGATACAGGGACATTAATATAGAAAGAAAAATATACCTATGTATCTATATGAAGATACGAAGTGTTATTATCTATAATTTAAAATGATATATTTGCGATTATTACTCTATTCTCAATAACGTCTCCATGAACTTCAAGAACCTCAAATTTTCATAGTTCCCCAGAAATGAATCCTCTACTTAGTAAGCTGTATGCTACACTTGAATCGAGGTGCAAAACATGAAAAATAGCTTCCTACTTATATGACGTAGTGGGATGAGACGCCAGGAATTGGTTGATCTTACGTAGCAGCAGATTGATTTTAATTAGCAAACAATAAGAATCCTTGGTAAAGAGAAAAAAGAGCGTCTTCCCCTTCACCCTATTGTTTTTGTTATTTAACTAACGTATGCGATCTTTTAACAACGTTTTATCATTTTTACAACAAATAGAAATTTTTATGGAACTATTTTATTTTTGCTTTAAAGTTGCCCCACTCACTTTACGAACAAATTTCTCTTGTTTTAATACAATTGTCTTATCCCATAAGCCATCCATCGGTAATTTCACTTTTCCTTTATAAACACCTTTTGAGACTTTCTTTAATTTTCCATCTTCTTTATGATTCATACTTTTCATTTTTAATATTATTTCCACTGAATCAACATTAACTAATTCATTCTCGTTATTTTTTAAAGTTACTTCATAACTATGTTCTGAATCTTTAGAAGTTGGCTGATCCGAAAGAGTAACACTTAAATTATCTAAATATTTGTTTGAAATTGCTTCTTCTGACTTGCCACATCCATAAAAAATTGTAACAGCCAACAATAATAGGATAAAGCCATTTATTATTTTCATGATACACCTCTGTTTTTTCTAATGATTTTTATTACTAAAAAAGCTAAGCTAAACGTTTATTTGTTAGCTTAGCATATATCAGTTTTAAATTAATCTTAAAATACGTTGTTTATTGTATACCAGTCTGACGAACTTTCTTTTTCATAAATTTAACTATAAACTCGACTAAACCTATTACAAAAATTGATATACCAACCATTGGCATTAAAAGTCCACAAATTACTGAAATTAATAAAACACCTAAATAGAATTTATTTCCCTCACTTGCTTTTGGAACTCCAACTGTTCCTGTTGGACGGCGTTTCCACCACATTGTGATTCCACTAAATACGATTAACACAAGTGATAAACATGCTAAAACATTAATTATTAAGTTTGC
>NZ_NESS01000020.1 GCF_002128425.1 Gottfriedia acidiceleris
TCAGGTGATTATTGCGAAGAGGTCACACCCGTTCCCATACCGAACACGGCAGTTAAGCTCTTCAGCGTCGATGGTAGTTGGGGGTTTCCCCCTGTGAGAGTAGAACGTCGCCTGGTAAAAAAAAACATCAGCTACTAGGCTGATGTTTTTTTTTGTATTTATACATAGGTAAATAATGTGAAACTTGATTAGTATACTTAAAGAGGCTAATTTAACTGGTGTTTCACTTAAAGGAATTGGTTTAAGTAACAGTTCTTTCGAGGAACTCACCCTATACGATAATGTACACCGCGTAGGTAGGCGAAACAACGAAGAAAGCGACAATTGCCAGGCAGATTAGATTACAAACTTATTGTAGTCCTTTTTTAGTAGTTAAAAGGAACAAAGGTAAGTTCAAAACAGGAAAGTAGTATCATGTCAGAAAAAATTTTATAGATATAGAGCACAAAATTAGAACTATTTTCATATATTACAAAAAAATAGGCCCTAAATTGTATAAAAAGTTTTTAATTTGCAAAACTAAATAATAAACAAAATTGTTTAATCAATCGTAAATTACGTTTGAAAAACATTAAGAGGAGGAATAAAGGTGAATGAATTATCAAAATGTATAGTTTGCGAAGAGAAAAAGGAACATGGCATTCATATTATTGAAGCATTCGTATGCGAAGAGTGTGAAAAGAAAATCGTAAAAACTGAAACAGATGCACCTATATACAATTCCTTTGTAGAAAAGTTAAGATGTATTAGTACGGTGAAAGAAGAAATTGTAAATTAAAGATTAGCTTAAGCATAATAGACTAATAGTAGTAGTCTAATAAGTTTTTGTAAGTTAAAATAAAGTATAAAATGAAGGACCGATTATCTATACAGGTACCTCTACCATATTTAATTACTGTTTGGTCGCCCCTTTAGTGACTGGGCCTTTAAGTAATGGAGAGAACTTGTAAACATAATCGGTTTTTATATTGTCTATAAACTATTGGATTTTGAATTAGTTAGTTGTCTTAAATGTAGAGAGTCGAGTGTAGTAAGCTTTTATTAAAAATTATACTAGTATAGCGATACATACAAATAAATTGCGTAAATTAAAGGAAGCGTTATTAATGAATAAAATGCCGTTACTAAATGCACTGAAACAGTTCGTTAATGAAGAAACAATTTCTTTACATGTTCCAGGTCATAAAAATGGAAAGCACACTTTTATAAATGAATTAGGATTACCAAATATATTAAATTATGATGTGACGGAATTAAATGGATTAGATGACTTGCATTATCCTTCAGAGGTAATAAGTGAAGCTCAAAAAATGTTAGCTAAAGTATACAAAGCAGAAGAAAGTTTCTTTTTAGTAAATGGATCAACTGTGGGTAATCTAGCTGCAATTTTAGCATTATGTGGCGAGAATGACGAAGTATTGGTTCAACGCAATTGTCATAAATCAATTTTTCATGGTCTATTACTTGCTGGAGCAAAGCCTATATTCTTGCCATTAGATATTGATGAAGAGCTAGGACAGCCACTAGGGATAAACATTGAACAATCTATGTATGTAATAAAAAATTATCCAAAGGCAAAAGCAATAATTTTAACAAATCCTAATTACTATGGTATGTCTCAGAATTTGAAAAATATAATTGAATTCGCCCATAATATGGAGATCCCAACGATAGTAGATGAGGCTCATGGAGCACATTTTATAATTGGAGCACCTTTTCCAGAAGATGCACTATCTATGGGTGCTGATATTGTCATTCAGTCAGCGCATAAAACTTTGCCTGCAATGACAATGGGTTCATATTTACATATAAAATCAAGTCTTGTTTGTAAAGACAAATTAAGAGAAATGCTAAGAATGCTACAAAGCAGTAGTCCTTCTTATCCAATCATGGCTTCTTTAGATTACGCAAGGAATTTTGTCGAAACATTTTCTCTTGATAAAGTGAAAATACTTCAAAAGAAAATTGACGAGTTTATTAAAGAAGTTAATGAGTTATCTAGTATACAGGTAGTTACATCAAGTCGTATAAACTATATACAAGATTTACTAAAAGTAATCGTAAAAAGTGAAAAAGGACATACCGGTAAACAATTACAGGAAATATTTGAAAATGAGGGAATCTATTCAGAGCTTTCAGATTGGGGACATGTATTATTTATCCTTCCTCTAGATGAAAAATTTGATTTTAATGACCTTATTAATCGTATAAAAAAAGCAACTGAATCTATGGTATATATTGAAAATAAACAACCTAAACTTAACGTGCCTAATTTTACGAGTACAGTTTTACATAGTTATGCTGATTTAAAGAAAAAAAGGAAGTTGGTAAAAGATTTGGCAGATTCAGTAGGAGAAATCTCTACAGAAAATATTGTTCCTTATCCACCAGGCATTCCGATTTTATTAAAAGGTGAACTAGTTACTAAAAAGCATGTCGAATATATTCATGATGTATATCAATATGGAATGACGATTCAAAACTTGATTGAAGGCAAAAATTTACAAATCGAAGTATTGATTTAGGAGGAAAGAAACTTGAAATCTTTATTTATTACATTTGAAGGACCAGAGGGTGCAGGGAAAACAACAATTATAAATATGATCGCAGAGGAACTTAATAAAAGAAGTGTAAATTTTATATCAACTCGCGAACCAGGTGGTATTCGTATCGCTGAAAGTATAAGAAATATTATATTAAATACAGAGAATGTTGAAATGGACAAGCGTACGGAGGCACTACTTTATGCTGCAGCGAGGAGACAGCATTTGGCAGAGAAAGTAATCCCTGCATTAGAAGAAGGAAAAATTGTGTTATGTGATCGATTCGTAGATAGCTCTCTTGCATATCAAGGTGTTGGTAGAGGAATCGGAATAGATGAAATTTATAATATCAATCAATTTGCGATTGATGGTTTAATGCCTGATTTAACAATTTACTTTGATTTAGACCCTAAAGTTGGGTTAAATAGAGTTCATCAAGCAGATGAGAGAGAAATCAACCGATTGGATTTAGAAGAACTAGACTTTCATTTAAAAGTTCAAAGTGGATATGCTGAAATCATGAAGAGAGAACCATGGCGCTTTAAACGAATTGATGCATCAAACTCGATCGACCAAGTATTTAATGATACTTTAAAAGTTATTTTAGGAAAAATCGAAGAAATTTAATTATTTTCAAAAATTGATTACATGAACAATAACGTGACGGAACTGGTATAATAGAAGAAAGAACCTCCGGAACTTAACTAAAAATTACTTATATCAATATGTAAGTATTATAGCTAGATTTATGTAATTGATAAAACGATTCAAAAAAACGATAAACGATGCAATTAAAAAAAGTATCATTGATTAATTTATAGATATGAGTAGGTGTAAACATGAAAACATCTTGGGAGGAACTAAGCGAGCGTCAGCCAGTTGCTACAAAAATGTTAAAAAATGCAGTAATTAAAAACAGGGTAGCTCATGCTTACTTATTTGAGGGCCCAAGAGGAACTGGTAAACGCGAACTTGCATTCCACTACACAAAAGTATTACTATGTGAGAATGTAAGTGGCGCTACACCTTGTGGAACTTGTCGTAATTGTAGGCGTGTCGATTCCGGTAATCACCCAAATGTTTATGTAATCGAGCCTGAAGAAGCTTCTATAAAGAAACATCAAATTCAACAATTACAAGAAGAATTCGCTAAAACAGCTGTTGAATCAAATCGAAAAATTTATATAATAGACCACGCTGATCGAATGACGACAAATGCAGCTAATTCTTTATTAAAATTTTTGGAGGAGCCAGTCTCAATTACAACTGCATTTTTATTAACTGAACAAGTACAACAAATTTTGCCAACGATCCAATCTCGCTGTCAATCAATCCATTTTAATCCATTACCAACAAAATATTTTGAAGAACATTTAGTTAATATCGAGCTCCAATCAAACTTAATACCATTATTAGCAAGATTAACAAATAGTGAAGCAGTTGCACTTCAAATTGCTGAAGAAGAATGGTTTGCACAAGCTAGAGATTTAGTGATAGAATTATATGAAGCATTATTAACAACAAAAAAAGATAGTCTTCTAGTCATACAACAAAATGTTTCTCGTTATTTTGATACGAAGGAACAGTTACAAATGATGCTTGATATGCTTTTATTAGCCTTTAAAGATATGCTATATATATATGCTGAGCAAGATCAAAACGTTGTTTTTAAAAATGAAGAACCATTAATGAGACAAGCGTTAAATCGTATTTCATTAGAGAAAATAACTACTTGTTTAGAAATCATCCTTTTTGCTAAAAAGCGATTAACATCAAACGCAAATATGTTAATGGTTTTAGAGCAAATGATTATAGAGCTACAGGAGGGATTGTAGATTGTGTACGAAGTAGTCGGAGTACGTTTTAAAAAAGCAGGTAAAATCTATTATTTCGACCCAAATGGATTAGCAATCCCTAAAGATACTTTTGTCATCGTTGAAACGGTGAGAGGGATTGAATTTGGAAAAGTAGTTGTACCAAATAAAAAGGTCGGAGAAAATGACGTAGTCCTTCCGTTAAAAAAAGTTATGCGATTAGCTGATGAGCATGATCGTACGATTGTTGAAGAGAATAAACAATCAGCTAAAGAAGCTTATGAAGTTTGTTCTAGTAAAGTTATGCAACATGAACTAGATATGAAATTAGTTGATGTCGAATATACGTTTGATCGAAACAAAGTCATCTTTTATTTTACTGCAGATGGTAGAATAGACTTTAGGGAACTAGTAAAGGATTTAGCTGCAGTATTCCGTACTCGAATTGAATTAAGACAAATAGGAGTACGTGATGAAGCTAAAATGCTTGGTGGGATTGGGCCTTGCGGTAGAATGTTGTGTTGTTCAACGTTCTTAGGTGATTTTGAACCAGTATCCATTAAAATGGCTAAAGATCAAAATCTTTCCCTTAACCCGGCGAAAATTTCAGGACTTTGCGGCCGATTAATGTGCTGCTTAAAATATGAAAATGACGAGTATGAGGCTGCAAAAGAACAGCTTCCAGACTTAGAGGATATCATCAAAACAGCAGAAGGTCCTGGAAGAGTAGTAGGATTGAACATCTTAGAACGAGTTATTCAAGTAGAATTGATCAAAAAAGAACGCGTTGTGGAGTATACCCTAGATGATTTAATTCATGAGGGAGTCGTGTCAATACAAACCACAGATTAAGAGGTGGTAAGATTGGACAAGAAGAATATATTCTTATCTCTTTCCAATATGGAAGAACAAATTCAAGATTTATCAACACAGCTTAGCGACTTAAAACAATATATCGCTGAGCTACTAGAAGAAAATCACTATACGAAAATTGAGAATGATCACTTACGAGAACGATTAGGTCTAAATAAACGTATAGAAGAAAAAGTACAAATAAAAGACTCAAAGAAGAAAAAGGTACAAAAGGATAAGGATCTTGGGGAAGGCTATGATAATTTAGCAAGACTGTACCAAGAGGGTTTCCATATTTGTAATCTACATTATGGAAGCGTACGTCATGGTGAGGACTGTCTGTTTTGTTTATCCTTCTTTGATAAAAAGTAATGGTAGGCTATTCCGGAAGAAGCGAACGATTACCTTTTTAGAAAACAGCTGTTAAGTAAGCTGCTTAAAAAGGTAAAGTGCGCACGTTCCAAATGGAATAGCTTCTTTTTATGCATTGCTAGTTAATTATTATAAGATTAGGCAATGCTAAAAGATAATATTGGTGTGAATTTGAAAGGAACTAATTATGCTTAAAGGTGACGAACGCTTAGATTACTTATTAACCGATGATATGAGGATTATACAAAGTCCATCTGTTTTTTCATTTTCATTAGATGCAGTTCTTTTATCTAATTTTACATATGTCCCAATCCAGAAAGGTACAATTGTTGATTTATGCTCTGGAAATGGAGTTATTCCATTGATGCTACACCGAAGATCTAAAGCAAATATAATAGGTGTAGAAATACAAGAGAGATTGTACGATATGGCTAAAAGAAGTATTGAATATAACAAGTTAGACGAAAAAATAACAATGATTCATGACGACTTAAAAAATGCACCAACTAAAATAGGTAGAGAATTTGTAGATGTTGTTACTTGTAATCCACCATACTTTCAAGATATTCCGACTTCTGAACAAAATATGAATGAACATTATGCAATAGCGAGACATGAGATTAAAACGAATTTAGAAGAAGTAATCAATGCAAGTAAACAACTTTTGAAACATGGTGGGAAGTTGGCGATGGTTCATCGTCCAGGACGTATGTTGGATATTGTTACAACAATGCGTAAACATGGTATTGAGCCGAAAAGGATTCAGTTTGTTTATCCAAAAATGGGTAAGGAAGCAAATACACTTCTAATTGAAGGTATGAAAGGTGGTAAGGCTGAACTTAAAATTTTGCCTCCGATTTACGTATATGAGGAAAATAACGAGTATACGGCTGAGTTAAAGGAAATTCTATATGCAAGACCATAAACACTATTTATACGTGCTAGAATGTTCTGATGCAACTTTCTATGCAGGGTATACGACAAATATTGAGCGTAGAGTAAAACAACATAACGATGGAAAGGGTGCGAAATATACGAGAGGTAGAACACCAGTAAATTGTATATTTTTTGAGGAGTATCCAACTAAAAGAGAAGCAATGCAAGCGGAATACGCTTTTAAGCAATTATCAAGAGAAAACAAAGAACGTTATATGAGAGGAGGAATAAGCAATGATTAAAAGCCAGAAGAGCTTTTTAAATGAAGAATTAGGTTGTCTTTATTTAATACCAACGCCTATTGGTAACTTAGAAGATATGACGTTTAGAGCGGTACGAATACTAAAAGAAGTGGACTATATTGCAGCGGAGGATACCCGCAACACGAAAAAGCTTTGTAATCACTTCGAAATACCAACACCATTAGTAAGTTATCATGAGCATAATAAAGAAAAAGCAGGTCAAAAGCTTGTGGAAGATTTAAAACAAGGATTAAAAATTGGATTAGTAAGCGATGCGGGAATGCCATGCATAAATGATCCAGGTTATGAGCTTGTAAAGCTTTGTTTAGAAGAAGGCATTTCTGTCATTCCTTTACCTGGTGCAAATGCTGCATTAACATCTTTAATATCATCTGGACTACCTACCGATTCATTTTTATACATAGGATTTTTGGCACGTCAAAAGAAAGATAAGAAGAAACAATTGGAACCATTAAAGGGGCAACGTAGTACAGTCATTTTGTACGAGTCTCCACACCGTTTAAAAGAGACGCTACACGTTATTCTTGAAGTATTAGGTGACAGAAAAATAGTACTTTGTAGAGAATTAACAAAGAAATTCGAAGAGTTTTTACGAGGGACAGTTAGTGATGCGATCGATTGGGCAACGAATGAAGAAGTACGTGGAGAGTTTGTAGTTGTTTTAGAAGGGGCATCTGAAGAAGAAGTGAATAACAATGAGGAGTGTTGGTGGCAGGAGCTGTCCATTAACCAACATGTCGATTGGTACATAAACGAAAAAAACGAAAAAAGTAAAGATGCAATAAAACTCGTAGCGAAGGATCGTTCATTAAATAAAAGGGACGTCTATGCTGAATATCACGAAATTTAAAACGGATTAAAAATGAAGTTAGGCTGTCTTGTTTATTTGTAATTCTCTACTCATTTTTACTTATTTTTTATTTAGAGAATGCAATTAAAATAGGCAGCCTCTTCAATTTAATTATTATTAGCTATAAATTGTTCAATCTCGAATTTTAAAAGCTCTGCGCCTTTTTTACTTAAAACAATTTTACCATCAGCAACCTCGAGATTATTTTGAGAAATTTCTCCCGTCATCATACAAGTCATATTTGGTTCATATTTTTTTAGGATAATTCGATCATCCTGTACAAATATTTCCAGTGTGTCTCTTTCAGTGATATTTAGTGTTCTTCTAAGTTCAATTGGAATTACTACACGACCAAGCTCGTCTACCTTACGGACAATTCCTGTAGATTTCATAATTAATCCTCCTATATAAAGTTTTTTTGAAAATAAATGTACTATGTAGTCAAAAAACAAAGCTACATAGTGCTACTATGCCAAAATGGGTTAATTAAAGAGAAAATGTATGTATATTTATGAGAAATAATAGAAATAGATGTTACTATTGTGTAAAATTTAACTTATAAAATAAGTATGAAGTTGTAATAGTTAATGGGGATATGTAGATAACTCATTTTTCATTTTATAATGAAATGCAAAATCATGCGAATAATTTAGTGTCAATATTTAGAAATTTTTGAAGGAGGATTTTTGGTCAATGAGTAATAAAACTTTTTATATTACAACCCCAATATATTATCCGAGCGGAAAATTACATATAGGTCATGCTTATACGACTGTTGCTGGGGATGCAATGGCTAGATATAAGAGACTTCAAGGTTATGATGTTTTTTATTTAACGGGTACAGATGAACATGGTCAAAAAATTCAACGAAAAGCTGAGGAATTAAATGTCTCGCCTCAAGAATACTTAGATAATATCGTTGTTGGAATTAAGGACTTATGGACGAAATTAGATATTTCATATGATGACTTTATCCGTACGACAGAAAGCCGACATAAAGAAATTGTTGAGAAGATTTTCAAGCAATTACTTGATCAAGGTGACATTTATTTGGACGAGTATGAAGGTTGGTATTCGGTGCCAGATGAAACATATTATACTGAAACACAAATTGTAGATCCTTTATATAATGAAGAAGGAAAAATTATTGGTGGAAAGAGTCCGGACAGCGGTCATCCAGTAGAGCTAGTTAAGGAAGAGTCGTATTTCTTTAAAATGAGTAAATATGCTGACCGATTACTGAAGTATTATGAAGATAACCCAGAATTTATTCAACCTGAATCAAGAAAAAATGAAATGATCAACAATTTCATTAAACCAGGTTTAGAAGATTTAGCTGTTTCACGTACTTCATTCGACTGGGGTGTAAAAGTACCTGGCAATGCTAAACACGTTATTTACGTTTGGATTGACGCGTTATCTAACTATATTACAGCGTTAGGATATGGTACAGATAATGAAGAAAACTATAAAAAATACTGGCCAGCGAATGTTCATTTAGTTGGTAAAGAAATTGTACGTTTCCATACGATTTATTGGCCGATTATGTTAATGGCATTAGACTTACCATTACCTAAAAAAGTCTTTGCTCATGGATGGTTATTAATGAAAGACGGCAAGATGAGTAAATCAAAAGGAAATGTAGTAGATCCAGTAGTACTAATCGACCGATATGGATTAGATGCCCTAAGATACTACTTATTACGTGAAGTTCCTTTTGGATCAGATGGAATTTTTACACCTGAAGGATTCGTTGACCGAATTAATTTTGATTTAGCGAATGACTTAGGTAATTTATTAAATCGAACAATTGCAATGATCCAAAAATATTTTGATGGTAATATTCCTGCAGTTAATGGAACAGTAACAGATTTTGATGAAAACCTTCAACAAATGGCAAAAAGCACGAAAGAAACTGTTGAAGCTGCAATGGAAAATATGGAGTTTTCAGTTGCATTAACAAATATTTGGCAGTTCGTTAGTCGTACAAACAAATACATTGATGAGACACAGCCATGGGTACTTGCTAAAGATGAAAGCCGTGTACAAGAACTAGCTTCTGTAATGGCACATTTAGCTGAATCTTTACGTCAAGTTGGGATTTTACTAAAACCTTTCTTAACTCAGACTCCAGCGAAAATTTTCACTCAATTAGGACTAGTTGACGAGAAGATTCTTTCATGGGACAGTCTTAATCAGTTTGGAGCAATCCAAGAGGATACGAGAGTACAAAAGGGTGGTCCAATTTTCCCTCGTTTAGAGACAGAAGTTGAAGTTGCATACATTAAAGAACAAATGCAAGGGACTGTAAAACCAGTGGTAGAAGAGAAAGTGGAAGAAACTGTTCCTGAGATTACAATTGATGAGTTCTTTAAAGTTCAACTAAAGGTCGCTGAAGTAAAAGAAGCTGGTGCCGTAAAAGGAGCAAAAAAACTTCTAAAACTTCAATTAGATTTAGGAAATGAATCAAGACAAGTTGTATCGGGTATAGCGGAATACTATAAACCAGAAGACTTAATTGGTAGAAAAGTGATCTGTGTAACGAATTTAAAACCTGTTAAGCTTAGAGGGGAACTTTCCGAAGGGATGATCCTTGCAGGAAGTATTGAAGGTAAGCTATCACTTGCAACAATTGATCAATCATTACCAAACGGTACTATTATTAAATAAAGTTACTAGGAAAAGTATTTCGTGTAAAAACTAACATGAAATACTTTTCTTTTTAATTTGTTTTACTGAAATAATTGTTGTATAGTGCAGAAAATTGTAAAAATATCATAGGAATCACAAATATGATAATATTTTGTTGGATTATGGCAGGTGTTAACAAGATGTTGTTAAAAAATGTCATTATATGAAGAAAATATTACAGATTGATTACAATAGTAAAATGAAAAAATTATCAGAATTTGTTTATTAAAAGTAAGAAAGTCTTGATATAGCATGGAATTAATTTAAAATATCTTTAAAATTTTATTAGAAATTGTTTAATTTTGACCGTTTCTTTTTGTAACGGAATTGTTAACTGTGCGTTAGGTAAGAAATTTTACGGTATGCTAGACTAAATCTCAGATGAGCAAAGGGGAAGTAAAAATGCTTTTTGATACACATGTACATTTAAATGCAGATCAATACAAAGAAGACCTTGAAGAAGTAATTAGTAGAGCTCTAGAAGCAGGAGTTGTTCATCAAGTAGTTGTTGGCTTTGATCGACCAACAATTACGAAAGCTATGGAATTAATTGAGAAATATGATTTTCTTTATGCAGCTATTGGCTGGCATCCAGTTGATGCAATTGATGCAACAGAAGAAGATTTTGAATGGATTAAGGAATTATCAAAACATCCTAAAGTAGTAGCAATTGGTGAAACTGGATTAGATTACTACTGGGATAAGTCTCCAAAAGAAATCCAAAAAGAAGTATTTCGTAAACAAATTCAATTAGCAAAAGAATGCGGACTACCGATTGTTATTCACAATCGAGACGCAACAGAAGACATTGTAACCATTTTAAAAGAAGAAAATGCATCAGAAGTAGGTGGCATCATGCACTGCTTCGGCGGAAGTGTGGAAACTGCAAAAGAATGTATTAATATGAACTTCTATATTTCATTAGGAGGACCAGTTACATTTAAGAATGCAAAAAAACCAAAAGAAGTTGCGACAGAAATTCCGTTAGAAAATCTATTAATCGAAACGGATTGTCCATACTTAACACCACATCCGTATAGAGGAAAAAGAAATGAACCTAGCTATGTATCACTTGTTGCTGAAGAAATTGCACGTTTAAAAAATATATCAGTTGAGGAAGTTCAAAAACGAACCTTCGAAAATGCGTGTAATATTTTTCAGATTAACAAATGATCTCATGAACTAGTACGAATAGATATTATTCGTCACAGTTCACGTATGAAGAGTTGAAGAATTTGTCGAAAGAAAACTCTTCTACTTCTAAATCTAGTAAACATACATTCAGTAGAGTAGAAGCACTAGTTAATAGGTTTGGAGCTAGTCAATCTTTTTTCTCAGGCGAAAAGGAGGAGTAAAATCGTGATAGACGCGAATAGGTTACTTTCTAGACTTGGGAGTAGTAAAAAACTAGCAGTACAACTTGCAGGAGCTTTAGTTTTCACTGGATCAGTAGGTACAGGAGCATATGAGGGACTTAAAGAACAAGTAACTCTTGAGGTAGACGGGAAGGAACAGGTTATTCAAACACATGCAAATACTGTGGCTGAATTATTAAAAGAACAAAATATTAATATTACGAATGCAGATGAAATATATCCGTCAGCTAAAACGAAAATATCAGATGATATGGATATTACAGTTCATTTAGCGAAACCTGTTAAACTTACGATCGATGGGCAGGAAAAAGTCATTAAGACAACTGCTCAAACGGTAAAGGAATTATTAAAAGAACAAAATATTATGATCAATCCTGAAGATGTTATAATGCCTGCACTGTCAACACCGTTAGAGGAAAATGGTAAAGTAACTTACGAAAAAGCATTCCCTATGGTTTTAAATGATGGAGGAGTTTCTAAAAAAGTATTTGCAACTTCGACTACTGTCGCTGACTTTTTAGAAAAGCAGAACATTACATTAAACGAATTTGACCGAGTTGAACCAGGTGCCGGCGAAATGATCAAACAAAATGATACAGTTCGAGTTATCCGTGTCGAAAAAGTCAACGATGTGGTGGAAGAGCCTGTAGATTTTAAAGAAAAAGAGAAAAAAGATTCTTCTATGTATAAAGATGAATCTTCGGTCATTTCAGAAGGTGTAAAAGGACTTGTTAAACGTAACTTTGAATTGATTAAAGAAAATGGTAAAGTAGTTTCTAAAACACTAGTTGATGAAACGATATTAAAAGAACCTGTTGATCGAGTAGTTGCAGTTGGAACAAAGTCTGTACCAACATCAAGTGCATTAGTAAAATCTAGTGCCCCAAAATCAAGTAGTAAGGTAAAGGAAATGTATGTTGAAGCAACTGCATATTCACCTTATGATGCTGGGATGTCTGGTGTTACAGCTTTAGGTATTAATGTTCGTAAAAACCCTAATACAAAACTGATTGCAGTTGATCCAAAAGTTATTCCTTTAGGATCTAAAGTTTGGGTTGAAGGATATGGTGTTGCTATTGCTGGTGATACTGGTGGAGCAATTAAAGGTAGAAGGATCGATATTTTAATGCCTACAAAAGACGATTGTTTTGATTTTGGTCGTCGTACAGTAAAAATTCGTATTATTAAATAATATTTTTAAAATAGATCGTTGTTTGAATGAAAGTAGAAGGATAAGCCCTTCTACTTTTTTTATACTATTTTTAAGGGAGTATGAAGTTTTATTATCCTTATGGTATGATTACATATACTTGTATTGGTTGGAGGAACAAATGAAAATTAAAGAAATCATTGTTGTTGAAGGTAAAGATGATACGGCGGCAATTAAAAGGGCTGTGGATGCAGATACAATTGAAACAAGTGGTTCTGCTATAAATAAGGATACTTTAAAATTAATAAAGCATGCTCAGGAGACTAGAGGAGTAATCGTATTTACAGATCCTGATTATCCCGGTCAACGTATACGCTCGATTATTAAAGAGCATGTACCAGGATGTAAGCATGCGTTTTTACCAAAGGAAGAAGCTGTTCGTTCGGGTAAAAAAGGATTAGGAATCGAGCATGCTACTAGAGAATCTATCCGAAATGCTTTAATTCATGTTAAGCAGGAATTTATCGAAGTTGAATCCGAAATTACAAAAGAAGATTTAATAGATGCCGGATTAATTGGACATCCCTCATCAAGTGAAAGACGAGATAAACTTGGTAAAATTCTTAATATAGGTTATACAAACGGTAAGCAACTAGAGAAAAGACTGCAAATGTTTCAAATATCAAAAGATGAATTTGGACAAGCAGTAAAAAAAGTTTTAATGGAGGAAAAATAATGAAGGATATCGCAACACCTAGTCGAACGAAAGAAATATTAGCCAAGTACGATTTCTTCTTCAAAAAAAGTTATGGTCAAAATTTCTTGATTGATACAAATATACTAGAAAACATTGTAAGTTATGCAGATTTAACTGAAGAAAGTTCTGCAATTGAAATTGGTCCGGGAATTGGGGCATTAACTGAGCAAATTGCTAAGCGTGCTAAAAAAGTATTAGCGTTTGAAATAGATAATCGACTAATCCCAATCTTAGAAGATACACTTTCTCCATATGATAATATACAAATCGTTAATGAAGACGTACTGAAGGCAGATGTTGAAAAAGCGATTAATGAGTATTTGCCAAATGAGAAGGATATAATGGTAGTCGCGAACTTGCCCTACTATGTAACGACACCAATTATTATGAAGCTATTAACAGAAGGTTTACCAATCAGAGGAATTGTTTGTATGTTGCAAAAAGAAGTAGCTGACCGTATCGCTGCAAAGCCGGGGACAAAGGATTATGGTTCACTATCAATAGCAATACAGTTTTATACGCATGCTTCAACGGTTATGACTGTACCTAGAACGGTCTTCATGCCACAGCCAAACGTTGATTCTGCCGTTATAAAGCTAGTAAAACGTGAAGAACCAGCAGCAGAGGTAATTGATGAATCATTCTTTTTTGAAGTAGTTAGAGCGAGTTTTGCTCAAAGAAGAAAAACATTAAATAATAATTTATTAAATAATTTTTCTCATCTGAAAAAGGATAAAGCAATGCTGGAAGCTTGCCTTCTAGAAGCAGGTATTGAAGGAACAAGAAGAGGAGAAACTTTATCAATTCAAGAATTTGCAGTATTAAGTAATAGTCTATATAAACAAATAAAATAACAAAAAGATGATTATAAGCTAATTTTTAAACTAGTTTGTAATCATCTTTTTTTATTTGATACTTTATTTTAGTTCTGATGCCCTATAAAAGTTCAATAAACCTTCTTTTCACCCTTTTTTTTGTCCATACATAATCTAAAAAAAGAGAGCGAACTCGTAGTGTACTTAAGCAATTTTGGAGGGGAAGGCATGTGAATATTAATGTAGGAGATATAGTAGAAAGAGCATCTTATAAATATGACCTAGTTTTTCGAGTAGTGGAGGTAAAACAAATCGGGGATGAAGTCATAGCTGTTTTATATGGTGACGATTTTCGTTTAATTGCTGATGCGCCTTTATCCGACCTGCGAGTAATTATTGAGTCAGAGTATCGAGAAAAAGGTAAAAGATCATCTGTTCAAATTGAGGAAAACTACAAACTATTTAAACGGGAAGCCATGGAACAAAAAGAAAAAAGAAGATTTCAAGCAACAAATGGATTTAGAACAGATGTAAATCTTTTTCAAATGCCAGGTCGGGTTCTTCACATCGATGGAGATCCAATTTATTTAAAAAAATGTCTTGATATGTATAATAAGATGGGGGTCCCTGTTGAAGGGATCTATTGTAAGGAAACAGAATTACCAACAAAAATTGGTTATTATTTAGATCATTATCGCCCCGATATACTAGTTATAACTGGTCATGATGCATATACAAAGGCAAAAGGGGTTGTTACCGATTTAGAAGCTTACAGACATTCAAGATATTTTGTCGATGCTGTAAAAGAAGCGCGAAAAAGAGTTCCATCTTTAGACCACCTTGTAATTTTTGCTGGGGCATGTCAATCTCACTTTGAAGCGATTATACGCGCAGGAGCAAACTTTGCAAGCTCACCAACTAGAGTAAATATTCATGCATTAGATCCCGTTTATGTAGTTGGGAAAATAAGCTTCACATCATTTATGGATCGAGTAAATGTTTATGAAGTGGTTCGTAATACAATTACAGGTGAAAAGGGGCTAGGCGGGGTAGAAACAAAAGGAATTTTAAGAACAGGGCTACCTTTTCAATCAATGGAAGAGGAGTAAGGAAAAGATTTTCTACATTAACGAGAAGTCTCGTTTGTAGAAAATCTTTTTTATTTTCATACATAAATTTTCTGATTTTCACAAATAATAATCGGGTGTTGTAAAAAAAATATTGACAGGTAACCAGTATCGTTGGTATAATTTTATATTTTTTTGACTTAGTTTACATAAGATGGTATACTTGTCATAGTGAGGTGGTATGAAATGACAAAAAAATTATCTGAAATAAAGGATACTTTAGATAGTCATGTTGGACAACGACTTACATTGAAAGCAAACAGCGGACGTAGAAAGACTGTGGAACGTTCCGGTGTATTAGCAGAAACATATCCATCCATATTCGTAGTACAATTAGATCAAGAAGAGAACGCATTTGAACGCTTATCTTTTAGTTATGCAGATATTTTAACAGAAACAGTTGAATTGTTTTTCTGTGATGACCATACAAGTGGACTGATGGCGAACGGACAGTAGAATTTTTCTACTGTCCCTTTTCTTTTTATTATTCATGAAATGAAACATATTACACATACTAACAATGTCGAAGTGGAAAAAGGGGGTTGCTTTTTTTGGGTAGAAGAAAAAGAGGTATAATGTCACAGGGCTTTAAAGAGGAACTTGCAAAAGATCTTGGTTTCTATGACGTCGTTCAAAAAGAAGGCTGGGGAGGCATTCGAGCGAAGGATGCCGGCAACATGGTTAAAAGAGCAATCGAATTAGCTGAGTTACAATTATCTAATAAGCAACAATAAACAATCTTCACTTCGACAAGCGAATTTGTCTACACATTAAACCGAAGCAAAATGCTTCGGTTTTTGTGAATCGTTTTAAAGAATTTCCACAGTTATGGATCACTTTCATTGAGGTACATTTTTCTTATGAGTTAATTATGATACAATAGCAAAAAAGTAAGTGTTCATAAGAAGGTGAGAATAGTGAAATTAATGGTGAAGGCTCCTGCGAAAATAAACCTTTCATTAGACGTAGTAGGGAAAAGAGGCGACGGTTATCATGATGTAAAAATGATCATGACAACGATTGATTTAGCCGATCGAATTGAATTAGAGCTTATTCAAGAGGATAAGATTGTTGTTACATCACATAATCGTTACGTGCCAGATGATCAACGTAATTTAGCTTATCAGGCTGCGATGCTACTGAAAGAAATGTTCGGGATTAAATTAGGAGCGCATATTTTTATTACCAAAAATATTCCTGTTGCTGCTGGTTTAGCTGGAGGTAGTTCAGATGCTGCGGCAGTACTAAGGGGACTAAATAAGCTTTGGAATTTAAATTGTTCGTTAGATGAATTAGCGGAAATTGGTTCAAAAATTGGATCGGACGTATCATTTTGTGTTTATGGCGGAACAGCTATAGCTACAGGTCGTGGAGAAAAAATTGAACATATTGATACACCGCCACCTTGTTGGGTTATTTTAGCGAAACCAACACAGGGCGTATCAACGGCTACTGTTTATCAAAAGCTTAAATTAGATAATATTCAACATCCTGATGTAGATCGTATGGTTAATGCCATTTCGAATAAAAATTACAACGATATTTGTATGTCATTAGGAAATGTATTGGAAACAGTTACACTGCAATTACATCCTGAGGTTGCAATGATTAAGGATCAAATGAAACGTTTTGGTGCTGATGCTGTTTTGATGAGCGGAAGTGGTCCTACAGTATTCGGATTAGTTCGTCATGATTCTAGAATGAATCGTGTTTATAACGGACTAAAAGGTTTCTGCGATCAAGTATACGCTGTTCGGATGTTAGGCGAAAGGGAAAAACTTGATTAAAAACGAATATTATTATAAAATTTTTATAAAATATTCGTGATTTGAGGTGCTGCATGAAAATTAGAAGAAGCTCTCGTCTTGTAGGTATGACACACTATTTGTTGCATCATCCACAACAATTAGTATCATTAACATTTTTTGCTGACTTATATGCGTCTGCTAAATCATCAGTAAGTGAGGATTTAGGTATTATTAAGCAGACGTTCGAACAGCAAGGAATTGGGACACTATTGACTGTGCCAGGAGCAGCTGGTGGTGTAAAGTATATTCCTAGTATTAGTAATCAAGAAGTAAATACAGTAATTGAAGAATTATGTGATCTACTTCAAAAACCAGACCGAGTGTTGCCAGGTGGATACTTATATATGACTGATATATTAAGCAATCCTAACTATGTAAATAGTGTAGGCCGTATGTTTGCATCAATATTCAGTAATCAAAAAATAGATATCGTTATGACAATCGCAACAAAAGGGATTCCTTTAGCGTATGCTGTGGCAAACTTTTTAAATGTACCAGTTGTAATTGTTCGTCAAGATAATAAGGTTACGGAAGGATCAACAGTAAGTATTAACTACGTATCTGGTTCTTCAAAACGTATACAAACAATGTCATTGGCAAAAAGAAGCATCGAGGCAGGTTCAAATGTTTTAATTATCGATGATTTCATGAAAGCTGGTGGAACGGTTACTGGTATGAAAAACTTGCTTAAGGAATTTCAGGCAAATGTTGCAGGAATTGGTGTATTAGTAGAGGCAGTTAACATTGAAGAAAGATTAGTTGAAGATTATATTTCACTTGTAAAGTTATCTGAGGTAAATGAAAGAGAACAGCTTATTCGAGTTGAAAGAGGTAATTTCCAAGAAGAATCATTTATTAAAACTGAAAGCTTATAGTCATTAGATAAATAAGCTACTTGTATATAATAAAGAAGGGGAAGATACATAATGCAATTAATTCATACTGATCATGCACCAAAAGCAATTGGACCATATTCTCAAGCGATAATCGCTAATGGTTTATTATACACATCTGGACAAATTCCATTAACTGTTGAAGGAAATATTGTAGAAGGTGGAATTGAGGAACAAACAAAGCAAGTATTTGCGAACCTTAAGGCCGTTCTAGAAGAAGCTGGGACAGATTTATCAAAAGTTGTTAAAACAACTGTGTTTTTAAAAGATTTATCAACTTTTGTTGATTTTAATGATATTTATGAAGAGTTCTTCAATGGACATAAACCTGCAAGAAGCTGTGTAGAAGTTGCAAGACTACCTAAGGATGTATTAGTAGAGATCGAGTGTATCGCAGTTGTTTAAGACAATCAGACTGTAAATAAACTTGTTTTTAAAGATCTTTATATACTTTGAGTAAAAGCCTGAAATTATTTCAGGCTTTTTATTTTGTAGAAATTATTACTATTAATATTTCTTCTTTCTTTGATTGTTTTACTCTAATTATTGTTGATTCATCGCCTTATTAGTAGATTCTCTTCTTATGGAAAACGAGCATTCTGTAGAGGGGATCAAACACAACCAACCTACTTAAAAGAGGTAATATAAGTAATTCAAATTTCAACATCCTGAAAAAATCTAAAATTTTTTCAGATTTTTTATATTTACATTAAAACCTAATTAAAAAATTCCGATAAATAAGTTGAGGACTTTAGTTTAGTAAACATTTGTAAAAATTAAATAATTTAAATAAAAAATTTTCCAAAAAGAAGGAAATTATTGATAATTGTTGAAACTTACTAATTATGGTTTAAGTTGATAAAGGTGGTGAACAAGATGGAAGTGACAGACGTAAGACTACGCCGCGTAAACACGGAGGGTCGTATGAGAGCTATTGCATCAATTACATTAGATCATGAATTTGTTGTTCATGATATTCGCGTAATCGATGGTAATAACGGTTTATTTGTAGCAATGCCAAGTAAACGTACTCCGGATGGAGAGTTCCGTGATATCGCTCATCCGATTAACTCTTCAACTCGTAGCAAAATACAAGATTCTGTATTAGCTGAATATCACCGTGTAGGTGAGTTGGAAGAAGACTTTGAAGAAGCAGGTGCTTCTTAAAAATATGACCAAAAAGAACCCATTAATGTATAATGGGTTCTTTTTTTATGGTATAATAAAATGGATGTATTTTGTGGAAAAATATTAAAATTAGCATTTTGAGCTAACAGGTATAGGTATTTAGATTGATGGAGGATGACTATGTCAAATAAATATGCGATTGTTCTAGCTGCAGGAAAAGGTACTAGAATGAAATCAAAATTATATAAAGTACTTCACCCTGTTTGTGGAAAGCCTATGGTTCAACATGTTGTAGACCACGTAATATCAGTTGGTGTACAAAATATTGTAACCGTTGTAGGTCACGGAGCGGAATTAGTTAAAACACAATTAGGTGATCATAGCGAATATGCTCTACAAGCAGAGCAATTAGGTACTGCACATGCTGTTATTCAAGCAGCGCCAATGTTAAAGGATAAAGAAGGAACTACTTTAGTAATTTGTGGTGACACACCATTAATTTCACCAGAAACAATTCAAGCTTTATTCGATGAGCATGAAAGATTACAGGCTAAAGCTACCATTTTAACAGCCCACCTTGAGGATTCAACTGGTTATGGTAGAATAATTAGGGGCGAAAATGGGTCTGTATTAAAAATTGTTGAGCATAAGGATGCAAGTCCAGAAGAGCTAACAGTTCAAGAAATAAATACAGGTACATATTGCTTTGATAATAAAGCATTATTCGATGCATTAAATGAAGTAAATAATGATAACGCTCAAGGTGAGTACTACTTACCAGATGTTATTGAGATACTAAAAGCAAAAGGCGAAATAGTAGCTGCATATAAAACAGCAAATTTCGATGAAACATTAGGTGTAAATGATCGATATGCATTATCTATTGCAGAATCAATCATGCGTAAAAATATAAACAAAAAACATATGTTGAACGGTGTAACAATTATCGATTCAGCTAGCACATATATCTCTGCAGATGCAAAAATTGGTTCAGATACAATTATTTACCCTGGCACAATGATATATGGAAATAGTATAATTGGAACGGGTAGTACAATTGGCCCGAATACTGAAATTATCGATAGTGAAATTGGTAATGATACAGTTATTAAGCAATCAGTTGTACATGAAAGTAAAATCGGTCATTCAACTACAGTTGGACCGTTTGCTCACATTCGTCCGGCGTCAACATTAGGTGATGAAGTTCGAATCGGAAATTTCGTTGAAACTAAGAAAGTTACTTTTGGTAACGGAAGTAAAGCTTCACATTTAAGTTATGTTGGTGACGCGGAAGTTGGTCAAGGTGTTAATCTTGGTTGTGGCTCAATCACTGTAAACTATGACGGTAAAAACAAGTTTAAAACAACGATTGAGGACAATGTCTTTGTTGGTTGCAATTCGAATTTAATTGCACCTGTAACTGTGAAAAAAGGTTCATACATTGCTGCTGGTTCAACGATTACTGATGAAGTTCCAGAAGATTCACTAGCAATTGCAAGAGCAAGACAAGTGAACAAAGAAGGTTACTATAAAAATTAATTATAGATAAAAAGAAAAGAAAAAAGCGGAGGGTACACGAAACATGCCTAATCATTAT
This sequence comes from Gottfriedia acidiceleris, assembly GCF_002128425.1. Lineage (GTDB taxonomy): Bacteria > Bacillota > Bacilli > Bacillales > Bacillaceae_G > Gottfriedia > Gottfriedia acidiceleris. Next base: position 20,973 of record NZ_NESS01000020.1, read on the forward strand.
CCAGACAAGCATTTAAAAGTATTTACTCTAAACTCGAATCCTAAATTAGCTGAAGAAATTGCAAAGCACATTGGTGTAGAGCTTGGTAAATGTTCGGTTTCTCGTTTTAGCGATGGAGAAGTGCAAATTAACATAGAGGAAAGTATCCGTGGTTGTGATGTATTTATCATTCAATCAACAAGTTTCCCTGTAAACGAAAGTATTATGGAATTATTAATTATGATAGATGCTTTAAAACGTGCTTCAGCAAAAACAATTAACATTGTGATTCCTTACTACGGTTACGCTCGTCAAGATCGAAAAGCACGTTCACGTGAGCCGATTACATCAAAGTTAGTTGCAAATCTTCTTGAAACTGCTGGTTCAACTCGAGTGATTACACTTGATTTACATGCACCACAAATTCAAGGATTCTTTGACATTCCGATTGATCACTTATTAGGTGTACCTATCCTTTCAGATTACTTTAGAAAAAAACAGCTTGAAGATATCGTAATTGTTTCTCCTGATCATGGTGGAGTAACAAGAGCTCGTAAAATGGCAGATCGTCTGAAAGCTCCGATTGCTATCATTGATAAACGTCGTCCAAAACCAAATGTTGCTGAAGTTATGAACATCATCGGTAATATTGAAGGTAAAACGGCTATTTTAATTGATGATATTATTGATACAGCGGGTACAATTACACTTGCTGCTAATGCATTAGTAGAGCATGGTGCAAAAGAAGTATATGCATGTTGTACACACCCTGTATTGTCTGGACCGGCAATTGATCGTATCGAAAACTCTTGTATTAAAGAATTAGTTGTAACAAATTCAATTTGTCTTACTGAAGATAAAAAGACTGATAAACTTGTTGAATTATCAGTTGCAGGCCTTCTAGGCGAAGCGATTATTCGTGTATATGAAGAGCAATCAGTAAGTACGTTATTTGATTAATATAAAAATTACATCTTTGCTTTAAAACTTATAAGAGGACGTAACCAGAAGTGGTTACGTCTTTTCGTAATATAACCATGTGATTTAGAATGGAGGGTAATAAAATGAAGTTGTTTGTAGGATTAGGCAATCCGGGTAGAGAGTATGAAAGAACGCGACACAATATTGGGTTCATTGCAATCGATGAATTAGCTCACCGCTGGGGCTTTTCATTAACCCAACAAAAATTTAATGGTATTTATACTTCAGGAATTGTAAACGGAGAAAAGGTCTTCTTGTTAAAACCTTTAACATACATGAACTTGTCAGGAGAATGTGTAAGACCATTTATGGATTATTTTAATATTGATATAGAGGACCTTGTCGTCTTATATGATGAAATGGATATTCCAACCGGAAAGCTACGTTTACGTACAAAAGGAAGTGCTGGAGGACATAATGGTATAAAGTCATTAATTCAGCATTTAGGAACACAAGAATTCCAACGTGTTCGAATTGGTGTAGATCGTCCGTCAAATGGAATGAGTGTCGTAAATCATGTATTATCAAACTTTTTTGAAGAAGAAATTGCTGAAGTAGTTGATGGGGTAAAAAGAGCCGCAGATGCATGTGAGTATTTTTTAAAGCATTCTTTCGTAGATGTAATGAATCAATATAATAAAAAATAAAAAACAGGAATTTACACTTTCACATTGAATAAGTATAGTTAGTACAATCCATACTGTATATATGAATTTTTTGTAGTATGGAGGAAGTAATGGAATTATTAGATTGTCAGTGTCGTTATTGTTATAAACAAATGGGTAGTATTGAAAAACAACAGTTGTTACAAGTTTCATCTTCGTATTGTCATTCTTTCGATGAAGAATTAAGCGATTTTGTAAATTTTATTCAATCTCCTAATCAAGTAATTTATATTGTGTGCGAGGATTGCGAAATGACTCTAGCTGAGTTTCCACATTACCATGAGTATAAGAATTTCATAAATTAAATTGCCTTTGGTTAATAACTGAGGCGTTTTTCTGTTTTTTCTAGGCTCTGTTAAGATGAAGTGCGTTAATCTGCAAATGAACCTTAAAATAAAATCCGCTATTTTACTTAGATAATGAATTGACTTTAAAGTTCTTTAATTAACAGAGCAAATTACTAAAAAACTATAAATATAAACTTCAACTAAGATTATTGTTTACTTAGATTGACTGTTAGGGGAGATTGACTTCGTGATTGGTTTAATTGAACAATTTAACCAGTATAAAGATATTAAAAAAATAATAAATGGCCTAAAAAGTGGGCTAAGAGAACAATTGGTTACAAACTTAACGGGGTCTGCGAAAACGTTGCTTGCTGGTGCTGTTTTTAAAGAAACTGGACAAACACAGTTGATCGTGACAAATAATCTTCTTCAAGCTCAAAAAGTATCGGAAGACTTAAAATCAGTAGTTGGGGAAGATAAAGTATTTTTATATCCTGCAAACGAATTGATTGCCTCAGAGATTGCAGTATCAAGTCCAGAGCTTAGATCGCAAAGACTAATCGCGTTAAACAGTTTGATGTCAAAAAAACCATCAGTAGTAGTTACACCTGTATCGGGATTAATTGGCTATTTGCCATCTCCTGAATTATGGTCTAGCTATCAAATCAATTTTGAAATTGGTGAAGAAATTGACTTATCGAATTTGATTTCAAAGTTTGTCCAAATGGGTTATGAACGTGTTGGGATGGTCGAAAGTAAAGGGGAGTTTAGCGTACGCGGAGGAATTCTTGATATTTACCCGCTAACGTATGAAGATCCTATTCGAATTGAACTTTTTGATACAGAAATCGATTCAATCCGTTCATTTTCTCCTGATTCTCAAAGATCTATTACAAAATATGAAAGTGTCCATATTGGTCCAGCGACAGAAAGGATTATTTCCAAAACTGACTTACAATTAGGGGTTCAACGAATCGAACAAGCTTTTAAAGCAACCTTATCAAAAGTAAGTGATCAACAAGTAAAAGAGTTATTGGTCGAAAAGGTAACCTATGACCTTGAGCAATTGAAGCAAGGACAATTGATTGATCAAATATACAAATACTTTGGTCTAATCTATGAAAACCAATTTAGTTTACTAGATTATGTTCCTAGGGAAACTGTTGTCGTTATTGATGAGATTTCGAGGGTTCATGAAATTGTAGAGCAGCTTAAAAAGGATGAGGCAGAGTGGTATACATCCTTACTAGCAGAAGGAAATGCGTTACAGGGAGTAAGTTTTTCACATGACTTTTTTGAATTACTACATTCAAGAAAGCGCCAACAAATTCATACGAGTCTTTTTCCAAGAAGAGTTCCACATACGCATCCTGAACAGGTAGTTTCGATTCAATGTAAATCGATGCAAGAGTTCCATGGTCAAATGAATTTGTTAAAGAATGAATTAGATCGTTGGAAGAAAAATAAATATACAATCGTTATGCTTGGCGAAACTGACGAAAGAACGAACAAAATTGAAAATATATTAGCAGATTACAAAATTGAAGGTAAAATTATTTCTTCTTTCGAGCAAATAAAAAATGGTGAAGTATACATCTTGAAAGGTGATCTACGTTCTGGATTTGAACTTCCTTTAGAAAAATTTGTTCTAATAACAGAGCGTGAGTTATTTACGAAGAAAGCTAAGAAGAAAAAAAGAATCAATACAAAATTATCGAATGCAGAACGAATAAAAAATTACTCAGAATTAAAAGTCGGAGATTATGTCGTTCATGTAAATCATGGTATTGGTAAGTTTCTTGGAATTGAAACATTAGAGATTAATGGTATTCATAAAGATTATTTACATATTCGATATCATGGAGATGACAAATTATTCGTACCGATTGAACAAATAGATCAAGTACAAAAGTATGTTGGATCTGAAGGTAAAGAGCCGAAGATTTATAAGCTCGGTGGAACTGATTGGAAAAAGGTTAAGAAGAAGGTTGAAGGCTCCGTTCAGGATATAGCAGATGACTTAATTAAGCTTTATGCAGAACGTGAAGCATCGAAGGGCTACGCTTTTTCACCTGATGGCCTGGAACAACAAGAATTCGAATCTTCATTTCCTTATCAGGAAACTGACGATCAACTTAGATCAATTCATGAAATTAAAAAGGATATGGAAAGAGAACGTCCAATGGATCGACTGCTTTGTGGTGACGTAGGATACGGAAAAACTGAAGTAGCTATTCGAGCGGCTTTTAAAACAATTGTTGAAGGTAAGCAAGTTGCGTTTCTAGTTCCTACTACAATATTAGCACAGCAGCATTTCGAAACATTGAGGGAAAGGTTTCAAGATCATCCAATCAATATTGGTTTGTTAAATCGTTTCCGTTCTCGTAAACAGCAGCTTGAAACGATGAAAGGCTTAAAAGAGGGCTCTGTCGATATAGTAGTTGGAACACATCGTTTATTATCGAAGGATATTCAATATAAAGATTTAGGACTTTTAATTATTGATGAAGAGCAACGATTTGGTGTATCTCATAAAGAGAAAATAAAACAGTTAAAAGCAAATATAGATGTTTTAACGTTAACTGCAACTCCAATCCCTCGTACATTGCATATGTCAATGCTAGGAGTAAGAGATTTATCAGTTATCGAAACACCGCCAGAAAATCGTTTTCCGGTTCAAACATATGTAGTTGAATATAATGCTGCATTAGTGAGAGAAGCGATTGAAAGAGAGCTTGCTCGAGATGGTCAAATTTATTTCTTATATAATCGAGTTGAAGATATTGAACGTATGGCTGAACAGCTTTCGATGCTTGTACCAGATGCAAAAGTAGCTGTAGCACATGGTCGTATGAATGAAGGGGAACTAGAATCAGTTATGTATGCCTTTTTGGACGGCCAGTATGACGTATTAGTAAGCACGACAATTATCGAAACAGGCGTGGATATTCCAAATGTTAATACATTGATTGTATATGACGCAGATCGAATGGGTTTATCAACACTTTATCAATTAAGAGGACGTGTAGGACGTTCAAATAGAGTAGCTTATGCTTATTTCACATATAAACAAGATAAAGTATTGACTGAAGTTGCCGAGAAGCGCCTGCAAGCAATTAAAGAATTTACAGAATTAGGTTCAGGTTTCAAAATTGCTATGCGTGACTTGTCAATACGAGGTGCAGGTAATCTACTTGGTGCACAACAACATGGATTTATTGATTCGGTTGGATTTGATTTATATTCTCAAATGTTAAAAGACGCAATCGAACAACGTAGAGGAGTTAAGAAAGAAGATATTATTTCAATTGAAATTGATATTGAAGTAGATGCTTATTTACCTGATACGTATATTCAAGATAGTAAGCAAAAAATTGAGATGTACAAGCAATTTAGACGTATTGAAACGTTTGAAGAGTTAAATGATTTACAAGACGAATTAATGGATCGTTTTGGCGATTTCCCGTTAGAAGTAGGATACCTATGTCAAGTTGCTCATATTAAGCTTTTAGCAATTGCCGAGAAGATTGAACTTATTAAGCAAGTTAAATCAGAAGTAAGTGTTTATTTCTCTGAGAAGGCAAGTGCTAATATTGATGGCGGGAAGTTATTCCAACTATGTAATTCATTTGGTAGAGGTATTGGCCTAGGAATGGATGGCTCCAAATTAAAAGTAACGCTAGACGTAAAAGGAAAAAATCCAGCTGATTGGCTAACGACGCTAGAAGGTTTAATTAATGGATTAAAGAACGTGAAAAAAGAGAGCGTAAATGCTTAAGGAAACAATACGAGTGGCTTCATTTAATTTGGCGATAAAGTAATAAAAAGTTACCAAAAAGTGCTTACAGTACTATATTTTTAGTAAAGGTGTTAAAAAATCTCACTTATTTTGTATAGAACTTTCGTTGTGTAGGATACTATCATTAATTAAGGGTGACCTTACCTCATTGTCACTCGGATATCTTTCATCAACGTAGACATGCAAGTAAGTGAGGAGGCGCTTTACAAGTATGAAAGCAACAGGTATTGTTCGTCGAATTGACGATTTAGGTCGAGTAGTAATACCAAAAGAAATTAGGAGAACTTTACGGATTCGTGAAGGTGATCCATTAGAAATATTTGTGGACCGAGATGGAGAAGTCATTTTAAAGAAATACTCACCGATTAGTGAATTAAGTGATTTCGCAAAGGAATACGCTGATGCACTTTACGACACACTTGGACATACAATCATCATAAGTGACCGAGATTCAGTTGTAGCAGTTGCAGGGGCTTCCAAAAAAGAATACTTAAACAAAAACATTGGTGATATTATCGAAAAAACTATGGCAGAGCGTAACTCAAAAGTAGTTAGCGAGCCAGGGGAAGCTTCATTTATCGAAAGTGTAATTGAAAAATACCAATCCTATGCAGTAGGAGCAGTCATCGCAAGTGGGGATCCAATTGGAGCTGTCGTTATCTTTTCAAAAGACAAGACAATTTCTGAAGTTGAAAAGAAAGCAATCGATACTGCCACTAACTTCTTAGCTAGACAAATGGAGCAATAATCATATAGGTAGTACACATGGGCCAGTAAAGGGATTTACCTTAACTGGCCTTTGTTTTTTCAATTCTTCCCTTTGACATAATCTACTGGAATCACATTTAAACGAAAACCATTTACTTGCTAAATTTGGAAAAGAGAGGTTTTTTCTTTTGGCAACTCTTTACATAAGCCCTAATAATGTAATACATTAAAGGGTGAACCGTCTAACAAAGGAGTTGTTATCCTTTTGCAAAAAGCTAAGCAAAAAGCAGCCCTACAAGGGGCTTTGTTCATAACAATGGCATCATTATTATCTAAAGTACTAAGTGCGTTTTATAAAATTCCTTATCAAAATATTGCTGGCGATTTAGGTTACTATATTTACCAGCAGGTATATCCTGTCTATGCAATTGCTTTAGCTTTTTCTACATATGGCTTTCCTTTAGTTTTATCATCTTATGTGGCTGAAAGATTGGCGAAAAAAGATGATAAAGGAGCTAAAGATTTGGTTTATGCAACATTTATGATGTTGTTAGTCATTGGTATATTATGTTTCTTTACTTTATACGTAGGAAGTAATAGTATAGCGAAATTTATGCGTGATGATCATCTAGCGATGTTAATTCGTGTAGTTAGTGTTGGCTTTTTATTTGTTCCAATAACATCAGCATTTCGAGGATATTATCAGGGTTTAGGTGATATGGGACCTACTTCAGTCAGTCAAGTGATTGAGCAATTAATTCGAGTTGTTACGATTTTAGTGCTGTCACTTTATTTAATGCAAACGACTGACAATCTTTATATTGTAGGTGCAGGGGCTGTTTCAGGTTCAATACTAGGTAGTATAGCAGCGATACTGTACTTCTTTTATTGGGTTTCTTTTCGTGGCTCTGGTTTAACAATACCATCATTTGGTTTACTTAAAACCTATCGTGTAGAATTAAAAACAATTTTGTATCAAGGTATCTTACTAAGCTTAAGTAGTTTAGTACTTGTATTCATTCAATTTATCGATTCACTCTCTTTTTATCCGTTATTAGTACAATATGGGTATCATGTTGAAGGTGCTAAGCTAGTAAAGGGTATTTATGATCGTGGATTTCCGCTAATTCAATTAGGCTCTGTCATTGCTTCATCTTTTTCACTGGCTCTAATTCCGTACTTATCTAGTGAATTAGTTCGTAAAGAACATCATTCTATAAATAATCGAATTTCAGGTGCCATAAGAGTAAGTATAGTAGTTGGAGCAGCAGCAACAATTGGTTTAATTTCAATTATCCATCCGACCAATATAATGCTTTATCGAAATGATTTAGGAACGGATGTCCTAACTGTTTTATGTATTTCGATCTTCTTTGCTGGAGTATCGATTACGACATCTTCTATCGCTCAAGGTTTAGGAAAAAGCTTAATCCCAGCTTTAAATGTAATTGCTGGAGGATGTGTTAAGTTTATTGGAAATGTTATTTTAATGGAGCAAATCGGATCTAAAGGAGCAGCATATTCAACAGTATCTGCTTTAATCATTGTTACGATTTTAAACTTAGCTTACATATATAAATTGTCAAATGTAACATTTTTTGACTTTAAGTTTATTGTGAAATTACTAATTTCTTTAGCTGTTATGTATGGTAGTGTTTATGGTTATGAATATGTATTTGAAAAATATGCAATGTTTATTAACCCGCTTCGTTTAAGAATGTTAGTTGAAGCACTATCTTCAGCGGTTGTAGGAGCAATAGTATTTGCGGTTGTATTAATTAAAATTAAGTTATTTACAGTAGAAGAGCTTAGCTCGATTGTTAAAAGCGAAAAATTACTAAAATGGCTTTCTTAAATGAACAGGAGGATCAACATGAAAAAGATTACAGTTTTAGGTTTAGGAGCAGGTGATCTTAATCAACTTCCGTTTGGTATTTATAAGGTGTTACAAAAAACTGACAATCTTTATTTACGTACAAAAGACCACCCTGTTATTAGTGAATTAGAAAAAGATGGATTAACATTTCAATCATTCGATGAAATTTATGAAAAACATGATCGTTTTGAAGAGGTATATCAAGAAATTGTTCAATTATTGGTAAAAGCGTCGGAAGAAGAGGAAATTACATACGCCGTACCGGGACATCCTCTTGTGGCGGAAAAAACTGTTCAGCTATTAATCGAGCTTGCAGATAAAGGAAGTATCGAGCTAGATATCAAAGGTGGACAAAGCTTTTTAGATGCGATGTTTACTAGTTTGAAGATTGATCCAATCGAAGGCTTCCAGTTTGTTGATGCAACGGATTTAGAGTCGGAATACATTACATATAGACAGCATTTGATCATATGCCAGGTTTACGATCAAATGACTGCCTCTCATACGAAATTAAAGCTAATGGAGCAGCTTGCAGATGATTATGAGGTAGTTATTGTTACCGCAGCGGGTAGTTCAAACGAGCAAATAAGAAGAGTACCATTGTTTGAATTGGATCGCGATACATCAATCAATAATTTGACAAGTGTTTATGTACCTCCAGTTAAAAATGAAGAAGACCTATATCATCAATTTGAGACACTACGCTCTGTTATTGCTACTTTACGAGGCCCTAATGGATGCCCATGGGACCAAAAGCAAACCCACGAATCATTAAAGAAGTACTTATTAGAAGAGGCTTATGAACTACTTGAAGCAATCGACGAAGAAGATGACGATCATATTATTGAGGAACTCGGAGATGTATTACTTCAAGTCATGCTACATGCTCAAATTGGAGAAGATGAAGGCTACTTCTCAATTAAAGATGTAATTCAAGGTTTAGTAGGTAAGCTAATCTATCGTCACCCGCATGTATTTTCAACAGTTCATGTGAATGATGAGAAAGATGTATTAAAAAATTGGCAAGAATTAAAACAAGCTGAAAAGGGACATGTAGTTGAGTCGGTACTTTCAGGCATACCGAAGGACCTTTCAGGATTACTAAAAGCAGAGAAACTTCAAAGTAAAGCCGCGAAAGTAGGGTTTGACTGGAAGGAACTATCACCAGTAGTAGATAAGGTTAATGAAGAGTTAACTGAAGTGCTTGATGCCATTAAATCAAAAGAACAGTCTAAAGTTGAAGCTGAACTTGGTGATTTGTTATTTAGTATTGTTAATTTAGCCCGTTTTATTGATGTAAATCCTGAAGAAGCGATTTTAAAAACAAATATGAAATTTACAAAACGTTTTCAATATATTGAATCTAGACTTCGTGAAATAAATAAAACATTTTCTGATGTATCTCTTGAAGAAATGGATGAAATATGGAATGAAGCAAAAAAATTCGAATGATCTCTATTGAATGAGAAATAAGGAGAATATAATATGAGACTTGATAAATTTTTAAAAGTATCGAGAATTATTAAACGTCGTACACTTGCCAAAGAAGTAGCTGATCAAGGAAGAATTATGATTAACGGTACAGTTGCAAAAGCATCTACAGAAGTCAAAGTAAATGACGAATTAAAAATTCGTTTCGGACAGAAAATCGTTACAGCAAAAATTAATTTACTTAAAGAGACTGTTCGAAAAGAAGAAGCAGACGCAATGTATACAATCATAAGCGAAGAAAAACTGTCAGATAGCTTGTTCTAAAAAAGTTGTCCCTTCATATACTTGTACAAATAACACTGTATTAGGAATCGATTTACAAGAGGTACAGTTTATGTAAATGGAGGGACTAGTATGAATAATCCATATGAGTTAAATGCGAAAAATACAAGCCAAATAATCGAACAGGATTTATCGTTAAAAAGTAGAAGATATCTTGAAATTACTGGAGTAAAACAGGTTGAGAGCTTTGATAGTGAAGAGTTTCTATTAGAAACAGCCTTAGGTTTTTTGCACATTAAAGGTCATAATTTACAAATGAAAAACCTCGATGTAGAAAAAGGTCATGTAGCGATAAAGGGAAAGATTAATGAACTTTGTTATATTGACGAATACAGTTCGGGGAAAGCTAAAGGAATCTTTAGCAAGCTATTTAAATGAGCTTAAACGTTCAGTTCTACTCAATGATAGCGATGGTCGGTATGGGTGCTTATCTTGGTATGGCACTAGATACATACCATCGTTTTTTATATCGAGGTACTCGTAATCGACTGATTGTATTTGCAACTGATATATTATTTTGGATTTTTCAAGCTCTACTAGTTTTTTATGTATTATACTTAGTTAATGAAGGTGCACTCAGGTTTTATTTACTATTGGCTTTACTTTGTGGTTATGCGGCATACCAAAGTCTTTTTCGAACGATTTATAAAAAGATATTAGAATTTGTTATTCAGCTAGTCATTAGTATTTATCGCATTATAGTAAAGTTAATTTTATTTTTTATCGTAAAACCTATAAAGTGGATTATTCAGGTAATAATCGTAATTCTTTTGTTTATTTATGGACTCCTTATTCGACTAATCCGTTTACTTTACAACGTTGTACTATCAATTCTCTTGTTTTTCGGCAGAGTATGTTGGTTTTTTGTGCCAAAACGAGTCAAAAACTATTTAATACAATTTAAAGGAGTTTTTAGAAAATTCAAGAATATCTTCCTTACTACTATTAAAAAAGTAAAGGACCTTTTAGATAGGAGGAAGAAATAGGTGGAACATGCGAGAAAGTTGGATCTAACTAGCCAAGTTCAAGATAAACAAAATATTACTTTAGTTGAGGAACAAGGTGTTAAGACTGGGAGAAGGAGTTTTAAAAAGTTTTTAGTGCGCATTTCGTTATTCTGCTTTTTATCTGTCCCCCTATTTTTTTTATTACAATCTCATTATGAAACACAGCAACATGTTTATTCTTCTAAAGTAAAACAATTAAAACTAGCAAAGGTTGATTTAAAGAAAACAAAGAGTACGGTATCAGATTCAAAGCGCATGATTGACCAATTGAACGATGACCAATATATTATTGAGTTAGCAAGGAAAAATTTATTTTTTTCTAAAAAAGGAGAAATAATCTTTCCCAATATCAAGTAATTATCGTTTCATTGACACTTGTTTTTATAATTTTATATAATATAGTAAATCCAGTTAAACATTTTTAAGGAGGAGCATTTTTTTTATGTCAATTGAGGTAGGCAGCAAAGTTAGTGGGAAAGTTACAGGGATTACAAATTTTGGTGCTTTTGTTGAGTTACCAGAAGGAGTAACTGGACTTGTTCACATTAGTGAAGTAGCTGACAACTATGTTAAAGATATTAACGAACATTTAAAAGTTGGCGACGAAGTAGAAGTAAAAGTAATTAATGTTGAAAAAGACGGTAAAATTGGCCTTTCAATCAAAAAAGCGAAAGAACGTCCACCAGTAAAAGAGGGAGAGCGTGAGCAAAGACCTCGTCAAAGTAGACCTTCATATGGAGGCGGCGGTGGTGGAAACCGTGGTAAAAATCAAAACCGTTCGGATCAACGTCCGGTTAAAGAAACATTCGATCAAAAAATGAGTAAATTCTTAAAAGACAGTGAAGATCGTCTAGCTTCATTAAAACGTAACACAGAATCTAAACGTGGTGGCCGCGGAGCTCGTCGAGGCTAATTTCCTACCTTGTCAGGACATAAATAGGTATATAGAACACGCACCCTTTAATGGGTGCGTTTTTGTATTAGAAAAAAATAATAAAATAACATGTAAAAAAACTATTGACGGTTAATTAGTACCATGATAATATAAATCTTGTCGTTTAAAGATAATGGCGGTGTAGCTCAGCTGGCTAGAGCGTACGGTTCATACCCGTGAGGTCGTGGGTTCGACTCCCTCCGCCGCTACCATTCCCTTTAACGGCCCGTTGGTCAAGTGGTTAAGACACCGCCCTTTCACGGCGGTAACACGGGTTCGAATCCCGTACGGGTCATACAACAACAAAAACGTTTAGTCTCTACAAGAGAGGCTAGGCGTTTTTTTCTTTCCTTGTCTATGCCTCAGTTTCTTTTAAAATTAATTTCTTCATTCTATACGTTCTCTCTTTATTCTGAATTTCGATTGACATAAAATTTAATAATTGCGTTTCTTTTACCCTATTAGAGAAATTATGCTGCAAGCTTTTCTCATATTTTGTAAAACAGTTGTACGTAAAAGCTTTTTCCGTCGAAGAAAACTTTTATTTGCCTTTGTCATTTTGACATATTCCTTCAATTGGACAAGTTAAAATATGTTCAATAAACCAAATCGGATGAGGTGGAAATATGACGAAACTGCAAAGAGGGTCTTCTAATTCTTCAGCAAGCTTAGTCCCTACTAATGGATTTCAATCAGTATTTCGGCAATCTTCTAAATCAATTAAGTCCAAATTAGAGAGAGCATTCTTTGACTTTGGGCTACTAATCTTTATAACGGGATTTTTATTAGGTCGAGCGTTGATACTATCACATATTCTCCCGTTTGTATTACCGTTTTTTGCCTCAGTTTATATGATGAAACGTGAGCGTACAGGTATAGCCTTTGTTGCTCTTATGATTGGTTCATTAACTGTGTCGATTGAAACGGTTAGTTATGCATTTGCCACAATTGTCCTATTTTTTATCCTAAATATTTTCTTCGCTAGAGTTAAACGACATTATATAGGTCTAGTACCTTTTCAAGTTTTTTTATCAGTCTTTATTAGTCATCTATTAATTGCATATGCTTTTCAACAAGAAGTTCTAATGTATGATGTTTTAATGGCTTCAGTTGAAGCGGGATTAAGTTTTATTTTAACAATGATCTTTTTCCAAAGTGTACCTCTACTTGCGATTCCTAAAAGAAAACAGCTTTTAGGTGTTGAAGAAATCGTATGTTTAGTTATTCTTTTAGCTTCGGTTGTGACGGGGACAACTGATTGGTATATTCAAGATTTATCTATTCAACATATTGTTACTAGATATATTGTCTTACTATTTGCCTTCGTAGCAGGAGGAACGGTCGGTTGTACAGTAGGGGTTGTAACTGGTCTTATACTAAGTCTAGCAAGTGTTTCGAGTCTCTATCAAATGAGTTTATTAGCATTCTCGGGATTACTTGGTGGCCTGCTTAAAGAGGGAAAAAGATTAGGTGCAGCAGCTGGACTATTAATTGGGACATGCCTAATTAGCTTTTACGCTGAGAAACAGTCAGATATTATTTTTTCAATTATTGAATCAGTAATTGCCATCGTATTATTTTTAATAACACCATCTTTCCTGCTAAAGCAATTAGCTAAACTAGTACCAGGAACAGAAGAACACTCTACAGATCAACAACAATACTTGCGTAAAATAAGAGATTTGACAGCTAATCGAATTAATCAATTTTCGAATGTGTTTGAAGCATTATCTGCAAGTTTTTCACAGCCAAGTCAGTTTGCACATATTGAAGATGAATTAACGGATGAAGAATTGTTCATTTGCAGTATTTCAAATAAGTGCTGTAATAGCTGTATGAAAAAGGACCATTGCTGGTCAAACAATGGTGACCGAACATATCAATACATGGAAAATATGATGCATTTAGTTGAAAAGGATCAGCTCATTAAGAATGGCCAATTTATGAGAGAATGGGAAAAATATTGTCAGCGTTCTTCAAAAATGGCTGATTTAATGAAACAAGAGGTCTTCTACTTCCGTGCAAATCAAAGACTTAAAAAACAAGTTCAAGAAAGTAGAAGGTTAGTGGCAGAGCAATTACGCGGAGTTTCAAAAGTAATGGTTGATTTTGCAAAAGAGATTCAACGTGAAAAAGAAAACCATCAATTACAAGAGGACCAAATCCTACAGGCTTTATTAAACTTTGGAATTGATGTTAGCCAAGTAGAAATTTATAACTTAGAGCAAGGTAATATTGATATAGATATATTAATTCCGTTTGAAAACGAGTATGGTGAATGTCAAAAACTAATTGCGCCAATCCTATCGGATATTTTAAAAGAGACAATTGTTGTATTAAAAGAAGAGGCAGCGACAATTCCAAATGGAGGTAATTATTTAGTTACATTTGGATCAGATAAGGCATTTGTTATTGAAACTGGAGTTGCGACTGCAGCTAAAGGTGGAGGCTTTATATCGGGTGATGCTTTTAAAATAATGGATGTTGGAGCAGGAAAGCATGCTATTGCGATTAGCGATGGAATGGGAAATGGCGAAAGAGCTCATATTGAAAGTAATGAAACACTTAAACTACTTCAAAAAATATTAAATTCAGGCATTGAAGAAACAGTCGCTATTAAATCGATTAATTCGATTCTATCTTTACGCACGACTGAAGAGGTCTTTGCTACATTAGATTTAGCGATGGTCGATTTACACGATGCTTCAGCGAAATTCTTAAAAATTGGTTCTTCACCAAGCTTTGTTAAACGAGGTAAGCAAGTTATTAAAATTGAAGGTAGTAATTTACCAATCGGTATTATTGATGAATTTGATGTAGAAGTCGTAAGTGAGCAATTAAAAGCTGGAGACTTACTTATTATGATGAGTGATGGTATTTTTGAAGGACCTAAACATGTTGAAAATTACGAAATGTGGATGAAACGTAAAATAAGCGAATTTGAAACAGATGATCCACAATCGGTAGCAGAATTGTTACTTGAGGAAGTAATTCGTTCGAATACAGGCGATATTAATGATGATATGACGGTTGTGGTTGCTGTTGTTAAACGAAACTTGCCAGAGTGGTCATCTATCTCATCATATAGTGCGATGGCTTAGTAAAATAAAATAAATAAAGGTTTATCCCCTCCCGTAATTGGACAAAATGGTAACAACTTTTACGCGGAGGGGATTTTGTATGTATAAGGGAAAGTTAAAACAAATTCTATTAATAACAGATGGTTACTCAAACCATGGTGAAGATCCGTTAGCTGTTTCAAGCCTGGCGCAAGAATACGGTATTACGGTAAATGTAATTGGAATTTTAGATGAAAATGTACAAAGTGGTGACGGGTTAAAGGAAATCGAAGAAATTGCTAGAGCGGGTGGAGGGATTAGTCAAGTTGTTTACACGAAGCAACTTTCTCAAACCGTCCAAATGGTTACTAGAAAAGCGATGACACAAACAATTCAAGGATTTGTTAATAAAGAATTAAAGCAAATATTAGGCGACAGTAATTCAATTGAATCACTTCCTCCTTCAAAGCGAGAAGAGGTATATGAGGTTGTTGAGGATATCGGTGAAACTGTAGGTTTAGAAGTTATTATTTTAGTAGATACAAGTGCTAGTATGAAAGAAAAACTAGAAACTGTTAAGGAATCATTATTTGATTTACAAATTAGTTTAAACTCAAGAACAGGAGAAAATGCCTACTCATTATTTATATTTCCCGGGAAACATGACGATGTAGACAAATTACTAGATTGGACACCTAAATTAGAAAAACTAAATACAATTTTTCCTAAGTTAACGATGGGTGGTATGACACCAACTGGTCCTGCGCTACGTGAGGCTTTAAACTATTTTAACGAACAAAACTACGATAGAGGTAATAATGGTGATGATGAACAATCAATTGAATGGGCAGATTAATTTAGCTCCTGGGACTCTCATTACTGGAAAGTGGAATAAAAACAAATACGAAATTAAGAGTTTACTTGGAAATGGAGCAAATGGAACAGTTTATCTAGCATCTGGAAAAACTGGGGATGTTGCTATTAAACTAAGTAAAGATTCTACTAATATTACGAACGAAGTAAATGTTTTAAAAAAAATCACACAGGTCCAGGATTCATTCCTTGGGCCTTCTTTTATCGATGTAGACGACTATATAAATCCAGGAACGAATGAATGCTGCTATTACTATGTTATGGAATACGTAAATGGTGTAAGTTTACCAAAATTTATTGAAAGAAATGGAATGGAATGGAGTAGTATTTTTATCATACAAGTTTTATCCTTGTTAGATAAATTGCACCATAAGGGCTTCGTTTTTGGAGATTTAAAAACAGATAATCTACTAGTTACGAAAGAGCCTAATAAAATCCAGTGGGTCGATTTTGGAGGAGTTACTCAAATTGGACGTGCAGTTAAAGAGTTTACGGAGTTCTTTGATCGTGGTTACTGGGGCTTAGGTTCTAGAAAAGCAGAAATTTCCTATGACTTATTTGCTGTTACGATGATTTTTATCCACTTGCATTGTAAAAAACAGTTTTTAAAAAATGGGCAGGGAATAAATCAAATTGAACAAGTAATAACTCAAACACAGACTCTTAATCCATATAAAGAATTTCTTATGAAAGGATTAAAAGGGGAGTATGTTAGTGCAAGTGCGATGAAACAGGCTCTATTGATGTATGAACAAAAGATAAATGCTACAAAAAAGAAGAAGAGTAAAAAGGTTCAAACTACTACATCACAAACCAATTCGATTAATCAAACGAGGCAATCGAAAAAACAAAGTCAGTCTGCTAACCAAACAACAAAATCAAAAAAAAATAGTCAGTCTACAAATCAAACTAGACATTCAAATAGTCAGAATCAAAAACCTAGCCAATCAACACAGACAAGAGCAGCGAACAATGTCCAAGTGAAGCAAAAGAAAAAAAGAATTCATTGGTTCGAAACATCAACCATTCTCTTGTTAATGGGCTTGGCCTATGCATTATATTTTTACTATCAGTTGAAATTATAGTACTCCAAGTGTTGGAATGGTAACATAAAGATATGAATTTTACTTTCATTAGGAGTATAGGTAAATGGTAATTAATCAATTAAAGGGATTTATAAAACAAAACAATATTGTCAGAAACAGTGTCATTGTGATTGGTGTTTCTGGAGGTCCAGACTCGATGGCGTTAGCTCACTCATTTTTATCGATCAGAGAGGACTATGGGTTCTCGATTATTATCGCACATGTAGATCATATGTTTAGAGGACAAGAATCTTTAGATGATTTGGAATATGTTAAGAATTGGTGCCTCCAGAATAAAGTTCAATATGAAGGTAAGAGTATAAATGTGAATCAGTATATCGAGGAAACGGGGTTAAGTAGTCAATTGGCGGCAAGGGAATGTCGATATCGTTTTTTTGATGAAATCATGAAGAAATATGGAGCGAATTATTTAGCGCTAGGTCATCATGGGGAAGATCAAGTTGAAACGATTTTGATGCGGTTAGTAAGAGGTAGCTCGCGGATCGGTTACGCCGGCATTAGGGAAAAAAGGTCTTTTAGTACTGGCGAAATTATTCGTCCATTTTTAGATTTAAGAAAACAAGAATTAACTACATATTGTCAAAAGCAAAGTATTATCCCCCGAAAAGATCCAAGCAATGATAAAGATGTTTACACAAGAAATCGATTTAGACATCATATTCTACCTTTTATTTTTGAAGAAAACCCAACTGCACAAAAAAGATTCCAGCAGTTTAGTAGACAACATTTGGAAGATGAACTATATTTAATGGAATTAACTGAAGACGCAATGAATACAGTTATAAAAAATAAAGAAAAGCAAGCAGTCACTATTGATATTAATCAGTTTTTAAATGTGCCTATATCTTTACAAAGAAGGTGTATTCAACTAATATTAGAATATGTCTACCTATATCTACCTAAAGGCTTGACACAAGGGCATCTTAATTCAATTCTGACTTTATTACGAAATGAAAAATCCACTTGGGAGCAGCATTTACCTGAAGGACTTTTTGTCACACGCTCATATAATGAATGCACCTTTACATTCGAACAAATGAATGTGAAGGATTATACTATTTCCATTAATGAGCCGGGTGTATATGAACTACCAAATGGTTTTTCGATAAAAGTTGAATTAAACAATCAATGTTTTGAACCAAAAAACGACATGTTTATTTGTTCTGTCAAGGATGTTTCTTTTCCACTCATTGTTCGGAATCGAAAGAATGGTGATCGAATGTCATTAAAAGGTATGAATGGGTCAAAAAAGTTAAAAGATATATTTATTGATGAAAAAATGAAACAATCATTACGTGATGAATGGCCAATAATTACGGATAGTCAAAATAACATATTATGGGTACCTTTCGTAAAGAAATCTGCATTTGAAAGAAATTTTTCGACAGATGAGTCACTCATTGCAATACAGGTGGTTTCTAAGAGTTTCTAGGAGGAAAAGATGAAACAAGACATTCAACAAGTATTAGTAAGTGAAGAGGCAATTCAACAAAAAGTAGTAGAATTAGGTGCAGTACTAACTGAAGAGTACAAAGACCGCTTTCCACTAGTAGTGGGTGTTTTAAAAGGAGCTCTTCCGTTCATGTCTGATCTTATCAAGCATATTGATACATATATCGAAATTGATTTTATGGATGTTTCTAGTTATGGACATAGTACAGTTTCTTCTGGTGAAGTAAAAATTGTGAAAGATTTAAATACTTCTGTAGAAGGAAGAGATGTAATCATTCTAGAAGATATTATTGATAGTGGTCTAACTTTAAATTATTTAGTTGAACTATTTAAACATCGCAAAGCTAATACAGTTAAGATCGTTACTTTATTAGATAAGCCAAGCGGACGTAAAGCAAATATTGAGGCTGATTTAGTTGGTTTCGAAGTACCAGATGCTTTCGTAGTAGGATATGGTTTAGATTATATTGAACGTTATCGAAACCTGCCATATGTTGGCGTTTTAAAGCCTGAAGTATACACGAAATAAGTCAAGTTTTATTCGTTTGTTTACATGGTATAACTATGCTACTATATAAAGTAATTAAATTGAAAGAGAGGAGGTTTGGAATTGAATCGAATTTTCCGTAATACAGTCTTTTACATATTAATCTTCTTAGTTGTGATTGGTGTTGTTACATATTTCAATGGGCCAGAATCTCAAGTTAAGAAAGTAAGTTACGATACATTTTATACTAAGTTACAAAAAGGAGATGTTAGCAGCTTAACATCTATCCAACCTAAAAATGGAGTGTACATAGTAAGAGGTCATTTTACAGATGTAAAAAAAGGCGAATCTTTCCAAACTCAAGTACCAATTAGTGACGAAACGACAAAAATAGTTAACAAAGCAGTTGCTGACTATAAAATAAAGGCTAATTGGAATCCAGCTGAAACAACAAGTGCATGGGTGCAAATCTTCACTTCACTCATCCCATTTGTTATTATTTTCATTCTTTTCTTCTTCTTAATGAATCAAGCACAAGGTGGCGGAAGCCGTGTTATGAACTTTGGGAAGAGCAAAGCTCGTCTTTATAATGACGAGAAAAAGAAAGTACGTTTTAAAGATGTTGCAGGTGCAGATGAAGAGAAGCAAGAGCTTGTTGAAGTAGTAGAGTTCTTGAAGGATCCTCGTAAATTTGCTGAATTAGGTGCAAGAATTCCTAAAGGGGTACTATTAGTAGGACCTCCTGGTACAGGTAAAACATTATTAGCGAGAGCTGTTGCGGGAGAAGCTGGAGTTCCATTCTTCTCAATCAGTGGTTCTGATTTCGTTGAAATGTTTGTAGGGGTCGGTGCTTCTCGTGTTCGTGATTTATTTGAAAATGCGAAGAAAAACGCTCCTTGTATCATATTTATAGATGAGATCGATGCTGTAGGTCGTCAACGTGGTGCTGGACTAGGTGGAGGTCACGATGAACGTGAACAAACATTAAACCAGTTACTTGTTGAAATGGATGGTTTTGGTGCAAACGAGGGTATTATTATCATCGCTGCAACAAACCGTGCAGATGTATTAGATCCAGCGTTATTACGTCCAGGACGTTTTGACCGACAAATTACTGTTGATCGCCCTGATGTAATTGGACGTGAAGCAGTATTAAAAGTACATTCAAGAAATAAACCATTGTCTCCAGAGGTAGACTTAAAAGCTATCGCTCAAAGAACTCCTGGATTCTCTGGTGCAGATTTAGAGAATTTATTAAACGAAGCGGCATTAGTTGCGGCTCGTCGTGATAAAAAGAAAATCGATATGCTTGATATTGACGAAGCAACTGACCGTGTTATTGCGGGACCTGCTAAGAAAAATAAAGTTATATCTGAAAAAGAGCGTAAAATTGTTGCGTTCCATGAAGCTGGACATACGGTTATTGGCCAAGTGTTGGATGAGGCTGAGATGGTTCATAAAGTAACAATTGTACCTCGTGGTCAAGCTGGTGGATATGCAGTAATGCTTCCAAAAGAAGATCGTTACTTTATGACAAAACCAGAATTACTTGATAAAATTTGTGGTCTACTTGGTGGACGTGTTGCTGAAGAAGTGGTATTTGGTGAAGTAAGTACAGGGGCTCATAATGACTTCCAACGTGCAACAGGTATTGCTCGTCGTATGGTTACTGAGTTCGGTATGAGCGACAAACTAGGTCCATTACAATTTGGTCAATCTCAAGGAGGTAATGTATTCCTTGGTAGAGACTTTAATAATGAACAAAATTATAGTGATAAAATTGCTTATGAAATAGACGTAGAGATTCAAACAATCATTAAAGAATGTTATGCAAAAGCAACTGATATTATTAAGACGCATCGCGATAAATTAGACTTGCTTGCTAACACATTATTAGAAGTAGAAACTCTAGATGCAAAAGGAATTAAGAGTCTTTGGGAACAAGGAACACTTCCTCCATCTCCAACTTCAAAAGACGAGGTTAAAGTTAACATTTCTAAAAAGAATGATGAACCAACTGAGCCTAAAATCACTGAATAAAAATTAAGAGTGTCTTTCTAGACACTCTTTCTTTTTGTTTATTGATCAAAAATCAAAGGACAAGACTTTGAAAAAAAATCGGTTCAATGAAGCGTTTTAAAAAACCTATGCGACCCCATTCCTGAAGTAAAGCATCTATTTTTAAACTACTATCAACTTGTGTTATCATTATTTTTATAGTGATTAAAAAATGTACTTGAAACAAAAAATATAAAAAATGTTTATTTTTGAAATGGAGAGACGGTGGATTATATGTTGTTTGTAATCGATGTAGGAAATACAAATACTGTTTTAGGTGTTTATCAAGAAGACGAGTTAATACATCACTGGAGAATTGAGACGAATCGTTATAAAACGGAAGATGAGTACGGTATGGTCATTGGTTCATTACTTGAATATGCAGGTATTGGATTTGATGAGTTTCATGCAGTTATTATTTCATCAGTTGTCCCACCGATTATGTTCTCATTGGAAAGAATGGCAACAAAATACTTTAAACAAAAGCCACTTATCGTTGGTCCTGGTATAAAAACAGGTTTAAACATAAAATATGATAATCCGAAAGAAGTAGGCGCGGACCGAATTGTTAATGCGGTTGCTGGAATTGCACAATACGGAAGTCCGTTGATTATAGTAGATTTCGGAACAGCTACTACATATTGTTATATAGATGAAAATAAAAATTACATCGGTGGAGCTATTGCACCAGGAATCAATATATCAACAGAGGCTTTATATACAAAGGCTTCAAAACTACCGCGTATTGAGCTTTCAAGACCTTCTAACATTGTCGGTCGTACAACTGTGGAGGCAATGCAAGTTGGTATCTTATATGGTTATGTAGGTCAAGTTGAAGGTATTGTAAAACGAATGAAAGCACAAGCAAAGGTAGAACCTACTGTTATAGCAACAGGCGGTCTTGCATCATTAATATCCAAGGAATCGGATATCATAGATGTTATGGATCCGTATTTAACATTAAAAGGGTTACATTTAATTTATAAACGAAATTCATAAAAAGGGGTACAATATGAAAGATTATTTAGTAAAAGCATTAGCTTTTAATGGTGAAGTCCGTGCTTATAGCGTTAGATCAACAAATATTGTAAAAGAAGCTCAAGAACGTCATGACACATGGTCAAACGCTTCTGCTGCTTTAGGTCGTACACTAACAGCTGCTACAATGATGGGTGCTATGTTAAAAGGCGACGAAAAATTAACTTTAAAGGTTGAGGGTAATGGCCCAATTGGCCATATTTTAGTCGATAGTAATGCAAAAGGTGAAGTACGAGGGTATGTACAAAATCCGCATGTTCAAACTGAACTTAACAAACATGGAAAAATAGATGTAGCTAAAGCCGTTGGTACTGTAGGTACAATCTCGGTTGTTAAAGATATTGGTATGAGAGAACCTTTCACAGGCTCAGTACCTATTGTATCAGGTGAACTAGGTGAAGACTTCACTTACTATTTTGCTGTATCTGAACAAACACCTTCATCTGTAGGTGTCGGCGTATTAGTAAACCCTGATCATTCGATTTTAGCAAGTGGAGGATTTATTATTCAAATCTTACCTGGTGCTAGTGAAGAATGTATTACGCAAATTGAAAATCGTTTAAAAACAATTAAACCGGTTTCTAAGCTAATTGAAGAAGGGCTTACTCCAGAAGAAATTCTATACGAAGTGTTAGGAAAAGAAGAAGTTAAAGTTTTAGAAACAATGGATGTAAAATTCCAATGTCAATGCTCAAGAGAGAGAATTGAGGGTGCTCTTTTAAGTATTGGTAAACAAGAATTACAATTAATATTAGATGAAGATGGAGAAGCAGAAGTAACATGTCATTTCTGCAATCAACCTTATCATTATTCTGAAGAGCAATTAAAAGAATTAATTAACAAATTGTAGGTGAAAATTGAAGGGATTTGTCGAACTTTCTTTTCATAATTTATTATGAATTTCATACAAGTTATGTATAAGAGAAAGTAATTGACAGATTCTTTTGTTTTTTACATAATGTATATTAAACAGGTCAATATACTAGGGATTAGGAGTGGATGAAATGAAAGTTGCAAATTCAGTTTACGAATTAATCGGTAGAACTCCAATTGTAAAACTTAACAGATTAGTAGACGAGGACAGCGCGGATATTTACTTAAAACTAGAGTTTATGAATCCTGGTAGTAGTGTAAAAGATCGTATTGCTCTTGCGATGATTGAGGATTCAGAGAAAAAAGGTTTAATAAAACCAGGTGATACAATAATTGAACCAACTAGTGGAAATACTGGTATTGGATTAGCGATGGTAGCAGCTGCTAAAGGCTATAAAACAATTCTAGTAATGCCAGAAACAATGAGTATTGAGAGACGAAACTTATTACGTGCATATGGCGCAGAATTAGTTCTAACTCCAGGCCCTGAAGGAATGGGAGGAGCAATTCGTAAAGCAGATGAATTAGCAAAAGAAAATGGGTATTTCGTTCCACAACAGTTTAATAATATTGCAAATCCTGAAGTCCACCGTTTAACAACTGGTCCTGAAATTGTTGAACAAATGGGAGATCAACTTGATGCCTTCATTTCAGGAGTAGGTACTGGAGGAACAATCTCTGGTGCTGGAGCTGTTTTAAAAGAAGCATACCCTGGAATTAATATTGTTGCAGTTGAACCTGAAGATTCTCCGGTTTTATCGGGTGGTAAACCAGGGCCGCATAAAATTCAAGGTATTGGAGCAGGGTTTATACCTGAAACTTTGAACACGGATATTTATGATGAAATCGTACAAATTAAAAATGACGATGCAATGGAGACGGCTAGAAAAGTAGCAAAAGAAGAAGGTATACTTGTAGGTATTTCTTCTGGTGCAGCAATTAGTGCCGCAATACAAGTTGCAAAAAAACTTGGAAAAGGTAAAAAAGTACTTGCGATCATACCAAGTAATGGAGAGCGTTATTTAAGTACAGCATTATACCAATTTGAGTAATTTTTTAAATCCCTTTGCTGGCTGCAAAGGGGTTTTTTGTTTTTCCATAAAATGCTTTGATGTATACTTCCTACTTTTTGTGTAAAATGAAAAAAGAAGCGCTATCAGAGGGGGATATTCACATGAATTATGAAATCTTTTCAAAAGTTATTAATTATACTACTCCATTCTTTAAACACTTTGTAGAAACGGTAAAAGAGAAAAAGAATGCCGTACTTCTTGAAAGTGGTCGTGACGGTAGATATTCAATTATGGCTTCAAATCCCGTTGCGAAGTTATATGGGAAGGATAATAAATTAACGGTTGAAGTAGGGATTGAGGGATACTCAGGGAAAGTGGAGTATGAAGGAAATCCAATTGAGTTAGCAAAGGAATATCTATCTAAATATAAAACAGAAAAAAGAGATGATTTACCACCATTCCAAGGAGGAGCAATCGGTTATTTCACATATGACTGCAATCATTATATCGAAGACTTACCGTCATTAGCTGAGGATGTCTATAATATTCCAGATGTCTATTTATTAATCTTCCATGAAGTGGTTATATATGACCATCAAGAAAATCAATTATATTTTATTGTTATAGATGAAATGAAAAATGCTGGTAAGGCACAGGAACGACTAGACTCTTTAGAAGAGTTCTTCATTAGCGAAGTAGAGCAAATCGATTTGTCTAGACTAACTTCTACTGAAGAGATACAAAAAACAATTTATATGTCTGAACAAAAATTTACAGATGCTGTTGGAAATGTTAAAGAATATATCAGTGCGGGAGATGTCTTCCAGGTAAATTTATCTGTACTACAATCTGAGACATTGGTTACAGAGCCACTCTATATATACGAGCAACTTAGAGAAATAAATCCTTCACCATATATGTCCTATTTAGATTTTGACGAGTTTCAAATTGTTAGTTGCTCACCAGAGCTATTAGTAGCAAAACGTGATCAAGAAGTTTGGACAAGACCAATAGCAGGTACAAGGTCTCGTGGTAAAACAGTTGAAGAAGAACAACAACTGATGGAAGAATTACGTTCAAATGAAAAAGAACAGGCTGAGCATATTATGCTAGTTGATTTAGAGCGCAATGATTTAGGAAGAGTATGCGAGTATGGAACTGTTGAAGTAGACGAACTATTAGTAATCGAAAAGTATTCGCATGTAATGCATCTTGTTTCAAATGTTAGAGGTAAACTACAAAAGGATAAAGACTCATTTGATTTATTAAAAGCAGTATTTCCCGGGGGAACAATAACAGGAGCTCCGAAAATTCGCACGATGGAAATTATTGAAGAACTAGAGCCAACGAAGCGCGGCATTTATACAGGTTCTGTTGGATGGATTAGCTTCAATGGAGATATGGAATTAAACATTACAATTCGAACAATGATTACAAAAGACCAGCAAGCATTTGTACAAGCTGGTGCTGGTATTGTTATTGATTCAAATCCAAAACATGAGTATCTAGAAAGTCTTAAGAAAGCTCAAGCTTTATGGACAGCTAAGAAAGTAAGTGAAGAAAAAGCTAAGTTGGGTGGGAATGTAAAATGATATTAATGATCGATAATTATGATTCGTTTACCTATAATCTAGTTCAATATTTAGGTGAATTAGGTGAAGAGTTAATTGTAAAACGAAATGATGAAATTACTTTAGAAGAAATTGAAGCATTAGCCCCATCTTATTTGATGATTTCACCAGGTCCTTGTACACCAAACGAGGCTGGAATCAGTTTAAAAGCAATTGAACACTTTGCTGGGAAAATCCCAATTTTAGGCGTATGCTTAGGTCACCAATCAATTGCTCAAGTATTTGGTGGCGACGTAGTACGTGCAGAACGCTTAATGCATGGGAAAACATCAGCAATTACACATGAAGGTTTAGGATTATTTAATGACTTACCATCACCAATTGACGTTACAAGATATCACTCTTTAATTGTTAAAAAAGAAACTTTCCCCAAGGAGCTTGAAATAACAGCTTGGACGAATGAGGGAGAGATCATGGCTTTAAAACATAAGACATTACCGATTGAAGGAGTACAATTTCATCCAGAATCGATTATGTCACAATTCGGTAAAGAGATGCTTAGAAACTTTTTACAAGCATATAAACCGTCTAGGAGTACAGTATGAAACTATATTGTAATGGAGAATTCTTAAACGATTATAAAGTAAAAATATCTCCATTTGATCACGGCTTTTTATATGGCTTAGGAGTATTTGAAACATTTCGGATCTATAATGGGCATCCATTTCTATTATTTGATCATTTAAAGCGTTTAAGAAAGTCGTTATTGAACCTGAATATCGAATGGAATTTGCTAGATGAGGAAGTACAAACGATTTTAAATAGGTTAATTGAAATAAATGAATTAAAAGATGCATATATACGTTTGAATGTTTCAGCAGGTGAAGGAGAAATAGGTTTATACACTGGTAAGTATTCGAATCCAAATACAATCATATTTATTAAACCTATGCATGAAAGTAATATCTCAGAGAAAGAAGGGGTAATACTAAATACCCCTCGAAACTCTCCTGAAGGAAAAGAGCGATTAAAATCTCATCATTATTTAAATAATATTATCGGGAAAAAAGAGATTGGTAACTCACCAAATATGGAAGGGATTTTTTTAAATAAAGAAGGATTTCTTTCGGAGGGTATCGTTTCAAATCTCTTTTTTATAAAAAAAGATCGAATATATACGCCACATGTTGATACGGGGATCTTGAATGGGATAACAAGACAGTTCGTGATTCATTGGGCTAATTTAAAAGGGATTCCAGTTGAAGAGGGATTTTATACAAAACAAGAGCTATTAAAAGCGGATGAAATATTTATTTCAAACTCAATTCAAGAAATTATTCCCGTTACAGTAATTGGAGAGCGTTTCTTTAATGTTAGTGAAAATAGCGTAATAAAGGATTTACAAAAGGATTATAGACTTCATCGAAAATCCTTGTTAAGCATGAATGATATGGAAAGAAGTGAACAAGCATGAGAAGAGCAACAAAACCTTTGATTTGTGGAAACTACTCATTACCAATTCAGAATGAAACAATTGTGATGGGAATTTTAAACGTAACTCCGGACTCATTTTCTGATGGTGGTCGATACAACGAAATCGAATTAGCAATACAACATGCAAAGAGGTTAATTGCTGATGGAGCAAAAATTATTGATGTAGGTGGGGAATCGACAAGACCTGGAGCTGCAACAGTTGATGAAGACGAAGAATTAAGAAGAGTAGTTCCGATTATTAAAGCTTTATCTAAAGAAATTGATGTCCCAATTTCAATTGATACATATAAATCTGAAGTAGCAAAACAAGCTGTTGAAGCAGGAGCTACAATCATTAATGATGTTTGGGGAGCAAAGAAAGATCCAAAAATTGCTGAAGTGGCTGCAGTATACAACGTGCCAATTTGTTTAATGCACAATCGAACAGACGAAAACTATTATAGTTTAATGAGTGATCTTGTATGTGATTTAGTAGAAAGTATTAATATTGCAAAACGCGCAGGAGTTAAGGATGAAATGATCATTTTGGACCCGGGTGTTGGTTTTGCCAAATCAGCTGAGCAGAACTTGGAAGTTTTAAACCAAATGGAGCAAATCAAATCATTGGATTATCCTGTGTTACTTGGTACTTCTCGAAAAAGGTTTATAGGGGAGGTTCTTGGTACTGAAGTACATGAGCGAATGGAAGGTACAGGAGCTACAGTCTGTTTAGGTATTACGAAAGGCTGCGAAATTGTACGAGTACACGATGTATTAGCAATTTCCCGTATGGCTAAAATGATGGATGCGATGTTAAAGATTGGAGTATAAAATGGATAAAATTTATGTAACGGGTATGAGATTTTATGGGTACCATGGTGTATTTAAAGAGGAGAAAACATTAGGGCAAAGATTTAATGTAGATTTAATTGTCGAATTAGATACAAAAAAAGCAGGAGAAACAGATGATTTGGCGTATTCAGTAAGTTACGCAGACTTATTTAAAACCTGCGAGGAAGTAGTTCAAGGTCAGTCTTATGATTTAGTAGAATCAGTGGCTGAAGAGATTTCAAAACAAATTTTAAATACATATGATTTAATTCAACAATGTACTGTAAAAGTCATAAAACCAGATCCACCAATTCCAGGACATTATGATTTCGTAGCAGTTGAAATAACAAGAGGTCGCATATGAAAAATGAATCGTATTTAAGCTTAGGAACGAATATAGGTGACCGAGAAGGATTTCTTACAAAAGCCATTAAGGAGTTAGCGAATCATTCCGAAATTCAAGTAGAACAAATCTCTTCTATATATGAAACAGACCCAGTCGGTTACGTAGACCAAGATGCATTTTTAAACCTCGTTATTAAAATTTCTACCAATTTAACACCACTGCAATTACTTGATGTTACACAAGGAATCGAACACAACCTTGGTAGAAAAAGGGAATTACGTTGGGGACCAAGAACAATAGACCTTGACATATTACTCTACAATCACGAAAATATAGAAGTTGAACACCTAAGAATTCCGCACCCTAGAATGTTTGAAAGAAGCTTTGTATTAATCCCTTTAAAAGAAATTAACCAAACATTGAAGGTTGAAACTAAATTTTTAGAGGATAAAGGAGTTCGATTATGGAAGCTGAAAAGTGGGGGAGACGGATTAGGGCTTTTAGAAAATTAAAAGGTTATACCCAAGAAGGCTTTGCGAAAAACCTTGGAGTTTCTGTATCAGTATTAGGTGAAGTTGAGCGAGGGAATCGTATGCCGACAGAACAATTTTTGCATGATTGTGCAAAACAATTAAAAGTGAGTGTAGAGGAATTATCAATATAGATTTTTTTTAGAGGAGCAATGGAAGGAGGATGGGATGTGCTAAAAATTGGTGACATCGAGATGAAAAATCCCGTCGTACTAGCGCCCATGGCTGGAGTTTGTAACTCAGCTTTCCGTCTAACAGTAAAAGAATTTGGTGCAGGTTTAGTATGCGCAGAAATGGTAAGTGATAAAGCTATTCTTCATAATAACAAAAGGACAATGGATATGCTTTATATGGATGAGCGTGAAAAGCCATTAAGCTTACAAATTTTTGGTGGTGAAAAATCAACATTAGTTGAAGCTGCTAAGTACGTTGACGAAAATACGAATGCAGATATTATTGATATTAATATGGGTTGTCCAGTTCCTAAGATTACAAAAGTAGACGCAGGTGCTAAATGGCTTTTGGATCCAAACAAGATTCATGAAATGGTATATGCTGTAGCACAGAATGTCAGTAAACCAGTTACAGTTAAAATGCGTCTTGGATGGGATGATGACCACATTTATGTAGTAGAAAACGCAAAAGCAGTTGAAGCAGCGGGTGGAAAAGCAGTTGCGATCCATGGACGAACTCGTTATCAAATGTATGAAGGTAAATCTGATTGGAGCTGGATTAAAGAAGTTAAAAATCAGGTTTCGATTCCGGTTATCGGTAATGGTGATGTAGAGACTCCTCAAGATGCTAAGCGTATGTTAGATGAAACAGGCTGTGATGGCGTTATGATTGGTCGTGCTGCATTAGGAAATCCATGGATGATTTATCGCACAGTAAAATATTTGGAATCGGGTGTATTAATGCCAGAGCCAGCACCACGTGAAAAAATTGACGTATGTTTATTGCATTTGGACCGATTAATAGATTTAAAAAATGAACATGTTGCTGTATTGGAAATGAGAAAACATGCTGCGTGGTATTTAAAAGGTTTGAAAGGCACTGCAAAAGTCCGTGATCAAATTAACGAGGTTAGCACTCGTTCACAAATGTTTGAAGTATTAACAACATACGTTAATGAAGTTGAAGCAAAAATGAAAGCTGCTCAAGCTTTGTAAGTTTGACAGGTTTAGCTTGACAAAATATAATAAGTTATAGTAAACAAAACTGCCAGATCGAATTACTGGCAGTTTTTCTATTAAAATCAAATTGTATTTAAATATTTTTGAATAATTACGTGGAGTTGAGAAAATGAGTCACGAAGAATTAAATGATCAAGCCCTTATACGTAGGGAGAAATTAAAAACACTTGAAGGAAAAGGTATCGATCCGTTCGGTAAGAAATTTGTGCGCACACATTCTTCAAATGATTTATTAGCACAATTTGACCAATTTTCTAAAGAAGAATTAGAAGAAAAAGCTATCGTTGTTTCATTTGCAGGTCGAGTAATGACTAAACGTGGTAAAGGTAAAGCTGGATTTGCACATGTTCAAGATTTAAATGGACAAGTTCAAATCTATGTACGTAAAGATGCTGTAGGCGAAGAACAATACGAAATCTTTGATATTACTGATTTAGGTGATATCGTCGGTGTTACTGGTGTAGTATTTAAAACGAATGTAGGGGAATTATCGATTAAAGTTAAAGAATATACATTCCTTTCAAAAGCATTATTACCACTTCCTGATAAATTCCATGGTTTACAAGATGTTGAACAACGTTACCGTCAAAGATATTTAGATTTAATGAATATGGATAGCCGACAAACATTTATTGCTCGCAGTAAAATTATCCAATCAATGAGACGTTATTTAGATAGCCAAGGTTATTTAGAAGTTGAAACTCCTATGCTACATGCAATTGCAGGTGGAGCTTCTGCAAGACCATTTATTACTCATCATAACGCGCTTGATATGGAATTATATATGCGTATTGCAATTGAGCTACATTTAAAACGACTTATTGTAGGTGGACTAGAAAAAGTTTATGAGATTGGTCGTGTATTCCGTAATGAAGGTATTTCGACTCGTCATAACCCTGAGTTTACGATGATTGAATTATATGAAGCTTATGCTGATTATGCCGACATTATGGAACTTACTGAGAATCTAATTGCTCATATCGCTAAAGAAGTTTTAGGTACTACTACTATTCCTTACGGTGAATACACGGTAAACCTAGAGCCGAAATGGACTAGACTTCATATGGTTGATGCGATTAAAGAAGCTTGTGGAGTAGATTTCTGGCCAGAGATGTCAGTTGAGCAAGCTAGAGAATACGCTAAAGAACATAATGTTGAAGTTAATGAGAATATGTCAGTTGGTCATATTATTAACGAATTCTTTGAACAAAAGGTTGAAGAAACTTTAATTCAACCTACATTTATTTATGGTCACCCTGTTGAAATTTCGCCGCTAGCGAAGAAGAATGCTGACGATCCACGTTTTACTGATCGTTTTGAGTTATTTATTGTGGCGCGTGAACATGCTAATGCATTTACAGAGTTAAATGATCCAATTGATCAAAAAGAGCGTTTTGAAGCACAGCTTAAAGAACGTGAGCTTGGTAACGACGAAGCGCATATGATGGATGATGATTACATCGAAGCATTAGAACATGGTATGCCACCAACTGGTGGTCTAGGAATAGGTATTGACCGATTAGTTATGTTGTTAACTAATTCTCCTTCAATCCGTGACGTGCTATTATTCCCATTAATGAGACATAAATAAGATCTAACTGGCTAAAGTATTCCTTTAGCCAGTTTTTTTATATGCTTGAACGTATCTTTTTAAAGGAATAGGGACATCATTTATTTATTGGAATCTGGTTAGAACTATCTGAATAAAAAGAATTTAAAATTTGGTATTGTATTTTGTTTTTATAGGTGATATATTATTAAACGTTGTCACATTAATACGAAATGACAACGAAAAAAAACTTTAAAAAAACATTGACAACATTTAAAAGAAAATGTTAAGATGTTTAAGTCGCCTCAGAGCGATGAAGTGAACTTTGAAAACTAAACAAAACATGAAGTAAACGTCAATTATTAGTTTTTTGAGCAATAACAAGATTTAAACTTAACTTTTATGGAGAGTTTGATCCTGGCTCAGGACGAACGCTGGCGGC
>NZ_NESS01000021.1 GCF_002128425.1 Gottfriedia acidiceleris
TACAGGAAGAGCGGAAAGAACAGGAAATACAGGAAAAGCGGAAAGAACAAGAAATGCAGGAAGAGTGGAAAGAACAGGAAATGGAAGGAATGCAGGTAGTGTAGGAAATAATGGAAGATCGAGAAATGCTGGTGGAGCACGAAACGAAGGAAGAACTGGTAGAAGAGGTAGATAAAAAAGGCATGTAGTCAAGTAGGAGATTAGTAGTAGGCATACTAAATAAAGTAATTTTGGTTGTATCTCTTCCTATCTCCTTTCGCTTTTTTTATCTTAATACTGAAAGAAAGGTGATTATATGACGCAGAATGGATTTAGAGAGGAAAAAGAAGTTCACAATATGGAGGATTTGAAAGTACTCATTGAAGAGGCAAAGGAATTTATTCAATATGGCAAGGTAGCTAATTATATTCCTGCTCTTGCAAAGGCAAATAAAAAGGATTTATCGTTGGCTGTGTTTTTGCCTGATGGGCGACATTTTGAAGCTGGGAATACAAGTATTCGTTTTACTTTGCAAAGTATTTCAAAGGTAATTTCGCTAGCTTTAGTTTTAATGGATCGAGGCGAAGATTTTGTATTTGAGCGAGTAGGGATGGAGCCTACTGGTGATCCGTTTAATTCAATTGCAAAATTAGAAGTTAGGTCTGCTGGAAAGCCGTTAAATCCAATGATTAATGCAGGGGCTTTGGCAGTTACAAGTATGATTAAAGGTCATAGTATAAATGATCGCTTTAACCGACTTTTAAATTTTATGAGGGTTTTAACGGATAATAAAGATCTTTCTTATTCGAAAGAGGTTGCTGCATCAGAATTTGAAACAGCGCATTTGAACAGATCACTTTGTTACTTTATGAAGGAGCACGGAATTATTACTGAAGATGTCGAGTTGTTATTAGATTTATATACAAGACAATGCTCAATCGAAGTTAACTGTGTTGAGATGGCGAGAATTGGACTTATCTTTGCTCTTGATGGTTGGGATCCGATTTCCAAAACACAACTTGTACCAGAAAAAGTAGCGAAGATTTGTAATACATTTATGGTTACATGTGGGATGTATAATGCATCAGGGGAGTTTGCGATTAAAGTTGGAATTCCTGCTAAAAGTGGTGTTTCTGGCGGCGTTATGGGTGCAGTACCTCGTCGATTTGGAATCGGTGTCTATGGACCGTCACTTGATGAAAAAGGAAATAGTATAGCCGGTATAAAATTATTAGAGTTACTTGCTTCACGTTATAATTTAAGTATTTTTTAAACAGAAAGGGCTGTTTCATAAGTCAGGTTAACTGACGGATGGGCACGCTCTTTTTAATTGTAAAAATAAAAATTTATTAGAGGGGAGGTATCTCTGAACTATTTTTCATTACTCATCCTTTAAATTCAGTTTTCCATTTTAATTCTAAGTGCCATCTTCACTATAGAGAGAAAGTCCTGAAGTTCCATAATTGTTCTATTTAATCCTGCTATTCCACAATCATCCACTTATAATGAGGTCTTTAGTTTCCCCTTTTTAGAATATTTTGTGTATAGTAAAGATAGACGCAAAAAAGGGAGATAGGAAAATGGACTCACTATTATTACTTTTTATTTTAGGAATTGGTGCAGCAGTAGTTGGAACATTAGCAGGTGGTGGGGGATTAATTACACTCCCAATCATGATTTTTCTTGGAATCCCTATTCAAACGGGTATTGCTACAAATAAGTTTGCTTCAGGTTTGGGGTCATTTAGTAGTATTCTTTATACAATTAAAAAGAAAGATTTTAAGGCTTCAGTTATTTTTCAATTTATATTAGTTTCGATAATTGGTGGAGGAATTGGTGCTTTTGTAACAAGTATGTTAGATGAACATGTGATGAATATTGTCGCACTAGTTTTATTAACTGGCTCATTATGGTTAACATTTGCAAGTAAAAAGTGGAAATATGAAACTACAAATAAAAGTGGTGTTGAAAAGCAAACATTGCTAGATCGAGGAATCCTAACGGGGATTGGTGTTTATGACGGGGGCTTCGGTCCGGGTTCTTCAACATTTGCAATCTTGTATTTTATTAAAAAAGGATTTACTTATGTTAATGCAGTTCAGTTGGCTAGAGTATTAAATTTTGGGAGCTGTTTGTCAGCATTTATCATATTTTATATGACGGGTCATTTCCAATGGAAAATTGCTGTAACGATGGCTGCTGCTTCAATTGTTGGTAATCAAGTAGGATTAAGATTTGCAGAAATTGTTCCTATGAAGCTAGCAAGAATTCTATTAATATCAGTTTCTCTTTTATTAATTGTTCAAGTAAGTCTAAAGTTATTTGTATAAAGGAATCAAGGTCTGTGGGGGTATCCGCAGACCTTTTATTATTTTTACTTAAAGGTGATTTTTACCACTAGATAGAATAGCTTAATTAATGAATATTTTAAGAGGTGATTGTAGTGAATCTGAAGGAATATCAATGGGTAAAAGAAAATCGTCAATCATTATTAAATTTTTGTGGTGAATTAAAGCAAGAGGATTTTACTCGTAAATTAGACGGATTTGGTTTCCAAAGTGTTAGAGAAGCGCTACTACATATGGCTGAATGTTATATTGCATGGATTGGGTCCTTTATATTATTGAAAACGAAAAATCCAATTACGCCAAAGGAAAACATTGTATATCTTAGTCTAGACGATATTAAATCAAGATTTGAACAAGCTGATTTATTCGTGAGTGAATTATTGGAAACGACACAGGATTATTTAAATAAACCAATTGTTAGAAAAATTCCATGGAGAGATCATAATGAAGAAATATCATTCACTCCCATGAAATTACTAGTACATACAATCACACATGAATATCATCATAAAGGACAAATTGTCGCTATGGCTCGACAGATGGGCTATATTCCACCTAATACTGATGTTTTAGGCACAGAGGATTAAGGAGGAATAAAAATGAATTTGCGATTGGCAGATATAAAAGATATAGAGCAATTAATTAAGATGAGATGGGACTTTACTCTGGAAGATGACCAGACGGGTAGGATTAAAGATAGCGAATATCATGACTTTAAAATTGAATGTCGCGATTTCTTACTAAATGCAATAAACAGTAAACAGTGGTATATATGGGTCGCTGAAATAGATGGTACAATTGTTTCGCATATTTATATTGAGCTTGTTCAAAAAGTACCTCGTCCTGGTAGGGTGACTAATCCTTTTGCATTCATGACGAATGTTTATACCGTAAATGATTATCGAGGGAAGGGGATTGGCGGTAAATTAATTTCTCAAGTAAATAAATGGGTAAGTGAAATGAACTTTGAATTTGTTATTGTTTGGCCGAGTGAAAAAGGGGTTAGTTTTTATAAAAGAAATGGTTATAATCAATGTATTGAAGCAATGGAGTATTTTCCAAATTTGGATAAATAATTTAACTTAATACATAGGAGAATGAATTATGAATCAAGTAGAAACAGCTTATATAGACACTCCATTAGGTACATTGAGAATCGTTGGAAACGATAAAGGTGTAGCATATATTGATTTTGTGAAAGAAGAGAGTGAAGAAATTCATAAAATAATTCCCTCTTCTTTAAAGGAAGCAGCAAATGAATTGCTTGAATATTTCAATGGATTAAGGAAGGAATTTAGTATTCAATCAATTGCAAAAGGTACTCCTTTTCAAGAAAGCGTGTGGAGGGAATTAGTTAAAATTAAATATGGAGAAACTGCTTCATATGCAGATATTGCTAACAGAATAGGGAACCCAAAGGCAGTAAGAGCAGTTGCGAATGCAAATGCTAGAAATCCATTAAGTATCATCGTTCCATGCCATCGTATTATTGGGTCAAATGGTAAGCTAACAGGTTATGCAGGTGGCTTATGGAGGAAAGAATGGCTATTGAATAGAGAGCAGGGAATAGAGACGTTTAAATTATAAAAAGAAAGAGCAGGAATAACGGAAGTGTTATGAGTGAATATCACTCCAACTTCATTATTCCTGCTCTTATTTATTCTTTCGGCTCGTTATCATTGTTAATGTTTATTTCGATATTGGTTTCAATGTCTTCATCAATAATCTTATCTGCGAATTTCGCTTTTTTTCTTAAATTGATAATCCTTGATATATTAACAATTAATACTTTACAAATTGCATATGTTGGCACAGCTAGAACCATACCAAGTACACCTGCAAAGTTACCAGCGAATAATAATAATAAAATAATCGTTAAAGGATGTATATTTAGCTTTTTCCCCATGATATATGGTGAGATTAAGTTTGAATCAATTTGTTGCACAATTACAATAATTAGTATAACGAATAAAGCTAATTTTGGAGAAATTAGAGCCGCAACGATCACTGCAGGAGCTCCACCAATAAACGGGCCAAAGTAAGGGATAATATTTGTAATAGCAGCTACTAACGCTAATATTAGGGCATTAGGTAATCCGATAATACTATATCCAATAAATGTTCCAATTCCAACGAAAATACAAACAATCGTTTGACCTTGAATGTAAGATGCTAATGTTTCACTTGTTTCATTCGCAATATGAATCGCTTCTTTTCTTAAGCTTTGTGGTAAAAAACGAGACATCGCAGCAGGAAATTTATGACCATCTTTAAACATATAAAACAATATAAATGGGACTGTTAATATGATTAAAGTTACATTACTTAAGATATTGAAAAACGCACCAATTCCACCTGTTATTCCACCGAGAAATACTAGGGCATAATCTGCAACTTTCTTTTCTAAATCTTTAATTTCAACGTAATTTTGACTTCCTAACCATTTCTCTAATAGGCCAATCTTATTTGTTGCTTCATTTACAATTGTTGGCATATTATTTACTAAATCTTTAAATTGCTCAGTTAAGGTTGGGAATACATTAATGATAGATACTACAGCAATTAGGATTAATCCGAGATAAAGAAGAAGAATGCCTATAGAACGGGGCACTTTTTTACGTTCTAAAAAATCAACTATTGGTGCGAATAAGAAATATAGAAAGACTGAGACAAGTATTGGCGCGAATAAAGTACTAATTAAAATAGCAATTGGTTGAAATAAAAATGATATTTTTGTTCCAACGAATAAAACTAAAAATAATAATAGTAGTTCGATCGTCCAAAATAATAACTTAGAGTTTTTATACAATTAATATCCTCCCTCACTATATTTTGAAAATATGATATTTAGTTTAAAAAACTTATGTATAAATACCATATTATAACAAAAAGAGATGCTTGTAAAAGCATCTCTTAAATAGACAAAGTTAGTACCTCTTACTGATTTGGCTCAGTTATTGTTTGCATTGTGCCTGTTTTATACTTGTTGTTACTGTAGAAACGGAATAAATCACCGTAAACAATGTTATCTGAAAGTGTTAGCTCTTTTTTTGCTTTATCAATTAATAGTTTTGCTTCTTGATCAGGAACTT
Organism: Gottfriedia acidiceleris; assembly: GCF_002128425.1. Lineage (GTDB taxonomy): Bacteria > Bacillota > Bacilli > Bacillales > Bacillaceae_G > Gottfriedia > Gottfriedia acidiceleris. The sequence continues at coordinate 5,420 of NZ_NESS01000021.1, forward strand.
CTACTTTTTCCGCAGTTAAACGGTTATAAAATTCATTTGAGCCAGCTACATAATAATATTTACTTGTAACAAAGCTTCCGTCACGGAAAACAATAAATTCCGTATAATCTGGACTAAATATATCTTTACCAAATTCGATATCTGTTTTTGTATCAACACCTAACAGATGAAGAATCGTAGGTTTTACATCAATTTGACCAGCAACCTTTGAGATTGTTTGACCTTGTTTTTGCTTAGGTAAATGAATAATAAATGGTGTACGTTGTAAATCCATATGGTCATATGGTGTAATTTCGTCTTTACCTAAGAACTGTGCCATTGCACGATTGTGGTTTTCAGAAATACCGTAATGATCTCCATACATAACAATAATTGTATTATCATATAGACCTGATTTTTTCAGACCTTCAATAAAGTGTTTAATTGATTCATCCATATATCGTACTGTCGTTACATAACGATCAAGTGTTTCGTCACCAGAATTATATTGATCAATGTATTGATCTTGAGGATCAAGTACGAAAGGATAGTGGTTTGATAAAGTTAAAAATCTAGTATAAAACGGTTGTTTCACTTGTGATAAAAGAGGAAGTGATTGCCCAAAAAAGTCTTCATCCTTTAATCCCCAGTTTACCGAATTTTCATCGTTAATATCATAGTCTACTTCATTAAAGTAGCGATCGTAACCTAAAGAAGGGTACATTACATTTCGATTCCAAAAGCTTTTATTATTTGCATGGAAAACAGCTGAATAATATCCTTGATCTTTTAAAATTTCGGGTGTAGCCATATATTCGTTATTTGCATGTGTAAAATAGACAGCACCACGATCTAATGGATATAAAGAATTATCAATAATGAACTCAGCATCAGATGTTTTTCCTTGACCAGTTTGATGATAGAAGTGGTCAAAATAATAACTTTCTTTAATGTATTTATTTAAAAATGGAGTTATTTCTTTACCATTAACCTTTGCACCAATTGTAAAATTTTGCATTGATTCTAAAGAAATAACAATAACATTTTTACCTTTATATTTACCGAAAAGCTTTGCATTTGCTTTTACGTCGTTACTATTTACATAGTTTTCAATTTCAGTTAATTTACTACTATCCGCAAAGGCTTTTTGTGTTGAAGTCTTTGTTTGTAGTGATAAATCATAGCCTTGGTAAACATATAATCCAAGATTTTTTACAAGCATTTCACGATCAAACGAACGAGTAAGCAATTCAGGTCTTTCCATTTCAGCTAAACCTAAGTTTAAAACTGCAATCGCAATTGTAATTAAGTAATAAGTTGACTTCATAAATGAAGGTACTCGACCAGTGTTTGAAAATTTTGGGAATTTCTTTGATATTAAATATAGGATAAGGATATCAATAAACATATAAAGAATTTTAAAGCTCGCTAACTCTTTTACACTTGATCCTAAATCACCCATATTACTAGTTTGGAATAGCACCGGTAAAGTTACGAAGTCATTAAAGAATCCATAAAATAAAACGTTTCCACATAATATCAAGGTTAAAATAAAATTAATCAAAAGAGCGATCGTATTACGTTTATTTCCCTTGAAAAAAAGTGCGACCCCTACAAGAAATAAAGAGGATGCTAAAGGGCTAATAAATAATATTACATTTTGAAAGACTGTATCAATTTTTAAATCGAATCCAAGCAGAGTAACAATATACGTTTTTAGCCAAACTACTAACGCAACCAATAATACAAATCGTACACGTGAAAATGTTGCTTTAAATGAAGTAGGCATAGTCTAATCCCCCTTAAATACAAACAAACTAGCGGTTTTTCACTAGCTTTTCTTTAAATATGCATCTCTCTAAGTCGTCAAAATTTATCGTACTCCGTTTAATTTTAAAAATCAATAGGAAATACGATTTCGTTATGTAAATCCGTTCGACAAAATATTCTAACTACTTATATAAAGAAAAAAATAGGCTAATATAAAGCCTATTTCTTCCCATTTTATGGACAACTATCTTATTCTATGCTTCTTAATAATAATTTTTTAAGCATTGGTTTTAATTGAAGTCTTAAATCTTCAGCATTTGAGGCGATTAAGTAATGGTGTTGATAAATATTTTTCATTAATTGTGATGTTTCTTCTTGATGTTCTTCTTCCTCAATGAACGTACCTATTACCTCAATTCCAAGTTTTCTAGCTTGTTTAACTGCTTCGTGCGTATCGATAATCCCATCCTGGAAATAATCTAATGCTGAAGGTTCGCCATCTGTAAACACGAGCAAAAATTTATGCTTTTCCGAACGTTTAGCGAGTTCTTCTGAAACAATTCGAATCATTAATCCGTCACGATTGTCCTCTTCTTCTTGAAGCTGCATGATATTTGGACCTACTGAAGGTGATAAAGAGCTTGAAAACGGAATGACTTGATGTAAAATATTTGGTTTATTTTCTTTTGTAGCATTTGAAGCATCTTCCCAAAAGCCACTAATGCTATGAGAGATTTTTAATTGTTTTAATGTTTCATGGAATAAAATGACGCTTTTTTTCACTTCATCCATTTTATTAAACATTGATCCAGAGCAATCAACTAATAGGTAAAAAACTGCATCTAATTCTTTGGATTCAGTTTGTTTTTTATAAAACATTTTAGGATTTTCTTCTGTGAAAAGTCGAACCCATTTTTTATTTAACCTACCATAGTACTTATCAGTAGGTGCATTTTGTTTATTCTCTAATGATTTTTCAATCGTTTTTCTTAGTTCTTTAACATCTTTAGATACCATTGAAGATAATGTAGAATACTGTTTCTTTTCGGTAACTGTTTGCGAAGTTGCTTCTTTATATTTAATAGAAACATTACTATTGTATTTACCAAAAGGATTTGGCTGTAAAGAGGATGAATTAGTAGCCTCATATGAATCAGTTTGTTTTGACTTTTTATTCTCTCCTTGTTTAGAGGAACCAAATGCATTAGCAATTGCCTGATCGCCGGCCTCTTCTTCGCGTGCAAAATTTGCTTTAATTGAAGTTTTTGTACCACTTTCAACTTCAAAACGTAAAAAATTATCATCTGTTTCATTATTTTTACTTTCTCTATGCCATGTTGATAATCTTTCATCTTCGCTATTTCTTTCATCTAGACTTTCTTGCTGGTCGTCATTTTGAAGCTCTTTTACTTTACTGTTACATGAAGCTAGTTCGTTAATTTTATTTAACGGCAAATAGCCAAAATATGTGTGAATCATATCTTCCTTATATAATGAGAGTAATCTCTGATGCACTCTAAATATAATAGAAGAAATATCACTTGTATTCTTAGCTTCAAACGTTTGAAAGAGGATAGGTAAAATATCCTCAAGTTGTTCATTCGTTTGATAAGTTAATTGCGTAGAAGTAAGTGAAAGATAAATTAAACAAAATAATTGATCTAATTGAAAATTACGTATTTCATTTGCTTTGAATTGTGATTGAAAATAATGTCTATATATTTTTTTTCTCGTAGAAAATAATTGTCTTGTACCTGGTCTTTGATGAATAATCAGTTCTTCAAGTCGGATATCCTCAAGAAGGACATACAATTGTGTGAAAAAACTCTTTAAATGAGTTTCTTGCAATTCCTTTAGAGTATCCTTAAATTCACTAAAATCTGAATAATGTTTATTACCTAAAGCTTTTAAGTACACGTCTGATTTCAAACCTTGTAACTGTGTACTATGCTCTTGTGTATCCCAAAAATGACTTACAGTAAATTTTTGTTCTTCATCGTCGTAATACGCTTGAAAATCAAATTCTAAAAATGAATTTCGATCTTTCGAAAGAGAAATTGATAGATTTTCCATTTGAAGAAAAGTGGAAGCGTCGATTTTTTTATTGTTAAAAATGATTTGTTTCATATATTAATCATCACTCATTTCAAGAAAGAAAATAACTTTCAGCTAGTTCCCTAACCGTCTCACGCTCAATGTCATCACTTAACTTAGCGATAATTGTGCGTTCAATTGCTCGAAGTACAGGTATATGAACAGATAAATCACATGCGTCAAGTACACCACGAATACTTGCTGCATCTTCACTAATTCTTCCTTCACTCGCTAATGGAATTAAATCACTTGAAAAGCTTGTGAATTTCTTCAGTAGATCTTCATCTTTTAGCTCTGATTCATCTTTTAATAACTGAAGTAATGATTCCCCGTTTATATATGGAACATCTATAATAATGAAGCGGTTTTTTAAGGCTTCATTTAATTCGCTTGTTCCTACATATCCTTCATTTATTGCAGCGATTACTCTAAAGTTTTCGTCACCTTTTACTACTTCTTGAGTAAATGGATTTGTAATCATTTTTCGATAATCTAGTGCACCATGTAGTAATGGTAATGTTTCTGGCTTAGCCATGTTAATTTCATCGATATATAAAATATGACCTTTCTTCATTGCTTTCATTAAAGGTCCATCGATGAATACCACTTCAGATCCGTTTGTATTAGAAGCAATTGTGTTGTATCCAACAATACCTTCTAAATCTAAATCGACTGAACAGTTTATGCTATGCATCGGTTGAAAAAGCATTTTTGAAAGAGTCTCAGCTAAAACTGTTTTACCACTTCCTGTAGGACCTTTTAATAAAATATTTTTACCAAGAAGCAGGGCAGTGATCGCATCTTCTAAAATCGTTTTGTCTTGGGAAACGTATTGCTTTGTACCAATTAATAATTGCTCTTCTTTAAGAACTTTTTGAATTTGTTCGTTATATATTAAATTTAATTTTTCATTAATCGAACTAGAAAGATTTAGTTGTGTATTCATAAATTACTCCTTTATATAAACATTGTTCAATTGGATTATTCATTTGTGTAATAACCATAGTATTATCGCATATCCGGATTGTGAATGTCTTGTCCACAATTTTTAATGAATTTGTTAATACAGTTACTATCTTTTGAGTATAACAGTTTGTTGTTTAACAGGAAAGTTTTCAGCGTGAATTACTATATATATGAAGCAACTGTAATATAGTGGAAAGAATTAAGTGTTTATATGAGTTAACTTCACAACTACTTTGTTCAATGTTTCACAATATGTTCATAATATAAACGATTGTTTCAGTTCAGCGTATGTTAAATTATAAACGTAATCTGTTATATACTTAATTAACTTTCTGTATTATATGCAAATAGAGGAGGAGTAATACGATGGAACAATGGAGACAATTTGAAACTGGACGATGGGAAAAAACGATTGATGTAAGGGACTTTATTCAAAAAAATGTTAAAACTTACCTAGGGGATGAATCCTTTCTTTTAGGCCCAACGGATGCAACTAACAAACTATGGGATATAGTACTTAAACTATCTAAAGAAGAACGCCAAAAGGGCGGAGTTTTAGATATGGATACGAAAATTGTATCTACGATTACTTCACATGAACCAGGATACTTAGAGAAAGAATTAGAACAAATTGTTGGATTCCAAACAGATAAACCTTTTAAAAGATCATTACAACCGTTTGGTGGGATTCGAATGGCTGAAGCATCATGCGAGTCTTATGGTTATAAAGTTGATGATGAAATAAGTAAAATATTTACAGAATATCGAAAAACACATAATCAAGGCGTATTTGATGCTTATACATCAGAAATGAAAGCAGCAAGACGTTCTGGAGTTATTACCGGTCTACCTGATGCATACGGTCGTGGAAGAATTATAGGAGATTATAGAAGGGTGGCGTTGTATGGGGTAGATCGACTTATTAAAGATAAAATTGATGCATTAAATAAAACGACAAGTGTTATGTCAGAAGAAGTAATAAGAGATCGTGAAGAACTAAATGAACAAATTCGTGCATTAAATGAATTAAAACTAATGGCAAAAAAGCATGGATTTGATATTGCTAATCCTGCAACAAATGCAAAAGAAGCATTCCAATGGTTATATTTTGGCTATTTAGCAGCAATAAAAGAGCAAAATGGAGCTGCTATGAGTTTAGGGCGAGTTTCAACATTTTTAGATATATATATTGAACGAGATCTTGAAGAAAATACTTTATCCGAACAAAACGCCCAAGAATTAGTCGATCATTTTGTAATGAAACTAAGATTAGTCAAGTTCGCTCGTACTCCTGATTATAATGAATTATTTTCTGGCGATCCTACTTGGGTAACAGAGTCAATCGGTGGAATGGGAATAGATGGACGTCCACTTGTAACAAAAAATTCATTCCGGTTTTTAAATACATTAGATAACTTAGGACCAGCTCCAGAACCTAACTTAACTGTCCTTTGGTCAGCAAAACTACCAGTTGGATTTAAACAATATTGCGCTAAAATGTCAATTAAAACTAGCTCGATTCAATATGAAAATGATGATATCATGCGTCCGGAATATGGTGATGATTATGGTATTGCTTGCTGCGTTTCGGCTATGACAATTGGTAAACAAATGCAATTCTTTGGAGCACGTGCAAATCTTGCTAAAGCATTATTATATGCAATTAACGGTGGTAAAGACGAAAAGTCAAAAGCCCAAGTAGCACCTATGTATGCTCCGATTACATCTGAGTATCTAGACTATGAAGAAGTAAAAATTAAGTTCGACGTTTTATTAGATTGGTTAGCAGGCTTATATGTTAATACATTAAATTGTATCCACTATATGCATGATAAATATAGCTATGAACGAATTGAAATGGCATTACATGATACAAATATAAAACGTACAATGGCAACAGGTATTGCAGGCTTGTCAGTATGTGCGGATTCATTATCAGCTATTAAACATGCAAAAGTTAAAACAATTCGCGATGAGAATGGCATCGTTGTTGATTTTGAAATTGAAGGAGAGTATCCAAAGTACGGGAACAACGATGATCTTGTAGATGATATTGCAGTAGAACTTGTTGAAAGTTTTATGGCAAAAGTTAGAAAGCATAAAACGTATCGTAATTCAATTCATACTACTTCAGTATTAACAATTACGTCTAATGTTGTTTATGGTAAAAAGACAGGTAATACACCGGACGGAAGAAAAGCAGGTGAACCTTTTGCTCCTGGTGCAAATCCGTTACATGGTCGCGATACAAACGGAGCTCTAGCATCTTTAAGTTCAGTAGCAAAATTACCTTACGAAGATGCACAAGATGGAATTTCAAATACTTTCTCAATCGTTCCAAAAGCTTTAGGTAAAGATGAGGGCACACAAATATTAAACTTAGTAGCAATGTTAGATGGATATACAGAAAAAGGTGGTCATCACTTAAACGTAAATGTATTTAATAGAGAAACTTTAATGGATGCGATGGAACATCCTGAAGAATATCCACAATTAACGATCAGAGTTTCTGGTTATGCAGTTAACTTTATAAAACTAACTAGGGAACAACAAATTGATGTAATAAATAGAACTTTCCACGGTTCTATGTAAAAATCTCTGTATTTCATGCCTAGTGGGGGAAGTGCTCCACTAGGCTCTAATGTTTTACTAAATCAGTAAAAACTATTTAAGAGGTGAATGGCAATGATTTCAGGGAATATACATTCTATTGAAACTTGTGGAACTGTCGATGGACCAGGTCTAAGATATGTAATCTTTACTCAAGGATGTTTATTAAGATGTCAATATTGTCATAACGCAGATACTTGGAAAATTGGCGCAGGTATAGAAATGTCTGTTGATCAATTAATGAAGGATATTAAGACATATATCCCATTTATGAGATCATCTGGAGGTGGCGTTACAGTTAGTGGTGGAGAACCTTTATTACAATTAGACTTTCTATTAGATATGTTTAAATCATGTAAAAAAAATGGGATTCATACAACGATCGATACATCTGGCGGATGTTTCAGTGCTGATCCAATTTTTCTTTCAAAATTAGACGAGGTATTAGAATACACTGATTTAGTATTATTAGACTTAAAGCATTTTGATGAAAAAAAACATATAAAGCTTACTGGTAAATCAAATGAGCAGATTAAAAACTTTGCTAAATACTTGGGAAAAAAAAATATCCCCGTTTGGATTCGGCATGTTTTAGTTCCTGGAATTACCGACGCAGAAGATGATTTAATAAAACTAGGTGGATTTATAAATACTTTAAGTAATGTGGAGAAAGTAGAGATTTTACCGTATCATCAATTAGGGGTCTATAAATGGGAAGCGTTAGGATTAAAATATCCTTTAAAAGATATTCAACCACCTTCAGATGAAAGTGTTAATCATGCTTATCAATTATTAACTCATAAGAAAGAATTACAAATTTGTTAAAAAAACTAATTCCTTTGAACTGTCCTTTAAATGTATGTAGGCGTCTAACATTTAAAGGATAGTTTATTTTGATAGCTTTTTATTTTTATTTAGACGTTTGACTAAAATAAATTTGTGGTTCGTGAATATAATGAAAAATAGTTATTTATAGTCTCTTATTTTAAAGGGTGAATTTTTATGAAGGAGTTTCGATTTTCGTGGTATGTTTTACTAGATGATCAAAATGGGATCGAAGGGGGATCTTTTGTTCGAGGAGAAAAAATTGAAGATGAAATGCATCGAATAAAAGAAAAACTTAGTAAGGAATATTATGTTAGACCGTCTTCGGTTTATATTATGGAGTCAAGTGAAATTTAATTAAGATATTGTAATTTTTGCAAGATTTCTATCGGGAGTATTTGAGTATTTCTGACTATAAAGTTATTTTAGAAAAATAAAAAAGGCTTCCTAAGAAAGCCTTTTTGAATAAAATTATTTGCCTACTCCATTAAAATTAGTATAGCCTGCAGCACGGTCAGCTCGTTTAAATTCTTTTGCATATAATACTTCTTGAGTAGCACTTAAATTACGTCTCGTTTTATCTTTTCGTTTATCCACAAAAATACACCTCGCTAAGTATTAAAATCCTTAGTAAGTCTCTCCATTTTTTGAGGTGGATATACTCTATTATGCTTCTTTTAAATGTGATACTTCAGTTTGTTGATAATCTTCACGCATTGTATGCAATAAATAATTATCTTTAGTAATTTCAAATAGATCATAAATTTCTTCACTTTGATTAATTTCATCATATAGGCACTTACGTGACTCGTTCGCTAAAGTTGCGTATGGTAGTTTACTTGCAGCATAAAAAGAACGTTTATTCACTTTACGAATACGCATGAAAATAGAGTTTATTCCTAAATCATGAAATAACTCATGGAAGAAAGCGTCTTTTGCTGGTTTGTTATAACCCATGCCATGATAAGGTTTGCCTAACCAAGTTCCTAAAAAACCATATCCGTCTTCGATATCATGTAATGAGATATTGCCAATAGGGTTACCCCACTCGTCTAAGATTGTTCTAGATATCATTTTTCCTTGTTCTTCTAGTTCAATTGCTTGCTTTGTAATAAATAGAAATTCTTCGTAAGAATTTGCTTTATGGCGCACAAAGGGAAAGACATCAGGGTGCACCATAAGTTCAAAAAGTACAGAACAATCTTGTAAATCGCGCTGTTTAAGCATCTCTACTCCTCCTCATAATAAGGGTAGCGAAAGAAGGTTACGCCACCCGCGAAATTTTTGTGAGGACTAAACATTAAAATTTAAAGTCCTGTGAAGTGCATTAGCTATGAATAAATTATGAATAATTTTTTAATGCACCCTAAAATTTCGGGGTGGGAATCGAACCCACTAGGACCAGCGATTTACTGGTGGCTCACCATTTGCCTTTCCCGTTAAAATACTATATAAGAAAAGTGTTTTAACACTTTCTATTTAATTTACCGCATAAAGTCTTACACTACTATAATAAACGATTTTGTTCAAATTGCAAACTAATATTATTCGATATTTTTATACACAATTCTACCATCTATGACAGTGAGTAATGGTTTAGCCATATAATGAAACGGATGATGGGACCATAATACTACATCACCATCTTTACCAATTTCTAAGCTACCAATTCTATGTGATAGATTAAGGTTTTTTGCTGGATTGATTGTAATTGCTTTTAAAGCTTCGAGTTCAGGTAAACCTTCTCGAACTGCTATAGCTGCACATACATTTAAATACTGAATTGGTGTATACGGATGGTCAGTTGTAATTGAAATACTTACCCCAATATCAGCAAGAGCTTTGTATGTAGTCCAGGATTTATTTTTTAATTCGATTTTTGAACGTCTAGTTAATGTAGGACCAACAGATACTTGAAGGTTTCGATCCTTTAGATGGTCAACAATTAAATGACCTTCTGTACAATGTTCAATTCGTATATCTAAGTTAAATTCTTCGCCAAAACGTATAGCTGATAAAATATCATCTGCACGATGAGCATGAATTCGTACTGGAATTTCTCTATTTAAAGCTTTGATAATTGGTAAAATTCGAAAGTCATCTGGGTTATGCGAGTTTTTAGCTTCATAGAAAGCTTCCCGAAGCATTCCCATAATACCCATTCTAGTAATTGATTCTTTATTACCGTTACTGTGTGTTCTTTTTGGATTTTCACCAAAAGCGATTTTCAATCCAGACGGCTCTTGAATAATTATTTGATCTACACTTTTACCATATGTTTTAATTGTACAAGTTGTTCCTCCGATTACATTGCCACTACCAGGCATGATATGAGCTGTTGTAATTCCATGTTGGATTGCATCAGTAAAAGCAACATCAAGTGGCAATATCCCATCCATTGATCGAATATGTGGAGTCAATACTTCAATTGTTTCATTCGCATCATTTCCAGCCCAACCAGTTCCTTCATCATACAGCCCTAAGTGAGTGTGTACATCAATAAAGCCTGGAAAAAGTGGCTTACCTGCACATTCTATGACAATCGTTTGATCTTCTATCGAAAAAATCTCAGGTGCAATTTCTTTAATTTTCCCATTTTCAATTAACAAATCATGGTTATATAAAACCTGAGATGTAATCGGGAAAATGGTTGCATTTTTAAATAATAGATTCATGATAAATCCTTTCAAAATACTAATTTAAAGTTAACATTAAAGCTTCTTTTAAGGATGGGAATTGAAAGTTATAATTAGTTTGAATGGCTATAGAAGGCATAACTTTTTGACCTTCTAAAACTAGCATACTCATTTCACCTAGTAATAATTGAAGGGCAAAATCTGGAACTTTCATTTTATTTGGTCGATGTAAAGCTGCTGAAAGGTATCTGCTAAACTCGTTCATTGTTACTGGATTAGGTGACACTAAATTGATTGGTCCACTAATTTCAGGAGTTTTTATCAAATGAAGTATTAGTCCAACTACATCCTTTTCATGAATCCAAGATATCCATTGAGTACCTTTTCCGACTGGACCACCAATAAATAATTTATAAGGCAAAATCATTTTTGGAAGTGCTCCACCGTTTAATCCTAAAACAAGACCAAATCTAGCGAGAATAGTCCGAATCCCCAGTTCTTCAGCTTTTTTGGCAACAGTTTCCCATTCTCTTACAGTTGATGCTAAAAAATCATTTGAAATAGGCTTGTCATGTTCATTAAAAGTTATTGATTCCGAGGTTCCATAAAACCCTATTGCACTAGCATTAATAAAAAGGTTTGGACGATGGGCTTGTCTTTCAAACCATGTAATTAGAATATTTGTTGATTCAATACGACTTTGTAGAATTTTGTCTTTTAATTGTTTAGTCCATCTACCGCTGTTGATTGATTCACCAGCTAAGTTAATGACTATGTCAATGGACTCCCCAAATGAATTAGAGGTGAATTGATCCCAATTAATATAAGTAATAAATGGATTAGATGATGTTCTTATATTTCTTGTGATAATATAACATTGATATTCATGTCGAATAAATTCATTTATTAATTGAGATCCAATAAACCCTGTACCGCCTGTAAGAAGAATCTTCATCCACGCATCTCCTTAATTCATAATATGATATTATTATTTTTATGTGTATATAAAAACAAAATTTATTTTGAGGTAAATTATGTCTATTATTACGAAAATTCAAGTTCAAAAATTAAATAAAGAACGATTTAATATTTACACAGATAGTGGTAAAGGTGAAGAGTATGCGTTTAGTGTAGATGCTGATACTCTTGTTAAATTTAACATAAAAAAAGGTCAATCATTTGAGCCATTTGAACTAGAAGAAATATTAAATGCGGATCAACTAAGAAAAGCATATCTTTCAAGTATTGTTTATTTATCTCGAATGATGAGAACAAAAAAAGAAATTGAACAATATTTAACAAAACAAGAATTCTCAATTGATACAATACAAACTACAATTATTCGACTTTTAGAAGAAGGATATATTAACGAAGAAAAATACGCTGAAAGTTATGTCCGCACGTCTATTAATACGACGTTGAAAGGACCATCAATCATTAAGAATGAATTAATTGCAAAAGGTATTCACAATTCTGTAATAGAGAAAAGCTTAGTTTTATTTTCAAAAGATAAACAAATTCAACATGCTATTTCACTTTGCCAAAAAAAGGTTTCTGCACTTTCGAAGTACTCAACAAATCAGAAAAAGGCAAAACTGGAAGAACTTCTGAGAAGAAAAGGATATTCTTCTAATATCACTTTGATTGCAATTGAAGAAACACAGTATGAAAGTGAAGAAGATGATGAATTAGAAGCCCTGTTAATACAGGCTAGAAAAGCGAAAAAGAAATATGAAAAATTAAGTGGCTGGGAATATAATCAAAAAATGAAAACAGTATTATTTCGAAAAGGTTTCCCTATCGATCTAATTGAAAAAGCAATTTTAATTTTAGAAGAGGAAGAAAACTAAATTAATTAGACATGTTCAAAATAATTGATTTCAGACTGATTTCAAGCGCTTGTCTTTCGAGCGTGAAGCTTGGTGAGGAGCGGAGTTACCTTAGATGGTAATGAGCACCGCTCAACAGGCGAAGTAACGAAGAAAGCGAGCGTTTGTCAACAGTCTGAGACTAAAACAATTGGTTGTCTGTTATTAGCTTGATATAATAAATATATCTAAATGATTTAGAGGAGACTTAAAATGGAAATTCCAAAACGATATAGTGACTTAACAAAAGATGAATTAGTTCAAGAAATCAGCAATTTGAATCATCAAGCTAGAAAAGCTGAACAAATGGATATGATCAATGAACTTGAAGTTATACTTCGTAAAAAAACGATGGCTCAATCATATTTATTAGACGCAAGTCAATTTATTCCTGGCGAGCAATATGAATTAATTGAAGAACCTGGTGTATTATTTATGATCACATATATGAATGGTATTTTTGCTTGGGGTCATAAAAGCACTAGTGAAGAAGAAATAGGAATTCCAATCGCATTATTAAAGAAACCAGGGATGTAAAAACCCTGGTTAATTTACTACTCATCACGATTACTTTTTGCCATACGATCTTGTGGATTTGTATTAATGCTCCCATTGGGACGTTTAGAAGCATTTTGTGATTTGTAATCTATATTACCATCTATAGCCATATCATGTTTTTGTTTTGAAAAACGTTCACTTTTTGTTGTCATTCTTATTACCCCCTAGTGAATAAAACTAATTGATGAAATGAACCATCATCAATATGATGACCATTTTGAATTCAGATATGATTATATTAAATGTTTAAAAATTGGAAGGTGTAATTTATGGAGAAATATTTAGAGCAATTAACTGAGCTATTACTTAAAGAAAATAGCCATTTAACATATTCGCAAGCAAAAATATGGGTTGAATGGCTATGGGAAGATTTTGAAGCAACTTATGCTAAGGCTGGAGAATATCATGGAGAACAAATGTCTAAAAAGGTTGTTCAACAATTTATTTTCCAATATGGAAAATATTTGCATGAAACAGATATAAAAATTGCAAAGCCACCTGGTTTAGAAATTATAGAAACGAAAGAGAAGGATAATCTTCTTCATTAATTAAACAACCCCTTAGCAAAAAAATTGCTAAGGGTTATTTTTTGATTAACGCATGTTCTTTCATTAAATAATTCATTTCAAGATTTATACTTTTAGTTTTTTTTGTAATTTTTTCTCACTAAAGATCCAGCCAGTGAATGAACTGATAATATTATGTTCATAGTCGAATTTGACTACTGCAACAAACGGGTAGTAAGTTTCTGTTCTGTACCTTAGATCGATTAGTCTTAGTTCTTTATGGTCGTCATGTCCAATCAATTCCCAAATGTAAACTGGTGAAAATGCTAGAAATGATTTAACGTTATCGTCTTTAAAGGCTGCTTTTACGTCTTCAATTACTGGTAAAGGAATTCTTTTAAATACGTCGTGGATTTTAAAGATTCTTTTCTTTATTTTGCCAACGTAATGATGAGAATCTGTACTTGCTACAATATGATAATGAGTGTATTTTATAGAAGGTGAAACATAGACACGTTTTACATCTGGTAATTTTTTTGTGACTGTTTGAATTACGATTTGTTTTTGTCGATATCTAAATGCATAGTAAAAAATCATAATGAAATAGAGCATGACGCAGATAGGACCAGCTCTAAAATGAAAAATAACAAAAGGAACTCCAACTAAATGGATTGCAAAAATAATTGGATCGAAGGTGTTTATGATACCAAAAGCAATCCAACGTTTTGAAAATGGCCTTAGTGCTTGGGTTCCGTAGGCATTAAATAAATCAACAAATACGTGCACACTGACTGCCAAGAAAGACCAGAATAAATAGAGCCCAAAGTGTTCTCTATTATTAAATAATGTCATGAGGGCAGAAAGTGATAATGTCCATAAAATGACTGCTGGAATTGAATGCGTAATTCCACGATGATGTTTTAAATATTTTGCGTTATTTCTTAATTTTAATATCGTGTCACTGTCAGGTAATTGTGATCCGATGATTGTTGTTAATAAGAGTGAGTTTGTCAAATGTGGGTCATGTAGGACAATTGGACTCAGGGTTGCTAATCCGCCAAGTGTAAATCCCATTACAAGATGAGTACCAGTATCCATTTAGTTCCTCCCTTTACTTACCCTTTTAATTTTTATAGTATTGACTATTAACAAAAACATATAGATGTTAGAGAAAGGTATAAGTTATGAATAATGATTTAATTAAGACATTAGAAGTTTTCCCCAAAAATGACTTTAAAAATAATTTAGTTAATTGGTTTTTAGCAGAACGGAGAGATTTACCTTGGAGAAAGAATAAAGACCCATATCGAGTTTGGGTTTCAGAAATAATGCTTCAGCAAACACGTGTAGATACAGTAATTCCTTTTTATAATAAGTTTATGCAAAATTTCCCTACCATTGCTGACTTGGCGAATGCCGAGGAAGAAAAAGTATTAAAAGCATGGGAAGGGCTTGGTTATTATTCTAGAGCTAGAAATTTGCAATCAGCTGTACGTGAAGTTCATGAAGAGTATTCAGGGAAAGTACCAGATACGCCGGAATTAATAAGCAAATTAAAAGGCGTAGGACCATATACTGCTGGAGCTATCCTTAGTATTGCTTATGGTAAACCAGAGCCAGCGGTTGATGGAAATGTAATGAGGGTATTATCTAGAATATTAACAATTTGGGAGGACATTGGTGTACCTAAAAACCGAAAAATCTTTGAACAAGCTGTAAGAGCATTAATTAGTCATGAAGATCCATCTGCTTTTAATCAAGGTTTAATGGAGCTTGGTGCACTTATTTGTACCCCAACAAATCCTGCATGTTTACTATGCCCTGTTAGGGAACAATGTTTAGCTTTCGATACTGGAGTCGTTACAGAGTTACCTATAAAAAGCAAAAAGAAGGCACCAAAACCAATTAATTTAGTAGTTGGTGTCATTAAGAATAAAGATAATCAATATTTAATTCAACAAAGACCTTCTAGTGGGTTACTTGCAAATATGTGGGAATTTCCAACTGCTGAATTACAATCAACGATGTTATCTAAAAGTGATACACTTAGCTTTTTCTTAAATCAAGAATCTCAATTAGTAATTGAAGGGCTATCTTATCAATTTAATATTGAACATGTTTTTTCACATCTTGTATGGAAAATGGATGTTTACGTTGGAGAAGCAATAAATGAGGGTAGTTTATCAAGTAATCAGAAATGGGTTACATTAGACGAGTGTAAAGAGCTGCCGTTTCCGGTAGTGCATCAAAAAATTTATCAGCAAATCGAAAAACTTCAGTAATGACAAAAAACCAACATTGTGTTGGTTTTTTGTGTTATAAAATAACCTTAATCAATAGTAGGACGAGTACCACTAGTCCAGTCTGCTTCATTTCTATGAAGACCACCACGAGATTCAATTTCTTTTATAATTTCTTTTTGCATTGTGCTACCTTCAATATTTAAATAACCAGTAATTTGCTGAAATGAATGATGATAGTATTCCAATTCACTATCTTTCCACTGAGTTTTTGGAGTCATTGATAATTCTGAAAGATCTCTGCCAACGTACATAAAATACCTCCTTATAATTTCTTCTCATAGTTTTCCACTGAGATGGTTCATTAAACAAATTAATTAAGTAAAATTTTTTTACATATTCCACCGATTAATGGACATCATATTATTCGTGGAGGTGATAAATCATGAACAACAACAACAAACAATTTAATGCTGGCAAAACAGCATCTGGAACTAACATTGGTAAAGTAAGACAACAAAACCAAGGTTTTGGACAAGAGTTTTCAAGTGAAACTGATGTTCAAGCAGTTAAACAAGCAAATGCACAATCTACTCAAAATGCTGCTGCTTCTAAAAACTTTGGACAACAAAACCAAAGTTTTGGAACAGAGTTTGCAAGTGAAACTGATGTTCAAGCTGTAAGAGAAGCAAATGCACAATCTGCTCAAAAATCTGCTTCTAAAAACTTTGGACAACAAAACCAACAATAATATTCTAAAAAGAAAATACTAGAAGTGCGCTGTTGATGAGTGGATAGTGAGTAAAGTAACTTACTTTCAATATTCATCTTCCTGTCTGATGAGAGATCATGCAGTCTAGTTGTTATAAAGAACGTTCAAAAAGAGCACCCTTATATTAAGGGTGCTCTTTTACCTACGTGTAAATTAAGTCCTACCTTTTAAATCCGCATAGAATTATTAATTTCTTCTCAATAGTCAAATATCGTCAAATGTAGTCAAAGGGATTATGTTAGTTTTCAAGAAATAGTGTAATAATGAAATAAGGATGGTGAATGGTATGCAAGTATTCGATGAATTGGTAAGTCGTCAGCTTGAAACAATGGATCAATTAATAAAGATTCAAGAAGAAATTGAACGATGTCAAGAAATTGAAAACCAACTATTTGAATTAGAGGATTTATCAAAGTTGTCTTCTATTCAAGATGAAATACATATAATGAGATCTGAATTAAAAGCTATCCAAGACACCTTTTTATTACAAACACAGCAAATTATTAAATCTTTTTCAGATGAAAGAAAAATTGCATTAAAATAAAAAAACAATGGAGCATTTTACCAAATTAAACGCCCTTTTGTTTAAAAATGGATAAGAACTAGTTATAATAGAAGTGTAAAGTATAAATAAAGTGTTGAAATGCGTCCACACTAGAAAGAAGGGAGAAACAATGAACGTTCCCAAACCAGGAGAAAAAATACAGATACATAGCTACAAACATAATGGACATATTCATCGTATATGGGAAGAGACAACCATTTTAAAAGGGACGCAGCAGTTAGTAATTGGCGCAAATGATCGCACGCTTGTAACTGAATCGGACGGTAGAACATGGGTTACACGAGAGCCAGCAATTTGTTACTTTGATATGGATTATTGGTTTAATGTCATTGGCATGATTAGAGAAGATGGAGTCTATTATTACTGTAATATTAGCTCACCATTCGTCTTTGAAGATGGTGCCATTAAGTATATTGACTATGATTTAGATATTAAAGTTTTTCCAGATATGACTTACGTGCTGTTAGATGAAGATGAATATGAGAATCATCGACAAATAATGAATTATCCTCCTATAATTGACCCAATCTTAAAAAAGAACTTAGGTTATTTAAAGGAATTAATTCATCAACGAAAAGGGCCGTTTGCTACCGATTTTATAGATAATTGGTATGAACGATTCTTAATGTATCGTGATTAATCGAAACTGTTGAGCGGGCTTTAATCTTTTGAGAATCAATCTTCTCAAAAAGATAAATTCTTATGCTCAACAGTTTCTTTTTGAATGATATGAAAGGATGAAAATATGGGAAGTATTAAACGTTATTTAAAATTTGTTAAACCATATCGATTTCATATTTTTTTAACGATTGCAATCGGTATCGTTAAATTTGGAATCCCATTGATATTACCGTTTTTATTAAAATATGTAGTAGATAATATCATTAATTCATCTTTACCAATTGCAACCAAAAGTTCACATCTTATCTACATCATGCTAATTGCATTTGGAATTTTTGTTATTGTAAGACCACCTATTGAGTATTTCAGACAGTATTATGCTCAGTATATCGGTAGTCGAATTTTATTTGACATTAGAGATTATTTATTTAAACACTTACAAAAACTTAGCCTAAGATATTATGCTAATGCAAAGACAGGTGAAGTCATTTCACGAGTAATAAATGATGTTGAATCTACTAAAGATTTTGTTATTACTGGGTTAATGAATGTTTGGTTAGATTTAATTACAATTTTAATTACAGTTACAATCATGTTAACAATGGATGTAAAGTTAACGCTTGTATCGCTAATCGTTTTGCCGTTTTATACATTAGCAGTAAAGTACTTTTTCGGTCGACTTCGATTTTTGACTCGTCAACGATCTCAAGCTTTAGCTGTTTTACAGGGGTTTTTAACAGAAAGAATTCAAGGGATGCAAGTCACGCGAAGTTTTGCATTAGAAGATTATGAAAGCGGACTATTTAGAGAAAAAAATGGTGAGTTTTTAGATCGTGCTCTTAAACATACCGGCTGGAATGCGAGTACGTTTACAATAATTAATACATTAACTGATATTGGACCATTATTAATTATCGGTTTTTCTGCATACCAAGTAATTCATGGTCACTTAACACTCGGTGAGATGGTAGCATTCGTTGGATATATTGATCGTTTATATGATCCACTTAGAAGATTAGCAAATTCTTCAACAACATTAACACAATCGTTTGCATCGATGGATCGTGTCTTTGAATTGATGGATGAAAAGTATGACATCGTTAATCGAGATAATCCAATCCATGCTAAAAAGTTAGAAGGTCAAATTCACTTTAATCACGTATCTTTTCAATATAATGCTGTTGATGAAGTGGTCATTCAAGATGTAACTTTCCAAATTGAACCTGGTCAAAAGATTGCATTAGTTGGATCGAGCGGTGGAGGGAAGTCTTCATTAGTTAGTTTAATACCACGTTTTTATGACGTAACAAAAGGGTCTATTAAAATTGATGGTGTCGACATAAGGGATTATGATTTAAAAAGTATGCGAGAAAAAATCGGTATTGTTTTACAAGACAATTTCCTATTTAGTGATACTGTAAAATCAAACATCCGTTATGGAAATCCGAGTGCTAGTGAAGAAGAAATCATTGCAGCTGCCAAAGCGGCTAACGCACATGATTTTATAATGAGTTTACCAGATGGATACGACACACTTGTTGGGGAAAGAGGAGTTAAGCTTTCAGGTGGTCAAAAACAACGTGTTGCAATTGCCCGTGTATTTTTGAGAAATCCTTCAATTCTAATATTTGATGAGGCTACTTCAGCTCTTGATTTAGAAAATGAAAGGTATATTCAAGACGCGATTCATGAATTAGCAAAGAACCGTACAACAATATTTATTGCACATAGATTATCTACCATTACTCATGTAGATAAAATAGTTTATATTGATCAAGGTCAAATTGTCGAAATTGGTTCGCATGAGGAATTAATGGCTAAAAAAGAAGCTTACTATCATTTGTTTGAAATTCAAAATTTAGAGAGTAGTTCAAGTTCTTTATAGAAGGTTAGCACAAAGAAATTAGTTTTCTTTGTGCTTTTTTATTTGAAGAAGTGTAGATATTACGGTCGGTTTGTAAGAAAAAGAAGAGAGGCGGATTAAATCTGCGTTGCAAATAAGAGAATTAAGTGTGTAAATAAATAAGGATAAGTTGCAAATAAACAGCCAAATGCAAATAAAATTCGGAAATCGCAAATAAATCGCAGAACTGCAATTAAAATTCAAGAATCGCAAACAAAACCAGCAAAAAGCAATTAAAATTTGAAGAATCGCAATTAAGATAAAAAATTACCCATACCGGTAAATGTATTTTTTGCGAATAATTTTACAAGATGATACTCATAATAGGAAAAAATAGCAATTAAACAGCTAGCATGAATTGAAAAACCAGTCTCAAATAAAGAACACCGTCGAGATACCCCACTGATTCAAACTAAAAAATAAAAAGCCTCCATATTTCGGAGGCTTTTACATTGTTTCAACTTGTTCAACTTGAACTTGATATTCTTTATGATAGGTTTGATGGCTATCAACGAGTGTATTTAAATGTTCAACATTTTCGCTATATTCTAAAATGGCTGATACGACTTGGAATAGATGTAACCATGTTTTTTGTTTTTCTTCATCATTAATATCATGGTGGTCCAAGAATGCCTTTGTTAATTTATCTTTTAATATATTTTCTTCTCTATGAAGTGGAGCGGTTTGATCAAGGTTTACTTTACCGATTAATTTCATTAAAGCATGTTCGTGAAATTGCATTAAGCATGTTAACTCATTTTTTACTAAATCTTGGAACTCTTTTGGAGATGCGTTAATTTCATATTCTAATCGGTTTAAAGCTTTTAACGTATCAAATGCGTTATCGGCTGTGACAAGCATTTGTCTAAACAATACGATTTTACGAGATTTTTCATGCTCTTTTTTCTTTCGACCAACAAGAATGATTCGGTCTTCTTTATATAGGCGATATATTTTAGTAACATTTCTCATTATTTCTTTTAGTTGATAAATTTCATCTCTTAATCCATTATGGCTAACAGTTTTGTGTAAAGCCATCATCATTAATTTATTTGTTTGCTCAGTAACAGAAATCATGAGACGAGATAATTTTTTTTCATAGTTTGGAGGCATTAAGAAAATATTTACAAATGATGCAGCAAAAACACCAATTAATACTGCCATAATACGATCGAAAGTAAAAATGGCAAAGTGTTCGGTACTTGTACTTACCTCCATAATAACGACTACTGTAACTAATGTCGTAGCGATTGTATTTTCAAGTTTTAGTTTTAATGTAATGATAATCACGAGAATACATGTAAATCCAATGATGATTGGATTATTCCCTAGAGTAATCACTGCAATAATTGCCAGTATTGCACCAATTAAGTTAGCCTGAAGTTGTTCGACTAACGATTTGTATGATTGGTTTACTGATGATTTTAATGCCGAAATAGCAGAGATACCTGCAATCGAAGCTGTTGATAAATCAAAAAACATCGCGCTATAAATGGCGAGCGTAATAGCTATACCAGTTTTTAGAACACGCGCTCCTAATCTCATTATATTACTCCTTTTTGTTTGTCTAGCTTAATGCTTAGACTATATTACTATTAAACTACTATTTTTTACATCGAGTGAATTAGAAAATTACTACTTAAATAATTTTTTCTGATGTAACATCTTGTAACTATACAATGAACTACACGCATTATCAATACAATTTTTTAAGAAATTTTGTTAATTATATGTAGAGAGAAAAAGATTAAATTATTAGTCAAATTAAAAGATTTGGAACTTAAAAATGAAAGGGGTTTCTTATATATTAATGCTGTTGAATGCTGAAATAATAAAAAAAAAGAAGCGAAAATTGTCGCTTCTTTTTATAAAATCATTCAGTTGAAACAGATGGATCTGCTTGTTCTTTTTTAGGTTTAATTTGTAAGAAGTTTTGTTCAATATCGTCTAATAAACTTTGAACAAATACAGCTTCGTCATGTTGATTATGCTGAGTTAACAGTGTAATATATTTCTCTAACAATTCATTTAGATCGTTTTTACCTGTTTCATCGACCGGTACAATACTTACACTTGCACCTTTTGCGATTCGATTTTGGTAAGCTTCTTTAGTAAGACCTAATTCAGCTGAGTTTCGAACGTAAATTACTCCACCTGTCATACCCGCACACATCCATGGGCCTGGATCTCCTAGAACTACTGCACGTCCACCAGTCATATATTCAAAAGCAAAACCGTTTATATTTGCTTTTGCACCAAGTCGAGTTTTCTGTGAAATAGGTTGACTAGATTGATTATGGCCACCAATTACAACATCGGCACCTGATAAACGAATGCCTGCTCGAGAGTCAGCGTTACCTTGGATAAAGAATTGTCCCTTTTGTGCTCCATATGCAAAACATTTTCCAACCGAACCACCAAAGTATTGTCCGTTAGCACCTAAAGCTTTACTGATAAAAATCGTTCCACCAAAAGCAGTTTTTGCTACTCCATCTTGAGCTCCGCCTTGAACGAATACAGAATAATCTTCTACTGTATAAGTTCCTAAACCATTTCCAGGAATAGATTGGTCTTCGAAGCTAATCTCGACAGGGGAAGCTACTCCTTGCGCTTGTTTTTTAACTACTAAGTCATGAATTAGTAAGCTGCCAGCATGGCGATATTCATTGTCTACCTTTGCATAAACTCCAACATCATTACTTTGAAGTACTTTTGCGGATTCTCCATTAGAAAGTACATATTCTTTAGCATCAATTTTATTAGTAGATAATAAATTAAATAAACTTAGCGTATCTAAAAATCTTGTTTGTTTTAAGAATTCAGTTTTACCAACAAGATCTTGAGCATTTTTTACTCCTAATGAACCAACAATTACTTGCAGTTCATCTTTGAATGCAGTGAAGAATTGTACTAAATTAGTTACTGCTGTTTCAAGTTGTCTAGGTGTAAATTTACGTAAACCGTGACGCATTGCTTCTATTTCTGATTCGATTTGTGTTGCAATACCAACGTGACATGTATCTAAATGACATCCACGACATGTCGTACAACCGATTGCAATCATTGATAAAGTTCCAAATCCGATTCGATTTGCACCTAAAATCATCATTTTTACTACATCGTTTACGCTTTTCATTCCGCCATCCGCCCAAATCTCGACAGAATTACGTAAACCAGATTCTAGTAGTGCATTGTGGGCTGCACGAACACCTATTTCCACTGGTAAACCTACATTTTGAATTGCGTGAACTCGGGCAGCACCAGTTCCTCCATCAAAACCACTAATATTTATAAAGTTTGCACCTGCTTTTGCAATACCAACAGCAATTGTGCCGATATTAGGAACAACAGGGACTTTTACAGCAACTTTTGCTTTAGGATTAACAGCTTTAATTTCGCTAATCATTTGAGCTAAATCTTCAATCGAATAAATATCATGATTATTTGAAGGTGAAATTAAATCAGAACCAAGTGTTGCATTTCTCGTTTCTGCGATTTTTTGAGTAACTTTTGAAGCAGGCAAATGGCCACCTTCACCAGGTTTTGCACCTTGACCGATTTTAATTTCAATTAAGTTAGAAGAGTGAAGTAGATTAGCATTAACTCCGAATCGGCCTGATGCAATTTGCTGTCCACGAGTATTTGGATATTTTCCAATCATATCTTGGATTTCTCCACCTTCACCATTTAAACTAATCATGTTTAGTCGATTAGCGCCTTCAGCGTAAGCTCTAAAGGCAACTTCATTTTGAGATCCAAATGACATAGAACTAATTATAAATGGTAATGAGTGAGTACCTATTTCTAATGAGACCTGACTTGAATCAACTGGTTTACTACTCTCAACTAAAGAAAGCGCATGACGTACTGCAGTTGGACGCTCTTCTTCTATTTGAGTTAATTTTTGACGGTAAGTTTCATAACTACCTGTTTGTGCCGTTTCTCCAATAGCTTTCCAAATTCGAGGGAATACGTGGAAAGATTTTGGCATAGTTGCGTTATTTGCATTGTAATCTTCATAACGTTTTTTCGAATCAGCCTCTAATAAATTGTATCCAGAAACAGCTTGATCACCGAAGAAATTTATTACGCCTAAAGAAGAAGCGATATCTTCTTGTAAACCAATGCTACTGAACATTTTTGCATAGCCTCGTAGCTCGTGCATACCTATTGTAGAAATAACTTTTTCGATTCCTTTATTTAAAACATCATAAAGTTTTACTATTTTTTCAGAAGCTTCCAGTTCTGAAATTGTTCCAAAAAGGAAGTAAGGATTAATTGCATCTGCTCCTAAACCTTTCATTACCATTAAATCGTGAAGATTACGAACAGCAGCTGTCTTTAAGACAATCGAACAATTTCTTCTTAACTTAGCATTCACAAGTCCATTATGGATTATTGCTGTAATGAGAGCAGGATCAATCCAGTATTGATTATTTTTATGAGCTTCTTCATCTGTAATGATAATACATTCTGCACCATTTCTCACAGCTTCTACAACTTCGTATTTATATTGAGACAATGTTTCTTCTAAAGGTAAATTAGAAAATGTACTATGAACTGTATAAAGTTTATTTTCTAATTGATATAGATTTAGAATCTCTTCATATGAAATTTGTTGACGACTAGCTTTTAAGGTACTTCCTACAAAACCATCACCTATTATTGGAGAAGGGAGTTGTAGAACAATTCCTGAATCTTTCCTTGTAATGGATGGTCTTTTTCCTAAAATGACAGAAATAGAGAAATGCTCTGTTTCACGATCACGATCGATTGCAGGGTTCGTTACAACTGCAACGGTTTCTTTCATAAAGTCAGAAAGATTTTTTCTAGCTTCATCTAAACAAGCTAGTGGTGCGTCATGTCCTAATGAACGAATAGGTTCTGCACCTTTTTCTGCCATTTGTTCAACTAATTGAATTTGTTCCTTTTGCCATCCAAAAGCTCCATATTCAAACGGATGAATTGAAGGAGGTGAGTGTTCTACGTAATCAGCTGAATTTGCTTCTTTATTTGCTAGATTCATCGTTAGTTTTTCGTCAAGTTTTGTTGTAACGAAATGCGTTAATTCACGGTGTGTTAATAGTTGAGCACGGTCTTTTAGTAAATTAATACCGACTTTTTCTCCAGGCGAAAGGGCTTGTGGCTCAGATATAAAAGATTCTGGAGAAAGGATGCCTTGCTCGGATGAAAATACATAATATTCATTTGTTTCAAGTAGCCAAACTGGGCGTAAACCTAAAGCATCTACACTAGCAACAAATTCATTTCCTTCTCTTGTAAGTACTCCTGCAGGACCTTGACAATATGGGCCGAATGTACTTCGTATAGTATTGTAAATGGAGTTTACTTCTTGATCTGATTCATATTCTGCTGGTACAGGTGGGAATAATAATTCCATTGCTTCTTTCAATGAGTAGTTATATTTATGAATAAGCGTCTCTAGTGTTATATTCACATCTTGTGAATCACTATTTCCATGTTTAATATTTGCGCCAATTTGTTTTGCTTCAATTCTTAATTGTTCGATTGTATTAATTTCTCCATTATGTGCTAGCATGCTAAATGGTTGAACTCTTGAAAACGAAGATGATGTGTTTGTTGAGTAGCGATTATGACCTACCACAACTGCTGATTGAAAATTAGGATGTTGTAAATCTGAATAGTATGACAATAAAGTGTCGATTGTTCCCATTACTTTATAGACGCAAGTTGATTGACTAAGGGAGACAACTGTTACATTTGTTTTTTTGCTAATGATATTTGTTAAATCAAATAGAGATGTGCTTTGGTGATTTTTAATTGGGAGTATTGCTACTTGTAAGAATTCAGGTTCTACTGCTTGAGCGATAGGACCAAGTGCTGAAGTAAAGGTTTGATCACTACTATGATATAAAGTTTCATAACCATTTTCTTCAAAAATTTGGAGCAAAGTTTGTATTTCTGATTTTTCATCTAAAAAGAAATGTCCAACTGTAAATAAAGGGTGTGAAACGACTTCTGAACTAATTCCTACAGATGTAAGTTTTTCTTGCCAGAGTAGAGTAGGGATGTCAGTCTGAATTCCTACACCATCACCTTCACCGTTCGTAAATCCCGCTCGATGATTCATCTTTCGTAAACTTTCGGCAGCAATATCAATCGTTTCTCTTGTTTGAGTTATAGAACGATTGATAAAGGCAACGATTCCACATGCATCATGTTCGTTATTGTAATAATCTCTAAATAAACCTGGTGACCATTCTGTTTTTGATTGAAATTTCATTTAACTACCTCCTATTTATATATGGAAAAAATTGATTATTCTGAATTAACTTTGTATGAATAGAGGCCACTTCGAGTTGTAGTGACCTCACATATATTATAGTTTAATCGTAGATAATTTTAGGAACGCGTTCCCAACAGCGTTAATTGTTTGGTGAACATCTTGTTCAGTATGAGCTATAGTTAAGAACCAAGCTTCATATTTTGATGGTGCTAGATTAATACCTTCTTCTAAAAGAAGTTTAAAAAATCTACCAAAAACTTCACCATCTGATTCTTTTGCTTCTTCATAATTCGTTACTTCGTCAACATTGAAGTAAACTGTTAAGGCACCTTTTAAGCGATTGATTTTTATATGGATGTTGTGCTCATCTGCTTTTTCTTGAATACCTTTTTCAAGAATAGCACCAAGACGATCTAATTCTTCATAGACACCCTCTTGTTTTAATACTTCAAGACATGCAATTCCAGCTGCTATTGATGCTGGATTACCTGCCATTGTACCAGCTTGATATGCTGGACCAAGTGGGGCAACTGTTTCCATAATTTCTTTTTTACCACCATAAGCTCCAATCGGTAATCCACCGCCTATAATCTTTCCAAGAGCTGTTAAGTCTGGTTCAATACCTAATAAATTTTGTGCTCCTCCATACATAAATCTGAAGGCAGTAATTACTTCATCATAAATGACTAACGCACCATGATTGTGTGTAATTTCATTTACAGCTTCTAGGAATCCTTCTTTCGGTTCTACGATTCCGAAGTTTCCGACGATAGGTTCAACAAGTACACCAGCTACTTCATGACCCCATTTATCCATTGTTTCTGCATATGCCACAATGTCATTAAATGGAACTGTAATCACTTCATTAGCTATACTTTGTGGTACACCAGCGGAATCAGGAGTACCAAGAGTAGATGGTCCAGAGCCTGCAGCAACAAGTACTAAATCTGAATGGCCGTGATAGCACCCAGCAAATTTAACGATTTTAGTGCGCCCAGTATAAGCTCTCGCTACACGAATAGTCGTCATTACGGACTCTGTACCTGAATTTGTAAATCTGACTTTATCCATACTAGGAATCGCTTCTTTTAGCATTTTAGCAAATTGTACTTCAAGTTCATGAGGAGTACCGTAAAGGACACCATTTTCTGCAGCTTTTGTGATTGCAGCTGTAATATGTGGGTGAGCGTGGCCCGTGATAATAGGACCGTATGCTGCTAAATAATCTATATATTGATTGCCATCAACATCCCAAAAATATGCGCCTTTTGCACGCTTCATTGTGACAGGAGCTCCGCCACCTACAGCTTTAAACGATCTTGAAGGACTATTTACTCCTCCAACGATATGTTCTAAAGCTTCATTATGTATTTCAATTGAATTTTGATTATTCATGGAGTACCTCCCATTATTGATAAAAAAATGAAAGAATTAACCGGCATCTTTACATTATTTATGTGGTTAAATTACATTCTAGCACGAAATTTTAGCGTGTGGTAAATGTAAGCCCTTCCAAATTAAAAAGAAATTTGAACATTTTGTAGAATCCATATTTTTCACAAAAATAGTCCGAAAAAATTGGAAACTAATTTTTAGAACTTTTTTATTGTACTTAGTTCATATTTCAAATACACTAAGCGACGGAATAAAAAATGGAGGAAGTCCAATGGAGAACATAATTGAAGTTCAAAACTTACACAAAGAATTTAAAACTTTCTTGAGTCGCTCTGGTGTAAAAGGTGCATTTAGAGATCTGTTTACAAGAAACTATAAAACAAAAACAGCCGTTAATTATATAAACTTTTCTGTAAAAAAAGGAGAAATGATGGCTTATATCGGGGAGAACGGAGCAGGGAAGTCGACTACAATTAAAATGTTGACGGGCATACTAACGCCTACTTCTGGTGATGTAACAGTTAATGGATACCACCCTCAAAAAGATCGAGAGCGTTTTGTTAAATCAATAGGAGTCGTATTTGGTCAAAGATCTCAATTATGGTGGGATATTGCTGTACAAGAATCATTTCGATTACTTAAAAAAGTTTATCAAATACCAGATAAACAATATGAAGAGCATATGGGTTATATCATTAAGACTTTGGATATAGAGCCATTATTAGATCAACCTGTTAGAAAGTTATCTTTAGGTCAAAGAATGAGATGTGAACTAGCGGCTGCTTTAATTCATAATCCACCTTTATTATTTTTAGATGAGCCGACAATTGGGTTAGATGTATTAGTAAAATTAAAAATTCGCGAGTTTTTAAAAGAGCTAAACCAAAAATATGGTACAACAATTCTTTTAACAACCCATGATATTTCTGATATTGAGGCATTATGTGATCGAGTAGTTATGTTAGATGAAGGAAAAATCATTTATGATGGAAAACTTGAACAGCTAAAAGGTCAATGGGGTGAAGAGAAAGAAATTCAATTCCAGTTTATTAAGCCTGTAAATCAAAATACATTAAATGAATTAATCGGACGAACTGATGTGAAATGGAAGGAAGAAGAAGGCGAAAATATTTGGAGTGTTACATTACCAAATGATGAAACACTTATTTCTATGATTATTGCAAAAGTAGTTCAATCAAATCCTGTTAAAGATATGAAGATGTTAGAGATTTCTACAGAAGAAATTATACGAAACATCTACCAAGAAGGTATTAGTAATGAGTAAGTATATTGAAATCATTCGTATTCGTTTCTTAATGATGTTAGCGTATCGTACTAATTATTACACCGGAATTGTTATTTATACGATTAATATAGGTGCTTATTTCTTTTTATGGAAAGCGATCTATGGACATCAAGGATCAATTCAAGGTGTATCAGTAAACCAGATGACTACTTATGTAGCCATTGCTTGGATGGCAAGGGCATTTTATTTTAATAATCTTGACCGTGAAATTGCTGAAGAAATTGTAGAAGGAAAAGTAGCGATAGAACTTATTAGGCCTTATAACTATTTACTTACTAAAGTAATGCAAGGGTTAGGAGAGGGGATTTTTAGATTCTTTTTCTTTTCAATTCCAGGCTTTATTATAGTTGCTTTAATTTTTCGTTTAGATGTTTCGTTTAATTTAAAAACTTTAGGTTTATTTTTAATTGCTTCGATTTTCAGTTTTGCAATTAATACACAATTGAATTTATTAACAGGATTAATGGCATTCTTTCTTCAAAATAATATGGGCTTTATTCAAGCTAAACGTGTCATCATTGATTTATTTTCAGGTTTAACGATTCCTATCACGTTCTTTCCAGTTTGGGCACAAGATGTAATGAAGTACTTACCATTTCAAGGGATCAGCTATATTCCTAGTATGATTTTTGCTGAAGGTATAAAAGGGGAATTGATTTTTAGAGGCCTTTTATTTCAAGTAATTTGGATCGGCATTTTATGTGTCCCTATTACTCTTATATGGTATAAAGCAAAAAAGCATCTTGTTATACAAGGAGGTTAAAGAATGTTTTATTTAAATATATTTCTTCAATATTCAGGTCAATATTTAAAAACTAAATTACAATATAGAGCAAATTTCTTTTTATCATTTTTATCTGATTTGATGGCTCAGGCTGTAAATTTAATTTTTATATTATTAGTTTTCAATCATACGTCACTTATTGAAGGATGGAACAGAGACGAAATTGTATTCATTTATGGTTTCTTTTTAGTTCCGTTTGCTCTCTTTGCTTCATTTTTTAATATATGGGATTTTAATGATCGTTACATTGTAAAGGGAGAGTTTGATCGTATTTTAACTCGACCAATTCATAGTCTTTTTCAAGTAGTATTAGAGAAAATGGAGTTAGAATCTTTACTAGGTGCTATTACTGGATTAATTATTATGATCTATGCAGGTGTAAAATTAGGGCTTTCAATTACTTGGTATGATCCATTTTTATTTCTTCTAATGGCTTTTGGTGGGATGTTTGTTTATGCCGGAATCTTTATTGCCTTAGCGAGTATCGGTTTTTGGTCAGATGCAAGAACGTCTATTATGCCCTTAATGTATAATATAGGAAACTATGGTCGTTATCCTATTAATATTTATCATCCTATCATTCGCTTTGTATTAACATGGATTTTACCATTTGCATTTGTTGGTGTTTATCCAGCTGCTTATTTTCTACGTAGAAGTGAATGGTATGTCTATTCATTTTTAACGCCAGTTATGGGATTAGTTGTTTTTGTGTTAGCTGTTTTAATTTGGAATCAAGGGGTAAAAAAATATAAAGGTGCAGGTAACTAAGCAGTATTCTATTTCAATAGCTTGTTTCATAAATTGAAATGAGGTGATTGAAATGGGAACTGCTTTTTTCTTTTTTGTTGCTATATTTGCGATTTTGTATAGTCTAGTGTATTTATGGAATACTTCAACTACAAAAGTGAATAAAAGTCTTATTTCAATTAATAATTACATTCTATTATTTTTAATATATGGAACGGTACTTATAGGCTTTAGCGCAGTATATTTTATTTTAGAGCGAGGACCACATCCAATTTTAATTGAGCATTCTATTCCTATTGAAGGGACTAATTACCATATAATGGGGTTATGCTTATATTTTAGCGCAATCACTCTTTTGTCTGTAGGCTATGGAGATATTGTACCAATAGGGATCGGAAGATGGGTTGCTATGATTGAAGCGCTTATTGGTTATACGATGCCAGCGGCTTTTGTTTTACAAGTATTTAAAGAAGAACGTTAATATTTACGATTAAGGAGATTATGATGACTATTGAAATTGGAATGAAAGCACCGGAATTTACTTTACCAGCAAGTAATGGAGAAGATGTAACTTTGTCAGACTTTAGAGGCAAGAAAGTAGTACTTTATTTTTACCCAAAGGATATGACACCAGGTTGTACTACAGAAGCTTGTGACTTTAGAGATTCATATGAAAGGTTTATGAATAGTGGAACTATCATTTTAGGAATAAGTCCTGATCCTATAAAAAGACATGAAAAATTTATAGAAAAACATCAATTACCATTTTTATTACTTTCAGACGAAACAACTGAAGTTGCGAAGTTGTATGATGTATGGAAGTTAAAGAATAATTTTGGCAAGGAATATATGGGAATAGAACGTACAACATTTTTAATTGATGAAGAAGGTTGTATCGAAAATGTATGGCAAAAGGTTAGAGTAAAGAATCATGTTGAAGATGTTTACAGTGTAATCAATCGTTCTTAAATTTTGTACAAACTATTTTAAATAAATTAACTGTTTTTTTTTAAGTTTTTTTGAGAAAGAATGGTTTTATCTAAAATAATCAAGCTTTTCGTCTATACCTATATTGCTTTAGGGAATATATTGAAGTATAGGGCATACCTCCTCAGATGATAGCATATTGAAGTGCGAGAGAATTCTCGCACATTTTTTTTGTTTAGATAAATGAAATACAAGCATTAGCTAATTTTTTTAAGAAATTCTCAAAAAGTTGACAAATATTCTTGCAGTTGAATAAACTAATAATAAGAAAGTAAATTTGGAACTAATTATAGAAACGGGGAGAGCGGCGTTGCATAAGGAAAATATTCAAGATGCAATTTTACATTTAAAGAATAGCGGCGTACGTATTACACCTCAAAGACATGCAATTATAGAATATTTAATAGGAAGTGGATCACATCCAACTGCTGATGAAATCTATAAAGCACTTGAGGGAAAATTTCCAAATATGAGTGTGGCAACAGTTTACAATAATCTCAGAGTATTACGTGAAGTAGGAATGGTTAAAGAATTAAACTTTGGTGATTCTTCTAGTCGTTTTGATTATATAACAACTGATCATTATCATATCATTTGTGAAAAATGTGGTGAAATGAATGACTTTCATTATGATGGATTAGAAGGAATCAATCTTTATGTTGAGAAGGAAACGGGATTTGAAGTAACCAACCATAGAATGGAAGTATACGGTATTTGTCCTAAATGTAAAGAAAAAACATTATCATAATAAAGCACATTACATAATTGTAATGTGCTTTATTTATTATGCTATTGCTTAGCATTTCGTTTGCTATTATATTTTTCATTAAATTCTTTACCTTCTAATGAAGGATCCAATGTAAGTGGCTCATTACAATACATGCAGATGTCAACTTTACCAAGCATTTTAGTCGTTTTGTTACAATTCGGACAGATGACTTGAATCGTTTTTGTAGACAACATTCCAATCCAAAAATAAACAACTGTACTACCTATAATCGCTAAAAATCCTACAAGCATAAAGATCGTCATGACAATCTTATGCTCTCTGAAAAATACACCACCGTACATAATGATGAAGCCAATAAATAATAATGAAAGTGCAAACGTTCTTATATTATTAATTTTACTACTTTTCTTTTTTGCCACTTTGTCCACCCCATTCATTGTAAATATAGCATAAATGAGATAGGAATTGTTAGTGCTAACATGGAAAACAATTCGAACTTATTTAATGGGACGATTTTAAATGAGGGTTTAATGAATTAAAGCTAAATACAGGACATTTTCACAATTAATTGAAGAATGATCGGATGGTAATTTGGTTTATTTTCTGCTTTTTATTTAAAAGATGAATTGGAAGATATAAAATTAATGAAATAATTCAATAAGTAAATAGGTATAGCTAATAAAATTAAATAAGGGTAGGACTTTAATAGTGAACGGAGAGTTAAAGGAATAATGATGGCCTTTGTGAATAGTAAAAAATCGAATATATTTAATATGAGGAAAGCTATATTGGGTATCTGGAGTAAGTACATCTTTATAACAATATAGATGCATACTTATACCGCGTAGTTGGAGAGGTAATGATTGGAGCCTCAATCCACTGGTTCGTTTTAATAAGCTATCCATATAATAGAAATTCAACTTTAAGCAATGAGCCGATTAATGGAGTATGGATGAATAATCTACTTTTTTATTGTTGTTTATTAAATTTCTGAAGTGAAACAAACAGATAAGAAGTACGAGAATGGATTAATAATGAAATGTATTAATCTGTTGCTTTGACGATAAAACGAAATTATTCACTATTTCACCTTTCTCAAACCGGATAGTTGCTATTGAACAATTCGCTACTATTAGAACCTATCATGTACTTTTATAAGTGTATTGAGCTTATTTGTATTAAACTGTTTTGACTTAATATTTGTATGTCCAAAAACACGTGTAATTTTTTTGAAAAAAACTTTGAAAAAGTGTTGACGGTGTGATTTATCGATGTTATATTATTATATGTCGCCAAGAGATGACGGCGTCGAAAGAAAAAAGAATTAAAAAAATATTGACAGGCTTTCTTGAGAATGTTAATATGAAAAAGTCGCTAATGACGCGATGAAGTGAACTTTGAAAACTAAACAAAACATGAAGTGAACGTCAATTATTAGTTTTTTGAGCAATACAAGATTTAAACTTAACTTTTATGGAGAGTTTGATCCTGGCTCAGGACGAACGCTGGCGGCGTGCCTAATACATGCAAGTCGAGCGGACT
>NZ_NESS01000022.1 GCF_002128425.1 Gottfriedia acidiceleris
AAAATGCTCACATAACTTATTCAGATATGTTCGCTATGAGTGACTTACGAAGCATAAAGCAAAGGCTTCATAATCTATAAAATCTGCACATCGTGCAATTTATGTTGCTGATTAACTTACAAACTTATTATAGCATATCCAACACGAGTTGCAATTAACAATTGTTTCTAAAAGGAAAACAGAATTCCAATACTTCAACAATTATCCAATTAGATTCGCTGACGATCTCTAAATGCACGCTCTACTTCACGTTTTGCTTCTTTTTTCTTTAAATCATCACGTTTATCATATTGCTTCTTACCTTTACCTAATCCGAGTAAAAGCTTAGCATAGCCATTTTTCAAATAAATTTTTAATGGAACTAGAGTATAACCTGTTTCCTTTGTATAACCTATTAGCTTTACAATTTCTCTATTATGTAGCAATAATTTTCTAGTACGTAATGGCTCGTGATTGTAGCGATTGCCTTGTTCATATGGACTAATATGCATATTATGTAGCCATACTTCTCCGCCTTGAACTCGTGCAAAAGAATCCTTTAGGTTAGCTTTTCCAGCACGTAATGATTTTATTTCAGTACCTTGTAATACGATACCTGTTTCATACGTTTCTTCGATAAAGTAATCATGATAAGCTTTTTTATTTTGAGCAATTACTTTCCCTTCACCTTTTGGCATAAATAACACCTCTCTATCTTTACTTATTTTACCATAAATTATGTTTGTATACATAAAGCAGTGGACAAAATTTCAGACTGTTGACAAGCGCTCGCTTTCATCGTTACTTCGCCTGTCTGCGGTGCTCATTACCGTCTAGGGTAACTCTACTCCTCACCAGACTTCGCGCCTCGAAAGACAAACGTTTTCAATCAGTCTGAAAATCAAATCTTTATTTAACTATCGTTTTTTATTACCTTTTGCTACTTTTTCGTAAAAAGGTTTGTTCTTTTTACTCTTACTTTTACTTTTCGTTGGATTAAAACGATCGTCACGTTTATTTCTCGACGATTTACCACTACGTCCACTATCTTTCTCTTCATTTCTAGGTGAACTATCTCCACGTCTTCCTCGAGAACGACCACTACGTGAGCTGTCTCCATTTCGATCTGAAGAACCTCTTCCTCGTCCACCTCGTCCTCTGCCGCCACCAGAGCCACCGCCTAGATTAACCGGTCCTCTACCGCCGCTTCTACGAGGTTTGTTCGATTTCATGCCAACAATTTCAAAATCAATTGCACGTTCCTCTTTATTAACGTTAACTACTCGAACAGATACTTCATCACCGATCCTGAAAATTTTCCCTGTTCTCTCACCAATCATAGCGTACGTACGCTCGTCATAGTTATAGTAGTCATCTGATAAATCAGCAACTCGAACTAATCCTTCAATTGTATTTGGCAGTTCAATAAACATACCGAAATTTGTTACAGAGCTGATAATACCTTCATACTCTTCACCAATTTTATCAAGCATGAACTCTGCTTTTTTCAAATCATCAGTTTCTCTTTCTGCTTCAACTGAGCGACGCTCCATATTAGATGCATGCTCAGCTATTGCAGGTAATTTATCATCCCACTCACGTTTTGTTTCACTATCCATTTTTCCTTCGATTAAATATTTACGAATTAACCGATGAACAATTAAATCCGGATAACGACGAATTGGAGATGTAAAGTGAGTATAATACTCTGCTGCTAAACCGAAATGACCAAGATTGTCGGCCTCATATTTCGCTTGTTTCATTGAACGAAGCATAACTGTTGAAATAACAGTTTCCTCTGGTTGCCCATGAACCATATCTAGAACTTGCTGTAACGCTCTCGGGTGAATTTCATTTCCAGCACCTTTTACTGTATATCCAAATGATGCAATAAATTCAAAGAATCGTTGTAATTTTTCTTCTTTTGGGTCCTCATGTACACGATACATGAACGGTACATTCAGCCAGTGAAAATGTTCAGCAACAGTTTCATTCGCTACAAGCATAAATTCTTCAATTAATTTTTCTGCAGTTGAGCGCTCGCGTATTACGACATCAGTTGGATGACCATCATCATCAACAAGTACCTTTGATTCTTTAAAATCAAAATCAATAGCTCCACGAGTCATGCGTCTATTACGTAAAATTTTCGCTAATTGAGCCATTTCCTCAAACATCGGGACTAACGGTTCATAGCGTTCACGTAATTCAACATCTTGTTCATCTAATATTTTATTTACATCGCTATATGTCATTCTTTCAGTTGTTTTAATGATACTTTCAAAAATTTCATGCTTAACGACTTCACCTTTTTGGTCAATTTCCATTTCACATGAAAGTGTAAATCGATTTACTTTTGGATTTAATGAACAAATTCCATTAGATAAACGATGCGGAATCATCGGTATAACACGGTCAACCAAGTATATACTTGTTCCACGATCATGTGCTTCTTGATCAATCGGTGAGTTATCCGTCACATAGTATGAGACGTCTGCAATATGTACCCCTAACTTGTAATGACCATTTTCAAGCGCTGTTACTGTAACGGCATCATCTAAGTCCTTCGCATCCGCTCCATCTATCGTTACAATTTGCTCGTCGCGTAAGTCACGACGATTACCAATAGCTGATTCATCAATTTCATCTGGTACAGCATTCGCTTGATCCATTACTTCCTTAGGGAATTCTTGAGGTAAATCAAACTTATGAATAACCGATAAAATATCAACACCAGGATCATTTTTATGTCCTAGAATTTGAACTATAATACCCTCTGCATTTTTCCCATTCTCAGGAAACTGTGTAAGTTCTACAACAACCTTATGACCTTCCACTGCGCCTTGAGAATTACTCTTTGTTATAAAAATGTCACTTCCGAATCGCTTATCATCAGGAATAACGAATCCGAAACTTTTCTGAGCTTGGTATGTACCTACCATTTTCGTTTGACCACGTTCAACAATCTTTACAATTGTACCTTCTCTACGTGCATCACTTTTTTCTTTTGTAATACGAGCTAGAACAATGTCTCCATGTAAAGCCCCATTTAAATCTGACGGTGAAATAAATACATCTTCTGCCCCTGCTTCTTCTGGAATGACAAACGCAAAACCTTTAGCATGGCCAGTTAATTTACCTCTTACTAAATTAGATTGATCAGGTAAACTGTATTTATTATTTCGAGAACGTACAATATAACCTTCGTCTTCTAAAATAACGAGCGTTTTTACTACTTCACGAAAGTCAGTTGCATCAGTCAACTCCATAGCCTCTTCAATACCTTGGATATTTAAAGGCTTATAATCATCACTTTTCATTAATTCCAATAACTTTTCTTTCCAATGTTGATTCATACTTTTTCCCTCCTTTTTCTAACTGTTAAAGGGTATTTAGTTTAAGTTTGTCCAGAAAGATTCCATTCTACCATTCCAATTCATTAAGAAATGCTAGCACATCTTCGTGTAACATGTCTTTTTCCTGTCCAAGCGTAATAACATGTGTTGAATTTTCGTACCACTTTAATTTTTTTTGATCAGATTGCACTTCATTATATATAATATTTGCGCTGTCAGTATTAATCATCTCATCTACAGTAGATTGTACGACAAACGTTGGTGCATACACCGTATCCACATTTTCACGTACTTCTTTAATTAAGCCTTGAAGTGCTTTTAATGTATTCATCGGAGTTTTTTTAAACTCTTCCATTTCTACTTCAATTTGTTCAGGTGATTTCCCTTCACGTTTCTTAAACTCTCTTGTATAAGCCAGAACACCTTCGTACATAATTTCTTCACTTTTTATGTACATTGGCGAACACATTGTGACAATACCATTCAAAGGAACAGTATAACCTAGCTTTAATGCAAATACTCCTCCTAAAGACAGACCTACCGCTGCAATTTTTTGATGTCCTTTATCCTTTAGAAATTGATAAGCTTCCATTACATCCTTCCACCAGTCCTCTGGTCCAGTATGAACAAGCTCATCAGGTGGAACACCATGTCCTTTATAATGTGGTGCATGACAAGTATAACCTTGTTTTTCTAAAAAACGGCCAAGCATTCGAACATCCGCTGAATGTCCTGTAAATCCATGTAATAATAAAACTGCTCGATCTCCACCTTCAAAAGTAAATGGCTTCGGCATTGTTACTCTCATATATACTCACTCCAAAACTTTTCTATCCATTTTTCTTTCGTTACTTTTATATTACCTTTAAATGTTTACTTTCATTTAAATTAAAAATCGTCATCTTACTCAATTTTAATTTATCAATAATAAGATTTAACTAATTTTACGTAAAGATTCTTTTATTTTACCTTTCATTGCAAAGATTTACCAATAAACAGTTTTTTTAATTAACTTGTTATGATTTAATAAAAGGTGTGGTAATAATAATGTTGGTCATTTATCCAACAAAAGGAGGATACGTTATGTTTAATAATGTTGAAGAATTTATTACTGAATGGAAAATGGAAGAAGAAAACACAATCAAATTACTGAATGCTATGACTGATGAATCACTTGATCAATCAATTGGTGAAGATTTTAGTTCTTTAGGAGAATTAGCTTGGCATATAACTACAGCAATTAAAGCAATCATTTCACAATCTGGTTTACAATTCGAAGCATCTATGAGCAAGGAAGAAATGCCAGCAACTGCGAAAGAAATTACTGAAAAATATGCAGAAGCTAGTAAAGCAATGATTGAAGCAGCACAAAAAGAATGGAAAGAAAAAGATTTAAAACAAATCATTAACGCTTTTGGATTCCTTGAAATGCCTATTTATGCATTACTACGTATGGCAATTTCACACCAAACGCATCACCGTGGCCAAATGACTGTATTAATGAGACAAGCTGGTCTAGCTATTCCAGGTATGTACGGTCCAAGTAAAGAAGAATGGGCTGCGATGAAAGGTTAATCTACATATTAAAATACAGCCAAACCTGGCTGTATTTTTTTATCCTAATCATTAAGAAAAATATCTTCCTGTTCAAGAGAAGTTATTTTTCCTGATTTAGCATCAATCTCCATTGAATAATTTATATGATCCTTCATCAATTCGACACTGTAATGGAATTGATGATCATCTTTTTCTTTTTCTATTTCGGTAATCGTACCATCATTTACTTGATCTAATGCAATTTCTTTAGCTTGTTTAGGTGTAATGACAAATTCATCTTTATATAATAGATCTAATGCCTTATCATCTAACATATCCCGGTCGTTTACTTCCTTTATGACTTTTGCATTTTTTGCATCAACAATAAGCGTTTTTTTTTGATTTTTTTCAAAAACTTCAACTTCGTAAGTAGATTTTTTCTCTTTTTCTATACTTGTCACTAGTTTATTCGAATCTTTTTCTATTTTGGATACTACTTCTTCTTTTGAGAGGTTTTGAGTAGTTTGATTACTACACCCACTAATTACTACTCCAAAGGTTAATATAAAAAAGCCTAATTTACTGAATATTTTTTTCATCCTTCTCTCCTAATTTGCCTTATATTTTTAATTAGTATTTAACAAATTTTCAATTGTATTACAATTACCGTAGATTGTAGCTTAATCTATAGTATAAAAAAAAAGACACCCAAAATGATGTCTTATTTATTACAATTTTGTTAAAATAAAAAAGCCACCTCTCTAGGCAGCTTGTTTATTACAGTTTAAAATACGTTACAGCAATTGTTAGAATGAAGAATAAAACTGCTACAACAACTGTTATTCGTTGTAAAACTAGTTCAAAACCACGAGCTTTTTGCTTGCCAAACAGTTGCTCAGCACCACCAGATATCGCACCTGATAGGCCGTTACTTTTACTAGATTGAAGTAGAACTAAAACAATCATAAGTACTGAAACAATAATTAAAAGTACAGATAAAAACGTATGCATTTCTTCACCTCCACAGTAAAATACTGTTACTTCCTATTCTACTATGAAGAATACTATACTTCAATATGAGAGTACAACTCTTATTTAATGATTTAAGATCGTTTCTTCTATCCAAGTTTTTACATCTTGATGAACATCATCTTTATTGATTTCATGAAGCATCTCATGGCGACCTTCTTCATATAATTTCAACTTTACATTTGTACATCCAATATCTTTATATAGCCCATAAACCTTCTTTACACCGTCACCATTTTGGCCAACTGGATCTTTATCTCCAGAAAAAATATAAATTGGCAATGTAGTTGGTGTCTTCTTTATTTCCTCTTTACGATGTATGATTCCGATCCCTTTCAACAGTTCACGATAATAACTTGAAGAACAAATAAAACCACAAAATGGGTCTTTAATATATCGATCGATCTCAGTTTCATCTCTTGTTAACCAATCGTATTTTGTTTTAGGAAACTTAAAATGATTATTGAAGTTTCCAAAAGTTAAAAAGTCTAAAATTTTACTTCTCTTATTCGCACCAATCAAAAATGCCTCTGCGCTTGAAATAAAGACCCCTAATTTCCTTAGTATTCCTGGGTCATATCCGGTTCCAGAAATAATTAGCCCATCGTATAGTCCTCCATCTAATTGAACTACTCGTCTGCTCAAATAAGATCCCATACTATGTCCAAATAGAATTAAAGGGATATCTTTTATTTCTTTTCTAATCATCTTACTTATAAAAATGATATCTTTAGCAACTTCATCCCAGCCGATTTCTTCACCAAAAAAACCTAGATCATTTTCAATCGCCGCTGTTTTCCCGTGACCTCTTTGATCATGGATATAGACCGCAAACTGATTATGAACTAAATATTCAATAAATTTCTCATAAGCTCCACCATGCTCTGCCATTCCATGTACAATTTGAATTACAGCAATTGGTTCAGCAGGAATATATTTTCGCAAATAGATTTTTGTTCGATCCTTCGCCGAAATTAATCCTTCCCAATTATTCATTTTTATGCCCCTTCATCTCATATGTTGTAAAAGATACTAATAAGAAAAAACAACTGAAATAGATTATTTCTAATCGTATGTTTTTAAAAGTAAATTCATCACCTAATAATCTCCAAAAAACAACTGCTATTAAAAGAATAACAATACTAAATGGAAGTAAATATGTTTTAATAGTATACCAAAAAAAATCTTTTAAGTATGCGAAAAAGTTCATAATTATCCTCCCAACTAAATACCACTCGTTTCTTTATTTCAATACTAATTCAAATTCTCTTATTCTAAAGGCTAATTTCTAACAATTTATCATCTATTTGGTGAACTTTTTATGTCAAAGTTAAGTTCGTTTTTGAATTTTCCTAGTTTTATTGAAACAAGTTATGCATTGATATTGAAATGAGATAAAAACAGAATGAATGGGGGATTCGAAATGAAAAGAGGCGTACAAACAATTTTAAGCATTACCTTTGCAATTGTCATGCTTGTCTTATTTGTTATTTTTTTCGTGAAGGACGATTCTTATCGATACCCAATCGCATTAGGTGGCTTCGCTTGTGCACTCGTTCCACTCGTATTAGATAAGTTATTTAAAATTCGATTTACATTACCGTTTATTATTTCTTATTTTGCTTTTTTATTAGGTTCCCTCTGTCTTGGTTCAATGCTTAGATTTTATCATTTAGGCTGGTGGGATTCATTTTTACACTTTTTAAGTGGAGCGCTAGTAGCATTTTTAGCAATTGATTTAATGGAAAAATTGACAACCACTCAGGCTAGGAGTGAAATGTCCACCGGATTCATTTTCCTGTTTGTATTTTGTTTTGGTGTATTTTGCGGAGCGATATGGGAAATTTGGGAATTCAGTATGGATCAATTCTTTGGGACCAATACTCAAGGTGGAGGGAATTTTGATACAATGACAGACCTGATTGCTGACACAATCGGAGCATTTCTAATCGCAATTTGGTTTTCAAAAAAGTCGAGAAGGAATAAATAGGCTACACTCAAAAACTTCAGAATTAATTTATTAAATATAAAAAACAAAGAGCATTAAAAGGACCCACAAGTATATCCTTGTAGGTCTTTTTAAATTTC
Source organism: Gottfriedia acidiceleris (assembly GCF_002128425.1). GTDB lineage: Bacteria > Bacillota > Bacilli > Bacillales > Bacillaceae_G > Gottfriedia > Gottfriedia acidiceleris. Next base: position 7,989 of record NZ_NESS01000022.1, read on the forward strand.
CTATCTCCTTAAACTTTGACTCTTAATTGCTATCTGGGTCAGTATCATCATGGTAAGTTGAACCTTCTGTCTGTGCATTAAATTTCCAATTGACAAGTAGCTTATCACCTTGGAATTCGTTTTGGTTTTCTCCATTATCAATAAACTCAAATAATACAAAGATTTTTTCTTTATCCCCATGGACAATGCCGTCCGGTTTATTATAACCAATGCCAGTATCTATTGCAGTAATATCTGGTTGTTGGTTTTGAAGGCGTTAAGTAAGGAAGACGTTGTAAAAGCATATCTTAATTCAAAAGTAGTAGATCTTATGAAATCGGGATCTGCATGGGAACAATTTAAGATTGTAAGCGAACAAGCTGACAACGAAACTAATACTTATCATGTAAGAACAGTTGAACAGTATAAAGGAATCCCAATCTATGGATCATGACAAACTGTTGCTCTAGACGCAAATAACAATGTATTTGCATCATTTGGTAATGTCACACAAAAGTTAGCTCGTTCAATGATTCCAACAGAAGCAACTATTTCCGAAGAAGATGCTGTTGTAATTGCTAAAGAGGATTGAAGCAGAAATTGGTAAAGTAAATAATTATGACAAAATCGATACGCAAATAACAATTTATCCATATAAAGGGAAGTATTACTTAGCGTATTTAGTTAAGGCTTCTACTTTTGTTCCAGCACCGGGATACTTCCTTTATTTTGTAGATGCTACAAGTGGAGAAATTATTAATAACTTTGATGCTATTAATAATTTAGCAGATCCAGCGTCGCTATCACCAGTAATGGCAAAAGGGCTGGATGCATATGGAAAAAATGCAAACTTTCCCTGTTGGTAAAGACCTTAAAACAGGTACAAGCTATTTAGCATCTTCTGGATTTAAAGAAATGTGCGAAGCCGCTATTCAACCTTCACGTAACTTGTATCCAGATAAAAATGGCGTACCATCAGCTCAAACAAAGGCTATAATGGACGCATACACATCCGTAGGAGTAAATTAAATAATTTAATATTTACTAAAAGACATGAACGAATTCCTTTTCGTCATGGCTATTCATTTTTGTAAATGTTCTCTCCTATCTTCTACAGCAGTTACTTTTTAACTTTCCCTTGCTTTTTTAAATAAGCTTTATCCTACTTTCGATTCATCTAATCACAAATATACTCTACAATTTAACCTCAACTTAGCAATTTAGTTACAAGGAAGATCATTTTCATAAAATACAATTGGGTCATTTCTTTAAAAAAATAACAAAAAAAATGACTTTTGAAATAAAAATCCTTTAATAGACGTTCTAGATTAACCCAATTGTGTTTTGTATTGTAATTCGAAATAATTAGAATATGATTAACAAAAAAACAAATAGATGAACGTCAATTACAAGTAGCCCTGTAATTGATGATTGATGTAAACAATCTTTAATAATAGGCTCGTATACAAGACAGTTTAAGCGAAGCAAGTTTTTTACTTACCTTCCTTTTAACGTAATTGTTATATCTAAAAAAAACGAACTAAAGATGTAACAAAAATTACTTAGGTAACAAGGAGCGTGTTAAATGTTAGAGGGAGAAATTATCAAATTTTACCGGCAAAAAGCTGGTCTTACGCAGGAACAATTAGGAAAAGGTATTTGCACTATCTCTTACGTTAGTAAAATCGAGCGAGGCCAAACATCCTGTTCTGCGGAGATTATTGAATTATTATCAGAACGCTTGCAAATAGATATAAAAGAGGAAATCGGCCGCCTTGAGAATATGGAAAATCACCTTCATCGTTGGCATAAGGCGATTATTATGAGAAAGATGAAAGAAATAGAGGAAACCTATAACAATCTGGAAAAAATCCCGACGATTGTTTTTTCTAAATACGCTGTCTTATATAAGCTACTGCAGGCAAGGTACTTTGTCCTAAAGGAAGATTTTGAAAAAACATTTACCATTTTACAGCATGTCCAAAAAGAATATCCGACTTTTAGTCCTTTCGAAAAAAACTTATTGTATCATGTATGGGGCATTTATTATATATGCAATTGCATTACCTCAAAAAACGAAAATCATCAAAAAGCTATTAAAATCTTGCGTAAAATCAATAAAGATGAGTATGGCAATCTAGAATATCATTATGACTTAGCACTAGCATATCACTTTATCGATTCTAAAATAATGGCTTATGCTTGTGCAGAAAAAGCGCTTCGATACTTCAGAGAAACGAATAACTCTACGATGGCAATCGCAACGGAGTCTATGATGCTTCTGCAGATTGGCAGCGATATGCATTTAGATTTAGAAGAATTGGCGGAATCTTATCAGAATCTAATTTATCATAGTGAATTACTAAATGCACATGATCGAAAAGGAATGCTCTTAAACAATTTAGGCTTTGAATATTTTAAAAGAAAAGATTATGTTAATGCACATAAATACTATAAAGAAGCACTTTGTCTGACGAATAAGTCTTCTGTCACATATATGAATCGCCTCTATAATTGTGTGGAAAGTAGTTTAGAAGGAAAGCTACAACGAAAAAACGTGATTCTTAAAAAAGCTCAAGAAGGGATTCTACTATCAAAAAAGTTCAAAAATCGCTTTTATCAAATAGTATATAAGCTGCTGATCTTCCGAATAGAGAATAATATTGAACAGTATTATAACTTCATAGAAAAAGATGCCTTACCCTATTTCCAGTTAAATGAGCATACTCTTTTTATAAATAAATATGCTAAAGAATTATATGATTATTATGTAGAAAAGGAACATCATGAGAAAGTAGCCCAAATTTCAAAAATCCTTATAAAATAGTAAATTAGCAAAACAATGCGATTAGATAATAAACAACTCATTAAAGCCAACGTAAAAGAGAAGGTAGGCACCTTCTCATTTTTGTTAAATGTTAACTATTCTTCATCATCCCATACATTATATGCCAAATTAAACAATTCAGTTTGACTATTATATTTTTCTGTTCCTATACTTTTTATATAATGATACACACCATTTTCATCTTGCTCACGTGCTTTAGCAGTATCGAATAGCATCATAAGAAGAATATTCATAATTCGCTTTTTTAACTCCTCAGCGAATATAGGAAAAAAGATCTCAACTCGTTTTTCCATATTACGTGTCATTAAATCAGCAGATGATAAAAATATTTTCTGCTCTCCATTATGATAAAAATAATATATTCGACTATGCTCTAAAAATCGACCAACGATACTTATGACACGAATATTCTCGCTGACACCTTTAATTTGAGGACGCAAGCAACAAGTTCCGCGAACAATTAAGTCAATCTTTACCCCAGCTTTAGATGCTTCATATAGCTTCATGATAATTTGCTTATCAGTTAAAGAATTCATTTTGGCAATTATTCTTCCATTTCCATACTGTTTATGAAAAGCAATTTCCTCATCAATCATTCGAATAAAATCGTGACGAATACTATATGGAGCAACAGATAAATGCCTAAAATCTGGTTTTTCCGTAAAACCACTTAAGAAGTTAAAAAAATTTGTTGCATCTACTCCAATTTGTCGATTAGCAGTCATTAGACCCATATCTGTATAAATCTTTGCAGTAGCATCGTTATAATTCCCAGTTCCTAAATGGACAAAACGTTCAATTTTTCCATTTTTTTTACGAACAACAAGTGTAATTTTACTATGAGTTTTTAAATGCGTCATTCCATATATAACGTGACACCCTTCTTTTTCTAGCTCCTTTGCCCAATGAACATTATTTTCTTCATCAAAACGAGCTTTTAATTCAACAAGTACAGTTACTTGTTTACCATTTTCTGCAGCGCGTTTTAGTGCCTCGATTATAGGAGAATCGCCACTTACTCGATACAAGGTTTGTTTAATTGCTAAAACGTCAGGATCAATTGCTGCATCCAATACAAAATCTAATACAGGCTCAAATGATTCATATGGATGATGGAGCAGTATATCTTGCTCCATTAGTTTCTCAAATATATTCTCATCAGAGGCAAGGTCTTGTGGTGGCTGAGGTATTAATGTTTCATACACTAAACTCTCTTTATAGTGCTCTAGCTCCTTATAAAAACTGAATAAAAATGTTAAATCTAACGGTCCATCTAACTCATATATATCCTTGCCATGTACATCTAGCTCTTCTAATAGATAGTTTAATATGTATTTGCTCGCACCAGGTGGTCCAATTTCAAGTCGGACTGCAGAACCCCATTTTCGTTTTTTTAACTCTTTTTCTATTTCACGAAGCAAATCTCTCGCGCCTTCTTCATGAATCGTCAAGTCAGCATTTCTAGTAATTCGAAACTGAGCTACCTCACGTACTATATAGCCACGAAATAAAAGATGTATATAAGCAGTAATGGCATCTTCCAATAAAATATAACAATGCTTTTCATCAAGTGTAGGTATTGATATAAACCTTTTTAATACAGAAGGAACTTGTACAATAGCAAATTTATTACGTTTATCCTCTTCTTCTTGTACATCTTCTAAATTAACCGCCAAATTTAAACTTTTATTTAAAAGGACTGGAAATGGTCTATAAGCATCAATTGCCATAGGTGTTAAAACGGGAAGTATTTGTTCTTCAAAATATTTTTCTAAATAATTTTTTTGTCGATCACTTAGTTCATGATATTTTACCAAATGAACATTCTCTTGTTTTAACTTTGGTATTAATGTTTCTCGGAATGTCTTATACTGCAGGTTTACAAGTTCATGACCAACAGTTGATATTTGTGAAAGTTGCTGTTTTGGCGTTAAACCAGCCTTATTTTCTGGCTTATTGAATCCAGCTTTCACCTGATCCTTTAAACCAGCTACACGTACCATAAAAAACTCATCTAAATTCGAACTAAATATCGCCAAAAATTTTAAACGCTCAAGTAGAGGATTATGTTCATCCAAAGCTTCTTCTAAAACTCTTTCATTAAAAGCAAGCCAGCTTAATTCTCGATTATTATAATATTGTGGTTCTGCTAATTCTATCTTTCTACCACTATACTCTTTAGTCGCTATCATCATTTACACCCTTTTTGAGCATTTACTAGAAATACTAACTCTTTATTTTTTTTATTATATCTACCACCTAATCCTACAATAATAAAATTTATCTATTATTAACTCTGTGTTAATAAATTGTAAAGATATGAAAAAAATGTTAATTCCTGACAACCTACAATTAAAATTAAAAAAAGCACAATCTGATTACTCAGATTTGTGCGTTTCGAAATTAATATGAATTGTTTTATTAAATATCTTTTCTAATTGCTTTTTATGTTTTTCCGCTTCTATTTCTTCAACAGTCGAATCCTCTATACATTTAAATTGGACTATAATATCTTCACCACTTACTTTAAATTCAATATTTTTCACCGCTTCTCTCTTTGACGCATTTAGACTATTAACAAACTTTAAAAGAATTCCTAAAAAGCGTATCTTCTTAAGTTCGTCTGAAGTAAACCATTCAAGAAACGGCTTAATAAATTGTTTAAAACTATTTTTATTTTTATATGAAGCTATTAAAGCTATTTTAATACGATTTTTGTGACCCAATCCTTCAATCGTACGATTAGCTAATAAATAAAAAGTATGCTGACTACTTGAATCTTCGTCTATGTATTTTCCAATATTAAAGACCCGCGCTGCTAAATTCAAATCTAAACTATCTTCAGGCATTATTTGATTTAGTTTATATAAATTAATTTGTTCTACTAGCTGATTTATTAGAATTTTCATATGATTTACGTGATTTAAATTGATTTCATAATCTTTCTCTAAATCACTAAAACTTTTATCTACTATATTTGGAAGTAGTATTTCACCTTTTAATACAAGCTCTTCCATAAAGAACCCGTCTCTTAAGCCTTTACTACTTAATAAAAAGCCCTTCGCATGAACGATTGAATAAATTTCTTTAAAGGCTTCAATTGCGGGAAGAATGATATCGGCTCGATCTTTTGATAGACCCTCAATTCTTAGAATCTGATCATACGATAATCCAGAAAGATGTTTTTTTATAAAATCAATTTCTTCATAATTCATCTCATATTGGTGAATACCTAAAATTGGATAATTAACTAAGCTTTGGTGAATTTGTGCTACATTTCTAGCACTTCCTCCTAACGCGATAATTGGAACTTGCTTTTCTACTAGCCAATCTAGAGATCTAAATTGTTTTTGTAAAAATTGAGTAAGTTCTTTCATTTCTTCATCAGTTGGAATATTACTCGATATAAAATCCTGTTTTAAAGATAAAACGCCAAATGGAAAACTATGAAAATGGATCATTTCACGATTCTTAAAATACGTTACCTCTGTACTACCTCCACCGATATCAATTGTAACTCCCTCTTGTATTGGCATAGAGTTTACAACAGCAAGAAATCCATAAAACGCTTCTTCATAACCGGATAAAACTTGTAATGTAAAATCAGTTTTTTCGGCAACTAATTGTATAATCTCCTCTTGATTACCAGCTTGTCTAATAGTCGCAGTCGCTACACATTTAACCTCAATAATTTTATGGTAACGAGTAATATCTTGAAACATAAGAAGGGTCTTAAGTAAAACATCCTTTCCTTCATTATTCAAAATTTCTTTATCATTTAAATATTTACGTAAACGTGCTACCGATTTTATATTCTCAACTTCTTTAATGCGACCGTTTTTACTTTGTTCATATATGACAAGTCTCATTGTATTTGAACCTATATCAATGATGCCGTATTTCTCCCTCAAACTTCTCATCCTTTTTGTCCATTTATAAATAATATCCCTATTATATCAACATATAGGGACTAAACTCATCTTTCCATTTTAATTCCTACTTTGGACCCAAATTATAATGGCATTCGAAGAGGCCATAATTACATAAAATCAGCTGAAAATAAATAAAACCTGACTATTTTTAAGAAAATAATCAGGTTTTATTTACACAACTTTATGATTTTGCTTCGATTACAGTATTTTTCACAATTTTAAACATTGGCACCATAATGATGATTCCAACAACGAACAATAATGCTGAAACTTGATAAATAGAGATTAAAGAAAAATGTTCCTTTAAAACTCCAGCTAAGCTCATCGTAATGACCATAGCCCCCATAAATAAGGGTGTTAATATACCATTTACTCTACCTACAAACTTTTCATCAGTATTTTTTAAAATAATTGTATTAATACCAATATGCAATGCGGGCATAAATAATCCAATAAAGAATTCGGCAACAAGCGTTAGCCAGAACATCTCAGACCAACCTATTACAAATATTCCAACCGCATTGACCGCCATACCGATTAATAATAAAACATGCGGTGCCAACTTATTAGATATTACCATTATTAGGCCACCACCTATAATCATAGCGGCTCCATTTGCAGCAAATATCCATTGTAAATATTCTTTATCTAATCCTAGTCGTTCAGTTACTAAAAAAATAGCTAGTGGATGAATAAGACCTATTCCTAATCCTGCTGCTGCAAATACTCCACCTAAATAGACGAGAATTTTTCGAGACCAAACATATTGGAATCCTAACTTCATCTCTTCCAATAATGATGTTGTATGTTCTGCTTTCTCTTCTTCTTGATCTTTAGGTAACCTTGTTAATACTAAAGCTGACATAAGAAAAGCAATACCTACAATTCCCATCGAAACATGCATTCCAGCTTGTTGAAATACGAATGTACCTAATACAGGACCTAAAATCATAAAAACTGCCATCATCGTTTGAAATATAGACATACCTGCTTGCATTTGCTCACCTGGTACATGAACTTTAAATAATTTCATATTGGAAGGCTGAGAAAACTGGGACAAGATTGCTGAAACAAGTGTAGCAAAAAATATAAACTTCCAAGTTCCATATAATAGAGCAAGCAGTATGACAAATATAGAAACCGCACTTAAAAGATCACACCAAATCATCGTACGCTTCGGTTTCCAACGATCGGCAAAAGTACCACCGATAAAAGAAAAAATAAAAATTGGCGCAAATTCAGCAACTGAAATCAGTGATACTGCTGTTGCGTCACCATTTGTCTTTTCCACAACAAATAATAATATTGCAAAATTACGAATCCAAATACCAACTTGAATAAACAAACCTGCCGAAAGAATCGTCTGGATAAAAGGATTTTTTAACAAAGAAGCCATTGAAGGATTAGAAGCTGTTGGAGTAGTTGTAGACATTTTTTCCCCTCTCTTATTTTTAATCTACTTTTATTTCTAATAATATCTCTTCATACAAGAACTAGTGTTCTTTAGAACATATATTCTTATTTTAACATTAAATTCCTTTAATAATCAATCCCAATTATTCAATCTAATAGATTTCACAGAAACAATATATCTAACTCATTACAATTGACTATTAATTGTTACAATTATATTATTACCCATTTTAAGAAAAAACTATCAACTACCATCCTACCTATCTCTTTTTTCAACACTCTTATAATTTTATAAATTTATTTCACCTTTAGCTTTTATCTCCTAGACTTACTTTATCTTTCACACTTATTTCGACCAATTAATAAACAATTTAAAAATTAATTTAAACAAGGAATTATTTACTTATTCAGCATTATTTTGATAGATTTGTGAACGCTTTTTATAAAGGTTTAAATCTTAATAGTACTGACCACTTATATTATTAAACTTATTACTAATAAAGGAGGTTATATTTTTTATGGATAACAATAGAAAAAAAGTATTTCAGTATTTGGAGGGTATAGAGGTAAAAAAAGATTCATAGTTGAAAAATTCCTCGAAGAACTAAATAACTTTCTTTTATTCGAATCATATCTAGAACATCCTAATATAGAAAAACAAAGAATTATAGACTCTTCTTTTAAAAAGTTTTTATTTGAATTTAGAAAGAGAAGTTATTTTAAAAGTCTAATGCGATACAAATCCATTGATTTCGATAAGCGTATAAATAAATTTAATAACAGGAATATTTTATCAATAGACAAACCTGTAAAACTGGATGTAATAAGTTTGACGAAAAACAAAATTATCATTAATGAACATCCAAATATCTATAGTGGGTCAGATTCTTTTGAACAATTAGAGAATGAAGTCTTAAGAAATGCAATAAAGACATTAACACCAAAGCAGCAACAAATTATTAAATTAATATATTTTCAACATTTAACACAAACTGAAACTGCTAGTATGACAAACTCTTCTCCCCAAAATATCAATAAAATACATAAAAAAGCTATTGAACATATTAAATCTAAATTTAATTTATAAATGTTTGGAGTTGTACTTCTATGCCCAGTGATGAGGATTTTCAAACTTTATTAGACGATCTCAAATTTTATATTAATAGTCATGTTAGAAAAGTAACTCCTGTAAATCAAGAAGATCTAGCACAAGAAATCAAAATATTAATGTACGAGAAATTTTTAAATATCAATGATATTATCTCTGAACCACCAGGTTTCTTTGAATTTATAGAGCAAAAATCTAAGAATGTAAAACAATATAAAGGATAATAAGATGTCTGAAATATACCAGATATAAACAATTATGGATTTCCAATAGCTGAATCTAATTTCTATCACAAAATATAGAACAATTAAAGGAAATAAAAAACAACAAAAACTAAGGAGTTAAATAAAATGAAAAATATAAGGCCTTCTGAGTTTAAACTTTATTCAAAAAGTTTAAACCAGTATATTTTAGTTATAACGATATTCAAAACTTATATCACGTTTATATAAAACAACCTTACAATTCTAGAGATATAGTAGAAGATATTGAATATTTTGGGGAAGAAAGAATTTTACAGATATTATCTCAAACACTCGGAGCAAAACTTAACTTTACAATGTTTCAAGAAATAAAGTTATTTAATATAGAGGGTATAACATCAATTTTTTACCATACCCTAAAAGAAATGAATATATATGAGATTTTAAATTTGTTAAAGAAAAAAGGAAAATTAAAATATGTTTTGTACGTTTATACTATTGATTTAAAAAATAGTAATAAGACTGAATTTGAACAAACCATTCAAATAGCATACATCTGGTAAGGAGGTATTCCTACTAAAGATTTTTGATCCTTATTTCATGAATAAGGTTTTTTGTTTGAACCCTTAATAACATACCTAATTTAAAACATACTCAATTATATCTACAACGTCATTATGCGTATTTCCTGCTATTGCACAGATAGCTGCTGCAAAAAATACTCCTATTATCGTTACTACCGTACCTGCACCACCAAGACTTATAGCAGCTACAATATCTTTATAGCCTCCCGAATTTTTTCGAATAAATTCATCATTTAATTGTTTGTATGTCTTATCAACATGACTTAAGTTTTCAACAAAAAAAGTTTCTCCAGGAACTGGCATTTGAATCTCTCCTTATAATATAATTTTTTAAAACAAAACAACAAAACCGGTTTTTGTGTTTGTATATATAAGTGAAAGTTTCAAAGAATTTTTTAACTTATGTGCAAAAAAACTAAAATGTTTTAGATTTCAAAAAAAAAGAGAAGGTGACGATCCTTCTCTTTTTACGTGTCTATAATGGATTATGTTTTTTTGTTAATGCACTTAGTTTTGATTCAATTATTTTCTTAAGTTGTAGAAAGATTTTAAACCTTGGTATACTGCGCTTTCGCCTAACTCGTCTTGAATACGTAATAATTGGTTGTATTTAGCAATACGGTCTGTACGAGAAGCAGAACCTGTTTTAATTTGACCAGCATTTGTAGCAACTGCGATATCAGCGATTGTGCTATCTTCAGTTTCACCAGAACGATGAGAAACTACTGCTGTGTAACCAGCACGTTTAGCCATTTCGATTGCATCGAAAGTTTCAGTTAATGTACCGATTTGGTTAACTTTGATAAGGATTGAGTTTGCGATACCTTTTTCAATACCCTCAGCTAATTTTTTAGTGTTTGTAACGAATAAATCGTCACCAACTAATTGTACTCGGTTGCCTAAACGTTCTGTTAATAATTTGTGACCATCCCAGTCATTTTCATCTAAACCATCTTCAATTGAAAGGATTGGGAAATCGTTGCAAAGTTGCTCGTAGAAGTCAACCATTTCAGCTGAAGATACGCCAGTGCGTCCTTCACCTGCAAGATCGTATTTACCAGTTTCTTTGTTAAAGAATTCAGAAGAAGCAACGTCCATACCTAAGAATACTTGCTCTCCAGCTTTATAACCAGCTTTATCAATTGCTTCCATGATTACTTCTAAGGCTTCACGGTTTGAACCTAGGTTTGGAGCGAATCCACCTTCGTCACCTACAGCTGTGTTTAAACCTTTGTCATGTAATACAGCTTTAAGGTTGTGGAAAATTTCAGTACCCATACGAATTGCTTCTTTAAAGCTATCAGCACCTACAGGTAAGATCATGAATTCTTGGAAGTCTACGTTATTATCAGCATGAGATCCACCATTGATGATGTTCATCATTGGAACTGGTAATTGCTTCGCGTTAAATCCACCAAGGTATTGGTATAATGGTAATCCTAATTCATCAGCTGCTGCACGAGCTACTGCCATAGATACACCTAGGATTGCGTTAGCACCTAATTTACCTTTATTTTCAGTACCATCTAGCTCAATCATACGACGGTCGATTGAAACTTGGTCAGTTACTTCGTATCCAACGATTTCTTCAGCTAAAACGTCATTAACGTTAGCTACTGCTTTCTCAACACCTTTACCAAGGTAACGAGATTTGTCTCCATCACGTAATTCAACAGCTTCGTATTCACCAGTTGAAGCACCACTTGGTACTAGCGCACGGCCAAAACCACCATCTTCTGTATAAACTTCTACTTCAACAGTAGGGTTACCACGAGAATCTAATACTTCGCGAGCATAAACATCAATAATCATTGACATAATAAAATCTCTCCTTTTGATTGCGTTGTACGCATAATTAAAAACTTTTATATTAACTGTTCACTTATTTAATAAGTGATTTACCAGTCATTTCTTTTGGCTGTTCTACTTTTAATAAATCAAGAACAGTTGGAGCTAAATCACCTAAAATACCATCTTCACGTAACGTAATACCTTCTTCAGTAACAATAACTGGAACAGGATTAGTCGTGTGAGCTGTCATAGGTTCACCCTCAGGTGTAATTTCCTCATCAGCATTTCCATGGTCAGCAGTAATGATTGCTTTTCCACCTTTAGCAAGAATTGCATCAACTACTTCTCCTAAACATTCGTCAACTGCTTCAATTGCTTTAATTGTCGGCTCAAGTTTTCCTGAATGTCCAACCATATCTGGATTTGCAAAGTTTAAGATGATTACATCATGCTTGTCTGCAGCAATTTCTTTAAGTAATGCATCTTTTACTTCATAAGCACTCATTTCAGGTTTCAAATCGTAAGTTGCAACCTTTGGCGAGTTAATTAAAATACGTTCTTCACCTGGGAACTCTGCTTCACGGCCTCCACTAAAGAAAAAGGTAACGTGTGGATACTTTTCCGTTTCAGCAATTCGTAATTGTTTTAAATTATTTTGAGACAGAACTTCACCTAAAGTGTTATCTAGGTTAGTTGGTTTAAATGCAACATAACCTTGTACTGTTTCACTAAAATGTGTTAAGCAAACGAAATGAACATTTTTCGGGAACTTACTTCCACGATCAAAGTCACGGAAATCTTCGTTTGTAAATACATTTGAAATTTGGATTGCACGGTCAGGTCGGAAGTTGTAGAAAATGATTGAATCTTCATCACTTATTGTCGCAACTGGAGTCCCATCTTCTTTTACCATTACAGAAGGTAAAACGAATTCATCATGGATTCCGTTCGCATATGAATCTTCAATTAATTCATACGGACTTGTATAAGTAGGTCCTTCTCCATATACCATTGCACAATAGCATTTTTCTACACGATCCCAACGTTTGTCGCGGTCCATAGAATAATAACGGCCAGAAATTGTTGCAAATTCTCCGACACCATATTCTTTAAACTTTGCTTCTGTTTGATCGATATATTTTTTAGCTGTAGTTGGACCAACATCTCGCCCATCAAGGAAAGCATGTACATATACCTTTTTCATGCCTTCCTCTGCAGCTAATTTTAATAAAGCAAACATGTGATTAATATGGCTGTGAATACCGCCATCAGACAATAGACCAAAAATATGTAATGCTTTATCCTTTTCTTTTGCACTTTTAATCGCATCGATGAATGTATCATTTTTTTCGAATTCGCCTTCACGAATCGCTTTATTTACGCGCGTTAAGCTTTGATAAACAACTCGTCCCGCACCAATATTTAAATGACCTACTTCAGAGTTACCCATTTGTCCTTCAGGTAGACCTACTGCTTCACCGCAAGCAGTTAATTGTGCGTGAGGATATTTATTCCAATATCTATCATAATTTGGTTTCTTCGCTTGTGCAACAGCATTTCCAAATGTTTCTTCACGCAAACCAAATCCATCTAGGATAATTAACGCTACTGGTTGTTTACTCATTACTTAACAGCCTCCAATAATGCAAGGAAAGAAGCTGGTTCTAAACTTGCTCCACCAACTAACGCACCGTCGATATCAGGTTGAGCCATATATTCTTTAATGTTTTCAGGTTTTACACTACCACCATATTGTACACGTACAGATTCTGCAACAGTTTCATTATAAAGACTTGCTACTACATCACGAACAAATTTACATGAATCTTGAGCATCTTTCTCTGTAGCAGATTTACCTGTTCCAATTGCCCAAATCGGTTCGTAAGCAATTACTAAATTCTTTACTTGCTCGTCTGTAAGACCTGCAAGATCAGCTGTCAGTTGAGTACGAATAACTTCCTCAAATTTACCGCCTTCACGTTCTTCAAGTGTTTCACCACAGCAAAGAATTGGTGTAAGACCATGTTCGAAAGCTTTTTTTGTTTTATTATTAATAAACTCGTCTGTTTCGCCATAATATTCACGACGTTCTGAATGTCCAATAATAGCATAAGTTACACCTAGATCTTTAAGTGCTACTGGGCTAATTTCTCCAGTATAAGCACCACTATCTTGATCACTTACATTTTGAGAACCAATTTTTAGATCAGTTCCTTTTACGCCGTATAACATTGGTGCAATAAATAAAGCAGGAGCACAAACTGCTGATTCTACTTTATCAGATGATGGAATGCTATTTTTTACTTCTTCAACAAATGTCATCGCTTCGTTAAGCGTCTTATTCATTTTCCAGTTACCTGCGATAATTGGTTTACGCATGAGAAACACCTTCCTAACAATTGGTAAGACATAACATCTTACTCTATTTCAATTACTAAATATTGTAAAGCTATTAGACTTATTTATCGTTTAATAATGCAACACCAGGAAGTTCTTTACCTTCCATAAATTCTAATGAAGCACCGCCACCAGTAGAAATATGGCTCATTTTATCTGCTAAGCCGAATTTTTCAGCAGCAGCAGCTGAATCGCCACCACCGATAATTGAGTATGCGTCAGAATCTGCTAATGCTTGTGCTACTCCTTTAGTACCTTGTGCAAATTTATCGATTTCAAATACACCCATAGGTCCATTCCAAATGACTAATTTAGAACTTTTAATTACATCAGCATAAAGAGCAGTTGTTTTTGGTCCAATATCAAGAGCTTCCCAATCTGCAGGAATGCTGTCAATATCAACTTCCTTTGTATTAGCATCTTCACCGAATTTGTCAGCAACAATTGCATCAATTGGCATGTAGAATTTAACACCTTTAGCTTCTGCTTTTTGCATAAATTCATTTGCTAAATCAATTTTATCTTCTTCTAAAAGAGATTTACCAATTTCATAGCCTTTAGCTTTTAAGAAAGTATAAGCTAGTCCGCCACCAATAATTAAGTTATCTACTTTTTCTAATAAGTTTTCAATTACGCCAATTTTATCTCGAACTTTCGCTCCACCAATAATCGCTGTAAATGGGCGCTCTGGATTAGAAAGTGCTTTACCTAAAACATTAATTTCTTTTTCCATTAAGAAACCTGCTACAGCTGGGATATGTTTAGCAATACCAGCAGTTGTAGCATGTGCACGGTGTGCAGCACCAAAAGCATCATTTACATAAACATCAGCTAATGAAGCAAATTCTTTTGCTAGAGCTTCATCATTTTTCTCTTCGCCTGGGTAGAAACGAACATTTTCTAATAATAAAACATCGCCTTCGTTCATTTTGCTAATTTCTTCTTGAACTTTAGGTCCATATGCTTCATCAGCTTTAATAACGTTTTTACCTAATTTTTCACCTAAACGTTTAGCAACAGCGTTTAAACGCAAGTCTTCATTTACCTGTCCTTTTGGACGACCTAAGTGAGATGCTAAAATAACTTTTGCTCCGTTTTCTATTAAATACTGAATCGTAGGAAGAGCAGCACGAATACGAGTATCATCTGTTACTTCACCATTTGCCATCGGTACGTTAAAATCCACACGGCAAAATACGCGTTTCCCTTTTACATCAATGTCATGTAATGACTTTTTGTTCATAGTAGGTGCCTCCAGTACTGTTTATATTCATCCATGTTCAATTCCACTTGTCGATCCGTCTCTTACAAAGTCGTATCTATTCTGTGATATTGTCACCGCAATTTTAACAGATTATGTACATCAATTGGAATTTATTTCTAGAGTATTTTTTAATATTGTGATGGATTAGTGACAAAAGAGGATTTTTTCAAACAAAAGAGGGGAGGAAATTCCCCTCGCCCTCATATTAATTTTTATTAAAATTATAGACCTTTAGAAGCAATGTGAGCTACTAAGTCAACTACACGAGTTGAGTAACCAGTTTCATTATCGTACCAAGAAAGGATCTTAACCATGTTGCCTTCCATAGTCATTGTAGATAATGCATCGATTGTAGAAGAGTTTGTGCAACCGTTATAGTCGATTGATACTAATGGCTCTTCAGAATATCCTAAAATACCTTTTAATTCACCTTCAGAAGCAGCTTTAAATGCAGCATTTACTTCTTCAGCAGTAACTTCAGTATTTAATTCTACTACTAAGTCAACTAAAGAAACGTTAGCAGTTGGTACACGAACAGCTCCACCGTTTAATTTACCTTTTAATTGAGGTAATACTAATGAAACTGCTTTAGCAGCACCAGTTGTCGTTGGGATCATGCTCATTGCAGCAGCACGTGCACGACGTAAATCTTTGTGTGGTAAATCTAGAATTTGTTGATCATTTGTGTAAGAGTGAACAGTCGTCATCATACCACGTTTGATACCGAATTTTTCGTCTAATACTTTAGCAAATGGAGCTAAACAGTTAGTTGTACAAGAAGCATTAGAAATTACATTGTGGCTAGCTGCATCGTATTTGTCATCATTTACACCCATTACGATCGTGATATCTTCGTTAGAAGCTGGTGCAGAGATGATTACTTTTTTAACTGATCCACCTAAATGTTTTTCAGCATCTTTTTTATCTGTGAAACGACCAGTAGATTCTACTACAACTTCTACTCCGTAATCGCTCCAAGGTAAAGCTGCAGGGTCACGCTCAGCAATTACTTTGATTTCGCTTCCGTTTACAACGATTGAATCGCCGTTAACTGCTACATCAGCGTTTACTGAACCGTGTACTGAATCATATTTTAATAAATGAGCTAAAGTTTTAGCATCCGTTAAGTCATTGATTGCTACAACCTCTACGTTTGGGTTGTTTAAAGCTGCGCGGAAAACCATACGTCCGATACGTCCAAATCCATTAATACCAATTTTAGTTGCCATTTTTAATTTCCTCCTTTTAATAGGTAGAAGCTTTTTTATTTTAAAGGGTACATCCTTTAATTAACTCTTTTGCTGCTCCTTCGTCTGTGACGAGGATGTTTACATGACCTTTCTTTAAAAAAGAGGCCATTGCTTTTGCTTTAGAAGATCCTCCGGCTACTCCAAGTACATAAGGTATATTCTCTAATTCATTCAGTTGTAAACCGATTGTTCTTACTCTGTAAACAACTTCACCATTTTCATTAAAGTAATATCCAAATGCTTCTCCTACAGCTTCAGATTCAGTTAAGATTTCTAACTGATCTGATGAAGATTGTCTTCGCTTAGCCATCGTAAATGCATCTCCAATGCCGTGTACGACAATTGAAGAAGATCGAATTAAATTTAGAACCTCTTTTACTCTTGGTTCTTCCATCATAGTTAGATAGGCTTCTTCACTAAGTTCATCTGGCAAGTGAAGTAATCGATAATTACCTTTTGCCATTTCAGCCATTTTTGCACAAATCGTATTTGCTTGATTTCTTACTTCTTCACCTAAACCGCCTCGCGCTGGTACAAATAAGGTATTTAAATCTTTAGAGTCATCATTCATCATTTCAGCAACGGCAGCTAAAGTGGAACCACCAGTAACAGCAACAATATTATTTGTATCTAGCCTTTGGTTTATACAGCCAACAGCCGCTCGACCCATCTCCTTTTTTACCCAGTCCAGTTCGTCACTATCGCCTGAAACAACGATTACTTCCTGCAGATTAAACATATCCTTAAGCAAGTCTTCGATATTTTTTAGACCGAATAGTTCACGCATTGGTTCTTCTAGGTCTAGAAGTAAACTTAGTCCTTCATCCGTTAATGTCATCCCAGAAGATGCGACATTAATCAGTCTTTGCTCTTTTAATAAAGCAACTTCTGATCTAAGTACTCTTTCTGTTAATCCTACGCTAGCAGACAAATTCCTTCGACCGATTGGCTGCATAATTCGTATATATTGTAGGATTTGAAATCTCTTTTGGATAACGGGTATTAGATCAGGTAATAATTTTTGTTGTAGCTTTAAAATATGGTTCATTTTCATCTCCTCTTTCACAGAGTATTCACTTGGGTCTAAATATGTCCCACTATGACATATTATGTCCCACTTGTTTTAAAAAAATTACAGCGTTTTGCAACGTTGTTTTTTCGAACAAGATTTACTCCAGAAGTGAAATAACCCTGCTACATTTACATTGTAACAGGGTCAATCATTTCTTTCAACTAATAACTACCCATTTATCGCATTTAATATGTCAATCTTATGAATTTTTCCGTATGCAACGGTTTTCCCATCAATTTGAATAACAGGGATCATTAGCTGATATTCCTCTAATAACGCGTCATCAGAATATATATCAATTTCATTTACTTCGATTTCATATTCCGATTGGACCAAACGAATTGCGTCTTTTGCTTCTTCGCATAATCCACAATTCTCTTTTTTTAATAAAGTTAACTTAATCGACATCCAATTCTCCTTCTTAACTAAAGCGCTTTCGTTTTGATGAACCAGGAATTCTAAGTATATCTCTATATTTAGCTACAGTTCTTCTAGAGATTTCCACTCCATGTTTTTCCGCTAATAATTCTACCAGCTTTTGGTCTGAAAATGGTTTTTCTTTGTTCTCTTCATCTACTAGTTGCTTTATGAATACTTGCACACTCGTTGATGCAAGCTCCTCACCATCTACATTTACTCCTTGATGAAAGAATTTCTTCATTTCAAATAAACCAAACGGTGTCTGTACATATTTGTTTTTACAAGTACGGCTAATTGTCGATTCATGTAAGGAAAGTTCTTCTGCTATCTCTTTTAAAGTAAGAGTTTTTAAATTCGCAGGACCCTTTTCAAAAAAAGCAATTTGCTTACGCAAAATACAATTCATTACTGCTAACATCGTTGATTTTCGTTCTTCCAAACTTTTCATTAACCAGTTAACTTGAGTATTTTTATCCTTTAAATAAACTGAAACTTCCTTTTCATGTTGACCATTTAAAATAGAAGAATATTCACTAAGTACTTTTAAACGCGGCATAATTTTATCATTAATAAGTACTACAAACTCCCCGCCGACTTTTTCAACTGTTAAATCAGGAGCTACATAATTTACTTGGTCTTGGAAATAATTTAAACCTGGTCTTGGCTGAAGGGTTAAAATCAAGTCAATTTCCCTTTGTAAATCAGGTAAGCTAATCTTTAGTTTCTTCGCAATTTCTTTCCAGTTTTTATTAACAAATAAGTCAAAATAGTCTTTAATGACCTGTTTTGCAATTGTAGTATCAACTTCAAGGCCATCTAGTTGGATCATTAAGCACTCTTTAACGGATCTTGCTCCAACTCCTGAGGGTTCAAAACGTTGAAGTATATCAATGCAGATTTGTAACTGAACAGAAGAGATATTTAATTCATGTATTAGCTCTTCATCTGATTCCATCAAAAATCCATTTTTATCTAAGTTATAAATTAAATATTTAATAATTTTATATTCCTCATTATCAACTTTCAACTCATTTAACTGACTAACAAGTTCTTCTTGTAATGTTTCTGTTCTTCGAGTGTATAACTCCATTCCTTGTCCATTGGAAGTAGTTTGTTGTTTGATTTTTGAAGAAGTGTAATCGTTATAAGGAGTTTCGACTTCAATTAAGGGATTTTCTAATGATTGCTCAAATAAAAAATCAGTAAGTTCTTGGGCATTAAATTGAAGCATTGTAATGGCTTGTCGTAGTTCCTGAGTCATTGCAAGTTTCAATGATTGTTTTTGCATTAAATTCATTTCCATACTACTTCACTCCCTTATTACTATTTTACTCGATATTTAACTTTTTCATAGTACTTGACGAATTGTTATACTAATTTAAATATAGTGAAAACGTTTACTTTTTCCTGTATAGTAAAGGTATACAACTCTTTATTATGGGTGGGCCATTATGAACAGAAAAAATCAAATTTATGAAGTTTTTCTTCAAAGTAAGGAGCAAGGTTTTACCGCAATTGAGATTGCACAAAAGCTCGGTTTAGATAGAGCAAACGTTAGCAGTGATTTAAATAAATTAGTCAAAGAAGAATTATTAATTAAAACAAATTCTAGACCTGTCGTATTTAAACTGCTTTCTCATACTATACAACAAACTAACAAATCTAGAATAAATATAGCAAGTTCAGACTATAAATATGAATATTTTTATGAAGAAAATATTAGTTTAAGACCTGCTATTGAAAAAGCAAGATCAGCTATTCTCTATCCACCAAATGGGATGCATACATTAATACTTGGTGAGACTGGTGTTGGTAAATCTGCTTTTGCTAAAAGAATGCATGATTTCGCAATTCGTTCAAATATTTTAGAAAAGGATTCTCCATTCATTATTTTTAACTGCGCAGACTATGCAAATAATCCACAATTATTATTAGGGCAGCTTTTCGGTGTAAGAAAAGGTGCTTATACAGGTGCAACAGAACAAAAAGGTCTACTTGAGAAGGCAAATAATGGAATATTATTTTTAGATGAGGTTCATCGTCTTACTCCTGAAGGTCAAGAAATGTTATTTACTTTCATAGATTATAAGTTGTATAGAAGACTAGGTGAGACAGAAAACGAGCGAACATCGAATGTTTTAATCATTTCAGCAACTACAGAGGACCCAGGGTCATCTTTATTATCTACATTTACGCGCCGAATCCCTATGGTCATTACGTTGCCAGCTCTTCGTGATCGAACATACGAAGAGAGATTGACACTCATTAAACGATTTTTCACAGAAGAAAGTGTTCGTCTAGGAAAAGAGATTGTTGTAAGCGCTAATACGATTCGCTCTTTTCTATTTTATCCGTGTCAAAACAATATCGGTCAACTTAAAGCCGACATTCAATTAGCTTGCGCGAAGGCTTATGCAGATTTTATTACTCACAAACATGACAAAATACGTATTTATAGTACTGATTTAAACTGGTATGTGAAGGAAGGCTTATTTATTGAAAAAAAAGTGAAGCATGCAGTCACTCTATTAAACGAGCATTTCGAATTTTCACCAACAAAAGGTATAATCAGTAACCACCAAATGGATCATTCTGCAGATACAATTTATGACCGAATTGATACTAAATATGAAGAACTAAAACAACGTGGCGTTGCTCAGGACGAGTTATCCTTACTAATGGAAAATGATATTGAAAGTTATTTTACGCATTATTTAACTTCAATTAATCGCAAACTATCTAGTAAAGAAAATGTCCAAAAAATAATAAAGCCTGAAATCGTTACATTAAGTGAAAAAGTACTAAAACTAGCAGAAGAAAAATTAAGTAAGAGATTTAATGAAAAAATACTTGTTGCACTTAGCCTACACATACAAACGCTATTACAACGCATACAGTCAAACAAGAAAATTTATCATCCTAATATAACGCAAATACGAGATCAATATAAGAAAGAGTTTTCCGTTTCAATTGAATGTGTAAAAATGATTGAAGATTTTTCAAATGTGTCAATTCCATTTGATGAAGTAGCATTTATAACGATGTTTTTTGTATATGGAAACGAAGATTTTAAAGTGACTAGTTCCAATGTAAAAGTTATTGTATTAGCTCACGGTAATGGTATTGCTAGAGAGATGGCGAATGTAACAAATGAACTGCTAGAAAACGAGGAAGTCATTGGAATTGATATGCCATTAAGTGAACCTCCACAAGATTTTTTAATTCGTGTAAAAGATTATATTAAATCTTTAGGGAAATTAAATGGTATCCTACTTTGCATTGATATGGGGTCATTAGCTTATATCGGTGACATAATTGAAGCCGAATTTTCAATCCCTGTACGTGTGATTCAAATGGTAAGTACTGCACATGTAATCGAAGCTTCTAGAAAAGCGACACTCGGTTATAATTTAGACGAGCTTTACCAGGATGTGCGAAACTTAACTACTTTCTTCATCAATTCTCATGCGAATAAAACGAAACAACCTGAATTTAATCGTTCTGTGATTTTAACTGCATGTCTGACTGGTCAGGGAAGTGCAATAGCCATTAAAAATATACTGGCGAATAACTTGGTCTATGATAAAGAGATGCTAGAAATCGTTCCAATTAGCCTATTAAATAAAGACGAATTACAAAAAATGTTAAATGATATATCTAAAGAACGAAGTATCGTTTGTATTGTTTCGAATTTTGATATAAATGTTCCATTCAATACGTTCCATTTACAGGATGTATTAAATATGAAGGCTACAAAGACAATACAAGAATTGATAACTTATGAAGAAACGTACTTAAAAATGGCTGAAACATTACAAGAGACTATTTCTTTAAAGGACGCTAAAAAAGTAATTAGTGTCATTAGACGTGCTTTAAATGAAATACAAGTCCAAACAGACAAATTTTTCAAAAATGAGGATCTAATGGGAATTGTTATTCATATGAGTTGCATGATAGATCGAATTCAAAACTCACAGCCTCTAATCCCATTTAGAGACAAAGAAGATAAAATAAATAGTGACTATATGCTATATTTAAAAATAAAAAAAATAATGCAACAAATTGAAGATGCTTGTGACATTATCATTCCCGATGATGAAATATGTTATTTAATGGAATTTTATTCTAGAAATGAACAAGAACAGTATTTAGGAAATGCAAAATCAGGGGTATAAGATCTTATAATTGAGTCAAAAAAGCCAGTTACTCCATTGGAAGAAACTGGCTTTTTATTTTAATACTTTACTAATTCTACTCCCACAGGAAGTTTTGAGTTCGTTAAAATATCTAGTTCTGTTAAACGCTCAAAGCAATAAGATGTACCATTTTTCAAATGATTATCTACTAATGCAGGATGTACCATGACTTCAACTGACTCAATACTATTATTTATTCTTTCTTCTATTGTCTCAAAATAGTTTACTGGAATATCACTGCCATAAAAATCGGTTAATAATTGGTCCGTAAAATGTGTGATTCCGTCTATTTGACTTTTTGGAGAAATTCGAACTGATAGATTATATTTTTGAGATAGTTTTGCAATAACTGGATGTAAAATTGGGATCATATGTACATGATGATGGCTATCTAGATGTGTAGGTTTTAAACCAAACGAAAGGAACTTTTGAATTTGCGCATCCCATTCCTTTTCTACTTCATCTACATTGATAATTGGATTGTCATACCAATAACTATTTTTAAGAAAAGCGCCGTTTTCATCTACGATTGTTTGTAAATCAGTTAATAAAGGTTTGCCCGCTGTTAATACAAGATGCACACCTATTCCTAATGTAGGATGTAATCTAGCTAGTTCAATACCATGCTCTACAGCATACATATTCATCATCATCGTTGCAGAATTCACTATCCCATTTAAATGTGCCTCGATAATGCCGTAATTCACACCTTTTGAATATCCATAATCATCAGCATTTACAATTAGCTTCGTCATCTTTCATTCTCCTTTTTCTTTTAGTATAAATTAAAAGGGATGCACTCTTTCATTCGAGCTACATCCCTCTCTTTATTCAATTAAAACATTAATTTGCTGCTACTTTTTCATTTTTGAAAAATTGAGGTAAATGCTCTTTGTGAGCCTCTAACATTTCATCTAGAATTTGTTTTGCTAAATTATCAGATCCCACTAGTGGGTTAATACACATAGCAAGTAATGCTGTTTTATAATCACCAGTTACCCCAGCTTCCGCAGCAACACGTTCGAATGATTTAATTTGTTGAACTAAACCACGTACTGCAACCGGTAAATCACCCATCGTAAGTGGTTTTGGACCATCTTTTGTAATAACTGCACTTACTTCAACAGCACAATCATCTGGAATTGATGCAATAGCACCATTATTCATTGTGTTAACAGGCTGGATATCGCCTTTATTGTTATATAGAGATGAAATTAATCGGCATGCAGCATCACTATAATAAGCTCCACCGCGTTTTTCTAATTGTGGTGGCTTAATATTTAAATTAGGATCTTTATATAATTCGAATAATGATTCTTCTAATTTTTTTACAACCTCAGCACGCGTACCATCTTTTTTCGCTGCTTCAAGCTCTTCTTCTAACATTACTTTAGTTTGATAGTAGTAGCGATGATACGGACATGGAATCGCTCCAAGTGCTTCAATAAAATCAGGATTCCAATCCATTGCCTTAATATTTTGCATCGTCATACTTTCAGCAGGGCGTGCAAATCCACTTACAACACGACTTGTTACATCTTCACCATCTAATAATACTTTCGTTCCGTAAACCATATGATTTAATCCCATAAAATCAATATGCACACGCTCAGCATCTACCCCTAGACCTTTCGCGATGTTCATATGGATATGAATTGGTACATTACATAAACCAACCACTTTACGGAAGTTAGTGTATCTTAAAATCGCTTCTGTTAAAATTCCTGTAGGATTCGTAAAGTTTACTAACCAAGCATTTGGGCAAAGCTCTTCAATATCCTTAACGATATCTAAAATAACCGGAATTGTACGAAGTGCTTTAAACAGGCCACCTGGACCATTTGTTTCTTGACCAATTACCCCATATTTTAGAGGTATACGCTCATCCTTCATACGAGCTTCAAGTAATCCTACACGAAATTGAGTCGTGACAAAATCAGCGTCTTTAAGAGCAGCACGTCGATCAAGAGTTAAATGAATCTCCATTGGTACTCCTGCTTTTTCTACCATTCTTTTCGCAAGGTTTCCAACGATTTCAAGTTTCTCTCTACCTTCTTCAATATCCACTAGCCATAACTCTCTCACAGGTAGTTCATCATAACGTTTAATAAATCCTTCAACTAATTCTGGAGTATAACTTGAACCGCCACCAATTGTTGCTATTTTAATACCGTTTCTCATTTTCTTCACTCCTTCTTTATGATAGGAGAAAAGTAGCCCGGTAATTCTACAAAACTACTTTTCTATTTTCTTTTATTTGTTTAATTTTTCATGTAAGAAAATAATTTCTGTTACTAAATCTCTCATCGTTAATGCATTCATTAAATGATCTTGAGCATGAATTAACAAGATACTTAATTCTACATTCTCTCCTCGTGCTTCACCTTGAATTAATGAAGTTTGTGCTTGATGCGCAAGATTTAATTCTACCTTTGCTTCTTCAATCTTACTATTTGCTTCTTCTAAATTACCTTCTCGAGCAGCCTGCATCGATTCCATTAATGAACTTTTTGCGTTTCCTGCGTGTAAAATTAATTGAAATGCCGTTTGCTCGATTGTCGTTAAAGTACTCATTTCGTATCCTCCTCAAACTGCATTACATAGCAGCACTTTGATTATTTGCCGCTTCTCTAATTTTTTTAGCTTCCATTCGTCTTTGTAGTGCAACGAAT
Source organism: Gottfriedia acidiceleris (assembly GCF_002128425.1). GTDB lineage: Bacteria > Bacillota > Bacilli > Bacillales > Bacillaceae_G > Gottfriedia > Gottfriedia acidiceleris. Next base: position 33,118 of record NZ_NESS01000022.1, read on the forward strand.
GGTAAATAGACAACTACTGAGACAATTAAGTTAAATGTTGCTAAGGCTGCACCTGTCCAATGTCCCCCTGTAATCAACCACCCACCTAAAATTGGTGGTGTTACCCATGGAATATTCGTAGTTACTGGGTGGACCATGCCTAAAGAAATCGCTAAATATGAAATAACTGTTAAGATAATTGGTGTACCAATGAAGGGAATTAACCACATTGGATTTAATACGATCGGTAATCCGAAAAGCACTGGTTCATTAATTTGGAATAATCCTGGTGCCCCACCTAATGCAATCATTTGTTTATTACGTTTTCGATTAATTAATATCATAGAAATGATTAACCCTAACGTAGCACCTGATCCACCTAAGAATACAAATGCATCAAAGAACTGGCCAGCCATTACATTGTATTCACTCCACTTTGTAACCCCTTTTGCTGCTAAATCAATATTTTCATTTCCTAAAGCTGTAAATAATGGTGTTGTAATTCCACCAAGAATGTTTGGTCCATGTAAGCCAAGTACCCAGAAGAAATGAATAAAGAATGCAATACCGATTGCAAACGGTAAAGAGTCTGCAGCATTCGTTAATGGCTTAACAAGCACTGAACTTAACCAATCATTAAAATATACTCCATCCGATAAATATAATCTGAATAACAATCCAACAATTGCGATCACAAAGATTGTCAGCATACCAGGTAATAACTTCGCAAATGCTTTTGAAACAGCTGGTGGTACACCATCCGGTAATTTAATAACTAATTGCTTTACTCTTGATAATCGAACAAAAATTTCTGTTGCGATAATTGCTACAATTATTCCAGTAAAAAGTGCAGTTGAATTAGTGTAAGTAGAATTCACTAGTCCCCAAACACTACCAGTAGCTGTTTTTCCATTTTCTAATGTAACCGTTACAGTATTTAATGATTGTGGCACTAGTACAAAATATGATGCTAATGCGACAAGCATTGCTTCAAATCCTTCATCACCATAAGAACGAGCCAGTTTATAAGCAATTCCTACAACTGCAAAAACAGTCATAAATGCAAATGTTCCCCACCAAATATCTCCACCTAGCGTCTTCCAGTTCACTCCAAAAAGAGCTTCCATCATTTTGTCGTAACCTTTAATCGCTCCACCTAAATTATTAAATAAAACTGCAAATGAACCGACCATTGTAATGGCAATCATACCGATTAACGCATCGCGTATTGCTAATAAATGACGTTGGTTACCGAACTTTGCTGCAGCTGGCATTATATATCTATCTACAAAATTCATCATTTTTAAGACTCCCTTTTGTTAAAATTTATGCACAGATCCAGTCTATTTTTTTAAACTAAGTGCTAATTCTAAAACAGCTTCACCATTCATAAGTCCATAATGTACCGGATTGATTACATCAACAGGTATCCCTTTTGGCTCGGCAACTTTTTTCATTTCAGAAGCTAAATAACGTACTTGTGGTCCTAATAAAAGAACATCTGCTTTATCTAAATTTTCTTTTGCAGCATCACCTGAAACTGCCCAAATCTTTACGTCAATTCCTTTTGCTTTTGCTGCATCCTCCATTTTAGTTACTAGTAAACTAGTAGACATTCCTGCTGAACAAGCTAATAAAATATTCATGATTATTCCTCCAATATTAGATATAGTGTAGCGCTTACAGATTGTTTGAAAGTAATACGACTCTTAAGCAACTACTAATTAATTTATTTTGTACACTCTTTATATAGCAAATGGCGTGCCAACTTTTCCTGACTTATTGAAAAATATATATTTTAATCTTAGAAACCTTGTCCTAAAAGGCTTTATAATCATGGAATCTTTTTTCTTTGCTTTTAAGGAAAGTAATTTTAAAACGTCTAGTGTGTTAAATATAATTCGTTAATCTTCTTAAATTGTTTTAGTGTGTTGTTAACTTATTAGTGTGTCATGATTTATATACACTAGCATTATAGTGTTTTAAAACACTTTTAATCTCTACTTAAATTATACAGTTTGTTCCATATTATCTATGAAAAAAAGTGATGTAGATTTAGTCTACACCACTTTTTTTATTAATTATTTAAGTAAAATTTTTTCATGCAAGTAAATGATTTCCTCTACTAAATCTCTTGTTGTAAGAGTGTTCATTAAATGATCCTGTGCATGTACTAAGAGAATATTAACTTTATATTGTTGCCCGCCTGCTTCACTTTGTATAAGTGACGTTTGCGAATGATGAGCCAACCTAAGTTCCGCATTCGCTTCGTTTACTTTCTCACGAGCTTCCTCGAACTCTCCACCACGAGCTTTATACATTGCTTCCATTAATAAACTCTTAGCATTACCAGAATGTAATATAAGCTGAAATGCAATTTGTTCATTATTTGTGTCGGTAGGCATTTGCACTCTTCTCCTTCACAATTTATTATACATTTAATGAATTACTACTTGTAGTTTCTGTGGACTTCCTTGCTTCCATTCTTTCTGCTACTACAACGAACGGTAAGTAAATAACGATTGAGATCACAACATTAACAAGCGCTAAGACTGCACCGCTCCAGTGACCACCTGTTGCTAAATATCCACCAATAACCGGTGGAGTTACCCATGGAATTGTAGAAACAATAGGGAAAACAATATGTGATTTAACAGCTAAATAAGAAGTAATGGTTAAAACAATTGGAGTACAAATAAATGGTATTAACCAAACTGGGTTTAACACTATTGGTAAACCAAAAATAATTGGTTCATTAATATTAAATAATCCTGGTGGTGTTCCTAATGCAATCATCTGTTTATGACGTTTACGATTTACAAAGAACATTGCAATAAGTAAACCGATCGTAGTTCCTGAACCCCCCATAAATACGAATGCATCTAAGAATGGACCTGCTAATACTGAGTACTTATCTAAATCTGTCACACCTTTTGCATATAAATCGATGTTATGGTTACCTAAACTTGTTAATAAAGGCGTTGTAATACCACCTAAAATATTTGGACCATGTAATCCAAGCGCCCAGAAGAAATGTATAAAGAATGCAATTGCAACTGCAAATCCTAAAGAGTCAGCAGCATCAGTTAACGGTTTTACAAGAACTGAATTTAACCAATCATTAAAGAATACGCCATCTGAAATGTATAATCTGAACAATAAGCCAATTAATGCAACGATAAAAATTGTTAACATACCTGGTAATAACTTTGCAAATGCTTTTGATACGGCTGGTGGAACGCCATCTGGTAATTTAATAACTAATTGTTTCACTCTAGCTAATCGTACAAAGATTTCAGTTGCAATAATCGCAACGATAATTCCTGTAAATAAAGCCGTAGAGTTTAATGAATTCCAGCTAATAAATCCCCAAGTTCCCCCTGTAGCTGTCTTACCACCATTTAAAGTAACGGATACTGCAGCTAATGATTGTGGAACAAGTACAAAGTAACATGCTAAAGCAACAAGCATCGCTTCAAAACCTTCATCACCATATGAACGCGCTAATCTATGCGCAATCCCTACTACGGCAAATACTGTCATAAATGCAAATGTTCCCCACCAAATATCACTGCCTAGTGTTTTCCAGTTTGCACCAAAGACTGTTTCCATCATTTTATCGTAGCCATGAATTGCGCCACCCAAGTTATTAATAAGTACAGCAAAAGCCCCAATCATCGTAATGGCAATCATACCAATTAAAGCATCACGGATTGCTAACAAGTGACGTTGATTACCAAATTTCGCTGCAGCAGGCATTATATACTTTTCAGCAAAATGCATCATTCTAATACACCTTCTTTTCTCTCTAGAATTTTAATTCCCCGTTTATTTTTTCAAATTTAAGGCCATTTCCAAAACAGCTTCACCATTCATCAATCCATAATGCACTGGATTAATAGTATCTACTGGTATCCCTTTAGGTTCAGCCAGCTTCCTCATTTCTGAGGCTAGATAACGAACCTGTGGTCCAAGTAGTAATACATCAGCTTTGGCTAAGTTTTCTTTCGCCTCATCACCAGCAACAGCCCATATAGTTGCTTGAATTCCTTTTGCCTTAGCTGCTTGTTCCATTTTTGTAACTAGTAGACTAGTTGACATCCCTGCAGAACATACCAATAAGATATTCATTCTACACCTCCTCAATTTTCCTCGTCGTTGAAACGCTTACATTTTTACAAATAATGACAAAAGAACTACGCGTTACAAGGACAAGTTATGTAATCAATTTAATTATTGCAAATTCTATGCCAATATTCTAAAAAATCTATTTATTTAAAAACACAACAAAAAAACCTTGATAAATCAAGGTTTTCAAAACTCTACATTTATTTAAAATATTAGTGTTTTATAAGTGTGTAATCACAATTGGTACTGTGTTTACAATTACACAGAAGTGTGTCGCCGAATTACCTATAAAAAGCGATTTCCTAAACTGAACTGTGTCATTCAACAACACATTAATCTTCAACTGTTAAATGAGTTTTACAAAATTCGAATACTTCTTTTTCCTCATCTTCTTCCAAATCAAAATCTAAATACTGATTTGATTCAACTTCATACAAGTCATATTTAATTAATTTAGACTCGCCACCATTTACTCCAAAAAGGACTTTTATGTATATACCTTTTTCATTAAATAATTCATCATCCTCTGGCACATTGATATAAAGAATAAACTCAAATCGATCACCTTCAATAATACCAAATGGATCTTTTATTTCTTCTACAGTGTATTCTGCGATTGTTAACACAAAAACATTCCCTTCAATTTTAATATGTACTATTATACACAAAGGAATAAACAAAAAGAAAGACGCCTGCCGCAGCAGACGTCTTGATGCGTTTGAGGCAAGAGACCGGGCGGCCACATCCGCGCGTTTAGCTTGCGCATATCTCTCGTCTTACTCAAATTAGCTCATCGCAAAGAGTAATATATCATATATTTATGAAAAAGGATAGAGGAAAAAAATAGAAGGGACGAAAAGAACCGAATAATTTTTATTAGTATGAAATTACTCGGCTCTTTTTTTATTAAATTTAAAATGATTATAAACACTCTCTTGTTTAGATACAGAATTTAATGATTTTTAAGTCGATGCAGTATTTTTTCTTTTTAGATGTTGAGTACAGTTTATAAGTTTCTTTAAATTTTAATTCTCTTTCTATTTCATCCTTATTGAATTGTGCCATTTCTTCAAGAAACCAAGAATTCATATCCATTTGAATGACCTCCCTTTATTTACTTTAAATATATGATTTTAAGTTAAGGGAACCCATTCTTCATTGGGTGGAGTTTTAGTACATCTTTAGTTGTAGGGTAAAGGTAGGATTTAGGACTGAGATATAAGGTTTTAACGGAGGGAAAATAAAAACCGAGTGATATTGCTGTTTATTAACAGATCATATCACTCGGTTTATTTTTAGCGCGCTCGACAGGATTCGAACCTGCGACACACGGTACCGGAAACCGTTGCTCTATCCACTGAGCTACGAACGCATTTTAATATATAGGTAAATATGTATATCGTATGGTCGCCCCAATCTCAGTAAGTTTATGCAAGGAGCGGCTCGATTGGTGCGCTG
>NZ_NESS01000023.1 GCF_002128425.1 Gottfriedia acidiceleris
TCTCTTGATAGTAGTACATAAAAAATCCCCCTTGTAACAATTTTCCTACAAAGGGGATTTTTTCTAAAATTTTATGCTTAGATCTATTGACTAAGTTGTTTTTCAACACTCTGAAAAAAGACAACTTTCAAAAGTTGTCTTTTTTAATGAATTCGTAAGTTTGAACCCAAAATTTCGCTATTTAAACGATTTTTTTAGTGTTGTTTACATTAGATTTCTCTACAACAAGACCTAATTTTTTAGCTACATAACCCGTCGTACTAGCTTGTATTAGAATAGTCATTAATATTGCGATAAAAGTGACAGTCGTAATTTCGTTTGCATAATCAACTCCGGCTGCTATTATCATTCCGGAAATTGCTGCAGGAATAACTCCTGTTTCACGGACCCAAAACATGAAAATAATTTCACTCCACGACCAATTTGCTTTTCGATCTGGTAAAGTGCAAAAAAGTACTGTTAGTGGTCGAGCAATAAACATGAAAACTAAAACAATCAGTACTCCTTGTATCCAATATTTACTTAAAATATGAAAATTCACTTGGGTTCCTAGTAACATAAAAATAAGCTTCCTCATAATTAATGTAGCATTATCCGAAAAATGAGCATCGGTTGTTCGAGTCTCTACTGAAATATGAAGACGAAACAATTGTGGATTACCTAAAATTAGGCCAGCAGTAAAAGTTGCCATAAACCCACTAGCATGAATTAATCCTGCTGTTAAATATGAGCTAATAGCTAAAACAAGACTAACTATTGTACTGTACTTATTTAAAAACGCCCATTTATGTGCTGAAGTAATAAATGCTCCAATGAAACCAATGATTATTCCAACTAATATTCCACCCCCAGCTTCACGAAAAAAACTCCAAACACTAGCTGAAATGGATAATTGCGATTGTCCTAAAATGACTCCAAGTATAGTAAATGCCAAAATAGAACCCGTTGCATCATTAAACGCTGATTCACTTTCTACAGTTTGTCTTACTTTTTCATGGATTGTAACTTGTTTAAAAACTGGAATCAAGGTTGCTGGGTCTGTAGATGCGATGACTGATGCAAGCAAAAGTGCATATAAGAATGGTAGCTTCAATAAATAAAAAGCTGTAACTGCTACAACTAATGCTGTAATAATGACTCCAAGAGTCGATAGTAGAGAGATGGTAATCCATACTTTTTTTAAAACGGAAACATGAATGGCTTTACCTCCTTCAAACAGAATTAAGACAGAACCTAGGACGATAATGAACTGATTTGCCACTGATTCATTTGGCAATGAAATGAAATTAAATACTGATGGACCTACTAATATTCCGATTATCATAAATAAAGCTACATCAGGAATTTTTATTTTTTCAGCTAATTTAATTGCCAATAATCCAAAAATCAAGACAAAAGTAATGATATATAATTCATGTTCAACAGCCTTCATTACAACTGATTCCATAATGTTTCACCTCACAGGCACTTATAAACTAATCTTAGAATGACCTTGTTGAACTCAAAATATTTACTCATTAAATAACATGTTATTATTATATTTTTTCCTCAATGGGAATGCTAAATTGAAATGGGGAAAAAAATTTCGAATAAAAAATTAGGTGAAAAGAGGGGATGTACTACTATGAGAAAAAAGCTGGAGCCTTCCTTAGACCCATCAAAAGTTTTAGTGATTGGATTTGCTCTCATTATTGTTTTAGGTAGTATTCTACTAACTCTACCAATCGCTACTAAGAATGGAGAAGGTCTGAATTGGCTGGACGCTTTATTCACTTCTACTTCAGCTACTTGTGTAACTGGATTAGTGGTAGTGGATACTGGTACAACGTTCACGTTATTTGGACAATTAGTTATCTTGTCGCTCATTCAAGTAGGCGGTTTAGGTTTTATGACATTTGCTACTTTTTTTGCAGTTCTCTTAGGTAAGAGAATTTCTTTAAAAGAACGCTTGCTATTACAGGAAGCATTGAATAATTTATCGATTGCAGGAATTGTACGTTTAGTAAAAAGAATCTTTATTTTTACAATTGTGATTGAATTAGTTGGTGGGATAATATTAGCAATTCGTTTTTCATTTGAAATGCCACTTAGAAAGGCAATATATTTTGGATTATTTCATTCCGTTTCAAATTTTAATAATGCTGGCTTTGATTTAATGGGAGGGTTTAAGAGTCTAACTGGTTATGTAGCAGATCCTACTGTTACAATTGTGGTTTGTTTATTGATTACACTTGGGGGAATCGGTTTTATCGTAATGAACGAATTATACGAATACAAAGAAACAGGTTTTCTCTCTCTACATACTAAAGTAGTTCTACAAACAAGCATTTATTTATTAGTTTTAGGAACTGTTCTGATTTTCTTCCTAGAATTGCATAATCCCAAAACATTACAGCCGTTATCATGGACTGGCAAATTTCTTGGTTCATTGTATCAATCTGTGACACCTAGAACGGCAGGGTCCAATACACTCAATATACCTGATTTAACACAGTCTACACTGTTCATAATTATCATTTTAATGTTTATTGGGGCATCTCCGGGTTCTACCGGTGGAGGGATAAAAACGACTACTTTCGCTACATTATTAGGAGCAGTTCGATCACAGATTAAAGGGAAAGAAGATGTTATATTTTTTAAAAGAAGTATCATGTACGACACTATTTATAAGGCACTTACTGTTACTGTAAGTGGTCTGCTTATTGTTATCTTTGTAACCATGATATTAACAATTACAGAGCATGGAAAGGACTTCTTAATGATCTTATTTGAAGCAACTTCTGCATTTGGAACTGTTGGACTATCTATGGGATTGACCCCTGATCTAACACCAATTGGAAGAATCTTAATCATTTTAACAATGTTTGCGGGAAGAGTTGGTCCATTGACGATTGCTTTTGCTGTTACACTAAGAAGAACTTCGGATCCTTTTAAACGACCAAAAGGTAAAATCATGATTGGATAAATCGTACCAAATTCATTTTATATAGGAGCAATGTAAATATGAAAAATCAATATGCAGTTATAGGATTAGGTAGATTCGGCTCAGGTATTGTGAATACTCTATTGCAACACGGTAACGAAGTGTTAGTAATTGATATGAATGAAGATCGTATTAATCAGTTTGCAGACATAGCTACACATGCAGTAATAGCAGATTCTACAAATGATGAAGCTTTAAAGGCAATTGGTATAGGTAATTTTGACACAGTTATAGTAGCGATTGGAAATGATATGCAATCAAGTATTTTAACAACCTTAGTCTTAAATGAATTAAAAATTAAAAAAATTGTTGCGAAAGCATTAAATAAGCGTCATGGTGAAGTGTTAAAAAAAATTGGGGCTGATTGGGTTATCTATCCGGAAAAGAATATGGGAGAACGAGTAGCGCATCAATTAATGTCACCAAATGTTTTAAACTTTATTGAACTCGCGCAAAATTACAGTATAGAAGAAATTAAGTTACCTTCAAAAATGGTTGGGAAAAGTTTGAAGGAATTAAATATTAGAGTAGAATTTAATTTAACTGTCATCGCTATAAAAAGCGAAGGAGTCGTTAATATCTCACCTTCTCCTGATGAAGTTATACATGAAGGAGATGTATTGGTTATGATTGGAGAAAATAGGGATCTGCATCGTTTTTCAAATATTGAATAAATAATTAAAAAAACAATTTTAAAAAAATATACGTATAACTATATGGTAATTGCTTTTAAGTTCTCAAAAGTGATTACCTTATTTTTTTACTATTTAATAAAAATGTCTAGAAAATATTTTAGCTTTTCTTTTTGCTTTATAAAAGTGTTCCCTATGAATATTTGTAGTAGAAGTAAAGATAATAATTACATAAATTTCGTAATGCACTCAGGCTGGAGGTGAATGTAGTAGTTGTTATTACGCTTAGGAGTCAATTACTACAGAATATATGCTTATTTTTCAACTTGCGATCATTTTAATCGCTTCAAAAATTGCAGGTGACATTAGTGTTAGACTAAAACAACCGTCTGTTCTTGGTAAACTTTTAATCGGAATCATACTTGGGCCTACACTATTAGGATTAATTAATGACACAGATATATTAAAAGAAATAAGTCAAATCGGTGTAATTCTGCTAATGTTTATTGCAGGACTTGAAACAGATATTGATGAGTTTAAACGGACTGGAACAGCATCGACTTTAGTTGGAATTGGAGGGATTATTGTACCATTTGGAATAGGCTATTTAATTGGAATGTTTATTCATTTAACTACTATTCAATCTAGTTTTTTGGGGCTTTTACTTTCCGCGACAAGCGTAAGCATATCAGTACAAGTGTTGAAAGAAATGAACAAATTAAAAACCCGTGAAGGGGCAACTGTTATGGGTGCTGCAGTAATTGATGATATTTTAGTCATTATTGCGTTGGCATTTTTACTTAGCTTGGCAGGTGAAAGTGGAGATGTAAATTTGGGGAAAATAATACTTAAAAAAGTATTATTCTTTGTATTTGCAATTATTCTTGGATGGAAAGTTGTTCCATTTTTACTTAGAAAATTTTCTACATTACGTGTTACTGAAACCGTTATTTCTTCTGCTCTAATCATTTGTTTTCTATATGCATATTTTGCAGAATACACTGGGGTTGCTGCAATTATTGGAGCTTATATTGCAGGTGTAGCAATAAGTGTAACTGAATTTAAGCACGAAGTATTTGAAAAAGTGGAGACAATTAGTTATTCATTGTTTGTACCAGTATTTTTCACTTCAATTGGAGTAACTGCTAAATTTACAGGGATTTTAGATAATATTTCCCTTATTATCATATTAAGCATTATAGCAATTCTGACAAAATTAGTTGGATCATCTCTTGGAGCTAAAATTTCTCGATTCTCATGGAGGAATTCTCTAGGTATCGGATCAGCAATGGTATCAAGAGGTGAAGTTGCGTTAATTATTGCTTCTATAGGTCTAGAGAATAAATTATTAGATCAGTCATTGTTTACCGTCCTTTTAGTTGTTGTGCTCATTACTACGCTTGTAACGCCACCAATGATGAAGATATTTTTTAATGAATAGTACGATGTAATAGAATGATCGATTGACTATTAAAAAATTTATGGGAATTTACTTCTTGGCGCACCAAAGATACTAAATAAAGAAGTTGAAAAATGTAAACGATTACCATAATAAGAGCACCAAAAATCATTCATTTCAAGTAATCGTTTACATGGATTATTCCAAAAAACACCAATTGACGAGTGATTTTAATCATGATAAAGTTGGTCTTACGTTTAAAAACGAACGTCAAACCACGGCCATAGGTCATGGTTTTTTTATATGAAAAAATCGCGAAAGGAGAATACAAAGTGAAGAATTTAATTTTATCTTTAGTTATTGGATGTGGATTTTCTATTTTACTGACGGGGTACGAAACGAATATGTCAGAAGTTAATAAAAAGATCTCAACGTTTAATCAATCTGAGGTACAAAACGTGTTAACAAACATGGTAGCAGTTGATAAAACAAAAGAGATTATTTGGAATCAAGCACGCTAATTAGTCGTGACTTTTTCTTTAAAATGGTCTTACGTTTAAAAACGAACGTCAAACCACGGCCATAGGTCATGGTTTTTTTATATGAAAAAAAATCGAGAGGAGATAACAAAAATGAAAAAAGTAATTTTATCTTTAGTAGTTGGATGTGGATTTTCTATTTTGCTGACAGGGTACGAAACGAATATGTCAGATGCTAATAAAAAGATCTCAACGTTTAATCAAATAGAAGTGCAAAACGTATTAACGAACACTTTAGCAAATTGTAAGTCACAACAAATCGTTTGGAATCAAGTACGATAAAAGCTCAGGGGTGCTTATAATTAGTATAGGTTCCTAATTTCTCGGATATTTTTTGGAGGGCTTCAAAAAAATTGATTGTAAATTTTAGTAAAAGTCTCTTTACAAATTTTACCTGAAGTTATATATTTACATTTAAATTCTATATTTCTCTAATTCAAAACCAAAGTTGCTTAATCTAAAAAAGAGCGGGGGAACCAATTCTTTATTGGGGTGAATCCTTTTTAGTAAAGGTAGGGGTATTCTTTAATCCCGAATCCGACAGCTAACCTCGTAAGCATTTAAAGAAGGGGGTTTATTTAGTCTTGTTTTCAAACACTAAGTAAAGCTTAGTGTTTTTTGTATGCAAAAAAGTATAAATTGGAAGCGATGAAAAGTTCATGACGTAACTCTGACTTTGCCTATAGCTCAACAATCAACATATTTTTTGTATGCTTTTTTTAAGAAAAGGGGAGAAATTTATGCATCATCCGTCCGAATATATAGAAATTGGACTATTTATTTTAGCGATTTTTGGGATTTATTACTCTGTTGCCAATTTTAACAGTGTAAAACGAGTATTTATTGGTAGACCAATGAGATCTGCAGAAATACATGCTCAGCATAATAAGTTGATTTGGTTTATTGCTTTACCAATTCTTGCAGCCGATTTGTATTCATCAGTATCTTATGGACCAGAAGCTGGAATGACTGAGTTAATCGGTCTAGGGGAAAAAGCACACTGGTATATCATTCCGATCACAATAGCAACGGTTTTTTTATTAGGGATTCTAATTCTTTCATATATTATGGGGATTTTAGCTTATCCTAATGGTGGTGGAGCATATGCAATTGCAAAGGACAATTTCAAACCTCGTTGGGTTTCACTCGTCGCTTCAAGCTCACTATTAGTTGATTATATTTTAACAGTTGCAGTTTCAGTTTCTGCTGCTCTAGAAGCTGTGTCATCTGCATACCCAGCTGTTGCGCCTTATGAAACAGTTTTAGCGATTTTTTGTGTATTTTTATTATTAGTTGTCAATCTTCGTGGGGTGGCTGAATCAGCTAAAATTTTTGCATGGCCAACATTTGGTTTTATGATTTGCATGTTACTATTAATTTTCACCGGATTTTTTGACGAATTCCAAAATGGATTTGTACAGCATCATACGCCTACATTTGGTACAGTTCCACAGGGATTAGGTATTTTACTTGTTTTAAAGGCATTTAGTTCTGCATGTTCTGCTTTAACAGGTATTGAAACAATTTCAAATGCAGTGCCAGTTTTTAGAGAACCTCGTCAAAAAAATGCAATTAAAACATATATAGCATTAGGAGTAATTACTTCAATTACACTTTTAGGCTTTGCTTATCATTTATATGTAAACGGAATTTCACCGAATCCAAATGATACAATGTTATCACAATTAATAAAGGTGTATTTTGGACACGGAATTTTATATCAAGTTATCATTTGGTTTACATTTATCATTTTAATATTAGCTGCCAATTCAACATTTACTGGATTTTCGCAATTAGCAGCGATCGTAGCAGCGGATGGTTTTTTACCGAGAGGATTTACAAACAGAGGCGATCGTTTAGGGTATTCTAATGGTATTATTGCACTTGCTGCAGCAGCAAGTATTTTAATCATTGCATTCCAAGCGCATACAAATGCACTAATTCCACTATACGCAATTGGTGTATTTTTATCATTTACCATTGCACAATTAGGATTAACAAGAAGATGGAAGCGAGTAAAAGGGCCTAAATGGCAAGTTAAATTAGCAATAAATATAATAGGATTAATTGTAACTTCTGTTGTTACCGTAATCTTTGCAGTTACAAAATTTGTAGATGGTGCTTGGGTTGTTTTAGTCGTAATTCCGACGATTATATTCTTCTCTTTAGCTATTTATAAACATTATCAAAATGTAGCAAGCGAATTAAGAATCGATTTAAGTTCGTTTAAACCAGAAGCTAATAAAGTCATAACAGTTGTATTAGTTTCGGGAACTCATCGAGTTGTTCATAATACATTGTCATTTGCAAAAGGTATTGCATCAGAACCGATCGCTGTTTACGTAGGCTTTGATGATGAATCAATTGAGAGAATGGAAGAAAAATGGGAAGAATGGGGTAATCCATGTCGCTTAGTCGTTCTAAAAAGCCCGTATCGTTCAGTACTTGCACCCCTTTCAAGATTCATTAAGTTAATTGAAGCAAATGAACAAGATAGTCACGTGCAAATTGTGATTCCACAATTTATTCCTAAGAGATGGTGGCATAATTTACTTCACAATCAAACAGCACTTTTACTTCGACTTTGGTTAATAAGTCAAAAGGATGTAGTCGTTACGACGGTTCCTTATCATTTGAGAAAATAATAAAAAAGAGCATGAAATGTTTATTTCATGCTCTTTTTTTTGACTTATAAAAGTCGGAGTGAAAAATCTTGCTAAATTTATAAAAAGTAGTTATCATTTGTATGTACAAACAAATGAATAGTCACAAAGGAGAAATTAAATGAAAACTTTAGTTATCTTAGCACATCCAAATTTAGAACAATCAAAAGTGAATAAAGTATGGATGAATCGACTTCAACAAGAGGATGTAACAATCCATAATTTATATGCGAACTATCCATATTTTGAAATTGATGTTGAAAAAGAACAAAACTTATTACTTGAACACGACCGTATTGTACTTCAATTTCCGTTTTACTGGTACAGTACTCCTGCATTATTAAAACAATGGCAAGATACGGTGTTAAGTTATGGTTTTGCTTATGGATCAGAAGGTACTAAGTTGAGAGGAAAAGAATTAATGTTAGTTATTTCAACAGGTGGACCAGCACAGGCATATCAAGCAGGAGGATATAATCATTACTCGATGAGTGAACTAACGCGACCATTACAGGCTACAGCAAACTTATGTGGAATGCACTTTTTACCTTCATTTTTACTTCAAGGAGTAATGAATATAACAGATCAGGAACTTCATGAAAGTGCTGAGGAGTTAGCTTCTTATATTACAAATCCAAATTTAAATGGACGTCGTTAAAACCCAAGAAGTTAACATTTGTTCTTACTACTTATTGACAAAGCATTGTTTTATTTTGTAAGTTGTATATACAAACAAGATAAATTCAGGAGCTGAGCAAATGGAACAATATTTTAGTGATTGTTTATACTTTACTGCCAATCATTTGGCTAGATTAATGAATAAGATGGCAGAAGAGGAATTTGCTCCACTTGGCATTTCACCTACTTATGCGTTTTTGTTAATGGCTGTTTATGAACAACCAAATATTTCTCAATCAGAGTTAAGTAATATTTTGCATATTGCGCCTTCAACTACAACAAGATTTGTAGATAAATTAGAAGTTAAAAAATTAGTTGAACGGAAAAGTGATGGCAAATTAACTTTAGTCAATTTGACTGATAAAGGAATTAAAATTCAAGAAGACATTAAAGTATGCTGGAAAAATCTATATAAACGTTATTCTGAAATACTTGGTGATGACGTCGCAAAAAATATAACGAGTCAAACGTTTCAAGCTGCAATTGAGATTGAATCAACAAAAAAATAGTAGTATGTTGTGAAAAGAGCCTTATGAAGGTTCTTTTTTTTGTTTTCCCTAAAGTATCTTGCGTTTAAAATAAGTACTTTGATCATTGCTTGCTATCGTTTCATATGAACAGAGGAGCTCATCTACCGACAATAAAATCAGCTTACTCAAGTAGAAATTACCAGCCTATTAAATTGAATAATGTTAAGAAGATATCCTCAATAGATTGGTCATCAAAAAATTAATCTTAATATTGATGAAAGAATCATACAATGTATGAGAAATTAAATAAATAATTTTGATCTGAACTTAAGAATATTAGAGGTGAGGTTATGTATGATCAATACTATGGGAATTCGTATGAGAGGGATCATAAACTAATTAGTGAATTAGAAAAGGCCATTAATGGTGAATATTCAGCTATTAAATGCTATACAAAATTAGCTAGTCTGGCTAAGAATGAGGATGAACGTAAAAAAATTTTAGAAATAAAAGAAGATGAAATAAAGCATTACAACCTTTTCGTATCAATTTATACTAATTTAACAGGAAAACAACCACAACAGAAAGTAACAGAAGATTGTCCCAATGCATACGTAGAAGGTTTGGAGTTTGCACTAAAAGATGAACAAGAAACAGTTGATTTTTATTTAATAGTTTCAGATGGAACATCAAATCAATTCATAAAAAACGCATTTAGTAGAGCGGCAAAAGATGAGCAAAATCATGCAGTATGGTTCCTTTATTTCTACATGAAAAATAATCTTGGTTAGGAGATGATATTGAGAATGGAAAACCAGACTTCGAAAACTTCATCTCAAAAATCAAAAAATATAAATCAAGAAGTATGGAGTTTTAAATCTGCCCCTACATTGCATCCTATGAAGGTTAACATACATGTGAATAAATCTGGAAAAGCTCCAGGCTATATTTTTGTTGCTCCATACACAGCATATGGGAAAACTATGATTGGTCAAACTGGTTCCTTAATGATGGATCAAGCAGGTAATCCAATTTGGTTTAAACCATTATCGAGTAGATATACACAAAATACTGATTTTAGAGTACAGACATACTATGGTCAACCAGTCCTTACTATGTGGCAAGGGACAATCTCGGGAACACAGTCCTCAAATTCTAATCTACCGTTTGGCGCCCCTGAACCCGGTGCTTTTTTTCAAATCATAAATCAAAATTATAAAGTAATTAAAGCAATAACAGCTCGTAATGGTTTTACTGCTGATGTACATGAATTTAATATTACAAAGCAAAACAAAGCACTCTTTACTGCGGTAAAACAAGTACCTGCAGATTTAACACAATATGGTGGTCCTAAAAATGGTTATATTTTAAATTACTCTATTCAAGAAGTTGATCTAGAAACTGGCCAACTTCTTTTCTTTTGGAACGTACTTGAACATATAAATCCAGATGATTCAATGGAATCGGCGTCTTCTGCAACAAGTTCGAATAATATTTGGGATTGTTTCCACGTAAATTCAGTTGAAGAAGGTCCAGATAATACACTTCTAATAAGCATGCGTAATATGTGGGCTATTTATAATGTCGATAAATTAACCGGAAAGGTCCTATGGCAGCTAGGAGGAAAATTAAGTGATTTTACTTTTGGGCCGAATACTAAATTTTCTTGGCAACACGATGCGCGACATAGATTAGGGAATAGGATTAGTCTATTTGATAATGCTTGTTGTGCATCTGGAAGTACACCAGCTGAAGGGTTTGCTCGTGGCTTAATTCTTCAACTAGATTACGAGAAGATGAATGTAACAATAGATCGCACATATTATCATGATCCGAATATAATTGTTGCAAGTCAAGGGAATGTTCAGAGCCTAGCTAATGGTAATCAATTCATTGGATGGGGGCAAGAGCCATACCTTTCAGAATTTGAAAATGAAGGTAATTCAAAAAACAATCTTTCATCTAGTTTACTATTTGAAATGAAGTATCCTAATGAAAATATTTCATATAGAGCATTTAAAAATAAATGGGTAGGTTGGCCACAGTACCCGCCTAGTATCGTAGCGATTACTTATCATGAAGGTACATTTGTTTATGCTTCGTGGAACGGGTCAACTGAAACTGTCGCATGGCAGGTTCTGTCTGGGCATTCATTTAAACAAATGCAAATTGTCAAAAGTAGTATTCCTCGCAAAGGATTTGAAACAAAAATTGTTATAGATTCAGTTGGGCCATATTTCCAAGTAAGAGCATTGAATGAAGCAGGGCAAGTACTTGGGATTTCACGTATTGTTCGTAAACAAGATATAAACGGACTATAACTATTTCTTAAAGTATAAAAAAGAGAGGACGGGTAATGTTGAGACTCTCCGAAAAAAGGAATGTTTTAAATAGCAAAGAAGCTATTCTTTTAGCTGCATTCAGCTATCAAACATATGTACTTTTTCGTAAAGGAACGATTACTTTACCAAAAGGTTACGTCCTAAAGTATATTATTCATGCTGAGGTGAATGTAGAGAATCCTACGACTGAGGTATTTGGTTTTATTGCCGAGTCAAAGGAAAATATTATTATTGCATTTAGAGGATATGCCGCCTATCCAGCAGATCTTATTGCAGCGTATGACATACTTCAAGTTCCTTATCCCTATGTTGAAAATAGCGGTAAAACTTCCCGAGGCTTTACATGTATTTACGAATCTACAAGAAAAAAATTATTTAAAGAATTAAACAAGTTTCCAAAGAATAAAGAACTATTTATTACTGGGCACAACTATGGTGGAGCATTAGCAACGTTAGCCACTTTAGATATTATAACGAACTCAAAATTTAAAAATGCATCAGTTTATACTTATGGGAGTCCACGCGTAGGTGATCCAGATTTTGTTTATCGATTTAATCAAGTCGTAAAAAGTAGTCAAAGGATCGTTAATATTCATGATTCATTTGCCACTTTTCCAGAAAAATTTTATCCTCCACCATTTACAGAGGAAGGGATCTATTATCAACATGTAAATACAAAGTTTCCAATTTCCTTCCAGTTGAATGATACGCCAAGGAATGATGGAATAGGATGTTATTTTAAAAACTTGAGTAATTTAAATACAGATTATGCGATCAAATTATGTAATGAAAATCCTGATTTTTGTCCTAATTCAGAAATGTGTTTTCCTTTTCAACGAACTTGTAATTGTCCAAAACCTTGCATTAAAAAAGGTGGTTGTTAATATGGATTACTCAAGAGTGGAGAATGTATTTAATAGTAAGGATGCAATTTTACTTTCCGCGATGTGTTATCAATCAAATCAATTAATAGAGAGTGACACAGGAGAAGTTGTCTTACCAAAAGGTTTTAAACTCCATTATACGATTTATGCTTATGCAGGAGTTGAAGAGCCAGTAGCTGAACCATTTGGATTTATCGCAGAATCAAGAGATGAAATCATTATAGCTTTTAGAGGGACAGATTCATATAAAGACAATGAATCAGACCAGGACCTATATCAAATAGAGTATCCATTTGCCGAAAATGTTGGAAAAACACATAGAGGATTTACTTGTATTTATCAATCTGCCAGGAACGAACTATTTACAGAATTAATGAAGTTATCACCCAATAAAAGACTATTGATAACAGGATACAGTTTGGGGGGTGCTTTAGCTGTTTTAGCTGCATTTGACATCACAGTGAATTCTGATTTCGACAATCTATCAGTCTATACTTTCGGTAGTCCACGCGTTGCAGATCCAGAATTTGCTTATCGATACAATCAAATTGTAAAGAGAAGTTTTCGTATTTATAATGTGCATGACATCATACCTACCTTACCTGCAGAAGTTTATCCTCCGCCGTTTACATCTAAAGGTTTATATTATCGACACGTAAACAATAATTTTCCAGTCTCGTTTCAATTAAATAGCATAGCTCGTAATCATTATATTGGTTGTTATTTTAATACGATTAGCAGATTAGACCCTGAATTTACTTCTGCATTATGTTTGAATAATACTGATTTTTGTCCAAGTATAAAAATATGTACTCCTTATAATGGGAAATGTATTGAAAAGAACTAAATAATAGTAAAATTTATATCAAATCCATATTCTCAAGGATTTGATTTTTTGTTTGGAGAGTAGTTGAGTTATTTTTGAAGTATAAATTAGTATCATGAACTACAGTTCCAAATCCACCTAAAGCTAAGGTAGCTTATAAAGGTGTAATGGTAGATGATCTTTTAACTCAATTAGGTTTAAAATAACAAAATAGATTATTTTTACAAACAATTTAAATAGTTTATAAGTTTATTAAAAAACTATCCTACTTTATTAATTAAAATGTAGGATAGTTTTTTGTTAAAAATAGGAATATTATGTCTTTTCATTTTTTAATAAAAAACCTCAAATTCCCCCAATTTTTAAAAAGTCTAAAATTTCCAACTTTACTTAAAATTCGTTGTTTTATAAGGGGTATTAGCCAAGATTCAATAATTAATCTCAAATAATAACAATTTCTCTAATTAAATTCGAAAAAAAATTAAGTGGAAATCGCTAAATTTCCCCAATACAAGACAAGCGAAACATGGAGTAATATTTAATTAAATTTAAGTGTTTAGAAAAATTTTAATACTTGAATTTTCTGAATTTGTGCAAATAATCGAATTTTTTATTATTTGTTTATACTGGGGGGGAAAACATGAAAGAGAGAAAATCGTCTCACAAAAGTAAGAGGCCAACAAAAAAAATACTTTCGATCTTTGCGTTAAGTTCGATGTTTTTAAATGTTGTGATTCCTCATAGTTATGCAAGTGGAAATACTGCTGAAGCAAAACTTAATCAGCAAAATTTATCTAGTAATACCTTTGATGCAAAAGAAGTAAACCGTATTCTTGACGGGCTTACACCAGAACAAAAAGCAAATATTAATAAGCTTACTGGTGCAGATCATACTGAAAAAATCCGTGTAGACAAAAAGGATTTAATCGGTTCAAAAAAGATTAATGTTGTTGTTCAATTTAAACAAGATCCAGCTAAAATACAAATCATTAAGCAATCTTTAGCTAAAGGTGGAGCAACTGCAAATAGTCAAGCTTTTGATAGCGAATATTCAGATGCTAAAATAAAAGTTAAAGATTCGCATGCAAATTTTAAGACCTTTTTAAATACTCAACCTAAAACTTCTATTGTTGGCGGGAAAACTGTTAAAACAGAAATCAGTATTACTCGAGAATTTACAGATGCATTTAATGGAGTTGCTTTAACCTTACCAGCGAATTTAGTTCAAAAGCTTGCAGAAAGTCCAGATGTTGCGTCTGTTTGGTCTCAAGTAGAATATTCTTTACCTGATGAAGGAATTTCTCAAAAATCAGCGACAGCTACATCAGTTGGCAAGCCAACAACAGGTCTATCATTTTTAGGGATTGATAAGCTTCAAGCTGAAGGGAATACAGGTATCATTAAAACAGGTCCACGTGCTGGTCAAAAGGTTAAAGTGGGTGTATTGGATACAGGTATCGATTACAATCACCCTGAACTTTATAAAGTAACACATGATGGAAATGGAAAATTATATGGTGGACATGACTTTGTAAATAATGACGGATTTGATGCAACAGGAAACATTAAGTATGTGGATGACCATGATCCAATGGAAACAACTTATGATGATTGGGTAGCTGATAAAGAGAGTTCAAATCCAGTTTGGGGAACACCTCCTTCAGATTATAAGCCATATATTACTTCACATGGAACTCACGTTTCCGGTACGATTGCAGCAAATACGACGAATAATAACGATGTTTATTCGGCAAATGGGGTAGCACCTGATGTGGCTCTTTATGGTTATCGTGTATTAGGACCAGGAGGACATGGAACAACAGGATCTGTACTAAGTGGTATCGATCAAGCTGTAAAAGATCATATGGATGTAATTAATCTATCTCTTGGTGCAAATGTTAATGATCCATTATACCCAACAGCTATTGCGATTAACAATGCTACTTTAGCTGGAGTCGTGTGTGATGTTGCTGCAGGTAATGCTGGACCTGGGCAAGCTACAGTTGGTTCACCAGGAACTTCAGCACTAGCAATTACTGTAGGTGCAAGTACAATCCCTGAAGAAATTGCAACAATGACTGTTAAGAATGGTTCAGTTTCATATAAATCACGTTTATTTGGTAAAAACTTTTCACAAGCAGACGATGTTTATAAAGGTCAAACACTTCCGATCGTTGATGTTGGCTTAGGAAGTGAAGCAGACTATAGTGGAATTGATGTGAAAGGTAAACTTGTTCTAGTAAAGCGTGGCGTAGACTATTTATCAACAAAAATGGCAAATGCTAAAAATGCTGGAGCAGCGGGTATGATTATCTGGGATAATACGGATGATAGCGATAGCCAAGGTTACATTCCTAATTTCTTAGGAGTAAGCATGGATAATGTTTATTCGATTTCATTAACTCAGGAACAAGGACAAGCTCTTTCTGATGCGATTAAAAAAGACCCAAAATCAGCTAATATTACGTTCCCTTCTACACTAGATGCACCTATTACTAAGAGCGGGGATGAATTAGCAAGCTTTAGCTCAACAGGCCCAGTTAAAGATTGGACAATTAAGCCAGATGTAGTTGCACCTGGAGTTGATATTTCTTCAACAGCTCCATACGATATTTGGGAGCCGAATGCAGCACATGATTATAAACTTGGTTATCAGATTATGTCTGGTACATCAATGGCAACTCCTCACGTTGCTGGGATCTCAGCTTTAATTTTAGCTGCACATCCAGATTATACACCGGCTGATGTCAAAACAGCATTAATGAATACTGCTAAAGATATTAACACAGATTCAAAGACTTATAGTGTTTATCAAGTAGGAGCTGGACGTGTAGATCCATCACGTGCTATTAAAGAGAATGTAAAAATTCAAGTTTTAGATAAAACAGTTACATTTGATAATCTAGCAGATATCTCAACAGCACATGAAGTAGATAACATTACAGGTAGCATGTTTTTTGGTTTTAAAGGTAGAGGAGAAGGTGCAACGAACGGTTCTGATGATGTAGTTTCTTCAAAAGATTTTAACGTTTCTAACGAAGGAACTAGCAGTAAAACATTTAATGTAAGTACGGAATTTATTTCCTCAAAATTTGCTGGGTCGAATAAAGTCGGACCAGGAACAGGAAATGATGTTAAAATTGATTTTTCGGTTGATGGAAATAACGTGAAATCGATTAATGTCGGCGGAGGAAGTACAGTCAAAGCTACGGCAAAAATAACAGTTCCGTCAAATTCACTTGAGGGTACTTACGAGGGGTATATCCATTTAATAAATGCAGCGGACTCATCGGAGACTTATCGAATTCCATTTACAGTTACAGTTGCGGAAAAAGGAATTAATACGTTCAATGTTGTGCTAAAAGCTGCAGCAGAAGGAAATATTTCAGCTTATAATGTTTCTGTTAACAACGAAATGGAAAACTTATATATTGTTGTGAAGGATAAAGACGGAAAGTATATAGGCGTAACAAACACATTATCAAGCGGTAGAAATTTTATCCCAGGTGTCCAATATGGTCCACTATTAACTCTTTTTAATGGATGGTATCTTCCATTTACAAAGACATACGATGGAACATATGACGAATCTGGCATTGCAGATAAGGTGGAAGTACTAAAAGAAGGTAGTTACTCTCTCGAGATGATTGCTACTGGTAAAGATGGAAAACGTTACACAGCGGAAGATACTCTCTATGTTGATGGTACTCCACCGACTATGACGATGGATTCTGACTCCAAACCGGGAATCTATGAAATCAACACGACAGGGTACCTACCTGGACAAGAAATTAAAGGATTTACAGGTACGGTTTATGACTCGAATGTAGACGTGATGAAAAATAATGGCGAAACATCAGTACCTAGTCCTAGGGATGGCAAACCTGTTCCTGTTGATCAAGGGTTGAATATAGTCACTGGTTATCAAGACAGTCAATTCCCAACAGTTTACTTCAATACAAATGAGAAAGGTCGTTTCCACTTTGGTGTGACGAAAGAAGACGTAGCAAATAAACTAGGTAGTGATTTTATAATTGATCCTACAGATTTTTCGGGTGAAAATGATTATGAGATCAATAAACAAACTTATTATTTTATTAAAAAAGGTAATCCTTACGTTACCCTAACTTCATCTAATGGAGTAGATGCAGGACCAGGTACCGAAGATAAAGTAGTTGTCGATCCGAATAAACCATTCAAAACAACAATCGCAACAAAATATGGTGTCGGAATGACTGGCGGTAAATTTTTACTGAATGACCATGGTGTGTACCAATTCTCTAATATCCGACTAACAAATGAGTATAAAAACTATCTGATTAGTAAAGGAATCGATCCAACTACCGTCCTTACTGTAGGTCAACCATATACGCATCAAAATTATCAAATTGGAAAAACAACAGATATCACAATTTCAAATATAGGTTCAGCAGGTGCTCTTGATCATGATATGCCGATTATTGAGGCAGATGTAACTTATACAAACCTTGATCCTGTAGTAGGAGAATTTCCATATAACTTGTTGCAGGCGAATTTAACATTGTCAGGTGAAGATACAAGGGTTGCGTGGTTCCCGGTTGATATACCTTATGTAAGACAGTTCACTTCTATGATTAGAGGACGTGTAGCAGCGGAATCTTTCGCAAGAAACAACATTAATAATAACTATCCACAATTCACTGTTGATTCAGGTGCGAAGGTAACGGCTACAGATGCAAATGGTAAAAAATTTACAACAGATCAACCGACAACAGCTAATAATACAATGGCTTATGCGTTTATCAACCCATATTATGCTTTGACAGCTGATGTAAGTGACAAGCCATATTCTTTGGAAGCAAGTGTACCAGGACATTTTAAAGGATATGAAAAAACACCTGTGATTGGTCAAAACAAATTCGGTTATCAATCAGGTACAGTAAAAGATCTTCCGAGTCTCTTCCCAATCCTTTTAGGTGGAGATGTAAATGGTGACAACGTCATCGACATGAAGGATTTACTGAAAGAAATCGAAGTTTATTACCAATATAAAAACTTAACTAATTTTAATAATCCAGATAATAAGCTTGCAAACAAGACAGCATTTTTAAATGCTAACCGTGATGCAGATATTTATTGGATTAAACCAACAGGATTTGGTTATGGCATTGACTATAATGATTTCTATTTTATCTTTAAAAACTTTGGTACGCAAAATCAAAGTGCGATTGATGCAGGCTTAAGTGTTCCAACTGCTCAACTAACAGTAGATAAAGATACGACGATCACAACGGATTATGCCGGTTCAATTTGGTTAAATGCTGGTGACACATTACAGCAAGTTATGCAAAAACTTAATTTTGCAGGTCCATCTCAAGCAGTTTCAACAACACCTAAGTTACAAGACTTGCAAAATGGAGCAACGATTTCCCTTTCTCCATCAAGCACGATGTTCGTTGATGATTTAGTGTGGAGAAAAGCAATTACAAAAGTTATGCTAGGGTCAACTGATGTAACTGATAAAGTAACAATTAGTCCGGCTTACACGTATTATGATGCAAATGGTGTAAGTCAAACAATGCCTTCAAAAATTACGTTACCGGGTTCATTATTCCCGGCGGCAACGAATTATACAATTACAGTGAAGGCAACAGGTTACCAAGATGTAACGAAAACGTTAACAGTATCAACGGTGCCAATTCCGACGCCTGCGATTCCAATTATCACAGACCCAACAGTAGCGCATATTGGGAATGATTTAACGTTATCTTTCCAAGAAGATGCGAACTGGCGAAATGGAATCAATAAAGTAATTGTGACGACTAATACCGGTAAAACTGTGGATATCACGAATTTAATCAATCCAGATACAAATCAAAAATATTACGACATTAGCAAACCAGGAAAAATTACGTTTAATGCGAAAACATTTATGACGGATTCTACTCTTGATCCAAAAAATACTTCAACATATAATCAAGCGACAATCAATCCTGGTGGTAAAAATTATTTACCTCAGCTTTACAAATTTACGATTGGCTCAACAGGTACAGATGGAACAGTTTATCCAGATACTATAGCAGGATCTGACCCAGTTTACACTGCGCAACAGCCTGTTGGCTATAGTATTACATTTGACAGTCAGGATGGCTCAGCCCCTAAGTCGATGGCAGTAGGATACAAACCGAACGCAAGTCGTTCGAATGGTCCGAATAGTGATTTAGTAAGTTTTTATAGTCCTGCACCAACAAGACCGGGATATAAATTTCTTGGTTGGTGGAATGAACCATCTTTAAAAACAGTATGGGATGCAGGTCCAATAACTGCAGACAAGACTGTTTATGCGAAATGGCAAATGAATACGACTCAAAGCTATTCACCAGTTGATAAAGCGAATCCGGATGGATTAAAATTCGACGGAAGTAACGGAGGGGTTTCTGGTGTTGGTTGGATATTAGGAGAAGGCGATTTGAAAATCAACATTCCTGACTATTTAACAAATGTTTCTTGGTTAACATCTAAGGACAAGATTGCCAATATCGAGGCAACATTCTATCAGATGAAGAGCGATGGTTCAACGGAAACAACACCAACAGTCTATACGTTAGATCCAAGTACCTATGACTTGACGGCAAACGGTAATAACGGAATCCTTTCCTTTAAAACAGCAACTCATGATCAAGCTGTTCAAGCAGGTCAAACGAAATTAGGTGAGAAATTTGCCTTCAGTGAGATGCCTACATTATCAAATGCAGGGGCGATTGTAGGATATAATCTCAAACTAACATCATCAACAGGGGAAGTAGTCAATATCCCTAGTATTCAACTAGGATACAGACGTCATATTGACTTGAACGGTGGATCATTAAAGAATGCAAAAGACTTGTTCTTTGCCGATACACTTGTCAATGGTTTGGCGAAAGCACCGAATATGATCACAGGTTCTTCTCATGTAGTAAATGGAAATCTGACGATTAGTTCAAATCTGTATCTAGATGCAGCTAACTCAAGTGATAAAATTTCTGATATTTCAATGGATAACGGTAAATTTATAACGGATAATACAACTTACTATCTATGTTGGAATAAAGTGCCACCAACGGTTAATAAAGATGTTGCTGGAAACATTGTAGGAAGCGACATTACGTTAACATTTAATGATGATGGAACTTGGAAGAATAATATCAAGGCAGTGAACATCGGTGCTAAAACTTTAGAACTAAATAAGGATTACACGATTTCGAATAATAGTATTACCCTTAAGGCTGCTCTTTTCACGAATGCACAGAAGTTCAATGTGACGATTGTTTCAGAAGGGTATAAAAATGTAACAGTGGTAGACCAAGTTATTGGTTATACAGTTTCATTTGATTCAAATGGTGGAGATCCAGTTCCAGCTCAAATCGTAGACAGAAATGCATCAAAACCAAGTGATCCGACAAAAGTGGGATACAAGTTCTATGGTTGGTACATGGACGAAAATTTAACAATTCCATATGATTTTGATAACATTGTGGTAAAACCAATCACACTTTATGCGAAATATGCGTTAGCTGGTTCAGTAGTAACAGCAGATACAACAGATAATGCAGTAGGCAATAATATGGTATTAGAGTTCAGTGACAAAGAATGGGCAAATGCGATTACTGGCATTACCGTCAACGGTCTTGCAATAGATGCATCGAAATACAATGTAGATAAAGAAAATCGTCTGATTACACTAAATCAAAGTCTATTCACAAGAGCAAAAGATTATACGATTACGATTAAAGCTAAAGAGTATGCTGATGTGACATTAGTACAAAAAGTAGTAAATGGATATAATGTTCATTTTGTATTACCAAGTGATGCTCCAGCTGAAGTGAAAGATGCAACAAAAGATCGTATTGTAGTGCGTAGAATCACTGCACCGATTGCTTATGGATATGATTTAACTTGGTTCGCAGATGAAGCATGTACAATTCCTTGGGACTTTACAAACTCGATCTATTCTCCAAAAACACTTTATGGAAAATGGTCAATTCATAAGTTCACAGTAGAATTTAACAAGCAAGATGGAAGCTTAGTAGAAACTAAGAAAGTGGATTATAACACAACAATGACAGCACCAACAGCACCAACAAGAACTGGATATACTTTTGTTGGATGGTATAAAGATGCGGAAGGAAAAACACCATGGAATTTTGCAACAGATAAAGTAACAGCAGATACAGAGTTATTTGCTAAGTGGAGCATTAACTCGTATACAGTTAAATTTGATAGCCAAGGTGGAAGTACTGTAGATGCTATAAAAGCAAATTATAACACTATGATTGGTCAGCCAACTGTACCAACAAGAACAGGTTACACTTTTACTGGATGGTACAAGGACGCTGCAGGTCAAATACCATGGAATTTTGCAACAGATAAAGTAACGAGTGACACAACAATATACGCAAAATGGTCTCTAAATAAACCGAACGTTAACCAAATCGATGATAATGATCCAAAGATTTCAGGATCAACTTTGGCAAATGCAACAATTACCATAAAAATCAATAATGCTGTAATTGCAACAGGAAAAGCTGATTCAAATGGAATATTTAAAATCCAAATTAAACAACAAAAAGCAGGTACAGAGTTATCTGTCTATGCAAAGGATTCAACTGGAAATGAAAGTTCTGCAACAAAGGTCATAGTTATAGCAAAGCACCAAAAGGATTAAATAATTAATTGACGATATGAATCATCGAGGTAAATGCTAAAAACTGAATTGACAAGCAGTACAAATTATACTCAACCAAAAAGAGTGCTTGTGATTAAACACTCTTTTTGGAATAGTAAAATGATAAGTTCATCTTTTTTCAAATTAAAAACTTTCCCTTAAAAATATTTAAAGACAAGAATATGAATCATCTATTCTTGTCTTATTTTTTAATTTAAATAAAATTGTTAAAAAGTTTAAAAGTTAGATATACTAGAGGGATTTTAAATAATTACAAACATATTGTTACGCATGTTGATGCTAAATATGTTAATAATAAGAAATAATTTATTTTTTTAAATCGCTAATATAAAATTGAAATTTGTAAAAAAGTAATAGATTAAGTTTTCTTAAGGAGAAATTGTAAAAATGAATTTTGATCAAATGGAACATATTGTATGTGCAGCAAGTGAAATGTCGATCACAAAAGCTGCTGAAAAATTATTTATATCTCCTTCTGGGATGAGCCAATCAATTACTCAGTTAGAAAATGAGCTTGGCATCAAAATTTTTAACCGTTCAAAACAAGGTGTTTCACCCACTTTTGAAGGAAAAATAGTAATCGCAAAGGCAATGACTCTATTGAGTACAATTAAGGACCTCAATAAGGAGATTTATGATCTTAAAAATAGAAGTGAATCTCATTTGAAAATCTTAACTGCACCTACTTTTTTGTATCTTCTTCAAGAAACAATTGTAAATTTTAAAGAGAAACAAGATGAAGTTACATTTGAAGTAGTGGAAGAAAATCCAGCTAATATGATTCAAAATTTTATAAAGCAAGATTATGATTTTGCTCTTATTCCAGCAACACTTGAAGAATTAAAAAAAGAAAAGTTCATTAAATTTGAACATTTACATAATGGGCATTTTTGTATTGCAGTAGGGAAGAAATCACCTTTTTATTCTTATGATTCTGTATCTCCTAGTGATTTAATAAATGCAAAAATTGTAATGTACAAAAACTCGGATTATAAAAAGTTACTAAAATTTACGAAAATGAATCCTAAAAATGTAGTATTAAAATCAAATCGTAGTAGCTTACTTTTTGAGTTAGTAAAAGAAAGTCAAGCCATCTTATATTTACATGAATTCTCGATTCGAAATCGACCGATGGTTATAAACGGGGACATAAAAATAATTCCTATGAAGGATGAAAAAATTTTTGATCTTGATTTTTGGCTAATTTATTTACAAACAAAGCCATTATCACCTTTGGCAAAAGAATTTATTGAGAAATTAAAAAAACAATTTCATTTAAGTAATTAAAAAGATAGTGAAGCCAGGATTTAAACTGACTACACTATCTTTTTCTTTTCTCATTCATAAAGCTTAGACTCAATTTCAAGTGGATACTTAAGATCGTTACTTTAACTTTAGGATGGATTTGAACTTTAGAATACTTCTTTTCCAATTAAGTTTTTGCCAATTTGCTGGTTGGTGTTCTTTTAAATAGCGACCAATTCTAAGAACATCACTATTTGCAAGTGTTTTTAGAAACTGTTTCTGATATTGAACGATCTATATTCTTACTAGGTGCAAAATATGACTTTTTCTTTACTTTTATTATTATTATTAAAGACAATAACATATCCAGAAAGAATAGTTAGTCCTAAAATTTACAAAGTACATAAACAAAGTTTATCGTTCTGATTAAGTTGCCCTATTCTCCTATCTGGGCATTTTTTTAGGTTTCAAAACATAAATTTTTAAAGTATCTCATATAAAAGAAATCTTAGATTTAATATTTCTAAAGTATTTAATTCATTGTGAAATGTTTTTACGAAAGGGGTTGAGATCACATCATGCATATAATTGGAAAAGGAATACCCCGCAAAGAGTCATTCGAAAAAGTGACAGGCTATGCTAAATATACAGACGATTTTGAGACGAATGATATGCTACATGCTCGTTTAGTCACAAGTCCATATGCGCATGCCATTATTAAAAGCATAGATGCAACCGATGCTCAAAACATCAAAGGTATTCGAAAAATTATATTTGGTGAAAACTTACCTTTAGTAGGCGAAGCAGTACTTGATCGATATCCAATTGCTTTTGATCGTGTTCGATTTTTTGGTGAAGTTGTCGCAATTGTAGTAGCAGATACACTATATGCAGCACAGGAAGCTGCTAATTTAATAAAAGTGCAATATGAATTACTTCCTATTGTAAACTCTCCTTCTGAAGCGCTTAAACAAGATGCCCCGCTTGTACATCCTAATCTAGGTGAATATGAAGTTAATGAAGGAGTTTATCCAGAGCCGGGTACAAATATTGCTACAAGAATAAAAATTCGGAAAGGTGACTTTAATAAAGGTTGGAGAGAAAGTGAAGTAATGATTGATGAAAGTTTTGCATTTAGACCATCTGATCATGCTGCGATGGAGACAAGATGTTCATTTGCTCAAATACATCATGATGGAACAATTGAAATAACGACTTCTTCACAATGCCCATTTATGGTTAAAGACTTAATCGGGGACTATTTCGGAGTTAAACCTGGAAAAGTCATTGTAAATACTCCTTTTGTTGGTGGGGGGTATGGTGGGAAAGGGGCAGTTCAGTTAGAACTTTTAGCCTATATTGCTTCACGGGCTGTAAATGGTAGATTAGTAAAAATTTATAACACTCGTGAAAATGATATGCTTTCATCTCCAGGACATATCGGTCTTGAAGCAAATGTAAAACTAGGATGTACAAAAGAGGGAATGCTCAAAGTTGCAGAGATTCAATATTTATGGGATGGCGGAGCATATGCTGATAAATCAATTGATTTAACACGGGCGGGAGCAGTTGATTGTACAGGACCTTATAATATCGAAAATATTTGGTGTGATTCTTTTTGTATGTATACAAATCATCCATACCCAGCACCTTTTAGGGGGTTTAGTCATTCAGAAGTACATTTTGCATTTGAAAGAGCGATGGATATTCTTGCTAGAAAATTAAATATGGATCCGATTGAACTAAGAGAAAAAAATGCAATTAAACCAGGTGATCAAACGCCTACTCAAGTTGTATTAAATTCTAGTACAGTTGGTAATCTACCTAAATGTATTGAAAAAATGAAAGAATTAATCAATTGGCAGGAAGGTCAGGTTATTGACTTAGGTAATCATAAATTGAGAGTAAAAGGAATTAGTTGTTCGTGGAAAACTTCTACCATTACACCAAATGCAAGTTCAGGTGTTATATTAATCTATAATGAAGATGGAAGTATTAATCTAATTTCTGGAGTTGTAGAAATTGGTCAAGGGACAAAAACAATTCTTGCTCAAATGTTAGCAGAGATTCTAAAAATGGACGTAGACGATATTCATGTTCAAATGAAGATCAACACATTAAATACACCCGAGCATTGGAAAACTGTTGCAAGTAGAGGAACATTCATGGCAGGAAGAGCATTGTTAGCAGCTGCTGAAGATTTAATTAGACAATTAAAAGATTTAGCTTCATTTATATTGCGTGCTCCTATTGAGGATTTAGACGTTGGTTACGGTAAAGTGTTTATAAGAAGTGAACCAAATCAAAATATAGCGATAAAAGATATCGCTTATGGATATACATTTCCAAATGGAAATTCAATTGGTGGTCAAATAATTGGAAGAGGACACTATATTTTAACTGGATTAACTTATATAGATCGTGAAACTGGCGCTGGAAAACCAGGACCAGAGTGGTCCGTTTGTGCACATGGTGTAGAAGTAGAAGTTGACACGAAAACATTTGAATATAGGATTCTTAAAGCTGTTACAGCTGTTGACATTGGCAAAGTACTTAACATTAATACTGCCACTGGTCAAGTTAAAGGAGCAATGAGTATGGGATTATCTTTTGCTGGAAGAGAAACCTTTTATTTTGATTCGCAGGGGAAGGTACTAAATCCTCAATTACGGACTTATCGACCAATTCGGTTTGGAGAGAATCCTAAATACGAAGTTGCGTTTGTTGAAACACCACAAATCGATGCAGTATTTGGTGCAAGAGGGGTAGGGGAACATGGGTTACTAGGAATGCCAGCTGCTCTCGGGAATTGCCTTTCTACTGCACTATCGGTAAATATCAACAATTTACCAATTATCCCAGAATTATTATGGAAAGTAAAAGAAGGTGGGATATAGCTTGTTATCTTCTAATATAGAATACTATAAACCAATGACGATTAAAGAAGCATTGGAGACTTTTTATTTTTTAAAAGCTAAAAACAAAAGACCCATTTATTATGCAGGTGGCACAGAAATCATAACACTTGGTCGTTTAAATCTAGTCGAAACAGATGCATTGATCGATATTAAAGATCTAAAAGAGTGTCAATCATTTGAGTTTAATGAGGGCTATCTAATTTCTGGTGCCGCTCTTTCACTTACTCATATTGAAGAAAAAAACTTATTTCCATTACTCTCTAAATCTTCTATGGAGATAGCTGACCGGACTGCAAGGAATAAAATAACTTTAGGTGGAAACTTATGTGGTCAAATTTTTTACCGAGAAGCAGTTTTACCATTTCTACTTTGTGATAGTCAAGTGATTGTTGCCGGATACAATGGTGTAGAAGCTTTTCCAATCGAACAAATCTTCAATCAAACCCTTCAACTCCAAGACGGACAACTTCTAGTCCAACTCTTGACAGAGAAGAAATATATAAATCTACCATATATAAGCACTAAAAAACGCCAGCAATGGGATACGGGTTATCCACTACTGACGATCGCTTCTATTAAATCGGATAATCAACTGCGTTTTGCTTTTAGTGGGCTATGTCCTTTTCCATTTCGTTCAAAGCAAATGGAAGCCGAGCTAAATAATACGAACTTGAGTGTAGAAGAAAGAATACAAAAAGCAATTCAATTCATTCCTGGTGAAGTATTAGATGATGTAGAAGGCTCAAAAGAGTACCGACTATTCGTCTTAAGAAACACATTAGAAGAGATCATTTTAGAAATGGAGGGAAGGTAATGGAGCAGTCTCCAATCAAAAAATTAAGTGTTTCTTTAAGTATTAATGACGAAATTCTACAAGTGGAGATCCGTCCAGTTGATACTCTGCTTTATGTGTTACGAACTAAACTAGGTCTAACTGGAGCAAAGCCAGGCTGTTTAAATGGAGATTGCGGAGCTTGTTCAGTCGTTATGAATGGTACTGTTTATAAATCATGTATAATGCTTGCCATCGAGGCAGTTGGCCAAAAAATAACAACAATTGAAGGGTTAAAAGATTCACCTATACAAAAAGCATTTGTTGAAAATTTTGCGTTTCAATGTGGTTATTGTACTCCTGGATTTATCATGAATTGTCATTCTCTTTTATTAAACCATCCACATCCAACGTATGAAACGATGAAAGAATGGCTATCTTCTAATATTTGTAGATGCACATGCTATGAAGAGATTAATGCAGCTGTTTCATCAGTTATCGAAAATAGAGAGAAATCAATGGATAATGAGTTAGAAAAAGACGAATCTTAACTCGTTTGTGTTGAATCACTTGCCTTTCGTTGTGTAAAGAAGAAAATAAACGAAATGACGGAAATTGCCATAAGAAAAACTTGGGTATCAGTAGGTCTTACCGTAGGGAGATCTGTTAAAGACATAATCACCATTCCTTTATTTACTAAAGATTCGCGGATCAATATCAAAATGTTTCGAAATTATTTTTTTACAAAAGTAATACGTTTTTTTTAGAAAAGGAAGTGTCGGTTCGCTAACCGGTGCACCAAAAATGGGACCACTGACATTGAGAGAGAATCTACCAGGTCCTATAACAGAGCTTACAACTCGAACTTCATCAATTAATAATAAAATTGCAATTATAATATCGATTACATCAATGAGAGTATTTGTTAATTGATCTCCATATTTACTTTCTACACGTTCTCTACCTAATAAGGGGCCACTTAGAGAAAGACTAAATTCACCAGATGTTACAAAAACACCTATTAACGTAATTTGACCTGTTAATAATAGTGCAGCAGTAGCGACATTTAAATCTCTTTGAAGAGTAGCGATAATACGAAGATCTTCTTTAATTTTATAGTCATTCATTGGATCACACCCTCATGCCTATAGTATTCAATAAGTGCCCAAGTGTGAATGGAGAAAGAAAGAAGGAAAGAAGAGAGGAAAACAAATTTTGACACAAAAAGTTCATTAACGTGATGCTGCTACACTTTATTGGTAGCAGCATCTTTATTTTTAGTTTCAGAATTGATAAAATATAAAATGGCGCTATTTAATATTAAGAATTTATTAAGAGAAAAATCATAAATGAAGATCTTACTAAATAAAAATGAAAAGAGACACAACGTTTATGAACCACTTCCTTTTTAAGGATGTGGTTATGCTTGTATAGAGGAAAAGTTAATTCCATACTACATAGGTAAATATGATAAAAAGTAAGGAGGCTGTAGAATGGATGTTAAAAAGTTTTATCAAAGTAGCACTTTTAAAAGATTAGCGATCATTTTAAGTATCGTTCTAGTGTTGATATTAATTCGGAAAATAATAAATTTAGTCTTACTAATTTTCATTTTTACTTATTTAATGGATCGGATACATAAATTTATTACGAATAGATTAAATAAGATACTACCAGTTAATCGTTTAGTTGTTGTCTACTCTTTGTATGTTGTCATTGTGGCGGCGTTAGTTTTTGGAATCTATAATTATTTACCGATTATTACAACTCAAGTTGTTCAACTAATCGTCCAAATAAAAACGTTTTATATGAATCCACCAGATGAGAAAATCATAAACTATATCGTTACAGCAATTAAAAAGGTTGAAATATCAGGTTATACGGAGCAAGGATTAGATTTTCTATATAAGTATGCATCTAATATTAGTCAATGGGGGATTGAAGTATTAATTGCTCTAGTTCTTAGCTTCTTTTTTCTACTTGAAAAACCTCGAATTATAGCTTTTACTCAAAAATTTAAAAATAGTAAAATATCAGTTCTTTATAATGAAATGGCCTATTTTGGTGAAAGATTTTCGCGTTCTTTCGGAAAAGTGATTGAAGCGCAGTTTATAATTGCACTTGTGAATTGTATTCTTTCGGTAATAGCTTTAAGATTTATGGGATTTCCTCAGTTAATCGGTTTGGGCTTTTTGATTTTTTTACTTGGATTAATCCCTGTAGCAGGAATGTTTATTTCATTAATTCCGCTTTGTACGATTGCTTATACAATCGGTGGAATGGCTCATATTATGTATGTGATCATCATGATTCTTGTATTACATGCACTCGAAAGCTATTTCTTAAATCCAAAGTTGATCTCAGCGAAAACGAATTTACCAGTTTTTTATACATTTCTAATTCTTGTTTTTTCGGAACGCTTTTTTGGCGTATGGGGTCTGATTATTGGTATACCTGTTTTCATCTTTTTACTTGATGTATTAGAGGTAACAGATCATAAAACGAAAGAAGTAGAATAAACTGAATAAATTAAAAGATGATAGCGTGATTTTAAACGAAATCATCTTTTTTTACTTAACCTACCTATTCGGTCATTTCGGCTTTAATAAATTGAATGAACTGCTTTTCAATAGCAGATAAAAATTTCTTTTTTAAACGTAATAGACCAAGTGTCACTTCCAAAGTTTCATAATTTAGAATATCAACTTCAACTATTTTACCTTCTAGTATAGCTGGATTATTTTTCAAAATAAAATCTGGTGCAAGGCAAACGGCCATTCCACTCAATTGTAGAGGATCAATTTTTGTTGAAGTAATTCTTCAGGTGTTATTCTACCGGTCACTACAAACGGTGAGTTTTTACTTACATAATCCTTCATCTTACCTTCTTGAATGACATCCAAATTAGTTCCTCTTTTTCCTTTAAAATCTCACCATAAATACAAATAATACCTCAATCGATTTTAAATGAATTTCTTTTGATTTTAAAATTAGATCCTTCTTATGTTAATGTGACTCCAATACGTGAACGGTTGAAAATCTTTAAGCCAAGATCTTCCCCGATTTTTGCAATCGCTTGGCTTATACCGGATTGACTCACGTGAAGGTTCTCTGTAGGCGATGAGAAGGATCCAGTTTTTCGCTACTTCTACGAGAAATTCTAATTTTTGTAAATGCATTAATCCCACCACCTTTTGTAAACCTTTCAATTATTAAAATAATGTAAATCTATAAAATTCCCTTTAATTTTTTATACTAGAAATTTTGAGAGTAATATTAAAAACGTGATATTACTAGCTGATTCTTAAGTTGTCATAAATTGGAATTTGAAGGATAAACTAAGCAAAAATATGGTTAAGGAGATTATTAGTGAATAACAAAGAGCTAACCAGTTTATTAGTAAGTTTAGAAAAGAATATAAATTATTTAAAAAAGATGTTTAATAAAAGTACTGATTTGAAAGTTAGACCACTAACGGTAAATGATGAAGTCATTCGTGACGCTGCAGTTTTGTATATTGATGGAATAACAAATACACAATCTATTCAAGATAATATTCTTACGCCCTTGCTAAGAATTATTAAACTCGACAGTATCGACGCTGTTATCACTCGTCATCTTTCAATTGCTGATGTGATGAAGGTAACAGCTTATGAAGATATTTTGTCTGGATTATCGAAAGGAAAGACACTTATTTTAATCGATGGTTATGAAGAAGGAATTTTAGCAGATACTGCTGATTGGCAAATGCGGTCAATCAATGAGCCTGATACTCAAAGGTCAGTGAAAGGCCCATTAATAGGATTTAATGAACAGTTAAAAGTTAATGTCAATCTTCTCCGTAATATCATACCGTCAAATAAGTTAAGTATTGAAAATCTACAGGTAGGGAACGAAGTAAAAACAGACGTAACCATTATTTATATGGACGGATTTGTTGATCAAAGCATATTAGATGAAACAAGATCTAGAATTAAAAATATAGATGTTACTTATTTATTAGAAGCTAGAGTAATTGAAGACGCTTTAGAAGGGAAAAAAACATTCTTTCCAACCGTTTTTACGTGCGAACGTCCAGATGTCACTGTTTCAGCATTATATGAAGGACGTGTTGCGATCTTAGTAAATGGTATACCTTATAGTTTGATTGTTCCTTCGCTTTTTCTTCATTATTTTCATCAACCAGATGAATATAATACTAAATCGGGCAGATATGGATTTAGGTTATTACGTTTTTTTAGTTGGTTATTTTCAATTATTTTATTGGGTTTTTATGAAACTGTGGTCCGTTTTCATCATGACTGGGTACCTCATAAATTTGAAAAGATGTTTTTTACAAAAGCAGATACTCTCCTACCTGTTATAGTTGAGATTTTATTTGTCATGATTATTTTTCAACTACTTACTGAAGCATCGTTGAGGATTCCTAAATCGACTGTCATTATTGTTTCACTCATAGGGGCTATTGTAGTTGGACAAACTTCAGTCACTGCAAAACTAATTCATTCTGTGACGTTAATAATAGTAGGAATTAATTTCCTTTCTAGTATTGCGATTGCTGCAGGTGGGCTATATGGATCGGTGATGACGTTACGATTAGTTTTTTTATTTTTAGGGTTTTTCTTTGGATTAAAAGGGATCGTAATTGGCTTAGTTATTTTGATAGCTTATATGTCTAGAGTTCGATCATTAGGAGTTCCATATTTAGCACCGTTTATTCCTTTTAACCCGAAAGAAATGAAAGATGCTCTATTTAGAGGAGATTTAAGGAAGATTATTAATAGCAAACATTCATATCCTCTTAAAAAATAAATTAGAACAAACAGTAACGTACTTATGAACTCATGTTGCTTTTTGTTCCAATTCTACCCGTTGATTAGAAGGAGTTAAATCATGTTTAAAGCAAAAGGACTAACATTTTTACTAATAATATCGTGTTTGTTTAGTACCACCTTTTCACAAAACGTTTTTTCACAATCAATGCCTCCTACTAAGGATACAATTAAGTCGAATGAAAAAATGTATAGCGAATTAAATTTCAAAGATAAGCAAGATTTTAATGATGCTCATAAAGGATTCATAGCACCATTAATGCAAGACCAATTAAAAAATTCAAAAGGTGATGTCATTTGGAATCGTGATCAATATTCAATTATTAATGATGGGCCAGCGCCTTTAACTGTCAATCCATCCTTATGGAGACAAGCTCAATTACTAAATACTCCCGGACTTTATAAAGTAGTCGATGGGGTATATCAAATTCGTGGGCAAGATGTATCTGTAATGACAATTGTAGAAGGTAAAACGGGTTTAATTATATTAGATACATTATCATCGATTGAAACTGCTAAAACAGCATTGGAATTATATTATGCGAGTCGCCCGAAAAAACCAGTCAGTGCGGTAGTTATTAGTCATAGCCATGCTGATCATTTTGGAGGAGTAAAAGGAGTAGTACAATACGCCACTAATCCAGAAAGGGTACCGATAATTGCTCCATTAAACTTTTCGAAGGAAGTAGTAAGTGAGAATATCCTTTTAGGTAATATCATGTCACAAAGAGCTGGGTATATGTTCGGAAATCTTTTACCTATAAATAAAAAAGGATACGTAACAAATGGGATTGGACCTAGAATTAGTACTGGTACAATCAGCTTTTTGCCACCGACAATTGAGATAAAAGATAAAATACAAAATATGGAAATAGATGGAGTTAAGTTTAAGTTTTTATTAACGTTAAATACTGAGGCACCTTCAGAGATGCATTATTACATATATGATTACAAAACTTTAGTAGTGGCTGAAAATACGGGTCATACTATGCATAATTTTTACACTTTAAGAGGAGCAAAAACTCGAGATGCTTCTGAGTGGGTAGAGGCTTTGGATGATACAATTAAGTTATTTGGTAAAGAAGAAATCGATACATTAATTACAGCACATAGTTGGCCGTTATGGGGGAAAGCTCGTGTAATAGAGCACCTTACAATGCAACGAGATTTATACAAGTATATTCATGATCAAACAATACGCCTTGCCAACAACGGGTACACTGCAGATGAAATAGCTGAACAAATAAAATTACCCGGTAGTCTTGATAAATATTGGGCGAATCGAGGATATTATGGTAATTTGAAGCAAAATGCAAAAGCAGTTTACAATTATTATTTAGGTTATTTTAATGGTAATCCTTCTGATTTAGATCCTCTCCCACAAGAAGAGACTGGTACTAAATATGTTCAATATATGGGTGGCGAAAAGAAGATTCTGAAGCTAGCAAAAATGGACTTTGATAAAGGTGAATATCGATGGGTAGCACAAGTTTTGAAAAACGTTGTAATGGCAAATCCGAATAACAAAGAGGCAAGGAGCTTACTAGCTAAATCTTACGAGCAGTTAGGATACATGGCCGAATCTGCATCCTGGAGAAATGTATATTTGACAGGTGCAAAAGAATTGAGAAAAGGTATTGTGAAGATAGATGATTTACAAACAATAAGTACTTTAGACCAACAAACAATTTTAAATATGAAAGTAAACGATTTTTTTGATTATATTTCGATTACACTTAATGGTCCAAATGCAGAGAATAAGAGTTTTACATTTAATGTGAATTTTACTGATTTAAAAACAAAATACACAATTGATGTTAAGAACGCTGTTTTTAATTATAGTAATGGTTTAACTGCTTCTAACCCTGATGCAACACTACTTGTAGATAAAGTAACTTTTTATTTAATTATGTTTGGGCAACTTGATATAAATCAGGCAATTGCAAATGGAAAGTTAAACATTACTGGGAACAAAGAGAAATTTAAAGAGATGGTAAATTTATTTGATCACTTTAATCCATCAGTCAAGATTGTTACTCCATAAGAAATTAAAAATAGGTGAAAAAAGCATTCTTCAAGAGTTATGGAGAATGTTTTTTTGTGGGTTTTCCATTTTAAAAATTCAGAAAATTACCGAACTAATTTTATTCATTTTTTTGTATATAGTCTATGAAAATAAAGATCAAAAATCATGACATTTTTACTAAAAAAAGAGTGATAATTTTCCTATATACAGGTTCTTTATTTTAGAATTTCAATCAAGTCTAGAGCTTTATTAACAAGGAAAGTCAATATCAAACAATAACAAAGCGCTTTCATTATATAATTTTTTCCATTCTAAAAATTAATAGTTGAAGAATGTTAAACTAGGACTTAATATATATTTATCGTTTCAAATAAATATACGTTTTTTGAAAAAACAACTATTCTTAAATAACTCTAAATTATCTAAACAGTGAAAAAACTCCTTCTATTTTTCGCCATATTATGATAATTTTAATTAAGTACATTTCGATGATGAAAGCAAAAAAAATGAAAACGCTATCAGCATTGAGCGTATCAGATTTGTTCCTTTGTTAAATTCAGAAGGGAGGATTTTCATCTTTACATTGCTCAGTTTCCAGGCTTAGTATTAAATAGGTAACTTAGTCTGTGATTTGTAAATGTCTGACTAATTGACAATACCAATGGATCGATTGGAATTTGAGCTATAAAAAGATTTAATCAGCCTTTTTCGTTTTTGGGGGAATTTCAATTTATAGTAAAGAGGTGTATTCATGCAAAATACAAACCGTAAAAATGATTTCACTATTCAAAGTAACGCGCCTGAAAAAGAGCACTTAGAAAGAAAACTAAAAACGAGACATTTAACAATGATCGCTATGGGTGGTACGATTGGTACTGGTCTGTTTTTGGCGAGTGGTGCAACTATTCATGATGCAGGACCAGGTGGAGCTCTTGTTGCTTATTTAATTGCTGGTATAATGGTTTATTTCCTAATGACTAGCTTAGCTGAAATGGCAACTTTAATTCCAATTTCGGGTTCTTTTAGCACATATACTTCAAGATTTGTCGATCCAGCTCTTGGTTTCGCTGTTGGTTGGAATTATTGGTATAACAATGCAATCATTCTTGCTCTAGAGCTATCAGCTTCGGCTTTAATTATGAAATATTGGTTCCCACATACTCCAGGGATTGTATGGAGTGCTATATTTCTTGTTTTAATTTTTGGATTAAATGTACTATCTGTAAAAGGATATGGAGAATCTGAGTTTTGGTTTTCAATTATTAAAGTAGCTACAATAATCATCTTTATTATAGTTGGATTATTAATGATTTTCGGAATCATGAGTGGTCATACAGGTGGATTCGATAATTTCACAAAAGGAGAAGCACCATTTAAAGGTGGTTTCTTATCAATCTTTAGTGTATTTATGATTGTAGGTTTTGCTTTCCAAGGAACTGAAATGGTTGGAGTAACTGCAGGTGAAAGTGAAAATCCTGAAAAGAATATTCCGAAAGCAATCAAGCAAATCTTCTGGCGTATTTTATTATTCTACGTATTAGCGATTTTCGTAATCGGCTGTTTAATCAGCTATACAGATCCAAACTTATTAGGTGGAGACGTTGATAATATTGCGATTAGTCCATTTACATTAGTATTTAAACATGCAGGACTTGCTTTTGCAGCTGCTGCAATGAATACAGTTATATTAACTTCAGTGTTATCAGCAGGTAATTCAAGCTTATACGTCGGTTCTCGTGTACTTTGGGTATTAGCTGAAGAAGGAAAAGCACCAAAGTTCTTAAGAAAAGTAAACAAAGGTGGAGTTCCAGTTAGTGCATTAATTGCAACAACATTAATTGGTGCGCTTTGCTTTTTAACTTCATTATTTGGTGATGGTACAGTATACTCTTGGTTATTAAATGCAGCAGGACTAGCAGGTTATATTTCTTGGTTAGGTATTTCAATTACGCATTACCGCTTCCGTAAAGCTTATATTGCTCAAGGAAGAAAATTAAAAGATTTACCTTATTTAGCAAAATGGTTCCCGTTAGGTCCAATTTTAGCGACAGTTTTATGTTTAGTTGCAATGCTTGGAACGAATTATGGAGCATTTACTGGAGATAAAATTGACTGGTATGGTGTAGCAGTTTCTTATATTGGACTTCCATTATTTATTCTTGGATACCTTGGCTATAAAGTAGTTATGAAAACGAAAAAGGTTAAATTAGAAGAAGCTGATTTCAGCAGTGAATTATAATTAAAGATTTTTTAAGCTCAATCTATTATTCGTATAGATTGAGCTTTTTTTATGTATTTTTTTTTAGAATTGAGGAAAATTAATAATGTTATTTATGTTCGAAAGGAGATTAAAAATATGAACAATTCATTAACAGAACTTGAATTAGAAAACCTTCGTCATATAATCGGAGGGCATAGTACAATCGCTAATAAATTAGAGGCGTATGCTCAAAGCTGCTCTGATCCTGAATTAAGAGCTTTATTAGAAAGAGACGCTCAATCAGCAACGCAATCTAAGCAACAGCTTTTAAATTTTTTAGGATAAGGGGATTATTATTATGTTTCAAGATAAAGATATGGTCAATGATTACTTAGCAGGTCTTAACGCTAGCTTAACAGCTTATGCTGGATTCATTAATGAGTCTAATAATAACGAATTAAGACAAACTTTAATTCAATTACGCAATCAAGATGAAGCACGTCAACGTACATTGTACAATTATGCACTTCAAAAAGGATTTTACAAGCCTGCAGCACCTGCATCAGATGAGATTGTACAACAATTCAAATCTGAATTAACTTCTAATCAGTAAAAATAGTTGAAAAAGGCATTCGAAATTCGAACGCCTTTTTTTATTGAATGTTTTATTCATTTTTAAAACCGTACCAAAAATTCTTCCATATATTTGAAATCCTAGGCTTCATCTTTTCAGCTCCATAATAGGATAGTTCTATAAAGATGCCATCAATTAAACAGTAAT
Organism: Gottfriedia acidiceleris; assembly: GCF_002128425.1. GTDB lineage: Bacteria > Bacillota > Bacilli > Bacillales > Bacillaceae_G > Gottfriedia > Gottfriedia acidiceleris. The sequence goes on from NZ_NESS01000023.1 coordinate 36,895, forward strand.
AAGACATAACAAAATCTTCTACATTTCCTGTTCGAATTTCACCATTTTTAATTCCTTTATCGATCACAGATCTTAAAATAGTCGACATTGCTTCCTCAGATTCCATGAACTGTTTATGTAACTGATCCTTTAATGGTTCAGGAGAAAAAAAGACAGCGCGGTTCACGAAAGTAGATTGCTCCTCGAATTCAATATAATATTCAAACGTTAAGTTTAGAATTTGGTAAAGTTGTTCCTTCGCAGATAGTTCGCTAATTTTTCCCATCAGCTCGTCTACTTTTTTCACATGAAGCCATAAAATATTTTCATAAATGGTAAGAAAGATATCCTCCTTACTTTTAAAATGGTTATATATTGACGGTTTCTGAATTCCAACTACTTTTGCGATTTCAGTTAAACTTGTACCTTCATAGCCATTTTTGGAAAACAGGGCAAGTGCTGCTGCAATAATCTTATCCTTTGTCATCTTCATCCTCCGAAACTAACTCTTGTTAGCTAGATTATAAACTGGAATCTTTGTGAAGTCTAAATATTGTTAATATTTATTGCAAAAAAGCTTCGTTTGGGAGAGTTGTGGTAAGTAAAAAAGCAAAAACGAGAAACATACTTACTCATAAGAGGTTCATGAGTAAGTATAATAGCAAAAATCTAAAATGTAGTTACTCATTTCATGAGTTAGTAAAAAAGCAAAAACGAGAAATGTAGTTACTCTTAAAGGGTTCATGAGTAAGTAAAAAAGCAAAAATGAGAAATGTAGTTACTCATAAGAGGTTCATGAGTAAGTATAATAGCAAAAACGAGAAATGTAGTTACTCATAAAGGGTTCATGAGTAAGTAAAAAAGCAAAAACGAGAAATGTAGTTACTCATAA